>JBGAKR010000008.1:0-200260 GCA_044224315.1 Bacteroidia bacterium | reverse complement strand
ACCAAACCCCTGGGTGAAAAAGCCCAATGGGTAGGCCCCAATGTAAACAACGGATTCTTTAATGCGGTAAGCAAAGACAGTGCAATACTGGAAGGCCCTTACAAGCTGCGTTTCGACTACACCAACAACAAAGGATGTACCGATACCGAGTATTATAAAATTACGGTTCGGAGTAAACCTACCATATCCATCACCACTTCCAAACCGGCCTCAGGTTGCGAAAACTCACCCTTTGGCATACAAAGTACCAGCAAGTACAACAACGGAATTCAGTGGAGCACCATCAACGGCAGCGACGGTAGTTTTGATAATACAGCCTCACCAAACGTAACTTACACCCATGGCTCCGGCGATAAAACCGCCCATACTGCCTGGGTAAAAGTACGCACCCTGCCATTGGCCAATGAGGTTTGCCCGCAGGTGGCCGATAGCATGCAAATTGTATTGCACCCATACCCTGTAATTGACTTCACCTCTCCGGTAGCACAGTGTGCACCCTTTACCGCAGACTTTACCGGTATTGAGTCATCAGGCATCCCTGCCGGCCAATTGAAATGGCGGTGGGATTTTGGCAACGGCGATACCAGCGACCAGCAAAACCCCACCGGTGTAAGCTTCCCCAACCAAGGTAAATACACATTCAACCTCAGAGTTACCAATACTGCAGGCCCTTGTATGACTCCGCTTACCAAAACTGACTTTGTACTGGCATATCCAAAACCATTTGCATCGTTCACCACCGATCCTCCATACAAAACCACCATTGCACTGCCTAAGTTCAAAACCTTTAACAACAGTACTTTGGATAAGAGTGTATTCCCAGGTGGAACCCTGAACTACCATTGGGATTTTGGAGATCCAATCTCGGATCCAAACGATACCAGCACACAGGCTGAACCAAGGTGGGCTTATGGTAAAGATACCAATACCTACACCATTACCCTGATTGCCCGCAGCGACTTCGGATGCTTGGATACTGCTAACCAGCTGGTGCATGTAGGGCCCGATATCATTGTATTTATTCCGGATATATTTACTCCCGATGGAGCAGGTGTGGCCAGAAACAATGTATTTATGATTTCGGCTCAGAACTACAAAACCGCCAACATTCGTATCTACAACCGTTGGGGTGAGAAAATGTGGGAAACCGATGATATAACCCAGGGCTGGGATGGCCGCGCCAACGGTGCCGAATGCCAGCAAGGGGTATATGTATACCACGTCGAAATCACCTCATTTGAAGACAAGGTTTTCAAGTTCGATGGTACGATAACACTGTTGCGTTAATAAACGGCCAACGCCACCGGGAGGTGGCCGTTTTCCCCCCAGCCGCCCTGCCACGGAATGTGGAGGGCGGTTGGCTTTTTATCCCTTATTCAGATAGAATCTGGGCTATTTCTTTAAAGTTTTTAAGGGTTGTAATGCAATCCTGATCGCGGTATTTAAATAACATAGAAATATTAAAAAACCATGCAAAATCCATGGCGGGCAAACCATCTGCCTGGTGCACAAATTTCAGATTTTTAAACTTATATAAACCGGCTTTTGAGGCTAAAAAACCATTTACCTTGCTGCGGTATGAGGGAGTACCTTCTTCCGAATACCCTACCAGATACTCCATTTCGAGGTAATTATTAGCCATCATTTCACTTAACTCTGTTAAATCGGCTTCAGTCATTTTAGATAAATCCTCCAAAATGCCAATTTCATAAACGAGGGCTTTTTTATACTGGTCGCGGGCTTTGGCGTATGAAATATTGCGCACCTTACATTCCTTTTTTACCGTTTTCCAAAAACGGGTTTTCAAATTTTTTAATCGGGATTTGAAGGATTTGAAATTGTTTTTTACAAAATTTCGGCCCTGTTCTGCTTCATCCCAAATATCAGCATCCATGCCCAACAATTTATACCCTGTTTGGGCCATTTCATAAAATCTGAAACGCGAATAAATTTGACGTATGCGCATGCTTTTGCCAGTCATTGAATCCCAATACGTATCATAGGTATAGCAGGTATCTGGGTTTTCTGGGTATACCGAGTCGTCTTGCAAATGGAGCATGCAGGGTACAGCCTCTGTATATTTTTTTGCGCCTAAATCAACTATATTTTGGCTGAAAATCTTGGGTAAATCGGCTGCATAAACCGCAAGGGGTGCAAGTATAGCCATCCAGTAAAATCCGGCTTTATTTATCATTTATAAAACAAAGATATTCTGAGTTTGCCAAAACCCGTTAAAATCCCCACCCGATTCCTTGTGAGTTGTATTTTCAATCTTAACTTTGCCCCATGGCTGCATTTATTGCCCCTTCTATACTTTCTGCCGATTTTGGCAATATTCAACGCGATGTTGAAATGATTAACAGCAGCAATGCGGATTGGTTTCATGTAGACATAATGGATGGCGTATTTGTGCCCAACATGTCATTTGGGTTTCCGGTGGTGCAAGCCATTCAAAAGCATGCAACCAAACCCCTGGATGTACATTTGATGATTGTAGACCCCGATCGCTACATTACCCGCTTTGCTGAAGTTGGAGCCAATGTGCTTAGTGTTCATTTCGAAGCTTGTACCCATTTGCATCGCACCCTTGCCGAAATTCGCAAAAATGGGATGAAAGCAGGAATAGCCATCAACCCACATACACCAGCTCATTTTCTTTCCGATATTATTGCCGATGCGGATTTGGTTTGTGTAATGAGTGTGAATCCGGGGTTTGGAGGTCAAAAATTTATTGAAAACACTTATACCAAAGTGCGTGAATTAAAGGAACTGATTCTGCGCAAGAATAGTCAGGCCAAAATTGAGATAGACGGGGGTGTAACCCTGGATAATGCCGCCGCCCTGGTAGCGGCAGGAGCCGATGTACTGGTAGCTGGCAATACGGTTTTCGCATCTCCCGATCCTGTGGCAACCATAGCCCAGTTAAAAAAAGTAGTTTCTACTGACACGATTTCCGCCTGAGTTTCGTTCTATTTGCACGTGTTTTTTCGCCCCATAGCGTTTTTATTGCTTCTGCTGCCGGTGTTATTGAACGCCCAGCAACGCTTTCGTGGTGTATTACTCGAACGTAACGGCAAACCCATGCCGGGCATAGAAGTGCACAAAGGGTATGGCGATAACCTGGCCATTACCGACTCGGCAGGCCGTTTCAGTTTCACAATTCCCGATTTGGATTCATTTTCATTTGTAGGATTTAAAGGCGGCGATACCAAAGTGTTTGGCTACCGCATTTACCGCGACCCTAAAAAGTTTAAAAGTACCGATACCATTTACAACGGGCAGGGCATGCATATAAAACCCACTTTTGTAATTGAAATAGAAGGTGGCAGTGGCCCTTCAACCTTGGTTGAACTAGATCCCCAGGGTTTTAAACAAATACCCACTTCGGGTGGAGGTGTGGAAACCATTATAAAATCATTGGGAGGAGTAAGCAGTGGCAACGAGCTCTCATCGCAATACAATGTTAGGGGTGGCAATTTTGATGAAAATCTGGTGTATGTAAACGATATTGAAATTTACCGCCCCCAGATTATTTCAAGCGGACAGCAGGAAGGACTCAGTTTTTTGAACGCCGATATGGTTAAGTCCATCAAATTCAGTGCGGGTGGATTTGAAGCGCAATACGGCGATAAAATGAGCTCGGTATTGGATGTTGAATACCGCCGTCCGGATACTTTAAAGGCTATTTTTAATGCAGGCATTTTACTTAACACGGCTACCCTTATGGATAAGAAAAAGCGCTTATCCTATATTGCCGGATTCCGCTACTTTTCAAACAGCCTGCTCACAAGAAGTCTGGATGTGCGCGGAGCCTATCACATGAATTTTTCAGATGCCCAAACACTTATTAATTACAAAATAAGTAAAAAATGGTCGGTAGAATTTCTGGGCAATCTGGCGCTAAACCGCTATGCCCTGTATCCAACCAGCCGCACCACTGAGTTTGGCACTATATCACAGGCCTATCAACTGGATATGGCCATGGCCGGTGCGGAAAACATGCAGTACGATTATGCCATGGGCGCCATTACCCTCAAAAAACAAATCAAACCCTGGAAAGAACTTAAATGGATTGTATCAGCCACAGGCAGCAATGAACAGGAGTATTTTGATGTGGAGGGTGCCTATAACCTGAATGAACTGGACCGCGACCTGAGTTCAAAAAACCTGGGTAAGCCACTTAAAACCCTGGGGTTTGGATATTTTCTGGATCATGGACGTAACCGGCTTCAATCGCGCATTTACAATATATCACACATCGGAACTTTTGGCAGCAGCAAAAGCCGCCACATTACCAAATACGGCATACGGATTAACTATGAGCATATCCAGGATGTATACCGCGAGTGGCGATACAATGATTCGGCCGGTTATAATATTCCCCCCTTTGGATTTGCTACCGATAGCATTGTGCTGGATGATGTGGTGTATTCCCAAAACAACCTGGAAAGTTTCAGGGTGCAGGCTTATTTACAAAACCGCAAACGGTTGAGTGTGCGCAAAAACATGTGGCTGGGCACCGGTATTCGTGCCAATTGGTGGCAAATCAGCAATCAGTTGATTGTTACTCCCAGGGCTAACTTTAGCTGGGAACCAAACCGCATGCGCAACAAAAACCTGCCCGATAGCCTTAAACGCAACGATTATATCATTCGTTTGGCAGCAGGCGGATATTATCAACCAGGCTTTTACCGGGAATTGAGGGGTTTTGACGGCCAATTGAATCGCAATTTCAAAGCCCAGGAATCCTGGCATTATGTAGCCGGTGTTGACCGATATTTCAATATGTGGGACCGCAGGTTTAAGTTCACAACCGAGGGTTACTATAAATCCATGAAGAACCTCGACCCCTATTTGTACGACAATATCCGCATCCGTTACTATGCCAATAATTACAGCAAAGGGTATGCCTGGGGCTTAGACAACCGCATCAATGGTGAATTTATCAAAGGCCTGGAAAGCTGGTTTACCCTGAGCATTTTACAAACCAAGGAAAAAATCACCTACACCAATGAGCTCAATCAGATGGTTACCAGTCCTTGGTTGCGCAGGCCCACCGACCGCAGGGTAAATTTTGCAGCCGTATTTCAGGATCAGTTGCCCGGGAACCCTACTTTCAGGGTAAACCTGAATATGCTGATTGGTACCGGAGTTCCGTATTTTTTGGATGGCAAAGCCCGTTACTCAAAAACACCAAACGCAGTGCCACCCTACCGCAGGTTAGATCTGGGTTTTTCAAAAGTATTGGTGGGCGACAAAACCAAACGTAAAATCAACAAGGGCACATTATCACATATCAAAGAGGCTTGGCTGGCGGTAGAATTCTTTAACATACTGGCCATTAACAATGTAATTGCTTACAGCTGGGTAAAAGATATCCAAAACAATACCTATGGGGTACCCGAATACCTTACAGGCAGGCGAATTAATGTACGTTTGCACCTCGAATTCTGAGGTTTTTAGGGCTTTTTTTGAGTTAACCCAATTTTTTTTCTAAATTGCATGTAACAATATTTTGATTCTGCGTTATAAGATTAAAACTTTCTGGCAATACTGGTTACACATATGGAGGCTAGGGCTGAATTAACTGAGCACAGACAGCAAATTCTGGAGGAGGAGTCTCAGTGGATTTTGGCCGCGCAAAATGATCTAAAGCATTTTGAGCCCTTGTATAAAAAATACCACAAACCCATTTACGAGTTCATTTACCGCAGGTGTGATGATGCGGAAAGTTGCCTGGATATAACCTCTCTGGTTTTTGAAAAAGCCATGTTGAACATTGGCAAATTCAAAATTCAGGGTTTTCCTTTTGGCAGTTGGTTATACCGCATTGCCAGCAGCGAAATTGGGAATTATTACCGCAAACAAAAAAAAGAACGCAAAGTATGGGTTCGCACCGAAGGTTTGCAGGATATAGTCCAGGAAATTGAATCTAAATACGACGATGAAGAGAATATACATACCTTACTTAAGGCCATGGAACATTTAAAACCCGATGAAATGGAACTGATTGTGATGCGTTATTTTGAGAAGCGCAATTTTTCAGAAATCGGAACCATTTTAGATACAACCGAGGCCAATGCAAGGGTAAAAATACACCGGGTCATGCAGCGTGTGAGAGAAGCATTTATGAAGGAGGCCAAGCGATGAGCAATGATAAATACAGGTTTAAGATAGACGAACCTGCCCCGCATATACCACCAGCCCAAAATTTTGGGGCCATGCTTGCCACTGTGAAAGCAAAAAAAATGTGGTACACCAAACCCTGGGTTTGGGGCGGTACCGCTGTATTTACCGCTGCAGTTGCCGTTGGTTCTTGGTATTATAGCCAAAATGCGAAACCCACTAAAATAGAAGTTAATACACCCGTTAAAACTGAAAATACAGCCCCGGCCCTTACCCCGGTTGTAGAAGAAAAAACAGCCCTGTATACTCCAAAAACGATGGGCCAACACCCTGCAACTGTTGCCGCACCGCCTGCTATTGTGGAAGAAAAAATTCAACCTCCGGCAGATGAAAAGGGAACTGAGAACATCCAATCTCCGGTAGTTATTCCAGTGCAGGAAATACATACCGAAAAAGCTACGCCCATAGAATCAAGCAGGTTTCAATGGTTTACCCTGCCCTACGATACATTTACCATCGATAACACACAAAAACCCGGTTACCTGATGTTAAAAACCACCAATAGCCTTGAATTGCCCGCCGATGCCTGGGAAGACGAAAATGGCAAACAGGTAAATGGTCCGGTGCAAGTGTTGTACCGCGAATGCCGCGACCAGGCAGCTATGCTTTTTGCCGGGATTTCATTTACCAGCCGGGTAGATGGAAATGCTGCCGGTTTTACCAACAACGGTGCATTTGAAATCAAAGCCATTAAAAATGGCAAACCCCTGCGATTGCGTGCCAACCATTCACTATTACTCAATTTTAGCATCAACAATACTAGCAGTATTTTCTCGGGTTACCAGTATTACAGTGTAGCCAAAGCCTGGGAAACTATGGATATCAGCAACCGCATTACCCAGGATAGCAGTGCATTTGGCCCCTCCCATAAAGGACAGTTGGGTTACGATTTAATCAAACCCCGCGGATTTTTTGGCTGGTTGAGGGCCTTGTTCAAACGCCCTGTTTACCGTAAGTTGAAAGATGTTGAATGGGGAGAAGAAGATTCAGCAATAACCGCTTACCGAACATATAAAACCGGGATAAGCAAGGGCAAGGTGAACAGGTTAGGCGCCAATACCCGCACTTTCGAAATTACCCAAACCGGTTGGTTTGGATCGGGTAAAACAGCAAATCCTACCAATGCCCAATCCATGAACTTCCGCTACCGGGTTGCTTCTGCCGATTCATTCAACAACGGTGTTTACCTGGTTTTTCTAAACAGCAACCGCATCGCCTACTACCCCACTGTTGGCCATGCTGTATTAAACCTTACCCCAACCGACCGTTGTATGTTAATCGCATTTTCATCTACCCGCAATTCTGTAGCATTTTTGGATGCCGACCGCTTTGATATGGAAATCAAAAATACCCTATTCAAAACCAGGCAAGGCATGCGCCGAACAGATAATCGCGATATAGTGCTAGAATTGTATAAAAAGCCCATCAATTCTGTAGAAGATTTAAGTATCCTAATCAACCAGAACAACCAGGTAAAAAAACGTATCTGAGCTTTTACACTGCGATTGATTAAATATCTTTAACCCAAAGCCACAAAATCTTACTTGTGGCTTTTTAAATGCAATAGCACTTATGGTTAAAGGCTTTTGTCAGCACCATAATCAATTCATCGGATTATTAAATACTCTCTATTAAGCATAAAAAAACTGCCCCAATTTGGGGCAGTTCTCTATTGTAGGTTGCTCTTAAGATTAGTTACCGCCGCCGCCTGGGTTGGCATCCTGGCAAGCTTTCAGTTTGGCTTGCAAATCTGCCACCTGGGTATTGAGGGCTTTCACCTGGTTTTGGAGGTCGGCAATTTGTTTTTTCAAATCTGCATTTTGGCCATCCAATTTGTCGTAAGCACTTTGCAGGTCATCTAAAGATTTTTGCTTACCAGCTACTTCCCCATTCAGTTCAGTAATGGTGGTTTTTAATTTGGCAATCTCAGCTTTCAAATCGTCGTTATTGCTGCTGTTGCTGCTGCAGTTGGCCAGGTCAGATTTGCATTTATCCAAATCAGATTTGAATTTGTTGCGTTCGGCAAGCAGGGCATCATACTCTTCTTTCAGCACATTGTATTTGTTCTTGGTACTTGTCAATTCTGCTTTTACATCATCGCAGTTGTTGCTGCTGCAATCTTTCAATTTGGCTTCAAGGTCGGCAATTTTTCCTTTTGCATCAGCAAGATCGGCTTCTGCTTTGGCTTTTGCTTTGGTAAGGTCATCAACTTTGCTTTGCAAATCGGCAACTTTGGCATTGGCTGTGGCCAGGTCGGCTTTGGCTTTGGCAAGCTCAGCATCTGAACCACAGTTTTTCAATTTGTTGTTCAGGTCTGCAATCTGTGCATTGGCATCATCCAACTGTTTTTTCAATCCATCCAGATCGGTTTGCATTTGGGTAACCTTGGCTTTCAAGCCACTATTTTCTTTCTCCAGGGTTTCTTTTTCACCGGTTACTTTTGCCAACTGTGCGGTAAGCTCGGCTACTTTTTTATTGCTGGCATCCAAATCGGCTTTCAGTTTTGCGGCCTCTTCACTG
Source organism: Bacteroidia bacterium (assembly GCA_044224315.1). Taxonomy (GTDB): domain Bacteria; phylum Bacteroidota; class Bacteroidia; order NS11-12g; family UBA955; genus JAGXTF01. The sequence goes on along the minus strand of JBGAKR010000008.1, from coordinate 191,554 downwards.
CTTCCGCAATTTTTCAGTTGTTCGCGCAGTTTGGCATTTTCGGCTATTTCAAAGTCATACTCTTTGCGCAGGTCGTCCAGCTGTTTTTTCAGTTTTGCGTTTTCATCGGCATCAACGGTAGCTTTGGCTTTCAAGGTAGCATTTTCTTTTTCAAGGGCTTCTTTTTCACCGGTTACTTTAGCCAATTGGGTAGTTAGTTCAGCCACTTTTTTGTTGCTGGCATCCAAATCAGCTTTCAGCTTAGCGGCTTCAGTGCTGCTTCCGCAATTTTTCAGTTGTTCGCGCAGTTTGGCGTTTTCGGCTATTTCAAAGTCATACTCCTTACGCAACTCGTCCAGCTGTTTTTTCAGTTTTGCAATCTCATCGGCATCCGCAGCGGCTTTGGTTTTCAGGGTGCTATTTTCTTTTTGGGCAGCATCCTTATCAGCCGTAACGGTGGCCACCTGCTTTGTAAGGGTAGCGGTTTTGGCTTTTTCAGCATCCAATTCTACCTGTATGGCTTTAATTTTATCATCACAAACTTTGCTGTTGGTGCAATTTGCTTTGGTAGTGGCAAGCTCTGCTTCAAGATCGCTGATGCGTTTTTTATTGGCTGCAATCTCAGCATCCTGTTGGGTTACGCGGGCTTTTTGGGCAGCCAGTTCTTTGGCCTGGTCGGCATTTTTCTTCTGCTCAATGGCCAGTAAGCTATCCAGGGTTTTAATCTGCGCACCACATGGATTGTTGTTTAATTTCAAACGGGCAATCTCTTGTTTCAGTCTTTCAATCTCAATGCGCAGGTTGTTGTTTTCGGTATTTAAATCCCCGTTTTGTTTGCGCAATTGCACCAATTGGGCTTCCAGGTCGCGGATTTTGGCTTCCTGGCGTAGCCGTTCATCGCTGCAATCATTGTATTGCTTGTTTAATTTGTTATATAAATCGCGTTCACGGCGAAGTTGGTCTTCCAATTCGGCAATGCGGGTGCGGCAATCGCCACCGGTGCCCATATTGGTATTTTCTTTACGCTTGATTTCCTCCTCGCGTTTTTTCAAATCTGCTTCTTTTTGAGCTGCAGCTGCTTCTTTTTTGCTCAGCTCGGCCTCGCGTTTTTTCAGATCCTCTCCATTGGTGGTTTTGTATTTTACAATGGTATCGTGTTTTACCATTTTAATGGTATCGCGTACTACTTTGTTTTTGTAAATGGTATCGTGCTTGGTTATGCGCACGGTATCGCGCTTCCAGAAATTGGTAGTATCGGTTTTTACGATTGTATCGTGGGTGGCCACAGAATCGTACTCATCGTAATGGTACCAGCCGCAAGTAGGCAATTGCAGGCGCACGGCAAAATAGATATTGGCAGATTTATAGGGGGTGTTGGTGGCAAACTTAGCCAATCCTGCCAGGTTATCTGTACCCAGGGTAAAGGGACCAACCCTGCCATACAAGCCCACATTGAGTGCGGTATAATCGCGGGTAAGGGTCACAGGCAAGCCAATTTCGGCATGCTCACCTTCCCAGCGGGGCACAAAATTCAGGTAAGAGGCTTTGCGCAATCCCAGGCTGTTTTGTCCTTTTAAGCTTTGGCTCCAGTTCACTCCGAAAAAGAAATTATGTCCCACACGCATATCCAACTGCGCATTGAGTGCGGCAGGGGTAAGTACGCTGTAATTATTGCCTATACCGGCTTGCAGGCTGCTATCGTCGAAAAAACCTTTGTCTACTTTGGCAAAACGGTCTTCGCCAAAGCTCTGCCAGTTGTTCAGGGTATTATTATTAAAGGTATAAGTTTTTGCGGTGCTGATATCCAGGAGACGGGTGCTGCCCTGGTAACCAATAATGCCTAAATCGGTAAGGCTGGCTCCAAATTTCCAGTCATATTGGGTATTGTCGCCCCAGGTGCAATCCCACCAATTGTTTAAAGTGCGGGCAGGGCGGCTGGTGCGGTTTTCGTATACAAAACCCAGATCCAATCCAAAACCAGCTCCGTTTACTTCGTTAAAGTTCAGGCCAAAGGGGTATTTTACACCATCTACAATGCTTCCATCACTGGTATGTTTAAATTGTAAATCGGTATTATTGAGGGTAATTTGATTGCCATTGAGGGTATAATCCAATTTATTGGCACCCAAATATGCATTGCCGGTACCTACCAGAAATTTACCGGTGGCACCCCATTTCCAGTAATTCACACCTTGATTGCGTTTGGCACCAGCCAGGCTAAAGAACCACTCGTTATAATTGTCGATATTGATACTGAAAGGGCCATTGCTGTAGGTTTTGTTTTTAACCAGCGCATTGTCTCCTTTATATGCACCGCCAGTAGTATCGGGGCCAAAGCGAAAAAGTTTGCCCAATTCGGCATTTACACCGGTCATGCTAATACCACTCACATTGCGCACTCCAAAGCCCATTCCCAGGCCGGGTGCAGCGCGAAAGAATACAGATGGGCCGTACACTTCACTCAAATAATACAGTTTCTGGTTTTTGGCATTTCCCCACTGAATCCAATCCTGGTTAAACAGCAGATTATCGCCGCTTTTATATTGGTCGGGGTAATTGCCATTGGCCCAGGCATTCATGCCAAAAGGGGCATTATAGGTAAGGGCATTATTGGTGAAACCCACGTTGGCGCCCCAGAAATTAATATACATACGATTCAGATCGGGCATGGTGTTAGCCGGATTCTGAAACGCAGAATAGGGAGCATTGTGGTTGCCTGCAAATAAACCAGTGGCTTGCTGTGCGGCCAGGGGAAACGCGCTACATCCAAGCAGGATTGCAGCCAGTTTGATGGTAAGTGTCTTTTTCATAGGTACTCCTTTTGTTTAGCAAATTGAACATTTCGGGTGTTTGTTTTAGTGGGCTATTTCAAAAAAATAGCGTCTAATTATCAATACACCAAAATTGTGCCATTCCTGTAAAATAGACAAAATTTGCTGTCTTTAAAGGCTTTTCAGCGGGCGAATTACGATTTTTTTAAGCAATTCCCCCTTGCCATTGAAATTGAAAATCGGGCTTTTTAAATAGAATACCAGCACATCGTTGATTTCATTGATGTTGGAGAATTGGTTTTTGGTCGATAGGGACCATACTTAATCCCCGCATTCCAAAGATTCAACGAAAACAAAAATGCTACTTATCATTGCCTTTCTATATTCGCATCACAAAACCATGAATAGTTTTTTCAAAACCATGTTGGCAAGCCTGTTAGGCTTTTTTATCGGCACCATCCTCATTTTTGGTATCTTTATGCTGATAGTTGTTGGGCTGGTAAGCTCTGCTTCAGATAAACCAGATGTGAAATCGAATACGGTACTGGAACTGAAATTGAACGGCGAAGTGCCCGAAAGGCTGCAGGAAAATCCGTTTGAAGGTTTTGGCGGTGGCACCGACGAATTAACCCCCAGTGTTGGATTGAATAAAATTATTGCCGGACTTAAACACGCGGCAAAAGATAAAAATATCAAGGGCATTATCCTCCGCAGCGATTTATATGCCGGCGGACTGGGAACGGCCGAAGAAATACGCAACCAGATTATCGACTTCCGCAAATCGGGCAAGTTTGTATATTCCTACTCCGAAGTGCTTACCGATGGCGGATACCTCATTGCCTCGGCCTGCGATAAGGTGTATTTAAACCCCAAGGGCATGATGGAATTCAATGGTTTCAGCGGTTCGGTAATGTTTTACAAAGGCATGCTGGATAAACTGGGCGTACAAATGGAGGTTTTTAAAGCCGGTAAATACAAAGGTGCTGTTGAGCCATTTATCCAAACCTCATTAAGCGAACCCAACCGCCAGCAGATTAAGGTGTATGTAGACGAATCGTTTGGCTACCATATTAAATCTATTTGCAAAAGCCGCAATATCGATAGTCAGAATCTGGCAGATATTGCCAATAAATTTTTAGCCCGCACTGCCAGCAAAGCACTGGAGTATAAGCTGGTTGACGGACTAAAATACCAGGACGAAGTAGAAGAAGAAATTAAGACCAAAATAGGGTTAAAAGCCGATGACAAATTCAAAACCCTGGCATTTGGATCCTATGTGCAAAGCGATATGGAGGGCGAATTCAGCCCTGATAAAATTGCCATTATTTATGCCAATGGTGAAATTAACATGGGTAAAAACGAGTCTTCCGATGGAATAGGCAGCGAATCTTTGGCTGCTACCATTAAAAAAGCCCGTTTAGATAAAACTGTAAAAGCAGTAGTATTAAGGGTAAACAGCCCCGGTGGAAGCAGCAATGCAAGCGACATTATTGCCCGCGAGGTAGACATTTGCCGCAAGGTAAAACCTGTTATCATCAGCTTTGGAAACGTTGCCGCCAGCGGTGGGTATTACATAGCTTGTCTGGGCGATTCAATCTTTGCATACCCCAATTCTATTACAGGTTCTATTGGTGTATTTGCCATGGTGCCCAATACCAGCAAACTGTACCGCGATCATCTGGGACTGAGCTATGAAACTGTTCCAACCGGCGAATTTTCGGCAGGTTGGCGCCCCGATCAGCCCTTATCTGAGGGCATGCGCAACTATTTTCAGGAAATGGTAAACGAAATTTATGGCGATTTCATAGGCATTGTAGCCCGTGGCCGCAAGTTGGACACTGCCGCTGTTGCCGCCCTGGCACAAGGTCATGTATACACCGCCACCCATGCCAAAACCCTAGGATTGATAGATGGTTTTGGAGGCATTGACCGCGCTATTCAAAGTGCAGCCTGGAAAGCCAAACTTAAAAAATACAGGGTTGTAGAAATGCCGGTTTTGAAAAGTGCGTTCGAACAATTATTTGGCAAAGAAAGCATGGCCAATGCCCAAAAATCTGCCCTCAAAGCCGAGTTTGGCACCTTCTACGAAACCGCACAGCGCTTGCAAAAAGCAGCTACTTTCTCCGGCATTCAAATGCGTATGCCTTGGGAAATTAAGGTGGATTAATGCTTGCCCGACTGCTTTTGAGGCGGGTTTAATGATTAAGGTTTAAGGTTTAATGAAGTTGGTTGGCGGATTGCACCGGCTGTTAATTCTACATTCCAAAAGGGAGGAGGGGGCAGGGAGCGGGGAGCAGTGGTCGCGGAGAAAGGCTGTTAGGTTCTACAAAGAAATAGCTGTTTGATTCACAATTCACCATTCACAATTCACCATTGGCTGTTCGATGCACCATGCTCCGCCCATTGAAAATGTGGCGGATTGCGTTATGCACTCGGCTGTTCCTTATCCCACCTCTTATTCCGCCAGTTTCTCTGGTCGTTTTTTGATAGGAAAGTCCAGGCCAGAATGTGGCTGGTTTTATTCCCCTGCCCCATTTGAATGCTTTTAAAATCTACCGCCCCTTCGCTTTTTAGAATGGCAAAAAGTTTGGGCAAATTCTGCTCGCGCGATACTACCGATGAAAACCAAAACACCTGATTGCCAAAGGTTTTGCTTTCTTTTATCATATCCTGAATAAAACGGGCTTCTCCCCCTTCGCACCACAATTCGTTATTGGTTCCGCCAAAATTTAAGCTGGGTTTTGTAACGGTTTTTTGTTTTAAATTACTCAATTTTCGCAGGTTTCCACGCCGGGCATCCTCGGCCGATGCGTGAAAGGGTGGATTGCAAATACTTAAATCAAACAATTCTCCCCGCAATAAAATACCCTCAAATATTTTATTTTTATCTGATTGTAAACGTATGCCTATTCTGGTTTTCAGCTGATTTAATTCAACTATTTTTTTGGCAGATTCCACTGCAATTTCATCTATATCGCTGCCTATAAACGACCAGCCATAATCCTTGTGCCCTAGCAAAGGGTATACACAATTGGCCCCTACCCCAATATCCAATACCACAATCTCTCTGCCAACCGGAATTAAGCCATGGTTACTGAATCCCAGCAAATCGGCCATGTAATGCAAATAATCGGCCCGGCCTGGGATCGGTGGACATAAATAGCCCTCCGGAATATCCCAGAATTCAATGCCATAATGGTGTTTTAGCAAAGCTTTATTCAGCGCTTTTACGGCATCCGGATTAAAGTAATCGATGGATTCGTCGTTATAAGCATTGGGTTTTACGTAGGCTTCCAATTCAGGATTAGCCGCTATCAGGGTTTTAAAATTATACCTTTCTCTATGCCGGCTGCGCGGATGCAGACGGGTTTTCTGTTGCTGGGGTACTTTTCTTTTTTCACTCATGGGTAGATCTGGTAATTATATAATCGTTTATAATTCTTTTACAAAAGTACGTCATTGATTTGCCAATACCATTCGTTGTCCATGTTTCTTCCAATAGGCAGCTCCATATCCACAAAATATTTCTTCACCCGCTTTAATTTTTCGTTTCGCAATTAAACATACGCCTTCATTTAGATCTAATCCAATAATTGCATTGTTTTTAAAACCCGTAGTTGCGGCTCCTTCGGCATCATTGGCATATTTGGCAAAACAGTGCACCGGAGCACTGTCCATTATTTTACCATTGGTTAAATTAATAAAATACTGGTCTTGCAATAAATCTGCCCTTCTTCCGGCTTCATTTTTGTTTAAAATTTCGCCCTCAAAACGCGCTATAATTTCGTTTTTGTAAATATCAATGGCCGTAAACAAGCCTTGCCCGGCATTGGGTATCTGAGAGGTTTGTATGTATAAATATTCTTTTTCTGCTGCGCTTATCTCTTCGGGTATCACCGTTCCTCCATCCTTTTCACTGCCTGCAATGCGTATACCATGGGTATCCTATTTTCCAAATGTTTAATTCTGAATTTACCGGGTGCAAATTCCTCGGTATTTTGGAAGCAATTATACGGCGAATAATCATATTCCTGCAACTGTTTTATTTCCATACCGTGTTGAATTAAACTGCCGATAACCTCCGCCATGCCATGGTTCCAGGCTACATAACTGCTATTAATGGGTGCATTTTTATCGGCATAGGTACCCAATTCTGTTTCATAAATCGGACCGGTATTGAAATAACTATAACCCACATCGGTAAATGCATCATTAAACATCCATACTACAGGATGAAATTCAACAAAAATAAATTGCCCACCGGGTTTCAAATACCGCTGTATAATGGCGGCCCACTTGTCTAAATCGGGCAACCAACCTATGGTTCCGTAAGAGGTAAAAACAATGTCAAACTGGGCATCTAAATGAGCAGGCAGATTATACAAATCACAGCAAATAAATTGTGTATTCAACTGCAATTCGGCACTTATTATTTGCGCATGATCGATGGCATTGTCACTCAAATCTACCCCGGTAACATTGGCTCCCATGCGGGCCATAGACATACTATCCTGCCCAAAATGGCATTGCAAATGCAAAATACTTTTGCCTGTAATATCACCCAGTAAATCCAACTCAATAGACTTTAAAGATGTATTGCCCGCCTTAAATCCAGGCATATCATAAAATTCCGAATTTAAATGATAATCAGTGCGTTTATTCCACGATTCGCGGTTCAGAGAAATGTAATCAGGGTCTGACATAAGCTGCAAAGATAGTGGGGAAGTTAGGAGTGAGAAGTGAGAAGTTAGGAGTGGCTTCGGCTTAGCCGAGGCCATCGCGAGTAAAAACCTCGCGATTAGGAGTGAAGAGTGGACTCGGCTTTGCCGAGGACATCGCGAGTGAAAACCTCGCGATTGGAAGTTTAGAGTTTTCGGGCAGTCCACCCTCCCGCCACATTTTCAATGAGCGGACCCTGTCCTTAATCTGCGATTACAGTTTATATTCTCTGATTATTGGATATAATAAATCTTAATTGGCAATATTGGATAAATATAAATCTCTTAGGGTAGTCATTTTAGATTAAAAATTATCGCACTTTATTCCAGGTAATAACTGAACCGGAAACAATTCAGGGATTGATTTTGCAAGGCAACATAAGTGTTATTGATAATTTGCAGCGCTGTAGCCCTAATTACCAGTACCCTAAACGAGTTGGGATGGGATGTGGTAGAAATATTAAATTCAAGTGGCGAATCAAGTTCAGATATTTCCAATACCTGTGCATCTGATGCTTCAATGCGACTCTGCATCTGATCTAAATCAAACGTAGCCAACAATGCATTAAAACCTATAGCTTGGTATGACCTATTTTCAGGGACCCATTTCATTTGGGTAATTTCAGACCATGCAAATACATCGTCTTTTAATTGCCATTGGGGTGCCGACTGGAAAGTAAAGGCTCCTCCGGTTGCCTCGTTAATTTTTAGTTGATTGAGCAAATGGATAGCTTCGGGTTTATGCAATCCAACCTTAAGTAATCTCTCCCCATGCGGATTTTCATCGTCCATGCGTATGATTTTAAAAAAACAAGCATTCACACGGTTTACCCAATCGCCATCGCATTGATCATGCAAAATTGGTTTTAATGCGTCTCTGAATAATTTACTGTATTTACTGGCCATTCCAAATTCAGTATTGTTTTTGCGGGTAACAGCATAGTTTGGATTTGTGGCAATCGTCTCAGCACTTGGACCAGCAGCACGCCTTACCAACCATTCTCCCTTTCTCTTGTAATAGCTGAGATCTCCCATTTTCCCGGTCCAGGTTTTAGTACCCTTTTGTTTTACCATATTTTTTTATTATATTTGAGTTAAGATTTTTTGCATTTGCATTTTTTATAAAATCTATTTTCTCTTTTCCACGTTTCTCTCACATTTCTCTCAGGTTTCTCCCACCTTTCTCTCAGGTTGAAGAAAATCCAGATTGCTGCCAAAGGTTACCCAAAGCTTTGTTTAACTTTATTCAATCAGGTAATGGGAATTGCATTTTGTCACCAACAAATAATGAGCATCACCTGGGAAACCAAGCTTTCAGGAGCCGGTTTCGCCAATTTCTCTTTAGGAGGAAAAGAGTTTAGATGACAGTTGGCAGCCACTATTGCTCCTTCCCAATGGTTTAAAAGCGTAGGCTTTTAGTATAATGCTTTTGAGTCTTGCTTTTTCTTTCGCCTCCGCTATTCCCCATTCCCTATTCCCTATTCCCTGTAAGCTATTCCATTTATCCCCCTCCAAACCGCTGCAGGGCAGCATCGGCATCCGGATAGTCCTTGGCTTTCAGGGCCAGTAAATCCTGTTTACCGCTGGGGTCGCCCGATTTTATTTTGCATACCGCACGGTTCAATATGATATCATTGCGTTCGGGCGATATTTCAAGGGCTCTGTTGAAATAATCCAAAGCTTTGGGGTAATCCGGGGTGGCAAATCCGGGCAAGGTATGCCATATACCCAGGTTATTCAGGGCACTGGCATTTTGGGGATTAAATTCCAGGGCCTGCATAAAATCCGACATGGCCAAGGAACCAATTCCTACCTGCACAAACAGCTCTCCGCGGCGACTGTACACCCCCGAAATAAATTTGCGATTGGGATTGGCATTTTGTTTTTCTTTCAAAATGGCCTTGTAAAATATTTCCTCCGCAGTCTCCATTTTACCCGCCTGAAACAACAGATCCCCGTACATAAACAGTTCCGGCCCAGTGTGCTTGTCCAGTTCATCCGCTTCCAACCTGGGTACTTTGGTGTTTGGCGCTTTATCCAGGCCAAACAAGGTTCTTAAAAATTTCATACTTCAATGTATTGCTTTATTTACCTGCAAATTTGCCCCCTACTCCAAATCCCATCTGTACAATAAATTCTACCAATTCTGGTTACATTTTTCTATTTACACAGCCTATTTTTTAATGTCTGGCATCGAAAAAATCAACTATGACTTGGCAAGGCTTGCTTTTTGGCAGAAAACTTTAGATTACATCTGATTTGAACGGAACCCGCAGTATGCGCTGGCTGGTGCTTTGACAAGTCTAAAAGTTTTGTGCAGATAGAAACTATTCTCCGGATTATTCAGGAATTGTAGAGTCAAAACAGCAGCCTCACTTCAGAAATTTGAACGCATCAAAGCACTCAGTGTGCTCAAAAAGTCAAAAGTCAGTTTGCTGAATTATGAAAACCATTATATTTGTGGATATTCCCAGACCAAGTCAGACCTATTCAACCATTTTGCGACAAATAGGTCTGAGTTTGTAAGACATATAAGTAAGTTATAGGGCATTTTGAAAGACGACACAGCAGCAAAAAATGACATCAGAATTTGAAATAAGCGACTTTAAAGTTCTATCGTCAGGAGTTGATGGTGGGCATCTTTACCTATCGACAATTGTTGAATTTAACGGAACTAAAAGAAAAATGACTGTACTATTCAAAAGCAAGAGTGACGAAAAACAATTAACACACCTAAAATCAATTAAGGTAAAAGGGCTTTTACAAGATGAAGGCATTCAATTTCCGCTGACCCTTTTGGAATCTGAGCTTATTTAAAAGGAAACAATGAATAATGATACAAGATTTTAAATATAAAATTGGGAAGGCATCTGACTTTTCACTTACAGAAATTTCTGCTTTCAAAAGTGTTGTGGTAAGTGCAGGTGAAGTTGGTAGTATGACATTTGATGGCTTGATAGAAAAAAATCCGACTTTACTCTTTATACCAAGTACAACCAATATAGAAGCAGTCGGAGCACTAAAAATTCCAAATGATAGTTACAAAAAGAAAGTTTTTAAAAAATCTAATTCCACATACTCGCCTGATGACTTTGAATATGAATTAGGATGGATAGTTAGTAAAAAAGAAGGGAAAGGAAATGGGAAAAAGCTGGTCGAGATATTGACTAAAACTGATTCCAACATTTATGCAACTGTAAGAACAGAGAATAAGCCAATGAAGCACATTCTTGAAAAATTGGGATTTGAATTAAGCGGACAACAATACAAATCAGAGAGAGACGAATATGAGCTTGAATTGTACATTAGAAAGCAGAAAAACGCCCTATAACAGGCGTTTGGCTCAATGGCGGGTTAAGTGGTTAATTGAACATTCTACCTCGCATCAACTTTTGTGGTGTATTGCCAGTTTTGTGCACCGAAATCCGCCACTGCGCCAAGCGCCGAAACGTTAGGCACAAGCTAAAAAATAATACACTTAAACTTTAACCATGGGAGAGAAATCGAAACTAATAGGAGAATATGGCGAGAAATCAGTTGAGAATTTCTTAAAGCTGATTGGTTGGTCTAGCCTTTTGAAAGGAGTGACCGTTGATTGCGTTCAGCAAGAAGATCATGGAAAGAAAACGCATGGAATCGACTTTGCATTTTTATATAAATCACCTTTAATTGATTTAGTTCTAAAAAAGATTCATATCTCAGTCAAGTTTACGGACAAAGCTTACCCAAATTCACCGAACACTAAATTCAAAGAATACTTTGATGATTTGGCATCAGCAATCGACTGTTTCCAACTCAGCCCAAAACATCACGATTGGATAGGTAATGTACAAGGATTCAACTCTTCTGAAAACATTGGTGTCCTTTTTTGGCTTTCAAATGATGATAACTCTTATACTAATTTAATCGATAAAGTAAGTTCCATAATTACTCCTGCTAATTACAATTATGACCAATTATACTTGGTCGACAATCAGCGAATTGAGTTTATTTATCAATCTATACTGTGTGCAAGAACTTTTAATGAAGATTATGATTTTTCTTTCTTTTATCCAGAAACTGGTAAAAACATTAATCCACTCGTCAAATCGGATCACGGTACAATCTTACCAGTAGAATATATAAATTCAAGTATTCTTCCTCTAAGATTAGAAGCTAAAAATGGGTCTCAAACCAAACTAATGTTATTCTCCATTCATCCTTTTGAAAAAGACGACCTTAAACGATTAATATCTCTTTCACAAACTTTATCCAAATCTTGGGCAACAGAAATCCTTATTGGCTTTAATGACTATAACCAAACTAGGCACATTGAAGATGTTAATTTGGCAAAATCGGCTTTTGAATCAACTGACTTTACAAATAAAATTAACGTAATCAACTTTACTGACAATTTCAAAAACCTTCAATTTTAACCAATGAAAAATGCTCCATCAAATATCGACCTAGTACTTCCACATGGTGAGTTAATCCGTGGTTTTGCAAACCAAAACTATTTGACAAGGTTTGATTTAAATAGGTTTCTCAAATCTCGTGGTGTATTTTGTCGGGATAGTCAAAAGGAAATCTTAGTCCCTATTTTGGCTACTTTACTGCTTAGTCCTTCAGAGTTTGACGATCTCAGAGAATGTCAAAACACCAAGGAAGACAACATAAAAAAAACTACCAGCAGGATTGAATGTGAATCTGATTTTCAACTTGTAAATGCAATTAAAAGCCTTGATCTAAATGACTTGATAGATAATAGTCAAAGGAATTTTTCACTTATAAGCAAGCCTATTGTTGAGTTCGACCCCAGTCAGCCAAATAAAGCAAGTATTCACTTTGAAATTGAGAGAACTGACTTAAACAAAAGTTGGTATGAATCAAGTAACATATTTAACGGTCAAATTGAAATTGAGAAATCCAATGACAGCCAGTTGATATTGGTCAAATCATATACTTCGAATGAAAGTGATCTAATAGCCACTGTTATCCAACAAAAAACTGTTCAACATCTTAAATCACAAAATATAATCAGTGCCGGTAAAGAGTTAACAAGGGTTCTTTTTGGGGATTTTACTAATGAAGACAGGATCGTCTTTTTCTATCGCCTATCATCTAATATGAACAGTTCAACTTTCGAATTCAAGGATATTATAAATGTCGAGATAACACCCGATGAAGACTCAAACTTGCCTGGTGAGATTCATTGGATGAAGAAAAAAACCGAACTAAAATTTAAGGGAAGTGAAATACATGAGACATTTTTCGTTCGTGACAAAAAGTTTCATAAGCACCTAAAATTTTGGGAAATGGAATCATCATTTAAGTTTGACTATTTGAACTACAGCGGACATTGTAATGTAACATTCAGCTTCAAAGACTTTTTAAAGAAAGGAAATGAAGCTGAATTCGAAATAAATCTTTCATCCTTCAGAATCAACGATAGTTCGAATTTTACTCCTAAAGAGAAAACTAAGCTTAGAAGGAAATTACTTGACTTGTTCGATAAGCAAAAGGAAGAAACTTATTCAAGGTTTTTAGAACATTTAAAACAAAAAAATGCCAGTGCCTAACAGCGTATATAACTTATAGCGGGGAAAATGGTATATCAAAGCTTAGGGCTTTTAAGTAGGTTTGGTCATGGTGGACAGAAACACACTTCTGAAAACGCCACAAGTCATATACGCAAAACGTTAGCAGAAAGCGTATTTAACCGCATCGCAACCATAAAAGAGACCCCTAAAAAATTAAACTAAGCAATACAACAAACAATTTTGACAGGTAGACACAAACATAATAGCAACTTGACTTCGGGACATATCAGCTTGAAAGGCAGACACGCAAGCCAACGCAATAAAAAAATTAAAACACCCCACCGCACAAAAAAAATGAATTTCTATGGCTACCCGCATTGCACACATTTGGTGGCTGCCCCGCCTGCAAAACCCACGCAAAGCAGCCACCAAACGAGTGCAATTTTTGCCAACGCTTTATTTATGTTGGCAGCTTGTAATCAGGATATATCTTAAAAAATTCAAGCAATTGTGCTCCGTCTTGATAAATATAGTCTTTAGCATACCCTAATTCCTTGAAAACATTTCTATGGCAATGCCTAAATTTGACCTTGAGGCAAAATGGACATTCAGCAGTTCTTGGCGGATTATAATCTAGCAAAATAAAACGAAACATCTCAAGCAGTTCTGCCGGATTTTTTGCCTTTAGTTTGCTCTGATAGTATTCAATCTTTCCAAAAATACCATGAGAGTATTCTCCATGACGATAATAGCCCTCTCTAATTCTGAATGTTTGATTGGCAAAATAAGGAATAGCATAATTCTTAATGTAATCAGATACATGTAAACCATTCTTACAGATAATTTTTGCGTTTGCTGGATAATCAACACAACAAGAAAAATCATTTTCATAAACATGCCAATCTGCATTGTGCGGAAAAGCATCAGCAGTTTCAAAAAGTTTAGGAAAAGAAAATGGATAACTATCGCTACCCCTTATCTCTATAAGATACTTTGCCCATTCCTTATTTTTAGCATCAACAATAGGAAGTTCACCCCTTAGAAATTTTTCACCATCAACTTCTACAATGGTTAACTCGTTGAAAATGGTTGTAACACCTTCTATATCCTTTTCAAACTGCTCATTCTTCATTATTTAGCATAAGGTCTTGCAGTTGGAGGTATCATTGCTCCTAATCCAGCAGACGAATTAGAAGTATCATCTTTATCCTCACCTAATGGAAATCTTTCACTTAAATGTTTACGCCAGTATTCTGTTGCCTTTTTGAAGTTTTTTTCTTGCAAAGCCTTTGTGGCATCATCAATAAACTTAGCAAGGCAGTCCATGAAATAATCCTTATGTGCATAATCCTTCAACAGGTTTTCACCTTTGGGAGTTGTTGGTCGGTTGCATTCAAAAGACCTTTTCAATTTTGTTTGAATAGCAAGTAAAGTTTCTTTCAAGGCAATATCATCACGGTCTTTGCGATAAACTGTATTTTCTGAAATCAAGATTGTAATAATCAACCCGCTGGGCATTGGTTTGCTTTCGTTTTCAAATTCACGGAAATCAAACCAACCTTTCCCGTATCTTACCAATAATCTAAGTTGTGGATTTTTTTCAGCAAGGTCGTTAAACCAATCTGTAAATGCTTTCGGATCGCTCTCAATCCAACCATCTTTTTTGTGTGCTAATTCAGGCGTTGCACCTTTCTTGTAGTAAATCGGTTCATCAATATGATGCCCGTCTGCATACAAAGTTCTGACACAAGTATTTTTATCTATCGGGTCTTTATCTGTATGACCAGTTACAGCTTGCACTATCCAGTCGTGATAAGTTGCAGTAGAATTTCTGTCCTTTGCATCTTTATCTCCTTCAAAATAAATTCCGTCATCAACATCATAATAGAGGGCTGTTTTTTCCTCATTCCCTTCTTTTACTTTTCGTGGTATCGGGTTAATGATGGTGTCCATTGACATTGACCCTTGACCAGTAAATTTCGGTTGCGGTTCATCAGGTTTATTTTCCTTAAACCATTTCCTCACTTTGTTTCGGAGTTCTTTTCTTGAACCCTTTAACTTTTTCCTACGAGCATCAGTTAATCTGATTTCATCGTTATACTTTCCAAAATGTTCGTTACAATTTGCCATAGTTATTTACTTTATTTTTCGTGATACAATACGTTGTTTTTAAATCTTAAATCAATTTTGCCCTTTGTTTGGAAGGGCAGTCGTTCGGTGTAATATTTACCTACCAAGTGTTTCCCTTCTCTGTTCTCCACCAACCGCAAAATTTCAGTTCCGTAATGCGGAGCAAAACCCAACTCAAAATTTCCTTCGTTGAGGTAATTGAAGATGATAGAAAATGTTCCGTCCTTTTCTTTTACTATGCTTGCTTCAATACTGGTTGACTTGGACGACATTGTTCCATCTTTCTTTTTCGTCCATGAGTTAATAACCACATCAGAACCGTTTTGAACAATCACTTTAATGTGTTGAAGCGTATCCGAAACAACTTCACATTTTTCGTTTCTAAACTCATAGAGTAATGTTCCTTCATAGCGACCTGAAAAATCTGGAACGGAATACATCCAACTAAACGGCTTTACATTCCACAGGTAGTTATTGACGAAACCAAACAAGCCACCAATGATTGCAAATACAGAGAAGGAAATTCCCCAATGTGCAAGCACATATTTATTTGCTGCAAACAATGCCAATGCAAGCACGGCACACATAACTATAAATGCACTGGGTTTTAGATAGCGTAGATTAAATTTTTCCATTTGCTCAGTTGTATTTTTCGTTCAACTCCTTTACTACATTGCAATACAAGGCAAACGCAGCAGCATTGTTTTTTTGCTCTATAAAACCAACTGCCTTTTTAATGTCATTAAACAATGCTTCGTAGAGTTCCCTTGCATTATCAAGTCGGTTCATTCGTTCAATAATTTGCGGGGCTACTTGATAGTATTGGCTTATTAGCTTTTCTCCGTTCGGTTGCGAAGCCACATAAGTATCACGGAACTTCCGCAACACCTGCAACTCATGGCAATCATCCGGCAGACCCTTGCTCGTAACACATGCCGTAGTAATAAAGCAACCACTTCCACTGCTTTCAGTTTCATAACCCTTTCGTTTGCGGATGGTATTTTTATGCAATGTTCCTTTTTCTATGTTACAGGAAATGCAAGCGGGAAATAAGTTGTTCATGTGGTGAGTCCCACCGTTTGCCTTTGCTTTTGAGTGGTCAACATGCCATGCACCTTTAGCACCATGAACCCCATAGTTGGTTCTGCTTAATTTTTTGTTACAGAGGTGGCAGTAACCACCGGTCTTATCATAAATCTTGTGTATTCTTTCTCTATCCATTTTTCTGAACTTTTTATTGATTAGTTGTTATTTACTTTCTTTCCCACCCTTTGCTATTCTGTTTTTTAGCATTACCTTTGTTGCATGAACGAAACGCTAAAGGCGAAATTGTTGCAGCAAAGATACATTTCTTTTCATTCGTTTCACACATGCAACACTGTTACATCAATAAAAACTTATCAACATGCAATCAACGCTTAACACCGAGCTATTAGCTGGTATGCTCAAAGACAAGAGAGCAGACAAAGGTCTTAGAACCGTTGCCGAAGAAATTGGTGGTGTAAGTTTCGCAACACTATCAAGGATTGAACAAGGTAAAGTCCCCGATGTGGACACATTTATCAGAATTTGCAAATGGTTAGAGGTAACCACCGATACATTTATTGTTGGTGGCGAAAAGAAAAAGCAAATTTCAACCAAAGAACAAGTAGTAGCTCATCTTCGTGCAGACCGTGAACTAAGCAAAGACATGACCAATATGCTTATTAAGATGATTGACATGGCTTACAATTCAAAATGAAATAGCTTTGGCAAAAAAGGACATTCTTAAACGCGGTTTCAAAGCCAACGCTGAACGCTTGGCTAAACAATACAGGGAGGAACTGAGTGTTCATCCCTGTGCTGCTTTATGTGCCTTTAAACTTGCCGAGCATTTGCAAGTGCCTCTTTGCAAATCTGCCGAGTTTCTGAACCTTCCAAACGAAATCTCAACTCTTTCAGCCGCCAATGGTGTTGATTGCGGTTGGAGTGCATTAACGATGATTGCTAAATCCGGCACCCGTATTATTCTTTACAATGAGTATCATTCCGAAGCACGACAACAAAGCGACATCATGCACGAACTGGCTCATGTTATTTGCAAGCATGAGAGAAAGCAAAAGCAATACGATTTTGAAATTCCTTTTGGCATGAGAGAGTTTGACGAAGTGCAGGAAGAGGAAGCAAAATGTCTTGGCTCTACTTTGCAATTACCTTCACCTGCTTTATTATGGGCTAATAAACGCAATATGGCTCACGATGAAATTGCAACCCATTTTAATGCAAGTCAAGACATGGTAAAATACAGAATGAATATGACTGGAATTGCCAAGAGAAAGTATTTCACTTCAAAAGCAAGTTAAACATTTTCGGGCATTCCCTTTCAGTTCTGGCTTTACACCACTACCATTGACAAACAATGCATAACGACAAACCGAAAAAAGGCACGGCAGAAAAAATACACTCTTAAAAACCGCATAAGGCAACCGCACAACCAATGTTTTTAAGAGAGTAGTTTTTTCTGCCGCCCAGGCAAAAACTTCAATTTTTTTCATATACCCTTCTAAAAAATAAAAATACCCCCCCTAACCGACAGTTCAGTCCTTCCACTCCAAAGCCCTTCCTTGACAGTTTAGTGCTAACCCGACACGACAACACCTTCGACAGACAACAAGGCATCCGGTAACAGCGGTTTGGCGAAATGCGGGGTGAAGTGGTTAAGTGATGTATTGTGCTTCTTTCATACATTTGTCGTGGTTTGACAGTGTAGTGCTTCTAAGTCCCGCACTTCTGCCAAGCCGCCAATCGTTAGTTGCAAGTTTATGAGACGACTATTCAGAATAATCATCATTACAGTCATCGCGACAATAATAGTTGTATGCGGACACCTACCTCATTATCCATGCGGACTTAAACCAATAATTCTCAATATTATTCAGGGGGCTTACGCATCGACATTAGTGGTTTTAATATTCGAGTTTATTCAAGAATACAGACTTTATAAATGCTTAAGTTTTTTGGGTGGCGACTGGGGGGAGTTCGGTATCATAGACAGATTTTTAGACGGACCAATAGCAAAGGGAAAAATCATTTATAACGGTGGGAATGCATTGACAATAGAGTTAACACACGACAATCGGAAATGGATTGGCGAAATCATCGTTAATAAAGACTATCCTCATATCGGAACAATTTCTTGGGCATATGTTCCAGACTCAGGACAAGACCACGAATTTGGATTAAAAGAAATTATCATTCCGACCGAACGCAATAAAACAGACAAAAAATATCTCTACTTCTATCTTCTTCCAGTAAATCTTTCTATGAATTTAATGGGCGAACTTCGTGACGACAAAAAAATTGTTTTAAGTAGTTCTGACTCTGGAAAAGTTGTATGGCGGAAAGAAAAAACCAGCCACTAAAACGGGTTTTGCGTTAGTGGGCGGAAAGTGCGAAATGAAACTTTTGAGCAATTAATAACCGTTGATGCTGGCAGACAGTTTGCGGTTTCAAAAGCCTACCTATGCAATGCCCGTTAACGTTAAGTAGCTTGGCAATAACAAATAACAAAAATATAGGACTTTTTAAAAAGAAATTGAACGGCAACTTTACACTAGCATAGTCGCATGTTGCAGGATCTCACAATTAAGGCCTTTTAGAATTTGAATTAAGAAAACTGCGAATATTAAATCCCCCCCCTACCCCAGCATCCCACTGATCCGGTTGTACATATTTTTAAAATGCACAGTTCTTTTTTGCCTTAAAAACATGCGGCGCGAGTGGCGGATGTATTCAAATCCGTTTTGAAGTAAATATTCCTGGGCCAGGGTTGATTCTTCGGGCACAGCGGCAATGTTTTTGGTGCTGAAACGCAGGTCCATGAGCATTTTGCCTGTTCTATCTTTGCGGGCCCAAATATGGCCTTCGCCCCAGGTGGGAAAATAGCAACCGGTAAGTGTATGGTTCTCAAATACCAACCTGGCCTGGGCCAAATGGGGTTTGAACGAGTATATGCGGTCTTCTCCACTTAATTCACGGTCGAAGGCAAGCAATGCTGACAGATATTTTTCTTCAAACGGAACCGAATTATCCTCAAAATCAGTCGCAATTAATGCCGGCATGCTGAAATGCGCATAGCGGGTGTGCAGTTCAAAACCCAATTTGTGGTACACCGGGTAACCCAGGTCGGTGGCATCCAGCATAATACTGCTGTACTTATTTGGGTCCAGGCCATCTACCAGTTTTTGGGTAATATACTGTCCATAGCCTTTGCCTCTGAATTGTGGATGCACAATAATGGTGGCCAGCCAGGCCGAGTCGGTATGCAGTATGCTGGTACCCACTGCCACTATTTCTCCGTTCACTTTCAGAACCGCAGGGAGGCAATATTCATTTTCCAGAAAAAAGGCAAAACGCGGTGCCAGATCACCCCAACCTTCGGGCTGAAAATCGGGTAATAAGGGCAAATAATCAGGGTGAAACGGCAGAAATTCCAACCCTTCAAAATTAAAAAACGGGGCGGGTATAAGCAACATTAACCGGCAGATTATCCAGCCGTCAATTCACCCCAGGCCATATGTTTAAATCCCTCATCCAGTTGCGGGTTTTATACAGATTTGTTTTTTTGATTTCCACTCCCTATGTTTGCACTTAAACTAACGTTCGTTAGCACAATGCCAAGTAATTCACAAGAACCCAGTCGCAAAGAGCAAATATTTACGGTTGCGCGCGAAATGATTCGCCGCAACGGGTATCAGGGCACATCAATGCGCGATATTGCTTCGGCATTGCAGATAGAAGCCGCCAGCCTGTACAATCATATCCAGGGCAAGGAAGATATTCTGCGCGAAACCTGTTTTGGCATGGCCGATAAATTCCTTACCGCCATTGCCGAGGTAAATGACATCTATTTCAATTCGGAAGAAAAGCTGGCCATGGCGGTGCGCAACCACGTGCGCATACTTACCGATAACCTGGATGCATCCTGGGTATTTATCCATGAATGGCGCAACCTTACCGGGCATAGTAAGCCTGAGTTTATTGCCTTGCGCGACCGGTATGAGAACGAGTTTTTACAAATACTGCAAAACGGCGAAGATGAAGGTCTTTTCAATGAAGTGAACAACAAATTTGCCGTGCTTACCATACTTTCATCCCTCAACTGGGTAGTGGAATGGTATCGCCCCAGTGGCGCCATGAGCCCCAACCAGATTGCGGAAAAGCTTACCGAATTTATCTTAACAGGACTAAAAAAATAAACATATACCATGTACGGAAACGCATACATCGAAACCGACAACAGCAAGCCAGTAAATTCACTGACTGCCGACGAGGATCCCGTAAAACTGGCCGAATTTGAGGCCCGCATTGCCGCCGGTGATAAAATTGAACCCCAGGATTGGATGCCCAAAGAATACAGGCGCCAGCTGATACGTATGATAGAACAACATGCGCATTCTGAAATAATTGGTGCATTGCCCGAAGGTACCTGGATTACCCGTGCACCCGGATTTCGCCGCAAACTGGCCCTGATGGCCAAAGTGCAGGATGAAGCCGGACATGCACAATTGCTTTACAGTGCCTGCGAAACCCTGGGCAAAAGCCGTGAGGATATGATTAACGATTTGATCAACGGCAAAAGCAAATACAGCAACGTATTTAATTACCCGGCCGAAACCTGGGCCGATACTGCGGTGATTGCCTGGCTGATAGATGCCGGTGCCATCGTAAACCAAATTGCCAATTCAAAAGGCAGTTATGGCCCATACTGCCGTGCGCTTGACCGGATTTGTGCCGAAGAAAGTTTTCACCTGAAATACGGGCACGATAATGTAGTATTCCTGGCTACCGGAACTCCCAAACAGCGCCAAATGGTGCAGGAAGCCCTTACCCGCTGGTGGCCTCCCATTATGATGTTCTTTGGCCCATCGGATAAAATGAGCATACACTCAGAAACCCTGATGAAATGGAAAGTAAAAATGGCCAGTAACGACGACATGCGCCAGCAGTTTTTGAATATGTATGTGCCCAAAATCTGGGATTTAGGATTGGTACTTCCCGATCCGCTTTTGCATAAAAACGAAACTACCGGCAAATGGGAATATACCGAACCCGATTGGGATGTATTTAAACAGGTAATTAACGGCAACGGCCCCTGCAACCAGGAACGCCTGGCAGTGCGCCGCATGGCCGAGGAAAAAGGCCGTTGGGTGCGCCGTGCCATTTTGGGTAAGGACGCCAAATACGTTTCTCCCCTTTCATGATGATTTGATGCAACCCAAGCGCCAAAAGCCAGTCTAAACTTGCATAAAACACTATGATGAAAAAACTCTTACTCTCCTGTTTCCTTTTGCAGGCCGGCTTTGCCATTTCCCAGGTAGTACCCAATGCCTATTTCGAAGGCTGGAATTCTAGCAGTACAAATGTTCCCAAAAATTGGCAGGTTTTTGGCAAAACCAGCAAGGTAGCCGGTAAAACCACCGGCAGCGCCATTCGTCTGGTGAATGATAAAAACACCGGTACCGTTTCCTACGCATTTCAATCGGTTTTTGATACCAGTAGTCTGTTTTTGCGAGGTTCGGCATTTGCTTTTGGCAATACCCCAGATAGCATGACCCTTACCTACCGGGCCGCATTGGGCAGTGATACCGCTTTTATGCAGGTAGCGTTTACTAAATCGGGTGAAATATTTCCGGTAACCTTTGATGAATACGAACTTACCGGCACTTCGGGCGCCTGGAGAACCATTACCCTGCCTGTGACTTATTCCAGCCTTACCGATTCGTTAAAGGCCGATAGCGGATGGATTTATATCCAATCTGCCGATGAGTTTGTTGGCCCCAGCTCAAACGGATATATAGAGATTGACGATATTACTTTCATTTTTAAAAATCATACCACTGCAGGCACAGTGCCCAATGAAGGATTTGAAAACTGGGATAATTTTGTACTGGAGCAACCAGATGGTTGGGGTACTTCGGCCCTGTTTTTGAAAAACGGGGGGCTGAATCTGAACCACACCACCCGCACCAGCGACAAAAACAGCGGTAATTATGCCATTAAGCTGCATGCTTTTGTTATTACTGACCCAATTAGCCTGGTAAAAGATACTTTTCCCGGATTTGCCATTACGGTGCATAGTAACGGTACCGATAATGCCGAAACCATTGATATTGAAAGCCCTTCGTTTCCGGTTAGTCAGCGGTACCAATCAATCCGTGGATTTTTAAAATCCGACCTGAAGGCCGGTGACCAGGCCATGGTAACCATCAACTTTTTTAAAGCCGATAGCATCGTGGGTTCGGCCGTTTTTTCTGACCCAAACAGCCATTCAGCCTTTACTTCATTTTCGGAAGACATAGCCTGGGACAGCAGTTTTAGCGGCACACCCGATAGCGCTACCATACTTTTACTGGTATCAGACTCAACCCAGGAGAAAGCTAGCAGTGTGAATAGCTGGGCCATATTTGATGATTTAAAACTCGATAATTTCAGCACCGGACTATTATTACTTCCCACCCAAAAACTGCAGGTACAGGTTTTCCCAAATCCATCTAATGGCGCATTTACCGTGCTTTATGATGCCACAGTTGCGGGTAAAACAGAGATTCGTCTTCACAACCTGAACGGACAAGAAGTGTTTAACACCGCATACGAAGCCAGCTCAGGGCGCAACCTCATTCCAATGAATATTGCCGCACCCGCTGCCGGATTTTACACCCTGACAGTGCAAAGCAGCACCGGCATTTACACACAAAAAATACTGATTACACCATGATTATAAAATCACTCGATCCCAGAATTAACAGGGCCCAGGTTGATGATACAGCCAAGATTGGCGAGCAAACCAACCTGGATCAATGGCAAACCTACGAGGTTTTTCAGCAGGTAAAACGCGGCATGCACCACCAGCATGTGGGCAGCGTACACGCACCTAACCCCGAGATGGCCATTATTCTGGCAAAAGAGCAATACACCCGTCGCGGCAATTGCGTAAACATTTGGGTTACCAAAACCTCTGATATTTATGCAACCGAATACGAGGATGCCGATATTTTCGAAACCACCCCAGAGAAATTTCACCGCGATCCGGAGAGCTATAAAGTGATGGACCGCATTAAAGCATTTAAAGAACGTCAAGCCCAAAAAATCTAAGCCATGGAATTAACCGAAAAACACGTTGAGGGTCTGAAAGACCTGCTATATAGAGTTGCCGACGACCAATTGATTATTGGCCACCGCAACAGCGAATGGACCGGATTGGGACCTATTCTGGAAGAAGACATTGCATTTAGCAGCATGGCCCAGGATAAAATTGGCCAGGCTTATACCCTGTATGAATTGTTGCAGCAATTGGGCGAAAGCGACCCCGATACCGTAGCTTTTACCCGCAACGAAAAGCAATTTCACAGCTGCCAATTGGTAGAAATGCCAAACGGAGAATACGACTTTAGCCTGATGCGTCATTTTTTGTTTGACCATGCCGAGGCCCTGCGTTTTGAAATGCTGATGGGTTCAATTTTTGAGCCCCTGGCCATGGTTGCCCGCAAGTTTAAAGGCGAAATTAAATACCATACCATGCACGCCGATGTTTGGATTAAACAATTAGGGCAGGGATCGGAAGAAAGCAAAGCCCGCATGCAAAGTGCACTGAATGAAGCATTCCCAATGGCGCTGGGTATTTTTGAACCCGGTAATTTTGAGAATGAACTGATAGAAGCCGGCATTTTTGCAGGTGAAAAAGCCTTGCAAGACAAATGGTTGCAACGCATAGAACCCATTTTAGCCGATGCCGGTTTGAAAATGCCCGATGCCGGAAGCACAACCCCTGTATATGGCGGCCGTAAAGGTTTTCACAGCGAACATTTACAACCCATGCTGGATGAAATGTGCGAAGTGTTTCGCATAGATCCCGCCGCAGAATGGTAAATGAACAGCCCAGGTTTAGGGGTATGGGATACGGTTTAAGGTAGGGATTTTCTAGCAGGGAGCAGGGAGCAGGGAGCAGGGAGCAGGGAGCAGGGGGTAACAGCCTTTAAACTCGTCACTCTAAACTCCTAACTCTAAACTCCAAAAGGGGGCAGGGAGCAGGGAGCAGGGGGTAACAGCCAATTAACTCTTAACTCTAAACTCCTAACTTTAAACTCCAATAGGGAGCAGGGCGCGGGGAGCGAGGGTAACTGTCAATTAACTCGTCACTCTAAACTCTAAACTCCAAAAGGGAGCAGGGAGCGGGTAGCAGGGGCTAACAGCCCCTAAACTCTTCACTCTAAACTCCTAACTCTAAACTTAAAAATGGCTGTCCTACTGTCAACTGTAATCTGTCAACTGTAATCTGTAAACTGTCAACTAAAAAAGGCTGTTAAACTCATCACTCCTAACTCCTAACTAAAAAAAAGCATGTTTACCGAAACCGATATACGCACTCTCCTGGAGGAAGTAATGGACCCGGAAATACCCACCCTGAGTATTGTGGACCTAGGCATTGTTACGGGCATTAAACAGGATGAAAATGGCCGTTGGTGTATTACCCTCACTCCTACTTTTTCGGGCTGTCCGGCATTAAAAGTGATGGAGCAAATGGTGTATAGCAAGCTTATTTCGAATGGTTTTAAAGATCCCTTGGTACAAACCACTTTTGAAACCCAGTGGAATAGCAATATGATTAGCGAAAAAGGATTGGCAGCGTTAAAAAAACACGGGCTTGCCCCTCCTCCCAAACACGATGGCTATATTGAATTAGATGTACTAAGCGATACCCCTTGCCCACTCTGTGGCAGCCGCAATACCACATTAAAAAGTCCGTTTGGCCCCACACTTTGTCGCAGCCTGCATTATTGCAACAATTGCAAAAATGCTTTTGAAGGCTTTAAGCCTGTAGGTTAACACTTTAGTAGTATTGTTGCGTTGAGATACAATACATTAAATTGCAACAATGAAAACGCTGATAAGCTTTGCCCTTCTAATGGGTAGTATTTTAGGATTATATGCCCAGCAATCTAAACCCGCTGGTAAACATTTTAAATCCGCCACAAGTCTCATTGAGGCTAAAAAATACCGCGAGGGGATTGCAGAATTAAACAAAGCCTGGGATGATGAAAACCAATCCAGCGTAAAAGTAAAAGATTCTAATTTTTTAATAGATGTATGCCTTTCTATGGCAAACTGCTATGATCAATCAAACTCGCAGGATACAGCTGCCGACTGGTTGTTGAAAGGACGTAAAATAGCATTATTAAAACACGATGTTTTGGCCAATGCACGAATTCGCATGCAACTCAATTATGTTTACCACAATGCTACCTATAATTATTATAATTTTAACCTGGCTAAAAAAATGGGCGTGCAGCGCCAGGGAAGCGAATACCAGATGTGGAAAATTGAAAGTATTATTGGCAGTTCGTATAAAAAATTAAAAGGTGACTCATTAAAGTTTTATTTATTTGCCGGTACAAATGAAGGCATATTTGCCGGCGCCCGATGCGGGTTTCATACCATTGTAAAAAATGCTGAAACCGGGCGCAAATTTAAATACCTTGGAAGCGGAAAAATTAAAAGTTGCGGAGGCTTATTGAGCATTGGGCATGTAATTTTGGATGAAGACTTTGATGACTCGGTGTACTTTACAGACGGTATTTACTGCGAAAGTGAAATGCCGGAAACAAATAAAAGTTCGCTTTTTTATCAGGTTACAAAATTGGGTTACAACCTAAAACCATACGAAAATCCCGGATATTATATTCATCAGAATTCAAGTATATTGGATTTAAGCGAATTTGATGAAAATGGAATTTACGAATTAATGCTGCAAGAGTTGCATGCCTCTGTAAAAGTGCTTAGGGATATCAATTACCAGTATACCGACAGTGTAATTTTGGGCGGCCATTTCAAGGGCCGCACCATTGCCCAGGCTATGGAACAGGCCGAATTAACCGACCTGAAACATATGCTTAGTTATACAGTTAATTATCCAACCTATTATTACAACCGAACCGATAATATTCTCACTGCATTTATTCGCTGGACCTACGACAATGAGGCATATGCAGGTGGAAATGAAAACGTAATCTGGAAAGAATTATTGAAGGTAAAACCCGCAGAATCAGAAGCCTTTATTAAAAAATACCGCGATTATTTTTTTACTTCCTCTACTTTTGATTCTACCATATCCAGTTGGATAGACACCATCTCAAGTGCAGGTTTTGCAAAGCAAACCGAGTTGGCTAAAATGATGCTGGATGCGGCAAAATTCACCCAAAATAAAGCTTCCGAAGCCTTTTGGTTGGAAATGCTAACCTATCAGTATCACAATGCCCACAATTTTAGCGCCTGCTATAACACCGCCAAGGAATGGCTTAAAACCGGCCGCAACAAAGAGAATGCCTTTTTAGAACTGGCAGTTTCGGCTAATATGGATCAAAAATACAACCAGGCCATTGAATACTCCGATAGCATATTGTTGGCAGAAAACCAGATTAAGCAAAAATTTGATTCAACCCGTGCTTCAGACTTCATTGTGCACGCATTGGTAGAACGCGGCTTTGGTATGCTTCTTAATGGCAAAATCAAAGGCTCTACCTCCTATCTGGAAAGAGCTTACCAAATGGACTCTTCCCGCAGATTTAATCGTTTTACCTATGCCAATTCACTGGCTTTAAATGGCAAACAGGCTGAGGCCCAATATCAGTATTTAAAATGCCTGGAAATTATGACTTCGCCTGTAGATATCCATTACATGTTTAAAGATTGGAGCATTTTTATTGAGAATGGAAACTTGGTAGATTTTTTTACAGCAGAAAAAAAGAAAATGCTGGCTTTGTATGAAAAGAATTACAAACATAAATTAATAAAAGATAGCCTTGTAAACCACGCCTGGAGCCTGCGCAAATACCAGGGCGACTTGTCTGGTGCATTTAGCAATTATATAAAGGCACTGCAGGTTTGCGAAAAATATTTGCCCAATGATTCAATAGGTAAATTATTTATTTTAGAATGGCTGGGTTATATAGCATACGAGCAACACAAGGATTCAATTTCGCTGATATACAACCTGCAAGCCAGTCAGGTGGCAGAAAAATACCACTTTAGCAACGACCGCATTTTGGGAGATTATGATGAGGTGTTGCGCAATTGTAAAGCCATTGCACGCTGGGATATTTACCGGCAGTACACCATTAAAAAAACCGACCTGGAAAATCGGC
Organism: Bacteroidia bacterium; assembly: GCA_044224315.1. Lineage (GTDB taxonomy): Bacteria > Bacteroidota > Bacteroidia > NS11-12g > UBA955 > JAGXTF01. The sequence goes on along the minus strand of JBGAKR010000008.1, from coordinate 164,258 downwards.
TGCTGCAAGCCAACCAAAAACGTTTGTTTGTACTCTCATGTGGAACCAATGAAAGCACAGAAACCGTAATCAAAGAAAAATATGCCGAATCCGACGCATTGCGCATTATAGAGGCATTGCGCAATCCCAGCAGATTGTATTACGACTCATTTATTTCCATTAATATCAACGGCAAAGGACTTACCCTCGACTCGCTCAATCATACGCTAGACCGCATAATATACCAGGCGGGTGAAAATGATGCATTTTTGTTTTACTACGCCGGACCTACAAGGGCTGATGATTTATATGCCCAACTAAACCTCAGCAACGATTATTTTATGGTAAGCGAAGTGGCCGGAAAAATTTCACAATTGCGATGCAAAAAACAAATTATGGTGCTGGATGGAGGCAATGTGGCGGTGGATTCCTTAAACAATTATCTCAAAGATTTTAGCAGCACATATAATACAAAATCGAGCTGCTTTATTACCAATAAAACCTGGAGGCAGGAAACCGAAAACGGCCACGGGTTGCTTACTGAAGGCATTCTTCACTATTTTGAAGATGATAAAACCGATAAAAATATTTCAGCCCAAAGTTTAATACAAATTAGCAGCAGTTACATGATTTCTAAAACCACCGGACTGGGAATACAAGCCATTTCGCAAGGTCAGGAAATTATGCTGGGAAAAATAAAAAAACGCAATATTGGCGTAGATAAAATTAAACCCGTAATAAATTTACCCAATGCATTTATTGTGCGCGGGGGCGACAATATCCGTGTGGGTGTATCAGACCAGAATGCGGTTACCGGCTTTGTGTACGACAATGTAGGGGTATTTAGATTTATGGTAAATGGGGTGAAAATTCCGTTTGGAAACAATGGTCGTTTTACGATTCCAATGTCTCGCATAACTTCCGATACCCTTAATCTGTATGCCGAAGACAGCGCCCGTAACGACACAAACATAACGGTTGTAATAAACCGCAACCGGCAGCAGAATTTTGGAAGCGGTAAAAAAATTGCCTGGTTTTTTGCCACCGATAGTTTTGATTCTCCCGCCTGGCACGACCTTCATAATCCGGTTTTTGATGCCACTGAACTCAGTGAGGTAATGCATGATTATTATGGATATGAAGTGCATTTTGCCTTAAACAAAGACCTGGAAGGCATGATGAAAACCCTGGACGAGATGAAAGAATACCGCTATAGTCCAACCGATCAGGTATTTATTTATTTTGCCGGGCATGGGTATAACCATCCAAGTCGCGGATTTTTTGTAGTACCCTCCGATGCCGAAGACCCCGCTGGAGGAAAATTCCGCAATTATTTATCAGGATCTATTCTGGTACAGGAATATGTAAAAAAAATACCCTGTAACAATGTATTTCTCACTATGGACTTATGCTATGCAGGTTCCATTCGCAAAAACAGTGATGTAATAGAATACCTGCAACCCGTGGATAGAGCCGGCATGAAAGTAGAAGCATTCATTAGAAAACAGCAGGATATAAAATGTGTGCAGTTTTTAACCTCCGGCAGATCTAATGTAGTATTAGAAGGCGCATTAGGCAGTCATTCGCCATTTGCCCAGGCTTTAATCCTTAATTTCAAAAATGGGGTAGACTCGGCTAAAATCAGTTACCTAACCCTGCGCGATCTGGCCCATGGATTGCCCCAAACCGGGGTTACGGCTGATTGGCGCCCCGATTATGGCTATCTGAAATGCGATGCTTATGGGGAATACCTTTTCGAAATTAAACGCCGCACTGCAAGCAGCGGAGAATCTGCAGGAGCCGTATCGGTGGTAACTCCTTGATAACAGCCGAGTGCAAGGTGCATAGTGCAAGGTGCAAGGTGCCACATTTTCAATGGGCGGGCCCTGCTCCCTCTAGGATGCAGTCGGCCATAACGAAATCGATGGGGGGTGGATGCAGTGTGGAAGCAATGTGGAAGCAGTCTGAATGCAGTGTGACAGCAGTATATGCGCAGTTTACCCGCAACTTAGACGCCACTTAGCAGCAACTTGTAAGCAACTCCTATGCAACTTACCATCCCCCGCCACATTTGCAATGGGCGGTCCCTGCCCCCTGTTGGAATGCAAAATGTAGAATTAACATCCTTTCGCCGCGACCACTACTCCCCGCCCCCTGCTCCCTACTCCCTGCCCCCTGCTCCCTGCCCCCTGATTTGGCTGCTACTATTCCCCGCCTGAGAAGCAATCGCGCGCCCGGCAAAGCCATTCGGGTAAAGGCAAGCATTAATCATTAAATCTCCCGATCTCTGGGCAATCCCAGCATTTCTCTAAAAGATTCTTCACCGGGTTTTAATTGTTTTAAATTGCCAATTAATAGCATAGATCTTTCAATTCTTTTATCAATGCTTTTTACACTTTTTACATAATTTATAACATAGCGTTGCATGCTTTTTTTCAATGCCATAAACCGCTCATTGCCCTCATCATCCTGTGCTAGCAGGGTTTCAAGTTCGGCCGGCATTTCGGTTCCGTATTCGCTATTATCCGTTTTTAAATTTAATTGTACGGTGTCGTGCAATTTTACACCGGCTTGTTTCATTCTGGGTTTCGAAATGGTTATATAGGCATTGCCCTGGCTTAGAAATACCATGCCTCCCTGAAATTCAAGGCTGTTATTAACCGTGCAAATAACTCTGATAGGAAATTTACCGCCAAATTGTTTTACAATTTTTTCAGGAATAAACAAATAATGCATGCCGGGTAAATGCTCTAGCAATCCGATTGTAGTTTTAAAACTGGCTTCCATCCTCACTCCTTTGCTATCACTGCACTGGTTTGAATTTTCTTCATCACTTTCATTACAAATTCACCATCCTTATCACCTCCAAAAAAACCATAACGTGGAAATGATTTTTTATCGTTTCCAATGGTGCGCATGGTGCGCAAATAATCCATCACTTCAGAAGCTGTAATGTAATCTTTATGAGCGGCTGCCTCTTCCAATGCTATTAAAAAACGACTGGCAAATGGAGAGTGATTCCCTGCTACCCCATCAGCCACATAATTATTTCCCCCACTGGTTAAAAATTGGCGGCAAGAAATGCCAAGTTGCCTTTTAATAAATTCTTCGGGCGAAATATTGTAGCCATCATTCACATTGATATACTCGTGCTTTTCTTGCTTGTCGAACATTTTACCTCCAAAACATACATCCATTACCAAAAACACGTTTTTACAAGTGCTATTATCCAATAAATCGGCTATATTTTTTTGGGGATAATAGGTGTCGAAATAAGGATCCTGTGCAGGTGGCAAACTTTCGGGGCACACATAAAAGCCACCCCATACGCTGTCGTAATTTCCGTGACCGGCAAAAAACACCAGCAACTGGTCGTTGGGTGCATATTTATAGCGGCGTATATAATCCAGCTTTTCTGCAATGGTGCGTTTATCTGGATTGGGAATAAGGGTTACCACATAGCCATAATTTTCTTTCAATATTTCAGCAATAGACTGGGCATCTTCCAGCGGATTTACCAAATCGGACCAGTATTTATAATCCTGGCTGGTAAAGAGGTAAGCATATTTTACTCCTCCCACATTTACACTATTTTCCGAAATAGAAACCTGAAACTCACGATGGGCCAGATTCCCATATTCATCCTGGGCTTCGATAATGATATTTTTTACCCCTAATAATTCTTTGGGTAATTCAAAACGACCATTGGCGGCAATGGTTAATTTTACGCCATTGGCCCTTGCATACACTATGCGGCTTTCATCGGTAATAGACCCTGCATTTACGCTTTTATTGGTAACCACCGCAATATTGGAACCTCCGCGGGTAACCGCAGCCCCAAACAATTCTATGATAGGTGCAACTGTATCTTTATCCGTGCTTTTAACTTTGGCCTTGCCTAAAATAAAATCATGCCCGTAGGTTTGCGATTCGATGGCATACAGGTGATTGTTGTTCATCATATCCAAAGAAGCGGCTGCAATCCATTGTGAAGCAGAAATGGCACCCTGCGATATGGTATAATCCCAGGCATCCATTAAAGCGGCTGTGAGCACCGAATGCTTTAATTGTGGCTCCTCTATGCGCGAATTTTTATATCCAAAAAATACCAGGCTGCTTTTTTGATTGGCCAGCAAACCAAAATTGTCGTTCTGATACCACTTGCGCCAGTTTAACCCGTTGCAATCTGCAATATGCACCTGCCTGGCTGCAGGCACCTGTCCCAAGTATCCGGCCAAATCTTTGAGGGCAAATTTACCATCGGCCAGGGTGATAAACTCTTCGCCGCTATAACGCGCCCAACCTGAATAATAGAATACAAAAACATCATTTTGCTGCAAGGTATATATGGCACTATCCAATGATTTTTTTAATTCTGAAATATTGGCATTCGCACCCGTAATATTATGCGTAATTACTTTGTCGAAATACAGCTTTCCACCTTCGGCAAGTCTTGTGGATATTGCATTTGCATCGCTTACAGAAAACGAATCATTGTGTTTGGTATTGCCTGTACCTACGGTAATAATATATAATTTTTTTGAATCGCGTTTTTCGCGCAAAGCCACTTCCAAACTAGCCGCCCTGGATTCATATTCCATCTCGCGCAATGTATCATCGAGCCAATTGTATAAATGCGAAACATCGGTATAATCCGAAATTAAGTTATCATCACCCAGGCCTTTGTCAATGGTTAAATCGGCAGCCTTTTTATACTGCCCCAATGATTGGCGGTAATCTTTGTTTTTATAGTAGCTATAGGCTACCGAACGGGTGGCCAGGCGCACATCTTCCCAATTTACGGGGGTGCATTTCAAATACTCCTGCAAGGCTTTTTTATAAATCTCAGCAGCATCGGCATACCGTTCATTGTCTTTTAATTTTGCCGCTGCACCTTTTAAACTATCTCCATTGAGTTTGTATTTAAAATGGTCGTTATAATATTGGATATAGGTATTTTTCAAATTTTTAAATTCATCCTCGTTGATTCCGGTATTAATAAAATAATTAAAATCGCTGAGTAAGCCAGCATAAAAATCCGAGCCACTGCTCATGGCTTCAAACGACTTTTTGTACAAGCGGTTGGCCTCGGCTTTATTGCCCTTCAACATAAGTGCATGCCCATAATTAATGGCCGTCCATTGCACAAAAGAATCTATTTCAAAAGCATATTTACAATAAGGCATTGCGGGTTTAATACGGCCCGATTTTAACAAATTCCAGCCTTTATATCCCTGGGCATAATAATTGGTAGAATCTATACTCAGGGCAGAATCGCACATGGCTATCGCATCCTCATTGCGGTTCATTTCGCTGTAATAAATAGCCTTATAAATATTCAATACCAGTCGTTTTTCGGGCTTTACAAAATGCAATGCATGGTCGGCCCATTCCAGGGCTTTTTTATTCTCCTTTAATACATGGTAATACCAACTAATGCTCACACTGCACATAGAATCGGTGCTTTTCAACCCTATTTTTTCTGCCAGTTTTTGCATTCTTAAATAATCGGCCAAAGCAGTTTCTACATTGTCTCCATTGCGTTGGGTAACCATTGCACTAAACAGCGAATCTGCTTTTTCTATTTGCTCATAATACCCCACCAGCAAGCGGGCATGCTGCATAACCTCTGTTTCGGGCTCATTTAAAATCCGTTCAATTATGCGTGCTTCGCCATGCCCTGTAGGGCAATTATTAATCAACCATGTGGCGTAAGTTTCAATTAATTTATAGGTATTATTTATATATTTTCCGGGATACGATTTTACAAAATCAAAAAACATTTCAAGGTCAAACATAGTGGCCGCTTTTAATGCTTCATCATAGGTATAACCCGCATATGGACCGCCTTCTATTTTGGCTTGCAGAATGGTTGAATCTACCTCGTTATAATATTTACATGCATCTTTAAAATCTTTTAAAATAGCCAGTTTTATAGGATGGTCGAATTTACCCATATTAACTGTGTTATTACCCGCCCCCTGGGTAAAATACATGCTGCCGTCATACCCCTTAAATTTAATGTTATACAAAGCCACATCATGCAAGGTGGTGCCTATTTTTCGGGTATCAATATCTACCTTTACTTCAAATGCATCACCTACATAAAGGGTATCTTTAAAATCTGCATTTAAAGCAATAAATCCTTCACTGTAAAAATCATTTACCTTAGTGATACGTCCAGTTCCCGCCAGAATTGAACTGCGTTTTATATTATAGAAAGTATCAAATGTGGTAAATACATCAAACCTCGAGTTTAGCACCACACCCTGGGCATGGCCACCTTTAATGCGCACAAAAACTGTATCCCGGGTTGCATTCCATGCAATAGTATCGGCCGCTACAGTAAACCAAACGGTTGAATCTTTATTGCCCAGGTTATATAAAAAACTATCGCCCGATCGGATATAAGATTCGGGCTTTTTGTATTTAACTGCAAGGTTGTAAGTGTATAAATAACGCCCCAAAAACTCACCGCTTTTTTCTTCCATATTTTGGGTGCGGTAATACGCAGCGGCCAATAGTAAATAAGAGGCCGATGCTTCATCGTACAAATAAGAATTTTGCATTAATTTACCCAAATCGGCACATAAATCGGCCATAAAAAGGGTATCAATTGCGGGTTTTACTTCAAACTCGGCATTCACTATGCGTATGCCCACATTAATGGCCGAATCCTGTAAAGTATAACTGGTATCACTTACCGATTTTAATTCTTTAAAAACAGGGTATAATTTTTTGCCTATTTTACTCTTTTGGGCCCTGGCATTGCCGATGGAAAGCAATAGAATTATGCATGGCAATAATAATTTAGCCAGTTTAAAACCAGTTTTCATGTGCTGCAATTTATACAAAATCGCTAGAACACTTGCAATTTCCTTACCAATTGTAATGTTGGGGTACTGGCTTGGAGAATGTAAAATCCGGGTGTTAAGGTTTGTGCAGGGATCTGCAGCCCGGAAGCCGCAGTTGTTGCTTCCCCCATAGAGATCAGTTTACCGCTTAAATCATAGATCCTGTAATTCAAACCTTGCGTTTCAATTCCTATCAATTGTATATTTTGCCCAGCATGGATGGGATTTGGAAACAATTTTACTTTAGCCAATGCTGCAGTATTTACACTGTACTTCTGGTCGCGGGCTTTGCACCAATCATCCATCAATTGCCATGATTTAAGCACATTCAACCGGCCTTCGGTAAGGCATTTCCCAGCCAGGCTGGGTATCTTATCTGTTCCCTTCAAAATCCACGATTTCATCAACCGCATGGCACTGTCGTTATTGGTTTTTTGCAAATACAAAAATGTATCGCATACATTTTGGTATAAAAGTGCAACTGTGCCGGTTACCAATGGAGTAGAAAATGAGGTTCCACTTTTATTTGTGTATTCAGATCCTGCACTTGTACCCCTGCGTTGAATGGTAGTGCGAATATCCTGTCCGGGTGCAGCTAAATCTATTTTTGTAGGACTAAAGCCCGAGTTTTGACGCACGTCATTATCATTGGTAAAACTCACGGCAATGAGGTATGGACTGGGGCAACTGGTAGGTATATCACCCACCACATCCACATCATTATTTGCATCGCTGGTGGCGCCACACGATATAATACCGGCAGCCCCTAAGCTATCGTACATAGCGCACCAGAGGGGCGCATCCTCGGGCTTAGCGCGGTCTATTCCCAACGAAAAATTGGCCACCACTATATTGGCCCCTTTTTTACCCCCGCTGCTGATATAGAGCTTTTTTTGACGCCAAACGTATAGCATACATCGCACCACACCAATTTCGCCATCGGTGCCGATTGTTGAATAGGCGAGGCAAGGCAGAATTTTGGTTTTTAGCGCCAGGCCGGCAATACCCAATCCATTGTCGGATACAGCACCAAACACACCGGCTACCGAAGTACCATGGCCCTGATCGATGGATACACTGGTTAATACACGACAATTGCTATCGCCCCCATTCCAGCCAAAATAATCATCGGTGTACCCATTTGAATCATCATCAACCCCATTCCAGGGAATTTCGTTTCTATTGCGCCATACATTGGCTGCCAAATCGGGTTGCAGGGTATCCAGGCCATCATCTATCATAGCTATCACAACCGTATCTCCCAAGCCTGTTACTCCGGTTCCATGGGCAAAGTTCCAGGCCGAAATTGCTTTTATCACGTTCAGGTAGTTTTGGTTCACTACCAAAGGGTCGTTCGGGGTATACCGCGGTTTTACCGGGTGCAATTGCTGTGCTAACAGGCAACCCCGGGTGCGGTTGAGAATATCAAGGGCTGCAGCCACATTGGTACTGGCCGGAATATGCACACTGTACAAGCCAAACTCCTCATCCACACAGCGCACCTGGGTAAACAAAGGCGGCAGGGATTTAAAAAAGCGGGTATAACCGGTCTCCGGAGAGATTCGCACCAGCAAATGGATTTCGGGTAAGCTTTGGGCCTTAAGCCGCGGTGCAACGAATAAACAGACAAGGGCCAAAAACAATTTTATACTTTTCATAACATTACATTACAAGCAAATTTACAAAAAAGCCCGGCTTTAGCCGGGCTTTTTTTAATATTCTTACAATTAGATTATTTTTTTATCGGGGCTCTTTTCTTGCCAATATTGGCCACAAAGTTTTCGGTATCGGCAATTTGTTTTTTCACCGCTGCATCTTCCGGAGCAAACTCCAGCACTTTTTTGTAGTATTCAATGGCGGTGTTAAACTGGGCTTTGCTTTGCACATATCCGGCAGCTTTATCGGCTGGGGTTACATACGATGCGCTGGCTTTGTTGTACCAGATGTACCCCAAATCGCGGTAAGAAAACTCCAGATCTCTTTTATATTTTACTTTATCATCGGCAGTCATGTGTTTGAACCAATCGTGGTAAGAGGCAGTAAGAGAGCCGGTTGAATCTTTGGCATCTATTTTTCTCCAGTTTTGAGAAATGAAATAGTAACCACGGGTGTAAGTAGTATCGCGGCTGATGATTTCGCGGAAAGTATTGATAGACTCAGTGTATTTGCCCAATTGGGTAAGGCACTGTGCTTTGTAATACATATCTTTTGAAATCAGGGCTACTTTTTTCTCTTTCAGGTTAATGGCATTCAGCGCTTCGGCATAGTTACCAGCCTTATAATTCAGGTCGAAATAATTATCGTACCAGGCAATTTGTGCATTGGCGGTATCGGTAAGCGATTCTTTGATCAGACTCAAAGCAGCATCGCGGCTACCAGTGCGCAACAGCAATATGCCTTTGTAGTATTTTTCAGTAGAACTCAAGCCCCTGTTTGCGGGTTTTACATACTTCATTTCATACTTTTCAAAGTATTCCAAACCTTGGGTGTTAAAAACGCGTGAAGTATCATTTTTTTGCACCACTGCATAGGCCATTACCCCCCAGATATTGGGATATTCTTTTTCGGTTTGCAGCTTGGCACCCTCTTCAATACAATCCATATATTCACCGTTGAAAAACAAACTTTGTACAAACATTTTACGAGCAGAAAGGTTGTTGTTTCGTTTCAGGTATTCACGGTAAAACATTACAGCTGAATCTCTGTATTCTTTGCGTTTATAAACCACGCCCATTTCAGAAAACAATTCAGCTTTCTGGCGGTAAGCAGGGGCAAAATCCATATCCAGGTAAAGGGCTTCATTCACCTTTTCCATAGAGGTTTCGTAGTTTTTGGCTTTTTGGTAAACCCTGGCTTCACGCAGGCGGGGTTTGGGGTCGTTGGCATTAAGGCGCGAAGAGATTTGGTATTGTTCAACCGCGCGGCCCAAATCCAGGGGCGAAATCACACTATACGCATCACCCAGCAGTATTTGCACCTCGTTGTCGCCCACCTGATCGGCTTTTCCTAAAAACTCAACCGCTTTATTGGCGTTGGCCAGCAAAGTTTCGCGGCTGCCAAATTTTACCATCAGATAAGCGCGGGCTACTTCTTTATTAGCCAGCATCAGCGCTTTTTTCTTGGCTTTCAAAGCCAGGGCAAACATGGCTTCTGCCTCGGCACTTTTTCCGGCACGCAGCAGTAAATGTCCTTTACCCACATAGTTGAGGGTATACTTGGGGCTCATGGTAAGGCCGGTGTTAAACATTTCAGCGGCAGCATTGGTGTCGCCGTTTTCCAAAAAGTTGATACCCGAAAAATAGTAGGCATCTCCGGCTTTTGGCTTCGCAGCAATCAGGCTCTTAAAAACGCGGTCGGCATCTTCGTACTGTTCGTTACGTGTAAATTTTCTGCCTTCATCCACCGATTGGGCGCTGGCAAAATTTGCAATTGTAAGAAACAAAATTGCGGGTAACAGATATAGGGTCTTTTTCATTGTATTTTCAGTTGAAATGGGGTTATGATATATCTTTTTGGGACTGCAAAAAAACTACTTATTTTTCTTTCTAAGGTTACTAAATCAAAAAATGTTCCAATCCTCATTCAGATTCTACAACTATAGTCCTGCCAAAGTCATGCGCTGGTATAAGTCCGCTTTTTTTCACCATAATTTGCCCAGGCTGGCTGGCAACAAAGGAAATAAAGCCTTTTGCAAGGCCATTATACCCCTGTAAATCGTGCATAAATACCTGCTGCACAAACGGGTATTGCCGGGCTTTGATTTGACTTTGAAATGGCAAATGGTACTGATTGTCAAGATTGCCTTTTACCTTTAAAACTTTAACCGATTTTAGTAAACTGCGGCTCAAGGCTTCGGTGCGGTCGGCAATCCAGTTGAGCCCCACAAAACCAATGGCATCGGGGTGGGTAGAAATATATTCAATCAGTTTTTGGGGATTGGCGATGGCCCTCACCGCACTTGCGGCTATTTTTCCCTTCAAAAATACCTTGCTGAAATACGAAAAATTTGAACCGCAAGATTCGTCGAATACCAGGGTAATTTCACTGCCTCCGGGCCCGGTATTAATTTCACCTTTGAGCATTTTGCGCAGGGTATTCTGGTCAATAGAATCGAGATTGCTGGAAGGACTTACAATTAGAGCTATAGAGGTTTCGGCAATTTTTTGCGACCGTACTTTTATATCGCGCAGTTCAAGATTGTCTCTCTCTTCGGCGGTAAAATCCCGATTCATGACAACAAAACGCATAGAATCCATTTGCAATTGTCTGAGCAATGCCACTTCGCACTGATATACAGGTTTGATATGGGAATTGGGATAATCCTGATGAAAATAGCTAAGCTCCTCCTCTATTAAAAACGAATCTCCTTTCTCCACTCCCATTATCAGATTGCCATTTGTAGGCACGTCATTGCCCTTCGAACTGTAATCGATGCCCTGGCATCCCAATATCCCCAGGATTAATAACAGCGCGATTGCAAAGGCCCCATTAATTCTCATTCGTATATTTATTTCGTTTGTATAAAAAATAACCATTCATGGCCCGAAAAGCGCCCCAACCGAGTAGCACCCAAAATATTACTTCGCGGTAGATAGGGTCTAAATATTGTAGATTACCGGGATTTAATCGCATATAAATGGCCAACACGATAAATACGAGAGCGGTAAGAAAATAATACCAATGCCCGGCTTTGAATTTCATTACAGTTGCAAAGAAAAACAAAAAACCCTGCGCTTACGTGCAGGGTTTTGTTAAATGAATGCTTTTAAACGTTATTTCACAATCATGGTTTTGCTAACGGTACTTCCGCCGGCAGTTAATGAATAGGTGTATACACCTGCAGGCAAACCTGCTGCATTAATTTCTATGATGTGATTGCCACGGATAAGTCCGGTGCTGGTTTGGTTTATTACTTCGGTACCGGCCATATTGTGCACAGATACTTTTACATCGCCAGGGCGGGTAAGGTAAATCATTACATTGGTAGTACCGCTAAATGGGTTTGGATAGTTTTGGTTTACTACCAAAACCTCTCCGGTATTGGGCGCATCAATACCAGCACCCCATACCATGCCGATATTATCATTCAGAATTTCGGAAACAGGGATAGCCTGATAGCGGATTTCGTTCAATACAGCAGGGTGGTTACCGTCAGAGCTAGAGTTGCTTTGCAGGTTAGTACCTGGGATGTTATCCTGCTGCCACATTACATGCACAAATCCATTTGCGTTGCGAGATGTGCTTGGAAAATCATCTTCAAGGCCAATTACCTGGGTAATATTTTGCTCATCGCCCCAGGTGGCACCGCCATCCTTAGAGTAAACGATACCTAAATCGCGGAAATTGGCACCCAAATCAGATATATCCTGCTCCAGAGGTACAGAGAAAACACAATACAGGTTGCCATTGGCATCAATGGCTGCATTGGGTTGACGCATTGCACTGGTATTGCTCAAACGAGCTACGGTGCCCACACCTGATGGGATACCGCCCGTACTTGACAGGGCTTGAGAAGTTGCCAACTCCAATTGGTTTGCACCATCTTCGGTGCGATCGAAAGCAGCACCTGAAGCGATAATTTTTGAAGTTTTAGTATCTTCATTCCAATAGGCAATGCCTTGAATACCAGGGAAGAAGCTATAGCTCTGATCGGTAGTGTCGGTGTCTAATACGCGGCCCAGACCCCAGAATACGTGCATTTTGCCATTGTTATCCAACAACACATCTACGGTACCGTCATTGGTAAACGGAGTATCAAGCATCAATTTTTTGGCAGAATAGGGTGCATAGGCAAAAGAATCTACCATAATGCGGGTAAAGGTGGTACCAAAATCAGTGCTTTTCCAGGCTACAACACCTTGCAAAATATCGGCATTTACAATAGCCACAGTATTGCCTTTTACATCAATTGAATACTGATCGGCACCCCCGTTATTGGTTAGGGTACTATCGTATTTTGGCAACATGATGTGCTGAATATCCCAGTTTTTGCCACCATCCAGGCTGCGGCTGTATACCATAGGGGCAAAAATACCTTTGCGCTGTGGGGCGCGTTTTTCTCCCACCAGCGCCGAGTCGGTATAGCTGTAAATAATGTGAATGGTATCGCCATTATTGGCAGTGCGGGCCCAAATGGGTTTGTATGGAGCTTCCTGCAAAATTGCTGTTGCACCTGAGGGGCGGGCACCCAACGAAGTGCTTTTACTCATATAAAAACCACCATTGGTAGCTTCATGGCCAATTACAAATACATCGCCATTGCTTAGCATACCGATATTGGGCCAACCTGTGCGCACATTTTCAATACGGGTGCTATCACTTTGACCGAATACACCTGATAGGTTGCGAAAATTATAACCTGTTCCGCGTTGTGGGAAATTGGTTGCATCGTTTGGAGAGCTGGTCCAAACTACTGAAACCTGACCATTGGGGTGAACCAATACCCTGTGAGGCATGGCATAGTTTGATTGCAAATCGTAATAGGTAGAACCTATGCGGATTTGGTTGCTGTAATTTAAACTTCCACGGCGCATAACAAACTTATGTTTGCCTGCGTTTGCCTGATTGCCGCTGCCGGCCACATCCACTGTCACATCCGGGGTTGGCTTCATGGCCGGTCCGGAAGGTATGTTTTGCGAACCTGCAGGTGCCTGGGCAAATGCTGCAGTGATTGCACAAAAGGATACCAATACTGAGTAATATTTCTTCATACTTTTATCTGAGTTAACCGCGAATTAACAGAATATTTGGAGTATTCTAACGGTAAATGCTTATGGATTTTGTCAATTTTTAAGAATTTTTACCACAGCCTCAATTAACAGTTGTCCATCATCTGCACTTCCGCGGTGAACACCCTTTAATTTGAGGTCAAGTAATTTCAATTCATTAAAAACCCTTTCCAAATCCTGCAAGCGGTAATTGCGCGCTGCCACTGTGTAATCGCCCACAAAAAACGGATGTACACCCACTGCCTGGGCCACAGCCGCATCGTTTTTATTATCGAGGTAATGGATTTGTGTAACTTTCGTAAAAAATTTATGCAGCATGGCAATCAAGGGGTAATACTCATCCTTACCCATATCTGCTGCCATGTGATGGGCAATTTGTACCGACTTATTAAAATTGCGCTGGCCCAGGGCTTTTTGAAATTCAAATACACTGTATTTGCGGCTTTGGCCCACATTGGCTTCCACGTGTGAAGCTTTGATAAAATCTTCTTTTACCGTTATAAAGAGTTTTTCCAACTCGTTATTGAGTGTAGTAAGGTCATCGCCCACATAGTCCATCAGCATTTCAATGGCCTGTGTATCCATACTGCGACCCTTTGCTTTTACACGGTCGGCCAGCCAGGTGCGAATCTGGTAATCGCGCAGCTTCTCTGACAGGAGTACCTCAAATTTGGCCATTCCTTTTGCGGTTTTGCTGCGCATATCCATTTTGCCGCCTTTGTGGCAAAATACAAGCACGGTGGTAGGCATGGGCTGGTTTACATAGGCTTCCAACTTATCCCAGTCTTTAAGGTCTTTGGCTTCTTTTACAATAATTACCTGATAGGCCGACATCATTGGATAGCGGCGTGCCATAGACACCAGGTCGTTCATTTTTACCTCTTTGCCGTATACCACACTTTGGTTAAAACTGCGTTCGGATTCGGGCAGAACCGATTCTTCCAATTGATTGCAGATGGCATCTATAAAAAATGGTTCATCGCCATGCAAAAGATAAATTGGTGAAAATTTGCCCGAACTTATCGTTTTTTGCAGGGTCTGAAAACTGCCTAAGGTATCTGATGCGGTTTTTGCCATCTATAGCTATGTCTTTTCAAAAACTCATTTTTCCGCAATATGCCTTTGACATAAAAACAGAGGAACAAAAAAAACTCATTTTTGATATTGTTCGAAAAAAATTTATCCCCCTAACGCCAGAAGAATGGGTAAGACAGCATGCCATTCATTATCTTATCCATGAAAAAAAGTGTAAACCCTCCCAAATTGCTGTAGAAAGAGAATTGCGTTTTCACACCCTGGTTAAACGATTTGATATACTGGTTTTCAATGGCGGAACCGAGCCAATTTGCATCGTAGAGTGCAAAGCCCCGGAAGTGGAAATTACGGCCGAAACGGCATTGCAGGCTGCTGTGTATAACCGCACATTTCATTGCCCATGGCTGTGGCTTACCAATGGTATCCAAAGTGCCTGGCTGCAATATGCCGATGGAAAAATATCTCCGGGCAAGGAACCAGAAGGATTTTAGCCTTTACCAGGCATTAAATACCTCTTCCATCCACTGTTTCTTTATTTTTTTACTCACTTTAAATACCTGATCGCAGCTCTCATTTCCAAAAGGATTCATACCCACCTCCCATTTGTTTTGGGTTTCATCCGTTACAATTGCAGTTCCGGTATTCCAGCAACTGCTGCAATCGGGCTTTTTGTCTAAAGCGGTAAACGAAAATATGCTTACACGTCCGGGGGTTATAAACGACAGAGTACCGTTAAACCTGATGCCGGTTTTAAAATGATTAAAATCGCCACCCAGGTAATAGTTCATAATTGCGTTCGAAGTTGAATCGATTTTTACATTCATATTTTGGTTTTTACCTGCAATAAAAATATTGGCAAATACCTGTGCCGAGTCGGCATTAATAGCCCTGATGCGCATATATCCATGGCAATACTCCCAGCCAGCAGAGGTAAGTGTGGCAAAGCTATCTAATACTGTGGCCTGCCATTTACCCTGGGTTTTATAGTTTTTAACGGTATCAGAAACTTCTATGGTAAAAGTGCCTTTACGGGTAATTCCATCGCGGCATACAATCCCATGTCCCAAATTAAATCGATATAAAATACCATCCCCGTCCGATAGGGAAGAATCAATCATTTGTACTGGTGTATGATTTGGGAAAAAACCAGCATCATAGGGTAATAAAAACTGATGAATGGCATTGGAAATGGCGAGTACCCTAAAACTGGCTTTAGCCCCTTCAATGCCCGGAGAAAGCGTATTCTCGCGATCTTCGGCTGTTTTACAACCCCCAAATCCTGCAATTAAACAAAACAGAAGCAACCAGGAAAGCGCTTTCATATATGGCCAACAAATGTATAAAAAAAGAAAGGTTGCCCCATGGACAACCTTTCATATTCAGGATTTTGGATTATTATTTTACGGTGAAAATGATTTCCTTACCACCAATTATTGCTTTACCCACACGGTCGCAAGCCTGATTATTGTAAGGATCGAAATCGATTTTAAGGCTGGTATTTGCGCTGGTATTTTTAATTTCAATTATACCTGCAACAAACGTTTTTGCGCAGCCTACTTCCATTTTTTTCACCAGGGCTTTGGTAATGGTCCAGGTGTAGCTGTCGCCTTCGCGGTTTTTACCACCACCGTTACCGGTTACTTCGTATACATCGCCCCACATGCCGGGGGTTCCAGAACCAGAGGTGCGTTTGATGGTTTTGTTGCCATTAAACTCTGCGGTTTTGCCGTCTCCGTCGGTAACTTTACCACCGGTAACTGTTACATCCAATTGCTCTGAGGCAGTGCGGGTAACAGCAATTGTACCTTCGATTTTAAACATATTGGTACCATCGCCACTGTAGAAATTATCAGAAGCCAGTGCTTTGATGCTGGCGGTAGCGCCTATATTCATGTAGCGATCGGTTACAGAAACATTTAATTTACCAGCCCTGTATTTACCATCACCGCAAAGCATACCTTTAGGAACACTGCTGCCTAATGCACCAAAATCCAGGGTATATTCAATACCATCACCATCAAGGAAAGTAGAATCTAGCCAGGTAAATATGGCACCACTAGGAAGTATGGTAGAACCGCCTTTTTTAATTTTACCGTCGCTTTGGTTGATATCGTCGGTAACATCGAATGCACCGGCGAATTCGGTTTCAGAACTACTGAAATCCTGTGCGCTGGTGATGTTGTCTTTTGCGTCTTTAGTTGCTTTGCAAGCATTTATACCTACTACCATAAGTACGGCGGTGCCTGCCAGCAATAGAATCTTTATTTTTTTCATGATCTTCGTGTTATTAACCACTATTATATACAAATTTAAGACATATGGCCCCCAAGATGCAAATTATATTTCGTTTAATGCCTCAATTATTGCCTGGCATGCAAAGTTTATTTCGTCTTCTGTTATGCTCAGCGGGGGTGCAATTCGCAAGCATTCAGGAGCATGCAAAAACCAATCGGTGAATACACCTTTTTGTAAACAAATTTGAATTAATTTCTGACAGGTTTCTGCATTGGGTAAATGCACTGCCAAAAGCAAGCCCATGCCTGTTACACTGCTTATTTTAGGATGTACCAATTTTTGTTTAAATAATGCACTTTTTTGTAGCACATTAAAACCGGAAAGATGAGAAAAGGTAATATTCCAGGCAGCCAGGGCAGCTGCGCAACTTACCGGGTGCCCGCCAAAAGTAGTAATATGGCCCAGCACCGGTTTGTGTGTAAATGCACTCATGTTTTGGGGTGATGAAACAAAGGCGGCCAGGGGCATTCCACCGCCAAATGCTTTTCCCAAGAGTAAAATATCAGGGATTACGCCCATTTGCTCAAAGGCAAAAAGAGTACCCGTGCGACCCATACCGGTTTGGATTTCATCAAATACCAGCAGGGAATTATTTTGGGTACACCAACGGCGCAAGGCTTGCAGATATTCTGGTGTGCATGGAATGGCACCCTTTTCGGCCTGCACAGGTTCTACAATTACCGCAGCAATATTGGAGCCCAGTTGCTGAATGCCTTCTATATTATTTTGATGTAGAAACGTAACATTGGGTAGCAGCGGACGGTATGCAGCGGTAAAATATTCGGCATCCATAAGGCTAAGTGCGCCCTGGGTGCTACCGTGATAAGCCTGGGTATGAGCGGCAAACCCGGCTTTCCCGGTAATGCGTTTGGCCAGTTTCATAGCACCTTCGGTGGCTTCTGTACCCGAGTTTACCAAATATACAGATTGCAATTGGGGGGGTAGATTGCGGGCCATTGTTTGCGCCAGTTGCACCTGTGGGCTTTGCACCAACTCGCCATACACCATCAGGTGCATATGCCTGGCTGCCTGGTTTTGAGTAGCAGCCACAATATCGGGGTGGCCATGCCCCAGTGAAGAAACCGAAATACCGGCAATCAAATCGAGGTATTTTTTTCCATCGGTTGCAAATAAATAGTGCCCCTGGGCTTTTTCAATTTCGAGGAGCATGGGCTCGGGGCTGGTTTGCGCCATATACTGGAGAAACAGGCCACGATTACTTTGGTGCATGCCACAAAAATAGCATTTAATAACGGGGGTATAAAACAAAAAACCCCGCCTTTGAGGGCAGGGTTTTGGTAGAATTTTGTGTGAATTACTTCACAGTGCCGCTCAAGTCAGCACCAGCTTTGAAGCGTACAACCTTTTTAGCTGGGATGTTGATTTCTTTACCAGTTTGTGGGTTGCGGCCTTTACGGGCGCTACGTTTGCTAACAGAGAAAGTACCGAATCCAACAAGGATTACTTTGTCGCCTTTTTTCAGGGCGCCGGTGCTAGCTTTGATGAAACTGTTAAGAGCAGCTTGTGCTTGAGCTTTGGTAATTCCTGCATCAGCAGCAATTTTACCGATCAAATCTGATTTGTTCATTTTGTATGAATTTTTTAATGGGTTTAACGTTGACAAAAGTATAATCAGGATTCAGAATGTCAAGTGTCTGAAACCCCTGTCAGCAGGGAATTTATTCACCTTTAATTCACATACCCCTTAGTAGGGCGCGGAATACAACTTAAGTAATTGATTTACAGTATTGTACATTTTGTCGTTTGGCTCCTCATTGTTCCAAACTATTTTCGCTTTACTATAAAATTCACCCCTTTTTTCAATAAATTCATTCAATTTTTTGCGTAATTGACCCTCTTTCATCCCTTTAAACAGTGGTCTTTTCTTCTCATTTTTCAAAATTCGGGGAATAATTTTTTCAATTGGAGGATTTAAAAAAATAGTTAAACCATTTGATTGCATCCATTGCATATTATCGTCGAAAGCCGCAGTACCTCCGCCACAACTAATGACCGTATTTTTTAATTTTTGTGTTTTATGCAATATTTCTGTTTCCATTTTTCTGAAAATTTCTTCGCCATGGTCTTCAAAAATATCGCCGACAGTCTTTTGTAATTCACTTTCTATCATTCGATCCAGGTCACAAAATTCCCACTTAAGTTTTGCCGCAAGTAATCGTCCGGAATGACTTTTTCCGGCTCCGGGTAAGCCCACTAAATAAATCTTATTCATATCGCAGTCTAGGATCGAGCCAAAAATACAACATTTCCGTGAGGAGGTTAATGACGAAAAACATACAGGCTGTGAATAAAACGGTGCCCATAATTACAGGCAAATCACTTTGCTGCAGGGCTTCAATGGTAACTTTCCCCAATCCGCGCCAATTAAATATGTATTCGGTAAAAAAGGCTCCGGCCAGCAAACTGCTTAGCCAGCCGCCTACAGAGGTAACCAAGGGGTTGATGGCATTGGGGAATGCATGCCTCCAAATTACCTTTCTTTCACTGAGGCCTTTAGCCCTTGCGGTGCGTATATAATCCATGTGCAGCACCTCCACCATAGTATTACGTGTAAGTTGAATAAACACAGCCAATGGCCTTATTCCCAGTGCAAATGCAGGCAGAATAAGGTTTTTCCAGGCTATACTGCGCCCTTCTCCCAAGGGGTCTATTTCCCATAAACTGCCCGTAATACTTAGGCCGGTGTACTTTTTCCATACAAAACCAAATAACCAGGCAAAAAGCATGGCCGAAAAAAAGGACGGTACGGATATACCCAGTGTGGAAAATCCCACAATGCTATTGTCAATCCAGCTTCCTTTTCGGCGGGCAGCCCAAACTCCCAGGGGAATACCTATAGCCAACGCCAATAGCAATGCCGCAAAAGCCAAAACCAAAGTACCGGTAAATGCCGAAGCAATGATTTCAGTAACCGGTAGTTTATTTTGAAAAGAGGTACGTAGGTAGGGCCATTTCAGCATAAATACTGAGTTTCCGGCATTAAAAAGCGCAAGCCCATTTACCAAATTGCGTTTTTTACTCTCCTTATTATAGGCGCATAGGGGAGACAGATCGTTTACATACCAAACAAACTGTTTCCATTTGGGTTGATCCAAACCTAAATCTTTAACTATGGCTGCCGTTGTTGCTTTATCACTTCTTTGCCCTACCAGAATTTGCTCGGGTGATGGGAGTGAAACAAATAGGATAAAAATAAAGAGTACCAATCCGCCTAAAACGGAAAGAAGAAACAAAATCTTACGCGCCAAAAAGCGCCTCATTTGTTGGCCGTTAGTTTCTCGAGCTTTTTGGTAGAAGGCATATTGCGCCCACTCCATTTGCGAATTACTACCGGGCCCTTAAACAAATACAGTGTGGGTGCGTAGCGGGCCAGGGTTAACAATGTTTTTTGATCCGAAACATAGAAACCAAATCCGGGCTTATTGGCTTTAGACCAGGATTCAACCAAATCTGGTCCGCTGCTGGTCAATGCCCAGGTTTTGTATCCCTTGCCCTTGGCCCAAGCCGCAATCTCATTCATTTCAGGATTGGCCCCCTGATAAGATTTATCGAGGTAAGGCATTACCCACATGAGCTGGTATCCGGCTGCAGCCAGAAAGGTATCGCGCATTTCCATGCCAGATTTAGCATCGGTGATTACAAAATCGTGGATAGGATTTTTATAGCCTTCAATAATAACCCTGTCAATGCGTCGGCCCGCTTTGTAGCCCGCTTTGCTCTTATCTGAGTATTCTTTATAAGGCGCAATAAACGGTACCTCCACACTGTCGTTGCCTTTATGCATGATATAAGATATAGATATACTATCCGATGCACGCATGCCTTTCGGTACGAAAGTCATTATTTCCTTAATATTATTGCCCTCTTTGTATGGCAGAAAATCCCAAACAGGCAAATACATGTAACAGTAAATGCCAAATCCAGCGGAAAGCAGGGTAATGATTGACATGAATTTCCATCCGAATTTTTTACTAAACCATGGTTTAATATGATGGCGGCCAAAGAAAACAATCAAAATAAGCAACAGTAAAATCAGGTCTTTAAAGAAAGACTGACTGGGTTGAAGGTGCATAAAATCGCCAAAGCAGCCGCAGTCTGTAACCTTCATTTTTAGTTTATCGAAAGCGCATGAGAAGCAAACACCGG
This sequence comes from Bacteroidia bacterium, assembly GCA_044224315.1. Taxonomy (GTDB): domain Bacteria; phylum Bacteroidota; class Bacteroidia; order NS11-12g; family UBA955; genus JAGXTF01. The sequence goes on along the minus strand of JBGAKR010000008.1, from coordinate 143,200 downwards.
TGTATTTGCATAATACAATGTATACCACAATAAATACCAGCCAAAATACCAGCAGGTAATTTCGGATTTTCAGGTTCTTGATTAATCCCGAGAGCAGAATTAAGCCCAGCGCAATAATCATCAGCATCCAGAAAATCCAGGTTGGGCAATATCCGGAAAGCCAGGAATAACCAGTGAGGAATGTAAAAAATATAATCAGCAACAACATCAGCCAGGCTGTGAAGTTTATCCGCCAGCCCACAATAAGGGCAAATCCGAGAATAACTTCAAGGGCACAGATAAATACACTTAACCAAAGGGTATAATCTTTCATGCCTTTAAAGAACCCATTGAGGAAACTTTCTTTTTTTACATAATCGGTTAGGTTAAGGGTAGTCTTCCCATCGATCAGTGCGCCAGCCGAAACGCGGTAGTCTTTTTGAAACAACCCTTTATTGCCCACGGTGGCTTTGAGGGTAAACATGGCCTGGGTGCCTGAATCCGGAAAATCGTATTCGGTTTCGGCGGCACTTTGTCCGCCCAGCATGGCTTCTACACTTATATTATAATTTACCTGAACCGTTTCTTTCCAAATGGTATCCTTTTTTCGGCCAATTACAAAGGTTTTGGTTCGTTCCTGCAGTGTATCGGTTTCACTTTTTATTACCAGTTCGCGTTCCTTATCAAAGCTATACAACACAAACGCGTGCGAAGCCAGTTCTTTAGCACCGTCGGTCATGGTAATCTTCAGCGTATCCTGTTTGGTGCTTACATCCTGTGAAAAAACATCAAAATACTCATTGAGTTTGATAGAGAAACCCGATGGGTCGTTGAGCTTAATTACTCCGGAGAAGATAAATAGCAAACCGGTTAATATCCGGGCAATTTGTGCGATTGGTTTCATTTTTCGTTGAGTCTGATGAGGGCAAAAATAGCATAGTTTATGATATCCTGATAATTTGCGTCCACGCCTTCACTGGCAATGGTTTTTCCGCTATTATCTTCAATTTGTTTGATGCGGGCAATTTTTACCAGAATCAAATCGGTAAAACTGCTGATGCGCATATCGCGCCAAACCTCACCGTAATCGGTGTTTTTCATCAGCATTAAATCCCGGGTATGAGCGGCAAATTCATCATACATGGCCAAAATTTCGCTGGTATCGGTTGTATCACGGTTCTCGCCGATTAATTGCAACTGTATAAGTGCGATGATAGAGTAATTGACAATCCCCATAAACTCACCGTGGATGTCCTCTCCTACTACATTGTTGCCACTGGCCTCGATGTTGCGTATGCGCTGGGCTTTAATGAAAATCTGATCGGTAATACTCTGGGGTCTGAACAAACGCCAAGAGGTGCCATAATCCGTGTTTTTGCGTTCGAAAATATTGCGACAGGTTTGTAATACCTGGTTATACTGTTGTTTTGTTAATTCCATTTTGGACGGTAATGAGGCCGGCATTCGCGGTAAAAATAGGGGTACCTTACTTTATATGCAAAAAAAGGACCGCTTTTGCATCATTAATTAAAATTTCTCACTTGCTCCAACAGGTGAAACCTATGATTCTTTTTCACCTATTGACCCGACCTAATATTGCACTCACTCTTCCCAATTTCGGTACGATACATCAAAATGGAAAATACTTGTTCAGTTCAGGAATTAAGTCCTTTTTTGGTTATGTTAAAAATAAGGAGCAAGCAATTCACATTTTGCTCCGTCCATTAAAAATGTGGTGGATTGCGCTATATAGCTCTCATCTTATTTCCTTTTGCCTCATGGGTAACCTCGGCCAGTCCCAGGGCTTCCATCAATGGCGGAATATACATCCCTACCCTACCCCTTAGTCCTTTTTTTAAGCCATACCATCCACCCACCGGGTTATTTTCTGCCCGGCCCCAGGCTTCTACTGTGCCTTCTTTTGCTGGTTTTTGTTCATCTGCGCTGCCTAATTCCATCCAATCACCGTGTTTTTTCAACATCGCATGCAGGTCATTAATTATATCCAGGTTATAGTGCAATACTGTTTTTCCAACCGTACAAACTAAAATTTCCTTGCCCTCTTTTTCATCTACATGCATGGTGTAATCCGAGCTCAGTGGCAGGGTTTTCAGCATCATGGGTTTTTCCTTGGTTCCGATTTTATTTTTCATATTATTTATTTCTTATTGAGCAATATTTTGAATTTTTTCTGCTTCAGTTTTTAAATCAAAAGCAAATTGGTTAAATGCATCATCAAACGGGGGTATCATTTTCGCAAACAAAGGGAACAAGGGGCCTCCAATTTTTTCAGTCATTGAAAATTCGGTTTGGTTTTCTGCTGTTTTTTTCAAATTAAATACCCTTTTACCCATAGCATCGCCCCAAACCAATTGCAGATTTACATCAAATTCTTTTATGCCCAATTTAAAAACTCTTTTGGGATCCAGAGTAGATTTCAGTGCGATTTTCTCATTGGGAGCTATTATACCTTCGATTCCAATAATGGTAGAATTCCATCGCGCATAATCCGCAGCATGGGTAAGTATAGCCCATACTATGGAAGGATCGGCATTAATTAAAAGGCTTACGGTGGTTTGGCGGCTAAATGTTGATTTAATCGTTCTGGCGTTGCCAGCTGCGTTTAACTGTGTCATTTTCTACGATTTTTAGGTGTTTGTGATTTTTAGACGAACAACGCTTTCAAAATGATAGCCTAAGGCGCATTTTTTTTGAAAATATTTTCCATCACATTGCTATTGTGCTGTAAATGATGCAATTGCAATTCTGCTGCAGCTGAATGAAACGGATCAATCTGTTTGACAATTTGCATGCGAAGGTCAAAAAGGTGTTCCTTATCTCCCGATTCAGCCTGTTTTGCCAATTCAAGCTTCATAATTTCCTGCTGGGTATTTTGTTTAGGATTGAAAATCCCATTCAACTCAGAGCATTGATGACAAATACCTTCCTTACTTATAAGTGCACATCGGCCTTCAAAAATCTGAATCATTTTGCTTCGCCCTGCATGCAAATAATACTTTGACATGGCCTCAGTAATATTTAAGATTTCAGCAATTTCTAAAACCTTAAACTCATATACCTCTTTAAGCAGAATGGCAATTTGCTGTTCCAAAGGCAAAGATTTAGCAATACAGGTAAAACAAAATGTGATATGCTCTCGGATTTCAAAATCGCCTTGAGGGGAAGAAGCACGGATTGCCATAGCCTCGGCAAAAAATTGCGGGTTTTTCAATGCCGCCTCGCGCGATAAATCGGTTACATTTTCAGTCCACCTTCTTTGAGCACGCAAATTATCCTTTGCAAGATTGGAGGCAATGGTAAATATCCAGGTTTTTAAACTGCTGTCTCCTCTGTAGCTCTCAATTTTCTCAGAAGCTTTTAGAAAAGTATCTTGTACAATATCTTCTGCATCCCTAACACTTGCTGTAATGCGGAGAATATACGATTTTAGCTGGTCTCTGTAATTTTCAAACTCAGCATGCAATTGGTTTATACTCATTGTTTATTATCCTACAAAATGCAGGTATCACAAACATACACAAATAATTGACATTTACAATTCAGGCAAAATCAATTTCCGATTAATATTGTGTTCGGTAAAATTTATGGGTATTGTCTAACTTTAACCGATGCACATCAAACCAGTTTACAAACTCGGTCCATTTGGTTTCGTTGGCCTCTTTCCAGGCAGAAAATACCTGATAATCTCCGCGGCTCAGAATCCAGTAATTATAGGCCTCCAAAAACCCGTTTTCCTGCAATTGTTTTTGATAATCAAATAGCACATTGGGATATTTGGTTTTGTTATCCCCACTGTAATATCCATTCAAAAATCGGGTTCGGATGGTATCTAAACTACCCATATTTATTTGTTTAATACCAGGCACGGCAGCTGTCAGCAATATTTCGTAGCAGCCAATGCCAAACGGAAGTTTGAATTTAGAAATATCAGATAAATCGGAAAGAACAATGGTGGCATTTTTAGAAAAACTAACAGAATAAGAGGTGTCAGAGGTAATTTTTATTTCGCTTTTATAAGTATCATACAACAGTTTACTTATCTCGGCGGTGCGCTTAGAGCCCGTTTCCAGGTTCAAAAATATTTCGCCATAAACCATGCCCCAAACTTCTTCACTGGTATTGCAAAAAATTTTCGCTGCCCAATAATAATTTGAAGGAAATTTGGGGTCCATTTCAATTCCTTTTTCGTAATAAGATAAGGCTTTGTTGTAATCTTTTTTTGGCAACTGCATATTGCCCAACTCTAAATACAGGCGGCCCGATGAAGGGAATTTCTGAATCCCTTTTTCGTAGGTTTTTGTAGCTTTTTCCGGATTGTTTAAATTGTCATAACTATTGCCCAATAACTGGTAAAACAAATCCGTAACTTTTTTATCTTTTAATTTAGACTCGAGCAATTTAGCCGCTTTTTTGAAATCCTTTTTCAGATAATACGCAAAGGCCAACTCGTATGTATAATCTATATTTTTTGGATCCAGTTTAACCGATTCATTTAATAATGCTATGGCTTCATCCATTTTGCCTTCCTGCTCCAGTTTGATGGCTTCTTTTGCATTTGCAAGTGCTTTTTCGGTCTTGGTTTGAGCCAATGCATTATTGGCCATAATTCCAAGGATTAATACCAAAATAAGTTTAGATATTTTTTTCATTCTCATATTTTTTAAAGCACTCCGAATTCAAAAATTTCGAAAAGCACCATAAACAAAAGTAAGCTTTGCCGCTAAATATCACAAGCGAATAGGCAAAAAAAAGCCCCCGCCTGCCTATGTGGCAAAACGGGGGACACCTATACACCTATGAAAGTTTCTTATTTAATTTCGATGGTTTTGGGCAGGGCTTTTTCAGATACCGGCAAATCCAGTTTCAACATACCATCGGTAAAATCTGCGGCAATTTTAGTTTTATCTATGTCGCTGGTGAGTGTGAAACTGCGGCTGAATTTGCCATATGCAATCTCACTGCGCAACACATTGTTTTTGGTTTCTTTGTGTTCGCTTCTGCGCTCTCCGCTTACGGTAAGCATATTGCCATCCAGTTCAATTTTTACATCCTCTTTTTTAACCCCTGGCAGCGATACTTTTACCTGAAATCCATTTTCGGTTTTTACAATCTCTGCGCCTGGATTAAAATTGGTCATCTCTGGCAAAAATTCTTCATCATTGTTCCAAACATTGTTCAGAAAACGATTCATGAACTGAGGATTAAATACATCCATCATGGCAGGGCGGTTGGTTTTTACGAGTTTCATATTCTTTTGTTTTTTTAGTTTGTGTTTACTCCCCATAATTTTCAAACTGTATACCAACCCATTTTTAATGCCGTTTTGTCATTTTTTATCAAAATTTATTTGCAAAATTGTCAAAAATAATGTCATTCTGTCGGCTTTTAGTGGAATTTCCTAAAATCTTACCCTAAAAAAACTTCTGAACAAGGTGCATGATTCACCGAGATTGTATGCGAATATGCCTTATTTCGTAACCTTAAAAATTATATGTCGGCCGATTTTGAAACTCTTTATCAATCCCTAAATACTGCGCAGCAGCAGGCAGTTGATACCATTGAAGGTCCGGTAATGGTTATAGCCGGCCCAGGTACAGGCAAAACCCAAATACTGGCTACCCGCATTTTAAATATCCTGCGCAAAACCGATGCACGACCAGAGGACATTTTGTGCCTTACTTACACCGAAGCCGGATCGGCTGCAATGCGCCAGCGACTGAGCCTTTTTATGGGGGCCGATGCCAGCCGCGTGCATGTTTATACATTTCACGGATTATGCAATAAAATAATCCAAGAAAATCCCGAAAAATTTGCATTGCGCGGCGGGGATAGCGAAAGGCAGCGTGTAATGGACGACCTGGAAAAACTGGATTTGATGGATGAAATTATTCGCAGTATTCCACCCGAATCGCCCATTAAAAACTACCAGGAAGACCCAATAGGGCTGCGTTGGCAACTAAGCCGATTGTTTGACCTTATGCAAGAGGAGAATTATTCAGTAGAACAATTTACCCATTTGGTAGCCCGCTTATCGGACGAAGAATCTTTTATACAGGCATTTCCAGAATTGGTTTATAAGAAAACCAGCAAATGGGGCGAAGCAGGCACTGTTAAACGCGCCAAATACGATGAATATTTAAAGGAATGGAATAAATTATTAAGCGCAGCTGAGCTGTTTATTCAATACCAGGAACGCAAAAAAGAAAAAGGGGTATATGAATTCCGCGACATGATTCATTGGGTGCTGGAAGCCCTTCAAAATGATGAAGAATTGTTGTACGGGTATCAGGAACGGTTTCAATATATTTTGGTAGATGAATTTCAGGATACAAGCGGGGTTCAAAACCAAATTGTACAATTGCTGATCTCATTCTGGGGTGAAAACCCAAACTGTTTTGTAGTGGGCGATGACGACCAAAGTATTTATGCATTTCAGGGCGCCAGGGTTAGCAATATGCTTGAGTTTGCCCGCAAATATCAGTCTGCCCTAAAAACCATTGTACTTACCGAAAATTACCGCAGCTCTCAAAATATTCTGGAAGCTTCTGATAAGGTGATTAAACATAATTTGCAAAGGCTGGTGCACACCATTCCTGGACTAAGTAAACATTTAATTGCCTCTGGAAAAAATAAAAATTTCAAAGCCCCTGCACCAGAAGTTTTATTATATAAAAACCGGTTTCATGAAGCTGTAGGTATTTGTGATTTAATACACCAAAAACACAGTACCGGCGTAGATTGGAAAAACATTGCGGTTATTTATTCCAAACATGCTATTGCCGAAGAATTGGCCAGAAATTTACGCAAATCTGATATCCCATTTGTATTGGCTAAATCGGTAAATATTTTAGAAGAACCTTTAATAAAACAACTGTGTAATTGGCTCGAATACTTAGCCCTGGAGCTGGAAGTGCCGCATAAAGGTGAGTATTTATTGTATGAAATGTTGCATTATGATTTGTACGATATTGCTCCATTTGAAATTGCCAAAATCAGTTCGGAAATATACAAGGAAAAGAAAAAATGGCGCGAATTTTTAGCAGAATTTGTTTCCAAACCTGCCCAGGGAAATTTATTCGAAAACAACAGCCGGGCTGCGCTTTCTACCCTTTGGAAAAATGTAGAAATATGGTTAAAAAATGCCAGTAGTTTAAACGTGCCCGAATTGGTACACCAGGTAATTGCGGGCGGTGGTTTTATGTCGCAGGCACTTAAAAGTAATGAACGTGAATTTTTAATTGAACAATTAAATACGTTCTTAAATTTTGTGATTTCGGCCAATGCCCGTCGACCCTTTCTAAGCCTTGGCGAGTTGATGGAAGATATAGCCCGCATGCGCCGCAACGAACTTTCCATAGCCCTTGAAAAACGCATAGGAAGCAATGAAGGGGTTGTACTTACGACGGCACATGGAAGTAAGGGCTTAGAATTCCAGCATGTAATTATTTTAGGTGCAGAAAGTGCCAGTTGGGAAAGCGACCGCAGCAATACTTTGCCATATAAATTATCAAAATTATTTGAGGGTAGCAATCAATCTAATGACAAAGAAACCGAAACCGAAGAGAATGCAGAAGAACGCAGGCGTTTGTTTTATGTAGCATTAACAAGAGCCAAAGAAACACTCACCATTTCGTATACTGCACAAAAAATTGATGCAAAAAGCACGGAATTGCAGCCCACCAAATTTTTACTGGAAATTACCGGTGGTTCAGAAATACCACTGGTGCAAATTCCTTTTGAAGCATTAATGGAGGCCGAGAAAAAACTATTAAGTATAAACACAGCCCCTGCCCTGCCTGTTAGTGAAAGTGCCTGGCTTCAAAAACAAATTGAAGGCTTTAAATTCACACCCAGTACCTTGTACGATATACTGGATTGCGGACTCAAATTTTACTTTAGCCGCATTGCCCGTATTCCATCTCCACCCAGCGCTGCCATGGGTTATGGAAATGCCGTACACAATACCCTTAAACAACTAATGGATTACGCCGTTGGGGAAGGCAAAGCCGACTGGCCCGAAACTGAACTTCTGTTGCAATGGTTTACCGAAAATCTGTATCACGAAAGGCGCAGTTTTACCCGGCAGAGCTATGAAACCCGATTGAAACAAGGACTTGAAACATTGCCTTCCTATTATGCCGCCCGATTGCCAGAGTTTAAACAATACCAGGTGATTATTACAGAACGTTGGTTTGAAGCCAATATCGACGGTATAAAACTGGGTGGTTTTTTAGATAAAGTAATTTTTAATGGAAATGATGTAACCATTGTAGATTACAAAACAGGTAAATCTTCCAATATTGAAAAGAATTTTAAAGAACCCAGTGAAAAATCATTGGAAGAAGGCAAATTACCGCCTAAATATTGGTTTCAACTGGGATTGTACCAGCTGATTATCAATCATCAAACCGATAAAAACTGGCGTGCTGCTTTATGTCAGATTGATGCTTTAGATAAAAATGATGAGGGTATTTTTCCGTTGTATAAACAAACATACAGTCCGGAAAATTTAGGGGTATTAAAATCATTTATTCAACAAGGACAAAGCAAATTGCAGAACCTCGAATTTCTTACCGGATGCGGAAAACCCGACTGTGAATGGTGCCAGTTTGCCAAGGATACCGGGCAGGTTTTGATGCCTGAAATGGAGGAATAATTTTATTGTTTTGACAAAATAAATATTATTATTTAACAATTCCGGCACTATCTACCAGCATGTTGGCATTGAGTTTGCCTTCCTCCATCAATTTCCTAACAGCCTTCATTTGCAATAATAAATTTTCTTTACTTCCTGCATTTTGCAATGCCTGTTTTGCAATTTCCATTTTTGGATCGGCCATTAAATCTATTTTCCAACTGCCATTTTGCTTTATTACATAATTTGTATCGGCTGCATTGTCTGCTGCGCAGCAAATTATACAAACCCCTTTATCATCTTTAATTTTGCATTTTACCGATTGCTTTGAAATATCCATTACTCCTTCGCTGATTTCTTTACCAGCCAGCTCCATTGCCACATCCCATATATCCCAGGATTCGCGGCTTAGAAAATTGCGGGCCGAATCTAATTTGTGGTCGCGTACAGATTGACTAAATCCGCAAATGGCTTTTTCGGCCTCTTTTGCCGGCGACTTGCAAGCTAAAACAGCCACCAATGACATACCAATGATGCTAACTATTTTCATAATAGATTTGCATCAAAACTAATTCAAACTACACAATTCCGAATCTCAGAATTGGCATATTCTTAAAAAATAATTTCTAGTTGGATTAATTCTGATGCAACAATCAGGCTATGCCTAGCATGCGGCACGCTTTTTCCGAACAGAGTTCTTCGGCCATTTTGCGGGTGCGGTTTTTATCCGTCACAAACGGCTCATCATCAAACATCAGGGTAAGTACATGGATTTCGTGTTTATCAGTACCCTCTCGTTTATGTTCCCAACTTACTTTTTTACGATTTTGTTGGGCCCATTTCAAAACCACTGCTTTGTAAGAAATGGTGGTATTCATCAGTTTTTCTAAATCTAAATACTGCCCCACCATGCGATTGGTAATAAATTTTTTGGCGGTTTTAAAACCCTTATCTAAATATATGGCGCCGATTAATGCTTCTAATGCGTTGCTGCCAATGGTTTTAATGGCTACCTGGTTTTTGCGCAATTCGGGTTTAATTTCCATAATCTGCACCAACCCCAACTTATCGCAGAGGTAGGCCATTTGATCGCGGTTTACAATGCGGGTGCGCATTTCGGTTAAAAAACCTTCCTGCCGGTATGGGAAACGCAAAAAAAGCAACTCGGCAATTACGGCATCCAAAATGGCATCGCCCAAGAATTCGAGCCTTTCGTTGTCGTTTTTACTGCCTTTAATTTCAGGGGCACCGGGCAACATTTGCGCATCATTTACCGAGCTATGGCGCAGTGCCTCGCGGTATATGGACAAACGACCGGGCCTAATTCCCGTAATCCGGTAAATTTGATCGGAGAATTTTGATTTTTCCTTTGAAAAAATACGGCGAATAGCCAAATTAACCTTCGTAACGTTTGAAAATTACCGAAGCGTTGTGTCCGCCAAAGCCAAAGGTATTGCTCAATGCTGCCCTTACATCGCGTTTTTGAGGCGTGTTGAAGGTCAGATTCAATTTTGAGTCAATTTCTTCGTCGTCGGTAAAATGGTTAATGGTTGGGGGAATAATTCCCTCTTTTACTGCCATAATGCTGGCAACAGCCTCTATAGCTCCGGCGCCACCCAAAAGGTGTCCGGTCATACTTTTCGTACTGCTGATGTTGAGGTTGTAAGCATTTTCGCCAAAAACCGACTTAATTGCCAGTGTTTCGGCTCTGTCGCCCAGGGGAGTTGAGGTACCGTGCACATTGATATAATCAATATCGGCAGGGGTTAACTCGGCATCTTCCAGGGCTACCTTCATTACATTCTGTGCACCCAATCCTTCAGGATGTGGGGCGGTAATGTGGTAAGCATCTGCGGTCATACCGCCGCCTACCATTTCGGCGTAGATTTTTGCTCCGCGGGCTTTGGCATGTTCCAAATCCTCCAGTATTAAGGCCGCCCCACCTTCTCCCAACACAAATCCATCGCGGTCTTTGTCAAAAGGACGGCTGGCAGTGAGAAAATCGTCGTTGCGTTCGCTCAGGGCTTTCATATTGGCAAAACCACCCATGGCGGGTTCGTTTACACAAGCTTCAGAACCACCGGTAACAATGGCATCGGCTTTACCAAGGCGAATGAGGTTAAATGCATCAATTAAGGAGTGCGTGGAAGTAGCACAGGCAGAAACGGTAGCATAATTCGGTCCGCGGAATCCATGTTTAATACTGATATGGCCCGAAGCAATATCAATAATCATTTTGGGTATGAAGAAGGGCGAGAAACGGGGTGTTCCATCGCCCTTCGCAAAATCAATTACTTCCTGATAAAAAGTGGTGAGTCCACCTATACCGGAACCCCAGATAACTCCAATCCGGTCTGGATTGTGAGGTTGCAGCATCAAACCGCTGTCTTCAATGGCCTGGTCGGCACACACTACGCCAAAATGGGTAAAGGGGTCCATTTTACGGGCCTCTTTCTTATCCATGTAGGTAGTGATGTCGAAATTCTTTACTTCACAGGCAAATTTTACCTTGAATTTGGTGGCATCAAAACGCGTAATAAGGTCTGCACCGCTTTTTCCGGCAAGCAAGGCTTCCCAATATTCGGATACAGAATTACCAATAGGGGTAAGAGCCCCCATACCTGTTACTACAACCCTGCGGAGTTGCATGGATTACTTTTTGTTTTCTTCGATGTAACGAACAGCTTCACCTACGGTCTGAATTTTCTCAGCCTGATCGTCTGGAATGCTGATATCGAATTCTTTTTCGAACTCCATAATCAACTCTACGGTATCCAGAGAGTCTGCACCCAAATCATTGGTGAAGGATGCTTCAGGATTTACTTCTGACTCTTCAACACCGAGTTTGTCTACGATGATGGCTTTTACTTTTTCGGCAATTTCTGACATGATAGTTTATGGTTAATTTGCGGGTGCAAATAAACAGTATTTTTTATTAACCTTAAACCTCCTGTTATAATTTTGCAGAAAAATCCATGGCCAAACGGGAACTTATTGCTTTTCCAGATGATTTATCCGATTTCTGTGTGGCCGTTTTACATACCACCGAAGCACCGGAAAGGCTGGCCTGGCTGCTGGATGACGCATTTGGCTCTGCTTTTTGGCTGCTCGAAAATCCTTTTGAAGTAACCCTCAAAAAAAACCAAACCCTGCATACATGCTTCCATAGTGTAGCCCAAAATGAAGAAGTGCGATTTTGGCTGCTTGCCGATGCCGACCCACTTATCAAACTCAGGCCCAAAGCCGATTTTCTGCTGGTTGCCAAAGGCGATACATCCCGCGAGCTGATGGAATTTCGCATGCAGATATTAAAAAATGTGCAAGCTGTGCAACTTGCCTATATATTGCCGGCTGAAAAAATGGCCGCAATGAATTGGCTACCCTGGCTGCAGGGATACCCCGAAAATGAACAAGAGACCGAATTGACTGAATAACCATGTTTAAAGGCGCATTTAATAAAACCAAAATTGTAGCAACCATTGGTCCTGCCACCAGCAGCCGAGAAATGCTTAAAAGCTTAGTGATGACCGGAGTTGATGTTTTCCGCCTTAATTTTTCGCATGGACAGCGGGCCGACCACGAAGCCGTATTAAAACATATCCGTTCGGTAAACGAAGAAATTGGCTCTAATGTGGCCATTTTGCAGGATCTACAGGGTCCCAAACTGCGAATCGGCAAAGTAAATGGTGAAATAAACCTGGTAGAAGGCAACCCTATTACCATTACCACCCGCGAAACCATCAGTACCGAAAATCTGCTGTTTGTAAGCTACGAAGCCCTGGCACGCGATGCAAAGCCCGGTGAACATATATTGCTCAATGACGGCCGGGTAGAACTTGAAATTACAGAAATTACCGATGAATACACCCTACAGGCCAAAGTGATTGCGGGTGGGGTGCTTACCAGCAACAAGGGCTTTAACCTGCCCCATACCAATCTTACGGTTCCTTCTTTAACCGAAAAAGACAGGGAAGATCTGCTTTTTGGCCTCGAGCACGAAGTAGAATGGATTGCCCTCTCGTTTGTGCGCCGACCCGAAGATATTATTGAATTAAAAAAACTAATAGCCGAAGCAGGTAAAACATCCAGGGTGATTGCGAAAATTGAAAAACCAGAGGCTGTTAAAAATATTGATGATATTATAAGAGTATCGGATGGAATTATGGTGGCCCGCGGCGATTTGGGTGTAGAACTTCCCTTGCAGCGCGTTCCACTCATTCAGAAATCCATTGTAGAAAAGTGCATAAATGCCGCCAAACCGGTAATTATTGCCACACAAATGATGGAAAGCATGATTTTGGAAAGTACCCCTACCCGGGCCGAAATTAATGATGTGGCTAATGCCGTGCTCGACGGAGCCGATGCGGTAATGCTAAGCGCAGAAACTTCGGTGGGCAAATACCCTTTAAAAGTTGTAGAAACCATGGGCAAAATCATAACCGATGTAGAGGCCGACCGCAGGGTATATTATAAAGGAAAAAAACCACACCACACCTCTCCCTCCTTTGCCAGCGACGAAATATGCTTTACCGCTGTACGCATTAGCGACCACCTGAAAGCCCGGGCCATTGTAGCCATGACTAAATCGGGTTTTACGGGTTTTAAAGTTGCCAGTTATAGACCCGAAGCCAATATTTATATTTTTACCGATAACCGTTCATTGCTCAATACCCTAAGTCTGGTGTGGGGTACCCGCGGTTTTTATTACGATAATTTTGTAAGTACGGATAAAACTTTTGAGGAAGTAACCGAAAAACTAAAGCAGGAAGGCCTAACCAAAGAACGAGACTACATCATTCACTGTGCCTCCATGCCCATACATAAAAAACAACGCACCAATACTATAAAGGTGAGTGTGGTTGATTAACTCCATGGGAATAGCGCTACCTTTACAAAATGGCAGGTTACACGTTGCAATAAATGGCTGCTCCTAAGGGAATAAAGAATTTTTTTCGAAAACTGGGTCCGGGATTAATTACCGGTGCAAGTGATGATGATCCTTCAGGAATAGCTACCTATTCGCAAGCCGGAGCCCGATTTGGGGGGAAACTATTATGGACTGCAGTTGCAACCTACCCTTTAATGGTGGTAATACAGGAAATGTGCGCGCGCGTGGGGCTTGTAACCGATTCGGGACTTACCAAAATCATTCGGAAATACTACCCCAAAACCATACTGTACTTTATCGTTTTCCTTAGTTTTACCTCTATTACCCTAAATATAGGTGCCGATATAGCGGGCATGGGTGCCGTGGGGAATATGCTTTTACCCCAGGTTCCGGCCATCGCATTCTCCATAGTATTTACCGTTATACTTACGTATGCCATTATTTTTTGGAAATACAAGCGCATAGTAGCGATTTTAAAATGGCTTTGTATTACGCTATTTGCCTACATACTCATCCCTTTTTTTACCAGCACAGACTGGCGCGAAGCCATTACAGAAACCTTTATTCCGCGCATTGAATTCAACCGCGATTATTTTATGGCACTGGTTGGAATCTTAGGCACCACTATCTCGCCCTACCTGTTTTTTTGGCAAGCCAATATGGAAGCAGAAGAGGTAGATCACCGCAAGTTAATTGTAGATAAAAAGGCCATTTCTGAAATGAAAACCGATGTGCGGGGTGGATTATTACTCACCAATGTAGTTTTCTTTTTTATTATTCTGGCCACCGGAAATGTATTGTTTCATGGCGGTGTGCACCAAATTGACACAGTAGAGGAAGCCGCCAAAGCCTTAAAGCCCCTGGCCGGAAATTATGCCTATATATTATTTGCCATAGGTGTTATCGGTACTGGTGCATTGGCAATACCGGTGCTGGCTGGCAGTTTGGGCTACATGATGTCTGAAACTTTTGGATGGAAAGAAGGATTGGATAAAACTTTTTCTCAAGCCAAAGGCTTTTATATAACCATGGTAATATCACTAGTGGTGGGTTTAACCATTCATCTTACGGGTATTACCCCAGTGCAGGCATTAATCTGGGCTGCGGTTATGTATGGCATAGTGGCCCCTTTTATGATTGCCATTATCCTGCATATTTGCAACAGCAAGCGCATTATGGGGAAATTTGTAAATAACAGACTGCAAAATTTTGCCGGTATCATTACGCTTGTACTTATGACCCTTTGCGCCGGCATGCTGATTTATTTTTTAGTGAATTGATTTTTCAATCTTTACAAACCTGCGGTATTGCATTTGGATAAAAACGAATGATAAGATCTGCCATAGTTTCAGATATAATGAAAAGGGTATTAACTTTGTAAGCATAGAGCTGTGGAAGACCAAATCATAAACAGAGTAGCGAACAGTGGGTTGGTGAGTTTTGACCTTGAAACCCTTTATTCAGAAGGCGAACGGGTAGTGTTGGATATCAAAGATACCCTGTTTATGGGAATGATATTAAAGGAAAAAGACTACCGCGATTGGATCAAAAATCATGATTGGCAGCAATACCTGGGTAAAAACGTGGCCATTCAATGCAGTGCAGAGGCCATTATTCCCACCTGGGCATATATGCTGGTTGCCAGCAAACTCAGCGGCATTGCAGCGCATTTTGTTTTTGGCAGTTTGAGTGATTTGGAAAACAGTTTATACCAAAAAGCACTAAGCCAGATAAATCCGGCCGATTTTAAAGACCAACGCGTAGTGGTTAAAGGTTGCGGAACCAAACAGGTGCCCGAAAGTGCTTATGTAGAACTAAGCCGATTATTGTTACCTGTGGTTAAAACCCTGATGTTTGGTGAACCATGCAGTACTGTGCCCGTTTATAAAAAAAACTAAGGCACTTCAATAACTAATTATAGGGTTTCAAGAAAGAATAATACACCAAATACATGGTTTGATAAACTCAAAAGCATGATTGGTAAATTCAGTTTGTCTGTCATTATCTATTGAACTTAATTTGTATCACCAAACAATTAGGGAGCAAAACTTTCAGGTTAATTAATAGGTAAAATAAATGTAAGCCTGTTATAACTGTTTGGGATTGAGGTGTTTTTGTGGAGGATAAGAACATTTTAAACCCAATGAAGGCCGAAACTTCCAAATTAACAAAAGAAAGAAACCCGCTGGATTAAAATTTGCATTTGCTTTTTTTAACCTGGCACCGCCAAAAAAACGTATGAACAAAAGTCAAGCAGCACTCAATGTCGTAATTCTGGACAATGACAAGTCTATCTCTAGGAACCTTTTAAAGCATCTTAAGAATTGCGAAAAATTCATCAATACGCTAAACCATTATCACGATCCTCTCAGCGCCATACGGTCGATACGTGAAAACATGCCCGATATTCTGTTTTTAAATATCGATTCGAATGAATTGAACGGACTGGATGTATTGCGGTTGCTACCTCCGGGTGCCGAAGAGCATGTGGTATATATTACCGACCACGAAAAAATCGGGGTTGAAGCTTTACGCCTTGGAGCCCGCGAGTTTTTGGTATCTCCGGTGGATGAAGCCGATGTGCGCCTGGTATTTGAAGGCCATATCAATTCGCGACAAACCGAAACCAAAGTTTTGTATGCCAATTTCAGCAATAAACTGCTGATCAACAAACAAGACCGCGCCATTATTCTCAACATCGATGATATTTTATACATCGAAGCCGAAGGGCCATATTCCAATTTCTTTATGGTAGACAAATCCATGGTAAAAAGCAGCAAATCGCTGGGTTACTACCTGAAACTGTTAACCGATAAGAAAAACCTTATTAAGATTAACCGCAGCTACGTGGTAAACTTCGACCATATCAAAGAAGTAATCAAAGATGTATCGGGCGATGGAATCCTGGTTTTATCCAACAAACAGCAGGTTGAATTTTCAAACAATTCAAAATCACGTTTGATTCAGGGTATACAGGAAATTATGAGCAATGCCATCCGCGGGTAAGGTGCGGAGAAACCAATCGCAGCTTATTCCATCATCCGCAAGCCGTGTAAATCCAGGTGAAGGATTTCGAGCTTAATGGTATGCGGCTTGTATAGCTTCAGATTGTCCTTCAAAGCCAACTGTTCATCTATCAGGCGCATAAGTTTAAATACGCTTTTGGTTAGTATGGCTTTTTCATACTCCTCTGTATTGCGGTAAAAAATGGTGAATGAAGCCGAGGTGCCACAGAAAAAATGCACAGGTTTTACTTCCATATCCGCTTTTTGAATGGCCTCTTTTATACTTGAAGCGCAATTCTCACTTAAGAATATCAGGTATTTTTTGGTAAAATTCTTAATCAGAACCTCCACATTGTCGCTGATTTCCGACATATAGTGGTTGTCTGCAGCCAACTCGGCCCACTTATTACTAATGACCAGTCCGGTTTCTTCATCGGTAATGTTTTGGGTAAGGTACTCATCCGTGCATCCGATGGCCCCGAAATCTTTCACGTAAATGTTTAGTTTCTGTTCCTGGGTATTAAAGGTAATCCAGGCCGGATCTACATCCATGGTTTTCAGATACTTCTCTAAGTCCATGAAAAGAGGTTCATCCATTTCTGGTTTGCCAGACATGAAGATGCGATTGAGCTGAAGTTTTTCGGTTGTAGAAGATATAAACATAGGCGTATGTTTTATGTTTAAGTTTTATTAGTTAGCTCTTTTCTGTTTCCCTTTTCAATACTATTTACGTAGTATTCGAAAATTAAGATTCAGAGGTTTCAGGTAGGATGCGAATTTATTTTAAATTTCCGCATTTCAAAGCCTAATTTGTAAAATAACCGTACCAAACATGCTTTATGGTTTACGAAAACGGTATTTAAACTACTGAAATACTTCACTTTATAGACCGAACATTTATTCTATAATTTTTTGTCTTTTTTTAATCTTCGGCACAGAAATCCGAAAATATCACGCATATAATCCAGGTTTTAGCCAATTTCCCGGCAAAAAAAACACGCATTTTGGGGCATTTTTTACCCTTTTTTCACTGTCAATTTAACTTCCAGGCTTGCTAAAGATATCACTGAATGCCAAAATATTCAGAATCCTAAATACTGTTTTTTTTCGCATTTGATTTTAAAAACACATTCGTTTTTCTACCATTTATTGTTTCGATTGTGACCTCTGTCACCCCCAAATGCTATTTTTGCCTCATTAATCATTTTAATACTTTCGTTAATCATTACACTTCTTTTAGAAATTAAATAAATAGTATCATTTACGGAAAAATACTAAACTTTTTCTAAGTATTTGATTTTTTAATCGTTATGATTTATTCGTTTTTTTGTCAATATTAATGTTATTTATTGCTAAACTCAGTACTGCAAAGGAATTTATCCACTATGTCCAATTTTTTAGGAATGCCAGTTTTCAATTTACGAAACAAGACTTTCAATTAACGAAACATTGAATTTTTAAAAATCCGAAGTAGGTTTGCATATCAAACCTCTAAGAAATGTCAACCAAAACCTGGGCTATGGCGGCTATTTTAGCCTGCCTCCTCTCTGGCCCAAACTTTGAAACCTTGTCGGCAAAACCCATTGCCGACTTTACCGCCACTCCTCTAAGTGGATGTGCACCTCTAAAAATCGACTTCATTAATAGAAGTACGGGTGCAGTAGATTATTACTGGAATCTGGGCAATACCAATACAAGCAAGTTGGTAGCCCCTTCTGCGGTATACAATATTCCTGGCAAATACAGTATTACTCTTATTGTATGGGATAAAGCCGGCGCCACCGATACTTTAATACTGCGCGACTTTATTACGGTATTTAAATCGCCTGTTGCCGCCTTTACCTCTGATAAAAAAGTAGTATGCGCAGGCGACTCCGTTTTGCTCACCGACCAGTCTGTGAAAGGCGATGGCGCTATAATTAAGTATGGCTGGGATCTGGGAAACGGGGATGTAATCTATGGCAAAGCCCGCAATTATGCCTGGCTTTCCAAAGGTAAATACGATATCTCATTGGCTGTGACCGATGAGAATGGATGCATCAGCACACTGAAAGAATACAACTTCATTGCCGTAAATGCACTGCCTGTTGTTTCCATGGGCAGTGATATTAAAGCCAAGTGCAAAGCTCCGGTTCTGATTGAGTTTAACTCAACAGCCAGCGGAACCGGGCCTTTTTCCTATGCCTGGGATTTTGGAGACAGTGGCAGTGCTACAGTTCCAAATCCCAAGCATAACTTTACCCGCCGTGGCGATTTTAACATATCGCTGCTGGTGACTGATAAAAATGGCTGCCAACGCCGGGTTACCGAGCCCTCCATGATAAAAATCAATCCCCCGGTGGCCGATTTTATTGCGGCCAATACCACCATTTGCACCAATCAGCAGTTGCAATTTTTTGGCCGCAGCACTCCGGTTGATGCCAGTGGCGAGTATACCTGGAATTTTGGCGATGGCGACAGTACCAACCATGCCGAAAACCCCGGTAAACTTTACCAAAACAGCGGAAATTATAGTGTGAAACTCCGATATGTATGGGACAAATGCACCAGCTATAGCCAAAAACCACTGGTAATTTCTGTAAATCCAAAACCGGTTGTAAAACTGTCTATGCGCGACACTACCGTTTGCCGCAACCCCAATCTGCAATTAAAACTTACCGCCAGCGGAACCAACATTGGCAACATTCAATGGTACCGCGACA
Source organism: Bacteroidia bacterium (assembly GCA_044224315.1). GTDB lineage: Bacteria > Bacteroidota > Bacteroidia > NS11-12g > UBA955 > JAGXTF01. The sequence goes on along the minus strand of JBGAKR010000008.1, from coordinate 123,970 downwards.
CTTTTAAAAATGCCATGGCGGTGAAAAACAATACTTATTTCATCAACCAGGATACCAACCGGGTAATAAAAATCAAGGTTACAGCGCCTTCCAATCTCGGTTGCGGTGTTACATCCGACAGTATCAATGTGCGCATTCAAGGCCCATTTGCTAGTGCCTGGGTGTATAAAAACATGGGCTGCATGCCCTATACCAGTGGTGCCGAATACAACGGTAAAAGCGAGGCCCCAATTAAAACTTATAAATGGACCTGCCCCCCATTAAATATCTCTTCTTCAAACAAGTCTATCAGCTTTACCAACAACCGTTTTGGGGTTACATTGCTGTTCTTGGCCGTTACCGATGTAAATGGCTGCATGGATTCTAATGCCTATTTTCTGGGTGCTGGGATTAAAGTACCTGCCGATTATACCACCGATAAAAAACAAATCTGCAGCAACGAACCATTTAAAGTAATTAACCACAGCCCTATAAAAGCCATGGATACGGTGGCTTTTTTCTGGAGCTGGTTCAATAAAGATACCATTCCTTTCCCCGGTAAAGATTCAGCCATTCTGAAATTCAGAACTGAGCCCAAACCCAAAGTGCGCCTTACTTTTACCAACAATTCGTATGGCTGTGTTACCCAGGACGAACTGTTTATCGATGTAATGGGCCCATACCTGAAAGGATTTGTGCACGCCTACTGCGATAAAGATACCGTAGTAGGTTTAAACCAAAGCAGCTATTATACCAGCACCTGGTGGAGGTACCAGACTGCAGCAGGCAAAACAGTTAAAGACTTTGCCCTGCCTATAGAATTGCCATTAACCACTAAAAAACTGTATCTATTTGCGGTAAATGATACCACACACTGCAAAGACAGCATGTTAATGGATTACAATACCGATCCGCAGGATGCCGGTTTCAGCTATGCCATAGATTGCAAAACACATATTTTAAATACGATTAACGGATACAGTGGGGTTCATGATACCTTATTTACATGGACCCTGACCAACGCCAGTGATGGCACTAAAACTACATACAGGCAACGCAACCTTGAAAAGCTCTTTCTGCCAGAAGGCAACTACACTCTTACCCTAAGCGTTACCAACAAAAAGTATGTATGCACCCGGTCAAAAACTGTAAAATTCAAAGTGCTGAACGCCGGGGCTATGAAGCCTGTGGTAAGCAATATCAGCAAATCTTGCTTTCCAGTGGTGCTGGAATTGCGGGATGATTACTTCAGCAACTGGACGAACCCTATCTGGGATGTTGACAAAAAAGCATTCGTCCGCGATTCTGTATCCGTTATTACTATTACCTATAAAAGCAAAGAACCCGAAATGTGGGTACACCTGCGCAAATCCGACGATTTGGGCTGCCTGCATGATGATTCTTTCCTGGTAAAAATCGGCGGACCCACTCCCGATATTCAGATGTTGGGTCAAAACGACCACGACTGTTTAAACCCTGTATTGTCTTTCAATGCAGGTAACAAAAACCCACTGCCAGGTGTAAACTATACCTATCTCTGGGACTTTGGAATTAAAAAAAGCAACAAACAATCTGATACTGTGCAAATGCATGGTTCAGGTAGATTGGATGTAACACTCACCATTAGCGATGACAGGGGGTGCAATAACAGCACCAGCAGATCCTTTCAGGTAAAAGCGGGTAAACCCGTTGCGCGATTCAAAGTGTTGGCGGACACTTTGGTTGCATGTCCACCCCTCCACGTGGGCTTTGTTGATTCTTCCGACGAAGGATCTGCCCCTGTCAATTTCAGAAAATGGGACTTTGGTGACAACACCACCTCATCCAAAATAAGCAATGCCAAAATGTATGTTATACCCGGTAAATACGGCGTATCACTGATTGTGGGCAATGTTGTAAACTGCTTCGACACCTTTACTGTGCCCAAACTGGCGGTAGTAAACGGCCCCAAAGGCAGCTTTAAAATCAGCAACAACAATGGTTGCACCCCTTTAAATGTAGACCTCTCTGCAACAGTTTCTAAGGGTGTTAGCCGCATTTCATTCGATATGGGAGACGGTGTGGTGCTGAATAACAACAATCAAAAACACCAGTACAGCCGCGCCGGAGTGTATGTACCCCGCATTATCCTTACCGATAGCAATGGCTGCCAGTTTTCGCCTGAACCTAAAGATACCATTCGTGTATACGCCCGTCCGGAAGTACACCTGCACGGTGGTGCCGTATGCGCCAATACCCAATACCGTGTTTCGCACGAAACCAAATCTGCCGATGCCATAGCCTCTATCGCCTGGACCCTGAATGGCAGCAGCCTTGGGTATGGCGACAGTGTGAATGTGAAATTTACCCAAATTAAAAACAACTATCTGGGTGTAACCATCAATAGTATAAACAAATGCAGCGACACAGCCAGTGCCGTTTATGTTACCTACAGTGCCAAAGCCATGTTGCAAACTCCAAAACAAGAGTTGTGCCTGGGCAATAAAATTACCCTCATTGATAAAAGCAGCTCCGACACCAATATTACCAACCGTTGGTTGTATGTAAACCACAAACTGGTAACCGGATCACCCTATACCTATGTGGCCAATACCCGCGGTATTATCCCTATGTCTTTCATTATCCGCAATAGTGCAGGCTGCTATGATAGCTTCTCAAACCAGGTATTTCTGAAAGTAGGCGATACAGCTGCACCTCCTGCGCTAGAAATTTACCGCAGCAGTGTGGTAGACAATTTTACCACCGAAACCCGCTTTGCTGAAAGCCGCGAGCCCGATTTTAAAGACCAAAGCCTGTATGTTTTCAGAAAAAACAAATGGGAGAAAATTGCCACTACCACAGACAGGGCCGATACCAATCTTCTGGCCCGTGGCCTCAATACCCTGAATCAAAGCTGGTGCCACCAGATCCGCCAGCGCAATTTCTGCGGTGTTGAAACCGATTCTACCAAAATTGCTCCCCATTGCACCATAGAAACCAAAGCCTTTGGCGATACCAACGCCAGTTTGGTAAAATGGACCCCCTATGTAGGTTGGAAAAAAGTAGCCCAATACCAAATTTGGAGAAAACCCAAAAACGGCGAATGCTTCACATTAATTGATTCTGTGCCGGGTACAAACCTTGCCTATAACGATACCAATGTGCTTTGCAAAATGGAGTACGACTATAAAATTGAAGGTAAAAAAGCCGGAAACTATGCCATAAACAGTTTTAGTGATACTGCCCATTGCAAACCGGTTCACTTTATGCCCGTTCCGGCCCCCGAGGTATGGCGCACCACTGTAGAGAATAATGCATTTAACCTTACCGAATGGGTAATGCCCGTAAAACCCCGCAATCCAATCTCCTACTATTCTGTATACCGCAATTCGAACAATGGCTGGGAGTTGATTGCCGATAAAATAGATTCTTTTAAAATGAATCTGCAGGACCATAATACCGATGTTCAAAATGTAAAATACAGCTATTATGTAACTGCTACCGACGTTTGCAACACCACCAGCAAAGCCAGCAATGTGGGTCGCAATATTGTTTTGAAAGTTAAAGGCCAGGGCGAAAACCAGGACGCAGTGCTAAGCTGGTCGCCATATATCTACTGGAATGAGGGTGTAAAATCTTACAGCATCGAACGCAGCATAGGTGGCAGCAGTTTTATTCACATTGGTGAAGTAGATGGCCATGTTTTGTCGTTTATCGACAATCAGATACCTAAAACCTGCGTACAGGATATCATTTACAGGGTTATTGCTACCCGCGAGCAGCCTTTGGCCTATCCGGATAGTTCTTACCATGTTGTTTCTGTATCTAATCATACCCAATATGTACCCGAGATTCGTTTTTTTGTGCCCAATGCCTTTACCCCTGATGCCAATAACCTGAATGAGAAATTCAGACCCGATGGGGTGTTTTTTAGCGGCTATGAAATGAAAATTTTCAATCGCTGGGGCCAAAAAGTATTTGACGGAACTGAGTGTTTAAACGCCTGGGACGGCAATTACGAGAACCAACCTGCCCCTGATGGTGTTTACGCTTATTATATCGTAGCTAAAGATATGGCAGGTAAATCTTATGTATTTAACGGAACAATTACGCTTTTGCGCTGATGAATAATCTTATTTTTTTCAGGTAGGGCCGGTGGAATGGTTTGATCCACTTAAGTTTCTTAGAGGGAAAACGGGCTCTACCTGAGAATTATGAACAAAGGGTCTGGATTTTTATCCAGGCCTTTTGTTTTATACAGGTCCAAACTTAAATCCAGGCATATATCCAACAGCCAAACAAGGGGGGCGATAATTTCATTCGCCTTGCTTCTTGTTTTCGCTATGCCCGGGTTTGTTTTTATTTCTTTTGGGTTATTCATTTCTGGTTTGGGTGCTTGGTTTAATCTTTACTTGTTTGAGTTAGGTTCGATTCGTTTGGTTTGGATTGGTTTGATCTCACTTAAGCGGGGAAAAACGGGGATTTAACTCAACCAATATTGATTGCCGGTATACTGTGATTCACATTTGTTAATCACCTGTTTTAAATCCTGGCGCAATTGATTGAGCTTTAATTCCATTTGGCGAACAGATGGTTGATTTCCAGAAAGTGGAGCCACATCTTTTTTAAATCCAAAACGCAATCCGGTACTTAAAATAGCGGTGATTGCGGTATGTTTCAACCTCCAATTAACAAACAAACCGGACATCAGGCCGGAAAGGCTTTTTAACCGCAATCCAATAGCCATGTGAAAACGAAAATCTACAGCGCTGGCAGCATTGTAGTTTTCAGCCACTTCAACCCTGGCAGGGGTTAAATGATTGCTTTCGCAACTGGCGGTGTTGGCATTGATTTTTGCTTGGTTCAAGTTAGTTGGATTTTGTTTTGAACTTTGATTGATGCGCTTTTGAATCACTTCCTGGAAATCAAGACTCAGCATCTGCTCTGAATCCACAAAAACACACAACTGTTGCAGGTTGGCTTCCACTTTGTTTAAAGCTTGGGCCAGATTGCTGAAGTTGTGTGTTCCGTGGTTCATCTCTACCTGATTATTATGATTTTTATATCGATTGGTTTGAAATCGTGTTCTTTTGTTGGGTTTAATTATTGGGCTACAACAATTTTGGTTTTAGCAGCTACACCGTTGGTTCCGGTAATTACTACCACATACCATCCGTTGGCCAAGCCCAGGTCATTGCTGTTGATGGCAGTTACTTCATTGTTGGTTTGGGTATTCAACTGGCTGCTTTTAACCTGCACACCGTTGGTATTAAAGATTTCCATTTTGTAGTCACCAGCTTCGGTTAAAACTACATTCAGGGCAGCACCACTTTGCAATACTTGTGGAAACACACGTACCATTTCATTGGCAGCAGCTACTTTAGTGAAAACAACTGACAGGATGGTGCGGGTGCCATTTGCATCAACATGCACCAGGCGGGTGTAGAAAGATTTGGTTTGTTTGCCCATGTTTACAGAGAAGGCAGCAGTGCTGGTTTCTTCAGAAATTTCGCGGCTACCAGCCAGGTTGTAATCAGTACCGTTGGTAGAAACTTCAACGTTGAAAGTGGTGTTGGCAGCTTCGTCTACAGATATCCAGCTAAGGATGTACTCGCTATTTACCTCGTCTACTTCGATTGATTTAAGGCTTACTGGCAAAGCAGTTAAGAAGCTTACAAATGAAGGCTGAGGAACACCACCACCTAAAACAGTAGTAGCCAGGGTTGCATATTGTGGACCGTCGATGAGGTTGGTACCATTAAATGGGCCACCAATGTCAGTATTTGAATCTTCCCAGTCAAATTTAGAATTGGCATTTCCACCTGAAATCTGGCCACCGAATTCTACTACTACAGCGCCGTTTTCTTTCATTTCGATTTTTTTGCCCAGTCCGAAGATCAATTGACCGTTGATAATTACTGAATCCAGTTTACCAGATGCATTTTCATTTAAAGTAATGGTGTTGCCAGCTTTGATAATGTAAACAATCGGGCTGCCGGTTCCGGTTTTTACCCAGCTGCTGCTAGAACTCCAGTTACCGGTGGTAACTTTTGAAGTGAATACTGTTCTGGCATTAGCGCTTTGAGTAAAGATACCCAGGATGATTGCTGCCACAATTCCGAAACCGATTTTGATGTTAGAGTTTTTCATTTTGTTGTTTGTTTTTGCTTGTTTGTTGATACAAAGGTCATACGTAAGTTACTGAGCCACATCAACTAGTTAACGAACCTAGGCTTTCGGTTTACTAAAATGGAGTTTCGTTTTATTAAGGCACGTTTTTTGTTTACAAAACAGCCTTTTGAACCAACGAAATACCTTTATTACTTATAATTGCTTGATTTTCAGCATTTTACAAACTATAATTTCGTAATCCTATTTTCTATATATATAATAAGGAGTAACTCTAATTTTTTTTGATGCATTTTTATCCGATTTGGGTTCATACTCATACCCTATTTTGGACTGTTTTTTACAATGTTTGAGTTTGAGAATACCCAAAAATGAATTTTTGAATTAAGCCATTCAGTTAATGAATGAGTATTTATAAACATCCATATAAGGAATACCGATATAGGGTATTTGAAAGAAAATAGCACAATTGGGGATGTAAATTATAGCTCAAAAAAAACCTGTATTTAAATCCAATGAATGGCTAAGAATCCATATCATGCGCAATGAGTTCGAAAACTATAGCCCCGTTTATTGTGTAACCAGCCTATATGGGAGATGGTTTTATCCAATAGGTTGAGATTTTCAAAGGCCGTTTCAACCTCTATAACTCGCATGTAGAGAAAATGGTTGAAGCCCATGCCACATACTCTGATTGCACAATTGCAGCTCCACCCGGCATCAACTGCACGCATTTACGGGGTATTCCAATCCGTTTGAGGGATAGGCTGCCCCATAAATCCAGTTCGACATATAATTTAATACCTCTGTTACCCCATTCTAAGGATTCTCTACCCAATAAGTGCGCCCACCTACCCCGCTAGTCCGGTTCCATATTCCGTGAATGGGGTTCCTTACTCAGTTAGTGGGGTTCGATACCCCATTAGTCCGGTTTACTACCCCGTGAGTTGGGTTCGGAACCCCGTGAGTGAGGTTCGATACCCCATTAGTCCGGTTCAGAACCCCGTGAGTGGGGTTCGCTACCCCATTAGTCCGGTTCAGAACCCCATGAGTGGGGTTCGCTACCCCATTAGTCCGGTTCGGAACCCCGTGAGTGGGGTTCGCTACCCCATTAGTCCGGTTCGGAACCCAGTGAGTTGGGTTCGGAACCCCGTTAGTCCGGCTCACTACCCCGTCAATGGGGTTCGCTACCTCGTGAGTCCGGTTCAGAACCCCGTTAGTCCGGTTCTAAACCCCGTGTGTGGGGTCCACGTACCCGAAAGTACAGTTCAGCACTGCGATAATGGAGCACATTAACAAATGGATTGGGTACATTATCCTACTTAAGCAATTATTAACCGCGTTTATCCATTCATTTTCCTGATGGGTGTGTTTTGAAATTCTTCATTACAGGCAATTAATTTACTTTGATTCGTCAGTACAGCAATGATATATGCGGGAGGTGAAACCGACCGCGTTCCAAAAAGCCATTCGTAGGAGAAAAACTGGAGGGAGGTGCAACCGACCGCGTTCCAATAAGGCCTTTCGTAAGAGAAAAATTATAGGGAGGTGAAACCGACCAGAATTAGAAACGAAAAGTATAAGTGTACCAAGAATCCGAGATCCGCCATCCGATATCGGCTGTTCTTCGGCTGTTCATCGGCTGTCTTTCGGCTGTTAATACGGCTGTTTAAATCGGCTGTTTCCGCCATCCATGATCCAACATCCGTTATCGGCTGTCGGTACGGCTGTTGTTACGGCTGCCTTTCGGCTGTCTTTCGGCTGTTCGTTCGGCTGCTCGTCACCCCCACCCATACTCCTTCTCCACCTTACAAACACGCACATTATAATAGGAGTACCACTTTTCGTAACCCATCCTTTGGGCTTCCTGGTGCTCGGTATTGGCTTTCCACAGCGCAATATTTTCCAAAGTATCCCAATAACATATGGTAATACCCAACTCATTGCGGGCGTGTTCCATGCCCAGAAAACCGGGCGAGTTGCGGCAGAGTTCCTCCATACGGTCGGAGGTTTCGCCATAGCCATTGTCTCCTTCAGTGCGTTTGGATGTAAAAATCACGGCGTAATAGGGTGTCGGGTGTATAGGAGTTAGTTTTTGCATGGTTTAATCTTTAAAGCCATTATCGGCCCAGCAGGTAATTTTATCAATATCAGTCTGAATCAATTTGGGCTGATTTTGTGGCATGGCCGAAAAACCCGCTGCATGGTTTATAGTTTTAAGCAGATTGCGCGATTGCACTGCAAATTTTACCTCAGTTGCAGTAGTAAGCGGCAGCGAGTTGTAACTACCGGCAGGTTCGTGGCAGCCCGAAACACAATTGGCATTGATAATGGGCTTTACATCCGCATTATATGTAGTTGGTTTTGCAGCATCACAGCTAAAAGGCGGGGCAGGCTCATGGGCATATTCACAACCTTGAAATACGAGCAAGGCAATCAGAGAAATGGCGGAGATTCTTCGAAGCATGGTTTATATACGGACAAATATATTAACCAAGATTGATTCAAATTTCAGATTTTTGCACAATGCGCATGCTTTTTGCCACAATCCTAACTTTTTTTGCAGCCTCTAATCTCATGGCCAAAACCGAACCCACAATACAATACCAGATTCAAATTAGTGAACCCCACACCCATTATGCCCGCGTAACTGTGGAAGTAAATAATTATGATGGCAAATCGCTTTCATTTAAAATGCCGGTTTGGGCGCCAGGCAGCTATTTGGTGCGGGAGTTTGAAAAAAGCATTGAAAATGTGCAAGCCCTGGCCGATGGCAAATCCGTTACCCCCCTGCATACCGATAAAAATACCTGGACCCTGAATACCGCCGGTGCTAAAAAAATCCAATTCAGCTATGATTTGTATGCATTCGAATTTTCGGTGCGCACCTCGTTCATCGATGCATCGCATGCATTTTTACACAACTCATCGGTTTTTGTTTTGGTTGATGAATTGAAAGAAAAACCCGGCACTGTTATACTCAATTTCCCTGCCGCCTGGCAAAAAGTTTCAACCTCATTAAATGCAGGTGCAAATGCACATGAATTTGTTTTTGAAAATTACGACGAACTGGCGGATAGTCCGATAGAAATTGGCAACCAGGAAGAATATTCTTTTGAGGTAATGGGTGTGCCTCATACCCTGGTGATGGTGGGTTTGAGCAATTGTGATACGAAGAAATTTGTATTGGATTTGCAAAAAATGTGTACCGTTATGGCCAATATTATTGGCGAGCATCCCTGCAAAAAATATGTATTAATTGTACAAAATGTAGAAAGCGGTGGCGGCGGTTTGGAGCATAAAAACAGCTGCTGTGTAATGATGAATCGCTGGGCCTGGATAGATGCAGAAAAATACCAATCATTTTTAGGATTATGCGCCCACGAATATTTTCATTTGTGGAATGTAAAACGCATTCGTCCTATAGAATTAGGTCCATTTAATTACAACCAGGAAAACTATACACGCCAGCTGTGGGTGGCCGAGGGCATTACCAGTTACTACGACGAATTATCGCTTTTGCGTGCAGGTTTAATTAAAAAAGAAGCCTTTGTAGAAGTATTGGAAAAATATGTAAATGCATTGGAAAATCGCCCGGGCAGCCGTGTTCAATCGTTGGCGGAAAGTAGTTTTGATGCCTGGATAAAAGAATATCGCCCCAATGAAAACAGCAAAAACACCAGCATCTCCTATTACTCAAAAGGCTTGGTGGTAGCGGCTTTGCTCGATGCTAAAATTATTGCAGAAACCAAAGGAAATAAAAATCTGGATGATGTAATGAAATTATTATATGCACGATATTATAAAGAGAAAAAACGCGGATTTACCGAAGCTGAATTTATAGCAAGCGCTGGCGAAATTTGTGGTAGCAATTTGCAGGATTTTTTTAATAAACATGTATACACCACCCAGGAACCCGATTATGCTTTGCTGCTCGCCCCGCTTGGTGTTGAAGTAAAACGCGATGCAGTAAAAAAGAAAGAATTGGGAATTACCACGGCCCTGGAAAATGGCAAAACGGTAATTAAAAATATTACTCGAAATTCATGTTCCTGGAATGGCGGATTGAATGTAAACGATGAATTAATTGCGATAAATGGTACACGTGTAAATAACGATGCCGATATGATTATCCGCAACATTGGATATCCGGGAATCATTACAGCAGTAGTAAGTCGCGCTGGGTTGGTAAGTGAAATAACATTTAATTATATGCCATTGGAAACCCTGAATTTTAATTTTTCATTGCCCGATAATAATCCCGAATACGAAAATTTAATAGCCAAATGGCTGGGGAAATAAATGTGTACCCTCACCTATTTTCCATATAAAAACGGATATATATTTACGCACAACCGCGATGAGGATAAAATGCGCGAACCTGCCTGGCATCCTCAGATTTATACCATTCACGGGATTGAAATAATAATGCCCAAAGATGGAAGGGCGGGTGGCACCTGGATGGCAGCATCGGCGCAAAAATCCATTTGTTTGCTAAACGGGGCTTTTGAAAAACACAGCCATCGCCCACCTTACCGATTAAGCCGGGGCATTGTGTTGTTGGATATTTTTAGTTTTGAAACGCTAGCAGATTTTGCACGTGATTACAACCTGGAAGGCATTGAGCCCTTTACCATTGTGTGTGCAGAAAACAGCGGAGAATTGGCCGAGTTCAGATGGGATGGAAACCAAAAATATTTAAAACCATTGCCACAGAAACCAGCCATTTGGAGCAGTGCAACGCTATACGATGAAGAAGCACAGTTGCAAAGACAATTAATATTTGATGCTTTTGTGCAAAATCATCCTCAGCCAGACATTGATAGCATTTTACATTTTCATCAAACCGGAAAAACCGGTGTACATGAGAACGACTTGATTATGGAACGCGCTTCGGGGGTAATGACCCTGGCCATTTCGCAGATTATATATACAGGGCAAACCCGGTTTGAATATTACGACCGTATCCTGCACACCCACAGTGCAATATCGCTCTGATTTTTAATCATATACTACTTTTATGGTATGTACAATTGCCCGCCGGGATTGTAGTTTCGGGGCCTAAACAGTTTGTGGCATTAAAGTTGAAATTTAGACAAATACATTTACCTTCGGACCGATAAGTGTATAGATTCTAAAACCAAAGCATGAAAAAGTACCTGTACCTGATAGCCATAATAGGCATACTTGCCGGAAACCAGGGATTTCGCAAAAATCCTAAGGCTGATGAACCCAAACGTGTGGCCCTGATTGTGGCCATTGCAAAATTCAAAAACCAGTATGGTGAAAATGAGCAATGGGGCAATCTGAGTTCCTTGCGCGATGATACCATTATTACCGATGCCCTTACAAAGCAGGGTTTTGATAAAATTATCCATGTACAAAATGAGCAAGCCACATTGCAGGGTATTCGCGATGGTTTTGCCAAATTAAAAGCCAGTGTAAATCCGGGCGATGTGGTGTATATCCACTTTAGCGGCCACGGCCAACAATTGTGGGATGATAGCACCAATGGTAAAATAGATGAATTGGATGGACTGGACGAATGCATAGTAACCTACGATGCGCCTATGCGTTATCACAAAGGCTATAAAGGCGAAAAACACCTGCGCGATGATGAATTAAGCACACTTATTAATGGCATTCGCGGAAAAGTTGGCGCTGATGGCGATGTATGGGTAGTATCGGATGCTTGCCACTCTGGCACCATGTTGCGCGGCAATCGATGCCGCGGCACTGAATCTCCCATGACCCCTCCCGGATTTGATCCTTTAAAAATACAGAATAGCACCGATGGAAGTTTGGATGAATTTTTGGGTGCCCAGGCCGATTTATCTCCAGTGGTTTTATTCTCTGCCTGCCAGGCCAAAGAAACCAACCAGGAACACGATGATTACGGCTCACTTTCTTTTGCCATATACCAATCTTTAAACTTGATTAAAACCGGCGATACCTACAACACCCTTTTTGCCTATGTAAATGCCCGCATGGCAAGCTGGAAACTGGGCCAGGTACCCATGGTTGAAGGGAATGTAAACAACGGAGTTTTTGGCGGTGAACCTGTAAAACAAAGCAATTATTACCATGTAAAATATGTTAAAACCGGAATATTGGTAGTACAAGGCGGAACTCTGAGTGGATTGTATGTGGGAAGTAAGGTGGCCGTTATGCCCGCCGGTTCTACCGAATATAAAGAGGATAGAGTAATATACAGCGGCACTGTAACTGCAGCTGAAAATGGCAAAGCTTGGGTAGGTTTAGATAAGGATTTAAGTAATTATACCCCTGAACAACTGTGGGTATTTGTTACCGAACAAGCTTATGGCTCTATAAAATTAAAAGTGGGTTTTGACGATAGTTTCAAGGGCGATAAAAAAGCAGTTAAAAACAATATTCAAAAATTACAATTTATTGAGTGGACCGAAAAAAATCCTGAGGTTTTAATAAACCAGGAAAAAGGCAAATATTTTTTAAGTCTGTTGGATGGTCGCAAGCCTTTTGAGCAAAGGGATGCCTATACTGCTCTGAACCAGGATTTAACCAATTATATGCAGGGTAAATTAATGGCGGAAGCGAATTTTAATGATCCGGATTTACGTGTGGAATTGAGTTTTATTCCCAGCCATTTTGACGGGTATGCCGGTCAGGATCCCATTATCACACCGGTGCCTATGAGTAGCAGATTATTTAATGGCAACCTGGAATTAATCGACGATGATGTAATGCAATTAAAACTAAGCAATACCGGCATGTACGATGTGTATGTAAATATATTGGAGATTGCACCCAATGGCGCAGTGAGTGTGGTATTGCCCGATTATGAGAATGAGGATGAGCCGCTTGACTTTTATCTGCCCGCCGGAAAGACCCAAATTGTTGAAGGTTTATTCAGACGTTTAAGGGTTGATTATGGAAAATATATTTACAAAGTTTTTGCTACCCGCGAAAAAATAGATTTTAAAATGATTGCAAAAACGCGTGGAAGTGGAGAAGAAACCTATACCCATCCGGCCACCAAAATATTTGGCCAAAGTTTTAGCCAAACACGTAGCGGAGAGAATTTAAAGGTAAGTAAAACCAGCGGTGGGGGAACTACTACCGAATACACAGTTCGCTTAAAGCCAGGTAAGAAATAAATTGAAAATCAAATTAATATATCTAGAAAAAAGCTGCCTTCGGGTGGCTTTTTTTCATTTAATAAAAATAAATTTCCCTTTTACCACAAAAATTATTCCAATATCGTTTACTTTTTTTTTATAAAGGATATAAATACCAAAACCAATCTAAAAAACACAAATAATGAAAACAAAAATGATTAAACTTGCAGGCATGAAAAGAAACCTTTTGGCTATTGCCTTGTTTGGATTTACCACACTTGCAATGGCGCAAGACAAGAACATTCCTTGGTTCGAGAGCAAGGATGCAGCCAGCCGCGGCGCATGGGGCCCCGATACCCGCGCCGAAGCTTCAACCAAATGGGAGTACCGCGATTACATGCGAGCCACTGCAACAGCCGTTAACAAAAGCCAGGTAAATGGCAGCCGCATCAGCACCGGAACTCTGCGTGACGGATTGATTAATTACTTCGGTAAAAACAAATTCGATGACGGAGTGCGCTTCCTGGATCAACCCATTGCAGGTTTCTGTACCGGCTTCCTTATTGCACCCGATTTACTGGTAACCGCAGGTCACTGTATTACCGACCAGGAAAAATTGCTGAACACTGTTTGGATTTTTGACTACACCGCAGATGTAAGCTTTAATTTATCTGGCAAATACATCACCATTCCAGAGTCTAACCAATACCAGGGTGTTGAAATTCTGGACCGTCAACTCACCGAAAACGGAGAATACGACTATTGCATTATTCGCCTGAACCGCAAAGTAACCGGCCGTAAACCTTACAAATTCCGCACTGGCGGTGCCGTTAAATTCGACCAGATGATTGCCATGATAGGCTCTCCAGAAGGTTTGCCCCTGAAAGTGGCCGATAGCGCACACGTTACCAATAACGAAGATTATACCACCTCTTTCCTTACCGATTTGGATGCTTTCCACGGTAACTCTGGCGGACCTGTATTCAACATGAACGGCTTTATCGAAGGTATTTTGGTTCGCGGTCCAGGATGGGATTACCATGTAGACGAAGAGTGCGATTGCGTAAAACAAGATGTATTCTACGATTTGTATAACCTGCTGGGTATGCAAGCCGAACAAGGAAATGGTGTACACCGGATTACCTACACCAACGACGGACTCTTACAGTATGCGGTGTTTAGAAACCTGCAATTGGCGATAGAAGACAACGACCTCAATGAATTTAAAGAATGGAGTGTTTACACCTGGATCTTTAAAAAGAAATTTGAGAATGAAGACAACCTGATGGCCCTGGCTGCAAAAGCACAAAGGGGTGATATCCTGGATTTCATCCTTGGTCAAACTGGCCTCGACCTCAACGCCAAAGACCGCTTTAATACACCATTGCTGAGTGTGTTTGCCCAATACAATATGGCAGGTGCAATTAACAAAGCAAAACAAGTATATGGCGATGCCCTGGATTTGAATGCCCGTGATGCCAATGGCGAAACCCCTCTGATGGTAGCTGCTAAATATGGTAACATGGCCGCTGTGCAAGCTTTGATCGATGCAGGAGCGGATTTGAAAGCCGTAAACAACGGTGGCAAAACTGCCCGCGCCCTGGCCAAAGCTGCCAAACAAAAAGAAATTGCCAAAGTGCTGAAAAAAGCTGAAAAAGCTAAAAAATAATCCGCACTCAATGATTTAAAAAAGCCTCCGCAAAAACGGGGGCTTTTTTATTTTATACAGATGCCCGAATCCATATTAATTTCGCCCCATGATTATTGATTTCAGGCAGCTGGAAAAATGGACAACCGATATTTTTCTGGCCAATGGATTTTCGCCAAAAGATGCTGCCCTGGCCGCTGAAGTGCTTATTCATGCCGATTTGCGCGGGATTGACAGCCATGGAGTAGCCCGACTGATCGGATACCTGAGATTGATAAAAAAAGGGCGCATTAATCCTTCGCCTGAATTTAAAATTGTACGCGAAACACCCTCTACCGCTACCCTGGATGCCGATGGAGGCATAGGCCTGGTTGCTGCACCCTATGCTATGCAACTGGCCATTGAAAAAGCCCGCAACTGCGGCACCGGATGGGTGGCCATACAAAACAGCAACCATTTTGGCATTGCGGGTCATCATGCCCTGATGGCCGCCGAAAACGATATGATTGGCTTTGCCGTAACCAATGCAAGTCCGCTGGTAACCCCTGCCCTGGGTGCAGAACGCATGTTGGGTACCAATCCCATTTGTTTTGCAATACCGGCCGGCGAAGAGCCCACTTTTGTGCTGGATATGGCTACATCGGCTGCCAGCAACGGAAAACTGGAAATTGCCGAACGCGCAGGCAAAAAAATTCCAGAAGGATGGCTGGTACAAAACTCAGGTGCACCCAGCACAGATCCTACCGAATTGAAAAAAGGCGGAATGGTGCTCACCCTGGGCAGCGATATGGACCACGGCAGCTATAAAGGATATGGACTAAGCGCGGTAGTAGATATTTTAAGCGGAGTGTTGAGTGGTGCCAATTTCGGTCCATGGGTTCCGCCCTTTGTTGCATTTTTAGAACCCGCTGCCAATGCTCCCGGCAAAGGTATAGGCCATTTTGTAGGCGCCTGGCGTGTAGACGCCTTCCGCGATACCTCCGAATTTAAATCCAATATGGACCTGTGGATACGCCGTTTCAGAGAAACCCGCCCCGCCGATGCCAACCATCCTGTAAAAATACCCGGTGATGCGGAAAGGCTGGAATACAACCGCAGAAAAACCGCCGGAATTCCACTGGTGGAACAAGTAGTGAAAGATTTAACCGAAATTGCTACCGAATTTAATATCCCATTGCCCTGATGGAAAAGCAACAACGCAACAAACTGATTGTAGCAACCGTATTTTTTATAGTAATTACGGTGATTGCCATTTTTGCTTATGTAAACATAATTGTACCCAACCGCGAAAAGCG
The DNA here is from genome assembly GCA_044224315.1 of Bacteroidia bacterium. Taxonomy (GTDB): domain Bacteria; phylum Bacteroidota; class Bacteroidia; order NS11-12g; family UBA955; genus JAGXTF01. The sequence goes on along the minus strand of JBGAKR010000008.1, from coordinate 107,843 downwards.
CAAACAAAGCGCCACGCATGAAAAACTAAATCTTAAAACGGGCTATAAAACCAAAGTTAACCCGAATATAATTGACAGTATTATGCGGGCTAAAAATAAAAAATAATGGGGTTTATTAACCTACAATCTGAATATTAAAAGCCCCGGTTTTTTTAGCGCCGTATAATCGCAGCCACAAAGGCAGGTATGCTTCTGTACCCCTCGCAGCAGTGATATCGCCAAGATCTATCAAAGAGGTGGATTTCCATCCCATTTCCTGCAACAATTGTACAACCTGGTTTTTAGCTTCTGCATCGTTTCCACACACAAAATTTACATGATTTCCATCGGCAACCAAATCAGGGTTTACCATTAATCCGGCCCACATGGTATTAAAGGTTTTTACTACCTTAATGTTTGGAAATCTGCGCTGTATTTCTTCACCCAATGAGTTATCGTTCGAGAGTTCTGGTATCAGCCTTGGGGGCATACCCTGGCTAAAATCCAGGGGGTTGGTAACATCAATTAAAATTTTATTTAAAATATCAGGGCCAGCCATTTCAAGGGCTTGGAGGCTTGCATCTCCTTTGGTGCAGTTAAAAAGCAATTCGCCAAAAGCCGCTGCCTGGGAAAAAGTACCCACCTGTGCGTTTGCCCCTTGGGTTAAACTCCATTCGCCGGCCTTTTCGTGTTTCTCTGTGCGCGATCCCAGCATTACGCTGTGGCCCATTTCTATGAGTTTGCTTCCAATGGTGCGCCCAACCCCGCCTGTACCCAAAATTCCTATTTTCATACTGCAAATAATCCTATTTTTCGGTAACCACCAATTTTTGAACCTGCTTCCAGCCACTTTCGCCCTGAATCTTTATAAAATAAACCCCAGGTTTTAAATTACTGAAATCAACAGATCCGTTTTGGGTGGATTGCAACTGCACAACTTGTCCGGAAATATTTAGGAGACTTGCCGTAAACCCAGCCTGTTCCGAATCAATATGCACAGCACCCTGGCTTGGATTGGGGTAAACCCGAATTTGTGGTGCCTGATTGAAGTTTTTTGTAGTTGAACTGTTGCACATTACTTCATTCAGTTTTTTCCAGATAGAATCATTCAGCGTGAAGGGCACATCTCCCCCACCCGGCTCGTTTCCCATTCGTATCATTACTAAATTTTGGGAAGGCACTACGTTAATAAACTGTCCGTTTTTACCCAATGCCGATACCATATCTGATGGGGCATTTGGAAATAATTTTCCCGGAATTACCACTTGCAAACCCGGTACCATGTAGGATTGTTTGCCATTTAACCACCATAAATACCCATAAGATTTATTTAGGGTTTGCGATGTATTGGTCATTTGCCTGAAATAGGCGGTATCTTTTAAAATTGCTGTACCATTCCATACCCCTTTATTCAAAATAAGCAGGCCATAACGCGCAGCCATACGGGGCTTGCTGTAAAAAATATTGTTATATCCCACCTGAATAAAAATACCATTAATACCGGTATTGGTTTTCACTTTCTGATTAAAAAATGCATTTAAATTTTGGCCCGTGGCGTTTTCAATTACCCCATCCAAAAGTGTATATGGCCCGTTGTGATAAGCCCAACGGGTGCCAGCATCGGCTTTGTATATGAGGCAGGTATCCAGGGTGCAATAATGATCGGGCACTCCGTCATCCAATCCCGAAGTCATACTTAGCTGATGTTTAATGGTAATTTTTGCTTCCTGTTGGGGTGTGCAATTTGTCCAACCCACTCCCAGGTATTTGCTGCTGGTATCGGATATTTCTAATTTTCCATCTTGCTGGGCAATGCCTACCAGCATAGAGGTGAGGCTTTTACCCGCCGATGCCCAATACCAGGCGCTGTCTGCGGTAAAGGTGCCAAAATACTTCTCCAGCACTATTTTACCATCCTTCAATACTATAAATGCTTTGGTATTTTTTTGACTTAAAAAATTATACAAAGGGGTAATTTTATTGGTACACCAGCCCAAGGAAGTGGGAGAAATCGTATCCCAGGTATTGCCTGTTAGGGGTGGGAAATACTGCGCATTTATTGTAGCGATAAAAGCTAAAGTCCCTACCAGAATTAGGGTTTTGAATTTTAGAAGATGCATATTCGTTAACTTAGACAAATGTAAATCTAAAAGGTTTAATCCCCTGTAAGGCATGTTGTTAAAATTGGTAAAATTGGATATAAGCATAATTTGTAAAATGTTAGTCCCTCTGTTTTTCAGGTCCACAATAAATATTAAAATTTTAACTTTAATATATGAAACTACTTATATAAACCTTTTGGGAAATTGCAGTAATTATATGTTTTACCCAATTGTCAGTTTAAGTTAAACAAACATCATCCGAGTGTCAACATTTCAAAATTGTCTCGTTTAATAAGAGTAATTTGAACCCAACCAAGAATGCACTCCAAAATACTTAAAATAATTCTTCTAGCAGCGGCATTTTGCGTGGTATTTTATACCCGCACATACCAGTCTTATCCGCCAGCTGCTTATACAAATGCACCATCAGAAAATAACTGCACCTACTCGGGTTGCCATACTACCTATGCACTGCAAACCAGTGGCACCAAATGGGGTAAAATAAAACTCATTGGCAATTTCACCGGTAATGGATATATCCCCGACTCGGTTTACACCCTATATCTGACTTATAAAGAAAGCGGAATTTCACGTTTTGGTTTTGAAATGACCTGTCTGGATGGCAGCAATCAGGCATGCGGTACTTTTGCGAATTTAGATTCACGCAGCTCAACAACCTCTACAACTGTTAGCGGCAAAACCCGATTTTACATTTATCAAACGTCTACAGGTAGTTCAGCCGTAAGCACCGATTCTACAGCATGGGCAATAAAATGGACTGCACCAAAAACCAATGTGGGCAATGTGAAATTTTATGTAACCCTGAATAGTGCCAACAATGATTACCAGGAATCCGGCGATTATATTTATGCTAAATCATTTACAATATCACCCTCAAGCCTTATTCCAACCGGCAAAATAAAGCTTGTTGATTCGGCCGCCTGTAGCGGACGCACGCTTAATTTTAAAGCTACGGTCACCGGCAACCCAACCTCTTACGACTGGAAGTTTACAGGCGGCAGCCCTGCTACCAGTACTTCGGCAACGCCCACTGTTACATACAGTTCCACTGGCATTTTTAAAGCCTATTTAACTGTAAAAAACAACAAAGCAACCGGTGCCAAAGATAGTTTTACTTTTACAGTGTATACGCCCCCTTCTGCTGCCTTATCTCCTGCATCGGCCCAAACTATATGCAAGGGCGACAGTGTTAGACTTTCGGCCAATATCGGCAGCGGATATTCTTACAAATGGAATTTGACCAATCAAAATGTAAATGCCATTTATGCCAAAGATTCAGCCCAATACTGGGTAACTGTAACTGCACCCAGCAGATGCGCAACCGTTTCAAACAAAGTGATGGTGCATGTTTTACCTCCTCCTGCCTTAGAATTAGGAACCCTAGGAGGGTTGGATACAGTTTGCCCCAACTCTTGGATTACATTTAAAGCCCAGACAAAAATCGGTAAGGCCGACTCATGGAGTTTTACAAGTGCATCCGGCCCGTTTAGTACCCGCGATACCTTGCCGGTTAAGGTTAAAAATTCAGCCATAACTGCTACCGTGTGGGGAAAATCTGCTTCGGGATGTGTGAGCAATGGGGTAACAAAATCCATTCAAATTCGCACATTAAATACTGGCCCCACTTTGAGTATTGATCAAATTAAATTCACGGGATTTAGAGTGAATTGGGCCGTAATTAATGGCGCAACGGGTTATAAAATCAGCACCGACAGTGGCAAAACCTGGATAACGCCCAGTTCTGGTAATATGGGGTTGTATCACGATATATCAAACCTGCTTGGCAACCACAGTTTGAAAGCCATGGTATACGCAATGGTACCTGGACCGTGCGGACAAACCGAAATAAGTGAAATTATAGGTAAAACCCTGGCCTGTGCACCGCTGGATTTTAGTGTAATTCCCGGGAAAACCCGGGCTTGTAAAAACAGCACTGTACCGGTGATTATCCATGGTATTAAAAATATCAATGCCGGTATTACCATTAATGGCGTAAGTAAAGGCAAAGACAGCTTGCAAAATATTTTAATTACCAAAACCCAAACCTTTGATTTCGGTATTCTCGATTCTTCCAATTTATCCTGCGGCTACACTTATATATCTATTGTAATTCATGAGGATACCATAAATAATCCTAAGTGGGATGCCCCTTTGAATTTCATTAATTGCACATCACAAAATAATTTAACCTTGCAGGTAAATGCCAACCCGGATGCCACAATTGATACATTTTTATTTTATAAAAACAACAGCCTAATGCAAAAATCAAACTCACGTTTTTACAATTATAATTTAGTACATAAAGATAGTTTTTACCTGCAGGGAAAAAATGAAAATGGATGCTTAAGCAATCGATCCGCCATTAGTAAAACCCAAATAATTCCCATTCCAAATGCAGGAATCCTATTTAACAACAACCACTTTATTTATTCGTTTTCGGGCAAACAAAAAACAGGTATCCATAGTTGGACATTGGACACCATCAGTCGCAGCGGAGATTCAGTAACAATGGATTTAACCCATTATGTAAATACAAAAATCCAACTGATACATACAATTACAAACAATGGATGCATAGCAAAAGATACCTTAGAGTTTATTGTACCCGATTTTGCAAAAACACCGGGATTTGTATTGTATAATATTCGCGTATTTCCCAATCCAAGCAATGGCGAAATTTCCATTGTAAATAAAAACAATTATTCCGGTTTGCAATTTGAATTATATGCCCTTACCGGCCAAAAAATTATAACACAACCATTGCAACCCGGTGTGAACAATTTGTATGTAAACGATTTGCCAGATGGCACTTACCTGTATAAAATCAGCAGCGCATTGGGCGAACAAAAAGATATTCTGGTAATTAAAAAGTAAAAAACTTTGGCCTTACCTGAATGAACAATTACTGATATTGGTTTCGGTGCAGTGCAGGGTTGCATTGTGCTGAAATCAATATGTAATTTCTCCATATTTACCGGCATAAAAATCGCGGTAGGCATGGGCAATTTCTAATTTATTGCCCATTACAAACGGACCTTCGGCATACATAGGTTCACCCAATGGAAGACCGCCATAAATCATAATATCTAAGGCATGTTGGTTTTCATTTTTAAGCGCAAGCACATCACCTGCGGCAGACAATGTAGCAAATTCTCCAGCTCTTATCTGCTTGTTGCCAATAGTTATTTCGCCCAGCGGCAAGTAAATTCCGTATTCAAAATCGGGTATTAATTTTAATTCAAAATTACTACTAGCATTGAGTTGAAGATGTAAATTCACCAAAGAAGAAAAGTTTTTTAGGGGTGATTTTTTCTCACTATATTCACCCAAAAGAACGCGCAATTTGCCTGCATTATTCCCCAGTTCAATCTCGGGCACATCCGCACTTTGCAAGGCGGCATATTCAGGTTCTTCGTTTTTAATCACCCCCGGCAAATTAATCCATAATTGAATGCCGTGCAGTGTGCCCCCTTGCTGCTGAAATTCACGGGTGGGTCCCTCGTCATGAATAATACCGTTGCCCGCTTTCATCCATTGCGCTCCGCCGGCTTTAACAATGCTGTGGTTGCCCCTGCTGTCGTAATGTTCTACTTCACCACTGAATAAATAGGTAAAAGTAATGATCCCCCTGTGTGGATGTGCACCTGTACCGCGAGTCTGGGCCTTAACATCGGGATTTTGCACCGTAGGCCCCATATGATCTAAAAACACAAAGGGCCCCACGGTTTGGATATAATGGTTGGGAATTACCCTTCTTACCATCATATCGGGTCCCAGGGGCACCATGTGCCCTTGGGATAATATTTCAATTTCTTTATGCATCAGGCATTATTTATTTGCAATTTAGCCCTGCGAATAAAATAAAGTATAAATCCTGCCACTACTAAATGCATCAGATTTAATCCCAATGCATAGGAGGTTGTAACGCCTGGTATCTTATACGGATTGGCAAATGACAACAATAGCAGCACTATAGAAATAATACCAAAAATAAGGAACCCTTTGGAAGTGAACCTTTCTAATAAAAAAAATACACCGCCGGCCAGTAGTGTAGGTATTATGCTGCTTAATAGCACTGGAACTACAGTTAAGGGCATACCAGGCTGAATCAGAATATTATCGGTAAATACACCTGAGGTGTGTAATACAAAAAATAATACGGCATTCAGCACTGCGGCTAATCCAGCTGCTATTCCGGCAGCTTTCATGATTTGTTTGAAATTGAGTTTGTTTTTCATATTTATTTGTTTTGACATTTATTGTAGGTACATGTATTAGGGTAAATTTTTTTATTCTCCACGCATGGCATCCAGCCACTCGTTCATTTGGCATCGTTTATTTGAAAATGCTGTAAAACCTCTCTCCCGGCCTCAGAAATGGTAATAATTACATGACGGCGATCATTGGGATCTTCGGTACGCAATACAAAACCTTTCTCTAAAAGCTTATCTACAATGCGGCTGGAGTTTGATGATTTTTCCACCATACGCTGGGTAATATCCAGGTTGCAATAGCCCTCGGGATACTTGCCATTGAGAATGCGAAGTACGTTAAATTGCTGTGGGGTTAAATCAAATGGCTTAAGCACTTGCATAAACAGATTGGTAAGCCAACTACTGGTGAACTGCAGATTGATAGCCAGCTTGTGCTTTTCGCTGTAAAATGGCTTTGTTTGCTGCAGTTCGTCCTCGAGTTTCATAGAATTTCGCTACAAATGTACAAACAATAATTGTACCTACAAATATTTTTTCAGTGTATTTCTGGTGTAATTAAAAAAAGCCAGTTGTGTACTGGCTTTTAATAGGGTTTAATTTCTTTTAGGCTAGCATTTCTTTAATCAGAGCCTCCATATAGGCTTTATCGCCCAGCTTTTCTTCCAGCCCATTGTTTATAAGATGGTCAAGCAGACGGTCGTTCTTGGCTCCCATATCCAGTGCATATTTATAAGGGGTTGTATGGAAAGTGGTAAGCTCGTATTGGCTTTTAAACAAATCGGGGTAAAGTTCGGTAAGTTCATGCTCAATGTGTTTGCGGTGCAAAAACGATTCAGAACCCACTTTGTCGCGCATTTCTTCAAAATTCTGCACGGCAAGAGTTGCGATGCTATCGGCATTGGGTTTTCGCGATTTTTGATATGCATCCAAAATTTTAGGCCAATCTCCATTCAACTCTTCTATTAATTCATCTAAAACCACACAATCTTCGAAACAGCAATTCATGCCTTGACCATAAAATGGCACTACTCCGTGGGCCGAATCGCCCAACAAAGCAGTGCGACCTTTAACCCAAGGATAGCAGCGGAATGTTGCCAAGGCTCCTGTAGGGTTATTGAAAAAGTCATCCGTTAATCCGGGCATCATACCTACCGTATCGGCAAAATCCCGATTAAAAAAAGCATGCAAATCGGAGGGTGTTTTCAGAGAGTCAAAACTCAATTCACCCTCCCAGGGCAAGAATAAGGTACAGGTAAAATTCCCACCGGGGTTTGGCAGTGCTATCATCATATAACTGCTGCGGGGCCAAATATGAAGGCAGTTTTTATTTAACCTGAACTCCCCATTTTCATCGGGGGTTATCTCTAGCTCTTTGTAGCCATGGTTTTCATAGGTTTGAGAATAGGTAAAACGTCCGTTCATAAAAGCATCGCGCACCGCACTAAATGCGCCATCCGTTCCGATAACGATGTCGGCTTTATCTTCCAAAGTTTCACCAGCTTTATTGGTATAGCGGGTAACGCCTTGCTCGGGGTCACAAAAAGTACATTTCATATCAAAATACATATGAATATTTGGATAAGCATCGGCCAGTTGTAACAATCGAATATTTAATCCGCCGCGTGAAACCGAGTTAATGGCTTGCCCTTCTTTTCCATAGGGCTGGTATGCCAATCGACCCTCTTTGTCGTGCATCATGCGCCCGGTCATGGGTATGGCAATGTCCAATACTTCCTTTGCAATGCCGGCTTTTTCCAGTCCGCGGATACCACGTGTACTCAACGCCAGATTAATGGATCTTCCTCCTTCGTAATTTCCTCCGCGCATATCGCCACGGCGTTCAAATACATGCACATCATATCCCCTTCGGGCTAAAAATACCGCTAACAAACCTCCGGAGAGGCCTCCTCCTACCAATGTAATCTTTTCAGGCATGGGGCAAAATTAGGTAAACACTTGTTTGGATTGTTTCTATATTTTTTGAAAAATACAGCTATAATTTTCGGGTGTTGGAAGGTCAAATTCAAGCTGCAAGTTACCTGCCCAAAGTAATTTGCTATATTCGCAACCTTGATTACGCCGTTTAAAGTACCTGTTATGTTGCAGTCTCTCTACCCCGGGCTGGAATGGACCCAAAACGGCAGTAACCGGAATATTTACCTCACTTTTGACGACGGCCCGCAACCTGAAATCACCCAGTTTGTTTTAAAAACCCTTGCACAGTTTAATGCCAAAGCTACATTTTTTTGTGTGGGAGAAAACGTAATGCGTTACCCCGAAATTGCAGCCCAGATTCAAGCGCAGGGACATACACTGGCCAATCACAGCCATAATCACCTCAAAGGCTGGAATACAGAAGCCCATGAGTATGTAAAAAATGTAATTCAGGCAGCTCAGTTTATACCCAATAAAATCTTTCGTCCGCCCTACGGACGTATTACACGGCGTCAAATAAACCTGTTAAAAGCAGCTGGTTTTAGAATCATCATGTGGAACCTGCTTAGCTGCGATTATTTACCGCAGTTAAACCGAGAAAAAAGTTTAAAAAGTCTCAGCACGCATACGGTTGAAGGAAGCATCATTGTGTTTCATGATAGTATCAAAGCTGCTGAAAATATGCGCTGGATTTTACCGCGATACATGGAAGCCATGCAGGGTAAAGGATTTAATTTTGCGGCCATCTGATGCCAGTATATTTTGTATTGCTTATTCCGGTAGGATTATACCTGGTACTTCAAATCTGGCAAACTACCACCCTGTACAGATATACCGATAAACCGGGTCCGAAAGCTGAAAACTGGCCCCCCATCAGTATTATGGTGGCTGCGCGTAATGAAGAAACAGGTATAGGTGCTTGCCTGGATGCACTTTGTAAACTGGATTATCCTGTAAACAAAATCCATATTGTGGTTGGCAACGACCAAAGCACAGATCGCACCGGCGAAATTATAGAAAGCTATGCACAGCGGTACCCGAACATAAAAGGAGTAACAATTGTAGATGATAATTCTGGACTGAAGGCCAAAGCCCGGGTTATGGCACAATTGGACAAACATGTGCAAGGTGATTATTACCTGGTTACTGATGCCGATGTAGTTGTAAAACCCGGTTGGGCAAAGATGTTGGTAAGGCATATGGAAGGAGAAGTAGGTGTTGCCAGTGGTACTACCATGGTAAAGGGCGATTCTCTTTTCGGACAATTGCAAGGTATTGACTGGGCCTATTTCATGGGTTTGTTGAACGCCATTTCGTATAGCGGGGTGCCTGCCACAGCTGTTGGCAATAACATGATTATCAGGAGTGATGCTTACTGGCAAACAGGTGGGTATGGTGCCATAAAATTCAGCATTACCGAAGATTATAAGTTGTACAGCGAAGTATGCAAAAGGGGATGGAAATGGAACAATATTATGGTGCCGGATGTATTGGCATATTCACAGCCTGTAAAAGGGTTTGGCACCTTGTTACATCAACGCAAAAGATGGCTTAGCGGCGGTAAAGAATTACCCTGGTATTGGTGGATTTTATTTGGGGTTTTTGCCATGTTTTATTTTTTAATTCCTTTGCTGCTTTGGTTTAATCCATTGATAGCGGGTGTATTTTGGGGAATTAAATGGTTGCTGCAATTATTACAGGTAAACCGTATTTACCAATGTGTGGGTGAAAAACGGCCCGGACTGTTTTACCACCTTGGATATGAGCTTTACTTATTTGCTGTAACCGTATCCACTGCGCTGTTTTTTATTACCCCTTGGAAAACCATTTGGAAAGGCCGCAAATACTAGAGCATTTCTCAAAATCCTCTTTCGAATTCTTTTGATGTTTGGTGCATCATTTAATCAATTGTAAGACACAACTCAAAGTATTTTCTCGCTTGGCTTCGTTGTTTCCCTTTTTGAAACTCCCGCTATTCACTGCATGAAACGCCTTGCCAAGACAGGAAATTACCCGAAACAATTCTGAAACATACTTTTGAGATAAGCTCTAGTGATGCTGTGAAAATTGGGGGTTAAAATTTTAGAATGTTATCAATTCAAGGCAGGTCCTGTAGCTATAATTTATTGACATGATACCACTTATGCCTTTACAATTGTTTGAATAATAAATCGGCTGTTAGAATAATTTTAGAATAAAAATATGCGGGTTCAATGCGTATTATCAAATTCCGGAGCTCAATCTGGTTGAACTTTTAGTATACGATACCCTTAAAATGATTTCATAAACACAGCTTCCAATTATTTATATAAAAATAACACAGTGTGCTTTTGCGCCTAACTAATTGATTTTCTTCTTTTTAATAGTTCTTCTCTCCCATTTACCCACATGCGTAAAAATCTTTTTTATGACAAATGCTTGCATTTTCCTTTAGATACCTGTTATTTTGTGGCATATTCAAGTATGAAATTTGGAAAACTTACAGCCTTGGCACTCGCAGGAACTCTGACATTTGCAGCATGCAAATACGATGAAGGTCCGAAGATGTCTCTGAGAACGAAACGTGATCGCGTATCAAATGAGTGGATTGTTGAGAAATTTACCCTCGACGGAAAGGACATGACCAAAGTAATCAATAAAGATTCTTCAGTTCATATCTCTACCCCTCAGCAAGAAGATACAATGATTACCTACAACTTTACAACCATTCTCAGTTTCTTCCGCACCGGTAGTTACGGAGTTGATGTTGTACGTGTAGAAAAAGATGCCAACAACAATCCTAAATACACTACAAACAATGCAGCTTACAAAGCTGAAAATGTGTATCAGGGTTTCAATGCAATGCCTGGTTGCTCTGCAATCTACAACGCATACCTGGATTCAATGCCATCTCCATTCAAATACATTAAGCCTCATGGTAAATGGGCGTTTGATAAAGGCCACTACAAAATCATGGTTAAACCTGATTTGAGCTTTATCAACGATGAAACCGGCAATGCCAAAAACACTTTGGATTGGACCATCATCCGTTTGAATGAGAAGAAAATGATCCTTGAAGGTTTGGATGAGAACTTCAAACCCTGGAGAATGGAACTCAAAGCCATTAACAAAGAAGATTACTTCCTGTAATCACTTAAAAAATATTCAACTAAAAGCCCTGTTTTTGCAGGGCTTTTTTATTTTAATCCCCTTTTCACCTTAATTTGCATTGTATTACATGCTAACCCTGCAAGAAGATTACAATACCCAGCGCAAGCCCATGGTGATATCCGAATACGGACGCCATATTCACGACTACATTGCCCATATTAAAAGTTTCCCAGAAAAGGAAAAGCGCACCCAATGGTGCCATTCCCTCATCAATATCATGGCCACCCTCAATCCGGAAGTAAAATTACAAGCCAACTACCGTGAAAAACTATGGGACTTTTTGTTTCAAATGGCCAATTACGATCTGGATGTCGACTCGCCATACCCAGTGCCAACTGCAGAAGAGCGCAACAAAAAACCCGAGGAAATCGGATATGCCAGTACCGTAATTAAATTTAGATTTTATGGCCGCAACCTGCAAAACATGGTAGACCGGGCTGCAGAAATGGAAGACCCCGAATTGCGCCAAAATCTGGTAAACCTTATCGCCTCCTTTATGTATAACAGCTGCAAAAGCTGGAACAACGAGAACCTGAGTAACGAAACAATTGCCGAACATCTTAAAACCCTGTCGAAAGGCAAATTAAACCTGGCTAGTGACCAGTTCGTGGTTTCGCAGGATACATCACAGCCTCGCAAGTTTTTTAAGCGCACCCCACCCCCCAATGGAGGAGGTAACAATAACAACCGCAATAAGAACAATAAATTTAACCGTGGAAAAGGCGGTTTTAAAAGGTATTGAGCCCGGGTATGTCTGAATTTATTATTGAAGGTGGCTACAAATTAAAGGGTGAACTAACACCCCAGGGAGCCAAAAACGAGGCCTTACAGGTAATCTGCGCCACTCTGCTTACCCCGGAAACGGTTATCATAGAAAATATTCCTGAAATCAGGGATGTTTTAAAGCTTATTGAATTATTGGGTGATATGGGCGTGGAAACTGAAAGGATGGCCCATGGAAAATACCGGTTTTGTGCAGCCAACATCGACCTTAAATACCTGGAAACCGCGGAATTCAAGAAAAAAGGGGCTGCGCTGCGCGGTTCGATAATGATTGTAGGCCCATTGCTGGCCCGCTTTGGCAAAGGATATATCCCCAGCCCGGGGGGTGATAAAATTGGGCGTCGCCGCCTGGATACCCACTTTGAGGGTTTTGCCGCCCTGGGTGCGCGATTTGAGTTTTTGCCTGAAGAAAGTTTTTACCGGGTGCATGGTGATGTGCTAAAAGGTACATTTATGCTGCTGGATGAAGCATCGGTGACCGGTACTGCCAATATTGTAATGGCCGCTTGTATGGCAACCGGCACCACCACAATCAGCAATGCCGCATGCGAACCTTATTTGCAGCAACTTTGCCATATGCTAAATAGCATGGGTGCTCAAATTAGCGGCATTGGTTCTAACCTGCTGCATATCGAAGGTGTAACCGCTTTGAAAGGTTGCGAACACCGTTGCCTGCCCGATATGATTGAAATTGGTAGTTTTATAGGAATGGCTGCCATAACTGAAAGTGAAATTACCCTCAAAAACTGCAGGGTAGATATGCTGGGAATTATTCCCCGCACGTTTCAACGGCTGGGTATAAAAATGGAAATCCGAGGGGATGATATTTATATACCGGAAAACAAGCATTACGAAATTGATACTTTTATAGACGGCTCTATCCTCACCATTTCAGATCAGATTTGGCCGGGCTTTACACCCGATTTGATAAGCATAGCCTTGGTGACAGCCACCCAGGCCAGAGGTACGGTTTTAATCCACCAAAAAATGTTTGAAAGCCGTCTGTTCTTCGTAGATAACCTCATTGATATGGGCGCCCAGATTATTTTATGTGATCCTCACAGGGCTACTGTAATTGGCCTCGATCATCGCACTAAATTGCGCGGTATAACCATGTCCAGCCCCGATATTCGCGCCGGAGTTGCACTATTGATTGCAGCTATGAGTGCAAAAGGAAAAAGTACCATCCGCAATATTGAGCAAATTGATCGCGGATATGAAAGAATTGAGGAACGTCTCAATCCCCTGGGGGCAAACATTACCCGCATCCAAAGTTAATCTCTTAAATCTCCTTTGGTTCAAACTTCAACAGATTTGGATTAGGTCTGCCTTTTTGCGCGCATTCAGCTGAGAAATAGCCTTTTTTTCTGGTAACACTCAACCTTAATTTTACATTTCAGATAGCAAAAAAAAACCGCTTTCTTTTTAAGAAAGCGGTTTTTAATATTTTAAATCCTCAGATTATTTAATCATGATTTTGCCAGCACCGCTGAAATCAGCAGTAGTAAGGCTGTAGGTATACATACCAGCACTCAAACCGTTTACATTGAAGGTAACTTCATTAACACCAGCGTTGAAGCTTTTGCTGATGGTGCGAACCACCTGGCCATTCATGTTAATCAAACGAACTTCAACGTTGCCGCTGTTGGTCAGTTTGAAAGGAACATGCAAATCAGTTCCAGCGGCGGTTGGGTTAGGATAGGCAGTACCAAGGCCAGTGCCATTGATTTTGTCAACACCCAAACCTTCGGCACTTACCAGAAAATCGATTGCTGGGAAGCCATTGGTGCTTTGGTAGAATGAAGGGAAATAGTAGTCGATGGTAGTGGTACCTGATTTAAGACCGTAGCGGGCTTCTTCCTGAGCCTGAATACCATGGTTGTAAATACGGTAACCATTAATTGTAGCAGGTACATTGGCATCTTCGGTATACTGACCTGGATCGAAGTAGCTAAGCAAACGGAACATATTACAAACTTTGGTATCGTCGTATTTAGCACCGCTGTTGTAGAAGGCAATGGTATCCCAGGGTGCACCGTGGTTGTAACCTTTGTAACCTGGTACGTAGGTAATAGAAGCACCAAACCAGTTAGAACCAGTATTTGCACCGCTAATGGTTTTAGTACCTAAAACGGGTAATTTAATTGAGCGTGAACCACCCACTGTATCGGCAGGGGTAAGCAATACTACCTGGGTATTTGCGTTGGTACCTTTTACAGTGTATTTGTTGCGGGTGTAATCTACAGCAGCCGCATAAATTGAGGTAAAACCACGGTTTAATGAGGTTTTATCGAAAGTAGTTACATACAGAGTATCAACCTGATTGGCATCTGAATTAAAACGACGGTAGAAGAACTGAAAACGCAGAGAATCTACGGTATAGGTATTCCAGCGTGAAGTTTGGAATGGGCCCATTTCTTTCCATACAGCACCGCGGGGATCGAAAACCAAACCAACAGAGTTGATTGTGTTAGTAGTAACGGTAGCTCCGCCACCAGAAGCAGAGTAAGAGATATAAGCATTGGTATCTGGGAAAATGGTCATGTAGCTGTAGTCGGTATTAGCACCGCCTTGAAGATTTCTAACAGCTTCAGACATTTCGAACCAGTTTGGTCCGGTAACAGCAGCGTTGGCAGTATTGCCGCGCGCCGTAGTTTTCATACGCAACTCAATCGCATTTTGATCTGCGGGAGTTGTAATTGGCTGTTTAGCCGGGCCGCCAGGAATTTGCGCACTTGCCATCAGGCTCACTGCGAAACCGGTAATTAAGAGTAATTTTTTCATTATCATTCTGGGTTTTATTTGTTTCGATTTTTTAGACATGCAAATATAAATGTTTGCTTGTTACGCAACAAATTTACCACTTGTACTATCATGTCCCCTATAGGTATTAATTGGTTTTACAAAGAAAAGACACAGTATCATTTAAATGTCACCGGCAATGGGCCTCAGCACCATTTCTTCAACCACCGTATTTTCGTTTATCATCCAGGCATTCCAAATGCTATCTGCAATATTTTCAGGCAATATGAATCTGGATTCAGGCAAATCCGTATCGCCCCAGCTTTCGGTAAGTGTTGCTCCGGGCATTACTGCAGTAACTGCAACGCCGGCGGGTTTTAGCTCTTCGCGCAGTATTTTGGTAAGCCCCAGCAGGGCAAATTTTGAAATACAGTAGCTACTCCCGTTTGGATAAGCCACCAAACTGGCAATACTACACATATTAAAAATATGGGGCCGGGTGCCTTTTTTCAGGGCTGGAATCAGGGCCTGGCTCATGTAATAAGCGCTGTTGAGGTTCACTGCCATTTGGTTTTCAAATACCCCATCGCTTTCCAACTCTATAGATCCGGGCATATACATGCCGGCATTATTTATCAGAATGTCGCAACCATTGAGGGTAATTTGGGCATCATGGGCAAATTGCCGCGCTTGTTGTTTATCTGCCACATCGGCCAAATAACCGAACACAGCTGCGTTGTAGGTGTTTTTTAAATAATCCTCAAACATTCGCACACTGTCTGCATGCCTGCCACAAAAGGCTATACTTGCACCCTGCTGGGCAAATTTTATGGCAATGGCTTTGCCAATTCCGCGGGTTGCCCCGGTAATGATTACTTTCATAAATATTTACACGAATATAGGGCGAAAACTCAGGAGAGTATGCTTGGAAGCTCTAGAAGAAATTCGGGGATTTCCGCACGAAATTCGCTTCCGGTATTTACTTTTTCAAACACATAATAACCGGTCATGCTGCCTATTGGGGTTTCAAAATCGCAAGCACTGGTGTATTCATGAATACCACCAGGAACAATAACTGGCTGCTCTCCTACTACACCTTCACCTTCAACAAAACGATGAGAGCCCAGCGCATCTTTAATATGCCAGAAACGGGAAAGCAGTTTCACCCTATCTGTTCCTTTGTTCTCTATTCGAATGGTATAAGAAAAAAAATACTTATTCAGAATCGGGGCGCTAAAATCGGGTTGATACCGACTTACCACCGAAATTTTAATATTTTCAGTAACCGCAGTAACCAATTGCATTAATCATCATCCCTCTCAGGTTCTTTATCACTTTCCTTTTCCTCTTCTTCATCTGTTTCCAGATCCTCGTCTTTTTCTGAGGGTTTCACCAACTCATCCATTTGCTCCTCGGTGAGGGTTTCTTTGGGTTTGGCCATCACTTTCACCAAATAAATGGTATCGTCTGTTTCAATTCGCACAGCAGTTACAATTTCGCCTTTGGCATTGGGAAAACGAATCGTTTTTCCGGCAATACCAGTGGGGTATGTCTCGTCATAAACTGCCAGCAGTTCCTCAGAAAGTTTAGCGTAATCTATAACAACCTTCTTTTTTTCCATTGGGTTACTTAAGGCTGCTAAATTATGTTCTTTCCTTAAATTTTCAATTCACTAAAAAAAACTTGTTTAACTTTTTTACTAAAAACCCATTCATAAGGTGACACAAAAACGCATAACATACATTATTTCAAACACTTAAACTCTATGATATTTTTTTATTTCCGTCTATCATCCCTAAAATAACCCGCCATAATTTTTGTTTAATTCTTACCTCATCTTCACGTTTGTATTGATTTAAGCCAAATCGGAAGCGATAATGCACCAGATCTTTTTTTAATTCTACGATTCTGAGGTCGGCACTGTCGAGTTTCACCAGGTCAGTAAATCCGGCCATTACTTCAAGCAATGCCTTTTCCAGCAATTCTGCTTCAAGCGTGTGGAGGGTTCTGATTTCAAAATCGAGACTGATATTTTGCCTTGGATTTCGCGATAAATTTATAATTGTGCTATTGATAATGGTATTATTTGGAATAATCACCAGGTTTTCCTCGTCATTTTTAAGGTGAACATTGAGCAACGAAATATCTTGTATTACGCCTTTCTCTTCGCCAACCTGCACATAATCTCCGATATGCAGATTATCGCCAAACATTATTATCATTCCATTTAATCCATTGAGCACATAATCTTTAAATAATATAGCCAAAGCTGCGGCCAAAATGGTAATACTGGTAAAAAACTCAACCAGGGTAATTCCCAATAAATGCAGAATAAAAAAGAATAACCAAACCCCGGCCAAAAGGGTAGTTACATTATTAATACCAATTACAAAATTGTCTTTTTTCTTTAATCCTTTGCGTCGTTTATAAACCTTTACGGTAACAACCCGAATGGCTGCGATAGAGGCAATAATTACAAAAAAAACCATGTACTCTTTGCTAATCCGACCTTCGGGCGTAAAAAAATTCATAACGCAAAGTACGTTTACACAAGTAATTTACACAAATGGTTTGGGGGTATAAAGGCAGAAATGCAATTTTGCAGGCAATGGACGAGCAAGAACTGGTGTTTGGCGAAATTACATTTACCGCATCTGCACTGGGGTCATTATTCGAGCCGCTCACACAAACATTGTTTATTGCCGACTGTCATTTTGGAAAAGCTTTCCATTTCAGAAAACACAATATTCCAGTTCCACAAAATGCCGCAGTCGCTGATTATTATAATCTCACAGTATTATTGGATTATTACAAACCCCAATTATGTATTTTCATGGGCGATTTATTTCACAGCGCCAGTAATTCTGAGTGGAAATGGCTAAGTGCGCTGCGCAAGGAATATTCATACATTCGTTTTTTACTCATAGAGGGCAATCACGATATTCTACCATCCACCCATTATTTGGAGGCCGGATTTGAGGTTTTGCCTGAATTGCTTTTTGAAAATCGGATATTACTTACCCATGAGCCTGCAGAAAATGCGCGTACTTACAATATGTGCGGGCATATTCACCCCGGATTTACACTAAGAGGTAAGGCTCGCCAGGCTTTGAGTTTGCCCTGTTTTTATATACACGGGCAGTTATTGATTTTACCTGCTTTTGGCTCCCTCACCGGCCATGTAAATATGGACCGACATTTACCGGGTGGCAAAGCCCTTTGTATTGCTGGGAAAAAACTAGTTTGGGTGTAAAAACCTTTAATAAAAATGAATACAATTATCCGTTCATACTCACCAAAAACTCGGTATTGTCGCGGGTATTTTGCATGTATTTAAGGAAAGTATTCATGGCCTCTTCAGAATTCATATCTGCCAGGTGATTGCGCAGCACCCACATTCTTTGCAGGGTAACCTTGTCTACCAATAAATCCTCGCGGCGGGTGCTGGAAGCCAGAATATCGATGGCCGGGAATATGCGTTTGTTCGACAATTTGCGGTCGAGCTGTAATTCCATATTACCGGTACCCTTAAATTCTTCAAAAATTACCTCATCCATTTTAGAACCGGTATCGGTAAGTGCGGTGGCAATAATGGTAAGCGATCCGCCCCCTTCAATATTGCGTGCTGCACCAAAAAAACGTTTGGGTTTATGCAAAGCATTGGCATCTACCCCACCCGAAAGTATTTTACCCGAAGCAGGTTGAACCGTGTTGTAGGCACGAGCCAAGCGGGTAATGGAATCGAGCAGAATTACCACATCGTGGCCACATTCCACCAGGCGTTTGGCCTTTTCAAGCACCATATTGCTAAGCTTTACATGCTTATCGGCAGGCTCATCAAAAGTAGAAGCAATAACCTCGGCACGCACATTGCGGGCCATATCTGTAACCTCTTCAGGCCTTTCATCAACCAATAAAATCATCATGTACACCTCGGGGTGATTTTTGGCAATGGCGTTGGCAATTCCCTGCAAAAGCCAGGTTTTACCGGTTTTAGGTTGGGCCACAATTAATCCACGCTGTCCTTTTCCTATCGGCGATATCATATCTATAATCCGGTTGCTGTAGCTTTTGGGATCATCGCATAAATTCAGCTTTTCGTTTGGAAACAGGGGGGTTAAGTGTTCAAAACTCACTCTATCGCGCACTTCTTCCAGGGTACGACCGTTTACCGAGTCGATTTTTACCATGCAGAAGTATTTCTCGTTGTCTTTGGGTGGACGGATAGATCCGCGCACCGTATCGCCGGTTTTTAGTCCGTTTTGCTTAATCATGAAACCCGGAACATACACATCGTCGGGTGATGCCATATAGTTATAATCCGGACTGCGTAAAAATCCGTATCCATCTGGTACGGTTTCCAAAACACCCTGGGTGGTTACAACCCCTTCCATTTCGAAAATAGGCGCAATCTTTTCTTTGCGTATTTGGTTTTCGTTACTTTGAGAGTTTTGTGGTACCTGATTTTCAGTATTTTGAGGGGTTTCTTCTTTCCTGGTAAAAACAGGCTTATTTTGGTCTCCTGTACTCGTTTTGGTTTCAACTATGGCAGGGTTCACTTCCTCGGCTGGTGTTTCTTCCATATCGGGTAGTGGGGGCAATAAGGAGTCGAAATCCAGCTGGCCAGGTATATCCTGCGGTTTGGGTTGGGGTTTTTGAAACGGTTTGGGATGTTGTTTGGGGCGGTTTTCGTTTCTATTATGATCGCGATTCTGTTCTCTGTTTTGAAAATTCTCTTTCTTTTCTAATTTTGGTTCTTCAACAACAGGTGGCTGTGGGGTTTCAGAAACTTCGGAAATAGGTTTGCGCACGCGGTTGCGCTTACCCCGGTTTTCAGCTGCAGAGGAATTATCAGATATTTCTTCTTTGGCTTGTGGTGCCTGCGACTTTGACTGAATAATGGGAATTAATTCGGCTTTTTTCAGTCCGGCTGCATTTTCAATACCCAAATTTAGCGCTAGTTCGCGCAAATCGGCTACGGCCATTTTGGTTAGGTCAGGTTTATCTGCCATGTAATGAGAATATATTCTTTAGGAATGGGTTAAAACGAAAAATTAAGGTTGGGGATTTAGATGCGCAGACGAAAAATCGAAAGGCGCAAAATCAAGGGCAATTATAGGCAATAATTTTGCTGAATGCAAAAATTCGGAAAAAATCACCTATTGGCTGGTCTTGTCCATTGCATCAAAACTTAATTCTGGGGGCCGAATAACTGTAAAAAATTGACATTGTGGTGTTTGCCATTATCAGGGGATTTAGTTCTTAAAGTAATAAAAAGTCCATTTTGTTATATAAAAAAATAATTCCAACCGTTTGGTAAATCGAAAGTGCCATTTGGTAAACCAAACGTCGGAACTCCTACAATGGCGCAGATTTCATAACATTTGTATTACATTAAAGGTATAGTTTTGTACTGTGAAAAAAGCTTTTCACTTAAAAAGAAAGAGATCCATGATTAAACAAATTACCAAAAAAGCAAACCGCATTATATTGCTGTTTGCACTCACCTTTTCACTAGCCAGTTCGCAAGCACAGGTAACTACCGATGCTACTGCTGCTTACGGCCTTCGTAAATTAAATCCATCCTATGCTGGCAAAGCCATTCAATTGCGCCGCAGTTGCGACGATGCCAGCACCGACATTGGATTTACCACATGCGGAGATTTGGATACCAATGCGCTAAAAGCATTTGTTTATGGAGCACCTGCTTTGGGCGCTTTAGGCACCTCTTCCCAGGCATCATTCAGCTTGCGCAAACTGGGTTGTTCTTACACAGGCAATGCCATCAGAGTGCGCCGCAGCTGCGACAATGCCGAAACGGATATCGGGTTTACTGCAAATGGAGACTTAGATACTGTTGCTCTCAAAAATTTTGTATTCGGAGCAGGTCCGCTGAACATGATAACTCCGGTGGCTAATGTGGCATATAGCCTTCGCAGAATGCGTTGTGCATATAGTGGGTTTGCCATCCGTGTGCGCCGCAGCAGTGACAACACCACCCAGGATATCGGCTTCACTGTTTCAGGAGATCTTGATACGGTTGCGTTGAAAACCTTTGTGGGTGCAGGAAATGGATTTATAAATATTTGGTATGACCAAAGCGGAAATGCGAAAGACCTCTCTCAGGCAACCCCAGGAAATCAACCCCAGATAATAGCTTCCGGTGTTGTATTGCGACAGAATGGCAAACCCACAGTAAGGTTTACAGCATCCTCTACCCAAACATTACGTTATGCTGGAACTATTTCCTCAGGCAATGGATCTTTCAGTATTATTGCTATTTCCAGCCGCAACAATACAACCCTTGCTGCGGGCTCAGAAATTTTTGGCTGGGGAAACAATGCAAGTGCTGGTAATCGTATCGGTTTGTGGAATGATATAAATACAGGTAACAATAGTATTGAATTACTTAACAGAGCAAAAATTGGAAACTCTACTACTGCTGGTGCCATGGATTTGAAAACCTGGATTTATACCTCTGGAAATATTTCTACCGGACTTTCAGGATTCTACAATGGATCCGCGATTTCCACCACACTTTTTAGTGGTCTGGATATAACCCCCAATGTTGCAACCAACCAAATTTGCATGGGAGCTGTACCCACCACCACTGCCCATCCATTTGATGGAAATATTTCAGAAGTAATTGGTTTTGCTTCATCATTAAATACTTCCGACCGTCAAACACTGGAATACTTGCAATCTCTGTATTATGGTATTGCTGGTCCGGTAGCAGTAAGTATTACCTCTACTACTGCTGATGCATATGTAACTACATGGTATGACCAAAGTGGTAATGGCCGCAATGCTACCCAAGCTACCCTATCGCGCCAACCCCGCATAATGAACGCAAGTGTGATTGAAAGACAGAATGGCAAACCTGCACTCCGTTTCCTAAATATCAACAGCGGCCTTGCTACCGGCAGTTTCACTGCATTTTCTACTGCAGCCTGTTTCAACGGAGTAGCTAAGGTAAATACAAATTTAACGTATAACGCGATCGTAAGTAAAACAGGAAGTGGAAGTAATGCAAATATCCCTGCTCCTATCGACTTTTATAATGCCCGCAATGTAGTTGGTAACGGTACCGGATACGTTTTCAAAGACGTGACCAACAGCTTTAATGCCGCGAAACCCCTGGGAATCTGGACATTCCGTGCCCAAAACGGAGGTTCTTTCGACGCTTATTATAATGGAAGTGCAAATCCTCCTTCCGGAACGGCGGGTACTACCTTTAATGATGTTGGAAACCCACTATATATAGGTATGCGCGCCGATGGAGTTACCGGACTTGATGGTTGGATTTCTGAAATCCTTACCTTCAGCTCCTTCCCATCAGATGCCGACCGCCAGTATTTTGAATATACCCAGGCCTTATACTACAATATTGCCGGACCCGTATATGCAACTCCAACTATTCCACCAAGCGGTTTTGTAACCACCTGGTACGACCAAAGCGGAAATGGGAATCATGTTTCTCAAGCTACCAACAGCCGCCAACCTGTAATTGTGCAGGCTGGTAAACTCATTACCCTCAATGGCCGTCCCGCCATGCGCAGCAGCAGTGTATTGCAAACCAACCTAACTGGCAATCTTGCTTCAACCTACACCGGCACCGGTTTGTTTGCCAATGCTGTTTATCAGGCCGATACCACCACCACAAACAATCTGCGTATTATGTCAACTGGCAATGGCAGTCAGTTCGACTGGAACCAGAATGGATTATTCAATATCAATCACCGTGGGGGTGCATCTCCAACTTTGATTATCGAACGTAATGCTACCACTCCATCCATAGCGATTACTACCGGAACTGGTGGAATTGTAAGTGCCTCTTTCTCTGGCACTCAGCGCCAGATTTTCAATAATAACAATGGATCATCTACAGTAGCTGATACCAGGGCATTTAATTTTAACAAACTACGTTTGTTCCAAAGTTTCAATGATCCTACTCTGTTCGAACCCATTGAATCATTTACCGGTCGATTAAGTGAGTATATTCTATTTACCAAAGCTGTAGGAAACGCACGTCGTACTATTTTGGAAAACAACCAGGCCACCTATTATGGTATTACCCTGGCCAATGCCAAATTCTCACCCGTAGATCCGACCTATAACCGCACCATGAATGGAATTGGATTCCAAAGTTCATCAGACAGTATCCAAAAAACCCGCGTATCTCAAGGATTTATTATAGAAGACGATGCTTCTTCAGGTACCAACTTCCTGCGCGATGCCGGTGACTATATAATGGCAGGTATTAATTGCAATACCAATGCCGCTACCAGCACCAGCAACCTGTCACAAAATGTACTGCTCCGCTGGAATACCGACTGGGAAGTAAAACGTACCGATGTAAATAACAATGGTGGAAGTGTGAAATTCATATTTGACTTTGGCGATTATTGGAAATCAACCCAATTGCCATCATCAGCCATTTCTCAATACGTATTATTGAAACGCAGTGCGTCAAATGGCACATTTGATACTGTAAATGTTACATCTAAAACCCTCAGTGGCGATCGTGTAATCTTTACCTTGAATGCCAGCAATATCAATACCTTCTTTACCCTGGGAACTATGAATCCCACACTGGCTCCTTTGCCTATTGACCTTACCGATTTCCGTTGCAGCAAGGCGGGTATCAAATCTGTAAACCTCACCTGGAATACAGCTTCAGAAACCAACAGCGATTACTTTGTTGTAGAACGTTCTGCGGATGGCAAAAACTTCAAAGCCATAGGTAAAGTTAAAGCAGCCGGTAATAGCAGCGCGCCTAAGGAATACAATTACACCGATAACAGTCCGTTTATGGGTACCAATTTCTACCGTTTGAAACAGTACGATTTCAATGGTAGCAATTCTACCAGCAATCTGTGTGCGGTAAATGTTTTCAATTCCGCAACTGCAGGCAATGTTAAAATTTATCCAAATCCTGCAAGCACCAGCCTTACCATCGAAACTGGTAACAGCACGGCTACCAAAATTACCATTGTAAACAGTTTGGGTGCAGTGGTTTATACATCACCCGTAAACGCTGAACAAAATATCCAAACTGTAGATTGCAGCAAATTGATTTCTGGTATTTACATGGTACAAATCCAAACCCAGGATGCTGGTACCATCAGCCAAAAAGTAATCATTCAGAATTAAGAAATAAAGGGTTTAAAAAAGAAAGCTGCCTGAGAAATCGGGCAGCTTTTTTTTTAAGGGGATTTAAATTATAGAATTAAGTAGCCATGGAATTGTATTTTATCGGTATTGAATAATTGAGTGATTAAATTTACCGTTTGGGCAATTAGTTGAATTAAGGAAAATTTTGGGGTTGACTGTTTCATTCTTTCTGCCGTTCCATAAGCGGGAGTTTCATTATTGCTAATCCAATCCACCATAAATTAAAGTAGAAGGTTTGTGAATGCCATTTTCTAAGCCGAAATGAAATATATCAGAATGCTCAATGCATAAAAAAACCGGCCTCAAGCCGGTTTTTTATCAGGCGTCAAGTTCGCCTGCAATAACGTTCATGCTACTCATGGTGAGGATGGCATCGCTGAGTACCGATCCTTTTATCATTTCCGGGTAGGCCTGGTAGTAAATAAAGCAAGGCCTGCGGAAATGCAATCTGTAAGGGGTGCGTCCACCATCTGAGATGAGGTAAAAGCCCAGTTCTCCGTTGGCGCCTTCTACGCTGTGGTATACTTCGCCTGCTGGTATTGGGGTTTCTCCCATTACGATTTTAAAATGGTAAATCAGCGCTTCCATGCTTCGGTATACTTCCTCTTTAGGGGGCAAATAATACTCGGGCACATCAGCATAGTGCTTACCCTGGGGCATATTTTCAAGGGCCTGGTGAATAATGCGCAAACTTTGGCGTATCTCTTCCTGGCGCACAATAAAACGATCGTAGGTATCGCCATCCTGCCCTACCGGAATATCGAATTCAAAATCCTGGTAGCTGCTGTACGGGCTCATTACACGCACATCATAATCAACCCCTGCGGCACGCAGATTTGGACCGGTAAAACCATAGCTCAGGGCTTTTTCGGCCGATATTGGTCCTGCCTTAATTACCCTATCCATAAAAATACGGTTGCGGGTAAGCAGGTTGTCGAACTCCTGAAATTTGGCAGGGAATTCTTTGAGCCAGGTGCGCAATTTGCTCATAAATGCAGGGCTGAAATCGCGTTCGAAACCGCCAATGCGGCCAATGTTGGTTGTTAAACGAGCACCGCAAACCTCCTCATACATGTCGTAAATTTTTTCACGTTCCTGAAACATGTACGTAAAGCCTGTAAGGGCACCGGTATCCACACCAATTACAGTGTTGCAAACCAAATGATCTGCAATACGGGCCAGTTCCATAATAATTACCCGCATGTAGTCTACCTTTTTGGGTAGCTCCACTCCTATTAACTTTTCTACCGTCATTTCCCAACCCATGTTGTTTATGGGCGAAGAACAGTAGTTTAAACGGTCGGTGATAGGGGTAATTTGGTTATATGGGCGGCGTTCGGCCAGTTTTTCAAATGCGCGGTGTATGTATCCAATAGTAGGTTCGGAAGAGATGATTCTTTCACCATCCACCTTCATTACATTCTGAAAAATACCATGGGTAGCAGGATGCGTTGGTCCCAGGTTAAGGGTAGCGATTTCGCCATCAATGGTTTCGGTAGAAACGTAGTGATTGGGGTCTTTTACTTGCAGTTCACTCATCTTCCAAAGAATTTATCAGATTTATCGGTGCGGGTTTCATCCTCTAAAGCATATTCTTTGCGCAGGGGATGATAATCCATACTATCCATGTTTAAAATGCGGCGCAAATCCGGGTGGCCAGTGAATTGCACGCCATAGAAATCAAAAGTTTCGCGTTCCATCCAATTAGCACCGGCAAATAAACCAGTAAGGCTGGGGCACTGCGGATCGGCAATGGGCATATAGCATTTAATACGCAAACGCACATTGTTTTCCAGGCTATGCAAGTGGTAAACGGTGCACAATTCGCGGCCCCTGTTTTCGGGGTAATGCACGGCACAAACGTCGGTAAGGAATCCAAACTTCAGTGTATCGCTGTTTTTAAGGCTGGTAACCACGTCAATGAGATTGTCTCTACCCACTTCTATGGTAAGCATCCCTTTTGGCTCTTCGTGGCTGATGAGCTTTTCGCCCAGCAAGGCTTGCAGGCTTTCTAGTAATTGTTCGTTATTCAGATTAGCCATTAAAATCAGGAAGTTTGGATATGGTAGCTTTCCAACATTTTTTTGTATTCGTCGCTATTGCGGCGGCGCAGACTTTCGTTTTGGGCTAGTTCCTGCACTTTCATCAGTCCTTCAATAATTTGTTCGGGACGAGGAGGGCAACCCGGTACGTAAACATCCACAGGAATAATATTGTCAATACCCTGCAAAACGCTGTAGGTATCGAAAATACCACCGCTGCAAGCGCAGGCTCCCACACTCATCACCCATTTGGGTTCTGCCATCTGGTCGTAAACTTGTTTCAAAACCGGACCCATTTTTTTGGCAATGGTGCCCATCACCATGAGCAGATCGGCCTGGCGGGGAGAGAAAGAAAGACGTTCGCTACCAAAGCGGGCCAAATCGTAGTTGGTACCCATGGTAGCCATAAATTCAATTCCACAGCAAGATGTGGCAAAGGGCAATGGCCATAAGGAATATGAACGTGCCAATCCAATTACTTTATCCAGCCTGGTGGCGAAGAAACCGGGTCCTTCCATGCCTTCAGGTGCTTCTGCTATATTTACCATTGATTATGTTTGAGGTTAGATGTTTGAAGTTAGATGTTAAAATTAAATATTTATTTTTCCCATTCGAGGCCACCTTTTTTCCAAACGTATATAAAGCCGGCAAGGAACAGTCCTACAAAGCAAAGCACGGCTACAAATCCATCCAGTCCGCGTTCGCGAAAGTTTACGGCATAGGGGTAAAAGAATATCACCTCTACATCGAACAATACAAAAAGAATAGCAGTAAGGAAATATTTAACCGAAATGGGAATGCGTGCATTGCCCTGACTTTCGATACCGCACTCAAACGTTTCGTCTTTTTGAACGGTTTTGCGGTTTGGACCCAGCAAGGGAGAAACACCCAGGGTAAGGGCTACAAAGCCAACGGCAACGCCAATCTGGATGAGAATGGGAATATAACTGTCTGGATTGCTCATTTATGGATGCAAATGTAATACAGGGCAAGGCAGAAAATGCGCGAATTTTAATCAGGAGCTATAGATTTTTCCACTATGTTTACCCCATTGATATTCTGTCATTTAACGGCGATTACCCCCAATAGAGACCAAGGTAGCATTGTGCCGATGCTCTAAATCATTGCCCGAGCTATGTGCATTGTATAGAAAAATTCCTTTTCAAAATTTTCAATACTTCCTGATTTTCAGGAAAATGATTTCAATCTTTTATCTATTTAAAATACCCGCTTTTACGTATAAATTTTTTAATACTATATATTTCAATCAGGCTGGTTAAATCCACTTGGGATTGTTTCTGTCTTTCAAAAAAACGGCCCGCTATGCGCGCCCCCATGAAATATCCCAAATCACGGGGTTTATGAGTAAAATCGGCATCTTTACCGCCAAACCATGTTCCATAACTTGAGGCATACAGTTGTTTTTTCAGCATTTTTTTCAATTCTGTTTCGTGCAATCTGCCATAATCGGAATAATTGCCATTATTGCCCTGAGGAACTATTAATGTGCC
This sequence comes from Bacteroidia bacterium, assembly GCA_044224315.1. Taxonomy (GTDB): domain Bacteria; phylum Bacteroidota; class Bacteroidia; order NS11-12g; family UBA955; genus JAGXTF01. The sequence continues at coordinate 80,190 of JBGAKR010000008.1, read as the reverse complement.
AATATAATCTGCCATTCCTTCGGTGATGATTCTATGCGCCAACAAATCTCCATTAAAGGCATTTGCCACTTGCGTGCCATGTGTTTTTTGCTGCACATGGACCAACTCATGGATAATGGTTCTGAAAAAATTGCTGCGCGAAACGTAATCGCGTGTAGAGACTGAAAGTTCGCTGAGGTTTGCGCTGCTATCAGGGCAATGGTATTCCAAACCAATATAAATGAAATTTCCACTGGCTGTAACTGCATCATTTCCGCCTGTGGTAAAATTGCCAAAACCCACGCAAATGTCGGCCTGATTTAATTGCGGATATATTTTCTTAAATCTGCCGACTATTTTTCGGACTGAATCTTCGGATTGAATTAAAAATAGCGATCGATTCCTGAGAGATTTATAATAAAGAGGGTATTTACGAATCTGATGTGCGTATTGGGCGGCGGTAAATTTCCATTTGTTTGCAAAAACCCTAAAAGCATTGCTGGCTCTGTTCAATACCAATCGTTGAAAAACAGCCACAGTATCCTTACTATGACCCAGGCTATCCACTGCTTCCCAAAAATTTAATACATCGCGGGTAATAAACTTATAAGTATTGTTTTGGGCTTTAGAAAGGGTGGCAAACAATAGCAAAATGATCCATATTAGCCATTTAAATCGTGTTAGATAATGCATATATTTAAAAACCAATGAAATTGAAAGGCTCATTTGTTATATTTATGCAAATTATAATATTCAACTATAATTGTCAGAACTTAAATCTACCATACTTTCAACCTTATATTGTACCCTGCCTTCAGAAAATCATAATTTACAATACGTTTTAGCGGTTTTTTACGCAGCATCCATAAGGCATAAATAAGCAAATAAATGGCCCATGGGATAATTGAATATACAAAAAACAGGGTAATCATTTCTTAGATTTTTTTATTGCTTCAAAGTATATTTTTTTGATGCTGTTTTTCTCGTCGCTGTTACAAATCGTTTCGGCGGCTGCAAGTAAATCCGCATATTGGCTGGTTTTCAGCTTTATAATTTCGCCCAGTGCAAATGCAGCACTCCACCGTACAACCGTTCCTTCGTGCTGTGTATTGGTTAACAAATTTTGTATGGCTGCATCCAGTTTATTCTTAAACAAATGGGCTGTATTGCCTATTACCTTGGCACTCTCCCACTTCACCCTGGGTGCTTTTGCGGTAAGATTCTGGGTTACAAATTCAAAAACTGCAGCATTAACCATTGCAGGATTTTGCTTACTGGCAAACTCCAGCGCTTCGATGCAGGTAGCCTTTATGGGATCTTTCGCCTTTGCTGCAAAATGGATAATATCATCGGTATTCAATTCACCATTTAAAAGCCATGCACTCAGGGTTTCGGTTTTCTCCTTTGGCTTAAGAGACTTGTCAATTAATAAAATTGAAATATCCATCCGGTAATTTCAAATTTATAGTAGGATTGTGTAGTTAAAGAATATTGTTTTGAACATTCGAAGTATTGTGGATGGGTTGAATGGTTGATTAGGTGACTAGGAGCTTGTTTCCTGCTTGCTTCAGAGCGACTGCCAACCAAATGAGTCAAGAGAGGGTGCACATTCACCATTCAAAATTAAATTACTTCCTCGCATCCAAGGCTTTATGAAACGCCCTGGCGTTTACCAAATGGGCTTCCCAGGTGCTGGCAAAATTGTGATAGCCGCTAAAATCAGCTTTGGCGCAGAAATACAAATAATCGTGATGGGTATAATTTAAAACTGCATCGTAGGCAGCAACACCCGGAATGCAAATAGGGCCAGGGGGCAAACCTTTGTGAATATAGGTGTTATACGGTGAGGGTATTTTCAAATCGGCCCCCAGCACTCTCCCCCCTTTTTTACGGGCATATACCACTGTAGGATCGGCTTGCAAGAGCATGTTTTTTCTAAACCGATTAATATATACTCCGGCAATATTTTCGTACTCATCGGTTTTATTGCTTTCTTTGCTTACAATACTGGCAATAATGGCTACCTGATATTCATCTAGCCCTTGCTGGGCTGCTTTTTCCTTACGTTGTGTATTCCAGAATTTTTCTTTTTCTGCTGCCATTTTTTTCATAAAAACTCCCAAATTATCTGATACATAAAAATTGTAAGTATTAGGTATAAAAAAGGCAGGCCAGGTTGTATCATCAAATGGGGGTGTTGCTCCGCCCGCATCGTGCATTTGCAGCATATTTAAAAAACTATCGGCATCTACTTCAATATTATCCGCTACTGCCTGGGCAAGGGTTTTGGCATCCCACCCCCCTTTTATTACTATGTCGTGGGTTTGTTTTCGGTTTGCTTTTAGCAGACTTATAAGGTCGTATAAACTGGCATGCGATGGAATGGTGAGAAAACAGGCTCTAACTTTTTCATAACCCAGTCGTTGGCTCCAGGCAATAAAATCCGATTCGGCATCTTTGTCTAATTTTAAACTTTTGCCCAATTCCGATGCCAACATGTCTTTAGACCAGCTGCTTCGAACCCTGATTTTTACATCGGTATGGGCGGCATTAAATGTGTGAAATAATTTATAACCCACATAGGCCGACGGGGTGGCGATAATGATGCCGGCAATTAAAAGTACCCATAGAAATTTCCTCATCTGAGGCAAAAATAATACTTATAAACCTCAACCGATAAATAACAAGCATAAAACCTTAAAAGACTATGCCAACTGCAGCAGCAGCTCTGCGCAATATGGGTGCAATAATTTCAATCCAAAAATCGACCCAGAATTCCCTTTTTACCGGGCAATCCGCGTTTTTGATCCCAACTGTAAATCAGCACACTTGCCGCTACAAACCAAATAAAACTGCCACCCAATAAGTAACTAAACAAAGTAGAATGCGTGTCAACCGTTTTAGTTTCGGTAAGCACCGCGGTTATAACCATCGGGCCAATGAGCAAAAGCAACATGGCAACCCAACACCACAAATAGGTGCTTATTACTTCCCTTCTTACCAGGGATGATTGCTCTTTAAATTCATATTTAGGCTCATCGTTTACAATGCTGATTTTAAATTTATATCTGTTTAGCGGAATAATAGGGAAAAACAATACGGTAAACCATTCTGTTAACCAATAACACTCATTTTCTGTTGCCTTGGAATACCCCAAATAACGGGTTCCCACGCCATTAATTGTAGCCATTCTCAGATACTATTTTTTAAATATTCATTGATATCGGCCGACAATTTTACTGCACTCACTTCCATTGTGGTAGTAAGAATTCGGATGGGGGTGCCCATTTGTTTGCGGGTCATTTCCATGGTAGTTTTGGTCCATTTATTATCTACCCTCGCTAAATAAGTATCCGGATTTTTAAGCATTACCAATACAAATTTATTTACCAGCATTTCACTGACCGAGCTGCTTTCAACCTCGCTCCAGAGTATTACTGGAAAAGGTTTATTAGCGCTGTAATGAATATGAATTCCTTCACTATTTAAAACAACAATTGCGCGTTTTTTTTCAGCCAGAATTTTAATGGCAACAAACAAAAAAACCAATGCGGCAAAAGCACCTAAACCCATAAGGATGGTGCCTATTATTTCACTTTTCCCAATGGTAAGTACATATTTTTTTGAAACAAAATGGTGATAGCCAAAAAAAAGTAAAATGGCTACGAAAGGCAGAATAGCAAACACACTTCGCTTAGAATTGTAGTAGATTTTTTCCATGACTTTTCAAATATATCTATATCCTATTAGATTCAAAATAATGGGCATTAAAAAAGCACAGGTTTCGACGAAACGCTGTGCTTGCATGAAGTTAAATATAAATCAGGGGATATAAATTTTTCCTGTGTTTTGGTGGGTAATCCCATCGTTACTGTGGATGGTCCAGGCATACAAACCTGCAGGCAGATTGGGTAATTCCAGCAGATTGCGTTGGCTGTTTAGTGCGCTGTTAAACACGATCTGACCGTTTAAATTTACCAGTTTTAAGATTGTATTGGAAACGGGTTCATTTAACTCCGCTACTAATACCCCGTTAGCAGCAGTATATATTTTTGCATCCAGAGGTTTCACATCGGTTATCCCCGACGCAAAATCAGACACGCTAAAGTTATCTATAATCAATTCGCTGGTTTTACCCTCATTGCCCGATGTAATGGTAACAATTGCCGTATCGGGGGTTGCAGATGATAGCCAATCTATTGCAGCAGTTCCGTTTACCAGAGCTTTGGATGGCAGAAGTTCGGCCTGCACCTGACCTACAACATTGGTATCTTCATCGGTACTGCCCTTGTAAAACAGTACTTCAATAAATGCGGTATCGGGCACCGCATTAAATTGGGAGTAACAATAGCGAATGGTTTTGGGTCTTTTTGCTATCGGAATAATTTGGGTAAGGGTTCCGGGGGCTAAGATTGGAGCACCAAAATCAACGGTAAACGAACGCAAACGGGCCGAGAAAGCGCTATTGCACGCATTTGTACTTTTAAAACAACTCAGCGAATCGGTAAGACCTAAAAGTGTAAAGAAATTGGATGATATCCAACCAGTTGGTTCGGCATATCCGAGGGTTGTGTTCCATGTTTCAAATCCGGTGTTTACCTGAGCCCGAATGCCGAGAGAAAGGCTGAATAAGCCTGCGAAAAGTAATTTTTTCATGTATTTTTATGTAATAGACTTTGTATTTGTAACGGATTAGACGAGATTAAAGTGACAAAAGTTGGGGGAATTCCAGATTTTTTTGTCAGGAAAATTCCATTTAAAAACCCTTTAACTGCCTTTTGCCCAAACCCCTTTCCTATCTTTGCCCTGTGAATATTGCTTTACTGGGATACGGAAAAATGGGGGTAGAAATAGAGCATGTGCTGTCCAAGCGTGGGCATGCAGTAGTGCATACTTTTACCAGCTCTAATCCGGCCGATATGGAAAGACTTAAAGACGCCGATGTGGTTATTGAATTTACCCGCCCCGAGGTTTGCGTACAAAACCTTAAATTGTGTTTCGCCGCAGGTGTTCCGGTAGTAACAGGTACTACAGGCTGGTATAAGGAGTGGGACCATGTGAAAAAAGCGTGCGATCAAATGCAGGGCAGCCTGTTTACTGCTACCAATTTTAGTTTGGGAGTAAATATTGCATTTTTTATGAATCGTATTTTGGCAAAAATCATGGCTAAACAGGAAGGGTATACTGCCGCGTTAACCGAAATACACCATACCCGAAAACTGGATGCCCCAAGTGGTACTGCCATTACACTGGCCGAGGGAATAATCGAAAATAATGCGCATTTTAACGGATGGATTCTGGAAGAAAAACCCGCGCAAAGTGGTGCCCTGCCTATCCATGCCATTCGCGAAGGTGATGTTCCCGGCACCCATGTTGTACAATATAACAGCGATATTGACCGTATAGAACTAAAACATGAAGCACACAATCGCAAAGGCTTTGCCCTTGGAGCCGTTTTGGCTGCCGAATGGGTGGCAAATAAAAAAGGTATTTTTGGTATGGCAGACATGCTTAATTTTGACGCTTTGATAAAATAATGGAATCGTATCAGTTTGGCTTATTCATGACCCTTTGGGCAATCGCCTTCTTAATGTCGCGCGCGGGGCTGGCTCAATTATTCAAAAAGGCAGGTCAAAATCCCTGGCTGGCATTTATTCCTATTCTAAGCTGGTGGTGGTGGATTAAAATTGTAAACCGCCCCAAATGGTACATGATAGGTATGGTGATTCCATGCATAAATATCCTGTTCAGTTTTAATATAACCCTTGATTTGCTGCGCAGTTATGGCCAGTTTAAATTCTGGCAGCATTTTGTAGGTACCGTATTCACATTTATTTACCTTCCCATAATCGGTTTCAATAAAAAGGTGAACTATTTGGGTGGTGCGGGTGATGCCGAATGGAGAAAGAAAAATATCCCGCCGCATAAAGGCAGCCGCGAATGGGCCGATGCTTTGCTGTTTGCTATGTATGTGGCTGGTGGTATGCGCAGTTTGTATTTTGATTTATATCAGATTCCCACCTCTTCTATGGAAAGCAATCTGATGGTAGGCGATTTTTTGGTTGTGAGCAGGGCAAAAGTAGGCATGCGTATTCCTATGACCCCAATTGCAGTTCCCGTTTTAGCCCATAAAGATTTACTGGGATTTAAAGCCTTTACCGATATTGTAGAGTTGCCCTACATGCGCTTACCTGGCTGGTATACCATCAAAAACAACGATGTAATAGTTTTTAACTGGCCGGCTGATGGAGAGGAATTTCCGGTAGATAAAAAAGAGAATTACGTAAAACGCTGTGTAGGAATACCCGGCGATTCATTGCAAGTAATTAAAGGCCAGGTATATATCAATGGCAAACCCCTACCCAAAGTTGGCAAACAGCAAAATCGCTATCTGATAGCTTTGACAGAACCCATAACCCAGGATTTTTTGCTGGAGCATAATCTGGGCGACTTCAGGGTGCCTGAAGATGGTGTTTTGGCCAATAAAATTATTGGTGCTACACTTAAGAAAAGCAACAGATTGATGATTCCTTACCAAATTTATACCTACCCTGAAAATGCTGAAAAAATGAGAAAGGAAGGAATCGCGATTTTTGAATACAACTACGATTTAGGCAATCAACCCTATATATCCACTTATCCTAACAACATATCAGGCGATAGTATAAATAATTGGACCACATTAAACTATGGCCCAATTTATATGCCCAAACGCGGTGAAACCATAAAATTAAGTGCAAATAACTGGGCGGTATATCGAATAGCTATCAATCGGTATGAAAAAGCCAATATTGAATTTGACGGGAAAGAATTTACGCAAAACGGCAAAACCATAAGCAGTTATACCTTTAAATTGGGGTATTATTGGATGATGGGCGACAACCGTTTTAACAGCTCCGATTCGCGCTTTTGGGGGTTTGTGCCCGAAGACCATATTGTAGGCAAACCATTGTTTACATTTTTCAGCCTCAAAAAAGTAATTGGCATTGACGAACAGGGTATACCAAAAGACATGCACAACAACCCTGATTACGATACCAAAGGCATACGCTGGGAGAAACTGTTCAGATCGATTGAATGATTGTTCTGACAGCCGAATAAACAGCCGATAGGCAGCCGAAATAACAGCCGACGAACAGCCGATCTTGGATCTTAGATATCGGATTTTGGTTGACGGATACTACATTTGAGTATTGAATGCTTCTGTCGTCTTGCGACTCCACTGCTCCATTTACCTCATTCCCATGCCCTAACGGGCTGTTTATCTGTCGCCTCCACTGCTCCTTGCCCCCTACTCCCTGCCCCCTGACGGGCTGTTATTCTGTCGCCTCCTCTATTCCCTATTCCCAATTCCCTATTCCCTCTAAAGGAACATTCCCGCCATCAGATCAATATCATGGTATTTGATGCTGAATTTATCGGCCAGGTTTTTATTGGTTAAGCTGCCTTTGAATAAGTAGGTACCTTTGCGCACACCGGGTTTCAGGCGAAGGAAATCTGCAAACCCGCCCATGTTGGACATTTCATCCAACATCGGGGTAAAAACATTAGACAGGGCATAGCTGGCGGTGCGACTTACCCGGCTTGCAATATTGGGCACACAATAGTGGATTACCTCGTGCTTTTTAAATATGGGTTTTTCGTGGGTGGTTACTTCAGAAGTTTCAAAATTGCCGCCCCTGTCTATCGCCACATCAATCATTACGCTATTTGGACGCATGCCCATTACCATCTCTTCAGTTATCACCACTGGAGAACGTGCGGTTTTGCCAGAAAGTGCCCCAATTACCACGTCGGCACTCTCAAGGGCGCTTTTCATTACCCTTGGGTGTATGGTAGAGGTATACAAATGAAATCCAAAATATTTTTGAATGCGGCGCAGGCGGTACATGCTATTGTCAAATACCTTTACGTTTGCACCCAGTCCCAATGCGGCTTTTGTGGCAAACTCGCCTACTGCCCCTGCCCCAATTACTACTACCTGGGTAGGCGGTACACCGGCAAAACCGCCCAATAACTCTCCTTTTCCTACATGGGTATTGTTTAGGTATTCTGCGGCAATCAGTATACTCGCAGTGCCTGCAATCTCGCTCATGGCGCGGATAATAGGGCGTGTTCCGCCGTCATCTTCCAAAAATTCGTAAGCAATGGCATTAATCCTCTTTTCCATCATCATACGCAGCAGCATTTCGTCCATCTGGTTGATTTGCAGGGCAGATATAAGCAATTGCCCGGGGCGCATCATTTCTATTTCTTTTCGGGTAGGAGGATCGATTTTCAAAATCACATCGCACTCGTATACTTCTTTGGCATTGTATACAATTTCAGCTCCACTCTCGCTGTATTGGTTGTCGCTGAAGTTGGCATTTCGTCCGGCACCGGTTTCAAGTATGATGCGGTGTCCATTGGCTGTAAAATATTGAACTGCAGATGGAGTGAGGGGTATGCGGTTTTCCTGAAAGGTTACCTCTTTGGGTATCCCTATATTCATAGAGTGATTTCGATTGTGTAGCTTTAGCGTTTGGGCTAAAGTTTCAGTCTGACCGGTAACCATTGGCGCTTCTTCCATGCTGTTTTTCGACATTTTAAGTTATGTACTCAATACTATACAAACCTGAAAGCTGGCCTTATCTGCAAGTCTCACTTTCCATGTATACGTTACAAATTTAGGGTAAAAATAGCTTTACCCAAGTTTAAAAAAGCAGGTTAAAAAAAAGTAAAAACACAAAAATCCCAGGTATGGTGGGCAATTAAAAGGGCTCAAACCCCGTTTTAGGAGGGGCGGATTGGCAATCCATCGATTTAGGACCTATTTTTGCAGTAAATCCAACCGAACACGAAAGCAATGAGGAAAAAATGGTTTATATTACTGGCAGTAGCCTCCACCGCTATGGCAGCGCGGTCTCAGGCCCCCGTCGGACCAGCCATGGAAACGGATTTGAATCGCATCGACAGCCTTACTGAGCTGCTATACGAGGATATCCCAAGCCATTTGGCGGTTACCGACAGTTTGGAATTTGCTGGCATGAGCAAAGAAACCTTTGAATCTCAGATGAAATTGATGGGAAGCTCTATTCCTTTGGAGTTTCATGCTATGGTATCGGCCCAGATCAATTATCTGCTCAGGCAAAACGACGCCTACTACGACATGTTGCATAAACGCATGCAACTGTATTTCCCTATGTACGAAAAGGTACTGGATAAAAGTGGACTGCCCCAGGAATTGAAGTACGTTTCAATAATTGAATCAAACCTGAACCCCAATGCCATGAGTTGGTGCGGTGCCAGCGGATTGTGGCAGTTTATGCCTTATACCGGCCGTGGGATGGGTATGCGCATTGATTATAATATTGACGAACGCAAGAGCATTATACGCAGCACCGAAAAGGCCTGTGAATATTTCCATAATAGTTACGACCTGCTAGGCGATTGGTTATTGGCCATTGCCAGCTACAACTGTGGCGCCGGATATGTGCAGCAAGCCATTCGCAGATCGGGTGGCAGCCATGATTTTTGGGTGGTAAAAAACTACCTTCCCCGCGAAACCCAAAACTATGTGCCCCGTTTTATAGCTGCCGTATATGTGTTGAATTTTACCAAATTTGCCAAATACAACCACAATGTAAAATCATCGGTTCTGGTGCAAACCCCGATTGATTCAACCATTAGTATAAAACATCTTTCCGGTTTTCTGGGGGTTGATGAGGAAGAAATTATTACCTACAACCGCGAGTTACTTACCAAAACAGCAGTTCCGGGTCAGGTAAACAGCATTATACTCCCTTATGGATTGAGTATGCAATTTCTGGCCAACAGGGATAGTGCCTATGCCTATGCCCGCGCACAGAAAGCAATTGAAGCTGCAAACAAACCCCAGTATGTGCAAAAGTGGGTGCCCGCTTACCATTATGTTACTAAAGGCCAAACCCTGTATAGCATAGCCCGTAAGCATGGTGTAACCGTATATCAGCTCAAAGCCTGGAATAATCTTAAAACCAACTACGCCCCCACCGGTCGTTCGCTGATTTATTATAAAATGACCTGGGTAAAACAAAGTTGAGAATATCCTCAAGATTGTTTTTGCCTGCATTTTAAATATTTACACCAAACTGAGATTCTAATCCCGAATTATTTGCACTTTTGCAGCGTAGCATGAAGTTCAGATATTTTTCCCTTATTGTACTATTCGTATTTACCGGTATCCACGCCTGTAAACAAAAACCCAGCGCGGTGGAAACACAGTCTGAGGGTATTCCGGGTGAAATAATGGTTGTAGGTAATGAGGAAGACCTTTCATCAATTGAAAAAATTTTTCAAACCCATTTTCAACTTAAAGACAGCAACCTGTTGATAGCAGAAAAAGCGGAAGCCCGCAAATATGAAAATCTGTACGATTTCTATTTTGTGCGCGACAAAGCTTATAAGGGAACCGAAAAAAACGCCTCAACCATTTTGGTTTGGAATAATGCAGGCGATTTTAGTAATGATCTGGACAATGCCGAGGCCGTAAAAGTGATAAACGACGGGGATTTCACACTCAAATGCTATAAAAACATTTGGGCACAACCCCAGACGGTTTTATGGATAAAATTTAAGGGTGAAACGCTGGGAGCAGAAGCTTCAGCCAAACTTGCCCAAACTGCCATCGACTATATTCGCAATACAGATGCATTGCCTGGCAATTTGCTGCCCAATGCGTATTGCGATAGTGTAATGCACAAAATTAAAGGCACATACGGATTTGAATTTACTTTTACGCCCCAATTCAGACTTGAGTTTACAAACCATGAAGTAGTTTGGTTCAGGCAAGAAACTTCGCGTTTTTACCGCGATATTTTTATTAATATTTTCAGTGATAGTAATGCCATAGACAGCAGAGAAAAAGCAGTAGAAAACCGCAATTTATTTAGTCTTAAATATTTAAAAAACGAAGAAAACACCCGGGTAATGGTAAGTCAAAGTGCATTGTTTCCATTGCAATTTAGTACGGAAGGAAATGTGAGTGTATTACGCGGCTGGTACCAAGAGGAAGGTACATTCAGACGCGGTCCGTTTATCCGGTATTTTTACCATGATGCGGCCCACAAAAGATATGTAGCTTTTGATGGTTTTGTGCATGCACCGGATATGCCCCGACAGCAGTTTTACCGCACATTTGAAATCATGGCCCGTTCATTTGCATTTGATAAATGAAAAATATTGTAATCTTTGCTTCAGGCAGTGGCACCAATGCTTTAAACCTGATAAAATATTTTAATCAGGGTAAACTGGCACGTGTGGCGGCCGTTTTTTGTAACAACCCCGATGCTGGTGTAATTCAAAAAGCAAATGGGGAGCATATTCCAGTTCATATTTTCTCTAAAATTGAGCTGAACACAGGCGGTAAATTGGATGATATTTTGGAGGATTATCAGCCGGATTGTATAGTTCTGGCCGGCTTTTTACTTCTATTTCCGCATCGCTGGGTAGAAAAATATGAAAATAAAATTGTGAATATCCACCCGGCCTTATTGCCCAAATACGGGGGTAAGGGTATGTATGGAGATCATGTACACAAAGCTGTGCTCGAGGCTAAAGAAAAAACACATGGAGTAACGGTGCATCTGGTGAATGAGCAATACGATAAAGGCAAAATACTATTGCAGAAATCGTTCGAGGTTGAGAAGGATGATGATTTAAATTCCATAGCAAAAAAAATACATCAGATTGAATTTGAAATTTTTCCTAAAGCCATTGAAAAACTACTATTGGAATAATTTTGGATGAAAATGCGTTTGGGTGTAATTTTTGTACTTTTTTTAAATCCGCTTAATATAAAATGTCAAAATTATATCCCTTATTTTAAAGCCATGGCCCAGGCCGAAACCGCAGTATCCGACAGCAATTTCAATGATGCTTTGGAAATCTATCAAAATCAATTTTACAATTATACCTTTATATTTCCAAAAGACGCATATATAGCGGCTCAGGTTGCCATTGCAATAAAGAACGAGTCACTGGCAAAATATTTTATTTACAGGGGAATAAGCTGCGGAATAGACTCCGGAACCTTAACCGCCAATCCGCATACTTACCGTTGGTGGATGCAAAACCGGGGCACTTACATGACTGTAACTATATACGATTCTCTGCGTAAAATCAATGAAGCCCGTATAAATCAATCATTGAGAAAACAAATGGTGGAATTGATTACCCAAGATCAGAAACTTCGCAATCGCAACGAACGATATTTAAATGCCGTAGTATTTAATCATAAACTAAAGCCCCGTTTATTTAGAAAATGGATGCGACAAGCCGATTCTCAATCCGTACAGATATTAAAATTAACACGGCAATATGGTTTCCCGAGCCACCAATTAATTGGAACCAATGATCGCAATATATACCGCCGCTTTGGTACAAACATGCGCAGCACCTATGCCACGGTTATTTTATTTCATGCCAACCATGCCTGGCAATATTTCGAAAAAGATTTGCCCGCCCAATTGGAGAAAGGCTATGTAACACCTAAACAATATGCACTATTGCGCGATTTTGCCACCCGGCATACAATTACAGGAAATTTAAAAGACACTGGATTTCCAGATTATCAATATTTTGTGCGGTGGAAGAGCAATGTGATGGAACCCGATTCGGCCTATAAAGTGCAAAGGGCCATTTTTATAAAACAAAATATGGAAACCATAGATTCGGCAAGGGCTTCTATATTTTTACCAAGTTATAAAACCGGAATTAAAATTGTTGAAATGCAAAATGCCTTTTATGAAAAATACTGGGGCCCAAAAAATGCGGATTGTTTATTGTTTGATTTTTGTTATTTTGAATGGGATTGACATTTAATTAAAAAGAATATGTGCCGTAAATTAATGCTTTTAAACTTAATTCTATTTATGACTCAATATGGCAAGGGTGCAGACACACTGCGGATTTCAAAAATAAGCAATCCACACCGAAATTTTGTATTAACCCAAAATAATTATTTATCCATTCGGTTAAAAACCGGGCAAATAATGCAATGTAAAATTATTGAAATTGACAGTGCAGGATTAATCATTCAAAAGAATAACCCAAAAGTAAAAGGCATCGCTAAACTTAAAATAAATAACCATTTATTCAGACGTCCGGTGATCCAACAATACAAAAATTCAACGGGTTTTTGGGATACTGTGCTATACCCAATCAAGGATACTGTTCGATTATCCGAAATAAATTACATTATACCGGATGACCAAAACGTAGTAGGTTTCTACAACAAATACTACGCACCAATTGGATATAGTATATTTGGTTCATACATTTCGATGCAGTTTTTTTTTATCAGCGGTTTTTTAGCACCAGCCGGATATTTAATAACTGCCGGTACCACTGCAGTTTTAATTTTAATAAACCATCAATTAGACAGAAAGAAATTCAGATATAAAAAATGGAACTTTGCCTATCAATAAGAAGATGACTAAAAAAATCATAGCCCTTTGTGGCAGCACACGCGCACAATCTTCAAATCACTTATTAATTGAAACTATCAGGCAAATGTTGCTACCTAACACAGAGGTAGAATTATACCATCCAATTGACCAGTTGCCCCATTTTAATCCCGACCTGGACCATGAAAATCCACCCCAAAAAGTGCAGGAATTCAGGGAAATATTGCGCACCGGAGATGCCATATTAATTTGTACACCTGAGTACGCCATGGGTGTTCCGGGAACTTTAAAAAATGCCATAGACTGGACCGTATCCTCCTGCGAATTTTACCAAAAACCCACAGCCCTGATCACTGCCAGCAGCCTGGGTCATAAGGGCCATTCGGCCTTGCTTGAAACCTTAAAAATAATTGAGGCACAGGTAGAAAATACCGAACTGGTAATACCTGGCATACGCATGAAAATTGATGCCCGGGGCGTTATAACAGATGACGAAACTTTCAAACAGCTAGATAAAATATTAACCACTTTTATCCATAAAATCAATGACACACCTTGATTTAGAAGCCCTGAATGCACAGTTGCCCACCATCCGGCAATCGCCCATAAACAATGGGGAATTAAAAATGATAGTGCGCCGCCCCAAAAGCGATGAAAGAGAGGTACTTGAAACAGCCGAACTTAGCACAGAAGTAGGATTGGTAGGCGATATCTGGCCTCAGAAACCCAGCAGTAGCATGCCCAATGGAGAACCCCATCCGGCCAAACAAATCACCATAATGAATATTCGGTCCATTGCCGCCATTTGTCCCGAAAAAGAACGCTGGGCTTTGGCTGGCGACCAATTGTATGTAGACATGAACCTGGGCTATGAAAATTTACCTCCAGGTACGCAATTGCTTTTGGGTGAAACCATTTTGGAAGTATCGGAACCCCCGCACAGGGGATGTAAAAAATTCTCTGCAAGGTTTGGAGTAGACGCCATGCGTTTTGTAAATTCAGATTCAGGCAGAGAACTAAATCTGAGAGGAATTAATGCGGTTGTGAAAAAAGCCGGTAAAGTAAAATTGGGTGATTTGCTTTGCAAAATTTAAATTTAATTCGATTAATATTTTTAGTGATACTTTTGGCCCAATGCGGACAAAAGCCAGCAAAAAACACCCATGATGAGGAAGAAGCCACTCCGAAACATTCGGCTATTTCCAGAGCCTCCGATGCTATTATTAATCTCCATCACCTGATGGATTCATTGCGCGCAAATCCCGCATCGGTACGCATTCTAATTGATAAAAGTGAATATTCTTTATCCGTTATTTTAGGTCATAAATTATTAAAAAAATACCCTGTTGTTTTTGGCCATGATGAAAACGGGGATAAGCTAATGCAGGGCGACCGGCTTACTCCTGAAGGCGATTTTAAAATTGTAAACAAATACAAACATCCCAAATGGAGTCGATTTATTTGGTTGAATTATCCCAATGCACAATCCTACAAAAAACACGCTTTAGCCAAACGAAATGGTAAAATACCGCAAACGGCTAAAATTGGCGGAGAGGTTGGTATTCATGGGGTTCCAGAGGGTAAAGACCATTATATCGACAATAAATTTAATTGGACCCTGGGCTGCATTTCTTTGAAAAATAAAGATGTAGAAGAATTGTATCCATTTATTAATAAAAAAACCATTATTACCATCCAAAAATAAAGCCATTCAGGCAAGAATCTGAATGGCTCAATTTTAATGTTTTTTTTTAATCAACTTCCAACAACTACGGTTATTTCAAGCGGGCATCGGCTGCAGGCTACATTATCGGGAATATCTTTTGATCCCTTAACCTTTCGGCAACCTTGTTGAATGAACTTAAAACTAGCGGTGGCACCTGCTTTGGCTGAACCTTTTTTTGCCTCTACTATATTGGCATTCACCAATTTATCATAATAACGATATGTAAGTACCACATTTTTTAATTTTACTTTTGAAGTATTTTTAATTTCAATGGTATAATAACAAGCAATTCCAGTTCTTTTCATCCATGCAACGCGTTATTCAAAAGAAAGTTCAACACCCTTGGCATCGGTTACTGTTACGCTTTTCCACTCAGTAAACTGCCCTTTTACTGCATTTGAATCTGGCATTGCCAGAATGGTTTGAGATTTAGCCATTTGCATGATTCCCAAAATCATGATAGCAAACGTGATAAGATATTTTTTCATGGTTTTTAGTTTTATAATTCAAATTTGGAGCACCCAATGTTCCTCATCAATCGCATAAAAGTAGTATTTCATTAAGGGTAAATTGGTTTGAATTTTTTTTTTGATTCTAGCTGCAACCAACCTTTAAAATTGCGTCATTTATGTATATTTTCGCAAGCGACTCTATGAATCTAAACTTACGGAATGCGCTGATCGCATCCACTATCAGCCTGTGTGCAGGCTCACTTAACGCCCAAACAGATATCGACGGCATAATGATGGCCAAAAGAAACCTCTGTTCAGAAATTACCTATGGACATAGTGCCTGGAACCATTACTGGGAAGGTACATTTTACCGGGATAATGCAAACCTTGGAACAGTAAGTACAAGCTCTGTAAACATTATGTCGAACTATGGCATCACAGACCGTTTTAATGTGATGTTTGGTCTACCATATATCAGCACCAAAGCTTCGGCCGGAACCTTGCACGGTTTAAAAGGAATTCAGGATTTGAGCCTGATGGCCAAATACAAATTTTTTGAAAAAGAATACAAACAAATGAGCTTTGCCGCCATTGTTGTGGCAGGCGTTTCGGCTCCCATGAGCAATTATACCCCCGATTTATTGCCGCTTTCAATAGGATTGCACAGCAAAAACGCCATCGGTCGCATTATTCTCAATGCCAGCCGTGGCAATCTGTTTGCTACTCTGAGTGGCAGTTATATGGCATTGTCTAATATCAAACTCGACCGCGAATCGTACTATACCACCGAACTTATTAATTCCAATATTGTAAATCTACCCAATAAAAGTATGATGCAAATTCGCCTGGGTTATCGCAAAGACCAGCTGCTATTAGAAGCCTTTGCCGATCATTTCAATACCATGGGTGGGTTTGATATGCGCAAAAATGATATGCCTTTTGCCAGTAATAATATGGATATGACCCGTGTAGGTGCAAACGTTAAAATTCCAATTCCGAAAGCAAACGGTTTGGGTATTGCTGCCAACACCAACTATGTACTTGCCGGACGCAATGCAGGCCGTTCTTTTGGATACGCTGCCGGACTTTTTTATATAGCTGAATTTGCTGCGAAAGGAGATAAAAAATGAGGGCGATAAAATTTATTTTGAGTGCTACAGCGGTTGCCGCAATTACCATTGTAGCCTGCAAAAGGGATGTAAACGACCGCAGTTTTTCGTACCCGGAACTTAACCCCCTGAATGCCGATACCAACGCGGGCAATTGGAAACCGATTTTACTCAGTAGCGCAGGTGAATTTCCCTGCGATGTTCCATTAGCCACAAGTTCGGCCGACTACAAATCAGAACTGCTGGAAATTAAAAGCTGGCAAGCCAATTTAACCGGTGACCAGAAAGCTAAAATCAAATATTGGAGTGCAGGGTCGGTATTGCGCTGGAACGAAATTATGCGCGAATTGGTGGCTAAATACAATTTACCGCCTTATCAAAATGAGGATGGCACCTATCCCATTCCAAACAGCGCCAATCCGCTGGCTTATCCGCTTTTTCCATTTGCAAACCCACCGTATGCTGCGCGTGCCTATGCATATGTTAGCGCAGCACAATATGACGCATTGGTTGCAGCTTATCATTACAAAGGCATTCACAAACGCCTTACCCCCCATCAGGTTGACAATAGCGTGCAGGAATTGATTAAAGTTGGACCTGCCTATGCTTATCCATGCGAAGATGCAGTAGTGGCTGGTGCAGCCGCCGAGATGCTGAAATTGTTATTTCCCGGAGAACAAGCCTATATCCAACAACTAGTAACTGAATCGAAAAACAGCAGAATTGCATCAGGAGCTAACGTTCGCAGCGATTGGGATGCAGGTGAAAAACTTGGCAAATTGGTTGCCCAAAAATTTGTAACACGTGCAAAAAATGATCGCGCCGGAAAAGCAGTTGGAACCCCTGCTGATTGGGCCAAATTCGAAACTGATACCCGCGCCAAAGGAGAAACACCCTGGATTAGCCTGGAAATACCCAAACGTCCGCCCATGCTGCCACTCTTTGGCAAAGTGAAAGGCTTTATGGTAGATTCAATGGAAGTAGTAAATGGCAGGCCTGTACCACCACCGTCAACCAATTCTGAAGAATTTAAAAAAGAAACCGAAGAGGTGCTCTCTTACAGCAAAAAATACGACCGAGAAAAATTGCGCATTGTGCATTTCTGGGCCGATGGAGCAGGTACCTACACCCCTCCCGGACATTGGAACTCCATTGCCTGCGAGGATTTTGTAAAAGAACGCTTTAGCGAACCCCGCTGGGCCCGCAACCTGGCCTTATTGAATATGGCCATGTTCGATGCTGCTATTTGTTGCTGGGATGCCAAATACTACTATTTCAATCCACGCCCAAGCCAGGCCGATGGGAATATTAAAAGTTGGACGGGTATTCCCAATTTCCCCAGCTATATCAGCGGACACTCCTCTTTCAGTGGGGCCGCTTCGGCTATTCTCGGACATATCATTCCATCGCGTTCGGCTGCCTATTCTGCCATGGCACAAGAAGCATCAATGTCGCGCCTATACGGTTGTCTGCACTATCGCAGCGATTGCGAAAAAGGTGTAATTCTTGGTAATAATGTTGGAAATAAAGCCATAAGCCGAGCCCAAACTGATGGGGCAGAATAAAGCCAGTTAATTCAGAACTTTTCTTACCAGCTAGCCTGGTATATTTGCAAGCCATGGAAAAATTGTACCGCAAAATCATTTTAGTTTCAGGTATAATTTTCTGTGGCTTGCCTGTTTTAAAAAGCCAGCACATTCCTGATTCTGCCACACACAAAACCATTCGGCGAATCGATATTGACGGTCAAAAACTCAATCCGGATTTAATAGCCCTGGACTCTGTGAAAGGTACCTGGATTTTTTCTGGTAAAAAAAGCGAACAGATTTTACTCACTCAAAAAGATGCAGGGTTAAGTGAAAAATATGGTCGTCAGATATTTGCAAAAATTCCGGGGATTTTTGTTTACGATATGGATGGCACAGGCAATCAGGTAAATATTTCTACTCGTGGCTTAGATCCGCACAGGGGTTGGGAATTTAATATTAGAAAAGATGGTATTCTAACCAATTCAGATATGTATGGATACCCGGCAAGCCATTACAACATCCCCATGGAAGCGGTTGAAAAAATTGAACTTGTAAGAGGAACCGGTGCACTGCAATACGGCGCACAATTTGGTGGTATGCTAAATTATTTGAGCAAAGGACCTGACACTGCCCGTAAATTCGCCTTCGAAAATGTGAGTACAGCGGGCTCTTATGGTTTACTCAGCAGTTTTATGCGTTTTTCGGGCACACTAAAAAAATTTAGTTACAACGTATGGCTCAGCAATAAATCATTGGATGGATATAGAAAAAACAGCCAATCGGAGTATGATGCACAGAATATTTCACTGTTTTATAAAGCATCTGATAAATTGCAATTAAAACTGGAATTTACGCATTCCAATTACACCATACAATTGGCAGGGCCATTAACAGACAGCATGTTCAAGCTAGATCCAAGGATGTCGACCCGCAGCCGAAATTATTATAATCCCAATATATTTATTCCTAATTTTTCCGTCCAGTTCAGACCTTCAAAAAAGTTACAAATATTGCTGAACAGCTCGGCGGTTTTAGGAACCCGAAATAGTGTAATGTTCGACAAACCCGCAAATGTGTCAGACAGCATTGTAACCGCAACGGACTTGCCCAATCCTCGGCAGGTAGATATAGATAATTTTAATTCCTATACCCAGGAATTGCGTTTTATTTATACATGGAAAACGGGCCATAAATTACATCATTTTGCAGCCGGTTATCAGCGAATGGATAATAATCTGCACCGCAGGCAACAGGGCAAAGGCAGCACGGGCAGCGACTTTGACCTAAGCCTTGCCAATGGCAGCACTTTTGCAAGGGATTTACATTACCTCACAAAAAACAATGCTTTTTTTGCTGAAAATCTTTGGAGTATAAATACCAGATTATCCATCAATACCGGCATACGGGTTGAAATGGGCGAAACCCACATGAGCGGTACAATCGGATATTATCCTACCAATCAAATACCCAATTCCATTGTACATAAATTTCCATTACTGGGTACCAATTTCCAATATCAGATTACCCATTTTACCCAAATATACGGGGGCATTTCACAGGCTTACCGTCCGGTAATTTTCAAGGATATTATACCCGCATCTGTTTATGAAATTGCCGATAAAAATTTAAAAGATGCCAAGGGCTATAATGCTGAAATCGGATGCAGGGGGCGCTACAGATGGCTGCGCTGGGATGTATCGGCCTATCAGTTGGTTTACCAAAACCGCTTGGGTACATTGGCCCAAAAAGACAGTTTGAATCATTTGATATTATTCCGTACCAATATCGGCAACTCGCTAACCCGCGGAATTGAATCATTTCTTCAAACCGATTTTAAAATTAATAAAAATCAAAGTATTTCTGTGTTTAATTCAACTGCTTATACACATGCAATATATGTATCTGCAACTATTCGCAGCGGCAATGAAAATAAAGATATAAGTGGCAATTTTGTAGAAAGCACACCTAAAATTATCAGCCGCACAGGTTTAACCTGGAAATTATTCGGTTTTTCGGCCAGTGTATTATATAGTTACACCGCTAGCAGTTTTGCTGATGCCATGAATGCAGAAAAGCCCAATGCCAGCGGAGCAACCGGCTTAGTACCATCCTATCAGTTGATAGATTTTAATGCTACCTGGAGAGTAATTAACGGATTAAAAATAATGTTTAATTTAAATAATATATTAAATACCCAGTATTTTACAAAGCGTCCGCAATTCTATCCGGGCCCGGGCATTTGGCCAAGTGATGGCAGAACTTATTCTGTAAGTCTGGCAATTACCCTTTAATTTCCACAATTTCTTTGCGACTGGCCTTTAACATATGGGCGGGAACAACAGCCTGTATTTCAGATTTAATCGCATTCAACCAGGCACGTCTACCTGTGGCATTTGGTGTAACCAAGCTGATTTCTCTTACAGGTGAAGGGGATTTAAAATGCCTGATTTGGTTTTTGCGTTTTCCTCTGATATTTTCTGCAGCTAATTCGGGAATTAAAGTAATTCCTTTTCCGTGGTCAATAATTTTTATAATCGATTCTATGCTGCCAGCTTCATATTGCAATCGGTTTTGCGTTTCACTTTCGGGAATTAATTCACATAAGCTGCCAGTTTGGGTTCTGAAGCAATGCCCTTCTTCCAAAAACCACATACGGTTTATATCCAAATCTTTGGGTAATACATATTTTTTTCTGAGTACTTTTTCATCTGCGGCAGCATATAGCAGAAATGATTCGTAATACAGGATAGTTTTATGCAAATCCATTCCGGCAATCGGAGTTGCCATAATGGCCCCATCTATGGTATTCTTTTTCAGAGCAGTTATAATCGCCGAGGTTTGCAATTCTTCAATTTTCAGATGTGCCTTTGGGTATTTATTTAGAAAATTACTAATAAAATTATGTAATAAATAGGGTGCAATGGTAGGTATTATGGCCAGAGAAAATGTACCACCAACTTCCAGCAGATCGGCCTTGGCAATGCCCTTTAACTTTGCAGATTCATGTAATACTGTGGCGGCCTGGTCCAGAATAAGCTGACCTATTTTAGTGGGGCTCACCGGTTTGTGGCTGCGGTCAAAAATTTCTACACCTAGTTCATCCTCAAGCTTTCGTATCATCATACTCAGTGTAGCCTGGGTAATATTGCAATGCTCTGCCGCCTCCACAAAATTTTTGTGTGTATTCACCGCCAGTATATATTCCAATTGTTGCAAATTCATGTTGTAATAAAACTAATTTTATAGTTATTATCTATACAAATATAGATATTATTGTTTTTATCTATACAAACTATCGACCAAATTTGCCCGTACTTAGAAGTAAATAACTACATTCGAAGTAAAGATTCATGAGCCTGCTTAGGGGGCAATTAAAATGAATAGATAAACAATAAAATATAAAAATGAACAGCTCAAACACAGGAAAATGCCCGGTTATGCACGGTTCAAATACCGTAGCTCAAAACACGGTGACCGAATGGTGGCCCAAATCACTGAAACTGGATATCCTGCATCAGCATGATACCAAATCGAACCCACAGGGACCCGAATTTAACTACCGCGAAGAATTTAAAAAACTAGATCTGGAAGCCCTTAAAACCGACCTTAAAAACCTGATGACCCAGAGCCAGGATTGGTGGCCTGCAGATTGGGGCCATTATGGTGGATTAATGATACGCATGGCCTGGCATGCCGCAGGTACCTATCGTGTGTCGGATGGACGCGGAGGCAGTAATACCGGCAACCAACGTTTTGCTCCGCTCAATAGTTGGCCCGATAATACAAATCTGGACAAAGCCCGCAGATTATTGTGGCCTGTAAAAAAGAAATACGGCAATAAAATTTCATGGGCCGATTTATTTATTCTGGCAGGCAATATGGCCTATGAATCTATGGGATTGAAAACTTTTGGATTTGCCGGGGGTCGTGAAGATATCTGGCATCCTGAAACCGATGTGCATTGGGGAAATGAAAAAGAATGGCTGGCACCCACTAAAAACCGATATAGTGATGATACCAACCGCGAATCTCTCGAAAACCCATTGGCGGCTGTACAAATGGGCCTGATTTACGTAAATCCGCAGGGAGTAGACGGCAACCCCGACCCGCTGAAAACCGCCCATGATGTGCGCCAAACCTTTAAACGCATGGCCATGAATGATGAAGAAACCGTGGCACTTACCGCAGGTGGACATACTGTAGGGAAAGCCCATGGAAACGGAGATGCAAGCAAGCTGGGGGAAAGTCCGGAAGGCGCCTCGATAGAGGAGCAGGGTTTTGGATGGCACAACCCAAGCGGTGCGGGCAATGCTGCCGATACCATCACCAGCGGACTGGAAGGTGCCTGGACCACCAATCCTACCCAATGGGACAATGGATATTTTAATTTACTGTTTAAATACGATTGGGAACTGAAGAAAAGTCCGGCCGGTGCATGGCAATGGGAACCCATTAATATTGAAGAGGCTGATAAAACCATCGACGCGCACAACCCCAACCTGCGCCGTAATCCTATTATGACCGATGCCGATATGGCCATGATTAAGGATCCTGAGTATCGCAAAATTTCTGAAAAATTTCATAAAGATCCAGAATATTTTACCCAGGTATTTGCAAAAGCATGGTTTAAACTCACACACCGCGATTTAGGCCCTAAAAGCCGCTACCTGGGCGCCGATGCTCCAACCGAAGATTTACTGTGGCAGGATGTAATTCCAACCGTAAACTATACATTAAATGATACCGAAATTGCTGAATTAAAATCCAAACTTTTAAATAGTGGATTAAGCAGTTTAGAGTTAATAAATACTGCCTGGGATAGTGCCCGCACCTTCAGAGGCTCGGATTTCAGAGGGGGTGCCAATGGCGCACGTATTCGATTGGCTCCGCAAAAAGATTGGGCCGGAAATGAACCTCAAAGGTTGCAAAAAGTATTGACTAAGTTAGAGGAGATAAAAGCCAGTTTATCTAAACCTGTAAGTATGGCTGACCTAATCGTACTCGGAGGTACTGCGGCCATTGAAAAAGCAGCGCAAAATGCCGGGGTAAATATTACAGTACTTTTCCTTCCCGGAAGAGGCGATGCTACAGCTGAAATGACGGATGCAGATTCCTTTTCATACCTCGAACCTTTGCATGATGGCTTCCGCAACTGGCAAAAAGCCGAATATTCTGCTACACCAGAAGAGTTGCTGTTAGACAGGGCACAATTGATGGGTTTAACTGCCCCGGAAATGACCGTATTGATTGGTGGAATGCGGGTGTTGGGAACCAATTATGCAGGAACCAAACACGGAGTATTTACTGAAAAAGAAGGCATACTGAGCCAGGATTTTTTCATCAATCTCACCGATATGAATTATAGCTGGAAACCCATAGGAAATAATTTATACAATGTGGTAGAACGTAAATCCGGACAGGTAAAATGGACTGCCACCCGTGTAGATTTGGTATTTGGCTCAAACTCAATATTGCGCGCCTATGCCGAACTTTATGCACAGGATGATAATAAAGAAAAATTTGTAACCGACTTTATTGCAGCCTGGATAAAGGTAATGAACGCCGACCGATTTGATTTAAAATAATAAAACAGTGGTTACCTAATAGCGCATTCAATTGTGCATCCTAATTCAAAAAACCCGCTGAGGCGGGTTTTTACTTTTGTCATTTTTATTAGATTGAGTTTAGGACTTGGTGTTTTTGTTTGAAAATTTAAAAGAAACAATTATTTTTGAAAAACACATGAATAAAGTTTACCTCCTAACCCACAGTGTTTTCATTATTTTATTGCTAAATCTAACGGGATTTGCCTATGCTGAATGCCGTAAGGATACAATATTATACTTCGAATACAACGGTGTAAACAAAGACATTTTAGGACGCACATTAAACGAATACAATTCACAGAATTTAATCTCCCGCTCTACATACCAGGATTGGAACACCAGTACCTTAAAATGGGATAACAAAACCCAATATGACTATATTTACGATGGCAATAAAAACCTGCTAAAATATACCAACAGTGCATATTCTGGTGGGTGGAAAGAAGCGAACAGATACCAGTATATTTATGATGCAAATAATAATTTAATTGAAATGTCGTACCAAATAGCAAATGGGTCTGGCATTTTTATTAATTCTACAAAAAATACATACTCCTATAACTCAGACAATAAAATTACCGAAAAATTATCTTTTTCGTGGAATACCAGTAGCAGCAGTTGGGACCATGAAAGCTATCGCACAAGTTATACATACAACGCAAACAAGCAACTTACGGTGGAACTATTTGAACAATGGCAAACGGGCAGCAGCAGTTGGATTTCAGGCAGCAAGACGGTTTATACCTATGATGGTTTTGGCAATAATTCAGCCATTACAGACCTTATTTGGAATACTACCAGCAACCAATGGGATAATTTTATAACTTCGGATTATACTTATAATTCAAAAAAACAAATCACCCAAATAATCAGCCAAAGTTGGACCAATAACGCATGGAAAAATACCAGCCGAAGAACCTATACATTCAATACCAACGATGATTTAATAGAAAGATTAACAGAAAAATGGACAGGTTCGGCTTGGGCAAACAATGGCAAAAACACTTGGGATTTTGATGCCAACCACGACAATATTGCTACTGATAATTACAGCATTTGGTCGGTAGATAAATACACATTGCACGACAGACAGGAATATATTTGCACACATTTATCCGGACTGGCATTTAATAATAACCCTCAAAAAGGCATATCCATTTACCCCAATCCAGCAAATGGCAATACCCTGAATATGAATACAGATGTGGCCTGCGAATACAGCATGGTAGATATAAATGGCCAAATAATTAGCACAGGTAAATTGCAAACAGGCACGAATTCAATCAATATTTCAAGCATCGATAAAAGTGGGTTATACTTTATAAAAACCAATGTGGGTGTGATGAAAGTGGTGATTGAAAGATAGAAAATAATTGTGAATTATGATTACCAGATACTGTTGCATTTTACCCGCCTCAGAAGTAGTCGCCCTCCCGGCAAAGCCCTTCGGGTAAAGGCAAGTATTAAACACTAAACATTGGACTGTTCTGCTGCTGAATTTACCCGCCCCTATAAGGTTTGGGCAAGCATTTTGCATTCTACATTAATCAAGGCTGTTAATTGCACTTTGCACAATACACATTGCACTTAGCTGTTTCTGCTCCCTGTGCCCTATTCCCCATTCCCTGCTAAATTCCTTACCTTTGTGCCGTGAAATTCGAGACCAAAGTACTGCATGCCGGCATAGAGCCCGATCCTTCTACTGGGGCCATTATGACTCCCATTTTCCAAACCAGCACCTATGTGCAGGCTGCTCCAGGCGACCATAAAGGATTTGAATATTCAAGAACCCACAACCCCACCCGCGACGCGCTGCAGGCAAACCTGGCAGCGCTTGAGCAAACCAACCATGCACTGTGTTTCAGCACCGGTATGGGTTCTATCGATGCGGTTGTAAAATTACTTCAGCCCGGCGACCATGTGGTAAGTACAAATGATTTATACGGCGGCACCTATCGCCTGTTTACCAAAATATTTGAACCCTTAGGCATCAAATTCAGTTTTGTGGATATGACCAACCCTGCATTGGTAGAGGCTGCAATAACTCCGCAAACCAAGCTCATCTGGGTAGAAACACCCACCAACCCAATGGTGCGAATTATTGATATTGAAGCCATGGTAGCACTGGGTAAAAAAGCCGGTGCACTGGTTGCTGTAGACAATACATTTGCCAGTCCGTATTTGCAAAATCCATCGGTGCTTGGGGCCGATATCGTAATGCACAGTGTTACCAAATACATAAACGGGCACAGCGACGTAGTAATGGGTGCACTTTGTATGAACGACACTGCGCTGCGCGATCGCCTTGCATTTATCCAAAACAGTTGCGGCGCTACACCCGGTCCGCAAGATTGTTTTCTGGTTTTACGCGGCATTAAAACCCTGCATATCCGCATGCAACGCCATTGCGAAAACGGAGCTAAAATTGCCCATTGGTTGCGCAATCATCCCAAAGTGGGGGTTGTACACTGGCCCGGATTTGAAGACCATGCAGGCCATTCTATTGCTAAAAAACAAATGAAAGATTTTGGCGGCATGATGAGCTTTACTTTAAAAAATGACAGTATTGAATCTGCTTTCACCTTTTTGCGCAATACGCATTTGTTTAGCCTGGCCGAAAGTTTGGGTGGTGTAGAAAGTTTGGTTGGCCACCCGGCCAGCATGACCCACGCCTCTATTCCCCGCGAACAACGCATGGCCGGTGGTTTGCTCGATAGCCTTATTCGCTTAAGTGTGGGTCTGGAGCATGTAGACGACCTTATTGCTGATCTTGAATCGGCATTGGCAAAGGTGTAGTTCTATTCAACTTTTAATTTCGAACAATGTATTACCGTTGTTTGATTGATGATTTTCACAAAATAGATTCCTGGAATTCTATTTTTCAGAAATACTAAATTTTGCCCCAATTCAAGCTCCCCTTTTTGAATAATCTTCCCTGTAACGTTTATGATGCAATAGTTCTGATTGGATGAATGTGTTTCAATAATAATATTATCATTTGCAGGATTGGGATACATTTTGATTCCATAATTATCTATATTCTTTGTTCCCGAAGTTGAATTATTAAATACAGGAATTGTATCCATTTTTAATTTCCATCCCGGATTTGTGCCACTACCTGAATAGGCACCGCGGTAGGTCCAGTCATAGGTTTTACCATTAAAATCCTGATTATAATCGGTAAAATTCTGAAATAAAGTTGAGGCCGTATTATTTCCTTTTAAGCTGGTATTTTTTGGATACAAATCCAAACTGGTGAGATTGGTTGAAGCGTTTGTAACATAATTGCCGGCACTGGCATAGGTGCCCGTAATGTTGTCCATGCTATCGGTAAATCCAGCAATGGGATTGATTGAGAAAACCGCATTGGCATAACAATATTGTTTAAAGCTGGTATTCGGGCTTACCAATCTGATTCCGCCAGAAGTGGCCGCCGATAAAATAGTATTGTGAAATATTTTAATATCGCGGGGTTGAAATCCATTTTGTTGGGTAACTATCAATGTACGCTGCCCTCCCCCATTTTGGTGATTTACAAATAAATTGTTATAAATAGCTGCATTGCCTGTTATCTGAAACAAAGCTTCCACTGGATTTTCATATAAAAAATTACCATAAAATTCATACACTTCTGTACTCCCGGGTCCACTGCCGGGCAAGGCTCCGATTAGCACATTGGGGCGGGCATTGGCTCCGGTTGAGGCATTTTTTTCTTTACTAAAAACATTATAACGGATGATGGTTTTTCCATCAACATTGGTACCGCTAAATTTCTTTCGCACTGTGTCCCATTGGTGTTTTATTTCCATATTATATCCAATGGTATTCATTACCAAATTATGTTCAATCAAGCCATTTACAAAGGGGTTATCGCCATTTGAATTTCCCAGGTATAATCCGGTTCCGGCCCCATCTATAATGTTGTAGCGAATGATCCAATTCCATGCATGGCATTTGGTATTTATACCTACCGATTGTTGATCGGCATCGTAATTAATTATTTTTAAATATTGCAGGGTAATATGGTGTACATTGTTATTTGTAAACCCTTCGGCCTTTACGGCATCTACAAATTCGTGGTTGCCATCCATCAATAAATGTTCGATAACGAGGTAACTGCAAAATGCCAAACTCACGGTATTGCAGCAAGCTCGGGCGACAAATCGGGTACCTCCGTTTTTATCTCCGCGGATTACAATGGGGTTGCCGGATGAACCATTGATGCCATTGATTTGCAAATCGCCGGTATAGGTGCCCTTTGCCAAAACAAGTGTATCGCCGGCTTTTAAACCGGTAATAAAGGATTTATAATTAGAAGAATCGGCAAACTTGGTGGCTGCGGATATTGATTTGCTGCCTGCCAAAAGCATCAGTGTAAAAAGGGCTGATTTTATATTCATGAAAAATAATTCTTTACAAACCTATCATAAATATTGAATGATTGGCTAATTGCTAAAAATTAATTACTTGATTTGCAAACGGCCATGCGGAAAACCGAACTCAAACAAATTTTAGACGAGCTCTATCTGCGGTACAACAACCCTTCTTTCATTGGTCCCGACCCGGTTTGCGTACCGCATAGATACACACGCTTACAGGACATTGAAATTGCCGGATTATTTGCAGCTTTACTGGCCTGGGGCCAACGCAGTACTATTATAAACAATGCTAACCGACTGATGGACTTGATGGATGATGCACCCTATGATTTTATGCAGCATCATACAAAGGCCGATCGAAAACGTTTCAAAGGTTTTGTGCACCGCACCTTTCAACCTGAGGATCTGGAATACTTTTTAATCAGTTTACAGCATCAATATAAAACCCATAGCAGTTTAGAAACCCTTTTTGCTGACGGGATGGCAGAAAACGAAGCGCATGTGGGACCCGGACTGGTAAATTTTCACCGGCAGTTTTTTTCATTGCCCCATTTGACACGTACCGAAAAGCACCTGCAGAACCCTGAACGCAAAAGTGCCTGTAAGCGTATTAATCTTTTTTTACGTTGGATGGTTCGCAAAGACAAGTATGGGGTTGATTTTGGACTGTGGACCCGCCTAAAACCTTCGCAATTGCTATGTCCGTTGGATGTACATGTGCAACGCACTGCCCAGGAATTGGGCATACTAAAGCGCACCCAAAGCGATTGGCAGGCCTGCCTGGAATTGACCGAAGCCCTGCGCAGGTTTGACCCCACTGACCCGGTGAAATACGATTTTGCTTTATTTGGAATGGGCATGGAAGGTGGAAAACTCTGAAAAAAGCCAACTTGTCAGTTTCAACATTTGGAACGTAATTTGAACTTCAGACACACACAATAAACTTTAAAATAACATGGCTAATACTTTCACAAGCGCAAATTTTCAGGAAATGGTCCTGAACTCTGATAAACCTGTTTTGGTAGACTTTTGGGCAGAATGGTGCGGACCTTGCCGCATGATTGCTCCGATTGTTGAAGAAATGGCCAAGGAATATGATGGCAAAGCGGTAATCGGTAAATTGAATGTTGATGATAACGGCGACATTGCTATGACCTATGGTGTGCGCAACATCCCTACCCTTTTGATTTTTAAAGGTGGCCAGGTAGTTGACAAAATCGTGGGTGCAGTGCCAAAACCAAATATTGCAAATAAATTGGAAGCCCAAATCGGGTAATTTCCAAAACCACAATATATTAAAAACCGGGTACTATACCCGGTTTTTTTGTTATACTTTTGTTATCCATGAAATCGAAATTCCTTCTAAATCTTGGACTATTTGCAACCGCCCTAGCACTGGTGCTGGGCAGCAGCTCATGTTCCCACTACTTTTACGGCCCAAATATGCATCATAATGCATTGCTAGAAAAGAAAAACGAGGTGGTTGCCCTGGGGGCAGTGGGCATTGCAGATGAAACATCATTCGGCAGTTTAAACCTAGCCTATGCCCCAACAAATAAACTTGGTGTATACGGACAATTTTACCGCGCCGCTTCAGGATCAAGTTTTTACTCAGGTGGAAACGGTGCTTATGGTGATATTGCCATTGGTACTTTCGACACCCTAAAAGGCCGCTTCAGATATGAATTAATGCTTGGATTGGGGAATGGCAAAGTGTTTAATAGTTTTGGTCCCAACCAGTTAATGGAAAATAAGTTTAATAAATATTTCGGGCAACTCAACCTTGGGTATCGCAGCTCTCACCTCGACGTTTGCTTTTCTCTCCGTACCGCGTTGGTAAATCAATACAGCATTACGGTTAATGACACGGGGAATATAAATACGTACTATAAAACCGATTACAATAACATACAAAACAAACCCACTCACTTTTATTTCGAACCCGGCATTTATATTTCGGGTGGATTACACAATTGGAAATTACAATTGGGGATGGGCGGCGCCAGTATGATTGCATCTAAACCAGAAACTTATTACCCTTATCAAAATTTATTCCTGAATGTAGGATTAAAAGTTAACTTTACAGCCGTTAAATAAAATTTTGCTTTTACAGGAAGTTGAGTCATACGGAAATCTAGAGTTGCTGGCCAGGCAGGTGGTTGAAGGTTTTATTACCGGTTTGCATAAAAGTCCCTTCCACGGATTTTCGGTTGAATTTGCAGAACACCGTCAGTACAATCCGGGTGAAAGTACACGCAACATTGATTGGAAATTATTTGCACGCACAGATAAATTATTTGTAAAGCGATTTGAAGAAGAAACCAATCTGCGTTGTCGCATTTTGTTGGATTTATCGCCGAGTATGTATTTTCCGGAAGGGAAAAACTCCAAATTGCGGTTTTCGGTTTTGGCTGCGGCTTCCATATGCAACTTATTAAAACGCCAACGCGACGCATATGGAATTACTACATTTGATGATAAGGTAGAATATATGGGTGAACTGCGCAGTAATCCGTCTCATTTCAATGAAATTCTGCGCATACTTCAACCCTTGTGGAATCAAGAGGAGTTGCCTTCCAAAAGCAGCAATACATCGGTAGGTAAAACCTTACAATTTATTGCCCAAACTACCCACCGGCGCAGTTTGATTGTGGTATTTTCGGATATGTTTGATGGCAGCGAAAATGAAAAAGAAATATGGCAAGCACTGCAACAATTGCGTTTTATGAAACATGAGGTTGTGCTTTTTCATGTACGCCATGCACCTGAGGAAATAGACCTCGATTTTCCTAATCGTCCCATGCGATTTGTTGATCTTGAATCGGGTGAAAAACTGTTGCTTAATCCAGCCGAAATTCGGGATTATTATACCCAAAAAGTAGCCAGTTTCGACCATGAATTAAAAACCCGTTGCATGCAGTATAAAATTGATTTTTATCCGGTAGACGTGAGCAAAGATTTTCACCAGGTTTTGCTGCCATTCTATGTAAAACGCATGCGAATGGCCTGATTACAGCGCTGAAAACAGATGGTTTTGCTGGGGCTTATCCACCACAAAATAGTACACAATATCTACCCCGGTTTTTAATACCAAAAACAACGAAAATAATAGTATCTGGGGTATGTTTTCACCCAATATTATTAAACCCAGCGGAGCCAAACGAATATAGGGTACAAACATAAGCTTAAATAAGCCCGGAGGCGATACTCGCACTGACTTTAACTTTCCGGGTAATTCGAGTATTATACCCATTCCTATTAATAAAAATATTGGAAAAATGGTAGCATACTTTTCCGGATTAGCAGGCGGTAAATTTTTACTCAGAGCTGCCATAATGCCAAAAAACATGAGAAAAATACCATAGTGGATGGTAAAAAAACCCGCCATAAACAAATTGGTAAAAATGGTGGAAGGCTGGTCAACTCCATTCATTTTCACAATTTCTCCGGTTTTGGAAAAGAGCATTTTCAGTATATTTTCAATTCCTAAAAAAACACTTTGAATTAAAAATATTACCAAAATAATTTTTGCATTGGAATGATTTAAAAAAAAACTGATAAGCAGCGACAGATTAATTAATATGATCAGCCATAATCCCAGATTGCGCTGATACCAACCCAGTAATAATTTATTCATACAAAAAATTCTAACCGCTGTGCTTTTTTGAGCCCTGTATATTTGCCGTCCCAACTCAGGTTTCCATTCACAAACACCTTATCTATGCTGTGGGTAAATCGGGTTCCTTCCAGCGGACTCCAACCGCATTTGTAAAATAAATCGGCTTTGGTAACCATGGTTTCTTTATTCGGATCAATGAGAACCAAATCGGCCTTATAACCTTCGCGCAGGTAACCCCGATCCTTAATTCTGAAGCAAGTGGCAGGGGCATGACACATTTTTTCTACCACCCTTTCGTAAGATATGGCACCTTTTTTTGCGTATTCCATCATTAGTAATACGCTATGCTGTACCAAAGGTAAACCGGAAGGACTTTTGGGATATAAATTTTGCTTCTCATCCCAGGTATGCGGGGCATGATCGGTAGCAATTATATCCAGGCGATCATCCAACAGGGCGCGCCATAGTGCATCGCGATTTGAACCCTCTTTAATAGCCGGATTGCATTTAATCTGGTTACCCAATCGGGCATAATCATCGGCAGTATAATGCAGGTGATGCACACATACTTCTGAGGTAATGCGCTTATCCTTCAGTGGAATATTATTTACAAATAAATTAGTTTCAGCGGCTGTAGTAATGTGCAATACATGCAAACGGGTATTGTATCTTTTTGCCAGTTCTATGGCATGGGAAGAGGAACGGAAGCATGCTTCCTCATCGCGAATCAGCGGGTGCATTTCAGGCGGAATATTGTCGCCATAGGTTTTTATCGCATCTTCAAGCCTTTGTTTTACACGGGGTTCAAATTCGCAATGGGTTGCAATCAGCGCCGGAATTTGTGAAAAAATATTCTCCAGTATCAGGTCATCATCCACCAGCATATCACCGGTGCTGCTGCCCATAAATATTTTAACCCCGCAGGTATTGGAAGGATTGATATGTCTAAGCTCATCCAGGTTATTATTGGTGGCTCCTAAGAAAAAAGAATAATTCACGTAGGAACGGGCCGCGCCTATGGCCATTTTTTCTTCGAGGTGTTTTATGGTAGTGGTTTGAGGAATCACATTGGGCATTTCCATGTAGGAAGTGGTTCCTCCGGCAAGTGCAGCCAAACTTTCGGTTGCAATCTCGGCTTTATGTGTAAGGCCGGGCTCGCGAAAATGCACCTGATCATCGATAGCCCCGGGTATTAAATATTTACCCTGCGCATCCAGCACTGTCACACCGTTTGCGTCTATTGTAGGCTCAATCCGGGCTATAAATTCATTCTCAATCAATAAATCGGCCTGAAAGATTTTACCCTCGTTAATCAGGGTGGCATTTTTAATTAGCAAACTGTCCTTTTTCACATTACAATATTAGATAAAATAAAAGCTGCTTCGAAGCCTCAAATTAAGTATATGGTTAATTTTCATAGTTATACCAACTGTTGTTTCGACATACATGTAGCACGGATACTACAATTATTTGACTATTAATGTATAATCATTCCATATAAGATGGCAATTCGAGGTTTGTTTGGGAAAATTATCTTAAATTTGGAAAGGAAAATCTTAATTTACAAGTTGTGCCTTTATCAGTAGAAAACGAGCTAGCGCACCGTATTATTGGCTTTGCGATAGAAATTCACAAAGCCCTTGGTCCCGGACTTCAACCAGAAGCCTACAGAAAGTGTTTGATGTATGAACTTGAAAATGCCGGCGTACCAAACGAAGCATTAAAAGTCATTCCGGTTAAATATAAAACACTTAACCTGGAGGTGGGCTTTACCATCGATGTTTTGGTAGACAATAAAGTGGTGGTAATCATCGAAACTTCGGAAACAATTGCCGAATATCATGTTCAAAAATTGCTGCGGTTTTTACGATTTGGCAACTACAAATTGGGTTTATTAATAAACTTTAATTCTACCTTGCTGAAAGACGGTATTCGCCGCGTTACCAATAACAAATTGCTGGAAAAGGAAATGGAAAATTCTGATCTTAGCAATTTGGAACACGTTTGATTTTAAAATCCCTTTATTTCATTATTTCTGCGGGTAAAATGCTTACTTTGCCAATATGCAGTTGCCTGAAAAATTCAACATCCGGGTTTATGGCTTTTGGATAAAAAGCAATGCAGTATTGTGTTGCAGAGAAAAACACGGCAGCAAAGAGTACTATAAATTTCCAGGTGGAGGACTTAATTTCGGTGAGGGAATTACCGAATGCCTTCATCGTGAATTTATAGAAGAAACCGGTGTGCAACTTAGCAATTCCCGCTTGTTTTTTGTGAATGAGCATTTTCAGCAAAGCGCCTTCAACCCACTCGACCAATTGGTTTCAATCTATTTCATTGTTGAAAGCAACTCAGAAGTAAACGGCCAAACGGTTATAGAATACCGCAATGGAATTGCCTGGGAAATAGAATCGGAATGGAGAAATATTTGGGAGTTGGACGCACAAGAGCTTACTTTTCCGGTAGATAAACTTGCCTTTGAAAAACTAAAGGCTCAACTCTCCAGCGCCTCTATCTAAGCAAATGAAAACTGCCTCTCAGGGTGTGAAATTCATTGTCGCAGCCAATCCAGTTTACCATATAAATGTATACCCCTTCCTGGGCGGGGACCCCTTTAATATTGCCATCCCAATTGATAGAGGGAGAAGCATAATCTGCTATTTTTTCGCCCCATCGATTGTATAATTTCACATTGTATAAACTGCCGATATTTACATATTTATTATCGGGGTAAACATCGTTGCGTCCATTGCCATCGGGGGTAAATGCATTGGGCATATATACGATGGATGGGAATAAATATGGATCTTTCAAAATCATTACCGAATCGCGGCTGCGGCAACCTTCCTGATCAGTAATTTCAACCCAATAGAGTCCGGCATTTACCGCCGTAATTTTTTGCTCCTTGGAATTATTCTGCCATAAATAGCTGCGCATTCCCGGGCCCGCATCCAATACAGGATTCACAGACAAGCATACCGTAGTATCGTTTCCCAGATTCAGACCCGGATTGGGAAATAAAAGTACATTCAAAGAGTCAGACTCGGGGCATAAGTGGCTGTTTAATACGGTTACAATCACCTTTCCTTCTCTATTCAGATTATATTGCCTACCATTTACTTCATAGTTCCACACAATCTGGCTGAATCTCGCATCCGGAATGGACAACAAAGTATCAATTTTATTGCAATACCGGAGGTCATTTCCCAATTGAAATTCATTCGGAAAATTAGAAAGATTCATAGATGCCGAATTAGAGCAAAGTCCGCGCGTTACTTTTACCGTGTAAGTGCCCGGTTGATTAACCGTGGTAATTGTATTTGTATCTCCATTGCTCCACAGCTTTTTGGCATCGGCATTTCCTGCATTCAGAGCCACTTTATTTCCGGGGCACACGGTGCTGTCGCGCAGGCTAACAACTACGGGTGAAAATTGCGAAATTATGGCCGTATCGGAAGATATACATCCGTTTTTGGTAATCCCAATGACCGAGTATAATCCTTTGCTGGCAACGGTTATAGCCGAGCTGGTAAGCCCATTGTTCCACTGGTAAGAAGCCATGTTGGCTGTTGCTTTTACCTCTCGGGTAAAAACGGCATCACTGCAATAGACCGTATCTCCGGTAACTTTTACTTTATCTGCATCTACCGAAAGATTCACTGTGTCGCGCCAGCTGCAGGTACTGGTGGTTACTTGCAGCCAATACATTCCTGCCTTATTTACCGTTATTGAATTACTGGC
Source organism: Bacteroidia bacterium (assembly GCA_044224315.1). GTDB lineage: Bacteria > Bacteroidota > Bacteroidia > NS11-12g > UBA955 > JAGXTF01. Next base: position 44,626 of record JBGAKR010000008.1, on the reverse strand, counting down.
ACTTCCAGTGCTCCACAAATAGGCATCGCCTGTAATATTGGAAGTAAATTTAATTGATCTACCCACACAAATGGTAGAATCGGCAGGCAACTTGGGAATGGCCGGCTGCACTACAGTTACGGTTTGCACAAAACTATCCAGGCATTTATTCTTATATGCAATCAGAGAAACACGGTATTTACCTGGGCCGGGGAAAGTAACCACCGGATAAGTCTGGTTGGAAGTATCGGCATTACCTGGCATGCCAAAATCCCAGTGATAGCGTGTAGCACCTGTGCTTTTATTATCAAACCGATAGTTGTATCCGCATATAAATTTGGGGGCAAAATACGAGGCTACAACATCTATTACACAGTAATCCACATTAAACTGGTAATCGCGTTTGGTTTCGCTTATCAGCACCCCTTTTCGGTATTCCCTTACCCTGATTCCAACCACAAATTGTCCGGGTTTAGTGGGTGTAAGGGTTAGTAAACCTGTTTCGGCATTTATCTGCAATTTGGGATTCCCGTCTATCGGATCCTGTGCATAGTAACTTGAATTAAACAGTACCAATGGGAAAGGCGGATTTGCTAAAGTTCCACTACCCTTATTATCTGGCCGGGGCTGATTTTGGTCGGCCCCATCATAAGGGTGAAAAAAGTCATAAACCAGGCTGTCTCCATCCGCATCTTTAGCACTGTGGTCGAATTTGAGCTCATAATTGGTGCACAAAAAATTGGGGGGTAATTCTTTAAAAACTGCACTGTTATTGGGCTTTTTATCGGGCAGGGTTCTCGAGTCCGGAATCTGTGTCCAATAATTACCACCGGTTGATTGGGGATTTACCAGGTTGGTGATGGTGTTGTTTCGGCAACAACGCTGAAACGAAATTATATACCCTCCAGTTCGCGGAGGCAATACCATGTTGGTGGTGTACCAATAATGGTCTACACAAGCCTTGGGAATGGTACTAATGCAATTATAATTGAGTTTGGTAACTCTTTCCGGGCCTTTTCGTGCTACTTCTACCGGGTACCCACTTAGAATATTGCCGTTAATTCCATCAAATACCCCTAAAAATGCAGTGGCATCCTGCGAAATAGCCTGTGGGTTTCCATTATCGCAATCGATATAAATATCCAGGCGTACAGCATATACATCATTGCCCTGGTTGTTTTTACCCGAATACTGGTAGGTAATTTCGCCCCCAACAATATGGGTAGCCCTTAATGGAATAAGGAGGGCTAAACCAATCATGGTAAGCAAGGCTAATTTTACACGGGCAAGCATGCGTAATGGTTTCGAATATAATGATTTAAGCACAAATTCAAATTCATCAGCATGAAATATTGCACTTTACCGAATTAGATTCACCGAACCGGTGATTCGTTTGTTTCCCCCGGGGCCTAAGGGTTTACTCAATTCAAGTTGATAAAAATACACACCTTCGGGCAAATCGGGACCTGTATTTTGCACTTTGCCATTCCAGCAAAATTCAAGGGTGGGCGACGAAAATACCAGTTCTCCCCAGCGATTAAAAACTTTGGCTTTTCCAAATAAACAGGTTTGATAATCCCCTGCCAGGTGAAAACAATCGTTGAAGTTATCTCCATTAGGGGTAAAAACATTGGCCAGGCGAAGGTCTACAACATTTTCATTCACTACCACACTGCTATTAAAGGTATCGTTGCATGCAGCCAGCGTATCGATGGTTACCAGCTGGGCAACGTAGGAACCAATAGGCAAATCCACTACCAACGGAGATTGATTGTAAATTTTACCATTTATCAGAATATTAAATTGGTGGGCTTGGGTCTGAGTAATAAAAGTAGTTTTTCCGGCACAGGGTGCGGTTGATGCGGTTAAATTCCCGTTGAATTTGCGACCTATACGAACTGTATCTGTGGCCGTATCTCGGCAGTTATTTCCGGTAACTTCTAAACTTACTTTATACAAACCCGGTGATGGATAGTCAAACACCGGATTTTCGAGATTGGATGTATCTGAGCTGATGCCGTTTAATCCAAAATCCCAGTGAAAACTGCTGGCTGAAACGCTTTGGCTTTTAAAAGCTACTGTTGTATCACAAAGCTGACTGGGAGATGTAAATGCTGCAAAAACATTGAGTTTACAATCCAATACATTAAACTGGTAATCGCGTTTGGTTTCGCCCACCAAAACGCCTTTTCTAAACTCGCGCACCCTGATTCCTACAACGAATTGCCCAACTTTGGTGGGAATAAGGAACAACGCGCCAGTTTTGGCATTGATTGTAAGCTGTGGATTTCCATCCAGGGGCACTGCATCGGTATATTTACCACTGTAGGTTACATGCTGAAAAGGCGGATAATCGGGAGTTCCGTTTAATCCATTATCGGGTCTGGGCAGAATGGGTGTTGCACCGATATAAGGAAAAAATAAATCATACTCAAGGCTGTCCCCGTCTGCATCGGTGGCACTGTGGTCGAATTTTAAGGGGGCATTTACGCATAAAAAATTAGGGGGTAATTCCTTAAAAACCGCACTCGAATTGGGCATGGTATCTTTTATGGATTGTGGGTCGGGAATGGTGGTCCAATAATTGGCTCCCTGGTTCAACGGCTGATCCAGATTGGTTATCGATCCGTTGCGGCAACAGCGTTGAAATGAAATTATATAATCGCCCAAACCACCCTCTAAAATCATTTCTTTTTCGTACCAATAGTGGTCTACACAGGCATTGGGCATGTTACCCAGGCAGTTGTAATTGAGTTTAACAATCCTTTCGGGCCCCGATCGTTTTTGTTCTACCGGATAGCCCTGTACAAGGGTTCGGGTATTTTTATAAAACACATTAAAAAAAGCCGTGGCATCGCTGCTTATCGCACCTGGATTTCCATTCAGGCAATCGATAAACAAATCCAATCGCACTGCATATCGGTTGCCGCCTTTGTACTGATAGGTAATTTCTCCACCCACTACATGGGTAGCCCGCAATGATTTAGCAGGAAAACCTAAGATAAAAAATGATATGAAGTATAAAAGGTACCGGATATCTGTAAGACAAATATACGGGGTTAAAGGCTGCTTTGTATATGTAATTTTTTAGTAAGCTTTCAGCACTTCAATCACCCTGTCTACTTCTGAATCGGTCATTTCGGGGAACATGGGCAATGAAACACAATGAGATGCAAGGTATTCGCTATTTGGAAAATCACCCTGTTTGTAACCCAGGTTTGCATAGGCTTTTTGCAAATGGCAAGGCACCGGATAATGGAATGCATAGCCTACTTCTTTTTCATCCAAATATTGGGTTAATCCATCTTTATCTGCAGTAGTGATAACAGCCAGGTGATATACACTTTGGGCGCCGGGTTCGGTTTTCTGAAACACCAGTTTGGGATTATTAATTTCGGCCATATAGCGTGCTGCGATTTCCTGGCGGCGTTTGTTCCATCCATCGATATAGCCAAGTTTTACATTCAACACAGCCGCTTGAAAACCTTCCATGCGGTAGTTATAGCCTACTTCATCGTGATAATAGCGCACTGTGGCTCCATGGCTGCGCAACGATTTCAAATGCTCGGCAATGGCTTTGTCATTGGTAAATACAGCCCCGCCCTCACCATAAGCACCCAGATTTTTTCCGGGATAGAAGCTGGTGCAACTCACAATTCCTTCGGCGCCCACTTTTTTGCCCATATAGGTAGCCCCGATTCCCTGAGCATTGTCTTCTACAAAATGCAGTTTATGTGCATCACACAATGCTTTAATGGCTTGCATATTGCAGGGTTGGCCATACAAATGCACCCCAATAATGGCTTTGGTTTTAGGAGTGATGGCCGCTTTAGCCGCCTCGGGACTAATATTCCAGGTTTCGGAATCACAGTCTACAAAAACCGGGGTGGCGCCTACATAGCTCACACCCCAGGCACTTGCAATAAAAGTATTGGCCGGAATAATCACTTCATCTCCGGGGCCTATGCCCAGCACTATCATTGCCAGGTGTAAGGCGCTGGTACCGCTGTTCAATCCAATGGCATATTCGGTACCTGCCCACTGGGCCAGGTTTTTTTCAAACTCATCTACAAAGGGTCCACCGCTAAATGCTGTTTTGGCCATCACTGCATCCAGGGCTTCGTGCACCGGAGCGCTGATTTGTTGGTACTGGCGACCGAGGTCGAAAAAGGGAACTTTCACTTTATACGTTTATTTGTTAATTTAAATTTCCAGATTACCACCATTAATTTAAGGGTATCGGCGGCGGCTTTTATTACAATTTTCAGCGAGGCACCCCTGCTTTTACCGGCTTTACGTGGCAAATACCGGCTGGGCGCTTCACTGATTTTGCAACCATTCCATACCATTTTTGCACAGATTTCGCTGGTTACCAACGAACTTTTCAGGTGCAGCGGAAATGTGGCCTGCAACTCGTCTTTGCGAAAAACCAGTATCCAGTTTACATCCTTAATGGTAAGGCCTACAAAATATTTATTCAGCATTTTATTCAGCAGGGATAAACCATTGCGAAACATGCTATAAGTGGTATTTTCTACCCGGTATAAATTTACCAGGGTTTTGGGCGGCAATTCGATAAACGGACGCAATTCTTCTATATCAAATTGTCCATCGCCGGGCACATATGAAATGTTATTGCCTTTGGCATGCTGGTAAATGGTATTCAAAGCTTGCCCAATGCCCCGGTTTTGACCATGTTCGATAAGACGAATGGCCTGAAAACCCGCCTGCATGTTTTTTACCAGTTCTACCGAGTTGTCTTTACTGCCATCATCTACAACCAATACTTCGGCGCTGAGATTTGGGAATGTGGCAATAAACTTTTGAATATCCCCCAACGTGTGCTCGATATTACCGGCTTCGTTGTAGCAAAGTACGCCTATGGTTATATCGGGGTTTTCTGACATGGGGGACGCAAAAATAGGAAAACTTATTGGCCCGCAGGTAAAAAATCCCTCATAAAACGGGCAATGTAAAATTCATTGCAAAAAACTGAAAATCCGGGTCTCAAAAACCTGTTACACTTTGTTGTTAAAATTACTAAATCCTGCCTTTTTCCAAAAGCAGCTAAAGCCTTTAATACCCTTGCTGCTTTGTTTTTTTTGGTTAATTTTGCCCGCTTATGCCAACGATTCTGAATGTAGACGAGCCCAAACGCACCCTGAAAAATGTAACTGTGGGTGAAAACGTAAAAATTTATGATTTTGTAAATGCCTATGGTTGTTCGATCGATGACAACAGCAAAGTGGGCACCTTTGTTGAAATTCAGAAAGACGTTTTTATCGGCAAAAATTGCAAAATATCCAGCCATTCGTTTATCTGCGAAGGGGTAACCATAGAAGACAATGTGTTTTTGGGGCACAATGTTACTTTCATCAACGATAAACTTCCGCGCGCCACCAACCCTGATGGCAGTGTACAAACCGCTGCCGACTGGAAAATGGAAACCACCCTTGTAAAAAAAGGGGCCTCGATTGGTTCATCGGTAACCATTTTATGCGGGGTAACCATTGGCGAAAACGCCATGATTGGAGCCGGCTCGGTGGTAACCAAGGATGTGCCTGACAACGCAACGGCGTATGGAAATCCGGCCCGTATCCGATAGGGAGCAGGGAGTAGGGAGCGGGGAGCAGTGGAGGCGACAGTGGAACAGCCCGTCAGGGGGTAGGGAGCGGGGAGTAGTAACAGCCAGTTAAGAGTTAGGAGTTTAGAGTGAAGAGTTGAACTGCGAAGGCGACAGAGGGACAGCCCATTAGGGGGTAGGGAGCGGGGAGCAGTAACAGCCAGTTAAGAGTTAGGAGTTTAGAGTGAAGAGTTGAACTGCGGAGGCGACAGTGGAACAGCCCGTCAGGGGGCAGGGAGCGGGGTGCAGGGAGCAGTGGAGGCGACAGTGGAGTCGCAAGACGACAGAAGCATCCAATACTCAAATGTAGTATCCGTCAACCAAGATCCGTCATCTAAGATCCAAGATCCGCTATCGGCTGTTATTTCGGCTGTCGATCGGCTGTTTATTCGGCTGCCTTTCGGCTGTTATTCGGCTGCCAGCTAGCTTCTCCTGTTTGGGAGTAAAATAGGCGGACTTCCATCAAAGGGATTATCGCGGCGGCCTATGGTTTTGGCGCCCATGCCTATGGCGCGTTTTACAGCCCCATCGCCATAGCGGTTGCGGATGCGGTCCATGGCCTGGTATAGGTTTACCATTTCTTCGCTGTCTTCAAACATGTTCATTTGCAGGCCGCCGGTTACCAGATCGCTGTACCGCACCCCAATGAGGCGCACCAGCAAACGGCGGTTGTACAGCTTGCGAAACAACTCTTTTACATTGCGGATGAGAATATGATCGGCGCTGGTATACGGAATTTTAACCTGCTGGGTATGGGTATTAAAGTCGCTATACCTGATTTTAACGGCCACACAGGCGCATACCTTATTGCCTTTGCGCAGTTGGTAAGCCAGGTTTTCGGCCATGGCAGTGAGTATGCTTTCCAGCTTGGCTACGTCGATGGTATCTTTTTCAAAGGTGCGTTCGGTGCTGATGCTTTTGCGTTCGTGAAAGGGTTCTACGGGGCTATTGTCTATGCCATTGCTTTTTTTCCAGATGTCTTTACCGGGCTTGCCCAGGGTAGCTTCCATCAGTTCGATGGGCATTTCCTGCACGGTTTGGATGTATTTTATGCCCAGGGTGCGCAGGGTTTTGTAGGTTTCGTGGCCCACACCGGGTATTTTTTGCACGTTTAGCGGGGCTAAAAAAGGCTTTTCTGTACCTTTTTCTACCTGGCGCTGCCCGGCGGGTTTGGCTTCACCGGTGGCAATTTTGCTTACCGTTTTGGAGGTGCTGAGGCCAAAAGAAATGGGCAAGCCGGTTTCTTTCTGAATGCGGTCTTTCAGATTCAGGCTAATCTGCCAGCAACCAAAAAACTTGTCCATGCCAGTAAGGTCGATATAAAACTCGTCGATGCTGCTTTTCTCGTAAAGGGGCACGGTATCGGCCACAATGTCGGTAACCATGTGCGAATAATCGCTGTAAAGCTGGCTATCTCCGCGGATAACAACGGCATCCGGACAAAGCATGCGGGCCTGTTTCATGGGCATGGCGCTGCGTATGCCAAACTTGCGGGCTTCGTAGCTGCAGCTGGCCACTACCCCGCGGTCGCCCGTACCGCCAATGAGCAATGGAACCCCCACCAATGCACTATTGCGCAGGCGTTCTACACTCACAAAAAACGAGTCGAGGTCCATATGCGTAATGTTCTTATCCATGCCCTATCTCTTCAATTAAACCAAACTTTTGATAATTTTTTAGTCATTTTTTCGCCAATAAATATAGCAAAACAAATTTGCCCCTGCAAGTGTATGTGGGTAAAAAGAAAAATAATTTTATCGTTTATATTGTGCCTCAAAAAGCAGGGCATTGCAAGAGAAAAAAACCAAACTGCACTTTACTGCCAAAATCTGGCAATACAACGGTCCCAATGGCTGGTACTTTGTATCGCTGCCCCAGGATTTATCCAAAGAAATACGGGAGGCATGCAAAGATGAGGAACAAGGCTGGGGGAGATTGCCTGCAAAAGCCGAAATAGGCCAAACCACCTGGGAAACCGCCATTTGGTTTGATACCAAACAAAATACTTACCTCCTACCCCTCAAAGCCGATGTAAGAAAAAAACAGAAACTGGGATTGGATGATGCGGTAAATGCGGTGATTTGGGTATAAATTTGAAAATACACAATCATTTTATATGCAATTTTCTAAAACTTCTATAACCATTAAAATCGCAATCCTTAGTTTGTTTTTAACCAGTATGACTGGTATTTATAAGAAGGGAACAGGCAAAGAAACACAATACACAGGAAGCATTTTGTTTACTGCTGAACCTGCAGTATTTGTGCCCGATTCATTGCATAGGTATTTTATAAAAACTACCCTGCAAAACGTAGGGAAAGACACTATTTATTATGCAACTATGAGCTGTTCATATGATGAATATTTCACAAACAATTCAGACTATTTTAGCAACACCCGGATTTGGGATTGCTTTGCAAATGGGCCGATGGTTACCAAGATTCCGCCAAAGGGAAAACTGGATCAAAATATTGTGCTGATTCCAAAAAGTAAAAATTATGATAGTTTCAAAAATTCGAAATTAAAAATCGGAATGTACTTTTTAAACCGAAAAGAATATTGGAATACCTTTTTCGATCCGGATAATATCAAAAATAAAGGACGCCTAATCTGGAGCAATGAAATTGATTTAAAAATATTATTCAGAAATGTATATTATTAATCTATCTTGTGAAATCAACAATTATTGATAAATATAAATTTAAACCCAGAAGGTGGCTCATTATTACCATTTTGGGCAATCTGTTGCTTGCTCTGAAATATGGATTTAACAAAATTTCCCTCAACTGCACTCCCTGTCCGGACGCGGGTGACTGCCCTCCATGCCAGACATCATACATGAAATATGTTTGGATTTACTATTTGGTTTTAAATGGTATTCTATTGAGTCATTGGGTGATAATAATATTAAAAAAGGAAAAATGAAGATGAGATATATTACCATTATAATAGTGATTGCTTGCTTGGCTTGTAAAAATCGAGTGCAATTAGAAAAACAGACACCCGCTGTGGGAATCCCCCTATTTGAGGTTACACTCAGCCCCCCGGCTGGCACATATAAAACATGGGAAAACCGTGTTGATCAACTATTAAAAAAGAATTATAGCGTTACTTTAAACAATTCAGAATTTCGCGGCTATGACAAACAATCTTTTGCCGGCTGGTTGCAAGACCAATTGGAAGGAACTGCTGAATGTCCGGGTATTATGCATAAAATAGTAAGCAAAAACCCCATTGATCGCCGCAGTGATGAATTTTATATTTATAACGAAACATCCGGAGCTTATGATAAAGCAAGTATTGTAGTCAGTACCCATTTCGATTCTATTCCAGAGCAGTGGTTGAATCAATCCATTTGGGAGCAGGAAATAAATATACCCGAAAACAAATTGAACATTTCACAGGCAAATGGCGCTTATAATGCAGGTGGATTGGTTATCCGGAAAGAAAACGGAATCAAAGATACCCTTTATGGATACCAATATCCTTTGGAATTGGAGTTTGCGATTCAATACTATAATTTAAAAAAGAATGAAACTAAAACCACCCAATTCAAAGAATGTACAAACGCCATAATTTACCATCAATTAAAAATTTGAAATTACTATTAATTACCGGCTTGCTCATAGTTTCATTCGGATTTAAAAATCTGGAAACGGACCCGGAAACAATAAAAAACAAAGAAGCCCGATAATTATTTCAAAAAGCCTTAAACATGCAATGGCACCTATTCTCAAATTATGATAAAATAATTTTGATTTTAAATAAAGTAGATAGCCTGGAACCTCACAATCCTAAAGTTTTAACCACCCGGGGGGTTGCCAAATTCGATACAAAAAAGGATATTGATGGTGCACTTGCCGACTTTCACGCTGCCATTATGTACACCAAAGATAAAGATAAATTAATAATGCGTTTTACAAATTTAGGCTTGCATCTTTTGAATATTGGAGACATTTACGGTGCCAAAAAAGCCTGGCTAAATGCTGGTACAAAAGGAGCCAATTATATTGCCGAATATGTACCGATGCCGCCAGATACCAGTTTTCGCAACAACCCGGATACCAATCTAATTCTAACATTGACGTTAACGAACAAGACTATTTATATCACTTCTCCGCATAATTCCATGAACATGTCTGATTGCATGGCAAACATAGAGTTAAAAAACACAAATGCATCACCGGTTACTATTTTGAATTCCATATTACATTATGACATTGCACGCAGCAAAAGTGCACTTTATCTGGAGGCCATGAATTCCAAAGGAGATAAATTTAACTTTTATCATCAGTCCACATCAAGCACTACAAGCCCGGCATCCAATACCCTGCTGCAAAAAGGGGAATCATTTATATATTCATTAAATATTGGTTCATTGCACCAATTTCCATATCCGGGTGTATATACAATTCGGTTGGCAATCCGTCCTTCCGAAAATACGATAGGCTTAAGTAAAACCTATTATTCAAATTGGCAGTACTTAAAGGTTAAAAGACAATAAGAGCCTACAAAATCAGATAAACAATTTATTAATTAATCCACCGGCCTCCCTAAATTCGCAATACCAATCTCAACCCTATGGCAAAAAAAGTAGCCCCTTCCCTATCTGAAAACGAAATAACCGAATTGATTAAAATACTAAAAGTTCGGTTTGAAAAAAACAAAAAGCGGCACCCAAATGTCCTCTGGGCCGATGTGGAAGCCAGGCTCAATAAAACAGATAAACTGTGGAGTTTGCAGGAAATGGAGGATACCGGCGGGGAACCCGATGTGGTGGATTTTGATGCCAAAACCGGGGAATTCATCTTTTTCGATTGCGCGGCAGAGTCACCCAAAGGCCGCAGAAGCCTTTGTTACGATCAAAAGGCACGCGACGACCGCAAGGAGTATAAACCCATGGATAGCGCAATGGCAATGGCCGCTGCAATGGGAATTAGTGTGCTGAACGAAGCCCAATACCGGTTTTTACAAACCCTGGGTAAATTCGATACTAAAACCTCCAGCTGGGTAGAAACCCCTGCTTCCATTCGCAAGTTGGATGGGGCCATGTTTGGCGATTGCCGGTACGATACCGTATGGTTTTACCACAATGGTGCCCAATCCTACTACGCCGCCCGTGGATTCAGAGGGTGTTTGCGGGTGTGATTAGCAATTGTTTTACTTTATTCAAACAAAGTAAATGCTATTTAAACGTTTGAATTGAAACCATTTATGAAAACAATTTTCTTATTTCTCACTGCATTCTGGTCCAATTATTTGTTCACTTGCTCATGCAATATCCCCAGCATTGAAAGTTCATATAAGTCTTCTGAAGTTATTTTCATTGGCAAATTTAAAGGCAATTCATACTTTAATGGCAAATTGGCACTGCCCTTAAAAATCAATGACTTTGAGGTATTAAAATTTATAAAAGGGCCAGATATTAAAGTGATTAAATCCATAGCTTTACAAAAATTTCATCAAGTTCCGATTGTGTCGCTTTTGGATCGTTCAAATGAAGGATGTGGGATTGAATTTATTCAAAACGGGTTTTATCTGGTTTTTGCTTACAAAGATTATTCTCAAGGAATTCTCACCACAAATGGATGCGCAAGGACCAGAATAATCAGTCAATACAATTTGAGTCAATATTTAGATTCTAATAGTCAAATCCCAGAAATTCAAGAAATAAATAAATGGGTACAGCTTGACAAAAAAACCTTAGATACTATGAATTGGGAATCGCATTTAGAATTAAAAGACAAACAAAATAATTATGTTCCACTTCCCATTCATTTGGATTTGGCTAAAGAATTAAAAACCGTAACCCGGGAACGAAACGTTTGGATTACCCTGGCATTAGCCGCAATGCTGGCTTTGCTCTCATTGGCATTCATGAAAAGGTCAAAATAAAACGACACCTGTAACAACAACATAGATGAATCCGTATTAATAACGAAAACAGTTATTCTACTTTCAAATGAGAACACTACTATTGATCTGTATAACAGCTACAATATGTGCAGTCAGCTTTTCTGGATGCTTTATCAAACAGATTGAAATAAAAGAACTAAAACACAATGCCAATTATATTACTGCCACTGCCAAATATATTCTAAACAGACACATTACAACATATAACGTCGACGACAAAAGCAATCTCTACTTACAAAAGCGCTTGAAGGAAATGGGCTACCAAGAGGTATTGGTAACAGTTGGCCAGGTTAGTATTTTTCCGGATAGCCTTGTAATCTTTAAAAAGCGAAAAAAACTGCGTTCCATTGTCATTGCTTACGATTTTAGAAAAGTTAATAACGATGTAAAAATCAAGGAGAATGGTTTTATCAAGGTCTCTGAAAAGCTTTTCTACAAAAAGGATCCCTATAGTATTTCTGCAAATAAATCAGGTAATAATCAAGTGATAGCCACGACAACTGCCTTAAAGTAAATATTAGACATGTTTATTTAGATATTCTGATTGCAAATACGTTTCACAAAATTGCAGCAGAAGATTGAATTCAATCCTTTTTTTATTTGATATTTGCCTAATGCTAACCCACGTTCACCCCAAACTACCCATGCGCAACAAGGAAATCACCCGCAGTTTTTACCTGCAACAACTGGGTTTTGAAGATGCCGGGGCTATGGATTACGAGGGGTATTTAATTTTACGCAAAGACCAGATTGAAATCCACTTTTTTGAATTCACCAACCTTAATCCGGCCGAGAATTACGGACAAATTTATATTCGCTGCGCAAATATTGAACAATATTATCATCAGCTGGTTCAAAATCAGGTAACCATACATCCTGCAGGCCATTTGCAAATGAAACCCTGGGGCATTCGTGAATTCTCATTGCTCGATCCAGACAGTAATCTCTTAACTTTTGGGGAAGAATTAATATAGCATGACCTTAATAATTGAGACGCCACGGTTAATCCTAAGAGAATTTAAAGACTCAGATGCAGCTGGCATGTTCGAATTGGATTCAGACCCCGAAGTGCATCGTTTTTTGGGCAATAAACCTATTTCGGAAATAAAACAAGCCGAGGAGGTAATTAAATTTGTACAAACACAATATACCGAAAACGGCATTGGACGCTGGGCAATGGTAAATAAGAGTACCATGGAATTTATAGGCTGGGTGGGATTAAAACTAAACCGGGATGATCAAAGTCCGCTGCCCGAATATTATGATGTAGGTTACCGGATTATCCGCAAATTTTGGGGGCAGGGATTTGCCACGGAGGGGGCTATTGCCTCTCTTGATTATGGATTCAACTCCATGCAATTGACCGAAATTTATGCCGCTGCCCACGTTTTAAACCATGCCTCCAACCGCATTCTTACCAAAATAGGCATGCAATTTTTACAAAATTTCAATTATGATGGAGAATTGCATAATTGGTATAAAATTGAAAACAATTAACATTCCGTCTTAAAATTGATTTGGTTTGTATTCCATTATTTTTATTTTTGAATACACAAAATGAAAACACAGGAAACAGTTGTTGCATACATAGATTCATTTCCACCGGACGTTAAAAAGCACTTAACCAAACTGCGCGAAATGGTAAAAAAACTGGCCCCGGAAGCCGAGGAAGCTATGGCTTATGGAATGCCCGGATACAAAACCTACAAAAAACCGCTGGTATATTTCGCCGCATTTACCCACCATATTGGCTTATACGCCACCCCTTCGGGCCATGCCGAATTTAAAAAAGAACTGGCTGCATACAAACAAGGCAAAGGCTCCGTCCAATTCCAATTGAACGAACCCATTCCGTATGATTTAATTTCTAAAATTATCCAATTCAGGGTAGAAGAAAATAGGATGAAGTATGGGAAGGGAAGTTGAATAGTAGATTGGTTGATTGGTCAATTGGAGGATTGGTTGATTGGTTGAATAGTTCATTGGTCGATTAGAGGATTGGTGTTCCCTTTTCTTTAAAAAGTACGGCCGAGGTGGATTAGAGGATTGGTGGATTGGGTAATTGGGAGGCTGTCTCATTCATAATTCACAATTCACAATTTTTGATTACGTATTATAAAATCAAGAATAATTGTATCATTAAACAGATATTAAGCCTTGAATTTAAGCAAGGCTGTTCCATTAAACCTGCCTCAAAAGCAGTCGGGCAAGCATTAAACATTAAAATAGGCTGTCTCATTCACTCCGCCACACCAAAGGTGGGCGGACACAATTCATAATTCATAATTTTAAACGTACTTCGTAATTCCATTCATGTCAGAAACCACCCGCCTATCCCGCTTAACGGCCATACTCACCCTGCTTTTATCCAAGCGACTGATTACCTCCACCGAAATTGCACGTAAATTCAATGTCAGCATTCGCACCGTTTACAGAGATATCAGGGCTTTGGAAGAATCCGGTGTGCCCATCATTACCGAAGAAGGCAAAGGCTATAGCCTCGTAGAAGGTTATAAAGTACCGCCCATTATGTTCACCGAAAAAGAATCATACGCCCTGATTACCAGTGAACAAATTATTCTGAAAAACAAGGATGCCTCTTTGGTAGAAGCATTTAGCAGTGCGGTAAATAAAATTAAAGCGGTATTGAAACAATCCGGACAACAAAAGGCTGAATTGCTTACATCGCGGGTACATATAGGAAAAAATTTTCAGGCCCAAACTACCAGCAAATTTTTAATTGATATTCAGGTAGCCCTTACCAATTGTCAACTGATAAAAATCAAATATCAAAAAGGCGATACGGAAGAAGTTACCGAACGCATCATAGAACCATTCGCCATTTATCACAATGTAACCGAAGACTGGACCCTCGCAGCTTATTGCAGGCTTAGGGGCGATTTCAGGGCCTTCAGACTAGACCGCATGCTATCTGTGGTTTGCCTGGATGAATTTTTCCCGTCTCATAACCTTACCATAAAACAATATATCGAAAAATATACCACCTTTAATAACCCCTGACATACCCTTGTCATTTGGCCCCATTTGTTTTGCAGGTATAAAAAATCAAAAACATGAGTATTCACACCTTAAGCAGCGATTTTGCCAATTACAACCAATGGGCAAACCAAACCCTGATTGCCTTTTTAGGCACAAAGCCAACCGAATTAATGGGGAAAGAAATCCCATCGAGCTATGCCAGTATTTTAAAAACCCTCAACCATATTTGGAGTGTAGAAGCCTATTGGTACGCACAAATAGCAGAGGTGAATGAATTTGAACAACGCTGGGAGGTACAAAATCTGGTAGCCGAAGAAATATTTGAAGGACTATTGAACCGCAGTCGCATTCTGGCCGAAAAAATTGCCTCTTATACCGAAGCAGAATTATTGAAACCCATTAAGGTAGAAAGTCCCTGGTTTAATTCTACCCAACCCCGATACAAATACTTGTTGCACCTGGTAAATCACAGCACTTATCACAGGGGGCAATTGGTAACCATTGGCCGCAACCTGGGTTTTACCGACGCCCCCATGACCGATTACAATTTTTATAATGTAATGATGGAAAATAAAGCCCAACAATCAATATAGAAAACGTTTGTTTTAGAAAAAGCCCGAAAATTTTCGGGCTTTTTTTATTTTTATACGCACTTGTAAATTCAATTTTTTAGTATAATTGCCATAAACAACATTATGCAATCATTGGAAATACCCATTTCAGAAAATTATCGAAAAGGCATTGTGCGTTCAATATTCGCTATTATTGGATTTGTGCTTTTTTATTTGTTTCTATTAGCTATTGCGCTGGGAATCGTTTTTATTAGCCTAATTTTGGCCTACTTTCTTGCATTCGAAGTATCGCATCTGCTGGGCTTACTAGGCGCGGCTGGTGTGCTTGGTTTTAGTATGCTTATTTTATTCTTTCTTATTAAATTTTTATTCAAAACCAGTAAAACTGATTATTCAACTTTTATTGAAATTAAGAAAAAAGATGAACCCCGGCTTTTCAAACTTATAGAAGACCTTACCGCTGCTACAAATACAAAAATGCCAGCAAAGGTATTTATAAGCCCTGATGTAAATGCTGCCGTATTCTACAATTCAAGTTTTTGGAGTATGTTTTTTCCGGTTAGAAAAAATCTTGTAATTGGACTTGGCCTAGTAAACGCTACCTCCTTAACTGAACTTAAAGGAATTTTGGCACATGAATTTGGGCATTTCTCTCAACGCAGTATGAAAGTGGGCAGCTATGTGTATTTTGTAAATAAAATCATTTATAATTTGTTAAACGACAATGAAGGCCTTGATAAATTCGCCACATCCTGGGCTAGTTTGCACGGTTTTTTTGCATTTTTTACCCGATTTGCAATTGAAATTATTAAATCGTTTCAAAAAGCCCTTGAAAAAGTGTATGGCTGGCTGAATAAACAATATTACCAATTATCACGCGAAATGGAATTTCATGCAGATGCAATTGCAACGCAAATCGTAGGCGCCGAGCCCATGATAAAATCGCTGCGCAGACTTGATTTTGCAAATCATGCATTCGTTACTACCCTGGGCTTTTACGAAAATCGAATTCAAGATGCACATTTGACTGCCAATATATATCCGCAATTCGACTTTGTAATGCAACACCTGGCGCAGTTTAATGCATTACCCCAAAATATCATTGGCTTGCCCGAAGTTGAAGCCAGCTATGTTGCCCGTTATAATCCATCTACACTGGTTATTAAAGACCAATGGGCCTCGCACCCAACCAACCAGGAAAGATCCGAAGCGATGCTCAAATCGAAGTCACAAGTGGCTGTAGAGGAAAATTTGCCCGCAGGTAGCATTTTTGAAAATCTTACAAGGTGGCAGGAAAACTCTACACGTATACTTTTTGAACAAGTAAACTATGATAAACCCACATTCAAATTAGATTTAAAAGAATTTAAAGATGCATTCGTAAAAGCATTTTCGGATCAAAGCTTTGCGCAGATTTTTCATAATTATTACGACCTCTATAATCCTTTTTTCCCAAATAATACAGAAGCGAGTCAACCTGTTCAACTCCAAATATCTGACCTATTCAGCACTGAGAAAGTAGATAATGTTCTTAAATACTTAAGTGCACGAAATGACTTGCACACCTTAAACAGCATTGCTAGCGGAGAACTTAAAATTAAATCGTTCGATTATAATGGCATCAAATACAGAAAAAAGGATGCCTTAAATTTAATACCGGTTGCGGAAGATCAAATAAACAAACTTGAAAACATTGTAAAAGCACAGGACTATCAAATTTTCCATTCTGTAGCTCGTTTATCAGATTTAAATAATCAAACTACAAATTTCGAAGAACATATCAATCATTTCAAAATCAACCTGGAAAATTATGAAAATATGGGAACTGTGTTTAACAACCTGGTCCAAAACACCAGCTTTATGAGCCAAACCCTGCAATTCGCTGAAATAATGCAGTACGTGCGTATTTTGAAAGAAGTTGAAATTCCGTTTAAAAGTGCCTTGAATGAGATCTTACAAAATCCTGCATATGGAGCATCGATTACCCAAGAATACCGCACAATTATTAAAGATTATGTGTTAAACGATGCGGATTATTTTAGCAATCAAACTTATATAGACAAAGAAATCGAAAATTTAATGCAAATCATTCATCTGTTTTCTGTGATTATAGAAGACAGTTTATTTAAAACAAAAAAGGCCATGCTCAACTATTTTGCTGCTACATTGGATGTCGAAAACCCAACCAAATAATCAATCTACCCATCCGCGATAATCGATAGCCTGCTGAAACACAGCAGCTTGAGCTTTACACAGTTACCAAATAATAATTCACTTTTAATATGCCATGAAATCCAAATTTTTGTTATATACTTGAATAATATGAACACTGCAAAGCAAATAGCAAGAAATACAATCTATCTGATTGTATGTGTGCTTGCATCGCATTCTAAAGCCCAAACCTTCACCCACGGTTGGATTAATACCGCCGGAAGCAGCAAATCAGATGAACCTATAAAATCAGTCACAGATAAAAATCACAACCTCATTTCATTAGGTTTGTATCAAAACAATACCAGCTTTAACCTTGCGGGCACTGCAGTAACCAAAACCAGCAAAGGACTTTCCGACTGTTATATCCAAAAACTCGACCCATCTGGCAAACTAAAATGGGTGGTTACTTTTGGCAGTAAAAAAGAAGAAGCCATCTATAATATAGCGGTAGACAATGCTGGAAACATATATGCCACGGGGCTTTTCCAGGATACCATTGATTTGAATCCCGGCCTCGGATTAACCCAATTTGTTCCCAAAAGTCAGTCTACATTTATGCTTAAATTAGATTCAAACGGCAATTATTTATGGGGGCAACAATTGGATGGATCGATACAAACCCTTACCAATATTTTGATAACCAAAGACCAAAAACTGCTTATTACCGGCACGTATATCGAGGAAGTAGATTTTGATCCACATGGGGGCGTTACGAAACTCTCAGTATCCACCAAATATTCCTTGGACGCGAGAAACGCATTTTTGTGCAAGTATAACAGCAGCGATGGAACACTCATCTGGGCTAAAGACTTTCGCACGGATAAAAACACCGTAGAACTATACGATGCCACTATCGATAAAGATGGAAATATAATCAGTTGCGGATACTTCAACTATGCGGTAGATTTTGACCCGGGAACTGCCGTAAAATATCAAAATGTAGGTAGTGATGGATTTCAGGAAGGTTTTGTATGCAAACTCACTGCAGACGGCGACTACTTGTGGGCCCGTTCTTTTACGGCAAGTTCTATGCAGATTTATAGCACTCAAACCGATGATAATGGCAATATATGGCTGGGTGGATCCTTTTACGCCAATGTTGATTTTGACCCCGGCAGTGGAACCGCAATGGAATCTGCTGCACAGATGGACCAGTTTTTACTTAAACTGGATGCCAACGGACTTTTTGTATTTGTAAAAGTGCTACCGGTGAAACTTTACTCAACCACTTTCATACGCCAGATTTTATGTGATAAATTTGGCAACGCATACATTGCAGGAATATTCACAGATACGGTAGATTTTGATCCTTCCAGTGCTAAAAAATACCTGGTATCAGGACAATTCGTTTATTCAGGATTTATTGCCAAATACAATGCTTCCGGAAACCTCATTCAGGCCTATAAAATTGGCAACAATGCCGATCCATTGACCAACCTTAACTTGCAGTTTGGAAACCAGGGAAGTCTCTACTTTACAGGCAACTATATTGGAACTGTGAATTTTGCCATCAATTCGCCGGCAGTTAATAAAACTCCACAAGGGGAAAGTGATGCGTTTATGCAAAAAATTGATTGTAATATCAGCCATAGTATTTCGCAGTCGGGTGGCATTTTAACAGTCAACGTTAGCGGCGCCAAATTGCAGTGGATTAACTGCAGCACCGGCGCACCCATTGCAGGTGAAACTGGAACAACTTTTACTGCAAAATCCAATGGAAGCTACGCTGTTGTCATTGAAAAAGGAGAATGCACAGTGCTTAGCGATTGTAAAACCATTACCGCAGCAGGTATTAAATCCATTTCAGGCAATTATGAATTGCAAATTTCTCCTAATCCTGCAACCGATGAATTTTTAGTATTGCCCGGTAATGTAAATTATCAATCCATTCGAATTGTAGATATTCATGGTAAAACCGTTTCTATAATGGAAGTTCAATCCAATTCCGCAAAAATATCCATATCGAATTTGCTGCCCGGTATTTATTTTGTAATGGCCAACGATACATTCCAAAACCAGTACACTACACGGTTGGTGAAATTATAAGTCCTTTATTTCGATTTATCGAATAATTCAAATGTCTTATCCGCAGGATTACAATTTCTGTCGATAATGACACATGCGCTGGATTTTACATCATAGGTTTGAAAAAAATCTATGATTAAACACCTACGCAAAACCTTACTCTTACTGCCTTTTTTACCTGCATTTGCAGTGGCTCAGAATATAGCCAAAATTGCCCTGCGCGGCAATATAGCCGATGAGAATGGTAAACCTGTTTCCAGTGCCCAATTGGATATTTACAATCCCTGCGAATTAAAACACAACACCCTAATACCCGGGGCAGCATCTCAATTTAATGCCTATGAAAATACTTGCGAAACCTATTCCATATTATGCACCGCCGATGGTTTTGACACTTTCAGATTGGATATAAAACCAAATGCAGATACCGCAATTAAAATAAATATTGTTTTAAAATCATTGGCAAAAAATGTATCCCAAATCGAAATCAGCCAGGCCTCAAAAGCCATATCGGTGCAGGGTGATAAAGTAATTGTAGATGCAGCCCAAATCAGTCCGGGTGCAGCAGCCACAGTGCTTGATTTATTGATGCGCTGCCCTGGAATTATTGTAGATGAGCAAAACAATATGATAACCATGAAGGGTAAAAGCGGAGTAATGTTTATGATAGACGACCGCCTGCAACCCATTTCAGGTGAGCAATTGTTTAATTTTTTGCGCAATACACCGGCAACTATGATCGACAAAATTGAGCTGATTGCCAATCCCTCAGCGCGCTACGATGCAGCAGGATCAGCTGGTTTAATTAATTTAAAAATAAAACGCACCAAAGAAAAAGGGACAAGTGGATCGGTGAGTACAGGCGCCGGGCAAGGACGCTATGGCAAATTATCCCAAGGTTTTTTATTGGGCTACCGCAAAAATAAAATATCACTTACCACCCAATTTAATATTGCATCAAGAAAAAGTTTTAACCAACTGGCTTTACAACGCGATTTTTTTATTAATAATAAATCCAACGGTAGTTATGTGCAAAGCAATTACCTGCGTTTCCCTATCAACACCAGCACTTTCAGAACCCTGGCCGATTGGCGTATCAATAAAAATGTAACCATAGGCACCAGTATCAATGCCAGTGGAACCCTATTTAATCCCAATGGAAAAAATTATTCCACCATTTTAGATACTGCAGGAAATGTAGCCTCCTTTTTCAGTACCATTAATGATTCACACGAGAAAATGGGCAATCTTTCATCCAATACCTATATCCGTGTAAACCTTGATACCCTCGGCAGCATCTGGAGTGCCGATTTGGATGGGGCCACTTTTCTAACCCTTAATAATCAGCTTTTTACTACCGAATATTATGATGCCATTTATCAAAAAAACAAAGCCGATTATTTATTAGGCGGTAATTTTAACGGACAATTGGATATCATTGCCTTTAAAACCGATTATGTAAAAAAATTAAAATCAGGCAGCGTATGGGAAGCAGGTGCCAAAGCCAGTCGTGTAGTTGCCGACAATGATGTGCGCTTTAGCGATGTAAGCTCTGGAACCGCTATTTTAGACAGCAATAAAAGCAACCATTTTATTTATACCGAGCATATTATTGCTGCTTATTTGCAAACCGCTGGCGCCATTAAAAAATGGCAGTATCAGCTGGGACTGCGTAGTGAACAAACCCTCTCCCACGGCTTGCAATTAATTACCAACGAAAGTTTTAACCGCCATTATAATCAGTTGTTTCCATCGGTAAATATTCAAAGGGTAATTAAAAATGTAAATATTGCAGGCATTACCCTTTCGCGAAGAATAGAAAGGCCAGATTACGAACAACTCAATCCATTTAAATTTTATTTAGACCCCACTACCTATAAAGCGGGCAATCCATCGTTGTTTCCGCAGCTTACCTGGAGCCTTGAAACCCAATATATATGGGGTACTGGCGCCAATATTTCTGTAAGTTTAAATCGGGTAAACCGCATCATTACCGAAGTAATTTATCCAAGTGATACGGATCCCAAAATAACCGTGCAAACCAATAAAAATCTGAATAGTTTTCAGAGCATTTTGGTAACCGCTTCTACCCCATTAAAATTGGGTAAAAAAAGCAGCGGTTATTATTCCCTCACCAGTGCCTTACAAAATTTCAGGGGCAATGTAGGCAATACACCGCTGAACAGCGGAAGTCCTGTATTAATTTTGACCGGACAGCAATCCTATGTTTTTAACAAAAACTGGACCGCCGACGCCAATGCATCCTTTCAAAGCGGACAAGTATACGGCTACATGAAAATTAAAGCTTTAGGGCAATTTGGAATGGGTGTACAGCGCAGTTTCTGGAACAAAAAAGGGGCATTAAAACTCAATGTAAGCGATATTTTCTTTACCGGAAATCCCGTCGGTTCAAGCGATTTTGTTGGTTACCACGAAGATTTTATTGTAAAACGCGAAACCCGTGTAGCCATGCTCAGTTTCTCCTACAAATTTGGAGGCCAGCAAACCCCTGCCCAACGCAGACAAGGCGGCGCCGAAGAAGAAAAACAAAGGGCACAGAATAAGGTGGGATAATATCGTATATTTGTTCCCACAAATATGAACAACAATCCCAAACACCAGGTCGAAATCTGGAGCGATATCATGTGCCCCTTTTGCTACATTGGCAAACGCAAATTTGAGACTGCCCTGGCCGAATCGGAATTTAAAGATGAAGTAGAAATTATTTGGAAAAGCTACCAACTTTCGCCCGATTTGGTAACCAATCCCAACCAGAATATTCACCAGTATTTAGCCGAACATAAAAACGTATCGCTAGAGCAGGCCAAAGGCATGAACGACCATGTAACCCGCATGGCAGCTCAGGAAGGCTTGAACTACCAAATGGACAAAGCCATACCGGCCAACTCGCTGAAAGCCCACCAATTATCGCACCTGGCTGCGCAACACGGTTTGCAAAACCAAACGGAAGAATTGCTTTTTGCTGCATATTTTACACAGGGAAAAAACATCGATGATGTGGAAGTGCTGGTAAATCTAGGCGTAAGTGCAGGATTAAACGATACCGACATTCGCGAAGCTTTAGAAAAAGAAACGTACAAAAATGCTGTGTTGGAAGACATCGAAATTGCCATGCAAATTGGGGTGCGCGGGGTTCCATTTTTTGTGTTCGACCGTAAGTATGCTGTATCGGGTGCCCAACCCAAAGAAGCTTTTTTGCAAACCATGCAAGCGGCTTTTGTTTCGGAAAAGTAATCTGACAGATTAACCCTATCATTCGGGGTTCACAGGTTTACTGCCTAACTTTGCCTTTTTTTAAATGAACCTTCTTTCAGCCGAAAATATCTCGCGCAGCATTGGCGACCGTACCCTTTTTTCGAATTTAAACCTGGGATTAAATCGCGGTGACCGTGTAGGATTAATTGGGGTAAACGGCACCGGAAAAACCTCCCTGCTAAACATACTTGCAGGCCTTGAACCGCCCGAAACCGGCAATGTAAGTGTACGCAAAGAAATAACCATAGGCTACCTGGGCCAAAACCCTGAACTGGACGAGAATGACACCGTTTTTGGAAATGTGTTTAACAACCGGCACCAGCTTATTTCTTTAATTAAAAACTACGAATTACTGGTAGATCATCCCCGCGATGATGCCGAATACCTGGCAGAACTGGACCGCATAACCCACGAAATGCATACCCGCGAAGCCTGGAGTTACGAGCACCGGGTAAAGGAAATTATATCTCGACTGGGAATTAGTCCGTATATGGAGCAAAGTGTGGCCACCCTATCCGGAGGGCAACGCAAGCGTGTGGCACTGGCCCGCATTTTGGCCGAAGAACCCGATGTATTGCTGTTGGATGAGCCTACCAACCACTTGGATATAAATACCGTTGAATGGCTGCAAAACCTTATTAAAGAGCAATTTGAAACCCTATTTGTTGTTACCCACGACCGATATTTTCTGGATGGAATTACCAACCAGATTGCGGAATTGGAATATGGAAAATTGCAAAAATATGAGGGAAATTATGCCTACTATTTGCAAAAAAAAGAAGAGCAAAGAGAAAACAACCTGGCTGAAGTAGACCGTGCAAAAAACCTGTACCGCAAAGAGCTGGAGTGGATGCGCCGCATGCCAAAAGCCAGGGGTACCAAATCCAAAGCGCGCATTGAAGCTTTCGAAGATTTAAAAGAAAAAATCAGCGGACCTGCACCCGAAATCAAAATTAAACTGGAAGTGAAAGACCGCCGGCAAGGGGGTAAAATTCTGGAGATTCGGAACATCAGCAAATCTTTGGGCGACAAGCAATTGATAACCCAGTTCAGGCACTATTTTCAACCCGGAGAAAAGGCCGGAATTATTGGCCCCAACGGTTGCGGGAAAAGTACATTGTTGCGATTAATTACGGGCGAATTAAAACCCGATACCGGCGATATTGTAATGGGTGAAAATACCGCTATAGGTTATTACGACCAGGAGGAAGAACTTACCCCTGCTATGTTGGAGAAAAGGCTGATAGAAGTGGTTACTGACATTGCCGACAATATAGAACTAGCCGATGGCAGTAAATTATCGGCTTCACAATTTTTAACCCGGTTTAAATTTCCACCCGCCGAGCAATATAAAATTGTAAACAAACTCAGCGGAGGCGAGAGAAAACGCCTGCAAATGCTGCGCATTTTAATTAAAAATCCCAACTTTTTAATTCTGGATGAACCCACCAATGACCTGGATATTGGCACCCTGAATGTATTGGAGGAGTTTTTGGAAAATTTCAGGGGATCGGTATTGCTGGTAAGCCACGACCGGTATTTTATGGATAAACTGGTAGACCATGTATTTGTATTTGAGGGCAACGGGGTAATCCGCGATTTTCCGGGCAATTACACCGATTACCGCGAGTGGAGAGAGCAACAAAAACAGGAGCAAAAAGCCCAGTCCAGACAAGCTGCGGCCACGGTTGAGGCACCCAAAGAAAAACCAGCCACTGCCAAACGCAAGCTCAGCTTTAACGAGCAGCGCGAACTGCAGAATGCCGAAGCCAATATGAACCAGATGGAAGCCCGCAAAGCCGAAATCCATGCTTTGCTGAACGGGGGTACCAACAACCATGAAGAACTAATAGCCCTTGGTAAGGAGTTGATAGAACTGGAAAAAGCCATAGACCAGGCCATGGAACGCTGGCTAGAGCTGAGTGAGCTGGCTGAAAACGGTTAAAAAAAATCACTTCGCTCAAGGGTTTTGTTCTTTTTTTCCACCTCATTACCATTTATTCGTTCAATTCCCGATTTTTGCCCTTTATGATTCGTATCATGGCTATTTTCAAGCATGTTTTCTTATTGATGCTTTGCGGCATTGCAATGAATCTTTATGCGCAGGACGCAGTTATTCTGGGCGCAAAAAAGGCATTTAACGAGAAGAAATATCCCAAAGTGGTAAAAATGGCTGAAGCTGCCATTAAAAAAGATAAAAACGCCGCAGAATGGTATTACCTGAAAGCATCAGCCGAGTTTATGATGAGTAAAATGGCCAAGTATCAGGGTGGCAAAATCAATTATGCCAAAGAATCGGTTAAAAGTGCCGTAAAAGGAAGAGAAAAAGATAAAGACGGGCAATACTTGGAAGAATACCGCGAATATTTTGAGGCCATTGTAGATTACAACAACAAAGAGGCAATTGCCAATTATGGACAAAAACGCTATTCGGGTGCAGTGCAACTGTACAAAAAAAGCTATGACCTTACAGGGGATACCATGGCATTGGGCATGATGGGTGTTTGCTACTGGCTCGACCATCATGTGGCCGAAGCATTACCTGTATTAAAACAAGTAACCGCCTGGAATTACGATGCTTTTATGGAAGGCAATGGCGACGGAACTTACCTGCGCGAACCTTTTGAAATTCTGAGTAATTTTTACCTCGAAAAAAATTACTTTGATACCGCCAAACGCTATACCGAAATGGGTTTGCAATTATTTCCCATGAACCGGGTTTTGCTTACCAATGAGAAAAAAATGATGCGCAGCCAATTAATTGGGCTGTCGCGCCGCGGTGCTATTAATACCAAATACCGTGATATAATAAAATCAGCACTGAAGTTTTTTCCCGGTGATACATTTTTTCTTGTACAACAAAATTACTATTATTTAACCAAGCTCATGCAAGCCACACAGGGCAAGCCATACGACAGTGCCGATGCATTTACCAATGAATTTTACAATACAAAAAAAGACCTCATAAAAAGCGGTGTTACCAACCCGGTGGATGAATTTTTAATTGCCGATTACAATAAATTTTTATTCCAATGTATGGATTATTTTCTGCGCACAAATACCGACCGTACTGCGCCCTACTTCTTCCGCACCTGGTATGCCAAGGAATATAAATTTGCAGAATTTGATGAAAAACTGAGCGAATCTTTGCTCAAAAATCCACCGGAAACCATCAGCCATCGCCTGATTTCTATGCTTTTTTCGGATGTTTTGGAAGATTATCCCTGGAATAAAAATATAAAAAAATATCGACTGGATTATTTCAATCGCTGGATGAAATTAAAAATTCACCGCGGCGAATTGGAAGGCATGCTGGCCATGAACGATGCCTTAATCAAAGATTTCCCATTGGATAAAACCCTGAAAACGGCCTTGCAAACTGTACTCACACGCAACCTGGATTCATCCATTGCCTATGGCGAAATGTATGATGCCTGGACCTATTACAACCGCATGCGCGCCGATTTCCCTGCATTGAATGTAAGCGAAATGCAAAAACGACTGGCCATGGCCGATTTTAATGAACGCTATGCCGGAACGCGCATATACTACAATACCGTGCAAGGTAAAAAAGTGGCCAATACCGGTTGGGATGGCAAAAGCAGCGATTGCAATGTGGGCTATATGCCCGATAGTACCTTATACAGTGTGGTAAACCGGTTAAATTATTTCCGCCAGAATGCCGGTGTAGTATTGCCCATGGACCTGAGCCGAGAAAAAAGCCGCAAGTGCCAGGAAGCTGCCGTAATGTTTGCCCCCAAAGGCATTTTTACCCGCGAACCTTCTGAGGCCACCCATACCTGTTTTACCAAAGGCGCCAAAGAAGCTGCGCAAATTGGCCAGTGTATTTTGGAAAGCAACCCGGCCCAATCGGTTACCATTTTTATGGACGATAGCAAAAGCGATGAAATTGTAAACCGCAGGGCTATATTGAATCCCGAAGCTACCGAAGCTGGGGTGGGAAGTGCTGAAAATAATAGTGTATTCTGGTTGCTGGATATGGCCGGTGCCGAAGATTCAGTTTGGTATCAAAACCATTTTGTGGCCTGGCCTGCACCGGGTTACTCACCCAAAATGTTGCTGTTTAAAAAGTGGAGTTTTTCAATAGCTGCCGATTTAAAAGACGCCAAGGTTACCATTAAAAACAAAAGCTCCCAGGAAGTGGCTGCTACTGTAAACGAATATCCCATTAGTGGCATGCTGTTGCGCACACTGGTAATTGTGCCCGATATTAATCCTAAAAATGCGGTAGCAGGCGATTATTATGATGTAACCGTGGAATTAAAAGACAAGAAAAAATACACCTACAGGGTTACCCTTTTCTAAGTGCGTAAGAAACTTAGCGCACACATGCTTTAAATCAGGCATAGGTTTAAAAATAAAGGCCAAACGTATTTACAAATACAGGTTTGCCTATATTTGTCTGAAATACATCTGCCATGACTGCACTTTTAGACCGCTTAAAATCACCCGGGCCCAAGAAAATTCTCTCTCTGGATGGAGGCGGAATTCGGGGTTCTTTAACCCTGGGTTATTTGCAAAAACTGGAAGATATTCTGGTAAAAAAATACAATAATCCCGATTTGGTTTTATCGGATTATTTTGATTTAATTGGCGGTACATCTACTGGTTCTATTATAGCAGGTGCGCTTGCCCTGGGCAATAAGGTTGAAATTATTCGCCAAAATTATATGCAAATGGGTGGCGTAATTTTTGGCGATAAACGCCATGCCTGGAATCCTTTTGAAACGGCCAAATGGTTGAAAGCCCGATATAACGACGAGCCTTTTAAGGCAGTATTACAAGGGTTTTTTAAGGATATCACCATTGGGGGGCCTGAACTCAAAACCGGACTGTGCATTGTGGCTAAGCGCGCCGATACCAATAGCACCTGGCCTATTATCAATCACCCTGAGGGTATGTTTTATAATTCAGATCTGGGTAAAAACAAAGATATTCCGCTTTGGGCCGCCATACGTGCAAGTTCGGCAGCACCTACCTATTTCGAACCGGTAATGATTGATGTGGGCAATAGCCAACCCGCGGCATTTATAGATGGCGGAGTAAGTATGGCCAACAATCCGGCCCTTACCCTGCTAATGGTAGCTACACTGAATGGATTTCCGTTTAAATGGGATATGGGCCCCGACAAATTGCAAATAGTTTCAATAGGAACCGGATACAGCGTTTATAAAAAAATGACCGGCGAAATAGATGACGCAAATATGCTGGACTGGGCTGCGGCACTGCCCAATATGTTGATGCATGACGCCAGCTGGCAAAACAATCTGATTTTGCAATGGTTATCTGTATCGCCTACCGCACAAGCCATCGACATGGAAATTGGTGATATGAAAAACGATCACCTGGCAGGTGAACCCCGCATCTCCTATCTTAGATACAATTATCCAATGACACAGGCCAGCGTCAGCAAAGCGCTTGACAGGGAAATTAACGATGAAGAGTTGAAATCCATCATCGATATAGCCAACGGCGACAGCCGGTTCGATTTGTATACCATTGGCCTTGCCGCCGGTGCCGATATTAAGGAAAGTCATTTTCAGAATTTCTGAGCTGTGTGATATTATAGACAAGGAAACCCTATACGGCTTGTTTTGATGCCTTAAACCATATATTTGCTTAGCCAATAACCAAATAACTACCCTTGTTAGTACCCATAGAAGACATACTGTCCGACATTGAAAGTGAACGCTGCGTGCTGATTATCGGACCAGATTTGATTGACTTTGGAGGAAAATCATTCTTTGAAGCCCTTTGTGCTGAATTAACCACCGATCCTCGTTTATCGCAAATGGTGGATTTACAGCCCCAGCACATTTTTATGAATGATGAAATGTTACAGTTGAAACCGGGCGAACGCGAATCTTCTTTATTCAGGTTTATAGAGGGATTTTATAAAAAACAAAACACCTTAGATCTTCCTATTTCCAAAATTGCCAAAATTAAATTTCACCTGATTTTATCCTTAATTCCGGATAACCGCATTACCAATGTATACGATTCATTAAATCTGCCCTACCAGTTTGGCTATTTCCCCAGAGAAGAAAACCCTGCACCGGTAGAGAAACCCACAAAAGAAAAACCACTGATTTACAACCTGCTGGGCAATTTTCAGGAAGAAGATTACATAGTAACTTTCGACCATTTATTTACCTATTTATCAGGTATTATGGGCAAGAGAGAAATGCCACAAACCCTGCAGGAAACAATAAAAAAAGCCAATTCATTTATATTTTTAGGCGTACAATTTGAGCGCTGGTATGTGCAACTTTTATTGCGCATTATCTCAAACTCGCGCGACGGGAAAGATAAACTTTCATTGCTTAAAACCTCCAGTGGAAATGAGATGCGCAGTTTTATCACCCAACGTTTAGATTTGAAATTTTTAGAAGAAGACCCTACCGCTTTTTTGGATGAAATCTACGATGCCTGCGATAAAAATGGGGATTTAAAAATTGCGGAAGCCAAAAAATTAGCCAAAGTTTTTATTTCTTACAACCACAAGGATGCAGAAATAATTACCCGCATTAAACCTTATCTTGAAAAAGCGGGGATTGAATATTTGCAGGATGAGAGAGATATGCCGGCAGGCGAAAAAATCAAGGATTTTGTAAGTCAGGTTCAAAATGTAGATTGCGTATTATCTGTAGTTTCAGAAAACAGCCTATTATCAGCCTGGGTTAGTCAGGAAACGCAATTGACACTGCAACAACCCGATATCTTTTTTCTGCCATGCACCATAGATAATACCTTTATGGATAAGACTTTTCCGGAAAGGGCTGAAAAACATGTGGATGCCAAAATTGCAGAGATTGATGAAAAAATCATACAGCGCGGCAAAAACTCTACCGATGACTTGCTGGCTGAAAGGAAACATTGGGAAACATACTGGAAAAATCTGGCTGGAAATCTGAATGAAATAACCCAGCGCAAATGTGTAGATATAAGCCCTGCCAACCTGGATGCCAATATGCCCCAGGTGGTGGATGCCATTCTTCAATTTATGAAAAAAAATAATTGACCATGGCACAGGTTTTCAGAAAAAGCAGATATCCGGGTGTTAAACCTTTTTCGGTAGAAGATTCTAACCTGTTTTTTGGCCGTGAAGAGGATGTCGAAAAATTATTTAGTCTCATTTTTGTTAAACAAACCGTGGTGTTGTATGGCAAAAGCGGGTATGGCAAAAGCTCACTATTTAATGCCGGAATTACCCCAAAGCTGAATGCAGATGCATCGTGGAATTTGTTTAATATCCGGTTCAATTATTTCTCAGATAAAAACGAACAGGATTCAATCAATCCGGTTGAAACCATTCGCACGCGGTTGCAGCAAGATTTAAAACCCGGTTTTGTATCACCCCTCGATGCACTAATACCCAATGAAAACTCTTTTTGGTATTGGCTGAAAACGCTTCAATTCCAAAATAAAATAAATAAATTTATTCTATTTTTCGACCAGTTTGAAGAATTATTTACCTATCCGCAAAAGGAAGTAGACGAATTCTCAGAACTACTGTCGCAATTGCTTTACAACAAAATTCCGGTGCAGTTTCGCAAAAAAATGATGGAACTGGACAATGCAGGTACATTATCGGAAGAATTGCATGATTTTTTGTATGATTTACCCGAAATAAAAGTAGTATTTGCCATTCGTTCGGATCGGTTGGCGCAGATGAATGCACTTACCGGCAAGCACCCCACCATACTGCAAAACTGCTACGAATTGGATGCTCTCACGCGCAGCCAGGCTGCATCGGCAATTATAGGCCCGGCATCTTTGCCACAGGCAGATGACTATGATACACCAACGTTTACTTATACAGAAGATGCAATAGAAAAAATATTGGATTCGGTAACCAATACCCTCGATAAAAAAACCGAAACCTCTACCCTGCAGATTGTGTGTCGCTATGTGGAAGACGACCTGGTGCACGAACAGCATCACACCCAAATAAGCAGCGAAATTTTAGGGGATATTACCGAGATATTTAAACATTATTATGAAGGTATATTAAATCGTTTAACCCCCGATGAGAAAAGCCAAACCCAGCGATTAATTGAGGATGAGCTTATTGATTCTGGCCGGCGGAATCCGCTTACTGTAAGTTATATCAATAGTAAATTTGGCATTTCGGAAGAATTGCTACAGCGCCTGGAAAGAACTTCCCTATTGCGCAAAGAACGCGATGCATCGGGGCGCATATTATATGAGGTAAGCCATGATACCCTGGTAGAGGCCATTGAAAAAGTAGCACGTGGCCGCAGACTGATAGAAGAACAAAAGAAACGGGAAGAACTGGAGCAAAAAGTACGAGATGAGCAAAAAAGGGCAGAAATGCTTATTGATCTGAACCGTAAAATTGTAGCCAAATCGCGCAGGGCGAATATTTTTACTGTTGTTGCCATTTTAGCGGCACTGGTTGCTTGCGTATTTATTGTGAAAGCCCGTATAGACCGGCGCAATGCCATATCCTCCAAAACCGAAGCAGAAGAAGCGCGTAAAAAAGCCATAAAGGCTCAGTTATTTTCTGAAGCATCCAAGCGAAATGCCATTATATCGCTTTGCGTAGCCGATTATGCAGAAATAACCGGACTAACGAATAAGGCACGTCAGTTTAAAGATTACGGTGAATACGGACTAGCCATGAAATTATTGAAAAAAGCGGCAGCACGTTACCGCGATAAATTGAACTATATGGCCAATAATCCTGAATTTCTGTTTACCGAAAAAGAAATACTTTTAACCAAAAAAGATACTGTATTGGCGCGGCACAATTTGCGGAAACTCTATGCCGAAATTGAACGCGATAGCATAATTTGTACCTCACAAATGTATAACAATAAATAATGGTATGAAGCAACTCGTTTTGATTATATGTTTATTGGCAGGCATTGGCAAAACCATTGCACAATGCGATATGGATGTATACAAAGAGTTAATGGCCGCCGGTGACCTTTTTGTAGCCCAGAAAAAGTATAAGGAGGCACTCAATAAATACAATGCCGCGCGGTTATTTTGTGAAAACAAAACCAAAGAAACCGATGTATATATTGCCAGGCTATACGATCAAATTAACCAGGAAAAAATAAATGCCGAAAACAATTACCGCAAAGCCCATTTATTTAGCCAGTATATCGATTTTAAGAACAACCGCTCTGCCTGGATTTACAGCGATGGATATTTTGCGGTTATTGATTCAAACGGAAATTTGAAAACCGGATTTATTTATGAGAATCCCCAGCCATTTGCTGATAATATTGCCATTGGTAGACTTAATAATAATTTTGTTTTTGTAAATGATCAGGGTAAAATAATCAGCGACCGATTTGAATTTGTAATTCCTATTTGTTGCAATCAATATTTTGCACATGAACGCCCGCAGGATTTTTCGTCACCCTATGTACCCAGTTATTTTATCCTGAATAAATACGGGAAAAAAATTGCCACCCTCAATTCAAATGAAATTAATAACATCTCCTGGTCCATATCCAATATTATAAATCCGATATACAGTGTCGATAAAGAAAAATCCTTGCAGGCCGTAGGACTCATGGATACAACCGGAAAAATTAAAATACCTCCGGTATACAGAACCCTTGATTTTAGATATCCATATTTTTATTTTACCCGATATAATGCAAATGATTTTTATATAAATCAATATGCTGCCATTCCTGATGGTTTAACCAACCATAATTATGGCGTACTGGATCAATTTGGAAATCTATTATTTTCCGATACATTGTTTTCTTACATCAGCGAAATCGAAGATGGAGCATGTCTTGTGAAGAAAAATGATGAATTAGGAACTTATAATCTCAATGGAGGATATCGAAAATTAAACTACAACCTTATTAAAAGCCTGAATGATCCTCTGGGTGATTTCAATTATGTGCTTACCCCTCCATATGTTGCGGTTAAATCAGAAATTCGAAAACAAAAATTAGAAAAATCCGTAGACATTTATACCCCTATTCCTGAAAAAACAGAAGAATCGGAAAAAAAGCGTCCGGGGAAACGCAATGCCAAACCTAAAACGAATCCAGACAAAACAGAACCTGTAAAAGTTTCGCAGGATGAATGGATAGAAACTACAAAATTTCTGTATAAATTAATTAATACCAAAGGTGAAGCAATAGGACCAGATATCTGGTATGATTCAATTAAATATTATCAATCGGGCAAACAAGCTGAAGATGCATTTTGCATTGTAAAAAAAGATTCACTATTTGGATTAATATCGGCAAAAGGGGCACCCATTGCTCCATTAAGGTATACTTATATTTCATTTATGACTCAAGAATCTATGATTTTTTCTAAAGGAAATAAATGGGGCTTACTCAACAGCAAAGGTACCGAAATTGTGAAGGCTGAATTTGACAACATTACCTATGAAGTTGAATTCTATTTTGGAATTAAACAGAAAGATACTTTTTTAATTTCGCACAATGGGGATATTATTCCGGTAAATTCAAACCTTGCCAAACTCGCTAGTATACGCAATGTGATTGGAGCTCCGCATTTATCACTATGTGTGACTAAATCCAATGAATATATCCTGTATTATCAAAACAAAATGGTATCCAATGTGATTTATAACGATTTTCGATTTCTGAGAGAAGGATACTGTGTATTAGGTAAAAACGGAATTTCAACCCTGTTTAATTCTAAGGGAGTTGCCGTAAAATTAAAGCCCTATAATGATTATTACACATTTTACAACGGATATTCAATCATAACAATTGGTGAACATATTGGCCTGATAAAAAAAATAAATGCCGAAACCATTAAGGAAATTATTCCCCCGGAATATGAAGGAATAAACCATATAGAATTTGGCCAAATTGAGGCACATAAAATGGTTGACGGTGAAAAATGGACAGACATATATGATACAACTGGAAACCTGGTTTTTAGTATAAAGCAATCAAAAATTTTAAAATCCACACCTGCCTACAGGTTAATTCAAAGCAATTACCAAGAGCATTTATTGGATAAAAATGGCCTGTTGCAGGAAGTATTTCAAAGTCCGAATGTAAATTTTAAAGTCTCAAATTACCGCTTGGTGCAGGATGTAAATTCGGGGATGTACAATTATTTACGCCCGGATGGCAGTGCAATTTGCAAAATACCATTTTATAACGGTACACAAATGGAAGAAGGATATGGCTTTATTAACCGGGGAGACTACAATGCGATAGTAGATTCTTTAGGAAATGAATATAGCGATTCAATTTTAAGAGGCCTGGCAACGCCTGTGGAGCAAATGGCAGGATTTTCACAAGGTAGGATTCCCATTTTTCACAACATTCTTGGCAGGGGTTATTTATACACCAATGGAAAATTTGAAGTACCCGATTCTGTCACCGATATTAATTATTTTTCTGAAAATTACGCTTTTCAGAGGTCAGTCCGAAACTCATTAGGATGCATACAAAAACTCAACGGAGAAATAATCCCTCTGGATATGGAATATATGTATGCCGACAGGTTTCATGATGGAAATGTGCGTGTTCTTTTTAGCACTTCTGAAACAACAACATCCGTGGTTTTTAATTGGGGATTTGTAAATTTTGAAGGCCAGAAAATTAATAATATGGATTATGAAGATGCATTTGATTTCTCGGAAGGTTTAGCCGCAGTAAAACACAACGGAATGTGGCATTATATCAATACTTCCGGCCAAATTGCATTTTCAGGTTTGTTTGAAGAAGCCAGTTCATTTAAAAACAACATTGCATTTGTGCGCAAACCCAATCATAAATTTCTGACATTTATTAATAAAAAAGGCGAAGAAATATTTTTACCAAACAGGGTTACCGACGTTGATTTTGGAATTAAAGAAGTCTTAGAAGCACGGGAATATCTGGAAGATTCGGATCACCTGAGATCTCCCGCTCCGGTATCCACGGGTACACCCATGTATATAGTACAAAACGACAGCAATTTATGGGGATTGATGAACCAGAAAGGAGAAATAGTAATCCCATGTATGTACAATAAAATTTGGGCCGAAAAAACCAATGTTTGGTTGCTTGAAAAAGACGGGCGCTTTGGACTTTATGATATTAACCATAAAATTAAGATTTTAAATCCTCTTTA
This sequence comes from Bacteroidia bacterium, assembly GCA_044224315.1. Classification (GTDB taxonomy): domain Bacteria; phylum Bacteroidota; class Bacteroidia; order NS11-12g; family UBA955; genus JAGXTF01. The sequence continues at coordinate 9,898 of JBGAKR010000008.1, read as the reverse complement.
CAGTGAGTTTGGCAAAGAAATGAATACCCCCAATTTAATCCGTGTAAGGAAAAACGGATATTGGGGTTGGGTAGATAATCAGGGTAAAACTGTAATACCATTTCGCTACTCGATGGCGATGCCAATGGAAAATGGCCGGGCATGGGTAAAACAAGCACCAATGGGTGAGCTTTTCCAGATAAATACCAAAGGTGAAATGTTGTTAAATACCATAACCCAAATTTCGGAAGAGTAATCTTCACCGCTTTCCCTTTTGAAAAAGCGGAAATATTTAGATTTCGCTTTAAACTTTCATAATAAATGCCTACTTTTGCACCCCTGAAACACAAACCTGTCAGGTGATACATTTCGCAGCAGGCCTTGGGTTTTAATACCAAACAATTGCACACGTGGCGTAATTGGTAGCCGCACCAGACTTAGGATCTGGCGCCGCAAGGTGTGTGGGTTCGAGTCCCTCCGTGTGCACCACAAACCAGATGATGGAACCAAACAAACTGGTTCCATCTTTTGTTTTGAACCTGACCATTTGGCAGAAACCAAAAACTGGAACAATAATTTCAATAAACATCAAACAGTGAATATCAATCATCAGAAACGAGACGACCTGAACAGCACCATCGTAATAGAGGTGGAAAAAACGGATTACTCCGAAAAAGTAGAAAAAGAACTGCGCCGCATGCAAAAAAACGCTGTGCTTAAAGGCTTTCGCCCCGGCAAAGCACCCCTGGATATGGTGCGCCGCATGTATGGCCGTTCCATCCTCTCCGATGAGATTCAAAATGTTGCCACCGATGCACTTAATAACTACATCAGCGAAAACAAACTGGACGTATTGGGCTATCCCCTCTCTAGCGTGCACGAGCAAAGCGACCTGGACATAGAAAACAAAGAAAATTTCAAATTTGCTTTCGACCTGGGCCTGGCTCCAAGTTTCGAATTGAATATCAGCAGTGCTGATCAACTGGAGATTTTTGATATTCAGGTATCCGACAAAGAGGTAGATGAGGATATAGAGTATGCCCGCAAACGCTATGGCAAAATGGAAGATGTTGAATCTGCAGAGGGTGAGGATATAGTGTATGCCAACCTTACCGAGTTGGATGAAAACAATGCTCCTTTAGAAGGTGGTGTGGCCGATAAGCCTGCCAGTTTTGTACCCAATATGGTGCAGGATGAAGCCCTGAAAAGTTCATTGATCGGTGTGCAAAAAGGCAGTACCCTGGACGTAAATATCTTCCAGCTGTTTAATAACAACGATACCGTAATCTCTAACACCCTGGGCATTCCCAAAGAAGGTGTTAGCGATTTAAACATGAATTTCCGCCTGGTAGTTACCGAAATTAAACGCCGCACTACCGCCGAACTGAATGAAGATTATTACAAAGAAGTGTTTGGTCCGGAAGATTTCCCTAAAAATGAAGAAGAATACCGCGAAAGGGTAAAAGCCAATTTAACTGCCTACTACCGCAATGAAGCCGATATGTGGCTTGACCATGAAATTGGCCATATTTTGCTGGATAAACACAGCATTCAATTGCCCGATGAATTTTTGAAACGCTGGTTGGTTACCACCAAGCCCGAGCAATATACCGCCGAAACCATTGATGAGAAGTATGCCACCGAACGTTCGGCCCTGCTTCGTCGTCTGGTAATTGATAAAGTTGCCGACACCTACTCAGTAGAGCCTACTGAAGCCGATATACGCGAAGAAGCCCGTATTTATTACCTGGGATTGTATCGCCAATACGGCCTTACCATGATGCCCGATGATAATTTCCTGGCCGATACCATTAATAAGCGCCTGGCCGAAAGAGAATTTGTGCAGCAAATGGCCGATAGGGTAATGTATCGCAAATCGTACGATAAAATAAAAGAAATCGTAACCCTGAAACAAACACAAATTTCAGTGGAAGACTATTTCAAACACGTAAATTCGCATAAACACGAGCACGCCGAATAATACCCAAAAACCTTTGGCCTGCGAATAAAAAACAATAAAAACACTAACCAAAAATAAACAATATGGATCACGGTAAAGAATTTAGAAAGTATGCTGTAAAGCATCTGGGTTTGAACAGCATTTATGTAGATAAATACATGGAGGCCTCTGTTCCGCAGGTTGTAGGACTTACCCCGAATATTATCGAGGAAAGACAAATGAACGCAGTTGCCATGGACATTTTTTCAAGGTTGATGATGGACCGCATCATTTTCCTGGGAGTGCCCATTTATGAAGATGTATCTAACATCATCATCGGTCAGCTGTTGTTTTTGGAAAGCACCAACCCCAACCGCGACATTCAGATTTATATGAATAGTCCGGGTGGTAGTGTATACGCAGGTTTGGCTATCTACGATACCATGCAGTTCATTTCCAGCGATGTAGCTACCATTTGCACCGGTATGGCCGCAAGTATGGGAGCCGTATTGATGGCAGCCGGCCAAAAAGGCAAACGCACTGCCCTTACCCACAGCCGCATTATGATTCACCAACCTTTGGGTGGTGCTCAAGGCCAGGCTTCTGACATTGAAATTACCTACCGCGAAATCAATAAGCTGAAAAAAGAGCTTTATGATATTCTGGCATTCCACTCTGGCCAGCCCTACGAGAAAATCGAAGAGGATGGAGACCGCGATTACTGGATGACTGCCGAAGAAGCAAAAGCTTACGGTATGATTGATGAAGTGCTGGGTAAACGTCCAAATACAAAATAATAATTTTTAGATACCTCTCTCCTGCTCTATGAAAAAAAAGGAACAAACCTGCTCGTTCTGCGGTCGTAAAAAAGAAGAGACCATGATGCTGATATCTGGTCTGGATGCACAAATTTGCGACCAATGCGCCGAACAGGCCCATAAAATTGTAGAGCAGGAGATTGGAACCTCACCTGCCGATTCCAAGAAAACGGAGGAAGGCGATATTTTTGGCATAGCTTTGCCTAAGCCAGCTGAGATTAAGGCCCATTTAGACCAATATGTAATTGGGCAGGATGATGCCAAAAAAGTAATGTGCGTGGCGGTTTATAACCATTACAAACGCATTACCAATCCGCAAAAAACAGGCGATGTAGAAATTGAAAAAAGCAATATTCTGATGGTGGGCGAAACCGGCACAGGAAAAACCTTGCTGGCCCGCACCCTCGCCAAGTTTTTGAATGTTCCGTTTTGCATTGCCGATGCAACTGTGCTTACCGAAGCCGGCTATGTAGGCGATGATGTAGAGAGTATCCTCAGTAGATTGCTTCAGGTGGCTGAATACAATGCAGTTGCCGCCCAACGCGGAATTATTTACCTGGACGAGATTGACAAAATTGCACGTAAAAGCGACAATGCCTCCATTACCCGGGATGTAAGTGGTGAAGGTGTGCAACAAGGATTGCTTAAAATTCTGGAAGGTACTGTAGCCCATGTAGCTCCCGAAGGAGGACGCAAACACCCCGATCAGAAATACACCAAAATAGATACTGCCAATATCCTGTTTATATGCGGCGGCGCTTTCGATGGCATTGAACAGATTATTTCGCGTCGTATTAAAAACCAGGGAGTAGGTTTTAAAACCCAATCGAGCAGTGATGTAGAGAAAAAAGATATTCTCAAACATGTTTCGCCTTCCGACCTGAAAAAATTTGGACTTATTCCTGAGATTATTGGCCGTTTGCCAGTGCTTACTGCCTTGGAACCCTTGGATAAACCGGCACTTAAAAATATTCTTACCGAACCCCGCAATGCCTTGGTAAAACAATATAAAAAGTTGTTTGAACTGGAAGGTGTAGAATTGGAATTGGCCGACGAAACCATCGATTTTATTGTAGACCAGGCATTTGAATACCAATTGGGTGCACGCGGTTTGCGCAGCATTTGTGAGGCTATTTTATTGGATTACATGTATAGTATTCCTTCTTCCAAAAAAATCAAAAAACTTGTTGTAGGCGTGGAAGAAGCGAAAGAGAACTGGGAAAAACACAAAACTATTTTCAACGCAGCCTGATAAATTTGGCTGATTAAAGGGGATTTCCTCCCCATTTTTTGGGCATTGCGGTTGCCATAAATTGTCTATTATTGCCAATAGGAAATTTATGACTGCAACAACTTCTGCACCTATAGAAAAAAACAAAAAAAGTGTACTCACCGCCTGGACCATGTACGATTGGGCCAACAGTGTATACTCATTGAGCATTGCCTCAGCTATTTTTCCAGCTTTTTACGAAGACAAAACACCCAAAACCATGGAGTTTTTGGGGTATACCTTTAAAAATACCGCGCTGTACAGCTACTTTCTTTCATTTGCGTTTTTACTGATTGTAATGTTTGTGCCCCTTTTATCAGGTATTGCCGACTCACGCGGGGTGCGCAAACCGTTCATGATATTTTTTGTAGTCTTAGGTAGCATTGGTTGCAGCAGCCTTTTTGCATTTGAGGGGTATAATTACATTTTCGGTTTAACTTGCTTCCTCATTGGCACCATTGGATGGGCCGGTTCACTGGTTTTTTATAACTCATACCTTCCGGAGATTGCCACAGTAGATAAATTTGACCATGTTTCGGCCCGCGGATATACCATGGGTTACATTGGCAGCGTGCTGCTTTTGATTTTAAATCTGCTGTTTATAATGAAAAGCAGTTGGTTTGGTCTGCCCTCTCCTAAGGAAAGCACTTTGGCGGTAAGGGTAGGATTTCTAACCACCGGATTGTGGTGGTTGGGCTGGTCTATATGGCCATTTGTGGTTTTACCCCGCAGGCAAAATATTATATCCGATAAAACCCGCTCCAGCATTTGGCAAGGGTACCAGGAAATACGCAAAGTTTTTAACCAGGTGCTTAAAATGAAACCGGTACTTATCTTTCTGGCTGCCTTTTTTGTCTATACCATGGGGGTTCAAACTATAATCTATGTGGCCGCCCTGTATGGTAAAGATGTATTACTCCTGGAATCGAAGGATATGCTTATTACTATTTTGTTGATTCAGCTGATAGGCATAGGCGGGGCTTATTTATTTGCCTGGACCGCCAATATGTTTGGCAATAAGCGGGCACTTTCAATTTCATTGGTAATTTGGGCCATTGCCTGCGTGCTGGCATTTTACGTAGAACCCAAGCATCCCCAGCAGTTTTTTGGATTGGCTTGCGTGGTGGGTATTGTAATGGGCGGTGTACAAAGTTTGTCGCGGGCTACTTATGCCAAACTTATTCCCGGAGATATTGATAATACCTCGTTTTTTAGTTTTTATGAAGTGGCAGAAAAACTGGCAATTGTTTTGGGGACATTCGCTTTTGGCCTTATCGATGATATTACCGGAAGCATGCGCAATAGCATTTTATTGCTTATGAGCTTCTTTATTGTAGGATTAATCATTCTATACTTTCTGCCAGCCGACAAGCTTAAAGGCAGTCGTAGTAAATAACCTTATCTATCGGATTAGCGATACAACCCCTTTGCGCAAAATATTGCGCCCATAAATGGTATTGGCTTCCAGCTCCCAGAAATACACCCCATTAGGTACTTCTTTGCCCAGGTAATTTCCATCCCAGGCGGCAAATTGGTCGTTGCTGGAAAATAAAATTTCACCCCAACGATTGCGGATGGTCATGCGGAATGAAACCGTACTGTCCATAATAATACGGAAAACCTCATTCTTATCTGGGCCCTTGTCATTTGGAGTAAATGCAGTGGGGGCGTAAAACTGCAAGCCCGGTAAAATGCGTATGTAATTAACCGCCACAGACTGGCAGCCTTTATCGGTATTCAAGGTAAGGGTTACTTTGTACACTCCGGTATCTTTTGGAAAGGCAGCTAGTACCGATTTGCGGGTTGAACTACCAGGCTGGCCCTTCTCAAATGTCCATTCACGGGTATAATTTACACCCGTATTGGAATTATCGCTGAAATACAGGGATGGGTAATCCTGGGTAGCCTTTCGGGTGCCAGGATCAATGGTAAAGACCGCTTCGGGACTTGGATATACTTTTACCAGGGTAGTTTCTGTTCTACTATAACAACCTTCCAGCTCGGCTTTTACTTCAAATTTGTGCACCCCGGTATCGGTTAAATTCAGATTGCGTTTGGCCGGATTCACCGTCCAACCGCTGCCGTCATTCCAGTTAAAATTCTGGGCCAATGCATTTGGGTTTATATTTATGGCCGACAGGTTGGTATTTAACGGTGCGCACCCGGCATCAGGCTGTGCCAGCACAAAAATGGCAGGCTTGGGTTTTACAGTGATTGTAAACGGTAAGGTTACATCGGGACAACCAGGCAGGGCTACAAATTGCACCTGGTATTTAAATGATTCTTTTTTACCCAGGGTAGTGGTAGAGAAAATCCAGTTTTCGCCGTAGCGTTCAACACCGATGGCGCTGTAATTACCCAGTAAATTAAGTTTAGAAACATTTTCTGGTTTTGGCATCAATAACACGGTATTTCCTTCACAAACCTCTTCACCGGAAGGGATTTTTGCAATTATAGCCTTGTTTACCTTAACCTTTATACTATCTGTTGCGCTACATTGGTTAGTAGCATCTGTAAATGTATAGAATACAGTATTTTCTGCTTTACCAAGGTTTATGATTTCCCTGGCAGAGATTACATTGCCCAATGCGGGTGTAACTGTATTTTTCCAAATGCCCCCACCGGGTATTCCTTTCAAATTGATATCGGCGGTGGTTTCGCAAAGCAATGGAGTGGTTATTTTTTCTATTCGAACCTGAGGAGCCTGCTTAATCAGAATCTGGGTAGTATCGCGTACCATACAGCCTGAAATATCTTTTGAATAAAATAACTGGAAATTACCTGCCCCACTTGCTTCAGGACTAAAGAAGCCGTTTTTAATAAAGCTGGCTCCTGCCGGGCAAACCCAACTACCATCTTTTAGGGTACAGCCGCTTTCCATATCGAGATTGACAGGCTTGTCGTTACTACATGCAGCCAAAGGTTTTGAAATTCCAGTGGGTTCTGCTTGTACTACATTAATTTTAAACGCTTCGCTGTAATGACAATAATTTGAATCCGTAAAATCAAGCCTGAAATTATTACTTGCAGGCATATTGGGCTTAAAGAAATAGGCAGTACCGGGGTTACTTAAAACTCCAGCCGATCCGGCATAAGTAATGGTAGCCGTATTTTTGATTACCCCTTTACCTAGTGAATATCGATTGTTTAAAGATAAATCATAGGGCAGCACCGGCATGCACATGGCAGTATCGCTAAGCGAATAAACTGCACTGCCAAAAATATCTATTGTTTTTCTGAAAGTCATTTCGCAACCATCCCGATCGGATACATAAAGTACAATGGTTGTATCGGTGTTGATGGTATACTTTTGGGTTGAAAATCCGGGCAGATTGTTCCACTTATATACAAAGGGTGCTTTGCCACCTGTAAAACTGGCTTGCAGGGCAAACTCTTCGTCTTTGCAATATTTCGACTTCCAAGCATCCAAAGGTTTTAGCAAAGAAAACGGTGGAACATTGATTGAATCCCTGAGTTCTGTGATACACCCGGTTTCGGTATTTAAAACCTGATGCACAATATACCATTTACCTGGTTTTGACACTTCGAAATCTGCATTCAGGCTTTGTCTGCTGTCTACCAGATTGCTTGAGTCATACAGGTACCAGGAATGTTGTATATCGGCTTCATTGAAGCTGCTCAAGCATTTAATTCGGTTACAAACCGTATGCGAAGCCGTAAAAGCCGCCTCCGGAGCTGCAACTACATAAATCTCAAATGTTTTGTAAGTGGTAACTTGTATTGGACAGTGATCATCTGTAGCTGTAACAGTAAGGATATAAGGTTTGTTGCGTGCCTGAAGTTTGGTGAAAGTGTAGGAGAAATAGGCGTCAAACTGGTTCTTAGAATTGCCCACCTTACCCAGGGTAAAGCCCGGCACCTCGAAATATGCATTGAGTTTCACCGAATCCTTAACCGAACCATAAACGGCATCAGAGATGGCAAAATCAAGGCTAAATGGTTGCCCGGTACATGCGTAATATTTCAGTTTTCCTGTAGATATTTTGGGCACATTATTACCCATGTCTATTACTTCCAGAAACAAATCGCGACGCACCACCCCTACTTTTACATAAGTACCATTTACTTTGCGCCATTCGGTAATTTCCATTACCATAAAACCTTTCTGGCCTGAAGTAAGCGGGGTAAATCCCATCCAACCCGTTTGGGCATCAATATCGATTCCATCAATGGGCCAGGCAGTTTTATCCAGATTACAATCAAAGGTGGTACAAAACACATCCAGGGGTTTACGCGCGGTATAGCCAGATGGATAGGTAATGGGTGTGTTAAATGCCTTATTGGCTTTTACCAATGCATAGCTAAGGCTATCCCCATCCGGGTCTTTGGCCAACAAATTATAGGTACAACTCTGATTTTGGGCCAGAAATGAAAGTGGAGAAGCGCCCAAAATGGCACTATTGTTTTTATAATTACTGCAGATATTAACCAGGGTGTAATTGTAAAACGATTCGGGATTTTGAACTGGAGTCCAGATTGCTTCGCGATTGCTGGTACCAAGTCCTACCTCAAAACGGCAATAATCCTTAGATAAGTTGTCAAAATCGGCCGTTCCCTCCCAAAGCCATTCTTCAATACCGCGCGGATATATTCCGCCGGCACATTTGGATGTGTAGGATTTGCAAAGTGGGGTAATGTCTTTTTTGGAAATAAAATTTAAATCAATGCTTCCCACCTTTTTGGCATAACCCAAATCCTCTCTGCTGATATTGATATCCAGTGCTTTAACCTCGCCACAATCTGAACTGTTAAATACGCATCCGTTGCAGTTGCGATACATACGCAAGTGAAAAGTAAATTTATTTCCGGATACATGGGTATAAGTAATCTCTCCACCCAATATATGATCGGCCCTGGCTGAGTTATAAGCACAAAAGCCTGCTATCAACAGCAGGCTTCTTATGAGGTTATATTTCAGCGAATTAAGCACTATCTGAGCAGGGTTATGCTACCTTTAAATTTATAAACTTTATCGTCTTGTCCGGTTACTTTTAATTCATACACATACACACCTTGCTGGCATTCCACATTGTTGTATTTGCCATCCCAACCTTTAGTTACATCGGTGGTTTCATACATTTTCTCACCCCAACGGTTATAGATCAGCAATTGCATAGCCTTATGGTTTTGAATTGCCACCATAAAGGTTTCATTCCTTCCCGGGCCGCTGCCTTCAGGTGTAAAGATATCGGGGATGTATATGATAATATCCGGGCCTACATGCACCAGTTGGGTTACAGTATCGGCACAGCCAAAATCACTTTTGGCAATGAGTGTAATGGTGTAGGTATTGGTATCTTTACCATAAGCCCACCTTGGTTCAGCCTGTGTGCTGGTATCGTTTGGATCCGAGATTGGATCTCCAAAATCCCAGCGGTAGTTCAGGTATCCACCTGGGAACACACTCTTATCCAAAGTACTGTTGTTAAAGGTTTTGAACTTAGGCAGTGCAATGGTGGTTTTGAATGCAGGATCGGTGGTGAACGATGCAAATGGTTTTGGATATGCCAGCACAAAGTCAGTTTTGGTAAGCGGAGTTGCGCAAGGACCTGCGGTGTTGGTTACAATCAGGTTAAAGGTGTATTTACCCTGATTCGGGAAGCTCACTCCGGTGGGGTTTTGCTGGTCGCTGGTATCGCCGTTGCCAAAATCCCAGCGCCATTTCAACTGGCCTGCAGGGATGCCTGATGACTCAATACCGGTAAAGTCTGCGGTAAAGGGTGCACACTGTGCTACCGGAGAGGTGAAGTCAATTACAGGGTATGGGTGCAATACAATTTGCATGCTATCGGCTACCTGCGGGCAAACCTCATTGGCCAATGGCAGGGTGCGTACTTTTACCCAGGCAGTATGGGCGGTTTTATCGCCGGG
>JBGAKR010000007.1:0-203153 GCA_044224315.1 Bacteroidia bacterium | reverse complement strand
GTATCGTTTACAGTAAGGTTAAAGCTGTCTTCTTTTAAGCATCCGGTTGATTTACTGCTGAATTTAATCAGGAAGTCACCAGGGCCAAAGTATGAGGGTGGGAACAAATAACCGGCCACCATTTTCTTTTTGGTTGCGGCATCCGTGCGGTCGCCGTTTTTGTCAACCACAGTAAAGTAATTCATGGTGTCATTTACACCATTAATTACGGGCTGGGCGTTGTTCAGTTTTACATATTGGGTAAGGTCTACTGTATCCCAGTTAATACAAACTGCGCTTGGCGGGGTAAGGGTTACTTTAGGCTCAGTTACAATATTTACTATGGTAGTATCAACAGAGAAACATGAAGTTACCACATCTGTAACACTGAATTTCATGCGGTATACACCTGCGTAGAAGTCTTCGGGCGGAGTGCCGAAAGACAACCACCAATCGGTACCTGCACCCCCGCTGTTATCGGTAAGCACATTGGCAGGGTTTACACCTACAGGTACATCCACTACCTCCCATTTCTGTTGGGTACCGAATTTCACTTTAGGTTTATTTACGCTGCGATCCATAGAGGCAGAACCTAAATCCTGGCAATAGGTGATGGTATCCAGGTCTATAATGGGGTTACCATTAATACGCTGGTTGGTAGTAGCTGTATTCACGCAACCATTGGTATCTTTAAACCATACGGTGAGGTTTTCGGTTACGTTTTTACCATTTTGCAAATCCACTGCATTGTTAATGCGGGGGGTAGCAAATTTGAAGAAGTTATAGTCCAAACTATCCACCAATCCCAACGGGCCGTATTTGGTTAATTTACCGTAGATACGGAAGTTGCCGGATTTACGCAGAGATACATTTGGAGCAGTTACAAGGGTATTCAATACAATCTCACCATAATTCCAGCATTTAGGATCCAGTGGGTTTTTGGCCCAGCCAATAACCGGCAGGGTATTTACTTTTACCACCATGGTATCGCGGTCTTCGCAGGTATGACCGCCCTGGGTAATTTTGGCGTACAATTCAAAAGGATAGAACTTAGCCGGATTTCCATTGCCATTGTTATTGGTCAATGTACGGGTATAAGAAGTATTGGGCCCTATTGAGTTTCCGGTAGAAAGGTCAGTCCAGTTATAGGTTGCAGATAAGGCCTGATTGCGGTGACTGGCCACCAGGGTGTATGTGCTGCCTGAGCAAATGGTACCATCACTGCCTGCAAGGGCTGTTACGGTATCATTTACAAAAAGTTGCACGGTATCTTTAATGGGACAGTGGTAAACCAAATCGCTGACCGTAACGCTATACAAGCCTGCCACATGCTGGGTAATTGTACGGGTAGTATCGCCGGTATTCCACAAATACTTCATTGTATCATTATGTTGTGCATCGAATGTAGCAGTCTCATAGGTACAAATCCGCTGATCCGGAATGGTAGGTTTGCCAGGCAAGGGTTTTACATAAATGGTAGCGGTATCGTAGAACTTACAACCATCGGCATCGGTAACTTTCACCTGCATGGTAGAATCCCGGTCAATCTGATTTATTGTAAGCGTTTGGAAGGTATCGCCGGCTGTATGCGTGGTTGGACGGGTCCAGTAGTATTTATAGGGTTGTTTGGCATTATACACCTGGGCTACCAGCTTCATTGAAGTCTTAAAGCAGGCAAAGGTGTCTTTGGTAGCAGTTACAACTTTAGGTGGTGGAGGAATCACAACCGTATCACGGTAAATCGTTGGGCAGTTGTCGCTGTTATTTACGGTGTGAACCACAATAAACTTACCTCCGCGCGGAAAGGTCATGGTATCGGTTTTCTTGCTGCTGAAGTAAAACTCATTATTACCATTGCTATCGCGGAAACTCCATTTGTACTGGGCACTTCCTTTAAAATTAGAAGGTACAGACGCACTGAAAGCAAAGCGACCGCATTTTAAAATGGTATATTTACGGGTACTGAAAGCTCGGGGATTTACGCGAACTTTAAAACCTCGGATGGACTGAGAAGGTTTAGGACAGTGGTCGTCGGTAGCGGTTACGGTGAAAGAATAGGCTACATCGCTGGCTTCGCCCAATTTGGTTTGCCAGCAAAACTCAGCTTCTTTTTCACGGTCTTTGGGATTTTTTATTTTAAAGGTTGCACCGGAAATACCTCCGTTCCATTTCATTTGCACTGTATCGGGAACAGTTTGGTACGGTGTAAAAGTTTCATCTTTGCCATAGATACTGAAGCAGATTTTATCTCCCTCGCAAACCTTGTTTGAAGTGGGTCCTTCAATGGTGGGGGCTTTGTTATACCCGCAATCGTCCTTAACAATAATCTGAATATCCCGCCGCGTTTTCCCCACCATTCGATATACGCCGGCCGTATCCTTTCGCCACTCCGTAATTTCGAGCACCAGCACACCTACTTCATCGCATTTAGTGGGGGTAAAGATGATATCACCAGAACTTGTATCAACGAAGAAACCGCGTGGAGGGCTGGTTTTGATATTGGGTGCGCACTTAATGGTGGTAGGAGGCACGCAATATGGGGTCATTGGATATTGATAGGTAAATGGGGTGGTATAGGGTACTGAGCTATTTGGAGCACCCGCAAGCGCAGGAGCCAACTTGTATGACATTGAATCAAAGTCAATTGTATCCAAAGCTCCGTTGTTGAAATAATAAGCCTGGTTGCAACAGGCATATGCAACCGGAACGTTGGTAAGTGTAGGTGAAGAATTGCATTTATTGGACATTTTATTCAGGCTGCACACGTTGATCATGGCAGTAGTCCAGAAATCGGCCCAGGTAGCACCCGTGGTTATAGCTGCATTCCGGCAGCACTGGTTATAAGCAAATGACAATTCGCAGTAGGTGGTTCCAAGCCCTACCGTGCTGAAAGGTGCTTTTGTAATATCGATTGTGCTTTCATAGGTATGTTCTTCAACCCCTTCGCCAGTATAACTGGTATTAGTAGGGCTGCAAGGGCTGGAAGCTGTGGAGCAGCGGGGTGTGATATCGCGGATACTGATGCGGGTCATGGAAAGTGCAGACCTGGAAGAACCCTGGCTGCCGTTATTGCCTGCATACCAATACAGCAATGACCAGCTTGGAGGTGCTGATGCCCCGCGACAATCACGATAGAACTTAATGATAAGCTTGTATTTGCCACTGCCCAGGCATTGGTAGCTCATATCTGCCCCCATAACGTGGTCGGCTTTTGCAAGTTGTTGACTACCCATCAACAGAAAGAGCAAACCAAGCAAACGGAGGGGGTTTCCGAGTATTTTAAGCATTGTAGTAATTTTCAAATTTAATCTTTTAGATGTAATTATTCAATAGACACATCTAAACAGTAGAACGTTGCCTTTGACAGACAATCAGAATCACATACCAAAAAGCGCCCGAATGGCCGTCCAGCATGCCTTTTTACGTTCGGCATCGGCCATTACAGTATGCAAAGAATGGCAGCGCAACATTTCCACATTTTCTAACATCCCTTTTTGATAAAAAACAATTTCACGGGTTTCCAGGGGCCATGCATCGGCCCACAGCAATACTTTTTTGGCACCTGAACTATTTACAAAATCGGCAATTGGAATGTCAAGGCGGCCTGAGTTTACAACCGCATAATCGCCCTCAGCCAGCGATTTGCCACCGATTTTAACCGCTTCCATAATTTTTTGAAGCACCTGAAGGGCTTTAGGTGGCAATTTGGGCAGTTCGGGGTAATGCAAAAGCACTAAAATCTCGGTTCCGGTGGGCGGAATACCTTCTGTAGCCTGCTTTTTTTCACCGGCTAGAAAAACTCCCTGCCCAAACAATCCGCCCAAGGCCAAGGGATTATCCACAAACAATTCGCTTTCATTCATAGCAACCTTTATATCTCCTATTTTTGTCCACTGTAATGGGCTTCGAAATTAAAATCCAAAAAGCGCAAAACAGCAGAATTTCTGAACTTGATGAAAATAATATCGGTTTTGGGAAAATTTTTGCTGATCACATGTTTGTATCCATCTGGGATGGTGAAAAATGGACCGATTCCCGCATAGAGCCCTATGGCCCAATGCACATGAGCCCAGCAACCAGTGCACTGCACTATGGACAGGCCATTTTTGAAGGGATGAAAGCTTTCAATACCGGAGAAAAAATTCAACTTTTCCGTCCGGAAGAAAACTGGAAACGATTGAACATTTCTGCCAAACGTATGGTTATGCCGGAAATTCCAAAGGAATTATTCATGGATGGCCTACTAAAATTGGTGGATATAGACCGTAAATGGGTGCCCAAAGCCCCGGGAAGCTCGCTTTACATTCGCCCGTTTATGTTTGCCATGGACGATTTTGTGGGTGTGCGCCCTTCTACCCGTTATTGTTTTGTAATTTTCTGCTGCCCGGTTGGACCCTATTACGACAAACCCTTGCGTGTAAAAGTAGAGGAAGAATTTAGCCGTGCAGCGCCCGGTGGAACTGGATTTACAAAATGCGCAGGTAACTACGGAGCTGCCATGTACCCAACAAAAAAAGCCCAGGAAGAAGGGTTTGACCAGGTATTGTGGACCGACCCGGTAAAGCATGAATTTGTAGAAGAAACCGGAACCACCAACTTTTTTGCAGTCATCAAAGACAAAGTTGTAAGCCCGCTGCTGGATGGCACCCTGCTTGCCGGTATTACCCGCGACAGTGTGATACAGGTGGTTAAATCACTGGGAATTACAGTAGAAGAACGCAAACTAAGTATTACCGAATTGAAGGAAGCCCATGCAAATGGCAGCCTCAAAGAATTATTTATTACCGGCACTGCGGCTACTTTAATTAATTTAACAGGCTTCGGTCATCACCACGAATTCTTTGACGTTATGGCAAATGGAGATACCTCTTTATCTCAAAAAATTAAAACCACTTTAGACAATATTCGTTACGGAAAAATTGAGGATACACACCATTGGATGGTGCCAGTAGAATCGGTACTTTCAGAAACTGCCTGAGATTAATAGACCTGTAAAAACCGTGCTGTTTTCTCAGCCGTTTTTATTACATAATTGCCTGGTTTTAATTCAATCTTCATCTCCCCTATCACATTGTTTTTTTCCAATAGCAGCTTACCTTGAAGGTCATATATGGCAATGCTTTGAGGAAGGTTTGAATGAAAATAAATATTACCGTTAGATATTACCGGATTGGGATAAAACCAACTGTTTTTTTCCAGGAATTTATTTGATTTTCCCAGGGTAAATTCCTGTGAATTATAATGCTTATCGATTGCAGCGAATCGTTTTTCCATTGCAGCCGAATCGGGCGCATTAGGAATTATTGAAATGTATCCATCCAAAACTTTGCAGCCTGCTCCGTTGAATGTTAAAGGTTCGGTGCTGATTAAAGCGGTTTGACGTCCGGCATTTCCTTCCTTATTGGTCCAGTTGCGGCCCAACGGCAAGGCAGGATTGGTAGTGCCCGGGTATATAAATTTCGATTGAGATGTACTGGCATCCAAACCAGAACCCGACGAACCCATATTTTTACCGCTTCGCCACAAACCATTGGCATAATTAAAAAACTCAACCTCCGTGGCCGGATTGCCTTGCACTATGCTATTATCGGCATACAGATATATGCTGGCCGATGCTTTCTTAGACAACCAGCCAACCGCAACAGATGGCCAATTATTGCCATATTCCGAATCGCCCCCCTGCTGATTATAACCGTAAATACTGTTATATTTCACATGCGTGGCTAATTGATCATCGATGGGATTACCAATTTTAAAATCAGCCAAAAGGCTCAATTTTACCTGGGTAAAAGTGTCCTTCGTCCGATTGCAAAGTATTAACCTGAAATAGCTGGTATTGGGAATAGAGTCTGTAGCCGTGGGTTCAAACCAAATACTGGCAAGATCAAAACCTGTTTGGTGGGTTTTAAGATTTGACATAGCCGCAGAATCACTGCCCATTGCAAATACATGGTTTTTGCCAGGTAGATATGGGTAATCACCCTCTTTGGGATTGTATTTCCCATTTTGGTCTAAATCCAAAAAAGGTGCGCATACCACCGGAAATCCGGGCAGATTGAATGCTGCTGGCCACCTTGAGATTCCCACCGGGGCTATATATCCGCTATTGAGGTATTGGCTTTTATGTGCGGCAATCTGTGATTGGCTTACCTGCAAAAAATGCGGCCATTGTAAAGGACTTACATGCGCAGGAACTGAGGTACCCAGTGGTCCAATAGCCCAATTACTTTTTTTGCTAAAAATATCGGATGCGACAGCAAAGGTATCGCTGTTGTTTTTTATTCCGGTTACCCAAAAATTGAGCCTGCGCAATGGAAAATGGCCACTACCCGGGGGATATTCAACCGCACTGAAAGATTCTGTGCCTAAACCGCCAACTGCATTGATTCTGTAATTTACACCGCCCCAGCTTTGCAGCAAAGTGGTATCCTGAGATTTGACTATCAGGCTTGTTGAGAATAAAATGAGAATTGGGAAATACCGTAAACCTGCAGTTTTTGCCCGATTGTAAAGATTAATTAAGGGTATTTTTAATGCATTCATTCACCGCCTCAGGGTTTAAACACCAGTCCTACCCCAAATCCGGCTACGAATTTATTATAACTGCTCCAGCTTTTACCCATTATGGATTGATATTGCAATGTAGGTTCGGCAACAAAAGACAGCTTTTTACTTACAGGCATGTATATACCAAATGCAGCGCGTGCATCCAGGGTAAATGCATAGTTGGTTTGGCCATCCAGGCTCATGCTGTTTTCACGGTTAAACATTTGACCGCTGTTTGCAGTTAAAATACCTGGTGCTATGCTGCCACTGGCGCGCCATAAAAGTCTACCCTCGCCAAAGTGGTAACGAACGCCGATTGGAAGGCTGAATTTAGACAAATGGTAATTTATATTTCCGTTGGTTGCAACCTTTACATTGCTATAAGAGGTATCATACACGGTTTTGTGAATATCGGGCAAGCCTGGCTGAACAATGGTTACAACATGGCTGCTGGTAAACATTTTGGTTTGGGAAGTTATTTTGCGCCACTCGCCCGAGCCAATATTTTCTGTATAACTAATACCAGCCGCAAGTGTAAATCCTTTGCCAACATTATAAAGTGCACTGAGGTTGTATTGACCAAAACGGTTAATTCCGCGAATGGTATAATCTTTATCCGACTGGAAATTGCGGTAATTACGGCCTCCATTCACAATCATCACCTCAAAACTAAGGGGATTGAAAGTTGGCTTTTCGAAATCGCGTGTGTATTCAGAAACATTTCTATTGCTGCCAAAACCGTAGCTGTTATAATTTGCTGAAAGACCTTTGCGAACCAAGCCACCAAACAATCCTTCTGCACTTACAAAGCTTTGATCCTGTTGAGTATTGGCTTCATGGATTTGATTGGGAGTATTGTTCTGAGCCGGATTTACATTCTGACCAGGGTTTACAATATGTCTATGATAGCCTGTACCTGCATGTCCTGCATTTTTATCTGCTTTATTACCATTGTTGGTTTGGGAATTATTTGCAGATTGAGTTGGGTTTATGGTGGCAGCAATATTGGTTTTTTCAGGTTGATTTTGTGGAGTGGAATTTATGGCTGGTGATTCGTTTTTGGCGCCAGCTGGGATTTCAGGTACGGTATTACCTGCGTAGTTGCCCAGGATATAGGCCGTAACGCTTACTGCACTGAGGGTGGCAACCACCAAAAGCGATGGTTTCCACCAGATGGCACCGGGGCGTTTGGCCCGCATTGCCATCACTTTTTCGAAACTCACGTTGCTGCCCAACGGGGTTTCATAGTTATAGAGTTGGTCTTTGAAGTTATTATCCGGATGGGTCATAATCTCACGTGTTCATTATTATTTATCATGTCTTGCAGGGCTTTGCGGGCTTTCGCCAACTGGCTGCGACTGGTTCCTTCATCAATACCCATTTCATCGGCAATTTCTTTGTGAGAATAGCCTTCAATGGCAAACAGGTTGAAAACGGTGCGGTAGCCTACAGGTAATCGATCTAAAAGATTCATCAGTTGTTTGGCATTCATTTCATCAAAACCACTGTCGTAATAGCCAATGTCATTGGTTTCTGAATCGATGGAGTCCGTAATTTTGGTAGCTCTTAGTTTATTAATAGAAGTATTTACAACCACCCGACGCATCCAGGTTTCAAGGGAACTTTGTCCTCTGAACTCACTCATCTTGTCGAATATTTTTACAAATGCTTCCATTAAAACGTCTTCGGCATCCTCACGCGATCTGCAATAACGAATGCTTACGGTAAGAAGCTTCGGGGCGTATTTGTCCCAAAGGAATCGCTGGCATTTCCGGTCTTCCCTTATACAGCCTTCGATCAATTCTTTTTCCGTCATCCGCTTTGTATGAATGCGCTTGCATTGCCTGTTTGCCCTTATTGACAGAGATGGGGCATCAAACGCTGCCTGCAATGTTAAACTTTTTTTACAAGTTACGAAAAAAAGTTGAAAAAAGCAAGCGGAACGGGGGTTTGGATGTAGAATGGAAAATGCAAAATGTAGAATGGAGCTACCTTCCTCCGCGACCACTGCACCCTGCCCCCTACTCCCTCCACCCTGTTAGAATGTAAAATGGAGTATGGAACTGCTTCGGCCACATTTGAATGGGTGGGCCCTGTTCCATTTACACTATTTTTGCCACATTCAATCCTCAATAAAAATTCAAGATTATGCTTAAAAAAACCATTCTGGTCGCCGTTGCTTTTCAATTCATTAGTCCAAATCCAATTTTAGCCCAACCTGGCGAGGAAATCGTAAATACACCGGTTGATATGGGTTATTCAGACAGGGTAAGTACAAAAAAAGCCATGACCGGAAATGCAGGAAGTTTGGGTTACGGCAGCGGCATTGGCTCTTCTTATGGTTCCTATCGCAGTTCGGGTTCAACCTATAATTACGAAGAGGTACCAGAGTTGAACGTGACTTTAGAAAGTGAAAAGCAATATGATACTTTGGTTGCAAAGGTGGAAAGAAAATTACGGGCCGAGGGTGCAATTATTAACCGTGAAAATGAAGAATACAGCTACCGCAACCATAAAGAGAAACGATTTATTTTTAATGCAAACATTTCCAAAGCAGGTTTTCAAACTGTAAAAGATCATTTGAATTTGTTTGAAGGCCGGTATGAATTCAGGATTACTACCCAACGCCAATCCTTTATGGATACTGCCAGGGCCCAAGAAGAACTGAAACTATACATGCGCGAAAAAAATGCTCTCAGCAAATTGTTGGATACCATGAACCCAACCAATCCATATTACCGAACCACCAATCAAAACTTGCTGAATCTTATAAGCACCATAGCCAGCAGGCAAAATGAACTGAGGGATGGAATTCAAAAAATTAAATCTCCCTGCAAAATCACCGTTACGATTTATACCAACTATTCTAAATATCACGAAACCACAAATAGTGGAAACGGCTACGACGGAAATGATAATGGATACCGCAGTAAATCCAGTTATTCGCCTTCCTGGCAACGGAATATCATACCAGGTATCAGTTATTTGGCATTCAATCCGGCAAAAAAAGACAGTTTTGGTATTTATTCAGGTTTCGCACCAGAGTTTTCTTTACATACCCGGTATCGTGGCAGAAATAACAGTTCAAACCCTTCTATTTCTAATGTTTATGCACGATTGGGAATACTCAAAAGTGAAAATAAAACGGAAACTAAAATTTACTATTCCGCATTAGGAGTGCGCTTATCGTTTGAAAACCGTTTGAAAAGGAATTATTTGATTCCATTTTTTGGGGATGAATTTAGCTATGCCTACAAAGAAAGCGAAGGCGGTGCGCTGTTAAATATTCCACAAGCCGGGATTTATTTATTCTTTAATAAAAATTTACAAGCCTCGTTTTCTGCCGGCTACATTTATCCTTTTGGCAAAAGAAGCACTTATACCGGCTATACCATTTCGGGTAGTTTGAGCTTTCTGCTGTGGAAGTGATTTGAATGTAGAATGGAAAATGTAAAATGTAAAATGTAGGAGTAGCTACCATTTTCCGCGACCACTGCTCCCTGCTCCCTGCACCCTGCTCCCTGTTAGAATGTAGAATGCAGAATGTAAAATGTAGAATGAAAAATGAAAAATGAAAATGTAGGAGTAGCTTCCTTCTTCCGCGACCACTGCCCCCTGCTCCCTACACCCTGCTCCCTGTTAGAATGTAGAATGCGGTATCTGCCGTTTTCAAGCCAGTAAGTGCGGTAAACTAATCCATCCGCCGATGTAATGTGACTGAGGCTGTCCAACGCTTCAATCCAAACACTTAACTTCTAACTTCCACTCTTTCTATTCAACAAGAAACTCCATCACCGCCCTGCCATTGATGAAAACAATTACCTTGCGGTCGCCTTGCTTTGCGGGTCGGTAGCGAATTTTCAGGGTTCCATCTTTGGCATAGCTCACAAAATTACTGCCTATGTATTCAGTTTCGCCGGCAATGGGATGATACGCCTCTTGTCTTTGGCTGTTAGAACCAATTATTTGCACCCTTTCTATGGGAGTAGTGGATTTAAATACCATAGTAAATGCCGAATCGCTGAATTTATAAATTCCGTTGGATGCATTAAAATTCTGCGGATTCAGCAGCCAGAAATCGCGATAAACCATGGGGCGTGAAATGAATTGCCCAAAAGAGGGTACCCAGGCAAGCAGTGCATCGGTTTTTTTTGCCGGATAATGGTCTACGAGCAATAAACCCGGATCTGTAAAAAAGTAGTGGTGGTTGATTTCACGGTTAAATTTCTTCTTGCCAAAATCTGTAAAACCTGCTGCCCAGGTTACATCTACCGGGTGCCAGGTGCCATCTATTTTTACAAGATCCCACTCATGATTGGTGTTAAATTTTGAATCTGATTTTCTAATCTCAGTTTTTCCAAAACCCACAACTGGCCTTGCTTCAATGCCCAATTTTTTACATAGAGTTAAAAATAATTTGGAGTAGCCTTCGCACACCCCTTTGCGTTCCTTAAAAACCCGTTTGGCTACCTGCTCGCGAAATAAATTTTCCCGGTCGGCGCTATCCTGAACCGTGGCTGGCCACTGGGCATCGTACAGTTTGGGATTAAAAAAACCGGGTACATCATAATCGATATGGTAAATCATCCAGGCATAAGCAGCACGCACCTGTTGCGTTGGAGAGTAATAATTGGCTTTAATTACCTGCACCAATTGCTCAATGCTTGTGGCCTTTTGTAACCGCATGGTTGAATCAATAACGCGGAAATCCTGCGCATTTCCTGCCAGAAATACCCCTATACAGATTAACAGAAACACAATGCGCTTTCCCATTTTCATACCCTCATTATACCTAACGCAAATACTGTGCAAAATCATACATTAAAGGTTTTTTTCAAGTAAAAATCGGGGCTATTGTCTTTATCCACAAAAAGGGCAAAGGATTTGTAAGGAAAGCTTGGGGCTATGATGTTTTTTTGTAAAACGGAATGAAACGCGGAATTATTTGTTTGATATTGCTATTGGGAATGAATCTGTATGGCCAGCAATGGCGTACAGGCAATTATCACAACAAATGGGTGGACAGTGTATTACAAACCCTTACCCTGCGCGAACAAATTGCGCAAATGATGATGGTGGCCGCCTGGAGCAATAAGGGCGAAGACCATGTTCAAAATATTGAAGAATTAATTGTAAAATATAAAATCGGGGGATTAATATATTTCCAGGGCGATCCGCTGAAACAAGCCTACTTAACAAATTATTATCAGCAAAACAGCCGCATCCCAATGCTGATTGGCATTGATGGAGAGTGGGGCCTGGCCATGCGACTGCGGGGTTTGGAAAAATTTCCATATCAGATGACTCTGGGTGCGGCCGGAGACGATAGCCTGGCCTACCGCACCGGATTTGGCATGGGCTTGCAATGCAAACGTTTGGGCATTCATGTAAACTTTGCTCCCGATGCAGACATCAATACCAACCCAGAAAATCCCATTATTGGATTCAGAAGTTTCGGACAAGATGAGGCACTGGTATCCAGGCTGGGAATTCAAATAATGCAGGGTATGCAGGATGCCGGAATTATTGCCTGCGCCAAGCATTTCCCCGGTCATGGCGATTCTAAAGCCGATTCGCACTTAGAATTGCCCCATTTGGATTTAGATTCTCAGCGATTATTTGATGTAGAATTTAAACCTTTTTCCAATTTGTATAAAGCTGGGGTAAAAAGCACTATGCTGGGTCACTTAGAAATACCTTCATTAGACACTACCCCACATCGCCCATCCTCACTTTCACCCATTATTGTGCAGGGTGTATTAAAACAAAAACTTGGATTTAAAGGCCTGGTTTTTACCGACGCATTAAACATGAAAGGCGTAGCTAAATACTATGCACCGGGATATGCCGAAGCCGCTGCTGCACTGGCAGGAAACGACATACTTCTATTTCCGGAAAATGTACCTTTGGCCATTGATTTAATTGAAAAATATGTACACGAAGGACAAATTGACAGCCTGGAATTAAATAATAGGATTCGCAAAATTTTATATTTTAAAATGCTTTCAGGATTAAATCATTATGCACCCATTGAAACGGAAAACCTGGTGCGCGATTTAGAATCCACACAGGCAGATAAACTATTAAAAGAAACCTCATATAAAAGTACAACTGTTGTTATAGACAAAGGAGAATGGCTTCCATTGCCGCAGCATACCCGCCGGCATATAGCGCTTTGGAGCATTGGCAAAGCCGGTAACTATTCCTTCCCGAATTATTTACAACGATACCACAAAATTGATGAAATTTTTACCTACCGCGATTCGGGATACGATACTTACAATAAAATTGCCGATAGCTTAATTCGCAATTATGATTATGTAATTGTGAGCATACACGACCAGAATTTATGGGGTCGTAAAAGCCAGTATCTACCTCAACAAATGGTGCAAAGTATTTATGCAATTGCTGAAAAAACACCCACCATTCTGGTTTCATTTGGCAATATTTATTTATTAAAAAACTTACCTAATCTGGCTTGTGTAGTGCAGGCATACGAGGATGAAACGGTATTTCAGAAAACCGTTAGTGAAATTATTTTTGGCGAACGACCCTCACTCGGAAAACTACCAGGCACAGCGGCAAAAGGATATGAAGTAGGTATGGGCGAGTTTACTGAATCTCGCATGGTGGATCATTTTGCAGTAACCAATCCCAAGGATGCTGGTTTTGGCTGGGATTTTACCACAGACCTGGATAGTCTGATGGCCCAAACACGCAGACTGCATGCAGCGCCAGGCGGACAACTCATGGTTTTAAAAGACGGAAATGCCGTGTATCACAAAGCCTGGGGTAGTTTTTATTACGACAGCACTCAGCCCGTAAAAAGGGGTGATTTATACGATCTGGCCTCCGTTACCAAGGTTGCGGCAACTACCCTTTGCATGATGAAATTGCAGGAACAAGGCAAACTGCATTTGGATTGGCATATTCATAATTATTTAAAAGAATTTAAAGGTACGAATAAAGAAAAAATAACTGTTAGACAACTGTTGTTGCACGAAGGTGGCCTATTGCCTTTTATTCCATTTTATAAAAAAGCCATGGAAATTCCGGGTGTTTTTAATAAAGTAAAAGATAGTTTACACACCGTTCAAATTACCCAGGATATGTGGATGGACAGCGGCTATAACAAAGAAATCTGGAAACAAATTATTGAATCGGATGTAACTGAAAAAGGTGAATTTGTTTATAGCGATTTAAGTATGATTTTAGCTGCAGAAATTATTCAAAGAATTACGGGTAAAGATGTGGCACAATATGCCTGGGAAAATTTTTATGCACCCATGCGTTTGACCCGCCTCACCTATCTGCCGCTTGAAACCTGGTACCCAAATAGTATTGCCCCTTCAAGTATAGATAATTACTGGCGCCACGAAAAAATACAGGGCTATGTGCACGATCCATCGGCAGCCATGCTGGGCGGAATTACTGGGAATGCCGGATTATTTGGCAATGCCGAAGATTTGGGAAAAATATTTCAAATGCTCATTGATGGCGGAACTTTTAATGGGAAAAAATACCTTAAAAATGCTACCATAAAGGAATTCACAGAACGTGGCCACAAGAAAACCCATCGCGGTTTGGGCTTTGACAAACCCAATGGAAAGCCTGGCTCCAAAGCCAATGTAAGTGAATTGGTACCCCTTGAAGCATTCGGACACAGCGGATTTACCGGCACCTGGGTATGGGCCGATCCGGTAAATAAAATTGTTTTTGTATTTCTGAGCAATCGAACTTTCCCCGATGAAAACAATAAAAAATTGGTGGAGCAAAATATTCGTACCAAGGCAATTGAGATTGTGTATAAGGCATTTTAAGGGAATAGCAGTTAGGGAATAGGGAATGGCTGCCGACTAAAGTTAACTTGGAGAAGGAGTTTGCGCCATAATTATAATTGTTTTGATAATTCAAAAACCTCTATATTTGAATTATGAAACATCTTTATATATTATTATTTGCAGGTTTAAATTGTTCTTTTTTCTGCTATCGGATATTTGATAACTGCAGATTGGCATACCTTTAGATAACCTCTAGGTGCAATCTGGGTGCTTTCTGAGGCGAGAGAAACGTGAGGGAAACGTGGGAGAATGGTGAGTGAAACCTGAGAGAAACCCGGTACACTTGGATTTTGACTCTACTTGTAGAATTGAAACAGCAGGTTATCGAAATTCGCAATTTTCAAAGAAAATATTTGTCGAAATAATTTAATCATTATGTAGTGTTTTATTTAAATAGTAAATATGAACAAGATTTTGAAGATTGCGAAATCCAATTTTTATTGTATTTTTGAATATGCGCTTTGTTTTATTTAAACTGATTTTTGGAATTTTTATTTTGATTGGGCTAACAAATTGCTGCGACCAAAACACTCCAAGACCAGACCCCATTGAGGATGTAGCTGTAAATTTTGATACCACTCTGCCCGGAGGAATGCTGAAATCCGACTTTGACACCGTGCTGGTTAAATTTAAAGGCATATATCTAGATTCATTCAAAGGCAATATATTTCGATACTATTTTGATACCTTTTTCAGCGATAAACAAGGAGGTTTTATTTATCACAATATTAAAACTAAAAACGTAGGCTTGGGTCTTTTAAGAAACAATGCAGATACCCTTACAGTTTACGCAGGCAGAAAATCGTTCGAATTTTGTAATGCTGTTTTTATTCAGTCTCAGCCGGATAAATGCAAGGATAAAGCCAAGATTGAAAAACACGAGTTAAAACTGAATGGCGTGACTTTTAACCTGGAAAACCGCAACCACATTTCAGGGCATATTGAAATTAAAAATGGGATTTTTATTGTAAAATAAATGAATGACTTTATAACCATCCGAACCTTCAATCACGCCCACGATGCGGCCCTGGTGCAGTCTATATTAATTGAACACGGTATAGATGCCATTTTAAAAGATGAAATTATTTCTTCGGTAAATCCAGGTTATTCCACAGCAAGTGGAGGCGTAAAACTGCAGGTATTGCAAAGCCAACTCAACACGGCCGTTGAAGTATTGCTGCAAGCCGGATATTTGAAACCCGAAGATTTGAAACCCGACAAAGGCATGGCCGTGATGCAGAAAATAATCCAATTTTTTCTAGGATTTTCGGGAAAGAAAATTAAATTTATTATTGTGTAATCATGCAAATATCGGGCTGTTAATTCATTTGTCATAAGGGTCGGTCTCGACCGACCCCTACAAGTATCAAATCGGCTGTCTTTCGGCTGTTTATCGGCTGTTAAAAATCTTTTCTCCATGTGAACAATATCACATACAAAATGCTGCAATCATCAGAATATTGCAGAAAATAAAAAATATGCTATTTGAAGGACAAAAAACACTTACCGAACCTTTTCGAATCAAGATGGTAGAAGCGGTGCGGGTAACTACACCAGCCGAACGATTTGAAGCTTTAAAAAACGCCAGTTTCAATCCCTTTTTACTCCGCAGCAGCGATGTATTTATCGATTTACTTACCGACAGTGGAACCGGTGCTATGAGTGATGCCCAATGGGCGGCCATGATGACCGGAGATGAGAGTTATGC
Organism: Bacteroidia bacterium; assembly: GCA_044224315.1. GTDB lineage: Bacteria > Bacteroidota > Bacteroidia > NS11-12g > UBA955 > JAGXTF01. Next base: position 187,079 of record JBGAKR010000007.1, on the reverse strand, counting down.
CGGTGCCCGCAGTTGGATACGACTTGAACAAACAGTGAAAGAACTTACCGGTATGCCCTATATTTTACCCACCCACCAGGGACGGGCAGCCGAACGAATTTTATATGGCATTTTAGGTGGTCATAACAAAGTATTTTTAAGCAATACACATTTCGACACTACCCGCGCAAACATTGAATTTACGGGTGCTACAGCCCACGATTTAATGCCGGATAGCCAGCATCCCGATTATTTAAACAGCCAGTTTAAGGGTAATATGGATATTCAAAAATTGCGCGAAAGAATTGCATTGCATGGTGCAGAAAATATTGGTGCAGTAATCCTAACCGTTACCAACAACAGCAGCGGCGGACAACCCGTGAGCATGGCCAATGCCCTGGAGGTTCAGGCCATTTGCAGGCAACACAATATTGTATATGTTATTGATGGTTGCCGCATTGCCGAAAACAGCTATTTTGTAAAACACCGCGAACCCGAATATGCTAATTTATCGTATTACCAAATAGCCCAAAAAATGCTGGGCCTTGCCGATGCATTTGTGATGAGTTCAAAGAAAGATGGCCTGGTAAATATTGGTGGATTATTGACTTTAAAAGATGAAAAACTGGCCCAAAAAGCATCCAATCTTTTAATCATCAGCGAAGGATTTACCACCTATGGTGGACTGAGTGGAAGGGATATGGATGCCCTGGCAGTAGGGCTGCGCGAAGTTTTTGAACCTGATTACCTGGAATACCGCATCACATCGGTTGGTTATTTGGGTAAAAAACTAAAAGAAATGGGTGTACCCGTAGTTTGGCCCATTGGCGGACATGCCGTATATGTAGATGCAGCCTTGCTTTATCCGCAAATTCCGTTGCAGGAATATCCCGGGCAGGCCCTTGTTTGCGAAGCTTACAAATTGGGTGGAATTCGCTGCGTGGAGGTAGGTTCGGTAATGTTTGGCAAACATGTGGATGGTGAATTTCAGGCAGCTCCGCGCGAATTGGTAAGATTGGCCATTCCGCGAAGGGTGTATACACAAAGCCATATCGATTATGTGATTGAAGTATTTGAAAACCTAATGAAAAACCGTGAAGGGGTAAAAGGATATAAAATCACTTACGAACCTCCGTTTTTGAGGCACTTTACGGCGCGGTTTGAGGAAGTGTATAGCGCATAGTGCATGGTGCATGGTGCATAGGACAGCCAATGTAGAATGTAGAATGTAAAATGTAAAATGTAGAATGTAAAATGTAGAATGTAAAATGTAGAATGTAAAATGTAGAATGTAAAATAAACAGCCTAAAGTCATGATACTTTGGCTAGCACCAATCCCTGTTTGAATGTAGAATGTAATAACCTTTCTCAGCGGGCCCTGCTCCCTGACTTGGATGTTGCCATTCCCTCTCTCTGAAGCTTTTGACCGCCACCATTTCCGAAAAAAGTATATATTGCAGTATGGTTAGGATTTACATACTTCTATTTGCAAGTATTGGATTGATAAGTCAAGTAAAAGCTCAGAATCTATTACCAGATGGGGGTTTTGAATTGTTAGACAGTTGCCCTTGGACGTATGCGATTAACGACAATCAATTCTGGACCAATTGCACCTGGGGAACACCCGATCAGTTTGACACCTGCAACGGAGTTCCGCAAAATAATGTAGGTTGGCAAAAACCGCATGGCGGACATGGATATGCAGGATTAGTGACTTATGGCCGCAATGGGTACCGCGAATACATGCGCAGCGCATTAACTGCACCCATGCAAGATGCCAAAACCTATTGCATAGAATTCTGGATTTCTTTGGCCGATTATTCATTGCGCAAATCATGGGCACCACAACTGTATTTTTCAGCAGCACCTGTGAGTGCCAATATGGATACCAATCTGTTATTAATTCCACAATGGCAGGATACAAGTTTTTTGTGCAACGACACCGCAAATTGGTTTAAAGTTTCGGGGGTTTTTAATTGTTTTGGCAATTATAATTATGTAACTATAGGCAATTTTTACAACAATGCCAACACCAATTCTCCTCCGTTCCCCAGTGCCTTAAACAATGCTTATTATTACATAGATGATATGAGTATTACGGAGTGTAACCCAGCCAATACGGGCATTCCCGACAAATCCGTTGCACCCATATTAATACAAAATCCGGTAGAAAATATAATTACTTTTGAATTTAAATCCAGTAATTCAAAAGCCGAAATTATTATTTTTAACATGAACGGAACCAAAATTTATTCCTGCAATATCAATGGCAATAAAACTATTGAAATACCAATCTCCAATTGGGCTGCAGGCAATTATTTCTACCGCATTCAACAGGATAATTCGAATTTTTCAGGCAAATTAATTGTTCGGTAGCTAACAGAATTTCTTTAACAAAAACTCCCAACTCTTCACACTATACCCTTCACTCTTAACTTCTTCACAGCCATTTCCCCGGATTCATAATGCCATTGGGGTCGAATACTTTTTTAATGCCTCGCATCAGTTCAAAATGGATGGGATCAAAAACCACATCCAGGTATTGGCTTTGCACATAGCCAATGCCATGTTCGCCACTGATAGTGCCGCCTAGTTTTTTGCATAGTTCAAAAATTTCGCGGATGCCTTTAGGCAATTCGTGGTTCCACTTTTCGTCGGGCATATCGTATTTGAGGATGTTTACATGGAGATTTCCATCGCCGGCATGCCCATAACATACACTTATAAAACCGTACCTCTCCCCTATTTCTTTCACCCCGGTAAGCAATTGGGGCAATGCTGAACGCGGCACTACTGTATCTTCTTCTTTATACACCGTTTGGCCTTTTACTGTTTCACCAATAGAACGTCGTATTTTCCACCATTGTTCCTTCAAATCGGCCGAGTCGGCAGGCATAACATCCAGTGCACCGCAGTTTTCTAGCGCAGGGAAAATCTGTTCGGCCTGGGCCATCAGTAATTCAGGGTTTTCGCCATCCAGTTCTATCAGCAAATAAAATCCCGCCCCTTCTTTGAAAGGAAAAGGGGTTTGGGTAGCTTCTGCCGAAATTTTTACCCCACTTACCTCCATCAACTCCAGGGCTGAAGGCAATACACCGGTAAGCAATACTTCGTTTACCGCTTTGGCAGCCCCTTCGGCTTTTTCAAAGGGTGCCAGCAATAGCATATTGTGCTTGGGTTTGGCAATTAGTCTGAAAACTATTTTGGTAACAATACCCAGCATCCCCTCGCTACCCACCATCAATTGGGTAAGATTAAATCCAGTACTATTTTTTACGGTATTGGCGCCTGTCCAGATAATTTCGCCATTGGGCAGGGCCACTTCAAGATTTAGCACATAATCTTTGGTAGTGCCATATTTCACTGCCCTGGGTCCGCCACTGCCATGGGCAATATTGCCACCTAAAAAGCAACTACCTCGGCTGGCAGGATCGGGGGGATAGAAAAGATTTACTGCCTCCACCGCATCGCGCAAAACCTGGTTTATAACTCCCGGCTCAACCGTTACCTGAAAATTATCTGTATCGATATTCAGAATGCGGTTTAACCGTTCCACACTGAGGCTAATGCCAGGCAAAACGGGTAAAGAACCGCCACTTAAGCCGGTACCGGCACCACGGGGATATACCGGAACCTGCATTTGGTTGCAAATTTTAAGAATTGCAGCAACTTCCTGTGCGGTGCCCGGCTTAACTACCGCCACAGGCGGAAATGCAAAATCTTCGGTATGATCGCTGCCGTATGATTCTATGTTTTGGGTGTGCACGTGCTCGGCACCCGATATCTGCCTCAGAGCCTGCAACAAATTCTCATCCGGGGTATGGTAATTCATAAAATTGCTTCAAATTAACTTAAAAAAATGACTTCAGCCCTGTGTAATTTTTACACCTTAATTGCGCAAATGACATTGGCATTAAAAACAGATTTGGTAGAATGCCCTTAAAAAGTTCATCTTTGTTATTCAGCATCTATGAAATTATCTGCACGCGCCAAATTAAATCTAACCATCATATTTGTTACGGTTTATATGTTTGCCGCCTTTGCATGGTGGACCTATTCGCTGGTAAAATATGGGTACCGCGAACGTGCCATGCAGTTGGAAATATTAAGCACCGACAGCATTCATGTGGCCGGAGAAACAAGCCATAACATGATACATGGCCGTTTTCCGGGCAAAGACTCCTTTGTGTCTTATTACCAAAATAAAAGTCTATATACCGATACGGCCGCGCTAAAGGAAGCTGTGCTGAGCAAGTTTCCCCAATACAATATTCGATTTTATCAAAAAAAGCCTTTAAATAAAAGTTTTCTAGTACATGTAAAGCACAGTATAGTTAAAAACGAGAACGAAAAATTCAGGCGCAAGCGGGCCAGTTGGATCAGTGAAGGGATAACTATGGGGGTAATTATGCTGGTCATTGCAATAGCCATGTTTATTTTCCTCAATCGCATTCTCAGGGTAAACCAATTGCAAAACAACTTTTTGCTGGCTGTAACCCATGAATTAAAAACACCCGTAGCAGGGGCAAAACTGGCGGTTCAAACCGCGGGGAAACAAACAGGCGAAGGGCAAGACAATCTCCGGAAATTGCTTGAAATGGCCGACAAAAATCTGAGCAGGTTGAGTAAACTGATGGACCACGTGTTGATGATAACCCGATTGGATAGCATCAATACCCAAAGGGTAGACCAACCCATAATATTACAAGAACTTGTGGTTGAAACCCTGAACGAACTTCAGCATGCAATGCCAGCTACAGCGCAGATTACAACCAAATTTGAACCCGATTTAACCATTACCGGCGATAAAGACCAACTGCAAATGATGGTTAGTAACCTGGTAAATAATGCGGTGAAATACAGCAAAACCGGAGAAGAAAAAGTAGAAATAGAGACATTTATTGAAAAAGGCAGGGTTGCCATGCGCATTTCCGACCATGGAATCGGGATTCCTGAATCAGAGAAACGTAATATTTTTAAGAAGTTCTATCGCATTGGCGATGAAAATACACGCAGCAGCGCGGGTTCCGGCTTAGGCTTGTATCTGGTTGCCAAAATCTTACGTCAGCACAAAGCAATAATTTCTGTGACAAACAATATTCCTGCAGGATCTGTGTTTAAAATTGTATTCAGAAATAAAGTATAAAACCTATGAAACAGTACAGAATTTTACTAGTAGAAGACGAACACGACATTGCGGATCTCGTGAAACTGAACCTCGAATCAGAAGGTTACAAAGTATCACACGCCAAAGATGGTGTTGAGGCTTTGCAGCGCAATAAGGAGGAAAGTTTTGACCTGATTATCATGGATGTTATGCTTCCTCATGTAGACGGGCTAACCGCTACCGAAAATATTCGCCTCAGCAATGCCGAGGTGCCTATTCTATTCCTGAGTGCACGCAACACAACGCAAGACCGCATTGCGGGTTTGAAAAAAGGAGGGGATGATTACCTTACCAAACCTTTTAACCTGGAAGAATTGCTACTGCGCGTGCAAAAATTACTGGGCCGCAGTGCACCTAAAAACGAAAATCCGTTTACTATGCACGAATTCCATTTTGGCAATAACTACATCAATTTCGAAAGTTTTGAAGCCAAAGGCGTGGACGGAGATTTTATGCTAACCAAAAAAGAAGCCATGCTGCTTAAATTATTGATAGAGAATAAAGGTCAGGTAGTAAGCCGCGAAAAAATATTGCAAACCGTATGGGGCTACAATGTTTACCCAAGCACCCGCACCATCGATAACTTTATTTTGGCATTCCGCAAATATTTCGAAACCGACGTTAAAAAACCGGTGTATTTTCAAAGTATGCGTGGGGTAGGCTATAAATTTACCGATACCAAAGGGGCATCAGAATCCCACTGATATACTCGCTTTCACACCAAAATTTCGCACCCTGGGTTCGTTGCGGTAGGTTAATCTCCACACTGCATCCACCCTTAATATTTTAAATATATTTTCAATACCCACACTTACTTCGCTGTAAGGGGCATTGGTAAAGGTTTTAAACTGTGTGATGGGTGCATCGCCCACATATTTTGGAATAATATCAAAATTCTTTTTATCCAGGGTACCATAAATTAATTTGGTACCTACAATTTCTCTCCATTTAAACTTTCGAATTAAAGGAACCCGGTTAAACAGGAAACCGTTGAAATGGTGCTCCAAACCCAAAGAAGCGCTTCGGTCGGTAATAAACTCAAATATGCGCATTTGGTTATATGCACCTGTATTATATACAAAACTCTGATTGCCGATATACACGGTAAGTAAAGGATAGGGCAGTCTGCCAAATACTCGGCTACCTTCGAGATTCGCAACCGTGCGGCCTATGGCACCCCACACTTTATAGTAGGTAACACCTAAAATAATTTTGGTGTACTTAAATTCACTTCGCATTACATTTGGCACACCCTGAATTATAGTGCCATACCATTCTGGACCCAAGCCACCAAAATCTACACGGTAATTATCATTTTGTAAATAGTAATTGCGGGGTGCATATCGCACAGAAAGGTTGATGGTGGTATTGGTAAAATCCTGCTGAATCTGGGTTGTGTCGCCCGCTTTCGGGTACCAGGCAAAATTGTAATTACCCACTTTTTGAAATTGGTAATATCGGTTTCCCAGGGTGAGGTTTACGCGCAATCCATTGCGGATATCGGTACCAAATAGCAACCTCAGATCTCGGTTCATATTCAGGTTGTTACTACCCAGCATATTGAATGCCGTAAACAGTCCGGTGGCATAATTATCATTATCGGTAATACCAATTTGTTCTACATCCCTGCGATATAAAAAACCTGCCTGTGTCCAATGTTTTCTGCTTAAAACCCGCTTAGCCGAAATGCTATATTTCCATTTTTCATCTTTTAAACCGTAAGCCACATAGCTATGTACCAACCAATTGCGACTAAGTTTATAGGAAGATCGGAAACCAAATCTGAAACGCAAGCCTTCCAGCTGATTATAGCTTACTAAATTGTAATACGGGCCCAAATCCAGGGTACTTGATTTGCGATAACCGTCAACCAAAAATCCAATAACATCGATATAAGTACTCACCCGTTTCAGATGCAAAAGGGTATCCAATTTGTTTTCAATGCGGGCTTCAGCCGGATTCATGGGCACGTGGCGGTGATTTTCCCAAAATGTATCCGATTTTGAAGTAGCATCGGGCAACATGGTAATGCGGGTTTCAAAAAATTTAGGTGGATGTTCGGTATCGGTATCTACATTTCGTGCAGTAGTGGTAATGGTAGCAACAACCCCGGCCATATTGGTATTTAACTCGGCGGCATCTATTACAGCGCGGGTACTAATACCAAAATACGCGCCTTTATTGGTGGGGGCATACTCCTGGGTTACCCTTAATTTCTCAATATAATTGAGGTTAGAATTGGCGTTTAATTCAAGCGAAAGTCGAACCAATGCCCCGGTGGTATCCTCAATCCACACAAATCCGTTAAACGCCAGGTCTTTACTGTTTTTGGGTTCGCAGTAAATTTGAAAAATGCGTCGGGGTCCGGTGCGATCTACATTTACCAATTTATAATCATAAATAGCCATAGCCCCTTCCGCTATCGGGCTCATTATGCCTTTATCGATAACCAAAAGGGTATTGAGGTAAAAATTATAATTTACAAATGAGCTACCCATAAACTGGGAAATAAAACTGCCATCGGTAACCCCAATTCCCTTGATGCGCGATGCTTTGATTACCTCTTTGGTAAGATGGGGATTGCGGTTGAAACTGTAATCACTAATTACTTCCGACATAAAAACCGGTAAAATAGATTTGGATTTATCGGATGAAATGTAGCTAATGGTATCAAACAGCTTTCCTATATCCTGCCCCAGCTTACCTTTGCGTATGCGTTCATTGATATTGTTGATAGCTATGGTGCTGTTTGTGTAAGTTTCGCAATTATAAAATGGCAAATTATCCGGATTGTTTTTTTGACGGTTGTCCTGCGCCAGCCTAATCCATTTAAGCGCCGGATTTACTTTATTTTTTATCACTACTTCACCGGTTTTTTGGAAATAGCGTTTCATTTCTAATTCCAGGATATTTACACTATCGGTGCGTAATTTTATATATCGGGTTTCGTAACCCATGTAGGTTACAACAAGGGTATCAGAAAAAACACTGTCGTTTGAATATGAAAAATTTCCTTCAAAATCAGAATAAAATCCCTTGGTAGTAGAGCCAAAATAAAAATTGGCAAACGCCAAAGGTTCGCGGGTTTCCTCGGCAAAAATGCGGCCCTTTATTCGAATGGACTGCGCAATGCCTGGCAACAACCAGCATAGAGTGAAACTTAAAATGATAATTTTTTTCACAGGCAAAGCTCCAAAAATAAGCGATTTGAGGATTGCACGGTATAAAAGGCTTTACACAGCATGTGAATTGAGGCGAATGGTCATAAAATTAATGGTAAAACCTTAGCTCCGCTTGCCCACCGGAATATCTACACCTACCATGATAGCAGTGGCTGTGGCAATAAGTTTATCACCTTCATCCAGGCAGTCAAAAATTTGTGCCTCACAAAAAAACAGCAAATTGCCCCCTTTCACCACCTTACCCACCGCTTTCACGGTATGCGCAGTACTTGGGTTTAAATAGCTGATTTTAAGATCGGCAGTAACCACATTTTTACCCTCCGGAGCCATTGTATAAGCGGCTATGCCTGTGGCTACATCGGCCAGCGTGGCAGTAACCCCACCATGCATAAACCCGTTTTGCTGGAGATGGTGCTCTTCTATTTTTAAACCAATTTCGGCCACACCCATTTCAAGGTGCAATAAACTTATTCCTACATGGGAAATAAAATGGTTGGTTTGCAAACGTTCTACGATATACTGTCTTAGTTGTTCCATTATTTGATAGGATTATAGCCCGATTCGCGCAAGATTTTCTCGGCATCACCTTGCTTCCAAAGGTAGGCCAGCTTAGTGCCTGTTTTTTTCATATACTGCTCTACGATCCGATACCCGGTAAAGTTACCAATCAGCGGAGGACAATCTTCTGGTATACCCGCACCAAAAGTGTGATTGCCATAATTGAAATACCTCTTGTACTTATTAAAATCGGTTTGAAAAAGCATATTTTGATCTACATAGTGCTTCCAAATCTGCCCTTCTTCTGTAACCATTTGTTTCCATTCTTTCTCTGTATAACCGTATATATCCCAAGGGTGTGCATCGGGAAAAACCTGGGCCATGGTGTACCAGATTTTACCATTCAAAACCGCTTCACTTATCATGTTTTTGCTGGTTCCATTTACATCATACACACTTTTGAGATAAGTCCATATCATCATAGCCGGTATTTGCGCAGTGCTATCATAGCGTTTAAAAAACTCGGGCACATCCAGCATGTCGTACAATGGAAAAGTATCGTTCATAAACATTTCTGCACTAAAGGCAAAAATGGTTTTGCCGCCAAAAGTATCTACAAAAGTGTTGTAATTGCTGAATTGTGAAAAATACGCATACACCACTGGCTTTGGTGCATTTCCCATCACATCCTGCAGATTGCCGATGGCTTCAGAAATCTGATTTTGTAATTGGGGATATTTTTTATAATGCAAGCTAACCGCATTGAAAACCGGCTTGTTTTTTACCATGAATTCGGAAAGATAAACAGCGCCCAGACTATCATTAAGGGGTCCGTATTTTTCAAAATCTAACACTTCATTTAACCATAATATAAAAAATCTACCATGCTTATTTTTTAGGCTAACAAATTCGGTAGTGGTAATTCCATTGGCCGAAACACTGTCTATTTCGCGGTTAAAATCGCGGAATTCAACTGCGCTATGGCTTTTTTTATTACTACAGTTTGAAAATAAAACCATAGAAAAACCCGAAAAAAGGGCTGCTGATATGGATAAAAATGATTTAGTTTGCATTTAGAATATGAGAACGCAAATAAACAATACTTTGTTGTTCGCCGCCATGTTTTTGGCAGGCGCTGGTACCAAATCATTTGCACAAACTACGGCAGCAGCTTCTACCGGCCCCAAAAACCTGCGAATCGGATTTAAATTTTCACCCAATTTTACTTTTTCTAAAGTGATGGAAGGCAATGTTAAGAACAATGGAATGGGTCTGGGATATTCATACGGAATGATGTTTGACTTTAACCTTGGCAATAACCCCAACTACTGGGTAAGCACCGAGGTAATTGTAACCACCCAGCCTACCAAACTTAAGTCTACCGACACCCTTTACAATAATTCAGTGGCTCCGGGTGCTTATTTTACCAATACCCAATTTGATTATCGCCTTCAATATGTGCAGATTCCGGTTACCTTGAAACTAAAAACCAATGAAATTGGCCGACTTACATACTACGGACAATTTGGTTTTGCCCCTTCCATACTCATTCAAAACAGATTGACAACCACTTCAAATCCGAGTTTGTATAAATCTGGCTCACCCAGCCACCACAGCCCCAATTCCAGTGCCAACGATGCGCTTGATTTTGATGGAAAGGCGGGTGAAGGGGCATTCAGAGATAACGTTTCTCCGCTGCGTTTACCCCTGATTATTGGTGCCGGTATTGAAGGCAAAATCAGTGGTAACACCACATTCATTGCAGGTTTACGACTCGACAATGCGTTTACAGATATGTCGTTGGATAAAAAAGTAAAAGTTCGCAACAATTATCTGGCGCTGCAACTGGGTATTTTCTTTTAAACCGGGGGCAGCTTTCCATGAAGATCTGCCTGGCTCAGTTAAATTATACCATCGGGGATTTCCAGCACAATACGGCCCGCATAGCAGAGGCCATAGAAGAAGCGCGCAGCAATGGCGCCGATTTGGTTGTATTCTCAGAACTGGCAGTATGCGGATACCCTCCTGAAGACCTGCTGGATTATCCATGGTTTGTGGAAGAATGCGAACAAAGCCTGGAGTTGGTAGCCCAATGCTGTAATGGCATTGCCGCCATTGTTGGAGGCGTTATGCGCAATCCGGATACCGGCAGAGCTTTGCACAATGTGGCCTGTTTTATGCAAAACGGGCAGATTGAAAAGGTGATTCACAAAACCCTTTTGCCTACCTATGATATTTTTAACGAAGCGCGGTATTTTGAACCCAATGCATTAACCGAGGTTTTCGAATTTATGGGGGCCCAAATCGGGATTGCCATTTGTGAAGATTTGTGGGATCAGTACAACAATTTTCACTATAAAATTTCACCTGCCGAACGTTTAAAACAAGCCGGTGCGAATATCATTATTCACCCGGCAGCATCGCCCTTTCATGTGGGCAAAGTGGCCCTGCGCGATAAGGTTTTCGAAGGCAATGTTGAACGTTTTGGTTTGCCCATCGTATATGTAAATCAGGTAGGTGCACATACCGAGTTGATTTTTGACGGAGATAGCCAGGCCCTGAATAAATTCGGCGAAACAGTATGCGAATTGGCCTGTTTTAAAGAAGAAATGGGCTATGTGCATTTTGACGGAATAGACCTTACTACACGGCATATAAAACCTGCTGTATATGAAGAAACACAAATTATGCACGATGCCATTGTATTTGGCATTCGTGAGTATTTCAGCAAAATGGGTTTCAAAAAAGCACTGCTGGGCAACAGCGGTGGTATTGACAGTGCTGTAGTTCAAGCCCTGGCCACCGAAGCATTGGGTGCAGAAAATGTATGGCCGGTATTTATGCCCAGCGAGTTTAGTACCGAAGGCAGTGTGGCTGATGCGAAAGCACTTTCGGAAAACCTGGGAAACCATGGCGATTTATTGGCCATAAAAGATATTTACGATGCCTATATCAAAACCCTGGATCCTCTGTTTTTTGGCAAATCATTCGATGTAACAGAAGAAAACCTGCAAGCCCGCACCAGGGGTATGTTGTTAATGGCAATCAGCAACAAGTTTGGCCATGTTTTGCTCAATACCAGCAACAAAAGCGAAATGGCAGTTGGATATAGTACGCTTTATGGAGATATGTGCGGAGGCCTTAGCCCGATTGGCGATGTATACAAAATGAAAGTATATGCCCTTGCCAGGTATATCAACCGTGAAAAGGAAATTATTCCCGAAGCGATAATAACTAAAGCCCCGTCGGCCGAATTGAGACCCGGACAAAAAGACAGCGATAGCTTGCCCGAGTATCCATTGCTGGATGAAATACTTAAACTATACATTGAAGACCGCAAGGGCCGCGATGAGATAAAAGCCCTGGGTTACGACCCTGCAGTGGCAGACCGTATCGTAAATTTAGTAAATCGAAACGAATTTAAACGATTTCAGGCTCCGCCTATCTTGCGGGTTACCCAAAAAGCATTCGGAGGCGGCCGGCGCATACCCCTGGTAGCCAAATATGGCTAAAAATGGATTGATTGGATTGATTTTTTGAATATTTATCCGAATTATTTTACTTTTCAGCATATTTATTTACAGGCAATTCCCAATCCCGGCAAATAAGATTGGATATTTGCACCCCCTTTACCTACTTTTTAGCTTACCATGTCGGCCCCTAAATTCTCAGCAGCATATTGGCGTTTATGCATTGGGGCACTGCTATTTTTCCTTTCGTTTAACATGGTATTGCCCGAATTGCCCGAACATTTGCGGAAAATTGGCGGAGCGGAATATTTTGGCTGGATTATCAGCATCTTTGCTTTGGGGGCTTTGGTTGCACGACCCATCAGTGGCTGGGTTACCGACCGGTACGGACGAAGATGGTCGATTCTAGGTGGCACTGCTTTTTGTGTAGTGGCAAGTTGCATATATCCATTTGCAGGTATTTTATCAATATTCTTTGCGGCAAGGGCCGTGCATGGTTTTTTTACCGGGTTTGCACCTACAGGTTTTACAGCCTATACCACCGACATAGTGCCTACCGAAAGGCGCGGAGAAGCCTTAGGCTGGCAGGGTATGTTTGGTAATATCGGTGCTTCATTGGGTTTTGCCTTCGGATCTTCTATGGCCCTGCTCATAGGCTCCAATGGAGTATATTGGTTGGGCGCCGGCATGGGTGTTGCGGCATTTGTATTGTTTTATACATTACCCGAAACCCGTCCAGACTTTAAAGAACCGCCCCGATTTTTGGTCCGCGAAATATTCTATGCACCGGTATGGAAATCTGCTTTATTGATGATGCTCATATGCATACCCATCGGCGGGGTGCTGATTGTAATGCCAGACTACACCGTGGCTCAGGGGTTTAAACACAAGGGTTTATACCTTACCGTTTATATTATTGCCTCTTTATCGGTGCGCATTCTTAGCGGAAAACTCAGCGACCGGCTTGGAAGGCCCTTTTGCACTGCCATTGGCACATTTAGCCAAATGATTGCGATGGGTTTACTCGCGTTTACTTCCAATACCTACATATTTTTTGTATCGGCCATCCTGTATGGAGTTGGGCAGGGGTTTAATGCTCCGGGTTTATTTGCCTGGGCTGGAGATGAAAGTACCGAACAAACCCGCGGCAGGGCCATGAGTATGTTGTTTATTTCACTCGAAACCGGAATATTTTTGGGCGGCTTATTATCGGGTTGGGTATATCAAAACCAAATTTCTAACCTTCCCACTCTATTTTTAATCTGGAGCGGTATTTCTGCCCTGGGATTGTTGGTTAGCCTGTTGTTTATTCGCCATCAACGCAAACAAAATTCAGTGGCTATGCCAGATTTATTTGAGATTTAACAGGGAATAGCTGGTAGGGAATAGCTAATAGGGAATAGCAGCCTTCCTTGAAAATTAAAAGGTTTATGGTTGGTGCACAGCGCAAGGTGCAAAGTGCATCAGACAGCCTCCGCCGCATTTACAATGGGCGGATTAGAATGTACAAAGCAGAATAAACAGCCAGATGCAATTCGTTATATTTTCAATGGGCGGAGCAATTGCAAAATTGTAATGTGCTTAGGGACGTTCCAACTGAACGAAAAGCTTAAATGTCGCCTCCTCTATTCCCTATCCCCTATCAGCTTTTCCCTATTTATAGCTAAAATGGTTGAGCAACCAATACACATCGTTTTTCCATTTCTGGTAAACGTTGAACGAGCCATGCATAAAATTCACCATTTCATACTCGTCTTTAGGTTCGCGCTTGAATTTTTCTTTGAATTTGCCTTCCATAATTTCTACATAATATTTAAAATCTATCATGCAGTCGTGCCAATTGTTAAATATGGCGTAATAATTATGGCCAACACCTGTGCTGGTTGTAGCCCGGCCATTGCCAGGGTAACGCATGCCCGTAAGGTTGTTGTATTTAAGGGCATAAAAACTGTTTTTGCCATCCGCCCCACTTTCTTCTATCTTTATAGCTACAAACAATTTAGCCCATTTCCCAACAGACTTCTTAGCCACAGTATATAAATCCTGGGCTTTTGGTATTTTTTTTAGAGACAACGCAATTGTGGAATCCAGAAAAAGGGAATCCGATTCAATGACAACAGAATCTACAGCGGCCGGCTTTGGAAGCTTTGATGTACCGGTAAACTTCAGATTAGCGTTGGCTGCTGTGGCTGCCAGTACAATCATTAGTACGGCGGCTATAAGCAGGTTTTTCATACCCACCCATTATCAAACTCCATGCCAAAGCCAAAAAATGACTACAATCAACTGTATTTCAATATGTTACAAATCTTTATGAACAATCTAAAATACCCTTAAACTCCCTGATAGCCCCAGATATGAAATATTGTGTATAATAAAATGTGGATAACTATAAACGCGAATTTCGTCTAATTACGGCTTGTAGTCGGCAATGTTAAACTCAGTACTGATGCGGATTTTCAAAGATTCTAAAAACATAATATTGATAATAATATCCTCAATATTTTCTGAAGTGTTTTTTAGCATTTCTTTATTTTTTTGAATCAAATTGTCTAGTTTTTTCCGTCGTAAATGTACAAATATGGAAACCAGGTCGTGCTTGTAATTATCCAATTCATGGGTAACATAGATGTAATTATCCGCAAATGCATTGCTAAGGGTATAACTTTCACTCAGAATACCAGCTGCCCAGCCCGCTATTTCAGGGTCGGAATGTTGCACAAAATGCTGATGCCCCGGCCAGCCTGTAGGTAGCAAGTCTTTATAAAGCTCCAGTATGCGGTTGCATAATGCGTCATTAAAACTTTCGATTTCATCCTTGGCAAGCTCGTCCATGGCAAAGGCAAACACATTTTTATCTTCATTAAATGCCTCGTGTCCGTGAAGTAAAATCATACGCAAAAAAGCCCGTTCCTGACTTTCATCCGAAAAGGTTTCCCTTGGCATATCAATTCCGGCTGCCTCGGTAATTTGCTGCAATTCGGTAATGATTTCCTGGCCTTTGGTTGGGCTCTTTTTCTTAACAATCTTGGCCAGCTCGGTTGCCAGCAAATGCTCATCCGTATCGCAAATACGCGCCAATTCGCGGTTTAGTGAGTTGCGCTTTAAAGGATCGGGGATTTCGGCTACACTCTCCAATATGTCGCGTACAACCTCGGTTTTTTTAATGGGATCGTTTCCGGCGGCTCCCAGCAAAAGTTCGGCTTTGAAGAAAATGAAATTCTTTTCATTGGCTGCCAGGTACTCCAAAAATCCGGGCCCACCGAGTTTGCGACAATATGAATCCGGGTCTTCGCCTTCGGGCAATGATACCACCCTTACATTGAGGTCTTCGGCTAATAAAAGGTTAATACCCCGGAGTGAGGCCTTTATACCAGCCTGGTCTCCATCATATAAAACAGTAATATTGGGGGTAAATCGCCTTATAAGTCGGATCTGGCCGGGAGTTAAAGCCGTACCCGAACTTGCTACTACATTTTCTACTCCGTATTGGCTCAGGGTAATAACATCGGTATATCCTTCGGTAAGAAATACTTTATCCTCCTTTTTTATCGAATTCTTGGCCTGGTAAATGCCATAAAGTATCTCGCTTTTCTTGTATAATTCAGTTTCAGGGCTGTTTACATACTTTGGAGCAGGGTCGGTACTGCTCATTTTACGCCCTGCAAATGCAATTACTTTCCCGGCCACGCCGTGTATCGGAAAAATTACGCGGTTTCGGAAGAGATCATAATAACTGCCGTTTTCGCGTTTACGAACCAATCCGGCCAGTTCCATGGTTTCTATGGTATATCCATCGGCTTTTGCCTTGGTGGCCAGGCTTTCCCACTCTGAGGGGCTATAACCCAGTCCCCATTTTTGCATAATTTCGTGGGTAAATCCGCGTTCACGGAAATATTCCATTGCAATGGCCTTGCCTTCTTCGGTTTCGTGCAGATTTTCTACAAAAAACTTCTGGGCATAATCCAGCACAATCTGGATATTCTCGCGTAGTTTTTGATTTTCCTTAAAGGCTTCATCGTCGCGTGCACCGGTTTCTACCAGCTCTATGCCGTAGCGTTTGGCCAGATTGCGGGTAGCTTCGGTATAGCTGAGGTTTTCGATTTCCATCAAAAAATTGATGGCATTACCTCCTTTTTGACAACCAAAGCACTTGTAAATGCCCAAAGTAGGTGTAACTACAAAGCTGGGCGTTTTTTCATCATGAAACGGGCAAACCCCTTTAAAACGCGAACCGGCCCGGCGCAAGGTAACATAATCACCCACCACATCTTCGATGACGGCTGCATTCAGCACTTGCTCTATGGATTGGGGTGCAATCAAGCCTCAAATTTATTGATTATTCCGGTAAATAAGGGGTGTAAAATCAGCAAATAAAAAATAGTACCAATAACAGTAGGCTGCCTTACTGCAATGAATAAGATCGGAGCAGAAACACCCGTCCATCCTTCATTTCCTTGCGCACAATTCCTACATTGCGTGCTATCCACAACTTGCGGTACAATGATTTCTTTGCCGGGGCGTATTCCATTACCTCATCGTAATTTTTACCATTTACATTCCTGGTACCCAGCATATTGAGGGTATCATTGGTGCCACTTACAGCGGTGTAAATTCCGCCCACATAGTACCACTGCATAGCCACTTTAAAGGTGGTATCGCGATAAAGTAGGTTTATACGGGTAACATTGTTATCGTCGGCAATGGCCCGCAGTTTTACCAAAGAGTCGATGGGTGAGGAAAGGTCGTACTCAAAAAATTCCTGAGAAAATGCATCCCACTGCATTTTACCCTCTTTATAATTAAGTACAGTGGTTGTAACTTTAACATTGGTATCTGTTTGCAATACATACTCCCAATTGCTGCCGGTTTTGTATTGAAAATAAGATCGCACACCAGAATCAATTACAAAATGCTTAACACTGGAAAATTTGTCACAGCCTCCCAATAGCAGAAAAAGAGCTGCCCCTCCAAATAAAATGAATTTCCGATTCTGCCGCATTAACTTTGCAAAGTACCGAATTACTTTTTAAACCGCAAAGAATATGCCACTAATAAATAAAATACAGCAGCGAGCAAGCAGCCTTAAACCTCTTTTAACCGAGATTAGACGCCATATCCACGAAAATCCGGAATTGTCGTTTCAGGAGTATAAAACTGCCGCTTATGTAGAAGATTATTTACAGAATAAATTAGGCCTTAAAACCCAACGTTTGGCCAATACCGGAGTTGTGGCCCTGATTGAGGGAAAAAATCCGGGGAAAAAAGTGGTAGGACTGCGTGCTGATATGGATGCATTGCCCATTACAGAGGTAGAGGATGGACGTGTATACCGAAGCAAAAACGAAGGTGTAATGCATGCATGTGGGCATGATGTGCATACAACATCTCTGCTTGGAACCGCTACCATTCTCAGCGAATTGAGAGAAGAATTTGAAGGTACCGTAAAGTTAATTTTCCAGCCCGGAGAGGAAAAACTGCCAGGCGGCGCAAGCCTGATGATTGCCGATGGGGTATTGAACAATCCCAAAGTGGATGCCATGATAGGACAACATGTAATGCCCCAGATCAATGCAGGTTTAACTGGCTTTAGAAAAGGACTTTATATGGCCAGTACCGATGAAATTTATATGACGGTAAAGGGTAAAGGCGGGCATGGAGCCATGCCACATTTCAATGTAGATTGTGTGTTAATCACCGCCCATATTATTGTAGCCTTGCAGCAAATTGTGAGCAGGGTAGCCAATCCGGCCATACCCAGTGTACTTTCGTTTGGGAAAGTAATAGCCCAGGGTGCTACCAATGTAATTCCACCAGAAGTAAAAGTAGAGGGTACATTTCGCACACTTGACGAAAAATGGCGCAGCGAGGCCCATGAAAAAATCCGCACTATGGCCTCTGGAATTGCCGAAAGTATGGGCGGAAGTATAGAATTGGAAATACGCCGCGGTTATCCATTTTTGAAAAATGAGCCCGGGCTAACTAGTCGCTGTCAGGAAAGTGCAAAGGCCTATCTGGGAGCCGAAAATGTTACGGATTTAGATGTATGGATGGCGGCAGAGGATTTTGCCTATTATTCTCAAGAGGTTCCCAGCTGTTTTTATCGATTAGGAGTGCGGAACGAATCGCGGGGAATAGTGCATAGCGTGCATCACCCGGCATTTGATGTAGACGAAGAAGCTTTGGAAAACGGATGTGGTTTGTTTGCCTGGCTGGCAGTTGAAGAATTGGCGAAAGGCTGATTATGCGCCGATGATGTGACGCAGGTTATCTACGGCTGAATCCCATAATGAAGCAGAAACTTCTTCTTCACCCTCATTTACAAACTCGGTGATTACCAGTTCAACATCGTCTGTAATGGCATCCTGAGAAACGCGGAATTCGAGGTATTCATCGGGGCTGGGAGCATTGATAATGGCGAATTTGATGTACTTATTGGTAATGTTCTTTACAACATTGGCCAGTGTTTCCGTGCCGTCATCCCAACGGAAAGTGTATTTACCCTGCATAACTTCAACATGGTCTGCAAACCAGCTTTGCAATCCCGATGGATTGGAAATGTACTGGTACAGAATATTGGTGGAGGAACGCAATGGGTACTCAAGTTCCAGTTTTACTCTTTGGGGGGCTTTCGTTTTCGTCATGCTCTTTCAAATTAGGACTCCGTCCGAATCAAGTCGCAAGAAAGCAATTTCGGGGTAAACAACAAAATTTTATTTACGATTATACAATTCGGCTATATAATCTGTCTAAAACACATTCTGACTCATAAAGCAAAATGTGCGTAGCTTATGTATAAATACCCGGCTTTTTAGCGTTTGAAATGGCTACTGCCAAAGGTGAGGCTCTTATATTTGCCGCAATTTGCGTTTAAACAAAGGTTTCTATATCGCTGCATGGGTGATGATTGGGTTGGGAATTATCTGGCAACTCAATACCCGCTGGGTAGAACCCACTGCATGGGCCAATGCCCACCGCAGTGCCTTCAGCAACCTGTTTTTTCCATTTTGCTCTTGGGTAGCCGAGTGGCCGGTGGTAGTAGCGGCACTTCTGCTGGCTTTGTATAAAAACTGGTATACTGGCATACTGGCGGGGCTTTTTTATGCCGTTGAAGCTGGTATTGTTGGATTGTTAAAAAACACAATTACAGCCAGCCGACCCTCACTCGAAATGGCATCCATCAGCAGTGTAAATGGCATAGAATTGCTTCAGTGGCATTCTTTTCCCAGTGGGCACACAACAGCTGCATTTATGGGATTTGGTTTGCTATCTATGCTTATACCTAATCGCATTTTCGGCGTGTTTTGTGCCATTGCCGCCTCCTCAGTCGCTTACTCAAGAATGTATCTGGGGCAGCATTACCTCCGCGATGTATTAGCCGGTGCAAGTATTGCCCTATTGCTTTTGTTTTTGCTCAACCGCATTTTACCCGCCTATCAAAAACTTCGCAAACCCAAGGCATGACACGCAAATCAACCATCCATATATTGATTACACTGGTGGCAGTTTTGCTGTATATGCCTTTTTTGGGTGCTTTTCATTTATTCGATTGGGATGAAATCAACTTTGCCGAAGCCGCGCGCGAAATGCTGGTTACCCGAGACTGGGGGCAGGTACAAATAGGGTTTGAAACTTTTTGGGAAAAACCGCCCTTTTTTATTTGGCTTCAGGCCATTTCCATGAAATTGCTGGGTGTAAATGAATTTGCAGCGCGCTTGCCCAATGCCCTTTGTGGTATTGTTACCCTCAATATTTTATACCACTACGGACGCAAAATTTTAAGTCATTTTGCAGGATTATTCTGGGTACTGGCCTATGCAGGCAGCCTTGCGCCTTCTCTGTATTTCCAATCAGGTATTATAGACCCGGTATTTAATCTTTTCATTTTTCTTTCCATTTACCAACTATACCTGGCCGAAACCGCAAATATGGCGCGCGAATTACCGCGAATTAATTATTTATTGGCAGGTATTTTTGCAGGCTTGGCTTTTCTTACCAAAGGCCCCGTAGCACTGCTCATTATTGGATTAATTGTTTTGGTGCGAATCATTTATAATGCCCGATATGCATGGCCCGGGTTTTTAAATATATTGCTATTTTTAATTGCCTGCTTTTCGCTCGCATCGGCTTGGGTGATTCCAGAGCTTATTCGTCACGGATATTCGGTTCTGGGCAATTTTCTACATTACCAGTTGGTATTATTTAAAGGACAGATTGAATGGCATAATCAACCCTGGTTTTATCACTTTATTGTATTATTTTTTTTATGTTTTCCGGCCTCGGTTTTTGCTTTGCCGCACTTATTCAGAAATACTTCTTTTTCGGGTCCCGAAAAACTTTATGCCTCTTACATGCGCGCTACTTTTTGGGTAGTACTTATTCTTTTTAGTATAGTTACCACCAAAATTATTCATTACAGCAGCATGTGCTGGATACCCTTGGCTTGGTTTGCTGGTATTACCATGTATCGAAAACATACAAACAGAGGCAATATTCCGGGCTGGATATTTATCCCTGCAATTCTGGTAATTATACTCATCAGCGCAGCACTTACACTGCTGCCACTTGCATTTACAAACCCGAAGGTTTCACATTTTTTTCAATCCTGGATTCATGAAGAATCTGCAAAGTTAATTCTTGGTTCAAATCCGGGATGGGTAGGCTATGAGTGGTTGCTGGGTATAATGTTTGCAGTGGCCTGTATTATTTGGTTAATTCAGTATAGAAATAAACCCAAATTAAATGCCAATTGGTTATTTATTATTACGCTATGCTTAACTGTATTTGTGCACATTGCCATATTGCCAGTATGCGAAAAAGCTTTGCAAGGCGAGTATATTAGAAATATTGTGGAAGAAAAAAATAATCAAAAATATAAAGATAATTGGGGGTATAAAACCTATGCCATATACTTTTATGGAGAAGCCATTCCCAAAGATTATACAGGGCCATGGGAGAATGATGCCCATTTGTATACAGATTTCCCATCACCCAAGAATCAAGCCCGGGTAAGGTTTTTGCTCGACCGGGTGGTAAGCAAACCCGTTCAGATTTACACAAGAATTAATTACAAACCCGATTATTATTTTAATGATAAGTTTGTAAAGAAAAAAATATTAGGACAATATATACTTTGGGAACGCAAAGACATAAGCAAACCTGATATGCGATTAAATCCTTAAATTTGCATGATAACTGTATCTCAATAACTTCAGTTCTTCAATTAATATACTTTTGATGGGCAGGGAAATAAAAATCATAGAAGCAGCGTCGGAAAACGGTGCAGGAAAACGAGGAGCCAGCCTCGGACCGAAGGCAGTATTGCTGGAAGCCAGGGAACAAAAATTGGGCTTATTCAACAATCGTCCTTGGGAAGAAGTACCCAACCACAATCACTTAATTACCCCTGATTACAATACCCCCCATGCAAAAAATATTGAGAATCTGCTGCCCTCATTAACAGAGGTAGCCAATAAGGTAGAAGCTACCCTCAGAGACGATTATTTTCCGCTGGTAATTAGCGGTGATCACAGCAATGCAATAGGTACAGTTTCGGGTATTAAAAATTTCTTTACCGACGAAAAAATTGGTGTAATCTGGGTAGATGCGCACATGGATTTGCACTCGCCCTATACCACCCCCAGTGGCAATGTGCATGGCATGGCTTTAAATGCGTTGATGGACAAAGACAATCTTGAACACAAGCGCAACCAACCCGCCCAATTGACAGAAGACTTGTGGGAGAAACTCAAACGCATTGGAAGCCACGGAATTTGTCCTAAAATCCAACCCGATAACATTGTATTTATTGGCACCCGTGATTTTGAGGAAGAAGAAATAGCCCTGGTGCAAAATTTCAATATTAAAGCATTCGACCCCGACGATATAAAAACCAGAGGCATTGATGCGGTATTGGCCGAAACCATTGATTACCTGAAGGATTGTGAATACCTCTACGTATCGTTTGATGTGGACTCACAAGATACCACTATTTCGGAAGGCACAGGCACACCCGTAGATGGAGGCCTTTTGTTTCCGGAAGCCCTGGCCGTTTTTAAAACCCTTTTTCACCACCCCAAAGTGGTATGTTTTGAAATTTCGGAAATCAATCCCTTGCTTGATACCGAAAATCGCATGGCCAAAAGTGTAGTTAAATTGCTGAGTGCCGTATTATAAACCGGGCACAAAACTCCCCG
Organism: Bacteroidia bacterium; assembly: GCA_044224315.1. Lineage (GTDB taxonomy): Bacteria > Bacteroidota > Bacteroidia > NS11-12g > UBA955 > JAGXTF01. The sequence goes on along the minus strand of JBGAKR010000007.1, from coordinate 164,587 downwards.
TTTGCATGCCTATCTCTTATAAATTAGGCGCTGTAATTGCCTGATTTAATGCAATTTTGATGTTTTGTCGTATAGCCGACAAACCCGTTTTTGAATAGGGTGCAGTTTTGCATCATGAAATTCAAACAATCAATATTCTCTTTATTAAGCATCTGGATGCTATTTGCATTTGCTTTGCCCAGCGATGCACTGCGCAAAAAACACTACAATATTAACAGTGCAGGACTTGCCATTGAAGGCTATGACCCTGTTGCCTACCAAACCCTCAATGCTGCCAAAGAAGGAAGAACTTCTTTTTCGTATACTTTTCACGGCATCACATATCACTTTATTTCATGGTCGAATCTTACCAAATTCAAAGCAAATCCTGAAACCTATGAGCCTGCGTATGGAGGTTGGTGTGCTTATGCCATGGGAAACAGCGGCGAAAAGGTAGAAATTGATCCCAAAACGTTTAAAGTAATAAACGGAAAAACCTATTTGTTTTACAATGCGTATTTTAATAATACTAAAACAAAATGGAATGAAAATGAAGCCGCTTTAAAGAAAAAAGCCGATGCAAACTGGACCAAAATTGTGAAATAATATGAACACCAAACTTAAAAACATACTTTGCTGGATATTGAGACTGATTGCGGCCATTATAATGCTTCAAACACTCACATTTAAATTTGGCGGTGCACCCGAGTCTATTTATATTTTTACAAAAGCCGGCATTGAGCCCTGGGGCCGCTATGGTAGCGGGGTGGCCGAATTAATTGCCTCCATATTATTGCTCATTCCACGCTATTGCTGGCTTGGGGCCCTGCTGGGATGTGGAGTAATGGCAGGCGCTATACTCACCCACCTTGCTTTAATCGGAGTCGAAGTAATGAACGATGGGGGCTTACTTTTTGCATTGGCAATTACAACCTTTGTGTGTTGTGCCATTGTAATGTTGCTTCATAAAATTCAAATTCAACTTTTCCTGAAGCACATTTTTTCTACATTCCAACGCAATTAAAATTTAAAATTGACACAAATAATAATAAATTGCCCAATGATTGTACAACCCTATCCCAATTTAGTATGCAAATAAAAAACGAAATTTCGCCTATATGCCTTGTGGCTCTTGAGGATATAGTAGTGCAATTGGTACAGTATATGGGTACCATTTCTGATGAAATGTACGCTGCGCCATTATCGATTATTGGAGGTAATACCATAGGCAAACACATTAGGCACATCCTCGAATGCATGGAAGCCCTGGAAAACGGATATGAAAATGGAGTGGTAAACTATGATGCCCGACTGCGGCTAACCGTATATGAAACCCAGGTCTCAGCTACCCAACACAAATTATTGGAACTGCTCGAAAGTTTAGAAACCAAGAGCGACAAACCCCTGCAATTGTATGGTGATTACTCAGCGACAGGCAATCACTCTGAGCATAATAACACCAGTTTTTACCGCGAAATTGCCTACAATGTTGAGCATGCCATCCACCATATGGCTATAATTAAAATTGCCAGTTTACAAGCATATCCGGAAATACCATTAGCCAGCAATTTTGGCCTTGCCTATTCCACCATTCGCTTTCAAAACAGCTAAGGTATGCAACCATTGACAATTAGCTCCAGCGCTGCAAAAACAGCAAAACAAAGACGGTTACCCCTGGCCTGGTATCGCATTACCCGCATGGAATACTGGCCGGTTTGGGTTCTTTTTTTCCCGCAGTATATATTGCTATTTTGGTACAGTATAACCCGATTAAAACTCACCTTTCTCACTGCTCTCAATCCGGGCATTTACCTCAGTGGTTTGTATGGCGAATCAAAAAAAGAAATTCTGGATTTAATACCAAAAAAATTATTACCTGGTCAAATATTTATTCCGGCAGATTCCGATTTAACGGATTTGGAAAAACAAATTGCCGATGCAAATATTACATTTCCTGTAATACTAAAGCCCAATGCAGGAGAGAGAGGCAATGGCGTTCAAAAAATATATGATTATGGGCATCTGGAGGCTATATTAAAAGATCAAAAGCAAGATTATATTCTGCAGGAGTTTATCGATTTTCCGCATGAAGCAGGGGTTTTCTTTTATGCTTACCCGGACGGTAGTGAATTTAAAATCACCTCTATTACCTTAAAATTATTTCTCACCGTAGAAGGCAATGGCGCATTTACCGTGCAAGAATTACTGGAGCAATCTGTGCGGGGCCGCATGCAAATTGCCCGACTGGCAAATACCCAACCTGCATTGCTTAAAACCGTTCCCATGCAAGGACAAAAAATGGTGATAGAACCCATAGGAAACCACAGCAGGGGAACCGAATTCAGGGATGGCAGAAAGTTTATAACCCCAAAAATGGAGCAGAATTTAAAGCAGATTGTAGAGCAAATAAATGGGGTTTTTTATGGACGATTCGACATTAAATATCGCAGCATGGAAGCATTGGAGAATGGCGATTTTAAAGTAATGGAGCTCAACGGTCTTACTTCAGAACCTACCCATATTTATGACCCCCAATACAATATATTTAAAACATGGAAAGACATCACTTTTCATACCTATAAAATGATGCAAATCTGTTCACAAAATGTAAATCGCGGGGTAAAACCTGCACCCATCAAGGAAGTTTGGACTTGTGTAAAAAACCATTTTTTTAATTAAATATGCAATTACTACTGCTGTTTCTAAGCACCATTGGCATCAGTTATGCGGCGTCACTTCAACCCGGGCCTTTAAATATGCTGGTATTTAAAACCAGCCTGGAAAAGGGAAAACCACAAGCCGTAAGAGTCGCACTGGGCGGCATTTTACCCGAGTTTATATATTGTTTGGCCTGTGTATTTATCATTCAAAGCGAATGGTTTAGCCAACATATTTTGTGGATGCGTATTTCGGTGCCTGTATTATTTTTTATCATGGCCCGCAATGCTTTTATCAGCAAAGAGAATAATAATCACAAAACTTTTCACATCCCCGAATTTTGGAAAGGCCTGCTAACCGGTCTCTCCAACCCGCTTCTACCGTTGTTTTGGTTTGGATTAATTACCGCACTTTCCGGCTTTTTTATGTACGAAAATTTTGGTGCTTTGCATTCCGTAATTATAGCCACAGGTGCTGCCATTGGTGCATTTATTCTGCAATTGCACTATATAAAACTGGCAGGAAAACTGAAATTAATATTTACCCGAAAAGGTAAAAACCTCAATAAATTTACGGCGTACATTCTGCTTATCTGCGGAATTGGCGAAACAGCTCGTATAATTTATTTACTTTTGAACCATGGATCATAAGTTCTGGCATTTGCGCAATCACAAGCTATTCAAGTCGCTGAAGAACTCGGAGATAGATGACCTATGCATTATCATGCGTTTTAAGGAGGGCAAAAAAGGCGACCTCATTTTTTTTGATGATCAGAATGAGCCCAGGGTATATCTGTTAAAAAAAGGCCGAATAAAAATTGTAGATAGCAATGAAAACGGCGATGAAATCATCAAAGACATTATTGTGCAGGGCGAATTGTTTGGTGAACTATCTATGGCTGGCGGAAGTGAAGAAGTAACCGAGTACGCGCGTGTACTAACCCCAAGCGTAACCATTTGCAGCTTCAGGGTGCAGGAGTTTCAAACATTAATGGGCAAACATCCCGATTTGGCCCTGCATTACACTACATTTATTGGTATGCGATTAAAACGCTTACAAAATCGATATTCCAATCTGTTTTTTAAGGATGTAAAAATGCGATTGATTGATTTTTTTCAGGAATTGATAAAGTCAGAAGGAGTTGCCAAAGACGGCTACATCATGATTCAAAACTACCTTACCCACCAAGATATTGCTGGCCTGATTTGTACAACCCGACAAACCGTAAATCAGCTTATCAACGATATGGAACGCGATGGCTGGCTGAAATATGAACGCAAGGAAATTTCATTCTTCCCTGCATTTAATGCTAAAAAATAATCGATACTGATTAGAATTAATCTCTGTTTTGCAGCAACCAATGCAAGGTATCCACATTATCGGCATAATCCCAAAGCATGGTTTTTTGCCCCGTTCCTGGTTTTATCTGGCTAAATTTTTCAGAATTACTGATCACACATTGAATTTCTTTTTCATGGTTATTCAACCAATTTTTCACCTCTTCCTCGGTTTTATAAAAATGATATCCTACCATACCAACAGGGCTGTATAGCTCGGGTGTTTCTTTAGCCAAAACAAATCCGGTATCCATATGCGGGTCCAGATTCATTAATAAAAGGGCCTTGTGATAATGGTAATTATTTACATATTTATTGTGATTCACCAACCCGCCAAATGCTTGTTCCCAAGGCTGAAACAATTTTTCAAATGCGTAATTTTCCGGAAAAATAAGGTGGGTTACATTGCGACATCCCAAACCAAAATAATCAAACACATCATGCCCCAGGGCTATGGCCTCCTCTACGGTTTCATTGCCTGTAATTACCGCTACACTGTTGCGGTTTTTACGCAAAATATGGGGAATTTCTTTAAAATAATATTCAAAATATCGGGCCGAATTATTGCTACCGGTTGCAATGGCCAGGTCTATATTTTTTAAATTATCGGTAAACACCACCCTGCTCTGCAATTCAGGCAAATGAGCCAAGGCTTGCTCTATCCAGAATTTGGGCAGTACGCTGTCGTCCGAGCTGGTTTTAACATTCACTTTCAAACCGGCAGCAAGCCCGCAAAGTAAATCATGCATACCCACCAGCGGAATATTGCCTGCCATTATAATCCCCAGCGTATGGTTGCTTAATTCTGAGGGGAATGCATATTTCTGCATCCATTTTGCAATATTTTCATCGGAAAGAGACTCTACCCAACAATCCAAACTCTGGTTGATGTTTTCAATTTCGAACCATTTGTTTTTTGCATAGGCTTCTTCCTTTTTCATCAGCCAGGCCGAATCTGTAGCATGGTGCTGGGCCACCAACCGAAATGCCTGCAAGGTTTGTAGGGTTTGCATGCGGCAAATTTACAACCATTCTGTGCCTTGGGCTGTAACTTTCACAATCAAATATGCGTAGAATGTTCTGTATGTGTATTTTATTTGCACCCATGTACCGTTTTACACGCCTTATCGCTTTTGTATTGCTGCTCATTCCGGCTTTCCAATCCAATGCCCAAACCAAGTTCAGATTGGGGCTTACGGGGGGGGGTACAATCTGCAGAAACTCACCTGCCGATACGGGTTGGGCCAAAAATTATTCGCGCCGCAATAAAATCGGTGTGAGTCTGGGCATCGCAGGTCAGTACGATTTGCGAAAAATGGTTACCATACACTTTGGTGCCAGCTATGTAGGCAAAGGATATAAAATTAACAACGATACTTTGGGCACCAATCCCAGCGTTACGCGCCGCATAAATACCATAAACGTGCCGATTGGCATTTCTTTCAAACAAAATTTTAATTCAAGCAATTTTATATTGGAGAAATTCGGGTTTGCAGGTAGTTTTGATTTAGGGAAGGCTACCACAACCACCAATAACAACAACTCTGTTACTACATTCAGGGTGGTAGAAAAGCGTATAAATCCCATTTACCCCATGTTTTTCCTTGGTATTGGCATGGGCGGAACCGCTGAGAATGGCGACCGCTATGAGTTTGGCCTCACTTATTACCAGAGTTTTTCCAAAAATGCCGATCTCACAGTGCAACACGGAACCAATCTGGCTAAGAGTTTTCCACTTACCTACCGCGGTGGATTTTTAAATATCGGATTCAGCTACTACTTCAACCTTACCAATTTTAAACGCACCAGCGATTATTTCGAATAATCGGTATTATTTGCGCACAATAAATACGGGTATTTTTACCCTGTGCCGCACTACATCCACGGTGGTGCCAAAAAGCAGGTCTTTCACGCCTGTGTGTCCATGTGCCCCCATTACAAGCAATTCGGCTTCAAACTGATTTACCAATCTAGGAATTTCTTTTTTAGGATTGCCAAAACCTAGTTTCTCTTCTACAATATACCCCAATTGTCGCAATTGCTGGGCGTAGTCTTCCAGGTGTTTGCGGTCGGTTTCGCTTTCCAGGTCGCGTATTTCATTGCCCATCATCATAGCACCAGCCGTTTCGAGTATATGTACCAGTAAATATTCGGCCTGGGGCCCACCCAATTGCAATGCCGAGCTTATGGTAGCTTCATCGGTATCGCTAAAATCTACCGTAACCGCAATTTTTGTATAGGTCCTTGCATCGGCTTTGCCAATGGCCAATTTTAAACCATGTGGCTGATAGGGCGCGCGTACCCTTAGTTTTTTCACAAACGGACCCAGAATGATATATAACAACAAAATTAATACCGCTCCAGCCAATGGCACTACTGTAAGCTGATACAACCAGGCATTAGCACCTGCGCTGAAAATCCATTCGTTGATTTGGGTATAAACCAGTTTTACATTCAGGCTAACAATAATTAATGCGCACAACCATGCTCCCGTTTTGGTAATGCGATTGATGGCATGCTCTCCCATTTTATTTTTATCACTTACAAAATGAATCAATGGAATCACTGCAAAACCCAGTTGTAAACTTAAAATTACCTGGCTCAAAACCAGCAAACCACCGGTTGCCGATTCGCCCATGATGGTAATGACCAATAAAGCAGGAATAACGGCCAGCAAACGGGTTATAATACGTCGCATCCAGGGTTGCAAATAAAGTGGGTGCCCATGAAGTACCAAGCAGAGGTTCAAGAAAATGGTAGGCATCCTGTATTTCAGCTACCTGAAAAAGTCCGTTGTGATAAAAAGTAGAAGCCGCCAGAATAAGGATTGCAGCGTTTACAAAAAATGCAAGGTTCAGGGCAATGGCCGAGTCGATTACATTAAATCGTATGGCTTTTTTTACGGAAGGAAAGTCGCGGTCGAATTTGCGGGTTTGTACCAAGGATGAATGCAGATACAGATTATGCGGCATTACAGTGGCACCGATAATACCTATGGCAATATACAAAGCAGTATCGGATGGAATGGATGGGATAAATCCGCGGGCCACTTCGCCCAAATGCGGCTGGGCAAAAATCATTTCAATCAGAAACGAAACGCCGATAATGGCCACCAAACAAATAATGAAAGCCTCGATTTTGCGGATACCATAATTGAGCAGAAACAATAGCAAAAATGTATCAAGTACCGATATACAAACGCCCCATACCAAGGGTAAACCAAACAGCAGTTGCAAACCTATGGCCATACCCAGCACCTCGGCCAGGTCGCAGGCGGCAATGGCTATTTCGGCCAGAATGTACAAAAAAATATTAACCCCTTTGGGATAAGTATCGCGCGAGGCCTGGGCCAGATCACGGCGGGCAACTATCCCCAACCGGGCGCTGAGGCTTTGCAGCAACAGTGCCATTAAGTTTGACATTAACAACACCCATAATAATGAATAGCCAAACTGACTTCCACCTGCAATATCGGTAGCCCAGTTACCGGGGTCCATATACCCCACACTTACCAGGTAGGCAGGACCTAAAAACGAGAGTAATTTCTTATAAAATCCCGTTTTGGCACGGGTATCAACACTTCCGTGAACCTCAGACAGGGATTCGCTTTTATGCAATTGTTCTTGGGTCATTAATTATAGGTAGCTAATTTTATTTTTAGGCTAACCTAATTGCAAAGGTAAGGGAAAGGTGCGGAATTAAAAAAGCATTTGCTGGCATTATACAATCGGGTTCAATATCTAAATTGGAAATTCCAATTTTAGACTTAAAGCTTAAACGGCATTTCGGTAAAATGTATATCAACTTATTATTTTCACAGAGTGCTTCCTCTATTATTTTTTTAATACATTCTAAAATAAAAAAGGCGGTTACCCGCCTTTTTAAAATTTCTCTGAAAAACAATTACCCCAATAATTTTTTGATTATAATTATACTCCTAATTCATTTCAAACTTACAACCCTTAGACACACATTTTTGTCAGAAAGTTGTCTGAATCTGACATAATGTAACAAGTGGGCAATTCTTTGTAACAGTTGGTATTTTTTAGTAAATAAACAATTCGATTAATTTTAGTCTGCCTATTAAATGTCGGGTTTCAATAGATGCAAAATGCCCTGTACAAGCTATAAATGCAATGACTATGGTTGGGTTTTAAAATAAAATCGTTCATTGGGTACACCCAAAAAACATATACCCAAATTTGTAAGTATTTGGTAATCTAAAATTTGAAAAAAGTATGGAAATAAATTTAATGCACCCGGTCGCCGCGCATTTCCAGATTGGCCAAAATTTGGGCCTCCCCGTCGAGGTATTCCTGCCAGCGGGTTTTTACATATTCCTCATCGGCATATTCCTTGGCCAAATCTAAAAACATGCGATAATGACCGGCTTCGCTTACCATAAATTCATGGTAAAATTCGCGCAGATTTTCATCGGCACAATACAGGGTTAATAAACGAAAACGTTCGCAACTGCGGGCTTCGATTAATGCACAAACCAGCAACTGCTCTACCAACTGCTGCTCTCTGCTACCACCCTTTTTTTGAAGGGCTTGCAATTGCACCACATATTCATCGCGGCGCTTGGGGCCCATGGTTATACCGCGACTTTTCATTTCCTTTAAAACTTTTCTAAAATGCCCCCACTCTTCCGCCACCAATGGGGCGACTTCTTCCACCATTTTGGTTTTATCGGGGTAATTTACAATCAGCGTAATTCCACTGGTAGCCGCTTTCTGCTCACAAAAGGCATGGTCTATGAGAATTTCATCTATGGATTTTTCGGCAATATTTACCCAGCGCGGATCGGTGGGCAATTTCAGCCCCAACATGCGTACGCTGTGCAACTCGTCTTCCGGCAGATTTTCGGCCATCCTTATCCTTCTATTTTTTCTACCCTGCGTTCGTGGCGACCGCCTTCAAATGTGGCTTCCAAAAAGGCATCGGCAATTTTAAAAGCCTTGGCTTTACTCACAAAACGGGCCGGAATACAAACAACATTGGCGTTGTTGTGCTGCCGACCCAGGGCAGCCACTTCCTCTTCCCAAGCCAGGGCTGCACGAATGCCCTTGTGCTTATTGGCTGTAATGCAAACCCCGTTGCCCGAACCACAAATCAGGATTCCCAGCTGATTCTCGCCGCTCTCCACACTTTCAGCTACCGGATGCGCATAGTCGGGATAATCTACGCTATCGGCATTATCCGGACCAAAATCCTGAATGTCGTACCCTTTTTCAAGTAAGTAAACCATCAGGTCGTTTTTCAACTTAAAACCCGCGTGATCGGAACCAATTGCGATATTCATGGGGCAAAGATAATCTAGAATGTAAAATGCAAAATGGAAAATGTAGAATGTAACAGCCTCCGCCACATTTTCAATGGGCGGAGCAAAGCGCATGGTGCATGGTGCATGGAACAGCCAATTGTGTTCGCCCACCTTTGGTGTGGCGGAGTGAATTATGAATTGTGAATTATGAATTGTGAATTATGAATGAGCTTTAGAGTCGGTGTCTCTGCTCAGCCGAGACCGACAAGTTACCTCTCCCCGGAGTTTCTCCTCGGAATTTCTGATCGAAACCTATCCACGGAACCTCTCCCTGGTCGGTGTTGTCACCGACCAGTTTTTCACCCAGCCCCAGTATATACAGTGGCATAAACTAGACCCTCCAGTTGTCATTGTCAAACTTCATATTCTATCCGCTGAATCTTCTAACTCAGAAGATTATCCCTGTTCTTTTTGTCAATTACTAATTGTCACACCTGTTTTTAATAATTTTAATTTGATCCTTTACTCGCATCTTTTTGGGGGTGCAACCAATATAATTATTCATAGCAATTAGGCTATTACAATCATTTTTCAAACTGTAAATTACCATTAGATTATACCAGGCACCAGAAGACTTCGAATTCTGGCCTAAGGCACTTTTGTAATCTGCCACTGCTAAATTAAGATTATTGCTATCTTTAAACTTTGCGTAAGCGAGATAATATAGAAATCCCTTATCCAAAAAAAATGATTCGAGATTCTTGAGGTTATTGGTATCCAATTTATTCAACCCAGTTAACGCTGTAAAAATATAACTACTATCATGATTACCGCATGATGCCGTAATATATTGGTTCCTAATTTTCAAATAATCTACCTCTTGGGCCTTGTTATTTATGGCAATCATAAACAATCCGATAATTAAAATTGACTTCGTAATTTTCATAATATATTTTCAATTATAAATAATTATTTTATTTATTCAAAATTTATTTCAGTTCTGTTTGCAGCTCTTTCTCTCTGTTCGGTATCTCGGCTTAGCCGAGACCGTGCAGTTATTTTACATTTTACATTCTACATTTTACACTATGCACTTTGCATTTTGCACTTTGCACTTTGCACTTTGCACTTTGCACTTTGCACCTCACTCCTCTTTGCACACCGTTTTTAATTTCCCATCTTTAATCAACCTGTTTATCGATTTTTCCAGCTGGGGCAATTCTGTTTTTAATCCGCAATTGCATATTTCTATAAACGGTTTTCTATATTTTACGTGAGGCAAAAGGCTGTCTGCTGTTTGGTTTTGCAAGGTTTGGTATTTTTCCCAGGTATAATCCAAATACGCAGTATTTTTAAAAATTCCGGCATTATCCAACCAATAATTTTTGCGCAATTGCAATGGTTTTAAGGTTGCAATTCCCAATGCTTTTACATCTTCCGGTGCAGGATACGACACAATTTGTGTACCGCTGTCATTCATTCCAACCGGCACCAGGCTTGAGTAATCGGCATGCGTTTTATAAACCAATGCGGGTGGACCAGGCACTAATACCGGAGTAAAAATCGTTCCTTTGGGCGCTGTTTTTTTCTGAAATTTACAATTCACCATTAAAGCAGCAGCACAGGCCATGCCTGCAATCAACCACCTCATTTCTGTATGAGAATTGTTTGAACCAGCACACCCTCTTTTGTGGTAATGCGAACCAGGTATTTTCCAACGGCCAAATCAGGGATTTGCACGGGCAAGGTATTTTCATTTCCAGAGGCCGTAATTGAGGCAACCTGTCTGCCATCCATTGCCAGTATTTCTACGCCCTGGATTGCCGAATTTGTTTCAATTTTAAAGTAATCTGCACTTGGATTTGGATACAATTTTACAGCACTTGCATTGGCTGAATTAATTCCATTTACTATAGCAGTGCGGGTAATATTTATTTCGAGTAAATAATTACCTACATTTCCTGTAAAATACGGCGATACTTTTACGTAAAATACCCCACCATTATTGATGGCCATATTGCTGGGCAGGGTGTAATCATAGGCTTCGCTGAAAATGCTTCCATCGGAAGAAACCGACAATACTGCATCAACCGTATACACATTGCCATCGCCGCTATTTTCTGCATCGTGCAGGCGTGCCATTATGCTATAATTATAACCTGCTGGCAATACTACTTTGTAATAATCATAATCAGTTCCAATATGCAAATTAGAACCTGTAGTAGTTATCTTGGCTTTATTTGAACTGTATGATGCAGATAATGAATATGCCGATCCCGCTGTGTTATTGCTTTCATAAATATCGGCTACCACCGGCGGATCTTGTACAGTTACTTTTATTGGATTCTGATAATTGGTAGATCCCACCAAAATCCAATTTCCCGATGTAGGACGATATAAAACTGCCAGCAAATAGGTTCCTGCATCGGCAACCACGCCTGTACTCAAAGTAAAATTGAGACCGTTGGTATAATGCTTCATCGATTGCAGGCTGAATGTTTGCTGATTAATGGATTCAACAAATTTACCCTCTAAATCGTAGAGCGAAACATTAATATCCCCATTCATGGTTGTGCTGCCATAATTGGCAATATCCAGGTTTACGGTTATTGATTTTTCGCGGGTAATGATTGTATTTCCTGAATTCAATGTTATGTTAGAATACAGTTCAATATCATTGCTGTAAACCACCGAAAAATTTTCGGAATTATAATGACTGTTATAATCACCAACCGCAGACCAGTCGCCGCCTGTAGGACGGTAATACAATATTGTTGTGTAATTTCCGGGAAGGAATTTTACGTTGCCTGTAGTGCTAAAAACCAGGTCGTTTGAATACACATAACCATTGGTTAAACTCATGCCGGTTTTGGTAGCAATAAAATCAACAAAATTATTATTATCATCAAAAACAGCCATGCCATAATCGCCGCTAAAGGAGGATGTACCGCGGTTGTATACATTGGTGGTTACAGAAATAGCCGCACCAAATCCAATTTTTGTGGCTGATAGGGTTAAATCTTTGTACAAAACCATATCAAATTTGGCTGGATTGCCACCTCCGGAAGGTGGTTCAATGCCAATAACGGCCTGATGCCCGCTGTTAAATCCACCACTTCCACCGCCTGTACCTACACCGGTGGGGTTCAATGCATCGATGCTGAAATATCCATCATACGAACCACCCCAGCCCCAATTGATGTGAAAATAATCTGAATTATCATATCCATCCAGCACAAAACAATGTCCGCCCCCATTGCCAAAACCGGCATACAAAATGGGGCGCGCGGCATCTAATTCAGCCTTTAAAGTACTTTTCCAACTGCTTGTAGTATAGTTGGCCCTCTCAATTCCACTAAGGCTTGATTTATAGCCAAAATAGGTTTCCAATGCATATTCGGCACAATGAGTAACAGGGCTTTGGGTTTTAATTACATAAGCCCCGCTACCGCCTGTCGATGCCACACCATAATTCATATCTACGCTTACACCGCAATGGTAACTCAATGTTGCTACCGGGGTATTGGTGGAATTTACGGTATTGGGCATAGATGCATAATCGTAAGTGGTGCTGGCAAAATTGGCCGATAAGGTTCCATAAGTACTATGGTTATAGCTGTGAAATCCGGTGCCCTGTGTGGGGTAACCATGGTATTTTATTACCTGAGCCATGGCGGTTGCCACACAACCCACAACGGTGCGCTGTCCGGCTGAATTGTCGTAAGGGCATTGGGCATTAAAATATGGACTCTGATTCCATTTCGTTGCCATTAACGGGCTTACCGAACCTGCCCGAATATTGATAGTATGGGCCGCTGGATTCAACCATTTTTGCCATTCCAATTTGCACATTTCCGCCTGTGGGGTGTTTTGTTCAATGGCTACCTGAATATCCGACCGATATCCCTCCAGCCATTTGGCCACACTCCAGGGAATATCATTGGCCTGGGCCATACCCGAAGTGGCATAACCCAGCACAGGCCAGGCTACATCATCGGCACTAACGATTATAAATCCACCATTGGTATTGATGTTGTAAACAAAAAAGTAATTGCGGTCAACCCCAGCTACAGATTGGCCATGGTTTATATAAGACAGGGTAACCGTAGGGGTTTGACCCATAAAAGCCTGGGATTTTTGCAGAAAATTCTCAGCCACTTTTTGGGCATCTTCGGGCTTCACCTGTTTGGCATTCAAAAAGTTGAATACACACAGAACGAGCAGACATGCAAACCTGGTAATTTTAATCATAGGATGCGCAAGATAATATATATAGTTTAGAGTTTAGAGTTTAGAGTTTAGAGTTAAGAGTTAAGAGTTAAGAGTTGGACAGCCATCTATAGTTGCAAGGCTTGCTCTCAATCTCGAGTAGAATCCTCTCGATTGGGAGTTAAGAGTTGGACAGCATTATTAACAGGGAATGGCTTATAGGGAATAGCCTATAGCGACAGCCAAAGTTCAATGACTTTTGGCTGCTTATTGCACTTTGCACATTGCTCCGCCCATTAGCATGAGGTGGATTGCACCTGCTGTTTCTACCCCTCCGCCCCCGTTTCAAGCATTCTTTTTGTCCATTGCGTAATTGGCAGCTAGTAATAAATCTCAGATTCCGAAGGAATTCCTGCGTTAAACCTTAAACATTAATCACTAAACATTGGCTGTTCGATACATTTTGCAGTTTACGCGCGGCACTCGGCTGTTCCATTCACAATTCACAATTCGCAATTCTCCATTAAGTTTGCATCAAATTCCCCTGTGCACAAAGTATTAATCATAGACGATGAAGATAAATTGCGCGAGTTACTCTCCCGGATTATACAATTAGAAGGATTTGAAGTAATTGAGGCGGCTGATTTTAAAACCGCTTTTAAAAAACTGGGGCAACACGATATTTCAGTTGTTTTATGTGATGTAAAACTCCCTGATGGAAATGGTGTAGACGAAGCCCATAAGATCAAACAGCAATACCCAACTGCCGAGGTAATTTTACTTACCGCATATGGTAATATTGCCGATGGAGTGCAGGCCATAAAAAACGGTGCTTTTGATTATATCATTAAGGGTGATGATAACAATAAAATAATTCCATTGCTCAATCGGGCCATCGAAAAAGTAGAGCTGGCCAACCGCGTGCTGCAGTTGGAAAAACAACTCGGCTCAAAAAATACTTTTGAAAAAATATTGGGTGATTCGGACCTCATTAAAAATGCAGTGCATGTGGCACAGAAGGTGGCTGCTACCGATACCACCGTGTTACTCACCGGCGAAACCGGCAGCGGAAAAGAGGTATTTGCCCAAGCCATTCATCATGCCAGCCAGCGCAGTAAACAAAATTTTGTGGCCTTAAACTGCTCGGCTTTTAGCAAAGATTTGCTCGAAAACGAAATGTTTGGGCATAAAGCAGGGGCATTTACCGGTGCTACGAAAGACCAGAAAGGATTGTTTGAAGAAGCCCATAATGGCACCCTTTTTTTAGATGAAATTGGTGAAATGGCACTGGAATTACAGGCCAAATTATTGCGTGTAATCGAAACCGGTGAATTTATAAAAGTGGGCGACAATAAACCCACCAAAGTAAACGTGCGCCTGATAGCCGCCACCAACCGCAATTTGCAAAACGAAATCGAACAAGGCCATTTCAGGCAGGATTTATTCTACCGCATTTCGGTGTTTGAAATCAAACTTCCATCCCTTCGCGAACGTATTTCCGATATAGAAACTTTGGCCCTGTTTTTTCTCAATCAGTTTGCCATTAAAACCAAGAAAAAAATTACCGGCATGGAAACGGCCTTTCTGAAAGCGTTGCAAAATCATGAATGGCCGGGCAATATCCGCGAACTAAAAAACATCATCGAACGCAGCGTGATTTTAACTGAAGGCACTCAACTTAAAAGTGAAAGTCTTCCATTGGAATTGCCGGTTAAAAACAATCTGGGAAATAGCCTTTCTGCAGATGGATTTGAACTCGCCACTGCCGAAAAATTGCATATCCAAAAAGTATTGGCCCATACCCGCGGAAACAAAACCAAAGCGGCCGAATTGTTGAACATAGCCCTTACAACCTTGTACCGAAAAATAGAGGAATACGGAATACAGGGTTAATCTATCCGTTATCCGCGCATTTTTTCTATTTGAGCCTCCATTTCAATTATTATTTACCTGTTTTCTGTAGTAAATCCTAAGAATTTTGCAAACATTCCTGCAAGTTGAGCCCAATAATCCCATCCGTCACTAAGCTGTTGAAGTAAGACAATCAATTTTTAAGGTTTAACTACCCGATCGGGGGTTCATCTACCGCACCAATTCATACATCTATCCCATGAGTTCTGTATTCAACCCCATCACCCGGATTATTTATCTGTTGATTGCGGCGCACTGGCCCATGATTTAGGCGCAATACCACTCAAAAGGGATTCAACAACCCATAATTGGAATTATTTATCTAGTGAAAGGGGTTCGCTACTCCTTAAGTTGGGTTCGCTACCCCGTTAATGAGGTTCAATACCCCGTGAGTGGGGTTCGCTACCCCGTGAATGAGGTTCCATACCCCGTGAGTGGGGTTCTTTACCCCGTTATTGGGGTTCTCTACCCCGTGAATGGGGTTGGCTACCCCGTAAATGGGGTTCCCTACCCCTTGAGTGTGGTTCACTACCCCATGAATGAGGTTCCCTACCCCTTGAGTGCGGTTCACTACCCCGTTAATGAGGTTCCATACCTCGTGAGTGGGGTTCTTTACCCCGTCATTGGGGTTCTCTACCCCGTGAATGGGGTTCCCTACCCCTTGAGTGCGGTTCACTACCCCGTTAATGAGGTTCAATACCCCGTGAGTGGGATTCTTTACCCCGTGAGTGGGGTTTTCTTTAGGTCAAAAGCTGTTAATTATTGCGCACAATCATTGAACCATCCCAAATTTGGGTATCCCAGTCGCCAAATTGGGTTTTACAATCAACCCGAACAATGAACCCTAATAACAGGAGAGGCATTCGAAAGCTGATTCGCCCTAGTCCCTTTTTATACCCTGCTAATTTGATAGGGTAGCCCTATTAAAATGCTAGAGTTTTAAATACAAACACCGACAATCACAATACCTATTATTTTAAATACCAACTACTTACAAATTAACCCGGGCTTGGACTGCCATTTGAATAACGGTCTGCAATTCAAACCTGTTTAACGGCAAATGGCAATATCTTCTTTTTTAATAAAAATAAATGTCCATTTTAAAACTCCCATTCTGATTTTAACATGCGCAATTTCAACCCATCTTAGCGCTTCACATGACTCAAGTTGGGGGATTTACAGGAATGCTGAAGATTTCAAAAATGAAAGAATTACCTACGCACCCCAGGCGGGAATTAAATACAAATTTAAAATTCATATTACCAGAAAATTCATTGATATTCATATTGGAGATTCTTCCTATAACCTGCAATTTGATTCGATTTACGGATATAGGGATGCCGCGGGCAACGTGCATCGGATATACAACAACGTGGATTATATAGTGCTCAACCCGCGTGAAAACATCCAGCTTTACAGCTTTTTGCAGGTGGATGGAGGAAAAGGCAACTATGAACATACTGAATATTTTTTCAGCCCAGAAATTGGCGAAAAAATATACCCATTAACCATTTATAATTTAAAAATAGCATTTCCGACTGCCCAGGTTTTTCATGAATTACTGGACATGTATTTCGCTGACGACAAACAATTAACTGTTTACGACAAATTTTATCACATCTATAAAATAAACAGAGTGTATCAATTCTCTAAACAAATCCCAATCATAACTAAATAAAAATAATGAGCCCCGTATTCAAGTACAAAACCAAAATTTCAAGCCTATTACTTGCATTCATTTTAAACTTATCGGCACAGGCCCAGCAAAGAGGAGAACCATTTGAAGGGATAGATGGAACCTGGCAAAATGGCAGTGACCGACGCGATTCAATTGTATTTAAAAACAACCGTTTTTTTTCCCCGGCTTTAATGATGGATGTAAACTATACTCATTCGTACAACAACCCAATCGACAATACTGTTGTAGGTTCTACAGCCCTTTCGCGCAATAATGAAATTCAACTTTCTGCATTGCATTTTGGCGGCGATTTTAATTATTACCAGGCACGTGCACGATTTATGACCCAATTTGGAACCCGCAGCATTGTAGTGCCCCGCAACGATTACAGCCCCTATCGCGGACAATACAATTTGCACAATGTATATCGCTACCTGGCCGAATCATATATAGGATATCATTTTAACAAATGGTACGGAATAAATATAGATGCAGGTATGTTTATGTCTTACATCGGACTAAACTCTTATTACCAGGCTGAAAACTGGGAATATCAGGCATCTTTTACATCGGATAATACACCCTGGTTTTTTAATGGTATACGTGTGCAAATTTATCCCACAAAGCATCTCAAAATTGAACCCTGGCTGATAAATGGATGGCAATCCTATGGCCGATTTAACAAAATGCCTGGTTTGGGTTGCAATCTAACATGGATGCCAAACAGTAATATTAAATTACTTACAAACGATTACTACGGTACCGATGCAGCGTTGATTCCGGCGCGCAAACGTTTCCACTCGGACAACAGTTTACTGGTGCGCTATCTCAATCGCCCACATGCTGGCGGCATCAGCAAAATGGCATTCTCACTTACCGGAGATTTCGGATTTGAAAAGGGCGGCGGAGTTAATGGATTTAAAAATGGAGATTCGATTCAGGGACCCGCACAATTTTTTACCAGCATAATGTTTTATAACCGCATTTGGTTTGCCCAAAATAAAATTGCCTGGACAATAGGGGGCGGATTGATGCAGAATCCAGGGCGATATCTGGTACTGTATCCAACAGGTCAGGCCAGTCCACTTCCCAATCCACAAGATCCAACCAAAACAGAGGGAGCATTTCCATTCAGTGCCAACCCCGGTGACCCATTTAAGGGTTGGGATGTTTCTACCAATATCGATTTTTTACCCAATCAAAGTTTTACATTTCGCATTGAATATGTGCATCGACATGCCAATGTACCGTATTTTGCAGGACCGGGTGGTGTAACATCGCAAACAGGTTATGCCACAACTGCGCTAGACCCCAATTGGAGGCCTGATTTGGTTAAAACTGAAAATAGGGTAATCTTTGTATTGCTGTTCCGAATATAAATACCCGAAGCCCGGTTTAATAACAGGATTGATGCAATTTTAATGGGATGAAAATAAAAAAGAAATTAAACCTTGGTGTTGGATTATTATTCGCATTTATCATCCTGCTTTGTGTGTTGGGTAGCATTTTCATCTATCAATTAAAACGCAATACCGACAATATACTGGTAGCCAATTACCAGTCGGTACAATATTGTTTAAACATTTTAAATACCCTTGAAACTGATAAGAAAGATAAATTTTCTACCATAGAACACTATTTATATTTTCAAGAAAAAAACATCACAGAAAGCGGCGAACTTGCAGCCACCAAAGCACTTCGTACGCATTTCAACAATTACAAAAACCGACCATTCGCTCCTGAAATGCTGGCCAAAATACGGCAGGATTTATTTGTAATTATGGATTTAAATATGAAAGCCATAGAGCGGAAAAGCGAATTGGCAAAAAGCCGCGCTGATGCTTATACCAGCTTTAATTCTATTACTGGTGCCTTGTGTATCGTTCTGGCATTTTTATTATTAATTAAATTACCTGCTAACATAGCCAATCCTATTAAAGAACTAACCGAAAGTATAAAACAAATAGCCGATAAGAAATACAAGCAGCGGGTCCATTTCGAAAGTAACAGCGAATTTGGCGAACTCGCACAGTCATTTAACATTATGGCGGCTAAAATCGAGGAGTATACCGATACAAACCTCGCCGAAATTATGATGGAGAAAAAACGGGTTGAAACGCTGATAAACAACATGCACGACCCGGTAATCGGTTTAGATGAACAATTAAATATTCTGTTTATAAACGAAGAAGCCAGTCATATTATCGGGCAAAAACAAGCTGATATTATTGGAAAATCAGCCAAAGAATTGGCCATTACCAATGATCTATTGCGCAGTTTAATTCAAGACCTGGCTTTACCAGAAACAGAGGTAATAAAACCTGCAAAACCCATTAAAATATTTACCCATAACAAAGAGGGTTATTTTAAAAAAGAAATTGTACATATCTCAGTAACACCCACGGGAGAAAAGCAACAACAACTTATCGGGCATGTAATTATTCTGCGAAATATTACCGAATATAAAGAGTTGGATTTTGCTAAAACCAATTTTATAGCCACCGTTTCGCATGAATTTAAAACCCCTATTGCCAGCATAAAAATGAGCCTGCAGCTGCTGGAAAACAATCAAATTGGCCCATTGAATGCCGAACAAAACAATTTGGTAAAAAGCATTAAAGAGGATTCAAATCGTTTACTCAAAATCACCGGCGAATTATTGAATATGGCCCAGGTAGAAAGCGGCAACATTCAACTAACCCTGCGTCAAACCAACCCTGCAGACATATTACAGCCCGCAATATTAGCCACACAAACCCTGGCTGAACAAAAACAAATTAATATAGATGTAGAAGTACCCGAAACACCATTGTGGGTAATGGCAGATACTGATAAAACCGTATGGGTAATTACCAATTTACTTACCAATGCCATTCGGTATTCTTATGATAATTCCCGAATAAAAATCAAAATTGCAGCGGAAAATAATGAGGTATTGATTTCAGTTTCTGATACCGGCCAAGGGATTGCACCCCAATATTTACAAAAAATATTCGACCGTTATTTTAAAATACCGGGTACAAAAAAAGAGGGTACCGGATTGGGATTGGCTATCAGTAAAGAATTTATGGAAGCCCAGCACGGCAAAATAACCGTGGAAAGCGAGTTAGGAAAAGGCAGTACATTTACCCTGGGCTTGCCCGCAGCCAAGGCTTAGGCCTCTTCCGCTTCGCGGCGTTTTTCTACACGCCTGGCAATGTAGATACCAATAAAATAAAGGGTCATGAGTGGCAATCCCAATAGCAATTGGCTAAAAATATCGGGAGATGGGGTGGCAATACCGGCGATTATAAAAATTACTACAGCCGCATAGCGCCAATATTTTTTAAGAAAACCAGAGCTTACAAAACCAATGCGGGCCAGGATATAAATGAGCACGGGCAATTCAAAAACCAGGCCGGTAGCCAAACTCATAAAGGTTACAAAACCAGTTACACTGCTAACGGTGATGATATTTTTAATTTTGGGGCTGAGGGAATAAGTAAGTAAAAAGTTGGTAGCAACTGGCACCAGTAAAAAATAGGCAAACAATACGCCGGTAAAAAACAGCAGCGAAACCACGAATAAAGACCTTCTAATTTTTCTGATTTCGGCCTGTTTTAAAGCCGGTTTTACAAAAAGCCAAATTTGTTGCACAATAAATGGGAATGCAACTATTACGCCCGCCACCAGAGAAATTTTAAATGCACTCACAAACTGTCCCTGAATTTGCTGACTTTGCATTTCAACCACTGGTGGGGTCCAGCACATGGCATCGCTGTTTGTAAATAACCTGCCAGCCGCACAAAAGAATTTATACCCCCAAAAATCTTTTTCAAAAGGGGCCAGAATTACCTTATCAAATAGGTCTTGTACAAAAATAAACCCAACGATAATACCAACTACCACTACCAATGCAATGCGCACCAGTTTGCTGCGCAACTCATCGATATGGTCGAAAAAGCCCATATTCTTCTCATATGGATACACATCTTCTTGTTGGTCTAAAGCCATAACGGGGCGCAAAGATAATAACGGATGGCCGATTTCGGATGGTGGATTTCATATCAGATATCCGACATCGTTACTATATTGCATGCTGTTTATGGCACTATTCAATATCAGAACTATAACGACCTTAGCCGGGTTAATTGTACTAGCCAACGCTTGTGGTCCCAAACAAATCCCTAAGAACTTTGATTTAGGGAAGTTTAACAAGAATCGATATACCAATACTTTTTTCAACCTGAGTTTAGACGTTCCGAAAAACTGGTATATACAAACCCAGGACGAAACCGATAGCTTAATGCGGCAGGGATACACAAATTCATTGAAAGAAAATGAAAAAGCCATTCAGAAGCGGATGGAGGACGCTAAAAAAACTTCAGCAACCCTTTTTACTGCCTTTAGATACAAGCCGGGTACAAACCTGGTGTATAATACCAATATAATCATGTTGGTAGAGCACATTGGCACCAATTTGTTTGTTTCCTCCGGCAAAGAATACCTTGAAGCCAGTAAGGCCCAACTCAGAGCAAACAACATCAACTGTACTTTTTTAGATCAGCACTACCCTGTAATTAAACTAGGCAACCGCGATTTTTATTTGATGCGAATTAAAATGGTCCATGAAAATTCGGTAGTTTTTCAAAACTACTATGCCGATATCATCAATGGTTATGCAGTGATCATTATTACCTCATGGGATCCAGAGAGCCAAACCCAAGATTTGCAATCTTTTCTGGGCAGTATTCGATTTGATAAAAACTAAAAACAGGGCAAAATTTATTTTTTTTTAAAAAAAAAACTTGACACCAGGAGAAAAATGATTTTATCTTTGCGGCAGTTCTGACAAAAACGCTTATCAAGACAGACTGAGGGACTGGCCCTATGAAGTCTGAGCAACCAATCCGCCATGGATGGGTGCTAAATCCAGCTCCGCAAGGGGAAAGATGAGTAGAAACAGCTTTAAAATCAACCATAGTTTATTCTATATACTAAAGCTCTTCTGACACATCGGGAGAGCTTTTTTTATGCTCGTTCCGGTACTGTTTTGATATTCGTTGGCGTTATGTTCCACCTAAAAAAACATAAAAACCAATGACAAATTCGACCAGTATTTTACACCAAATTCCCGTTGATCCACTTACAGGTTCTATCACCGTTCCCATTTTTCAAACTGCCACATTCGTGCAGGAATCTCCAGGCGTTAACAAAGGCTTTGATTATGCCCGCACTGGAAATCCCACCCGTCTGGCGCTGGAAAATCTGGTGGCCCATCTCGAAGGAGGAATCGCTTCTTATGCCTTTGCTACCGGCCTTGCCGCCATTGATGCGGTACTAAAATTACTGTCCACCGGCGATGAAATTATTGCGGTAGACGATATCTATGGTGGCGCCTACCGCTTATTTACCCATGTTTATGCCAAGTTTGGTATAAAAGTACATTACTGCGACACCACCGATGCAGAAAATATTGCACCATTAATTAATAAAAATACCAAGTTTATTTGGCTCGAATCACCCACAAATCCCACACTTAAAATTTCGGATATTGAAACCATTTCAAAGCTGGCACATAAGCATGGGATTCAGGTTGTTGTAGACAATACCTTTGCCTCTCCCCTGGCCCAACAGCCCTTTAAACTCGGAGCAGATATTATAGTGCACAGCGCCACCAAATACCTGGCCGGGCACAGCGATTTGGTGGCCGGACTTGTGGTAGTAAATAATCCAGAATTGGCCGAAAAAATTAAATTTATTCAAAATGCATCAGGCGGTATTTTAGGCCCGCAGGATTGTTTTTTGGCCATACGGGGCATAGAAACTGCCGCATTGCGGATTGAAAAACAATGCAAAACAGCCCTTGAAATTGCCACATTTTTAGAACAACATCCGCTGGCAAATAAAGTGTACTACCCTGGATTAAAAAGCCATAAAAACCACGCCATTGCTGCCGTTCAACAAAACGGAAAATACGGCGGCGTAATTTCATTTGACCTTGTGGGCGACAATAAAAAAGCAGCCATAACATTGGTTACCAATACAAAATATTTTAAACTGGCCGAAAGTTTGGGTGGAGTAAAAAGTTTGTGTTGCCTGCCTTGTGAAATGACCCATAAATCCATTCCGCACGAAAAGAGGATTCAAAGCGGGGTAAGCGATTCATTGATTCGACTCAGCTGTGGGATAGAAGATGCGGAGGATCTGATACGCGATTTAGAACAAGCTTTTGTGCAGGCTGCTTTCGAAATCCCGTTTACCCATTCAGACAATTTATACAGCACTGCCACTCTTTAAATAGTAAATAAAATGACAAATAAAAAACCATTAAATATCGGGCTGTTTGGCTTTGGCTGTGTGGGGCAGGGCTTGTACGAAGTAATTGAAAAAACACCCACATTGCAAGCCAATATCCGTAGGATTTGTGTGAAAACAAAAAATAAGCAACGCAGCATTGCCAGCGAATATTTTACCTATAATAAATGGGAAATACTAAATGACCCTGAAATAAATATTGTGGTTGAATTGATTGATGATGCCGATGCTGCTTTTGAAATTGTAAGTACCGCATTAAAAAACGGTAAAGCCGTTGTAACCGCCAACAAAAAAATGGTAGCAGAGCATTTCGACACACTGAAACAATTGCAGGAAAAATTTCAGGTACCATTGCTTTACGAAGCCAGTGTTTGTGCCAGTATACCTATTATCAGAAATCTGGAGGAATACTACGACAATGATTTGTTGGATAAATTAAAAGGGATTGTAAATGGAAGTACCAATTATATTCTTTCTAAAATTTTTAGTGAAAATAAAGGATATGATACTGCCCTGAAGGAAGCCCAGGATAAAGGATATGCCGAAACCAATCCACTGTTGGATACGGGTGGATTTGATGCCAAATACAAACTATTAATTCTGTTGGCCCACGCATTTGGAGTGGTGGTAAAACCCGAAGAAATATTTAATTATGGCATTCAGCATCTGGGTGAATTGGAATTGAATTATGCACGCGAAAAAGGATATAAAATAAAGCTGATAGCCCAGGCCTATAAAAATGCAGAAAACGGAATCTCGGCATTTGTTGCTCCTTTTTTTGTGCAGTCAGATGAAAAACTTTTTCAGGTAGATGATGTATATAATGGGGTAATGCTTGAAACTGCATTTACCGAAAATCAGTTCTTTCAGGGCAAAGGAGCAGGTGCCTATCCCACAGCATCGGCGGTACTTTCCGATATCTCTGCATTGGCATACAATTACAAATACGAATACAAAAAAATAGGACTCAAACCCATGGAAACACTAAACCAGAATGTAAAATCTATAGCAATGCTAAGAACCGATATCAAGCAAATTGAGCGTTTTAAACAATATTTCACTTCCATCCATGAAATCTACCAAAACAGCGAAGAAGGCTATATCATTGGAGAGATTGATTTAGAAACGCTGAAGAGCATTTCGCAAAACAAGGGGGTGTCTTTAATAATTAATCGATTATTAAACTAAGGGAAGCATGAAATTAATCAGTAAAAAAATATGCATGGCCCGGGATATCGGCATTCATGGCAATTTGTTTGGAGGTATTTTAATGGCATGGATTGATGAAGCAGCGGCTGCATATGCCACAGAATACTGCTTTACCCCAAACATGGTTACCTTAAAAGTGGGTGAATTGCATTTCAAAAAACCCATCAAATCGGGCAATCACGTGCGCATATACGGCGCGGTGAAAGACATGGGGCGCACTTCGATTTCATTGCATATAGAGGTTAGAAAATACAGCTTATACAGTGCCGAAGAAACAGTGGTTTGCAGCACAGATACCACATTTGTAAGAATTGATGACGACGGAAGTCCTACACCCATTGGGGAAACCGTGCGCAAACGACACTTAGAACTTATGGCCGATGAAAACGACTAGTACAACTTTGGCACTGATTTTAATCCCGGTATTTTTTCTTTTACTGGGTATTGAATATTGGATGGCCAAACGCAAGAAAATTTATTTTGGATCCTTCGAAAATATAGTATCGAATATAGTTACAGGGCTGGCTGAACGCACTTTAAATCTGTTTGCATATGCTTTTTTTATTCAGAGTTTTTATTTTATATATGACCATTACCGCTTATTTACGATTCAATCCAACTAGCTCATTTATATTTTAATATTGCCCATTACCGACCTGGTATGGTACTGGTATCATCGACTTGGGCATGAGGTTAATATTTTATGGGCCGCGCATGTGGTGCACCACCAAAGTACTGATTTTAATTTTTCAGTAGCCGCGCGCATTACGATTATTCAGGCTTTTATTCGAAATATATTTTGGTGCATGTTACCCCTGATTGGATTTCACCCACAACTGGTATCAATTACATTAATCATTCACGGAGCTTATTCCTTTTTTACTCATACCAAAACAATCAAAAGCTTTGGAATACTGGAACATATACTCATTACACCCTCCCACCACAGGGTGCACCATGCCAGTAACGAATTATATATCAATAAAAATTATAGCGATTTATTCGTATTCTGGGATAAACTATTTGGCACCTTTCAAAAAGAAGAAAAAAAAATACAAACTGTTTATGGTTTAACCGAACCCATTGGTAATTATAGTTTTCTTTGGCAACATTTTCATTATTTTTTTGAGCTGGGTTATCATTTTAATCGAGCCATTGGATTAAAAAACAAGCTAAAAATACTTTTTGGCAACCCC
Organism: Bacteroidia bacterium; assembly: GCA_044224315.1. Classification (GTDB taxonomy): domain Bacteria; phylum Bacteroidota; class Bacteroidia; order NS11-12g; family UBA955; genus JAGXTF01. The sequence continues at coordinate 138,847 of JBGAKR010000007.1, read as the reverse complement.
GATAGTTTGCCGCATGGTGCCAGAGTAGCATTAGAATTCAGGTTATTCAGCCACAGAAAAAAACTACCCATCACAAGGCATCTCAAACAATATTTGATATATCAGATTATCAGCTCGATAATTCTGATTTGTATGTTAATCTTCCAAATCCAAAAACCATTGAATCCTTACCAGATTGAAATTGCAGCCATTTTGTTGTTGACCTTTATTAATTGTGGAGCTTTGCTCGAGCAAAAACGCTGTATTATTTGGATTGAATATGCAAGGATATTCAGTGTACTACTGCTTTTAGGGCCTGATTTTTCAATTCTACCCCTTCTGTTGGTCATTTATACAATAATTGTAAATATGTTTATCCAAAACAAATTTCATCTGAAATATTGGAAATGGATGTATAAATAAATCTAAAATTAGATTCCTGTAAAAACGCTACATTTTACAACTAGTGGGTGACAACTCCGACCAGAGAGAAATGGCCCGGGTGTTGACTCTTTTCCCTATTCCCTATTCCCTGTAAAAGCTGTAAAACAGCTTTTACATCACCATGCCGCCGCACACATTCAGCGTTTGGCCGGTTACATAGGTGCTCATATCAGATGCAAGGAAAAGGCACATATTGGCCACATCCTCGGTGGTTCCGCCGCGTTTCAGGGGAATGTTATCCACCCAGGCTTTGCGGATGTCTTCATTCAGGGCTTCGGTCATTTCTGTTTCAATAAAACCTGGAGCTACTGCATTGCAACGAATGCTTCGACTTCCCAGTTCCTTGGCTACAGATTTGGTAAGCCCAATCATGCCTGCTTTAGACGCTGCATAGTTTGCCTGACCTGCATTGCCGGTAATTCCAACTACACTGGTCATATTGATTATGCTACCGGCTTTATTGCCCAGAAAATGGCGCAGGAAGGCTTTAATGAGGTTGAACGCACTTTTCAGGTTGGTATCCATCACCTCGTCCCACTGGGCTTCGGTCATACGCATTAAAAGGGTATCACGGGTAATTCCGGCGTTGTTAATCAGAATGTCGACCTTGCCAAATTCTGCAATTACCGCATTAGCCAACTCTTCGCTGGCCGCAAAATCGGCAGCATTACTCTGGTAACCCTTGGCTTTAATGCCATAAGCAGCTAACTCTTTTTCGAACGCCATGGCTTTTTCTACCGAAGAAGCATAAGTGAAAGCAATGTTGCAGCCATTTTTAACAAATATCTCTGCAATTCCTTTTCCAATGCCGCGCGAAGCGCCAGTAATTAATGCGGTTTTTCCTTTAAGCATGGGGCAAAATTAGGAAAATATAGCCAGATGCCCACCCCCTGCTATTTTTCCCGCTTCAGTCCAGAGATTTGTCAGATTTATGAAATTTTGTTTAATCTTTACTTGGAATACTTAAACATTTGTTTAACTTTGTGCCGGGTTTTGTTAAACAAAACATGAAAGAACAATATTCAATCAGCGATCTGGAGGCACTTTCAGGCATCAGGGCACATACAATTCGTATTTGGGAACAGCGGTATGATTTGTTTCATCCATCGCGCACTGAAACCAATATCCGGTATTACTCCGACTCTGATTTAAAAAAATTGTTAAACATCAGCACCTTGCAGCGATACGGCTGGAAGATTTCCAAACTGGGCAATTTGAGCCCCGAGGAATTAAACCACGAACTTCGCAAACATATTTCTACCAACACCCGTCGCGAAGATTTCATCGAAGATAGTATCAATGAAATCATTATCTCCCTAATCGCAATGGATGAATCGGCATTTTCTTCGGTGTTTAACTGGTGCAATGAAAAACTGGGATTTGAAAACACGGTAGAACAGGTTGTTTTTCCGGTTCTGGTAAAAATAGGCCTTATGTGGAATACCAGTGAAATTATCCCGGCACAAGAACATTTTATATCCAGCCTGGTAAAAATGAAAGTGGCTGCAGCTACGGATAATCTGCAAGTGGAAGCCAAAAGTTCGGATAAAATTTTATTGTTCACACCCGAAAATGAATTGCACGATCTGGGTCTAATGTTGCTCAATTACCTCATTCGAAGTAAAGGTATAAATACCGTTTACCTGGGTCAGAGTGTACCTTTCGACAACATTGGTAAGGCCTGCGAAATTACAGGTTGCAAATCCGTGTTGGTGGGTATTACCATTCAAGTTGATCCAGAAAAACTTAGTGAATATTTGAAAAAGCTAAACCTATTGCCCCAAATTAATCGTATATATGTAATGGCACACGAGGCTGTAATGGCCAAAGTCAAAACCCCGTCGAAATTAATTTGGGTACAAAATCCCACCCAGTTGGATCAACATTTATTTGAAATAAAATCATTGCCCAAACATGACTAACGGCGGCCAGAAAAAAGTAGTAATTATTGGGGCCGGATTTGCCGGGTTGGCTGCAGCATGTTGTTTGGCGAAGGAAGGCATGGAGGTAGTGGTGCTCGAAAAAAACAGCAGCACCGGGGGCCGCGCCAGGCATTTTTCAGAAAATGGTTTTATGTTCGATATGGGTCCAAGTTGGTATTGGATGCCCGATGTATTCGATAATTTTTTCGCCCTTTTTAACAAAAAAACCAGCGATTTTTATGAGTTAAAAAGATTAGACCCTGGTTATACCATCCATTTTGGAAATCAGGATACCATGCAGGTTCCGGATAAGGAAACCGATATCTATGCCTTGTTTGAAAGTCTGGAAAAAGGTGCCGCTGCGAAATTGAAAAAATTCATGGAATCGGCAGAAATTAAATACAAAATTTCGATGGAGGATTTGGTATTTAAGCCCTCCATTTCGATTACAGAATTTTTTCAATTGAAAGTTTTTAAATCCCTGTTTAGCCTTAATCTTTTCGAATCATTCTCGAAATATGTACGCCGGTATTTTAAGCATCCCCAACTGATTCAACTGCTTGAATTTCCGATTCTTTTTTTAGGTGCCAAACCCGAAAATACACCGGCATTGTATAGCATGATGAATTATGCAGGATTGTTTACCGGTACCTATTATCCCATGGGTGGCATGTGCAAAATTCCGGAGGCAATCGAAAAATTGGCGGTTTCACTAGGTGTAACCATCATTACCGATGCACCTGCAACCAAAATTGAGGTAATTAAAGACAAGGCAAAAGGGGTATGGGTTGGAGATACTTTTCATAGGGCGCACGTGGTTATTTCTGCCGCCGATTATGAATTTACTGAATCAAAATTACTCGAACCCGAATACCGGAATTATACCGATACTTATTGGAATACCCGTGTAATGGCTCCGTCTGCACTGATCTATTATCTGGGAATTGATAAAAAAATAAATACCCTACAGCACCATACTTTGTTTTTTGATGCCGATTTTAAAGTACATGCACATGAAATCTATGCCGATCCAAAATGGCCGGCGAACCCCTTATTCTATGTGTGCGCCCCGTCTGTTACCGACCCGGCTGTAGCGCCCGCAGGAAAAGAAAATCTGTTTATACTGGTACCCATTGCCAGTGGCATGCAAGACAGCGATGCAGAAAGAGAAAACCATTACGAGAAAATAATGGACCGATTGGAAAAATTCACCAATACCGAAATAAAAAACCATGTTATCTATAAACGCAGCTACTGCCTTAATGATTTTAAAAGCGATTATAATGCTTTTAAAGGCAATGCCTATGGTTTGGCCAATACTTTAAAGCAAACCGCTATTTTAAAACCCGGAATTAAAAACAAAAAAGTATCCAATTTGTTTTATACCGGACAATTAACTGTACCCGGGCCAGGAGTACCACCCTCTCTGATTTCGGCCCAGATTGTATCAAAACAGGTGGCAAATTTACTCAACGAAAAAAAATAAAAATGAAACACTTATACGACAAAGTCTCTTCCAAAAGCAGCCGCAGTATTACGCACGTGTACAGCACCAGCTTTTCTCTTGGCATTCACTTTTTAGGACGTAAATACCATGAACCCATTTATAATATTTACGGATTTGTAAGGCTTGCCGATGAAATTGTAGACAGTTTTCACGACTACAATCAGGCAGAATTGTTTAAGCAATTTAAAATTGACCTGGAGTATGCCCTGACAGCTGGAATAAGCCTCAATCCTGTGCTGAATGCATTCCAAAAAACCGTTCATGAATTTAATATCGAACGCGAATTGATTGATGCATTTATGCACAGTATGGAAATGGATTTATTTAAATCCATACACGATGAAAATTCATATAAAGAATACATCCTGGGTTCGGCCGAAGTGGTAGGACTGATGTGCCTGCGCGTGTTTACCGACGGGCATGAAGAGGCCTATCAAAAACTGAAACCTTCGGCAATGAAACTGGGTTCTGCTTTTCAAAAAGTAAATTTCCTTCGCGATTTGAAACAGGATTTTAGTACGCTTGGACGCACCTATTTCCCCGGGGTGGATTTCAGCCGTTTCGATGCCCATCAAAAAGCCGCAATTGAACAGGATATTGAAGCCGACTTTGAAGAGGCACTGCGCGGAATTCGACAACTGCCCCGCACCAGTAAATTGGGTGTATTTATTGCTTATGTTTATTACCGTGCATTGAACGAAAAGATTCGCCACCAAACCCACGAAACCATTATGCATAGCCGCATTCGAATAGACAATTTGCAAAAATTGGGGCTGTTGGTACAATCATGGTTCCGTTTTAAATTTAATATCATCTAAATTTGCCAAGCATGACCATACTCATCAATGCCGCCATTTGCGTTTTTACCTTCTTTTTTATGGAGGGCGTAGCCTGGTTTACCCATAAATACATCATGCACGGACTGCTGTGGAAGCTGCATGCCGACCATCATTTAAAAGACCACGACAGTTTTTTCGAACGCAACGATTTCTTTTTCATGCTATTTGCGGTGCCCGGCATTACCCTAATGCTAATAGGCGCTGCCCATGGCTTTGCCGATTACCGATTTTGGATTGGGACTGGTATTGCCCTTTACGGATTCTGCTACTTTTTTGTGCATGATTTATTCATTCACCAGCGTTTTCCTGTGTTGAAAAAAACCGAAAGTACCTACCTGCGCGGCTTGCGAAAAGCTCATAAAATCCATCATAAACATTTGGGCAAATTCGAAGGCGAATGTTTTGGCATGTTATGGGTACCCCGCAAATATTTTATTGAAGCGCGGAATTCCAGAAAAAAATGATGCCCCTCTCCCACTTTACTTACCTGGCCGTGGATCTCTCGGCCATCTTTGTGCCACTTATAGCGGGTTTTCATCCTAAATTGCGTTTCTATAAAAATTTTAAAACTGTAATTATTCCCATGTTGTTGGCGGCCTTGCCATTCATTCTGGCCGATCATCTGTTTACCCACTGGGGAGTATGGGGATTTACACCCAAATACATAGTGGGCATTTACATCTTCAATTTACCCTTGGAGGAATACCTGTTTTTTCTTTGCATTCCGTTCTCATGCCTGTTTACTTACCACTGTTTCAGGGCGTTTAACATCAGTTGGATGAAACCAGAATTCGGTAAAAAACTGGCGATTGGTTTGGCAATATTATTACTGATTTCAGGCATATATTTTTACAACAAATGGTACACCAGCACTACATTTATAGCATTTGCACTCACATTGTTGGCTACCCTAAAATTCTATCCGAAATTTAGTTTCGATCGCTTTTTTTCTGTGTATCTACTCATTCTAATACCCTTTTTCATCTGCAACGGCATCCTCACCGGCACTGGCCTCAGCGAACCTGTGGTATGGTATAACGACAACGAAAACCTGGGCATCCGCATGCTCACCATTCCTTTTGAAGATACATTTTATGGCATGTTGCTCATATTCCTGGGCTGTCTGGGCAATGAAGTAATGCGCAGCAGGAGTAGGGAATAGTGGATAGGGAATAGGGAAAAGAGACTGCCTTGATCTAAATAGCTTTGCCGTTAGGTGGGTGACTCCATTGGATACAAGGAATAGGAATAATTCCAGGAGTTAAGATGTGTTGGAATATTAATGCCTTTCAGGTTACACAATAACCGATTCGCAATGACATTATGTAAGGATTTACTTTGAGGTAGAAATTTATTCAATAATTTGAATTTTAGCCTTTGGTTTATACATTTGTCAAATAATATCCTGTTTTTATTTTATGACTGAATTTAACAATGTTTTCAAATAAAACACTATTCATGAATAAAGTATATTTACTTCTTTTACTTTTTCTATATCAAAGGGTATATTCACAAAACACACCAGAAGTGCGCATAGACGAAGTTTATTCCTTTATGAATAGCGCTGAATTTAATGGGGGTAAGAAACTGAAAATAGATGCACGCGTATGTACCCATTATTATGATTCAGCATATCGCGGTATTAGTGACTCAACTGCACTGCGCGGCATTGATGCCATTTGTGAGTGGTTCAAAATCGGGATTGATACTCTCCATTATTTCATTGATTCAGCCGATATCGCATTTTTTAAATACCAAATTAAACACCCTGTAATTACCCAATGGGATAAAAATCAACTTAAAAAGAATATTAAACCAAAAAAAGGGCCATTTTACCATGACAATTATTGTATCCCCTTATTCTCAATTGACAAAAAAACCGTAATCATCCGAAGAGCCTTGCCTCGAGGATTGCTGGCATTTCATTGGAACGACAAAACAAAACACTGGGACTTGATTGATTATGTTCAAACCGGCACTTAACTCTTATCGACTGGGATTATTAGGTATCTATCAATTAATCTAAATAAAACCTATTCTTCAAATTATTTAAACCCTCTTAGCTATATTAGCTGCACCAAATGAACCGAAAACAATTTTTATTTCAGATTTGGAACAAGGCCGTCAAACCTCTGATGCTGTTGGCGCTGCTCTATTTTAGTGTTCGCTTTCTAATTTCGGCATTCAATGAGAACAGCGCTGAAAGACTCATATCAGTCATTTTTCTAATTTTTATCATACTATTCACATTGGCGTATTTTGCTGGAACTTTCTTGGGTAAATTAAGTACTACTTTATACAGCAGATTAAGTCAGCAAAATAAATCCATACTACAGACCATGGGCCAAATCAGCGACTATCTGGCAGTTTTGGCAATCGGGGCGATGATTTACAAATGCTTTACACATGACGCATTTTTAGCCATGCTTTTGCTTCTGTTTTTAGGGATTGACCGAATTGCCCATATTGCCAAAGAATCTCAAAAATCAGAGGCTTAAAATGGATTTTGGCGCAATATAAAATGCACGAAACAGAGACGCCCGCACACCCTCGTGTTGTCAATGTTGGTTGCGTCCGGCTGTTCCATTTTACATTTTACATTATACATTTTACCCGCCTCAGAAGCAGTAGGGCAAGCATTTTGCATTCCAAAAGCCAATTTCATTCAAAAAAACTTGCGCAACCGATAAGTTGCACTTATATTTGCAACCGATTGGTTTCGTTAAGAACTAAAAACCCATGCGCAGAGACATATTTCAAGCCATTGCCGACCCTACCCGCCGTGCTATAATGACCCTAATTGCCATACAGGCTATGACACCCAATGCCATTGCCGAAAATTTTAACAGCACCCGGCAGGCTGTATCGAAACACCTGCGCATCCTTACCGAGTGCGAACTGGTAAAACAGGAGCAAAAAGGCCGGGAGATTTATTACTCCTTAGAAGTAGAAAAAATGAAAGAAATAGAGCAATGGCTGGCACAATTTAAAAAGATTTGGGAAACCAAATTCAACCAATTGGATCATTTACTAGAAAATATAAAAAAACAAAAAAAATCATGAATCACTTACTATTCGACTTTAAAGTAGACATGGCAAGCAACACTGTACATATCGACAGGGAGTTTGCAGCTGATCTCAACATTGTTTGGGATGCCTTTACCACCGCCGAAATGCTGGACCAATGGTGGGCGCCGAAACCCTATGAATCCAGAACCAAGGTAATGGAATTTAAGGAAGGCGGACGCAGATTTTATGCCATGGTGAGTCCGGAAGGGCAAGAAAACTGGAATCTACAATTGTATAAAAATATTGCACCTAAAACAAAATTTGAATACACCAGTGTATTTGCCGACAAAGACGAAAATCCTTTTTGGCCCGGATCGGAATGGAGCCTCAGTTTTAACGAACAAAACGGCGTAACAAAAGTGAGCATTTCTATTTACAACGAATCGCAGGAACGCATGCAAAAAATGATTGAAATGGGCTTCAAAGAAGGCTTTACCATGACCCTGAATTACCTGGCCGAAATGCTGGCGGGCAACAAATAACAGCAACCCATTCATAAATAAAGTATCGCATTTTACCTTTTTTACTGGTATTAATGCGATACTTTTGATTTTACAGATTTGTTAAAGTAAACCGAAATCTTCAATTAGCTTCAAGTATGTCTATTCAACATTTTTAATACTTTAATTTCAATAAAACACGCACGTTTAATCGTTTTTAAACTCAAAGTTTTACATTTACATTTCTGTTCATGAAAGTGATACTAATCAAAGACACGCAATTTGTCAGTTTCTGGCCTTTTTCCACTGCGATTCGATGCTATAAGTGTCACAATCAATTGAAAACCTGCAAACCAACATAAAACCAACTAATACCAAACAATATGGACTCTACTACCCTCATCATCGTAATCATTTCATGCAGCATTGTGCCTGTAGTTGTTGCAATATTTTATAGCAAGAAGAAGAAGAAGGAATAAATGAAATTTAAAATTCTAAGGTTTTCAATAAATTATGTAATTCTCACTTTTTATTGAGTTCATTGTATGCCTTAAATGAGTATAGATTCTCACAATAGACATTTTAGAAAAAAGGGCACATTAAACTAGTTGCTTTTTTTATCCTAAAACCTGTATTTCATTTTGCCCCTTTTGCCCTATTTTCGTCCCCGTGCAGCGCGAAAAACCGTTTACCGAAACACCAATTGGATACCTGAAAGGGGTGGGTCCGCAACGCGCCGAAGCACTGCAAAAAGAACTGGGCATTTTTACCGTTGGCGATCTGCTTAGCCACTACCCTTTTAGGTATGAAGACCGGTCGCGATTATACAAGGTTTCAGAACTGCACGAAACAGAAGTAAATGTACAACTGGCCGGCATTCTCATTACCCATGGTGTTACCGGCGAAGGTCAGGCCAAACGGTTTACCGCCACCCTTAAAGACAATACCGGTGCCATAGACTTGGTATGGTTCAGGGGCATTTCGTATATGGAAAAAAGCCTGGTTTCCGGACAACGCTATCTGGTTTTTGGCCGGGTATCGGTTTTCAACGGGCGGTTTAATATTGCCCACCCCGAAATTGATGCCATACAGGATACCATAAACCTCACGGGCAAAGGCATGGTGCCCGTTTACCCACTTACCGAGGGCATGCGCAAACGGCGGCTTGAAAATAAATTCATGACGCAGATTACCCAAACCGCAGTCCATCAACCAGGTTTTTTTCTGCCCGAAATTTTGCCTGCCGATTTGGTAAAAAAATATAATTTCCCAAATCGCACTAATGCCATTCGTACCCTCCATAATCCGCAATCAACCAAAGAACTGGAAGCTGCCCAGGAACGCCTAAAATTTGAAGAATTTTTTTATTTACAACTGCGCTATTTGCAAATAAAAAACAGCCGGAATAAAAATTACAAAGGCATTGTTTTTGGCAATGTGGGCGATTATTTCAATACCTTTTACGAAAAATATCTTCCATTTTCGCTTACCGATGCGCAGAAAAAAGTAATCAAAGAAATCCATGCCGATATGCGCAGCGGCAAACAGATGAACCGCCTGCTGCAGGGCGATGTGGGCAGTGGTAAAACCATAGTGGCCCTGCTTATTATGCTTTTGGCGGCTGATAACGGTTACCAGGCCTGCCTCATGGCCCCCACTTCGATTCTGGCTACCCAACATTACCTCAATTTGTCGGATTTGCTGGCACCCTTGGATATAAAACCGGTATTGCTAACAGGCAGCACAACAAAAAAACAAAGGGCTGCGATATTAGAAAATTTAAAAAATGGCGAAATTCCTTTCCTGATTGGCACACACGCTTTAATCGAGGAGGATGTTGAATTCAAAAAATTAGGGTTGGTGGTAATTGATGAGCAACATCGGTTTGGGGTAGCCCAACGTGCCAAACTCTGGAAAAAAAACCAACAGGTGCCGCATGTGCTGGTGATGACAGCTACACCCATTCCACGCACACTGGCACTCACAGTTTACGGCGATTTGGATGTAAGTATAATTGACCAGTTGCCGGCTGGACGAAAATCCATTATTACCGTGCATCGACACGAAAATACGCGACCTATAATTATGCAATTTGTAAAAGAAGAAATTGCAAAAGGCCGGCAGATTTATGTGGTTTTCCCCTTGATTGAGGACAGCGAAAAACTTGAACTCAAAAGTCTCATGACTGGGTATGATGTAATTGCCGAATATCTGTCGCCCCCCGAATTTAAGTACTCCATGGTGCATGGCCGCCTGAAACCTGCCGAAAAGGATGCCGAAATGCACAAATTTAAAAACCACCAAACCGATATTATGGTGGCGACAACGGTAATAGAGGTGGGTGTAAACGTACCCAATGCCACCGTAATGATTATCGAAAATGCCGACCGATTTGGGCTTGCCCAACTGCACCAACTGAGGGGCCGCGTGGGCCGGGGTGGAGACCAAAGCTATTGCATACTGGTAACAGGCAGCAAACTGAGTGTAAATGCCAGGCAGCGACTAAAAACCATGGTACGCACCAATGACGGCTTTGAAATAGCCCAGGTAGATATGGAATTGCGTGGCCCCGGAGACATGGATGGCACAAGGCAAAGTGGCATACTAGACTTGAAACTGGCCGATATTCGGAAGGATGAAAAATGGCTGCTATTGGCACGCGAGGCTGCCGAAATAATTCTGGAAAAAGACCCTATGTTTATGTTGGCAGAAAACGCTGTAATTCGCGCCGAACTTGCCAAAATCCCACATCGCACGGTGTGGAGCAAAATATCTTAAGTCTGTAAAATGAAAAAAATAATCGCCTTTTTTACAGCACCTATTCAATTAACCAATTTTATACTTTGGCCCCTGATTTTAATCTGTTGGATTTTATTAATGCCCAATACAGGCTATTACTGGGACGTGCGTTCGTGGACCAACTGGGCCCTGGCTACTAATGAATTTGGTTTGGCAGAAATCTATAAACACTCCGACTGCAATTACCTTCCAGGATTTATTTATTATTTAAAAATATTCGGATTATTTAAACCCAATCCTGAAAATTTCTATGAAAAAATCATGATCCTGAAAAGCATGGTATTGGCAACCGAAGCGGGATTATTGGCTTTGGGTTTTTACATATTAAAAATACGAATTACCCCTTTGATTCTTTTATTTTTATTAAGTCCGCTTTGGTGGTATAATGCAGGTGTTTTTGCCCAGGTGGATGGTATTTATTCATTATTGGTTTTATTATCTATCGTATTAATTTTTCACCCGCATTCCTGGACATCTCCAGTGATATTTACACTGGCATTATTAATGAAATTACAGGCAATCCAGTTTTTTCCCATAATGCTGATTTTGTGGCTTGTAAAATTCAATTTTAAACAATGGCTCATTGGTATTTCCGGAGGTGTATTACTATTTCTAATCGTCGTTTTTCCCTTTCACTGGGCCGAGGTACAATTTGTAATTACCGATTCGGTGGGGCATTTTAGCAAAGTTTCGGTAATGGCCTTTAATACCTGGTTTTTGTGGTTAAAGGTTAATCCTGTAGAAACCGAAGATACGGTAAAATCATTGCTGGGAATTAGTTACCGCAATTGGGGGTTCATTGTTTTCGCTACTTCACTTTTATTAATTCCGCTACTATTTTTGCTCAAAAATGGCTGGGTGAAAACACTTTTTAGGCTCAAAAACATGAATATTTCTGAGGCTATTTTAATGGGTGTTTTTTTAAATCTCGGTTTCTTTTTATTTCTTACCCAAATGCATGAACGGTACATACATCCTGCCATGGCTATGGGTTTAGTCTATGCTATACTCAGTAGAAACTGGATTCCATGGCTGTTACTTGCTGTGGCATATTTACTCAATATGGATTTTGTAATGCAGCAATGGTTTGTAAAACCCGGAGCAGCCATGCAACCACTGGCCAGTTATGCCGCTGTTTTATTTTGTGCAGCCTGGCTTTATTATGGATACTGTTTAATAAAAATTTTTCTTAGGATTACTCCACAATATCCCAAAGGGTAAAGGTGCGGATATTACCTCGGGAAGACATATCGAGTGCAAGTACATCCGAAAAGGTAACGCGCATCATGCGGCCCTGAGCCATGTTGTACTGGTAATCCTGCTCGCTGTTGAGGCCAACCGATTTTATTTCTGATACCGGTTCACCTGCTGGAGTTCGTTTGCGCAAATAGGCTTTGGCTTCTTCCATAAGCAATGGTTTTTCATTTTCTTCTGCCCTGTTTTCAGCGTGTATGATAAAACTGTTTTTTGTACCCGGCATACGGCCTGCAGTAAGCTTGCCTTTAAACAAATAATCCTGATCCGACAAAGGCGAACGAACCGCTTTTAAACGAATGTATTCCACATCGGTACGAAAGGTATCTCCGCTAAGATAGAAAAGGCAATTCACATCATTAAGTACCATGCGGCGCACTACATGCTCATGATTTACAGTGTCGCGCAGTTCTTTAAACTCGGAAGAGGTAATTTCGTTTGCCCTAACCTGGGCTGAGTAATAGCTGATAATCAAATCGCGGTACACTTTCCAATTTCGGATTTGTTTTATACTGCCATTGGGTGCGAATTCGATTTCGGGAACTATGCGGTGCAGCGAATCCTGGTTGGGAACTTTAATTTTACCCGCTTCATCCATTGCCGTTTTCATTCTAAAAACCCGGGGCACACCGGTATTTTCAAATATGAGGTAGGTGGTATCCACGGTAGAAGCAATAAAATAATTATTTCCATTATCGAGGTATTCGGAAGTAACCAACCTATAGGTAAATGATTTTTTGTAACAAAGGTTAGAACTGGGATAAATGGTATCAATCTGCGCTGAAAGCGGGCCTTGAATGGAAAGTATGCCAATTAGCAATAGGATATAGCGGGTCATATATTTATCAGACGACAAATACAGGCAAAATGTTTACCAAACTTTTTACATCCAGCCAAAACCTATCCCAAAAAGGAGATAAGTACGGTTTAAAATGCTATTTTTTTCGAAGGCTGAGAAGCGATAATTAATGCCTGGCCTGGCTCCGGCCTCAATTTTAAATCCGAAAATTTTTCTGCGAAAAAACCCTGAAATCCGATAGCCCCAATGGTTCACATCGCCAATGATTACCCCATAGTTATCATTATGAAAAGCCTGATCACTGGGTTTTACACTTATCATGGTATCGGCCCTAAAGTGATTGCCATAGATGATTTCAACCCTGAATTCGGTAAAAGTTTTCATACGTCGGGCCCTTTTTTGTCCATATGGAAGGTGGGCTGTAAGACGCATGCTGCTGGAGGTATTAAGCACAAATCCAGCCTGGTATTCAGAAAAGGTATAAGGGACGGCAAATTGTTCATGAAAACCTATTTTACCGGTTTCCATATTTCTAAATTGTATGGGTGTTTTGGGATCCAGGCCAGAGTTAAATACCCCACTACCAAAGCGGTAACCGCCGGTAACACCCAGATTCCATAACACCTTCACAGGAAAATGGAAATCATAATTCCAGGCGGCTGTGCCGGCTGTAAAGGTTTTTATCTTATCAATCGTTTTGCGATGAAAGAAAAACCTGCCTCCAAATTCCAGATTGCGCGTGTCTTTAATTTTCTGAAACTGCCATCCCAGCTGAAACTGATTAGACAACGCGCCATGAAATGCAAACCATTTTGATGGTCGCAAATGAACATCCACAAAGCCTGCAGGGAGCATTACGCTCCCTTCCAGTCCTTGTGTTTCGAAGGCCCCTCCTGCCAAAAGGGACACCTTCATTCTCAGGGGTTGATTATAATTAATTGTCAACTTCCCTTTTATGGTATCTGCATATTGCCCTTGCTGTGAAAAACATAGCATCGGCCATATGAGAATTACCCCAATAACCCTCCGCATGACTGGCAATTTAAAGCAAAACCCATAAATAATTGCAATTCGTTTGAACAAATTTTTAGGATATTTTTTTTACCACACTCATTTTCAAGTACTTAAAATTATACCTTTTGGTAGGTCTACTACTTTTCTTCATACGAAATGTAGTTTAGCTACTACAATTTACGAAAACCGGTTTTCAATTTACGTATGGTTGTTTTCAAATGAGATAAACAGAAAATCTGGATTGTCTGACCCGCACCCAGGGTGTATGCCTTTTTTCCTATCTTTGCACCCGTGAATCAGGAACAATATAAAGATTTAAGGGGCCGTGTAGAAGCCTTGAGGAGGTATCTTTGACATCGAAAGAAAACTGGCTGAAATAGCCGACGAAGAAGAACAAACCCTGGATCCTGATTTTTGGAACGATCCTAAAAAGGCCGAAGCCCATCTTAGAAAAATAAAGGACAAAAAAGTATGGACCGATGCCTTTAAAGACATCGAAAACCGCTTTGGCGACCTGGATGTACTGATGGAATTTGCCGAAGCCGGCGAAGCTACAGGCGACGAAATCGACGAAACCTACAATGTGCTCCTGGATGAAGTAGAGAACCTGGAGTTTAAAAATATGCTGCAAAGCGAGGAAGACCACCTGGGCTGTGTAGTAGAAATCAACTCGGGTGCTGGGGGGACAGAAAGTTGCGACTGGGCCGAAATGCTCATGCGCATGTACGTAATGTTTGCAGAGAAAAACGGTTTTAAGGTAAATGAACTCGACCGTACCGATGGGGATGTAGCCGGTATTAAAAGCGTATCGCTGGAAATTACCGGAGACTTTGCTTTTGGTTACCTGAAAGGTGAAAACGGGGTACACCGTATGGTGCGTATTTCTCCATTCGATTCAAACGCCCGACGCCATACCTCATTCGTATCAGTTTATGTTTACCCTTTGGTAGATGATACCATTGAAATTGAGATAAAACCCGGCGATGTTGAATTGCATACCTCTCGAAGTGGTGGTGCTGGCGGACAGAACGTAAACAAGGTAGAAACCAAAGTACAGTTAACCCACATTCCAACCGGGATAGTGGTAGTTTGCCAGGTAGACCGCAGCCAGTTGGGCAACCGCGAACGTGCTATGCAAATGTTGAAAAGCCGTTTGTATGAACTCGAAATTCAAAAACGCAATGCCGCCCGTGCCGAAATTGAGGATAGCAAAATGAAAATTGAGTGGGGTTCCCAAATCCGCAACTATGTTTTCCATCCGTATAAGTTGGTAAAAGACGTGCGCACCGGAGAGGAAACCAGCAATGTACAATCCGTTATGGATGGCGAAATATGGCCATTTATTAAAAGCTACCTGTTGCAAAGTGCAGGCGGTGAGGTAAAGAAAAAGTAAGTCGGAATTGTCATTTTTTGCGGCCAAACTTGTGCAGCCAACAAAAGATGCCTTATTTTCGTCTAACGTTTACTTCCGCCTTTGAAATTATTACTACGTATTATCATTGTTTGCTTAATCAATTCTGTGGGTTCGGCTTATACCCAGAATCTGGTATTGAACGGCAGTTTTGAAACCGCCGCCGAATGTCCACTTACCGGCAAATTCGATTTTTTTGACAAAGGCCCATGCAAAGACTGGACCTGCCCCAGCAACGGCACACCCGATTATTACACAGCCATCTGTGGTTTTGCAGGAAGTCTCACTACTACCAACAACAGCATCCCCCAGCATGGCTCTGCTTTTGCCGGCATATATACCTATGGCAAATTTACCAATATGTATAACCGCGAATACATCGAAGGCAGACTCAGCAGCACGCTGTCGAAAGGACATACCTATTATGTGAAATTTTATGTAAAGCCCATTCTAAACGATCGATTTTCTATTTCTTCGGCGGTCCAAAACATGGGGATTTTCTTCTCTCCTACGCTTATAAATACCACCGATGATGATTTGGTACTCAGGGCTAAACCCCAGGTTATAAACATTAGCAGCCGCCTGAATGATACTACAGGCTGGACCGAAATAAGCGGTTGTTTTACAGCCAAAGGCAATGAAAATTATTTTCTCATAGGCAATTTTGAAACCGATGAAAATTCGCAGGTGTTGCCGGTAAAAGGGAGCAACATAATCCCAAGTATGGGCTATATGCTTATAGACAATGTTGCGGTAGAAGAAATTAATAAAACCGAATTGTTTACCGAAAATCAAGGTGCCATTTGTGCAGGAGATACGGTTAAATTAACAGTAAACACCGGCAAATTTGATGGTTTCATCTGGAATGATGGCATTACCCAAACAGATCGATTTCTGACCAATCAAGGCACCTACATATTACAGGCCAGTTACCAGAATAATTGCAAAATCAGCGACACATTTACGCTTGTAAATAAAAATTGCAACCCCTGTCATTTCTGGCTTCCGGATGCATTTACACCGGATGAAAATACGCGGAATGAAGTATTTAAACTCAGCTCGGATTGCGTGGCTAAAATGGTGCGATTGAGTATCTTTAATCGATGGGGTGATAAAGTATTAGACATCACATCACCTGATCCGGCCTGGGATGGTAAATTTTTAGGTGAGCCCGCCTCGCAAGGTTTCTATATTTATAAATGCGAAATTTTGTATGAATACAATGGGCAAAATGTGCGCAAAATTCTTAATGGTACAGTTACCGTTTTAAGATAAAATTAATCCAATCGATACGAAAAAATAATGGCCCCAAATGCAGTTGCCGTATAATTCCCAAACGTTCGACCATAGCCTGGAATTATGCCTTTGGCATTTTCTGAGAATGAGTTGGGCGCCAGTTTTCCTCTCACACCCGTAAGAAATTTAAATTCAAAATTGCTTTTGATTTTTATGGCAAATCCGTAATTAAATTCCAATCCATTCATCATTTGATTTTGTGCCGAAGTGGTTTCTATTAAATCACCCCAAACAGGGTTATAAATACGCACTGTATTGGTATAATTATAGCGACCCAAAATCAGGTTTAATCCCAGAATTCCTGCCACAAGCTTGCCCCTTCTGCCATAATAAAAATCCACTCCGGGTTTGGCGTAAAATCCATTTACGGCGCCAGTGCAATTGTTTATAGGTTTTTCAAAACTACCAGTGCCGATGGATAAACGTGGATACAGCCGCAATTTTTTATCGTGATACCCCATTGCTACTATCTCCAACGGAACCTGTTTTACATAACTCCAATTGCGTATATACTTCGCCATTTCTATTCCCACCTGCAATTTGAATGTTTGGGAATGCAATACCATGGTACTGCAACTAACAACAAAAAATATTAAATATTGAATGTGCTTTTTCATTCTTTATAATATAACATAAATTCACGTGCAGAATAGTAAAATGTTCTGGTAGGTCCCTGCGGATAAACCAATTTGGTTGTACCGGATTGATCAAATAACCAATGCGAAGTTGCCTCTATTTTGCTCACTTCGATAAACATATTGTACGAGTTGCTACAATATTCGTAAGATACTTTGCCTTTGTGGTATTGCACCGTTATTGTGTCTTTCTTACCGTGATACTGTAATTCGGCCCTTGAAATGGTGTCGTTTGGATTTAAAAAAAAGCGTTTATAATACATATTTTTATAATCGCCGATAAAGCTGTCTGCCGCATCTGGATTTGGAGCATCGAGTACCCGCAACTTCACAGAATCGGAATTTAATACTTTGTATTGCCCATTGCTGGTATCCTGAAATGCCAAAGATATTTTAAATTCTTTGCCATTGTCTCTTATTCTGCAACAATCTACAGCCATGAGCGGAATCCACAACAAAACTAAAATAAATGCAATTTTAATAACCCGGTATTTCATGATCTATCGAAAAGTGATCTGCATCTTTTAATACTGGAAATTGAGTGCGAAATTGTAATAAATCTTCGGCATTTAATTCATGGGTAATGATTGTTTCAAATCCTGTTTCTTTTAATAATATATCGCCTTTAGGAGTGCAAATCAAGCTATTTCCGTTGTGTTCAATGCCATTTCCATCTGCCCCTACCCTGTTGGCACCAGCTACATAGCATTGGTTTTCAATGGCCCTCGCTTGCAATAGTTTTTCCCAGGCCTGTATTCTAACCGTTGGCCAATTGGCCACAAAAAGCTGCAAATGTGCGCCGGTTGTATTGCGGCACCAGGCTGGGAATCGTAAATCATAGCAAATCAACGGCATAATCTTCCATCCCATATATTCAATTTCGGCATGCGCATATCCCTGGGTATAATGATTGGGCTCATCACCATGACTAAATAGATGCCGCTTATCATATAAATGTTTGATTTCGCCGTTTTCTACCCAAATAAACCGGTTGTAATACCTGCCATTCTCCTGGATAGACAAACTGCCGCAAATGGCTCTGCCAGCGGACATACGCTGCATCCATTGCACAGCTTCACCCTCCATAAATTGGGCAAACTTTTCGGGCTTCATGGTAAAACCTGTGGCAAACATCTCTGGTAAAACCACTATGCCTTCATCTACCGGAATAGATTTTATAAGGGTTTCCAGATGTTGCAGATTGGCATCTACATCCTCCCAAACCAGATCGGCCTGAACCAAATGTACCGTTAAATTGCGCATAATATGGCGGCTGCTTTTTCCAGGGTTTCGTCGCCTTTGGCAAAACAAAACCTTAGTACATGATTGTCGGTTCTGTCGTGGTAAAACGAACTGATGGGTATACCCGCAATGCCCGATTCTTTGGTCAGTTTTACGGCCATTTCCATGTCTGATATATTGTCGATTTTTTCGTAACCCATCAATTGGAAATAACTACCCGAACAGGGCATGAGTTTAAACCTGGATTTCTTTAATAAACTGCGAAATAAATCGCGTTTTTCCTGGTAAAATTTACCCAAACCAATGTAATGTTCCTCATTATCTAAAAAATCTGCAATGGCATATTGCACGGGTGTCATAGCGGTAAATGCTACATATTGATAAATTTTACGAAGCTCTGCACTTAATTTCTCCGGTGCCAGTATATAACCCATTTTCCAGCCTGTGGCATGGTAAGTTTTACCAAACGAACTGATAATCATACTTCGCGCGGCCAGCTTGGGAAAACGCGCTACACTTTGGTGCTCCAAACCATCAAAAATAATATGCTCATATACTTCATCGCTGATGATAACAATATCGGTATCCTCAACCAGTTTCTCCAATTGAGTCAGATCCTGGGCACTAAAAGCCATGCCCGATGGATTCTGTGGCGAATTGATAATTATGGCACGGGTTTTAAAGTTAATGAGCTTTTTGATTTCATTCCAATCTATTTGAAAGTTGGGAAATTTTAGTTTGCTAAATACCGCTTTGCCGCCGTTAAGTTCTATCGCCGGCAAATAACTGTCATAGGCAGGCTCAATGATTATAACTTCATCATTTTCGCGCACTACGGCACTGATGGCACAAAAAAGGCCCAGGGTGCCACCGGGTACCACGGTAATTTCGGTTTGCCAGTCGTACTCCGCAGAGTACAATTTTTGGGTTTTGGCGGCAATTTTCTTGCGCAGCTCGGGCACACCTGCCATAGGAGCATACTGGTTGTACCCTTTTTTCATATAATGGGTTACCAGATTAATCAGTTCATCCGGACAATTAAAATCCGGAAAACCCTGACTCATATTCAATGCCTTATGCTCATTGGCAAGGCCGGTCATAACCGTAAATATGGTGGTTCCTATGCTGGGTAGTTTGCTAACAATGGCTGCCGAGGTATCCATAAATTACCCGGCAATTAAATAGATTTTAACGGATAATCAACGCTATTTTTTACTTTTTTAAATTTTCAACACTTTAATCACACTATTTTGAACCTTAAGACAATATGCACCTGGAGACAATAGGCTTACATTAAACTGATATACAATCATTTCATTTTCAACTCTTACACTCATAGGCACCGCCATTTTCTGTCCCAACAAATTATAGATTCCCGATTGTTTATTAGAATCGGTTTGTAAAACTCTAAATTTAACAAAAACCTCTTTGCTGCAGGGATTTGGATAACAAATCTGACTCTCATTCAGGCTCAATGTTGCATCATTTAGGTTTTTTTCTAAAATCAATTTTACCAATCCAAATTTCAAATTCCCATTGGCATCAAAATACCTTCCTGTTGCAAAGACGTTGTTTTCATTCAATACAAAATCAGTAATATTTTCATCTCCATCTGTTAAATCAGAAGAGAAGATTCCGTTCAAATCTGGTGTCCCGGCAGAACTAATCTTTAGGCTAATAATCCTGCTATTAAGGCTCCGCAATCCACCACTGCCAAAACCATAAACATTGCCATTTGAATCCTCTTGTAATTT
Source organism: Bacteroidia bacterium (assembly GCA_044224315.1). GTDB lineage: Bacteria > Bacteroidota > Bacteroidia > NS11-12g > UBA955 > JAGXTF01. The sequence goes on along the minus strand of JBGAKR010000007.1, from coordinate 118,443 downwards.
ATAAAAATAATCATCATAATTACCATAATTAAATACCTTAATTCCAGTATTTGAAAATAATATATTAACACTTCCATCGATATTGTAAGCGCCTATAAGTGGATCATTCCCTACAACTTTCTGATTTACGAAACCACATAAATATAACTTATTCTTTTTGTTAATTAAAATATCTTTAAATACACAATCATATCCTGGGTTAATTTGAACAACTCCGGTTAAATTGAATGTACTATCCCTTTTCCCATGCTTGCTAATTTTCGATAGCAAGGCATTCTCATTGCTCCCGTTAAAACAACTACCCGCCAGATAAATTTCATCCTCTGGACCAAAAGCAAATGCATGAAATATTTCACCTTGGTTGCTTATATTTCTCTGATAAATTCCATTAATTCCAAATGAAGAATCCAAAACACCATTTAAGTTATATCTTGCAATAAATGCCTTTCCATTCCGCTGATTGGTTTCAAAAACACATCCGCCACAGACATAAATAAAATTACGAAACAGGTTGATTTTCATAATACGGGTTGAACTATTCGCTAATTTAAGTCGCACAAAACCTTTAGCACCAAATGCTGAATCTGGCAAGCCTTCTGTATTCACTTTTTGAATATATGCGCATTCTGTTCCACCTTCTTTCATATAACCTGCAGCATATATATTACCAGAGCTGTCCAAAACTAGACTATACCATTCCCCGGGAAATTTGTTCAGACGTGAAGTGGCCGTATTATAAAATGGAGTGTCTAATTTACCATTTTTAGTAAATTTGTTGATGCAGGGTTTGCCATTTTCTTTAGCTGTGCTGCCCACTACTACAAGTTTCTCTCCGGCAGCAATTAATGCATTTGCAATACCTAAGCTAATATCATGCGAAAATCCAGACTTTCCAAAATTCAATTCCGCTTGCCAATGTTGAGACTTGATCGAATGAATTGAAAAAACTAATACTATGATAACTGCAGGTAGACGCATTTGTTAAATCAAAATTACAGAATCAGAATATCACTAGCCCAATATTCAAGTCATAAAATACTCATAAAATTATACGGCTAAAGTCATAAGTCAAAATCAACCCCACTCCACAGTGTTTTTGCGTTACTAAGCAAGTGAGTCCGATAATTCGCCCCTGAAATTAAACCATTATACCAATCGTTTTGTCGATTTTACTAAAACACAGTATTTTTAAAGCTTTAAATATCAATATCTTGTACCAATTGAAAAATAATTGTCGCAACTTTATTTGTTTAAACGAATGTTTTGTACTTACTTTGCTCTCCTAAACAAATAAAATATGAGCAACGAAGCACAAACCACCGACAAAAGCACCTGGGTAATAGACGCAAGTCACTCAGTTGTGCAATTCAAAGTAAAACACCTGATGATTACCACCGTTACTGGTACATTTGGCAAATTTGAAGGCAATATCAGCGTAAATGGCACCGACCTTTCTACAGCTACTGCCACTTTCAAAGCCGATGTAGACAGCATTTCCACCGGTGATGCACAGCGCGACGGGCACATTCACTCTGCCGACTTTTTCGACACCGCCAACCACCCTACCCTGGCTTTCGAAAGCACCAGCTTTGAAAAAGGCAGCGATGAAAATACCTGGAAAATGCACGGCAACCTCGATTTCCATGGTGTAAATCACCCCGTAACTTTTGATGTTGAATACAATGGTGCGGCCAACGATCCCTGGGGCAATGCCAAAGCTGCTTACACCATCGAAGGCAAAATCAGCCGCAAAGAATGGGGCCTGGTTTGGAACGTAGGTCTTGAAACTGGCGGATGGCTGGTGAGCGACGAGGTTAAAATCCACGCCGAAATCCAAGTTCTTAAACAAGCTTAATCCTATAACTTACATCCTAATTCAAGAAGGCTGCCGCATGGTGGCCTTTTTTTATTTTGGTATTGTGGTGTTATGTAATTATGTGATTATGGTATTGTGTAATTATGTGATTATTTAATTGTGGTATTGTGGTGTTATGTAATTAGGTAAATATGTAATTGTGGTATTGTGTGATTATGTAAATGGGGTATTATGTAATTATGTTATTTTGTATTTGTGTTTTATTTAATTAGGGTTTTGTGTTAATGTTTAATGGGGTATTATGTAAATGCGGTCCGCCTATCAATGGATGTGGTAAAATGTAATTATGATAGGTAACTATATACAATAGTATCTTTTCCATGGGTTAAGCAAATATATATTTACCTAAATTTTTATTGAATTGCTACAAGCTGTCGGTTACATAGTGGATTGGTTGATTAGTGTATTAGTTGATTGGCTGAAACGGTGAATAGATGAATGGGCATATGTTCCTTTAATCAACATTATTGTCCGCTACTCCGCCTACAAATTTTGCACTTTGAGTTTTGCACTGTGCTCTACCCATTAGCAAAAGGCGAATTGCACCCGGATGCCGGCTGCCCAATTCTCCATTCTACATTCTACATTTTGCATTCTGAAAGATTGTCTGATGCACCTTGCTCCGCCCATTGTAAATGTGGCGCTTTGCGTTTTGCACCTTGAACCTTGCGCCTGGCTGCCCAATTCTCCATTCTACATTCTACATTTTCCATTATTTTCGCCCTGTGTCTCAGCCCCTATCTGTTGTCATCATCACCTTTAACGAAGCTGCCAATATTGCCGATTGCATTGCTTCAGTTAAGGACATTGCCAATGATATCCTGGTGCTGGATTCATTCTCTACGGATCAAACACGTGAGATAGCTGTAAGTTTGGGTGCCACCGTATATACCCATACTTTCGATGGACATATACAACAAAAAAACAGGGCAAAAAACATGGCAAAAAACAGCTGGGTGCTGAGTTTGGATGCCGATGAAAGACTGAGTGAAACTCTCAAAAACAGCATTCAAGCTGCATTAGAATCACCCAATCTGAACGGTTATTCCATGAATCGACTCAACTTTTTTTGTGGCAAACCTATTAAAACTTGTGGCTGGTACCCCGATCGAAAACTTCGGCTGTGGAAAAAAGATGAAGGCAACTGGGGTGGCGTAAATCCACACGACCGTTTTATTCTTACCCAAGGGGAAGAAGGATTTCTACAAGGGGATCTGATTCATTATACTTATCCTACACGGGAATCCATGGAAAAACAGGTGCAAAAATTTGCCAATATTGCTGCAGAACAAAATAAAAATAAAAGCGTTTTCTATTTGATTTTTAAATTGCTTTTCAGTAGTTTTTTTAAATTTATCCGTACCTATTTTTTGAAAGGCGGAATTAAAGATGGCGCTGATGGGTTCTACATTTGCCGCATGCAATCCAAAGAAGTTTTTTTGAAATACCTACGTGCCATACAATTAAAAAATAATTGAGCCTGCAATTAAAACATACCACCCTAATACTTGAGGCAGGTTGTGATGAAGCCGGCCGTGGATGCCTTGCCGGACCGGTAATTGCTGCAGCTGTGATATTACCCGATAATTTCTTTCATCCCCTACTCAATGATTCAAAACAAGTAACAAAAAGTAACCGGAATTTATTGCGCCAATTCATTGAAGAGAATGCGGTTGAATGGGCTGTAGGCATTTGCTCCCCTAAGGAAATCGACAAAATCAACATTCTCAATGCCAGTATATTGGCCATGCATAAGGCTCTGGATCAATTAAAGAACAGGCCCGAATTTATTTTGGTGGATGGCAACCGTTTTAAAAAATACCAAAATATAGATCATGCAACCATGGTAAAAGGCGATGCCCGATTTACCAATATAGCCGCTGCCAGTATTTTAGCCAAAACCCATAGGGATGAAATTATGGAAGAACTGCATGCCAAATACCCCCATTACGGCTGGGATCACAATGCCGGTTACCCCACCCCAGCCCACCGCGATGCCATCAGGGCGCATGGCATTACACCGCATCACCGCAAAACTTTTCGACTGTTGCCCGAGCAATTGGCCTTATTCTGAATTTCAAAAAGCCTGCAGTTTTTCGTAAATTGCCCTCCCATACAATGAAAAAAACCATACTGGCACTGAGTGCCATATCAATAGGTATTTCTTTTGCTTCTGTGCTTAGCTGGCCACCGAAAAAGCAAGGTATAAAATCAAAACCGCAAACAGAATTAAAGACAGAAGTTGTTAAAAAACTTCAAATAGAATACAAAGAAAATCCGCTTTCAACCGAAGGTATGGAGGAAGATGCCCAGGAACGTATGCTGTGGGAACTGGAAAGGCTGCGCGACCCTGAAACCGGTAAAATTCCCGACCACATTCGCCAACGCGAGCTGGCCTTCGCCTCTACCCTGCCCCAGGATGCCCAGGCTGGCCTGCAAAGCCGCGCCATCCCAGGCTGGACAAACCGCGGACCCTGGAATGTGGGTGGCCGCACCCGCGCATTTGGGGTGGATGTTTCAAACGCCAATAAATTATTGGCCGGCTCGGTATCAGGCGGTATGTGGATCAGCACCAATGGCGGTAATTCATGGACACAAACCAATGTGAGCTCTCAATTGAAAAGTGCTACCTGCCTTGTGCAGGATATTCGTGCAGGACATCAGAACACCTGGTACTACGGTACAGGCGAAGGATATGGAGCTTCACCATCCGGCACCGGAGCTTATTATCAGGGCGACGGATTGTTTAAATCTACCGATGGGGGCGTAAGCTGGTCGTCTGTGGCCAATACTTCTGCCAACTCTCCAAACACCTTCGCTTCTAACTGGCAAATTGTTTGGAACCTGGCGATGGATCCAACCGCGCACGATACCGCCGAAGAGATTTATGCGGCATGCTATTCTTCCATTTATCGCAGCACCGATGGAGGCAAAAAATGGCAAAGCTTGTTTAATGGAGGAGGATACTTTACGGATGTAGCGGTTACTTCCGAAGGCGTGGTATATGTTACCTGCAGTTCGGATGGAGCCCAAAAGGGAATCTGGCGTTCGGCAGACGGCATTACCTTTACCAAAATTCAACCGGCCAATTTTCCTACCTCGTACAAACGTATCGTTATCGGCAAAGACCCCAATAATCCAAATAAAGTTTACTTTCTGGCCCATACTCCCGGCTTTGGTAAACTTACCCGCAATTATCTGGGAGATGCTGAATACAATAGCTTTTATTCATATACCTATATCAAAGGCAATGGCAGCGGAGATACAGGTGGCACATGGACCAATCTAACTCCAAACCTTCCAAATACCGGAGGTCAATTCGACAAATGGAATGTGCAAGGCAGTTACGATATGGTAGTGGCCGTAAAACCCGGTGATTCGAATACTGTTTTTATTGGCGGAACCAATCTGTACCGTAGCACCACCGGATTTAAAGATTCTACCCATACTACTTTCATTGGTGGATACGAGCAGTTTTCTAAATTACCTACGATAAACTCTTATGCCAATCATCATCCCGATCAGCATGGGGTATTTTTCTCGCCTTCAAACCCTGCTGTAATGTATAGCCACAATGATGGAGGTGTGTTCAAAACAAGTAATTGCAGCGCTAGTCCGGTTGTTTGGGAATCGTTGAACAACGGATACCTTACTACACAATTTTATACGGTAGCCATAGACCATGCCAGTAGCGGAAATCCGGTAATCATTGGGGGTGCGCAAGACAATGGCAGCTGGTTTACAAACTCCTCTACGCCCACCAATCCATGGGTGCAGCCCCGTGGCGGTGATGGCTCTTACTGCGCCATTGCTCCCAATCGCAGTATGTATTACTTCTCTATCCAGAATGCCAAAATGATGAAAGCTACCCTGGATGCGAACGGAAACAAAACTGCTTTTACCCGCATAGATCCAATCGGAATTAAAGGCTATAAATTTATCAATCCCTATGTGCTAGACCCCAACAACCCAAATATTATGTACCTGTGTGGCGGCAAATATTTGTGGCGAAATAGCGATTTAAGTGGTATACCTCTAAACGGGGGTTGGGACTCAATTACCACAAACTGGACCCGTTGGGCCGATTCAATACCTGTGGCAAACCTTGAAATGAGTTGCCTCACTGTATGCAAAACGCCGGCAAACAGGGTGTACTTCGGAACTGAAAACCGTCGACTTTATAAAGTTGAAAACGCCAATACAGGAACTCCAAAACCGGTGGACATTACCTCTACCACATCGGGCAATCTCTTTCCTGCCGGATCAAACATAAATTGCGTGGCTGCCGATCCAACGGATGGCAATAAATTAATGGTGGTATTTTCTAACTATAATTCATACTCAATTTTTTACTCGGCAGACGGTGGAGGCACCTGGAGCAAACAGGGTGGAAACCTTGAGCCCGCCAGTGGCGCCGGACCTTCAATTCGCTGGGCTTCCATTATACCAGTATCGGATGGTACTATTTACATGTTGGCCACCAGCACCGGAGTATATGCTACTACCAAACTCGATGGCATTAACACCATTTGGGTGCAGCAAGGCTCAAATACGATTGGCAACGCGGTATGCGACATGATTGATTACCGCACCTCAGATGGTTTGGTGGTAGTGGCTACCCATGCTAATGGAATTTACTCGGCTAACTACACTACTGTTAACAATATTGTGTCGGTAAAAGATATTGCCGATTCCAAAATAACACCCCAAATGAAGGCTTACCCCAATCCTGCCAGGCAGCAAACAAGAGTAGAAATTGTAAGTCAAACCAACAGCAGCGGGGTAATGCAAATCTGGGATGCTTGTGGTCGTATTTTGATTGAAAAAAGTATGATTTTGCAAAGCAATGAACCCCAGAACATCGATATAAATCTTGCAGGGTACAAACCCGGCTTGTATTACATCCATTTCCGAAGCAATGGTATTCAAAAAACCATTTCATTAGAAGTACTTTAAAAAACACTCGATTTTGGCTGGTTAATGGTTCATTTCACTAAATTGTTACCAATTTATAAATCTCAGTTATGATTGCGATTTGAGGCAATAAATGCCATATTTTCTGCCTAAATTCGCGGCCAATTCATGACAGAAAAAGTTCTTATCATTGATTTCGGCTCCCAGTTTACACAACTTATTGCCCGCCGCGTAAGAGAATTAAATGTGTACTGTGAAATTCATCCTTACAATCACTTCCCCCAGCCCGATGCTTCTGTTAAAGGCATTATTCTTAGCGGAAGTCCGAGTTCTGTGAACGAAGAAAATGCCCCCGACATTGATATGGAAGCTTTTTTGTCAAACTTTCCGGTACTTGGGGTTTGCTATGGAGCCCAATTAATGGCAAAAAAACTCGGTGGCGAAGTGGCCCGCAGTGCTCACCGCGAATATGGCCGGGCTATGCTGCAGCAAAGTGGCGAATTCAATGCCTTGCTCGACGGATTGAGCTACGAATCGCAGGTTTGGATGAGCCATGGCGATACCATTACCCGATTGCCCGAGAATACCACCATTATTGGTAAAACCAATTCAATTCCCATTGCCGCATTCCAGTTGCATAATTACAACAATGTGTATGGCATTCAATTTCACCCCGAGGTATACCATACCACTGAAGGGAAGGCTTTACTGGGCAATTTCTTATTCAAAATATGTGGCTGTGCCGGCGATTGGACTCCAGGCCATTTTATAGAAGAAACTATACAGAACATCCGCAACCAGGTTGGGGACGAAACTGTGATTCTTGGGCTGTCTGGTGGCGTAGATAGTTCGGTTGCGGCCTTGTTGTTGAACAAAGCCATAGGTAAAAAACTGCAGTGCATTTTTATCGATAACGGCCTGTTGCGTAAAGATGAATTTGCCCAGGTACAGGAAGCTTATAAACAGCTCGACCTGCAGGTGCATGCCATCGATGCCTCAGAAAAATTCTACTCTCAACTGCATGGGGTTACCGACCCTGAGTTGAAACGCAAAGCCATTGGCCGGGTTTTCGTAGAGGTATTTCAGGAAGAGGCCAAGCGCATACCCGATGCCAAATGGCTGGCCCAGGGCACCATTTACCCCGATGTAATTGAAAGTGTAAGTGTAAAAGGCCCTTCTGCTACCATTAAATCGCACCACAACGTGGGTGGATTGCCCGAAAGCCTTCACCTGGGTATTGTAGAACCCCTTCGCAGTTTGTTTAAAGACGAGGTTCGCCTGGTAGGCAAGGAACTGGGATTACCCGCCGAAATATTAAATCGCCATCCTTTCCCCGGACCGGGCCTGGCCATTCGCATTATCAGCGATATTACCAAAGACAAAGTTAAACTGCTGCAGGATGCCGATGCCGTTTATATCAACAAATTGAAAGAAGCCGGATGGTACGATAAAATCTGGCAGGCCGGTGCCATTCTGCTCCCGGTGCAAAGTGTGGGCGTTATGGGCGATGAAAGGACATATGAAAATGTGGTGGCCCTGAGAGCCGTTACCAGCACCGATGGTATGACCGCCGACTGGGTGCATATTCCTTACGAATTGCTGGCTGATATCTCCAATTCAATCATCAATAACGTGCGTGGCATAAATCGTGTAGTATATGATATAAGTTCTAAACCACCGGCAACCATAGAATGGGAATAAAAGGCATTTTCAGGATAACCGTATTATTCGTTTTTTTCATTTCAGGAAAAACACTTTCTGCGCAAACATTTGCGAAAGGAGAATACAGTATTGCCCTAGTTTTGCCATTTAAAACCACTGGCTACCACGGAAGCGTTGGTGAAGCCATGTTGGATTACTACGAGGGTTTCAGAATGGCCGCTGCCGACCTAGAAAAAGAAGGACTAAAATTAAAATTATACGTTTTCGATAGCGAAAAAGACAGTCAGGCCCTGCAAACCATTTTTGCCCACCCCGATATGAAACATATGGATGTTATTGTGGGGCCGGTATATGAAAACCAAATGAAGGAAACCGAAGACTTTTGCAACGAAAATGGAAGTATTTTGGTTAGTCCGCTCAAATTCTGCAAACCCCAGTCTGCCAAAACAGATATCATAAATTTCTTTGTTCCAGATTCTGTGCGCATAGCTTCAATCGCTACCAAAGCGGCCAAATTGTATCCGAATTATAAATTCTACCTGGCTACTGATAACTCAGCAAAATCCAAGGAATACATGGGTTATATGAAACGCGCTTTGGCCTTGGAAAAAATCAAAAACCCTAAAACTCTGCTGTATACCGGAGGCCCCATAGCTGCCTCTGCCCTCGCAAAAGATAGTATTATCGTATTAAGTACCATTGCCAAAACCAGCGCAAAGGACCCCTTATTAAAAGCGATAGTTTCAAAAAAACATGCCTTACTGTTTGCCCATGCCGATTGGCATAACGGCTCCATCAGCACCCTTGAAGTGGATGAACCCAAGGTGGTTTATCCCGAAATGAACTATGCCAGCACGGCAGACTCCTCAGCCGCCAATTTTCGTAAAAATTTCATGGAAAAAACCTATGCCGAACCTTCAAAATACGCATACATCGGTTACGATCAGGCTACCTACCTTTGTTATGGATTGATGACCTACGGCAAAGACTTTATCCATCATTTGCCCAATGCCGAATACCGGGGATTTATCAATGTAATTCACCTGGAAAAAAACAAATACGGAATTTTAAATACTGGTTTGAATTACATTCAAATCATAGATGAAGAACGCAGAGAATTTGAGCCCTGAACCGGTTTTACAATCAAATAAACCATGCCTGCGAAATTCTGCAGGATTATAAAGGCGAAACTCCTTTTCATCTCTACCTGCAAATACATTTTAAAACGCATAAAAACTTCGGCAGCCGCGACCGTCGATTCTATCGCGATGCTTGCTACGCCTACTGGAGAATGGGTCCAAAACCCGAAAACAGCACAACACAGCAATGGATTTGCCTGGGATTATTAAAACAACAATTGTGGATTGAACAATGCCAGACTTTTTTGGCTGAGAACCCGATTGAAGTTTCACAGATACCCAATGCCTATGCACAATTTGAAAAATACCTGGAAACATCCATTGCGGGTGAAACTTTAAATACTTGGTTTCAAACTCCGCCACCTGTATATGCGGTTGCCAATCCGGGAAGAGAAAATCATTTAAAATCAGCGTTGCAAAAAGCACAACTTACTTTAGAACCCACCCCACTTGGCTATGTTTTTCCTCCGGCTACCGACTTGCAATCCTTTATCGAAGAAGGGTTTTGCCGGATTATGGACTTGGGTTCTCAATTGAGTGTGCAGGATTTGCCCCTTCAACCCGAGGATGCTTTGTGGGATTGTTGCTGCGGATCTGGTGGTAAATCATTGATGCTGCTTCAACTTTACCCCGAAATCACCCTCTACGCCAGCGATTTGCGAGAAAATATTATTCCCAATCTAAAGCGCCGTTTTCAATTGGCAGGTATGAAGGCCCCTTTTGCCGGCGCCAACAATATGGCCAAACTCCAAACCGAAATCCTGTTTGAAAACAATGTGCGTTTTTCTAAACCGGTGTTTAACTATATACTGGCAGATGTGCCTTGCACCGGAAGTGGAACTTGGAGACGAAACCCCGAAGAACTGCACTTTTTTAACCCCGATAAAATTGGTGCCTATGCAGCTGTGCAACGGTCTATTGTGCAAAATGCCCTGCAATTTCTAAAACCTGGCGGATATCTAATCTATATTACCTGTTCCATTTTTGTCGATGAAAATCTAAATAACATAGAAACCCTAAGTGCAGAAAACGGGTTAGACATCCTAAAATACGGTATGGTTGGCGGTTTTGATATGAATGCAGATTATTTATTCTGCGCCTTACTCAAAAAAAACGCTAACAATTAACTAAACTCGCCAATCTAAGGGATATGCACAAACATTTAGTTACCGTCCTGCTGGGCCTTCTCTTTCTTCAGCTTTCAGCCCAAAATGCCGAAATTAAATATGCCTCGCACTGGCAGAATGCTGGGCAACTGAACCCATTTACCAAAACCGGGAAACTAATAAACGCCAAAGTGCAGGGTGCCGACGCAAATGGAGTAAAACCTTGCGACAGCATTGTAAATGCCCTGATTAAACTGGTAAATCCCGGCGATACCATTTATTTCCCGGCCGGAAATTATCTGTTTAACAAAATACTGCAACTGAAAGATAGTTCGTGTATTAAAGGCGATGGACAAACCACCCAATTCATTTTTGACTTAAAATCTGGAAACAATGCCATTCAAGGCAGCGGTGGCATCGATAAAGCATTGCGTACAATCGGGCACGGGCTCAAAGCAGGGGATCAAGGTTTTTTTTCACCCTCATCGCCAATTGCTGCGGGCAGCTGGATTCAAATAGTGATGAATGATTCTGGTTTGGTTACCAGCGATTGGGCCAAGAATTCAGTCAGTGAAATTGTTCAGGTTACCCGCTTTCAAAATGATACCCTTTACTTTTTTCCTCCCTTAAAAATAGATTACCCAAAATCGCGCAATCCCAATTTTCATCTCATTTACCCGTTCAATCATGCCACATTGCAGTGTTTTTCTATTCTGCGCAAAGATTCAACCCTGGATCAAAACAGCAATATCAACTTTAATTACGCGTTTAATTGCCGCATTCGGGGTGTTTACAGCCAAAATTGCAACTACGCCCACATAGCTTTAGATAATAGCGCTTTTAATACTATAGAACAGTGCTATTTTACCAATAGTTATGGCTACGGAGGCGGTGGAAAAGGATATGGGATTGCCATTCAAACCGGAAGCTGTGAGAATCTAATTTCCAACTCCATATTCAACCACTTGCGCCACTCCATTCTGTTTCAGTCTGGAGCAAACGGAAATGTAATTTCTTACAATTACAGCCTCAATCCCTTTTGGACCGAAGCATCTCTACCCTCCGCATCAGCCGGAGATATCGTATTGCATGGAAATTTCCCCTTTGCCAATTTAATTGAAGGCAATATTTGTCAAAACATCATTATCGACGATACCCATGGTAAAAACGGACCTGATAATACGTTTTTCCGAAACCGTGCCGAGTTGTACGGCATTTTTATGAATACCAATCCAGCCACAGATAACCAAGGGTTCATAAATAACGAAGTAACCAATACGGGCTTTTTAATGGGTTTGTACAACCTTGCTGGCAGTGGACACAGGCAAATAGGCAATATGGTGCGGGGAAGTTTTAAACCTACTGGAAGTAAACCCCTTACTGATAGCTCGTTTTATTTGTCGGCGGCCCCGGCATTCTGGCCTGTCAACTGGCCATGGCCCTTTTGTGGCAACGAAAACAGCACATTGCAGGATATAAACCCGGCCAAAGGTCGATTCAAAGAAGGCATTTATACCCATTGCAGTCAATCACCTGTTTACAGTTCAATAAGCGAAATTAAATCAACCGAAATACAGGTATTTCCTAATCCCGTTAATCATACCCTGTATTTAACCGGAATTAAAAATGGAACGGAAATACAAATTTTGGATATGCAGGGTCGAATTCTACTTCATTCCGTATGGCAATCAGGCAGCGCAGATTGCAGCAATCTGGCAGCAGGATTATACGTTTTAAAAACGCCTGAAAAGACCGTAAAATTTATTAAAACGACGGATTAAGCTGGGTCGTAAGCCCACTTGATATAAATACTGCCCCAGGTAAATCCACCTCCAAAGGTGCTAAGAATGAGGTTATCGCCTTTTTTGAATTTCTTTTCAAAATCAAACATCAGCAATGGAAGGGTACCCGCGGTTGTATTTCCATACCGGTCAATATTCACCAGCACTTTGTCTTTAGATAGTCCCATTCTTTCTGCAGTTGCGTCAATAATGCGCAGGTTAGCCTGATGGGCCAGCAACCAGTCTACATCTTCAGATGCAAGCTGGTTTTTTTCCATAATCTGGTAACTTACATCGGCCATATTGGTAACTGCAAATTTGAATACGGTTTTACCTTCTTGCACTACGTAATGTTCGCGATTGGCCACAGTTTCGGCCGTTGGTGGATTCAAAGATCCTCCAGCTTTTTGGTAAAGAAATTCTTTGCCGCTGCCATCCATATGCAGTATGCTATCCTGAATACCAAAGCCGTCGGCATTGGGTTCTAACAGCACACATCCACCGCCATCACCAAAAATGATACAGGTATTACGGTCGGTATAATCAATGATGGCACTCATTTTATCAAATCCGCATACCACAACCTTTTTATACTTTCCGCTCTCAATGAATCGGGCACCGGTTTCAAGACCGAATAAAAAGCCCGAACAAGCTGCAGCAATATCAAATCCCCATGCATTTTTGGCTCCGATTTTATCACCAATAATATTGGCCGTTGCAGGGAATACCAAATCACCGGTAATGGTGCAACACAGGATAATATCGATTTCAGATGGATCAATGCCGCGCTTTTCGAGCATTGGTAAAATAGCCCTTACAGCCATATCCGAAGTTGCCTTTCCAGGTTCGCGCAGAATATGTCTTTCCTTAATTCCAGTGCGGGTGGTAATCCATTCGTCTGAAGTATCAACCAGCTTTTCTAAATCCTGGTTGGTGAGCAATGTCTCAGGAACATATCCTCCTACTGCGGTAATTGCTGCTGTAATCCTAGTCATTAAGCCTGTTTTTGTTGGTTGTCGATGGTATGAAAAGATTTGCGGATGGTATCAATCATCCCACTTGAAACCTGTTCGGCTGCAAGTTCAATCATTTTTACGAAAGTTTCAGCTTTGGTAATACCATGCCCTACAATAACCGGAGCATTTACGCCCAAAATGGAGCTTCCGCCGTAATGTTTAAAGTTAAATTTATCCAGGTATTCGTCCTGAATACCGCGTTTGGCAAGGCGATAATACATACCTTCACAAACTTTGATAATGATATTGCCCGAGAATCCGTCGCAAACGATTACATCAAATTCGTCTGAGAATATATCCCTGCCTTCGGTATTACCGGCAAAGTGAATGCCTTCAGTGCCTTTCAACAGGGTATGAGCGGCGCGGGTAAGAATACTGCCTTTTTCCTCTTCTTCTCCAATATTCAGCAGCCCTACTTTGGGTTCAGCCACTTTATAAACTGCTTTGTAATAAAGCGAGCCCAAAATGGCAAATTGCTGCAAATGCTCGGGTTTTACTTCGGCATTGGCACCCACATCCAGCAACAGGCCGGGGTGGTTATTCATACGGGGGATGATGGAGGTAAGACAGGGACGGGCAATGCCTTCTATGGCTTTTACTGTTTGGAGTGAGCCCACCAGCATGGCACCTGTATTTCCGGCACTTAAAAAAGCACCCACCTCTCCCATTGCCAGGGATTTGAATCCCACAGCCAAGCTGGAATTTTGTTTTGATGCAAACGCCCGCACGGGGTGTTCGCTCATTTCTATAACTTCAGGGCAATCAACAATTTCAAAAAGATCGGGTTGTATGTTTTCCGAATTGCAAACCGCAACTATTTCGGTTGCTTTCCCAAACAGCACCATTCTCCACTCTGGGTGCAGAACAGCCGCTGATGCCGCGCCTTTAACCGCTTCCAACGGGGCAAAATCCCCGCCCATGGCATCAATGCCGATCCTCATTGTTACGCTTCGTTACGGCCCTTCATGACCTTCTGGCCGCGATACATGCCGGTTTCGAGGTTTACCCTGTGGTACAGGGATACATCTCCGGTCACAGAATCAGCGATCATAGGACGCACTTCCAGTTTGTCATGGGTGCGACGTTTGTCACGACGGGTTTTCGATATTTTTCGTTTAGGGTGTGCCATTATTCCTTATTTTAACAAGTCTTTTAATTTATCCCAGCGAGGATCGATGTTACTCTCTCCCGACTGTTTTAATTGGTTCAGTTTATCCAGCATTTCTTTGTTGCAGGGCTTGCTCTCCATCAAATCGCAATTGCGTATCATGGGAACATCCAGCAACACACTTTCATAAATCGGTTGGGCTATGTTTATCGATATTTCCTGCGGACGAATATAGATTAATTCATATTCAACCTCCGGATCGTGCCTTTCTTCATCCCGTACCTTATATATCAACCGATAGTTTGTGTCTACCGGCATATTAATTACTTCCAGACAACGATCGCAGGTTAACCCTACCACCCCTATCATGCGCAAATCTATCTGCATCATCTGGTTTTGTTTGTCCAGCAATGCATGCGTTTCTACCTGCGCAGTAAGTACTTCAGTGTTTCCAAATGCTTCAAAGAACTGTTTTCCAATTTTGTAATGAAAATCGTAAACCCCGTCTTTCAGTTTTACGAATTCAATCTCAAATTCATCCAGCTGTAGGGGTGCGTCTTTCAAAACGAAGCGCGAAATTAATGTATATTAGGGAAATTTGAAAGTGCCCGCGTAAATTAAAACAAGATTTCAGGTAAAATTCCCCTCCCTTCAATAATCCTAATACTCCCACAAGTCGTGCTGGAAGATAAATAAATCATTGCCCATTTGCTCCGAGGATATTAATGCAGCCTCCCCGTTTTGCATATATTCGGGAGTATCGGTCAGGTACTTTCCTCCTGTAGCAGAACTTTTTACTATATACCCGTCGTACAAACGATACACGTTAAAAACCTCGTCCCAGTTTAGTTTCGTAGCCCTCCCATCCATGGTTTGTACAAAATGCTGCTTGAACTCTGGTTGCAAATCTTTCATCTTCAACCAAAACATGGGCTCGTCTTTACCTTGGGCATTTTGCATAATAGGTGCAATGGCAATAATGCGGGCCGAATATTCGCCGCGTACATTGTCCCAAATCCAATCTTCCATTACCTCTATTTTTACAATTTTTCTCCAGTCAAACTTGTCGATAAATGTAGTATCCACCAAATCAGTGGGGTCTTGCGGATTGCGCCAATTATGGATTTGCTGGGTAACCTTTCCCTCCCCCATTTTCGCAATGGCCTGATTGGATATCTGCGATGCGAGTGAATCTGTGCGAAATTTGGGCAATTTGCTTTTGGTACCTGCTTCGTAGATTACCTGATTCAAAGGGGCGCCCTGCCAGGTAAAATAATGGTTGAGCTTTTGCCTCATGTCTATTCGGCGCCAAACCCGTTTTTTGTATTTTATTTCGGCTTCATTTACTGCCCTTGCCGGCATTAATTCGACATCACCAATTGGTTTCATAGCCAATGCCGAATCGGTGGGAATGCGATTCTGTGGCCAAAATGCACCTGTATCTTTCTTAGCCCCGCCCTGTGCCATCATCGCACTAGGAGTTGCAATTAAAAACAATAACCATATACTTAATGAGGTTTTCATCGGCTTTGCCATTTGGATGGGTAAAGGTAAAAAAAAATCCCTTGCCGAAACAAGGGATTCTAAATTCAATCAATATGAAAAAAAACAGCTATCAGTCTATAATAACGTCGCAACCACCGATTGAATAGGCCTTGCATTGCCTTCCGGACCTATAGCATATATTTCGGTGAACATAATTACATCCCCGGTCTTCAGATTTCTGATTTTTTGCATGACTTCCACCAAGGAATTACCGCTGTAGCTTTTTTCAAAAAAGCCCTTGGTGCGCGATACATAAGTAAACTTGAATCGACTGACAGAATAGGAAACTCCGTTGTATACAAAACCATCTATCACAGCGCTGGCAAGGTTGTGAATCACGATTTCTGAAATTTTAATGGGGTTATTAAATGTGTGTGGCCCTATTTGAAACCTGGGACTGGGTACGTTGCGCAATCTGAATTTCTTGGTTCCCATAAACATCATGCGGTTGCCCACCATGGCACTTACCGAAACTATACAATCATTGGCGATGCGATTTCTGAAACGGGCAAAATATTTGCCTCCGCCCCGGTTTACCAATTGCACTTCTCCACCCGGCACAGTAACCTGCACTTTACCGGGATCGACCCCTGCCACACTTATGCTCAATGGATTATCCAAACCGGCATACAGCACATTCAACTCATCGGCAGATATAGCTGCAGATGGCGCAAATACTGAATACTTGCCTGTTTGTTTCTTTACCTTAAATCCGCCTTCAGGGGTGGGCACATTAATACCCACCTCAAAAGTATACTCGCCCGGAGTGCTGGTATTTACCCTGAATTTACCCATGCCGCCTTCCACATCTATTGGCGCACCATTTACAGTCATAGCCATATTGGACCTCGAGTCATAGGCAGCCAGCATAATATCCGCTTCATAGGGTTGACCTGCAATCAGTGCTGAAGCAGGAGCTCTTATCACAGGCTCCACGGTATCTACCTCTATGGTTTTGGCACCTACTGATTCGGCGAGGGTTTGCGCCACCTCCTCCTGCATATAGCGTACATCATTCTCTACTTTGCTGAGTAAAGCAAATACGCCTGCCAAAGGCACATTTTCGAGATACATATTTACCCAACTATTTTGCTTACCCTCACTGTTTACATTGTCTTCGGCAGAGAGGAATGATTTCTCCCCAATCTCTTTTCTTTTGGAAGTTAAAAACCTGCGGGTATGAATATCGGAAGACAAAACTGGGTCTGCAATGGCATTGTCTAAAACCTGAAGTAAATCCTTGCGGGTTTGATTGATGAGTTTTTGCAAATCAGCGCCGCGGGTTCCGCCATTTTCAACAGTAAAATAATTGGCATGTATTTCCATATTGTCTGCCGCAATCAATTCATTTAACCCACCTTTTACCAGCTCACCATCGGCCCCGGCTATGCGTCCTTCAGTGCGCTTCTCCAGGTCTTTTTTAATAGTTTTAATTCGGGCAATCAGCTTTTCAGAAATTTCGCTGGCCTTTTGGTAATGCATGAGGGCGGCTTTGGCGTTTACATTACCGTCCCTTGCCTTTTGGTCAATGGATTGATGGATGGTTACATTCTTGGCCATAATTCCCCGACTTGAATTGTCCAACGAATTCTCCATCAGGTTAAAGGCTTTGATAATCTCTTTGGATACATTCAATGCCAGCATAGCTACCAGCACCAAATACATCAAATTGATCATCTTTTGCCTTGGAGCCAGTTTTACGCCCGACATGGTGTGCCTTCCTCCTCTAAGGCTTTTCCCGCTTGGGGACTAAAAAAACATACATTCAGTACACAACAAACCTGGGGTGGTTTTAAGCCATAGACGCGATTGGATAAAATCACTTCTGGCCTTTTCATGGTATAAAGTATTAGTAACTATTAAACTGCCAATGGACGGGTTTATTATCTCAAATTGCAAAAAAAAGCATTAATTTTTTTGAGAATTTGAATTCGGTACAAAAAAAATCCCCCTGGTTTTGCCAGAGGGATTTCAAAAAATTCTTATTGGATTAATACTCCCACAAATCGTGCTCGAAAATAAACAGGTCGTTCTTGATGTTTTCTCCTTCGAGAAGGGCAGCAAGGCCATCCTGCATGTATTCTGGCATTTGATTCAGGTAAAGATTATTGTAGTACGATTGTTTAACAATGTAGCTATCAAACAATCTGTAATGGTTAAACAGGTCGTCCCAGCTGATACGCATAGCATCGTTGTAGCGGTTAAACACTTCACTTTTTGCAAGCGTAGGGCGCAGGTCTGACATTCTTAACCAGAACAGGGGCACCTCGATAGACATACCGTTTATGGTTTTGGTCATAAGAGGGGCTATGGCAATAATGCGGGGTCTGAATTCTGAGTATTTATAATCAAAAATCCAGTCTTCCATTACTTCAAACTTGATGATTTTTTCCCATTTGAAAGCCTCATAATACTGGGTATCAATAAGGTCAGTTGGGTCATCAGGGTTGCGCCAGTTTGGTACTTGGGTTACAATCAGTTCTGATCCTTTTTTAAAGGCATCTTCGGGAGTCATCCAGGTTGCCAGTGAATCGCTGTTGTAGGCTTTTACCTTACCTTTGGTAGCCAGCTCATACAATACCTGAGTAATAGGTTGACCAGGCCATGTGAATGACTTATTCAACTTTTGACGGGTATCGATGCGGCGCCAGATGCGTTTTTTGTATTTCACATCCGCTTCACGCAGGTAAGGGTAAGGTACAGCAACGGCTTCATCCATATTCGGCCTTCCGTCATTGTTGGTATGCGGGGGCTCGTAATGAGATTCGGCAGGATCATCATAGTGGGTTCCTATTACAGGAGTGGCGAGTTCCGGAGATGGGGTAGCCGCTGGAGCAGCCGCGCCTGAAGAAGATCCTGAGCCGGTTGTTCCTGAGGCACGTACGGTTCCGCCGCCTGATGCACCACCACTTGCTGATCCACTTCCGCTGGCGCTGCCAGAAGCACCACCACTACCTTCAGGGGTAAACCACTGGGCAGAGGCAAAGCCAAATGCCGCCATGGTGATAGTTAAAACAAATAACCTTTTCATTTTCTTTCTCCTTTTTTAATTTTTATTGCAGGGTTCCACCCGCGTTTTGCAGATACTTGGTTGCACCACCTGGGCCTACTGCGCGAATTTCAGAGAACTGGATGAAGTCGCCACCAGAAAGTTGGCTGATTAATCCTTGCACTGGAGCTAATGAAGCACCCGTTACATTCTGTTCTTTGAAACCTGCTTTTCTTCCCAATGCAGTGAATTTATATCCGGTTACAACGTATTTTACACCGTCGTATACAAAGTTTTCCAAAACTGCAGCGCAACCGGTTTGAGCTCTAAGAATGCTGAGCTTAATCGGACCACTGAAGTCGATAGGACCAACCATGAAAGTTGGGCGAGGTACGCGACGGATTTTGAATTTCTTAGGCTGACCCATAGAAACCATACGGTCGTTGATTTTGGCACTTACGCTTACAAAACACTCGTTGCCTTTACGCACAGGGCATCTTGCTTCGTATTTACCACTACCTGTATTTACCAAACTTACATCACCACCCGGAGCATTCATGCTAACCACTACATCTTTAGGATTAACACCGGCAACCGTAATGCTCAAAGGATTTGGAAGTCCTTCGTAGATTACGTTCAGCTCATCGGCAGATATAGCAGCGGCTGGAGCAAATACTGAGAATTTACCTTCTTCAGTTTTCACCTCAGTTCCACCACCTGGTTTAGGCACGGTGATACCCACTTTGAAAGTGATTTCACCAGGGCTATTGCTTGATTGTTTGAATTTACCCATACCATCTTTCACCTCGATAGGACTTCCGTTCACAGTCATTTTCATGTCTGCTTTAGAGTCATAAGCGGCCAAAATGATATCGGCTTCGTAGGTTTGACCGGTTAATACGGCACTGGTTGCAGCGCGAATTACAGGAATAACGCTATCGAATTTAATTGCAGATGCACCTACTGATTCTGCCAGGGCTTGTGCAACCTCAGCTTCCATAGATTTCGCATCGTTTTCAATTTTGCTTAACAAGGCAAATACGCCAGCCAGGGGAGAATGTTCAAGATACATGCTCACCCAAGTTTGGTGTTCACCTTCGGTATTTTTACCATCTTCGGCAGACAATGAAGTTTTGGCCTTGATGATGTTTCTTTTGTTTAACAAAAAGTTTTTGGTGTTTTCATTGCTGGAAAGCACGGGATCTTTAATTGCTTCATCCAATACTTTCAGCATATCCTCACGGGTACTGTTAATGAGGTCCTGGAATTCTCTACCGCGCTTACCACCGTTTTCTACAACAAAGTAGTTTGCGTGTACTTCCATGTTATCACCCATTGACAATTCGTTTACACCACCTTTAACCAACTCTCCATCAGGGCTTGGTTTACGACCCTCGGTAAGTTTTTCCAGTTCTTTCTTAATGCTAACGATTTTTTCGATCAGCTTATCAGATACTTTGTGCAGTTTTTCGTAGTGAGTAACTGCGGCTTTAGCACCTGCATTGCCTTGATCGGCCTCCTTCTGCATAGACTTCAGGATGGCTACGTTTTTCTCTGTAATACTCTTGGTAGAGTTATTCAGAGAGTTTTCCATCAGGTTAAAAGATTTAATAATTTCCTTTGATACGTTCAGTGCCAGCAGAGCTGTCAACACGAGATACATCATGTTGATCATCTTCTGACGTGCACCCATTTTACCACCTGCCATATATCTGTTCCTTTTTCTTTATGTGGTTGTATCGGGAAAATTAACGGGCACCGCCCATTGCGCTAAGCATATTGCCGTAAATAGAATTCAGGTTGCCGAGGTTGCGGTTCAATTTGCCCATCTCGTCTTTGAATTCGCTGGTAGCGGTTTCAGAAGCATTCAGGTTAGTTAATACGCTGCTAAGACCACCGGTGAATGAGCTCAGAGAATCTGAAACCATTGCAGTGCTTTTTGAAATTTCATCCATGTTTTTAGCTGCTTTGGTTGCGTTTGCGGCATACTCGTTGGTAGCTACAGCAGCGCTTGAAATTTCAGACATATCTTTTACGTTGGTGCTCAAAGACTGAAGACCAGTGCCAAGGCTTTGGATCAAATCCGGACCAATTTTAGCTTCGGCCAACATAGCATCCAACTGTTGAGAGATGCTGCCTTTGTTTACTTGTTTTTCTTTTTTAGTAGTAGGTTCAGCACCTGCAAGTTCGGGGTATACCAAAGACCAATCTGGATCCATGTGCACGGGTTCGAAAGCTGAAATTGTAAAGATACCAGCCTCAGTAAGCAGACCTACCGTAAGCATGATGTCGGCACCTTTTAAGTGAAGAATTTTAAAGAGTGCTCCTACAATTACAATTGCTGCACCGAAACCATAAACGAAGTTCATGGTTTGTTTCCATCTTTTTGATTCAAAGAAACTACTGCTCATTTTTATATTTGTTTTTAGTTTTGTGTTTTTATTAACGGGTTTTGTTTGTGTTTGTAATCCTGGTTAGGAATTATTTTTTGTCTTTGTTTGAACGTCCGATGTAAGTTTGAACACAACGGAATCCTACATAACTTTTGCTTGTATCCTGGTATTCGTAGGTACGAGAGCCATTTTCGATAAAGTAGGCTACATCTTTCCAAGAACCACCGCGGATAACTTTGCGTTTCAGTGAAATCGGAGTGGCTTTAGCTACATCACCTCTTTCAGGAATGCGGCGATAGTGCTCACCATTCAAATCGTGTACGATAGAGTTGTTGGCAACTTCCCAGGTAGTAGAAGTCCACTCGGCAACGTTACCGGCCATGTTATACAGACCCCAGTCATTGGGGAAGTAAGAGTCGGCGCGCACAGGGTATACACCACCGTCTGCACCATAGTTACCGCGCAGGGGTTTAAAGTTAGCCAGCATACAACCTTTGCTGTTGCGGGCATAAGGACCACCCCATGGGTATTTGTTACCTATCCGGCCACCGCGGGCAGCATATTCCCACTCATACTCGGTTGGCAAACGGAAATCTTCTGTATTTGGCAAGTACCCGGCCTGTTCCCAGTAGCTGGTTTTGCGAATGGTTCTCCATGCGCAGAAAGCGTTGGCCTGGTGCCAGTTGATACCCACAACTGGATAGTCGTCGTATTTTGGATGCCAGAAGTAAACGCGGGCCATAGGCTCGTTGTAAGAGTATGTGAAATCGCGCACCCAGCAAAGGGTATCGGGATAAATCAAGGTTTCTTCGTTTTTAATGTACTGACCACGGTCGCGGTGAGGATCATCGCGGCCTTCAACCAGACTGTATTTATCGCGGTCCAGATTGGCTGCAGCCACATAGTCGAACCACTGATATTTATAAATCAGTTTACGGGTATCGAGCTGGCGTTTGCCGCGGAACCTTTCGTTTTCGGGGTAATACATATCAGACAGTTCTTCGCGGAATTTGTAGAAATCCACTTGTCTGTCGTAATTGATGTAGCGGTTTCCATTCTCATCTTCGGGAAGGAAATACTCATCATCATCAATGGTGTACCTGGCGATAGAGTCTACCACATGGTTCACGAACTGACGGTATTCGTTATTTGTAATCTCCGTTTCATCCATCCAGAAAGCCACAATAGTCATTTGTTTATTGGGCTGGATGTACGACTGGAATATATCCTGATCGGCCTGTCCGGTATGGAAGGTTCCGGAAGGGATATAAACCGTGCCGGGAGGTTGAGGGTGAAACCAGGGTCTCCTGCCAGGGACACCGGTAAGATCTCCGGTATCAGCAGGGCCACATGCCATCAGCACTACCGTAGTAATGATAGCCGCAGTGCGAACCTTCCGGTTGGAGAAGGTATTCAGCACACCTTTCACAAATCTGCTCTCAGAGATGGTACTCATCCACTTTCTTTTCATTTGCTTGTTCAAATAAGTGTATTTTTCGTGAAGTTGCAAAAATAGTCCTTTCGCATGAAAGTGCAAGAATTTTTACAAACTCATTATAATAACGATAGTAAAACCGATTTATTGTGTTTGGATTAAATTTATTCAATATCAGGCTGGCGCTGCATGTAGCGGGGGTGCCTATATGGAACATAAATTTTCTCGGGCAGCTTAATTCGGAAGCAGTAATTCACTTGTAACTCGTGAGTTCCGCTGCTGCTGCGACGCAAAGATTGCAGGGTAATATCATAAGAATAACCTACGCGCAAAGTTTGATTAGCGTTGGGGTCGTTGCTATTGCCTTTAATGGGAGGATAGTAGCCAATCATCAAAGAAAGCGCATCCATTCCTACACCATAAGTGCGCAGATTTAAACCACCGGCATATAGATTATTCCAGGTAACCATACCTTGCAAATCGAGCTGGGGTTTCACTATTCCTACTTCGTTTACAGTTTTTACCAGTAAAGCTGGGTCGAGGGTAAGAGCGGGGTTGCCCAGGAAATTTTCAAGTTTCAAGCCCGACATCAGGTAAAAGTGGCGCGCGGTTTGAATTTGAACCAATTGGCTACCTGTACCATAGGTAAATTGCTGGGGCTTGATATGAGAGGATGACAAACCAATATAGAAATGGTTCATATCGGGATTTTGGTAGTAGATACCTGCACCGAGGGTCATATGGGTAGAACCGGTTTTACCAGTAGGAATGCGAGGGTCGTTTACGTCGTGAGCACGCATTTTATCGCCGTCCAGTTCTTTGGTTAGGCTTACAAAATCTACACCCAAACGGATACTTCCCGATCCCAAAGGATATGCCCCTGCTATACCTCCACGCATGTAAGTATTCTTTTCATAGGCAACTACATCATTTACAAAGCCAAAATAAACGCCCCCATAGTTGGTAATTTCTCTTTCATCGCCAGAACCTTTGCCAATATTGATGGGTGCATAGAATGCGAATCCACTGGTTTTAGGCGCAATATTCTTGGTAAAGTTGTCGGAAACAGGCAAACCACTCTGGGTTTTCATGGCCGAAGTTTGATCTTCCAACCCTCGCCACTGTTGGTGACTGATTGCATTCAGGCAGAAACTACCCGAAGCACCTGCATAGGCAGGGTTCAGCAGCACCTTATTGAATGTAAAATGGGTATAGTAAGGATCTTGCTGGGCTGATAACACTGCGGGCACTGCCAGTGCGGCAACCAGCACTATTCGTATCACTCTCTTCATATTTCCGGCTAACTTATGCGTTAAACGACAAAAATGAGGATTCCTTTTGGATTGAACAAATTTTTTATTCATCTGCTGTTAATATTTTTACAATTTTCTGGGTTTATGTGTCGATTTGGGGCAGAAATAAACGACCGAATGGGCATTCGACAAATGCCCATTCCATTGAAATTTTTATATTTAGATAAGTTTACACTCAAAAAGTACCTTTTGTTCAAAAATCAGAAATAAGGAACATTGCCATCTCGTAAAAGTGGGTGGGGTGCAATCTCTCGGGGGTGGTCGATATGTGGCTCGGTGTGGATACCAATTCCACCCAACCGAATGCAGTAATTGACTTGTATTTCGTAAGTATTGCGACTGCTTAAGCGAAGCGATTGCAGAGTAAAATCGTAAGACATACCCACACGGAGCATTTGATCGGTTTTGGTTTTGACATTTAAAATCTGCAATGGGTATAAACCCAGCATGAGGTACGAGGCATCGGCACCAACACCCTGGGCTCTGGCCCCTATCCCACCGCTAAACTGGTTCATCCAGGTAATCAAGGCCTGCGCTTCGGCCTGGGGTTTGATCCAGCCATTGGCCCCTTTTACGCTGCGCACAAACAAATTGGGTTGGAGTTTAAGATTTGGATTACCCATAAAATCCTTGTATTCCCAGCTTGCAAACAGGTACAGGTGCCTGGCTGCTTCTACGAAAGTTTGGCTACCGCCTTTATTAAAATATTCGAATCTGGCCTTATTAATATTGGTCATGCTGGCCCCCAATTGCAGGTTTCTGGAGCCGCCAAAACGCGCATACAGTCCGGCTCCCAGTAGCCATTTACTGGAACTGGGGTTGGGATTTATGGGGAGCATGGGGTCATCCATATGCATGGCCCTGAGTTTACCCGCATCCCAGCGCTTGGTTTGGTTGGTAAAATCCACCCCTGCGCGAAATTCTCCATCCATGCCAATCGGAATAGCCCCTGCCAGTCCGAATTTAAAATACGTATTGTTTTCATAAGCAATGTTATCGGAAATAGTGGCAGCAGATACGCCACCGTAATTGCCAAATTTACTAAATTGTATGGGCGCAGAAATACCCAGGCCGTTGGTGATAGGTCCAATGGCGCCGGGGATGGGAGAAATGGGAGCCAATCCTCCTTCGGTGCGGAAAAGTCCGGTTTGTTCGGGCAACATCAGCCATTGCTTGTGGTTGATCATATTGGCACAAATGCCTCCTGTAGCGCCCGCATAGGCTGGATTATAAAAAACCCGGTTAAAAGCAAAATGGGTATAATATGGATCTTGTTGGGCCTGAAGTGAGATTCCGGCAGCGAAGACCAAGGGAAATAGTAATATTTTTCTGTTCATAATCCCTAATTTTTATAGATAAAACGCAGTAAAAAAAAAGTGTTACAGAAAATATTTCAGAAAATACATTTTCCTCGAGCCAATGGCAATGCGTGGTGTGCATAAAACGAGGATAACTGGACACTTGTTATTAGAGAACGTCCATTTTTTTTAGCATAAAATTGTAAACTAATTTATACATATGCCCGAAATACTGGTTGTAGACGACGAAGCATCCATCAGGGAAACCCTGAAAGAGATACTGGAATATGAGAAATACAATGTAACCCTCGCAGAAGACGGGATGAAAGCGCTGCAGTTGATTCAGAAAAACGAATACGACGCTGTGCTTTGCGATGTAAAAATGCCGGGATTGGATGGTATGGAATTGTTAGACAGGGCCCAAGCTCTGGCACCGGACGTTCCCTTTATAATGATATCGGGGCATGGAACGGTAGATATGGCCATAGAAAGCACCAAAAAAGGCGCCTATGACTTTATTACCAAACCACCGGATTTAAATCGATTGCTGATAACCATCCGCAACGCGGTAGACCGCAATAATCTGGTAGCCGAAACCAAGGTTTTAAAGCGCAAGGTTACCAAAACCTTTGATATCATTGGTGAAACTCCGGCTATCCAAAAAATTAAGGATACCATTGAAAAGGTTGCCCCCACAGAGGCCCGTGTATTAATTACCGGTGAAAACGGAACAGGGAAGGAATTGGTAGCCCGCTGGTTGCACGAAAAAAGTGCCCGTGCGGGTATGCCTTTGGTTGAAGTAAACTGCGCCAGTATCCCAACAGAATTGATAGAAAGTGAATTGTTCGGACATGAAAAAGGTAGTTTTACTTCAGCGATTAAACAGCGTATTGGTAAATTTGAACAAGCCCATGGCGGAACTTTGTTTCTGGATGAAATCGGGGATATGAGTTTGGCCGCGCAGGCAAAAGTGCTGCGCGCTATCCAAGAAGGAAAAATTGCACGTGTTGGTGGCGATAAGGAAATAAAAGTAGATGTGCGCATTGTAGCAGCTACCAATAAAGATTTGCTGGCTGAAATTGAAAAAGGCAATTTCCGTATGGATTTGTACCACCGTTTGTCAGTTATTCTCATCCATGTTCCCACATTGAATGAAAGATCAGAGGATATTCCGTTGATAGCGGATAAATTTTTAGAAGAAGCCTGCGCCGATAATGGAATTCCCATGAAGAAATTTTCACCCGCAGGATATGATGCCATTAAGGAAGTGAACTGGACCGGAAACATTCGCGAACTTAGAAACGTGGTGGAAAGGTTGGTAATTCTTTGCGGCGATACCATTACCGGGGAGGATGTATACATCTATAGCAATCCGGCACAGCGTGGATCCGACCCATTTGGGGTAGTAGACAAGTACCAAACCCTGCAGGAATTCAGAGATTGGGCCGAAAAAATATTTATTGAAAGAAAACTGATGCAAAATGGATGGAATGTGGCCAAAACTGCCCAGGAGATTGACATTCAGCGAAGTCATCTTTACAATAAAATAGAGAAATACGCATTAAAACGCCGTTGATGATTTGCAGGAATAATTCCTGTCTGATAGAGTATTTTGACTGAAACCGGAACCGATATAGCCCATGCCGCGGCCAGTTTGGCTGCAGGAAAACTGGTGGCCATTCCTACCGAAACAGTTTACGGACTGGCAGCGAATGCACTTAATCCACAAGCGGTTGCCAGTATTTTTGAGGCAAAAAAACGCCCTTTTTTTGATCCTTTAATTGTGCATATTGCAGATATTAGCGAAGTTGAAAAATGTGCTGCGTATTTTCCTCCCTTAGCCCGCAAACTGGCAGCGGCTTTTTGGCCTGGACCGCTAACCCTGATTTTAACCAAAACTGAAATTGTACCAGATTTGGTTACAGCCGGCCAACCAACGGTGGGGCTTAGGGTTCCCAATCACCCATTAACCTTGGCTTTGCTGAAACAAGTTGATTTTCCGCTTGCTGCTCCGAGTGCCAATCCATTCGGCTATGTGAGTCCAACCCGGGCTTCGCATGTAGCCAGTCATCTGGGAAATGAAGTAGATTACATATTAGATGGCGGGGATTGTGAGGTAGGATTGGAAAGCACCATTATTGGATTTGATACCCATGACCAACCCGTTATTCTGCGATTAGGAGGATTGGAAATTAGCCGCATAGAGGAAATTACCGGAGAACTGGGCGAAAATCTGCACCAGAACAGCAATCCGGCAGCACCCGGGCAGCTTGATATGCACTATGCTCCGCGATGCTTGCTGGTAAAACAGGATGATATTGCATTGCAATTGCAAGAAGCCGAGAATTTCAAAACAGCACTAATTCGGTTTACCCGACCTATTGATGGCTATGACCCGGAAAAGCAATTTATTCTGGCACCAGATGGAAGTTTAAAAACCGCCGCCAGTCGATTGTTTGGAATTTTACGCCAGTTAGACAACGAAGGGTATAACCTTGCCATAGTAGAAAATGTGCCCGATGAGGGATTGGGGCGTGCCATTAACGACCGACTGAAGCGGGCAATGGTGCGTTAGTCCTTAATAAATTCGATGGTATTTACCAGAGCTTCCTGCAATTGATAGGGGAATTTGCTTCCTACGGGCCAGGGATGACCTGCATTGAAAGTATGGGTTCCATTTTCGATTCCAATGAAAACAGAATGCAGGCATTGTTCGTAAATTTTTTCGGAATGCACGATAGGCACAGACTCATCGGCATCGCCGTGCAGCAGCATCATGGGCATTTCAATGGCAGCGGCTGCTTTGATAATATTAAAGGCTTCCTTATTTTTTTCTAAATCCTCCCAGAAAGAATAATTCACAGGCATTTGCTGCTTGGTGCGGGTATTTTCTATGAATATTTTCCCCTCTTGTTTCCATTTTTCGTGGTTCGCATTTTTAAAAGAGAAGCCAAAATCTGAAACGGGCGCCCAGGTAATCACTTTATTGATACGGTCATCGGTGGAAGCGAACACGATGGCTTCTCCCCCACCCCGGCTGTGGCCAATAAGGCAAATATTACCGGGATCCCAGCCGTACATTCCAGCATTGGCAATGGCCCATTCTACAATGGATTTAATTTCCTTTAACTCTTGGGATATGGTGTTATTGCCAAATGCTTCAAGGTCGGAAAATTCTTCGGGATTGGCAGGATTTACACCATTATGTGAAAAATTTACGGTTACCAGCGCTATTCCTTCCTTATTAAAAACTTCTGCCAGAAGCGGAAAATAGCCCCAATCTTTAAATCCTTTAAAGCCCGGTAAAAAAATGGCCAACGGAAAATTTTGTTTATGATCGGGGGTGTGCAAATCCACGCAGAGCGGTTTATCTGCGAAATAATCGATGGTGATATTGTGAATGTTTGACACTGTAAAGGAAGAAAAAAAGTGCCCGGGACCGGAGTCGAACCGGTACGGGGGTGAACCCACAGGTGTTTGAGACCAGCGCGTCTACCAATTCCGCCACCCGGGCAAATATTGTGGAGTTAAAACGATAATGCCAGAAGCATTGTGTTTTAATGTTGAATGCGACTTTTAAAGAACGGGCTGCAAATATAGCTAAATTTTATTGCAGAATAAATACCTGTTTCAGAAATTTTAATTGACACCTGCTTTTCGCATTTGCCAGAAAAACAGAATACACATGGCGGTTAAAACCACCAGATAAATCCCCCCTTGAATCCAGTATCCAAAAGTGGCAAATGAAAAGCGCATAAGCAAGGGTCCCATGCTATAAACGTACCCGCCCAGTAAAACCAGAGACCCAAAAATATAAACGGGGAATCCGGATTTTCGCATTTTATAGATAAGTACCGTACCAATAATCAGAAGAATACAACTTCCAAGTGCAAAGAATGCCCAGATTGGTAAACGTTGAATGGCTATTTTAGAAACCGTGAGTATCTCATCGGTAAAATCAGCCATTTTATTTATAAAAAGCCGACCAGTATGTACCGCGTTTGTGCGCGAAGAATCTGTAAATGTGGAATCGAGTGTAGAGTTAGTACTTAAACTGCTTTGAATTTTATTCAATTCTTCAATCGAATTTAAAGTAGGATTCATAGGACTGGAAAATAACAGCAGAAAAATACTTAAAAACAATCCCAATCCCAGAAAAACCCAATTAACAATGCACAGAATGATTACAAATGTATTGGGAGATTTTTGTTCTTGCATAGAACAAAAATACAGTATAGATAGCTATTGTCTTTCTAATAGATTTAAAATTATTTAATCTCATTTCTCTCATCCCAGGGGAAAGGGCCTTTCACATCAGATTTCAGCCCAAACTCAACAATTTCGAGGTTTTCAAGTTTGCCATTGTGTACTACAAAACGCAGTGCTGTGCGCATTAGATGAAAACCTTGCAAACCGCAGGCACCGGGATTGAGACAGAGCATATTTTTTAATTTGGGATCGCGACTCACTTTTAACATATGTGAATGGCCACATATAAAAACATCGGGTGGATTGGCTTCTAATGCGGCCTTGATTTTAGGATTATACCTACCTGGATATCCGCCAATATGGGTCATCCAGAATTTTACTCCCTCTAATAAAAATTTATTATGTTCGGGAAATATTCGGCGCAAATCCATGCCATCGGCATTGCCCCAAACTCCACGTACCGGAATATTGCGTTTTTCGAATTCCAGAAAAAGCGAGCTGCTAAGCCAGTCTCCTGCATGCCATACTTCATCGGCCCATTCGGCATGTTTAAAAATGGCTTCATCAAAATATGCGTGATTGTCGGAAATGAGCAATACTTTAACCATGTTTTTTTTGTTTAAAATAATTAATTCCGGCAGCCGCCAATAAACATATCAAAGGCATTAACGGAAACAGATAGCGGGCGCTGCCCACAGGTCCCACAACTCCAATTAAAATGGCAATTACAATAAATATAGGTAAAAACAATTTTGTACTTTTTATAAAAGCCCAAATTCCGAAAAATAACCGCACAATATTTATAATTAAAAATATGCTGATGTAAACCAATAACCAAAATGGTTGGCTATTTATTTTTTGCCAGGTTCCACCCTCCCCTTTTACATCCATAAACCCAATCCCCTGCGGAATCTCGGTAAAAGCCAACAGATCATACCGACCGGGATCGGCCAAAGCAAGCATACAACCTTTGGTATGCAACCACATGTACAACATTATATGATTGCCAATTATTTGATTTGCATCCGCCTGCATTAATTGATACTTTTCCTTGAAATTCAAATTCTGTAATTGTGTAAATCGCTTGCTTTCAAAATCCAACCTTTCTGCATCAGTCATAGTTACATTTAATATCGCGCGGGCATTGTATTCCCAGCTATTTTCAACACTGATGGAGCAATAATGAAATACACCCGTTTTTTGCATATTTACTAAGGATACTAAACCAAAAATAAAAGCAGGAATTAATAATATTTTTCTGCGGGAAAAATCAAAAAACATGTAGATTAACAGCAGGGGTAAGAATACAATAAAAACCGGCTTTAACAATAGTAATGCGGCCAAAACCAAGGATATTTTCAGGAAATTTTTCTGATAAAAATACAGTGTCCCAATCAGAATTAAATATTGTACCCAAATTTCGGGCATTAATAATGCCGAATAAAAATATTGTAGGGGAAATAATATAAAAAAGTACAACCAAAGCTTAAAAACTCCATTAATATTCAGTTGATTCAACAGTCTGTTGGCTTGCACTGGAACTAGCAATGCCAATATAAACTGAATTACATAAAGCAATTTGGATTTGAAAAATGCCACAAAAATAAGTACAGGATAACCCCAGGTGCGGCGGGTTTCGTGCAGCCAATGGTCGCAACTTGATTGAGGATTGCATGAATCCGGGAAACCATGATACCATAGATTTTGCGCAGCGGTAAAAAATTCATGCCCATCTACCAATTGGGTTTCGTGCAATAATTGTTTAAGAAACGCCGCCAATAATAAAAAAACATAGAGTCTGTAAGCCCAATATTGGCGCCAAATCTGCTTAATTTCAAGGGTTAGATTTTTCATTTAAAAATGTCGTTTAACCAAAATTTGACCGCAGACATAATTAACAATATAAATGCCAGGCCTACTTTAAATTCAAATGCCCTTATTTTTAAAATTCCAACCCCTAAAAAGATGGCTATGATGTAAAACAATAGCAAAGAAGCGCGCGGTTCGGAGGCTTCACGGGTTCTGGATAACCCGTATCCCCACTCTTTTTTTGGCCTGTAATATTTGGAATCATTCAACCAAGGTGTATAAAATACGGTAACAATATCCCCTTTGCGAAGGAATAAAAATTCTTCAGAAGATATTTTAAAAATTTGCCCTCCGGAAGTTACCAATTGAAAATCTTTGCTACCCACCCCACCTTGACTGCGGGCAGGCGTATTCACCTGGACAGCCATTTCTGTTTTTGCCATTGGAGGCAAGCATTCATCTACAAGCAATAAAGCAAACATGCCTAAAAATAGCATGGCGGCAGCAGTAGATAATTTTAACAGTTTCTGCTCCAATTAAAGAGCAATGATAGGGAAAAAGCGTTGAATCTGAGGCTTAGATTTCGCGGTTAATATCCCATTGCTCGAGGTAGTCGGCCACTCTGCGTACAAACATTCCGCCCAGTGCACCATCCACAACACGGTGGTCGTAGCTATGGCTCAGGTACATCATGTGGCGTATGGCAATTACATCTCCATACTCGGTTTCTATCACAGCTGGTTTTTTGCGAATAACGCCCACTGCTAAAATGGCCACCTGGGGTTGGTTGATAATGGGTGTACCGCTGATATTTCCAAAAGAACCTACATTGGTAAGCGTGTAAGTTCCACCCTGAATTTCATCGGGCACCAATTTATTTTCGCGGGCACGTTTGGCCAAATCATTTACTGTGCGGGTAAGGCCCAGCAAATTCATGGTGTCGGCATTTTTTACCACTGGTACTATCAGGTTTCCCGAGGGTTGAGCTGCCGCCATGCCTACATTGATGTTTTTGCGTTTGATGATTTTATCGCCATCTACCGAAATATTGATCATTGGAAAATCTTTGATGGCTTTGGCAATGGCTTCGATAAATATGGGGGTGAAGGTAATATTCTCACCTTCGCGTTTTTTGAATTCGTTTTTAATTTTATCGCGCCAAAGTACCAGATTGGTTACATCGGCCTCAACAAAACTGGTAACATGGGGACTTACTTGCAGGCTCATAACCATATGGTCGGCAATGAGTTTGCGCACACGGTCCATTTCTACTATTTCATCGCCGGGATTAAGGCTGATTGCGGGGCCTTTTGCTTGTGCAGGTTTGCTTACTGCCGGAGCAGAAACAACAGGAGCAGTAGTTTCGGTAATTATCGGAGCTGCGCTTACTGCCGGGGCTGCGCCGCGGTTGGCCACATAATTAAGAATATCGGCTTTGGTAACACGGCCTTCTTTGCCTGTGCCAGGAATCTGATCCAGTTCAGCACCTGAAATGCCTTCGGTACGGGCAATATTCATTACCAGCGGAGAGTAAAACCGATCGCCATTAACGGCTAAGGTAGCAGGTTGGGCAACAGGTGCTGGTATTGCCTTTTGAATTTCGGCAGCAGCAGCTTCAACCGTTTTCGGGGCTTCTACTACAGGTGCAGGAGCCGCAACCGATGCGCCTTCTGCGGCCAGCATGCCTACAGGCTCACCTACCTTTACCACATCGCCATCATTACACAGTTTTTTAGCCAAAATGCCAGCTTCCGGACTTGGAATTTCGCTATCCACCTTATCGGTAGCAATTTCAACCAGGGGTTCGTCTTTTTCAACTTTATCGCCTTCGTTTTTGAGCCAGCGAATAATGGTAGCTTCGGCAATGCTTTCGCCCATTTTGGGCATCAGTATAGGTTTTTCGGCCATAAGAAGCTGCAAAAATCGGGAATTTTGGCGGTTGGAACAAATATGCAACCAAGAGATTGGCGAAAACCTAATCAGGATCTTCTCCGGTAAGCCCCAGCAGATTCATATATGCTTCTACTTCAGAGGCTTTTTGATGGTTCTGAACTTCCTGGTAAGAATAATTGAGATTGCGCAGCATGCGTCTTAATATCTCAATATTTGAGCATGGTTCATAAAACTCGGGGCGAGGTTTTACTTTAATTGCATCCAAAAACTCATCTATATTTTTGCGCAGAAATACCTGCCCTTTGCTAAAGGGATTGATATAGAACAGCACTTTCCCGTAATTATTGCGGTCTAAAAAAGGAATTGTGTTGTATGGCACTGTAGGTTCGGCATTTAACTCTTCGCACCAGGCTAATACAAAATGTTGAGGCAGGTTAACACCAAAAACAGGCATTCCCAATCGCTGGGCTATAATGCTGTAGAGATTACAAATGGTTATTGGATTGGCTTCCTTAGACTCCACCAGCCTATGAATGAACGAATTATCGATGGCATGATAATTTTCTGTATTGCCGGAAATGCCCTGCCGTTCGAATAAAATATGGTTTAGAATCTGGATTTTATCCAAAGGATTTTCGGCGCTATACATGGCCATCCAAGCGTCTAGTCTAATTTTATCAATGAAACGTGTTACAATTTCGGTGTTTAGCCCAGGGTATTGAATGCGGTTTACAAGCAGGCAGGCTTCCAATAAATCCTGACCGCCGGTTTCTTTCCAAACAACGAAATCCTGATGCAAATTTTGTTGTTGAATAGACCGGATTACAATTTCAATCCGTTCTCTGGCCGATTGATCTGTTTGATTTTCCCAAATGGCTTCCAGGTAAGGAATTACGTTTACACCTTCTGAAAATAAACGGTTTTCTGCAGTGCGCACAACTTCTTCATCTGTGTCGTCCAGCAGGTACAAAATAGCTTCCAGTTCGTTTAAAGAAATCAAGATGCTTTACAAAATTAGGTAAAAAATTATATCAATTTTTTATAACTATAAAAAATAAAAACACAGAATAATAATTCTATGGCAATACCTATTTTCCTAATTATTCACTTGAAGAGAATAAGCCAGAGCCCTTGTTTTACAAGTATTAAGCAATAAAAAGAATGGTGCTTATTTCTTTTTTGACGGTGCTTTTTTAGCAGTCGCTTTTTTAGCAGGTGCCTTGGTTTTGGCGGGCGCTTTAGAAGCTGCCTTTTTAACCGTTTTCTTTTCCGGCTTTTCTTCGGCTTTACCTACAATTTCCATTGCCTGTGCAAACGATAAACTCATAGGGTCTGTGCCTTTGGGTACTGCAATATTCTTCTTTTTCCACGCCAAATATGGTCCATAACGTCCCTGCATAATTTGCATATCGGCATCCTCCTCGAATGTTTTCAGGGTATTTTTCTTTTCCGTTTCACGCTTAGCCTGAATTAATTCAATACTGCGTTCCAAAGTAATTTTGGCTGCATCTTCGCCGCGGGGAATTGAAATAAAGCTGTCTTTAAACTTAATAAACGGACCAAAACGACCCTTATTTACTGTAAGTTTTTCGCCTTCATACTCGCCCACTTCGATGGGGAATTGAGGCGCCGCAAGCGCTTCTTTAAGTATTGCAATGGCTTCTTCTTCTGTTAAGGCCAATAAATCTGTACCCTTTTTTACTGAATAATATTTATCGCCATGTTTCAGGAATGGACCAAAGCGACCCAAACCGGCAACCAAAGGCAATCCATCATACTCTGTAATAGTGCGAGGCAGGGCAAATAATTTCAGGGCCTCTTCCAGCGAAATGGTTTCAATACTTTGCGAACGCTGAAGACTCGCAAATTGAGGTTCGTCTCCATTTTCTTTACTACCGATTTGAACCAGCGGACCAAATCGACCTATACGCACAATTACCTGTTTACCAGTTTTAGGGTCTTTTCCAAGTACCCTTTCTCCGGTTACACGTTCAGCAGTTTCGGTAGTTTTTTCTACACTTTTATGGAAAGGTTCGTAAAATCCTTCCATCATATTCTGCCAGCTTTTCATGCCTTTGGCAATTTCGTCGAACTCTTTTTCTACGCTTGCTGTAAAGCCATAGTCCATGATTTCAGTAAAATTGGCCTGCAGAAAATCGGTAACCAGCATCCCAATATCGGTTGGAAATAATTTATTCTTTTCGTACCCGTAATTTTCGGATTTAACTTCAGATTTTACTACTCCGTTTTTAAGGGTAATTGTTTCAACATCGCGTTTTTTACCATCACGGCTCTCACCAACCACATAACCTCTTTTTTGAATGGTGCTAATGGTAGGTGCATAGGTAGAAGGACGGCCAATACCCAATTCTTCCAGTTTTTTAACCAAACTAGCCTCGGTATAACGAGGAGCTGGTCGGGTAAATTTCTGGGTGGCATTGATTATTCCAGGTTGCAGTTTTTCACCTTTTTCAACCCGGGGGAGCAATCCATCTGTGGTTTCCTCATCTTCATCATCCGAACTCTCAATATACAATTTCAGGAAACCGTCGAACTTAATAACTTCACCTTCGGCTACGAAAGTGCGTTTATCACCGCTAATCAGAATCTCAACCGTAGTTCTTTCTAATTCGGCCCTTGACATTTGGGATGCCATGGCGCGTTTCCAGATCAGATCGTACAACCGTTTTTGAGAAGCATCATCGCCAGCTGCCTGGTTTTCGAAGTAGGTAGGGCGAATGG
Source organism: Bacteroidia bacterium (assembly GCA_044224315.1). GTDB lineage: Bacteria > Bacteroidota > Bacteroidia > NS11-12g > UBA955 > JAGXTF01. The sequence goes on along the minus strand of JBGAKR010000007.1, from coordinate 82,215 downwards.
CTTCGTGCGCTTCCTGGGCATTTTCGTCTTTAGTGCTGTAGTTGCGCGGATTTGAGTATTTTTCACCAAAGGTGCGGGTAATCTCCGCTTTGGCTGCTCCTATGGCAAGGTTACTCATGTTTACCGAATCGGTACGCATATAGGTGATATGTCCGTTTTCATACAGCCTTTGGGCAAGCTGCATGGTACGCGATACATCAAAACCCAGTTTACGGCTGGCCTCCTGCTGCAGGGTAGAGGTGGTAAACGGGGGTGCAGGATTGCGATAGGCAGGTTTTACTTCTATGTTCCCTACCGAGAATTCGGCACTTATCAGTTGTTCCAGAAACGCTTTTGCATCGGCGCTGGAGGAGAATTTTACCGGACAATCTGCTTTCAGGGTTTTCCCTTCTTTGGTTAAAAACTCGGCCGTAACTTTATAATCAAACTTTGAGGTAAAGTCGTTTATCTCACGTTCGCGTTCCACTACCAGCCGCACGGCAACACTCTGCACACGGCCGGCTGAAAGCTGGGGTTTTACTTTTTTCCATAGTACCGGACTCAATTCGTAACCTACCAAACGATCCAATACACGACGGGCCTGCTGGGCATCAACCAGATAACGATCAATTTTGCGGGGATTTTCTACCGCATGCAGTATGGCAGGTTTCGTAATTTCATTGAAAACAATTCTACGGGTGCGATCCTCTTTTAAACCTAAAACCTCCGCAAGGTGCCAACTAATGGCTTCTCCCTCGCGGTCTTCGTCCGTTGCCAGCCATACAACCTCGGCTGTTGCTGCCAGTTTTTTGAGTTCCTTAACCAGGTCTTTCTTATCTGCAGAGATTTCGTAGGTAGGTGCGAAACCGTTTTTTACATCGATGGCGGCATCTCCTTTACCGAGATCCCGTATGTGACCCATACTGGATTTAACTGTAAACCCGCTGCCAAGGTACTTTTCAATGGTTTTGGCCTTGGCCGGAGACTCTACTATTACGAGGTTTTTGATCATCAGTTACCGAAAATTCAGGGTGCAAATGTAATTGCTTTGGTTATCTGCCCTTCATTTGTGGTGATTTTTACCAAATAGATTGAACCGTTCGAAACACCTGGATTGCTGAAATTCAGTGTGTTACGACCGGTTATGAAAGTTCCGGAAAAAATTTCAGAAATCTTCTTCCCTGCCATATCATACAATTCTACTGTTCCTTGAATTGGGCTGTTTACATCTACATCAATGGTGGCCGATTCCTTCACCGGATTGGGATAAATGCGCATTTCCATGCGGTCTTTCTCTATGGTTTGGGCACCAGCATACCATTCGCTAATGTTGATATTGTCGACATATACCGGATTGCCTGCAGCACTAATCACATCAATTTTAAATATCACCGCCTTATGGCTGGTATAAGCTGTAAGCGAGGTTAAACCCAGACGTTTCCACTGTGAGGTTTGAGTGGGTACAAAACCTCCGGCCGGAGTTGCATTAAATGTGTATTGCAAAGCGGTACCCGCCCTTGAATAGATTTGAGTATAAGTATTTCCGCAATCGGTAGATATGTAAATTCTTAACTCTTCAGCTGTATTGGCATCACTTTGAAGATAAGAGGTGTAGAAAGTAAATCGAGGGGTGCTGCTTGCCAGCTTTGTCAAATCTACCGGAGGGGTGGTAAAGCTAAACACAGTGCCGGGGGTATCCGTTGATTTTACAGGCGCCATGTAGCAATGGGTACCTGTAAAACCGGCGCTGTTAAACATTTCCCAAGGGCGTGGGGATACATTGCGATACCCATGACCATTGGGGTCTCCGTTTTCAAACGTTTCTTCCAGGTTTGGATACGATGAACTGGAAGGAGAAATTACTGTAATATACTCCGTAACGGTCTTGGAATCGCTTCCCTTTGCATTTTGAACATCCAGTTTTACGGTGTATTTACCGGCAGTTTGATATACAACAGATGGATTCTGTTCGGTACGGCTGGGTGTAGAAGAACCTGCGAAAGTCCATACCCGCGCTGTAACAGCGGCTTTACAACTAATATCATAGAATGTTACTGGTGTGCCTGCACAAACTACACGCTGACTTACCGCAAAATTAGCTTTGGGAGCCACATTGGTTGTGGTAATCCCGGTTGCAATTAGGTTGGATGAACTTACCACAGAGCTTCGAGGAGATTGCTGCAAGTATCCATGCATAATTCCCTTTTGCTGCGTTGAAAACATGGCCATGCACTTTCCATCCGAATAATCCATATAATCTTCCCACATATCCAGCATGTCGGGATTATCATTTGTGCAGGAGTTTCCATTTGCAGGGCAATTGGCATTTACAAATGTACCCGTAACCGGTGGGGTATCGTCGCAAAAATCACCTTGCCCGAAACAATCACCCTGGAAGGTATGGTACAATCCCAACCAGTGACCTACTTCATGGGTAAGTGTGCGGCCACTGTCACCTGTGCTTGCTGCACTGCCAATAGAACCTACCCTATCGCTGCGCAACACTACCCCATTTTTGTTTGAAGGGGTCATCCATGGGAAATATGCATATCCCAAGGTGGTGCCACTGCCCGATGAGGAAGTGATAGAGGTGACTACCCAAATATTTAGGTATTTTTGGGTTGAGGAGGTCCAGAAAGCAAGGCTTTTTACCTCTTCGGTATTTTGGTCTACATTCACACCAAGGGGAGAATAAACGCGGTTTATACCATCTGTGCAATTGCCCGTAGGATCTACAGTGGCTAGTTTAAACTGAATCTGGCAATCAGCAGCGCGCGAGGCAAACTGACTGCGAATAGCGCCTTTATTCCAGTTTTTTAATTGATAATCATTGTTCAAAATACGCATTTGATCCAGAATCTGGTCGCGTGAGATATTTTCCGGGCCACCGGTATGGATAATATGAAAAACAACGGGAATGGTATAAATAGCTGCCCTGCTTTGGGGTTGTTTGGCATAAGCCAGGGCTTGATTTATCATTTCGGTTTTGCGGGCTGCCAGGGTGGCATCGCGCTTTTCTGCAATTTCTGCCATCTGGTCTGTGCCGCACTGGGCCACAACATCAAGGCCTGCGGTAAGGCAGGCCATCACGAATATAGATTTCAATCTGAGCATCTGATAGTTCTGCAAATTACGCATTATTTTTTCTTGAATCCGCATTAATAAGGTGTTGTTTGACATACGGCTGATAATCACAAATCCGAGCTCAGGGGAAAAAAAGCATCCGGAATATGCACCAGTCTTTTGCCCGATTTAGTGAACAGGATTGAGATTACATCAAATCTCACTGCCTCTTCATACCCATTTTTTTCGCACCAGGCATTGGCGGCTTTAATCATCGATTTGCGCTTTACCAGATTTACCGAATCTTCTGGAAGACTATACCAGGCCGAGCTCCGGGCTTTCACCTCAAAAAATATTACTCTCACCTCATCCCTGCCAATTATATCCAGTTCGGTTTGCCCAAAACGCCAGTTACGGGCCAGAATTACAATATTCTTGTATGCCAGCCATTTTGCGGCTTCCTCTTCACCCAGTCTACCCAATTCTTGCGCATCCATGCGGCAAATCAACCCAATTGGGGTAAAATAAATTGTAGTTTAATTTCGATTTACCTGTTTACAGGTTTCGATATCGGTTTTAATTCCTTTGGATTATTGATATTCGGATCGGCTTTGCTTACCTTTTTAGTTGGAATTATTACTCCTAAAAAATAATCATTCATTTCACCCATTTGCACCTGGTATTTTTTCACTTCTCCCGGATTAAACCAAACATTTTTAATATCCTTATCTTTCAAAAATTCTACTTCCACATTTACAATATAATCACCTCCGGGATTTACATCCAGGCTGCATTTTCCGGTGCTATCTGTTATTCCTTTTGCCAATATTACAGAATCATTTTGCATGACAGTAACTTTTGCATTTTGCAGGGGTATTTCAAATTGATCCACAACATTAATACTCAATCTGGCCAGATTTTTTGCTTTAAGTTCAGGTTCTGAATAGGCATATTTTAAACTAAAATTTTGGGGAATTAAATCTATACTTTCAATTAAATCAGACTGTGCGATTTTATCCATTGCTATGGTTGTAACAGGCTCTATTTTAGCAATCTCCGATTTAAATTCTACCGGACTAAATCCCTCTTTTTGCAATAAAATAACCAATTCATTGCTACTTAAATCGGCAGGAATATTGAGTGTAAATTCTCCATTGTGATTGGTTAATACTGTTTCGCCAGTTGCCAATAACATCACTTTTACACCGGTAATTTTTTCGCCGTTTTCTTGATTGATAACCTTGCCTGACAAAGGTGTGCCTTTTTCAACCGGCTTGTGGGTTTTAGCATAGTTATTGGATGGTTGTTGATTGGCAAAAACACGCGGGCTCGCTGAAAAAAACAGGCCCATCCAAAGCCAGAATTTGCGAACCATGGCGGCTGGGCCTGTTTGCATAGGAACCAACACACGATTTACCTGAGATGCATGGAACCTGCCACAAAGTGTACCCCGATTTTGTTTGAACATTGCTACCAACTGCGTATCAGAAAAAGTGCTGAAATCACGGATAACCCGGTCGCACATGGCGCAGTGACGACCTTTCTGAACCGGGCTCATACCGTTCCAATCTTCTTTGCAAGGTTCCGGAATGTGAATGATGGCAGGCTTTCTCATAAGTAGGTTAAAACATTATTCAGCTAAATAAAAAAAAGTAAATGACAAGTTTTGTCACAATTCAAATGCTGACAATTCTGTGATTAAAAAGTTACAATCGGGAAAAGCCGTAACTTTGTACCCTTGCAAACCTGCATATTTAAAGATCTGGGTGAAACCGAGTACGGACCTTGCCGAGACCTGCAACTTGAATACTTTAACCGGGGAATTGCGCTAAAACAATCCGGTGAAATCCCTGTACATCATCTATTTTTTACCGAACACAAGCACGTGTATACCCTTGGTAAAAGTGCAGAAAAAAACAATCTGTTGGCTACACCCCAAATGTTGCGGAGTGTAGGTGCAGATGTATTTGAAATTGAACGCGGGGGGGATATTACCTATCATGGACCCGGGCAACTGGTGGCCTACCCTATTTTTGATCTGGAACAACTTGGCATAGGGGTAAAAAAATATGTAGAGATGGTAGAAACCTGCATCATCAATACCATTGCAGAATTTGACCTGCATGGCGATATTATCCCCGATCTGATTGGTGTATGGCTGGGCAAAAACAGCCCCAGGGAAAGAAAAATTGCCGCAATCGGCATAAAATGCAGCCGTTATATGACCATGCATGGCCTTGCCCTGAACGTAAATACCGATTTGAATATGTTTGGACATATTGTGCCCTGTGGCATACCCGATAAAGAGGTAACCAGCATAGCCAAAGAAAAAGGCCGACAAATTGACATGGAAATTGTAAAAAATGCATTAGGCAAACAATTTGCTTCTATATTTGGACTAAAATTAACAACATGAATAGTAAAAACATTAGACTGCTCGTAATCTCTGGAATCTTGGCCATCGTTGTCTTTTGGGGCTGCGGAAGCTACAATGGACTTGTAAAAAATGATGAGGAAGTAAAAAAATCCTGGGGCAATGTTCAGGCTCAGTATCAGCGTCGTGCCGACCTGATTCCCGGATTGATTAAAACCGTACAGGAAGCAGCTAAAAACGAAAGAACCATTCTTGAAAATGTAACCAAAGCCCGCGCCGGTATTGCTGAAGCGAGCAAAGAAATTGCAAATGCTACTACCCCTGCTCAGATTGAACAGGCTAACCGCACCATCAACAGTGCGCTTACCATAGCGGTTGAGGCTTATCCCCAAATTAGAAGCACCGATGCTTTCATGAAGTTTCAAGATGATTTAACTGGTACTGAAAACCGCATCAACCAGGCACGTACAGATTACAATAAAGCAGTAAAGGAATATAACATTTCAGCCCGTTCTTTCCCCAGAAACATCATTGCTAGTATGGCAGGATTCAAGGTGAAAGACGAGTTTAAAGCCGCCGAAGGATCGGATAAAGCTCCAGACTACGACAAACTTTGGGATAAAGGAAAATAATGTTCGGAATAGGACGCAGGGCATATCTCGATTACGATGTGGAGAAACGCATTGTAGCAGCTATCGGAGAAGCCGAGCAGCACACCCGCGCCGAAATCAGGGTACACCTTGCGTCCAAAGTTCGAAAAGATATTTATACCGATGCCGTAGCCAATTTTAAAAAACTTGGACTTTTTAAAACCGAGCTTCGCAACGCAGTTATGATTTATGTAGTTCCCTCTTCCAAACAATTTGCCATAGTGGGCGACGTAGGTATCCACGAAAAGGTTACCGATGCCTTTTGGCAAGAAGTGCGCGATGCCATGGAAGCAGGATTTAAACGCAATATGGGAGACGGGATTGTAAAAGGCATTGAAATGGCGGGTGCCAAGCTTGCCGAGTATTTTCCAATCGGACATGGTAGTAACCCCAATGAACTAAGCAATGAAATTTCGCGTGGGTAAAAGGCTGCTGTTTTTCATATTGGCCTTCACTGCCCTTTATGTTTCGGCGCAGGATGAAAAAGTTCCAGCTTCCGTAGGGTATGTAAATGATTTTGCCGGCATCATTAATTCGGCCGATGTTCAGGCTATAAACTCCAAACTCAAAGCATTTGACGATTCTACCAGCACCCAAATAGCAGTAGTTATTGAAAATGGTTTGAAAGGCAAAACGCCATTCGACCGAGCTATGGAATATGCCCGTGGTTGGGGTGTGGGCAGCAAGGAGAAAAACAACGGTGTGGTGCTGTACGTTGCAATTAGTGATGATAAAGATGATCGGGGTTATTTTACAGTAACATCCCAGGCTACCCAGGGTGTACTAACCGATGCCGTGATTGGCGAAATTCAGCGCGATTATCTGGTACCCAATTTTAGAAATAAAAATTACGCAGCTGGTATTGATGCCACAGTAACTGCCTACATGCAGGCCCTCAAAGGCGAATTCAAAGCCGGGGCAAAAAAAGGCAAAGACCGATTGCCGGGTTGGGTCATCATATTGGTGATTTTTGGCATTATCTTCTTCATTGGATTGTTCAATAACTCACGCAATGGACGTGGATATCGCAGCGGTGGGGCCTATTGGTTCCCCGGAAGTTTTGGTGGCGGCGGCAGTGGTGGAGGTAGCGATAGTGGCGGCGGCTGGGGCGGTTTTGGTGGTGGCGGTGGCTTCGATGGTGGCGGTGCTGGCGGAAGCTGGTAAGCGAGGTGCGAGGTTATCCCTAATTTAATTCCATAAAAAAAGCCGCACTGGGCGACTTTCATATATTTTTAGCTAATAAATTATTTGTATTCTACAATATCTCCACTCACAGTGCAGGTGCGTGTGGTGTAGATACCCAGGTAAGAAGCAGTGGTGTAGTTAACGGTTACATTCACCAGGGCCTGGTTTTCTTTAAGCGGGTTTTGGGTTAGCAAATCCTGCTTGGCTTCATTTACCAGATTTTTCTTATGCATTCCACCAATACCAATAATGTAGGTAGCGGTAGATTTACCCTGTGCATTCATTTTTACATAGGTAAAATTGTTTTTGTCCAGCGTTCCTGAACCTTGCATGTAACCATTGTGGATGGCGGCGCAGCCAGAGAGGAATACCGCAGCTGTAACAAGCATTGCGGAAATATTGATTAACTTTTTCATAGGATTGATGTTATCGGTTACGAAAAAACATTAAAAAGGCTAAAATCTAAGGCCTGAGTTATGCACTGCACAAAATTTTAAACGCCCAGCCTAAATGAATTCAGCTAAACCTATGACAAGTCTGCAATTGGGTAATTGATTTCTGGTTATTGGGCATTGAAATTAGCAAAGCCAATTATTAATTTTGCTGTACATCGGGATGTAGCGCAGTCCGGTAGCGCACCACGTTCGGGACGTGGGGGTCGCTGGTTCGAATCCAGTCATCCCGACCAAACCTCAGCCTTTTTAGATTCGGCACAGCCGAATCTAAAAAGGCTGAGGTTTGTAGCCCCCCCTCATGGATCACCGAAGGTAATCCAGTGGTTCCTATTAAGTACGTTAACATGCAAGGCAGTCTGAGCCACCCCCAGGGGGCTCAAGCGCACCGGTGCATGGAACAGTCCACAATTGCGCAGCAATTGAAAGGCTGTGGTTCGTAGCCCCCCCTTATGGATCATTGAAGGTAATCCATCGGCACTTGTAAGTAAACTAATTCCCGTTACCGTATCAACTCAATAGCCCCGGTAAATGTCTGTTTTTTAGTTTTACCTTGCTCCGTTTTCTCCATTGTTAATTGATAAAAATAAGTTCCCGAAGGCAATTCTGAACCACGGTTCAGCACTCTCCCATTCCAGCATTCTTGCAGAATATTGCCGTTGTACACCAACACTCCCCAACGGCTGAATATTTTCATGCTGGTTTTTACATTGCACATCGAGTCTAATCCTTTCAAAGTATAACAATCATTAAAGCCATCTGCACCCGGGGTAAATACATTGGGGATCATAAAATCCATACCGGAAATGCTGGATATTTTAACAATTTTTATCAGAGTATCGTGGCATAAACCCGTGCTGTCGATTACCATCAATGCTACGGGAAAACTTCCTGTATCGGCAAAAGTGTGGGTGATTATAGACCCTTTTAACTCCTTACTTTCAATGCGCCATTTGGCATCTTTTGTGCCTGTAGATTGATCCTGAAATTCAACAATTCCAGAGCAATTTTTTTGAATAGAACTAAAATTTATTCGCAAGCTATCCTTTATCAGAATTTCAATTGTATCAAAGGCCTTGCAACCAAATGAATCATTTACCACCAGAGTTACTTTAAATTTACCTGCTTGCTGATAATTGTGTTGAAATGAAGGCAGGGTATAATTAAAACCATCCCCCATATTCCATGAATAGCTTAGTTTATCGGGTTTGGTTTGAAATTGCAATTGTTTTTGCTTAAAACAATTGGTATCGCTACTTACACTTGCATTTACTGTTGCTTTAATTACCTTAGAATAGACACTATCAGCGGCCACGCATCCTTCTTTAGATTTAACTTTTAATATCACTTTAAAACTTCCTGTTGTTGGGTAATGCCTGCTTACTGTATCTCCACTGGCCTTTTTGTTGTCGTAAAAAGTCCACTCTTTGCTGTTTAATTGATCCGTAGATTTGTATTTAAATAAATTATTTTCTAAACATTGGGTATCAGAATTTGCAATGATTCTAGGTTTGGGCAACGCAACTACCCGAAAAGATAACGCAGCCGTATCCGTACATCCATCCATACTTGTAGTTATTAGCATGGCTTTGTATACCGCAGGTGTATCGATTTGAATATTCAAAATTGAATCAGAAAACGTTCCGTAATTTACAATTTTCCAATTTCTATTTTTAATTTTAGCACCCGAAATATCGGTTAAAACAAATCTGGCAGCTCCAGCACATTGCACCGTATCTGATTGAGTGAATTTTGCTTTAACAACAGCAGGAATCGTTATCTCTGTTTGGGTTGTATCAATCAATCCAAAATCATTTGAAGTTGAAATCAGTGATACCCCATATTTACCAGGATTTGAGAAATGATGTTTTACTTTTTTCCCAAATTGTTTGGCAGTATTATCCCCAAAATTCCAGGTAAATTTAGCATAATTAGCTGTATCCTCTGCTTGAAATTCAATCGAATCGGCGGCACATTTCAGTCCATAATATTTAATTTTATTTTTAATTCCAATATTGTCATTTTCTATTTTACACAGGTTCATGGGAGCTCCCATGGGTTGTATTTTTGTAAACTGATACCTGGGTGTGTCACTTAAATTCATCCAGATAGAACTGTTGTAATCGCGTAAATATTTGGGTTTAATAGTGCCCATATTGGTGCCAATGGCCCAAAGACTACCATCGGTTTTTACCAGATAGGCAAACATTTCACCGGCCATAATATCAATCACATCGGTAGCCATGAGCCTGGGTACCAGCAGGTCTTTTTTTGTGCTATCGAAGAAACCTGCTAAAAAGAAATTGTTTTTTCCCCAGGCATAACAATTTTTATTTTTATCTAAGGCTAAAAAATGATAGCCATCATCGCAAGCAGAAACCGCCACAATATCTTTTAAGGATTTCACCCTTTCCGGTACTTTGGCATCGTAAGTACCGCCATTTCCCACTGCCCCTTCGCCTCCGGCCCCCCAGGTATACACATATCCCGTATCGTCTAATGCAATAAATGTGGCCTGGGTAGATTTCAGGTCGATAATATTTTTAAGGTATTTAACTTTAACCGGATGAACGAGAACTAAATTATTATTGGCCGAGTCAATACCCAATTTTCCGCCCAAATTAGAGCCTACAGTCCATACCGTTCCATCCTTGCGCAAAACCCCAAGGGCCCCGTCTGTACTGGTAACCCGCACGGCATTGGTCATATTATTCATCATCACAGGTTTGCTGAAAGATGGAAAAGTCATATTTAAAAAACTATCGTGCCCAAACATGCCAAACCGGTTATTTCCTACCGCCCAAACTGTGCCATCATCCTTAATAAACTGCGCTGATAAAGATCCACCATGTGCGTATTTTACCGAGTCTATAACCTTTACAGGCATTGTGGACAGCCGTGATGCCCAGGCCCAGCCCTCATTGCTTTTGGTAATGGCCGCCACACAATATCCTGCACTTACATACCGGATACCACTAATATTCTTAGCCCTAACCGGGGTATTGCTATTGTTGATGGTTCCTGTACCAAATTGCTTTTCGTTATTTAATCCCCATGAAACCAGGATTCCAGAATCCAGGCAATAACTGAATCCATGGTACGATCCCACTCCCAGATTTTTACAGGGTTTGTACCACAATCTGCCGCCAAAACCATCGCCCACCATTCCATTTTGCGCCAAACTCTGCGCAGTATAACAAAGAAAAACGAGGCTAATCAGCCTGACTAAAACCGGATATTTACAACACTTAATGCCCATATTAAACCCTTTTAGCGACTCCATGCAAAATCACACTATCCAGTGCAATTTTGCGATTTGCTAAAAGAATGACGAGTAGGTTTTCATTTTGTGCTACTTTGTCAAAATAAATTATACTTGTTAAATTCTTTTCAATTCCCAATGTAGCCTTTTCCCACACCCCACACAATCAACTCAGCGGTGTTGCTGCAATTGCTTTTTACCAATAAATTTTTGCGGTAGGTATCAATGGTATGGGTGCTCAAATGCAGGGTATCGGCAATATCTCGGGTGGTTTTCCCTTTGGCCACTTCGCGCAATACATCCACCTCTCGCGGACTTAACTCAGGTTCTTCTTCATCCCTGGTTTCCAGCAATGCAGATGCGGCTTTGGGCGATATGTATTTACTGCCCTGCATCAGTGCGTCGATGGCATCAAACACTTCATCCGCCCGGCTGTCTTTTAATAAATACCCATTTACTTTAGCCATTTGAATGGCTTTTTTGATGTACGAACTTTCCTGGTGCATGCTCAAAATCAAAACCCGTACATGGGGGTACTGTTGTTTCACCTTGGCCGCCAATTCCAAACCACCCATACCCGGCATATTGATATCGGTTATCAGCACATCAGGCTGACCAAAATGCAGGGCTTCCAGGGTATCCTCTGCATTGCTAAACACCTTTTGCACCTGGTATTGGGGGCGCGATTCAATAATTTGCCGCAAACCCTCATTCATCATTCTATGATCGTCTGTTAAAAATATGCTTACCGCTTTGCTCATTTATTTTATTCAATTACTTTTTAATTCTCCGCATTTTGATTTGCACCCAGCAGCGTCATATCTATTTCGGCCCAAAACAGCATTCCCTTACCTATGGCTGATTCGGCTTTCCAAACACCGTTAATTTTTTTCATGCGTGCTTCAATATTGCGGTATCCCAATCCATGCTTATAATCATCTGCTGCAGTATCAAAACCATTGCCATCATCTTCGTAATTCAGACGCAATTTATCATCTTCTCCGCTAAGGAAAATATCAATGCGTTTGGCACTGGCGTATTTCAAACTGTTTTGCAATAATTCCTGCACTACTCTATATAATTCAATCTGTATCGTGTGCCCTAGAGTTATCGGAACTGAATGATGCTGAAAAACCACCTGTATTTTATTGGCAGCTGCCACAGCATTGGCCAATTGATGCAAAGCGGTAACCAGTCCAAAATTCACCACTGAGCCTGCATACAAATCGTGCGAAATGCGTCGCACCTCATCCATTGCTTCATTTAGTATTGAATTTACCTGCACATAATTCTCCTGGTTTTTTACTTCCAATTGTTTTATATCCTGCTGCAGGGTGCTAAAATTGAGTTTGGCAATACTCAACAAAGAGCCCAGCCGATCGTGCAATTCGCGTGCTATACGCGTGCGTTCCTCCTCCTGCCCTTTCATGGCTGCATCGAATGTTTCGAGTTCCTGGTTTTGCAAAAGCTGTACAATTTCACTGTTCTTTTCTTTAATTAATTGTTGTGCTACCTTCTGTTGTTGCTTCGCATTTTTTCTATACAGAAACAATATAAGGCCCAATCCAGCAAAGCCCAGGGCAAGTGCTACCAGCCCATACATCTTATCCCTGTTTTCAATTTTTAATATTTTATTTTCGCGGTTGGATATTAACTGATAAACTATATCTCCTTTATTCAATGCTAAAAAGTTGCGGGCATTGTTTACCGAATCTTTATATTTGAGTATTTCAGCCTGGTAATGAATCACGCTGTCGGGCTTGTGCAAGGTTTGAAATATATTACCCAAATATTCCGCACATTCCAATTTTTCTTCTGCCGAACTTAATTGATAATAATATCGGATAGAATTGGCCAAACATCCAGAACATTGTTTATAGTTAATCGCATTAAAGAGACATAACAGATAAGGTTTCTGAGAAGACTTGACTATTTTCTGTATAACCTCAATATCTTGACTGCCAGAATCAAGTTTGTTAGCATTGTAAAGCAGTTTTAATTTTAATACATAAAAATAGGGTAAATCCGATTTATACTCCTCCTTACACAAATTTTTATAATGAATTGCCTCATTGGCATACATCATCGCAGAATCAAAATCTGGTTTTTGGGCAAATTTCTCAGCAAGATTGTAATATTGATCGGCAATGCCCAAATAATATTTTTCCTTCCTGTATAAATCCAAAGCGTTCTTAAAATATTTTATTGCTTTGTCATGCATTTCCATTTCAGAGTAAACTGCCCCCATGTTTGCCAATGTACTTGCAGTGGCTATTGTATCTTTTCGTTTTTCTGATAGTAAAATACTTCGATTATAAAAATCAATTCCTTTTTCGTGCAGATTTAAATCAACATAAATATTGCCTTTCCGCCTATAAATATTCTGGAGGGTCTCGTCATCCTTTGCATAAACATGGGCTACTGAATCCAATAGTGCCAAAGCCCTTGAAGGCGTGATAATCAGATAATCCTGTAAAGAATCAATATCCAGCAATGCCCTATCGGCTTTCTCTCTGACCCTTGAATCGGATTGACATCCAAGGGTCAGAAAGATTGCCGTGCATAATATGTTAAAGGAAAACCGGATCATTCGCCCCATTTAAATCTCAGCCATTTCCAACCTATATAATCATTGGTAAAGCCAAATTTATCTTTAAATTCTTTTGTGTTACTCAAAAAACTTCCCACTATAATTACACGTCGATTCTCAGTTAAAAAATAATTGGGTATTGTAGTTTCAATTGTAGTGGTAGCAGATGTTCCATCTAATTCAACCAATTGTATTAATTCGTTATTCCCATCTTGCAGATTTGAATTCACACCTAAAGGCTTATCATTAATATTCTTAAAAGTGATTGTAATTTTTGCATTATTATCTATTTGTTCCAATTCATATTTTTGAACAATATGGCTTTCAACTATAGTTTTATTATTACCTAATACAGTTTTAAATGGGTCTAAAAACCCATTACTTTTAGGTGGTGGATATGTACCTTTTTTAATGAGCACGTGGCCTGATTTTACCGGTGGAGTTGAGGATGTTCCATATAAATAATTAATTATTGAAAGATCTTCAGTATTTTCATCTATTTGGATAAAATTATTAAAATTTATCGCTACTGGACCAAAAAATATTTTGGGATTTCTTTCCAGTGGCAATGGTGTAAGCATCCAATTTTGATTTAGCCATTTTTCAGGATGATCACTTGGTAATAAACTCGCAGCAATATAACTTGAGAATGGGTTTACTGTTTCAAACTGCTCTGTAAATATTGTGTTTTCTGAAGTATTATTTATGGCAGTAGCGGAATAATAAAAATCAGAAGCCAAATGTGCAAACAGCTTTTTATTGGATTCATTTATTTCACTATTTTTATATTTAACTGTATCTGGTTCAGAAAATCCATAATATACAGATTTTTTAATTGTGTCTGCAATGATTTTCAATTTTTGAGGCTTCGATATTGCCATTTGCCTCATTTTATCATGAATTTTACTCTCTCTACCTTCATCCATATGCTGGTCAACACCACAGCCTATAACAAAAATGAAGACAAATACTATTGCAATACTAATTTTTTTCATATTTATGCAATTAAATGATTTATTTTAATTTATCAAAATGGTTTTTTGGTTGTGATGCCTATTACCGGATTGTTGGTATTACTAAACTTCACGTACAAGCCAGCCACGGTTTTAACCTTCTTATTGCTGTCTCTGAATACACCTCCATATGAAATGGTTATGTTCTGAGAGTTGGCATATACAAATTCCTGGTAATACCGGCAATCGATGAACGTATTATTTCTAAAACCGACGGCCAATTGCGCATTGCAAACTAAAGATCTGGTAGATTCAATATTTCCGGCAAAGGCTTTGGATGTTGAGGTTTTACTTCTTGTTTCATTGGCAGGCACATCGGTATAGGATTGCCTGGTTTCAATATCCCATTGATCGAGATCACCTGCATTTGTGACCCTCTTGTATTGTACACCGGCATTAAAGAAAAAATAGGCGGGTCTCCATTTGCGGAGCTTACCCCAGTCTGGCAAATATTCGCTAAAACTATCATTCCATTTTGAAAAACCGTTTATACTGAAAGAACCATTAAAATCCTGAAATGTTTTCTGTTGTACCTTAAATGTACTGAAGTTCTCGGGGGTTATAAAATCGTAAGAATTATGAGCAAATTCAGGTTGAACATTTATCCAGAACAAGTTTATTTTTGTGACTTTTATTGGCTCTAAAATTCTACCATCTCTGGTGCTAGCTACATATTTTGACTTTTTAAATGGTAAGTTATAATTAAATTGCAGGGTATAATCCCTGGGTTTAAAATTACCGTTTGCAAAAAGTGGAGTATTGGTATTTGATAAATTACCGGTAATATTTCCAAATCCATATTTAGACATTTTACCATATCTCGCCACTGAAAAATTAAGAATTTGCTTGCCTTTATCCAATTCAATCCAGGCATTATTTTCAGCAGCACCAAACAACAATTCACTATACTCTGAGTAGTAATCTGTTTCAGCAATTCGCTTTTTTTCTTGATTCTTTCTTATTGAATCAGCAGCGGTCTTCGATATACCTTTCAAATTCATTTTGATATTTGGTTGTAGGGTTGGTTTTAACTCAGTTTTCAACCTTTGGCTATAAGCATTTCCGGCGAAAAGAATGCAAATAATAATTGATAGTTTTTTCATATTTGTATTTTTTTAATTAATTTTAACAATTCCCAAAATGACATCTGTTGATTGGTGCCCTACAGTCCAGTTATTGGTTGGACTTCCCTGGTTTTCAAGCATCAATTCAGAACTGAGCAAATCTCCCTTTTTTAATTCGACCGTAAAAGTTACATGACCAGACATATCGGCTGGCCCTGTGCCAATATGGAAACCTGCGAGTACCTTATTATTCGTTTTATTAATTACCCTGCCCAACGCCCAATCTGTGGCCAATAAATAATTTACTGGTGTACTTGCATACACAAGGTAACGTCCGGTTTCTGGAACGGTAACGTCGACCCCAGACGAAACCCATTGGTGGCGGTGCACATGAATCTGTCCATCGCTTCGTTTGTTTTCAACAGTAACGCAGTCAGCGGTATGTTTTGAACTTTTTGTGAAGGCGGCTATTCCAAGAAGCATGAAAAAGCCAAGAATTGTGATTGCTAATTTGTATTTCATAGTTGCAAAGTAATACCCTGCAACAAGTTACTAATTTAGCCGGATTTAGTCAAAATCACCTCCCTATATTTAGGGATACCCAAGCCAAAACTAGGGTTTTGATTCCAAAATACCATAACATTCTAATATATATGCAGCTGCAGCATATAATTTACTAGATAACTTAGCCCAATTTTCCAATCAAACCTCCCGCATGAAGTATTGATAGCTCAGGTGAGGCAGAAATATACCCCTTAAATGCAGTATTCTTTCCTTTTGAAGCAATAGGAACAAGGATTTTTGTCTTTCGGAAGTCCATTAGTCTACCAATCTGCCCGTTGAATTAGATTTTATACCGTCGGAACTAGGTTCTAAGCCCCAATTAATTCCTTTAATGTCAAGTTTATGAGCTAAACCACTCCTTTAATGCACCAGGCTACCCCATTATTGGGGCAATCCACCCGACGAATGGGGTTCGGAACCCCGTGAATACGGTAATATACCCCGTTAGTGGGGTTGTCTACCCGACAAATGGGATTCGGAACCCCGTGAATACGGTAATATACCCCGTTAGTGAGGTTGTCTACCCGACGAATGGGGTTAGGAACCCCGTGAATGGGGTACAATACCCCGTTAGTAAGGTTGTCTACCCGACGAATGGGGTTCGGAACCCCGTGAATGCGGTATAATACCCCGTTAGTGAGGTTGTCTACCCGACGAATGGGCTTCGGAACCCCGTGAATGTGATACAATACCTCGTGAATGGGGTTGTATACCCGACGAATGGGGTTCGGAACCCCGTGAATGCGGTACAATACCCCGTTAATGGGGTAATCTACCCGACGAATGGGGTTCGGAACCCCGTGAATGGGGTACAATACCCCGTTTGTGGGGTAATCAATCCAATGAGTAAGGTATTTTATTCCGTCTATGCATTAACCAACCGGTTGAGTGCGGTACAATCACCAATGATAGAGGTAATAAACCGCTTAAAAGGCATCCTTCACCCTATTTGCCCGGTTCAGAACCCCTTGAATTCATTCATTTAACCCTTCATAGAACTATACTACATGGCAAATTCAGTTTTCTACCTAATTGTAGAGGTAATTTACTACAATCAATTCGTAATTTCTTTCGGCCAGGTTTTAAAATGAAGGTTGATTATTGCCCTACTTAATAACATACATCTATGGCATTCAATGATTTAATCACCAACCAATTTAATGCCCGCGATTGGGCCGGGCTAGATGCAGCGCTCACCTCCATTGAAACCATTTTGGCCGGCAAAGTGGTAAACCTAACGCCCGACGAACGCAGGCAATACGGTTGTGTGAACGAAACGAACAAGCTCTTCATAAATAAAGTAAAAGACTATCTTATATCAAACCCAAGTCTGGCTCCGCCTGTAATGAATCAGGCTGAATTTGAAAACGATTATATTGCCCGTACCGAAATTGATACCCGGCTGCGTAGGTTTAATATCATTAATGAAATGCTGGATGATACCCAAACCGCATTTGACTGGGACAATTACCATGCTGCCCTTACATTTTATAATTATATAAAATTCCAAAGTCACGAAAATGTTCCGGGTACTACCGTAGTATATTCAGATTTACACCAATTTTTTAATGGGGGCCCCCGAAACGGCAATGTACCCAATACCAATACCAACCAGCCATAATTCCCATTTGCATGAACGGCTTCTGTTCAGGATTTATTAACCTGTTTGAAATTAGTAAGCATACTGCCTTTACCTTATTCCCGGCTTATTGGTAAATTGATTTCATTCAATATTTAAGGATGATTTTTCTGAATAAAATATCATCCTATTTTTCAATTTGATATAATGCCGGAACATGCGATAAACTGCACATTTCCAACACTAATCTAAGAGACAAACAGATATTTGTTTAACCAAATTTAATAAAGGGATAAATGTGTACTTTTTAATTATTCTATTTCAATTTTATTTCACTGTAAATCAACGGCTTCTGTAATTTCGTTTAACATATATTCGGTTTTGTAAAGAATTTAGCTATTTTTGCAAATTGCAAAGTTTGTAATAATTTAGATAATACCAATTTATCTACCTTTAAATTAATGATTGCAAATCATCTATTTTTAGGCGAGAATTAATTATTTAAATCCTACAAATCTTGAAAACTTAAACTGCTGCCACAGTGAATTTCCTTGCACTACCTTATTCAGTATAGATGGAAACCATACTGGATAAAATAAAATTTCATGCAGAAAAACAGCCGGATTCGGTATGTTTTACACGTATATTAAATGCGGGCATGGAAGAAGACAATCTTACTTTTGAGCAGCTATATCATTTATCCTGCCGCATTGCCACAGGGCTGGATCAAATTAAAATTCAATCACCCATACTATTTTTATTTCCACAAGGATTTGATTTTATAGTTGCAAGTTTAGGTTCTATGCTTTCGGGGAATACTTTTGTTCCATGTGCCCTGCCCAAGCGGTTACCGCATTTAAAACGACTGGAAGCCATTGCGCAAAATGCAGATTGCCAATATGTTTTAACGACCGAAACAGAATATAAAAGGCTGCACAACCGATTTCCGCAGTTAAAATCACTCAACCTGCAATGGTTGATTTTTGAAACCCTGATTCATTCGCCCCTGGCATTGGTTAGTACTAGCAAAACACGAGCCTCGGATGTGGCTTTCATTCAGTACACTTCCGGCTCAACCGGCAATCCTAAGGGGGTAATGATTACTTATGAAAATCTGAATTCCAATTTAACCGCTATTTGCAAAATATTTAACAATAATACCGAATCGGTTTCCGTAACCTGGCTTCCTCATTTCCATGATATGGGAATGTTAGACGGAGTTCTGCAGCCAATTTTTACAGGATTCAGGTGTATAATTCTAAGTCCGGCCCAATTTGTTCAAAATCCGGCACTTTGGTTTGAGGCCATATCCAAGTACAAAGCCACATATAGCGGAGGACCCAATTTTTGTTTTGATTATGCGATTCGAAAAATACCCCAAGATCAAATTACTTCTTTTAATTTAAGTACCTTAAAAACCCTATATAACGGATCTGAGCCCGTTAAAACTTCAACGCTGAAAAGATTTGCCCAATACTTTGCAGATGCTGGATTTAAACCCAGCCAATTTATGGCTTGCTATGGATTGGCCGAAGCAACGTTGGCCATTTCAGCCACAACCCTTGGCACAGAACCACTTCAAATTTCTATTAATCCAGATGCGTATAAAAACAACATTTTTTTGCCAGACCCAAACGGAATGGAACTATGCAGCAGCGGAAGGATTATAGACAATACCCATGTAAAAATTATAAACCCCGATACAATGCAGCCATGCGCGGCCAATGAAATTGGAGAAATTTGGGTAAGCGGTCCGGGTGTGAGTAAAGGTTATTGGAACAATCCCATAGCCAATGCAATTTCATTTAACAACGATGAAACCTATTTAAAAACCGGTGATTTAGGACTTATTTTTAAGGATGAATTATTTATTACGGGCCGTTTAAAAGACCTTATCATTTTGAATGGTAAAAACCACTATCCGCATGACATAGAGGCCACTATTCTGGAGGCTAATCCCGAATTATTACCAGGTTCATGTGCCGTATTTTCGGTTTTAGAAAACCAAACAGAAAAAGTGATTGTATTGATTGAAACTAGTGCCCATTTTTTCGATAATAATACCCCCTATTCTGAATTTACTTCCCGTATTTTAAAACATGTTTTTATTGAGCATGAGATATCTCTGCACGATATTATACTTGTACCACGTGGCCACATATTTAAAACCAGCAGTGGAAAAATACAACGGAATAAGAATAAAGAATACTACGGTAATTTAATGCACAAACCGGATATTATATATCAATTAAAACAAAAACAAACATCGTGAAATTTACAGAAATAGAAATTATTGAGTGGTTAAAAAAAACCATCGCCGCTGAAATTCAAGTTGGAATCGACCAGGTAAGTGCAACTGCGCCCTTTGCAGGCATGGGTCTGGATTCGGTACAGATGGTAACCTTGGCTACCGATTTAGAAAATTGGTTGGGGATTGAAACCGACCCTACCCTTTTTTATGAATTTGGAAATATTGCGGAATTAACCCGGTGGATTACAGAACAAAATGTTGGCTCCCAATCAAACTGAAAATGTGGCTCCATTGGTATGGAATCCCTATGCCCGGGGATTCAGAGAAAACCCATACCCATTTTTAAACGCGCTGCGCCAGTCCGGCTCAGTTCAAAAAGCCATAGATGGCAATTGGGTAGTTTTGGGGTATGCCGATGTGAAAAATGTATTAAGCAATTCAGCATTCAAATCATTGGATGTACCTGAAAGAATATTAGAAAAACGCAAATTTTCGAAAGTTGAAGATAATTTTGATGAATTATACAAATCCATTACCAAATGGCTGATGTATCTGAATCCGCCCGAGCATACCGAAACCCGCAAAGCATTGATGGGCATTTGGAATTCATACAAAATCACACCATTTATAGAAGCCACTTTAAACGACTGTTTTGATGTCTTAGAGCCTGATACAGAAATAGATTTTATTACTGATATAGCGGATCATATTCCACTTAAAGTAATCTGCCATATGTTGGGGTTTTCTACCCAAAACCTGCGGCAATTGCGTAAATGGGCGTTTATGCAATCCTTTATTTCCGAGCCTTTTTCCGACCTCAACACCCTGAGAGAAATTGATGCCCATGCAGAGGAATTTTCGGCATTTATTAAAAATCAGATTGTCCTAAAAAAAGCCAACCCTGGAAAAGATATTACAAGTGATTTGTTGGCCCATATCACTCATGGAAAACCCACATTTACTGAGGATGAAATTACCTCATTATTGCATGTGATTTTTTTTGCGGGCATAGAAACCAGCATATTGCTATTGGGTTGTTCGCTCTACGAATTGATGCTAGCACCTGAGGCCTATGCCGACCTTTGTGCACATCCTGATATTGCGCCTGTGGCTATTGAAGAGCTGTTGCGCTATGTGTCTCCCGGGCAAAACACTATGCGACAAGCCATAGAAGACGTAAACATAGATAATGTAACTATCAGAACCGGAGAATGCATTTATGTTTCTGTGGCCGCTGCAAATCGCGATCCTGCTGCTTTTAAGGAGCCCGAAACCTTAAATATTCGCCGGCAACAAAATCTGCATGTAGCATTTGGATATGGCATACATCATTGCCTGGGTGCCAAATTGGCAAGAACAGAGGGCACATTATTTTTACAAAAACTGGCAAGTTTGCCATTTAAATTTGAATTAAATGGAAAGCCAGGTTGGAAGAAATATGTGCTCATGCGCGGGCTTGAAAGCCTTCCGGTGCGGGTGGTATCAAAATAAAAAACCATGCATGCCGCTTCATTTGAATTCCTCGGATTTGCAGGCATCGTGCTGGTTTTGTTTTATTCTATACCCATTTTTTGGCGTAAGTATTTAGTATTAATTGCCGGATATTTATTTTACTTCTTCTTAAATGCCAACTATGTATGGCTGTTGTTTTTACTCAGCAATATGGTATATTTTACCGGCATTTATTCTGCACAATCCAAACACAAAAGATTAATAATAAAACTGGCTATCCCATTGCTTTTAAGTCCGCTGGTGTTCTTCAAATACCTGGGATTTATTACCCGAGAAGTGAACACATTATTTCACAGCTCAATTTCCATTCAATCCTATATATTTCCTATCGGAATCAGTTTTTTTACATTCCAGATGATTGCATACCTCATAGATTTAAAACGGGGTTATATTCAGGCAGAAAAGAATTATTTTAAACTACTGCTATTTTTTTCATTTTTCCCCATCTTACTGGCCGGGCCAATAGAAAGAGCCCGTAAACTAATACCACAACTAAATTTCAGCTCCCCGTTTGATTATACGAGGGTGAAAGAAGGTCTGCAGCTTATATTGTGGGGATTGTTTAAAAAACTGGTTATTTCTGCAAACCTGGCTTTGTATGTAAATTCGGTTTTCGACAACATTTCCGGCAGTAGTTCTGCATCTTTATGGCTGGCAACCTGGTTTTTTTCCATGCAGATTTTTACCGATTTTTCGGCCTATTCCGACATTGCAATGGGTGTTGCAAGGGCATTGGGAGTGGATTTAATCAAAAATTTCAACGACCGGGTGTATGCGGCCAGCTCGCGCACCCAATTCTGGCAGGGTTGGCATATTTCGCTTACCAGCTGGTTTCGCGATTATATATTTTTACCCTTAAGTAAAGGTAAACCCACAAAATGGCGATTGTATCTGAATTTAATGTTTGTTTACCTCCTCACGGGCTTATGGCACGGCGCCAGTTGGGGATTTATTCTATGGGGATTAACCAATGGCCTGTGGCTGGTTATAGAGCAAAATACCAAAAAGGAAAGGTTTCGGTTTTTTAATCAAATTGGAATTCACAGATTTCCTGTGATGTTGGGTTTTATTGGATGGTTCGTGGTATTTAATGCAGGCTGTTTAATGGGTATATTTTTCAGGGCAGAAACGTATGAAGCATCGATTCAATTCTATCAGGGTTTATTTGCATTTAAGGGATTCAGTCCAGACCTGGGTATGACTTCGGTATTATTTACTATTTTCATTTCAATCGCTGCAATGGATTTGTTGCATCGCATGAAAGGAGATTCGGAAATATATTTATTAATGCAAAATAAACCCAGGCTGCTTCGATGGAGTATCTACTTTATTGTGCTGCTTTGTATCCTATATTTAAAGCCCCTCGATATTTCCGATTATTATTATTTCAGATTCTGATATGCTAAAAATAATCCGGAACATATCGCTTCTATTTGTATTGGTTATAATGGCCAATTGGATTTTATTTGAGGTTATGACCCGCAAATATTATTATCATCCAGAATGGAAGGAGAAACAAACCATTTATCACCACAATCCGGGTTATACTGCCGTGATACTGGGATCGAGCCGTACATTTTATTGTATAAATCCGGCAATTCTAAATGCCAGGTCCTTGCACCGTGATTCATTTTTCAATATGGGTGTTCCGTTTTTAACATTTCCAAATTCCTATTTGTATGCACAGGAAATAATAGAAAGCGCGCACCCACCGAAGCTAATTCTAATAGAGTTGAGCTATTATCCCAATGCAGATTTGCAGCAGCTTCATTCGGCATATGAAATTTATATAGAAGGTAAAAAACGCAATTATTTACCTACTGTTAAAAACCCGTATTTAAACCATCTTCAATCCTATATCGAACCATTATTAAATTTCAACTGGCCAAAATATTTGCGCAGAAACGGGCTTTCGAGCCAAACGATGGATGGCTTCATAAGTTTAGACAGCCTGGCAAAAACCGATAAAACCGCCGCATTCAACCACCAAAAATTTTTGGAATCCAAAGATTTGTCGTCAAATCAAAATGACCCAAATCGAATCACAGATAGTGAATTGTCAAAAACCGAATCGCGTGAGCTCTGGATGTTGGTGCAAAGTCTATTAGCCCGAACAAAAAACACAAAAACCGAAATATTATTTTTCATGCCCAATCGGATTTCTGCCACCGAACTGGGAATTGTGTATCCGGTATACCGCCAAATACCCGAATGGGCTAAGCTGAATCCAACGGCAACAGATACTGGGAAAACACTGATACAAGCCAGGTATAGCTGGGATTTGGGGCATTTAAACAAGGCCGGGGCGGATATATATTCTTACTTATTTATTGATTTATTGAATTCCAAACAAAGTATAAATCATTAGTAGTTAATTAAAAAATACTATACCCATTACTTTTAGCCTGCAGACTATTAGATGGTGACGATTTGCCTTATCAAATACATTAAATCAGCGCAGGATAATGGAGAGGTATAGCAAAAATTTAAGGTTTCGCAGAAATACTAACCAAATTATTCAACCATCGCACTAGTAAACAATCATTTGAATCAAATATTGCTTTTATATCATTGATAATTCTTATTAGAATTGATGTAAAAAATTGCAATAAAGATTCAATTCACCAACAATTTTAAATGTCATGAATCTAGAAACTAACGTTTATTACAAACGTTTAATTAAAACGGAAGTAATAAAAATTGAATTATCAAATTATATATCAACGAAATCAATTATTGAATATAATAAAAGCGGATCACAAACGTTAATGCGCAAAGCGAGTACGTTTATGCATTCAAATTGGACTTTCATAATATAAATCTAAACGTTTGCGTTTTAAACGGTTTTAGCCTCATAATTTTAGACCAACTTGCCTAAACCAAAAAAAACAGAAATATGAAAAAACAATTTTTACTCATGATCACGTTGCCTTTCGCAGTATCGGTAATGGGACAAAACACAGTTCTGGGAACAGGCCCTGGTACAGGTGGCTACAACAACACTCACATTGGTCAAGATGCCGGCAGGGTTTCCTACGCAGGAGACAACACTTTTGTAGGTCATCAAACTGGATACACAAATTCAAGCGGTTCAGAGAATACCGGAATAGGATGGCTATCAATGTATGACAATACCACCGGATTTGAAAATACAGGTACAGGTGGATGGTCACTCACCAACAATACTACGGGTTACCGAAATTGCGCTTTCGGCTTGTCATCGTTGAGCGAAAATATCTCTGGAGCCTTGAATTCTGCATTCGGGTTTCAATCAATGTGGACTAATTCCACAGGGGGCGGAAATACTGCATCCGGTGCATTTTCTTTATTCGGGAATTCCACCGGATCATATAGCAGTGCATTTGGTTATTCAGCATTAAAAAATGCCACCGGAAGTTATAACAATGCTTTGGGAGCCAATGCACTTTATGATGTAACCAGCGGAACCTATAATACCGCAATAGGTTATAATTCGGGCAAGGGTATAACTACCGGAAGTAACAACACAATTATTGGTGCAAATGTTACCGGCCTCTCATCTTCACTTGCCAATAATATAATCATCGCAGATGGTGCAGGCAATCGTCGCATCAATGTGGACAATGCCGGAAGAGTTGGTATTGGCACAAATTCTGCACATACATCCTCAGTGCTTGACCTCACCAGCACGGTAGGAGGTTTTCTGATGCCAAGGATGACAACCACTCAACGAAATTCAATTTCTACTCCTGCAACCGGATTACAGGTATATAATACTACCACCAATACTGTAAATTATTATGACGGAAGTACGTGGAGAGAAATGGGAATTGGCAATTACTGGTATGATGCTGCCGGCGACGTTTACAACACTGCGAGTTATAACAAAATTCATGTTGGAACTCAGGCCAATTCGTATAATGACAATTACAAAATGAGTGTGGAAACAAGCAACAATAATATGGGACTATACGTTTTCAATCAAAGGGCTAATAGTATTGGAACCTTTTCTCAAGGAACCCGCTGTGGCATATATAGTTCGGTAGGCACCTATGACTTGAATAATCCAACGAATCGAACTGTTTGGACCTTTAATAACAATTTTTTTGGAGGAGTATTTAATTCAAATGGCGATAATACCAATGCAACCAATTATGGTGTATATGCCAATGCTACAGATTATGGCAGCGGTAATGTTTATGGCACCTATTCAACCGGAAGGGGCAATGACAACAATGTGTATGGTGTATATGGCACAGTAGATAACGTAGGTACCGGTTATGGTGTAGTGGGTGAAATTCCAAGCTGGAGTTCAAATACCGCTGCATATGGTGTAAAGGGAGTTGTAAATGGTATGCACACCGCTATTTATGGCATTTATGGCGACATTGCCGGATTATCGAGCAGTATGGGCACTAATCCATACTGGGCCGGTTATTTTAATGGAGATGTGTATACTACGGGTATGTACTTACCATCTGATCGTAAGTTGAAAAAAGATATCACCCCAATGGACGGAGTTTTAGAACGGGTTATGCGCCTTAAACCTTCTAACTATTCATATGATCAGGATAAATATAAAGGTATGAATTTCGAATCTGGTAACCGATATGGTTTCATTGCAGATGAATTTGGATCAGTATTTCCTGAATTTGTGAAAAAATCTATTCACCCTGAAAGAAAAGATAGTAATGGAAACGTAATTGCTGAAGCTGTAGATTTTACCGCAGTAAATTATGTAGAATTAATACCTGTGCTTACCAAAGCCATTCAAGAACAACAAACACAGATTGAAACTCAAAATAAATTGATTGATGAATTAAAGTTGGAAATTGGAACCGTAAAATCTTTGAACAATAGCAAAGTTATTTTAGACGGCAGTGGCAATAGTCAAAAAGTAGCCATCAATGAGGCTCCTATTTTGATGCAAAATCACCCAAATCCACTAAACGGTGTAACCTTTATAGAATATTTTATTCCAGAAAATTCAGGTAGTGCTTTTTTAAAAGTAGTAGATATTAATGGTAAATTAATCCAAGCTTTCCCAATAAATCAAAAAGGTTATGGCCAAATCGAAATGGATTGCAGCAAATTGTCTGCCGGCACTTATACCTATTCATTGCTTGTTGACACAAAAGTTATAGACAGTAAAAAAATGGTTGTAAATCCAGGTAAATAATTAAATTTAACTTATTAAAAACGTCACTGTATTTCAGTGGCGTTTTTTTTTGCATTTGTATCCACGCTGCCAAGATAGAAAATCCCTTATTTTTGAAATCCGAAAAGCATGTCAAAACTTTCCCAAATCCGCACTGTTGCCGTTACCCGCTATGTTACCCCTTTGCGTGAAGGAGGGTCTATGCCTGCCATTGCCGAGGCGGATGACAACTTTTTATATGCACTCAAATTTAAGGGGGCCGGACAGGGAACCCGGGCATTAATTGCCGAACTAATCGGGGGTGAAATAGCCAGGGCCTTGGATTTGCGCATTCCAGAGCTGGTATTTGCAACCTTGGATGAAAATTTTGGCCGCACCGAACCCGACGAAGAAATCCAGGACTTGTTAAAGGCCAGCGTGGGACTGAATCTGGGTTTACACTACCTTTCAGGCTCTATTACTTTTGATCCGGCGGCTACCAAGGTAGATGCGACTACGGCTTCCAGAATAGTGTGGTTGGATATGTTACTGAACAATGTAGACCGCACCGTAAGAAATACCAATTTACTCTGGTGGAACCGGGAAATCTGGCTGATAGACCATGGTGCATCTTTGTATTTTCATCACAGTTGGACGGATTGGGAAACGCAAGCCACCCGCGCATTTCCGCTCATAAAGAACCATGTACTGTTGAATGCCGCCACAGAAATGGAAGCTGCCAATGTCCATGGAAAAGAAAAAATAACGCCAGCCATCATCAAACAGATAGTAGCTCAAATCCCGGATGTTTGGCTTGAAAACGAATCACCCTTTGATTCAAAAGATGCACATAGAGAAGCTTATGCAAGGTTTTTAAATATGCGTTTGGCCTATGCGGATGCATTTACAGAGGAGGTAAAAAATGCAAGATAAAAAGGTTTTTGAATACGCTGTAATTCGCATTGTACCTAAGGTTGAACGCGAAGAGTTTATCAACGTAGGCGTAGTTTTATTTTGCAAATCATTAAATTTTATTGAAGTAAAAATAGAAGTAAATACGCAAAAATTATTGGCATTTATGCCAGAAGAAGAATTTGAAGAAGTGCAAAAGTATCTTCAGAGTTTTGTGCGCATTTGCAATGGAGAAAAGGATGCCGGCCCTATAGCTGAATTGCCGCCAGCCGAACGTTTCAGATGGAGCACTGCCATGCGCAGCACGGTAGTACAAACCAGCAGGGTACACCCCGGAATTTGCTCAGATCCCGGCCAAACTTTGCAACATTTATTTACACAATTGGTATTATAAATACCCAACCATTTTATAGTTGAAAACGTTTAATTCTATATCCCTTTCATGAAACTAAATTCAATTGTTTTAACCGCCTGCGCTGCATTGTATTTAGCGGGCTGTGTGGCACCTTATCGGGGCGATACCGTGTTGATTCCCCTCACCGACTCTACAGCCAAATGGTGCCTGCAGGGTAGTAATAACAATGCCATGGTACAATACAATTACAAGGAACATTATTTATTTGGAATTCAATCTAATTTTATGAACCTGAAGGATTATGCAAGGGATCTGGATTCAAATAAGGTGAGTTCCAATTTCAACAATTTGCGATTATTTACCGGTTATCAAAGCAGCGAATCGAGACGTGGACATAGGTTCTATGTAATGGGAGGATTAGGCGTTGGACAAATAAAATTTGCAGAAAATTACAATATCTCAAACCCTGCTGATTATTTCAAATCGAGCTATAACGGATATTACCAATCGGCTTTTGTTGAAACCGGATTTAAGTTGTACAAGGGCTATACAACTGTTCAGCGCGGTTGGTTTTACTGGAATATTGATGCTCCGATTTATTGGATGCCGCATTTTGGGGTAAATGTTGTTTATCTGAACAATACGCGTGCTTCGATGAAATCGGCAGGGAATTCATTCAATTCGGCATTTTTCAAGCCCACTGGAGAGGTGCCCCAAGCCTTGAGTGCACAATTTAAAGCCGGCTTAACCTGGTTGTACTCGGGCGATGTGATGAATTATTTTTGGGATGTAACCTATATCAACGGTAATAGCCTGAACCAAAATTTTACTTTCAGGGTGGGTTTGGGTGTGCATTTTTCAACCAAAAAGCCACTTATCAATACGGACTTGGGTCCTATTCCTGAAGATGAAAAATGACAAAAGCAGATATGGTTGCTGTGTTTAAAAAATATTAAAAACGAAATCTCCTTTGATTTTGAAGGAAAAAAAAAGCCCCGAAACCGGGGCTTTTTAATAGTTGTGTTTTTGGATTAGTTTTCGTTGGCGGGTTCAGCAGTTTCTTCGCTTGCTACTGCGGCAGGAGCTTCAGTTTTGGCGGCTTTTTTTGCTGGTTTAGCGGCAACGGTGGCGGGGCCCGAAACGATTTGATCGAACACCGCTTTGAAAGCAGCGGGATCATTCATAGCCAGGTCGGCCAGAACTTTGCGGTTCAATTCGAGGCCACTGGTTGCCAGTTTGCCCATGAATTTGCTGTAGCTGATACCGTTTTCGCGGCAGGCGGCATTGATACGCACAATCCACAGGGCGCGGAATTCACGTTTCTTAGCGCGGCGATCGCGGTAAGCATAAGTTAAACCTTTTTCAACCGTGTTTTTGGCAACGGTCCATACATTTTTACGACGTCCGAAATTACCTTTGGCTAATTTCAGAACCTTTTTACGGCGAGCTCTACTCGCAACGCTGTTGACGGATCTTGGCATAGTTTGTTAGTTTATTGGCATTAGCGCCAGCCCTTATTGGCTGATCTTTGGGGAGCTACGGCCAGTTTTTATTTTTTATTTTCCGATACGGAGCATGAATTTCACATTGCTCATGTTGGTTTCATCAACAATGGCATCATTTCCCAGGGCGCGTTTTCTTTTGGTGCTTTTCTTGGTAAGAATATGATTCTTAAAAGCCTTGGCGCGTTTCACTTTTCCGGTGCCGGTGATTTTAAACCGTTTTTTAGCACTGGAATTGGTCTTCATTTTTGGCATATACTTGTTCTTTATTATTATCCGTTTTTTCCTTTTGGCGCTAACATGATCGCCATTTTTTTACCTTCCATTTTGGGCTCTTGCTCCAGCTTAGCCACTCCCTCTTCTATCAGGGTATTGGCAAAAGCCATCAGCAGGTCCATTCCGCGGTCTTTGTACATAATGGTACGTCCACGGAAAAACACGAAAGCCCTTACTTTGTTTCCTTCCTGCAAAAACTCACGCGCATGTTTGGTTTTGAAATCAATGTCATGCTCGCTGGTATTTGGGCCGAAACGAATCTCCTTAATCTGTTGCTTTACGGTGTTGGCTTTAATCTCCTTTTGCTTTTTCTTCTGCTCGTAAAGAAACTTCTTATAGTCAACCAGTTTACAAACCGGGGGTACTGCCAGCGGAGAAATTTCCACCAGGTCTACACCCAATTCGTAGGCCATTTCCAAAGCTTTTGCTGTTGGATAAATACCCTGTTCCACATTTTCTCCTACCACACGAACCTCCGCAGCTGTTACCAGCTCATTAATCTTGTGCAGCGCCTCCTTTGGCTTTCTGCTAAATCTGTTGGTTCCCGGTTTGTTCGTACTCAAGTTATATCGGTTAAATTGCGGTTTCTTGTTTTATCTGTTCGGCAAATGCTTCACGTTTCATCGACCCAAGGTCTTCACCTCCATGCCTCCTTACCGACACTTCCCCACTTTCGGCTTCTTTCTCGCCTACAATGAGCATGTACGGTATTTTGGCGATTTCGGCATCACGGATTTTTTTACCCGTTTTTTCAGCCCTTTCGTCAACGAAGGCGCGAATATCGTACTTTTTAAGGAAATTACAAACTTCATTTGCATATTCTGAGTACTTATCGCTGATTGGCAGGATGATAACCTGATCGGGGGTGAGCCATAGCGGGAAATTTCCGGCGCAGTGCTCAATCAACACAGCCACAAACCTTTCAAGCGAACCAAAGGGTGCCCGGTGGATCATCACAGGGCGGTGTTTCTGGTTATCGCTGCCGGTATATTCGAGTTCAAAACGTTCGGGCAGGTTGTAATCCACCTGGATGGTTCCCAACTGCCATTTTCGCCCGATGGCATCCTTAACCATAAAATCCAGTTTGGGGCCGTAAAATGCGGCCTCTCCCAATTCAGTTACAGTGGTTAGGCCCTTTTCAGCGGCAGATTCAATAATCGCGGCTTCGGCTAATGCCCAGTTTTCATCACTGCCAATATATTTGGCTTTATTTTCAGGGTCACGAAGTGAAATCTGTGCGGTATAGTCTTTAAAATCCAGGGCATTGAAAACATATTGCACCAGATCTATCACTTTGCAAAACTCTTCTTTTACCTGATCGGGTCGGCAAAAAAGGTGCGCATCATCCTGTGTAAAACCACGTACCCTTGTTAAACCATGCAATTCACCGGCTTGTTCGTAACGATATACCGTTCCAAACTCCGCCAAGCGAACCGGCAAATCTTTGTACGACTTGGGGGTAGCTTTATAAATTTCGCAGTGGTGCGGACAGTTCATGGGTTTCAAAAAGAACTCCTCTCCTTCCCTTGGAGTTGAAATAGGCTGGAAAGAATCGGCACCATATTTTTCGTAGTGGCCAGAGGTAATGTACAGGTTTTTATGGCCGATATGAGGGGTAATTACTGGCTGATAACCTGCTGCTACCTGGGCTTTTTGCAAAAACTGAGTAAGACTTTCACGCAGACGGGTACCTTTTGGCAACCAAAGTGGAAGCCCCATGCCTACTTTATCGGAGAATGTAAATAGTTCAAACTCCTTACCCAATTTGCGGTGATCGCGTTTTTTGGCTTCCTCCAGCATGTGCAGGTACTCATCCAGTTCTGATTTTTTGGGGAATGTGATGGCATATACACGGGTGAGTTGCTTATTTTTTTCATTTCCCCTCCAGTAAGCACCGGCGGTATTGAGCAACTTGATGGATTTAATAAAACCAGTATTGGGAATATGCGGTCCGCGGCACAAGTCTGTAAAATTGCCTTGTTGGTAAAAGGTAATTTCCCCATCCGCCAAATCCTGGATAAGTTCTAATTTATAGGGATCCTCTTTTTCAGTGAAATATTTAATTGCATCGGCCTTTGATACCTCGGTGCGCACAAATGTGTTCTCCTGTTTAGAGAGTTCCACCATTTTTTGTTCCACTTTGGTAAAGTCTTCAGACGAAAAAGTTCGGTCACCGAAATCGATATCGTAATAAAAACCATTTTCGATTGGGGGGCCGATACCGAGTTTAATTCCGGGATACAATGCTTCCAAAGCTTCGGCAAGTAAGTGCGCGCTGCTATGCCAGAAAGTTTTCTTTCCTTCTTCGTCTTTCCAGGTGAGCAATTGCAAATCGGCATCGGTGGTGATAGGGCGTGTGGCATCTACTACCGTGCCATTTACCTTGGCAGATAATACGTTTCTGGCCAGCCCTTCGCTGATACTTTTTGCAATTTCGAGTGCCGAAATACCTTGCGGATATTCACGTTTGGCACCATCTGGAAAACTAATGGAAATATTCATTTTAGGGCTGCAAAAATACGGCAGTAAAGGCTTTGAAACAATGGGTATATAGTCAATTCGGTGTGATTTTTAAGTATGCAGCCCATTCGGCATAATTTAACTATATTCGTAGATACACTTCTCATGAAAAATTTTCTTCTCTTGTCCCTGGCTTTCTCCCTGACTGCAGCGCTGTCTTGCCGAAAAACCGCCCGCAATAATCGGGTTGAACCCAAAGATTTTTTATCTTCATCGAAATACGAGAAACTAAAAATCGAAATTCAAAGTGTAAGTGGAATGGAACCCGATGCAGCTACCGTTTCTGCCATTAAAGCCTTTCTTGAAGCCCGACTCAATAAGCCAGGAGGGATTAATATTACATCCAGCAGCATAGCATCACCCAAGCAAGATAAATTTACCATTGAGGATATAAAAAAAATTGAAAAAGCCCACCGCAACGTCAACACCAGTGGAAGCGAACTCACGGCTTACATCCTGTTCATTGACGGACAATACAACGAAAGTAGCGGTTCGGCGAGCATTTTGGGAGTAGCCTATGAAGGTTCGTCGATGGTTATTTTTGAAAATACCGTTCGCAATTTTTCAGGAGGATTGGGCCAACCCAGCCGTTCGGCACTTGAAACAACAGTAAGTCTGCACGAAATCGGGCATATTTTAGGTTTGGTAAACAATGGCAGTAAAATGGCTGCCGACCATCAGGACATAGGCCATGGAAGCCATTGCAACAACAATAAATGTTTAATGTATTACAATGCTGAAACCTCTGATATTATTGCCAATATTATGGGCGGGGTACCTGCATTGGACGATGCCTGCCTTGCCGACCTAAAACAAAATGGGGGGAAATAGATCTCAGGTTATTTTCTGTTAGGTTCAAAACCCTATTTTTGGAGGGTGAATTTGCCCGGATCACCCATACTTAAAGGAAAAATCTTCAGATTGAAACCACTGTTTCATGCAATATTTCTGTTTTTTTACCTTTTGATTTTATTGCCTGGAAATCTGCGTGGAGAAGAAATTAAACGATTTGATTCGGCCATTTTCAGCGATCGGTTTGAAGTTCAATATTGGCGGTATAACGCAAAGATTACGGACAATTCCGGAGCCAATCCAAAATTGGATGACAGCCATTGGGACAGTGCATTGAGTCATGATTTTGAAAGCTATGCCCGGTTTGAAAAACCCGCCTGGTATCGTTTTCATTTTCGATGCGGAGGAGATGTTCTGCATATCCCTTTATCATTTACATTGGAACAAACAGGCGTTTCTGAAATTTATCTGGATGGAAAACTGATTCAAAAGTACGGACAAATTAACCCGGGTAAAGATGTAAAATGTTACAATCCTCAAAACGAACCAGTCGTTTTCATTCTGCAAGACACAGGCGAACATGTATTTGCAATTAAATATGTAAATCCAAATGCCGTTTACAATGTAAAACGCTTTGGGTACTATAATGCAGGATTCACATTTATTACCGGCCCAACCAAAGGCATGATCGAAGCTCACCGGGTTCATTATCAGGCGCTTACTTTTATTTTCATTGCACTTACCGGTCTTTTTCTGGCATTGGGATTACTGCATTTTTTTATTTATTTATTCAATCGAAAAGAGTATGCCCATATATGGTATAGTGGATTTTCTCTGGCCTTTGCATCTGCATTTTTTCTGGGTTATTTAACCAATCTGGCCAATTCGGTTAGCCTGATTGTATATGCCAAATATGCTATGCCTATAGCCTTATCTGTAATGTTTTTAAGCTTGAGCCGATTTATTCATGAGCTATTTCCGGTACAAAATAAATACCGCAAATGGATGGTAGTTTTACTGGCTGCATCCACTATGATTCTGCGGATTGCAGGCTCCAATCTGGTGGCAGTTACTTTGCTTATTCTGGCTGCTGTGGTAATTATTGAATCTACTGTAATGGTAATTTATGCCCTTATTAAAAAGCATAAAGGTGCCAGAATAATCGGATCGGGAATACTATTTACTTGTGGATTCATCATTGTAATATTTCTAGGAGCACTTTTTTCGGGAAATAATTTTGATTTAAGCGACAGCACTGTTTCTGGTCAGATAATATTATTCTTTGCAGCTCTGGCAATAATAAGTATCCCTTTATCCATGTCGGTTTATCTTGCCTGGGATTTTAACAATATCAACCGCAATCTAAAAAACCAATTGGTAGAAGTTCAGCGTCTCTCTGCCATTACCATTTCCCAGGAACAGGAGAAAAAATTAATTCTGGAAGGACAAAAGGAGGCTTTGGAAAAAGAGGTAACCCTGCGCACCGCAGAAGTAGTAAAACAAAAAGAAGAAATAGAGAAACAGCACACAGCGCTTGGTGTTGAGAAGCAAAAATCGGATAATTTATTGCTTAATATTTTACCAGAAGAAATTGCCGAAGAGCTGAAGAATAAGGGCCATTCTGAAGCCAGGCTGTATGAAAATGTGAGTGTGTTATTTACCGATTTTGTAAACTTTACCAAATTGAGTGAAAACATGACACCGCAACAATTGGTAGCAGAAATTGACCATTGTTTCAAAGGTTTTGATGCCATCGTTACCGAATTCGGAATTGAAAAAATCAAAACCATAGGAGATGCATATCTGGCAGTATCAGGCCTGCCTGTTGCCGACGAAAAACACGCAATTAAAATGGTACAGGCTGCTTTAAAAATCAGGGCATTCATGCAAGAATACAAAGCGGAAAGAATGGCCCAGAACCGTCCCTACTTTGATTTGCGGTTTGGCATTCACAGTGGATCTTTGGTTGCGGGTATAGTGGGTACAAAAAAATTCGCCTATGATATTTGGGGCGATACAGTCAATACTGCTGCCCGCATGGAACAAAGCGGTGTACCTGGCAAAATAAACATCTCAACCGCTACCTATGAATTGGTGAAAAATGCATTTGACTGCGAATCCCGCGGACTGGTAGAAGCTAAAAATAAAGGGGCCATGGAAATGTATTTTGTAAATACAGAAAAATAATTAATTACCTGTTTAATATTTAACAAAGTCGAGTATTGCATTTGAAACTATTTCCGGATTTTCTTCCTGTGGAAAATGACCTGCATCGGAAATAGTTATTACCCTGGCTCTTGGAAAACCTTGTTTAAATTTAGTTAAATAATTTTCATTCAAATACGAATCGCGCAGGCCCCAAATAAGCAAAATCGGCTTTTCAGAAATCCGGTTTTTACCCTCCCATAAAGTTTCAAACCAAGGTTGATCATTTAGCAGCGAATACGCAAAACCTAAAGCCCCCAAGCGACTTTTTACTGTGGGAAATGGTTTTATATACTGCTTTAAGATTCTTCCGGATAATTTAACTTCTCCAAATGATTTTGGCATCAAATATCTGGCCGAAAAATTGAAATATTTATACAAAACCGGCATCAGGGGACTTTTCAAGATCCCTTTCAATCGCCTGTATACCGGATCATTCTCGCTGCTCCACATCCACGAATTTAATACTATTATACCCTTCACTTTATGGGGGTATTTTTGGGCAAAATGGAAGCCTAAAGGACCACCAAAATCATGAAGAACCAGAATCAGATTATCCAGTTCAAGTTTTTCAACAAATGCTTCCAAATTGCGGCAATGCAAGTGTATACTATACTCAACGCTGGCAGGTTTATCGGAAAGCCCAAATCCAAGGTGGTCGAATGCCACACAGCGGTGATTAGGGGAAAGATTTTTTATTACATTTCTGAAATCAAAACTCCAGGAGGGTGTACCATGCACAAACAGAAGGTTTTCACCCTTGCCTTCATCGATGTAATGTATGGTATGACCATTAATTTCGGTAAATAGATTTTGAAAAGGGTACTCTGCTTTATCAAGCCACTTGTATTCCATATTGGTTGGCAAAACAAAGTTTAGGTTGCTAGATAAAAATTGGTTTATACCAAGTTTATATTTTAATGCTATTGTATAATTTACTAAAATTTGTAGCATCAATATCCAGATACGACGCCAGGTACTTATGGGGCACCCTGTTTAGCAAATGGGCACTTCTGGCGCAAAAAAGCCTGAACCTTTCTTCAATTGTAAAAGCCTGCCATTCGGAAAATCGATCTATCAAACCTGCCAGTATAATTTCCGTTAATTTCCTGAATAGCCGTTCAATTGACTGCGATTGATCAAAACAAATTTGCAAATCCTGAAATGAAATTCGCCACAATTCAGAATCCTCAAGTGCCCGAACCGCATAATGTGAGGGAATTTGCAGAGCAAAGGAATCGGGAACTGCCAGAACGCCTGGCGCATAGGTGAACGCCAGAATGTGTAATTTCTTTGGGGTTTCTAAATACGCCATCTGGAGTCCGGTTTGTACAAAAAACAAATTGCGCTGTATTTCGCCGGCTTGTATTACATACTCTCCCTTGCCATATGTTTTGGGTTGAAGTTTGGAGTGCAATAAATTTAGATCCTGATCTGACAGGGGATGAATTTGATTGAGAAACTCTAAATTCATATCAGCTCTGCGTCCATTGAATTTGAACTGCAGAAATTGCAGGTGTTTCCAATCTGTTTTCGGGTAGAATGGTAAATCCGTTTTTCAAATAAAATGCCATGGGCGAACGATAACTTTCTCCATCCATTTTCTTGTCGTGGTTATGGTCAATTACCCAACCGTAAAGCATGGAATGTTCACTTTTCAATCGGTTTAATAACTGCGTCCCAACTTTAGAATTCTGGTGTGCCGAATCTACTATAATGGCAAAATTGGTTTTTAAATCGCGGGAAAAACTAAATGCCCAGCCAATGTACTCCCCGTTTTGTATGGCAAAATAATGCATTGGATTGGTAAGCGGATTCAAATACGCCATCAACTCAGACATCGATTTATAGGTTAATTTAACGGGGTATTCTCTGTTCCAAACTGCAAACAAATATTCAAGTTGGGCTACATCCGGAAGGTCTGTATTTACAATTGTTACCGACATAGTGTATACATTTATACAAAGATTATACTTTTTTGTTAAAGGTCAATTTGAAGCATAACAATGTGTATCTCAGCCAAACTTCTTGCAGATCCATGCAGCCAAACCAGCTTCGAGTAAACTTAATGGAATAGCTATGGGTAAAATGCTATAAGGCAATACACCCAGATTGCCAATAACCAGCCACATCATTACAAAACCAATTACCCAGCTTAGGATAAATGTTTGCAGTAATGT
This sequence comes from Bacteroidia bacterium, assembly GCA_044224315.1. Taxonomy (GTDB): domain Bacteria; phylum Bacteroidota; class Bacteroidia; order NS11-12g; family UBA955; genus JAGXTF01. The sequence continues at coordinate 44,819 of JBGAKR010000007.1, read as the reverse complement.
ATATTTTTTAGATATCACAAAAATCACCAAAGCAAAAACCAGGGACCAAATCCCCCAAACTGCACCATTCAGCGGTTCTGCCGGAAAGGATTGACCCATATCGGCATAATGTTTAGTCCAGTTTTCCTGCAGCAGAAACTGATTCCTTACAAACTCGGAAATGCTCACCAAAAGGGTTGTGAGAAGGATTGGAACAATAACCTTTTTCATTTCTTTAATGCTATTTACACTTGCAATTTACTCATTTTTAACCAAAATGCACTTTTCTACCCATTGTATGACTGAAGCGTGATAGGAGAATTTAATTTTAAAATCATCATTGTGAAAATTGAAGTTATCCAGCATAATTACACTCAATTTTTTTTCGGGGTAGTAAAAATTCATGCTTAGAAATCCGGGAGCAAAACCTGTTTGTCCGATTCTGAAAGCCAACCCCTCTCCTGTTAAAGAAGGTCCTAAGCCATAAAACGTTAATCCAAAGACCGTATGTTGTCGCACTGCATTGGATTGGGGAGTACACATCCATTGGTAAGCTTTTGCCGAAAGCAGTTTATTATTATGTAAAAATAAATTCCATTTTAGTAAATCCGTTGCGGTAGATATCAATCCACCGGCAGCCGGATCGTTCTGAAAACTATTGCTATCAAACTTTAAAATCCCAGTCTCATCGGTCGTAAATCCCCCTAATAAATTGCGATATTTTTTTATTTTGGGATGAAATGAATGATGCATGCCACAAAGTTTAAAAAGATTCATACACATTTTTTCAAATGGTTTTCCTGATGTTTTCGAAACAATTTCACTGAGTAAATGATAACCCAGATTGGCATAATTATATTCGAATTTAGATCCCGGAATAAAAGCAAGCGCTTCATTCATACTGCGGATTCCGTGCGTATGACAAAGCAAATGTCTAACAGTAACCGAATCGGCCCAAGACTGTTTTAGCCCCTTTAGATATCTGGAAATGGGTGTGTCCAAATACAATCTTCCGGCATCCATTTCGCGCAATACCAACACTGCGGTGAATTGTTTACTCACAGAGCCAATCACAAACTGATCATGTATCGAAATATTTTTGACCGAGTTAGGGCTTTTAAATCCTATTGTATTCTGATAAAGAATCGAATCGTTTTTTGCTATAATCACACATCCGTTAAAAGACATATTCAGTCTTGGACTCAATAATGAATCCAACCTGAATTTAATCTCATCCTTGGTTTTTTGAAAAGATGAAAGTCCGGATATGAGTACCAAAAACACAACTAGGATTAAAAATGTTTCACGTTTCATCCTGCATTTGCTTTATTTCAAATTTATAATAATTTCTTATATTCAATTATGGATGCTCCAAATTGATAATCACATTCCCTACTTTTTCTCCGGTTTCCACATAGCGGGTGGCTTCTACAATTTCAGCAAACGGATATACCCTGTCAATTACAGGTTTGTATTTGCCTGATTCGCATAAATCTCTAAAATATTCCATGTCTTTTTTACGATCTACAGGCACTGGGAAATACACTTTTTTACCCGGAATAAGCGGTGTAATCAAGGCCAGAAAAATATTTTGCCACATATAACCCAATTCTGAGGATATGTAAATACCACCAGGTTTTAATATTTTTTTACATTTAAAAAAAGAGCTTTTTCCAACCATATCAAGCACTACGTCGTATTTCTCATTGCTTTGGGTAAAATCTTCACAGGTGTAGTCATAAATGAGTGTTGCGCCTAAATTTGCGACCAATTTTTTGTTTTTTGAGTTGCAAACTGCATGTACAGTTGAGCCAGCATTTGTGGCCAGCTGCACCGCGGCAGTGCCAATAGAACCCGAGGCCCCATTTACCAGAATTTTGGGCTTAGCTTGGAGATTAATTTTTGTTAAATTAGCCCAAGCCAGAAAAGCACCATCGCAAATGCCGGCCGACTGTATAAAGCTCAAATTGGAAGGTTTCCGGGTAATCGCTTTTTTCTCCTGGATACAAACATAATCGGCATGGGTACCAAACTTATATGTGTTAAGCCCGAAAATCTCATCCCCGACCTTAAATTCAATAACTTTGGCTCCAATGGCTTCCACAACTCCGGCCAATTCCGAACCCAATATTTGTCTTTTGGGCCTGAACCATCCGCTAAACATTCGTACCAAAAAATATTCAGCCTGCCTGAAACCACAGTCTGTGCGATTAACAGAAGTTGCTTTTACTTTTACTAGAACCTCATCTTCTTTAGGCAAAGGGCTATCAATTTCAACCAAGGAAAGAACATCCGGCGCCCCATAACGGGTATGAATACAAGCACGCATTTTCATATTTTTATTTAGCCTGGAACTGCAGGAACTTCAATTCTCATATTCCCAGAACTATGTGCAAATGTAATATTGAGCAATATCAAATACTGAGCTTTGAATTCGGTTAATTCAAACAACAAATCATCCATTTCCAGAATGGCACACAAAGCCTCATATAAAGCTTGTATTTTTACCCCTTCTATCTCTATCACCAAACCTATGGATATGTCGGAGAAAAGCTGAAAATCGGCAATAAAACCATACTGATTGATGCAATGCTGTATATGCTCAATAGCGGCATGCCTCTCTTCTTTGCTAATTCCCGCCCAGTAAAGTCTTTTCAATTTTTATTTACATTATATGTATAAAATTCAAGTTTCAATTGGGTAGTTCAATATATTTCTACACTTGCCAGGTTTTCGGTTTCAATTTTAATAATTTGAAGTGTAGTTTTCCAATAAAATTGAAGGTGTTTATAAATGGTTTCTGTAGGGAAATTGCGCAATTCCAGAGTTAATTGGGTGCTATTTTTCAATTCTTTCAGTGTAAAATCGAGCCTGGTAAAATTCTCTTCAGTTTCAGGTAAACGCGAAATAGAGCTCAGGTGGGTATAACAAAATTTGCTAAACGGCTTAAATTCAATAACTTTACCTTTAGCCACAAATTGTACATGATGAAAGCCCTTAAAAACGATATCACTTCCTTCTTGCCAATCGCTGATTACTTCGAGTTGAAGATCAGCGCCTCCCATCCATCTTCTTATGTGTATGGGATTGGTTAAAATATCCCAAACCAATTCTGGCTTTGCCTGTATAGTTTTCTCAAATCCCAATTTTTCCATCATTTCGGCTTTCTATTTACTTAACAAATCAATCTGTTGTTGGGCCATAATTTTTGCACCAGAATCACCGCATTTCAGCACCTTTTGATAGTAGGCTATGGCATTTTGTTTATCCCCTTTCAATTTATACGTATTGGCTATATTATTAAGCACTATATAGTCCGATGCGTATAAAGTTTCGGCATGCTTCAGATATACCAATGCAAGGTCGTATTGCTGGGTTAAAGTTAGCGCAGTTGCGGTAGCTGAGAGGGTTTCTATATGATCGGGATAGTGTTTAAGCGTGGCTTTGCCAATACTAATCATATATTTCAACAAGCTATCATCCTGTTGATTGTAAAGCTGCACCATGTAATCATAAACCGAACCGACAAAGAATTTTTCTCCATCCTCTTTTTTCTGGTTGAGTGTCCATTGCCAATTATTTTTATTTTTTACAGAATAATCAATGGTTTGAATTACATTGGATTCAAAATCACCATAACGGCCAGTAACCCTTAACACATAGCATTTTCCAAATCGCAAATCCAATCGATCGGGAAAACGCGCAATACCCTTATCGGCATACCCCAAAGCCTGATTGAGCAAAGGATTGTTATATGTAATTACCGTGTTCATAAAACCTGCAACCTTTCCCGTGCTATCGGTAAGTTCAAACGCATTATTTCCGCGGGGAAAAGGCTCTACGGCAATAATTTCCTTTTTGCATTTGTAAAAATAATAGTTAAAAGCACAAGCATACAGCTCGGCATCATCAGGCGCGGCTTTTTCCCATTGCTCTAAAAGAGGTGGAATTTGAAGGGTATCCTTTACTTTAAAGAGCTCTTTAAATTTGTCATAATTGCTTTGAGAATAAGCGGCACTTACAGAAATAAACAAAATCCATAAGGTACATATATTTTTCATATTTAAATTCATCTTTTTCCTACTTTTTCGATGGGTCTAAACCTAATGGCACTCCACACTGCGTCTATTGAAATGGCGGAAACGGATGTTATTCCAAAATCCTCTCCCAGTTTCCATAATATATCGCGGTTTACATCCGTTTTAATTTTTGAACTACCCTTTGGATACGCAAACCACAAAACAGAATCTGGCCGTATATGCTTCAATTTAAGATTTAAAAAATCCAAAAACTCAGATTTATTATTTACAAAAACTAAAACATCGGCATTTGTTTTATCAGAATCGAGCTCATTTTTAAACCCAAGGGTTTTTAAGGCATCTCCTATCTCTTCAGGAGCATTAACCGCAATAGCCGGGCCTTTAAATTTACATTTGGGAACAACCTCTCTCATTGTTTTAAACCCTCAAGACAAACAAAGATAATATAGAAAATAGAATAAATTTCATTTCAATGTCATTTTCCGATAGATATTACGGATTTAGCCCCAACAAAGCCTTGAGAAAACAGTTTAACAGAGGCGTATACTAAGAAATGGTTAAAGGATTCCCGGCACCATAATTCGGGTAAGAATGACACTCATAATCAGCGCAATTATAGCCGGAATGGACAATTTAAAAAGGCTATCGTAATTGGGATTATGCGCCTGGTTATAATGTTGAGTCCCATGCAAATATCCCATTCCCCAAAATAAAGAAAAAGGACTAAAAAGCGGGTAAAGCAAACTAAGTACGGTTACCACAGGTAAATTTAGAATTGTGGTTACCAATACGCCAATATAAAGCGGATATTCTACCAAGGCATTTATAAACGTCTTACGCTTACTTGCATCCTGCACCACCTCGTTGCTGCCCAATTGTACAAAATACCTGCTTAGAAATTTCATGGTGTAATAAATAAACAATACGCCCAAAGCAGCAAAAATTAATTTTACCCAAAAAGGAAAACCAAGGGTTAAAAAAATAAAACCAGTATCGCCTCCTGCAAAAAAAGGCGAAACCATAAGATATCCCCCAAAATTAATATAGCCAAATGCACTCATGAACAAACAAAATAAGTAGGGTAATTTTCTGGCTTTCATATGGCTACAAACCCAATGAAATACCAAACCAATAATAAGGCTCAACATTGGTCCGGCAGCCGCAATTGTTAAAAGCTGACTGCTGGAAAGTGTGGTTGAATCATAGGAGACGTAATTATGGTGAATTCGCAAATCCGAAGCCTGGTGATATTTTGCCATCAAATAATGGCCAAACTCGTGCAAATTTTGTTGCCATATACTTGCCAAAACAAATAGAACTGTTGAATTTATTACGATATTTTTTTGTTTCGATTTCATCCACAAAGCAGTTCTACAATAAATTTCGGTTATTAAAAATAATTACATTTCGGTATCGGTACTTCATCTTTGTACCTGCATCATTCCAGAGTATAAATTTTCACCTGTGAGTTCGTCTTTTACCAAAATTGTGTAATTACCTGGAGCAATTGCATTTACATCAATATCTAAGCTTACCCATCCGGCTTTTAAAATTCGGTTCTGCAATTTAAGCACTTCGCTGCCCTGCATATTTAAAACAGATACATGCACTGAAGCTGGCTTTTTTAGTTGCATTAGTACATTATACAGTCCAGCACTGGGATTGGGGTATGCCGCTGGTTTTGGGCTTGCAGGCAGCGAAGCATTTGCAGTGGAATTGTCAATAATAGCAAAATGACTGCCCACTTTATTATCAACGGTTGCAAACTGTCCGCTAATGGCAAATTTAAATGGTTTGTTATTCTGTTTGGCTATACCTGTATAATCGCCCCAACGCGCCGGTGTATCCTGTGCATTGGGCCAGTTATAATAACCTTCACCGGATTTTAATTCAGTAAAATCACTAATTCCACCATAAGGGCTCACATAAAACAGCCCATATCCCGGATAGGCATTTGCGGCCGTAAAATTAGCCGCAATTAAAACTCCATCAACATTATTAACATCTCTTATTCCGGCATATTGCACCGAAGAATACCCTAAATCGTAGCTAGGATGAGCAATGATTTGAGACCAGCTTTTACTAAATTCTGGATCGGTATTATCCACTTGTATTCGAAACAAATAAATAGCCGTTTTGGCTGCCTTCACAGTTGTAAATGTGCCGTAAATCATCCCCTTGTCATAAAAACAACTGCGCACAACACAGCCTGCCATTGCAAGAGGATACTTACCGCCTTTTTGGGGAGACGCATTTTTTTTGAAATAATAATCATGCAAATCGATATGGTAGAGTGAGCTGATTGCATGGGTTGTATCAGGCAATTGGCCGTCTATGTAGGCAATATCCAAATTTTTAGTACCGCGGTTTCCTGGTGAATGGGCGGTATGCACCATCCAAAGACGAGTATTGTCATTTTCAAAATTATTGTGTGCCGCAGAAAATCCGGAAATATCTTCAATGCTATGACGCATACCGGTAATTTTTTTCCCGGCATACCCATCATTAAAATCCAGTTCAAGTATTCCCTGATGAGAAATGGTACCTGTGAGTTTGGAAAGAGGAACCATTACAAAAAGCTCATTTTTAGTAAATGCAAGGGTAGGGAAATCGCATACAAAGGTTGTGTTATCGATGGTAAACATACCTGGAATGGAGTAAACGCGCCATGTACCGGCCGGGTCTGGAGTAAGGCTAAATGCAAGTAAAATGCGGTTTGAAACCAGGTCGAAATTTCCGTTGGTTTTATTAAATTCCGCATAATCTGCAGCAGCCACCCAACGATTCCGAATTGGATCGAATAATATTTGAGGATCAAAAACCTGTTGCCCCACATCCGGATTATTATTAATTTTAAAGAAATTCTCTAATGTTACTCTATTTACCAAATTGTATGCACTATCGTACAATGCCATTGCCAGATTATTGGCCACCATTATCTGCCCCTGGTCTGAAATAGCAATTGTATTATCGGCTGGTTGAAAAGCTTTTACATCCGTAGCCTCCGTATGCGCAATACTTGGATTTCCTACCACACCACGTGATATTAAATCAACCCCATAAGCTTCGTTAACACCTTTAGAAGTAACTGCGCTATCCACATCGGAAGGATGTGCCTGTTTTATTCCTTTTACGTTATAAATTTCAATTTTATCTGAAAAAGGGAGGGCTTTAAAAACCACGTCTCCTAATGGTTCTGATTCAAATCGTTCTGAATGGGTTTTAAGCGGTTGCACAGCCTGTGCCTGGCAAACATGCGTACCCAAAATCCCAAAAATTACAAGTATCCAATATTTCTTCATTGTTACGGAATTAAAAATTTAACTGTGATTTTTTCATTATTTGATACCAATTGAATGTAATAAATTCCCGGATTCAATCCCGACAAATCCACTTCATTATCCTTCGTCAGCCCTTGCGATATATATTGCCCCAAGCTATTCATAATTTGAAATTGCATATTTTGCAAATCTGGCAGATTGAATATTTGCAATTTTTTTGAATCAGAAAAATAGTGAGTTTGTATATTTCTGTTATTTGAAATTTGATTGTAACTAAGAACCGGATTTCGCTCTACCACCAGTGCAATGGCTAAATCCATAGACACAAATCCCTTATCCGAAAAATATACTTTTGATACATTGAACCACCTGCCAGCCAAAAATTGACCGATGCGGTACACAATTCTGTCTTCACTTATGCGTTTGGTTGTATCTTGTTTATAGGTATTTATTACTACCATTGTATCGTCTTCAACCATTGAAAAATCAACTGAAACGGCAATAGGTTCATCACCCACATAAGCTTGCCCCAGGGTTAAGGGAATTGATGTGAATTTACTTTTAGCTCCATTTTTTTCAATGGTTTTCAAATCCGCATAGCCCTTGCCAATCAGGGTCTGGGGCAGGGAATCTTTTTGGTCTAATGTATACACTTTTACGGCTATTTTATCGGGGGTACCTGTAATACCCGCTGCGCCGTATACCAATACTTCCTTTATTAGTACGTTTTTCAATCCATAAAATAATTCAGCACATTCTGAACCATACATAATCCATTTTTTGCGGGTTTTGAAATAAAACTCCCCATTGCCAAACAAATACCCTCGTGTTGAATCATATTCGGTAACTATGTAATCGATGGGCAGGATGTAATAGGGATAACCCTTGTCTATGGCTGTTTTAATGGTATCTGTGGTTCCCCGGTTTTGAACATTTTGTGTAAACACAGGCGAAGACACCTTACGCAGTTGGGCTTGAGCCAATGGATAAACCAATAAAAAGCCAAGACCTATAATGAATGGGCGTAGATTCATACAATATTGGTAATCACAAACATAAAGAACTCAATCGAAAATTCAAAATCCTGCAAACAGGGTATACTATGGGGTATCCCAGCTGTAATAATTGTGTGCTGTATCAAGCTCAAAGCCGGCAGCGGGATAAAGATTATTCCCTACCGTATTGGACTTAGCTGTTTCCAGCATCATACCGCAAGCATTGGATTCAATACATAGTTGTTTGCAGGCGGCAATTAACAGATGGGAAATACCCTGCCCCCTGAATTCTGACTTCACAAATAAATCATTTAAAAGCCACAATCTTTTCATTCGGGTGGATGAAAAAAGCGGATATAATTGCACAAAACCTACAACCTGCAATTCGGTATTTTTAGCATAATAAATTACAGATTCGGTTGCTTTTAACCTTTCGGCTAAAAATACTTCTGCCGTAACTATATCAGATTCTTTTTCATAAAATTGCCGGTATGCATCAAATAAAGGGGCAATTTCTTTTGCATTTTCAAGACGGGCTTTTTCTATTAAAATCATTTTTTTATGTTGTTACAATTGGGGGTTAAAAATACCCAAATTAATTTCAATTTGCAATTTGTGTGTAATTTAAAACAGAAAACAGACCATGTGGGTCTGCTTTCTGCGCCAAACAACAATAAATTTTGAATCAGGAGAAGGCTTTAAATCTTATCAGGTTTTACTGATGAAAACCATTTTTTCAAGTGTAGGAGATTTATTTCCACCACGGGGCTCAATGGTAACTGCAAAGGCGTCAATATGCTGGCCATCTTTCAGCGGTATTTGTTTCATCTGTTGCAATACTTTTTGTTCATTTCCAGGATTAAAAACACCTAAATCAACGGGTTTCCCATCTACTAAAACCCACAACTGGTAATCCTCCCCGGCATCTGGTGGTACAACACCGTCGATATTAATAAGCACTTTGTGATTTTGAACATTGTGATACAATTGAAATGCGGCACCTTGGCGGGCATTCATTCCTGACAATTTCACAGATTGAACGGCTGGGTTGGCCAATTCTTTCATACCATTTTGAAGCTGTTTGTATGCTGCTTCCTGTTTTTGGTTATTCGCGGCAATCACTTGTTTTTCGGCCAAAAGGCTGCTAATGGTTTCTTTGCTTTGGTTATATTTTGTAAACAACCAAGCATTTAAACCTAAACTAAGCAGTAAAAAAGCAGCGGCTATTTTATAAACAAAATTCAATTTTGATGATTTTTGCACAGAAAATTTGGTTTCTTCGGAAGGTTGATTTTCGGTTCCCAAACGTTCAAAAAGATTTTGTTTTATGGCTGCAGGTGGAGCAATGGCTTGCATCAAAGCAGTTTGTTCCAGGGCCGATTCTATATTTTGTACAACACGGGCCAATTCAGGGTTTTCTTTCAGATTTTTCATAATCTCTACATTCTCCTCAGCCGAGGTTTCACCCAATACAAACGACTCTAGAATTCCGGATTCTATATAGGCTTGGATCTCGTTATTATTCATAATTAAAATATTTTCTCAGCACCCCCAATGCTGTTCTGATACGGGTTTTTACTGTACCCAGGGGAAGGTTCAGCAATTGAGAGGCTTCTTGCTGCGAAAAACCGCGCATGTACACCAGGTCTAAAACTTCAAACTGCGGCTCGGGCAATAAATCCAGAATTTTTTTCAATCCAATTCTATCCGTAAAAGTTTCGGCTTGGTAGCGAGCATTAATACTGGCTTCAGATTGCTCAATATCCTGGGTTTGTTGGGATTGTTTGTGTCCTTTTGTGCGAAGATAATCTACACAAAAATTGCGAGTAATATTCATCATCCATGTAAATAAGCGGCCTTTATTTGGGTCGTATGTATTGATATATCGAAATATACGAACAAAAACTTCCTGCAAAATATCTGCAGCAATTTCATCATCCGAAATATTTCGCTTTATTACGCCATACAGGGCAGCGGAGTAGTTGTCGTAGAGATATTCAAACCCGTTTCGGTCATCGACTCGCAGCAGTTCCAGCAATTCAGGCTCTGTTAGTTTTGGGTTGGTTTGCAATGCTGTTGATTTCATTCAAATTTAATTATTCCGGCGCAGGTTTTAAAATTATTTTTAATGTTTAGATATATCAAAATAGAAACAGAAAAAGGGAGATGCTCCTTACCTCCCCTTCTCTATAACTGTGAATTTTAACTGTTTTTAACCCATAATTTCCATGTGGCATCAAATTTATACCACTCTCCATCAGGGCCTTCCCACTGCCATTCGGGAACTTCAGACCAGGTTTTGCCCATATCGGCAGTCCACCATAGTTTTTTCTCGCCAATTTTAAGCCAATGCCCTTGTTTGTCTTGCCACATACCCTCTTTTACGGAAGCCCAGGTTTTACCATCTGCACTCCACCACAGCCCTGCCATGCTGTCGAGTTTGTACCAGTATTTTTTGTTTTCACTCATACCGGCATTGATTGTCAGCACCATTCCCTGTATTACAAGCCAATACAGCAAGGGAAGAACAAAACAGAATTCCGGTGAAAGCCCAGTTTAAGAATTTTACTTTTTTCATTTTTTTAAATTTATACAACCATTTACGTATGCATTCAAAATTTGGATTTCCATCTTGCACAATTTTTAAAAAAATATTTTTGAAAATCACAAAACGCATTCATAATGAACGTGTTAAACTAAATGATTGATACAAATACCATGAAAGTAGTATTTACAAGATTCAATAAAAATTAAAATTTTGTATAATGAGAACCACCTTAGGGGCAATTCTTCTTGTGGGGTTGATACTGACTTCAAACCCCATTTTGGCCCAGTTCGACAAAACCAGGGGGTATGCCCGCGTAGCCGGAGGCATCACCTATTTTAAACCACTCACTACTGGTAAAACGGAAATGCCCGAAACATGGCATGGGGTAAATTTCCGGATTCAAAGAATCGAATTTGGCATCAACGCCGGAAAAGTGCGATTGGCAGAAAAACCCGACAGTATGATTCCGGTATATACCAGTTATCTGGGTTACCACATTCCTATTTTCCCCAAAATGAGCATTGGTCAGCGTCCATTTGGAATAAAGGGATTTCTGATTCAACCCTGTTTAACGCCTATTTACGGAGTCACCAGCAGTTACAAATCTGAAGGAAGTTTTTTTATTGGTGCAGCACCTGGCATTGCCATTCAACTGCCCTATTTTTTAATTGAAGCACGATATAACAATCAATTAAATCTTTTATCAAAAGACGGACTTATAAAAGGCCTTGTACATGGCCCGCAAATTAACCTGCAAATGGATGGCTTGTTTGATGTATTTAATCCGCGAATTATAAAAGGGGGAATTCAATCTATTACCACCATGACCTATACCCCTACCATGGGCAATTATCATTATGAAACCTATGGGAAAGGCACGGTTACCGGATATGCCAAAGTAATTACTCCGTTTGTTGGCATTACGCCTGGTTACACTTTTGCGCCCAGTTATAATCATAAACCCGGAGGGGATTTATTTGGGATTGGGGCCAGTGGCCGAATCAGTTTTTTTTCGCTTGACCTATTCACCCGCAGCGGTAAAATGGGATTTGGCACCAAAGCTCCGACAGAAAATGGCAAACCCAGGCAGTATAAAACCAAAAATTGGGATGCCAGTGTTGACAAATTCAGCGGTACACAAAAAATCAGCAGCACTGAATATCGATTTGGATTTGATCTAGCCAGGGTATTGATGACAGCATTTTACCCTGTAGCACTGGGAACTAAAAAAATACTCTATCACCCCCGATACTTTCGGTTTTATATAGGTTGGGGCGCTGGTAGTTATAAAATCAAAGATAATCCTCAATTTAAACACAGTGAAAATACCGGTATACTTTATTCGAATCCCCAATCTGTTATAAATGGGGATGCCAATAGTGGTTGGTATAATCCCACCAAATTTTCAAACGGAAAAATAAGAAGCAGTTTTATAGCATTAGAGCTGGGCAGTATAGGTTTCAGCTGGGATTACAAAGTTTATAAAAATGCTGGATTAATGAGTGGACAAACCTTTTCGGTTTACAGCACTATTCCATTGGGCAGGGTATGGAAGGCCTATCAAGGCAAATTACCTAAGAATGAGGTGGATGAAAAGTAGGGGTTGGTGAAAAAGGTAATTGGTGGATTGATTGATTTGCAGATTTCAGCTCATTAGGTCAATTGGATTTAGAATGAGCAGATAAAAAATACATTAATTTAAAAAGAAATTAAAACGCATATAGATGGATTTTGTAGACGGATATGATTCATTTAATTAACATATTCTAAAAACGAAAAACACAATAATGATTGCAAGGTAATGGCAGATAATAAGATTTCATAAAGGCTAATTCATAAAAACCCTCCATCTGAATTTTGTAATTTTTTTAAAATTCAACACTCCTTGCAATACTGTGAAAATTGATTGCATTTATAAATGCAATTTGCTTATATGAAATCTTATACTTTTTATTTTTTCAGCATATTTATTCTTTTCAGCACCTGTAAAAAGGAGAAATCGGCAAGTCCATATCAAAAGTGGATTGGTGTTTGGAAATTACTAAAATATGATTACAAATACACCAATATTAACCTAGGTTTTGTACCTTACAATTCAGGTGGTTCGGTAATTTTTAACAACAAAAAATTAACCCGCTACAACTATTATTACGAGTACGACACAATTTGCCGATGCCCGAAACCTAAATCCCAACAAACAACAAACTATTTTGAAGCGGAAATTATTTCCGACATTGCAAAACATGATTCCTTTGTAATCAGGGAAACCTATTTTGAAAAGGATTCAACTGGAAAAATTTTAAATACCTGGAAATTCATGAATGGTTTTTTATTGAAACCCAATGTCAATGAATATGAATTATATGAATATTTCTATAACCAATATGCTTGGGAGTTCAAAGACGAAACTTTAACTTACCATTATTCTTCTCCTTCTGTAGGAAGCGGCGGTGGTTTAAAATATTATTGGTACCGGGCTTTTAAAAAGGATTAAATCGCTGGGTTACTGCAACCCCTTATTCACCCCTTCCAGGCCCTTGCTGCCCGGACAAAGCTCGGCTTCTACCATGCTGTTTAAAGGTTTGGCATTGGTTTCTATTACCTCGTGCAACTCTTTATACCCGGTAGACAAGTAAAGCAAACCTGTTAATATTTCGCCTTTGGCACGGGCATGCTGCAAAGCACTGGCAGCCGAAATACGATCTTCCGGATCCCAGTCATTGGCCAATTTATGCAGGCTTAAAACCGTTCCATCGTGCATGGTTACCAGCTTGTCTGTGCCAGCCTCCTGGCTATGGGTAATTTCGGTATGTGTGGGCACAAAATCAATGGTACCGGTAGCTTCCACATGTTCGCGCACATAATCGTAGCTTTTGGTGCTTCCTACATTGTTATTGAATGTAACACAGGGTGAAATTACATTAATAAATGCAAACCCTTTATGGTGCATAGCTGCTTTTATCAATGGGATCAATTGCCCCTTATCGCCGCTGAAACTCTGTGCCACGAATGTAGCGCCCAATTCTACCGCAAGGCTGGCTAAATCAATGGCCTGAAAAGGATTTACACTGCCGGCTTTGCTTTTGCTACCCATATCTGCGGTAGCGCTGTCCTGCCCTTTGGTTAGCCCGTAGCATCCATTATTCATCACAATATACACCATATTCAGGTTGCGACGAATGGCATGCACAAACTGGCCCATTCCTATACTTGCAGAGTCGCCATCGCCACTTACACCAAAATATACCAGATCTCGGTTGGCTAAGTAGGCTCCGGTTGCCACGCTGGGCATGCGTCCGTGTACTGAATTAAATCCATGGCTGTTTCCTAAAAAATAAGCCGGGGTTTTACTGCTGCAACCAATGCCACTGAGTTTGGCCACGCGGTGGGGTTGCACATTGTTTTCAAAACAGGCACGGGCTATAGCAGCACTAATACTATCATGCCCGCAACCTGCACATAAAGTGCTCAGCGAACCTTCATAATCCTTTGGGTTATATCCAATATCGTTTACCGGTAAATCGGGGTGCTTAAACGAGGGTCTCAGGTATGTCATTTTGCTATTTTATTATTTAAATTAAGCCGGATGTGCGGCATTTTGGTATTCATATTTTTCAATTTGGCTGGCGATTGTATCGGCGGTAATCGGCATCCCATCATAGTTTAGCACTGAAATTAATTTGGAAGGATTGGTATCCAATTCCATCATAATTAAGCTGCGCAACTGGGCATCGCGGTTTTGCTCAATAACAAAAATCCTTTGGTGATTGGCAATAAAATCTTCCACTTCTTTGGTAAATGGAAAAGAACGCAAGCGCAGTGTATCGTAGTGCATACCTTTCGCTTTCAGCAAATCGCAAGCCTCTTCGGCCGAATGGCTGCTGGTTCCAAAGTAAAGCAAACCCACATCGGGCTTATGGCTGCCTTCATGAATAACAGGTTTTGGCACCAGGGTTTTGGCTGTTTCCCATTTTTTCAATAACCGATCCATATTGCGTTTGTAAGCTTCACTGCTTTCGGTATAAACGGCAAATTCATCCTTAGATGAGCCTCTAGTAAAATAGGCTCCTTTGGTGGGGTGCGTTCCAGGAATGGTGCGCCAGGGAATTCCGTCTCCGTCTTTATCCAAATAGCGGCCAAATTTTTCTGTCATGGATTCAAGCTGCTCGGCTGTGTATACTTTGCCGCGCTTATACACACGGCTGTCGTCCCATTCAAAAGGGGCGCACATGTGGTCGTTCATTCCCAAATCCAGGTCGGTAAGCATAATTACCGGTGTTTGTAATTGCTCGGCTAAATCAAAACTTTCGGCCGTCATTTCAAAGCACTCTTTGGGATCCATGGGAAAAAGCAGCACATGCTTGGTATCGCCATGGGCCGCATAGGCCGCTTCAAGAATATCAGATTGCTGGGTGCGGGTTGGCATCCCTGTGCTAGGACCTGTGCGCTGTACATCAATCAGCACGGCAGGTACCTCGGCAAAATAGGCAAGGCCTAAAAACTCATTCATCAACGATACTCCGGGCCCGCTGGTGCTGGTAAATGCGCGGGCTCCGTTCCAGTTTGCCCCTATTACCATGCCAATTGCGGCCAATTCATCTTCGGCCTGCACAATTGCGTATTTATTGGTGCCATCTTCCGCTTTTCTAAATTCTTCACACCACTCTTCATAGGCTTCGGCCACCGAAGTGCTAGGGGTAATGGGATACCAGGCACAAACCGTAGCTCCCCCGTATACAGCGCCCAAACCGCAGGCCGAGTTGCCAGTAGTGAGAATACTGTTTTTCACCAAATCACGGCGTTCAAGTCGCATCGCCAAGGGCCATGTGAAGTTTTCTTTTACATAATCTACCCCCATTTGTAAGGCTTTCACGTTGGGGGCTATGAGTTTTTCTTTTCCTGCAAACTGTTCGGCCAGCAATTGCTCCAATACCGAAAATTCAATTTGCAAAAGACAAGACAATGCACCTACATAAATAATATTTTTAAACAGCTGACGTTGGCGTGGATCAGAATATTCACGATTGCACATTTCCATTAATGGAATGCCTAAATAATTAATATCATCGCGAATAAATTCGGGGTGCAATTTTTTTGTACTGTCATACATAAAATAACCACCGGGTTTTACGCTTTTTACATCCTGCAACATGCTTTGCGGATTTACACAAACCATTAAATCTATGCCCTCGCGCCTGCCCAGATATCCTTTTTCGCTTACCCTTACCTCGTACCAGGTAGGCAAGCCCTGAATATTGGATGGAAAAATATTTTTGGGAGAAACTGGAATTCCCATGCGGAATATAGCTTTTGCAAATAAAAAATTAGCACTGGCCGAACCTGTACCATTCACATTGGCAAATCGCACTACAAAATTGTTGATCATTTTATTGCTCTTGTTCTAATTGAAATTTTTGACATTATTTAGCCCATTAAAATGCTTTGGCCGATTTATACAAATACTTCTGCATGTCCCAGGCGCTGGTTGGGCATCTTTCGGCGCATAAGCCACAATGCAGGCATACGTCTTCATCTTTTACCATCACCTTTCCGGTTTTTAAACTTGCAGATACTAAAAGGTCCTGACTCAAATTATTGGCCGGTGCCATTAATCGGGTTCTTAAGTCGGCTTCATCTCCATTGGAAGTAAAAGTGATGCAATTGGTAGGACAAATATCCATGCAAGCATCGCACTCAATGCAACGGTCTTCTGTAAACACTGTTTGGACATCGCAATTCAAACATCTTTGGGCTTCTTTAAAAGCGGTTTGCAGATTAAATCCCAGTTCTACTTCTTTTTTCCGATCTTTCAAAGTCTCGGTTTTCTGAGCCTGAGGCACAGCAAAACGCAAATCGGTTGCTACACCACTATCATAACTCCATTCATGTATACCCATTTTGGTACTTATCAGATTGGTGAATGGGGCGGGTCTTTCGGTTCTGAGATCTTTGCCATTTAAAAATAAATCCATACTTATGGCAGCCTGATGGCCTTGGGCTACCGCTGTAATTACGTTTTTAGGACCGAATGCGGCATCACCACCAAAAAATACTTTGGGCAATGTGCTTTGGAAAGAGGTTTTATCTACCACAGGCATATTCCATTGGTCAAAATCCAAACCCAAATCGCGTTCTATAAATGGGTAACTATTTTCCTGTCCGATGGCTATTAACACATCATCCGCTTCGATAAATACAGGCGGTTCGTTGGTAGAAACTAATTTTCGTTTTCCATTTTCATCTACCACTGCATGCACCTTATCAAAATGCATACCTGCCAGTTTTCCGTTTTTAATTACAAATTCAATTGGCACATGATTATCAATTATCGGAATGTCTTCATGCATGGCGTCTTCCTTTTCCCAAGGTGAGGCTTTCATATCGGCAAACGGACTTCTCACTACCACTTTTACTTCTTCACCGCCCAAACGGCGAGAGGTACGACAGCAATCCATAGCGGTGTTGCCACCACCCAGTACTATCACTTTTTTGCCAATGGCATGGGTATGTTCAAAAGCTACACTGGCCAACCATTCAATGCCTATATGGATATTGGCATCCCCTTCTTTGCGGCCTGGCAAATCAGCCAAATCGCGTCCGCGGGGGGCGCCGGTTCCCACAAAAATGGCGTCGTACGATTTATCCAACATTTCTTTGAGGCTACTCACATAGGTTTTAAAATGTGTTTTAATTCCCAAATCAAGCACAAAACCCACCTCTTCGTTCAGCACAGTATCGGGCAGGCGAAAGGATGGAATCTGGCTGCGCATCATGCCACCCCCGGCAATTTGCTCATCGTATAAATCAATTTCATACCCCAATGGAGCCAAATCACGCGCAACTGTAAGCGATGCAGGTCCGCCCCCTATCAGGGCTATTCGTTTGCCATTGGGTGTAAATGGCCCCTGAGGCATATACTTTTTTACATCATCCTTAAAATCTGCTGCCACGCGTTTGAGCCTGCAAATGGCTACTGGTTCTTCCTCTACCCTACCCCTGCGGCAGGCTGGTTCACACGGACGGTCGCAGGTGCGACCCAAAACGCCCGGAAATACATTTGACTCCCAGTTTACCATGTAAGCTTCGGTATACCGTTCTGCTGCTATCAGCCGGATATATTCAGGCACAGGTGTATGGGCCGGACAGGCGTACTGACAATCCACCACTTTGTGGTAATACTCCGGATCTTTATAATTGGTAGGTTCCATGCAATTTTTCCTTTTTTGGGGCATTTTATACCCTTAGTTTGGCAAATAATAGAATAAAATGCATAACATCAAGCCCCTTTTATAAATTCTGTATAATTCAGAAGTATTCAATACAAAAGCCAACCGCTGAGTAACAAAAAAAGCCCCTGGGAGCAACAGGGACTTTTTTAAAACAGTAGCTACTAAATTAAAATTTCGTATAAGTTAAAACGCACCGCTGGCGGTACCAAGCTCTTTTGTCAGGTAATCGTTTTGGGTAGATCCCCTTTCAGACCGGAATAAATCAGGGTAGAGCCGAATGTGGTATCTCTGGAGAATACATCCATGATGCTAATTTTCATCATATTGTTTTCTACGGTGTTCAATTTTTTTATGAGTTCATTTACATTTGAGTTCTGTTTCACCACATTCAACTTCTCCACCTTCTTCTGAATCAATGGTTTACGGTTGAAATATTTGTGTTGGAACTTCATTGCCTTTGAACAATTCAAAGTAACATCCACACTGGCCTCAGAGGCAAAGGAAAAACGTCCAAATTTTTAAGGATTTTTCCTAAAACCCTTTTCAGGATTTTTCCTCTAAAACTTCACAACTTGTTGTTATGCTAATACTTAAAAATATCAACCAAACGCTAACTTATATTAATTCAAACGGATGCACACGTTTTTAAACTACATTTGCCAATACATACTAAAAGAATAAATATGAATAATTACGGTGGACCTATTTCAGAGTCACAATTTAACGATGCTTGTCAGAACTTTTACTGGAACTATGCTTTGCTTAACAACAACCTCACAAACTTGCCTTTAATCTGCGCTTGTAACGACTTTATCAATACCCTCGGAATCAATGCGGGTTGGTCTGGAGTAAACAATGCAGGTATACTTCTGGAGTATCTGGCCGACCAGATTACACCCGGTCAAACTAAATTTAATTTTTCGATTGTAAAAGCCACAATCGACAACCAAGGCACTGTCACCCCAGAGCCAGGCGCCATGTATTTCAGCATCAGTGATGGGGGCATTTATTTGTATGATACCCCGCAAAAGCAAGCCGACCGATTGTTGTGGAAGGCCAACTTTACCAATGTAAATCTGCGCACTATGGGTCAAATCAATACCCCAACCCAAACTACAGTGGGTGCGCTTAACAACCACCCCCGTCAGGTATTTTTTACCTGCAGTGCGGTTTGGCAAATGCTAAACGACAATGGAGCATTTACAAATAACCTAACCTTGGTATTGAACACGGTGGCACTGTACACACCCATAACCCAAGCCGGAGTAAACAACGAATATAAATGTGCCACGCCTGTGTTTTATTTGCAAAACGGCGAACCCATGTTGACTGATGAGTATAATAACTTCAACCAATTCTTTAACAATAAAGGATTAGGACTGGGAGCACATTGCCCGCCTGATTGCTAATACTTTATGTTTGACGAACTTTACAGACTCCCATACATTACACTAACCACATTCATTTGTGTTTGTTTCGGCATTTGGAAGTGGAAAAGCATGAATGCCGGTGATAAAATTATTTTAACCATTGTTTTTTATACACTTGTACAAGAATTTCTGATAATCTATTTAACCCGAAAAGGTCAATATAATTTATTTATATATAATTTAGGGGATATATTTAAATTCACCCTTTTTTTGCTTTACTTCCGCATAAAATCTCCTCAAAAATGGATACGGAATGCCAGTTTGTTATTAATTCCGATATTAATAATTTGGGGAATAATTAATTACTTTTATGTGCAGGGTATTAACACTTTTAACACTTTAACCTATATTCCTGCTGCATTCATTGTAGGACTATTTTCGTATTTAAATCTGCGTAGACTAATTATTGCGGATTCCATCAGCAAGCATAATATGCAATTATGGATTTTAATTGCCAATTGCTTGTATTATTTTGTAAATATCCCAATGGAAGGAATGGAACCCTTTATAGTAAAAGTTTCGATTCCGCTTGCAAAAAAAATTCGTTCGGTGCCTAACGTATTTCAGCACATTTGGGTAATTATGATAACACTTGGCTTACTATGGAAGAAACGGTCGCGTATTTAGTATTTATTGTGGTTATATCCAGTGGGGTAGTGCTTTTTCTGGCATTTATTACCTTCGATATTTTTATGTTACTCCGCGTGCGTCAATTAAAAATGCAGAGCGAAATGCTGGAGATTAAAACCAATTTTTCGCGCGAATTAAGTATGGCCCGTGAAGAGGCTGCCGAACATGTGATGAATGAGTTATCTCGCGAATTGCACGACAATATTTTACAACAGCTAACCCTATCTACGCTGCAACTAAATCACACACGCACAACCCATCCCGAGATCAATAATGAAGTGCAAACCACTATAGATTTGCTGCGCCAAACCAGCAGCGAAATCCGCGAACTATCGCATATTATGAGTGGTGATTTGTACAACAAACTGGAACTGGATATTACTGTTCAGCGTTTGAAAGAATCTATTGAACGCACCGGAATCATAAAGGCCGATTTTTTAATGGATGAAATACCCGGAGAATTTGATAAATCCAAAGAATTATTCATCCTTAGAATTTTGCAGGAAATGGTAAACAATTCAATGAAATATGCAAGGGCTACGGTACTCACATTCAGACTGCAAGCCACAGATGAATATTTAAAATTTTACTATGCCGACAATGGCAAAGGATTTAATAAAGAAACCGTGAATCCGGGGCTGGGGTTGATTAGCATTGAAAAGCGACTGGATTTAATGCATGCAAAGTGGAATTTAGAAGCAGAAGTAGGAAAAGGCTTTATTTTTGAAGCAGAAATACCCATTGTACATGACTAAAATAAAAGTATGCCTGGCCGACGATCATAATCTGGTGCGCGATGGGATTAAAAAACTTCTCGAATCGTCTGGCAAATATGAAGTCACAGTAGACGCACGCCATGGACAGGAATTACTGGATTTACTATCCAACATAGACGAAATACCCAGTCTGGGATTGATAGACGTAAGCATGCCCGTGATGGAAGGCGGAGAAACTGTGCAGGAACTAAGCAAACATTACCCACAAATCAAGGCCATTGCACTTTCGCACAATGATGATTTTGAAAATGTTTTTCGAATGATCGACAGTGGAGCCAGGGCGTATTTGCTTAAAGATTGCTCGCCCGAGTATTTGTTTGAAACCCTTGAAAAAGTTTTGAGTGATGGCAACCATTACGATAGTTTTGTAATGAGCCGGATCATGGAACACAACCGGCAAAAACCAGCGGAAATTACACCCAGCAAGGAAATAATGGGCTTACTTAATAGCAGAGAAATTGATTTTATAAAACACTGTTGCTCGGAGGATACCTATAAAGAAATTGCCGACAAAATGATTGTGAGTCCGAAGACTGTGGAAGGCTACAGGGTAAATGTTTTTCAAAAAACCGGCGCTACCACAAGGGTGGGCTTGGTAATTTTTGCTATGGAAAACGGTCTTTATACCCCAGGTAAGTAATACAAAACCTGTTAAAATTTCAGTTCACCTTTTCCGAAAACATTTCTACACACCGCACCAAAAAATTAAGAATAGCTGTAATTTCGCGCTTCTGTAAAATTGGCAAAAAAAGCAGCAAATATTGATGAAGGTATCATTGAAGTAATTGGCGCCCGCGAGCACAATTTACAAAATGTAGACCTGATTATACCACGCAATAAAATGGTGGTTTTTACAGGTCTATCGGGTTCGGGCAAAAGCAGCCTTGCCTTTGATACCATTTTTGCCGAAGGACAGCGCCGTTATCTGGAAAGTTTCAGCGCATATGCACGCCAGTTTATCGGTGATATGAAACGCCCTGAGGTTGACAAAATCAGCGGGCTGAGTCCGGTAATTTCTATTGAACAAAAAACAGTTAGCCGCAACCCCAGAAGCACAGTGGGCACGGTTACAGAAATATACGACTTTTTGCGTCTGCTTTATGCCAGGGCAGCCGAAGCTTATAGCTATACCACGGGAGAAAAAATGGTTCGGTTTACGGAAGAGCAGGTATTACAAACCCTGTTTGACAAATTTACCGGAGCAAAAATCACTGTTTTAGCCCCCCTGGTTAAATCCAGAAAAGGGCATTACCGTGAGCTTTTTGAACTTACCAAAAAACGCGGCTATAACAAGGTGCGTGTGGATGGTGAAATTCAGGAAATAAAAGGCGGCATGCAACTGGACCGATACAAAATCCACGATATTGAGGTTGTGGTAGACCGTGTAGAGGTGAATCCGCTAAACCCGCAGCGCCTGCAGGAAAGTGTAAAAACCGCCATGAAACTTGGCGAAGGGAATTTGCTGGTATGGGATGAAAAGAAAATTTACCCTTTCTCCAAATTTCTGATGGATCCAGTATCCGGTATCAGTTACGATGAGCCACAGCCCAATACCTTCTCTTTCAACTCGGGGTACGGAGCCTGTAAAAAATGCGAAGGTCTGGGTGAAATAGCTGAGGTAAATTTAAATTTCATAATTCCAGATCGCAGCCTTAGTATAAACAAAGGCGGTATTGTACCCATAGGCGAATTGCGCGATAACTGGACATTTACCCAACTGCGCGCCATTGCCAAATATTACAAATTTTCGCTTGCCGACCCCATCAGTAAAATACCTAAAGATGCCCTTGAGGTAGTGCTTTATGGCTCGGAAGAAAGCATACCTGTAGAGCATACAGACAGCAACGGTAAAAAAACCAAGTACAATACCAACTACAAAGGGGTTATCCATTATATTAGTGAAAACTATTTTGAGAGTGAGGATGATAAACTTCGCCAATGGGCCGAAGAGTTTATGCATCAGCAAACTTGCCCCGAATGCAACGGAGCCAGGTTAAAAAAAGAATCCCTCTCCTATCGCTTTGCCGATAAAAACATTTCCGAACTGGCCACCATGAATATTGATGTGCTGGAAAAATGGTTTGGCACCTGCGAAAAGAAACTTAGTGGCCGCCAAAAAACCATTGCCGCCGAACTCCTGAAAGAAATCGGAGCCCGTTTATCTTTCCTCAACGGAGTAGGCCTTGGATACCTGACATTAAACAGTCCGGCACGCACACTTAGTGGCGGAGAAGCCCAGCGCATACGCCTTGCTACACAGATTGGCAGCAAACTGGTAAATGTACTTTACATACTCGACGAGCCTAGCATAGGTCTGCATCAGCGCGACAATGAAAAACTGATTGAGAGTCTGAAAGACCTTCGCGACATGGGCAATACCGTGCTGGTAGTAGAACACGATAAGGACATGATGCTGGCCAGCGACTGGCTGGTAGAAATTGGCCCCGGAGCAGGAATGCACGGAGGTAAAATTGTAGCCAGTGGCACGGTTGATGAATTCCTCAAAAGCAAGGCCGAAACTGCGCAATACCTGGCTGGCAAACGCGAAATTACCGTACCTAAAAAGCGCCGTAAAATAGGGAAAGAAAAAATTGTACTCAAAGGCTGTAACGGGCATAATCTGAAAAATACAGATGCCAGTTTTCCTTTGGGTGTTTTTACTTGCGTAACCGGGGTAAGCGGCAGTGGCAAAAGCAGCCTGGTAAACGAAACGCTGTTTCCTATTCTGCAAAACCATGTATACCGCACCCATTACCGCCCGTTGGCACACAAATCGGTAAGTGGCCTGGAGCATATCGATAAAGTTATACGCATTGATCAAAGCCCAATTGGCCGCACCCCACGCAGTAATCCTGCTACCTATGTGGGCGTGTTTACGGATATACGCACTCTTTTTGCCGAATTACCTGAAGCCAAAATACGCGGTTATAAACCCGGGCGCTTTAGTTTTAATGTTAAAGGCGGACGCTGCGAAGGTTGCGGTGGCGGCGGACAGAAGGTAATCGAAATGAACTTTTTGCCCGATGTGGAAGTACTATGTGATGTATGCCATGGAAAGCGTTATAACCGCGAAACTTTGGAAGTGCGTTACAGGGGCAAAAGCATTTGCGATGTGCTTGAAATGAGCATTGAACATGCCGTGGAATTTTTTGCCCACATGCCCCATATTCAGCGCAAAATCAAAACCATGCAGGAAGTGGGACTGGGTTATATAACCTTAGGGCAAAGCAGCACTACCCTTAGTGGAGGCGAAGCACAGCGCGTAAAACTGGCAACCGAACTAAGTAAGCGGGATACAGGAAAAACCCTGTATATACTAGACGAACCCACCACTGGACTGCATTTCGAAGATATTCGCCAATTGTTGCAGGTATTGCAGGAACTGGTAGACAGAGGCAATTCTGTTATTGTGATTGAACATAATATGGATGTAATTAAAGTAGCCGACCATGTCATTGATCTTGGGCCAGAGGGAGGCAATGCCGGTGGTGAAATACTCTGCACCGGCACCCCTGAAGAAGTAGCCAAGGTAAAAAACAGTCATACTGGCCGTTTTTTAAAGAAAGAGCTTTAATCTTTCGTTTTTCATTCATTTACAAGCACTTAATCAAAACAAACCCCTCCCCTCCATTTTTATATTTGGCTATATCTACCTTTTTTACCCCACTTATAGCCACTTATCTTTCACCTATATTTGGCTATATTTAACATAATAATACACTTATAGCCATTTATAATATCTATATTTGGCTATATTATAATTTTGTAGCCAATTATAAATGCAATGGAACTGATAGGTAGAAAAGCCGAACTGGCCGTTTTCGAATCGCTGCTGCGGTCAACCAAATCAGAGTTTCTGGCAGTTTTAGGCAGGCGTAGAGTTTTAAATACAACCAGGAGTTGGACCAGAAACGCAGCTTATTTCAAATAAAAACAGGTACGCGCAAATCTTTGTTTACAACGCTTATTACCACATTCGGACTAAAAGACAACGAAGCGGCGCATAGCATTCACAACCACCTGGACATGGAATGCCTCTTTTTGTAAGGCTATTGTATTTTTTAAGATTATACCCAACCATTTTGTTTTAACCTGCATCTATAGGTTTGTTAATCCTTCTTAATATGAAAAAGTACATCATCATTTTAGCCTCGATTGTATCCTTGGCAGCCTGCAAAAAAACGCACTTTTCTGGTCCTTGTTACAAAGACGACACTACTGCGGCCCCTGCCGAAAAAGTTATCCGATTTTCTAATATTGGTTGCTTCTCAAGCTCTAACGAAATATTGCGTATTTTCAAATCACCGGCAGGTTACAGCTATTCTCTGGAGGTTACCATTAACAACCAAAAAAAGGTTACCAAAGGTACTTGCAGACCCGATTTTCCGGAGGCCTTTGCTTTTTTTGAAAAAGAAGGAACAGGCTATACAAGCTTAGATAATTGCACAAGCATTTCAGACTGGACCGTAGAGAATGCAGGCAAAACCTTCAAAATCCATGATGGGGATTGTAAACTGATTGGGTACGATAAGCTTAAGCTTACATTAAAATGAGTTAAGGAGCCACTGCGGTTCCTTCAAACTTCAAACGTCCATCCGTCACAAATACTTGTTCTCCCAATTCATAAACATTTTTATAACCGTACCCGTATAAATTGATAAAAGTGGGGATATTCAGGGCCAGGCTTAAAGGTTTTTGGTTTAGTCTGGCTTTGGATGCCCCACTTTCTTTGACTTCAGGTAGCCTTATAGCTTTGGAAACAAAGTAATCAGGTTCAAAGAAAAAATCCTTGAAATTGTTATTACAATAAATCAAAATCCGGGTATTGCGGTTTGGAATAAGCGCCGCCAGCGACTCTTGGGTAAAGTTTGTAAAATCGAGATGAATGGCCCCTTTCAGGTGTTTACCTTTATACAGGCTATCCGATCGGGTATCCAAGATCACAGTTCCCGGCATTTGAGCCCATTTATTAAAAGTATCCAAAGAAACAAGGTGTTTACGACGGTAGGGTTGCACCTCAGCCGCCAGGGTCATAAATGCATCGAAATCAACAATGGGGCTGAGCGTAAACCCTGTAACCTGGGTGGTTGATGTGTCCGTTGGAAATACTGCATTCGCCTCAGATGGTTGAGGATTTTTTGTTGTAAATGCGCTGAGAAGAGAGAAACCAAGTGCGGCTCCAAATAAATAGCTAAGGTTTTTCATAGGATTTTATTGGATTCAAAATTGGGATGAAAAAACCACCCTATAAGTTGGAATGTGCCAAACAACCTCCCCGATATGCAAAACATACCGAAAGGTATAAAACACAAAAAAAGCCCCCCTGGCAAGGCCAAGGGGGCTTTGTATAAATATCAGATTTGATTTAGTTCAGTTCGAAGGTATTCTTCTGTTTCAGCAATCCACGGGCCCAAAGTTCAGTAGTGTATTTGCCTTTTTTCAGTTTGCCAATGGTACCTGTGGGGGGGTAGTACCATTTTACTTTATGCATTTCACCATCTGAAATAATGGTTTGTTTCAGAGAGAACAATTTTGACTTGTCAGAAAGACTTGGGTTTGAGCACAGCACTTCACCTTCAGGGCCTATAATGCGAATGGTTACTTCTTCTTCAACCGGCTCGCGGATGAGAGGATTATCCAGTACATCAAAAGAAATTTTAAGTTTTTCTACACCTTTGGTTTTAAAGGTTTCAACCTGCTGGTCGCCTTTTTTGGCAATACCAGAGCTGATTAAAGTTCCGTATTGAGGCAAAGCTCCGCGAGAGATACGGTCTTTCATATCTGCACTGGCGGCTTGCTCATCGCGCACCTGGGCTTCAAAGGCATCGCGCTGTGAGGTAACCAGGGCAAGCTGGGCTTTGAGTTCTTCCACTTCTTTTTTGGAAGCAGCCAATTCTTCCCGAATCTTAGCCAGTTCCTCCATATCTTTCTTGGTAGGTTTCTCGCCTTTGGCCACTTTCTCAGTTACATTTTTAGTAACCTCACCGGCTTTTGCAGACTGGGCCTGCAATGCAGCTATGCGTTGTTGCAACTGAGCAATAATGGCATCTTTTTCGGGTGAAGAAGACTGATACACAGGCGCAGCACCTTTTTTCTGCTCCAGTTCCTCAATTTTACCGGTAAGCCTTGAATTTTCTTCCTGATAATTTGAAAGCAGAGGTTTCAAACTATCCTCCATGCGTTTCAGTTCATTCTTTAAAGAATCATTCAGCAGGGTAATTTGGGCTAATTCCTTGTTTTCCGATCCGGATTTGCTCGTTTTAAAATATTGCCATCCATTTACTCCAAGCGACGCTGCCAGCAGTACACCGAAGATTGCAACCAATACATTTCTGTTCATAGTGTTATTAGTATTTGCAATATTAAGTAAAAAATCAATACTTAATGCGGATTTGGATTCAATTGTCTTTAATAATAGACAAATTGAGTAATATTTGACGGGCTTGCTCCGGTGTAACGCCCACCGCCACTATACGCTGGCGTTTATCCAATAATATACCAGTTGGTATCTTTTTGATTTTTAGGTCACGGTTAATGGTGTTAGAGCTAAAACCCTGCAGCAAGTTTATATGGTATCGGCGATTGTATTGAAATACATACCTGCCACTTCCACCGTAATTCAGGGCCAGCACGCTAAAATCTTTATTCTGCAAACGGGCCAGATGGTGCAAATCCGCACTATCGCGTATAAATTCTTCCGCTGCATCCCGCCAAATATAAACATACGTATACCCACCCTTTAATCGCCTGATAGACTTATGTTTCTGGGGTTTGGTAGCCGTGCAGTACTTGAACCGGGGCATTTTTTGGCCCTTATTCAACGAAAATTTTAACCTAGCCGAAGAGTCGCGTTCCAAAACTACGCTGCCACCCTGCTTATCCACATATTTTAGGTTAAAGGCGCAATTGTTCCATTCCAGGTAGGCTTGGGCATCATCATCCAGCAGCACGCCCTGCAAATTATTAAACACGGCATGGTAATCTCCTATCAGGGCAATATCGATATTGGCATCGTTATACACCCCATTGCAGTTTACATCCTTAATAGCAATGGAAAAGGAATCTCGGCCGTTAGACCAGCGACCCGCCATTACATTCAACCTGCGTTCGCGAAACGAGCTGCGGGTTCCCATAAAACTGCGTTTGCCCTGCACCTTAGTGAGCTCGGCATCATTAATACTGCAATAAAGCGGAAACTGATCGGCCGGAAAATGTTCTAACTGCACCTCATAAGGATTGGGACCATTACCCAGTCTCAGGGTTACAGGCTTTTCACCGGTCATTGTGTCGGGGCCACCATCATCCGTAAGATCGAGGTTATTGTTATGATCCGTCCAAATAAGGGTTTTATAGTAGGTCCAACCTGGATTTACAATGGCTATTAAAGTATGTGACGCATTAAAATCATTGGGCGCAGAGCCATTGTAAACCCAGGCGTATCCGGTTCGCAGTGCGGTTCCGTTTTCGCGGGGGGTCCAGGCAGGCAGTTTTACTTTGCGCCAAATAATGGGGTCGCCGGGTTTAGCGGCTGAAACATCCAACGGATTGGGCACTGAATCGCAGGTAAAGCTAAAAACAGGCGTAACCATTACCAGTTTGTTAAACTGTCCATCTTCGGCCCTCTCTGTCAAAGGCAATTCGATTTTTTGGGCATTTACGGCCAATACCGGCAAAGAAAGGGCCAGTATAACCAAAATCTTATATGCTTTCCCTAGGCCTTTCAACACCTATTTTTTAAGCATCCATCGAATCAGTAAAGACAGCAAACCCAGCGTAAACACCAGGATGGTGATGCGATTTATCCCATGCATAAGTTTTAGGTTTGTATTGTTCTCAACCCCTTCCTCATGCTGTTTTTGAAAGGTAAGGTATTTCCAGATTTTGCGAAAAAACATAGGCTTTAAATGCAATTACAATTATGCGGCTTTTCAGGCAGTAACTTCAGATTTTTTTGCATTTTCAGCCTTTCTCACCGGCTCCATCAGGTCAATCGGGCTGTCGGAAAATTCACTGAGAAGCGCAAAATCCAGCACCTCGAGCATGTTTTTTACATAATGAAATTTCATGCCTTTAAGGTATTCGGGTTGTATATCCTCAATATCCTTGCGGTTTGAATCGCTGAGCACCACGTCGGTGATGCCTGCGCGTTTGGCCGCCAGAATTTTTTCCTTAATTCCGCCTACGGGCAAAACTTTACCGCGCAGGGTAATTTCTCCGGTCATAGCCAGATGACTGCGCACTTTGCGCTGGGTATAAAGCGATGCTAATGAGGTTAGGATTGTAATACCCGCCGATGGACCATCCTTGGGGATTGACCCTGCAGGAAAATGCACATGCACATCCCAATGTTCAAATACACGCGGATCAATTTCAAGATACTCACTGTGGGCGCGCAAAAACGATTTAGCAAGAGTTACGCTTTCTTTCATCACATCCCCCAATTGGCCGGTAACCTGAAAATTGCCTTTACCCGGAATGAGTTTACTTTCTACAAAAAGCACGCTTCCACCCATAGGGCTCCAGGCCAAGCCTGTTACCACGCCGGGTATACTGTTGTTTTCATACACTTCGGGTTCCATTTTTTCAGCTCCCAGTATTTTTTCAACGTCTTCCACATCCATTTTGGGATTGTACTTATCTCCCATGGCCAGGTTTTTAGCCGCATTGCGGGCCAGTGAAGCTATGCGTTTGTCGAGATGACGAACACCGCTTTCACGGGTATATTGCTCAACAATTACTTCAATGGCCGCATCGGATACTTTGAGCTGATTGGCTTTTAAACCATGGGCTTTGCGTTGCTTAGGCAGCAGGTATTTTTTGGCAATCTGAATTTTTTCTTCCATGCTATAGCCGGTAATTTCTATAATTTCCATCCTGTCTAACAATGCAGGCTGAATAGAATCAAGGCTATTGGCAGTGGCAATAAACATTACCTTACTCAGGTCGTAATCAAGCTCCAGGTAATTGTCGTAAAAGGTTGAATTCTGCTCAGGATCTAAAACTTCGAGCATGGCACTGCTTGGATCTCCGCGGAAATCATGGCCCATTTTATCGATTTCGTCCAAAACAAAAACGGGATTACTGGTACCGCATTTTTTCAGGTTCTGAATGATTCGGCCGGGCATGGCACCGATATAAGTGCGGCGGTGACCGCGGATTTCAGACTCGTCATGCAATCCACCTAAACTCATGCGCACATATTTGCGCCCCAGTGAACGGGCTATGCTTTTACCCAAACTGGTTTTTCCCACACCCGGAGGGCCGTATAGGCAAATAATAGGGCTTTTTAAATCTCCTTTTAATTTGAGTACAGCCAAATATTCGAGTATGCGTTTTTTTACTTTTTCAAGTCCAAAATGGTCTTCATCCAGCACTTTTTCGGCAAACCCAAGGTCGAAATTATCCTTGGTAATGTTATTCCAGGGCAAATCCAGGAGCAGTTGCACGTAATTCAAGCCTACACTGTAGTCGGGTGACGCCGGATTCACGCGCTGCAAGCGGTCCAATTCTTTGTTGAAATGGGCCAGAATATCGCCGGGCCAATCTTTGGCAGCGCCTTTTTCTCGCAGGTTCAGAATTTCCTTATCGGGCGAATCACCGCCCAGTTCTTCTTGTATAGCGCGGATTTGTTGCTGCAGGAAATATTCCTTTTGCTGCTTGTCTATATCGGTGCGCACCCGGTTTTGAATCTGGTCTTTCAGTTCCAGCATCTGCAGCTCTTTAATCACATGCCCCAGCACCAGGTTGGCGCGGTCTTTGGCATTGGATGATTCGAGCAGAATTTGCTTTTCGGGCACAGAAATATTGAGGTTACTGGCTACAAAATGTACCAGAAAACTATTGCTATCGATGTTGCGGATGGCCACTGCGGCCTCGCTGGGGATATGGGGAGCCAGGTTGATAATCTGCTGTGAAGTTTCGCGGATTGAATCGATAATGGCCTTGTACTCCTTGTCTTCTTTGGCTTTTTCGTCTTTCAGCGCAACTACCCGGGCTTTGAGATAGGGATTTTCCTGGGTAAGTTCGGTAAGGCGAATGCGGCGTTTACCCTGAATAATCACAGTGGTACTGCCATCGGGCATACGCATCATACGCACAATCTCGGCCATAGTGCCGATATGATACAGATCGTTAAAGGTAGGGTCTTCAATATCCGGATTGCGCTGGGCGACCACACCTATAATTTTATCTTTTTTATTGGCTTCACGAATAAGCTTAATGCTCTTATCGCGGCCAACAGTAATGGGGAAAATCACCCCAGGAAAGAGCACAGTATTGCGGATGGTAAGTATCGGAAGTTCGTCGGGAACATTCAATTTATTGATTTCATCCTCTTCCTGCTTAGAAATATGATTTGCAACCCTTGTGCCATAACAAAACTACGGAAATACTGTCACATTCAGCAATATTTTAACTGACTGCATGAACCTAAATCCAGATTTGCCTTGAATTACAGCCGATACCTTTTTAATTAAAGGACATTTTGTCATAGAACTAATAGATAAAATTAAATGCCCATTGAAAACTTGCAAATACACATAATTTGTCGAAATTTGCAGCCAAATACAAAACAAACACTATGAAATTAAGAAACATTCTTTTCGCAGCTATCCTGCCAGTTGGCGCATTCCTCGCATCATGCGGAGGCGGTACTGAAGACCCTAAACCAAAACCAACCATCACTTTACAATCTGGCGCAGGCTTTACCGCTGCCAGTCAGGATTCTTACTTCGATTCAACCCTGAAATTCGGTATTCGTTCTTTCAGTAACGACGAAAAACTGGCTTCAGTTTCTGTTACTATTTCAACCAATGGTTCTACACCTGCTACACTGTGGGATACTACCTTCAGCAGCAAAACACTGAACTACGACTACAAATATCAAGTTAAAGGTGGTGTAGGTGATGCTCAGGTAATTACCTTTACTGCTGTTGATAAAAATGGTGAAAAAGCTACTACCAGTGTAACTATTTCTTTGATCCCCGGTACTGTTAGCCTTGCTACTGTATCTGGTCAGCAAGTAAACAACATCATCGGTATGGGCTTGGGTGCTTACGACCTTTACTCTTCTGTAAACGTGGCTGCTGCATCTGCCGAAACTACCAAAGACCTGAAAGATATGACCGTTTCTACCGGTCCGAATGCAGGTGTATTCCCTAAAACCTGGACCAGCGGCAACGGTTCTAAATTCGTAAAAGTTACTGCCAACGATTGGAACAACGCTACCAGCTCTGACTATCTGTGGAATCTGTGGAAAACCAACGCTTCAAGCGCTACTACCACCTCTCCAGTATTGGCAAAAGACGATATCCTGTTGGTTAAAACCGGTCAGTCTTTGGCTTTCAACATCTACATCCTGAAAATTACCC
This sequence comes from Bacteroidia bacterium, assembly GCA_044224315.1. Lineage (GTDB taxonomy): Bacteria > Bacteroidota > Bacteroidia > NS11-12g > UBA955 > JAGXTF01. The sequence goes on along the minus strand of JBGAKR010000007.1, from coordinate 12,542 downwards.
AGGTGAATGTTACTGCTGCCGATAACAACGACTTCATCATGTTCGACTACAAAGGCGACACCAAGTAATCGAATTTAAATCATAAAAAAAGCCCTCTGGCCATGCCAGGGGGCTTTTTTTATGCCTTTGTCCGCCGTCTCAATGATTCCCGAGGTTCCATCCTTGGTTTTTGAATTGTTAAAAAAAATACCCGTTCATTGTTAATAATCGTAACCATATTTTATGCATTTTTGCATCAAAGGGATTGATGAAAAAGTTAGCAGTTTTTACCTCTGGTGGCGATTCGCCAGGTATGAATGCCTGTATACGCGCGGTTGTGAGAGCAGGGGTGAATTATGGTTGCGAAATCTATGGCATCCGCAGAGGCTATCAGGGAATGATAGAAAATGATATCATCCCATTGCAGGCTTCCAGCGTGGCCAATATTATTCAATATGGAGGCACCATCCTTAAAACTGCACGCAGCAAGGATTTTATGACCCCAGAAGGCCGCAAAATAGCTTTCACCAATCTTAAAAATGCCGGAATAGAAGGAGTAGTATGTATTGGTGGCGAAGGAACCTATACAGGAGCCCTGGTTTTTGAAAAAGAACACGGCATTCCTTCAATCGGTTGCCCGGGCACCATAGACAATGATATTGCCGGTACCGACTATACCATTGGATTCGATACTGCTATCAATACCGCCATGGAAGCCATCGATAAAATCCGAGATACGGCCGACGCACACAACCGGGTTTTCTTTGTAGAAGTTATGGGCCGCCACAGTGGTTACATCGCCCTTTACAGCGGCATTGCAGGCGGTGCAGAAGCCATTTTAATACCCGAACGCAAAAATGAGTGGGACCAGGTAATAGGCAGTTTTGCCAAAAAAGACCGCAAAAAGGAATTCTCGATTTATGTAGTGAGTGAAGGCGATGAAGAAGGCCATGCTTTTGAAGTCGCGAAACGCTTTCAGGCAGTATACCCCGATTCTGATACAAGGGTTACGGTTTTGGGTCATATCCAACGCGGAGGTAGCCCCAGCGCAGCAGACCGGATTCTTGCCTCTCGCCTGGGTGCACACGCCGTGAAAGGGTTGATGGAAGGTAAACGCAACCTGGCAGTAGGTGTTATCAATAATGAAATTACATATACCCCCTTCGAAGAAGCCATTAAAGCTGCCAAAAAAGACATCCCACAAAACCTTTGGGATATGAACCATATTATAAGCCGATAATGTTACAACATATTACCGTTCAAAATTTTGCGCTAATTAAAGATTTGCAGTTACAGCCGCAAGCCGGCCTCAATGTGATTACCGGAGAAACCGGCGCAGGAAAAAGTATTTTACTGGGAGCCCTGGGTTTGGTGTTGGGCAACAGAGCCGAAACTTCAGCCTTATTAAACAAAGATCTGAAATGCATTATTGAAGCCGTTTTTGATATACAAAACCTGGATTTACAGGCTTTTTTTGACACCCATGAACTCGATTATTCCGAGCAAACCATTCTGCGACGTGAAATAGCCCCCGGTGGCAAAAGCCGGGCATTTGTGAATGACACACCCGTGATGCTGAATGTAATGAAAGAGCTGGGCGAAAAACTCATTGAAATTCACACCCAAAATACCGGCCTGCTAATTACCAGCGGTGCCGAACAACTCAATATTGTGGATGATTTTGCCGGGCATCAAAACCTGCTCAATTCTTACAAAAAAAACTGGAAAAAATACCATGCCCTGGTGGCAGAATTGGAAGAATTTAAACGCCAAACCGATGCCGCCCAAAAGGAAAAAGATTTTCTGCAATTTCAATTTGATGAACTGGAGAATTTCAATCCGGTTGCCGGCGAAGAAACCCAGCTAGAACAGTTGGCCATGACACTGAGCCATGCCGAAGAAATTACTGCTGCCTGCAACAATGCTGAATATACCCTTACGGAAGAAGAAGGCTCTGTGCTTGACCAAATTGGTGTGGTGCGCAGCAATCTGAAAAATGCAGCCCTACTCAATCCAGAAATTGAGCAAGCGGTAAAACGATTAGAGGGACTGGGATTTGAACTAAAAGATATTGCTGCCACTCTGCGACAAACCAGTGCGGGGATTGACAATGATGCAGCTCGTTTGGAAACCGTAAACGAACGCATTGCCAAATTGCAGTTATTGCTAAAAAAACATCAGCTGAAAAGCAGCGCCGAATTGGCCGAATTAAAAAACCAGATTGAACTGAAATTACTTGCCACTGAGCAAGCCGGAACCAAGGCAGAGCAATTGGAAGCAGCGGTTATTGCTGCCAAAAAAATATGCGAAAAAGAAGCTACCCAATTGCATGAAAGTCGGGTAAAAGCAGCTAATATTTTGTGCAGGGAAAGTTCATTACTCATTAAGGATTTGGGGATACCCGCAGGGAAAGTAGATGTAAGCATGGCCTTGGATTTAGTAAACCTGAATGCCAGCGGAGGCAGCAAAATAAAATTGCTGTTTGCCGCCAATCCCGGGCAGGAACCGCAGGCACTGGAAAAAGTGGCCAGTGGTGGGGAGGTATCGCGTTTGAATTTCTGTTTTAAAAGTTTATTAGCAGGTAAAAAAGCCATGCCCACACTTATTTTCGATGAGGCCGACACCGGAGTAAGTGGCGAAGTAGCAGGCAAAATGGGCAGTATGATGCATAAACTGGGAGAAAAACACCAGGTAATCGCCATTACCCATTTACCCCAGGTGGCAGCAGCCGGCGAAACCCATTTCTTTGTTTATAAAAACCTGTCAGCCAGCTCGGCCAATACCGAAATACGCCTGCTGCAAAAAGATGAGAGGGTAAAAAATATAGCCCAAATGCTCAGCGGCAAAGATCCGGGAGAGGCCGCAGTGGCTAACGCTAAGGAATTATTGAATTATTAAAAAAACCATCCCCCTTTTTCACACTCTCCTCATACCCCATATCCACGCTGTTGGGGCTTTTTTCTGCGGCAAAAGTGGCCAGGTAATCGCAGCGTTCATTTTCTGGAATACCGGCATGCCCTTTTACCCAGTTAAATTTGGGTTTGAAGGTTTCATACAGGGGCAGAAAGCGTTTCCACAAATCCGGATTTTTTACTTTCACCCAGCCTTTGCGTTTCCAGTTAAACAGCCAGCCCTCTTCAATGGCATTGCAAACATATTTACTATCGGAATACACATTTACCGGAATGCCCGGCTGCTTAATGGTTTCCAGTGCCCTGATAACTGCCAACAGTTCCATACGGTTATTGGTAGTGAGCCGAAAACCCTCGGCCAGTTCCTTGCGATAACCCGCATACATCAGCACAGCTCCGTATCCACCGGGCCCGGGATTACCCAGCGCAGCACCATCGGTATAAATAATTATCCCGTTATTTCCCATCTGTTGGCAAAGTAAGAACCAGAATATTTTTTTACACAAGATTTGTGAAAAAATGCAACCATTTCGTGCATAACCTCCTACCCTGTTCAAACTATTTTTGCATCTATGAACGGCGAAAAACCATCGGTATATGTGAAGCGGACCAAGATCAACGAGATCTTTGAATATTGCATGGACAACGGAATCAACTTTAGTGTGCAGGAACGTGCCATGGGGATTGATGAATTTGAGGTAACCATGGAGGTTGAGAATATTAAAAAGGCCATCCAGTTGGGTTTCTTCCTTCGTGAAAATCGCATAGAACTTGCCGGAACACCCCAGGCTGAGAATAAAGCGGTAGCCAAAAAACCTGTTGCCCGCAAGCCTGCCGAAGCGCCAGCCCCGGTTCAAAACCCCTTATTGAATACCCCAGAGCCTAAAGCCGAAGTAAAACCCGAGGTAAAACCAGCCCCTGTGGTACAACCCGTGGCTCCGGTAGCGAATAATCCTGTTACACCCACACCCGCAGTGCCTGTAACCGAGAAAAAAGAAAATGCCGAATTAAGCCCTGAAGGCGAAGGCGTTTCTCTTTCTTTCGATTTAAACTAAACAAAACAAATTGGTTGATATTAAAGCCCTTGAAAATTCAGGGGCTTTTTTTTTGCAGTAAATTGTCATTTTTATTATTCAGTTGCATTTAAACTATTTATTTTCTTTTAACTTGCCTTAAAATCTATATAGACTATGAAAAAACAATGGATGTTTTGGGTATTGTCTTTTTTGCATTTGCAACTCCATGCGCAGTTCAATAAACAAAGTATCTGGGGCGGTAGCGAAGCATATTACAATAATCGCACGCAAAATCAGATTACGTATAACTCCAATCCAAATCTGGAAGTTTCATCAAAAATTGTAACCTCCGGGGTTTCGGTTTTGGGGGCTTTTTTTTTAAATAATAACCTGTGTTTTACACCTGAAATCGGATTTGCTTTTGATCAGCATTCCAATAGTAAAAAAGAATTATTTTTTAATACCTATACTGAAAATACCAGTAGCGGAACCTTTATAAACCTGGGTATCAAACAGTTTATACCCAACAGCAGTGTATTTACTCCATTTTTTGATTTCACTTATGGTATTAAATCTATGAATGGAAAAATCACCACCAATGATTACATAAAAAATACCACAAAAAAAGAAAAAACCGTGCTTTTTAATTCTACCGGAACGATATCTGCCGGTGTAGCCTGGAAATTTGCCCCGCGTTTTATTTTATCCTATAAATTCGGTTTAATTCAATTCAGTAACGATTTATACAACCAATACAACCCTGATGGCACGCTGTTTACACGCCGAAAAACCGCCGATTTTACCAGCATTTTAAGTAGTAATTTAAATAGCGGAAGATTGGGTTTGTTTTATATTCTAAGAGAAAAATAATTTTTAATACTTGCCCGACCAATAAGGGTGGGAACATACAATTGTAAATTATGAATTGTGAATTATGAATTGGCTTGCCCGACTACTTCTGAGGCTGGGAATTGTGAATTATGAAAAAACAGCCAATGTTTAATAACGTGAGTTGACAACTTTCGCCACCTCTATTCCCTATTCCCCATTCCCCATTCCCTAAAATACTGCTGTTTTTTATTTCTGACAATTAAATCCAAAATTCTTCGTTATTCTGGGTATAAATTATAAACCATGAAAAAAATAATTTTAGCAAGTATGCTAAGCTATCTGCCATTTCAGGCGGAATGCCAGTTGCCCGATGCGGGGGGCTTTATGGCCCGAACCAGTGTCATGTATCAGCAATCTTCATTAAAAGTAAATCATGACAATGAATATTTTAATTCAACGGCAGGATTTCAATGGAATGCGGGTGTTGAATATTTTTTAAAACCCGGTTTTTCTGTCGGATTTAATTTAGGAATGGTGGCCGACCAAAATATAAACGTTTATAACTATAGTTTTAGAACCCAATCCATTTCGCGATCATTGGGCAGCAAAACCGATTTATTTACAGTTTTCTATTTCAAAAACAAAAGTCGTTTTACTCCCTTTCTTCAACCCTTAATGGGCATCACCTCGTCGAAGGGAAATATTACCGAAACCCAAAGTGACAATGCAAAGCAGACTGGCACATTTAAAAAATGGAGTCAGTATGTGCAATTTAACGGAGGTGTTCAATGGCAGGCCAACAAGCGCTTGGGTCTGTTTGCCAGCCTCAATTTAATCCAATACAAACGCAACCAATATGCGTCTCCGAGTCAGCTAGGTAGCCCCGAGTATAATAATATAGCCGTTCAAGCCAAGGTTCTTTCAGATTTATTTAATACTTCCCCCACTCTTGGCATCACCCTAAAACTTTAAAAAAGCTCTATCCCGTCAACCAAGCAAAATCACCGAGATCGAAGATCGAGGTAGCATTAAAGCATTCTATTTTCAAAACTTTTCCAAAGTCAAAAAACTTTGGAAAAGTTTATTAGTCGACCAAGCAAAATCACCGAGATCGAAGATCGAGGTGGTATTAAAGCATTCTATTTTCAAAACTTTTCCAAAGTCAAAAAACTTTGGAAAAGTTTATTAGTCAACAAAGCAAAATCACCGAGATCGAAGATCGAGGTGGTATTAAAGCTTCAGCTTTTCAAAACTGTTCCGTTCTTCGGCTGCCCATCGGCTGTTAATCGGCTGCCTGTCGGCTATTCCTCGGCTGTCTTTCGGCTGCCCGTATTATCTTTGCAAAGTGAACGCCGAAATAATTACCATTGGAGATGAATTGCTTTTAGGGCAGGTTGTAGATACAAACAGTGCATGGATGGGATTGGCTTTGGCCGATATTGGCATTTCGGTTACGCGCCGCACGGCGGTTGGCGATGGAGCAGACGAGATTGTGCGCGCAATTGACGAAGCCCGCAGCAGGGTCGAAATTGTATTGCTCACCGGTGGTTTGGGTCCTACCCGCGATGATATTACTAAAAAAACCCTGGCTACTTATTTCAATTGTGGATACAGAACCGATGAAGCCGTGCTTGAATATCTCGAAAAATTATTTGCCAAACGGGGCAGAAAAATGCTTGAGGTAAATAAAATGCAAGCCGATTTACCCGATAAATGCATCACACTTTTTAATGAAGCAGGCACTGCACCTGGTATGCTTTTTGACCTGAATGGAACCGTGCTCATTTCTATGCCAGGGGTACCCAATGAAATGAAACATATAATGCAGCAACATGTATTAAATTGGTTGCCGAAAAGATTTACTTTACCCCATATAATTCACAAAACATTGGTAACAGTGGGTGTACCCGAAAGTTTGCTGGCTGAAAGATTGATACCCGTTGAAGATGCCCTGCCAGACTACATAAAACTAGCCTACCTCCCAGCATACAACACCATCCGATTGCGCATTACCGGTAAAGGAAATGACCGGGAAAAATTGCAACAGGAAATAGACAAATATTACATTCAATTGCGTGATTTATGTGCAGAAAACCTTATGGCGGAAGGCGATATTCCGGTGGTTCAATCTGTAGCAGATAAATTAATAAAAAATAATATAAAAATATCCTTAGCCGAGAGTTGTACAGGTGGTTTTATAACCAATCAACTGGTGCAAATTCCAGGTATATCAAGCGTTTTAAACTGTGGAATTGTATCATATTCCAATGAAATTAAAATGCAGGAATTGGGTGTTCCAGCCGAAATATTTACCACCGTTGGCGCTGTAAGCGAAGAATGTGCAAAAGCCATGGTTGAGGGTTGCTTAAAGAAATTTGGCACCGCTATAGCCATCAGCACCACAGGCATTGCAGGCCCTGGAGGTGCTACCGATGAAAAACCTGTAGGTTTAATTTACATTGGTGTAGCCAATAAAAATAAAACGGTGGTTAAGAAATTCTATTTAAACGGCAATCGCGTTCAGTTTATGGAAAGAGCTTGCAATAGTGCGATGGATTTGCTGAGAGAGGTTTTGTAGAATGTAAAATGCTTGTCCGAACCAGAAAGGGGCGGGTAAAATGCAAAATAAGGGCGAGTGGCTTCTTCCTTATTTTAATGGGAGAAGCATTGTGCAAATGACAGCCAATTATGAATTATGAATTGTGAATTGTGAATTATGAATGCCAGCTCAGCTCAACGCTCTCGAGAACAGCCAATGATTAATGTTTAAGGTTTAACGGTTAATGGACTGGGTTGACTTGGTCGCCTGGGCTCCCGCCACATTTTCAATGGGCGGGCTACATTCCCTATTCCCTGAAATCGCCTCCGCTGCTCACTGCTCCCAGCTCCCTGCCCCCTTCCAACGGTTTATGGGTTAAGGGTTACGGTTTAAGTGCTTTTATTGCTATTTGTTGTCACCACTATTGCCACATTTCAAATGGGCAGGCTACATACTCGATTTCCTAATAGCGCCTCAGCTTTTCCCTGCTCCCTGCTCCCAGCCCCCTGCCCCCTTCCAACGGTTTATGGGTTAAGGGTTACGGTTTAAGTGCTTTAATTGCTATTTTTTGTCACCAATATTGCTACATTTTAAATGGACGGGCTACATTCCCTATTCCATTATAGCGCCTCTACTTTTCCCTGCTCCCAGCCCTATGAATGGGATGATTTGCCTTATTCATGCAGTTACTTACTCCTTCAGTCCGGTTCATTGCCCAATTAGTCGGGTTCCGAACCCCATTAGTCCGGTAGATAACCCCGTGAATGAAGTTCATTACCCCGTGAGTCGGGTTCCGAACCCCGCTAGTCCGGTAAATTACCCCGTGAATGGGGTTCATTACCCCGTGAGTCCGGTTCCGAACCCCGCTAGTCCGGTAAATTACCCCGTGAATGGGGTTCATTACCCCGTGAGTCGGGTTCCGAACCCCGCTAGTCCGGTAAATTACCCCGTGAATGGGGTTCATTACCCCGTGAGTCCGGTTCCGAACCCCGTTAGTCCGGTAAATTACCCCGTGAATGCGGTTTATTACCCAATGAGTCGGGTTCCGAACCCAATTAGTCCGGCAGATAACCCCATTAGTGGGGTTTATTACCCCATTAGTCAGGTTCCGAACCCCGTGAGTCCGGTAAATTACCCCGTGAATGGGGTTCATTACCCCGTTATCGGGGTGGAATAACCTGTTTTCGGGGTTCCTTACCCCGTCTATGCCTTGATTTACCTCATTCATTGGATGCTTTACCTGTTGAATTCAGCAACCTACTCGACTGGTCTACTTAATTATCCATTCCGTGGAGTAGATTACTCCAATGGAGCGATGTATTATCCCATCAAAGGACTGAATTACCAAGCAATTGAGGTACTAAAACGAATGAATGAGATAAATACTTCAAACCAGGACAAACTGTAAACTTTCAACTGTAAACTGCTAACTAATTCACATGTTTATGCCCCCCATCACCGGGTTTGAACATCAGGGCTTTGTATTCTGCAGGACTGGCTTTTGAATTGCCTTCTTCCAGCATATATTTTTTATTTGCCTGCAGGTTTTGAAATTTTTGAACGGTTTGTTTTTTATTGGGCCAGGTAATTTGAACCTCGTCTATTTTGCTTGCCTTACCCAGGCCTACAAATAATTGCAGACTGGATGAACCAAAACTACCGCCAGTGCTTATGCGACGGTACAGATAGCGTTGTTTTCCATTTTCGGTAATGGTTAGCTTTACCCTGGCACCTATTGCTGCGCGGTTGGCTGTTTTTCCTTTTAATTGCAATACCACCCAATTGTTATCAAAGCCCGGATCTTCGAATAATGCATTTCTAAAATTATCCCCCTCATAGGCACCCCCCATTTGGGCATACACATCCTGATCTCCGTCGTTGTCTAGATCAGTAAACGATATGGCATGTCCTTTTTGGATATGACCAAAACCGCCAGAGGTGGTAACATCTTTAAATGTATTTCCCTGCTGATTTAAAAACATTTTATTGGGTACAATCGATTGAAAATCGGGGTTGCCGGTGCCGATATAAAAATCCAGAAATCCATCGTTATTTAAATCACCGAAATTGCACGACATGCCATATATCACCCGTTCCAGGCCGGATTTTTGGGTTACATCTTCAAATGTACCATCCCCATTATTATGGTACATTCTCAGTGTTTCTGTGGCCGGTTTTTTATGAAACATTTGGGTAACTTCATCAGCCCCCACTGCATACCTGCGCACATCATAACTACATGCAAATAAATCTTCAAACCCATCGTTATCATAATCAAAAAAACAGGTTGGAAAACTTAAAAATGGTTTTTGAACTTTTGCAGTGGCCGCCACGTTTTCAAATTCCCAATGCTTGTGATCTGCACCGCCCCTATTGAGATACAAACGGTTGTCACTGCCAATTGTGCTCACATAAAGGTCGGGCAAACCATCGGCATTTACATCACCAAAAACCGAAGCTTTTACAAATGCCTGAAAATTCAATCCCACACTGGCAGCGGCATTGGTAAACGTTCCATTTCCATTATTAAAATAAAATTCACAATCCGAACTATCACCATTTGCCGATTCATTTCCAATGAATAAATCCACAAATCCATCCAGATCCACATCGGCCCAAGCTGCATTCTGGGTAGGATGTTCGGTAAAAATCCCGGCTTCAAAAGTTACATCATCAAACGATCCATCCCCGTTGTTTTTTAATAATGAATTGGGATAATGTCCGGTTTTACCCATCCAGCCGCCGCGCAATACCAGTACATCCATAAAACCATCATTGTTATAATCGGTATGATTGATATTCAATCCACCCACCAAACCGGTAAGTCCGGCTAGTTCTGTGCGTTCTTCAAATGTACCATCGCCCTTATTAATAAAAAATTGCAATTGATCATTAATACCCATTCCACTCAGCATTAAATCCAGATAACCATCGTTATTAAAATCCTCAACACAGCAGCCTCCGGCATGGTTATCGATATCTACATTCAGGTTACCCGCTATATTATTAAAACGGGGAAATGTATTATCCGAAATAAATTCTGTTTCAGGAATTTTCCATTTTTCGGGAACATATTTTGGAAATTCTCCCAGGGTCATATATGCTACATTTAGCAGCCACTGTGCGCCTTTATCTTCGGGATATTTTTCCAGGATTGTAGTATAGATTTCAATGGCATGTTGGGAACCTGTTTTTTTGGTATGCCATGCATCTTTTTGTATGGGTAAAATGCAGGAATTACCGGTGTGATTCAGGAGGCAATTTTCCTGCTCTCCCTGCCTCAGATAGGCAATACCCAGTTGGTCGTAAATGGGTTTGTTTTTATCATCTATTCTCCCATTATCCCCTTTAATTACGCTTAATAAATGCTCGAAACCCGCAATGGCTTCTTTGGTTTTGCCTGCATTCAGCAATTCTATATTGTAATTGTAATTTAAGGCAAATTTGATTGATGGGTCGGTTGCAGCTTCTATTTTCTGTTTTAAATCTTCGGCTTTATTGGTGTTGGTAAATTTACTATCCGCTGTATTTGCTGTTACTTGGGCATTAATCTCTTCCAGGCGTTTTACCATTTTAATTGTACCCGCAGATTGCTGATGTCTTTCGGTTTGATCTGTACTTTTTGAATTGCATGCCAAAAGGCCGATTGAAATAAAGAATAATAAGAATTTCATCGAGTGTTATAAAGCAAAGAAAGTGTTTTTCCGTTTTAAAATCAAACAAACTGCATGGTTGCTATAGCATGTAAAAGCATACAAATTTCAATTTGTTAAAGGTAAAGCAATTAGGCATTGTTCACATACAATAAAAGACAATTTTCTAATGCAATCATGCATTCACAAACCCCATAAAATTGATAAGTAACTCCCAATCGGGAGGTTATCACTCGCGATAGAATGAGCCAAGCGGCGGCCCTTCCAACACCTAACTCGTAACTCTAAACTTCTAAATCGCGAGGTTATTACTCGCGATGGAGAGCAAGCCTCTCCACTCTTAACTTAATTAACTATCTTTACGCAAACTTTTTTACAGTGTTTCGGACATAAAAAACTGAAATGCTAAAACTTAAACATAAAAACGAAATTTATGGACATTCAAACTCCCATCCCTTACCCCACTGAAGAGCAAGCGCAACGCTTACCCTCAAAATATGTTAGACCTGTTAAGGATATAATTTTAATCATTGCAGGTATTTTTTCGGCTGCATTTGGATTCAAAGGTTTTTTACTCACCAACCAGTTTATAGACGGCGGGGCCACAGGAATATCCTTACTCATTGCAGCTTTGTCTAAAACCCCTATCTCGGTTTTATTGGTGGTGGTTAATGTTCCATTTATTATTCTGGGATATAAAACTGTGGGCAAGGCCTTTGCCATAAAAACTGCACTCGCCATAAGCGGATTGGCAATTGTACTGGCTTATGTAAGTTTTCCTGATGTAACCAAAGATAATTTATTGGTAGCTATTTTTGGTGGATTTTTTCTGGGTGCAGGAATTGGATTAACTGTAAGAGGCGGCGCTGTAATTGACGGGACAGAGGTATTGGCCATATTTTTAAGTAAAAAATTAGGCACCACCATTGGCGATATAATTATTTTAATAAATGTGTTAATTTTCTCGATTGCCGCTTATTTTCTATCGGTAGAAATAGCGCTATATTCAATGGTTACTTACATGGTAGCCTCTAAAACCCTGGATTTTATTATTGAAGGAATAGATGAATACACGGGTGTCACTATTATTTCTGTTTATAGCGAACAAATCAACCAAATGATTATGAACGAAATGGGACGCGGTGTAACCATTTACAATGGAAAGGGCGGATATGGAAAGCAAGGAGAAGTAAGGGCCGACAGGGATATTATTTTCACCGTTTTAACCCGCCTGGAATTAAATAAATTAAAATCCGAACTCGACAAAATAGACCCCGATGCATTTGTAGTAATGAGCAGTATCAAGGATACTAGAGGTGGGATGATTAAGAAACGCGCCGGTCATTAGAGGTACGAGGTACGAGTTACGAGGTTAGAGGTGCGAGGTTAGAGGTGCGAGGTATGAAGTACGAGGTGTTGATGCCTGAATAACGTTGACCGTTTTACCTCTCGTCTCCTTGTAGACTTTTGCTGAGAATACATCTTGATTCGGAGGCTTTGTTTGCTCAATTAAATGGGGCTAAATGCCCCTTTTAATTGAATTTTGCGTCAAATGACTCTGTCATCCTCGGCTTTGTTTGCCTTACAAATGTAATTGTTCAATTTCAATCTC
>JBGAKR010000002.1:0-731795 GCA_044224315.1 Bacteroidia bacterium | reverse complement strand
ATTTGACGCAAAATTCAATTAAAAGGGGCATTTAGCCCCATTTAATTGAGCAAACAAAGCCTCCGAATCAAGATGTATTCTCTGCAAAAGTCTACAAGGAGACGAGAGGCAAAACGGTCAACGTTATTCAGGCATCAACACCGCTGCTCCCCTCTCCCTGCTCCCTGCTCCCTCTTAGGGGTTTATGCGGGTGATGGTCCAGTAGAGTGCAATGCAGGCAATGGCAGCAGAGATGGGATATACCATTTTGGGGCGATACCACGATTTGTATCTGAACCATTTTCCAAAGCTGAAATAAGCCAGTAAAATAATAGATACTTGTGCCAGTTCAACCCCCAAATTAAAAAGGAGCAAACTGGGTAAAAATGCATCCTGGGGCAATCCAATTTGTATTAATGCGGAGGCAAATCCCAATCCGTGGAATAAACCAAATGCAAAAATAACTGCATTTCTGAATGGATTTACCTGACTTGAAATAATATTTTCTACAGCAAGAAAAAATATAGAAGCTGCAATAATGGTTTCTGTAAGTGTGGTATTTATATTTACCCAGTTGAGTGCAGCCATCGCCAAGGTAATGCTGTGTGCAAGGGTAAAAACTGTGCATTGGATAATTACTTTTTTTAAATCTGGTTGATAAAAATACAGGCATAGAATAAATAAAATATGATCATAACCCAAGGGTATAACATGTTTAAATCCAAGTTCCAGAAATCGCATTAATATGTATTAACGAATTATGCTAAGAGGAAGGGAATATACACCTTTGGGGCTAAGAATAATAATTTTGTATAAACCAGATTTAAATATCTGTAGGTCTATGTTTAGTTTGCCAAAATCCATATTAACTAATTGTGAAAAATGGGTTTTCCCGCCTATATCCATTACCGAAATTTGCGCATTCCCTTTGAGAATTGAAAATTGCAATGTGCAAAATTCACTTGCCGGGTTTGGGAATAGTTGTATATCCAATGGGTTTTTTGGAAAAGCAATGTTATTTGCGCTTATTGGCATCCCACCTCGCACGCAAAGCACATAATTTTTTCTGATTTTAGGGTCGTAGGTGGTAATACCATATTGGGTATATAAGTACCAGGCTTTTGTGGTTTGATTGGGAAGCGAGGTAGATGACCAATATTTTCGGGTACCAATTTTGGTGAAAAATGTAATATTTACTGACGGGGCTATGCGTTTTTCGTCATTGATGGATTGGAGTTCTTTTATGTTGGGTAGCCGCCAATCGCTGTATCCGTAGGCGTTCAGAGTGTCGGCGTAGGCTAGGGATTCTTCCCAGCTTAGGGTATCTGTAAATGCGAGTGGTGTCCAATATAATTGAGTAATTGAATCGTAAATAGCATTATTTGGAGTAATATAAAAATGATTTGCAATTGAAATAGATTTTAAAGGATTTCGCACTGCCCTTACATGTATTTTTTTGGTTCCTCCGGCAGAAATGGTTTCGGTTTTTAAATGATTTCCAATTCCTCCGCCTGAGTTTGTCACCCAAACGCGTGTATTGTCATTGGCCTGAAAATCCGAGCTCCACCAATATTCGGCTGCGGTTTTGGTAAAAATATTTACATCCAGAGCGGGATTTGTTACTCCTTGATTCAGTATGGAGAATGCTTCATGCGCGCTAGGCAGCCGCCAATCGGTAAATCCACCCAGGGTTAGGGTATCGCAATAGAGTGTAGCTTTTTCAATGGTCATTTCACCCCCATCGGTTTGTTGCCACATCAATCCGGTAACGGTATCGGTTACTGTTCCGTTTCCATTTTTAATAAAAAACGGTGGGTTAATTGTAAAATCATGGTCTTCGCCAAAGGTATTGGTATAGCTTGTCTTTTCGCCGGTATCGGGTAGGCGTAGCATGGTTTTGGTAGTGGGTTGTGCCCGCAAAATACCAGATAAAAGCAGGCTAAAAAAAATTAAAATATACCGCATTATTGAATCACTATTTTTTTGGTTATTTCTGATTGCAGGTAAATTATTTTTACAAAATAAACTCCTTTGGGTAAAGAACGAATATCGATAGACGGGCAAAAGTTTTTACGAGAAAATACTTCCATACCTTTGTAATTATACATATTAATACGGGAGATATGGTGGGTATTTAAACTTGGGTTTAATTCAATAAAAATATGGTCGTTTGCAGGGTTTGGAAATACCTGAATTGCCTGATTTAGAGCTGTAAAATTTTTAGTGGAAACGGGCACGGTGCATTGGGCAAATCCATTGTAAGTGTTACTTGTCATGGTTTGTCCTTCGAGGTAAAATTTATAAGTATAGGATCCGCCATTTGTCCAACTATATACCACCGAATCAGTTTTGCCGCTTAGCGTATAAATTAATGAATAACTATTGCTGCCATTGGGATGAAAGCCTGTAATTACAGCGCCTTTTAAAGGGGTTAAAGATGGGCGAATGGGTTTTGCAGCGGCCTGAGGGATTATTTGCAGGGTGGTGTCTTCGGTTACCTTGCCATACATGCGCCCAATCATATAGGGAGCTACAGTGTCGCCATGGTAGTGGTAAATTCCATTGGTCCACATATGTCCATGATTGGAATCTAGGGCCAACATTTTAGCACCGTTGGGTTCTTTCCAACCATATACAGGAAAACCGTCCAGGGCAAATGCAATAGGGGTAATATTGCCCGATTTGGCTTCTAAAAACATAGGGGCAGTATGGTAGTGATAATCGTCGGCACGGCCGCTATGGCCGCCCCATTTGTCCAATTGTCCGTCTAAAAATGCATCTACACCTGTGTTGGTATAAGGATTAAAAATGGCTACTCCATTGGCTGCAAGGGCCACTGCACCGCGTAAAAAATGTTTGTTATTTACTGGCACGGATACTACTGCTTTTACCGGATTGATTGGAATGGACCATGCATTGCTGCCTGTGTAACATTGGGGAACGGGTACCTGTTGCTGCCAGGCGGTAATTCCGGTCATCATGCTATGTTCTGGAATTCCGCGACTTTCCACATAGAAATAATTGGCATCCCAGCGGGTATATACATTGGGTTTAAATGGGGTAAACGCCGAGTCAATAAAGGCAGTACTTGTGCTATGTGTGCGTAAAATGCGTTGGGTAAAACTCAAAGTTGCAAACGCAATTCCAAAAAATAATACAGGTAGAATGTATTTTAATTTTTGTTTTTCAGATTTTTTTAGAAAATAGAATCCTAGTAGTAATAAAACAAAAACCAATACAGGAATTTTATAATTAGAACCCGCTTTTACTGGTGAGGTGTAGTTTGTATTAGCTTGTTTCAAAGTTGCTACATTGTGGTTTAGTTTTTCGATTGCTGCGTATTTATTCAGCACAAATTGCTGGTCTGGTTTCGAAAGAGATTCAAGAGGGTAATTTATTAAATTATGGTTTGGTGTTTCAATGTATACCTTCCCATCTCTGTACAGAAAAAATGTACCCACTATTTTATCTTTTGATTTAAATTCCCAGGTGCGTGGAATGATGTTTTCGTACCGCATATCATGGCCAAAGGTTTGTGCAGCAATGCTTATAACCAGTACAATGATGAATTTATTTTTCATGTTTTTACTTTGTGTAAATGATTTTTCCGCTTGAGATAGGGCCTTGATTTCCTCTTAAATGGTAAAAATAGATTCCATTATTTACCATATAGCCTGCAGTATTTTTTGCATCCCACACTACTTGATATTGTCCTGGTGGAAGGGTATTATTGACCAGCAGATGGCGTACAATTTTACCATTGGCATCGGTAATGTGGAGGCTGAGGTTGTTGGATTGTTTTAGGGTAAATTTTATTTGGGTTTGTTCCTGGAAAGGATTGGGATAAATTAGTTCGTCGGCATACGAACTATTCCAGATTACAGGTATACCGGTTTTTAATGAGTCGTAGCAATTTTTTGCACCAATAAAATAGGTGGCAGAAATATCTTTGTTGTGCCGATTTGCGGTTTCGCTAGCAGGGGTATAAACACGTACATATTCCGTTTTGACGCCATCAGGACCCACGGTAATTCTGAGGTGACCTGAGTTTGGTAAAATCTGGCCCTCATAGTATCCATAATCTTTGGCATAATTTACCGAAGTAAAATTGGGATGACTGGGTTGTGGAGTTTCTTGGTAAATGAGGCAATTTTTTTCTTGTTTTCCGAAAAAATGATCGTGTCCATGGAAGAATATATTTACATGATTTTCTTCCAGTAAATCTTTGATGGGCTTGTACCATCCAGGTCGTTTAGTTGAAAAACCGGGGGTACCATCCAGGTTGTCGCCACCCCATTCATAACGGTTTGCATATTCAACCCCTCCACGACCATCAGGATCGCCCCCTATAATTTGGTGGGCAAAAACAAATTTAAATTTGGCATTGCTTTTTTCCAATGTTTGTTTCAGCCAATCATATTGGCCTTTTCCCAGAGTCCAGCGCCAGCCGTTGAGTGAGTCGGGTTTGGGGCTGGTATACCAATACGGATCAAGTACGATAAATAATGCATCGCCCCATTGCCAGGCATAATAATTTTCGCGTAATCCAACATATTTATGGTTGGTGGTATCACCACTATAAAAATTATCAGGTGCGGGATTTAAAAAATATTTTTTTCGATCCACGGTACCCCAAACAGCGAGGTTATTTGCATTGGGTGAGAGGTTCCAGCCGCTTTCTCCTTCGTGGTTTCCGATTGCAATGAAAAGGGGCACAGAGTGGTTTATTTTATCGTAATAGCTGCGTAAAACATGGCAACGATAAGTAACAGTATCTCGGGGAATTATGCGTGCACTGTTTTTTAATTTATCCGACATTAAAAAATCGCCTAAGTCAATCATAAAATCAGGATTGTCTTCGAGCTGATTTCGAAGGCAGCGGTTATAAACAGCAGTATCAGATTGTTCATCTAGATGCGGATCGGCTTGCACAGTAAATGTGAATGTTTTTCCGGCTGGCCTGGCGGTATGAAAGTGAAAAGTCGGCCTATTGGTAGAAATATTTGCACCTGGTTTTTTATAAATTACCTGATAGTAATAAATAGTATCTTGAAGCAATCCATTGATGATAAATTCTGCAGGTTCATTGGGGGCATATATTTTCCATGCAGTTTGATTACTGAGTGCAATGCTTTTTAGTCCGTATTTAACAGCAACTTCGGCTGAGTCTGTAAAAATAATCTGTATCGTGATGCCATGATCTGTGGGTCTTCCAAGCATTTCTGTGTGCAAAATATTCTGTGATTTTGCTTTGAAGAACAAGCAAGAAAGTATTGTAATATATAGATATTTATTTGCCATGAAATTAATGTTGAATCATTGTTTTTTCGATGAATAAACCCTGATTTGTATGAATTTGCAGGATGTAGATACCGCTGGGAATATTTTTTACCTGCAACAAGTTGGATTGAGAGGTATGAATGGTTTGGCCAAGGGTATTGATTAATTCAATTTGTTTAATCTCTGTAATATTAGAAAATTGAACAACTAAATATTCTTTTGCTGGATTTGGGAAAACGGTGATATGATTAATTGGATTAATGGGTGCTGTGCCATTGGATGTGCATGTTCCAAGTGAATATGAAAATGCAATTTCACGGTTGTGATGAGCACCACCCATTGTATCCTTTGGAAGAAATGCTTTTACATAATCTACTTTTACGCATTCGCTGGAAACTGTCACCCTGATATGACCAGTGCCATCTATAGTGTCGGAAACATAGGCATCCGCATTGGCTAATTTACCAATCATATAGGTTGAATCGCTTGGCATTGGAACTTCCTGGTAATGAATTCCATCCAGGGTTTCATGGGCAAATACATGGTCGTGACCCTGAAAAAAAATGCTTACACCATTGTCTTTAAATAATTGGTGTATGGGTTTTGCCCAACCCGGACGGTTAGTAGCAAACTTATCCTGTCCATTGTCGAGCCCACCCCATTCAAACTGTGCAGCGTTGGTAATTCCACCGCGTCCTTGGCCATTAATATGGTGGGCAAATACAAATTTATATTTGGCATTGCTGCTTTCCAGGGTGGTTTTTAACCAATTATATTGTTGTTGGCCCAGTGTCCAGTTCCAGTTGCTGGGCTTGGCAGTAAGGGTTTTAAAACTTTCTTTGCGATATACATCAAGTACTACAAATAATGCATCACCCCAGGTCCAGGCATAATAATTTTCGGGGTTGCCAATGCCAAAGGGTTCATTTTCGGTGTTGCCTGTATAAAAGCTATTGGGAAATGGGTTTGGATAATAAAATTTGCGCCATTGTGTACCCCAGATGCATAAATTATTGGGTTGATTTAATGAATAATAGTAGTCATTTTCACCCTCATGATTTCCCAAACAAACATAGAAAGGTATAGAATGGCAAATTTTTCCTAAGAATGGTCTGTAATCCTTGTGCAGCGCATCAACTTCAGAAGAGGTAATGGTAGTTGGGAAGTGGTCATCTCCAAAAATATCGCCTAAAGAAAGCATAAAATCCGGTTTATCCGCGGCCTGATTTTCGAGGGTTACATCGTACATGTTTTTAACACCTTTTTTATCGTATAGGTGTTCATCTGCTTCGATAGTAAATGTAAATGTACTGCCTTTGGCACGTTGGGTGTGAAAGCTGTATTATGGGGTAGGCGCGAAGTTTCCGCCTGAGGTGGAATGGAATTGGATACGGTAATAATATCGTGTATTTGGGGTTAAATTGTTGATGTTTATTTCATCCGGGACATTGGCAGCAGCGGAAAAAGTAGATGTGTTTTTGGTATAATTACCAGCGGTGGTGCCGTACTGTAAATAATAGACTGTAGCCTGACTATACATAATACTGGCGGTAATTGATGTATCGGTGGGCCTTCCTAGTACTATATTTGGCAATTGTGCCCATATTTTATTCTGTGGCATAAGAGTAAAACAAAATACAATAAATGCAATGCTAGGTTTGGGATGTGATTTTTTAAAATATTGAATGATCTGATTCATTTTCAATTAGTTTCTAGGTTTCTTTTCGGGTTTAAAATAGTTTTTAATTTCACGGGCCAAGTTTTGAAATTTCTCTTGTTGTTGCGGAGTGCAAATGTTTTTTAATTGTTTGGCTTGTGCCAACCTTTGCAATTCCATCGCATATTCATTTTCTGCTATTTCGCGGGCCAGGAAAAGCACTGTTTTTTCATTGGTGTTTTTATTGAACATTTCCTGGTTCATCGAATCGCGTTCAGCTTTAATTTTAGCGGATAGTATTTTTTCCCGGGCAAAAAAAGCTTCTCTAATCATTTTCATTTGGTCGGCTTGTTGTTCTGATAGTTGCAGCTCTTTTCGTAAAATTTGCATTAAAACATCTGCCCGTTGTTCATTTTTATTTGCAGGAGCATTGTTTTTCCGTGCAATGAAACCCAATAAGCCGAGGTTTAGAAGGATTAAAAAAACCACCAAACGGAATAGCCATTTATTTTTAGTAAATACATCCATGCTTAAGTGGGATTGATAAAAAGTTCTTTGGATAATAGACGAAGTTCGTTTTCGCGAGCAGATATGCTACTTTTCTGCAATTGTGTGCTGTAATACAGAAGCCCCGAGTTTAATAAAATGAGCCCTGCAAGAAGAAATATTACATTCCGGTTCAACTGTGTTTTGGACTCAGTTTGTTGCACTTGCTGCAAGTGGCTTTTAACCCGATTCTGCCAGTCATTGGTTAGGTGCGCTTGACCAATTTGCTCATTAAGCAAAAATTCAAGCTCTTGGGGCTGATCAGGTTGCGAAGGATGCATGGTTTTCATGTTTAGACGATTATTTTTTTAAATCCTGTCACTGGGTATATTTGAAGTGAGAATACTTTTCAATTGAGCTCCTATTTTTTTGCGTGCTCTGGAAATAAGCTGTTCGGTTGCATTTACACTTATTCCCAGAATTTCGGAAATATCACTTGTTGCATATCCGTCCATTTTGTTTAGAGTAAATGCTATACGTTGGTTGGTAGGCAATTGGTTTAGCAGGTTGTTAATTTGGGAAAACATTTCGTTTTCTTTCAATTTTTTATCTGGCATTTCACCACCCGTAATCCAATCAGCGAGGTCATTTAAATGCAATAATTTCGCAGTGGATCCGATTCTCTTTTTGCGGTTGCGTTTTTTTAATTCATCCAGACATTTGCTTACTGCAATGCGATAAATCCAGGTAGAAAGACGTGCTTGTTGTTTGAATTTGGATATAGATTGATAGGTTTCGATAAAAACTTCCTGGGCCAGGTCCTCAGCGTCTTCCTGGTTAAGCATAAACCGGTAACAGGTGTTCAATACCTGCTTGCCATATTGATCCACCAGTGCATTGAATGCTGCTGGTTCCGAGCTTTTTAGTCGATTTATAAGTTCAGCCTCGTCCATCAATATTGCGCAATATCAGTCATTTACCCGTTTTTAAATATGACATATTGGACATTAGACGACATTTATTGGAGAAGCTGTTACTTTTTTACAAAAAATTAAAACTAAAAAAAGCCGCCCGTAATCTTGGGGCAGCTATTGAAGTAAATCGATTTTATATCAGCGGGTAATGGTAATTTTATGGTTGCTGATTTCGGTACCGTTGGTTACACGCAAAATATAGTTGCCATCATACAAGGTGCGGGCATCAAAATAGCCAATTGTACTGCCGGGGTAAATGGTGGTGCTTTGCATTTTTTTACCTTCGATATTGTATAAATCCAATTGAATATTTTGGGTGTTGAAACGGGTAATTTGTACCGTAATCAAATCGCTAACCGGGTTAGGGAAAATTTGCAGATTTAATTCGGAAAGGCTGGGATAAACGGAGTTAGTACTTGGCTTGTAGGTGGTAACAGTTTCGCTGATGCTGGTGGGTTTTGTTGCCACTTTGGTGCCATAAAAAGTAGGCCCTACACAATAGGGGTAAGCTGAATTTTGATTAGCATCTACAGTGGTAAAATAGCAATAAATTCCATTGGGATATTCGGGGGTTTTGCAAAAACGGCCGTTGTGTTCGTCCAGGTAATCGGTGCCTGAATGGGAAATAAATTCATAATCTTCGCGGAAAATACCCAGGGGGAAAGTGTCACTCACATTGGGCCCGGCAGTTACGGAGCTTCCATCGGCATATTTATTTCGGGTGGTAATTTTGCGCAATTGGTAACCCGATTTCATGCGGGTAATTTTACCTGTTCCATTGGTATCGGCATAGGCATAAGCGCCGTAAATTGGAAATCCATCATATGCAAAACCCAGCAAGGGAGAGTGTTTGGTGCTGTCCATCACGTACAATCCATCGGCATCATACAGTGAGCAAACATTGTAAATTACTTTTAAATCCAGCTTAAAAGCACTGGGATTTTGGTGGTGGTGGTAATTGCCCATAGCGGGGTGTCCTTTCGAACAATCAAAGCCTACGCGTTCGGCTACAACCGCATCGCGGTTCCATACCTGGTCTCCGGTTCCGCCCAGTGGGCCACCCTTTAAGCTCTTGGTAGAATTTTGCCAGGATACCCCATCGCGATAGTCAAATAATGCAACTCCATTGATAAAAATGCCAATATTTCCACCCGTGGTGGCTGCGGGTGTACCGGTGTTTTTAACCGGATTTAACGGAAATTTAAATATGGCATTTTGGGCGGTGGTAAGGCTTGGATTGCCATCTAAAAACGGACCCGTAACATAGCTGGGCACCCCGTTGGTTTTGATATAGGCCCAATTGCCGCTGTAGTATACACTGCGTACATTGGCCAGCGCGGTATCGGCAATGGGGGTTGAATTATTTTTTACATAATGGCGGCCTTTTACACCCGCGGTATTTTGAAGCCAGGCTGTAATTACCGGGTTGGTTTGCGCTTGTGTTGTATACATGCGCAACAATGCAAACAGTGTAAATATGATTTTTTTCATTGCTTAATTAATTTTAAGGAAATGGATTTTTCGGGAATTTGCAAGTAATAAATACCTGCTGGTAATCTCGATAAATTAGTATGAGACAGATTCAACCCATTGTAAATGATTTGCCCTTTAGAATTATACAAAATGGTTATATTTGTTCTATATTCAAGCGGCAAATTAATGAAATCGCAAAAAGGATTGGGTATAGAATAATTGAGCTTTGTTATGGGGTTGAGGCTAACAGAAGTATTGCAAAAAGCAGTGTTACCTATAAGCAAATTTAGTTGATTGCAAAGGTAATTATAATTGGTTAATTCTGTGCTATTGAGTGTATTGAGTAGTAAATTGTTTGTTTCGTTTGGGTCCTTATTCAGGTTATAAAATTCTTCTTTTCCGTAATCGAATTTTATTAATTTATAATCCAAGTTTCGGATGGCCTTGCCCTCGTCCGAATCATGGGTGATTTTAAATATTTCAGTAAATGCCCAGGGCCTGATTTCAGTGCCCGTATTTTTAATTATTGGCAATAAACTTTTACTATCCACTGGCTTTTGTGCCGGAATATTGGTACTCCAATTTGAAAAGCCCATTAGTTCGAGTGAAGTGGCAAAAATATCGGTGGTATTTACCAGTGCCTGACTTACTCTGCCTGGATTTTTCACCGATGGACCGAAGATGATCATAGGCACATTTACTCCATATTGATATATCGTACCCTTTGCCTGACTGGGAATATTATTTTGGGCGGTATTTTGGGTATTCCCATTATCGCCAATGAAAATGATATCGGTGCTATCCCATCGGTTAATGGTTTTCAGTGAATCAAAAAATCGTCCGATTTCATGGTCCAGGGCCTGTAACATGGCCTTAAAATATTTCTTAGGATTTTGGTTGATATCTTGAGTTGTTCCGCTAAGTGTGTAAGAG
This sequence comes from Bacteroidia bacterium, assembly GCA_044224315.1. Taxonomy (GTDB): domain Bacteria; phylum Bacteroidota; class Bacteroidia; order NS11-12g; family UBA955; genus JAGXTF01. Next base: position 721,013 of record JBGAKR010000002.1, on the reverse strand, counting down.
TGCAAATTGGCGGGAGGAAGGTGATAGGGCGTATGGGGTGCGTTGAACGCGAGCCATAGAAAAAATGGCTTATTGGGTTGGGTTTTTAACCAACTTATAGCATTATTTACGTTTTCACTGGTTGCATAATTTGTGATTGTAGATGACACTCCATTGGTATATTTTGTCCAATTTGTATAACTAGCCAATTGGCCAATGAAAGGGCCTTCGTAATGATCATAACCCAATAGATTGGGATAAGTGAGTTTGGCTGGTTGAGGGTTATGTAAATGCCATTTCCCAATATCGGCCCTTATGATATTGGGATTGTACATTTTTAATAATCTGGGGATTGTAATTTCACTTGTATCCAGTTCAGTGGAGCCATTTCCGGCCACCACATTACCCACTCCGGTTCGGAAACTATATCGGCCTGTAAGGATTCCGGCTCGGGTAGGAGAGCAAAGAGGGTTGCTCATTGCATTAGTAAACCTCACACCTTTTGAGGCTAATTTTCGAATATTGGGGACATCCACCGTGTCGCCATGAATTTCATAGAACCCAAAATAATCCGGACTTAAGTCATCCGCAATAATTATAAGTAGGTTGCGTTGGGCCCTTGCCATAAAGGTAGTTGCAAGCAGTATGATGAACAGGGCATTGCGCATAGGTGTTGGAAAGTTAGACGACATTTTGATTTTATTCCTTCGCGGGACTTAAAAAAACATTTTTTGGAAAGCTGTATGCTGTATCAAATAAAAAATTCCGATCGGTAAGGGTAAGTAAAAATACCGTAAGATCTGCACGGTCATTGGCACTTAGGGGTATGGGTTTGCTGAGTAGGGGTGATAAAGTAGGGCTTTGCACTATGCCATTGCTATAGTGTTTTAGTACATCCGATATTTTTTTAAAACGGCCGTCGTGCATGTATGGATACGAAAAATCGATATTGCGCAGGGTAGGGACTTTAAATTTAAACGAATCGGATTTGTTTAAAGATATTTTTACCCTGCCGATATCATTCAAAACCGGATCGGGTTTTAATCCATTGTTTTCAAAATTCTGATTGGTAAAAAGTGGTTCGGTATGGCAGTTATTGCAATGGGTTTTAAACAATGCATAACCTTTGTTTTCCTGCTCAGTAAAAGTAATTTCATTTCGCACCATGCTATCATATCTTGAATTACTGCTTACCAAAGTAACCATAAAGGATGACAAAGCTTTAAGCACATTTTGACCCGTGATTATAGTATCATTAAATGCGGCAAAAAATAATTGCCTGTATAGTTTTTTGTTTTGTAATTTTAATACCACATTGGCAAGGGTTTCGTCCATTTCCAGTGGGTTTGAAATGGGAGCCAGGGATTGCATGTCGAGGTGGTTAATGGCACCATCCCACATAAATGTTTTTTGCCAGGCCAGGTTCATCAGCGCAGGTGCATTTCGCGTGCCAATGCGGTCGTGGATACCATGGCTTAAATCGTGGTCTACATGGGCAAAAGCTGTGTATTGCGAGTGGCAGGTGGCGCAACTGATGGTATTATTGGCAGATAAAATGGGGTCGTAAAATAAGGCGCGGCCAAGCAATATTTTTTCCTGAGAGGGAGGGTTGTTTTTAAAATTATATACAGGTTTTGGCCAGTTTTTGGGAATTTTTAATAAATTATTTTCAAATGTAAATCCAACTATGGTCAGACCTAAAACAAATAATAAGCTGCGGAATATCATTTATTTAATATAAAAAGTATTGGCCAATAATCTTGCAAAATCAACCGCAGATTGGCCGGGAGACATAATTGTATTTTGGTTTTCTAAATCAATATGGCTGAAAAAAGCATCCAAATTTAATCCAATTAGAATGGGTGAATTATTTCTGCAGGGTAATTCAATTTGTTGCATATTGCAATATGGATACTGGTATCCGCCCAAATGATAGGTGAATGCATGATTGCGGGTATTGCAACGTAAACTTTTACCTTCTATTTTGGAGTTTATATAGCCATTTTGCCAGGTCCAATACATGCCCAATGTGGGATCCAGGCTGCCGCTCAATGCGCCGCTGGTATTGGTAAGACTGTCTATACCCAGGTTGAATTGTACAGCATCAAATTCAATATTTTCCGCAATTGCAAAACGGATTTCGGGTTTTAAATTTTCGAAATTAATTAAATAATAACCATCCGAATTGCTGTATACTTCTTTATTATTTTTCAGCAATTTAAAACCTGAGATATAGAATTTAAATTGGTTTATACAAAGACTGTCTGGCGTATAGAATACAGAATCGGAAAGTACCAATGGGCGGTTGTAGATTTGCGCGGAGAAAACTATCTGAATTTCTTTTTTAATTATTTCTACGCTTTGGGCTTTAAGGTTCTGCCATGTTAGAAGTGCACAAAAAAATACTATTTTATGAAAATAGAACCCCATTTATTTTTCAGTGAATTAAGGAAAGGGACTGCTCCATTTTTTGTTTGTATACACATCCTTACCCGTAAGTGTGCCTAGAAATGCTATAAGAGCATCTTTTTGCTGGGAAGTAAGATTCAATTTTTGGGGTGAGCCTGCAGGGTTTAATCTTGGGTCGAGGTTTGTATTAGCGGCATTGGTAAGTATTTGGTTGTAATGATTTATTACACCGGCCAAATCATTTAATACAGCATCGTGCATAAATGGACCGTTGGGAGTGCCGCTGGCATTAACTACATCACGCAAACTGGGGGCGCGGGTAATGGTAAAATCGAAAGTTCCAGGGCTACCAATTACACCCGTAATTCCATTATTGAGAGAGTTGGGATCAATATCAAATTCGGGTGCACGGTGGCAAGCCTGGCAACCTGCACCGGTAATTGGGGGGGCACCCGGAGCCCCTGGAGGCGGGGCTAAAAACAGGCGCTTGCCCTGGTTTTCTATATTTGAATAATTCGGAAAATCATCATTGAGGTTATTTACCTGTGCGAATCCGGCATCGAATTTAGAATCAAAACTTTGTATGCTTCGCATGAATTGGGATAATGCATTTTGTATGCGGGTTTCGGTAACTTTTTCATCTCCATATACAAAACGGAAAAGTTCTTTATAGTAATCTACTGCCTGAAGTTTGGCAAGCAGTTCGTTAATTCCGGGATCACCACCGGTGCCGCTATAGCCCATTTCATTGTGGTTTTGTATGGGTTGTGTACTTTGTTGTTCGAGGGAAGCAGATCTCTCATCCCAGAAAAATTTCATTTCCTGCCCGAATCTGGGGTTTATAATACGCATGGTATGCCTGGCAGTTTTGCCATTTGTACCGGTGCTTTGCGCTTTATTATCGCCAAAGGCAAAGGCTTGTTGATGGCAGCTGCCGCAAGCAATGTCATTATTTACAGAAAGTTTTACATCGTAAAAAAGTACCCTTCCCAGGGTAGCACCGGCATTGGTTATCGGATTGGCACCGCTGTTGTCTTTGGTAATATAGGCTGGCCTGGTTTGTGAGGCATAATTTTCAAGATTATTTAAATCAATTGTATTGCCGAAAGCAGCTTTAACAGCGGGCCAGTTTTGGGTGGTGTTCGTTTTTTTGCGGCAAGCCTGTATAACTAAAACGATAGCTGCAACTCCCAGCATTAGTAATTGTAAATGCTTTATTGACTTCATCATACCCGATTAGACGACAAATGTAGAAAATTCCTGCGCTGTTTTTTATCAATCACCAAGATCACTGATATTTTGCCTGTATTCCATAAAACGGCCATCGTAATTATAGCAGAAATATATATTGGGTTTATCTAAACAGTATAAATATTGTTCAACATCGGGGATACCCAATTGTTCAGTCACAAAGGCTTCAATCAATGGAAGATTTGCAAGATCCTGAAATATCAGTGTAAGTTTATCCTCATTTTCAATGCGCAGTTCTACTCCTTCTAAATCCAGGTAAAGGCGGTAAAAAGTAAGTTCTTCCGGGAATGTATTTATTTCATGTAAGGTTTCAAATTCGCAAATAATTTCATCCTCGTTTTCCACGCGGCATGTAATGGCACTTTTTAAAATGGGTGGATTCGAAAAAATTCGTTCTACATTACGCAGCATTTTTCGGGCCTCAAAGTCTATCATATCCCAGATAAACAGGGAGTAGGGAATTGTATCGGTATTCAATCGATAAACGCGGTATATGTCGTCTTTTTTGACATGCATTTGGCAAAGTTAAGAGTTAGGAGTTAGAAGTGAAGAGTTAGTATACAGTTTGCAGTTCATAATATTAACAGCCTCCGCCACATTATAAGGGCGGAAGGACCGCCAGTTTAGTAGCCAGGAGTATGCCTTATATTTTGCTCTAAAATTCGCATTTTGTAATTCACTATGCAGAATTAATATAACCAAAGGTTAAAATAACCGAAAGTGCCCCGGGTTCGTTCAAAGGTGCAGGGAATATTGAGGGCAATGATGAATAGAATATGGATTGTGAAAAATATTGAAATACGTGTGAGTCTTTTTTTAAATATATCAATAACAAAATCAGCGATTAACAGAATCGAAAAAATGATAAAAAATAGGGGTAAAAGCGGCCAATTTTGCATGCAGGCTAATAAAATAAGTAAGAAAAAAATAGCAGCAACCCAATGGGTGAAGTCTGATGGTTTGTGTTTCAATTCGGCCAAAGAAATTATACATAAACTTATCGTATAAATCAAAGGGATAATTCCATTCAACAGAATACCCATTGATATTGCAGCCATAAAAACGGCGGTGAATAGGGTTAAAAATAGTGATTTTGCTTTAATCAAATTGAATGGATATAGCAAATATACAAATTGAATCGGTTGTTTATAATGTATTTTGTGTATTTTTGAAATTCAGTGATAAAAATTTTGCGCATATTGGTATTTGTATGTTGCGTTTTTGCAAACTACAGTGCATTTGCCCAGCACAATGAGAAATACTATTTTTTTCTAGCTGACCGACTTTATTCTGCAAATTTGGCAGACTCAGGAAGGGTTAAAAATATTGAAATAGCCCGTGAATTGCCTTTTAGTGAGCATAGAGATCCCATTGTGGACCAGGATTATTTTTGGTTGCAAATTGCGGCGAATTCAAGTTATAAATACCAAAAAGATTCTGTGTTAAATTTGATATTGAACCTTGATGATTCTTTTCAACTGGAATTAATCCTATTCAGTGAAAGTAAATTGAATGATACGGAGAAATTTAAATCATACAAAGAAGTAACGGCCGAAGAAGCTAGTTTATTTTTAGATGACTTGAAAGAATTGGCATTGAACCGGAATTTAACAAATACATTTTCATTTTTGATTTATTCATTATTTGTTTATCGAAATGAGTTGCTGAAACATGGAATAAAACCGGATGTAGGCTATGAGGATTTGGTGGAATACTGGAAGAGGAAGTTAAAATAGATTGTTAGAAAATCGATAACTAAAAGTTTTAAAAATATATTGTGGTCACCATGGCCTTACTACTCATTTTCAATCCTTTGGTTCGAAAGTTAAGGGATAAATTAAAAGCTGCTAAACTCATCACTTCTAACTCCTAACTCCTAATCGCGAGGTTTTTACTCGCGATGGAGAGCAAGCCTCTCCACTTCTCCCTATATTTACGCACTGGGTTTTGGCAAAAAAACGCGCAATATGGCAAAGTGCTTTTGATGGCTGGTTTCAGCAGCGGGGCTGGGCTGCGCATGGTTTTCAGCAGGAGTGTGCCGAACGGTATTTTAGTGGCTATCACGGTTTGTTAAATGCCCCTACCGGTAGCGGAAAAACCTATGCCCTGGCAATACCTGCCATGGTGGATCACTTGCTCAATCATGCGCAAAAAAAAGGATTGCATTTGTTGTGGATTACGCCTTTAAAAGCCCTGAGTGGCGATATTACGGCGGCGATACAAGGAGCAAGTGACGAAATGGGGGCAGGATGGTATGTGGCATTGCGAAACGGGGATACAGATGCGAAAGAACGCGCCAGGCAAAAAAAAGAAAGGCCCCAATGCCTGGTTACTACCCCGGAAAGTTTGCATTTAATGCTGGCCCAAAAAGGCAATGCTGAATTTTTTAAAAATTTATCCTGTGTAGTAATTGATGAGTGGCACGAGCTTTTGGGTAGCAAACGGGGCGTACAAGTGGAGTTGGGCTTATCTAGGTTGCGAAGCCTTTGTCCGCAATTGCGGATATGGGGAATTAGTGCTACCATTGGCAATTTGCAGGAAGCACGCGATATTTTAATTCCAACAGAATTTAAAGTTTGCACAGTGGTGAGTGATGTAGAAAAGAAAATGGAAATACGCACCATTATGCCCGATGAAATACAGGAATTACCCTGGAGTGGACATTTGGGTGTGCGGCTTTTGCAAAAAACTTTGCCCATTATTGAGCAATCAAAAACCACATTAATTTTTACCAATACCCGCAGCCAAAGCGAAATCTGGTATCAGCATTTATTGGCTGCGAATCCCAGTTTGGCGGGGCGCATGGCCATTCACCATGGATCACTAACTACCGATGTGCGACAGTGGGTGGAACAAATGCTGCATGCCGGTGTTTTAAAAGCAGTAGTATGCACAAGCAGTCTGGATTTGGGGGTAGATTTCAGACCCGTAGATACGGTTATTCAAATCGGGAGTCCGAAAGGGGTGGCGCGATTTGCCCAACGGGCCGGGCGCAGCGGACATAGACCCGGAGAAACGAGCCGCATTTGGTTTTTACCTACGCACAGTTTGGAACTGTTAGAGTCGGCCTCGTTAAAAACCGCCATTGCTCAGAAGCATGTAGAAAGCCGAATACCCGTGGTGCGCAGTTTTGACGTGCTGGTACAGTACCTGATGACCCTTGCTGTGGGTGATGGATTTAAAGCTGCAGAAATTTACCAGGAAATTAAAAATACACATGCTTTTAATTCCATCAGCGATGAAGAGTGGAATTATATTTTATTTTTTTTAACAGAAGGCGGAAAAAGTTTAGCCTCGTATGATGAGTATAAAAGGGTGGTAATTGAGGAGGGGATTTACAAGGTATTAAACAGGCGCACAGCCATGCAGCACCGTATGAGCATTGGCACCATTCAAAGTGCGCAAAGTATGCTGGTGAAATTTATGCATGGCCCCAGAATTGGAACCATTGAAGAATATTTTATAAGCCGATTAAATCCCGGAGATTGTTTTGTTTTTGCCGGAAAAATTTTGGAATTGGTAAAGGTAGAAGGCATGGTAGCCATGGTGCGCAAGGCCGAAAAGAAGAAGGGTGCAGTGCCTAGCTGGCAGGGTGGACGCATGAGTTTAAGTTCGGAATTGGCCGCTATTTTACGCACCAAAATAAATGGATATAATACATTGCCCGACGAAGAGGTAATAGCCCTGAAACCCTTGTTTGATTTGCAAAAAGAACGTTCGCATATTCCGGCAGAAAATGAATTATTAATTGAATATCATATTACCGAAGAGGGGCATCATTTATTTGTATTTCCGTTTGAAGGACGCATGGTAAACGAAGGCCTGGCCATGCTTTTGGCCTATCGGTTGAGCCAAATAAAACCCACCAGTTTTAGTATAGGCATGAACGATTATGGTTTTGAATTATTGAGTCCAACTGAAATTCCGTTGCAGGAAGGATTGGAGGAAGATATGTTTTCGACCCAGAATTTAATTGCCGATTTATTTAATTCTACCAATTATTCTGAAATAACCCGCAGGCGTTTTAGTGAAATTGCCAGTGTTAGCGGATTGGTATTTAAGGGTACGCCGGATAAGCCGATTAAAAGCAGACATTTACAAGCCAATGCCGGATTGTTTTACCAGGTTTTCAGGGATTATGAGCCCGAAAATATTTTGTTAAAACAGGCTGAAGAAGAGGCTTTGTATTACCAACTGGAAGAGCACAGATTGCGGGCAGCCTTGCATAAAATGGGCAGCCAGGAAATGATTATTACCCGGCCTCAAAAACCCACACCCTTTAGTTTTCCCATAATGGTAGACAGGCTGCGCGAGCAACTGACCAACGAAACTGTAGAAGACCGTGTAAAAAGATTGATAGAGGAATACGAATCGGTGAATAAGCAATAGGTTTAGGTAAAATTGCAGTTGGTGAATTGAAGTGTACAGTTTATGAAGTTTAACTGCGATTTTAAGCAATGTGATGCATATTTGCGGGTCTTGAATCCGGGTAAATGTTTATTGCTGTTATGGTTGGGAATTGCAGGTTTGCTGCAGGCCCAGGACCCGGCGTACCATTCGTTTACAGTGGATCAGGGACTGCCCAGCAATCAGATTTTTTATTTGCACAACGAACCCGGAGGCCGCATTTGGGTAGGAACCGATCAGGGTTTGGCCAGTTTTAATGGACGCAGTTTTAAAACCTACCCTTCACCATCTACTTCATCCAAAGCCATTAGCCCGGTTTTACAGGATAGAAATGGCACCATTTGGTGTGGAAATTTTAACGGGCAGATTTTTTATCTTGAACATGATTCCCTAAAAGAGCTGATTCATGGATTTAATTCGGTGGGATTAATTTCTAAAATATCCATCGATAAATCTACCAATAGATTATATGCAAACACCTTGGAAGGGGTATTGGTATATGATATCGACCACAGAAAAGCAAGTGTAATCCGCACACCCGACAAACAGAGTGTGGTAAATCTGGCAATGAATAATCAGGGCGAGGGGATTGTTTTTAGTTCGGTTCATTTGTATAAAATTAAGGACGATAAACTCAGTGAAATTCGCATACCCAAAAGTGATTTTTTATCTCGCGGATTGGTTATGCAAAAAATGTTTCCTTTTGTAAAAAATCATCAGTTGTTTTTTTACAACAGCTTTGCAAACGCGGTATATGGGCTAAAAGGGGATACAGTTGAAAAAATTTCGGAGGGTATTTACGGATATAGGAATGATGGGGGAATTAATTTTGTAACCCAGGTTAATAATGTTTTATATGCCAATTATTCCAAGGGGATGCATTGGTTTTCGGATAACAATCCGGGAAGAGAAATATTTCGCAATTTTAATATTTCAAATTCTGTTTTTGATGAAGAGGGCGGATTGTGGGTAAGCACATTGAACAAGGGATTGCTGTATGTTCCGGAAATAAATACCCAGGCAGCGGCATTTGAATCTTATGAACCCAATCCGGAGATTTACAGTTTATTTCCGTTTCAAAATCAATTGTTTTTGGGTCAATCCAAGGGACGGATTTCGGTATATTCCAATCAGGATGGAACGGTAAAACCTGCATACGATACCAAGGATCGCGATCCGGTAACAGTAATGGGAAGTGATCCGGAAAATGGATGGTTGTATATAGGTGCGGGTCAGTTATATCGCTGGAATCCGATAAGCAATGCGGCAGAAAAGCAGGAAGGTATTTCCATTAAGGATCTAACCTATAGCCATCAAACGCTTTTTATTTCCGATCCCGGAGGATGTCATGCACAATATACTGGAAGTCCGGTTGTATCCCTGCCTTTTGATGTAGATAAAAAGTATTATCCCAGCAGTATGTTTTTTAAAAGCATACAGGAAATAAGCAATACCAGAAGCTTATCGCATGAATATGTTGAGGCTACAAATGAGCTCTGGTCGTGCCAAACCTCCGATTTGGTTTATGTAAATAATCGCAAAAAATATGTTGTAAAAAATAGCAATGGAAGTCCGGTTTTGGGATCATGGCTTGCCAGTTATGGAGCATTGGTTATATGCGCCACCAACTACGGAGGTGTGCTTTTTATAGAAAACCACAAAGTAATAAAAACCCTGGATAAGCGTACCGGATTGATTTCAAATTCGGTAAAAAAGGTAAGGGTTTTTGGTGATTTATTATTGATTATTAGCAATGCCGGAGTATCGGTATTTAATCTCAAAACCGGCAGTATGAATCATTTTACACAGAGTGATGGGATATTGTCGAAGGAGATTTATGATGCCTGTATTTTTAACGGATATTTATTTACGGCAACGGTAAATGGATTGTTTAAAACCAACATAAAACGCAATTATTTTAATCCGGTAGCGCCCAGGCTTTATGTGAGCATGGCTACAATTAATGGAAAAAAGTGGAAAAAAATAGAAGGAGAATTGGAATTTAACGAAAACAATCTATCCTTTTTTTTGGATGCCATTGCATTTAAGGCCAATGGTCAGTTGCGTGTGGAGTACAGACTCTTGCAGGATGGAGTGGGTCAATGGCAGAGCTTGGTGCGAGAGCAGGATGAACTGAGATTTAATTCTTTGTCGCCGGGCAATTATGCCTTACAGATCCGTTCGTTTAATGAAGATGGGGTGCAGAGCAAGGAATTGCAGGTTGCGGCTTTTGTAATACTGGCACCGGTATGGTTGCGTTGGTGGTTTATTTTGGGTTTGTTATTGCTGTTGGCCCTGCTTTTTTATGCTTTATACCGCTACCGGTTAAACAAACAAAAAACCGAAAATCGCCTGCATATTGAAAAAGCATTGGTTGAAAAGGAATTGCAGAATAGCCAGCTGAGCAGCCTGAAGGTGCAAATGAATCCGCATTTTATGTTTAATGCTTTGAATTCTATTCAGGAATTTATTTTAACCAACGAAAAGAGATTGGCGAACCAGTATTTGGGTAAATTCTCTGATCTGATGCGCATGACCCTGGATATGAGCCAGGAAGAAAAAGTATTATTGAGTGATGAGATAAAAGTGTTGAATTTGTATTTAGAATTGGAAGAATTGCGGTTTGGGGGCGATTTTAAACGCCTGATAACCATCCATAATGATATTAATGCCGATGAAATACATATACCAGCAATGCTCATACAGCCCTATGTGGAGAATGCATTAAAACATGGGTTATTGCACCGCAAGGGAGAGAAGAGATTGGATATTTTCTTTCACTTAAAACAGGGTGAAAATGTACTGGTATGTGTAATTGAAGACAATGGAATTGGCCGCAGTAAAAGCGAGGAATTAAAAAATTTCAGGCAAAAAAATCACAAATCATTTGCAACGGGAGCCACCAAAAAACGGCTTGAGTTGCTGAATATGGGCCGCAAAAATGCCATATCTGTAAAATACACTGATTTGGCCAATCCGGGTGGGGAAGGCGCAGGTACCATTGTGGAAATTGAAATCCCGTTTGTATGAAAAATGAATTTCATAGAACAAAACTTGCAGTTTATGAACTCAGCTTTCATATTTACGGTTTAAGTACCAACTTTGTAGTAAAAATATGAGCATACGCGCATTGATAGTAGATGATGAGCAAAAGGCACGCAATGTGCTGAATGCGCTGTTAACTGATAATTTCAGTGATGTAGAGGTAGTGGATCAGGTAGAAGATGTGCCTACAGCTGTGCGTTCGATAAACCGGCATAAACCCGATGTGGTTTTTTTGGATGTGGAAATGCCCGGATATAACGGGTTTCAATTATTAGATTTTTTTGATAAAATTGATTTCAATATCATTTTTACTACGGCATATAGTGAATATGCCATTCAGGCTTTTCAGGTTTCTGCGGTGGATTATTTGCTAAAACCCCTGCAGATTGAACAATTGGAGCTGGCAATAGAAAAATTGAAAGGCAAAAGTGTAGAACAAAATCGAGAGGTATTTGATAATTTAAAAGAGAATATAGCCAATAATTCAATACGGAAAATAGCCTTGCCTACTTCATCGGGTATATTATTTGTAAAAGTTGAGGATATAGTGTATTTAAAGGCTGAGGGTAGCTATACCAATTTTTATATGAGCAATGGAAAGCAGGTTTTAGTGAGCCGCAAAATTAAAGAATATGAAGCTGCTTTAAGCAATGAAAACCGCTTTTATCGTCCTCACCGCAGCTATGTAATTAATGCAGATCGTATAACCGAATATGTGAAGGCTGACGGCGGTTCGGTGGTTTTAGATAATGGCGATTCGATACCCATTTCGCGCGAAATTAAGGATGAGTTTTTGAATTATTTAGGAATGCGCTGAATTTAATGCAATTTATGAATTGAAATGTGATATTCATGAATTGATATAAAAAGTTGGACACAAATGCAATCAAATTTGCACCATAAAAATCCAACAAAATGAAAAAGAAATTACTATTGAGTGGCTTGATGGCGTTTGCCGGATGGGCCGCAGCGCAGATTCCCCAAAACGGTTTAATTGCCCATTTTAATATGAATGGAAATGCCGGTTATACCAGCAATGTAAATGGCATTGTGGTTTCACCCCAGAATTATACGATAGACAATCGCAGTGGTGGGCAGGTAAAACCAGTGCCGGATGCTGACCGATATAACCAAACCGACAGTGCATCGTTTATTAAATTTACCTCATACCAGTACGAATTAGCCGATGTAAGCAGTACCCAAAACAGCAAATTGAAAATTAAAAAAGAAATTACTTTTGGAGGCTGGTATATGCTGAAAGGCTATGATAATTTTAACATGTCGCCCTTGCTGTTTGGAGTGATGGGCCCTCAATATGGTTCATATTGTTTTCAAGGAAATATTAACAATGGAAATGTGTATATGATGATGAGTTCTAATACCACCAATAATCAATTAATTGGTTATAACATATCCAGCGAAGGCAGCGACGGAATTGACTATTACAGGCATGTAATGGGTACTTTAAGCAGTGATGATACCATGCGGTTTTATTACCAGGGGAAATTGGTAGGTAAGAAAAAATTTGCGGGAGATAGCATTCAGTATTGGGATTACAGCAACAGCAAAAAATACTTTTCAATCGGTGCACAATATACTTCCACTGGCTGGAATGGTACTGGCTTTCATGGCAATGTGGATGATATAGTTGTGTACAACCGCGCTTTGAGTGACGCAGAAATATGGGCTTTGTTTAATAATAGCAGTAAATGTAAGAATAATACATCCGCAAAGGCAGGGCATTTGTTGCGCAAGACAAGCAATCAGCTTACTGTACCCGATACCATAACCTGGCACCGCGATAATTGTGAATTTGAATGGTATGCAAATGGAAATTATGGATTTACCACCCAAAAATCCTCTGGTGCAACAATCAGTATTAGCCAAAATGCTACCTATAAAGTGAAAGTGGTGCACCGTGCAACCCGCTGCTGGTACTGGACCAATGACATTGTTGTAGCCGATTTGGCTACAAATTCAATAAATAAAACGCCACTCAATGAAGGGATTGTTTATCCCAATCCGGTAAATGATCAGCTAAACATAATGGGCATTGTTGGATTGCAGAATATCAGTGTTTTTGCAAGCAACGGACAGCAAATATTTACAACTTCAGGTAGCAGTGAAACCATTATCAATACGGCACAATGGCCAGCCGGCATTTATTGGGTGCAGTTACAAACGAACCATGGAATATCTACCCATAAAATAGTGAAAAACTAGAGCGGTTTTTTATTACTTTAGAAAAGCTTTTGAATGCAAATTCAGAGGCTTTTTTGTTTTGTGTAATTATGGTATTGTGTAATTAGGTAGTGTTATATATAGTTCACGAAGCATGCTCAAATAACGCCAAACGGGCTTTAGTGAAATCATTTTATCATTGCTGAGATTTGGGTATAGCGCATATTGGGCAAGTAGCAATTGAGGCTGTTTCATTCATCATTCACAAATAAATCTGCCATTTATGAATTCAATTTATACATTCATGAATTAGGCAAATCATTGGGTATAAAAATCGCGCAATTTTGAATCATTAAAAAATAAAAAAATGAAAAAAATATCCATCCTGGCAGTAATAACATTGAGTGTATTTACTGCATTTTCACAAACCAAACCATTGCGTGATTTGTCTGGCAATTATTACTATTGGCGTAGCACAGGAAGCCCAACAGACAAGGCTTTCAAAACTGGTCAATCGGTGACATTGAGTCAGGAGAATAATCAAATATCTTTAAAAATAGGGGTATCTAAGATGTCACCCGCAGCAAATTCTTCTTTTTCGTACTATAATACCACCGAGTGCATTGAGGCAGAAAAAAACCTGGGTACATTTATAGCTACAAATGGATTGCTTAGTTATCAGCTCGGTCGCCAGCTTGTAGAAGTCGATAAAGGAATATTTGTGCTGTGCGACGTAACACTTGCATTTGGCGATCAGGGCGAATGCAATGGCGCTGATATTGACTATATCGGGGGTGCAATTTGCGCAGATAAAGGTACTACCGAAACATTGGATGCCTCGGTATTGCGCGCGAAATTGGATGAAATTTTGATTGAAGTTTGTAAACAGGCCAAAAGTGATAAATGGACGGCCAAAGATATCCGGGGCTTGGCTAATATTGCAAAATCGGCTGCCACCAGCAACTCTAAAAATATTGCAGGGACCTACTATGCTTTGCACAATCCGGCATCGCACAATACCAGTGAAGTAATGTTTAAAGATGGCAAGGAAATTCCTGTAGAAGAAGCCAATGGAATTATAACAATTACCGGTAAATTGTTAGGGGTAAAACAGGTTGGTACATTTACCGTTACCCCTGAATATTTAAAAATGGAGCAGGTATCGGGCCACAAAATGGCAAAAGCCAATGCTGATGCACAAACTAAGCTGGGATTATGGGGTGGTTTGGTAGAAATTGAACCCGGGGTAATTTGCATAACCGCAGCTGAAATGGACATTAAGTTTGAATCAAACTGCGATATTCAAGAGAAGTATGATAATTTTTTGCAACTGGTATTATTCAAAGATAAAGCGGCTTATGAAAAGGCTAAAATCGGAGAAATTAAAACAAAAATGAAAACAGTTTTGGGTGAAATTTGTGCAAAATTTAAAGCCACATTACCCCCGCCAATCGGCAAATCTGCTAAGCTCCCTGCCGAATTGAATACAAACGCAGCAATGAAACAATTAGCCTGGACAGCGGTTAAAAATTATGGAGCAAAAATGGCCTGGAAGGATGAGTTGGTAGGAGCTTACGTAGCCGGTGCCGATTGGAAAAAACGCACTAAAAAAGTATCGGAGGGTGGCAAATACTACGATCGTGTTTTTTGTCGCGAAATCGAAATTATTTGTATCTATAAAACTCCGCAGGGCTTATATAAAAGCGAAGGTTTTTGGATGCGCGAAGACAGTGAAGTTGGAGATAAAACCGGCACCCTGTTTAGCGCTACAGCTTATGTTGGGGGTTTTGTTTCGGCTATTGGTTTTGATACCCAAATTATATCAAAAGAAGACGCCGAAGCGAAAAGATTAAAGTAATATTTTTTCATATTACGGGTTTTGTAAAGGGTTGCAGATTTTCTGCAACCCTTTTTAATTTATTATGGCATAATATGAATGGCAGTTTTTACCGTTTTTGAGTTGCCGCTGTGATCCTCAGCAATTACTTCAACTGTAGCATTGGTATGGCCTGTAACTGCACTTTTCCAAAATGTATTGATATTGTAACTGGTTAAATCATGTACAGTAGGTGCCGCGGTAAAAAGTACTGAACTATCGCTGTCTTTGCGTATATTAATTACCAATTCGTGCAGGCTGGCATCGGTAACTGAGCCTTTAATCCACACCGTATCGCCGCTGTAAAATACTTGCATAGAGGTGGGTGAAGAAAGCGTAATTACGGGTGCATCCTTGTCTGTAGCATCGTGGTGGTGGTCATCGTCGTGCTTGTCGCAAGCTGAAAATATAGTAAGACTCAGGCTTGCTGCGGCAAGCAGTATGATTTTTGTGTTTTTGATTGTGTTTTTCATTTGAATTTGTATTAAAATGGGTGATTAGATTAACCATGAGACACTTAAAAGCAGTCTCGCGTTGCTTTTTACATAGTTTTCGGATAGTTTTTGTGCAGCTGGTATGCGGTAATTAATTCCGAAAGCCAGGTTTTTGGTATACAATTCTAATCCGCCTAACGGCATTATGATATGGCCTCCGGTATAGCGTTGTAAATTGTTTTTCCAGTAGTCGGGTGCATTTTTTTCGGCATAAATACCAGTATAGAATAACCAGGTTTGCAGCTTGTTTTTTACGGTATAAAACACCCGGGAAGTAGCCGAAAATTTATTACCAAACTGGTATTCAAATTTATTTTTACCAGTGAGAATTAAATTGGCATCGGTAATGAAACCCATTTTTTTGGCACGGGCGGTGTAAATAGCTGACAGAATTTTATCGTAGCTACCGGTGCCTAATTGAAAGCCCGGATTGTATTCTTCGGTTTCATTGGCCCATGTATTTTTGCCGGTAGGTAATTTTATTCCTACTCCGGTTTGCAACAAATGTTTCCACGATTTGTTTTCGCGACTTTTACCGGGCAATACCGAAAAATAGGTGGTAATAGAAGCATCTGAAAGCCCATTTACAGTTACTGAATTTTGATTAATGGTTTGCACCATTTGCTGGTAGGAAACCGATCCCAGAATTTGCCAGCGTTTACCGGGTACATAGCGGCCTGCCAACTCCATGTTTTGAAATTGTTCGGTGCTTTTTCTGCCACTCATGCCCGGAATAATGGAACTTGGGTGTGTAGAATTGAAACTGCGGTAATTGTATCGCAGTCCTATAAAATGTTTTTGGTATTGAGGCAGCACACCCAGGTAGTTTCCCGAGGCGGCACATCCGCAAATACCGCAGGCTGAAGCAGCCCGCCATGCCATGGAAATAACCACAGCGAATGCCAGATTTTTTTTCATTTTTTAAAGTTTAATTGGAAATTGAATTGCGTTTTCGGAATCCAATTAAACTTCTGGTGGCGGATTGGGTTTTGAAATATCACTCCACACAAGTGCAGCAATAGAGCTTGGATAGGTTTTGAAAATGGTTTTACAAAAAACTGGTAATTCGGCTGCGTTTTTTTCTAAGTACCAGTCAATCTGAGTTTCAGTAACCGTTCCAGCAGGTGCGGTATCTGTTGATTTTTTTCCTGCGTCCATTTGGTTTAATTTTAATACCAGATGGCAGCAACCTTTGCAATCGAGTTCGACTTTGTCTTTATTAATACAATACAATGCCGCTATCCTGTCCTGGTTGATAAAGTGCCAAGCGGTATATGCTATTTTGGTAGCAGCGTGGAACATAAACACCAGAAGCAATATGATGGCAGCAATGCGTCTCAAACCGATGCAAATGTAATATGGTTATTTGCCACAGTTTTGTGATTTATGTCAATTTTTAAAAAAAATGATGTGCCGAAGCCCCTAATTTTGTGGGATGGAAGAATCTCAGAAAAAACTTTTATCCCAATTTCTTTTGGTAGGCCACATGGAGGGTATTTCATTTTTGGTGCTGCTGTTTATTGCCATGCCCCTGAAACATTTCTTTCATATTCCCAGTGCAGTAACCATTGTAGGCATGCTGCACGGCATTTTGTTTATAGCATTTTGTTTTATGCTTTACCGCATGCTTACCGAAGCAAAATGGAGTTTTGTAAAGTGTGTAAAAGCCTTTCTATTAGGTTTTTTACCCTTTGGAACCTTCTTTTTGCATAAATTAAAATAACCTCTCTAAAACAGGAAATTAAATAAGTAAGCCGCCTCCAGTATGGCTTACAGTTTATAAATGCGGGCACTCATTTTTTTATCTCCAGCTATTGCCGTGAGGGTGTAAATTCCGGCAGGTAATTGGTTTAAATAAACCCTTAGGGAGCTATTGAAATTTTCGGTTAGAATCAGCGAGGTTACTTCTTTTCCGCTTGCATCCTGAAAGGTTATATTTTTTATCATTCCCAGGCTAGAAAAGTCAATATCAATAAAATTTGTTGCGGGGTTCGGACTTATTCTCAAACTTAATTGATTTTGAGTCTTTACCCAAAGGGGGTTTCCACGGATGATGGTGGTAAATGTATCGTTGGTGCAAGGTGGCCCGGTAACTATCAGACTTACGGTATAATTGGTATCACCGCTGAATGTATATACCGGATTTGGTTTTTTACTTTCATTTCCGTCACCGAAATTCCATAACCAGGAGCTGGCATTTTTAGAACTATCCATAAAATGGAAAACATTACCCACGTTGGAAAAGGAAAAATTGGCTTTGGGTGGCAGTTTTACATACATTTTTTTGGAGGTACTGTTTGAGCAATTAAAGGCATTTTTGACTGTCACAAAATACCTCATATTGCTATCGGGTTTTGCCCAAATGGAATTGATGGTTTGGCCTGTAGGCGACCAGTTATAACTGGTAATGCCCCCTCCCTGTGCGGTTAGCCTGATAGAATCGCCTTTACAAAGCACACTGTCTGCCGCAATAATATTCACCCCAGGCGATTGTCTGAAAGTGACATTCAAATTGGTGCTATTTATACATCCCTGGGTATCGGTGCCGGTTACTGTATAGGTTCCGTTGGTGGTGAGGGAAGTGTATACCGAATCGTTTTTTGTTTCGTTGAGTGCAGTTGCCGGAGACCAAACATAGCTGCTGGCCCCGCTTGCAATCATAAGGGTAGGTCCGCCCAAAGAGCAGGTGCTTACAGGATTTGGTGTAACCACAATGGTAGGTTTCGGTGTTGAAATAACCCGCATTACATATACCCCGGTGGTATCTGCCAATCCGGATGTGGAGCATGCCAGAATGCAGCGGTAAAAACGGCTAATTGTTAGGTTGCCGGTTGCTGCTGTGAGGCTATTGCCGCCAAAAGTAGTCCAGGGGCCATTGTTGGTGCTGCCCCATTGCCAGGTAATGGTAATGCCACTATGGGTGGCCACGCTGCCGTTTAAATTAAGGGTGGCACTTCCATTTCCGCCACAAATCACTTCTGGGTTGGAAGATATAGTTGCACCGGTGGGTTTGCCACTACATACTATCGGGTAGGTATCCCACGAAACACTGTCGATATAGATATTATTGCTACTGTTTCCCCCCTGGGCATACCCTTTAAGCATAAGGTAATTGGTTGCCCCGTTAAATGCCGCCGGAATATTGAAACTATACAGGTACCACCCATTTACTATTTGGGTATCGGGCATTTTAGTGCGCGAATAGCGGGCAATGGTTCCCAAATGTACAGCTCCGGTGAGTGAGGCTGAAGTATTGATATAGACCGAGAGTGAATCGGCATTTTTACTCAGACTGTCGCGATACATATAAAAACTGATGTGTGGCGTTTTGCTTCCTCTGAGGCGATAATCGGCCACAGGAAGTGCCAGAGTTTGTATGGTTCCGTTGTTGGCTCCACGCGCTTGAAAACGACAAAATCCTATGCCCGACACGCCGATCGACACTGTAGGAAAAGTGCTGCTGGAAAGGCGCGACCAACGATTGGTGCTTGCGCTTACGTTGCTCCAGCCAGAAGGCAACCAGGTGGTGGGTTCAAAATTTTCGAGATTAACAACCTGTTGAGCCTGCATATTGTTAGTCAGCGAGCTTAAAAGCAACAGGCAAATACCTGGTATATATTTTAGTTTCATTTTGGAATTGAGCACTGCGGAATCTGCAAAGCAATGGCATGGGCTTATGCAAAGCAGCCCTCAAATATATTGTTAATCATTGATTTACCTTGCAAGTTTCACCTTTTTGTCGGTGAAAATATAAAATGGTTGCACCGATTTAAATCAGCACATTGTCGATAAGCCTTACGCCTTCGAGATAACCGGCGAAAACGATTGCCTGGCGCTGCTGCGGATTCAGGTTGTCGATGGCAAGCATATCGGGCAATTGTACCAGGGCCAGGTATTCGGTATCGATATCGGACTGGTGCAGTGCATCAATACTTTCTTTAATATAGGTGTTTACATTGCCTTGGTGGTTTTTAATAGCCATTAACTCCTTATATATGCTGGCGGCTTTTGAGAGGCCGGCTGGTGAAAGGCGGGTATTGCGCGAGCTCATAGCCAATCCGCTGGTTTCACGTGTGGTGGGTTGGTTGTGCTGCACAATTTCGGGGAATGCGGCGGCAATGAGTTTTTCTACCACCAAACATTGTTGCAGGTCTTTGAGGCCAAAGAAAACATGGTTAGGGCCCACGATACTAAAAAACCGGTGGAGCACCTGAACAACACCTTTAAAGTGGCCGGGTCGGAAATGCCCTTCAAAAACCGAATCAAGGGGACTAATGGAGATTTCGGGGGGTTCGTTGCCCGTATAAATCTGGTTTGCATTGGGTACAAACACAACATTGGCGCCAGCTTCATAAAGTTTTTGCAAATCCTGCGAAATTGTTTTGGGGTATTTCAGCAAATCTTCCGGGTTATTAAATTGCCGGGGATTTACAAAAACAGAAACAACTGTTGTTGTGCAGAATTTTGCCGATTCGCGCACCAGTTGCAGATGTCCATCATGCAAGGCCCCCATAGTTGGCACCAAACCAATGGTTCCGGTCTGTTGTTTTAAGTAAGCAGTCAGACTCCTGCTATAGTGAAAAATTTTCAAATTTGCAAGTGCTAAATTCCTTGCAAATAAAGGGTTTAAAGCGATTAATATTTTGAAAATCCGGATTTTTTTCGTTAATTTTGTATTCTAATTTATTCACCCTCAAAACAAGTATGGTTAGTTCGAAAAAAAGAGTCCTGTTTGTTAGTTCCGAAATGTCACCCTTCCTAGACGAGTCCCCATTAGCCAACATCGCAAGAATGTTGCCTCAGGCTTTGCAGGAACGCGACAATGAAATCAGGGTATTAGTACCCCGTTTTGGCGTAATTAACGAACGCAGGAATCGTCTGCACGAAGTTGTTAGACTTTCCGGTATCAACATCTCTATCGATGACAATGACAACCCCTTGGTTATCAAAGTCGCTTCGATCCCCCAAACAAAAATGCAGGTGTATTTCCTGGACAACGAAGATTATTTTCACAGAAAAGCCATTTATCAGGATGATAACGGCAAATTTTTTGAAGATAATGATGAACGCACAATCTTCTTTTGCAAAGGCGTAATGGAAACTGTGAAAAAATTGGGCTGGGCGCCGGATATTATCCATTGCCAGGGCTGGATGACCAGCTTGGTTCCGCTTTACCTCAAAACCATCTACAAAGATGAACCTGTTTTCCGCAATGCCAAAGTCATTTACAGCGTTTACACCGAAACCGGAGAAGGCAATCTGGGTAAAGATTTTGCCCGCAAAGCCTGCCTCAATGAAATTGAAGAAAATCAAATGGGAACCTTTGCCGATGCAGACCTCAACAGCCTGCACCTGGGCGCGGTTCGCCACGCCGATGCCATTGTTACAAACGGTACCGAAGTGCACGATTCTATCTCTGCCCACTTCGCCGAAAAACCGGTTATGCGCCATTCCGATGACGGTTTTGAAGAACAATATGTAACTTTTTACGACCAATTAATGTCTCAGGTAAACTGAAAGCATTTAATTTGAATCGTGAATAACCGAATTATAATGCTCCTGCTAATTACAGGAGCTTTTTTTTCTTGTAAGAAAAAGGAAGGCAACATTATTATTAATGGGCAGGGCAATACGTCCCAGCTGGGTATGTATACCAATGATACCCTGAAACTGGAAGCCTATACCATGCGCGAAGATTCACTGCCGGGCAGCGGACTTACCTATTCTTTGCTTGGGCATATGTCCGATCCGCTCATGGGTAAAACCACCGCTTCTATCTATGCCGCGCTTACTTTAAAAGAGCCCAATAATGATTTTCCTAATACCGAAGACCCGGACTCGGCTATACTTTATTTCCCCATTATTGATGGACTGAATTTTTATGGTGATCGACTGGCCCAGCAACAATTATCTATTCGTTTCCTGGGTTCGGATGTGGATGCATCGGTGGTGTATTACCAAAATTATAAACCCACATTGGATTTTAGTTCAGAAACCATTTACAAAGGCCCCATTTTCAGCGGAAATTACAGCATTACCCGATATCTGAAAGATACATTGGAATTGCATCCCGGTTTGCGTATCAAGCTGTCTGCCGATATGGCCAAAAGGCTGATGCAAATGCCCAAAGAAGCCTACCAGGACAATACCGGATTGGCCAAATACATGAAAGGTATTGCTATAACCCCAGCCGATAAGGATTTGTTTTCAGGTCAGGGAGGTATTGGGGTGTATGATTTTCATAATCAGCTGAGTACGGGGTATATGGCTAAAATTTTACTGTATTACCGCGATACCCAAACTTTCATGTTCACCTTTGCCGGCAAGTCGCGCACCATTACCAGTGGCTCTTTTGGGGCTTATCCGGCCGAAGTGCAAAAGCAACTCAATAATCCCGGAAAAGGGTATGAAAAAACCTATGTGCAATCTTTGCAAGGAGTGAAAACCCGCATTCATATTCCGCAATTGTTGACTTTACTAAACGGAAATACCAATAATATTGCGATTAACCGCGCCGAACTTACCATAGCCTGCGATAAATCTGCATTTACGACTGATTTTTTTGCTCCGCCGCGATTGAATTTGTTTAGACCCTTAAATCCAAACAGTAAACGGAATTATCTTTTACCCGACGCGGCTTACAGCACTTTTGGCGGCACCTATAACGAATCGGCAGGCACCTACACATTTGTAATCACTCGGTATGTGCAGGATATCATCAATTCTAAGTTTAATCAGAATTTTGATGCCAACTATGGATTATTTTTAGCGGTTCCAACAGCTTCACCTATTATTGCGGGGCGTGCGTTATTGAACTTTAACGATCCAAAAACAAAATTAAAAATTACGTATACTAAAATAAATTAACGTACATTTGTTGCAACAAATATGGAAACCAGAAAACCATATCAACTTGTAAGCCGCGCCTGGAAATCGGACGATACCGTATTTGAGGTAAACGGCACTCGCATTGGGGAAGACCTTCTTATGATAGCAGGTCCATGTGCGGTAGAGAATGAAGAGCAGATTCAGATAATTAGTGAATATCTGAGCCGGTTGGGTATACGCTTTTTACGCGGAGGGGCCTATAAGCCGCGCACCAGTCCATATTCATTTCAGGGTTTAAAAACCGAAGGTTTGGTAATGATGCGCCAGGCGGCCGATAAGTATGGCATGGCTGTGGTTACCGAAATTATGGCCCAGGAAAAGCTGGATGAACTGTGTGAGTATGCTGATATTTTGCAGGTAGGCACACGCAACATGCAAAACTATCCTTTGCTGCGCGCCTTGGGTAAAATAAACAAGCCCGTATTGTTAAAACGCGGCATGAGCAGCACCATAGAAGAGTGGTTGCTGGCAGCAGAATACATTTTAAGTGGTGGAAACCATAAGGTAATTTTATGCGAACGCGGCATACGCACATTTGAGCATGCCACCCGCAATACCCTGGATTTGAGTGCAGTAGCCTTAGTAAAAAAACTCAGCCATTTACCCGTAATTGTAGATCCCAGTCAGGCCACTGGGGTTCGCGATTTAATTGCCCCCATGAGCAAAGCTGCCATAGCTGCAGGTGCCGATGGATTGATAGTGGAAGTACACAACCAACCCGAAGAAGCCCTGAGTGATGGGGAGCAAAGCCTGTATCTGGATCAGTTTGCCGATATGCTTACGCCGCTGAGCCGCATAGCCTCAATTGAAAACCGCCGGTTTGATTTTGAGCAACCCAAGCTGCCCGTAGAGCTAAATTAATCCCAAGGCTTTTGGGCCTAAACCTTATTATTCTATGTCTCAACCCGAACATAAAGACCCCCTTCATGGTGTAACCCTCGAAAAAATATTGGTTCACATGGTAGAAAATTATGGGTGGGAATACATGGGTTCGCAGGTAAAAATCAATTGTTTTCTCAGCAATCCCAGCATTAAATCCAGCCTCAACTTTTTGCGCCGAACCCCCTGGGCCCGCCGGGAAGTGGAAAGGTTGTATGTGTTTCTGAAAGATTTGGAGACTAGTTGACAGTATTGACAGCCTTTATTAGAAGAAACTTTGGTTGTTCCCTGCTCCTTTCAGGTTTCAGAGAGCATTCATAATTCACTCCGCCACACCAAAGGTGGGCGGATTACAATTAATAATTGGCTGTTCATTGAGCCTTAATCATTAAACCTTAAACATTAAAATTGCCTAATATTGTTCAGCCTTCTATGAAAAGATTCACCAGTTTATTAGCTTCATTTCTGCTGCTACACTCAGTATTTGCGCAGGTTACAGAACTTAACTATTTCAACGCATTCCGCTGGCGTATGATTGGTCCGCACCGCGGTGGACGTACCGTGGGTGCAGTGGGTGTGCCGCAACAACCCGGTACTTTTTACATGGGTGTAAACAATGGCGGGGTATGGAAAACCACCGATTACGGGCGGGTTTGGACCCCCATTTTTGACAATCAGCCTACGGGTTCTATCGGCGATGTGGCCGTGGCCGCTTCCAATCCTGATGTGATTTATGTTGGCAGTGGCGAGGGTTTGCAGCGCCCCGATTTATCGGTGGGCAATGGCATGTATAAATCTGCCGATGGGGGTAAAACCTGGAAGCATTTGGGACTCGATAAAGTGCAGCAAATTGGGGGCCTTGCGGTGGATCCTACCAATGAAAACCGGGTATTTGTGGCGGCTTTGGGTAAACCCTACGGGCCGAACCCAGAACGTGGCATATATCGCAGCCTGGACGGGGGCAATACCTGGGAAAAAGTGCTTTATATTGATGAAAATACAGGGGCTATACAAGTTACCATTGACCTCAATAATCCGCAGGTAATATTTGCCGATATGTGGGCCGGGCGCCTGGCACCCTGGGAAAATGGCATGTGGAATGGCAAAGAAAGCGGCCTTTTTAAAAGCACCGATGGAGGTAATAGCTGGAAAAAAATTACAGTAGGTTTGCCTACAACAGAGCAGGGTTTGGGTCGCATTGGTTTTTGCATTGCCCCTTCAGATTCTAAACGCATGTATGCCACAGTGGATGCCGGATTGGAAAGTGGCATTTACCGCAGCGATGATGCAGGTGAAAGCTGGTATCGTATTCAAACCGACGACCGCTACTGGGGCAGGGGCAGTGATTTTGCCGAGTTAAAAGTAGACCCCAAAAATGCCGATATTGTGTATGATGCCAATGTGGTAACCTGGAAATCCATCGATGGAGGAAAAAGCTGGACGGCCTTTCGGGGTGCGCCGGGTGGCGATGATTACCACCGGATTTGGATACACCCCAATGATCCGAAAGTGATTCTGATAGCCAGCGACCAAGGGGCCATTATAACGGTAAACGGGGGCGAAACTTTTAGCAGTTGGTACAACCAGCCTACCGCGCAATTTTACCATGTAAGTGCCGATAATGATTTTCCGTATAACGTGTACAGCGGGCAGCAGGAGAGTGGTTCGGTAGGTATCGCATCACGCGGAAATGATGGGGCCATTACGTTTAGAGAATGGCATCCCGTAGGTGCCCAGGAGTATGGCTATGTATGTGCCGATCCCAAAGACCCCAATATTGTGTACGGCGGAAAATTATCGCGCTATGATAAACGCACCGGCCAGACCCAAAATATTTCTCCGGATTTACAGGGTAAATATCGCTTTATACGCACAGCGCCGGTGTTGTTTAGCGAGGTAGATAATACCACGCTTTTTTATGCCGGAAATGTAATTTTTAAAACCAAAAACGGCGGTAATAAATGGGAAATTATCAGTCCGGATTTAACGCGCGATACTTACGATATACCGGCCGGGGTGGGTGTTTACAGTCAGCCTGAAATGCGCCGAATGCAACGCCGGGGCGTTATTTATACCATTGCCCCTTCTCGCAAAAATATCAATACCATTTGGTGTGGAACCGATGATGGCCTGATGCATATTACCCGCAACGGCGGAAAAACCTGGCAAAATATTACACCCAAAGAAATTACTGCCTGGAGTAAAATATCCATCATGGATGCCAGCCATTTTGATGACAATACCGCGTATGCTGCGGTAAATCGCATTCGATGTGATGATATGAAACCCCATATTTATCGTACCCACGACGGGGGTAAAACCTGGAAAGAAATTGTGATCGGATTGCCCGAAGATCCGATTAATGTAGTACGCGAAGATCCGGTGCGAAAAGGATTATTGTTTGCCGGCAGTGAAAGGGCTGTTTATGTAACTTTCGACGATGGGGAACACTGGCAGAGCCTACGTTTGAACATGCCTGCCACCTCCATTCGCGATTTAATTATTAAGGATAATGATTTGGTTATTGGCACCCATGGACGCAGTTTTTGGATATTGGATGATATTACGCCATTGCGTCAAATATCAAACAATAAAATGGCACAAAGTATAATTTTGTTTCAACCCCAAAAAGCATACAGGGTGCGCTGGAATATGAATACCGATACACCGCTACCCCAGGAGGAGCCTGCCGGAGAGAATCCACCTGATGGGGCAATAATTAATTATTATTTGGCACAAAATGCATCAAAAGTTGTACTCGAAATTCGCGATGCAAAAAACAATTTGGTACACACATATCGCAGTGATGATACCATGTACACCATACCCAAAGTAAACATTCCACTGTATTGGATAAGGCCACAGGAGCTGCTTTCAAACAAGGCCGGGGCACACCGGTTTTGCTGGGATATGCATTACCAACCCTTCAATGAATTGGTAACCGGATACCCCATTGCAGCCATCTATAAAAATACGGCACCCAATGCCAATGCACCCTGGGCCATGCCTGGTATTTATACCGTAAATTTAATTGTAGACGGGGTTACATTTACACAAAAATTAAACCTGGTTTTAGATCCGCGTGTAAAATTATCTGCCGCGGATTTGGCAAAGCTGGAGAAGGTTTCACTGAATAGTTACAAGGGTAAAATTGCATGCAATCAAGCCCTGGATGAATTAAAAAAATTGCAGGTAATTGTAAAAAATAATTTAATAATAAGCAAAGATCCAGCGAAGGCAAAATGGAGTAATCTGGACACAGAAATTACCGAAATGCTTAGCGGAAAAACCAATTCTTATTTGGTTTTGCGGGGCATGTATGGCACTATAATCAATCTAACCGAAGACTGCGATAGGCCTGTTACATTTACCATAGAAGAATTGTATTTAAATGCTGAAAAAATGCGTATTGCTTTGGAAATTAAACTGCAAAAAATAAAAACGGAAATTAGTCAATAAAAGTGCAGGGATAAAGTTTAAAATGAAACTTTGCATGGGGTAAGCCCCAAACGGCCGTAAATTGCGGGCGCTAAGCGATGCTGAATAAAATACTCCAAAACCTTAAAATATCCGGGCTGAATGAAATGCAGTTGGCCGCTGCCGAAACCGCTTCAGGTGCTGGCGACCTGCTATTGCTTTCCCCCACCGGATCGGGCAAAACCGTAGGGTTTTTATGGCCAATGTTGCAGTGTTTAAATACCGAAGAAAAAGGAGTACAGGCCCTTATTTTAGTACCCTCGCGCGAATTGGCCCTGCAGATTGAGCAGGTTTTTAAACAAATGGGCACCGGATTTAAAGTAAATTGCTGCTATGGAGGGCATTCTACCAAAACCGAACGCAATAACCTTAGCCATGCACCCGCAGTGCTGATTGGCACACCCGGACGTATTGCTTACCATTTTCAGCACCACAATGTAAACCCCAATACCATTCATACTTTAGTGCTGGATGAGTTTGATAAATCGCTGGAGTTTGGTTTTAAAAACGAGATGGCATTTATCATCGGGCAATTAAATTTTTTACAAAAACGCATTTTGACTTCGGCTACAGAATTAAAGGAAATTCC
This sequence comes from Bacteroidia bacterium, assembly GCA_044224315.1. Taxonomy (GTDB): domain Bacteria; phylum Bacteroidota; class Bacteroidia; order NS11-12g; family UBA955; genus JAGXTF01. Next base: position 693,538 of record JBGAKR010000002.1, on the reverse strand, counting down.
TGAGTTTACCGGAGTTAAAAACCTGCACCAACTGAATTATCTGCATACAAAAAAAGCAGAGGATACAGCTTTGAAATTAAAGTATTTGCGTGCAGCAGATACCGATAAGTTAGAATTATTATTTAAATTAATTTGTACCTTAAATAATAAACCTGCCCTGGTATTTTGCAACCACCGCGATGCGGTAGAGCGCATTGGTGCTTTACTGGCCGAAAAGGGATTGCCCCATGGATTGTTTCACGGTGGCATGGAGCAAGAAGACCGTGAAAGAGCACTTATTAAATTTCGCAACGGCAGCCACCGCATGCTCATTACTACCGACCTGGCTGCAAGGGGTTTGGATATTCCTGAAATTGAAGCTGTGGTGCACTACCAACTTCCCACCACCTTGGATGTGTATACCCACCGCAATGGTCGTACCGCGCGCATGCACGCTGGAGGTACCGCTTATATTTTGCTGGCCATGGACGATTATCTGCCTGAGTTTTTACCCGAAAAACCTGAATTGGAAACTTTGCCCGAAGCTGTTGCATTGCCGCCCGCATCACCCTGGAAAACCCTTTATATCGCGGCGGGTAAAAAGGATAAAATAAACAAAATGGACATAGTAGGAGTGTTGCTTAAAAAAGGCAATTTGGCCAAAGAGGAATTGGGTTTGATAGAAGTGCTTGACAACTCGGCATACGCGGCTGTGGCTAGTGGAAAAATAGAAAAGGTAGTGGCTGTTTTAAAGCAGGAAAAAATTAAGAATAAGAAAATAAAAATGGCCGTTTCGCGGTAATTATTTGATTGCATTCAAAGCCTCATCGCTGCGGGCAATCCAGGCTTTTTTGCCTTTTACCACTATGGGTCTTTCAAGTAAAATGGGGTATTTTACAATGGCTTCAATCCATTTTTCGTCGCTGAGGTTTTTACCAGCAAACTTTTCTTTAAAAATATCCTCTTTTGTGCGAATAATTTCCAATGGTTTTTTACCCAGTTTTTTTAACAATGCAACTAATTCTTTTGCGGTAGGCGGAGTTTGTAAATATTCTACCAAGGCGCAGGTATTACCGGCTTCCTCGAGGGTGGCTTTAGCGGTGCGACACTTGCCACAGCGTGGGTTATAATAAATTATGAGGGTTTCTTTTTCAGGCATTTTGTTTGGGTGTTATAAAATAATAAATGGGAATTCCGAGTGCTACAATGCCCAGTCCTATCAGCGACATTTGCGATTTATAATACAATAAATCCAGTCCAACAAAAATGGCAATTCCCATAAAAATAATGGGAATAAACGGATATCCAAATACTTTGTAAGGTCTTTCGGCATTGGGTTCGCGCTTGCGAAAAACAAATAATGCAGCAGCGGTAATTACGTAAAAAATGAGGGCGGCAAATATACAATAATCCAGCAATTGGCCATACGAACCACTGATGCATAGCACCGAAGCCCAAACCCCCTGGATCCACAAAGCATTGCCAGGTACATCTTTTTTATTTAATTCAGCGGCTTTTTTAAAGAACAGTCCATCGTCGGCCATGGCTTTGTAAAAGCGGGCCCCCGACAGAATTAATCCGTTGTTGCAGCCAAAGGTAGAAATCATAATTAACGCAGCCATTAACAGTGCGCCATTGTCTTGCAGAATTACCGTTGCAGCGGCAGTTCCTACCCGGTCGTTCAGTGCATGGGATATACCCTGTGCTTCGATACCCGGCATCAATGAACCTTTGAGGGGAAGCAGACTTAAATAAGCCACATTTGCCAGAATATATACCACAGTTACAATCATGGTGCCGCCTAGCAGGGCGCGGGGTACATTTTTTTTAGGGTTCTCGATTTCAGCGGCAATGAACGTTACATTGTTCCATGCATCGCTGCTGAAAAGCGAACCTACCATGGCCAATCCCATAGCCGTGGCAATGCCCCAACCGGTAATGGTTTCCCAGCCAAAATGCATGGGTATTTCGTTTTTCCCATCGTGAAAAGTGGAGGCATCCCAGGCATGGGCCCAGTTTTGTTTAAAATAATCAAACTGTGATGCGTAGTACAATCCGCAGATAATGAGGCCAAAAAGTGCCATTAATTTGGCAGTGGTAAAAATGCGTTGCACCCATTTGCCTTCTCGCACGCCGCGGCTGTTGATCCAGGTAAGGAATACGATGAGGAGGATGGCCACTACTTTGCCCCAGGTAAACCGGTAACCACCATGATCGCCGAGGGTAAAAATGGTAGCCTCGGCACCATCGCCCAGCGAGGGTACAAATACACCCAGGTATTTGGCAAAAGCCATAGCCACTGCGGCAATTACACCGGTCTGGATTACAGTAAAAACTGTCCAGCCGTATACAAAACCCGTAAGTCGGCCAAAGGCGCGTTGAATATACACATATTGGCCACCTGCTTTGGGCATCATGCCTGCCAGCTCGCCATAGGTAAGGGCTCCAAAGAGGGTAAAAACGCCCGTAATTACCCAGGCCAGCAATACCCAACCGGCACCACCCAAAGTGCGGCTCATATCGGCAGTAACGATAAAAATACCGCTGCCAATCATGCTGCCCGATACAATCAGGATGGCATCAGTTAAACTCAGTTTTTTTTCCATCCTCAATTAATCCGAGTTGAGAACAGAATGTCCGGGGTCGGATGATTTTTGAGTGATTCCCAAAATCAGAATTACAGCGCCAATTACCACCCAGATTGCAAACTCGAGCCAAATGGGGAATGACACAAAATAATTGATGATTAAGGTAGCCAGGGTCATTATTAAACCTGCATAGAATGGGGTTTTATTCATTTTAAAATTGCGGGCATTGTGCAATTTACTATGATTAATACTGTAGCCGAAATAGATTAAAAATCCGAAATCGAGCCATACCACCAAACGCAGCCAGTTGGTCCAGCCCAGTCCCAAAATCATTAAGAAACAAACTACAATTCCTAAAATGGGCAACAAAGGCACCAATGGTGTTTTGAATTTACGTGGCAAATCCGGGTCGGTTTTACGCAGGATAATTACGGCGGCGCAAACAAGGATAAAAGCAAACAGGGTGCCGATGCTGGTCATATCCCCTACGATATCGCCGGGTACAAACGCTGCAAATAATCCTACAATGACCAGAATTACCAGATTGGCTTTGTAGGGGGTTTGAAATTTGGGATGCACTGAGCTGAAGAAATTAGGCAGCAACCCATCTTTTCCCATACTATAAAAAACCCTGGATTGACCTAGCAACATTACCAGAATAACGCTGCTAAAACCAGCCAGAATTGCCACGGTTACAAAATTACCCAACCAGTGGTATCCGGTCATGTATTTATTGATTACAAAGGCCACTGATGCTTCTTTGCCAGAGGTTCTGAAGTCTTCAACGGTAGCAACGCCGGTTAAAACATGCGCAAACAAAATGTACAGTATGGTGCAAATAGCCAGAGAACCCAATATGCCCCAAGGCATGTCTTTGCCCGGGTTTTTGGCTTCCTGTGCGGCGGTGCTTACGGCATCGAAACCGATAAAGGCGAAAAATACAACCCCTGCAGATCCTACAATGCCCCAGAAACCACCAAAATTATGTGAAATACCTTGCGGGTCTACATAGGTGCCGGCTTCCGGAATATAGGGGGTATGGTTGGCCGATTGCATAAAGCCCCAACCAATGGCGATAATGGCCAGTACGATGGCTACTTTTACAATTACAATCAGGTTGTTAAAAAATGCAGATTCTTTTGTACCGCGAATGAGCAAAAGGCTTAGCGCAGTTACAATTCCAAATGCGGGGATATTCATGATGCCGCGCACCCCTTCCGTGGATTTTTCGAATGGGCTATGACACCATTCATAGGCCACGGCCTTGACGTGAAAGACATTGACCAACAGGTTGTTTAAGTATTCACTCCAAGCAATGCCCACAGTTGCAGCTCCAACGGCATATTCAAGAACCAGATCCCAACCGATAATCCAGGCAAAAAGTTCGCCCATAGTTGCATAGCTGTAAGTATATGCACTTCCTGCAATCGGAATGGAAGAAGACAATTCGGCGTAGCACAATCCGGCCAAAGCACAACCGATTGCGGCCAGAATGAACCCCATGGTTACGGATGGGCCTGCATTTTGGGCAGCAGCGGCGGCAGTTCTAACGAATAATCCGGCTCCGATAATGGCCCCGATTCCGAGACCAATTAAGCTTCGCCGGCTCAGGGTTTGTTTTAACTGATTGGTTCCCTCTATTGCATCTGCATGCAGGGAGTGTAAAGGTTTTTTGGTAAATAATCCCATGTGTGTTCCAGACTAATTGCGCAAGATGCAGATTTTTTTCAATAATTGCATGCTTCAATTAATTTTTACGGGTCATTTTTTCATTTTTTTTCATTTTCCAAATATTTTCCATAAAATTGTAATGAAAACATAAGAAATCGATGAGAAAATTAATTCTATCCGCAGTATTTGTAATGGCATTAGGTGCCAATGCTCAATCTCTAGAACGCCAGGTAATTGGCAGCACTGGCGGTTCTTTCAGCGGTGCTGTGCAAGTAGATTGGACAGTGGGTGAAACAGTAATTGCTACTGCAACTGCGGGCAGTGTTATTCTTACCCAGGGTTTTCAGCAACCCCCTGCGGTGCCCAATGCTGTTAAAAATATCAATGTCAATTCCAATGTAACTGCATATCCAAATCCATCTGGTTCGCTTGTAAACGTGGAGTGGAAAAATACCGCATTTACTGGCAGCCTGGCTTTGTATGATGCTACCGGACGCATGGTTTGGAATTCGAGCTTGTCAAAGATTTCGGCTACCCAAATTGACCTGAGTACTTTTGCCCCAGGGGTTTATACCCTGCAATTGTTGGGCAGCGATAATCAAACCTCGGTGCTCCGTCTCACCCGCATTTAACTTTAGATACTATACTTGAAAAGCCTGCATCCACAGGCTTTTTTTGGGCCTTCGTGTTTCGTGCGAATGCCAAATCAAAAATCAAAAACAAAAATTTAGAAAAAGAAAACATACATAATGAAAAGACTCTTTACTACCACATTCGTTGCTTTGCTGTGTATTGCAGCAAATGCCCAGGCTCCAAATGCATTCAGCTATCAGGCTGTGGTGCGCAATTCGTCGGGTGTAGCCTTGGTAAACACCAATGTATCAATGCGTTTTACCATTCATGAAGGTTCTGCTGGAGGAACCGTTATTTACCAGGAAACCCAGAGTAAAACCACCAGTGCACAAGGGATTGTGGCCTGCAATGTGGGCGCCGGAACCGTAGTTTCGGGTACCTATCCCAATGCGGCTTCCTGGGCATTGGCTGTAAAGTTTTTACAGGTTGAAATTGATCCCGCGGGTGGAACTTCTTTTGTAGATATCGGAACCACACAAATAATGGCCGTTCCTTATGCCAATTATGCCGAAGGATCCAATGCTTCCAACAGTTCTAAATATGCCGATTCGGCCAAGAAAGCCAATACAGCGGAAAACGCAAATACTGCTGCCACTGCAAATTCATACTCAGGCACCATCAACCTGTCGCAACTTGTGCAGGGTGGTGCTGCCAACGGCGAAGTAATGAAATGGAACGGTTCTCAGTGGGCTGCAGGCACCGATGTAGGCGGTGGATCGGGCGATAACTGGGGAACACAGTCTGTAGTTACCGATGCTACTTTGGCGGGCAATGGTGTTACCGGAAACGGATTAAAAATAGCGCAGCAAGGCGCCAACACCGGCGATGTACTTGCCTGGAGCGGCACTACCTGGGCTCCATCGGCCGGTGGCAGCGTATGGACCAAAACCGGAAATAATATCAATAACAATAACAGTGGCAATGTAGGGATTAATACCCCAACACCCCTTTACCAGTTGGATGTGACTGGCAATGCCCGTTTTACAGGAGCAATTGGTGTAAATGTAGCACCTAATACTAATTATGTATTATATGCCCAGCAAACGGCCAAAGACAATCAGATATTACTTGAGAATACCAGTGCCTTTAATGTTTCAAAACTGAGCTTAAAAGGAACAGGCAGCAACGATTTGTTGGATGTTGTTCGCTACGGTGGCTCTGTATCGGGTGCTTATACCGACGGAACTTCTTATGGCGGGGCAGGTGCCATTACCTCTGGTACTTCGCTAAATAAATTGGTTGTAGGTACCCTTAATACTGCTGCCCCTATTCATTTTATGACTGGAAGCCGCACCCGTTTATACATTTCTAAAGAGGGAAAAATCGGAATTAACAAAACCACACCCAAAGCGTATATCGATTTCTTTGGTGCACCCACCACAGCCGATACCGTGGATCCAGGTTGGGGTTTCAGAGATTATATTGGTTTATTGGTAGAAGTTGATACCATTGCCAATAAGAATGAAGTGGATGGTATAGTGGGTGTTGCGCGTAAATCTTCTACCGAAAATAATGCAATCGTAGGTTTGGCATTCGGCCGTGTGGATACTTCAATCAATATGGGTGTGATTGGGTATGCCAATAACAACTCTAAAGGTGCCCGTATTCGCAACTATGGGGGCTATAACCTGGCTACAACCGGTAAGTATAACTATGCTACCTATAGTGTGGCATCTGGTATTTCGGGCTCGGTGCATGCTTATGGCGTATTTGGAAGTGCAAGCCGCGCTACCAACTCCATTGGGGTATACGGAACTGCAAACACCAGCGGTGCTACCAATACTTATGGAGGTTATTTCTCTGCCAGTGGCACGGGTACCAAATTCGCTTCAGTACACAGTGGTGATGTAACCATTACCGGTTCTATTTCTAAGGGTAGTGGAACATTTAAAATCGACCACCCGCAAGATCCTGAAAATAAATACCTGATTCACAGCTTTGTAGAAAGCCCCGATATGATGAATGTATACAATGGCAATATTGTAACCGATGCAAACGGTTTTGCCACTGTTACTTTGCCCAGTTATTTCCAGGCAGAAAACATCAATTTTAAATATCAGTTAACTGTAATTGGCCAATTTGCACAAGCCATTATAATTAAAGAAATAGCTGACAATCAATTCCAGATTCAAACCGATAAGCCCAATGTAAAAGTAAGCTGGCAGGTTACTGGTGTGCGTAACGACAAGTTTGCCAATGCGCATCCGATTGTACCCGAATTGGAAAAAGAAGCCAAGGACAAAGGCAAATATTTGCACCCCGACTTGTATGGAAAACCCGAGACTCAGGGTATTTTCTATGTTGCGCCTCCTGCGCCGGTTAAAGCTCCGGCCACTGGTTCAAATCCATAAAATATTTAAAAAATTAAATAAAAAAAAACGGGTCTGAAATTATTTTTCAGGCCCGTTTCTTTTTAACAATATTGCGGCGCGGTCTTTGGTTAATTGGGTTCTTACCACCTCGTGGTAGTTTTTTAAAATAATAGAATCCATGTGTCCATCCTGAAAAAATGTGGCGCATTCTCCGTTATAAATTACATACGGTGCCATATTATTTACCAATAAAATACTATCCTCTTTACAGCGAATATTTTTAGGTTCATCCTTGAGCCAAATCCAATGGTAGGGGTAAGGCACAGCGTATCGCATATGCGAAATTCCCTGGGCCTGCGGCATGTAGAATCCAAGGTCGCTGCTGGCTAAAACAATATGCCTGGGAGTTGTTTTTTCATGCGCATTTAAATACCTCGAAATGGCATCGAAATACCTTTTTTCCGGATTGGTGCGCCAGCCTCTGTAGCTTTTCAGGCTATATTGAGAAAATAAAAAAATGCCAAATAAAAACAGGGTGGAAAATGAAAATTTAGAAGTAATTTGTATTTTATTTCCAAGCCAAACAAATCCCATGCAAAGGGTTAAAATTGTAAGGGGCGCGGTTTGTAAATAGTAGTGTGCAAACCAGTTTCCCGGAAGCGCAGTAGCATACCAGTCGCATATTTGCTGGCCAGCAATGAGCAGGCCAATTCCATATTTCCATTGTTTTGAAAACAGCGAAAAAATACCCGGAATACAGAGCAAAAAACTAATTATTACCGATTCGAAAATTGAAAAATAAAATCCATTTCGGTTAAACCAAAGACGTTGCCAAATACTTTCCTGGCGCATGGTAGAGTAATAGGTGCTGTAACGCAAATTTTCCATAAACCCCGGCCATGAGGCCCAAAGGGAAATGGCTCCGGCCATTATTAACGCCGGAATACAGGCCATAAAAGCGATGGTTGCAAGTTGTTTGGTTGTAATATTTTTTTTAAAAAACAGATAAATAAAATACACTGCATAGGGTAAAAAACTAAGCAAAAAAGGTTCTTTAAACCAGGGAGCCAATCCAAAAAGAAATGCGCTGAGGTATAATGATTTTACATTTTTATGCTGCATGTAGGCAAGCACAAAATACAGGCCACTGCTGGTGCAAAGGGCCCCGTACTGTTCGGAGAAATTACCGGTGCCAAATATTTCACGACCAAAAAAAACCGGAATAAAAACGAGGGTAGAAAGAAATGCAATATGGGTATTTTCAAAAATGCGATTGCAAATTTTCCAGAATACAAAAGTTTGCAGCAGTACAAACAGCATTACCCAGTAAACAATGGTATTTTCGCTATGTCCACCGGTTAGAAAATAAAAGGCATTCAGTAAAAAAACGGCAGGGGGTTTATGGTCAAATATTTGGCTATACAATATTTTACCATGGAGAATATGGTAGCCCAGGGCTTGAAACAGACCTTGATCGGGTTGGGTAATTTGCGTAAGTTGACCAGCAGCCTGCACCCAGGCCAGGCAAAGCAGAACCGGCAGATGCCAGTGTTTTTTTATTAATTCAAAAAAATGGATCAGGGTTGGGTTTGTTTGATTACACCCAATTCGCGTCCTACTTTTGTAAATGCAGCAACCGCTTTATCGATATGTTCAAAGCTATGGGCTGCGCTGAGTTGTACACGAATACGGGCCAGATCTTTGGGAACAACCGGGTAATAAAAACCAATTACATATATGCCTTCTTCCAGCAATTTATCGGCCATTACCTGGCTCAGTTTTGCATCGTACAGCATAATGGGTACGATGGCGCTATCACCGCCTCTGAAATCAAATCCGGCTGCTTTTACGCCCTCTTTAAAGCGTTTTACATTTGCCTCTAATTTATCGCGCAATTCGGTGGTTTCGGTAAGCATATTAAACACTTCCAGGCTTGCCCCTACTATGCTGGGGGCCAGTGAATTTGAAAACAGGTAAGGCCGGCTGCGCTGGCGCAATAATTCAATAATTTCTTTGCGTCCGGTTGTATATCCGCCCATGGCACCTCCCAAGGCTTTGCCCAGGGTACCGGTAATGATGTCTACTTTGCCCATAACCCCGCAATACTCGGGAACTCCGCGGCCTGTTTTGCCTATAAAACCTGCCGCATGGCATTCGTCGGTCATAGTCATGGCGTTATATTTTTCGGCCAATTCGCAGATTTTATCCAATTGGGCTACATAACCATCCATAGAAAATACGCCGTCGGTTACAATCAGTTTAAAGCGGGCACCATCGGCATCGGCTTTTTGAAGCTGGGCTTCCAGATCGGCCATATTGTTGTTTTCATACCTGTAGCGCATGGCTTTGCACAGCCTTACCCCATCTATGATAGAAGCGTGGTTGAGTGAGTCGGAAATGATGGCATCTTTTTCGCCCAGCAGGGGTTCAAATACACCACCATTGGCATCGAAGGCTGCGGCATAGAGAATGGTATCTTCGGTGCCATAAAAATCGGCGATTTTCTTTTCAAGTTCTTTGTGAATATCCTGGGTACCGCAGATAAAACGCACACTGCTCATGCCAAAACCATGGCTGTCGATGGCTTTTTTGGCCGCGGCAATTACACGGGGGTGACTACTAAGACCCAGGTAATTGTTGGCGCAGAAGTTGATTACTTCCTGCCCATTATCCAGTTTTATTACCGCATCCTGTGGGGTTACGATTATGCGTTCTTTTTTGTATAGACCAGCTTCGCGGATTCCATCCAGCTCGGTTTGTAAAAATTTCTGAAAATCGCTGTACATGGTGCAAATATAGTTAAATGGAGATTTGTTTAATGGTTAAATGGTGCGATTATCGTCAAGCTCAAAATTTGGATATAAAATTCTGATTGATTTCCATAATTAAAAAGCAGCGATTTGGCTCAATAAAAATAATATTTAAATCACTAAAATGTAAATCAACAATTTACTCCGTCACACAAAATCTGGAAGACTCTATCAGATAACGGATATCCGATATCTGATATCCGTCCTAGTGCGCTTCAAGCCAGCTGTTCCCTACGCCCGATTCAACTTCCACCGGCACTTCCAGTTTCATGGCATGGGTCATTAATTGTTGAATATGAGGGGTAACGGCTTCAATTTCATCTTTGGGTACATCAAATAGCAATTCATCATGCACCTGCAAAATCATTTTGGTTTTAAATGTGCTTTTTTTCAACCAATCATGAATATTAATCATAGCCAATTTTATCATATCGGCTGCGCTGCCCTGTATGGGAGCATTAATTGCATTTCGTTCGGCAAAACCGCGCACAGTGGCATTACGGCTGTTTATATCGTGGATATAGCGCCGGCGGCCCATAAGGGTTTCTACATAACCGTGCTGCTGGGCAAATGCGATAGTAGTATCCATGTAATTTTTAATACCTGGAAATTTTGCAAAATAGTTGTCAATAATTTCTTTCGCTTCCTTGCGGGGTATGCCTATTCTTTGGCTTAATCCAAAAGCAGAAATGCCGTAAATAATTCCAAAATTTACAGTTTTTGCACGGCGACGCATTTCCTTATCTACCTCTTCCAAAGGCACACCAAAAACCCTGGCAGCCGTGGCTGTATGAATATCGAGGTTTTGGTGAAATGCTTCCATCATGCCCTCATCTTTGCTGGCATGGGCAATAATGCGCAATTCTATTTGCGAATAATCTGCACTTAATAGCACATGGTTTTCATCTCGGGGTATAAAAGCTTTGCGCACTTCTTTTCCCAATTCGGTGCGAATGGGAATATTCTGCAAATTGGGGTTGTTGCTACTCAACCGGCCGGTAGCTGCCACAGCCTGGTTAAAGCTGGTGTGTACCCGTTTGGTAAGCGGGTTCATCATTTCGGGCAATGCATCCACATAGGTGCTTTTTAATTTTTGCAACTGTCGGTAATCCAGTATTTTTTGTACGATATCGTGTTCACCCGCCAGTTCATTTAATGTTTCTTCATCGGTTTGGTATTGCCCGGTTTTGGTGGTTTTGGGCTTGTCTACCAGTTTTAAAACATCAAATAAAATTTTACCCACTTGCTGGGGCGATGAAATATTAAATTCGCCGCCGGCATGCACATAAATTTGTTTTTGAATATCGGCACTTTGCAGGGCCAATTCTGCGCTGTAATTTTTCAGAAAATCGATGTCAATTCGCACACCCTCTTTTTCAATATCAGCCAGCACAGGCACCAGTGGAATCTCGATTTTATCGAAAACCGATTTTACATTTCGGTTGTTTAATTCGGGTAATAATTTATTTTTTAATTGCAGGGTAATATCCGCATCTTCTGCTGCGTATTCGGTAATTTTATCCAACTCCACCTCCGACATATTGCCCTGGTTTTTGCCTTTTTTTCCAATTAAGGTTTCGATGGAAATGGGTTGATAATTTAAGTAGGCCTCACTCAATACATTCATGTTATGGCGCATATCGGGCTCTACCAGGTAATGGGCCAGCATGGTGTCGAATAAAGGCATGGAAACTGTAACTCCGTATCTACCTAAAACCTGAATGTCGTATTTGGTATTTTGTCCGATTTTTAATTTACCGGAATTAAAAATACTGCCGAATTTTTGTACCAGATCGCGGGCTTTATCAAAATGCGGAGGGCATGGAACATAGTAGGCTTCGTGTGGGGTAATCGAAAAACTCATGCCCACAATATCAGCATCAAATGCTACCAATCCGGTGGTTTCGGTATCAAAACAAAATTCTTCTGCAGCGTTTAATTTTTCAATTAATTGTTGAATTTCTGCATCGGTTTGTACGGCAAAATATTTGTGTGGGGTATTCTCGGCGGTTTTGTAATTGACCACCACAGGTTCGGCAGCGGTTTCGGTTTGTGCAGGCATGCCGGGCTGGTCAAACAGCGAGCCTTGAAGGCTTTGTGCAGGTGCGGCGGCGGGCTCTGCTTCACCCAATATTTTTTTAGCCAGGGTTCTGAACTCCAGTTCCATAAAAACTTCCTTCAGGGCTTCTGGATTTTTGTCTTTGCAAATCAACTCATCGGGGTGCAATTCTACGGGTACATCTGTGATAATGGTGGCGAGTTTTTTGCTGAGTATGGCCTGGTGGGCAAACTGCTCAAATTTTTCTTTCATTTTACCCTGCAGTTTGTCGGTATTGGCCAGGATATTTTCCATGGTACCATATTCGGCTATGAGTTTTTTAGCGGTTTTTTCGCCTACCCCGGGTATACCCGGAATATTATCTACGGCATCGCCCCATAAACCCAATATGTCGATTACCTGGTTTACATCGGTAATTTCCCATTTAGTCAGAATTTCATTTACCCCTAATACTTCGTCCGGGTTTCCCATACGGCCAGGTTTGTATATGTATACATTTTCGCGCACCAGTTGGCCATAATCCTTGTCGGGGGTCATCATATACACTTCAAAACCCAGCTGACCCGCCTGCAGGGCCAGGGTACCAATAATATCGTCGGCTTCATAGCCGTCTTTGGTAATAACAGGGATATTAAAACCTTCGATTATGCGGTTGATATAGGGCAAACTGCGTTTCAGGTCTTCGGGCATTTCCTCGCGCTGGGCCTTGTAGGCTTCAAATTCGATATGCCGGGTTGTTGGGGCCGAGGTATCGAAAACCACAGCAATATGGGTGGGTTTTTGTTTGTTTAATACATCCAGCAGGGTGTTTGTAAAGCCAAACATGGCATTGGTATTTAGCCCGGTTGAAGTTATCCTTGGGTTTTGTTGAAAGGCAAAGTAGGCGCGGTAAATCAGCGCCATTCCATCCAGAAGAAATAATTTTTTTTCGGCCATTTTTAAGAGGGGTAAAGGTAGTTAGCAGTTTTTAAGCGTCCAAGAATCGGGCAAGGGTATTTTGCAGTTTTCTATAAAATTTTGCCATATTTAATGGTTTTTAGAACTGACAATTCTATGACAATTCTAAAACGCACTGACAGGCAAAGAGAATGAAACAATTAAACGCGTTAGTATATAAATGGACTTAAAAATGTGCATAACTCGGCACAATGAAATATAAGGCCCAATCGTTTGGTGTGAACACCAAAACAACAATTGCCTATGTACGTTCAGAAACTTACGCTAGAAATCAAAAACGAATATCCAACCGGAGCACTGTTGGATGAATTTTACTGGTTAATGACCATGTATCGAAAGAGTGGTCAGATACAGGTGCAGGGAGGATTTAATACCCAATGTGTGGAGGGAAATCTGATTATGGCATTTGTTTATACCCTTGAAAAAACATCACTCAATAAGAAAAACAATACCCTGGCTGTAACCAATCAGATAAAGAAACTCGAAAAGATTTCCGGCAGCAAAATCAATCGCGAAATTGTAGGCACCGAATATCAGCAAACGGATAGTGCCTGCACCTGTTCACATCCGGAATCATATACCCTTACCTCTCTATTATTTTCGAGAGAAAGTGCAGTTGTTTGCAACTCATGCAGCAAATCGGTACCACTATACCGCATACCTGTAATGCCCAATGGAGATTATGATGCGGTGTTGCAATGGCATTTATCCAGTTTGTATCTAAACGGAATTGAAACTTTGAATCTGGACCGTGAAGATTTTCCTGAAATACCCACCAGCCTTATCAATGCATTGGATAATCAGGCCGATGAAATTGTGTCGCATATCGAAAGCAATACAGGTATAAGGGTACACAAATTGGCTTCAGTAACCCCACCTTTTGGAGATAAATTACCCGATACTGGTTTTTTTGAAATGTCCGAATGAGAGTTTGGACCGGAGGCTAAATTCTAATTCGGACTTACCCCAATAATCAGGCTTTACGCCTGTTTCGTTTTATTTTACATCCCCCAGGGGTCAACCCATTTAAAGTGGGTAACGGTTTGCGGTATTTTTATACGATCGGATAATTTTTGTAATCTTTCGGGGAGTGTCAATAAAAATTCGCGGTCTTTTTCTGCATTGTCATTCAATCCGCGCAGTTTGTCTATTTCCCAATGGGCATTGAGTATGCGCAAAATTTGTATGTAATCGTTGCTGGTATAAACACCCAGGCGTTGTGCGGCATTTGAAAAGGGTTCAAAAGACTCGCCCCTGCTTTCACCACTTTGCCGCAGTAAATTGGCAGGCATGGCAATTTTTTTGCGCATCATATCGCCAAAAGCACATACCATTTCAGAAGCATCAATCTCCAAAATTTGTTTTACAAACTCGCGGTAGGCCAGGTGGTGGCGCATTTCGTCGCCGGCAATGGTGCGGCACATTTTGGCCAGTCGGAAATTGCCTTTTTTTGCTGCGATTTCGGATACCCTTTTATGCGAAATATGCGTAGCCAACTCCTGAAAGCTGGTGTACATAAAATTTTTATAAGGATCCATGTCCAGGCCCAGGTCAAAACCATCTGCAATCAGGTACTGTGTGGAAAGCTCCACTTCGCGCATGTTTACACGGCCACTGAGGTAAATAAATTTGTTAAGCACATCGCCATGGCGATTTTCCTCAGCAGTCCATTGCCGCACCCAGTCTGACCAGATGTTGCGACCCTGCTGTTCAATACCTTCCACCCCCATTAGCCAGCTTTCATAGCTTGGCAGGGCTTCTTCGGTAATCATATCGCCTATGAGTACAATCCAGAAATCATAATCGAGCTCTAAAGCTTCCTGGCGTAGTTCGGCCACCTCGGCCATGAAATTTTCCGAACGTGAATCGGGCAAAAAATCGGCTGGTTGCCAGAGGTCTTCAATGGGTAACAAATATTTGTTCACCTGCTTGTCCAATCCGGATTCAAGCGTGCGCATCACCTCTAATCTTGCCCCTCTTGTAATATTGTAGATACCGCGTGAAATAAGGCCTGCAAGTTATGCTATATTTTCGGATTAACGGATGTGGCATTTCAAATACTGCCAAAACTTGCCGACATATAAAAAATTGCTATATTGCCTCTCAAAAAAATATGTTTAATCAATACTTACAAGACCAAAATTTTCTGGCATTGGCTGTGGCCGCGCTGGTGTATTGGATAATAGGCTCGGCCTGGTTCTCTATACTATTTGGCAAACCCTGGATGCAGGAGGTAGAAAAAACCGGCTATAAACTCGAAAGACCTGGTGCAAAAGAGTTGGGCGGAATGATGATTGGTACATTTATTTATACCCTGGTAATCACGTTTGCACTAAGCTACATCATTTTTGTAACAGGTTGTATCAATTTTGCCTCGGCCTTAAAAATGGGTGCACTCATTGGTTTGTGTATTTCATGGGCCACCATTGGCATTACCTATACCTGGGTAAAACGCAGCATGAAACTGCTGGCCCTGGACGCCGGATACCATACCGCTGGTGTTATTGCCGCTTCGCTGATTTTGGGTCTTTGGCGCTAAAAAAATTGGCAGAAAAATATTCAATTACCCTGCAAATTCGCATCGATTGGGGCGATATGGATTTGTATGGCCATATCAATAATGTGGCGTTTTTGAAATACGTACAAACCGCCCGTATTGAATTCTGGGAAAGCCTGGGCCTGGCCTCTAAACCGGATGATACTGGTTTTGGTTTTGTATTAGCCTCCACGCATTGCGATTTTAAAGCCAATCTGTTTTATCCGGGCCATGTTAGAATAAAAACCGAGTTGGAAAAAATTGGAAATAGCAGCATTACCTTGCATCACACGCTGTGGAACGACAATGAAGAAATAGCGGCCGAAGCGAAGGATGTGCTGGTTACGTTTGATTATACGGAAAGAAAAAAAATGGATGTTCCGGATTGGCTGAGGGAAAGGTTGGGGTGAGGTTTGAATGGAAAATGTAGAATTAACAGCCAATTATGAATGGTGAATTATGAATTGTGAATGAAAACGGCATTCCGAATTTTGTTTTATTTCTACGGGATTATATAAATGCAAATAATTTTATATGAAAAAACGTATACCCAATGGGGCTTTGCGGTTTCTATCAAATATGTCATCCCTACGGGATTTTATATTTGCAAATAATTCTACGGATTAAAAAACTGTCAACTGTACACTGTCAACTGTCAACTAAAACCTACCAGATTTTTACCCTGTCTTTTTCTTCTCTCCACATGGCATCGCCTTTTTTGATGCCAAAGGTGGTGTAGAATTCGGGCATGTTGGATAAGGGTCCTAATACCCTGAATTTGGCGGGGCTGTGTTCGTTGCTGCGCACCTGGTTGGCTATGTTTTCGGGGCGATCGTTGATCATCCAGGCAAATGCGTAGCCTAAAAAGAAACGCTGGTCGGGGTTTAGGCCGGCAATAACTGTTTTGTTTTTGTACTGGCTGGTTTTTTTGAATGCTTCGTAACCCATTACAATTCCACCCAAATCGGCAATGTTTTCGCCCTGGGTTAATTCGCCGTTTATGTGCAGGCTATCCACGGCTATGTATGCGTTAAACTGGTCTACAATGCCCTGGGTTTTGGCTTTAAATTTGGTTTTATCTTCTGCGGTCCACCAGTCGTTCAGGTTGCCTTTTTCATCGTATTGGCTGCCCTGGTCGTCAAATCCGTGGGTGATTTCATGTCCAATTGTGCTGCCTCCAATAATTGAATACAATATGGCATCATCGGCCAGTTTTCTTTCAAAACCAGGTACAATAATATTGCAACCAGGTATTACAATTTCGTTGTTAGATGGGTTGTAATATGCATTATAGGTTTGGGGTTGCATATTCCACTCGGCGCGGTCTACGGGTTTGCCCAATTTGGCCAGGTTATAATCGCTGCTCCATTTGTTGGCGGCCATTACATTGCGCACGTAAGAGTTACGGTCAATCTGCATTTTACTCATGTCTTTCCACTTGTCGGGGTAACCCATTTTCATCATAATGGAGCTGAGTTTTTTCAATGCTTTTTCTTTGGTTACGCTGCTCATCCAATCCAGGTTTTTTATGTGTTCGGCGTATACTTCGCGAATGGCATTGCCTATTTCCTGCAATTTTTCTTTGGTGCCTTTGGGTAAATATTCTGCTACATAAACCTGTCCGATTAATTCGCCCAAGGATGAATTGGTTTGGCCTACCACCCTTTTCCACCTTGGTTTTGCTTCTTTTACACCGCGCAGGGTTTTGGTGTAAAAATCAAAAAATTCCATATAGGTTTTATCATCCAAATATTGGCTGGTACCGTGCAATAATTGGTAGCGGAAATAGTTTTTCCAATCCTCTAAGGGTTTGATTTTAATCAGGCTGCTCAAGGCTTTCAGGTATTCGGGCTGACCCACAATTACGGTTTCGGTTTTTTCTACACCCATTTCGCGCAAAAACATAGACCAATTAAAATCCGGACAATTTTTTTGCAATTCTTCAACCCCCATTTTGTTGTAATTTTTTTGCGGATCGCGGGTGTCTTCGCGTTTGCGCGAAGCCTTGGCCATACTGCTTTCCAGCTGCATCAAATTGGCTGCATTGGCTACAGCAGTTTTCTCATCCTGGCCCAAAATGGTGAACGCATTTTTGAGGTGATTTTTAAATAAATTGCGATTGTCTTGCGCGCGCTGGTCGTCGTCAAAATAGTAGTTGCGGTCGGGCAAACTCAGTCCGCCTTGCGAAATAAACAGTACATTTTGTTCGCTGTTTTTATCGTCCTGCCCAACATAAAAATTAAAAAAAGGAGCCCCTACATATTGGTGTAAATGGGCTGCAAATTTTATAATATCATCGGCCGTGGCTATTTTATTTATGGCGTCCAGCTCGGGTTTCAGGCTGCTTAATCCATTTTTATTAATGGTGGTACTGTCCATACCGCTGTAATAAAAATCGCCTATTTTTTGTTTGTTACTGCCTTTTTCGGCATCCTTCATACTTGCCGATGATTCGCAAATGCTGCGGATTTGTGCATTGATGGTATCGCCTATAATCTGCCACAATCCGTTCGACATTTCGCTGGCCGGAATGGGGTTTTGTTTAAACCATTTGCCGTTGGCAAACAGAAAAAAGTCGGCACCCGGGTTTACCGTACTGTCGATATGCGCTGCCAGGGGATCGGGCCCGGAGGTTTCGTTTGCATTTTTGTTGCTATTGCAAGCCAGGGCCAGCAGGGCGGTGAGGGTTGAAAAAACGAGGCTATTTTTCATAGAAAGGTTGTGCAAAATATAGTTTTTGGCTGTAAATGCAAAACGAATGGGATTGGGTGAAAGGGGTTTTCGATGAAAGGAGGGAAGTAGTTTAAGGAATGAAGTGAATTCATGCCTCAGGCATTATTGGAGTGCGTATGTTATTATCCATAACTCTGGGTAACCTCTAGGTAGGCTTTTGGGTGGGAGAAACGCGGGAGAAACCTGAGAGAAAGGTGGGATAAATGCGAGAGAAACCTTTGTTGGGTATGGTGTAGCCTTGTATGTTTAGAATTGGCTTAAATCTCGTTATTCAAATATAGGGATTTCATTTTAAAAACTCTGTAGGAATAGATGAATTCAGTTGTAGTAATTGCCTGTATTTCTGTCGAATTATGGGAATGGTAGCCCACTCCATAACGTGCACTTGGATTTGTTTTTTGAAATATGCCAGACAATTCCTATTTTCGAAGGGATAAACTTAGGGTTGTTTGAAGTAAAAATTGGTATGAAATTGAGTATATTGGAATACACAAAGTGGTTGGTCGGCCGGGCTGCTATCCGTCGCATAAGACCGGACCGCGAGAGGGCGGGGGGATTGGATGGGTGGGGAGGAAGACCAACAGGAAAAAAAATTAATTTTGCGTAATGGAAAGTAAAAAAAAAGAACGATTGATATACATTTTTGATGTATTTACTGAATTTTGCAAATATTGGAATACGAAAAACAATATTATTACACCCAATTATTTTGATTACGAAATGTCTAAATTTCGTATTATATTATTAAATGAAGTAGACCTAAAAAAAGTTGAATATGGTTTAATGGCAGATTTCATAACGCCACTATTAAACGAAAAGAACAAACAAACCGTAAGTGACTTTTATACCTTTATAAAAGAACGTGGAATATCTTTATCCGAATTAAGTAGCGGAAATAAGAAAATCAATCGAGTCAAAAAGAAAGGGATTAAGAATGAAAGCGAATATGAATTTGTGCAGCATTATTTGTCAGACTTGGATGTGGGAGAAAATGATAAGGAAATTGCAGAATTGTCTAAATTAATTTTAAATTGGGAACACAGGGTACTATAACCGCTCCCCGACTGTTAGGGTTTATGAATTGAGATGCTTTTATAACGGTGAATTCGAATTGTTTGAAATTGTAATCCTTTCCTCCTGCTGTTGGTGTTCTCCCAAAACACTATCCCCAATCCCGCGGTTCGGTCTTGTGTTCTTGCCTTGCGATAGTGCAGACCAAACGCCTAGTTACAGGTTTGATAGCGTCCTGACTTTCCTGAATCACTCCAAAACTGTAAGGGTCTGTCGCGACAGACCCCTACGGTTTTGGGATTGGAAATCACATGGGATAAATTTATTTATTATTAAAACAAACTCCCTTCTCTGGGTGTGTTTTGCATTTCCAATTCCAATAGAAATTTTTTCTTATCCAGGCCGCCGGCATAGCCGGTGAGGGCTCCGTTGCTGCCTATTACGCGGTGGCAGGGAACCAGTATGGCTATGGGATTGTCGCCATTGGCGGTGGCTACTGCCCGTATGGCCAGGGGATTGCCCAGGATGGCGGTTTGCTGGGCATAACTGCGGATTTGGCCATACGGAATTTGCAACAAAGCCTCCCATACTTTTTGCTGAAATGGGGTACCATAAAATGAAAGGGGAATGCTGAAATCTTTTAATTTACCTGCAAAATACAATTGCAATTCATGCGCGGTTTTTTGTAAAATATCCGAACCTGTATTTTGCATTTCCCATTGGTTTTTAGTAGCTAATTTTTGCAAATGATCGTCGACATAATTTTCATTTAAAAAATGCAGCATACATAAGCCTTTTTCATCGGCTGCGGCCAGCATGGGAAAGGGCAGACCTGCTATGGATTGATATTGAACGGGGGTGCTCAATTGTCGAAAAAATCTTCGGGTTCTTGCTGCAATTCTACCATTTTGCGGTAAATGCCATTTGGGATATTCATAAGTGCATCATGGTCGCCTTCTTCGGCCACAGTACCATGTTTTAATACAATGATTTTATCGGCATTGCGTATGGTGCTTAAGCGGTGTGCAATGATAATGCTGGTGCGGCCCTGCATCAGTTTTTCTAGCGCGTCTTGCACCAGTTTTTCGCTTTCAGAATCCAACGAACTGGTGGCCTCATCCATAAATAAATAGTTTGGGTTTTTGAGTATGGCCCGGGCAATGGCAATGCGCTGGCGTTGGCCGCCGGATAAACGAATGCCGCGATCGCCCACCACAGTTTTATACCCATCGGGAAAGTCCATAATAAACTCGTGGGCATTGGCGCGCCTGGCTGCTTCCATCACTTCAGCCTCGCTGGCAGTTGGGTTTCCATACACAATATTTTCATAAATGGAACCTCCGAAAAGCATAATTTCCTGGGGTACCAAAGCCATAGAATTGCGCAGGGTAAATAAATCCGAATTGTGAATATTTTGGTTATTGATAAACACCTGTCCGGAGGTAGGTTCATAAAACCGGTATAATAAATTAATAATGGTGCTTTTGCCTGCCCCGCTTGGGCCAACCACGGCCAGGGTTTTGCCGGTTTGTAAACTGAAATTTACATTTTTTAATACTGCAAAATCGGGCCTAGAGGGGTACGAAAATTCAATATTTTCGAAACGGATATCGCCCTGCATTTTTTGGGTTTGGGCATCTGAAATTACCATGGGTTCAATGGGTTTGTCGATTAAATCCATTACCCTTTCTACCGCGCCCAATGTTTTTTGAATTTGCACAAATTGCTCGGCAACACCGCCAATGCTGCCGCCTACAAAGCCAGTAAGCAGCATAAATTGCCATAGTTCTCCCTGGCTGAGGGTGCCTTGCCGCACCATTACCAGGCCCTGAAAAATGAGGAATACAATGCTGCCAAATAGGCACACGATAATAAATGAACTAAAACCACCGCGCAGCAATCCGCGAAAAATACTTTCCTTGCGCAATGTTTCGGCGCTGCTTTGGTAGCGGGTAAGCTCGTGCTGCTCGTTTGTGAATGATTTTACATTTACAATTCCGCTTAAAGTTTCTTCTACAATTACATTGTTATTGGCGGTAAAATCCTGCACCTGCCGGCTTATTTTGCGAATATATCTACCAAAAATCAATGAAATAATTACCACCACCGGTACCGTAGCCAGCATCATCAAAGCCAGCTTGGATGAGGTAAAAAACAGCATCACCACCCCGCCTAAAATTACCAAAACCTGGCGCATAAACATGGCAATATTGGTGGTAAACGAATCCTGAATTTGCGAAATATCTGCACTAAATCTGCTCAATAAATCACCCACGCGGCTTTGGCTAAAAAAATCCATGTTTTGCATGAGCACACTTTTGTACAAATCCTTGCGTATGCCAAAGGTCATATTTTCGGTAACCCGCACATAAATGGAAATGCGGAAAAATGAGAATACAGCCTGTGCAATAAAGAGGTAAACAAAATAAATGGCAATTTTCTCGAGCTGAGACGCATCAGGGGTATGAGAGTTTTGGCCCAATGAAGGCATGGCGGCCCCATCTACCAGGCTTCCCAACAATTTGGGAAAAAGCAGTGAAGTAACTGCAGTGAGTGCCAGAAAAATGGTACCCAGAATAAACAGCCAGCGATCGGTTTTTTGGATATACCTGAACAGGCGAAGGCTGCGTTTAAAATTGGCGGCGTTGAGTTTTGCTTTGGGGAGGTTATTGTCTTTGCGTGAAGCCATGGGAAGTGTGGCAAATTTCCTACAATAATTGCCATTGTTTTACGATAAGCGTGTTTTTGTGGCCGATTTATTTTCGCCGCTGGTCTAATTGCCCGTTTTATAGCCAATGGATTATCTAAAACCCTTGCGCCTGCTGGGCGGATTGTTTTACCCCAGGGTATGCGCCATTTGCCAGCAATGGTTGGTACAGGGCGAAGTGGGGGTATGTATGCACTGTTTAGACAAATTGCCGCGCACAGGTTTTTTGTTTCAGCAGGGCAATCCGGTTGAAAAGGTATTTTGGGGCCGTATACCCTTGGCTTTTGCCAGCAGTTACCTGCATTTTCGCAAAAACGGACTTACCCAAAATTTGCTGCACCAGATTAAGTACAAAGGCAACCAGGATTTAGCAGAGCATCTGGGCAGTTTGTTTGGGGCTGATTTGAAAGCGGCAAATCCCGAATTTAAACCCGAAGTTCTGGTGCCGGTGCCCTTGCATCCGCGCAAGGAGAAGCAGCGGGGCTACAACCAGGCCAGCCTTATTGCCAGCGGCCTGGGTAAAGTGCTGGAAGTGCCGGTGGTAAACGATTTGCTGGTGCGCAACAATTATTCAGGCAGCCAAACCCGGATGGGCCGGTATAGGAGGTGGCAAAATGTGGAAACCCTGTTTTCGGTGAACCAAAAAGTAGCGAACAAGTATTCGAAAATTATTTTGATAGATGATGTTGTAACCACCGGTGCAACTGCCGAAGCATGCCTTAATCCAATCATACAGAGTGGGTTAACGGAGCCTGGGTATCTGAGTCTGGCATTTGCCTCTGGTTAGATTTGTGTAAAAAATCGGCTAAACCTTCAATTTTCTGTAATTTTATTGTAAAATGGGGTAAATTTGCCAGTTCACATAACTATGAGAAGAATATTACTATTAGTTTTCCTCGTTGCTTCAGCTACTGCTTTCGGGCAGATTAGTAATGCTGGCTTTGGAGGCGTTAAAGTGCCATTGTATATGGCTTCTACAAAAGGTGGAAGTTATGCAATGCCAGTGGTTTTCCGGGCCCACCTGATTGGTTTGACCCCAAATCAGGCCTACAAATATGTAACCCGCGGGATTGTATCCTCTGATTTCAGCTCTACTGCACAGTTTCCGGGAGCTGGTACCTCCATGTTTCTGGATAGCGGAAACTGGAAATATGCCACCACCCCAAGTTGGACCAGCGGATCATCGCACGATACTTTCTATACCAATGGTGCCGGTGAATATGAGGGTTGGTTTGGTTTTATTCCTACCAGCGACAGCCGTTTCAATCCTGGTAAAAATGTGTATCCCTGCATTTTGGCTAAAGGCATTACTGCTACCGACTCATTAAGGGTATATGGATTTGATTCCATGCATGTAATGGCATTTGGCGCTGGTAAGCACAACGACTCTTGTACAGGTATCTGGGGTAAAAGCCTGGCTTCTTCAAAAAGCTTTGTGGCTTTGTACGACAATGTAAACGGCACTGGTCGCCCATTGTCTTTAACCATGATTGAAAAAGATGAGATTACCGTTCCGGGTGCTGTTTCATTCTATTCCAATGTAGAAGGAGTGGCTGGAAACTGGGCCTGCATTATACCTAACAACAACGCAGCAGGTGTGCAGCGCATAGAAAAGATAGACCGATATAATGGTATACCCTTGTATGCCAACCAGGATGCCGATGGCAAATGGGGCGCATCGAATAAAAACACAATCAACCCCAGCGGAGGCAGAACCTCTCCGGTAGCACTGGATGAAAACGATGCCGCTTTGGTATCGCCTGTAATTGAATTCCTGAACCGTACTTCAACCACCACCGAAGGCGCCGGAGTAAAAGAAATATACGTGGTGCGCAAGTACAGCAACAACCAAGCTCAATCTGTACGCATCAGCCTGGTGGGTGGAACTGCAGCCAAAGGCGCATCTGCCGACTTTAATCTTACCGAACCCCGTACCATTACATTTAATCCGGGCGGATTGGCTTACGATACTACCAAAATTACCATTGTAGATGATAATATGGCTGAAACCGACGAGACTGTGGTTCTGCGTCTGGATCAGCCTACAAACTGCGTATTGGGTGTAGAGGTTGCCAATACCCTTACCATTACCGACAATGATGTGGCCACCGTTACCTTTGGTGTTACCAAGCTAACAGCCAAAGAAACCGATGGTACTGTAAGCATTAAGGTAAAAATGGATAAAGCCATTTCTAGTCCTTCCTCTATTCGTTTGGGTGTAAAATCAAAAGGAGACAGCAGTTTAATTCCTTCTGAATTTAAATTGGGTAAAAGCTTTACCGATTCGGTTTTCAATTTGGGAAAAACCACTGGTCCGGATTCTATAACAATCAAAGCCATCATTGTGGATGACCTGAATAAAGATTGGGACGATACTTTTGTAATGAATGTGCGTGTAAAAAGCGGTATTGCTAAAATTGGCAAGGATTCTTTAAACACCATTATTGTAAAAGACAACGATGGTCCGGCTTACATCAAATTTGTAGGTACTTCTGTAAATGTTTCTGAGAAAGTAGGTTCAGTAAAAATTAAAATTAAGGTAATTTCTAAAACCGATGCAGGTGGGGACTTTACTTTAAGGTGGATTTCTGCCGCTTCAACGGCTTCTCAGGGTTCGGATTTTACATTTAATCCTACCTCACAGATTATCAATATAGACAATTCTACACCCGATACCATTTCTGTTTCAATTCCAATTTTGGATGATCAGGTATTTGAGAATTTAGAAAAAGCAGTTTTCGGATTGGGTGTATTGTCCAATATCGTAATTCAGAAACCCGATACTTTTACCATAAACATTAGCAGTGATGATTATCCACTCTACAGCCCAACGCTTATTTCTAAACAGAATAAAGCCGGCCGCGTAGCCGACTCATTAAATGTAAAATGCCGTGTAACAGGTACTGTTCATGGAGGAAACATGCGCAGCGGTGGCCTGCAGTTTACCATTATGGATAAAACAGCCGGTTTGGGTGTGTTGTCAAGCAGCAAAACTTTTGGCTATACTGTAGCCGAGGGTGATAGCGTAATGGTACAGGGTACTGTAACCCAGGTGCAAGGTATGGTTACAATGGATCAGTTGGATACCATTGTGGTGATTGCCAAAAACCGCACATTGCGCACCCCCAATATTGCCAATGATGTAGATGAAACTACTGAAAGCAAAATGACCAAATTTACCCGTGTAATTCTGGTAAATAGCAGCGATTGGCCAACATCTGCCTTGTCGCCCAATACCAATAAAATTGTGCGTGTAAAACATACCGATGGCAGCATAGACTCCTTGATTATTGATGCTGAAACCAATATCGACGGAACTTCGGCGCCAACTGGCTATATCAACGTAACCGGTATTGGTTCTCAATACGATCCTACCGCACCTTTGACTAATTTGTATGGATTAAACCCACGCTACCTGGCCGACATTGAGGCTGCTTCATTGCCTGTAGTGAATTTCAAAAAAGTAAGAGATACCATTTTTGAAACTGCCGATTCACTGAGCAATATTGGATTTAAAGTATTGCCACTCGACGAGAACTTTACCTTTGATGTAGTGGTGAAAACCAGCTCAACAACCGCTGTAAGTCCTACCGATTACAACTTTAATACCCGCACCATTACTGTAATTAAAAACAACAGTGTAAACTCTATTAAGTGCAATATTTCGGATGATAATGTATCGGATGGAGATAAAATACTGGTGTTGGCTATTCGCAATATTGTAGGTCCGGGTTCATTGGGGCCAGACAGCTTGCTTACAGTGTTAATTAAGGATGATGAGCCGAGCAATGTGATGAAATTTACCCAGGGCCAGATTAAAATGTATCCAAACCCTGCCTCTGGCAAAGTATTCATTAGCAGCGTAAATGCACTGTCTCAGGTACAGATTATTGCCATGGATGGCCGTGTTGTGTATACTGGCGGAGCGGGCAACAGCTTTGAAATTCCATTAGCTACTGCTGCCGGTGTGTACCAGGTAAAAATTACCTCGGCTACGGGCGAAATGTATAGCGAGGCTTTGATGATTAAGTAATTTCCAAAAAGCATAAAAAAAAGCCGGTTGATAGCCGGCTTTTTTTTATGCTTTTTGGGGCAGCCGCCAGAACAGCCGATGGAACAGCCGAAAGGCAGCCGAAGAACAGCCGATGGAACAGCCGGGGTTTTGTGTGATTTTTGAGGTCGGCTGCGCCTCCCTGAGGATAAATGTTTGTTATAGGTCGGCTTCGCCTCCGTTCATGATATTTTATGACGCCTAATCGGCTTGTAGATGTAGTTGTTATTTTAAGGTCGGCTTCGCCTCCCTGGGATATAACTTTTATTGTTGGTCGGCTGCGCCTCCTTTTTTTTTAATGGGACTTTTAGGAGGCTTTAATTCCTGTTATAAGAGGGTTTTTGTTCCGCTAATTATTTTTGGAACGGATAAAATATTAAAAAAAATAATTTAAAAATTAATCAATTTCGTAACCGAATTGGCGGAGCATATTTTTATTGTTTCGCCAGTCTTCCCGCACTTTTACGAATAATTCGATGAATACTTGTTTGCCAAAAAACTCTTCTAAATCTTTGCGGGAATGGATGCCTAATTTTTTAATTGCGGCGCCTTTATTGCCAATGAGGATGCCTTTTTGCGATTCGCGTTCGGCGATAATTTCGCAACTCATTCTGATAATTTTTTCGTCTTCTTTAAACGATAAAGTCATTACTTCTACGCTGTATGGAATTTCTTCGCTGTAGAGTTTTAAAACATTGTTGCGGATAATTTCGTTTACAAAAAAACGTTCGCTGCGATCGGTAATATCTTCGCCGCTAAAATAGGGAGGGTGTACGGGTAAGTATTTGAGAACCAGCTTTTCGAGGGTGTCGGTATTAAAATTATTTAAAGCAGAAAGGGGCAGGTATTCATCGGCTTTAAATTCGGCGGTCCAGCGTTCCATTTTTTTGTCGAGCCATTCCTGGTTGGTTTGGTCGATTTTATTTATTCCTACAATTTTTTTACCCGAAAAACGGTTGAATTTTTCGGCAATTTCAGGCGAAAATTCTTTTTCGTTTACATCAACCAGCAGAATGAGCACATCGCTGTCGTCCATACTTTCATTTACAAAATGCATCATTTGTTCGTGCATTTTATAGCTCACTTTGCGCAGTATTCCGGGGGTATCGGAGTAGATGAGCTGATAATCGTCGGTAGTTTTGATGCCCAGTATACGGTGGCGTGTGGTTTGGGCTTTGGGGTTGATAACGGCCAGTTTTTCGCCCATAAGGGCATTATAAAGCGTGCTTTTGCCGGCATTTGGCATACCGATAATACTTACAAAGCCACTTTTAAATTCAGGATTCAATGGCACAAAATTAGCTTATGTAAGCCAAAGAGGATACTATCTTTGCCCCGAATGCGCATCTTTTTCGTTTTATTTTTTCTTGCACACTCATGTTTATCGGCTTGGGCGCAGGGTTCCGACTCGGTAAAAACGGTGTCGGGAAAAGGGCGCATGGGCATGTTTACCCGCCGGTATTTTGATTTAAAAAACCGAGGCGCGGGTCGCAGGTATGAAAAAGCGGAGGATAAATCTACCTCGCGCCTGGCATTTCCTTTTGATACCAAGGATTACAGCCTGGTTTTTGAAGATAATTTCGATTCGTTCAATACCGCAATTTGGCAGAAAGGCCAGCCCTGGGGCCGGTTTCACTCACAGTTTCCACACCAATATTATGGCGACTCTGAGGTAACCGTTGAAAACGGACATTTGCTTTTGCAAAACCGCTATGCACCGCGTAAAATCAGGGAAGGGGATTCGGTATACCAATCTACCTACGGTACGGGGTTGATTAATACCTACCAGAGTCAGAATTTTGTTTATGGGTATTTTGCCATTCGGAGTAAAAATCCACACGGACCTGCTACCTGGCCTGCTTTCTGGCTTACCGGCCATAATGCCTGGCCGCCTGAAATTGATATTTTTGAAATGTATGGGCGGTGCAGCGGAGAAGATATACACGAGCAAACCATGTCGATGCATTTTGGTAAAATCGAAAACAACACCAAATCATCCCTTACCAAATCCGTTACCCTAAGCGCCGATACCGATACGGCCTTTCACATATACAGTTGTTTATGGGAACCCGGGAAGGTAACATTTTATACCGACGGGGTACTTTTAAAGACCATTAAGCTTACTGCATGGATGGAGCAATTTTACCGCCAGCCCATGTATATCATACTAAACAATGCGGTTGACCACCGCTATCTGAACTGTATCAAGCCTTCCGATTTGCCCAATACTTTTGATGTAGACTGGGTGCGGGTTTACCAAAAGAAAATCTGATTACGTCCAATAATTCCTACAATTCGTGGAGCATGGGACTGTTAAAGGTCTGGGCTGCTTTAATTTTGCCAACCATCCATGAAAGGGATCATACTAGCAGGAGGATCAGGAACAAGGCTACATCCGCTTACATTGGCCATGAGCAAACAGCTAATGCCGGTGTACGACAAGCCGATGATTTACTACCCGCTTTCGGTGCTGTTAATGGCCCAAATCCGTGAAATTCTGATAATCAGTACCCCACACGATTTGCCCCATTTTAAAAAATTGCTTGGGGACGGAAGCCAGCTAGGTTGCCGGTTCGAATATTGTGAACAACCCAGCCCCGACGGATTGGCGCAGGCTTTCATACTGGGTGCAGATTTTATTGGCAACGATTCTGTAGCCCTGATTTTGGGTGATAATATCTTTTTTGGTGCCGATTTTGGCCAAACCCTGCTATCCAGTGTAAACCCTGAGGGAGGCATTGTATTTGCCTACCATGTGAGCGATCCTGAAAGGTATGGGGTGGTGGAATTTGATGATAAACTCAGGGCTATTTCCATTGAAGAGAAACCCTTGCAACCCAAATCGAACTATGCTGTACCGGGTTTGTATTTTTACAACAATGAGGTAGTAAAAATTGCGGCTGAATTAAAGCCCTCACCCCGGGGCGAGTTAGAAATAACCGATGTAAACCGCATATACCTGGAGCAGGGTAAACTCAATGTGCGCATCATGAGCCGCGGCACTGCCTGGCTGGATACAGGTACCTTTAACTCGCTGATGCAGGCAGGGCAATTTGTGCAGGTAATTGAAGACCGTCAGGGATTAAAAGTAGGCTGTATTGAAGAAATAGCCTGGAGAAACGGATTTATAAATAACGACCAATTGGTAAATCTGGCAAAACCCCTTGAAAAAAGTGGGTATGGAATTTACCTAAAAAACCTAATGAAATGATGAAAAAAGTAATCGCGATTATTTTTCTTTCAGCTATAGCCGTTAGAATTAAAGCGCAGTTTATATTGCCAAATTTTGGTGATAGTGCCGATGCAGCTCCGGCTGTAGTGGATACCCAGGCAATTAAAGCTGCATTGAATAAACAAGGCGAGGACGACAAACCCCTAAAGGAATCGCCTACAGAAGATTCGTTGCAGGCCGAATCTTTGAAGTTGAAAAGGCTTGAAGTGCAGGCCCAGCGTTTGAAACTGGAAAAAGAGATTGCATTGTTGGGTGGTAAGCAAAATTTAACCCCCGAGGAGCAAGATGTATTGCGCATGAAAAACGAGAATTTAAAACTCGTTTTACAAAAAGAAAAAATGATATTGGAGCAGGAAATTGAAACGGCGAAAATAGGTTCGTCGGTAAAAAATCTTCCTGCCGGCGTGGTTTATGGGCATCAGTATTTCAGGGATAATGCGTTTATTACCATCCAAAAGACCAATGAAGTAATCCCAACTGAAAATTATATTTTAGGAACCGGTGATGTAGTGCAATTAGAAGTATGGGGCGATCGGTACTGGAGTAAAAGTTATGTAGTTTCCGAATCGGGATCTATAGATTTGGCGGGCTACCAAAAACTTTTTGTAAAAGGGTTAAGCCTGAAACAAGTGCGAGAATTAATTGGTTCAAGGCTTGCTTTAAATGGGTCTAGCAGTTCGTTTTCAGTTTCGGTAACCCGTCCTAGACAGGTTACCGTAAATATTATGGGTGAAGTATTTAAACCCGGTAGTTATACCATGCCGGCGACCAATACAGCCTTTAATGCACTGGTTTCCATGGGTGGCCCTTCTAATATAGGTTCGGTAAGAAATATTTATATTAAGCGGGATGGGAAAATCAGAGACTCGTTTGATTTATATGAATATTTCAGAGATATTCAGCATCAAAAGGATGTGTTTTTGCAAAATAATGATTATATTTTTGTAATGCCGCTGAACAATTATGTATATGTTGGCGGTAGTGTGCGCAGGCCCGGTAATTATGAAATGAAAGCCGGTGAAGGCCTTGTAGATCTTATACGTTTTGCAGGTGGTACACACCCCAATACCTATTTAAAAGATGTTTTAATTAGCCGCATTAGAGATAATAAGTATGAAGTAATCAGTGTGAATTTAGATTCACTGATGAAAAAGAAAAAGGATTTTAAATTGTTGCCTGGCGATAATATTTCGTTTAAAGAAATTAGAATGGATAACCAGTATACTGTGTTGGTTTCTGGCGCGGTGAGTGTGCCTGGTACATATTTTGTGAAAGAGGGCATGCGCATTTCAGATTTAATAAAAAATGCCAATGGTTATACCTCTGATGCATATTTGGAAAAAGCCTATTTGATTCGTACCAACAGCGATTTAAGTAAATCATATTTTAATTTTAGCCCGAAGGAATTGCTGAAGACGCCTGGAATAGCATCGGATATAAAAGTAGATAACCGGGATAGCATTTACATATTTAGCAAAGATGCAATACTTAAATTCTATAAAGTAAGCATTACCGGATCGGTATATAAACCCAATTCATTTTCCTATATCAGCGGATTAAACTTGGGCGATCTGCTGTTTATGGCAGGTGGATTAACCGCCGATGCCGATTCTACCATTGGATATATAATACGCACCAATGCAGACAACGACCGCAAATTAATTCCTTTTAAACCCTCCGAAGTGATACAAAAAATGGGTTTTGATAAATTCGAATTAATGCCGAGAGATGAAGTAACCATTTATTCAAGAACTGCGTATAAAAATCAATTTTCGTTGGGTATTCAGGGTTCAGTAAAAGCTCCGGTGAATATGAATTATACCGAAAATACACGTATTTCTGATATGATTAAAATGGCGGGTGGTTTATCACTTTCGGCTTATATGGGCAGGGGATTGATAATTACCACGGATATTTATACAAATCGCAGCACAGTTAAAACTTTTAATCCGTCGCAAATAATCGAGAACGAAAACTCAACTCAAAATATCATACTCCCGAAAAATTCGGTAGTAAGGATATTTGATCAGTTGGAGGTTCAGAGTGGATTTACAGTATCTGTATACGGCGAGGTGCGCAATGCGGGCGATTTTGATTATGCCGATAATATGACGGTGCAAAACCTGATTGATATGGCAGGTGGTTTTGGATTTATTTCTGCCGGAACCAGCATAGAATTAGTACGTAATTTTTATCTGGAAAACGGAAGTTATCAATTTTTAAAACCAAAAATTTACCATGCCAAGGTATCAGATAAATTAGGCCTGGATACCTCAATGGTGAATATGACTTTGCAGCCATTCGACCGCATTTTTGTGCGCCGGAATCCAGATTATATGCCATTAAAAATGGTATATATCGGGGGTGCTGTAAAGTATCCAGGTTTTTATGCCCTTTCCAGTGATTATGAAAAACTTTCATCGATTTATTCAAGGGCTGGCGGATTCAGGCCCGAAGCCGATTTGAATGGGGTAAAAGTAAAGCGTGCACGCAAGGCCGGTGATACTGTAGAATTGGTGCTGAATAGCCGCAAAGCCATTCACCGCAGGCATTCTAAATACAATGTAATTGTGCGAGCCGGGGATTATATTTATGTTCCCTATGCCGAAAATCTGGTTACAATTTCGGGCGATTTGAATAAGCTTACCGAAAACGATATCGGGGTATATTATACCAAACACAAAAGGGCACGCTATTATATCCGCAATTTTGGGGGTGGATTCAACGAAACTTCCGATAAAAACCGGGTAGTGGTAGTGCGCGCAAACGGGGCCCGGGTGGGTACACATCGATTCTTGTTTTTCAGGATATATCCCAAAGTGAAACCCGGAAGTAAAATTATTGTAACCTCTAAAAAAGCCCCCGTAGGCAAAGGCAAAAGCGGTTCATCTTTCAATGTAGATCAGTTCCTGAGTAAATTGTTAACCCGCGCTACGGCTATACTTTCGTTGATGGGTATTTATAAAATTGCAACTTCGAAATAACCATGGAAGAGGTAAAAAAACAGCTGAATATATTTGAATTGCTAAACCAGCAGGTAAAGCCTGTACTGCATAAAATAAAAAAGTTGTTTTATATCCCCATAATTACCACTCTAGTTTTGGGTGGTTTTGGGTATTATATGGAGGTGAAAAAACCCTCGTATTTTAATGCAACTCTCACCTATTTGCTTGAGGATGAAATTGTAAACGACGGTGCAAAAGCAACGGGTAGCGGGCAGCTGCTGGCGGCCCTCTCAGGCCAGTCGCCCTCGAGCAATAAAACCATTATGGTAGATTTAAGTTTGTCTAACAAATTGGTAGAACAAACCCTATTACGCAGCGTAAAAATTGACGATAAAGATATTTTACTTGTAAATTATTATATCGATAAATTTGGCTACAGTGGCAGTTTTAAAAATAAGCCCGCCTACGAACCGGGATATAAAATAGGCACAGATGCCAGCCGCGATTACATGCTTCGCAATTTTAGTTCTGTAATTAAATTGTCCTTAAAATCAAAGGTTATGGAGTCGGGTTTATTAATTATGGATTTTACTTGTGAGGATGAATTGTTTACCAAATTATTTCTCGAAAATCATTTAAAAACCATATCTGATTTTTATATACTAAAAAAGCTTGAACGTTCGCAAAATCTGGCAAATTTTGCTAAAAAACGCCGCGATTCATTGTTTATGGTTTTGCAAGGTAAATCGTATGCGGCAGCGTCCATTTCGGATAACCTCTTTGGCAGTGTAAAGAAAACCTCGCATGTACCTGAGATGCAAGCTGGTCGTGATGCAGCTATCGCCTCTACCATGTACACCGAAAGTGTAATTGCCTATACCACTGCAGTGCTGGATCTGGAACGTAAAAAACCATTCATCAGTGTGGTAGACGATGTGCGCTTGCCATTGAATGCAACCCGCCCCAAACCAATGGGAAAGGCCATTATTTTGGGTGTAATTGGTTTAATATTGGGTGCAGCTGGGATTGTAGGCTGGGTGCTGGGTATGGATGTACTTAAAAAACAAAAGCTGGAATATCATATATTGCACGGTAAATAATCGTGAAAAATCTACCCCTGGTTTCCGTAATTATTGCAGTAAAGAATGAAACAGATTTACTACGGGAATGCTTGTGGGATTTGCTGAATCAAACCTACGATAATCTGGAGATTATTGTAGTGGATGACGGTTCGGGTATTGAAACCAAAAAAGTGCTGGATGCTTTTACAGATCCGCGAATAAAACGCATCACTTTTGAAAGCTCCAAAGGGCAATCGGCGGCACGAAACGCGGCAATGGAGCAGGCCACCGGGGTGTTTATAGCAATTGCAGATGCCGATGATGGCTATGACGAAACCCGCATAGAAATGCAGGCCGATTATTTAGAAATTCATCCGGATATTGACATTATTGGGTCGCAGTTTACTGTGAATAAAAGCCGCAAACCCTGGGAAATTTATACCGACCATGCCGATATTTATCACCAGTTTTTATTTAACAATCCGCTGGTGCATAGCTCGGTTTTTTTCAGGGCCGAATTGTTGCAGAATGGCTATCACTACCGTCCGGCTTATAATACGGCAGAGGATTATGATTTATTTGCCCGAAACCGCAACAAATGGAATTTTCACAACCTGAATTTAAATCTGGTTGAATATTATATCCGCGACCGAAAACCCGCGGCTATCGAGGATCAGCGCAACAAGGCCCGCAAAGTACGCGAGAAAATTCTGGCTGAATATATAGAGAAAACGGAGGATGAAAATTTACAATTGCATCATGATTTATGCGAATTAAACCCCGGCCGCAAATACCGTCAGTTGCAGCATTGGGCCGATATGTTGGTGCACAGCCAGATGCGTTTTCCCGATCAATTGGCCAATTTTCGCAGAATTTTATACCGGCAGTTTTGGCTGTATTTGCGCATTTGTAAACCCGTGTGTAGCAAAAAAAATAAGCTTAAAGTGCTTTTCAGAAGCCGACAAAATACCTTTTACACCCTGAAAAGTGTAATTAAAATATTTATTGGGAAACCTCTATAACGTAATAATTTTTCTTGCCTTTTTGGGCCAGAATATATTTACCATGCAAAAGGTCTGACGCAAGCAGGTTGCCATTTACATCGGTGTATTTTTCTTTGTTAATTGAAAAACCATTGGCCTGAATCATTTTTCGGGCCTCACTTTTGGATGGGAAAATGGTGGTGTTTTCAGTAAGCAGGTTTAACACCGGAATGCCATTTTCGATGCTGCTTCGTTCTATGGTAAATTTTTCCAAACCTTCCAGGGCATTTTCCATGGCATCGGCATCTAATGAAAGTAAATCTTCGCGGGTACCATTTCCAAAGAAAATATGGGTGGCTTTTATGGCAATTTTTAAGTTTTCATCGCCATGCACCCTTTGGGTCATTTCTTCGGCCAGGGCTTTTTGCACCAAACGCTGGCTTTCATTGCCCGCATGCGATTCGATGATGGCAACCAACTCGGCTTTTGATTTTAGTGAGTATATTTTAATAAATTTAATGGCATCCTCATCTGCCACATTGAGCCAAAACTGATAGAAGCGGAAAGGGGAAGTTTTCTTTGCATCGAGCCAGATATTGCCGCCTTCACTTTTCCCAAATTTGGTACCATCGCTTTTGGTTACCAGGGGTGCGGTAATGGCAAATGCCTCGCCACCCGCTTTGCGGCGAATGAGTTCGGTACCGGTGGTAATATTGCCCCATTGG
The DNA here is from genome assembly GCA_044224315.1 of Bacteroidia bacterium. Classification (GTDB taxonomy): domain Bacteria; phylum Bacteroidota; class Bacteroidia; order NS11-12g; family UBA955; genus JAGXTF01. The sequence goes on along the minus strand of JBGAKR010000002.1, from coordinate 658,545 downwards.
TCGCTGCCGCCCATTTGTATTTTGCAGTTGTGAGAGTTGTATAAATGCAAAAAATCATAGCCTTGCACCAATTGGTAGCTAAATTCGGTAAACGACAATCCACCAGCTTCCAGGCGGTTTTTAACGCTGTCTTTGCCCATCATATAGGCTACGGTAATGTGTTTGCCTACATCGCGGATGAATTCAAGAAATCCAAATTCTTTGAACCAATCATAATTGTTTACCATCTCGGCCTTGTTTTCACCGCTTTCGAAATTCAAAAAGCGCATTAATTGTTTTTTCTGGCTTTCGAGGTTGTGGTTTAGGGTATCCAAATCCAGCAATTTGCGTTCGTCGCTTTTGCCGCTGGGGTCGCCCACCATGCCGGTGGCGCCTCCAACCAGTGCGATGGGTTTATGCCCCGCCCGCTGAAAATGAATGAGCAGGGTAATGGGCACCATGTTGCCTATATGCAGTGAATCTGCGGTGGGGTCGAAACCACAATAACCAGTTACCATTTCGGAGGCAAGCAGTTTTTCGGTTTCTGGCATTATATCGTGCAACAATCCACGCCAGCGCAGTTCTTCAATAAAATCGAAATTGGGTTTAAAGGCCATAGGGGCGCAAAATTAAGTTAATTGTAGGAATGCACAGAAAACAGGCGCATTTTGTGTGGTGTAAAATTACAGAATACTGAATTGGAAGGGCGAAGTACTATGGGTAAGCCCGAATTTTATAATTCGCCGCTTTGCATTTTTTCGTTTACCAAATCGCTGATAAATTGTTTCAGCTGATCGGTCTCTTCCTCAGTCAGTCCGCTGGTGGGAAAGGATACCACCTGGCCGGTTTCTTTTACTTTAAAGTTAATTTCAAACACCAGATAATCTACCCTTTGCATGTATTTCCACGGAATGAAATTGTAACGGCTAAGAATGTCTTTGCGCCATGAAATGCCATTATCATCGGCTTGTACAAAATAGTCGCCGCGTTTTTTGAAATACCAAAATGCAAGCAAGGGCAATAGAATCAACAGTGCTATGAGCCCGCCCTGCCATCCAAAAAATCCGTAATGAATGGCCCATAGAATAAAAGTAAAGAAAATGGCAACTGCCAGATGTGGATATTCGGCCCGGGTTTTGGGAATGGCCAGGTATAATTTTTTACCCATTTAGTTGGCAGATATGATTATTTTTTGAAACACATTTCCGTTGCCAATCAGATAAATTCCGGCTGAAAGATTTTGGGTATTTGCTGTATAAATTCCATTATTGCCTTCAAATTTTACGGGTAATTCTTTTCCGGCAGTGTTGTATAATTTCCAATTAGAGGCAGGCACGTGTTTTTCGCTGTAAATTTTAATAATATCCTGCACAGGCATGGGTTTTACGGTCCATCCCTGCAGTTTGATGGCCTGGTGTACAGATGCGGGATCCCCTTCCACAATAAGGGTAAAATCTCGGATGGTATCTTTTTGAATGAGGGCAGAAGAACCGATTTTGGCATACCCAATTACCGGTATTAAAATTGGGAAAGTACCACTTTGGCTGGTTTTGCCATAAATGGTAACACAGCGCACTGTATCCCATAAAAATACACAGCGCGGATGCTGGCATTTGTAATTGTAGCCGCTGGGCAAACCTATCACTGAAGTGGCTTTTACCGAGTCGATTTTTACATTAATTTTAGTGGCGCCCACCATTTTAAAAGTATCGCGTTTTACCAATACAGTGATGGATTCATTGTATTGCGAATCTTGTTTTACCACAGGCAAAGCGGCAGGTTTATAACCCGCTTTATGCAAGCTGGTATCGGGTGTGCATACCTGGGCGTTGAGTTTTTCAACAGCTCCGGAAAGTACAACAAACAACAAACTGAAGATGATCTTGCGTATCATTGTGCAAATATTGCACGAAATTACTATGCAAAAAGGAAACGCCAAGCACATTTTATCTGCTATTTGCGCACTCTTCTCTGTTTTTGCTTCGGCCCAAACCAGCCTGCAGTTTCAAACCCCCGATGGGTTTAGCGCAGAGGGCATAAAGTTGGTAGTGTATTCGCCCTTTGCCCTGGAATTGCGGGTGAGATATGATTCAACCCAAAAAATATTTTTGATAGATGAAGAATTTAATAGGGTAGTAGCAACCGCAAAAGGCTATGTAAAATTCGACAGTATTTTTAAAGCCCCGGTGCCCACTGGTTCTAAACTGGTATTGCAATTAACCCCCGAATCGCAGGTGCTGGATGAAATTGTGATCAGTACTAATAAATCGGGTACAAAACTGAAAGAAAGCCCGGTGAGTATTACCATAGTAAAACCCTATCTGATACAAAATAAAGTTACGGCTGATATGACCCAGCTGATGGATCAGGTGCCGGGTGTAACCATTACTGATAACCAAATTAATATCCGCAACGGCACCGGATGGAGCTATGGAGCAGGCAGCAGGGTAGCGGTATTAATCGATGATTTGCCTATGCTGAGTGCAGATGCGGCATCGCCCCAGTTTTCGTTTATGCCGCTTGAAAATGTGGGAAGTGTAGAAGTGGTAAAATCGGCCGGATCGGTACTGTATGGGTCGTCGGCCTTGAATGGAATTGTAAACCTGCGCACAGCAGATCCGGGTGATAAGCCAACGGCATCGGCAGCTTTTTTCTCGGGTTTTTACGGCACCCCTCCCCGTGATAGCCTTAAATGGACCAAAAGGCCCCATACCATTAGCGGGGCTAATGGCTACTACTCCGAAAAGCGCGGCAATACCGGTTTTTCCATTGCCTGGAATATATTGGCCGATGAGGGTTATCGGCAGAAAGAAATGAATTACCGCGGTCGATTAACCCTGCGTTTGAAGCATGAAAGCAATAAAATAAACGGACTTTCATACGGAATAAATACTTCGGCCCAACGGGGTTTCAGTGGTAGTTTTTTGCTTTGGGAAAATTACGGGCATGCCTATGCACCGCCCAAAGACGGTGGCTATACGTATACCAATACCAGCCGTATTAGCATAGATCCATTTGTTACCTGGCGCCTGGCAAAAACCACGCATAAATTGCTAAACCGTGTGTATTTGCTGGACAATGCGGTAGACAATGGCAATGCGAATAACAACCAGAGCAATGGCAGCAGCTTGTGGTACAATGAATACAAGATTACCCACTGGATGCTAAAAGACCATCTGATTTACAGTGGCGGCGCGGTAGCAATGCTGGCCGAAACACATTCACCGCTTTTTAGTGGCAACCAAACTTCGCGCAACCTGGCTACATATTCACAGTTGGAATACCGCATGAAACACCTGATTGCCACTGCCGGTGCGCGGTACGAATATTTTAAACTTAATAAATACTCCCAATCCAGGCCGGTTTTCAGAGCCGGACTCAACTATGCCCTGGCGCGTTTTACCAATTTGCGAGCCTCGTGGGGGCAAGGCTATCGATTTCCCAGCATGGCCGAATCATTTACCACCACCACTGTGGGCGCGCTTACCATTTTCCCCAATCCAAACCTAAAACCTGAGTTTGGAAACAGTGCAGAAATTGGGATTAAGCAGGGCTATCGCATTGGTAATTTTAAGGCCTATTTGGATGTAGCTGCCTACCGCATGGTAATGAACGATATGATGGAATTTACCTTTGCACAATGGGGTGATATCAGCGGTCCGTTTTTAGGATTGGGATTTAAAAGTTTAAATGTTGGAAAATGCCAGATCAGCGGATATGAAATTGAAACTGCAGGTGAAGGAAAAATAGGCAAAGTTATTTTTAATATTTTGGGTGGATATACCTATTCAAATCCCATTACACTGGAGCCTTTGCGCATATTTGCCATTGATACAGTGGGCAGAAAACTTACCTATGAAAATACTAGGGCAGATACCAATAATTATTTGAAATACCGGTACAAACATTTATTCAGATTGGATTTACAGGGGCGATATAAAAATGTTGAATTTGGCTGGAGTACGCGCTATAATTCAGCCATGTTGAATATTGATAAAGCCTTTGTAGAACAGCCTTTTGATATAGCAGTACCAGATATTGATATGGCCCGGAAAAAATTAAAAACAACCCTGGTTTTTGATTTAAGATTGTCGTATTATATTAAAACAAAATACAAAATCACCTTTCAGGTGTTAAATGTTTTGAACCGCGAGTATATGGCCAGGCCATGCGATATAAGGCCACCACGCAGCTATCAGTTGCAATTTGTTTGGAAAATTTAATTGCTGATAGATTTGGGCAAAGCCAGGGTTTTGGCTTGTCGGGTGCTGAGCTGAATGCGCAGGGCAGCGGCTTTTAGAGTATCTTCGTTTTGATTTGGCGTTTTTAATTTAATAAAATCGCTTTGTACCGAAGCTTTTAATTTATCAACTGCTTGCAGTGAAGCCGCATCTTCGGGCCGGTTTTCCGAAACCATTTCATCAATACTATCCAACCGTGCGGCAATGTCTTTTTCGGACTTGGAAATATCCAGGGCACTCAAATTATTGGATAGAACACGAGTGGCTAAATCATTGGCCGATTTCTCGGCTTTTTCACTTTGACTGGCAATTACGGTTCCATCCTGCAGTACTTGTTGCAACCGGCTATTGTTGCGGCTAATGGGAATGCTAATAACACCCACTGCAATGCTTAATACCAGGCACAATCCCATAAACATCTGAATGGTTTGGATAATCATTTTGCGGGGTTCGGGTTTATCTTGCTCTTTGCGCAGCAGCATAAATGCAAGAAAAACAAGCAAAAAAGCGAAGCCTGACAGGCCATAGCCCAGAATTTTTACAACATCGAGTGATTGAAGATTCATAAACAAACTTAATAAATTAATTGTGAATTGCAGAAAAAATGGATGCAGAATGCGAATATTGCATAATATTAAAACATATGAAATCGCAGTATACTCTTTGGTTTGACTACGACCTTCAGGCCCATAAAAAAATTATACTTACCGCTTTGGCGCATATTGAATCGGTGGGCGATGATGCATTGAAACTGATAAGCCACAGCCTTGCAGCACACGAAATCTGGAACAGCCGCATTCAAAACCGGCCTGCTACAGTAGGTGTGTGGGATAGAATTCCGGCAGAAAAATGGATGGAATTTGCTGAAAATAATTACCGTAATTCTTTACAGGTATTGGATGCCATGGATTTAAACACCCCTATTCAATATGCCAACACCAAAGGGGATGCTTTTGAAAATTCTATTGCCGATATTTATTCGCATGTAGTTATGCATGCCATGTATCACCGCGGGCAGGTGGCACGCAGCCTTCGCGAAAGTGATATTGCTCCCCCTGATACCAATTTTATTTCATTTCGCCGTTAAATTTATTTAAAAGTTGCTTACCTCCATCCGCCGTTTTGCCTGGTTTGTAATAAAATCACCCCAACGTAAATGGGTGGGATGGGGCAGTATTTTTACAGACTTACGCGGATTTATGAGCCGCATTTTTGTACCTAAAACCGACGAAATAATCTGGATTTGTGTAGGCAATTATAACCGCAGCCAGGCATTGTTACAAAATTTGGTAAGTTCGCTTGCAACTGTAGATCGCCCATCTGCATTTGGTTTGTCGGTGGTTGATTGCAATAGCAGTGATGTTGAAAAGGTAGAAACCGAAATAAAAAAAATATGGCCCGGACCGTTAATTATTAATCAAATAAATATTCCGTTTTCGCGCTCACTTGTATTTAATAAATCCATCCAACAGGCCTCGGGTAATAATGTTTTTGTATGCGATGCCGATATGCGTTTGCCCAAAAATCTGGATGACTTATATAGAAGAAATGTGCGCAAAAATTCTGCCTGGTTTCCTATATGCCAATGGCAAATAGAAGCGGATAAGGCCGATTGGAGGTGGTTTACAGAAGGTACAGGTATTTTTGGGGCAACTAAAAAACAATTAGAAAAGACCGGGTATTACAATGAAGAAATAAAAACCTGGGGCAAAGAAGATTGGGATTTATTTTTTAGATTTTACAAAGCGGGTATAGCGCCGTTTCGCAGCCGTACAGAAGGGCTTTATCATAGCTGGCATCCACCCACCAAGCCGGCTGATTTTGTGAAAATGTTTTAGTGGAAAAGGGGGGTTAAATAATTAATCTTGGGGGTACGATAGATGATTTGCAGGATTAATAATGCCAACTTTATCTTGGATGGAGGGAATTTTCATATTGATTTTTTCCAGGAAAAGGAAATGTTGGGTAAATTTAAGCAGAGAAAAAAACTTAAACGGCATTCAAAAAATCAGATACCGCAGAGTTTTTGCTGATGATGCGCATACGCCACTTGAGTTTGCAAATGGAAAAGGCTACAATAAAGCATTCCGTAAAAAAGTAAAATATGGAGGTTGAAGACGATTTCTTTTGAATTTGTGGTGCCAATTTAATGGAGTTGGATTTGTTTACTTCTATTCCCGGGTTTGAGAAAGATCAATTTTCTGAATTACTTGAAATCGCACCTGTTGTAGAAATACAAAATGTACCTGCACCATTCCTGTGCAGAAATCATCTGTTGCATTCCAAGCGCATATCTAATCGTGATTAGGACCAGATTGATATTGCAGCGGTGGAAGAGATTCGCCAAATGCCCAGGGATTAATTTCCATACAACGAATCATTTACTTTTTTTGTCAATTCCTGTATAAAGGTCAAACAAACGCCAAAAAGCGGCGTTATATTTGATGTTTGATATATCCATGATCCGTTATATACTGATTTTACTCTTTATAGGTACCACCTTTTCACTGGGCGCGCAAACGGCCGATGAGAAGCTGGCTGCGCAATATTTCGAAAATAAGGAATACGATAAGGCCCTGTCTCTTTACCAGGATTTGAGTGAAAAAGAGCCTGAAAGTATTTACTTGTACGACCGCTACCTGGCATGTTTGCTTGAAACTAAAAACTGGGATAAGGCCGAAAAAATGGTGCGCAAGAGACAGCGCAAATACGATGAGATAGCCCAGTATCAGGTAGATGCGGGTTTTGTTTTAGAAAAACAGGGCAAAATGAAGGAGGCTGAAAAGCAGTATAATGATCTCATCAGCCATTTAAAACAAGATTATGGGGCCTATACCCGCCTTGCAGGTGCTTTTCAAAAACGCCTGAAATATGAGTATGCCATAAAAACGTATGAGCAGGGAGATAAAGTGTTTGAAGGATTAACCGATTTCAGCTCACAACTGGCCATGCTTTATATGGAAACGGGTAACCGTGAAAAGGGGCTGGACAAGTTTGTATCCATGGTAATTAATTCGGGCTTGCCTTTTGAGCAAAGCCAGCAATTGTTTGAAATGAATGTAACCGATAGTGCAGATTTTGCCGTGTTGCGTACCATTTTGCTCAAGCAAATACAGCGTATGCCCGAGAATAATTCATTGGCCGAATTATTAAAGTGGACTTTTATTAAACAAAAAGATTGGAACGGGGCTTTTGTGCAAACCCGTGCATTGGATAAACGCCTTAAAGAAAAAGGGTATCGCATGATAGAATTAGGCGAGCTTTGCCTGAGCAATGAAGCCTGGGATGTGGCTGTTAATTGCTATACCTATATTAAAGAAATTGGCGAGGATGGACCCTATTACCAGGAAGGAGAGAGCGGACTGCTTGAAACCCGGTATGTGCAATTGGTAAACGGACCTAAACTTTCGGATGCTGAATTGCTGGCTCTTAAAAATGAGTTTACGGTATTTATTAAGCGCCGCGGTTACTCAGATGGCAGTTACAGGGCAGTGAGCCGGCTGGCAGAGCTTGAAATGAAATACCTGCATCAGCCCGAAGAGGCCATTGATATGCTGGAGGCATTTATTGCCACTCCCGGGGTAAACCGCAGGGCACAGGCCTTTGCCAAATTGATGCTGGGCGATGCCTATGTAATAGACGGCGATGTATGGACCAGCGAACTGATGTATGCGCAGGTAGAAAAAGATTTTGAAGAGGATGCTACAGGGCAGGAAGCGAAATTCAGAAGGGCAAGACTCAGTTATTTTCGGGGAGATTTTGAATGGGCCAAAATACAGTTGGAAGTATTGAAAGGCGCCACCACCCAGTTGATTGCCAATAATGCCATAGAACTGGCACTAACAATTTCCGAAAATTTGGGAATAGATAGTAATTATGATGCACTGGAAATGTATGCCCATGCCGATTTATTGCGCATGCAAAATAAACTCGATTCGGCAGAGCAATTATTGGATAGTATTCCCAAAAAATACCCGGGCAATGCACTCAGTGATGATATTTTATTTGCCCGTGCCCAAATACGCGAACAGCAAGGCCGGCTGGCCGATGCTGCAGAGTTGTATGAAACCCTGGTGATTGCTTTCAGTCATGATATTCTGGCCGATAATGGCTGGTATGCATTGGGTTTGTTGTACGAAAATAAATTAAATGATAAAACCAAAGCACTGGAAGCATTTAAGAAAATAATTCTCGATTTTCCGGGTAGTTTGTACAATGTAGAAGCGCGTAAACATTACCGTAAATTGCGGGGTGATAATATTTAAAAAGAATAAAATGGCATGAGAATTACCCCGGGATTTTTATTTATTGTGGTAGGTATAATGGTGGGATTTGCTTTTACAAATCAACACCCTGGCGGCATCAAAAATGACACACTGATTAAGGTCAATGACAGTGTGCAGCTGTATTTTAAGCAGGTAGTAAAACGGCGTTTTTTACCCAGTATTATTTATAAAAAAGATACAATAAAAATTGCAGGTTGGGATACCGGTATTTATTCCGACCCATTTATCAATGCATCGCCAAACGGCAAATACGCCATAATTCCACATTATAAATTAACGAAAATTAATGGAAAAATTACCGATGATTCTGAAGAAAAAGATTTTCAGTGCGCCATGGTAGATTTGGTGCATGCCCGGGTTATAAAAAAAGAAATACGCTGGTGTTCCGCATCCTGGACCTCACGCAATGATTTGTACCTGACCGATTCGTTGGTATTCTCGGGCCGCTGATGCCCATTGTTGGCAAGGGTTGGGTAGTTTTCTGGAAAAAAAGGGTTTTGCCATTAAAAATGTTTATTTTCGCTGCATGCGCGGCATTGTTTTAGCAATTGTAGCACTCTGCAGTGGCAGCTTATATGCCCAGCTGAGCAATGATATTTTCAGGATGCAACCTGCCATGCCCGAAAGCCGCTGGGGTACCACTTTTGAAGCTACCCAGTTTTTAAAAAACAATGAATATTTTAACCATATAAATCCCGGTGAAACCATTTTTGGATTTCAGGTAAAAGGGTTATTGCATTATCGCATACAATCCAATACAACCTTTAGCACGGGTGTGTTTTTGCAAAAAGATTTTGGCGATGCAGGTTTTTTTACCAAAGCAATTCCTATATTTAATTTTCAAATAAAAAAGAATAAATGGGTATATAATCTTGGCAATATTCAGCCCCATATTTTTCATAATTTACCCGAGCCCATGCTCAATTATGAAAACCTTTTTATGCATCCGGTAGAATTGGGTTTACAGGCAAAACGCCAGGGCAAAAGATTGAATTACGATGCCTGGTTGGAGTGGCGCCAAAAAATGGATGAAACGAAGGGCCGGCAGGAAATGATTATTTTTGGCCAAAGTCTCGAAGAAAATTTGGTTCAGACAGGAGGAATAACTCTCAGTATACCTGCCGCAGCCACTATCTACCATCAGGGCGGGCAGGGATTGGCCATACCTACCCCAATTGCAACGCGTATAAATACCATGATAGGTTTGCGTTTTAAAACCAACGACAGCAATTTCTTTTTAGAGAATTTATTTCTGAATAGTTTAGATAATTCTCCTACCCCCGTGCAGCCCTATAAAAATGGCTGGGCCAGCATGACCAATTTGCGTTTCAGATTAAAAAAATACCATCAGATAGCGCTTACCTGGTGGTATGCCAATGAGTTTCAGACCACGCTGGGCAACACCATGTTTACCAATGTAAATTTAAAAGACCCTTACCTGCACTCGGGTGTGCGCCGACTGGCCATGCTGCGCTATGTGTTTTCGAGGCCCATTGCCGGTAATAAATTGTGGATGGATTTCAGGGTAGAACCCTATTACGATTTAGACTATAAAAAAACCGAATTTTCCAGCGGTTTATTTTTCAGATACGTATCTACCCTGGATATTAAAAAACCCCGTTGGATGGGTGGTTTTTAATAAATTAGTCCGCGTTTTTGTCTTCCGGAAATGCATTAAAAATCCATCTAAAGCCATTTATAAATCCGGGTTTTACTTTGTATTTACTTGTAAAATTATAGGCAAGGCCCCACTCAAAATAATCAGCACTGGTAAGGTGGGCTTTCAGTCGGTTTATTAATACCAATTGGGGGCTTACATACAACTTTAACCCAACACCCTCAAAATACATGCGTTTGGTTCTATCGGGGCGGTACAGATAAAATCCAAGGTCGGTAACAAATCCAAAGCGCCCTATGCGGTATTCATGTCCGCATTGCAAGGCTATTTCGGTAATCTGATTGGGGCGTATATTGGAGGGCAGGGGTTGAAATTTGGTATACACATAGGTGCGGTCGAAAAATGATATCAGTCCCACACGCCATTGCCTGAAAGGATTATGCGGATAAATGATTTCTGCTTCCAGCAAATAGTTTACAATATTGCGCGGGTTGTCTATCCCGATTTGCCTTTTTCCCAAGCGCGATGAAAATTGCCATTGAATGGTTTTAGGCACGCTGTATGTTTTAAGGCTATGCAGGTATTTTTCGTTGTTTTCGCGGTATTTTACACCCAATACCAAAGAGGGCAGGTTGATACCCAGATTGGGCATGCTCCAGTTTCCATTTGAAAAATGCGACATGCCAATGCCAAAGTGTAGAAAGGTACGCTGGGTTAATGGCGTTTGCACATAGGTAAGAATTTGCATAAATCCATTGAAATGGCTGCCAATGGACCGGTTCATGGGATTGGTATAAATATCGTATTCCTTGGTAAGGTAGCCCAGGCCTACCGAAAAACGGCCCCGGAAAGAGCTGCGTTTGCCTAAGGGAATCCCGGCGTCGTAATAATTTTGTATGCAGAATGCATGCCCATTGATATCATTGCCCAGATTGAAATACGACAAGGCTATGCCGGCATAGGGGTGGTGTTGGTGCCGGGCGATATAGCCGGCAGAATCTACTTTCCACTCGCGGCCCACTTCAAAGCCTGTAATATGGGTCATTTGCCGGGCCATGTCCTCGTGGTGTGGTACCAGAAATCCGGGTAGTATGCGTGCCTCCCAACCGTGCTGGGCAGAGGCTGAAAAGAGATTGAACAGAATTAAAAAAAGCGCTGCAATCCGCTTCACAAAAAAGGGTTATTGTTTTTTCTTATCGGTGGCCAATACCATTTTCACACCAAGGTTGGCACCTACCTGCAATACGTCTACCAAATCCTGTACATTGGTTTGTTTGTCTACTCGTAAAACCACATGCATACCTCCTTCGGGGTTTTTGGGATCGTTAAATTCATCCTTAAGGGCCAGCAATTTCGCTTCGAGTTCATCGTAAGCCACTTCGGTTTGTTCGATGTATACATGCAATTGATCACCTTCGCGTTTTACGGTAACAGGAATGGATTTGGGTACAATTTGCTGATGCGGTTTATTTTGTGAAGGCAGATTTACGGGAAATACATTGGGATTCGCCAGGGTACTTGCAATCAGGAAGAAAAGCATCAGAAAGAACATAATATCAGCCAGGGATGATGCATCAACCTCGGCTTCATCGCGCCGGCGCCTGTGAATTTTCATGTTCTGTAAAATTAGAGGTTAGACTTGTTCAGCAACTCCAGAAAGTTTAGTGACTGCTCTTGCAAACGGTCTGCAAAACGGTCGATACGGCGCAATAGCAGGGTATAAAATATGTAAGAGATAATACCCACCGTTAAACCTGCCAGACTGGTTACCATTTTAATATACAAACCTTCTGAAATACCGCCGATTTCGAGGGTACCTTTTTGCGAAATGGTATAGAAAATGGTAATTACCCCCCAGATTGTTCCTACGAAACCCACCATTGGGGCAATGCGGCTAACCAGGCTAAGGTAGTTAAGATTGCTTTCCATGGCGCTAAGTTCAACATTGGCGCGGGTTTCCATGGCACTTTCAATTTCGCGCATGTTACTACCCAAAAAGCGAAGGCCGGTAGCCACCACCTGCGATTGTGCGGTAGGGGTGCGTTCGCAATAGGCCAATGCCGCATCCGGGCGGTTTTGTGAAAGGTTGTCTTTAATCACATTTTGCAAGTTGTAATCCATTTTGGATCTGCCACTGATGTATAAAAATCTTTCAATGATGAAAAAGATTGCCAGTAACAGCAATAGCAGCAGTACAATCATAATTCCGCCACCTTTGAGCAACATATCAAAAACGGGGGCTGAAACAAATTCTACCGTTTTTTCACCAACGGCGGCTCCACCTTTGGCGGTTGTGTCTGCGGCTGTTGTGCCTGCTGCGAGTAATATTGAGAATAGTTGCATGATCTATTTTGGCAAAAAAACTGATTTTTTGTGAGTTTTCTATGGAGAGTTTTGCCCAACTGCACACAAGTTTTCAGTTTGTATACTTTTGAGGGCTTTTTTGGATAACGGAAAAGTGCGGGTAAATATTCTACCGCGTTGCGGGCACTCAGGGGTTTTCGGTTTTTTCCAGGCTGGCAATCCCACCACTGATAATAAACTTCATCACATGGCCACTGTCGTGGGAAAATGGTTTCACATGGTCTTTTTGAATAATGTACAAATCGCCCGAAATGGCATAGCTGGCGGGTATATACACGCTGTAATAGTCTTTGCGCCCTATGATTTCCATATCGTGCTGTGTAATAAACCCAATACGTTCTATTCCGGGGGCAAATTCTACCAAAACAGGTTCGGTAAATTTTTTCTTATCTCCCACAAAAGCCTCGGTCATATCCTTGGTGGTGCCAAAAATGAATTTGAGTCCCGGGGCTTTTTCTATGATCCCTTCAAAAAAATCGAGTATTTGCCTGGCAACTACACCGCGGGTAAAATAGCCGGTGGCCAGTATGGCAATGAGAATAAAAATAGCATAGAATGTAACCTGTTGCCCACTCAGTTTGTTTTCTACCATTGCGCTTACAATGTTGCTTATGATCCAGTAAATAATCCATGCGGTGATGGCAAAGGGCATTAGCACCAGTAATCCGCGCAAAAAATAGTTGATGATTTTTTGCCAGGTAGATTTTACACGGGCTTTTTCTTGGAGGTAGTCCATTTTAGGGTTGGGTTTGGTATTTAAGCAGGTCTAATCCTATATCTCGGCGGTAGTATTTGCCTTCGTAACTTACTTGTTCAGCCAGTGCTGCCGATTTGTTCAGAGCATCCTGAATATCGCTTCCAAGCGAGGTTATTGCTAATACCCGGCCACCGTTGGTTTCAATCGCGTTGCCGTTTTGGCGGGTGCCGGCATGAAAATATAAAGAATCGGGGCTTGGTGCGGGTATTTGCATGGTTTTGCCTTTTTCAATATCTCCGGGATAGCCGCCCGATACCAGAAAAATGGTGGCCGCGGTTTGGTTCGATAATTCAAGATGCAGGGCTTCCATTTTGTTGCCGGCAATGGCATCGATCAATGCACCCATATCCGTTTTTAAACGCGGAAAAATAGCCTCGGTTTCGGGGTCACCCATGCGCACATTGTACTCCACCACATAAGGGTCGCCGTGGCAATTCATTAAGCCAATGAATAAAAAACCGCGAAATGCCTGGCCTTCGGCATTTAAACCCTCAAAAGTGGGTTTGGCAATGCGGTCGGCTACTTTTTGCATAAAAATATCATCGGCAAATGGCACCGGACTAATAGCACCCATGCCTCCTGTATTTAAGCCCGTATCGCCTTCGCCAATGCGTTTGTAATCTTTGGCAGAGGCTAAAAGTTTCCAGCTTTTTCCATCGCTTACGGCAAAAACCGAAATTTCGATTCCATGCAAAAACTCTTCGATTACAACCCTTGCAGAGGCCTTGCCAAAGCGCGAGTTGAGAATCATATCATCCAGAGTATTTTCGGCTTCGTTAAGGTCTTCCGTAATAATTACACCTTTGCCAGCCGCCAGTCCATCTGCTTTAAGCACGTATGGGGGTTGCAGACCTCTTAAAAACTGTTTGCCCTGTTCAATGCTATGTGCTTCGGCCGTAAAAGATTTAGCCGTTGGAATATTGTGCCTTTGCATAAAGGCTTTTGAAAAATCTTTGCTACCCTCTAATTGGGCAGCCCATTGTGAGGGGCCCGCTACACGAATTTGGCTGCCGTTGATTGCATTTTTGTTTTCAATAAAATCACTGATTCCGGCAACCAGAGGGTCTTCACTTCCGGGCAATAGTGTGTCGATTTGGTTTTGAATGCAAAATTGGTAAATGGCTTCAAAATCAAGGATACCCATGGCCACATTTTCGCCACAGGTGGCGGTTCCGGGGTTTCCGGGTGCAATGTACAGTTTTTCGCAAAGTGCACTTTTTGAAAGGTAATGTGCAAAAGCATGTTCACGTCCGCCCGAGCCAAGAAGGAGTATTTTCACGGCGCAAAATTAGGGCATTTCGGGCTACTTCAAATGATAAACCGAAGCAGCGGCAACCACTGCGGTTTCGGTGCGCAACACAGTTTTTCCAAGGTGCACTTTTTCGAATCCGGCAGCCAGGGCCTCTTCCATTTCCCGTGAGGCAAAATCACCCTCAGGACCAATCAATAAAAGCGTAGATTGGGTATTGCTTTTGTGCGGATGAAAACCATTTTCATTGCCATTTTCAACATAAGCCACCATTTTAAAATCTGCTTTTTTGGCCACCAATTCTTTCCATTTCATAAAAATTATTTTAGGCAGCCAGGCACCATGACTTTGTTTTAAAGCGGCTACGGCAATTTTCTCCATACGTTCCAGATTCAGGCGGTTGCGTTCTGAATTTTGGGCTTCAAAAAATATGATTTCTGCCACTCCCAATTCGGTGCATTTTTCTACAATCCACTCCATGCGGTCTGTAGATTTGATAATGCCAATAGCAATGGAAAATAATCCATCCCTTGCAATTTGTTTTTGACTTATAATTTCAGCGGCAAAATTCTTTTTGGTTACTGCATTTATTTTCGCTTCAAAATAATTACCCTGCCCATCTGTTACTTCTATTTCATCGCCCTCTTTGTAGCGCAGGGTGCCAATTGCATGGCGGGTTTCATTCTCGTCGAAAACCAGGGTTTTGTTGGCCAGTTGATTGCTGAAAAAAGTGAATTTACCCGGCATTATTTTTTAGTTTTATGGCCATAGAATTCAACAATATCTGAAATACTTTTGGCTATGCTTTTTTTGTTATCGGTAAATTCTATGCGAAGAAAATCTGTTTTGTTATTTGCATCATATCCGGCAACCAAGGTTGCAATATCGGGTGATAAAAAATCAAGTGCAGCTGGCATCAAGGTTTGGGCGGGTTTCTTTAACAACGCAGTGTTTAATGTGAGCCAATATTGGAATTCGTTGCTTTCAGGAGCAATAAAAATACGGTTGTATTTTCGTTGGCTTATGGTGCATTCCAATTTATCTATGGATGCCCAAATGGGAATGCCAAAAAGGGTTTTAAGTTTAACCTGTTTTTCTGTACTATCCCATTTTGTGTGGCTATACCAGGTATTATTGCGGCAGGTAAAGTTGCCTAAATAGGCTGGTATAATTCTGGGAATTTTGGTAATAATTTCTTTGCGGTTAAATTCCTCATCGGTAATGTAACTGATGCTTGAGTTGTAAATGGTATCCATACCCATAAAATAAAAACCAAAATAACCGTTTTGAGTATTAAAAATACCAGTGGTATCTATGCCGGTTTCTTTCAAAAATTTGTAAGTTTTTCTCTTGATTTCCGGAAAAACAGTAAATAAATCTAAAGACAAATTAAACATCAAAGGTATTTCTGCAACCTGGTGTGACTTGCCATGGATTGCGAGTTTCTGGGTGATAAATTGAAGGCTCTTAGGTTCGTTTCTATTATTATTTTCGATTAATTCAAAAAAGTGTTGGCCTTTATTTTCAGATATAAAAGCAGCCCATTTTTGAGGCAGTTGGCACCAGCCACTCAGAATTTTGCCATTGAGATCCTTTTTTGCCAGGCTATCGCTGATGCCCTGTGGATGGCCCGTTGTCCAGTTGTGGATTGTGCCTTTAAAAGCATAAAAATAACCGGTTTTCTGGTAAAATGAGAAAGAATCGCGGGTCCATTGCTGGTTTTGTGCATCATACTTTGCCAGCACAGTTTCTTTGAGGAAAGTTTGGAGTTTTTTCTCATCAGAAATTTTAGCTGCTATGCCCCAGTATTCTTTTTGCAAAGAACCAATTATCCATACAGGCTGCAGAAAATCCAATCCGGCAGATTCTAAATATTTTCGCACAGTGCCTGTATCGGCTTGTTTTAAATCACCTGAAAGTAATATTTCTTCGGCAATTAAATGGGTGTTTAAAGTGCATAAAAAATCACAATCTGCAGGCAATTCGGTGAGCTTATCAGCCTTGGGATGTTTCCATTGGTAATAGTACCAACCTCCAAAGCCCAGTGCTATTATCAGCAGGGTGGCAATAAAAATCCAGATGCGTTTTTTACGCGTCATTATTGCTGGTAAAGCAGGTCTATCATTTCCATCATATCAATGAAAGAGCAACGGGTTTTATTCGTAAAATCTACATTGATATTGAATTTATTTAGGCTGCCATTGGTAGTTACAGTTACCTTGTTTAGGGCCTCTAAAGCATTGTTGCTTTTATTGCGCATGGTATTGCTGATTTGGGTTAATCCGGTAACCAGGTTTTTGGTGCCCTGCCCATTCATTTCCAGATAAAAGGGTTTACTTGAAATATTATCTACCAGGCTTTGATCGAGGCCTGGAGGCATTTTTAAGTATTCCGGATTGCGGTAAAGGGAATCGTTGGTAATTAATAAATAACCATTTGTTTTTACCATAAAAAATGGCACACGGGCACCATTTTCGTTGCGGAATGAGTAAATATTTCCGTTTAATTCCAGCACTTCATTTTTTACCAGGGGATTGAGAATTTTATCCAGGTTTTGATTTTTACCCAGTTCTAAAATTGAAATAAATTTGGGGTATTGGGCGTCGTAATATTTTACTGTAGGCACATAATTGCCTTCATCATCATACTCCCATGAATTGTACGATTCGTGCGAAGTAATCATACCTGTAACTGCGCTTACCGAGCCTCCGGGGAAGGTGTTGTACAACATATCTTTATCTATAAATGCATAGAATATTTCAAAAGCGGCCATACCGGCATAATTCCATCGGTTGGTAAGTTGCTTGTCTTTTTTACTTGCGTTAAATGTAATT
The DNA here is from genome assembly GCA_044224315.1 of Bacteroidia bacterium. Lineage (GTDB taxonomy): Bacteria > Bacteroidota > Bacteroidia > NS11-12g > UBA955 > JAGXTF01. The sequence goes on along the minus strand of JBGAKR010000002.1, from coordinate 641,217 downwards.
CTCCATTGATCTGCGGCGGCAAAATACAAATCGGCTGCTGCGGGTGTGTATAAATTTTGGGCAGACAGGGAGGCCACCTGTGGCACTTTAATAAAATCAAACAGTGCTTTATTTACGGTTTTGCCCAGCATTTTATCAAAATACTTCTGAACCGAATCACTCATTTTGATTTCGTAATTCATATTGGTATTTCCGTTGTTAAAGTCTCCATGCCCGGAGAGATATAATGAACCAAGGAATTTACCAAATGTGGTTTCGCGGGGTTTTACGGTAGTGTCACATTCGCTCTGGTATTCGTGTTTTTCATCGTAGTACCTGTAGCATTGTGCAGTTTTAATTATTTCGTCGAGATAGGGTGTAAAATCTACCCACTGAAACAGGTCGGAAGCCACATTGGCCTGTTCTTTAAAATTGGCATCGGTGTAAAATGCGCCTTTTTTAGACTTAGCCAGGGCATAATTGCCATTCATATAGTTTTTATAGGCCTGCTCTTTTCCTTGCCACCATTTTAACTCTTCTTTTTCGCGTTTTTTCTGCCACCAGGCGCGGAAGGCAATCATCAAAGAGTCGTCGTCGTAGCGCGAGTCGCCATAATCAGCCGGTGAGGGTGCTTCTACATAGTCTCCATCTTCGGGCACATAGCGTGTTGTATCTATGCTAGGTGGCAATTCCTGGTCGCCGTTGTCTATGTTTTCAATTGGTGCTGGAGCCGGGGCTGGTTCTAAGCTATTGCCGCGTATACTGTCTATGCGGGCCCGCATGCTGTCCAATGCACGGTCGTAGGCCCATTCGTCGTTACTCCAGTAGTAACTCCATGGACCTTTCATTATATAGCATAGGTTGCCATACACGGCTACCCCCAGTCTGTTTTTAGCATTTATATACCAGGTAGCGTTTTTATCCTTACCCACATGCAATTTGTCGGTTTCGAACAATATGTCTTTGTTGAAATTCTCCAGGGCTTTCAGCATTTTTTTGTCAGAACTCAGCGGAATGAGGTATGCCGAGGTATTCATGGAGTCGTTTCGGGTATAGAAAACCACTTTTTGTTTTACATCTACCCCGGCATCTTCGAGGTTGGCGGCAATTCGGCGCATTAATTCGGCCATGTACCCACCTTCCAACGAGTCGGAAGATTTTAACATCTGAAAACCGGAAATTTTCTTCAGGTCCATTTTCTTTCCAAGCCTGCCCATGTCGAAAGCCATGGCTGAGGTAATGTCGGGAGGGAGAAACTGAAACTGAGCTTTAAGCAGGATAGACGCGCAAAGGCTAACAGAAAGGAATATAATTTTTCTCATTTTATGGCAAAAATAGGCTGCCCCGGAATAATATCGCACAAGTCTGACAAGGATTTGTTGATAAATACGTTTGTTTGGAAATCATATTTGTATAATTTTGTGACAGTTTCATGACAATATGAAAACAGAAAAGAAAGAGAAAATTTACAAAGCCGCACTCAGCATGATTAAGAAGACCGGAGTACATGGGCTGGCCATGGGCCAGCTTTCGAAAGATTCTGGGATTGCGGCCGGAACGTTTTACCATTATTTCAGTTCCAAGGATGTAATGCTACAGGAAACCTTCCTGTATTGCCACAAAAGAGCCGCTACAGCAGGTGCCAAAGTTGTGAAAGGAGACGAATCGTACCAAGCCAGGTTTAAAGCCTTGGTGAATGTATGGTACGAGCATTTTTCTAAACATTCGGTAGAACTGTATTTTATTCAGGAAAGTGAGGCCGGTTATTCGGTCACCAACAACATCATCAGGGAAAGCCGGATTTTTTACAACGACGTGTTTCATTTTTTGAACATGGGAGTTGAGCAAGGATTATTGCGCAATCTGGATTCAAAACTGATGTTGCAGGTAGTTTTTCAGAATATTTTTTCCATTATTAAATATGAGGTCATCTTCGAAACCCATTTTCCGCCCGAAGAACTTGATCATGTAATGGAAATGAGCTGGTTTGCCTTAAAAAAGCAGGGCTAATTTATCCATCTGATTAATGCAAGGCCGCCCTGAGAGGGAGGGCCTGAATAATGCGCGCTTCCTCGGCTGCAAATGCCAGGAGGCGCGTATATACTGCATCTTCAGGGAAATAGGACAGGGCCATTTTTACAAAAATATGTGCGTGCTTGGCTTCCGATGCCCATAGCCGGTGGAAGAATTTTTTTTCTTCACTGCCCTCTTCCAGGCGTTCCCAAATTAGCTTGAACCTTTCTGCACCGCGGGTTTCAAAAAGGCTGGCCAAAAGCATACGGTCCATAAAACGTTCGTCGCGGCCATTGCGGCAAAATGCCAGCATCTGTTTAATATAGGGGTCTTCCTCTATTACATGGTTCAGGTTGCCCCCACGTTTGCGGATCAGGGCATACACATCGCGGAAATGCTCAAGTTCCTCAAGGGCAGTCTCTATAAGTTCCGGCACTATATCGGTGCGGTCGGGGTATTTGGCTACAAAACTCATGGCCATGCTGCTGGCCTTGCGTTCACAATCGGCATGGTCTTGCAGAAAAGTATCAAAATCGGCCATCACACAATCTAACCAGGCCTGCGATGAGGCGCATTGCAGTTCTACCGACAATTTCATGCAGCAAAGATAATTGGCCGGAGTTTGGATTTTTGCAGGGTGTGGATTATGTTTGAGATATGAAACGTTTTGTATTTTTATTTTTTGTTTGCTTTTATTCTTTGTATTTATCGGCCAGGCCAAATTGTCCGGTGTATCTCAATCCTTGGTCTTTATATACGTCTATCGGATATGGCAGTTTTAATCAGTTAAGTCAGAAATTTTCCCGCGATTGGGATTACTCAGCCCCCTATGAAATTAATTTGGGTTCCAGGTACTCTGATCAGATATATAATTCTAAATCCATTGTAGATTTGGGTTTGTCTTACTCAAAATATGTTGGATTTTTTTCAGGACCCACGCATAGTGAAAGTAGGGCTTTATTGCGATTTTTTAGTTTCCATGCCAGTTATGGAAGAAAAATCACCGTCTTAAAAGCTTCAGCAGAATTTGTTCCATCTGCCGGGTTGGAGTTGGGATTACAAAATACCCGCAAAGAATGGATAAGTGGAATGGGTGAAATTGAAAATTACGAGGCTGTCAATAAATTGCGAATAATGGTGCCTTTGCAATTAGATGCTAATATTTTAGTTGGAAAAAATATCGGTTTGGGATTTTATATTCGATCCAAATTTGCTAAACCTGGAAACTGGATCCACACGGCCATACCCGAGATTTATACGAATGCCGGAATTAATATACGAGTTTTTTTCTTTAGGCGAATGCGCATAAATTTTTAAGAAATATGCAAACAAAATAGCATTATTTTTAGATTATCCTTTAATTCCGTTTTATCCTATTTTATTTATATCTAAACCGAACCCAGGCGAATCTATTTTGGAAACCGGCAAGCATTTGTAAGATTTACGCTGGCCTGGTGTTTTGGCGATTGGATTGTAAGCCGTTAGAAGTATTAATAAAGAATAGTTCAATAGCAGGTATTAGTAAATCAAATAAATTTGAATAGGGATACCTACTTGCAATCTGTTTTGAATAAAATTACCTGCTCCAGCTGCTGCCTTCTTTACCGTCTTTGATGGTAAAACCCAGCTCGGTAAGTTGGTTGCGGATTTGGTCGCTAAGGGCAAAATTCTTTTCCTCTTTGGCTTTTTTGCGCATATCCAACAGCATTTGCATTACCCCATCCAGGGCAGAATCATCGGCGCTATTTTCTTCTTTAATGCCTAAAATATTTTGCAAATACGTGGTAAATAAATCCTGCAAAAGGGCAATATTTTCTGCATTCAATTTTAATTTACCATCGTTTACAAGGTTGGCTACACGGGCAGCTTCAAAGAGTTGGGCAATGGCCTGGGGCGTATTTAAATCGTCGTTTAATGCATCCAAAATTGCATTTTTAATTTCTGCAATTTCGTATTCATTTTGATCGCTGGTATTTAATTTACCCACCAGGTTGGCGGCATTCCACAAGCGTTGCAAACCTTTTTCGGCGGCTTTTAATGCGTCGTTGCTAAAATCCAAAGTACCCCGGTAATGGGCCTGCAAAATAAAAAAACGCAGGGTCATGGGGCTGAATTTCTGTTCCAGCAAGGGATGATTGCCTTCAAATAATTCCAATACCTGAATGCCATTGTTCAGGCTCTTGGCCATTTTTTGGCCGTTGATGGTAATCATATTGTGGTGTATCCAATACCTTGCAGGGTTGTGGCCTGTGCATGCGGTGCTTTGGGCTATTTCGCTTTCGTGGTGCGGAAAAAGCAGGTCCATTCCACCTCCGTGAATATCAAAAACATCGCCCAGGTATTTGCGACTCATGGCCGAGCACTCTATGTGCCAACCGGGATACCCTGCTCCCCAAGGGCTGTTCCATTGCATAATATGCTCGGGTGCGGCTTTTTTCCAAAGGGCAAAATCATTGGGGCTGCGTTTTTCTTCCTGTCCTTCCAGTTCGCGGGCTTCGTTTCCGGCACCGGCAATCAGGTCGTCCAAAATACGGCCACTGAGTTTGCCATAGGTATTGCCTTTCACACCCGAATATCCGATTACATCAAAATATACCGAACCGTTTACTTCGTAAGCCAAACCCTCGTGCATAATGGCCTGGATCATTTCAATCTGCTCTATGATATGCCCACTGGCCTGGGGTTCAATGCTGGGCGGCATAACATTTACCATGCGCATTACCTCGTTATAGGCAAGGGTATAATTCTGGGCAATTTCCATGGGTTGAATTTGCTCAATCCGCGCTTGTTTAGCCAGTTTGTCTTCTCCCTCATCGCCGTCGCCAACGATATGACCTACGTCGGTAATATTGCGCACATAGCGCACTTTATAGCCTTGGTTTATAAGATATCGGCGCAGCACATCAAATACCACCGGACCGCGTACATGCCCCAAATGGGGTGGGCCGTAAACGGTAGGTCCACACACATATATCCCTACATTTTGGTCGTGCAAGGGACGGAATAGCTCCGTGTTTCGTGTAAATGTGTTGTACAGATGCAGGTGTGACATAAAAGTGCAAAATTACGACCTTTCTTTCAATGACAATAAAAATCCGAAAATCGCGTTCTTAAACTTTATAAAAATATTTTTATGCAAACAAAGTATCGATTACTACTCGCGGCTGTGATTATTTCTACCTCCCTGCAAATAGCTTCTGCCGAAGTTGTACCACTTAGTTCTGCAGTAAATAATAAATGGGTAAAAGTTACCTTTAGGGCTACCGGTACACTGGCCGGGGTGAATGACAACAGCCATATAGGTAAATGTGTAAGCTATCAGTTGCAGAATATTTCGGGCCGACCCCTGACCCTGAACCTCGAAGCCGGTTATATGTTTAAGCCCGAGGATACAACCATTCAGCCGCTTTTGTTTACCGATAATTCAAGCTGGACCCTGGCTGCCGGTGGGGTTGCCGCCGGTTATTTAAATGCCATGTGCGCGGCTTTGCACAAAGGCAGTCCGCAAAAAGACCGCAGCTATAAATTGGGCAATCTAACCAATGGGGTAATGAAAAAATTTGCCCAATTGGTGGCTAAAAAGAAATACCAAACCACAGAAGCACAAAGTGTTTTATGGGCCATTACCAATAAAAGTGATTTGTATGGTAAACTCAATGGAAACTCACAAATGTGCAATGATTTGGTGAGTTTTGTAAAAACCGAAATGAAAATAGATCCCAGCAAAAAAGGGCAAATTTATATTCCTAAAAAAGAGGTAGAAAAAACAGTTTCAGTGCGTGTTTCAGAGTCGTTTCAAACTACAGACTCGGGTACCTTTGCTATACAAATAGTGGATGCAAAGGGCAAGGTAAAATTGCAACAAAATGTAAGTAACAAACAACCGGCAGGGCAGATAGAATATGCGTTTTGGATTGGTAGTACTGATTTGGAATTGGGAAAATATAAGGTGATATATTTAATTAATAATAAAGAAGCTTATCGATCGGAGTTTGAATTAAAGCTGGAAGAATAATTGTTAATTGTGAATTGTAAATGGTGAATGGTGAATGCGACAGCCGAAGCCGAATTTCTGCGGAATTGAATTGGCTGTTTATTACTGTAAACTGTAAACTGTTAACTGAACTCACAATTTCTGCTCACTGCAAGGGGTTTATTTGAGAAAAACACTGAATAATATAGGTTTTGTGATTTTTCTTTCCACAATTTGAAATAAATCATATGAATTAGCGTTTAAAAACCAAATAATTTACAATCATGAAAGAAAAATACTTCATTGTGTTTGCTTTTAGTTTTTTGGCAATATCGCTTCTAAAAGCCGAACCTGTTTCGCTGCAAATTGCCTTGGATAAAAATTGGGTAAGTTTTGAACTTCAATCCACCGGAGGAGTTTCTGGCCTTAATACCAGTGCCCATATTGGCAAATGCATCAGTTATAAATTAAAGAATACTTCGGGCCGACATTTGCAATTGTATTTGACACCGGGTTCTGTTTTTAAATCGGTAGACAGTGCTGTCCAATCTATGTTGTTTACCGATACAAGCAGCTGGGAATTAAAGGCGCAGGCCACCACTACCGGATATTTAAATGCCATGTGCGCCCAAATGTACAGGAAAACCCCTCCCGGGAATCGTAAATTTGTTTTAATGGGTATGGCCACAGTTTTAATGCAAAAATTTGCCAGATTGGTTTCTCTCAAACAATACCATACAGAGGAAGCACAAGGCTTGTTGTGGACCATTACAGATAATAATAACATGTTTGGTAAATTGAATGAACCCAACCAAATGAACCAGGATTTGTTAGACTTTGCCAAAAAAGAAATGAACCTTGATTTATATAAAAATACCAAGGAAAATTTTGCCCCCTCAATTTCGATTCCCGTAATAAAAAGCGTGGAAAATAAAGATGTAGAAGTTGTAACCGCTGCTGCAAATGAAGAAACCATTGCCAGTATTAGTCTTTCCGAGTCGTTTTATTTGGCAGATTCTGGTGAATTGTCCTATCAGATTTTGGATGAAAATGGCAAGGTACAAAAAGCGGAAATTATTAGTAGGAAACAAAGCACAGGCCGCGTTTCCCATACGTTACAAGCCAGCAGTGCAGAATTAGGCTTGGGTAAATTTAAGGTAATTTATTTAATCAATAAAAAGGAAATCTATCGCAATCAATTTGAATTAATTCCGGAAGAATAATCGCGAATTGTGCCTGCCCTCTTTTGGTGAGGCGTTGAAAATGTGAAAGGCGAAACGGAATTACAAAGCTATTGCTGAAATAAGGTATCTACTGAAACTTTCAATTCCCAATGGCGAGGTGTTTGCGCACGATGGCCTCTGCTTAGCCGAGACCACTCTTAACTTTTAATAACAGTTACTTCGTATTTAAAAGTTTTCGTATCAGCGCCGATTTTTACATTGCTGAGTGTTACAGTATATTTTTGATCGGAGCTTGAGTTGGTTATCACCCCGGTGGGTTCCCAAATGATGCTGTTATCTCCATAGCCAGATACGGTGGATACTATATTGCAGCTTAGCGTGTTGCCATTGTTGTCTGTCATAGAAACTGTAGCAGCAGAAAAATCGGCCGAAGGAATGCTAAAAGACCAGCGGGGGTAAACCAATGTAGCCACAACAAATCCTTTGGGGGGCCAGCTTATGAATTCGGGCATTCCGGCGGGAGGGGTTGGGCTTGCACCCCCAATTACCCACAGTGCCATTGATCCGGTTGTGCTGCCATGCCCCATGGTAAGAGCCCTGGAGAATAATATCCAGCGTCTATGGCCACAGGCGGTGTTGCCACTTCCTCCATCCTGCATCATACCGCTGAGTGCATTGGTAGAGTTATAGCCCAATCCCAGGTTGGACACTCCGGCGGCACTGGCACCGTCGGCTGTATAACACTTCCAGGTGTTGGGCGGGGTATGGTTTAACGCATTGTTTGCCTGCATCATCAATGCGGCTTGCATACATTTCTGGTTTTTTACCACATCCAGGGTAATATTGTCATTCAGGCCTACCTGCCGCCTGAAATAGTTAATGCGTTGCAGTACTTTGGCATCCACATCAGCGCCTACAGTGCCGGGTGTGCAGGTGGTTGTGCTGCCTGTCCAGCCCACATTTGTAACCGCACTGCCCAGGTAGTTTTGGTTATAATCATCCAATACTTTTTGCCGGGCCGTTGCAGCCGAGTCGGATTTATCTTTTTTACAGGCCATTTGGGTGCTTAAAACGCCTGCCAGCGTTATACAAAGCACCAATTTTAGTTTGTTTATGGTGTTCATTGCCCTCCGAAAGTATTTAACTTTCTATAAGACACAAATTTAGGTAAAAGTTGCTTATTGGAAATTTTAAATGGTAATACCGTATGCTTCGTTAAAAGCTTCATCGGCGTAATCCATGCTGGCGTAAGCAAACCCTTTGTCGCCCCATTGGGTGGTACCCCAGCTGTTGCGAATGATAAATGCATCTTTTGTATAGCCCACTATGGCCACTGCATGTCCTCCATCAGCGGTATCTACCAGGTATTTTTGGAGTTTGCCTTTGGTTTTGAGTGCATTCATCCAGGTGTCGTCGCATTCAAGGCGGGTTAAAATGGGCCCGTTGCCCCCAGCCAGCCACTGTTTCCATGCCAGCAATTTGTTTTTATTGCCGCTTACCAGGTTAAAATAATTTTTAATTTTATATCGGCTGGCTAAGGCATAAAGTGTGCGTTCCTCGCCCTGATACAATTTGCCACTGCCAAAGGGTAATTCGGCATCCTTTACACAACCGAATTTGCGGGCAATGTCCAGTGCAGCTTTCAAACTGGTGCCTTCCGATTCGATAAAGGTACTGGGGCGGTTTTTGAATTCATCGGTTTCCTTGGCTGACATCCAAATAAACCGCACCGAAAGTTTTTCGGCCTGTTTCAGCATTTTGGCCTGCACAAAATGCCAACGCAACAATCCATCGGCAGTGGCCTGGCCAACACACGAGCCCGTATCGCCCTGGTCGGCTATGTCCCACCATTTGCTCCGCAAATCAACACTTTCGGGCAGGGCTTTGGCTTTTGTAGCAAATGAAGCTGTAACGGCATCGTTAAATTGCCAGTCTTTTTCCAATCCGGTTGAAGGATCGCAATTTAAAATTCTCTTTTTAGTCATGGGGAATAGATTAAGTATTACGAATGTAGTAAAAATATTTGTAAATTAATTAAACGTCAGTTTGAAATAATTGCGACTACCTAATTGCTTAAAATAATGAATTGGTATGGCATAAATTACAGCAGTTATACCCAATGGAGGGCATTTACATTGTTTCAAGTGCAAGTAAGAAGCCAGTATAATGCCTTTGTTGTGCAAGGATGGTGTCGGATTTGACACTATTTCTTTCAAATAAAACAATCCCTGTTTATCTGTGTATGAATAAAATTTAAACTTCTATAAAAAATATTTAATCACGTTTTTAATGCTGTTGGAATATAAACGTAAATTGAAAGCAAAAAGTTACCTAGCAGATGTTTTTTTAGACTCTATTTCTAATAAACTTGCTTTTTACTTTTAAATCCTTAATTTCGTTTTACAAAAACAAATAAAAATTTTACTACCCATGACAAAAGTAAAAAGGAATGCAGTATTGGCTACGGCCAAAAAGGAACTCGGAACCGGCGAAACCCCTCCGGGCAGTAACATGAACAAGTATGGCGCCTGGTATGGCTTAAACGGCGTAGCCTGGTGTGCCGAATTTGTGAGTTGGGTTTTTGATAAAGCAGGTACCCCACTTGGAAAAATTGATGATGCAAAAGGGTATCGCTATTGTCCCAGTGCCTACAATTTTTGGAAAGCAACAGGGCAGATTACCAAAACACCCCAAGGGGGCGACATTGTATTATTCGATTGGAATGGGGATGGAATGTGCGATCATACCGGCATTTTTGTAAAAGACAATGGCAACGGCACTTTTACAGCTTACGAAGGCAACACTTCTAACAGCAATCAAAGCAATGGCGGGTTGGTGATGGAACGCGTTCGTTACTATGCCGCTGTGCGTGCTTTTGTTAGTCCAAAATGTTATTCAGATGGCACCCCAGTTCCGGCTCCGGTAGAATATAAAAAAGGCGATTTGGGTGCAGGGGTGGCCGATTTTCAGGGCAAACTGCAAAAACTGGGCTATGACATTACCATCGATGGTGAGTTTGGTCCCCAAACCGAAAAAGTGGTAAAAGCCTTTGAAACCGACAACGGATTGGCCAGCACAGGTAAAGTAACCCCAGTTTCGATTGGCATTATGGACGAATTACTGAGACTGAAACAGGCCGCAGCCGGTCAAATAACCACCGGTAGTTTTCTCAATCCCGGAAGCAGTGGTATGCCTGTACGCTTGTTGCAGGAGGCCTTGAATGCCAAGGGCGCCAAACCCAAAATCAGTGCAGATGGGAGCTATGGACCCATGACCAAAAAGGCCGTGGAAGATTTTCAGCGTGCCAATAAATTGGAAGTAGACGGCATAGCCGGACCCATGACCCTGAAAAAATTGGGGTTGGTGGTGTAAGTATTAAAGAGACTCGTGAAATGGTTGAACGGTTAAAATATCGTTCAGCCATTTTTTTTATATATTAATTGATTCTTGTAATTAAATTTTTATTTGCTGGTTTTTAAAGTGAAATATTTTTTTACATAATACATAACCCAATTTTCAATTCCACAATTTAACTAACAAATTTCCCCTAATTTCGCGCACTTGAAATTATCTACCGTATATCTGGGCACTGGAAGCAATGTGGGCAACCGGTATGGGCACTTGCAAGAGGCGTTATGGCAGGCCAATCAGCATTTGGGAAAAGTAATATTGTACTCATCGGTTTACGAAACTGCTGCATGGGGCATTACAGAACAGGCTGCTTTTTTAAACCAGGTAATAAAAATTGAAACTCCATTTTCACCCAAAATTTTGATGCAAAAAATATTGGAAACTGAAAAGAGAATGGGCCGTATTCGCGGCGAAAAATGGGGTCCCAGAATAATTGATATCGATATTTTATTGTACAATCATGTAAAAATAAATACCGATGGTTTGCATATTCCTCATCCGCAAATTGCCCACCGTAATTTTGTATTACTACCCCTGGCAGAAATAGCAGGTACATACGTTCATCCTATTGAAGGTAAAACCATACAGCAGCTGGCACTGCAGAGCCCGGATGCCCTTCAGGTAAAAAAATATTTATAAAAAAAACCGGTTTTTAACCGGTTTTTTTACTGTAAATATTGTTAATTTTATTTTTTAAATACCGATTTGCTTTCTTCTTTGTTTGCCTGGAACTCCAAATCTGCCATTCCTGCTACATACGTTTGGTCGTTAATTGTTGGGAATTTAGGAGCTGCAGTGCTGGTAGTGCCGGTCCATAAATAGCCGGTAACTTTAATATTGCCGCGAGTAAAGGGATATTTGAGTTTGCCTCCGCCGTAGTTAACGAAATAAAACCAACGTTTATTTACGCTGCGAATGGAAAGTACATATTTTTTGCCCGTAGCCAATGCAACTGGAGTGATGGATTCCATATGCAATTCATTGGATTTGGCATCCATGGTTTTTTCAGCCATTACGGTTTGCGAAGCCGAATCCCACAAAACTACACGGTAAGTGCTGGTATCGGGCATTTTACAGCCTAACTTGGTAACGTTGCCGTTTTTTGTAACTTCAAAAACACAGCCGTATTCATAGGTTCCACTGCCTGTTATGGTTTGTTTAAACCAATTGTCTACAAAGAAAATGCGCGAAAATGGCGCTTCATCTGCGGCTGGGGTAGTACCTTCTTTTTTGCAGGATTGTGTAAGTGCCAGCATGGCAATTAATATGAAAAATATTCGTGTTTTCATGGGTTCAAATGTAGTATTTAACCTGAAAAATACCATTATTATTAATTTAAAATGTATCCAAACTACAGTTAAAATTAAATATTATCATTGCAGCATGGTATTGCCACCCTATCTGTTTCCTCCACCCTCCTGGTTTGTTGCGGGGGCTATTGCAGGCAAAATAGCAGTAGGCATGGGTGGTTTTTATGAAAAACAAACCCTGCGCAGCCGCTATACAATAGCCGGGCCCAATAATCTGCAAGATTTAATTGTACCTGTAGTACATACCGGTGCAAAAAAATTATTAACAGAAACCCGCATTGCTAGGGCAGAAAAGTGGGATAAGATGCATGTGCGTGCCATGAATTCGGTATATGGCAAAGCGCCTTTTTTTGAATTTTACGATTACCGTATTTTGCCCTTGCTCTCAAATTCAGAGCTGGGTTTGGCCGAATTAATCCGGGAAGGAATTACACAATTACACAAAAATATGATTCCCGAAATTCCCCTTGAATTTACAATGGATATTGCCCCGGAAATCGAATTGCCTGCAATTGCCCCTTACTACCAGGTATTTGAGGATAAATGTGGTTTCAGGCCTGGGGTTTCCGCCCTTGATTTGCTGTTTAATTTGGGGCCGGAAGCGGGAGATTATATTCGCAGCCAGGCCGCCGTTTAACCCTAAGTTTTAAAAAGCCTGTAACTTTGCCCGTTCGTTTTACGTAACAACAACCGTGTACCTTACCTTAGACATAGGCAATACCCGCATTAAATACCAGTATTGGACCCTGGATTTTGAACCGGCCCAAACTGGGGTGGTATTAGAACTATGGGAGATAGAAGCCTTGCTGCAAAAGGCAGATGCGGTGGCTTATTGCAATGTAAGGGGGGTAGAAATTCCGGTATTTGAAATGTTTAGCGGCAGAATATTGCAGGTAAATGGACTCATAAATCTTCCATTTAAATCTAATTACAAAACCCCCGAAACCCTGGGCAGCGACCGCATTGCAGGCATTGCCGGGGCCGCCCGACTGTATCCGGGCAAAAATGTGCTTTGCATAGATGCAGGCACCTGTATCAAATTCGACATTCTCGATGCCAGTGGCACCTACCAGGGTGGCTCTATTTCTCCGGGATTGAATATGCGTTATAAAGCCCTCAATCACTATACGGGCAGATTGCCCGAAGTAGTGCACCGCAATTTTGACTCCATATCCGGACTTAGTACCGAAGAGTCGATTCTTTGTGGCGTGCAGCAGGGTTTTGTTGGCGAAGCTGCCTATCGCATTTCGGTTTTCGAAGAAAAATATGAACATTTAACCGTATTAATCACAGGTGGCGATGCCGCGTTTTTGGCAGATAGGCTTAAAACACGGATATTTGCCGAACCTTTGCTTGTACACCAGGGACTACTGCATTGCCTTTTACACCCATGAATTTTAGAACCATTTCCATCCTTCTCGCCGGTACATTTTGTCAGGTATTATCGGGCCAGAGCAGTGGGCAGAACTACACCACCTCGCCCTACAGCAACTTTGGCCTGGGCGAAATTCTGAACCAGAATTTTATCCATGCCGGGGCACAATCTCAAACCTGGAGCGGTGCATACAGCTATAGCCTTTTAAACCCGGCTACATTGGGAAACATTAAGTACACCACTTTTGATTTTGGATTGTCTTACCGCAATGGGTATATCCAAAGTGGCAGCGAAAAACAATCCTTCAACGGGGGCTCTCTCAGCTACCTATCGCTGGCGTTTCAAACCTGGCACAGGGATGTAAAACGCCGCGATACCATTAATGGTGTGCCTAAGGTAAAGGTTAAGCCCTTTTCGGTAAATACAGCTATTAATCTATACCCCTCCACTTCGGTAGGATATAATTATACTTTCGAATCCTTAACCCCCTATAAAACAAGCACAGCCCACTCGGGGAAAGGGGGAATCAATGCTTTTGAACTTAGCAATTCGCTGCGTTTGGGTCGCCATATCAGTTTGGGTTATAGCATTGGCAACCTGTTTGGCCAAATGAGTGATAAAAGCCTTTTTTCGGCACCCGATTCTACCCAATTTAACATTGTGGAGGACGAAAAAGTAGTGAATATCCGCGGCTGGCAGCAAACAGCCGGTGCCATGTTCAATTTCTCATTTGACAGTACCTACCACCGATTTGGATTTTCGTACCGCTGGCATGGCGGCATGCGCGCCCAAACCGAAAGACTGACCCGCACCCTGGAGGTGAGCAATTTTCAGGTTTATATTGTAGATACCATTGTAAATATCAGCAGTGGCTACCAAAAATTTAATATGCCTACCAGTTTCGGTGCCGGATATTATTTTCAATACCGTCGCAATTTTGGAGTGGGAATTGATTATCGCAAACAGATGTGGGGCAATTACTCCGCATTTTTCTCCAGCAATGCCAAACTTACCAATCGCAGCGATTATGGCCTGGCCTTTACTCTGTATCCCGAGGATGAAAAAAATCCCACCCAGAAACGCATGAAACCACCCATCCGTTTTGGAGGTCGTTATAGCATTACCCAAAATGCCCTTACCAGCGATAACAAAACGGTTCAGATAGCTGAGCAAAGTGCTTATATCGGGTTTGGAATTCCGTTTACCCGCAAGTATTTCGATAGCCGTGTTTTGCGCTGCATTATCCATGTGCAGCTCGATTATTTGCAAAGGGGTAAAAATGCAGTTGGCCTGGCCCGTGAGCAATACCTGGTAGTTTCATTGGGGTTAAATCTGGGCGATGTATGGTTTCAACGCCGTAAATTCGATTAAAAATCTATGCGTTGGTGGCTTGGTATGGCAATTCTTATTTCACTGGCGGCTTGCAACCGCTTGAAGTCCGATACATACCGTAGCCGAAAATCATTCGATTCTGTTGCCACAAAAGAAACCGCTGAAAAAGTGGTAATTGAATACACCGATTCGGGTTTGCTGAAAGCCCGCATTACCACACCTTTAATGGTAGGTGTAAAAAAAATTCGTGAGCCGTATATCGAAATGCCAAAGGGAATTGACGTGGATTTTTATAATAGCAAAGGGGCTGTAGAGAGCTTTTTAAAAGCCGATTACGCCATCAGTTATTCAAATAAAAAGACCATTATTGTACGCCGCAAAGTAGAAGTTTTGAATATAAAAGGCGATACATTAAACACCGAAGAATTGATATGGGACCAGAATACCGGACAAATCAGAACCGAAAAATTTGTGACCATAAAAACCAAAACCCAAACATTTACCGGAACAGGTATGACCAGCGACCAGGCATTTAACGACTGGGAGATTACCAACGTAATTGGCATAATTAATAAGAAATAATACAATGATTCAATACCACGTAATGGCACTATTGTCGCTGGTTGCAGCTGCAATCTGCGCCATTGAGGCGTCTTACCGATTTTACCTGGGCCCTGAAGCAGAACGTTCAATTGGGCTTGGCTGGCTGATGGTAGCCCTTTTTGGAGCCTGCATTTACCTTTACTTTGTGCTGCGTAAAAAGCGTAAACAAGCACTTCAAAATCGCAGATAATTGAAATAATTGATTATTTTTGTTTAAGTTTGAAATTGATCCATGCCTGACCCCCTCACGGTACTCGTAGTTGCAGCGCCCACCGGCCCCATTGAACCCATACTGGGCTCGGATTGGATGGTGGTGATTATATGCCTGGTTGCCTGTGCCTTTTTTTCAGGACTTGAAATAGCGTTTTTATCGGCCAATAAGTTGCGCATCGAATTGCGCAGCAAGCAGGGAAATTATACCGCCCGTTTATTGAGTCGCTATCTTAAAAATCCATCCGATTTTATTAGTACAGTGCTGGTAGCCAATAATCTGGCCCTGGTTATCTACGGTGTATATATGGGTAAAATACTGGATGTTTCAATCGGAGGCAGCATCCATTCACAGTTTTTAAAGTTCTTTTTAATTACGATTATCAGCACATTTGTGGTTTTGGTAACCGGCGAATTTTTGCCCAAATCCCTTTTCCGTATCAACCCCGATACGGTTTTACACGCCCTGGCGTTGCCTTTTCGTTTTTTTCATATTTTATTATGGCCACTCATTTTTGTAGTAAAAAAATCGAGTGCTTTTTTGTTGCGTATTTTTACCAAAACCCAAATTACCGAGTCTACACCTGTTTTTACAAAAGTAGACCTTGACAATTATATCGCCTCATTGGAAAATACCGGGCAAGCCGAAAACAATGAGCTGGATACCGAAGTTTTCAGAAATGCACTGGATTTTAGCCAGGTAAAAGTGCGCGATTTTATGGTGCCCCGCACCGAGCTTGTAGCCTTGGATATTGATAGTACGGTAACGGAATTAATGGCCGTGTTTTTAGAAACCCGACTTTCGAAAATTTTGATTTACCGCGAAAATACCGACCATATTATTGGCTTTGTGCACCAAAGCGATATGTTAGATAATCCATCCAGTATTACCAAAATTTTAAAACCGGTTTTAATAGTAAACGAAAGCATGTTTGCGCATGATTTATTGCGCGATTTTATTCAAAAACACCGCAGCATTGCCGTTGTGGTAGATGAGTTTGGAGGTACTGCCGGTATTGCAACAATAGAGGATGTAATTGAAGAAATTTTTGGCGAAATAGAGGATGAATTTGATACCGAAGAATTGACCGAAAAGGAACTGGAAAAAAATCACTATTTATTTTCGGCCCGTCTCGAAATTGATTATTTGAATAGCGAATATGATTTGGGTATCCCCGAAGGCGATTATTCTACTTTGGGTGGATTTGTAATACATATTTGCGAAAAAATACCACGTGCCAAGGAAATTATCAGGCAGGGGCCCTTCGAATTTATTGTTACCAAAGCACGCGGAGCAAAATTGGAAGAAGTAGAATTGCGGTATCATGACGAATAAATGACAACGTTTTAGAATATTCCGTCATCTAAATGAGTTAATAACACTTTCAGAATGAAATATTGCCTCTCGATTATTTTCAGTTTTCTAATCTTTATTCCATCCAGAGCGCAGGATTCTGCTCGCCATGGCAGGGTAGATGTGGTACTGAATATTACCAATGCCATTAGCCGATTTACAGGCAATGGAGTACGCAATCTTTCGGAAGATCCATATTTACTGGCCGTAAAATATTCCAACAAAAGAAATACGGGGGCCTTTCGTTTTGGGGTGAATCAAAGTTACTCATCCCAAAGCACCCAAATATTTCCCGGAGAAAGACGCACCCGGGATTTTTACATTTCCCCCTTAGCCGGTTATGAATTCAGAAGGCATATCGATCAGAATTTCATGTTTTTCTTTGGGGCCGATGTGCGAGGCTCATTGCGCCAGGGTTCGGTAGAAATTATCGATCCGGGCATAGGACCCATTCAGTTGATATCTTCGGAAGATAATGGCTATGGGGCAGGGCCTTTTTGTGGTTTTGTATGGAAAATTAACCCCCGTATCAGCTTGTTTACGGAGGCTAATTTTTATCTCAACTATGTAAGCACCTATCGATATCTGGATGACGGGGTAAACAAAACTGTGCTTGAAGACAGTCATAAAATGATAGTGACTCCGGTAATTCCTACTTCCATTTTTTTAAGCGTTAATTTTTAAATCCATGAGAAAAGTTCTGTTTTTTACAATACTCACAGGCGTTTTGGGTTCAGCCCGAGCCGGCAGTAGCGACAGTATCAAGCAAAAGTTTTTGGGGTTTGATGCCAATCCGTTGATGTCTCAGGTATTGCCATTTAACCGGATAAGCCTGGATGCCAAGGTTTTTGCCATAACCCGCCGCAATTACTGGGGCAATAATGGTGTAAGAACCTCTTATGGGTTGGGTTTGTCAGACAATCTGGATTTGCAATTTTTCCAGTTTATGATTGGGTACGACCATCGGAGGCCCATATCACACCGTTGGTTGTATTTTGCAGGGGTAGATTTTGTATTGCGCAGCTTTAGCGAAACACCCAATGGCAGTGGCTTAGTGCTTTCAAATACCTCGGGAGTGGGCATTGGTGGCCATTGGGGCGTGGAGTATAAATTAAGTCCGGTAGTGAGTTTGAGCACAGAATCCAATCTGCAGCTGATTGCCACCACAGATGTGGGTGGGGCAGCCTTTATTTTACAACCTCCTTTGAATCTCACAGCCCACTTTAACATCACCCAGGCAAAAAAGCCCAGAGTAAGCAAATTGGATGAAGTTGAACAATTTTGAAAAAATGACAAACGAAATTAGAATATCAAACGTCTAATACTGTAAATTTGTTAAACTGTAAAAACCATACACCTTATAAAATGAAAAATAAACTCGGTTTCTCAGCATTGTTTTTGGTAGCCTGCACGCTTGTTATTTATACCTCATGCAAAAAGGTAACTGTTCAGGTAAGCAACAATGGCGGCACTCCAGAGCTGCCTGCCACCCCTTATGAATACATGCAGGTGAATACCCCTGAGGGTACTTTCGACCTTAAAACCATGTTCATGAGTTTTAACAACGGAGGGTTTTTTATTGATCCCATAAAAAGCTTCAACGGTGGATTTAAAGGCAATGAAAACATGAGTAATGCTTCTGTTGCACTGGGCAGGGTGTTGTTTTACGACAAAAGATTAAGCATAAACAATACAGTAGCTTGCGCCACTTGCCACAAACAAAGTATGGCCTTCAGCGATGGAAAAGCCTTATCATTTGGTTTTGGCGACAAGAAAACAGGTAGAAACAGTATGGCCATTATTACTCCGCTTTCTATGAACAGCTTGTTTTGGGATAGCCGCGCCGAATCTGCCTTGGATCTATCATTACGCCCGGTTTTCAATCATGTTGAAATGGGCATGGAATCGGATGCCATGCTGGTGAAAAAAATCCAGACGGAGAAATTTTATAACAAACTGTTTACCGATGCCTATGGCAGTCCTGAAGTGAGCCGCGATAATATTGCCAGCGCTATTTCCGACTTTTTAAATAGCATGGTTACCCGCAATTCTAAATTCGACCAGGGTAGCGTGAATGGATTTGCCAATTTTACTGCCATGGAAAAACTGGGTAAAGACCTGTTTTTCAGCAGCCGTTTGAATTGCACCAGTTGCCATGCGGGTAAAGAATTCAGTGCCCCCGACAATCCGGGGGATGCATACTCAGCTCCTTCTGTGAAAGGTACCGCCAATATTGGGTTGGATTTTAATTACACCGATAATGGCAAGGGCAATGGTAAATTTCGCATACCCAGCTTGCGCAATATTGAACTTACCGGGCCCTATATGCACGACGGACGTTTTGCCACCCTGGAAGAGGTGCTTGAACACTACAGCAGCGGAATTAAGTCTCATCCCGATTTGGATGCCAATCTGAAACAGAATGGTATGCCTAGGAGAATGAACCTTACACCTACAGAGAAAGCCGCTGTAGTAGCCTTCCTCAAAACGCTTACCGACAAGTCGTTTGTAACCGACGTGCGATATAGCAATCCATTTAAGAGCTAATTAAAATTGGCCTTGCGGTGAAGTACCGTATTCTAATTATTCTGCTATTTCCATTGCTGTTTGCAACCTGCAAACGCAATGAGTTTTTCTGCACCCATCCTACCGAAATTAAGGGCCAGGATCACCTGGTAGATATAAGCCCTTTGAAAGCCGAACCGGCCATGCTGGAATTGCTTAAAAAGAATCCCCAATTGCAGGTATACAGGATTATTGACGATGAATATGCCCTGATTATGCATTGCAATGTGTTTTACAAGGGATTTATTGTGTTTACAACCAATTACACCTATACCAAAGGCAAAAAGTATGGCAATGGATTTATGGGCACAGGAGATAAGGTAGCTATGGGAATTGATATTGAGCCCAAGCCTACCATTACCAGTGATGCCGCTATTAAACTTGCACGTAAAACGCTGAATTTCGGCCATGGGTGTGTGCATTTTCAGCAGGGCTTTTATGATATGGGCCAATTTGCAACGCCTGTTGTACACGATTATAGATTTGTTTACTACATTGAGGGTGACAATGGATTTCCGGTGGTAATTGTGGATGCAAATAGCTCCGAAATTCTGATGAAGGATGATGGAATAAGATTCTGATAAGACGCATTGAATAATTAATTTGCGCAAAGTTGTTTCAGGTCAATTTTTAATTTTTTGCGGGCTATTTTCTTTGAATTGTAATTGAGATTCAAATGAAAAACAGTAAAAAATTGAGTTGGATTTTGGGTGCAATTGTCGCCGCAGTGATAGTATCATGCGCTGGCAAAACGGATTCCAACGCGCCTGTATCGGGCGACAATCAGGCAGCACCCGCAGCCGGGCAATCCGCCGTAAAGGATGATGTATCGCAAAACGATATTGTAAAGGTAGCAGTGGGCTCGAAAGACCATTCAACCCTGGTAGCAGCAGTAAAAGCTGCCGAGTATGTAGATGTTTTGGCCAATGCAGGTCCGTTTACCGTATTTGCGCCCACCAATGCAGCATTTGATGCTTTGCCTGCAGGAACAGTAGATGGCTTGCTTAAACCCGAAAAGAAAAAGGATTTGCGGCATGTTTTAGAAAATCATGTAGCATTGGGTGGCTATACCGAAGATTTGTTTAGAGATGGGCAAACTTTAGGAACTGCAGCCAGCACCAATCTTACCATGCACAAAACCGCCGATGGTAAATGGATGGTGGAAGATGCACATATTTTAGGAGCTGTAAAGGCCAGCAATGGCTGGGTTTATGTTATAGACAAAGTATTGGTGCCTAAAAATTGAGAGTATGAAAATGCGTATTGTATGTGTGCTTTTGGCCCTTCTTTTTAATCTTGTAGCCTGCAACAACGGGGTCGAAGCAAACAGAAACAACACAGACAGCCCGGAAAATGTATTGTTGAGTGAGTTGCATGGAATAAACCATGCAATACGCAATTTTCAGGATTTACTGAAGCGAGAACCCGATGCAAAAGCATACACGGAGTATGCCGATTTTTTGGAACGCCGGCTCAAAGTAATCCAACATGATTTTTCGGATGAAATAAATGACAACCCTAAAGCAGAAAAATTTGTAGATGCAGTTGAAAAATCTTTACCCGATTTAAGGAATTCTGAGCCAGAAAAGCGAAATTTGGCGCAGAAAGAATTAAATAAAGCCAACGAAGATGCTGCCCGAGAGCTTAAACTCAACTGAATTGTCGAATCGGAATAAAATACTGGACCAAAAAATCGGGGATATTGCAGCCCGTGATCCACGTAAGGCGGATATTTTTATTAAATACCAACTTGATTTTTGTTGCAATGGCAATCAAACCCTGAAACACGCTATCAGCAAGGCAAAAATTAATGCAGATTTGATTAAAAAAGAATTGCAAGTACTTAATGATGCCGATATTTTACCCTCCAGAAATATGGCATTTTGGAATGTAGATTTTTTGTGCGATTTTGTGGTACAAACCCACCATAAATATGTGCGGGATACTACCCAAATGTTGCGTGAGTATGGTGAAATAGTGGTAAATAATCATAAACACAATCATCCTGAATTGTTTGGTATTCAAGAAGTTTTAGAAATTATTTTGGATGAATTGCAAACCCATATGGATAAGGAAGAGGAAGAAATATTTGATATAAAAAATAAAAGTATTGAGAAAGTAAACGAGAATTTTGCCGATTTAGAAAATGAACATATGACTGTTTGGCACCAGTATGCAGCCTTGCGAAAAATGTCGGCAAACTATACCCCACCTAAGGATGCTTGTGTTACATATCAGATTTATTATACCAAATTAAAAGAATTTGAAGAAGATTTAATAAACCATGTACATATCGAAAACAATATACTTTTTCCAAAAGTAAAAGCCCTTGCTGCTAAGTTTGAGTAAGCGTTTCTGAATATCAAAAAATTTAATCTTCGAGTTTTGCAATATTCAGCAAACCTTCCATGTCACTGATTTTTATCAGTTTTTTATCTAATTCTAAAATCCCTTCTTTTTCCCAATCTGCCAGTATTCGCACTACTGTTTCGTGCACCATGCCGGTAATGGCTGCCAGCTCGCCCCGGGTAAGTTTTACCTTAATAAATCCCTTGGTATCGGCGCCAAAAGTTTGGAATAAAAGTAAAATGGCTTCGGCCAATCTTTCGCGCGAATTTTTATATAAAATATTCAGGGATTTTTGTTCAGCTTTATACAATTCTTTAGCCATAGCTTCCATCATTTTTAATGAAAACTCAAGGTTGGTGCTTAATAAGCTGTATAAGGATGATTTAGGGATAAAACAAATAACTGAATCCTGAATGGTTTCGGCAGTTCCTTTATAGGGTTCATTGGCCAACAGGCTGCGATACCCGATTATGTCGGAATTTTTGGCCAAGCGGCTAATCTGAATATCGCCGTTTACCGAAGTGTTATACAATTTTACAGCACCTTCATGTACACAATATAAGCCTGTGGGCATATTGCTTTCGTAAAAAACAACCGATCCCTTGCTTACCTCCAAACTTACTTTATGCAAATTAAGATCATCAAGTTCGGCCGGTTTTAAAGTGCAAAATACCGATAAAGCAATAGATTGGCAGCTACGGCAATCGGTATGGCACTTGGCAAAGGAGGACATAGGGTATTTGCTTAATTGTCAAAAATAATGTTAATAATTGACTTGTGTCAAGATTTTATTCTCTGGGCGAAGCAAATTTTGCTAACAGATTGAAACCATAAAAAATATACGTATGAAAAATCAAAACAGAATTGCGGTCATTGTTGGTCTGGTCATAGGAACCCTCGCTTTTGCAGGTTGTGGAGGAGGTTCTGAGCCTTACACAGCAGAAGGGGGTGTGAAAGAGGGCGATGCCACAAAAACCGAATCCGCTGCAAACCCAAACGGAGTAGGCAGGTTTGCTGAAAAAACAATTGCCGCCTATGATGCAGCTTTGGGTGAAAAGGGCAAAGCCTTGTTTGAGTCCAAATGTTCGGCCTGCCACAAAACTACAGATGAAAAAGTTGTAGGCCCTGGTTTGAAAGGAGTTACTACCCGACGCAATGCAAACTGGATTTTAAATATGATTACAAATCCGGTTGAAATGACCCAAAAAGATCCGGTTGCCAAAGAATTACTGGCCACCCATCTTACCCAAATGACAAACCAGGATGTAAGTGATGAGGACGCAATGAAATTACTCAATTTTCTGCGTCAAAATGATGGTGTAAAATAATTCAAAAACCTCTAATCAATAAAATATGAAAAAGTTAAATAAAATTATTTCTGCCCTGGCCTTGTATGGCATTGTGGGCGGATTGATTTTTACCAGTTGCAAACCCAAGCAGGCCGGTAACAATGCAGTAAGTGCCGATGCAGCCTCAAGGGTGTATGTAGCTCCCGGAAAATACGACGAAATTTACCTGTTTACCTCGGGTGGATTTAGCGGACAAGTGGGTGTTTATGGCATCCCATCGGGCCGATTATTCAGAGAAATACCGGTATTTTCGGTAAACCCTGAAAAAGGATATGGGTATAATGAAGAAACCAAACCTTTGTTAATGACGTCAAAAGGTTTTATTCCCTGGGATGATTCGCATCACCCTGTACTATCTAAAACCGATGGGAATGATGATGGAAGATGGTTGTTTATTAATGCAAATAATACCCCACGCATAGCGCGTATTGATTTAAAAACATTTAAAACTGTTGAAACCATTGAATTGCCCAATACTGGAGGCAATCACGCATCTCCTTTCTGCACAGAAAATACCGAATATGTAGTGGGTGCAAGCCGTTTTAGTGTGCCCCTAGATGAAGAAGAATTTCCAATTGCATCGTACAAAGAAAAATTTAAAGGCCTGGTAAATTTTATTAAAGTAAATAAAGAAAGCGGAAATATGAATCTCGCCTTTCAACTGGATGTGCCAGCAGTAGATTACGACCTGGCCCGCGCAGGTAAAGGGGTTTCAAATGGTTGGTTGTTTTTTAGCTGCTATAATTCTGAGCAAGCCAATACACTTTTAGAAGTAAATGCTTCGCAAAAAGACAAGGATTTTATTATGGCTGTAAACTGGAAAAAGGCTGAAGAGTATTTAGCTGCAGGAAAAGGAATTAAAAAACCGGCAAATTACTATCACAATTTATACAACGAAGATGTGCAAAGTGCCCATTCTGATATAATAAATGAAGTAATGACTCTGGATGCCCGTGCTTTAAAAGATGTATGTTTTTACATGCCTTGCCCAAAAAGCCCGCATGGTTGCGACGTAAGTCCTACGGGCGAGTACATATGCGCCAGTGGTAAATTAGCTGCTACCATTCCTGTTTTTTCATTCAAAAAAATGCAGGCAGCCATCCAAAATAAACAATTTGAGGGCGAATTTGATGGTATTTCTGTATTGAAATACGATGCAGTATTGGCAGGAGAGGTTGAGAAACCCGGACTGGGACCCCTGCATACCGAATTTGACGACAAAGGATTTGCATATACCTCATTTTTTGTATCGTCAGAAATTGTAAAATGGAATGTAGAAACCAGGCAGGTAGTAGACCGTATACCTACATATTATTCTATCGGCCATTTGTGTGCTGTGCAGGGCGATAGTAAAAATCCCTATGGCAAATATGTGGTGGCATTAAATAAAATTACCAAAGACCGCTATTTGCCTACAGGGCCCGAGCTTTGCCAAAGCGCACAATTGATTGATATTTCGGGTGAAAAAATGAAATTATTGCTCGATTTTCCCACTATCGGCGAGCCACATTATGCACAAATGATACAGGCTGAATTGCTGCTAAAAAACCAGCGTAAAGTGTATAAACTCGATGAAAATAAGCATCCGTTTTTTACTCCAAACGAAAAGGCTGCAAAAGTTACACGCGATGGTAATAAAATTCATGTATACATGACCTCTATCCGTTCTCACTTTACACCCGATAATATTGAAGGGGTAAAAATGGGAGATGAAGTGTATTTTCATGTAACAAATTTAGAACAGGACTGGGATGTACCACATGGTTTTGCTGTAAAAGGCGCTGCAAATTCAGAATTGCTGATAATGCCCGGCGAAACCCAGACTTTGAAGTGGATACCAACCCGGGTAGGTGTATATCCTATGTATTGTACAGATTTCTGCTCTGCACTGCATCAGGAAATGCAAGGATACATTAGGGTATCGGCGGCTGGTTCTAATACCCCGCTTACATTCCATACCGGGAAAAAGGCGGCTACCGAAAAAGATAAGAAGTAAAGCATCGCTTCCTGATTAAATGTAAAAAAGGGGAGGATTCCCTCCCCTTTTTTAATACAAAAAAAACAATAAAATGAACAGAAAAGAGAGAATGGCACAACCCCTTAAATCCATTACCCGCTGGGTAGTGATTTTGGGTTCGCTGGCCATGATAGGGGCTTATTTTACTTCCGTGTGGTTCATCGATCTTTCAGCCCCTCAATACCCCGAAGGACTTGGACTGCAGATTTGGGTAAACGGACTAAAAGGAGATGTTGAATCTATTAATAATTTAAATCACTATATTGGGATGAGTACTTTGCATGCCGATGAATTTTGGGAGTTTAAAATTCTGCCATATTTGTTAGCTGCAATGATTGTTTTAGGTTTATATACCGGCTATAAAAATACCCGTCGTGCATTGTGGTTGTACCTAACTGTTTTGCTGGTAATTGCGGCCATAGCCAGCTATGATTTCTGGCGCTGGGAGTATGCTTACGGCCACAATCTGGATCCTCATGCAGCAATAAGAATTCCCGGAATGGCCTATCAACCCCCGTTTTTAGGCTATAAAGTATTGCTTAATTTTATTGCAGGTTCACTCCCCGATATAGGTGGATATTGTATCATCGTTCCATCAGTTTTAATGGGGATATTATTACTGTGGGAACATTTCATTCTGGATAAAAAATCAACAAAAAAATAATACCATGAAACATATATTTAAATCTGCTTCCATATTGCTGTTGCTATCATGCAGTTCGGGATCGCAGCCCATAAGCTATGGAAAAGACAATTGCGATTTTTGTAAAATGACCATTATGGATCCAAAATTTGGAACCGAAATAATTACAAAAAAAGGAAAGGCATTTAAGTTCGATTCGGATGAATGTTTGCGTAGTTATTACAATGCAGCGCAAAACACCAGTGAATTTGCTTCGGTATTTGTAACCGATTATCAGAATCCGGGGAATTTGGTGGATGGCAAAGTGGCATTTTATTTACATGGCCAAAAAGTAAAAAGCCCTATGGGCGGTAACCTTGCAGCTTTTGCGAATAAAGCCGATGCAGAAAAAATGAAGACCCAATGGGATGCCAAAATTCTTACCTGGGCGCAAATGTTAAAAATCCAATAGAACCATTCCTGAATTGTAAAAAGATGCGCATTAGTCTATTAAAAACGATTGTATTTTCGGTTGTGGTTTTTATACTTAAACCCGCATGGGCTGTTGAAGAGAGCTTTGCCCAATTATATGCGCACACCGCCCCCGGAGGCACCCTCTATCTGAAAAAAGGTGTGTACAAAGTGCATGATTTTTTAATTG
This sequence comes from Bacteroidia bacterium, assembly GCA_044224315.1. Classification (GTDB taxonomy): domain Bacteria; phylum Bacteroidota; class Bacteroidia; order NS11-12g; family UBA955; genus JAGXTF01. The sequence continues at coordinate 614,910 of JBGAKR010000002.1, read as the reverse complement.
AAAAACCCATAAGAATAGTAGGTGAAAAAGGGGTAAAATTAGATGCCGAGGGTAAGGGCGAAATATTGCGAATTAATACTGCCCATGTGGTATTGCAAAGTATTGGTTTTGCGAATACAAAACGTGGCTATATGCAAGATTATGCGGCAGTGAGGGCATTTAAAACCCACCATGTTCAAATCCTGGATTGTAATTTTGAGAATACTTTTTTTGGGATTTATTTTTCCGAAGTGGATACTTCTCAAATAACTGGCTGCAACATTATCGGCAGCAGCAATACGGGCAATTGCGGAGATGGGATACACCTTTGGTACTCTGATAATATTTTGCTAAAAAACAACCGCATTGTTAAACACAGGGATGGGATGTATTTTGAATTTGCAAAAAATTCGTATATCCTTGATAATTATTCGGCAGAGAATCAGCGGTACGGGCTGCATTTTATGTTTTCAGATAATGATACATTTATACACAATACATTTAAATTGAACGGCACCGGGGTAGCAGTGATGTATTCTAAAAATATCAATATGTTGCGCAATACTTTCGAGGAGAACTGGGGCCCTTCAACCTATGGGATGCTGTGTAAAGATATTACAGATAGTAAAATCCATCACAATTTTTATATAAAAAATACAACTGCCATTTACATGGAAGGTTCTTCCCGGATTGTGTTGGATAGCAATCAGTTTGAATCCAATGGTTGGGCCATAAAGTTGATGGCTAATTGCGAGAAAGTGAGATTTGAAAATAATAATTTTCTGCAAAATAGTTTTGATATTTCTACCAATGGCTCACTATTTTTGAATGAACTTTCCCGCAATTATTGGGAAAAATATTCGGGCTATGATTTAAATAAAGATAATATAGGCGATGTTCCATATCGGCCAGTGAGTATGTACGGTATGATGGTGGAACAATTGCCCTATGTAATAATGCTTATGCGCAGTTTGATAATTGAATTATTGGATACCGCTGAAAGAAGTATTCCTTCTCTTACACCTGAAAATATCAGGGATGATAAACCCTTAATGAAAAAACTTGATCTCGATGATAGAACTAAGCGGGCTGCATAAGAAATTTGGGAAACTGCAGGTTTTAGATGACTTGTCGGTAAGCTTCGAAACAGGCAAGGCCACTGCGGTTATTGGCCATAATGGCTCGGGTAAAACCACCATGATTAAGTGTATACTGGGTATGGTAAATCCCGATGCAGGCTTGGTAAAGTTTAATGGGGTGCCTGTAAATAATCAGTGGATGTACCGCAGCCAATTGGGTTATATGCCCCAGATTGGCCGTTACCCCGATAATATGAGCATTGGCCAGGTAATTAGCATGGTAAAAGATATTCGCAGCGGCATGCAAAATGTATGGGATGAGGAATTGATAAAAGCATTTGCCCTGGATGAAATGCAACATAAAAAAATGGGCACTTTATCGGGTGGAACACGGCAAAAAGTAAGTGCTGCACTGGCATTTCTATTTAGTCCGGATGTGCTCATTTTAGACGAGCCCACTGCGGGTTTGGATCCGGTGGCAGCCGAAATTTTGAAGGATAAAATTCAGCAGGAAAATAAGAACGGAAAACTCATCATAATTACCTCGCATATTATGAGTGAAATTGAAGAATTGGCCGATGAGTTGGTGTTTATTTATGATGGCAAAGTGGCATTTCAAAAGTCGGTAGCCGAGCTGAAAGCCGAAAGTGGGAACGAGAGAATAGGCAGGGTATTGAAAGACTTAATACAACAGAATGGGGGTGCAAAATGATTCTGAAAATAGCCAAATATGTGGTAATGGATATTTTGAAAAGCAAGGTATTAATTATTTTAACGGCTTTGTTATTTGCCATATCTATGGCATTTTTTACCCTCGAAAATGACCCCGCAAAAGCATTGGTTAGTTTGTTGAGTGTCGTATTAATTATTTTACCACTGGTGAGTATTATTTATTCAACTACTTACTATTACAATGCATACGAATTTATGGAATTGCTGGTGTCTCAGCCAATAAAAAGGAAAACCATTTTATTAGCTGAGTATATTGGAATTACGCTGTCGTTACTAACTGCATTTTTGATTGGAATTGGCATTCCGGTATTGATTTTTCATGGCAATGATACCGGTGTGGTGATGCTTTTGTCGGGTATTATGCTGGTTTTTTGTTTTGTGGCATTTGCATTTTTAGCCTCAACCCTCACGCGCGATAAGGCCCGGGGAATTGGTATGAGCATTTTGCTATGGTTTTTTCTAGCCATAATTTACGATGCGCTGGTGCTGGCCATTTTGTATCAATTTGCCGATTATCCCCTTGAGAAACTGATGATTGTATTGGCCAGTCTCAATCCCATCGATCTTGCCAGAATCAGTGTTATGCTGAAGCTGGATGTGTCCGCACTGATGGGTTATACCGGTGCCTTGTACAAACAATTTTTCGGAGGCTGGGTAGGTGTATTGTATGCCACTACCATTATGAGTTTATGGACTTTATTGCCTCTTTGGTTGAGTGTAAGGGTGTTTAGTAAAAAGAATATTTAATGAGTTTTGCAATGCCCTAATTTGGATATTTGCAAAAGCCTCTGCATCTTTACAGTGATTTTTAAACCAATTAGGGGTTTTAAATTACTGGTTTTTAGACATACATAACTTTTTCCAAATGAAAACATATACAATTTCAAAAATTAACAGGGCTTTTTGTTGGCTGATATTATCATTAATTAGCATAAATGCCAAAGCATCATCCGTACAAGATTCAGTCTACTTCGAATCCAAGATTGCGGGCGACAGTTTGCAGATATTTATTCATAAAACCTCGCGCGACAGTGCTTTTGTTTATACCGATACGGTGAAATCCTCAGGTGTTAGATTGATTTTAAAATTAGTTTCTACCAAACCGGGTATCATCAAAAATATTAAAAATTCGGCATTTAGTGTTGAACACAAGCTGCGCTGGGAAATGGATTCGATGGATTTTAGGTATTCAATTAACAAAGTCAATTTTAATAAGTATTATGAATTTACATGTTTTGGGCCCGGCTTTTATTTGGCCGATTCGGGAAAGCAAATGCTATTTTCCTGCGAGTTAAATAAATTTTCGGACACCATACTGGCAGATGTGTTCATGGCTTTAGTTGCTCCGGTGAAAACTCGCTCCTTTATTTACCCTGTTTTTATCAATAATCCAAATAAGCGGATAACTAATAATGCTTATATATTCTGTGACGCAGAGAAGGGAAAGACCAGTAATTTGGGTGTACACTATAGCAACTATAAAGCCCAAGATTTGAATTATGGAGTATGTATAGGGGAGGGTTTAGTATGCATGGTTTTTGATGCAAATACGCATCAGAGAAAACCCGTTGGATCCATCGTTCCTAAGTGTCTATGGGGTTCAAAATGGACCACTTTTGGCCATTTTGAGGATTACCAGATTTATTATACTTTTAATATAAATACACCCGGAGATTCAGCAGAATTTATTACTTTTTTAAAAACCATTGATGACTGCGATTTGCTGGCCATTTTTTCAAGAATAGAGCTTGATACCCGCCGCATTAGCAAACCCATGGATAGTTTAATGGGAATGTTTGGCTCCTATCTTTTTAAAAATGATACGACAAAAGTGGCTTTTGCCTTATTAGGGCGTAAAGGTTTCAGTCGGGGTAAAGCAGCCGAAGCCATGTCTAAGACGGGATATGTAGGGGTAAATGAACCCGATATGAACCTCAAAGGTGGCGAATGTACCAAGTTTGAAATGCCTGTAGACACCTCAATTAAATTCATTTATTACACTGTAAAACCAGCGGTAAATGCAATTCAAAAAATAACTAAAAATCAGTTGCAATTATATCCCAACCCAAACAATGGAAATGGATTTACCTTGCAATTTGAATCATCCGTGAATAAAGCATCAGTGCAGGTGATAAGTCTGCAGGGTGTGGTAATTTACCAGCAAAATTCAGAATTAAACGACGCAAATAAGATGCAGGTAAATGCGCAATTAAAACCAGGCATTTATATGGTAAGAACCGAGTGCGGAGGACAGGTTTTTGTGCAGAAAATTCAGATAGCTTGTAGGGAATAGGGAATGGGGAATAGCGACAGCCAGTTGCAACTCTCATTGCACAAACGATTGGAATGCAGGTAGGGGGCGGGGAGTAGGGAGAGCAGCCGATTGGAATCCAGAATGGCACAGCCAAGGTTTGATGCTTGTCCTAGCATGAAATTTGTGGGAACAACTGGTGCAAAGGTCAATGAATAAGCGAGTATAATTTAATTGTAAATTAATTCAAATCATACAGGAAAAAAAGACTTGGGCTAAGCAGCTGGTGCTATGATGTTAGGCTGTTAAAACTGTAAACTATCTACTGGCTGTTAAAACTCTTCACTCCCAACTCTAAACTCTAAACTCTAAATTGTCTCAATATCCATCTCCGTCGAGCAGGTTGCCTAATCCGCCCAGGATGCTGCCTTGTTCTTTTCCTCCGCGGGAGTAGCTGAGAATGCGGCTGGCCAGGCGACTTACGGGCAGGGTTTGCAACCATACCTTGCCGGGTCCGGTGAGGGTAGCAAAAAACAGACCTTCGCCGCCGAATACTGCGTTTTTAATGCCTTTTACAAATTCAATATCGTAATCTACCCCGCTGGTAAATGCTACAATACAGCCTGTATCGATGCGCAGTTTTTCACCCGCTTTTAATTCTCTTTCCATTACATGGCCGCCGGCGTGCACAAAGGTCATTCCATCGCCTTCTAGTTTTTGCATAATAAACCCTTCGCCGCCAAACAGGCCTGTGCCAAGTTTGCGCTGAAATTCGATGCCAATACTTACACCTTTTGCGGCGCATAAAAATGCATCTTTCTGGCATACTATTTTGCCACCCAATTCATATAAATCAAGCGGAATAATTTTGCCTGCATAAGGCGCTGCAAAGGCAACTACGCGTTTTTGAGCACCCAGGTTAGAGAAGGCAGTCATAAACAAACTTTCGCCAGTCAAAAGGCGTTTTCCGGCACCCAGCAATTTGTCCATAAAGCTGTTTCCACCGCTTTTACTTCCGTCGCCAAAAATGGTTTCCATTTGTATATCGTTGTCCATATACATAAAGCTGCCACTCTCTGCCACAACGGTTTCATTGGGGTCGAGCTCTATTTCTACGCACTGCATTTCTTCGCCTAAAAGGCGGTAATCTATTTCATGATTGGTTTTCATACGGGGGCAAATTTATAGCATTACTGGGTTCAATAGAAGTAAGTATATGAATGTCTGATTATTTACGATAAACTAAAATTATCGCGCCGCTATCATTACAATTACAATGAGCATTACGATTACCACAAAGCAAAGAGCAATGATGGATATAATGCCAAGGGTCATAAAATAGGCCCTGATATTGCGCGCAAATTTATCAAATTGAAATGCACTTTCAGAGCTGGTGTATTCCTTCAGTGCGTTTGCCGAAATAAGCATAAGCACGGCTAAGGCAACGCCAACCCCAATGGAAATAATCTGGCCAAAGTTTTTGGTAACAATTAATTGAATAAAGGTAATGGCATCGCCTACAAGTGTAACTATGGCAACTAGTTTGAGCCAGTTGGCCAGTTTTTCGAGTGATACCAAAGTTTGGGTATTAAAGCCGGTTGAATCGCTGTTGGCCGGGCCCTGGTTGTCGATAATGTCGTTAGATTCCATAGTATTTAAAGTGCTGCAATGGTGGTGTAAATTGAAATTAATATGCCCAATATTCCAAAAATGAATGTAAATATTAAATAATTGCTAAAATTATTGGCATAATTCTGAATATCAAGGTTCAAATCGTTGCGGGTAGGAAGCGCGGCGGCCTTGCCTACACGGTGGGTTAATAAACCCATATAAAAATAAATGCCTGCAATTATTAATATAATTACTGCCAAATTGGGGTGACTTTTCAGCCAATTGAGCGAAAATATTGGAGTTACCTGCAAATGCTAAAAACAAACCTGCCAGGGCAATGATTGCAGAACCCAAAATGGTTAATACAGCCATAAATTTAATCCAGCCGCTGCTTCTGCGAATCTGATCCAGCGAGGATTCAGTAATAGGTTCGCGCGCAAAACTTTGATTGTCTGTTGAAAATTCCATTTACAATTATGTGAAAAAGGAATGAGAAAAGCAAATGGGGAATAGTTGATGGGGAATGGGGAATAGCTGAGGCGATAACGGGGAATAGCAACAGCAAAAAGGGAGTGCATGGTGCAAAGTGCATGGTGCATAGCGCATAGTGCATAGTGCATAGTGCAAATAACAGCCGGTTTAGAATGCAAAATGTAGAATTTAACAGCCCTGGCTGCATTTTTATTGGATTGACTGCTGTATGAGATTTAGGTGCAAGAAAAAGCAGTTTTATGCGGGCTTGTTATATTTTTCTAAAAGAGTGGAAATTTCGGTGTTCCGGTTTATGGGAATTGAAGTTTGTACCTTTTTTAATCCTTGCTCTATTGTAAGAATATGGCTTCCCTCCTCGTTTTTCTGGTTTGAAGATAATTCGATTTTTAATTCATTGTTTTTTTGAAAAGAAATGATTTTGCTTTTAAAATATCTAAAATCGAAAAAATAATCTATACCATTATCGGAAAATTGAATGATTTCACGTCCATATAAATTCCAGAGTATCAGCCTAAGCAGATAGTATGAGCCAATCCAAAATAAAGCTGTAATGAGGATGATAGCAGGGCTGGGATTTTCTTCATGATTTTTAAAAATGAAAATTACAACAAGTGGCAGTAAAAACCCCACCGCAGCAAAAAACATAAAAAATATTAAAATACCCAGGGGAGGCTTTTTTACCGAAATAATAAATTGTACAACAGAAGTTTCATTGTCACAAAATGGAGTGGATGAATTTTCTGAAAGTAACATTCTATCCCGCTTGGTTTGCGGCTTTTTTCAGTGCCAGAATACTAAAATCGGTATTCTCTTTTTTGATGGTGTTTTTAAGCAATCCCAATCCATCGATTTCCATTTCAACCACATCGCCATCCTGCAGCCATTGTTCTTTATAGTCGGGGTTGTTTAATTTTCCAGTTCCGTTCAGTTCCAAAAAGCAGCCGGTACCTACAGTGCCGCTTCCAATCACATCACCCGCATAAACATCTACACCATAAGCGCAACGTTCAATAATTTCGGCAAAAGTCCAATCCATATCGCCCATATTGCCGTGGCTTACTTCTATGCCATTTACGCGGCATACCATACCCAGGTTAAAGTTGTTGCCTGTATGGCCAGGTTTGGCGCTGGTTTTATAGCTTTCCAACTCATCGGGGGTTACCAGCCAGGGGCCAATTACGGTGCTAAAATCCTTGCCTTTTGCAGGGCCCAGATTCAGCAGCATTTCTTCCATTTGCAGGCGGCGGGCACTCATGTCGTTCATAATCATATACCCAGCTATGTAGGCATCGGCGTTTTCGGCTTTAATGTTGCGGCCGGTTTTGCCCAATACCACTGCGGCTTCCAGTTCAAAGTCCAGCTTTTCGAAATGGTCGGGCATGCACCATATGTCTCCAGGCCCTTGTATAGCATTGTGGTTGGTGAAATACATAATGGGATACTGGTCAAACTCCGGTATCATAGGCACATTGCGGTTGCGGCGTGCGGCGGCTACATGCTGTCTGAATGCATATCCATCGCGGCAACTGGTAGGGTGAGGTACAGGAGCCAGCAAATCTTTCTCGTTATACGGCAAGGCCAAATCGTGGTATTTGCCGGTTTTTACCTGTTCCAGTATTTCCATGGAATGCTGGCTGTTGCGGTCCCAGTTTTTCAGAAAATTGGCCATGTCTTCTGGCAGGCTTTTGTCAATCTGGGCCAGGGGAAAAATCAGGTTATTCCACAACAGGCCTACTTCGGCACCACTGTGATTGTTAAAAGTAACGAGTTTCATATCCGATACAAATTAACCTAAAAATTCGGTGAAATGGTCTTCAAAAAAAATAAATTAAACAAAAATTAAGTGCAGCCCAATTTAAATGCAGCCCAGCTTTTGTGTATTAAAAAATTACCGCGTCAGCACAATATAATCATTCACCAATTGCACCAAAAAACCGCGGTTGTCGTTGGGTATGGTTTCCAGTTGTAAAAGTTCGGCAAATTTGAGGGTGGCCTGGTAAATGGCTTCGCGCTGCACCTCGGGGCTGTAACCCAGGTTGTTGTTTAACAAATTTTTGATAAACAGCATATTGGCTTCTTCCATATACTTTACCCCCGGGTATCTAACCTCAGTAACTTCTTTGGTTTGGTGAAATTCCAGGATGTCGCGCAGGGTAAAATGGCTTTTGGGCTGCAGTTTTACCACTGCTGTACCTGCCAAAATATCGCCCAACCGTTGCCTTTTTTCGCTGCTGAGCATGGAAAATAGCCCCACCGAAGTGGCAGAAATACTTATGTCAATGGGCCTGATGATCCAGCGCAAAAAGTAATCGCTAAATTCCAGGCTTTTGCCTGAAAGGCTTACCACCCTTAGTCCCATGGCGCGCATGCCTATGGAACGCCCTCCGAAAAACAGGATAACAAGCAAATGGTACAACCAGATGAAAAGCAGAGTAAAACCCACCAGATTGGCCAGGCCGCTTACCGAAGGGAAAATGGCCAGACGAATGAGGCTCAGGCCCCATATGATTACACTGTCTACAAGCCCGGCTACATAGCGCTGAAACACTGTGCCCAGCTCATAGCTGAGAACCACATTTTGCTCGGTTGATATTTCTATGTTTTGGGATGCCACTTTCTTCGCCAAAAATATCTTATTCTTGCATGTAATTTATGCGCGAGTCGAAATTTATTCTTCAAAACAAGGAAAAATGGCAGAAATATGAGGAGGGAATCAGGGGCGAAACCCTTGCTGCCGAGAAAATGGAACTTTAAGGCCCTGCAACAATTTTTTGTGTATGATGCGCCACTGATGAATTATCAGGCCCGCAAATTTTTGCTGGTATCCTTTATTGTGGCAGTGTTGGGTGTGGCCATCGGCTATTTCGGCGCCCGGCATAATATGGATTTTGCGGTTTCTATTCTGGGTTCGGACTATATCAATATGACCGAACTGAACATCAGTAAAGGCGACCCATTGGCGGTATATAAAATGAGCAGCCCGGGAGATATGTTTGTGCGCATTGCCACCAACAATCTTTTGGTGGCCTTTTATTTTTTTATTTTCGGCGCCCTTTTTTGCATTGGTTCTATGTATTTGTTGCTTACCAACGGCATAATGCTGGGGGTATTTACCTATATTTTTGTATCCAAAGGCCTTACCACAGAATACTTACTTGGGGTGTACCAGCATGGTACGCTGGAAATATTGAGCATGGTGGTAGAAGGCGCTGCCGGTATTATGATGGGGGCCGGTTTCCTGTTTCCCGGTACCAAAGGGCGCCTGCGTTCTATACAGGACAATGCCAAAAAAAGTATACTCATGTTTTTGGTTTGTTTGCCCATTATTATTCTGGCAGCATTTATTGAAAGTTTTCTTACCCGATTTACCGAATTGCCAGCACCATTGCGTTTAAGTGTAATTGGTTTGTCGTTGGCATTTATGATTTTATATTTTATTGTGTATCCCTGGTATAAGTTTAGGCACAATAAAGAAATATTGGGTAAATACGACGAACTGGCACCCGATGAAGACAGTGAGCCCAAGCCCGGTGTGATATATCCGGTGGGTAAAATTACCTTGTTTGCATTTGATTATTTAAAAAAATATGCCGGTAGAATATTGATTGTTTCTTTGATTTCTGTAGTGGGTTTATTTGCATTCACCGAGTTTTTATCCAAAGGGGCTATACAAGAAGATATAGAATACCAGACTCGAAAATTTCAATCTGCGGTTTCAGTTTCCGATGGCAGCCCTGAAACGGCCGAGTCGCAGAAAACCGCTTGGCGACTGGTAGGATTTGATTTTTATGCTTCGGGATATTTGTTTTCACCAAAGCTGCATAATTCTATTTTATTGGTTTCTTTTTTGATTCTGGCGGCCATTATTTTTCTGCTGTTTTATCTGTGCAGAGCCTTTATAGCCAGCGCTGCAGGCACAGACCCACCATTGTGGAGAATATCCCTGGTGAGTGTTTTTTGTGCAGCATTTCAGGTATTTTTTAATTGGTTATTTGGCAGTGGATGGTGGTTTTCTATGATGCTGATATTGCCAGTGCAAATACTCATTGCCGTGGTGTATTTAATGGATCCTCAAACCAATATATTTACAGCATTGGGCAGAGGGGTTGGATATTTTTTTACAGGTTTCGGTACATTTATTTCGTATAGTTTTATAGCCGTGGTGCTATACTTTTTTTTAATGACCGGTATTATGTATCTGGTTTCGAACGTATTGGAAATGAGTACCCAGCTGCATGGAGCCAGTGTTTATTCTAAATCTGTACTGGTGTTTTATGCCCGGTTGAATTATTTTCTATTGCCCTTTTTTATATCGATGGTTTTATATGCCTACTTTTTAGGCGCTATGTCTATTGTGGAATCAAAAACCGGAAAGAATTTATTTAACAGAATTGCAGGCATTACCTACAAGAAGGAGGTGTATGGCATTGAAACGGAGTAAATATATTGGTGCTTTTATATTCATTTTATTGTATAATTTATGCAATTTAAAGGCGCAGTATAATGCAGATACAGTGATGGATGAGGTATATATCAATCAGAATTCATCGGATGATAATTATGCCCCGCAAACTACGGAAGCACCCACAGCCGCAGAGGAGCAAAAAAACTGGCAAGACGACTATGAAATGCGGGCTCCCAAAGGGGTTGAACTGGATAAGGATAAACTGACTGCTGAGCTGTCTAAAATAGACTATACGGTAAAAGAACCCAAGGCAAAAGAAAAGAAAAAGAGTGACCAGAATACGCTTAAAAAAGAGAATATAAGGCGTGAAGGCGGAAGTTTTTGGGTTGGAAGTTCGGGTAAAGTAATAGCCTATACCATTGCGGTAATTTGTGTAATTATTTTATTGGCGATGATCATTACCCGGATGACTCAAAAAGGCAGCCGCGCCACAAAATCCGAAGCTGTGGTGGAAATTGGAGAACGCATTGATGCTAAAACCCTGGCCAATCTGGAGGTGGATGATCAATTATCTGCAGCCATGGAACAGGCCGACTACCGACTGGGGGTGCGATTGCTGTATTTAAATAGTTTGAAATTGCTGATGGAAAAGGGAATTATTAAACCCTCACCTGAAAAGACAAACTTTGATTATGTGCGCGAACTGGCGGGCAATGCGCATCAAACTGAATTCAGAAATACCACTTCCATTTTTGAAAAAATATGGTATGGCGAATCGAATCTGGACCGGGTTATTTTTCAGCAGGTAAAAAACAAGTTTTCACATTTTCAGGATAATATAAGATTAGGCAGATGAAACCATCTAATATTATATGGATTGTGATTACGGTTGCCCTGCTTACAGGTCTGGTTTTTTTGATAGTGAATAAAGAAACGGAAGCTGGCAAAAAGGATGGTTACAACTGGGAACGCAATTATCAAATTCAGGAGTCGCAGCCCTATGATTTAAGTTTGTTTTACCAAACGGTAAAAAATACCTGGGGTCCGCTGTATCATGAAATACCTGAGAAATCTACCCTGGAAAAGTATTTTCCAGATCTGGAATCAAGTGGCAGGGGTATTTATTTTTTTGTAGGCAAGAGTATATATCTTACCGATAACGAGATGGATAATCTTGAGAGTTTTGTAAACAATGGCGGCACTGTTTTTATTTCTTCTAATGGCATTCCGGCTGATTTGTTTAAGCGGTTTAGTGAGCTGCGCAGCTGCAATATGGAAAGGTATTATGCCGATAGCATGCAGGTATATTTTCGAAATAAATTTTTAAGTAAACGCAATTTTAATTTTGTAAATATTGTAAAGAACAAAGCCGATAAAAATATTTGGTGCGCATTTAATTGTCAGCAAAATGAAGACATGAGTTTTGGCATTCCATCCAATTCTACAGTGAATATTGCCTCGGGATTGGTGAAAATTTCGGATGTTGATACTTTGGTTGAGGAATTGAATGATTTTATTTGTGTTTACCACGGTGATGGCCGCATTTTGCTTCATGCAAATCCGGTATTTTTCAGTAATTATTATCTGAAGCATGCCGATGGGGTGCAATATTTGACGCAGGTTTTCAGGCATTTACCCAAAGAGGAAATGTGGTACGATTTAAGCGGAGGAATGAATAAAATCAATGCCAAAACCGGTGAAACAGCTTTGCCCTTATTTGCATTTATAAATTCAAATCCCGCATTAAAATACGCTTGGTGGTTTATAGTTTTTGGAATTGTATTGTTTTTACTGGTTGGCGGACGCCGCATGCAAAGACCTATACCGGTGCTGAAAAAACCCGAGAATAATACCCTATCGTTTATCGATTCAATCGGCCATTTTTATTTCAAAGAACGCAGCAATGCAAAAGTGTATAAGCGCGAGTGGAACCAATTTTTAGATTTTGTGCGGTTGCATATTCGCATTGCCATTTCCGAAACCGACGAAGCTACAGTGCTTGCTGTGGCTGAAAGATCAGGAGTATCGGCGGCCACCATTGCGCGTATTTTTGAAACCCACAAATCGCTGCATACATTTACTGAATTAACCGAGGAAGAAATAAAACGCGCCTCGCAAGAAATTCACACATTTTACCTGGAATATAAAAATAAATATGGAAAATAATCAATCAGATTTGGAGCTGCAGAGCCCGCACGAATTAAATCTGGAGCCGCTAACCACGGCGGTAACGGCCATTCGCAATCAGGTAGGCAACTATCTGGTGGGTCAAACCGAGTTGGTAGACCTAATGCTTGTTGGCCTTTTTTGCAATGGACACATTTTAATTGAGGGTGTACCCGGGATAGCAAAAACAACGGCAGCAAAATTACTGGCACATACACTGGATATGCAATTTAGCCGCATACAGTTTACCCCCGATTTAATGCCAGCCGATGTTACCGGTACCAGTGTTTTTAATTTAAAAAACAATGAATTTGAATTTAAAAAAGGACCTATTTTCGGCAATGTAATTTTAATAGATGAAATAAACCGTTCGCCGGCTAAAACCCAGGCAGCCTTGTTTGAGGTGATGGAAGAGGCACAGGTAACGGTAGATGGGACTACCCATTTTGTGCCCCAACCTTTTATGGTGGTGGCTACCCAAAATCCGGTTGAACAGGAGGGTACTTATAAATTACCCGAAGCCCAGCAAGACCGTTTTATGATGAAAATTATTATTGATTATCCAAATCAGGCCGAGGAATTAATGATACTAAAAAGGTTCAGCACACTGAATGCATCGGCCCAAATGTTTGCTGCCAAACCAGTATTACCTGCAACCGAAATAAAACGCATTCGCGAACTGATTGATGAAGTATATGTAAAGGAAGAATTATTGCAATATATCGCATCGGTAGTAACTTCTACCCGCAATCACCGCGATTTATATCTGGGTGCTTCGCCACGTGCCTCATTGGCTATTATGCGCGCAGCAAAGGCCATAGCAGCCATGAATGGCCGCAGTTTTGTAGCCCCTGATGATATCCGGTATGTAACTTATCCTGTACTCAATCACCGCTTAATTCTTACCCCTGAAAGTGAAATGGAGGGTGTAGAAATTAAAAGTGTGGTAGAAGATATTCTTAAAACTGTAGAAGTACCCCGTTAATGAAAAAATTTCTTGCCAGGTTTGATTTATTTATTACCCCGCGCACCTGGTGGGCTATGGCTGCATTGTTTGTATTATTTGTTTTGTCGTATCCTTTCTCATTTTTATTGGGGATTAGCACCGGTATTTTTATAGCATTAATTGTCATTGCAGGAGTAGATTTATTAATATTAATTTTACCTTCAAAACCTGTAGTGGCTGCGCGCCGCACAAGCGATAAATGGTCGCTTGGCGATCAGAACAAAGTGCATATTGCTCTCAAAAATGAGATTGCTTTTATTTGGAGAATTAAGATTATAGATGAGTTGCCGGTAGAGTTGCAGGTACGTGATTTTAGTATGACCACTGTGCTGGAACCCAATGAGGAAAAAACATTGGATTATTGGGTAAAACCAGTAAAACGGGGCTTATATGTTTTTGGCCATATACGGCTCTTTGTTTCTTCCCCTTTGGGGGTCTTTTCGCGCAGGGTAAATTGCGAAGATGGTCATCGAGTAGCTGTGTATCCGAGCATATTGCAAATGAAAAAATATGCATTGTTTACCGTATCAAAAATTGCCAAATATTATGGGGTAAAAAAAATGCGCAGATTGGGTCATAGTTACGAATTTGAACAAATCAAAGATTATGTGCGGGGTGATGATTTGCGGCATCTGAACTGGAAAGCCACTGGTCGCACCAATGTTTTAAAAACCAACCATTTTACCGACGAACGCGCACAACCTGTTTATTGTATAATTGATAAAAGCAGGGTAATGAACATGGCATTTGATGGCCTAACATTGCTGGATTATGCTATTAATGCATCTTTGGTAATTTCAAATACAGTTTTGCAAAAAGGCGACCGTGCAGGATTAATTACATTTAGCGACAAGGTTGGTACCGCTATACGGGCCGATAACAGCCCCGGTATGTTGCGCAAATTGCTTGATAATTTGTACATGCAAAAATATCGCAGTTCTGAGTCGGATTACGAATTTTTATTTAATGCCATTCGCAGGGTAGCCAACACCCGCAGTTTACTTTTTTTGTTTGCCAATTTTGAAAGTATTTATGCATTGCAACGTGTTTTGCCTGTTTTAAGAAAAATAAATAATAATCATTTATTGGTGGTAATATTTTTTGAAAATGCCGAGGTAGAAAAATATGCCTACGAAAAATCTACCCATTTGCACGAAATATACAGTCGTTCCATTGCCAGGCAAATGGTAGCCGATAAGCGGCAGATGGCTTACGAGTTGCAGAATCACGGCATCAGTTGCCTGGTTACCAAACCCGAAGAGCTTACTATAAATACCTTGAATAAATACCTTGAATTAAAATCAAAAGGATTGATATAATGCACACACTCCGAATATTAACCACGGGCAGCAACGGGTTGCTGGGTCAGAAACTCACCTCACTCTTATTGCATACCGAAGATACCTATTTGATTGCCACCGGACAGGGCGAAAATCGTTTTCCGGTAACGGTGGGATATATTTACGAAGAATTGGATATCACCGACCACAATAAGGTGCGTGAAATGATAGAAAAGCACAAGCCCGATGTGGTTATCAATGCGGCGGCCATGACCAATGTGGATGCCTGTGAATCGCAGCCCGACCACTGCAGGGCTTTGAATGTGGATGCCGTAGAAAATATTGCCAAAATATGTGGTGAAAATGATATTCATTTAATTCATATTTCTACCGATTTTATTTTTGATGGTAAGCGCAGCATGTATACCGAAGCGGATGAACCCAATCCACTTTCGGTTTACGGGCAAAGTAAATGGGATGGAGAAAAAATGGTGATGCAATACGCAAAAAAATGGGCCATTTTGCGCACGGTTTTGGTGTATGGGGTAGTGGATGATCGCAGCCGAAGTAATATTGTAATGTGGGCCTATCAAATGCTTAAAAATAAATCATCGGCCCGTGTGGTAGATGATCAGTTTCGCACACCCACACTTACCGAGGATTTGGCTAAAGGTTGCTTGCTTGCTGCGCAGAAGCAGGCGCAGGGTATTTACAATATCAGCGGTAAAGATTATATGAGTATTTTGGAATTGGTACAAAGGGTGGCCGATTTCTTTGGATTTGATGCCAGCCATGTGGCCAAAGTAAAATCAGAGGATTTAAATCAACCTGCCAAACGCCCGCCCACAACCGGGTTGGATATTACCAAAGCCCGCACCGAACTGGGGTACGAGCCGCATAGTTTTGAGGAAGGACTTGAGCTGGTAAAAATGCAGCTGGGTTAATTTTTAACCTTTGGCTATTTTTTTTCGTCACTAAGGGCGTTGCCATTATTTAAAATTTATTGCAATAAAAAAAGGCTGCTCATTTGCATGAACAGCCTTTGAATGGTTTCAATTTTAAATTAGCTGCAGCCTAAGCTGTTGCCGCAATTCAAACACTTGTAGCAAGTGCCTGAACGCACAGTAATGTGTCCGCAAACGTTACAGGCTGGGGCATCGCTTTGCACTTCACGCAAGTGGTCTTGCATGTTTTTTACGCCGCTGCCTTGCTCCATTTTAATGGTTTCGCCGGTAATAACAGGCACTGGGTTGCTGTACACGGGTACAAACTCACTTACCACAGGTGCTTCCTGGTTGTCCATTTTGTTATGGTCGGCAGGTTTTACCTGTACCAGGTCTTCGCGCTGCAGGTATTCAAATCCAAGCAAGCGGAATATGTAATCTACAATAGAAGTAGAGTTTTTAATGTTGGGGTGACCTTCTACCATACCGCTGGGTTCGAAGCGGGTAAAGGCAAATTTGTCTACAAACTCTTCCAGAGGCACACCATATTGCAGGCCTACAGAAACAGCGATAGAGAAGCAGTTTACCAATGAACGGAAGCTGGCGCCTTCTTTATGCATATCGATGAAGATTTCACCCAAGGTTCCATCATCGTATTCACCCGTGCGTACAAATATGGTTTGTCCGCCTACTTTGCCTTTTTGGGTAAAGCCTTTGCGTTTATTTGGCAGGCGTTTTTTCTCTACGATATTGGAAAGTTGACGTTTGAATTTGGTGTCAGGGCTTTCGTTCAATATGCGTTTGGCCGCTTCCAGTACGATTTCAGGTGTTAGTTCTTCTGCATAGCGAATCACTTTAGCCTCAGAAACAGAAGTAGCATCCGATTTAGCTTCTGCTTTTTCTTCAGTTTCGCTGGTTTCAGATTTGTTGCTCAAAGGCTGGCTCAGTTTGCAACCGTCGCGGTACAGGGCATTGGCTTTCAAGCCCAGTTTCCAGCTCAGTTCGTAGCAGGCTTTGATATCCTCTTCGGTAGCTTCGTTTGGCAGATTGATGGTTTTGCTGATTGCACCAGAGATGAAAGGCTGGGCAGCAGCCATCATGCGAATGTGGGCAAAGGGGTGAATGTAGCGCACACCAATGTTTCCGCATTTGTTGGCACAGTCAAACACAGGGTAGTGTTCTTCTTTCAGATAAGGAGCACCCTCAATGGTCATGGTACCGGTAATGAAATCGTTGGCTTCGCGGATTTCTTCACGGGTAAAGCCCAGGGTTTCAAGCATGTTGAATTTGGGGTGGTTGTACTGCTCGGGGGTAATGCCCAAACGTTGCAGGCAATCTTCGCCCAGGGTGTATTTGTTAAAGATAAACTGAATTTCGAAAGCCATAGGAGCTTCGGCTTCCAGTTTTTCAATGTCAGAGGCAGTAAAGCCTTTGGCTTTCAAGGTATCGTGGTTGATTACCGGTGCGTTTGCAAAGGTTTGGTGACCTTTGGCATAGTTTACAATGGCATCAATCTCATTGTCGGCATAACCCAGGTTTTTGAGGGCTACGGGTACAGTGTGGTTTACGATTTTGAAGTATCCGCCGCCGCTGAGTTTTTTGTATTTAACCAGTGCAAAATCAGGCTCAATACCAGTGGTATCGCAGTCCATCAGCAAACCAATGGTGCCGGTAGGTGCAATAACAGTGCTTTGGGCATTGCGGAAACCGTATTTCTCACCCCATTGTACTGCTTTATCCCATGCATTGCATGCAGATTTCATCAGGTAATCGGGGCAGAATTTCTCATCAATGCAAACGGGTTTGATTCCAAGTCCTTCAAAAGCCAGCGGGGTATTGTAGGCAGCATAACGATGGTTGCGGATTACGCGCATCATATGCTTTTTGTTTTTCTCATACATGCGGAACGGACCTTTTACAGCAGCCATTTCAGCACTGGTGGCGTAAGATACACCGGTAAGAATTGCGGTGATGGCTCCGCAGATGGCGGTAGCTTCTTTGCTATCGTAAGGAATGCCAGCGCACATGAGCATAGAACCCAGGTTGGCATAACCCAGACCCAGTGTGCGGTAATCATAGCTCAGCTGAGCCACTTCTTTACTTGGGAATTGGGCCATCAATACAGAAATTTCAAGAACGGTGGTCCACAAGCGGGTAGCGTACTCAAAGCTGTTTACATCCAGGGTGCGGGTTTCTTCGTTGAAGAATTTGCGCAGGTTTAAAGAAGCCAGGTTACATGCGGTATTATCCAGGAACATGTATTCGCTGCAAGGGTTACTTGCGTTGATGCGGCCACCTTCGGGGCAGGTATGCCATTCGTTGATGGTATCGTCGTATTGAACACCGGGGTCGGCGCAAGCCCAGGCAGCAGAGCCAATGGCATCCCAAACTTCGGTAGCGGGCAGGGTTTCCATTACCTCGCCAGTACTGCGGGCGGTAAATTCCCAATTTTCGTTATTCTTCAGTTTTTCGAAGAATTTATTGTTAATGCGGATAGAGTTGTTGCTGTTTTGACCTGAAACGGTAGCATAGGCATCCCCTTCATAGTCGTTGCTATAACCAGCAGCAATCAGGGCAGATACTTTTTTCTCTTCGCCTTGTTTCCAGCGGATAAAGTCCATTGCTTCTGGGTGATCCAGATCCAGGCACACCATTTTGGCGGCGCGTCGGGTAGTTCCACCACTTTTAATTGCACCGGCAGCACGGTCGCCGATTTTGAGGAAGCTCATCAAACCGCTGCTGCTTCCGCCGCCAGAAAGTTTTTCTTTGGCACCGCGGATTTTAGAAAAGTTTGTACCAACACCCGAACCGTATTTGAAAATGCGGGCTTCGCGCACCCATAGGTCCATAATACCGCCTTCGTTTACCAAATCATCATCCACACTCAGGATAAAGCAGGCATGGGGTTGGGGTCTTTCGTAAGCCGAGGTAGATTTCATCAGCTTTTCGGTATCAGGGTCTACATAGTAGTGGCCCTGGGGTTTGCCGGTTATGGCGTAGCTACTGTATAAGCCAGTGTTGAACCACTGGGGAGAGTTTGGAGCAGACTCCTGGTTGAGCATAGAATAAACCAGCTCTTCATAGAAAACCTGTGCATCGGTGGTGCTGGCAAAGTATCCATACTTTTCGCCCCATTGCCTCCAACAATTGGCCAAACGATGTACAACCTGTTTTGCGCTGGTTTCACTGCCCAAGCTACCATCAGGTTGGGGAACGCCTGCTTTTCTGAAATATTTCTGAGCCAGAATATCGGTAGCTACCTGACTCCAACCTTCAGGAACCTCTACGTTGCGCATTTCAAACACAACCGACCCGTCTGGTTTTTTAATGACCGAACTGCGCAGGTCAAAATTGAATTGGTCAAAAGGGCTTACGCCGTCTTTTGTGTTCCGCCTTTTAAATTCAAGGCCGTTTGGGTTTACTGTAAATTCCTGCGTCATATTCGATGGTGTTTTGGAGGTTTAGGGTTGATTAATTTTATTTAGGGATTCAAAACTATCTAAGAACGGATTTTCTGACGAATTCGTTTTTCCACACAAATTCAATTTCCACAGTAAAATCAATACGTTGGCAATGTTGAAAACGAATTATTTCGTTATAGAATGCGGACTTGTTGTTTAACTAATTATAAATCAATAGCTTGAAAACTGCTCCCGCAATCACACCTGCTTTAAAATTCAATCAATCAAATTTACAAAATTGCTTTGATGTATACAATAGAATACGCAAGCTTAAAAGCATATAATTAGGGGTACTGCGTTATTTTCATTTATTTTGCAGGCTCAGCCATGTTACTGGATACGCTATATAACTGGAATAAAACAGGAACCAAACACCTTGCTGTGCTTGTAGATCCTGACGATGATGAAAGCGAAATAGCTACGGTACTGGCAACTGCGCGTATAAACAGGGTAGAGCTTTTTTTAGTAGGTGGCAGTTTGGTTACCGAAGGCAATACCGCCCGCTGCGTAGAATTTTTAAAGAAAAACGGCGCCCCGATGGTGGTGCTGTTTCCCGGACATGAAATACAGGTGGTTGAAGGTGCCGATGGCATTTTATTTATGAGCCTGATTAGCGGGCGCAACCCCGAGTTTCTGATTGGCAAGCAGGTAGCTGCCGCCCCATGGGTAAAACAGGCAGGCCTGGAAGCCATTCCAACCGGGTACATGCTGGTAGAGAGTGGCAAGCTTACCAGTGCACAATATATGAGTAATACACTGCCTTTGCCCAGTGGCAAACCCGATATAGCTGCAGCCACTGCAATGGCAGGCGAATTATTGGGCCTTAAACTCTTTTATATGGATGCCGGAAGCGGAGCCGATTTTGCCATTCCCGAAAATCTGATTGAAAGGGTTCGAAATGCAGTTTCGGGAGTGCTATTTATTGGAGGCGGCATCCGCACTGCAAAAGAAGCCGAAAAAGCGTGGAAAGCCGGAGCAGATGTGGTAGTTGTGGGCAATGGTGTGTTCGAAAACCCGCTGATACTGGAAGAGATGGGGGCAGTGTGCAAAATAATGAACAGTACTAAAATCGGGGTTTAACTCAGCAAGCAATGTGGCTTTTTCCGTTTTATTCTGCAATCCTTAAAACCAACCTCGACCGAGATGAGGTGGCGGCCGTAATTACCGAGAATACTTTTCTCAGCGATGCGGGCTATAAACGCAGCAACGACAAGCAAAAATTTTTCTTTGGAATCGTATCCCGCGATGAGTTTTCGCTTGAAACCATTCAAAATCAGGGCAAATTGGCCAATTTTTTTCGCGGCGATATAAAAGGTGTAGACCGAGACATCTTTGTATTTCTATCTGTACGCGCTTTTAAATTCCGCCGTTTATACTTTTTAATTATGATTTTTAATGTGGTGTGCATGGGTATACTGGGCAACGATTTATATGCTTTTGGCCCTGCCATTCTGAAACAACCCGGTTCTCTCATGTTTGCAGGTGTAATTCTGGCCCTATGGATTTATATACTGTATACAGGCTTTGTTTTTCAGCAAAAGCTGCGCAGTTCTATTGATTTTTTCAGGGGCATGTTACAAGCCGATGAAGTTAAAAAATCTGAGGTGCCACTTATTTTCCGCGAGTAATTGGGGGGTTATCCTTCAGGATTTGTATTTTTGAATGATTATGAAATCGATTTATATAATTATTACCCTGCTCATTTTCAATAGCACAAGCCTCTTGTATGGTCAGGATACGCTGATGCTGAAAGACAAAAGCAAAATCGCCTGCAAAGTTTTAGAAGTACGATTAAACTCAGTTGATTATAAAAACTGGGCCGATAATTCGGACGTAACCTTCAATATCAATAAATCACAACTGCATCTCATTATTTATAACGATGGGCATATTGATACCATAAATCTCATAGAGCAAAGCAGCCTGCCATCAGCAGCAACCAATGCTGCGGATACGGTTAAAAAAGATACAAGCCGGGGGTACGAGCAGGGATTTCAGGATGGATTTAATGAGTATTCCGATCGGCGTGCAGTTTCAAATGGCATTGCGGCCGGTTTAATAGTGCCGCTTGCGGGCATTGCGGTGCCTATAGTTTATACTGCAAGTAAAATAAAGCCCGAAAAACTGGCCAATACCAAATATACCCAGAGTCAGTATACCGATTCATACAAAGCCGGTTACAGAGATGGTGCCAGCAAACGCCGACGAAATCAAGGGTGGAACGGGTATTTAGGCGGATTGGGTATCCGCACGGCACTTACGGTAATTGTGGTTGTGGCACTGCTTGGGGCCTGATTATTTCTTAATAAGCATAGCCAATATATCGGCTTCCAAGGTTTTCTGAGGATTTTCGGTAATCTTGCCGCATTCGGTTCCGTTTTTGAAAATCACAATGGTGGGTACAAAACTGAATTTATAAGTAGATGCAAAATCCTGCTCAATGGCTTTCTTTTCACGGTTTACGCGATAATAACTCATTTTTTCAACGGGTACTGCCATGTATTGCAATACTTTGCATAATCGGGGTACCTCACGCCGGGTATCGGAGCACCAATTGCCACCGATTACTTTCACAGAAATGCTATCGGTGTATTTTTTCAATTTTTTTATCAGTTTCAAATCCGGCTGGTAGGCCCTAAAGCTTTTTTCAAAGGTTTTCATAAAATCATTGGCCCACAAAGCCGTTGCACTATCGTCTGAATTTACATCATGAGCCAGGATCAGTTCCATGTGGTGCACATAGGATGGATGCGGGTCTTTGTCGATTTTTTTATAGGGTTTGCGAGAGATACAGCTGGTTATCAGCAACAGTATGCAAAGGCCTGGCAATAATTTTTTCACGCTTCAAAAATACGTTCATTTCCGGCACCTGATTTAAAAACCGTACCTTCGCTGTCCGATTCATGGATATCACCATTGGGCAGATAAAGGCACCCATAGAAAGGGAACTGGATACGTTTGAAAGCCTGTTCCGCAAAAGCATGAAAACCTCTGTGCCTTTGCTGGATACCATTATGAATTATATTGTAAAGCGCAAGGGCAAGCAAGTTCGGCCTATGTTTGTGCTTTACAGTGCAGCCATGTTTGGCAAAATCAACGATCGTACTTTTCGTGGCGCTGCCCTGGTAGAATTGCTGCATACCGCCACCCTGGTGCACGATGATGTGGTGGATGAAAGCAATATGCGCCGCGGTTTTTTCAGCATCAATGCGCTTTGGAAAAACAAAATTGCTGTGCTGGTGGGAGACTTTTTATTATCAAAAGGTTTGCTGCTTTCGGTAGAGAACAAGGATTATGATTTATTGGGAATACTGAGCCATTCGGTGCGTGAAATGAGTGAGGGCGAACTACTGCAATTGGAAAGGGCCCGCTTTATGAATGTTACCGAAGAAATTTATTTTGATATTATCCGCAAAAAAACCGCATCGCTAATTGCTTCCTGCTGCCAAATCGGCTCGGCCAGCACCAACCCGGATGAAGTGGTGCAGGAAAAAATGCGTCTTTTTGGTGAACTTATCGGGCTTGCTTTTCAAATCCGCGACGATTTATTTGATTTTGGCGATAACAAATCGGGCAAACCTGCAGGGATTGATATTAAAGAAAAGAAACTTACCCTGCCGGTGATTTATGCTTTTTCGAAAAGCACTCCGGCCGAGGTAAGAGAAATAAAAAGATTGATTCGCAGCAAAACCAGTGAAAGCCGCAAATTGCAGTTGGTACTGGAGTTTATTAATAAATACGGCGGACTGGATTATGCCCGCACCAAAATGCAGCAATTGCGAGATGAGGCTTTTGAAATACTGGATAGTACAGCCCCGGAAAGCGAATACCGCAATCATATGCATAACCTTATTAACTTTGTAATAGAAAGAAACAGCTAAGATGAAAGCCATAATACAGGGAATAGAAACTGAATTGGAGAAAAAGGATGGCAACTGGTTGCCCAAAGATGGTGCTAGCTGCGAAGTAACTACCCTGAAAGACAATAAAATTTTTATGGTGGTAAACGGGCAAACATTTACCGCCGTGTTGCTGGGCATGAACAAAGCCGAGAAGCAGCTCGATATTATGCTTAACGGCAAAAAGGCCACTGTACAAATGAAAGAGCCTCTGGATGATTTGTTGCACTCCATGGGATTGGATAAGCTTGCCAGCGCCAAAGTGGGCAATATTAAAGCCCCAATGCCAGGATTGGTTTTGGATGTAGCGGTAGAGCCCGGCGCCTCTGTGCAAAAGGGAGATAAGGTATTGGTGCTGGAAGCCATGAAAATGGAAAATATTATTAAAGCGGCAGGTGATGGGATTGTGGCAAGAATTTTGGTACAGAAGGGTGAAACCGTAGACAAAAATCAGGTTCTCATAGAATTTCAATGAAAAAAATACTCATACTTTTTGGATTGACGCTGGCAGTGCTGTCAACCAAAGCGCAGGACACCATGGCTAAACCGGATCAAGCTGTAGTGGACAAAGCCAATTTACTTACCCCCGATCAGGAAAACGCCATAGCCGGAATTATTTCCAATCTGGCAAATTCACGCGGAACCAATGCCTATTTGCTTATTGTAGATTCCTTGCCCGCGGGTCAAAACCTGATTGCTTTTACCAAAGGCATTTTTAAAAAATGGGATTTGAATAATGGCAATGATGGGCAGAATTTTATTATGATTTACTCCAAACGCGACCATGGTGTGCGTGTGGAAGCCAGTGACAAAACCCTGCAAATACTTACCAAAGATTACATACAGGAAGTAATTGCCAATAGCATTAAACCATTTTTAAAGCAGCGCAAAGATTATGAAGGATTAAAACGCGGAATGGAAATGCTGGCCAAGAAAATCGAGAATAATTAAGCGCAATGCCGGGTTTGCAGTGGATAAACAGCCCCCGGTTTTTTTACTTTTTGATTGGGGTTTACGCCCTTTTTGCCCTCATTAATTTACAATATTTGCCCGTAGTTTGGCTCGATGAAGCAGCCAACCTGGAGCCTGCATTAAATTATATAAATAAAGGCCAATACGCGGCCAAATCATGGGCAACACCCGGCGCAGAACAGGTTTTTTTAAGCTATCCGCCAGCCATTACCTGGTTGCATATTTTATCACTTAAAATATTTCCTTTTGGTGTTTTTTGGATCCGGTTTCCGTTTCTGATTCTACATCTGGCCGCGGTTTTGCTGTTGTATCGGGTATTAAATAAGTATATAAAAATAAAAGCACCGGGTGCTACCATTCTGGCCTCGTTTTTTTTGTTTGATAAAGCGGTTTTCGAAATTTCAAGGGCGGTGCGGGCCGAAACCATAATGCTGTTTTTACTTGCCCTGCTTTTTGTTTTTTATTACAAAAAATTCAATCCTTTTTTTATTGGGTTGACAATAGGAATATTGTTGCTAACCCATTTAAATGCCTGGCCCATGGCGGGTATTTTTGGGTTGTACTATTTATTTTTTCAGCGACCCAAACAATGGCCTTTGTTTGTAATTGCTGCTTTATTGCCCGCTGTTTTATATTTGATTTTTATCGATTTTAATGTGCATGGTTTATACCAGCAAATGTTTGTTTACAGCGGAGAGCATGCAGCCAAAGGCAATTTGTGGATTCGCCTTCAAAATGGATTTTTATTTCGTTTTTTCCCGGTGTATAAAGAGCAGCCCTGGTTGCCTGTATTGCATTTGTTGATGGTATTTGCCGCTATAAGGGGGCTTGTAAAATCAAAGGGAAGGGATATCTGGTCGGCCATATTTATTGTGGCAGATTTGATTCAAATGCTGGCCATGAGTGCCAATTACCGGTATTGGATTCCTGTTTATTTTGTGGGTATCATTGTGCTTGCCCAATATTTAAAAGAAGTGGGTTTTGGATTTAAAATAATGATTCAATGGTATTTTATACCGGTGTATTTATTGTTGCTATACCCATTTTTATCGCGGCATACTTTAGGGTTTTTGCAACGCCCGGAACGCAATCCGGATGAGGCAATACGGTTTTTGGAAAAGAATATTCCCATAGCAAAAAACACCTTAATTTTTGGCGACGAAATAGGGGTATATATGGCAGGTAGATATCCGCAATTGGATTTTGGGCATACCCTGGAACCAGATCATTTTCATTTTAAAGATTACCAAAAAATCTATTATTTATCACACCAGAATTACAGCCAACTTCATTGTCTGGATTCGTTTCAACCCCCTACGCTGCACTTGCCCCAATGGACTTATAAACTGGGCAGGGGAGGGACTTACAGTGGTATGAAAATTTATTTAATTCGTTCGGAAAAAGAGTGGAAATCAGTAGCTAAAAACTACTATTTAAAATAAGTACTAGTAGTGATTAAATAATTATTGGGTGCTGGTATTTTGCAACCCGTATCCAATCAATTCATCATAACCCATTGTTTGGTTTTTATGGTAAACCAATACCATATAGTTGTTTTCTGTTTCGTAATGTGAACCTTCGAAATGTTTGAAGTCTATCTCGCCGGTACTTATATCCTGCACGGCATATACGTAATTGTAATACGCCTGTTTTAGCGGAACAACAGCTTCGTAGGTTTTATTATCAGCATTATAAAAACATTGAAAATCGGGCTGAATGCGCCAGTCAGATAATTCGCCGTATACATAAACTTTTTTGTTTTTTAAATCCTCATCACTTTTCACTGAAAAATGCACAAAACAATAATCGCTTTCCATGGGTGCATTGCCAGAGTTTGGAATGTCTTTATTATCCAGTAAATAACGTCCGTTATAGTCGGCCCAGCGCGAGTATCGGTCGAATCTGCGGGTTTGGTCGGTAATTAAAATAATGTGTTTTTGATTGGCGATATTAAAACGTTGTTTTACGCCAGCTGTGCTGAGCCTGAAACTGCGAATATC
Source organism: Bacteroidia bacterium (assembly GCA_044224315.1). Classification (GTDB taxonomy): domain Bacteria; phylum Bacteroidota; class Bacteroidia; order NS11-12g; family UBA955; genus JAGXTF01. The sequence goes on along the minus strand of JBGAKR010000002.1, from coordinate 588,633 downwards.
AAAAAATCGGTATTCATTCATACCCTCAAACTGATTGCCAATCTGGTATTGGTAATTATAGGTACTACCCGTCACATATTGGGGTTTTAAATCGGTAATCGGGTTCAACCATTCTCCGTTGCGAAGGATTACGGTTTTAAGGTCGGTATATGGGTTTGGAATGGGGTAACTGGTATTATTCAGTACAAAATTAAAATCTACTTCCTGGTGAGTTGGGCGCAATTCTACCTGGCGACTCTGTATGGTTTTCATATCCACCCCTCCTTTGCTATCCAGAACCATAATTCGGCGTGTAATTACAATGTCTTTTTCATTAAAATTGCGGTAGAGGAGTAACAAATAATTGCCCGAAATTTTGGGTTTGGTATTTTCGCCCGGGATGGCAATGCTGTAATGGGTGTATTGCATCAAGGTGGCTGAAGAAAACATGGCATTGTTGATGCTTTCAAAGCCCATTCCGGCCAGTGTTTGTGTTTTGGCCATACCGCTGGGTTCCCAGTTGGCATTGCAGTGGATAAGGGTATATTGGTAGTAATCCTGCTCGCTGCTAAGCTGGTCGAAATCCAGGGAAAGGGTTTCAGAGCTATTGAGATTAAGCACTGGAAAGTTGAATCCGCTGGAAGTTTGGTAAAGTTTTACCGACCTGAAATCCTTTTCGTATATGTAGTTTTCGTAGCGCAGGGTGCTATCTGCAGCATAGGAGGCAGAGGTAAGCACTAAGGCTGTAAACAGGGTAATTAACCGCATGATTGCTGTAGTAAACGCCAAATCTATGCCAAAAATTGTCAGGAAGCAATCAGATGAACCAATATCTGAACGCTTGGCTCATTTATGAAGGGAATTAAAATGCAGTAAAAAGATTTGTTTTTATTCTTGAACAAGATAAAATCCTTTGGAATCTGAGTTTAAAATTTTATTTATTTCCTTTTTTATCTTTTACTATACATCCCATCATAATACTTCAAATAATCGCCACTGGTTACGTGGTCTAGCCATGCCTGATTATTTAGATACCAATCGATGGTTTTTTCAAAGCCTTCATCAAAGGTTACAGATGGGTGCCAGCCCAGTTCGTTTTCTAAGTTATGAGCATTTCGCTTTCACCGGGTTTGCGGCCCAATTTACGGTCCATAATTTCGCAAAGTTTTTTTACCAAATCAATATTTTTCCACTCGTTATTTCCACCAATATTATAGGTTTCGCCAATTTTTCCATTGTGATAAATAATATTAATGGCTTGTGCATGATCGTTTACATACAGCCAATCCCGCACATTTTCTCCTTTTCCGTAAACAGGTAAGGGTCGGTTATGGCGAATGTTATTAATCATTAATGGAATTAATTTTTCGGGAAAATGATGGCTCCCATAATTATTGCTGCAATTGCTTAAAATCACCGGTATTTTATAGGTTTCGTGGTAGGCGCGAACAAAATGGTCGCTGCTGGCTTTGCTGGCGCTGTAAGGGCTGTTTGGGTCGTAGGGTGTTTCTTCGGTAAATTTTCCGGTATCGCCCAGGGTGCCGTATACTTCGTCGGTACTTACATGGTAAAAACGGCCGTGTTCAAAATCGCCATGTGTTTTATATGCATTTAATAAATTTACGGTTCCAACTACATTGGTTAGCACAAAATCAATGGGATTTGTAATGCTGCGGTCTACGTGGCTTTCAGCCGCCAGGTGTATAACTCCGGCCGGTTTATACTTGGCAAAAAGGGCCTGCATTTTTTCACCATCCCGGATATCGGCTTTTTCAAAAATATAATTTTCTTTGCCCTCAATATCTTTTAAATTTTCGAGATTACCTGCATAGGTAAGAGCATCCAGATTGATGATGGTGTAGTTTGGATAACGGTTTACAAATAACCGCACCACATGCGATCCTATAAATCCGGCACCCCCGGTAATGATAATATTGGGCATATTTATTTGGCTTTTTTCAGGTTGCTAAAACTAACTATTAAGGGGGTATAAGGCGGCACAAGCGGGCCATGGCCCAAGTGCTTGTAGCCGTCATCGCTTGTAATTAAAAATGTTCCTTTATCGCCTTCACCTAAAAACAGCAATAATTTTTCTAAATCGGGCATGTTATAAGTTTCGCTTCCTATCTGGGTTTTGTATTTTCTACCCTCCGATTCGCTGTCGATAACCAGATTGCCGGTAAAAGTTTTAACCACGCAACTGAATTCAACAATATCACCGAATTTAAATCGGGGTTTTAATTCACTGTTTTCGATTATGTATTTAATATTCGTAATTGAGTCGAGCTGCCAGGTTTTGCCTGATTTTTTCGCCCAATTGTCTATGATGTCGTATTCGCGTTTTAATTTCTTAATTTGACGTTCATTTTTATACGCTTCATATTGTCCGTCATCCAATAAATTAATTATATTAAAAACCATTTTGGCATATTTACCCGGAGGTAAACGAAGTTGCTTAATATTGGTTGTAGTGCGTGTAAGCAAAGTATCGGTAGGTATAAGCATTTCGATAATGGAACCGGGTGCACCCAGCTGCAGCATATCATGAAATTCGTCTTTGGATTCTACCGGATAATCCACTTCGTACTGTACATCTTGTATGGCGTGGTTTTCTATGGTATCGCCATCGGGCCCCAGTACCAGAAACTGGAACACTACATGGTAGCCCGGGCCTTTCAATTTTTCGAGTTCTTTGCCCGATTTAAATCTGTAATAATACCCGCGTTTTGATTTGGTATAACCCCCCAACATAGGTCCCAATTGTTTGCGAAAAGCAAGTGCAACGGAACCCAAAATGAGTATGGCCAATACCAATAAAGCCCATTTATTTTTTAAGATATTCATATGGCATTCAACTCTTTTTCGTATAGTTTAATTGTGTCTCTGAACTTTTGAACCACATTTTCGAGGGGTTGATCGCTTTGTCCACCCGAAGCATTTCTATGTCCCCCGCCGCTGAAATATTTTTCGGCATACTCATTAACAGGGAAAGTGCCTTTGCTTCGGAAACTCATTTTTACCAATTTGGTTCTGTCTATGATAAGTACACTTAAAACTATGTCCTTAATTCCCAAACCCAGGTTTACGAGACCTTCTGTATCCCCGGTTTTTACATCAAAACGCTTTAGTTCTTCGGCATTCAGATATATGAGTGCTGTGCGCAATTCGGGTATAATTTCGAGTTTTTCGTACAGGCAATACCCAAAAAGTCTGCTTCTGTTTAACGTAAAAATGTCGTAAATATTATCATGAATTTTTACATGGTCGGCTCCGCATTCTAGCAAATCGGCTGCCACACGGTGAGTCATGGCAGTTGTATTGTTGTATTGAAAGTTGCCGGTATCGGTCATCATACCACAAAATAGGCAGGTAGCAATATCCCGGGTTACCTTTTCGCGTCCGAAATAGGTTTTGATAAAATGAAAAATCAATTCGGAGGTGCTGGAAGTATGATTATCCCAGTAGGTATAGTTTTCAAAATTTTCGGGGTCAAGGTGGTGGTCAATCAGCACTTTTTCTGCTTTTGAAGCACGTATTACCTCTCCCAACTCATTTACCCTTGAAATGCGGTTAAAATCCAGGCAAAATACCAGGTCGGCCACATTTACCAGTTTATTGCTCAGGCTTTCGTTGCCTTTATAAATTAGAACGGTATCATTTGCAGGCAGCCAGTTTAAAAATTCGGCATAGTCGGTAGGGGTAATAACCTGCACCTGGCTTACAAATTCTTTTAAAAACAGATAGAGCCCCAGGGTAGAGCCCATGGCGTCTCCATCGGGTTTGTGGTGGGTAGTAATTACAACATTGTTAACCTGTCCGGTTCTGATGCGTTCTGCTAAAGGGGCTATGGTATTTACCTGCATTTACACAGCAAAGGTAAGCAAGCGGGACAAAAGAGTAAAACCCCAAAGTTTAGCTTTACTTTTGCAGTAATGACTGGTCCCGATTATTCCTTACATACCTTATCCAACGGACTTAGAATAGCGCATAAAAGGGTGGCCGGTACTCGCTTGGTGCATTGCGGCTACATTATTAAAACCGGAAGTCGCAATGATGAAGATCACCCCGGAATAGCCCATTGTCTGGAACATATGGTTTTTAAAGGCACCCAACGCCGTAAAACCATCCATGTGCTCAATCATCTGGAGGTGGTGGGTGGCGAGATGAACGCATTTACTACCAAAGAAAATACAGCCATATACGCAACCGTGCAGTCTACCTATTACACAAGAGCGGTAGATATTTTAAGTGATGTAGTTTTCAATTCAGTAATTCCGGAACCTGAATTAAAAAAAGAGAAAAAAGTAATTAATGATGAAATAAAAATGTACCTCGATACCCCTGAGGAAAATATATATGATGAATTTCAGGAAATGGTTTTTGAAGGGCATTCTTTGGCCCATAATATTTTGGGTACCGAAGGATCATTAAATAAAATACAACGACAGGATATACTCGATTTTATTGCCAAATGGTACCAGCCGCAGAATTTAATTTTTGTAGTAATTGGCAATATTTCTCTGGCTCGAAGTATAGCAGCACTGGAAAAATATGCAGGCCATATTGCATTTGATTTATCTAAAAAAGCAGTTAAAACCGATAAAAAACCAAGTTATAAAAAATCTAAAATCGTAAAAGAAACCGATTTTATGCAGGCGTACGGAATTATGGGAGGCCCTGCCTATGCGGATGGTCATGCCGATAAATGGAAATTATTATTGCTGAATAATTTATTAGGCGGACCGGGTTTGAATTCACGTTTAAATTTGGCAATTCGCGAAAAATACGGTTTTACATACCAGGTAGAAAGCGGTTACCAAGCCTTTAGCGATGCGGGATTGTTTCATTGTTATCTGGGTTCTGAAAAAAAGTATCTGGATCGCAGCATGGATTTGGTAATTAAAGAATTGAAAAAACTCAAAAGCCAAAAACTGGGATCCCTCCAACTCAGCCGTTTTAAAAACCAATTTAGCGGGCAACTTATTATGTCAGACGAGAATCGCAGCGGACTGATGGTGCATCTGGGACGCAATATTTTAGCCGATGGTCGTGCCCGAAGTTTGGAAGAAATATTGAAAGAAATTCAGGCTGTTACCGCCGAGGATTTAATCAGGGTGGCTAATGAAATATTGGATATCGATAATTTTAGTTATCTCACTTATTTACCCGGGTGATTCAGCATATAAAAAAATATTTAATCGGAGGCGAAAACAATGTACTCGATTTTAAACAATCGGTTACAAGTGCTGCAAAAATTGCCAAAACTATGGTGAGTTTTGCCAATACACATGGAGGTACTTTACTTATTGGGGTGCGCGATAATCGCACCATCAGCGGAGTAAAATCGGAGGATGAGAAATATATGCTCGATTTGGCCGCATCGTTTTATTGTAGGCCCGAGTTGAAAATCGAAATTCTGGAATGGGAGATTGAAGGTAAAACCATACTTGAAGCGAAGATTCCGGATGGTGCTGAAAAACCCTATTATGCAAAGGATGAAGAAGGAAAATGGTGGGTTTATGTGCGTGTAAATGATAAGAGCTTATTGGCCAGCAAAACTACGGTAGATTTTATGCACCGAAAATTTAGTGAAGAAACCACGAAGTTGAGCATTGGTAAATTGGAAAAAGGTATTTTAGAATTTATGCAAACCAAAGAAAGAACTACCTTAGCCGAAATTTGTAAAAAATTTAATATCGGCAGATTCAGGGCCAGCAAAATATTGGTAAACCTGATGTCGGTAGATTTAGTAAGAAGCCATACCACCGAAAAAACAGAATTTTATACCCTTGTTTAATGACAAATACAGATAAAAAAATATTGCAGCTTTATCATATCCCTGCCGGATTAATCATATTGCCTATGCTGACATTTTGGTTGTTGCATATCGATCTTTTAAATTACCTGTTTATATATGTGCCCTTGGTAATTGTTTCAGTTTCGCTGTGGTTTTACAGTGTAATAAAGTGCATTCATCACCTGGTTGGGATTCCGCCAAATCAATTAAAATGGTTGTTCAGGCTTTTAATTGCCCATACGGTATTGGGTATTCTGCGTTTTTGGGTGGCCGGTTTTTTTGAACTCGATGGCTATCAGCCTTTTGTATTGGGTTTATCGGTATTAGGGGTGCTGGTGTACTTGGTCTTTTTAATTAAGCTGATTCCGCAAATAAATCGTGTAATCATTGGTCGGCAGCAATGGGCTTTGGTGCTTGAATTACTTCTGGTTTTTACCGCCATAGTAAATCTTTCCCCTATGTTTTTGTCTGATTTAAGTGAGGAAAGTTCAGAAAAATAGTTATAATTGCAATCTATGGAAAATCAAACACTAGACGGAAACCCACAAGGACCCAATATGATGGGTGGATATAACCTGCCAAATTCAACTGCAGTGCTTGTTTTGGGAATTCTTTCTTTACTTGGATGTTTTTGTTACGGAATACTGGGATTGATACTGGGTATCATAGCCCTCGTACTTGCCCAAAAAGACCTTAAACTGTTTAATGCATCACCTGGTTCTTATAATACCTCCAGTGTAAATAATTTAAAAGCCGGACGTGTATGCGCCATCATTGGTGTATGCTTAGGAGGTTTGTATTTCATAATCATCATTGGTTACCTGATTTTTGTGGGATCTATGATTTCAATGGGTTCGTTTATGAAATAAATTGCAATCCGATTCTTTCCCATCCTATTTTGTAGCCTGTCCATCCAAAAAATATTTGGGTTTAGATTGCCCGGGCTGTGGTATGCAAAGAGCCTATTACAGTCTTTATAAGGGTAAAATTACCGAGAGTTTTACCTACAATCCGGGGGCAGTGCCTTTTTTATTACTGCTTGTATTTACTGCCCTGCATTTGAAATTTAAATTTAAGCAGGGGCACCGCGTAATTTTAATTGGTTTTATTGCAACCGCTGTGGCAATGTGGGTGGCGTTTTTGATAAAAATGGGGCATTAAACCCTTTATTTTAATTGCTTTTTTAATCGAAATTTAAGCCCAAAGTAAAGGTAAATGCCACTCGGCTTTGCTTATTATTTATATTGTAATATGGCAGGTTTTCTGAAGTGTATGGCACATAATAATAGGAGGCAGAATTGCGGGATAATGAGAAATCAATATAATAATCTTTATCTCTTAATCCAAAGCCAGCACTTATCATATTATTGGCTTTTTTCAATACTTCGTCTAGCCCGGCAGCCTTGGTAGAGTATGGAGATGGGAGATTCGCATAGCCAACTCTAAAGCGGTATGACTGATCTTTATTATTAGGATTTGGATAATTAAATTCTGCACCCAATCGAAGATTAATTACACTTTTATATTTATCACGAATGGCCTTGTTTTCTTTATTCCAGCTGGTTACATCATTTGAGCTGAGCAGGGCCTGGCTATAGTCGTAAAATTCCAAATCAGCGCTGAGAATGGCAATTTTTTGGATTACAAATCCTACACCGGCATTCATTCGGGTTGGTGTAGTTACTTTATAAGTATAGGTTGATAAAGGGTCGTTAAATTGGGCTGGTGGGGTATTAGGCATGCCCGGATCATCTTTTACTTCAATCGAATATCCATATTCTGAATTGATTTTATATGTTCGAGGAGTTTGAAGACTAAAACCCAAGCGCAATTGATCGGTGGGCCTGGCTATAATACCAAAGCGTGCTCCAACGGCATTGCCTTTATCATACAGCTTGGCTTGATAGTCAATTGAAGCCATATCGGCCGGGTAGGGACCTTTGTGGGGTGATTTATCTTCTTCCAAAAGGGTTAAAATTTCCGAGTATTTTAATGAGGTATAAAACAATCCGAGACCTACCTGAATCTTATGTGAGAAATTTAAAGCCACTGCAAATTGGTATTCATAAATATTGCCTTTGGTGGTAATATCGCCAGATTGGTGGTTGTTACGAACATTCTGATTTAAGCCACGGTAATAGGGTCGTATGGCTCCTCCGCTATCCCAGACAGCTCCCGATCTGTAGGCTAAGTCTGCCAAAGTACCGCTTTCAAACTGCCCCCCATTGCTGTTAAAATAATCGTAATCTTTATTGCATTTATCTGCAAAATAATCGGCTATGGAAGATTTGGTATTATCAGCATCAAAAGCTGTGCGCCCATTGAAACTTGTTAAGCGGTTAATTCCAAAGCTATAATTTATATTTACCAATCCTTTTTTAGCTGGTTTGCCATTTTCATCATAGCGAACGTTGGCCAGCACCAGATTCATGGTTGGAATATTAAAATTCAGGCTACTTTCTTTCAGTGATTGCGAATTGTAAGATGCATTGTTTGCTGTATTTAAAAACTGGAAACCGAAATTGAATTCCCCCCTGCGAAAAACGCCTAGACCCGCTGGATTAATCATAGAGGCAGAAGCATCGGCACCGATGGAGGAAAAGGAGCCAGCCATTCCCAGGGTTCGGGCTGTACCTCCGGCACCCAGTGTGCTGTAGCGAAGTGCATCTAATTCGTTTTGGGCAGAAACTCCAAGGCAAAACAGAGCCATGGAAGCAAGTAGGAATGGTTGCTTCATATTAAAGAATTGCAAATGTAAAGGAAATTATCTTCTGCGTCCGCTGGTACCTGAGGTTCCACCCCCACCACTGCTACCCGAACTGCCACCACTGGAACGGCCATATCCACTGCCGCCACTGCTGCTACTACCTGGTGACCATGAGCTTGAGCCGCTGGATGTGCGACCTGTGCCCCATGAACCAGATTGGTCGGATGAAGAAGAAGTACCAGGGCTGTAAGAACTGCGAGAGCCGGACGATGTACCGTTATTGGCAGATTGACGGCGTGAACCCGAATTTACAAAACCCTTATTGCCTGAAGAAGTAGAATTTCGGCTTCCACCCCACACAGAGCCTGAGTTATTGGAGCCCGAATTATTCGAACTTCCACCATAGTAATAGTTATTATAGTAGGGAGTATAATATTGGTTCCAATAGCACCATGATGAGTTGTAGTAGCCACCATAGGCATACGGGTTGTAATAGGGATTGTAGTAGGGGTTATATCCCATCATGCCGTAATTGTATGGATATATGTAAGGATTCATATATGGATTATAACCGTAAGGCGACATTCCAAATCCCATTCCCCCACCTGGTGTATACATGATTGTGGGGGCGTAGGATGGACGCACGTTGGTGCCACCAAAATTCCTGAACCTATCGGAATAACTTTGGCCATAGCTGCGTGTATTGCGACTGCCGCTGATATTTGTATTTGCGCGCATTGCCCCAGGGTTCTTTACGCCATAAATGCCCGGCTTGTCGATGTCTGTACTGGTAAAATAAGCATCATCATAATTTGCGTTGTTCTTGGCAGTCTTTAAAGAACTGCAGCCCGGTAAAATGGCAAGAGCCACTATGGGAAGCCAAATGTTTTTCATATTACTTATATTTTCGCTTCGGTATCAGCCATAAATTGGTAGTACCTTTGCACATTCAAATATACAAAATTTATTCCAAAAACCCCTAACAAATGGCTTTCGAAAAAGTAACAAGGCAACAGAACTACAGCGAATGGTACAATAATCTGGTGAAAAACGCTGATTTAGCGGAACATAGCGCGGTGAAAGGATGCATGGTTATTAAACCCTATGGCTACGCAATTTGGGAAAAAATGCAGCAGGCTTTAGACAAAATGTTTAAAGATACAGGACACTCCAATGCCTATTTCCCGCTTTTTGTGCCCAAAAGTTTATTTGAAAAGGAAGAAAAAAACGCCGAAGGGTTTGCCAAAGAATGTGCCGTAGTAACCCACTACCGCTTGAAAAACGATCCCGATAATCCAGGTAAGTTGATTGTAGACCCCAATAGCAAGCTGGAGGAAGAACTGATTGTACGCCCCACCAGTGAAGCCATTATATGGAACACGTATAAAAACTGGATTCAGAGTTACCGCGATTTACCGATACTCATCAATCAATGGGCAAATGTAGTGCGCTGGGAAATGCGTACCCGATTGTTTTTGCGCACCGCTGAGTTTTTATGGCAAGAAGGTCATACCGCCCATGCAACCAAAGAAGAAGCCCTGGAGGAAACCACTAAAATGCTGGAAGTTTATGCCCATTTTGCCGAAAAATTTATGGCTGTTCCGGTTATTAAAGGGGTAAAATCAGAAAACGAAAGATTTGCTGGTGCCGATGATACGTTTTGTATAGAGGGAATGATGCAGGATGGAAAAGCCCTTCAGATGGGTACCAGTCATTTTTTGGGTCAAAATTTTGCCAAAGCCTTTGATGTAAAATTTCAATCGAAAGAAGGTAAATTGGAGCATGTTTGGGCTACCAGTTGGGGCGTATCTACCCGATTAATGGGGGCCTTGATTATGGTGCACAGCGATGATGAAGGTTTGGTGCTGCCTCCAAAACTGGCTCCAATCCATGCTGTTATAGTGCCTGTTTATCGCACCGATGAAGAACTTGCGTTGGTTACCGATAAAGCCAAAGCCATCCAGGCAGAGTTACAGGAAAAAGGTCTCACTGTAAAATTCGACAACCGTGATACCTATAAACCCGGATTTAAATTTGCAGAGTGGGAATTGAAAGGAGTGCCTGTGCGCATAGCAATTGGCCCTAGAGATGTTGCTAACAATACAGTAGAATTGGCGCGCAGGGATACTAAAACCAAAGAGTTTATTTCTATGGAAAATGTAGTATCTCATACCCTGAAATTAATGGACGAAATTCAGGAAAATCTATATAATAAAGCATTGAATTTCCGTGCCGAAAAAACCTGGGAAGTAAATACCTGGGACGAGTTTGTGGATGTGGTAGATAAACGCGAAGGATTTGCCATAGCCCACTGGGATGGTACCGGAGAAACAGAGGAGAAAATTAAAGAATTGACCAAGGCAACAATTCGTTGTATTCCTTTTGATGCGAAAGAAGAAGAGGGAGTATGTATTTTAAGTGGGAAGCCAAGTAAGAAACGGGTGGTATTTGCGAAGGCTTATTGAGAATAGCTCGCGGTGTAGTTCGCAGAGTAGCTCGCAGAGGTGGAGAGAACGCAGAGTTGGGCGCGGAGTAGCTCGCAGAGGTTGGGAGGACGCGGAGTGAGGCGCAGAGTAGCTCGCAGAGGCGGGGAGAACGCAGAGTTGGACGCAGAGTAGCTCGCAGAGATGGGGAGGACGCAGAGTTGGTCGCAGAGTTGGATGCGGGGTAGCTCGCGGAGGTGGGGAGGACGCAGAGTTGGATGCGGGGTAGCTCGCAGAGGTGGGGAAAACGCAGAGTGAGGCGCGGAGTAGCTCGCAGAGATGGGGAGGACGCGGAGTTGGTCGCAGAGTAGTTCGCGGAGTTGAGGAGGGCGCAGGTTAATGCGCAGAGGGGTGGGTGGAGTTTTACATTAAGAGAAGTTGAAAGTGGATATGCACTTTGAATTACTTGTATAAGTATTAAAAAATTGAATTTGGGTTATATTTTTTATAATTAATATTATTGTGAATTAATTTATTAAATACATTATGAGATTTACAGAAAATGAAATTTCGGGGATGGTTTTGAATTTGGTAATTAAAATACATAGTGAATTAGGACCAGGGTTATTAGAGTCGGTTTACCACAAAATATTGTATCGTGAATTGTTGAAAGAAGGCTTCAATGTTACAATTGAAGAGGAGGTTCCCGTTTTGTATGATGGTAAAATATATGAGCTTGGTTACCGGGCTGACCTAGTTATTGAAGACAAAGTTGTGGTAGAATTAAAGTCGGTTGAAAGTATACATCCGGTTCATTACAAACAAGTATTAACATATATTCGATTAAAAAAAGTTAAGTTGGGTTTGCTTATTAATTTTAATGTAGAACTCATGAAAAATGGATTCCATAGGGTTGTAAATGGTCTATAATAAATTAATTTTAGTTTTTTATTAATTAAATTATGCGTTTTAAATAGAACAATTTATAGCATTATTTTATTCAATAAATTCTTCATTTTTTTGATCATAGACCCTCATTTCGAACTGCTGTCAAACTAACAAACTATAGCAGTATCACCCCTGTGCAAACACTGCGCCCTCCGCGCGTTAGCGTGTCAAACTAGCGATGTATCGCTGTACCATCTCTGCGCAATCTCTGCGCCCTCCGCGCGTTAGCGTGTCAAACTAGCGATGTATCGCTGTACCGTCTCTGCGTAAACCCTGCGCACTCTGCGCCAAAGCGTGTCAAACTAGCGATGTATCGCTGTACCCTCTCTGCGTAAACTCTGCGCACTCTGCGCCACAGCGTGATAAACTAGCGATATTTCGCTGTACCGTCTCTGCGTAAACCCTGCGCTCTCTGCGCCAAAGCGTGTCAAACTAGCGATGTATCGCTGTACCCTCTCTGCGTAAACTCTGCGCCCTCCGCGCCACAGCGTGTCAAACTAGCGATGTATCGCTGTACCCTCTCTGCGTAAACTCTGCGCCCTCCGCGCCATTGCGTGATTAACTAGCGATGTATCGCTGTACCCTTCTCTGCACTATTACCGCACCGCCTCAAATCGTTTTTCCTCCACATATCCCAAAAAGAAAAACCCCATTTGTACATCACTTGAATCAAGCCCGGTAGCCTTTTTCATTTCTTCGCTACCTGTGCCGTTTCCGCTGGTCCAGTAGCCTGCTGCATGGGGTTCTTCGGTGAGTGTAAGCCACATGTTTTGAACGGCCATAGCTGTGGCTGCCAGTTCTTCCCATTGGGGTATCTGTCCTGAGGGTGAAAATCCGATGGAAATTATATGAGAAAGTTTGTTTTTATACGTACGGATTTTATCAATTTTTTGTTGGTTGAATTTTTCTGCAGGGGTATTAAATACATAATAATCCTCCATTTTTTTGCATAATTCTACCATTTCATTTCCGCTGAAAACTTTAAAGCGCCAGGGTAGGGTAAGTTTGTGAGAAGGCGCCCAGGAGGCGTTTTGGAGCATGCGTTCGATCAACGAATCCGGTAAGATTGCGCCAGTAAATTCTTTTACAAAATGGCTGCGTCGGTGTTGAATGATTTCGTCGATTCCCATAGTATGGATTATTTAATCAGAAGTGATTAACTCCAGATTTTTATTTATCCAGAAAGAAATGGAAACTATCTCCCCGCAATCCCAATCGGAGGGTTTCAAGCGGAATCAGCTCGTTGGGGGCTATGTTGCCTAAATTTACATTTGCACCGTATAGTTTAATGAACCATACTTGTTGTGCTTTTAATGGAGCTTCCCACAATATTTTTTCGAGTGGAATTTTGCGAATAATTTCAGCAATTAATCCGCTGCGCACTTCACCTGTATTGCGGAAAATACCTACTGTACCGCTTTCACGTGCTTCGGCAATAACTTTCCAAACACCGGCCTGAATTTCGCTTTCCATTTGTTCGATCCACTCATAGGGAGGGATGATTTTTTCAGCGTCTTTGCTTCCTACTTCACTTAGAACGGTGGCACGTTTTGCAAGGGTACGGATGTATTCACATTTCTCATCGTGCTGCATTTCTATGCTTCCGTCGCTCACCTCTGCGTGGGTAATGCCTGTGCGATCGAGAAGGCGCAAGTAATCGTCAAATTGTTTGCGGATAACATAGGCTTCAAACAGGGTTCCGCCAAAGTATACGGGGATGCCGGCGCTTTTATACAGGTTTATTTTATCCTGCAGATTTGGGGTTACAAAGCTGGTTCCAAAGCCTAGTTTAATTATATCGGTATATTCACCGCCATTGCTTAAAAAGTCTTCGGCTTCGCGCATGCTAAGGCCTTTATCCATAACCATGGTAATGCCATCTTCGCGGGGTTTAGTGGTTCTTTTGGGTAGTTCGTTCAGATTAAATAGTTCGCTGTTCATTTATAGTCCTGGATTAGTAAAGCGGGCAATAATGCGCAAGAGGCTGCCAGCTTTTTTTAATTCGGGGGCAAAAATAAACATTTGTGCATGGTCTTCCGCATTCACAGATAAAGCAGTTTCTAACAAGTATTCGGCGGCGGCCTGCTGTCCGGTTAAATAGCACAATGCAGCTAAGCGGTACATGAGTTTGTGGCTGTTGGGATTTTGTTTTAAGCCCAACTGGGTAATTTCCAGAGACCGGTCTGTTTCAGCAGTTTCATAAAGTGCAACCCCCCAGTCGAGCCAAACCTCTTCTTCATCGGGGTGTTCCTGACTTAGGATATCGTACATTGCATCCCATTTGTCGTGTTGGTTGGTGCCGAAATATGCGGCAGCTAATACGATTCCGTAATCGGCTTCAGAGGGGTTTAGTTCATATGCCCTTTCGAGGTAAGGAATAGCGGCGCTGTAATTTTGTTCGTAATGGAAAGTAAGCCCCATGCTGTACCAACTTTCTCCATCATTCGGGGTGCGTTTTAAAACCTCGCGGTACATTTGGCGAGACTCAGTTACTTTGCCCGTTTCGAAAAGGCTCCAGGCGTGCAGGCCTTGCAATTCATCGAAAGCTCCGGCAGTAAATCTTTCCTGTTGTTCCAGAAGGTGGGTAATGAAGTCTTCATATTTCTCTGTTTCATACAGCGATTCGAGATACCCAATCCAGGCTTCAAGAAAATTTTCATTAATTGTAACCGCGTAATCAAAGGCACGGAGAGATTTTTCGTGATTTTCCAGTTCAAGCCAAGCGGTGCCTAACAAAAACCAGGCATCTTCGGAAAATGGTTCTTCGTCCACCATTTTATCCAGCAGGGGAATAATGCGGTGAATCTGATCTTTCTCGGTATTACCTGTAAGCCATTTTTCCAGGATATAGCCTACATCAGAGCCGTTTTGCAGGGCTTTTTCCAAAACAGGTACGGCCATATCGAACTGGTGATAAAAAATAAGCAATTCCAGCAGGTCTTCGAGGGTTTGTTCGTCATCGGCGGCAAGCTCTAGCCCTTTATTTAGCGCATCCATGGCTTTTTCGGGGCGATTTTCAAGTGCCAGGATAACCGCTTCGAGAAAGAAAAGTGCGGGCTCAAAGGCATTGTATTCCATGGCTTGGGCCAGGTATTTGCGCGCCATACGGTAGTTTTTTTCCCTAATCAGCACTTCGGCCATGTGTATGGCAAAAACAGGGATGTACGGGAACTGATTTATACCGGTTTCGAGCACCGATTTCATCAGATTTAAACCATGCTTTTCCTGCGTGGGCAAAACCTGACTGATAGAATAATAGCGAAATATTTCCAACAGTTCACGAGGCGAAAAATCTTCGCGTTTGTGGCCTTCAAACTCCTTTACAAGGTCTTCTACATTGCCATCGAACTCTTCTTCGTCGTCGTCCCAGTCGGATGGAAAGAAACTCATCGGGTCAAAAATATACATACCTTTTATCGAATACTGCGTTCGAACGATTAAAAAGCCCTGTATTTTTGCACAGTTTATGGACAATGCCCGTCGTACCTGCATTTCTGCAATCAGTCTTTTAAGTCTGTTTGCCTGCTCAACATTGCTTTCTGCACAATCGCGTTTAAACAAAAATGTTAAAACCAAACAAGTAGCCTGGCAACAAAGGGTGGATCACAAAATTACTGCCACACTGGATACGGTAACCCTGTCAATTAATGCCACCGAAATTATTAACTATACCAACAACAGTCCTAATGTGTTAAATGAAATCTGGTTTCATATCTGGCCCAATGCGTTTAAGGACAATTCTACCGGATATGGCAAGGAAGCGATTCTGCATGGCAATCAGAAATATTTTAATGCTCCGCAAAAAGAACGCGGCTACATTGACGGATTGGATTTTAAAGTGAATGGATTGGCTGCCAAATGGGAGTATCATCCAATTTATAATGATATTATCAAGGTAATTTTGCCTGCACCCATTGAATCGGGAACAAGCGCCGAAATAATTACCCCTTTTCATGTGAAATTGCCCTGGTTGTTTTCGCGCATGGGGGTAAACCAAAATATCTATGCTATTACCCAATGGTATCCAAAGCCTGCAGTATACGATGTGAATGGATGGAATGTATTTCCATACCAGGATCAGGGTGAGTATTATTCCGAATTTGGTACCTATGATGTGGATATTACGGTGCCTGCAAAATTCAGGGTTGGGGCAACGGGAAAATTGCTTGATGAAACCGAATGGGAATGGCTTGAACAATTGAGCAAAGACCCTGCAGACGATGACCGTGAAGACAACATAAAAACCCTGCATTACCACCAGGAAAATGTACCCGATTTTGCATGGTTTGCCTCTCCAGACTATTTGGTAAAAATTGGAAAAGTTACCCTATCAGATAAACGTGTGATAACTACCCTGGCCTTTGAAAAAAATATGGTAGGGAAAAAAAATATTAAAAAATCAACCAAGGCCGATCCTGCTGCTATATTGGAAGATATTGAAAAAGCATTAAAATACTATTCACGCAGGGTGGGAATTTATCCATACGATTATTGCACCGTTGTGATAGGTCCGCTGCAAGGTGCCGGGGGCATGGAGTACCCAATGATTACGATTTGCGGTGATAAATCATCTGGAACCATAGTGCACGAGGTGGGACACAATTGGTTTCAATGCATGCTAGGAAGTCAGGAAAGAAATTTTCCATGGATGGATGAAAGTATAAATACATTTTATCATACCCAGGCTACATCTGAAAAAGAGGGTGAATTTTCGCCCGGAGATAAAATAGATCCGAGTTCGGAATTAATGCAGTTTAAATTTACCCATGATATAGGTTTGTTTCAAAGCGGGACCCTGCATGCCTCAGAGTATCATCCGTTTAATTATGGAACCATAGTATATGCCGCAAATCCACGCCGATTCATGTACTTGCAAGAATATCTCGGCAGGGTGATGTTCGATTCCTGCATGAAAACATATTTTAAAAAGTGGCAATTTAAGCATCCTTTGCCCGAAGATATTCAGGCAACTTTTGAACAAGTTTCTAAACAGGATTTGGATTGGTTTTTCAAAGGATTATTGGCCGAATCGGCACCCGATTTTGCCATTCAATCTGTACGTAAAACCGAGGGTGGATATAAAGTAAAAGTAAATAATAAGGGGCGTTATGCATTGCCTGTAAAGCTCAGCAGTCGCCGCGAAACAGTGCGTGAGGATATTTGGTTGAAAGGCAATGATACTACTGTGA
Source organism: Bacteroidia bacterium (assembly GCA_044224315.1). Classification (GTDB taxonomy): domain Bacteria; phylum Bacteroidota; class Bacteroidia; order NS11-12g; family UBA955; genus JAGXTF01. The sequence goes on along the minus strand of JBGAKR010000002.1, from coordinate 571,590 downwards.
TTGTTAAGGGTGTAATTGAACAAATTTCATTAAATCCAAGCGGGTATTTAACCGAAAGCAATTTTGCAAATAATGATAGCCGCACGAAAGGAATATTTAAAACCCGAAATGCAATAAAAATAGGATTTCCAAATTTATACCAGAGGGGTACCAGTAGAATTTGGGTATTCCCAAATTTGTTTTCCTCTAATCATTATGATGGTTATATGCCAGGATTAATAATTTCTAATTTTAATGTACCCCGTCGCAATTGGGAGTGGTGGGCATTACCATTGTATGGAACTAAGAGCAAAAACCTTACAGGTATTGCCAGTTTAAAGCGAAATATTTTTCATAAAAATGGTCCTCTGTCGTTAAGTGAAATTTCGCTTAATTTCACTAGTTTTGGTTTTAATGCAGATTCAGCAAAAGTATTAAATGCATATTATCATTTTGCACCTAAAGCGAATATTTATCTGAAACGTAAAAATCATTGGATACAGAATATTGTTGAATTTGAGTACGATAAAAATCGCATAAAAAGTGGCTCCAGGGTGGATGCTGCAGATAAACGGCAGGTCTATTCTTCCGATCTTGAAAATGATTTATTCAGGGTAGCATTTGTAAAGCACGTTTATAAGAAAATAATGCCTTCTAATTTTATGGTGCAATTGGATGGGGGTAAAAATCTGAATAAAATGCTAAACAAGGATTCTGTTTTGGCGGATCCATTTCAATTCATGAAATTAACAATTACAGCGGATAAATTTATTCAATTCAAAAATAAAAAGAAAAAGGTATTTGGATTGTATATTAAAGGATTTTTAGAATCATTTTTAATGCAAAAAAATACCGGGTCAACCAAAGGTGTGTACAACCCTACTATCAGCGGTGCCAATGGTGGCAATGATTATGGGTACAGGCAATTAATGTTCAGACGCAGCGAAACTTTTAATAATGGATCAGTTTGGAATAATCAATTATTGCCAGGCGGACTTGGAATGCGCATGGTGCCAAATATTATTGCAAAGAGCAGAATGGCAGGTATAAATTCACAGCTGCATCTGTATCCCGGTTCTTTAATTAAAGTATATGCCGATGCTGTAGTAGCAGACGATGTGAATGATAAATACAATTTTTATTATACATCAGGGTTTAGTTTTTCCGCAAATTTGGGTAATAATATTTTGTGGGAAGCCAATCTGCCCTTGGTATATAGCTCAAATACAAAAGCAGGTACAACTCCAAAAAATATTTTCAGTTATCTGAATTTCAAAATCAGTTTAAATTTGTACAGTCCAATCAAGGTAGTTGGAGCATTAATCGATAATGGATAGCACTGCATTAATCTATATTGTAATTGTATTGTTGTTAGCCGCCATTGTGCTGCTGATAATAGTATTGCAGGGTCGCAATAAAGGTTTTGACACAACCCCCTTAACCAATCGCCTTGATAGTTTTGATACCCGATTGAGTAATGAGTTTTCGACTTCAAGGCGCGAGCATGCTGAAAGCTTGCAGGGTACTAGAACCGAGGTTACAGGCCTTTTTGCAAACCTGAGTACGGGGTTATTTGAATCGCTAAAAAAATCACAAACCGAAACCCAAACGCTGAGTCAGAATTTATCGGAAAATGTAAAGTTTCTGAATGAAACCATTAAGCAAAGGCTGGACGAAATGAGCACGCGCAACGATATTTTCAGAAAGGAAACGGAAGAGAGGTTGAAAGAAATGCGAACTACCCTTGAGAACAAGGTGGGAGAGATGCAAAAAAGCAACGAATCTAAACTGGAGGAAATGCGCAAAACGGTGGATGAAAAATTGCAAAAGACCCTGGATGAAAGACTGGCCCAGAGTTTTAAACAAGTAAGCGATCGGTTGGAAATGGTGCATAAGGGATTGGGCGAAATGCAAAACCTGGCCCAGGATGTAGGCGGATTGAAAAAAATACTGAGCAATGTAAAAAGTCGCGGAATTTTAGGTGAAATACAATTGGGAAGTATCCTCGAGAATATTCTTTCTCCCGAGCAATATAAGAGCAATATAAAAACCAACCCTGAAAGCACTGAGGTGGTTGAATATGTGATTTGTTTACCCGGAAAAGACGAGGATGGCGGACAGGTTTATTTGCCCATCGATTCTAAATTTCCGGTAGAGGCATATAGCAAATTGTTGGATGCTTATGACACAGCCGATTTGGTGCTACTGGAACAAAGTAAAAAGATGCTTGAAACCGAAATCAGACGCTGTGCGAAGGATATTAGTACCAAATACTTGAATCCACCCCATACCACAGATTTTGGAATCCTGTTTTTGCCTACAGAAGGTTTGTATGCCGAAATAGTGCGCAATACCACTCTACTGGAGTTGTTGCAGCGTGAAATGCGCATTGTGGTTACAGGGCCAAGCACGTTGGCAGCATTCCTCAACAGTTTGCAAATGGGATTCAGAACCCTGGCCATTGAAAAACGGAGCAGCGAGGTGTGGAAAATACTGGGTTCGGTGCGCAAAGAATTTGAAACATTTGGGGGTGTATTGGATAAAGCCCAAACGCGCCTGAGGCAGGCCAGTGAGGATATAGAAAAGCTGGTAGGCACCCGTACCAAGCAGATTCAGCGCCATTTGAAGAAAATAGATATGCACCAAATAGAGGACACTCCATTGTTGCCCTTGATAAATGATGATACAGAAGATGAAACAGAAGAGAATAATTGATGAAATTCGCACTCCAATGAAATGGTTTGCATTATTGTTTGTATTGGCGGCAATTTCTTTGCCGGCTTGCAAGAAATACCCCGATGGGCCGCTAATTTCGGTGCTTCCCAAGCGCGAGAGAATTGAAGGCAAATGGGTAGCTACTTCGGTAAAATACAACCAAACAGATTCTACCTCGGGTTATAAAAATCATATTTGGGAATTTACCCGGCAATACTCAGTGATTTTGCAGGTTAACAATAAAAAATACACAGGCACCTGGAGTACCCAAACCAGTGATAAGGAATTTGTAATTGATTATGATAGTTTAACCCGCGAAACATTTAAAATTTTGCGTCTTACCAATAAAGAATTTATTCTGCTCAATAAGAAAAGTCAATTGCAATTTAACCTGGCTCCCCAATAATACCGAATGGAATACATTTACCCGCTACTTTACGGCATTGGCACGGGTTTTATAATGTGTGTAATGCTGGGTGCCATTTTTTTTATGCTTATTCAAACGGGAGTAAAACATGGGTATAAAAAAGGTTTTATTATTGCTTCAGGTGTAATTACCTGTGATTTGATTTTTGTAATTCTAGCCATTAGTTTTACAGGTTATATCAGCGAGTTTTTAAAGGTGCATGCCAATAAGGCAGCGTTAGTTGGCGGAATCGTGCTGCTGATTATGGGCATCGCCACTTTTTTTCAAAGTAGGGAAAACCTCGAAGAAAAACAAGATATTTCTTTTGGAAAAAGTGCACGGTATTTTTTTTTAAAACCGTTTCTGATTAATTTCAGTCATCCGGCTAATGCTGCATGGTGGCTGGGTTTATATAGTGTTCCTCCTGCGTTGAATTATCAATTAAATCAAAAAATAATTTTTGCAGCTGCAGCACTGAGTACAGTTTTTTTTACTGAAGTAGGCATTGCATATACCGCTTCCCGACTCAAACAATATTTAAAACCACGTATTTTAAAAGGGTTGGATGTATTTGTAGCTTTGTCGCTTATTCTTGTGGCATTAAGGTTGTTTGCCAAAGCGGCGGGCTGGTTTTAAAACTGGAAAATTCGCAAGATTTTATTAAATTTGAATTATGCTTCAAATAAATAGCTATGCCTTCAAAAGCAGAATATTGGTTATTGGTAGCTTTGCCTTTTTACTCCTCGCTGCACAGAATATACAAGCGCAGGTGGCTGCAATTGTTAAAAAACATATGCCGGATTCAGGCTTGTTTAAGGGAGTAAGCACTGCCGCCGAGGCAGAAGAAGCCTTAATGACTTTCGGTGAGCAAAATGGGTTAAAAAATTATGGCGGTTGGAAATGGTACGGACGTTTTTTAAATGAATATGCACAGCGTTCAAACCCAGATGGAAGCTTGCCCTCTGCCAGTGAATGGCTGAAGGAATTGAACAGGGTTAAATCATCTCAGCTCGCCAATCGTGGGGTAGAAAATGGCTGGTACCCTATTGGCCCGTTCAATAAACCACAGGCTTTTGGTAGTTTAAAGAGCTATGGAATGTGCAGAGCCAATTGTATCGCTTTTCACCCGGTAAACAATGCCGAATGGTACGTAGGATTCGGCCAGGCTGGAATGTGGAAAACCACCGATACCGGAAATACCTGGACCGAAATGAATAATGGATTGCCCATTTTACGCATTTCAGACATAGCAATTGATCCAAATAATCCGAATGTATTGTATGCGTGTTTGGGCGATTATGAATACGGAGGGGTGTCGCTTTTAAGTATGGATCGAAAGCGAAATACCCACTACGGTATGGGAATTTACAAATCTACCGATGGGGGATTAAATTGGACACCAACAGGGCTAAGTGCGGCCCAGACTGATTTTGACGGTTCTTTATTTCGCAGGGTAATTGTAAATCCTGCCAATAGTAATGAAGTAATAGCTGCAGGTATTTCTGGGATTTATAGAAGTACCAATGCTGGTGCAAGTTGGATCAAAATAAATAACACTGCTATTTCTGATATGGAAATGGTAGAAAAAAGTCCCAATATTATTTATGCTAGTGGCCGATGGTTAGATTTTTTTAATATTGGTTCTGCAAAAACATTGAAGAGTTATGATTTTGGAAATACATGGACAGAGCTTGCCACCCCATGGCCGTCTCAGGGTGCTGTTAGCCGTATTGAGCTTGCCTTGGCGCCCAATGATACAGGCTATGTATATGCAGTATGTGCGGGTCAGAACTGGGGAGATTTATACGGATTATATTTAAGTAAAAACGGAGGAAAAACCTGGTCAAAAGCATATAATTTAAAATACAATTTATTGAGCAACACTCCCTATGATTCAACCACGGCTGGCTATTCGCAGGGGGAATATGATTTAGCACTTTGTGTAAATCCAACAGATAAGAATACAATTTATTTGGGTGGCATCCAGAGTCTTTTTTCGAATGATGCAGGGGCTAATTTTGAATTGGTGGATAATCCCATATATCATGTAGATCATCATCAATATAAAATTCATCCGAAATTAAATATTTGGGTGGCTTGCAATGATGGGGGCCTGTATGTGTTGGATCCAAATCCGGTAACTACCAGCTTCGATCTAGCCTTATCGAATAGTTTTAATGAAGCCAAATGCGCATTTAAATCGGATGGAATGAATGTTGGAAGCTATTATCGTGTGGGGCTGGATATGAGAGATACATCATCGATTATAGCTGGGGCGCAGGATAATGGAACGGTTGCAGGAAATAGCTGGTTTTTTACTTCAGGCGGTGATGGTATGGATTGTGGAGTATGGGGCAATAATTGGATTTCATCTGCACAGTACGGTGCATTCTATCATTTCAAGAATGGGGTGTATGATTTTGGATTTAGGGATGGAAATAATTACGAGGGCAATGGAGAGTGGACTACCCCGTTTTATGCCGATTATCGTTTCGATGCCGATTTGGGTGAATACTTTTTAAACGATGTTTATGTATTGTACAATCAATTAGTGAGTGCAACTTCGGGATGGTTGGCAGTTTCTTATTTTACCAACAAGCGGGTGGGCACTGCCATGGATATATCTAATCCAGATACAGGAAGGGTTTATATTGCTAAAAAGCCCAGACTTTCTGATCACACACCCAACGAAGTATGGACCAAGGATTTTGATGGTAGCAATTGGCAAAATATTACGGCCGGATTGCCCGATAGTTTATATATAACGGATATTGCCACCAATCCCTTGAACGGAGAACAGGCCTGGGTTACGCTTTCCGGATTTGTACCTGGTCAGAAAGTATATTTTACCAAAGATGCTGGCAAAACCTGGAAAAATATCAGCTATAATTTGCCAAATATTCCGGTTAATACTGTTATTTATGATTACCTAGATTCGAGCCATGGGTTTTATATTGGAACCGATTTGGGTGTTTATTATTTAAATGATAATTCAACTACATGGAAATATTTTTCTAAGAATTTGCCCAATGTAATAGTAAGTGATTTAGAAATGAATCCTACCAATCACACACTTTATTGCTCAACATTTGGCCGGGCTTTATGGGCCTGTACCTTGTTTAAAGTAAATGAGAAAAACAGTGTACAGAATATTAACCTGCAGGATATTAAAATAAATAATCCCATAGACAAAACGCTGCATATTCAAATGCCGGGTAGTGCGGGTTCCAATTGTAGATTTGATTTGCTGAATCAAACAGGTCAGCTGGTAAAAACAGGTAAATTGTTGCAGGGCGAAAACCAGGTATTTTGCGGGGATCTAAAGCCGGGGGTTTATTATTTACGTTTGTTTGAATTGGGTGGTATTTTGGGTGTAGAAAAAATAATTAAACAATAAAAAAACTGCAGCGTTCAGACTGCAGTTTTGCCTATGTAAATTACTCAAATCAACGGGTATAGTTGTAATTATACTTTGTGCCGCTGATATTGAATTCTGTATTGAAATTGGTGGAATTTAAAGTTTTAATATACCACCAGTACGACATGGATGCGCCGCTAAATAGCACAGAGAGTGAGTTTGAGTCTTTGTCATTGAAGTTCCAGGTACCTACATTGCTCCAGCTTCCACTGGTGAAGTATTGAAATTGACCATCAGTTGTAAACCGGTATTTGCCAGTGCCGTTGGATGTCTTTTTTACGTCATTTTCCCAGGTTTCAAAAAGTACCCATTCATTGCATAACAATGCTTTTTGAGATACTTTGGGCGGTGTGGTAGTTGTTTTTTTAGTGTCTTCCTTCTTTTTGCATGCGCAAAATAGTGAAATGCCTGAAATTGCAAGGATGAATAATCCTTTGAATAACTGTGTGGTTTTTATTTTTTCCATGTCCTTAAGACCAGAGCTGCAGGCAACATGTTGCCAGCTTGAAATGTCAGTATAGGAGCTTGTTGACCAACCGCAGGTCAGTGGTGACAAACCGTTAAAAACGGTTGACAAGCGGAAAAAAATAATTGGAAATGTGTTTTAAAATTGCATACACATGATAAATAGGAATATAGCGCAGATTATGGGTTTGGCCCTGGTGTTGTTTATGTGTTTTTTCGGATACCGGGCCTATTTCTGGGGTGATTTTACACACAATATTTACCAGGTTTTGGCCAATTCTGTTGCCGATACAGTGCTTTCTGTGGCATGCGGATTGATTATGTTTCGTGTGCAGAAGAAACTAAAATTACAGAGTTTATTAATACCTGCTGCGCTGATATTAGTATTGGTTTTCTCAAGTTTATTGTATATTTCACATGTAGGGATTTACAAAATATACCATAAACTGGATCAGGATTTTTTAATGCTATTTAATTCGGTTTGTTTTCAGTTATTAGATTCGGTAGCCATTATGATTTGCGGCGCTATGGCTATATTGGTGCATTTGCAGGTAGGTGAGAAACGCAGGTTGTATCGCAGCATGGCAAGCCTTGAATTGGAGAATCAAAAAGTAGAATTGAAATATCTGAAATCGCAAATGGATCCGCATTTTGTATTCAACGGATTGAATATGATTTACCATCAGGTGGATGAATCAAATGAGCATGCACGCGAAAGCTTATTGCAATTTGCTGGAATTTTGCGCTACCATTTGCAATATGCTGCCAACGAGGTTATCCCATTGTCTGAAGAATTGGAATACCTTGAATCTTATATCCGATTTCAGAAAAAAAGATGTTCGGATTTTATGCATATAGAAACGCGGATAGAACTTGTGAACATGAAAAGTAAGATTGAGCCTTTGCTGTTACTTCCTTTGATTGAAAATGCTTTTAAATTTTGCAAAGGTACGGACGGTAAAAAGGGAAATTTAAAAATTGATTTGAAAAACAGTAATGATAAATTAGAATTTAATGTGGTAAATACCTATCAGCCAGGTGTGGACATAGGTGTAGCACAGTCGGGCATTGGTTTGCAGAATGTGCAACGAAGACTGTCAATGCTTTATCCGGGCAGACATATTTTGAATCTGGTTGAAGACGCGGTATCGAAAACATATTCCTGTAGATTAATATTATGGTGATGCAGAAAGTAAAATGCCTGGTAGTGGAGGATGAGCCCATAGCCCGGGCTGGTATGATAAAAATGCTCGGAAATTGGAGTGAATTGCAGGTAGTGGGGGAAATGCACAGTGCCGATGATTGGGCCCACTCGTGTAATTATTTTATGCCAGATCTGGTTTTTATGGACTTAATGCTGCGTCAACAGAATATGCTGGATTTTTTAACACAAAATGAAACCAAACCGTTAATTATTATCACTACTGCATTTCCCCAATTTGCCTTGCGTGGATATGAGCATGCCGTGGTAGATTATTTACTAAAACCTATTGAGCCAGTGGCCTTGCAACGCGCTGTAGAAAGGGCCATGAGATTGATTTCCGACAGGGAGAAAATAGTAGCTGAGGATATTTATATCAGGGTAAATGGAAAATATCACCGCATTTTTTTGGACGATATTTTATGCCTGGAGGCAATGGAAAATTATGTAATTGTGCATACAACGGGCCAAAGACTTGTAACCAAGGCCACCATGATTTGGTTTGAAAATCAATTGCCTTCGTCCCAATTCATACGGGTGCATAAAAGTTGGATTGTAAATAAAAGCAGGGTAGAAGTAATTGATAAACTTACCCTGCAAATAAAGGATATAGTGATTCCGGTGAGCAGGGAAAACCGCAATTTCGTATATGCGCAGTTTATACCTGTTAAATAATCATTTTTCCTGACACATTTCTGTAAGCACACCATTGGTGCTTTTGGGGTGTAAAAAGGCAATGCGTTTATTGTCTGCACCGTCTTTGGCAGTTTGGTTTATTAATTCAAAACCATCGGCTTTTTTGGTTTCTATTTGTGCATCAATATTTTCTACCTCAAATGCTAAGTGGTGAATGCCTTCGCCTTTTTTTTCTATAAATTTAGCAATCGGACTATCGGGATTTGTGGCGGCCAGTAACTCAATTTTAATATTGCCCACCTTAAAAAAGGAGGTAATAACGCCTTCACTGCTAACCTCCTCGCGTTTATAGCTGTTAGTTCCCAGCAGTTTTGCAAATAATTCTTCCGAGGCTTCCAGGTCTTTTACCGCTATGCCTATGTGTTCGAGGTTTTTCATTGTTGTAATTGTTTTAAAGCATTGGCTATTTATATTTAACTATCATAGAAGCGAATTTGTCGTTTTCAACTAATTTATCCAGTGTTGTTTCAAAAGTAATAGTGTTATAAATATATCTCGCCCCTGTATTAGAACAATTTTTTATTTTTTTGGTAGGCAATTGAACCGAATATACATATTTGCATACACTGAACATAGCTGCTTCATCGAGGGTTCCTAGAGGTTTGATGCTGTCTCCGAATTGCGCTATCCCTCCATTGTATTTGAAAGTTTTTTTATTCCATACATAAGTTGGGTAAGTACCGCTGTTTTTAAGAGCATTATTGAGGGCTGCAACGGAGGTAAATTCGAATCCTATTGTATTTATACCCTCCTTCTTGTAATTTAAATGAACATTGTGAATACCGGGGATGTTTTTTAGCCATTTGCTGATAGTCTCATTGGCCTTTATAGTTTTTGGGCCAAGCAGAGAATCGAGACTAAAGGTTGACTGCATGGCGGAATAATCTTGAGTTTGTTGATATGTGCCGCTGCCGTCTGTATTAAAAATGATTTCTTCTTTAACATCAAAGCAAGATGAAAGAGTAATTGCCGCAATAATCAGGATAAAATGATGTTGAAGTAGTTTCATCATGCGAAAGTAAGCCCTGCATGGGTAAAAGAATTTACTATTTTGTATTGATTCATATATAAGTATTACCTTTGTAACTTAGAATCAATCTAAATAGCATGATAAAACTCCCTATTTACCTGGATAATAACGCGACTACCAAAGTTGACCCCCGCGTATTTGAGGCCATGACCCCCTACTTTTTAGAGGATTTTGGAAACGCAGCAAGCCGCAATCACCCCTTTGGCTGGAAAGCCGAAGAAGCTGTGGATTATGCCCGCGAGCAAATTGCGGCACTGATTGGGGCCAGCGAAAAGGAGATCATCTTTACCAGCGGTGCAACTGAAAGTAACAACCTGGCGCTGAAAGGCGTGTTTGAAATGTATGCCGAAAAAGGCAAACATATGATTACGGTAGTTACTGAGCATAAAGCCATATTGGATACCTGTAAGCATTTGGAAAAAGCAGGTGCTGAAATTACTTATCTCACCCCTGCCGAAGATGGATTGATCACCGTTGCGCAGGTAGAAGCCGCCATTCGCCCCGATACCATTTTAGTTTCGGTAATGTATGCCAATAACGAAATAGCGGTAGTGCAACCTATCAAAGAGATTGGCGCTTTGTGCAAGTCAAAAGGCGTATTATTTCATTCCGACGCTACACAGGCTGTAGGCAAAATTCCGGTGGATGTGATAGCCGATGGCATTGATTTGCTGAGCATGACTGCGCATAAAATGTACGGTCCCAAAGGCATTGGTGCCTTGTATGTGCGTCGCAAAAATCCACGGGTAAAAGTCACAGCCCAGATGGATGGCGGCGGACACGAACGCGGAATGCGCAGCGGAACCCTCAATGTTCCGGGTATTGTAGGATTTGGCAAAGCCTGTGAATTGGCCCGCCTTGAAATGGCTGCAGATGCCGAACGCTTGAGCAAACTGCGCGATAAACTGGAAAATTCATTGTTGAAATTGGAAGAAAGCTATGTGAATGGCAATAAAGAACACCGTTTGCCCCATTGCACCAATATCAGTTTTAAATACGTAGAGGGTGAAGGTTTGATGATGGCCATTAAAGATATAGCTGTTTCATCGGGCAGTGCTTGCACTTCGGCCTCATTAGAGCCCAGCTATGTCTTAAAAAGCTTAGGTTTAGACGACGAACTGGCCCATTCTTCCCTGCGCTTTGGCCTTAGCCGTTTTACCACCGACGAAGAAATCGACTACACCATCAATTGTGTTTCAGAAGCCGTAACCCGCCTCCGCGACATGAGCCCCCTGTGGGAAATGCACAAAGAAGGCATCGACCTCAAAAGCATCGAATGGCAAGCCCATTAAGAGTTTAGGGTTTAGAGTTACGGGTTTAGAGTTTTCTAGCCTCAGGTTTTTCTTTTTATTTGTAAATTTTATGGAAAAACGGAGCAACAAGGATTTCTCGGCTGAAATGGTGGCCAGATTTCGAAGTTTCAGTCTGGATATTTTAAATTTTAGCGGTCAACTCCCTTCGCATGCAGTTACGTTTAATCTTCAAGGACAGTTAATCCGCAGTGGGACTTCATGCGGAGCCAATTACAGATCAGCGTTAAGGGCAAAATCCAAAGCAGATTTTATTAATAAGCTCAAGATTGTGGAGGAAGAGTTAGATGAATCAATTTATTTTCTGGACCTTTTTGGTGCCTATTTTCAAGAACTTAAGCCAATTACAAGGTCATTAAGCACAGAGGCCGAAGCTCTATTGAAAATAATTGTGGCTGCTATAAATTCTTCAAAAAATAATTGACTTGTTTAGAACCAATCTAAATAGTAACTTTGTAGTGAAAATGGGAATCGAACAACCCGTAACTCAAAACCCTAAATTCTAAACTACCATGGCTTATAGCGAAAAAGTAATTGACCACTACACCCATCCCAGAAATGTGGGAACATTGGATAAGAGCAGTTCTAATGTGGGCACCGGTTTGGTGGGTGCTCCGGAGTGTGGCGATGTGATGCGTTTGCAAATTCAGGTAAACCCCGAGACTGGAGTGATTGAAGATGCCAAATTCAAAACTTTTGGATGTGGCAGTGCCATTGCTTCTTCTTCTTTGGCAACCGAATGGCTGAAAGGTAAATCGGTAGATGATGCCCTGGCCATTGACAATATGGACATTGTAGAAGAATTGGCTTTACCTCCGGTAAAAATTCACTGTTCAGTTCTGGCCGAAGATGCTATCAAGGCTGCTATTAATGACTATCGCGCCAAACAAGGCCTGGAAGCCATTGTGGATACCAAAAAACACTATTAATATTCATTCATATGGAAGTGGATGCTGGTTCTATAACCATTACCGACAGGGCCCTGGCAAAAGCTAAACAGCTGATGGCTGAAGCCAATATCAGTCAGCCTGAGTATTTTATGCGTGTAGGTGTAAAAGGCGGAGGCTGCAGTGGCCTTACCTATGAACTCGATTTCGACAACGAAAGCCGCACCGGTGATATGGAGTTTGGCAACGAAGAATTGCGCATAGTGTGCGATATGAAAAGCTTCTTGTACCTCTGTGGTACCGAACTCGATTTTACCGATGGTTTGAATGGCAAAGGGTTTAATTTTATTAATCCCAATGCTACCCGCACATGCGGATGTGGCGAAAGTTTTGCCATTTAATTTAAATTCATTTTAAATCTTCTCTTTGGTGACTAATGTTGCCTTTAATGCGGATGTGGCCGCCTAACTTTGTATTCTTATGTCAGACCAAAAATACATTTCCGAGCTTCACAACGACCACAAAATGTGGTTGTCTGAATTAACCCTTTCACAGGATCAAATTAAAAGTTTAAGCACCCGACTGGGCGAAGTAGCTGCGGCCAACACTGCTACCGATGTTCTGGCTCAGGTAGAACATTTTCAAAACAGTTTTATCCGCCACAATGAAGTAATTGACGGCCTGTTTCATGATATCCGCAAAAGCGAATCAGAGCTAGCTGCTACCGTTTCGGCCAATAACGTTGCTACCGAACACAAAAAAGTTGCCGATGATGAAGCACTGCGCGATCGCATGCTTTCATTCCAAAAAATATTTGGCGAACTTAAATCCGACTTCACCGAATTTCTGGCCAAAACCCTCTAAGAACAATAATTTTCATAAAAAAACCGGCTTTGTAGTCGGTTTTTTTTTATTTACCACGCTTTATGAAAATACTGTGGTTTCCCTAATGAACCTTTATTACCCGGTTTTCCGGGTATCAGCCATTTACTGCCTGTGTAATACAAGGTGTAGTTTTCCCTTGAAAAATCAGGGGTAAATGAAACATACAGCAATCCCAGTTGTGGAGATTTTACAAATAATTGCTTGCGATTTAGAATCTTATTTTCGTTGTAATGGCGACTTTCCATGTGAAATGCTTTGTAGTTAAATTTACCGTAATACACACGAATTGGATTTTGAAATATTTCAATCGTTTCTCCGGTATTATCATCCAAAAAGCAGCCATACATACTGGTGTCTTCAGGGCATAAGCAATGAGGTGTGAATATTCGGGTTTGGTTTTCTATATAAAACTGAAAAGAATCCCAGTTCGAGTGCTGTGCGCTGAATTGTGGTTTGCTTTTGTTTGAAAGATCATTAAGGTCTGTACCTGAGAACCTGCAAATACCCCAATCCATAGAGTCGTAATCTAGGTACCAGTTATAAATAATCAGCCAATCTGAATGCAGCGTCAAAGAATCTGATATGTGGTTCTGCGGAACATCTGATTTTCTGCCGTATATGGGGATTTTAAAATTATAATTACACGCACTAAATGATTTAATTTCATAAGCAATTTGAGAAATGGTATCTAAAAAATAAGTTTGATCTGGATAAAAGGAAAATGTATCATTTTTTGAATTTTTAAAAATTAAAATCCCATTCAACAACCCGGGTTTCCAGGTAATAAATTTAAAGCTATCCAGTATTTCACCTTTGGCCAGATAAATGGTTTGGGTTCCGATTTTGGCGCTGCGAAAAGAATTACAATCCTGCCATTGACCCAAAGAAGTGTATTGTGAATATGCGCTTTGAATTTGAATGAAAAAACAGAATACAATAATAAGTTTATAGAGTTTTCGCCTAAAAGATAGGATAATTAAAAGAGCATTAATCGTAGTCATAAATTAAAATGTATTTGGTAAATTATTTGGTCAATGCAATTTACTATAATAATTGCAAATCATGTCCAATTAAGAGTCAAAGTATTTACACTACCACGTTCACAATCCGGCCTTTTACTACAATCATTTTTTTCAGGGGTTTGCCTTCCATCCATTTAATTACGGTTTCGTCGGCAAGTACGGATTTTTCAATTTCGGCATTGTCCATATCCAACGGAAACTCTATTTGGGTGCGGGTTTTTCCGTTAATAGAAATGGGGTATGAGAAGCTGCTTTCTACCAGGTATTGTTCGTTGAAAGCAGGCCATTTTGCGGTGTGTACACTATTTGTGTGGCCCAATAATTGCCATAATTCTTCGCAAATATGGGGTGCAAATGGTGCTAATAAAATTACCATATTTTCCAATATTTCCCGCTTATGGCATTTCAGTTGTCCCAGCTCGTTGGTGGCCACCATAAAGGCTGAAACGCTGGTATTGAAACTCATATTGTCAATATCATGCGTTACTTTTTTTATGGTTTTATGCAGCACTTTTAATTCTTCTGCACTTGCTTTTTCGTCGTTTACCACCCAGGTGTCAAAGTCGTAAAACAAACGCCAGAATTTGCCCAAAAAGCGGCTTACCCCCTCTATGCCATGGGTATTCCAGGGTTTGCTATCGGTAAGTGGGCCTAAGAACATTTCGTACAAACGCAGGGTATCGGCACCGTAATCGCGGCACACATCATCGGGGTTAACTACGTTGCCCCATCGTTTGCTCATTTTTTGCCCATCTTCACCGCCAATCATCCCTTGATTTACCAGTTTTTTAAACGGCTCGTCAAACTGCAGATAACCTAGGTCATACAAAAATTTGGTCCAGAAACGGCTGTATAATAGGTGACCGGTGGCATGCTCACTGCCGCCTACATAAAGGTCTACCTGTTTCCAGTAATCCAGGGCTTCTTTGCTGGCAAATGTTTCGGTATTATGGGGATCCATGTAACGCAAAAAATACCAACTGCTACCAGCCCATCCGGGCATGGTATCGGTTTCACGCCTGCCTGCCGGGGTGTTTACCCATTCTTCAACCGCAGCCAATGGGCTTTCCCCATTTCCGGTAGGTTTATAACTATCAACTTTTGGCAGTTCCACTGGTAAATCCTGCACCAGTTTTGGAATTTTATTTTCGTCAAAAATAATCGGAAAAGGTTCGCCCCAATAGCGTTGTCTGCCAAAACCGGCGTCGCGCAATTTGTAGTTAATTTTGCGTTTTCCTATATTTAATTCTTCTACTTTTTCAATGGCTTTTTTAACGGCATCTTTTACTTTTAAACCATTTAAAAAATCGCTGTTAAAACATACGCCATCCTTTGCGGCATAGGCTTCTTTCAGGGGTTCTTCTATTTCAGCATCGGCAGGTTTAATTACTGGAATTATGGGTAAATTAAATGCAGTTGCGAATTCAAAATCGCGTTCATCATGGGCAGGTACTGCCATAATTGCACCGGTACCATATCCGGCTAAAACATAGTCGCTAACCCATACGGGTATGGGTTTGTTGGTAAACGGGTTGGTGCAATAATTACCAGTAAAAACACCTGTTTTTTGGGTGTCCGCCATACGGTCTATTTCGCTGCGGTTTTTGGCTTTTTCCGCATAGGCCATTACTATGTCTCGTTGTTCGGGGCTGCAAAAATCTGCCAGGCCTTCGTACTCCGGTGCCAATACCATAAAGGTGGCTCCGAAAATGGTGTCGGGGCGGGTGGTGAAGATCTTGACCTCTCCCCCCCCGGGTTGTTTAAAAGTAATCTCAGCGCCTTCGCTTTTCCCAATCCAATTTTTTTGAATTTCCTTAATACTGTCACTCCATTCAATGGCATCCAGGCCTGTAATTAAACGGTCGGCATAGGCGGTAATTCTTAGCGCCCATTGTTTCATTTTTTTGCGCACTACAGGGTAACCGCCTCTTTCGCTTACCCCGTTCACAACCTCTTCATTGGCAAGTACAGTGCCCAGTTCAGCGCACCAGTTTACGGTGGTTTCATTTACAAATGCCAGGCGGTAATTATTTAAAATTTCTTCTTTTTTGTTTGAATCATTTGCTGCCCATTCTGCAGCACTAAATTTTATTTCTTCGCTGCAGGCAGCATCAATTCCCTGGCTTCCGTTTTGTTCAAACCTAGCAATCAGTTCTGTCAGAGGGCGTGCTTTATTGGCGCTTTTATCGTACCAATGGGTAAAAAACAACCCAAAAATCCACTGTGTCCATTTGTAATAGTTGGGGTCGCTGGTTCGCACTTCGCGGCTCCAGTCAAAGCTAAATCCCATTATATCCAGTTGGCGCCTGAAGGTGGCTATATTGTTTTCAGTGGTAACCGCAGGGTGCTGGCCGGTTTGAATGGCATACTGTTCGGCGGGCAGGCCAAAAGCGTCGTAGCCCATAGGGTGCAGCACATTGTAGCCATTCAGGCGTTTATAGCGGCTTACAATATCACTTGCAATATAACCTAGCGGATGGCCCACATGCAGGCCGGCTCCACTGGGGTAGGGAAACATATCGAGGGCATAAAATTTGGGTTTTTGAGGGTCGTTTTCAACCTTGTACAGGCCAGTTTCAGCCCATATTTTCTGCCATTTTTTTTCTATTTCTGTAAAGTTATATGCGGGCATAAAATTGCTACCAAGCCGCGAAAATACTGAATTTTGGACTGGTGGTCAATTTTGGTGGTATACAAGATTTGACAACTTTATAAAAGTTGTCAAATCTGTATAAACTACCTTTGCAAAACCAAATGGCCGATTCGAATTTCATTGATTATGTAAAAATATGCTGCCGCAGCGGCAAGGGTGGCGCAGGTAGCCGTCACTTTAACCGCACTAAAATGAATCCAAGAGGCGGGCCGGATGGAGGCGATGGCGGCAAAGGCGGCGATGTGGTGTTGGTGGGCAATTCGCAAATGTGGACCCTGCTTCACCTCAAATATCGCAAACATATTTTTGCCGAAGATGGAATCGGAGGTAGCGAAAACACCAGTACCGGCCGCAGCGGTGAAAGCCAGTTTTTGCAGGTACCTCTTGGCACCGTAGCCCGCGATGCCGAAACCGGTGAATACATGTTTGAAATTACCGAGGATGGCGAGAAAAAAGTTTTAGTTCCGGGTGGCCGAGGTGGTTTGGGAAATTATCATTTTGCCACACCTACGAATCAAGCGCCCGACTATGCCCAACCCGGTGAACCCGCCATTGAAAAATGGATTATTCTTGAATTAAAAATTCTGGCTGATGTAGGCCTGGTTGGATTCCCCAATGCCGGAAAAAGCACCCTGCTTAGTGTAGTTAGTGCAGCCAAACCCGAAATTGCCAATTACCCGTTTACAACCCTGGTGCCAAACCTTGGTGTAGTGCAATACCGTGACCACCGAAGCTTTGTTATGGCCGATATTCCGGGTATTATCGAAGGTGCCCACGAGGGTAAAGGTTTGGGACATCGTTTTTTAAGGCATATTGAACGCAATGCCTTGTTGTTGTTTTTAATACCTGCCGATAGTAAAGATCATTTTGCCGAATTTAAAATTCTGTTTAACGAATTGGAGCAATTCAACCCCGAGTTGTTAACCAAGCGCAGAATTGTGGCCATTAGCAAAAGCGATATGCTGGATGAAGAGCTTGAAAACTCCATCAGACAAGAGTTTCCCGAGGATATGGATGTAATATTTTTCTCGGCCATGGTACAAAAAGGCATAGTGGAGTTGAAAGACCGCATCTGGCGCGAGTTACAAGATTGAATTTGAATTTTCTCCTCGCGCGCACGCACACGCGCAGGTGCAGATTTGACAACTTTTAAAAAGTTGTCAAATCTGCCGATTTTGCGATTTTCGCATGTAATTTTACCCCATGAAAGAAGTCACAAAAGGGTTCACCGCTTTCTTCTCGGCTTTCGGCTTTATCTTTTCCAATGGCCTGGCCGCATGGTACCTTGTTCCAATTGCTCTGTACATTCTATTGGTTGTGCTGCTGGCTTTCTCGCTCATCAATTGGCTCGATCCTATCTTATCCTCACACCTGGCTGATTGGCTGAATTTAGACATGGCATCAAATACCAAAGGTTTCTGGAGTAAAGCCTGGAGTCTTATCTCGGCCGGACTTGCCATTGCTGCCTCTATAGCCATGAAAATATTAATAGCCTACCTGCTTGGCAGGGTTATGAAATATGTTATTCTAATCATTACATCACCGCTGCTGGCTTATCTTTCAGAAAAAGCCGAAGAAATTATTACTGGCAATACTTATCCCTTCAACCTTGCACAGTTTCTTAAAGATATTCTTCGCGGAATTTTAATCACTTTGCGAAACCTGTTTTTGGAATTAATTTTCATAGGAATCGGATTTGTGATTTCCTTTTTTGTTCCTCTGCTTACCCCACTTGTTACCATTGCCCTGTATATGCTCAATTGCTATTTTATGGGATTCAGTATGTTTGATTACATGGCCGAAAGAAAAAAAATGGGAGTGGGTCAAAGTGTGCAATATATGCGGCGCAATATGGGCCGTGTATTTGGTTTAGGACTTGCGTTTAACCTTATTTCCATCATTCCGTTTGCCGATTGGGTTATAGCACCCGTAAATGGGGCTATAGGGGCCGTAATCGCAGATACCGAGGCTAAATCACAATAAACTTAGCATCTTACAATTGCCTGACATCCATCTTCGGCCCAATATTTGTATTTTTGCGCCTCATCACCTAATTATGAAATCAGCAAACCTAAAGTTCTTACTTCTGTTTTTAACGGGTTTTTTGGCCTTGCATACCCATGCACAGCTCCCAGCCTCAGCCGTTTTCTCCGTTGCAGGCAATAATGTTTCCGTTGAAGAATTTGAAAGGCAATTCCTTAAAAGTTTGCCACGTACCTCAGATTCAATCTCAGCCAAAGACCTGGATGAATATCTGAAGATGTACATCGATTTTAAATTGAAATACCAGGATGCCAAAGATGCCGGCTTGGATTCATCAGCCTCCTACCAGTCTGAACTTGCCGGGTATCGCCGCGATTTAGCCCGAAATTATTTGTTCGACAAAGAAGTTACTGAATCCTTAATTAAAGAGGCTTACGATCGCTGGCAATACGATGTGCGTGTTTCACATATTCTGGTTTATCTGAAAGAGGATGCCACACCCAAAGACACTTTGGAAGCATTTAAAAAAATACATGGTTTCTCTGATCAACTGGCCAAAGACCCCGGTTTATTTGAAACCATAGCAAAAAATAATAGCGAAGATCCCGGAACAGCGCCCAATGGCGGAGATTTGGGCTATTTCACCGTTTTTCAGGTGGTTTATCCCTTCGAATCCATGGCGTACAATACCCCGGTGGGTGAAATCAGCAAAGTATTTCGCACCCAGTTTGGTTACCATATCTTAAAAGTAACCAGTAAACGACCAAATCGCGGTGAAATTAAAGTACGTCGCATTGCGCTTAAGGTGGGTAACAAACCCGAATCTACGGAAGAAGCGGTGAAGGCCAAAATCGAAGAAATTTACAATAAAATTAAATCAGGCGAAGCCACTTTTGAAGGCATGGCCAAAAGCTATTCCGAAGATTATAATTCGCGCTACAACGGAGGCGAAATGGATTATTTCAGCGCTACCCAAAAAGTAGGTGATATTGATTTTCAGGAATGGGCAGAAAAAGCATATGAACTTAAAACCAACGGCGAAATGTCTAAACCCTTCCGCACAAACAGCGGATGGCATTTGGTACAACGCATGGATTTAAAACCATTGGGCAGTTTTTCGCAATTGCGTTTGGTAATTAAAAACCAGGTGCAGAGTGATATGCGTGCCCAAAAATCTGTAGATGCGCTAATTGAAAAAGTAAAATCCGAAAATCAGTTTCAGGAATTTAAAAGTGCTTATAATGCCCTATATTCCTCGTTGGATACGAATTTCAAAAAAGGCATTTTTAAACGCAGTTCCTTGCCCAAAATGGCTCCAAAGCAAAAGCCCCAAGCCCCCATTAAAGGCAATGTGTTTGTAGAACCCGCAGTAGATAATGCACCCCTGGAAAGTTTGCTGATGTTTACATTGGCCGGGGAAAAACATGATGTGGGTGAGTTTGCAGAGTTTATTCAATCTTCCATTAAACCTTTTACCACCACTCCGGAGGAAGCATTTAAAGCTCTGTATAACGACTGGGTTGGTGGACAGTGCGTGGATTATCAAGACAGACACCTCGAAGAAAAAAACCAGGAATTCAAATACCTGTATCAGGAGTACCGCGAGGGCATTTTGATGTTTAACCGCATGCAGGAAAAAGTTTGGGATAAAGCCAATACCGATAGCGTAGGCCTGGCAAAATATTTTGATGCCCACCGCAATGAATACCCTTGGAAAGATCGTTTCGATTGTCAGGTATACATCTGCGCAAGTGAGGCTATTATGAAGTCTGTGACCAAGCAGGTAAAGAAAAATATCAATGCCGATACCATTCGCAAACATGAAAATGCGGTTAAACCCCTGAATATGGATTACCGCATGGGTAAATATGAAATTACCGATTCTTTCCTTTTTCCTGATAAACGCATACTGGAAAAATTATTTGAGAATCCCAAAAACCGCAAAGCGGGTAAAATTATTAAAATGGGTCAAATAGGTTCAGACTGGGTAGTGGTGAAAGTAAATCAGTTTATTCCTGCAGGACCCAAATTACTCGAAGAAACCCGCGGACCTGTGGCAGCAAAATACCAGGATTATCTTGAGAAGCAATGGATAGAATCTTTGAGAGCCAAGTATTCTGTGCAGATCAATGAACAAGCTATGGCTGCACTTAAAGCCAAACTGGTGAACAATTAATTGTAACTTTTCCCGGCCTAAACAGTATAACTTTTATCTTGAAAAAATTTGTTTTTTTAACCCTCGCAATGCTTGTGTGCCGCATAGTTGCTGTAGCACAAGCTCAACATGTAGATGGAATTATTGCCATAGTGGGTGATAAAATTATACTGCGAAGTGAACTTGAATTAGAAAAAACCCAAATTCTGCAATCTGGCGCTGTGGTGGATACCCAGGCTATTGTTTGTGCCCTGTTGCGCAAACAGATTACCAAAAAATTAATGCTCAATCAGGCAGAAATTGACAGTGTGGTAATTACCGACGAGAGGGTAGATGCCGAGATTGAAAACCGTCTGAGAAACTATATTCAGCAAGCTGGCAGCGAGGCAGAACTAGAAAAGTATATTGGTAAATCTCTGGCTGAATACAGGGAAGAAATCAGACCCAAAATGAAAGAGCAGTTGCTCATTCAGGAAATGGAGAGTAAGATTACTGCCAATATTAAAATCAGTCCGCAGGAGGTTAAAAAATTCTTTGACACGATTCCTACAGATAGCATTCCTGTAATACCAACAGAAGTGGAAGTGGCCCAATTAATTATTGAGGCACCCATTTCTCAGGCTGCAAAAGATTATGCCCGTATGCAGCTCGAAGCTTTGCGTAAACGCATTTTAGCGGGCGAGAATTTTGAAAAACTGGCGGTAGCTTATTCGCAAGATCCAGGTTCGGGCGAACAGGGCGGTTTATTACCCGAGTTTGGCCGCGGGGATATGGTGCCCGAATTTGAGCGGGAAGCATTTAAACTTAAACCCGATAGTTTAAGTGAAGTTTTTGAAAGTGGATTTGGTTTTCACCTCATTAAAATGGTAAAGCGCAAAGGCGAAAAAATTATTGCAAAACATATTCTCATTCGCCCGCAAAATACCTCGTCAGATTATATTGTGGCATCACGCAGGGCTGATTCGGTTTACCAGGCAGTGGCCTCAGGTTTAATGCCATGGTGCGATGCCGTGCGCAAATACTTGCCAAAAGCATATGGCGATAAAGGCAATTGCGGATTTTTAAAAGATGAAAATACCGGAAGCCAAAAAATTATATTCGATGCACTTTCGCCAGAGTTAAAACAAATTGTAGAAAAAATGCCTCCGGGTACCTTTTCCAAACCCGCTTCGGTAAAAACACCCGATGATCGCACAGTGTATAGAATTGTGTATCTCAAAACTTTTATTGCTCCGCACCAGGCCAATCTTAGTCAGGACTATGGTCGCATTCAGATTGAGGCCGAATCTGTGAAAAAACAGCAAGCCATTGAAGCCTGGGCTGCAAAAACACGCAAAACTACATATATCAGAATAAACCGGGATTTTGTGAATTGCCCGGAGTTGTATTTATGGGAGAACCAAAACTAATGGATGAGAAATTATTAGCAGAAAAATTCAATGTATCAGTTCAAAAACTGAAACAAGAAATCGGCCGCGTGATTGTAGGTCAGGATGATGTGGTAGATGCCGTTTTAAGCGCCATATTTTGCAACGGACACGCACTTTTGGTAGGTGTGCCCGGCCTGGCAAAAACACTGCTTGTGAGAACGGTGGCCCAAACCCTGGATTTGAGCTTTAGCCGCATACAATTTACCCCCGATTTGATGCCGGGTGATATTACGGGGTCTGAAATTCTGGATGAAGAAAGAAAATTCAGATTTGTGCGCGGACCCATTTTTGCTAATATCGTTTTAGCCGATGAAATTAACCGTACCCCGCCAAAAACCCAGGCAGCTTTGCTCGAGGCAATGCAGGAACGCAATGTAACCACAGCAGGTGTGCACCATGCGCTACCTGATCCGTTTTTTGTATTGGCTACCCAAAACCCCATTGAGCAAGAGGGTACCTATCCACTGCCCGAGGCCCAATTAGACCGTTTTATGCTGAACATTACCCTCGATTATCCCGCATATGCCGAGGAAATTCAGATTCTTAAATCTACCACCGGGTCTAAAAGCGATACTCCGGAACGGGTAATCAGTGCCACCGAAATTCGCGATTACCAACAATTGGTGCGCCGTGTTCCTGTAACCGATAATGTGTATGAATATATTGTGGCCCTGGTGCAAAAAACCCGCCCTGGAACCAATGGTGCACATGATTTTGTGAACGAATTTGTGAGTTACGGAGCAGGCCCCCGCGCCGGACAATTTTTGGTTTTAGGTGCCAAATACCATGCCCTGGCAAATGGTAAGTTTTCGCCCGATATTGATGATGTTCAGGCAGTAGCAGCCAATGTGCTCCGACACCGGTTGGTGCGAAATTATAAAGCTGAAGCAGAAGGCATAAGCAGTGATGATGTGGTGAAAAAACTGCTCTGATTTTTTAATTTATTTGCTGAATGGCAATTTTTTGCCGGTTTCTTGCTCATATAAAGCTTTCAACAATTCGTATTTTTCCTGCACGTCCCTCAATTGGCGTGAAATATGTTTAACGTCGTGCTCTAAATCGGGGTATTTTGGCAAATCGTTTACCGAAACATCTCGGGTACTTATAAAGTGCTGAAAAAAATCGTAATCCAGAATGCGGCCAATTTTATCCAATAATTCTGTATCTATCGATTCGCGTGTAAAAATTCCATACACATTTTGCTTGGTTACTTTTAGCCGACGGGCAAGCTCTGTGGTTCCCACATTCATCTCCTTTGCTTTAGCCTTAATCAGCTGCCCAATGTGCATGGGCACAAAATAATAATACAAAATGTCAATTATTAATGTACAAAAGTCTACAAAAAATTGAATAAAATATAGAAAATGCAGCTACAAGTCAAAGGGGTTTTGTAGGTGTTGTTCTACAAATAGCATATAATCAATAGTATATAAGTTTTTATGGTGGTTGTTTATGGATTTATAGGTAAAATATAAATTGACTATTTGGCGTTTAATGATTTAATTTGCTTCATCCTCAAATTAATTCATTGGGAGATAGTATATAAGGGTAATTGTTGAATTTATGAATGTTCAATGGGTAGGGTTAAACAATCTGGCATTGGGGAGTGGGTTTTAGGTTTATATTAAAAAAGACAAGTAAAAATTGACTACTGGTGCGTTTAATAAGCAGGTACCAACCGAGAATTCACGTCAATTGGGCGAGAATGCAAAACTATTGCGCGAACTGCATAGCTATACCCAGGAGTTTGTAGCTGATAAGCTGGGATTGAGCCGATATTGGTATGGGCAATTGGAATGTGGCCTGGCTTCGTTTAAAAAAAAGCATATCGATAAATTGAGTGAACTATATAAGGTACCCCAAAATTGCATAGTAGAATTTGACCGAACAAAACTTAAAAATTATTTTCTTACCAATTCGGTAGCATCAAAAAAGTCTCAATCACCGAGAAACAGCAGTGATAAACGCGTACATCAATCCTATGAAATGATTATAACCGCAAAAAATGAAATGATTGAATTGTTGAAAGAGGAGAATAAAAAATTATTAAAACTATTGGAAATGTTCCAAAATCAGAATCTGGAATAAAAGTTGGCAATATGACAAGTTTTTGCTGTCAATATGCCGGGTTTTAGAAAATAAATATGTGGTCATTAACGTAGCATGGGTGCGCTTCTACGCGATTGCACCCGACGCTTTGTAGAATTATTTCTATTGAATTAATTTTTTTACTATTTGACATTTATTGAATTGCAAATAATTTTGAATTGTTGAAAAAAACCGGCCGGTAATTTTCAAATTATAGAATGGCTATGGGTAGTTATAATAAGCTTTGTGGCATTTTAGAGAGTATGGTTGTTTTTTAAAAATCATTAAAAAATGCACTAAAATTATTTTATAATTTATCAAATAGTTTAATTGTTTAACAAAACCTTTCCCGGAGCAGGTGTAAGCCCGGGCGTTTAAAGCCCAAACAACGACATGGAGTAGGCACAAAAAAAAGAATGAAATTTAAAATAGCATTATTATTGGGTTTTGCTTTTGTGGCATTGGCTGCCCAAGGTAAAGAAAAACCAAAAGTAAACAAAGAAAGAAGCCACTCAGGGCTTACTGGGGGGTACAGCAGTGTAAACGAAACCAAAGTTTACGACTATGACCAAATTACCCATGAAAAGGTGTTGATTGAAATTAATTTGATTTGTCAGGGGAGAGGAGATATGCGTTGTAAATCGCAATCTGTTGCGCTGCAGCAAGAGTTTCAGGACTTTGATCTTACCCCGGCAGAAAAATTAGTGGCTCAAAATCTGCTAAATTCGGTTGAATCGCAGTTGGATGCGGGCAACGCCAATGGAAATCTGAACGAGGTTCACACCTTTGTAAATCCGCAAGGGGTTTCGTACTCACGTACGTTTATTGGCACCTGGTCTACCACTGCCGATGGCAAAGAAGTGTACAGTGTAGAAGTAGGGGATGTTGTAATTATGAATTAAAAAGCAATATGAAAAAGTACAAAATTTTAATCATTTTATTGGGTTTAGTGGCTTTTACTGCACCGGCTAAAGCCATTACCCTTATCATTTCGCGCACTGTATCAGCCCATGATCCCAAGGGAACACCACCTAAATCAAAAGATGTGTACCGCGAAGAAAAGGACTATTTCAGTCCCATTGACGGCAAGCTGGTTCAGCGCAAGATAAATATTCAATGCTATGGAAATGGCCCCATAGAATGTCCTACCGATATTGTTGCTCCCAATAATCAGGAAGGGAATGCCGAAATTCCACTGAATGTGGTGGTATTTGCCTCCGATTTGTATACACCCCATTGCAATGCTGTAGATCATGAAGGTATTGTACCTCCACCCATCAATCAAACAGTGATGGGTTCGGATGGGATAGCATATATAATTTCTATTCATTCCGAATTGGGCGAAAACGGGGCTATTGTAACTACCCTATCCATTAATTCTGTTAGTTAATGCAGGTTTGGTATCCTAAATTAACAGGTTTATTTTTTTGTTTTGGTTGTGTCCTGGCTGCTTTTGGCCAGGATACAACTGTACTTTACAAAAGTTTGGGTTTTGAAAAAATTAAGGATTTAAAAATTGTAAGCAGTATTCATTACGAATCTTATTTTTCAAGAAATAGGAATAAATATTTTTTAGCCTTTAATACAAAAAAGGGCATGAAAGTAGCCCGATTTGAAGAAAACCATATTGCAGAAACAATCAATATCCGCTTGCCAAAATGGATGAGTAAAAGGGTGAAAACCGAGTTGGAACACTATGTAAAAACAGTTGCCGTGCAAGATTCAGATTTGCTTAGCATTACAACCTGGGATAAAACCATTCATATATTTAAGCTTAAAAATGGGGAATATCAATATATCAATTCTCATGAATTAATAAACGATCCCTATAAAGTAGTTTATATCAAAGGATTTTGGTATTTGTGTTTCAGTTATAACTACCATCCAAATAATGCACCCGAGCAAGCCTGGATAGATATGTGGAATGCTGATTTTACTGCAACTAAACACATGCGCTTGCCGCTGGCTTACCCCGAAGTTACCTACTACGCGCCTTACAGCTATTTCGATTCTGACGGTGAAAGTATTTATTATACAGATCCTGCCCAACCCAAAGTATATCGCATTTCCAATGACCTAACCCGATTGGATTCTATCGATTTTGGCTATAGAGGCTGGATTTACATGGATTCCTCTACCCATCAAAGAATATGGAAAACACAGTTTACGCCTTTTTTTCAGGGCTATAAAGTATTGGATAGTCTGGTAATGGACATTATCAGTATAAACCGATATCTGTTTGTAAATGTAAAACAACACGAACTGATAATATTTAGTGAGGCCTACTCTGAAAAATATCCAGTTAGTAAATGCAATAGAAGATTTAATTTTTCTTATCGCATTAAGTTCAATGATCAATTTAAAGCTATATCGATAGACACTGTGCCTGAAAGCAATTGCCTTATCGACGGCACAAAGGTTATGAACGATGGCAGATACCCGTTCTGGAGTTATACTAACACCCATACAGGCTTTTCAAACGGTATAATTTATCAACTTAATTATTCAACTCCCTTTGATTATTCAGGCCTGAGTTACAGAGAATTTTACCAAAAAAAGCAAAAATATTTTGTTAAAAACAAACCGGTGGCAACTATATGGTATTACGCGTATTGATAGTATTATGTCTGTTGGCAATTGGCCAGGGTTGCGGAGTTTCTAAAATTGCGCAGATTAGGCAATATTCCTTGTTTACGTATAGAGGTGAGCGGTTTAACCCCAAATTAAATGGGTCTAAACCCATCTTTTGGGTGCTAAGTGCCGACCCATGTTGCTCTAAATGCAGAATAAATCTGATCCAAATTTTGAGAAATAAAAAACGCTGCGATACTTATGTAGTGCTACCCCATGTGGCACAAATGGAATACCGGGCAAAAGAAAAACTGGAGTATTTTACCCTGTATAAAGGAATAAAAAATGTGCTTTTTGCAGACAGTGGTTTTTTGTATTTGCTCAAAGAAATGAACCTAACCATACCCAAATCTTTTAATATTAAACACACTCCATTTTTGGTTTCGTATAATCCGCGTATAAACCGCTTGCGCCTGCATATTTATGAAGAAATTTTTACCGAAACGGAACTTACAGATGGTTTCCGTCGGTTTTTGTCAGACTCACTAAATTAATATGGACATACTAAAACATATAGCATCAAAAAATCTGGTCATAGTAGTAGTATATTTAATTTTCTTTTTTGGATTGAATGCCATTTCACAGATTCATTTTGTTTCCTGTATCGAGCTTTCAGTTCCGGTATTTTGTCTGGGCTTAGCCCTCATCGTATTGTTTCCGTTGCACGATAAATTTAAAAGTATTACACTAATTCTGGCCTTTCTGCTCCCAATTTTATTGGCATATTATATTCAGATTATGCAATAAAATCATACAACAAACCCTCTCCAGGTCAACTGTGCGGACTTCGGTCCGTGCAGTTTTATGCTTTTTCTTTACGACCCACAATGCTGCAAATGGGGCATTCGGCAGGTTTGTGGCCTCGTGCCGGACAGAATTTTCGGCCAAAAAAAATTATTTGTAAATGTAATTTGTTCCATGTGTTTTCGGGAAATAATTTTTTTAAATCCGCCTCGGTTTGTTCCACGTTTTTACCCGAGGTAAGTCCCCAACGGGTGGCCAACCTGTGTATATGGGTGTCTACCGGAAAAGCCGGAAATCCATGGGCCTGGCTCATCACCACGCTGGCCGTTTTATGTCCAACACCGGGTAGGGCTTCCAATTCTTCAAAAGTGGCTGGTACTTTACCCTTATGTTTTTTTAAAAGAATTTCGGATAAGCCAAAAATGGCCTTGCTTTTTGCCGGAGATAATCCGCATGGTTTAATAATTTCCCTGATTTCTTCTACACTCAGTTTTACCATTTCTTTGGGCGTGTCGGCCCGGGCAAATAGGGTAGGGGTTATCTGGTTTACCCTTTCATCGGTGCATTGGGCCGATAATAATACAGCAATCAGCAGGGTATAATCGCTGTAATGGTCTAGCGGTATGGGTGTTTCTGGAAATAGTTCCTCCAGTTTCCGGGCAATAAATGTAACTTTTTCGGCTTTTTTCAATTGTATACAAATTTAGTTCGCAAACCGCTTGGTATTGGATTTAAAATAAAACAAATGGAGATGCGCTTATTCCTTGTGTATTTAGCAAAGTTTGAAGCTGAAAGGAAAGGTCCTGGGAAATTTTCTGGTCTTTAAATGCCCCCAGGTTTAATTCCGGGAATTGATTGATCGTAATATCTTCAACCATGCCCTCCGAAATTTTCAGCCACAAATCAATTTCCTGGTTACTTCTACTCAGTTTTTTAATTACCTCATACCGGGGCGAGTAATGCACGATCCAACTTTCAGCAGAAAACTTATCTATTTGTAGTTTTTTTACGATTTCCACATCCTTTTCACAAAATACATACCTGTTGGTATGTTGTTGTGAGACCCAGTATTGATAAAGGTTTTCGAGGAATTCAGTTGTGCTTAGATTGGGGAGGGCGCTTTTGATGTTGGTTACCTCACTTCGCACACTTTTTACGGCATTATGGGTATAAATTCCATCCGCATGGAGGGCATTTTTAAGGCTTTTCAGATCAGCATCAAACAGCAGCGTGCCATGGTGCAATACGCGCTTTTGTTTTTGAAAAACATGCTCGGCATTACCGCTTATTTTTTTGCCGTTTAGCAACAGGTCGTTTCTTTCACTGTACTCGGCATTTACTCCCATACTATACAAAGCAGCCTTCACAGGGTCGAGAAATCGTTTGAAATTAATGGCCTTTTCAAGCCCTTCGGGAATATTCTGTATAAATGTGAAATTTATGTTGCCCAGGTCGTGATAAACGGTGCCGCCTCCGGTAAGTCTGCGGGCGGGTTGTATGCCGTTTTCTATGCAATACCCGTAATTCAGTTCGGCGCATAGGTTCTGGTGTTTGCCGCAAACCACTGCAGATTTGCTTTGCCAAAGCATTAGCACATCATCGGTAAAATGGTGCAACATGTATTCCTCGGCTGCGAGGTTAAAATATACGTCGGTATTGTCTGAAAGAATTAAAAGCACCCAGTTTAGGAATCCAGTTTTGGTACTTTGCGCCGCAAAACAAAGTTTTTACCCAGGTAAACTTTACGAACCAATTCGTCAGCGGCCAATTCTTCGGCAGTGCCCTGTTTCAATAATTTGCCTTCAAATAACAGGTAGGCGCGATCTGTAATACTGAGGGTTTCCTGCACATTATGGTCGGTAATCAATATGCCAATGTTTTTTTCTTTGAGTTTGGCTACAATGCCTTGTATATCCTCAACCGCAATGGGGTCTACACCGGCAAAGGGTTCATCGAGCAGGATAAATTTAGGGTCGGTGGTAAGAGCCCGGGCAATTTCTGTACGGCGTCTTTCTCCGCCGCTGAGAACTTTGCCGCGGTTGGTGCGCACGCGGTTCAGGCCAAATTCTTCCAGCAGCAACTCTAATTTTTCTTCCTGTTCCTTTTTGCTCAGTTTGGTAGTTTGCAAAATAGAAAGAATATTGTCTTCCACCGTTAATTCTCGGAAAACCGAGGCTTCCTGTGGCAGGTATCCAATGCCCATTTGCGCCCTGCGGTACATGGGTTGTTTTGTAATGTCTTCGTCATTCAGATAAATGCGACCCTGGTCTGGGCGAACCAAGCCTACAAACATGTAAAACGTGGTAGTTTTCCCTGCGCCATTGGGGCCCAATAGCCCCACAATTTCGCCCTGTTCTACTTGCACAGTCACATCGTTCACAACTTTTTTAGAACCGTACTGTTTAATCAGGTTTTCCGAACGCAATAGCATTGATGCAAAAATACAGGTTTAAGGCTAATTATACACTTAGATGTTCGTGTGCATTGGTTTTTTCGACGTAACATTGCGGGCAGTTTGACAACAGAAACCCACATATGTCATCTATCATCGGTACATGTTGCCTTGGATACGCGCATTTTTTACCGGTTTTGTCAAAGTTTAAAATCCCATTATCGGGTTTCTTTAATCGCAGTACATCCCGCTGAAGAAGTTAGGGATGGAATAAAAATTATTCCTTTTCACAGGTTTAAAAATAAATTACTGCGGGTATGTTTTACCTGGTTGCTAATGTTTTTTAAAGCCATAAGGGTAAATGCACGCCTCTACCACCTGCACGATCCGGAATTAATTCCCTGTGGTTTATTGCTTAGATTATTTGGAAAAAAAGTAATTTTTGATATACATGAAAATGTAGCCGAAGATATTTTTGATAAGCCCTGGATCCGCAATAAAAAATTGTTGTATACCGCATTTGCGTTTTTCGAAAAGCTGGCTACGCGCAGTTTTTACTTGTTTTTGGCTGAAAATTCATACGAACCCCGATACAAAAAAATGGGTGCCCGCTATGAAATTGTTTTAAATTATTATGACCCACTTTTTTTTGAAAAATTTACCCGTGGAAATAATCGCAACACCCACCGTATTTTTTATATAGGAATATTGCTCGAGTCGCGTGGTTTATTGCAAATTGCAGAGGCACTTTGGATTTTAAAACAAAAAAATATCAATGTAGAATTTGACATTGTTGGTGAACTCTATACCGATTTGGCAGGTAAATTAGATGCCCTTCCTTTTTACAATGAAATACGCAGTCAAATGCATTTTCATGGTCGCTTGCCTCTGGAGCAGGGGTATGAAATAAGCCGCAATGCGGCAATTGGAATGTGTATTATCCATCCCATGAAAAATTCGGTGGGTAGTTATCCTACCAAAATGTTTGAATATATGGCTATTGGATTGCCCCAGGTTATTTCAGATTTTCCATTGTATCAATCTGTGGTAGAACCCAGGCAGTGTGGCATTTGTGTAAATCCGTTAAACCCAGCCGAGATTGCCGCTGCCATTGAAAAATTGCTCAATTCCCCGGATTTGTGCGCATCTATGGCCCAAATGGGGATGCAGCATGCCTCGGAATTTACCTGGCAAACGCAGTTTCAAAAAGCTTTGAAAGTGTATCAGCAGTTGCTGGGGGTATAAACAAACAATCCCGGCCCAGTGGCCAGGATTGTTGTACCCGGAAATTAAACTATGAAAAAAGCCTTACTCAGTAAAGGGAGCTTTTCTTTTTCGAAGCTTTGCTGCCGCTTTACATATATAAATACACATGCCTGGCAAAAGGTAAATGGAGTTTCATGTTTTTTTTACTCTGTCTACACAATTCAAATTGTATTTTCGCAGTTCTGTCTGTGCCAATGCGCATTTTTAAATACGGTATATTCCTCATCGCGGGTCTTATTTTATTTGCTTCCTGCAAAAAAGATAAGCTGTTTAAAGGCAATACAAAATTGTCTATATCGGCCGATACCGTATGGTTTGATACTGTTTTTACCCGCGAACCCGGAACCCAATATCCCATTTCTGTTACCAAAATATATTCAGTAAGAAATAAAGAGAATCAAAAAATCAATGTCAGTTTTAGATTGGCAGGGGGTAAAAATTCGCCATATCGCATCAATGTGGATGGTATTCCGGGCCCGGAAATCAAGGATTTAGAAATACCGGCAAAAGACAGTGTTTTTGTTTTTGTACAATGCACGCTTGAAGCAAACAATGCCAATAATCCCATGCTGGTAATGGATTCGCTAATTTCTACTGTAAACGGAACAGAGCAAAAAACCTATCTGGCTGCCTATGGTTGGGATGCACATTATTTTCATAATGTGCAATTGCCTTGCAATACTACCTGGTCAGACAAAACTAAGCCATTTGTAATAGTAGAAAATGTCCTGGTGGCTGCAGGTTGTACATTTACAATCAAGCCCGGGGTAAAGATTTACTGTTCCTCGCGCACTTCATTGCTGGTGCAGGGTACCCTTGATGTACAAGGATCGGCAAGCGAACCTGTGGTTTTTACCGGTGATAAACCGGTTTTTGCAGCCAAATACCTTCCCAATCAATGGGGCGGAATATACCTTTTACGTGGGAGTACCAATAGCACCATCCGTTTTGCTCAAATTTACAATGCCACCATAGGGGTGCGGGTAGATTCGTTGCCCGAAAGCGGCAGTTGGAACCTGGAGTTGGAAAATACCGAAATATTGTATTGCGGACAAGCCTGTGTAGCGGGTATCACAGCCAATATTCGCGCTCAAAATTGCCTGTTTGCCGAAACGGGTTCATATAGTTTTCTGGGATTGCTGGGCGGCACCTACGATTTGCGTCAGTGCACATTTGCCACTTTTGTAAGCTATGGCACCCGCCAAAACGGGCATTTTGCACTTACCAATACCCTGCGTGATGCCGATGGGAGGATATTAAAAAGCGAACCCCTTAGCTGTAATCTGTACAATTCAATTATTTATGGTCCTCAAACCGAGGAACTTTTTATTGATAATAAAGGTAGTAAGCCATTTACCACAGATATAGACAATAACCTGATCAAATCTAAATCCAAGCCGTTTGCGGGTAATACATGGAATATTGATCCTAAGTTTTTGAACACCACCTTGCACGATTTTGCTTTGGATACACTTTCACCGGCGATCAATGCAGGTAAAAATCTTTCTCCCGCAATTAATGCCGATTTAAAGGGAAAACCACGCACCGGATTGCCAGATTTGGGATGTTTTGAAAGGCAATAAAAAAAGGGCACAGGGCCCTTTTCATTATTTCAATTTTGGTTGATTATTAATCGGCTTGGTTTGCAAAAGCTATGGCTCCCATTGCAATGGCAGCATCTTTTACAGCGCCGGTAGTAGCCATCATGGCCATCATTTTGTCGGGGTTAGCCAATCCTGGAAGGTGTACACCCGCTACAATGATGATAAGCAGCAGGGCCAGCAAGTAGCCGGCAAGTTTCACCTGTTTGTTAATGGCAAATGCAACAGCGGCAAGGATAAGGCAAATACCACTTACATAGATCAATGCCATAGCCATTGGCCAGCCTTGAATCATGCCCTGCATTTGGGCTGCATTGGTTAAATGTCCTAAGCCAAAGAAGGCCATTGTAAGCGCGAAAACGATGCGCGCAATGTTTGTTGGAATGAAGTTTTTCATTGTTTTTTAAGATTGTTTGAACAACAATAATAGCAATAATATTTGTTCAAACAAATTTCAGGTTAAAAAATTTTTCTACCGTTTATTGGCAAAAAATGATTTCATAAGTTGGGCACAGGGTTCGGCTAATACATTGGATACCACTTCGATTTTTTTGCCAAACAGGTTGGGATCGGTTTTGCTGAAGCCAAATTTGGGTTCACTGGCACCGTAAACAATGCGGTGAAACCTTGCCCATTTTATAGCCCCGGCACACATCAGGCACGGTTCAATGGTTACATATAGCACGCATTCATCCAGGTGTTTGGAGTTTACATACGAAGAAGCGGCGGTAATGGCCAGCATTTCGGCGTGGGCGGTAACGTCGGTAAGTCTTTCGGTTTGGTTGTGTCCACGCCCAATAATTTTATTATCGAGCACCACCACGGCGCCAATGGGAACTTCGTCTTCATCGCTGGCGGCCAGGGCTTCATCCAGGGCTTTCCCCATCCAATACTCGTCGTTGAAAATTTCCATTTTTATCCCAGATTTGACAACTCTATAAGAGTTGTCAAATCTAGGGATAACTGGCTAAAAAAATGCCATATTGGCAGGCGCTATTTTACGCCCGATTATTGTTATATTTGAGTTCGCATGAATATCGGTATTGTTTGTTACCCAACTTTCGGAGGTAGCGGTGTATTGGCCACAGAACTTGGAAAAGCCCTGGCTGTATTGGGGCATCAGGTGCATTTTATCAGCTACAACCAGCCTGCCCGACTCGACTTTTTCACCGAAAATGTGTTTTATCATGAGGTGAGTATTCTTAAATACCCTTTGTTTGAATATGCACCCTATGAAACTGCTCTGGCTGGCAAAATTGTGGATATAGTTAAAGAAGCCAATCTGGATGTGTTACATGTGCATTATGCAATCCCCCATGCATCGGCTGCGCTGTTGGCCAAAATGATCCTGGCTGAAGAAGGACGCAAAATACCGGTAATTACCACACTGCACGGTACCGATATTACCCTTGTGGGTAGAGAGGCTACATACGAGCCAGTTGTGAGCTGGAGTATTAATAATTCTGATGCGGTTACAGCGGTTTCAGAAAGTCTGCGACTGGATACTTTGCAGCATTTTAATATTCGCCGCAATATTGATGTGATACCAAACTTTATCGATTTTACCCGTTTCAATAAGCAACCCAAAGAGCATTTTAAAAAAGCCATTGCCCCAAATGGCGAAAAAATATTGGTTCACACATCCAATTTCAGGAAAGTAAAAAGGGTTGAGGATGTGGTAAGTGTTTTCTGTATTGTAAACCAATCTATCCCATCAAAATTACTCATGATTGGTGATGGACCAGAAAGAAGTCATATCGAAAAAATGAGCCGCGAAATGGCTTGCAGCGATAAAATTACCTTTCTGGGTAAGCAAGAAGCAGTGGAGGAAATTCTCTCAGTTTGTGATTTGTTTGTACTTCCTTCCGAATCGGAAAGTTTCGGTTTGGCTGCACTCGAAGCTATGGCTTGCGAAGTGCCCGTTATTAGTTCTAATACAGGCGGTATACCCGAAGTGAACATCAACGGTGTTACAGGTTATATGAGCAATGTGGGTGATGTGGAGGATATGGCTGCCAATGCGTTAAAAATTCTGGCAAATGATGAAACCTTGCTGAAGTTTAAACACAATTCTTTGGAACAAGCCAAAAAATTCGACCTGGACATTATCATCGATTCCTATATTAAAGTGTACGAAAGGGTAATGTTAAAATCGCATACATCAAATGGCTGATGCCGCCTGATTTTGATGCACAGAAGCATGTCTGTCGCCGCGCATGAGTCTGTATCCGGCGTAAATCATACACAGCCCCACCAACTCGGTTACAAATAATACTTCAACATATCCAAACCTGGTAAAACTCCCTCCAATTCCGGGTAACAAGGCTCCTATAGCTATGTAAATATTGCCCAGCCAACGTTTATCGCTGCCTTTTGATTTTTTATACAAACGTGCAGAATAAAAGGCACCACCAACTAAAAATACCAGTGAATACAAGTTTATAAGCGGACTAAATGCCCTTACCCATGCCCAGGTAAATACTTTGCCAGTAAGTTTTTGAGTACTTGCATCGGTTGTAAAAACGGGTGAAAGGAAAATGCAGATACTTCCAACCAGGATTAATAATCCAAAAAACAGGCTTAATATATCGGCCGTACGTTTTTTTAACAACAGGTACACTGTACCCTGGGCCAGCGGAAATCCACCCAGCAATGCTCCACTCACATACCAAAAACGGGTGTTGATAATGTTCCAGCCAAAAAGAGCATGAAAACTTTCAGTAAATGTTCCCACCCCGAAAGTTAGCACCCCAGCACTCCACCACAACAAATAGGTAGCTTGTGGCTTACTGCGGTAATGATTCCATATCTGGTAGAAGAAAAAAAGACTAAAGCAAGTGGTTAGTACCGGTATATAGTTTATGAAATTCATGGATTTCTTGACTGCATATTTTCCTTCAAAAATTTCAGTGCCAGCCCAATTTGATTTTCCACAGTTTTGGGGGTAATGTCCATCACCGCAGCTATTTCCTTATAACTTAGCTCATGCATCCGGCTTAGTAAAAAAACCATTTTGCATTTGGTGGGCAATAAATTTATGAGGTAATTAATTCTTCCTTCTGTTTCGCGGCTTTGCAAATGATCGGTAATGGAAGCATCATTGCTGGGTACAGGAAACTCATCGGGCATATCGCTGAAAGCAAGCCGGGCCTTTTTGATGTGATTGAGGCAGCGGTTTTTTACACCGGTAAATAAGTAATTCTTAAGGGTGTCATCAAAAGCAAGTTGCTCGCGTTTGTCCCAAATGGCAATAAACATATCCTGCACAATTTCTTCCGCGTCGGGCCTGCTGTTTATAATGCTGTTGGCAAAATGCACCAAACCCGCCCGATACCTTCGGTACAGTTTTTCAAAGTCTTCCTGCAGATTGTTCACCGGGCTGATTTTGCAAAAATAAGACCTTTGGAGGTTTTACTCTGCGTTTTGGTTGTTAGTTGCCAAGGTCGCTCAGAAATTGTATGCGCATTAACTGCAGCTCTTCGTGGGTAAATTCGCCCTCAAAGTACTGGAATGTGCTTTCCAAATCGTCTTCTTCGGTCTTTTTAAAATAGTCGAATATCTCGGTTTGCAATTCTTCTTCCAAAAACTGGTTCAGGAAATAACGGATGTTTAGCTTGGTTCCGCTGTTTACCACCTGTTCCAATTCGTCTACCAAAGCTTCAAATTCAATACCCAACTGTTTGGCTACTTCCATCAGGTCAACCTTTTTATCAATGTTCAGAATTATGTTTTTCTTCTTCACAGATTTTTCGGCATTGCCTTTCAGCACTATATCCTGTGGACGTTCAATTTCGTTTTCCTTTACATAGTTTTCGATGTAGGCTACAAAGGGTTCACCAAATTTCTGGGCTTTGTTTTTACCTACTCCGTTAATATTGGCCAATTCTTCCAGGGTAATGGGGTATTTGGTAGCCATATCTTCCAGGCTTGGATCCTGAAAAATAACGTAGGGGGGAAGTCCTTTTTCTTTGGCTACTTTTTTGCGCAAATCTTTCAGATAGGCAAAAAGCTCTTCGTCGCAAACGCTTTCCAGGCGGAAACTATCGAAATCATCTTCCGAAACATTTTCGAATTCAACATCCACCGCCATTTCATGTTTTACTGGTTTTTTCAGGTAATCTTCACCCGCTTCAGACAAACTCAGTAATCCATATTTTTCAATATTTTTATTCAGGTAACCACTAATCAATGCCAGGCGGTAGATAGATTTCCAGAACACTTTGTCCTTGTCTTTACCTGCTGCAAAAAGTGGCAATTTATCGTGGTTATAATCTTTAATACTATCTATTTTTTTACCCACTACAAAATTTACAATGTGAGTCATGCTAAACTCGCCTTTCATGCTCTTCAGCCCTTCCAGTGCGGTTACCATTTCGTTGGTTACATCCTGTTTGGGTTTTGGATGGGCGCAATTATCACACATACTATTGCAATCTTTTTCATCAAAAAATTCACCAAAATAGTGCAATAATAATTTACGACGACATTGGCTACTTTCAGCAAAGGCAGCAGTTTCGGCTATCAACAAACCCCCGATTTCCTGTTCGGCTACGGGTTTGTCTTTCATAAATTTTTCTAGCTTTTCAATGTCATTCGGATTGTAGAACAGCAGGCAATCACCCTGCAATCCATCGCGTCCGGCACGGCCCGTTTCCTGGTAATAACCTTCCAGACTTTTAGGTACATCGTAGTGAATTACAAAGCGAACGTCTGGTTTGTCTATACCCATACCAAAGGCAATGGTGGCTACTATCACATCGCAGTCTTCCATCAAAAATGCATCCTGGGTTTTTGCCCTGGTTTTAGCATCCAGTCCTGCATGGTAGGGGCGTGCCTTAATTCCGTTCATAGACAGCATTTCGGCCACTTCCTCTACTTTTTTGCGGCTTAGGCAATAGATAATGCCCGATTTGCCATGGCGTTTGTTTATGAAAGATACAATGTCTTTGTTTACCTGGTCTTTGCGGCCTTTGCCCTTAACTTCGTAATAAAGATTGGTGCGGTTAAAAGATGATTTATAAACTTTCGCATCCAACATACCCAGGTTTTTCTGAATATCATATTGAACCTTAGGGGTAGCGGTGGCTGTAAGGGCCATCAGGGGTACATCGCCTATCTCTTTTACCATTTGGCGAATGCGACGGTATTCCGGACGGAAATCATGCCCCCATTCTGAAATACAGTGTGCCTCATCAACCGCAACAAATGATATTTTTATTTTGCTTAATAACTCCAGGGTTTCTTCTTTTTTCAGGGTTTCCGGAGCCACATACAAAAGCTTGGTATTTTCGGCCAGCATATCCTCCATTACCCGGCTCAATTCAGATTTGCTCAATGAACTGTTGAGAAAATGCGCAAATGAACTGCTGTTGGCAAAACCACGGATATTATCCACCTGGTTTTTCATTAAGGCTATTAATGGAGAAATTACTATGGCTGTGCCCGGCAACATCATGGCCGGCAATTGGTAGGTAAGTGATTTACCCGCGCCTGTGGGCATAATCACAAAGCAATCATCACCGTTTAATACGCTACGTATAACTGCTTCCTGGTTTCCTTTAAAATCATCAAACCCAAAGAACTCTTTTAGAGTTTTCCTCGGATCCAAATGCAGATCGTCTGCTACTGCTTCACTCATTTCTTAATTTAAATTCGGTAGTAAAGTTACAGCATAGGCAGGGTGGTTGTCAAATTTTATTTAATTTTTTTTGAATTATTCTAAGCCTTTCAAAACCGGTTGCTACATCTGGAGTTTTTATGGTTATTTTGCGCACCAAATCCCGAATCTTGACCTTAGAAAGCGCGAATATAATCAAAAAATATGCCATTCAGGCTATACAAAGTGAATTAAACAGCTTAAAAAGTCTTGAATCCTACGTGGATGAAGACTTTGCGAGTATTGTAAATCATATTTTACAAAGCCCCGGTAGGGTGGTAATTACCGGTATCGGAAAAAGCGCCATCATTGCCCAAAAAATTGTAGCCACAATGAACAGCACCGGGCAACCTGCAGTTTTTATGCATGCAGCCGATGCAGTCCATGGCGATTTAGGCATTATCCAAAAAGATGATACGGTTATTGCCATTTCCAAAAGTGGCAATACGCCCGAAATAAAGTTGCTGGCCCCATTGCTGCGCAGCTTTGGCAATAAATTGGTAGCTATGGTAGGCAATACCAACAGCGACCTGGCTAAACTTGCCGATTATGTGCTCAATACTACGGTAGATAAGGAAGCCTGCCCCAATAACCTGGCCCCCACTACCAGCACCACTGCCCAAATGCTTATGGGTGATGCGTTGGCTGTAGCCTTACTGCAAATGCGCAATTTCACCGGGCAAGATTTTTCCCGCTATCATCCTGGAGGGTCTTTGGGCAAACAGTTGTATTTAAGATGTGGCGAACTGGCCGCACGAAACGAAAAACCCATGGTATCGCCCCAAACCCCGGTAAAAGAAGCCATCATTGAAATTACCCGCAAAAGGCTGGGCGCTGCAGTGGCTTGTAATGCCGAAAATCAGGTTTTGGGCATAATTACCGATGGCGATATTCGGAGAATGCTGGAGAAATACGATACTTTTGCAGGCCTGAAAGTGTTGGATATCATGACTACCAATCCGGCCACCATAGCTGCCGAAAGCCTGGCCACCGAGGCTGCCGCTATTATGACCGAAAAAAAGATTTCGCAAATCATCGTTACCGATAAAGGCCTCTATGCCGGTATGGTTCATATTCATGATTTGAATAAGGAGGGCATTCTCTGATGCACAACAAAAATCATTATGTTCTAATTATGGCCGGCGGTATCGGAAGCCGTTTTTGGCCGGTAAGCAGAAAAAGTCTGCCTAAGCAGTTTATCGATATTATGGGTACCGGCGATTCGCTGATTACCCAAACCTTTAACCGGTTTGCCGATTTTGTTCCCGAAGAGAACATCTTTATCGTTACCAATCAGGAATATGTGGAAATGGTTAAAACCCATATCCCTTCCATTCTGCCCGATCGCATTCTGGCCGAACCCCAGGCTCGCAATACTGCACCCTGTATAGCCTACGCCAGCCAACGCATCAAGGCAATTAACCCCGATGCTGTTTGCGTAGTAGCCCCCAGTGATCATCTTATTACCAACGAAAAAGAGTTTAAACGCATAATAGAAGCGGGTTACAACTTCGCTACCGAATTTTCAAATCTTGTAACTTTGGGAATTAAACCTACGCGCCCCGACACAGGATATGGCTATATCCAGTTTAATATGATTCCTACCAGCGGGCAGTTTCACGAAGTAAAAACCTTTACCGAAAAACCTACCCTCGAAATAGCCAAAACCTTTATCGAAAGTGGAGAGTTTTTATGGAATGCGGGTATTTTTATCTGGCATATCGATACCATTCTCAATCGTCTGGAGGCTTTGTTGCCAGAGGTACATCAGCTTTTTGCCGAAATAGATTTTTCAAAACCCGGTTATGAAGATGAGTTGGAAAAAGCATACGGCTTCTGTCCCTCAATTTCTATCGATTACGGAGTGCTCGAAAAAGACCCCGGGGTATATGTAATTCCTGCCACCTTTGGCTGGAATGACCTGGGTACCTGGAAAAGCCTGTGGGATGTGCAGGAAAAAGACGAACAAGGCAATGTTTCGGTGGGCAAAAATGTAATCATGCTCAATACAAAAGATTCGCTTGTTTTTAACTCAGACAGCAAGCGTTTTATCATCACCACAGGCGTTGAAAATGTGGTAGTGGTAGATAGCGGTGATGTGGTGTTAATTATGAACAAAGACCAGGAACAGGAGTTGCGCAAAGTGGTAAACCATATGCGCGATGAGTTTAAGGGCCGCTTTACCTAAGAATTAACATCTTTTTGTGGGTGAATTGGGGAAAAACCCAATCAACAATTTTTCTTTTTTTATTGATACGTGTTATATTTGCACCTGTAATCGAAAGATTACTACCAACTGTTACGCGCTTCTATATACCAACATCCTGGCCATGCGAAAGTATGGCCTTGATTTTTTTATAGGGTTCTCAATTTTTTCATTAACCTATTTCCTAAATTCCTTTGACTATAAACAACAGGTTCTAAGGCAATTTCTCATATATTTGTTCTATGCCTACCCAAACTGTTGGTTTAGCCTTATCGGGCGGGGGTGCCCGCGGACTTACCCATGTTGGTGTGTTGCAGGCCCTGGATGAGTTGGGCATAAAGGCCTCTCATATTAGTGGTACCAGCGCCGGGGCGCTTATTGGAGGTATGTATGCTGCGGGTATTTCGCCTATGGATATCTTGCGAATTGTACAGGAACAAAAATTTTTAACACCCGGAAATTTTAGTGTACGTCGAAATGGAATTTTTAGCATCAATCCCCTGGTGCAAATGCTCGAAAAAAACTTACCTATACGCAGGTTCGAAGAATTGCCCCTAAGGTTTTATGCAACAGCAACCAATATTGAAGATGGAAACACAGTTACTTTTGATAGCGGTGATATGGTAATGCCTATGGTGGCATCGAGTGCAGTGCCACTAATGTTTGCTCCGGTTATGCTGGATGGAAAACCCTATCTGGATGGAGGAGTAATTAATAATTTTCCGGTAGAACCGGTGCAGGATTGTAACCTGGTAATTGGCAGCAATGTAAGCAACTGGCCCGAGGCCCATAAAAAATGGAACCGGGTATTAATTGTGCAACGCTGTTTTCATTTGTCTATGAGCACTTACCTCAATTATAAAAAGGAAAAATGCCATATATTTATCGATCCTCCAGTGGGGCATTATAGCGGATTTAATAAAAAAAATCTCAAACAACTGGTCGATTTGGGCTATGAGTACACAATGCAACGCAGTGCCGATTTATTAAACTTATATAATTCCTGATTTGATACTGCGCCATGCCTATTTTTGCAGGCATGCATCCCCGTGTTAAAGCCTTATTTTTTCTTCATACCGCTGTTTTTTTATGGGGGTTTACAGCCATATTGGGCAAGGCCATTTCGTACAATTCGTTTTTGCTGGTTTGGCACCGAATGAGTTTAACGGCCATTGTGTATTTCTGCATCCCGTTTGTATGGCGTAGTTTAAAGAAAATGAGCCTGCGCGATATTGCTCTTTTTATGGGTATTGGCCTGCTGGTATGCGCACACTGGCTTACTTTTTATGGCAGTATTAAATTGGGCAATTCTGCATCCATCACATTGGCGTGTTTGGGTTCAGCTTCATTCTTTTCGGCTATTTTAGAACCGCTGATAAATAAAGTTCCTTTCCGTCCCATCGAGATTGTGTTGGGTATGCTCGTTCTGGCAGGAATTTTACTCATCTATTTTGCCACACCGCAGCAAACTGGTGTGGGAATTAATTACCCCATGGCCATAATTACCGGAGTTATAAGTGCATTTTTAGCTGCATTATTTACAGTATTAAATAAAAAAAATATTAATAAAACCGATACCCTCACTCTATCTGCCCTCGAAATGCTATCGGGTGCACTGGTACTGGGTTTGATGGTTCCTTTTTTAACTGATAGCCATGCTGCTTTATGGCCAAAATTCGATCCAGCCAATCATAATTATGACCTGGTTTGGATACTAATTTTGGTAGTTGTTTGCACCAACCTTACTTTTTACCTGGGGGCTTATGCTTTGCGCGAGTTATCGGTGTTTACCTCCAATCTTACCGTTAATCTTGAACCCATTTATGGAATAATTTTAGGGGCAATTATTTTTAAAGAAAATAATCAATTAAATATTTGGTTTTATATTGGGGCAATGCTCATTCTACTTTCGGTTTTTATCCAAACATTTATCGATTACCGCCGGCGCAAAAGGGAGGCAGCTTTGGAATTGGTAGTGCGCGAGTAAGGCTCTATGCATCATGGTAATTGTAACATCTGAATTCCCATACTGTTTAGGAATGGGCTGATTTCGTTTAGTTCCAGAGAATAAGCCTTTCCACTTAAATCAAATAATTCAATCCCAGTATGCGATATTGTAAAGCGATTGTTGAAGAATTTTACAAAATCAGCACCCTGCACGCATGGAAAATCTACTTTAGGAATGTCCTTTAATTTTAAATATAACATTGAATTTAATGTACTGATTTTTTCCGGAGAAAGTATTGAATATAAATTA
Source organism: Bacteroidia bacterium (assembly GCA_044224315.1). Classification (GTDB taxonomy): domain Bacteria; phylum Bacteroidota; class Bacteroidia; order NS11-12g; family UBA955; genus JAGXTF01. The sequence continues at coordinate 528,514 of JBGAKR010000002.1, read as the reverse complement.
AATCGGTAAACCTTTGCTTTTCTTACATCAAAATAAATATGTAGGAACTGGTAATTATTATCCTTTAAATTGATAAATAATTCGTCATCGTTTGATAATCTGCCAGCCCAGTTATAATAGGCCTCGTTAAAATCAGTAAAATGCAAAATTTGCGGACCCAATTCCAGGTTATTAAACCATGAGTTGCTGGCAAATTGCGAATAAAATCGGTGCACAGGCATTTCAACAGGTGAATGGTATCCGTCATACATGGGTTCGGCCACACCTTCTACGTTTTCATAAGCTTCGGCATATCCCTCTTCTGAATCATTCTTTTGCTCGATTGTTGGAGTTTTAGAATTTGTTTTTTTACTTTTAGCAGCCTTCAATTTTTCCAGTTCACGGGCATTTTCCAGCTCTATTTCTTTTTTGCGAAGTATTCCGGTATAATATTCTACTTTCGGAAAAACGTCTACCCTATTCCAGTATGAATAATTATAATTTTTTCGATTGGTCGTTTCAATGTAAGCCGCCGTCAAGGTCAAAAAATTGTCTTTCAACATTTTTAAAGAATCAAAATAATTTTGCCTGTATTGGGTATAATTTGTAAGGTTGATTTCACCCAAAAAATAAGATGCACTCGCAAATACTTTGGAGTTATCTGCGTTGACATACCGCACTATGCTGTCGTCAAATATCAGGTAGCCATGGCCTATGTGGGCTGGGTTTTTGTAATTAAGCTGATTTACACTTGCAGTTTGGGTATTTATTTCATAAAATTCGTTGCGAATCTTGCCAAAAAAAACGGATTCAGTTTTGTATGAAAATTTATTGTAAAAGATCTCATCAAAGCCTTTATCAAAGAGGATTTTTAGAGAATCATTGTGAACGTAATATTTCATATCTGCATGTTTTAAAAATAACAATTTACCCTTAAATTCAACATCGTAAGGGGTGAAGAATTTATATGGAGTTATATAGCCTGTTCGGGAATCCATCAATTCCCATTGGAAATTGGTATAACCATAATCTGTGCCATTTGTGGGTTGGGCCCGGGAAAACCACAAGTACTGTTTATCCCTGCCTATATGAGTTACATTTTTTGGGATTTTTGCATTCCCGTCGCATTTAATTATGCTGATTTTACCCAAAGAGTCGAGCCCCCATATTTGTGAACCCCTGGTTTCCGAATTTACGAAAGAGGGGAGTGCAGTACTATTGCCAATTGCAATGTTATAAATGTGTGTAGTGTTGTTTCGGTTGAGTACATACTGAGCTGGTTTGTAGCGCAAATCCTCATTTATGGTGTAATCCGGGGTACGGGTGTAGGTGGTGATTTGGTCGTAATCTGCGGTGAATATTACCTTTCCGTTTTTTAGAATGCCGTATTTTTTGGAATAAATATTTTTGAATAACAATGTACCAATATTGGCCCAAAGTTTTTCATTTGAATTATTAAGTTGGATCGTGTCTTGCCAATAAATTTCACCGTTTTTTAAGGCGCATAAATATCTGTTATAATTTTCAGGGTGCTCTACAAGTATTAATTCATCTACCGGGTTTTTTAGTAATGGGCCTCCAAGCGAATTGTGCACCATCCAACCTTGATTTGTATGTGTAAAAATATCTTCATCATGATATAATTTTAAACTTAATATCGTATCAACATTATGGATTATTTCACGGGTATTGTCTTTGTTAAACAGGCCCCACTTCCCATCACGTTTAAAAATATTATCCTGGATAAATTCATACTGAAATGGAGTAAGCATATTCCCGGTTATTGGGCTAATCATACCCCGTTGGCCTTGGAAGTTTATTACTGGGTACGCATTTTTCTTTTTATAGCCAAATTCGTATTCGCTGGATTTTGGAATTCCCATGAATTCAATTTTCCGGATTATTTTTTGTGCATTAATATCGTAGGCCACTAATCCCGAATCGGTGTAGATAAGCAAGGTGTCATGATTGTACATACTGAAATTGTATTTCATCAGGCCTCCATTTTTAAACGTCACATACCTCAATGGATTTTCTCTGGTTTTAGTCGCGTTTTGTAAAAATGCTACAGAGAAACCGGCAATTGCGTAGCCGTTATCAAATTCCCCTTGTATCTTCCATTCCTTGCCATCGTAGCGGTGAAAATAAGTGTTGCCATCTTTGGTAAAAGTCAATGATTCTGTGTTGAAACAGCGGTAATCAAAATGGGCACCGGGGTTTGAATAAGTGAAGAGTATTTTACCTTTTCGGTCTTCTATTGTCAATGTGTTACTATTGTTTTTACAAAGCAAAAACGACTCCGATGTATTCAGGTATTGGCGGCTAAGTGCAGTGGTTCTTATCCATTTGTCTGCATCTAAATGATGCATTTTGTAAATGATGTTTCCAAAAATATCTACGAGGTGCAAACTATCTCCGATCTCACAGCGCCATAAAAAGGAATTGATATAGTAATTGTTGATATAGTTGATAATGTCTATATTGTCGTAAATGGGCTGCACAAGCCAACCGAAACCTTCTCTAACCCCATATTTGCAGCTGGCCAGGTCTTTGTCTATTTGCGATTCATTGAGGTCTGGAAAAAGAAAAATATTTGTTTCGCCGCTATCGGGTACATAATCATACCGATGGTGATTTTCGATATAAAAAAAACTCCTTACTGACCCATCTGTATAATAGTTGATAATTTCTTCTTTATTGTCTTCAAATGCGCGTTCCATATCGTCTTTGCGATACCATTCCAGTAATTTATGTACTAAATATTCAGAAATTATTTCACTTTGATTATCAAACCTATAATTTTCTAAAGTTGTATGGTATTTAAAGTACAGTATTTTGCGTGTTAGCATGCGTGCTCCGCGAAAAATATCCAAACTTAATCTATCCCCTTCGGCATAGTATAGAAGAGAGTCTCCATTGTCCAGTCGTATTGACATAGGGGTGGTTGCATCGGTTTTAAATACCCTGCCTTTTAGATGTTTTTCATGGCCCAGGCTATCAAAATAAAACCGGTTTTCGTTTTTTTCTGCATCGTATTCCCAACTACTCAGCAGTGTTTTTTTCGAATCATAAATTTCTGTTCCGATGGTACTTCCATATATATCCAGGTGCTCAATTATTTCAGTTTTTTTACGGGGATTATGGCTTTTTATGATTGTGGGAAAGAGTTTCTTTTTATCTGGTTTTATAAATAATAGCAAATCTTTTGGTTGCAAGTATTCACCTACATATTGTTTAAAAAGGGTATCCCCACTACTCCAGGTAGTGTAGTATTGATTATAAGATCGTTTATCTCTGTTATAAACAGTTACCTCAGGTTCGCTTTTGTATTCAATAAAAAACAGGTTGTAAATCAGGGAATCATTTACAATTGTTTTTTCTTTTAATTGGCCATCTAAATACAGCTCTGTAATGCGATATATTTCTTTATTGGGGTTGTTATAAACTTTGTATATCACTCTGCCATTAAGATATTCCTGGGTCTCAATCAAGCGGTCAAATCTATACCGGTATGATTTTTCCCAGTTCCCTTTCTGGTCATAAAATGTAACTAAACTATCGTAAACCGGGTTGTGTAACTTTACCTCATTATAGGGTTGCATCATCCATCCTTCGCTTCTAAGGGTGTTATTCAAGTATTCTTTGAAATAACAGCGATTATTTTCCAGTTTCCAGGTCACCAATCGCCACCCATCACAATCCCCGCCATATACCATGCTGTCGCTGCTTTGACTGTAACCATTTTGAATGGCAAATCCAAAAATCAGAATTATAAAAAAGTATTTTCTCATTGTTCTATAATCCCCCATTTACCGTTGATTTTGGCCCATAATAATTGATTTTTACCGTACCGCACATCCTCTAATAATGCAGGTGTTTCATAGTATGCAGTTCTAATCAAACCAAATAAATTATCTTTCTTGTACAGGTAAATGATTTGTGAATAAGGGAATTGAATTTTAGAGAGCCATGGGGTTCCAGTTTCAGGAATTAATTGGTTGGATGTATTCATAAAAAAATACAGATGCCCTTTTTTTAACAACATATATTTGTTTTCAATCTTTTCCACACTGTCATAGCCTACATCCTGCAGGTAGTTGAAATTGCTGTTCAATAAATGGTATTTCAATGATTTAACAAAAAACAACCGACTGTTTATACTTACTATGCTGTCATAAATCGGTGGAATTTCAATCGCTTCAGAATTGTAAAGTATTCCCCATTTGTTATTGCTGTGAAATGCGAGCAAATATTTATCACCATTTTTTTGGTTGTAATAATGGCCATTATAACTACTTCCGTAAATATTCACAGAGTAATTTATATACCTAAAGGAGTCAATGTCTTTAGCTAATACAAGGTTTGAAATGGCGCTATAAAGGGTGTATTTGTTGCCGGTTACAAAGGTTAATAAGCCCGGGAATTTCCTGTTAGCTGAAATTGACTTGTCATATTCGGGCTTTAATAACAGGTTTTTGTTGTGGTCAATCAATCCCATTTTACCTTTTTCATATACAATAAAAATATCCTTCAATCGATTTTGTTTTTTAACGGAAATATCACCTTCTATATACGGAATGGCTGTTGTCTGAATGCTGTCCCAGCCCTTTTTTGCCACCTCTCCACTGCGGAGATTCATAAGGTAGTTCTTGTTTTTTTTGCGAATTACCAATGTGCTAGCTATACAGTAATAAGTAAACCGGGCTTTTTTTACTTTTATGGTTTTATTTTCATCATAATTGCGGATAATTAAATAGCCTTTCTGTTCGGCTATTAATAGAGGCAGATTGCTTCCCAAAAATATGGCATCAAATTTTTCCGGTAATAATACCAGTTTATTATAATCAAATAGTTGCATGCTAAAGTCCTTTTTGGTAACATTAGCAAAAGGAACTGTTGGTCCATTGTTTACCCTTAGAAATGAATCGGGCCATAATAATCGCATTTGTTTGTTATAAATAAATTCCATTCCCGAGAGTCCTTTCACTATGTTGAATTGAGGTACCCTGTGCATGTCGATTTCAGTTAAAATGTGTGTGAGTGGAATTCCATTGCTATCAAGCACTATAAAATGATTATTCGTATTGAATAAATAGCAGAAATAATTGTTGGCATCATCCCTTTCTATTCTTTTATATAAAGGTTTTATAATGAATGAATCTGCATCTCCGGAATATAGTCCGTATTTTAAGGTATTTGAGTCAGTTATGGATTTGATATATTTATGACGGTTTTTTAATTTGGATTTTGGCTCATTTGAAGTTTGTTGACTTTCAAAACCGGGAGGATACGGACTGTTAATTGCTCCAACATCTTTCTCCATATATCCATTAGTAGTTTGATAATTCTCAATCGGGCCAGCTACAGTGTTGAAGTCTGGTATATCTACTCCTTCCTGTGGTTCCTCCTTAATTAAAGGCGGTTCATAAATTATTGGGTTTATTTTATTATTTGCATCTATCCATGCGTTATTAAGTACATTATAGAGCTTCGCCTTTTTGCCTTTCCAGGCTTTTAAATGCAATTCATCCTTGGTTCTTTTTGCAACAATAATGCTATCAAATTCGCAGGCAATGATTAATCCTGTGTCGAGGTAGTATTCATTACGTCGTTGGTAAATACCCCATTTGTTTCCAAAACTTCCCCAGGTTAGCCAAATATCATTATAATATTCTGCAGAGAACCTTTGAGGAGGTAAAGTTTTTGTAAAAATTGGCGCACATAAAATGCCGTAATTCACATCCATCCATCCTGTTTTTCCCTGGTTAAATATTTGAAATGTTTGGCTATCCAGGTTGTTTTGGTTGATGCTGTCCAACCATGGTGTATAGTACCAATCAAATTTATCCCGATTTTCTTTTGGGGTTTGCGCCCAAATGACAGAAAACAAATTAAAAAAAACTACTATCAGAAGGAATTTTTTCATGGATAAACTATGGCAACAAAAATTGTGCAATTAATTAATTTAGGGGTGAATTCAAGGCTTTGTAATCGCTTGCCAATAATGCAAATACCACCGAATCTCTATAGCCGCCCTCAAAGTAAAGGTTTTCTCTGAAATGGGCTTCCTTTACAAATCCGGCTTTTCTTAGGGTGGATTGGGATGCTATATTTTCCGGACTTGTATGACCTTCGATGGAGTTGAAATTGAGGGTTTTAAATGCATATTCCAGGCATATTTCAATCGCTTCGTGCATGATGCCCTGCCGCCAATAATCGGGGCTAAGCATGTACCCAATTTCGGCCCGGTGATTTTCGGCTTCAATGCGCCAGAATCCCATAGTACCTATCATTTCATTTTTACCCTTGAGGGTTATAGCCCAGGTTATTCCCAGGTTTTCGTTATTGCGATCCTCAAATACCTGTATCAGTTTTTCGGCATCTTCCAGGGTTTTGGCAATGGGCCGTGCAATCTGAGACATCACATCCGGGTTGCTGCGCATTTTAAACATAGCCGTGGCATCGCCCATTTCTGGTTTGCGCAATATCAATCTCTTGGTTTCTAAAACCGGGAAAGGAGTGAAGTTTAATTCAAGCATAAAAATCCTGCCGCAAATTAAATTATTTCGGGTTGGCTTTTGCCTTGGGAGTTAGCAATTTCTTGAGAAGAAATAAACCTGCTATTTCAATTAACAGTATAAAAACAAAATACAAATTATTGTGATTATATCTGCCTGTAAACCAGAAATACAATAGCACCATCAAGGCGCATACACCTCCCAACAAAGCTATACCCCATTTAATAACCACCAAATAGCGGTATAGGTTGTGAACCAGGTTGCTGGATGCTTCAACTTCGGGCTGAATTTTTCGCAATAAATAAATGTTCTCAATCACATCAAATAACCAACATACAATTTGCAACCAGGCAAATAAAGCAAATGCCGGATGCCCCAGCCAGGTGGTTTTTGATGATACATGCATGCACAATAAAAATATCGACCCATAAATGGCGGGCATAAATAAAAAGTCGATATACAAATTGTTTTTAAGGGCCTTTAAACTCTTACCCGAAGCAGGTTCGGGTAATTTATAAATTCCGCGAATGGTATTCACAATGTCCAACGGTGACGATGGAAATTCGAGATTCATGATGCTGAATTTTCTGGTAGATCCGTCACGGGTCATAAACTTTTCGGCATGCATACTCATCAGCATGGATGTAAACATGGCAGCACCAAAGCAAATGCAAAACCACATCCAGGTATTCGGAATCTCTATAAATAAATCCATGATTTAGGGTTTTAAGCTGCCTCCAAAAACAGCATTATTTTTTTCATCCATTTGGGCTTTGAATTTTTCCCGACTGTCTTTATACTCCTCCCAGTCAAAGTTTTTCAAAAAATCAGTTGCAGCTTGGGCTCCGCGTACAAACATTTCTATTTTGTCCTGGTCTTTCATAAAAAAATTCAACCAGTTAAATTCCGGCAATCTTACTTTTCCGATTCCTTTTTCAAATATTTTATTTTTCAATAAAAAATCCTTGTCGTAATAGTATCGTATGGTGTTAAACATACGTCCCATATATCCTCCCAGGGTCCAGTCGGCCGCGTCGTTGCTTTGGTCTTCGGGGCTGCTGTCATCCAGGTCAATGCCAAAAGATGGCAAACGGGGTTTGGTAACTTTTGGATTGAAAAATATATTAATGGGAAAATTACTTAGCATACCACCATCTACAAAACGGGTGGAAGGTGGCGGATTTTCGATGCCAAAACGATGCATCCAGGCGGCTTTCACATCAGGGTCGTCAACAGGAATATTATTGATAAAATAACTTTCAAAAAATACCGGAATCGACATTGAAGCGCGCACAAAACCCGCGGGTTGTAGTTTATCTATCTCGGCTTTAGATTTAAATAAATCACACATTTCAGGAAACTGAATTTTATTCTGGGTTACCAATTCGGATGTAATAAATGTAACATCGCCAACCAGGTCGTCTGAGGCTTCTTCTCTGTGATCACGCAATTGAAGGCCGGGTACTTTTTGGGATGCTTTGGCTTTTAAATCAGTTACAGTAAATACTCCCTTGTCGCGCATGTTTTTCTTCAACCAATCGTAAAAATAATCACCCGGATTGATACCAAATCCTGCATTTTTCAAACGGGTAAATAAATTGCTGATGTAGAACAGGATTACCGATAGAAATACTAAATAGAATCCTGTAAGTACAAAGCTAAGCACCGTTACCCTGTAAAGGTTTGGGTAATGGTTTTCGAGTCCTAAAAGGGTGATATCACTTACAATTAATAGCCCAAATAGGCCCAGAATTGCGTATATCCAAAACTTGATTTTTTTGGTAAAATTTTCGTTGGTAATAAAATTTTTAATGACCCAGCGTGCCGCAGGATGTCCATCCACCAGGTTAAAGAAATTGAGGTCGCAAATAATTTTTAAAATTTCTTCGCTTTTGGTATCCTGCTTGTTTTTTATAATGGTCATCAGGGCCGTATTAATGGCTCCGGCACTGGTACCTGCAAGGCGCAGAAAACGAATACCAGCCTGCTCCAGTACATAGGTATATCCTACCAGGGCAACGCCCAAAACACCACCGCCTTTTTGCACCAGATTTACGTATTGATTGCCTTGCGCATCAATTACATCCGATACAACAAATGGGTTGGTTTTTTTAAATTCTTCAAGCTCCTTAAGGCATTGCAATACCCGCGGATCCTGTGTGAAATGTTCGGTCTTCAGCGCCTCTTTCGCGCTTTTGGAGTTGCTGGGGTTCATAGGTTTAAATATTCAATAGCTTAAAAGGGTTATGTACAAACATAGTTAAAAATATTGAAAACAAAAATGCGTTTGTGGTTCCCTTTGGTTTTCATGTATTTAATTCCGATCATTGTATGTTGTTTCGTATGAAAAAATTATTGTATTTGATTGTAGGTCTGACATGCCTGAGTGCAACCTCTGTCAGTGGGTATTCAGTTAACACGTCAGTTACAGTGGCCGGCGATACAATTGCCAAAAAAAATGCCGTTTTGTTATTGAGCCATTCCATTCGCGGCAATTGTAATTTTAGTATAATAGCCAATGAATTTGAATTTAAATTGTTTGATCGCTGGGGCAGTCTGGTTGCCAAAACTTGTGTGCCCGATGAAATATTGTTAAACGTGCTGCTGGTAGACGAAGATGAATTGAAAGAGGGTGTATATTTTTATCAGATTAAATATCGCAACAAGTCTACCGAGGATTATACCTCGCTGATGGGTTCGCTGCAGTACATCAAAAAGCGGGCAGAGGATTAGCAAAATCTCGCACAATCCTGTTCTTTGAGGGTACCAAAATTTACCCTAAACCCCCGCATTTTCATTCGAAAATCTCGCAAAACTGCTGTATCTTTGCGGGCTGTGCTGGCCTTAGTAGATTTTTCTTTTGAATTCGCAGGAAGATACCTGTTTCGCAATGCTTCGTGGCATATAAAACCCAACGAAAAGATTGGCCTCGTAGGCCTCAATGGTACCGGTAAATCCACCCTTTTGCGCATCATTTCGGGCGAGTACGAATTGCGGGAAGGCTCTCTCAGTAAGCCAGGCGACCTTAAAATCGGGTTCCTGAATCAGGACCTTTTGAGTATCGATTACCAGGACCCGGTGCTCGACGTGGTGCTGCAGGGTCGCGAAGACCTGGCTGCGTTGGATAAGGAAATTCATCGTTTGTTGGAGGTGATTGAAACCACCCACGACATGAAAAGCATACAGCGTCTTACCGAATTGCAGGATCAGTTTGGCAATCTGGGTGGCTACGACTGGCATGCCGAAGCGGAGAAATTGCTGGAAGGCCTGGGTTTTAAAACCGAAGAACTTACCAAACCCCTCAACCTGTTTTCAGGAGGGTGGCGCATGCGAGCCATGTTGGCTAAATTGCTGCTGCAACAACCCGATTTGCTGCTACTCGATGAGCCTACCAACCACTTGGATTTGCCTACCATTCAATGGATTGAGGAATATTTAAAAGACTATAAAGGCACTTTTGTAATTGTGAGTCACGACCGTTTGTTTTTGGATAATACCGTCAACCGCATTGCCGAAGTGGCCCACCAACAGCTGTTTCACTATAAGGGTAATTTCAGCGAGTACCTCGAGCAAAAAGAGGAACGCGACGAAATGATGCAGCGCAGGTACGACAATCAGCAGGATTTTATTCGCCAGCAAATGCGTTTTATTCAGCGCTTTAAAGCCAAGGCCAGCAAGGCAACAGCAGTGCAAAGCCGGGTAAAAATGTTGGATAAAATCGAAAAAATTGAAGTGTTAGAGGATGAAACCCGCGAGATGAATATTCGCTTCAACATCCGCGTTACACCAGGCAAACAAATTGCTACACTCAATCATATTTCAAAAAAATTCGGCGATTTAGAAATATTTAATGATACCGATGCGCAAATTTTACGCGGTGATAAAATTGCATTAATCGGTGCCAATGGTCGTGGTAAAAGTACACTTTTGCGCATCATCAACGGCAGCGAGCCGGCCGACGGAAACGTAGAGCAGGGCTGGAATGTAGAAAAATCTTTCTTTGCCCAGCACCAGTTAGAAGCGTTGAATTTAAAAAACGATTTAGTAAACGAATTGGCCACTGTTGGCGGTGAATATACCGAAGGAGAATTGCGCAGTACTTTGGGTTGTTTTTTATTTACCGGAGACGAAGTTTTCAAAAAAATAAAGGTACTTTCAGGGGGTGAAAAAAGCCGTGTGGCATTGGCCAAAACCTTGCTTACCCAGGCCAATTTTTTACTGCTCGATGAGCCTACGAATCACTTGGATATGTTCTCTACCAGCGTATTGGCCGAAGCGTTGATTGGATACAAAGGCAGCTTTATTCTGGTATCGCACGACCGTACTTTTGTAAGCCGTGTGGCCAATAAAATATGGTGGATTGAAAATGGAAAAATCCGCGAATATCCTGGTACTTATGATGAGTATAACGATTGGGTTGAACGCAAAAAACGCGAAGGAAAAGATATTCCCATTCCTGGTGAAGAAAAAAAACGTGTTCCCGAAACCAGCGCCAAGCCTGTAAACAACGAGCCCAAGGTTGAAAAACCAGGTAAAAATACCATGCACCAATTGGAGAAAAAAATGGCTGATTTAGAAACAGCCATTAAAGAAATGGAGCATGAAAAAAGCATGGTGACCGAGCAATTGGCCGCACCCGAAGTGGCTACCGATTTTAATAAAATTGCAGAATTAACTGCCCTGATCCAAAAAATAGATTCGCAAATCAACGCCAACAAAACCGCCTACGATGAGGCAATGGAGGAGTGGATGGCCGGGCAATAAGCGTTAGTATTCGCGTATTTCCGACAATATCCGTTTAATCCGGATATATTCTTGTATATAGTTTTTTCCTACCCTTCCTTCGCTGCCGGAGGTTTATTTCATTTGGCAGTCAGTTTTTTAATTGGTTTGGTTTTTACCATTGCTCCTGGTGTAATGCTGGTTTGTTTTTGGACGGCTGTCAATTATGCCCACCCAAATTTTTTCCCATTTATCCCCATAGATTTGACAACTTTTAAAAAGTTGTCAAATCTGGGGATATGGGTGGGTTTGGTGGCTGCCCCGCTCCACGCCGCTTCGCCGGCTGATTCGATCGAACAGCACATTCAGCACTGCATCGCCAACCGCAATATCGCCGATAACCTTGGCCCTGGTTTCCAGCAAAACCCCGAAGGTGAATTCCTGCTTGCACCAGCCAATAAAGACCTGCGTTTTGCTGTGCTTATTTATAATATCGATATCCTTCCCGATAAGGCTGTATTCAGCGCCGGGCTCGCATTTCGTGAACCGCACAGTAATCAGTTGATTGCATTCCGGGCCGATAATGTAGAATTTTCTAAAACCAACGGAATTGCAAAAAATGCCACCCTCTATCTCTTGTCGCAAGTTTCGTTTTCGCTGGGAAATGCAGTCACCATTACATTTCCCGGAGGTAAAACCAATGGCAATTATGCCACCTTCGAATGCAATGCCATCAAGGAATTTGGCATACATGGCATCTGTAAATTCAACAATCAATTATTAATTCCATGCACCGATTCGGGGCAAATAATGCCCAATACTTCCATGAAAACGGAATTTAATTTTAAGGCCCAATCATGGAATAATATCATTGCGCAAATATCTATTCCGCCCTTTCAGGTAAAGGGATTTACCGATTATGTTTTTAAAATTACGGGCGCTACCCTGGACCTGAGTGAATCATTAAATCCAATTGAACTTCAATTTCCTAAAGCTTATTTCGAACAAAATATTCTGGGCAATCAACCTCAAATTTGGGAGGGTTTTTACCTGCAAAAGGGCAGTATTACATTTCCCAAATATTTCAAACAGTCCGATGGCAAAAGGCTGGTGGCCGGGGTGCAAAATTTATTTATCGATGAGTTTGGTTTCAGTGGATTGATGCAATTGAAAAATTTATTATCCTTCGAAAAAGGCAAAATAGCCGGCTGGAATATTTCCATTTCTGAAGCCCGTTTCGAATTTCTTTTTAATACTTTGCAATCAGCTTCTCTCAAGGGTGACATTAGTTTGCCGGTACTGCCCGACACCAGTCGCTTGCAATACATGGCCAAAATAGGGCTTAATGACAATTATATATTTATGGCTGGATTAAATCAAAATCTTACCATTCCCGCATTGCGAGTTGCCCAACTGAAGCTGAGTAAAGGCAGTTTTGTGCATGCCGAAATTAATCATGGCGAAATTAATCTAGTGGCCAATTTGAATGGCAGTTTATCCATACAATCCCAAAATGCAGAGACCCCGTTTAAATTGCCTGGCATTGATTTTCAGGGATTGAGGATTAGCAATAAAGAACCCAAATTAGGGATTGAATATTTGGCATTAAATACCCAAAATAAAAACGCAGCATTGCCAATTTTCCCATTTCGGTAAATGAAATCAGCCTCAAATGCACCCAAAATAAATACCAGCTCAACCTGGGTTTTGATTTAAATTTAACCGAGTATATTTCAGCCAGCGCCGGGTTTGCATTGCAAGCCGAGATGCAGCAGAAAAACGGGTACGATCGATTGGTGTATACCGGAATATCCATCCAAAGCATTGCCGTAGATTTTGAAAAAAGCGGCATAGTGGTAAAAGGAAGGGTAGACGTTTTTAAGGCCGATCCCAATTACGGCAATGGCTTTAACGGTCAGGTAGCCCTGGAGGTAAAAAGCGCCCGCATTAAAGGCAATGCCAAGGCCCTGTTTGGCAATGTAAACGGCACGCGTTACTGGTATACCGATGCGGCCCTGGAATGGGGCAGCCCGGGCATTCCGGTATTTCCGGGTATGAATATCAATGGCTTTATTGGCGGGGCCTGGCACCATATGCGTGTACAAAGCATGCAGGATAAAATTACCAATCCTGCTTTGGGACAAACCGCCCTGGGTGCCGTTTTTATTCCCGATGCCAATGCAGGATTGGGACTGCGCGCCGGGGTATACTTTAATGGAGGCAGCGATGCCAGTTATCTGGCCCGTACCATTTTCGAAATTCAATGTTATACAAATGGGGGCGTACAAGGTGCCCAATTTTATGGTAATCTGGAAATAATGCCGGGAAAAATACCAGTTAGTAAAGCCGAAATAGTGGCGCATGCAAAGACCCTTCCCGTCAGCGGAAATGCTTGGAAAGATTTTGAAGCTAATTACAAACCAGTAGGAAAAATAAGTGGCCCGTTTATGTTAAAAATGGATTTTAAAAATAATATTTTTACGGCCAATGCTTCTATTTATTTAAATAATATTGGAAATAACCAGATTAAGGGGAGTGGGGCAAATGGTAAAGCGGGTGAAGTGACTGCTATGTTTGCCCGGGATAAATGGTTTTTACGTGCCGGAACTCCAGCTCAGCCAATGAGTGTTATGGCAAGTGTTGGTGCACAAACTGCAATTAAATGTAAATTATATTTTATTACTGGGAATGAATTACTCCCGGCAGCGCCATTGCCTGCAGAAGTGATTACCCAGCTTAAATATTCTCCAGATTTGAATGTTAAACGTGACCTAGATAAACTTACCTCTGGTGGCGGTTTTGCATACGGTTTAACCTTTGATGCTGCGGCAAGTGCGGGTGCTACTGATAAGAAATTTTCCTTATATGCAGGTTTGAGGGCCATCGCAGGTGGTGATTTAAATTTGGTTAAGTATAATTCAAATGTGATTTGCATTGAAAATAACGAAACCCCCGGGGTAAATGGTTGGTATGCAAACGGGAATTTATTCACATTTATTCAAGGAAAATTGGGTGCGAAAGCCGGCAGTTTTTCAATTGATGTACTGACACTAACTGGCGCCATGGCGCTGAATTGCCAAGCACCCAATCCCACTTATGCAAACGGGAAATTGGGTGTAGAATTTAATTTGGGTGGGTTTTGGAAATTCAATGATTTTATTAAAATAGAATTAGGTTCACCGTGCCAACTGCAACAGCAAAAGATAAACAATGGCTCGTTTATTTTGAATTCATTTCCTGAAAATAATTCTGTAAATGTAAATCCAATCGAGCAATATTATATTGAATTCAGCACTGCGGTAAATGTTGCATTTACAAATCCAGATGGTAAAACTTATAAGTTTAAATGGATGAATCCCTTGCTTCAAGGTCCTGCCGGAGTGGTTGCAGTGCAATGGAAGTGGAATTCAGATTATACCAAAGTTGCTGTGGATTTAAATTCTGCCCTGGCCGAAAATTCGAATTATATAATAAAAGGTGTCATTCAATTATTTGAGATTACTAAAGCCGGCGAAAAATTGGTGATGATAAATGGAAAAGTACAAGAAGAGAGTGTATCGATTTTGTATAAAACAGGTAAATTGCCAATACAAATTACACCCGTTAATATTGCCTTTTCATGGCCGTGTATAAATCAGCTCAATTATTATCCAGCAGAAAGTAAAACTGGAAAAGTAATATTAAAAATACCTCAAGATTATCTTTTTAATGTTTCAGGAACTAAAAGCATAATATCCATCCTGGATTACAAGGGCAGTGCAGTTGAGGAAATTGCGGCCCAGTATAAGAATGGTACAGTTGAATTTGTCACACCTAAATCATTGAAACCTGGAAAATATTATCGATTTAGAATTGTGAGAGTGCCATTGAATTATGTGAATGGGACTGGAAATACGACTGGATCTTATACAAATGCAAGTGTAATTTCTGCCGCCACAAACTTAACTGTTGCCGCCACGAGTAATAAAACTGCTGTTCTGCTTGAGTTTTGGTTTAGGTGCAGTAATTACACCACTTTTACCGAGAAGGTAAAGGATTTGACCGTTCAAAAAGTAGAAATGAACAACGCGGGTAACCTTATATTTCAATTAAAAAACACAAAGGAAGAATATTTTGAAGAAATGGAAGTTTCCAATGCTGGCGCATTGAGAATCCGCGCTTCTGCTTTTCAAACACCATGGTTGGATAATGAACTTAGGAATAAAGTTTACTATCTTTTCAAAAAAGAGAAGCCGGAATTTTATTTGAGTAGAGACACCTCAAACTATGGATTATTGCCTTTGGGGGCTGTAGGGGTCATACAGGAGAGCCCAACTGCTATATTATTAAATGTTACAGATGCTAAGTCGGGAAAGGATTTTAATTACCCTTGCACGACGGTAGATTTAGAATATGGAATACGAAACGTGAGTAATGAGGATTTGGAAGATATAAAATCCCGGCTCTCGGCAAGATTGATAACGGGATTTATTTCCAAATCTGTAGTTTCAGATTATATCCATAATTTTAATGCAGGTGCTAGATCAGTAACCCCTAATTCTTATGCTTTGGTCTCTTTTCCCTTAGCACCGGTATTGCCTTTATCCTCTTTGCCCGGTTTAATTACCTCCAGCACCCCACCCATCGCTAGCGCTAAAACAGTTTCAACATTATCCGGTATTTTATATGATTTAAGCATGTTAGAAGTGACAGATTATTATGCCCAGAATCATTATGGTTTTTCGTTTCATCATGTGTATGCGCCAATTGTTCCTGTGGAATTAAAAACTTCATTTTACCGTCCATGAGATTGCTTTTTTTAGGATTAATATATTTGTTAAATTATAGTCTGACAGCCTCTGGTTCAGCGGATAGTTCAGTATTCAAAATTGCATATAAAAAATATGAGGATGGGATTGCCTTCAGATTTTTTCCGAAAGACATCCTCACATGGCAAAAAATTGCCAAAAACGGAATTGGAGTTGTGCGTTGGGAAATGCCTGAACCGGGTGGGAGTGGGGAGTTAATCAAATCTGAGTATATGCCAACAAAAGCCCTGGATTCATCTGAAATGATGCAGAAGTCTGCAACTAATGCGGATTTGGGGTTTATTATGGAATTGTTGTATCCTGGCAGGAATTCTGATTCAAATGATATTTATGGGATTCGGTCAAAGCAACAATTATTTCCGTTGGCAGTTTTAACTGCATTTAAGTCTTTACAAAATACTCATTGTAGTGGTTTGGGTTTATTGGATCAAACTGCGAAAAAAGGAAAAGCTTATTTGTACCAATTTTTTATCAGATCAGAATTGGATACTGTGAGCCAGTTGATTTATTTCGATGGAGCCGATGCGTTTCATGCTCCATCAAAACCGGGACTTTTGGCAAATAATATATCGGTAAATGTAGAGTGGGATATCACCCAAAATAATTACATGTATTATTTCATTCAAAAAAGCGTAAACGGAATAGAATATCAGTCAATTCATAAGGAACCGATTTACCCTTCCCTAAAATTAAATGGAAAAAGTAATAATATTTATTTGGATTTTACGAATACAGAAAGTGCCAGATTATACTACCGTTTCAAAGCTTACACGTTGTTTGGCGATTCGGGCGTGGTATCCGATGCGACGAGTATAGATTTTAATTATCAACCCCCATTGTTAGAACCTCAGAATCTTGCATTCCTTGAATTAAATAATAGAGTTAAACTTGTTTGGGACGTCCCAAACACGCCGCATCAATTGGGTTTTAGCGTGCGATATTCGGCTACTCCTGTTGGTGCATTTTGTATTGTCAGGCATATATCTCAAATGGATTCTGCAGTGTGTTTTATTGATACTGAGGGATATTATCAGGTTTGTTGGGATGGTACCGAAATATGCTCAAATTCAATTTACTACCAGATAAACGATTCAATGGCTCCGCTTACCCCTGTTCGACTAATGGTTGAAATTGACAAAAATAGATTTGTGAATTTGAGCTGGACTAAATCTCAATCTACGGATGCAATGGGTTATAAAGTATTCCGGAGTTTTATAAGGGATGCAGAATTTACTTGTTTGACGAATACCATCTTGGGCGATACTTTTTTTCTTGATACTCTGCGTTTGAGTGTACACAGAGATAGTGTTTATTATAGGATTGAGGCTGTGGATTTTAGGTATAACGAGTCTGTTAAATCTCGTATATGGCCTTGTATACTTGCCGATTTACGTTTGCCGGAAACACCGGTGATTACAAATTATAAGTTGGGCCTTAATCGCATCGATTTGTTTTGGGAAGCAGGTGAGAGAAAACCAAAAAAATGGACTCTGATTAAGCGCAGTATGCCAAAAGGAGAACAAAATTATATCGATGTTCCGGGCAATATTCAGTTTTACACAGATACGGCAGTGTTAGCAGATTGTGAGTATGAATATGAATTGTATGCGGTAGGAAAAAATGACTCATTATCTCATAATTCTCCTAGAATAAATGTAAAAACCAATCCGGTGTTGCTTTTGCCAAAGTTGGAATTTTCATTTATTCAATTTGATTCCAATACCCGCAAACTTTATTTCTACTGGAAAAATCCTGAGAATTATGAGATATCCCATTTTAAAATATGGCGAAACGGAAGGTCAACTGGTCTGCAAACCTTGTGTGTAGTTGGAGCAAAGTATAATTATGCCACCTTGCAGTTGCTTGATTACAAGCCAGAAGACACGTATTTAATACAGTATTTTTTAAAAAACGGTAAAAGGAGTGCGCTATGAAAAAAATATTTATACTTTTATTGATTATTGCAACAAGTATAACATTAAAAGCTACTGGCTATATTGGTGTTAGGTATAGTTTTCATAGACAACATACCAAGGGTCAGGACAGCATTGTTCGCATTGAAGTTGTCTTTTCTGCATTTTCATTTGCCGATAAAAAGGATTCATTTGATTTAATTGGGGATACTGTTTTATCACGCTATTTGGCTTATGACGACAATTTTCAGGCTTATGATTTGTACGTGAAAATATGGAATAAAAAGGGTGTATTGTTAGGCTCTTATAACGCTGCCAGCAGTTTGAATGCAGTGAGTTGCGCGGGGGTGACTATCAGTGATCCTTTTGGAAAACAGACTTGTTTGGATTTAAATTCCATGGGGGGTGGAGTGATTTGTGGAAGCATTGATTTTAAACAATTACTAAATCAAAATGAAACCTCTGTTTTGCGGGTTGGAGGTCATTTTTCAAGACCATTGGATGTTTACTGCTTTTTTAACGAACCCAATCAAGAAAAGCCTTTAAAATTGCAGGTTCCATGTTCATTTCGGTTTTTAAACCAGGGGACAAGTTTTAAATGGTACGAAAGTGCAAATGGGAAGGACAATTGGAAATTTGTAGATACGGGCTGGGAGTTTTTTCCTGCAAAACAAAGTTACAGTGGCGGAAGATTTTATAACCAACAGCGTTTCTATAGGGTGGAGTGTGATACCCATCATGTAATTGGATTGCTGAAATATAGTACCCCGGTTTTTGGTCCCGTAAAATTTTATCTGGGAATGAAAATCGATAGCATAAGGGTTCGAGATTCGGGCTGTGCCAGTAAGAAAGACGTAATACTGTATTTTACAAACGATACTTTTTTGCATAATAATTATGGCCCAAGGATATGGCTGTTTTACAGGCATCCGGATAGTACACGCGAATTTCGGTATCAGCTTCAAACGTCCTCCTGGTCTCCACTTTCTTTATATGGTCAAAAGTGGATTAACCAATCAGTTTCTCCGAATCATGTTCAGAGTCTTGATTTTACGAAAGGAAAATATCGTGTAATGTACGATTTCACGCCCTGGAATGGTTTTGATTGTAAATTGTTTTTTGATTCGTTTGTGCTCTTGAATAATTTAGATCAAGGTTTTAGTATAAAAATAAATTTATTAGATAGTTTAAAATGTTTTGGAGATTCGAATGCAAGAATAGCCATGCACGCTGTTGATGCGGATACTGCCCGATATTGGTGGACTGCAGATAGGTTGCATTATCATCAATTGCCGGATAGTCTTGATAAATTAAAATCGGGCAATTATAAATTCTATTTCAGAAATGCAAAGGGCTGTGAAATATCTTCAAGTATAAAGGTGGCTGAACCAAATATATTTTATGCTCCCTTTAAATTGGACACCATTTTGTGCAAAGGTCAGTATTTGTTTTTGAGTTTAAATCATCCCAATGCTCAATCGCAATGGTTGGAGAATGACAGAGACACCTTTAAATTTAAGGATACCATCTCCATTCGAAATGCAGGCATATTTATTCGTAAAGTTTCAGATTACAATGGCTGTGTGCATACTGATACCATTCGGATTAAACGCAGGAATACTGAAATTTTACATGATTTTCTTTTGCCATCCAAAACCATGATTTCTGATTCTGTATACGCGGTAGTTGTGAGTAAGCCGCAGCCCGAAAAGTTTTGGTGGGGGTGTGATAGAAATGATTTGAATTCGAAAAATATTACGAAATACACTCAGAATCTGAAATTTACAGATACCGGGATATTTAAAATTTTGTTTTATGGAAACTATGAAGGATGTGGATATAAACTTGCGAAATTTATTCATGTATTAGGTAAGACTGATAGTTCAAAAATCAGCAATAAATACGGATACAAATGGCCTCTGATACAGGAGTTTAAGATTAGTCCCAATCCCAATAATGGTGTGGATTTTAAGCTCATAGTGAAACTGCGGGAGAAGGAGAATATCAGCGTTTATAAGATCGATCCTGTGACTGGAGAGATTGTTGGGGATATTGATTTTACTGGCAAAGATTATTATGAATTTACCGCATTTAAATCTTACTCAGAATCAGTATTTTTCTTAAAAGTAGTAGCCCGGGGTGAAAGTAAAATGATAAAAGTAGTAGTAATTCCCGACTGAAAATATGCGATATTTATTTTTATTATTTTATACATTTTTGGCGATTAAAATTCAGGCACAAAATTTAGAGGCACTGAAAACAGCCAATCCTGTTGAGGTTTCTGGCAGTTTGGGATGGATGCAAATGTTTTATCAAACAAATATGCCCAGACCTTCTCGTCAACCCCAAACATGGATATTCAATGGCAATTTAAATTTTAGTTTTTTCTCACTTATTCAGGCACCATTTTCTTTTAGTTATAGCAATCAGGGTAACAAGTTTACCCAACCCACATACAACTTTACAAGTTTTCATCCATCTTACAAGTGGGTACAATTGCATGTTGGAAATATTTCGCAGAATTGGAGTTCGTATACTGTAAACGGGCATTTGTTTCGGGGTGTTGCAGTGGAATTGAGTCTGGCTAAATTTAAGATTCAGCTGCTTTCGGGTCGGTTTTTAAAAGCGGTTCAGCCCGATAGCATTAATGCCACCAATCGTCAAATTTGTTACAAACGCATAGGGCGCGGAATTAAGCTGGGTTGGAATCGCAACCGTGGGCAGGTATCTTTTTCGGGTTTTCGTGCCTTGGATGATACCAATAGTATGCCAAATGAGAATTATCCTGGCCTCAGTCCCAAAGAAAATCGCTGTTTGGAATTGAGTGCAAATCAGAAATGGGGCAAATATTTGAGCACAAGTGCTGATTACAGCTACAGTTGGATCAATGAGGATATTCGCATCACTACAGCTGCAACAGCGCGTTACAGGGCATTTAAAATCGGGGCAGAATTGGCATTTGCAAAATGGACTTTGCATAGCCAGTTTGAAAGGGTAGATCCAGATTACCGCAGTTTTGGCAGCTACTATTTCAATAATGATTTACAAAATGTGCAGTTGGGTTTCAGCACTGGTTTTTTCAAACACAAAATGCAGCTGAGTGCTAACTTGGGCCGGCAAAGCGACAATGTGGATGGCAGCAAACTCAGCCAAATGAACCGCACTGCCCTTAGTGCCAATATGCAGCTTACCCTCTCCAAGAAAATAGGGGTTCAGGGCAGTTACAGCAGCTTTAGGAGCTACACCAACCAGCAACCCTTTAAATACAACCAGGCATTGAATCCCTACAGCCAGTGGGACAGCCTGCAATACAGGCAGGTGTCGGAAAACTATACCGCCTCTTGGCAGTGCAGTTTCAGGGCCGATACAATCCGGGTTTCGGCCATGCAGGCATCTTTTGCCTACCAAAAAAGCGCCGACCAAAGCGGTTTGGAAAAGCCGCTGACCCAGGGGTTTTACAATGCCAATGCCAGCTACAGCCTCAACCTGGTAAAAACCGGATTGAATTTTATGGCATCCATCAACTACAATGCCACCCAAATACCCCAATCTGCAACCACTGCCATCACCCCAGCGCTGGGTCTGGGCAGCTCTTTGCTAAAAAAGAAAATGCGCCTCCAATGCAGCTATGGCAGCAGCCGGGTTTTTCAAAACAAGGTACAAGCCCAAGCCATCCAAAACCTCAACGGTGCCATTACCTACCAGCCGGCCAGGGGCCATCAGTTGCGCCTCAACCTGCAATACCAAAACCTGGGCGCAAAGGGGAGGGCAATGATGGTGATAATAGGGTATAGTGCTGCAGGCAATTGGGTTTGGAGGCGGAAAGACAGGGGAGGATGAAAACTACCCGAAATATGCTATTTTCGTATATCGGGTCAAAACCCGGGTTTATGAAATATTGGATATCCATACTACTTATTTTTCTGATGCTTGGCGCTTGCACGCAAACACAGGATTTGAATTTAACCGCAGAAGAGGAGGCTGCCATAAGGTTGGAGGTTCAGGTTTTTCTGGAACAGTATAGTGCGGCAGTAAAAAAGCGTGGATTAAAGGCTGAATTTGATTTTATAGGCGAACCCGAAAATTTTAAATGGCAGCCACCCGGATACAAAGGATTCATTAATTATGACAGTGTGGCCACTTTAATAAACCAGAATGCCGCCAGATACAAATTGGTAAATAACCGCTACGAGGTTAAGGAAATCCTTGTTCCAGGTTCAGGCACTGCTACTTATAATGCTAAAGTTTATAGCCATATGGAAGATAACGCAGGCCAAAGCACTGATTTGGTATTTTCTGAAGTAGGTGTGCTTAAGAAAAAAAGAGACGGGTGGAAATTAATGGTTGGAGTAACCACAGTCATAAAATGAGTGAACAAAATTTAAAAAACGGAGATCATTGCAGGGTCATTGCTGGCACCCACAAGGGCAAAACCGGCATTGTGCAAGATTTAAACACCAGCAAAACGGGGCATATTACCATCACCGTGTTGCAAAAAAACGGAGTACGTTTTAAAACCCTGGGCAGAAATGTTTCGGTGGAAGCGGGCGCCGGATAACGGGTGCCGGATAATGGATAACGGATGCAGGATTTCGGATTGTTGATTCTGAATGTTAGATTTCAGTTTCAGAAATTTACAAAAACAGAAAACGCTACAGTTTAAAACCTGGCGGGTATTTACGATTCCAGGTTTAGAATCCAATACCAAAGATCCATTTCTCATTTCGCAAAACGCGAAATTTTTTGGTAGAAAGTAATTTACAAATTACACCAACTGCATTTTACCCACCTTGGGGTCAACATGTACAGCATCGTGCTCAAAATCCAGTTTCATGCGCCATTTTTGCATAGTTGCTGCCCCTATGATCACTTCTTCACTTAGACCCGGTACCACTAAAAATTCGTCGCTAAGTCGCACATCTTCTTGGTAGAAGTCCAAACGAACTGCCTCACTTACTTCGATGTAATGATGTGCACTGGCAGTACCAATTTGCCTGATTCTGCGCAAGGGAACCGGGATTTCCAAATCATTTAAATATTCGGGATTTATACAACTCAAATTTGCGCCGGAATCAAATAAAGCCATTAAAGTTTTTTCGCCTTGGGAGCCTTCAAACACCAACGGAATTCTGATAATACTCATATATACAAAGTTAAAAAAATAATTCAAAGTTTCATATTAGGAAATTTTATTTCACCAACTCAAGGGCTCTGCCTCGCAGCGTAGTGGCTCCGGCGCTTTCAATCAGCACCTTCACAAGGTCGCCGCGCTGGTAATTTTCTTTGGCAAATACGGTATTGATATTTTGGTCGTTGCGGCCTTTCCACTCGTCGGCGCTGCGTTTGCTTTCGTTCTCGATTAATACCTCTACCACCTGGCCTATGTAGCGCTGGTTTTTCTCGTTGGACATTTTGTATTGCTGCGAAATGATTTCCTGCAGGCGGCGGCCTTTGGTTTCCTCGTCCACATCATCGGCCATTTTTTTAGCGGCCGGGGTGCCTGGGCGTTCGCTGTATTTGTACATGTAGGCAAAATCAAATTCGGCCCACTGCATCAGGCTCAGGGTATCGGCGTGGTCCTCTTCGGTTTCGGTGCAAAATCCGCTGATGATGTCGCTGCTGATGCCACAATCGGGGATAATGCGGCGTATCATGTTCAGTTTGTCCATGTACCATTCGCGGTCGTGGTTGCGGTTCATTAAATCCAGTATGCGCGAGCTGCCGCTTTGCACCGGAAAATGGATGTGTTTGCAAATGTTTTTGTGTTTGGCCATCATTTCCACCACCTTTTCGTTGATATCGCGCGGATGGCTGGTGCTGTAACGGATGCGAAGTTTGGGAGCTGCGGTGGCAACCAGTTCAAGCAGGTCGGCAAAGTCTACCGAGTTTTCCTGCTCTTCTTTGGTAAGGGTTTTGAATTCTTTTTTAGGGCCTCCGCCAAACCACAGGTAACTGTCTACATTTTGGCCCAGCAGAATAATTTCTTTGAATCCCGATTGTACCAGTTCGTTTACTTCAGTGAGAATGCTTTGCGGATCGCGGCTGCGTTCACGGCCCCGGGTAAAGGGCACTACGCAAAAGCTGCACATATTGTCGCAACCCCGCATAATACTTACAAAGGCGCTAACTCCGTTGCTGTTGAGGCGCACCGGATTCAGGTCGCCATAGGTTTCTTCGCGGCTCAGCAATACGTTTATGGCGCGGGCACCATCGTCTACTTCGGCCACCAGTCTGGGCAATTCGCGGTAACTATCCGGTCCTGCCACCACGTCTACCAGGTGTTCTTCTTCCAGCAGTTTGTCCTTCAGGCGTTCGGCCATGCAGCCCAGTACGCCCACAATCAGGTCGCGGTTTTGTTTTTTATTATTGCGCAGGTGTTTTAGCCGGTCGCGAATACGTTGTTCGGCATTGTCGCGTATGGCGCAGGTATTGAGGAAAATCACATCTGCGTCAAATTCATCGTTTGTAGATACAAATCCATGCTCACCCATAATGCTGGCAATAATTTCACTGTCGCTGAAATTCATAGCGCAGCCATAGCTTTCGATATACAGCTTGCGGGTGGCGGTTGCGGGAGTTGTAACCAAGGTGTCCATAAAGTATGCAAAGATACTACACCTTAAAGGGTGAACAACTGGTTTGATTTCATTAAACTTGCACCTTTCATGAAGAAGATCATCTTTTTGGGATTTTTTGCAGCCGGATTGAATTTGTCCGCGCAGAAAAACAGCGACGATAAAGGCCAGTTTAGTGGCAACCTGTTTCTGAATTACCAGAAATATATCCGCGACGATTCAATCGGGGCAAACACCAAGGTGTATCAGGAGAACAGCTCAAGCCTGGATGCCTGGTTGTTTATGAATTACCGCATAAAGGGTTTTGATTTTACCCTGCGCTATGATGGCTTTTTCAACACCCCCCTGCTCGATCCGCAAAGCAGCTATACCAACCATGGCATTGGCTACTGGCAAATCCATAAAAAGGTAGACCAGTTGGATGTAACCATCGGCAGTTTTTACGACCAGTTGGGTTCGGGTATTCTGTTTCGCGCTTATGAGCAGCGGCAAATCGGGATTGACTATGCCCTGCAGGGTGCCAGGCTGATTTATGATGTTACACCCAATTTGCACCTGAAAGCGTTTGCCGGCAATCAGAAAGGGTATTTGAGCAACCGTTTCGGGTATTCGCCCCAGGTAATTTCGGGTGCTAATATTGATTATACCGTGGATATAGCGGGTGGCAACGGGGGTTCGATAAACCTGGGTGTATCGGGTTTAAACCGCACACTCAACCGCCAAAGTATGGATGTAATTGTAGCCGAAATTAACAGCTACGATGTGGCCGAACGTTTTATTCCCAAGTACAATGTGTATGGCATGAACGGGTACTTTACCTATACCAAGGGCAATTTTGCCTGGAATGTGGAGTACAACCAAAAATCGGCCGAGGCCATTCGGTTAATGGACAACAAGCTGCATTTGAAGGATGGAAGAGTTTTGTATTCATCGTTGGGATATGGAAATTCATTTCGTCTGTTAAAACAAAAAGCCTCATTTGGGTTGAATTTACAAGCCCGGCATATTGAGAATTTTCCGCTTCGCACTACGCCCAATGATCAATTGCTGAACGGCATGCTATCGTATTTGCCGTCCTTAACCCGCCAAAATACGTATCGCTTAATGGCCCGCTACAATGCACCGGCCCAGGATTTGGGCGAAGATGGCATACAGGGCGAGTTGGATTTTAAACCCCGCAAAGGCACACAAATTACCTTAAATGGCAGTTATGTAAAATCGTTGAATGAAAACGGTATTAATGGAAAATCAATTAATTTATTTCACGAAATGTATGCCGAAATTGTGCAGAATTTTGGCCATAATTTAAAAGTAAAATTGGGTTTGCAAAGTGTGTTGTACAACCAGGCCCGGTACGAAAGTCACCCTACCTACGACGATGTAAAAACCCTTACCCCATTTGGGGAAATAGTGTTAAAACTTCCCAAACGCCGCAATTTGCGCGTTGAATTTCAATATTTAAATACCAAGCAGGACCAGGGCAGTTTTGCCAATGGAATGATTGAATTTTATTACAATCCCAACCTCAGTTTTGCAGTGGGAGATATGGCAAACGTGCAGCCTCACCGCTACGAGGACATGGGGATTTCGGATCGTGTTTTGCATTATCCCACCTTTTTTGCGCAGTATAATGCAGGCAGTTCGGTATTTAATATTGCGTATTTAAAACAACAACGCGGTGTAAATTGCAGCGGCGGTATTTGCAGGGTAGAACCCGCTTTTAGTGGGGTGCGCTTTACTTGCAGTACGACGTTTTAGTTGATAGGGAATGGGGAATAGGGAATAGGCTTGCCTGACTGCTTCTGAGGCAGGGGAGGCGACAGATGAACAGTCTTTTAGGGAATAGACGGTTTATTTTTTAATAATTAAACCGTTGTAAATATTCAGGGTACTGTCGTTTAGTTTGCAGGTTTTTTTTGCAGCCAAAACTCAAAATCAAACCTTCTAATTTAGCTATGAAAACAAAAAAAAGATTTCTTACAAATCCCACACGCTGGTGCGTTTTTCTTCGGTATAGCGTTTCAGATTTAGCCAGAAAGCGGCTATGAGGTAAAACAATACCGGACTGCCCAGGGTAAGGCAGGAGGTGTATATAAAATACAAACGAATGCGGCGGGTGCTAATGCCCATCTTGTCGCCCAAAAAGGTGCAAACCCCAAATGCCGACTTCTCTATTGCATACTTGGCCCAACTCATTTCAACGAAATTATTCAATGTGTAGCAGAAATCAAAATATTTTCGGTAAATATTATAAAAATAAATAGAAGGGTTTTAATACTTCCATGGCTTTTGGGGTATACATTCCTGCCTGCTGGTAGGTAATTAATTCTTCACTCACAAACGTTTGTGGCTCACGGCCCACCTGCATCATAGCCAGATGGGAGGGTTTGTATTTATGGGCTGAAATATTAATTTGTTTCAACAAATAAAAGCCTGTTTTTTGGAGGTAAAAATTGAGTTTTTCAGTATGGCTTTGGGGGATCAATAGCCACGCTTTGCCCCGGGGTTTTAAATGTTGACGGAGAATTTCGGGAAATGCCTCATAGCTTAAATCACCGGTGTGGCGGGCCAGGCTTTTGGTTTCAGTTTCGGATTTCAGCTGATTCTCAAAAAAGGGCGGATTCCAGATTATCCCATCGAATTGTAGTTCGTTTTTCCACTGTAAAATATTGCCCAACACGGGTTTTATTCTTTGGGCAAACGGAGAATTTTGGCAATTGTTTGCGAGGTTTTCAAACCCCGGTGAATGTATTTCTAAAGCGGTAATTGTAGCGGTAGGATAGCGCTGGGCCAGCATTAGAGAAAGGATTCCGGTACCGGCGCCGATATCTAAAATCGTATCACCATCGGTAAATTCTGCCAGGGCTCCAAACAGGCAGGCATCGGTGGTTACGGGCATGGCCACCTCGGTTTGTTCCAGGGTAAAATGTTTGCACTGAAAGGCTTTTCTTTTTTGCATGAAAATCAAAAAAGCAATACCGGATCGAGATTTTTAATGGCAGCGGCATCCTGGTGCAAAGCCCATTCCCCATTGTCTTGCAGCAACAGCATGCGGTCGCAAAATTGCAGGGAAATGTCTAAATCATGGCTGCTGTAAATGATAATTTTATTTTGTTGTTTGCAAATTTTTTGCAGCATTTGCAACATTTTTCTGCGGCTGGGATAATCCAAAAAAGCCAGGGGTTCATCCAGCACCAGCACCGGTGTACCTTGTGCCAGGCAGCGGGCCAGCATTACTTTTTGTTTTTCACCATCGCTGAGTGAGGCAAAATCGCGGTCGTAAAATGCACCCATTTCGGTTTGTTCCAAACAATTTTTTACCACTACATTTTCAGCATCAAAATTGTGCTGAAAAATGGAAAAATTGCGTTGCATAGCGGCCAAAACTACTTCGCTGCAGCTGGTCATGGCCAACTCGGGTGGGGTGGAGAATAGCACAGAAACCAAACTGGCGCATTGGCCCGGAGGCAGGGTGGCAATGTTTTTACCCTCAATTTCAACGAGTCCGGATAAGGGAGCCTGCAAACCGGAAAGGGTGCGTAGCAGGGTGCTTTTGCCAATGCCGTTTCTACCAGCCAGCAGCAGCATTTCACCTGCAGCCGCGCCGAAGTTCAGCGGATTGATGACCGCCTTTACCGTTCCATTCCGGTATCCGCATTGTAGGTTTTCTACTTTTAACATTGGTTATGCGCTGCAAATTTGAGAAATTTGGGCCGTGATTCCACAATTATTTACAGCCAGCCTTGCCGATATTCCGCAAATCCAGTCTCTGGCTACCAAAATCTGGCAGGTGCATTATCCACCCATCATTGGGCAGGTGCAAGTAGATTATATGCTCAACAAGCTTTATAACGCCACCGCATTGGAATTACAAATGGCAGAAGGGCAGCAGTTTTTTCTGGTAAAATCTGAGAATGAAACTGTAGGTTTTATATCCATTTCGCAAAAAGAAGACAGCAGTTATTTTATCCATAAATTTTATCTGGATACTGACCTGCATGGAAAGGGAATGGGCACGCAGATATTTGAATTGTTATTGCAAAAGTTTCCGCAAGTAAATTGCATTCGCTTGCAGGTAAACCGGCAAAATTATAAGCCCATTAATTTTTATTTTAAGCTGGGATTTGTAATTGAAAAAGTAGCCGATTTTGATATTGGCGATGGGTATTTTATGAATGATTTTGTGATGGTTTGGAATAAAAAATAAACTCACATAATCACCCGCATAGCCCCGGGTAGAATGCGGATGTCCATGCGTTTGGCGCGGTATACATCCCCATCGGTATTGTAAAAATCCTCTTGCTCCAATTCAACGGAAATTTTATCGGTTTGTACATATTTTACAATTTTTAAATTTAAATGTTTGCCAAAATTAACCAACCATACGTATTTCAATTTCTGCCAAAAAGTGGGGGGTTCTATCATTAAAACATCCATTTTGCCATCGTCGATTCTGGCTTTTGGATATAGCTTAAAACCTCCACCAGCCCTGAATCCGTTGCCGCAGGAGAGCATAAAAACCCGGCCTGTATATTCCAAATCTCTGCCGGTGATTTTCATTTTTATTCCCTTGTAAAAAAACATGTGCCGCATTACCGGAATGATGTATTTAATAGCCGGAATTTTCCATTTTTGTTGGTGGGCAGCGTTAGATACATGCGCGTCGAAACCAATGCCTGCAAGCACTGCGGCTTTGTGTTCGTTGATTTGAATGAGGTCTACCGGACTGGCTTTTTGGGTTTTAATAGATTGCAACAATGCCGGAAATTTTTGTCGTTTAAAATTCTTGATAAAATCATTGCCACTGCCTAAAGCTACAATTGAAAATGTATTGGTTTCGAGGTCGGCGGTATTTACTGCAATATGTACCGTTCCGTCGCCGCCTGTAATAATGATATGCGAATGGTGGATTTGTGCCAGTTCTTTTACATCATTAATAACCCTGCAAGCACCAAAAACTTGTTTGGCTTGTTGTTCCATGGATTCGATGTGCGAATCGCGGTAACGGCCTGCATAAGGGTTATAAAAAATGCAAAGCATTTTTTTGGGGAATGGGGTATAGGGAATGGGGAATAGTTGTTGATGCCTGAATAACGTTGACCGTTTTGCCTCTCGTCTCCTTGTAGACTTTTGCAGAGAATACATCTTGATTCGGAGGCTTTGTTTGCTCAATTAAATGGGGCTAAATGCCCCTTTTAATTGAATTTTGCGTCAAATGACTCTGTCATCCTCGGCTTTGTTTGCCTTACAAATGTAATTGTTCAATTTCAATCTCCAAAGGGGTTCTATATTTGAGAAATTTGTGTGGTTTTTCATTGTTGTAAAGGGTCACTGCCCGGTCAACATTTTTCACTAGTTGCGCATAAGAGGTAGTTTTCCAATGTTTTAAGTAATTGTTTTTGATAACGCCGTTGATTCTTTCTGCAACTCCATTGTCTTGCGGATACTCGCACATGCTATTTCTGAACTTGTATTTCTCAGTCAGGGCAAGGAAATCCTTGTCATAGTATTGACCTCCACCATCTGAGTGAAAGATGATGTTTTCTGGTAGTGTTTTTCTATACTTGATAGCCATTTGCAGCGCTGGCAATGTGGTGCTTTCTGTGGTAAGGCGGTCTGATACACTATAGCCGACTATATACCTGGAATATGCGTCCAGAATAAATGTGATGTAATAAAACCGGATTAATTCATAATACGTGATATCGCTTACAAAGGCCTGGTTAATACTACTGAGTTTTGCGCTAGCCAGCAAATTATCGAATCGTATAACGCCGTTGCTATAAGTTGTTCTGCGATAATTGACCGGCTTTGAAGTTAAAAAGCCCCAGTCTCTGCAAAGTGCCTCAAACTTATCTCGTCCAATACTTTGTGGTTTAATTTTGTAATACATGGCCCGGCTGTTCATTGTTGCGTGATCTTTGCGAATCTGCCTTACGATGTCAATGAGATAGGTGTTTTCTTCCTCCATTTTTAAACGTCGGTTAAGCAATTGATGTAGTGCCTGTTTGCTTGTTGAAATTGCTTTGTAAAATGTGTTCAGGCTACATTTTAGCTGTTCTCTGTGTTGCCAGAAATAGATGGTGGTTTGCTCTCGAATTTTTTTTTTATATCCACACCATAAACCTCCTCGGCTAAATCAATCATTTTGGCCTGGAAGTCAATGGTCAATTGTTTTTGTCCCACAATCCTCTCCAGTTCTGCAATTTTAGCCTTCAGGTCCAGCAGTTGTTTGGTGTCGCTTTCCATTTCTACTATCAAACGTACGCTTTTTTTATAAGATTTACCATACTTCTCAAGCCAACGGTACACATTAGCTTGGCGCACCTGATAGGCCTTGCTGACCTCTAATACCGTCGTTTGTTTTAGTTCAATCTCCCTGACTTTTTTTCGTTTAAAGTCTGTACTGAAAATCCTTTTTCTGCGTTCTGCAGAGCTTAATTCAAATTGTTCTCGGGTTGCCATATGTTTTTGTTTTTAAAGTTGGTTTTGTCCTTAAAAACGGTCAACATATTTCAGGCACCGACAAGTGGTTGCGGAGGAATAGGGTATAGGCTTGCCCGACTGCTTTTGAGGCGGGGAATGGGGAATAGCAACAGCCATGGTCGTGGAGGGGTTTGGGGTATGCATGGCTGCTGGGGTTAGGGGCGGCGGAAGGAGGAGATTAACACCAGGCCGGTGCCTATCATGATGGAGACGTCGGCCATATTGAAGACGCCGGTTTGGAGTCCGCCGGCTTGCAGATGCAGAAAATCGGTAACACTGCCAAAGGCAAAACGGTCGTATAGATTGCCGATTCCGCCTCCCAATAAAAAGGCTGCACCGGTTACAAATAAGCCTGAAATGTTTTTGCGGGTAAAAACAAAAACGGTACCTGCACCCAGTATGAGTAAGGGCAAAATGAGCATGGCAAAGGTGTGAAAAGCGCCGGGCAATTCGGAACCCAGACTCAAAAAAGCCCCCTTATTTTCAACCCGGGTAAGGGTAATGTGCTGGTCTATTACCGGTATTTCCTGCCCATACTCAATTTTTTTGCGCACCATGGTTTTGGATATCTGGTCGCAACCAATGTTGGTGACAATCACCAGTGCAATGAGCAGGTAGCGTGTGGTTTTTTGCAGGGCCATTGGGCGAAGATAATTCAGAATTTTTATTTTAGAGTATCCGGATATAATCGATTTCAAAATCCGATGAATGCGAAAGTTTATTTCGTTAGATTTGTATAAATGGAACCA
Organism: Bacteroidia bacterium; assembly: GCA_044224315.1. Lineage (GTDB taxonomy): Bacteria > Bacteroidota > Bacteroidia > NS11-12g > UBA955 > JAGXTF01. The sequence continues at coordinate 496,764 of JBGAKR010000002.1, read as the reverse complement.
CTTGTAACTGCTATTACTTTTAATTTTTCGCATGATGCATCTTTTGCCTCTAGCCTGTTGGAAGAGGCCGGAATTCACTCTGTTACAGAGCAGAATAATACCAATATTCCGGGCATGAACAAGGAAATTAGCATTAAAGTTTTTAAGCGCGATTATGATACCGCCCGCAAAATATTTGAAGACCATGGTCTCCTGCATGGCGCGCAGCAACAAAGTGAAGACGATGATTTTGAGAACCGTTTTCGCTATGATCCTAAAGACCATGCTCCTGAACCCGAAATAACCCCGGAACCAGAACCTGTAGCGGCACCCCCGGTAATACCCCTGGCGCCGTATCCCAACCCCAATTCAGCCAACAATGCCAAAATCCCAACCTGGACCATCATTCTCGTTGTAATATTAGTAATTCGGATCTTCCTCTTCGCCATGCGTCATTGCAACTAGTTTGGTTTCGGAGGGCAGATATCAGATAGCAGATAGCAGATGCCGGATAACGGATATCAGATATCAGATATCAGATATCCAAAATCCGATATCCGAAATCGGCGCTTTACGATATTTCAAACTTTTCCAAAGGTGAAAACTTTGGAAAAGTTTGAAAAGGCTGTTCCCGAAATCCAAGATCCAAGATCCGAAATCCGATATCGGCTGCCCGTCGGCTGTCTTTCGGCTGTTCTTCGGCTGTCAGTTCACTGCAATTACCTTAATCACCGAACTCTCATTCTCAGCCACCAATTTCAAATAAAATACCCCTTCTTTATCGGTGCGGAATGTATTTAAATAAAATTCTTTTTCCTGCGCATATTCCTGCATTCCCAACACAATGCCGGTTACGGGGTCGATTTTGTAAATGCGGATGGGGGCGGGTTTGCTGAGTTTTACTACGATGGTATAATTCTGTCCGTCGTTGGGATTGGGTTGGGCGGTAAATTGCTGAATTAATATATTTTTATGACGCGATTTTTTGGTTTTAATGGTTGAAACAGAATCGCCACCGATGAGCACGGGCCTTGCGGATTCCAATTCTTTTAATTTAAATTTTAAAGCAGTTTTTAATTGTTCACTTACCAATATTTGCTCAGTTTGAATTAAATCATTTTCCAGGGTAAATACGCTGTATTGCAGCTTACAGTCTAAATTATTCCAGGGTGTAAAATCAATGCGCAATTCGTACATTCCCTTATTTAAAACCAGGGAAGTTTGTTCTCCGTTTTCCAGCACCCACACGCGGTTGTTCAGCGATACGGGCGAGGGTCCGGCATTGGCCATGCGATACCATACAATGGCATTCCCTTCAGAAAGCAAGGGCCTGATCCAGATGCGGGGGCCGTAATTGTTTTGCAAAAACGTACTGTTTTGAAAGTATACCTGCACATCATTTTGCCCCCGGGTTTGGATGCTGTCGATTTGCATGCCCAGATAAAAATTTACCGGACCGTACACATTCGAAGCAAAATCTTTTTGGCCATTTACGGCATTGTCGGCCACCACCTTGTACCAGCGTTTTTGGTTGTAAAAAACACCACCCTTGTAACTGTATTTCACCGGACTCATTTCATAACCCGTATCCACAAATTGCCAGTTTTTTCCGTCGGCGCTTTCATACCATTTCAATGAGCTGGCGTCATTCATAAAACGCAAGGGGCAGGGTGCTTCCAATACAAATTCAGGGTCTTGCGGGGTTGAGCCAGGTATGCAAAAAATGTCGTTGGGTCTGCTAAACAATCCGCCCCGGCGCTGCAAGTTGTATTCTGCTTGCGATTTTACCGCTTTGATCTGTAAGCGTACATCGGCTGTAAATTGTTGCAGTCGTCCGCCTTCCAAAAGGGTTTTCTTATGGAAGCCACCCAGGTTCCAACCCTCACAGGGGCCAGCATCCAGCGTATTTTCGTTGAGTTTAATGCTGTGGTGCAAGCTATCGGCATAGATGTGCAGGGTAATGCCGTGCAGCTCAAATCCGGCTGGCAATGCCTGTTGAATAACGCCTCCGCCGTTTAGTCCGTTTCCCAGGGTTTGAAATACCGATTTCTGGTTAAAACAACTGTACTCCAGCACCCATTGTGGGCTGTTTTTAAAAGTGGTTTCCCCTTCCGGACGGAGGCTGTATTTAATAAAACCGCCAAGGCTGGTTTGCCCTTTGACGGCTGTGGCAGCCAGGCTAAGCAGTATGCAAATGATGAAGCGCATTGGGGGTGTAAAGTTAGTGGATTGGATGGATTTGTTGATTAGTTGATTGGTATATTGGTCGAATAGAGGATTCGTTGATTGTTAATTGGTTTGATTAGTTGAATTATTGTCCGTCTGCTTTATAAATTGTGTAGGAGGTGGATTTCTTTGCTGCGACTATGCACTCTTACCTCCCCTACAGAAGCAGTCGGTCAAGTCGTAACCCTAAACCCTAAACCCGTAACCCTAAACTCGTAACTCGCATGAGGTTCCGTCCGCCCGTTGGAAATGCAGCGGACTGGATTTCCTTGACCGCGACAGCTAACTCTAACTTCGTACCTCTTACCTCTAACCTTGATTGGGCTTCCGTCCACCCATTGGAAATACGGCGGACTGGATTTCCTAGCCCGCGACACAGCTAACTCTAACCTCGTACCTCATAACTCTAACCTCGTTTGAGGTTGTGAACCTAGATTTTGAGGTAGCGAACCTAGATTTCGAGGTAACGAACCTAGATTTCGAGGTAGCGAACCTGGATTTCGGGGTTCCGGACCTAGATTTTGAGGTTCCGGACGTAGATTTCTAGGTAGCGAACCTAGATTTTGAGGTTATGAACCTGGATTTCGGGGTAGGGAACCTGGATTTCGAGGTAGCGTCCGCCCATTGGAAATGCGGCGGACTGGATTTCGAGGTAGCGAACCTGGATTTCGGGGTAGGGAACCTGAATTTCGAGGTTCCGGACCTAGATTTCGGGGTAGCTAACCTGGATTTTGAGGTTGTGAACCTGGATTTCGAGGTTGTGAACCTGGATTTCGAGGTAGGGAACCTGGATTTCGAGGTAGGGAACCTCGATTTCGAGGTAGGGAACCTAGATTTCGAGGTTGCGAACCTCGATTTCGGGGTTGTGAACCTAGATTTCGACGTAGCGAACCTCGATTTCGAGGTAGAGAACCTGGATTTCGAGGTAGCGAACCTCGATTTCGAGGTCGGGAACCTGGATTTTGGGGTAGCGAACCTAGATTTCGAGGTAGAGAACCTAGATTTTGAGGTTCCGAACCAGGATTTCGAGGTAGCGAACCTAGATTTTGAGGTAGAGAACCTGGATTTTGAGGTAGAGAACCTGGATTTCGAGGTTCCGAACTAGGATTTTGAGGTAGCGAACCTAGATTTTGAGGTAGGGGACCTAGATTTTGGGGTAGGGAACCTAGATTTCGAGGTAGCGAACCGGGATTTCGGGGTAGCGAACCTAGATTTTGGGGTTCTGAACCTGGATTTTGAGGTTGTGAACCTAGATTTCGGGGTAGGGAACCTGGATTTCGAGGCTCCGAACCTAGATTTCGGGGTAGGGAACCTAGATTTCGGGGTTCTGAACCAGGATTTCGGGGTAATGAACCTCGATTTTGGGGTTGCGAACCTAGATTTCGTGATAGCGAACCTCGATTTTTAGTTAAGTAAATAGGATAATGGGGTTGAATGCATAATTTTTCTATATTTGAAAATAATACGCCACTGAATCGTGCATGTCAACCCAAAACTAGGGTGTCATGCCTATATTGTAGTGGTAATAAAAGAGTTACAAGCAATCAGTGAAAATCCCCAAAATAATACACTTTATATACTGACATGAGAAAGATAGTGGTAATGCTTGTATTTCAAATATTCTTTGTATCTGGTAGATGTCAATCCCCTAAGTTTCCGGCATCTTTGGTGAAAAACATCGATAGTTCAAGAATAATCTGTTTTTGTGAATGTGTACATGGGTCTGATCAACTAGCAAAAGCTCAATTGTCGTTTGTTAAGGAATTGCAGAAATATTATACAATCGGTACTATATTTTTTGAATCTAATAATTTGTATTTGAAAAAAAACAAAATTGCAAATGAAATAAACTTATTCGATTCTACTATTAAATTAATAGGCTATAATCCAGGTAGCCTCTATGCGTCATTTCAAATGGTAAAAAAACAACTTGCTAATTACAACCCTCAACTATTACAGAATATTTCGGGTATCTTGAGCAAATTAGATTCTAATGAAGCTTTCTATTGGTATTCTTTGGAACAAAATCAATATGACAGTATATTGCAACAACTATATTTGTTAAAAGCAACAACTAAAGAACCCATCTTTCAAACGAGCATTAATCAATTGCACTATGATTTAACCTACCTTAAGTTTCGGAGAAAATATGGGGACAAAATTAGGGATTCCTTAATGTTTGAATTCATTCAAGAAAATATCTCGACTGAAAAAGCTATAAAATATATAATATTTGGTCATTGTGGACACTTGGCTAATAACAACCCATACCTTCCAAAAAATTTAGGATACTATTTGAAAAGAAATTATTCCGATGAATTCTTAACAATAGGGAATGACTCAAAAGCTATTCGCGTAATTACAAATGGGAATGTCCGAAATTCTCAAAAGAAGGGATTGCATTTAGGACAAATACCGAATGAGGGAATATTCGTATCAACCAATTCACTAAACAAAATAAATCGACCTGTTTATTTAGTTGGAGCAGATTATGACTTAAGAAGGAAATTTAAATTAGTCTATGCCTTAAATTATGACTGGCTATTTTATTTAGAAGAAATTACAATATTTTTAACAAACTGAAGCATAACATCAGATTTAAAATTGGCGAGGTTATTACTCCAAAGTCTCTTTTGTGGTTAATAATCCCCCATGCATGGTTTTTAAATCCTTTAATGGAGTAAAAGTCCCGCCCTTCATTTAGCTCCAAACCATTAAACAATCCGAACCAATGCTTGGAAAATGGACAGGGACCTATAAGTATTTAAGCCAAAGGCTACCTGAAAAAGTTCGGAATAGTGAAGTGAAATTTGATATTGAAATTATCGAATTTGATGGAATACGATTTACGGGATTTGTAAAAGACGACATTGAAACGGGTGGTATGGAGGCTACAGGCAGAATAGAGGGCCATGTAAAAAATGGGATTGTGCAATTTGTAAAAGCAATGCCTACGCGATCTGTTTTTATGCAGGATGGACGACATATTGAGGAGGATAAGCCACACCGCAAAATTTATTACTCCGGAATTATCTCCGACAACACAATTAAGGGTACCTGGAAATTTAAATTTGGTATCGGAAAAGTGAAAAATCGCTGGGTTATTTTTCCTGGATTGAAAGGAACCTGGGAGATGTCGAAAGCCATAACCTAAAAGTACCTCCGTCCATGAGTCTCCAGAATGGGACTCATGGACATACGAAAGCAACAGACAATCCCTTTTTCAGTATTACTACAAAACCATGCTGTCCCAATTTCCTCCTAGGGGTACGTGTAGAAATCTTCTACAAAATAAAACAGTGCAACTGACCCCCTGTTAGTGCAGTTTCGGAGCCATCTAGGAGCAATCTAAGAGCCATTTAAGAGCAAGTATAAAGCAAGTATAGATAAATGGTAGTTAAATCTGTCGTATCGCTTAGCAAACCGGCCGCTGCTGCTGGGATTTGTGCTTTTGGGGTTAGCCTATTCTGCCCAAAGTTTCTACGCTGTGCATATTTCGGCAGGCTTTCAAAATTTTAGGGTTGTAGAACTGTGACTACATATTAATGGCTCTGGGGTAGAAGTGGGGTTGTAGAAAAATTGGAGAGGGGGGTGTCTGATCATCTAAACTGATGGTTTTAAATATCGGTTAACATTTCACATATCGTTACAATTTAGGATGGAATAAGAGGAGCTTTCAATATTGGAATCGAGTATTTTGTTTTGGACTGGATTTTTTTATATATTTGAAAATGATAAGCCAGTCAGTTTAGCATATGCTCCAAATTTGATTAGCTACCCGGTATAAAGAGGGGACAATTATAGAGTAGGCTGCAACGCTAAGTGCAGTTTGACAAATATTATATATGAATCTATTAATTGACAAAAAAGAAACTAAATGAGCAAGAAATTTTTCACCGACATAAAAAACATTCGCAATGCAATTGACACAAACAAGTTAGTTGTATTTGCTGGTGCAGGAATTTCCGTAGATGCGGGTATTCCAACTTGGGGAACATTGATTGATGAAATGAAATCTGAAATCTCAATATCGCCAAATGAAGCCGACTATTTGCGAATTGCTCAGATGTATTACAACGAAAGGCAGCAGAAGGAATACATTGATAAAATCCGTGCAGTTCTAAAACATAAGAAAGTTAGATACAATGAAATTCATGAGTGGATTTTCAAATTGAATCCTGAACACATCCTGACAACAAACTATGATGATTTGCTTGAGCAGGTAATCAAAAAGGAATCTCTCCCCTTTTCTGTTGTTTCTAAAGACAAAGAATTTCCTTATGCACTCAATACAAATTTACTTGTCAAAGTTCATGGCGACTTGAACGACACTGACATCGTTTTAAAGGAAGATGATTACCTTGATTACAGTTTGAATCATCCTTTGATTGAAGCATTTCTAAAATCTGTTTTTGCTTCAAAGGTTGTTCTGTTTGTTGGCTATGGTTTTTCTGACATCAATCTGAAAATGATAGTGCAGACAGTGAGAAATATTTTAGGTAAAGATTTTCAAAATGCCTACTTGCTTTCAGTTGAAAAAAACTTACATCCGACACAGAGAGAATATTTAAAGAACAAAGGAATAAATGTCATCAACTATTTTGATACAGAGGTTGTTTATGAAGTAAATTACATTACCGACTACCTGAATGGAAAAAATGCTTTGCATGAAATGCTTTTCAAAAAAGGGGAAAATCTTTCTGAAAAAGGACAATACCTTTTAAACTTTTTAGTATTCCTTTCTACGTACAATAAGTTCAATGAGCCATTAACTGATAAGAATATCATTGACCAAATCTATCTGTCTCTAAATCGCTTTTCAGAATTCCAAACTCTGCCACCTGATTTCATTGCTAATCTTTATCCTTTCAATAATTCGAAGAGTTATGTTCACAATTACGAATCAAATTCGCTGCTAACAAGAAATGATTTGCTTGTTGACTTATTTTTTAATCAGATTGAATATGTTGATGATGAAGTAAGGTTCAAGCCGAAGCCAGAAATGACTTTGACAGATTCGGAAATAAAAGAGATTGAGAGAAAGTTGAAAGAGATAATCAGGTCTTTAAACTTCAGTATGATATTCTACTTGTTTAAAGAAAATGAAAAGCCCGATTCTTTCGGCAATCATGGATGGTCAGATACATACAAAAAGCTGTTTATAAAGCCAGCTGCAAAATGCAACTGCTTTAACTGCCGCTTGAATCGTTTTGAATTAAGTAGTGTCATTGCAGACACATTAAACTCTACAATTAACGCAACAACAAGTATTCAATCAGACCTTGAACTTGCTTATGCAAATCATAAAATAGGAAACTTCCATCAGTCATATCGCTTGTTTGAAGAAGTCGCAAACAAAGCGTGGCAAGCAGGAAAATATTTTTCCTATTATATCGCAAAACACAACATCAAAACTTTACGCAACCTGATAAGTTTTCACGAAAGCACTTTGAAGGATGAAGAAAGGAAAAGGATTGTTCAGGAAATGGACGACATAGACTTTGACAAATTGATTTCTCAGATTCCATACTTGGGCGAAAACGAGTATGAACTTCTGAAAATGATTCGTGATGATGATGTTTTACACAAGGCTGAAAAGGAAATAAATGAACTTCACCGCAAGGTTTCGGACATTTATGATGGCTACAAGACAGGAAGAATTTGGTCAATGGGTCCTTATTACCCGCAGCAAATTGAAACAGAAATTTTCAAAGTCATCACCTTTTACACGAACAATTACATCGTTGCTGATGAGTTTGTCAATCTTACGAGAGTTATCAAAAAGGGAATTGAAGCACTCTTGATAAATTATGCGACAAATGAAAGTTATGGGGAGAGAATTAAAGAGTTCAGTAAAAAATTCTTCGACATAGTTGTATTCTATGGTGATGCAGAAGAAGTAAGAAAAATAACTCAAAAATATGATATCAATAAAATTGAATTCAACGAAGCGAGTTTTCCTGATATTCTTGAATCAGTAAATAACTTTCTCAAATCATTTTTTGAAGAAAATACATTCTTTGGCAGAAGCACAAATGCAGACAAGCTTACTAGAAATCAAATCAGCAGCTACTTTTTTGAAAATAATTGTCGTAAAAAGTTCAACAATATTTTCCTTCTGCTGTCAGGAATGAAGCTGACAAATGAAAAAACACCTGACCTAATTCAAAATCTCCTTGACTTCTTGCAACATGAAACCTTCTTGCGCAGGAAAGAAATAGATTTCCTTTGTGCTTTCATGCATAAAAACGTTCAACTGTTTACAAAGGAAAATTTAGAAGGTCTTTTGAAAATAGTTCTTGTAAAGTTAGATTTATATATTGACAGTGATTTGTTAGAAACAATATCTTACATCTTTAAGAAAAATAATTTTGAAAGAATCGAGGACAGAAAATTGATTTTGGCTGTTCAATCTCTTATCAAAAACTCTGACAGAAAGACAGATACTTTAATTTTCTTATGGGAAATTTCGGATGATAGCATGAGAGAGGAGTTGAAAAGTAGAATTATTGAAATTCTTGATGAAAAGTACAATGCTGATTTATATATAAAGGCGTCATTAGAAAATATAATTGACTACAATCAATACTTTGAACAATACATTTCAGAGATAAACATTAAAAAAGGTAATGGAGCATACACACTTAGTTCGGGCAGACCTAAGAAACAAAGTTTCGTTTTTATAAGTGCCATGATTTTCATTTACAACATGAATGTGAAAAGTGACGATAGGCGTCTTAAAGCATTTACAAATCTTGCTGACTACATGAAATTCTATTTGAATCCAGAGAAGTTTGATTACGCAAACTTCAAAATAGAATGGCTTGACATAGTTGACGGAAGAGAAGTTTTCTACAAAAGATTTGCAAAAATTCCTGCATTGAAAAAAGAATTTGAAAAGGCATTGAAAGAAAATTTTGATGCTGAACTTGCTGAACTCTATGTAAAGTATTTTATAAAATAAAATCACAGTGGAGATGAAAAAGCCAACGCACAAAAAATACACTCTTGCAAGCTGCTACAAGCCAACACTGAAACCAAAGCTAACAAGATAGTTTTTTTTCTCAAGCCCAAGTAAAAATCATTATAAAATTTCTTCCCACGCTTCAAAAAAAAAATAAAAACCCAAACGCACTGTGCAAACACGGACAGACACAGCTTTTAAAGTAAATCGCTTCGGACAAAGTGAGTGCAAACTTGACATTACACAACTTCGCACAAACAGAACAGCAGCAGCTAACACGGGTTTTGCGTCAGGCGGGCTGACGTGTAAACTTGGAGCTTTGTGCTCCGATATCCGCCCAAACTCAAATCTGCAAACCATTTAACCACCCAAACCTATGCTCGGAAAATGGACTGGAACCTATAAGTATTTAAGCCAAAGGCTTCCGGAAAAAGTTCGGAATAATGAAGTGAAATTTGATATTGAAATTATCGAATTTGATTGTATACGATTTTCGGGATTGGTAAAAGACGATATCGAAACGGGTGGTATGAAAGGTACAGGCAAAATAGAGGGCCATGTAAAAAATGGAATTATTAAATTTGTAAAAGCAATGCCCACACAATCGGTTTATTTGCAGGATGGAAGCAATATAGAGGAGGATAAGCCACATCGAAATATTTATTACTCCGGAAAAATTTCCGACAACACAATTAAGGGTACCTGGAAATTTAAATGGGGTATCGGAAAAGTGAAAAATCGTTGGGTTATTTTTCCTGGAACGAAAGGAACCTTTGAGATGAAGAAAGCCATAAATTAAAAGTACCTCCATCCATGAGTCTCCAGAATGGGACTCATGGACAGAATTCTCAAATGTTTAACCCCCTGTCGCATCTACCCCCACATTTTGCCGCTATTGGGGCAATATAATGAGATTAAAACAGGGTACTTTTGTTAAAATAAAAAATGAAATCCCTCGAAATAATTATGATTCCGGTAAAAGACCGGCAGAAGGCCAAGGCTTTTTATCAGCAACTGGGTTTTGAAGTAGTAATCGAAGCGCCCGATCCGCATGGGGAGACTTGGATACAGATGGCTTTACCAGGAGGGGGAAGCACCATTTCTTTGGCCAGTTTTCAGGGCATTATTTGCCAAACCGAAAATATCGAAGCCGAAGTGGAATCGCTAAAAGCCAAAGGCATTGAGGTAGGCAAAATCGACCAAACCCCCTGGGGCAAATTTGCCTGGTTTAAAGATTTGGACGGCAATAGCTGGTGCCTGCGTCAGAGCTAAACGGATACAACACCTCTAACTTCACACCTCGTACCTCGCACCTGGATACTGTTTGCGGAGATTCTCCAGCATATCCACGGTCATTTTGTCCAGGTCGAAATCGGGTTTCCAACCCCAGTCTTCGCGGGCACGGCTGTCGTCGATCACGGCGGGCCAAGAGTCGGCGATGGCCTGGCGGTAGTCGGCATTGTAGCTGCTGCTAAAGTTGGGGATGTATTTTTGGATGGCAGCGGTAATTTCTTCGGGGCCAAAGCTCATTCCGGCCAGGTTGTAGCTGCTGCGGATTTTAATTTTTTCGGCCGGTGCATGCATAATGTCCAGGGTAGCTTTGAGGGCATCGGGCATATACAGCATGGGCAATACAGTGCCGGGATTTAGAAAGCAATTGTGGTGGCCGGTGGTAAGAGCATCGTGGTAGATGGACACCGCATAATCGGTAGTACCGCCGCCGGGTGCCGATTTGTATCCAATCAGGCCGGGGTAACGCAGGCTGCGGGTATCCACGCCCCAGCGGTTGAAATAGTACTGGGCATAGAGTTCACCCGCCAGTTTACTGATTCCATACACGGTAGTAGGGTCCATGGCGCCAAATTGGGGGGTATTGATGCGGGGCGTATTTGGGCCAAAAGCCGCAATAGAACTGGGCCAGTACACTTTTTTTACAATGCCCATATCACGGGCGGCATCCAGCAGATGAAAAAGGCCATCCATGTTTAGTTTCCAGGCAAACTCGGGCATTTTTTCGGCAGTGGCACTCAGCAGGGCAGCTAAATGGTATACCTGGGAGGGTTTGTATTTGGTAAGGAGGTCCTGGAGTTTGTTTTTATCCAGAATGTCCAGTATTTCGAACGGTCCGGCTTCGAAAACCGGGTTATCGCCTTGTTTAATGTCGGATGCAATTACATTCTGATCGCCATAAATTCCCCTCAGGGCTTCTACCAACTCGGTACCCAACTGGCCGCATGCGCCAATTACCAATATAGTTTCGCTGCTCATTTCTGCTGCAAAGGTTTGAAAAGCGGGGCAATAATCAAAATGCGGTGCTTAAATCGCAAATGTTACCTTTGCAAAAATTGAACGGTTTACAATCCATACAATATTCGTGGCGGGGCATCTGGCATTTGCTAAGTCCCTATCACCGCAGCCGCACATTGGTGATTTATGCCTTCAATATTTTAATTGGGCTGGCCGATATTGTAGGTTTGGGCAGCATGGTACCGGTGTTGATGCTGGCCATAGACCACAGTTTTTTGGAAAAAAGCCGCAAGCTGAGGGCCATTTATTACTACTTTAATTTTAAGAGTGAAGCCAGTTTTCTGGTGGCATTGATCATTTTTATTTTGCTGTTTTTTCTGGTGAAAAGCCTGCTGGCATTTGCGCTGCAGCGTTTTACTAAAAAAGTTTCGGTAGAGATTTCGAGCCAATTATCGGCCCGTAGTTTTGACTATGCTTTTCGCAATAATTCGTACGAAAAAGTAAGCAACGATGGGCTGGGATTCAATGATACCGTGCTGTTTACACCCTATTATTTTGTTTCGGGGATATATTTACCCCTGATTAATATTGTAACCGAAACGGCGGTGGTTTTTATGCTCATTTTGGGATTCACCATTTACAATCCCATGATTTTTTTCCTCATCACCGGCTTGCTGGGCACCGCTTTTGTATTTGTAAACCGGTATACCCGCAAGCGTATTTCCAACCTGGGTGAGCAGGCCAGTATGCACCGCGATGATGCATTAAAGGGACTCAATTTTGGCATTTCGGGCTTTGCCGATATCCGCACCCATGGGGTGGAATCGTATTTTAAATCGCGTTTTCTCAAGGATTTTAACGGCTATGTGGCCAGTGGAATTAAGGGAGTAAACTTTCAACTCATTCCGGCGCGTATCAACGAATTTGTATCGCTGCTGGGCATTGTGGTGCTGGTGGTGTATGCCTACTTTTACTCGGGCGATAACATAGGCCAGGTAAGGGTTTTGGCCGCCTTGTTTGCCATATCCGTTTTCAGGCTTATACCTGCAGCCAACCGCATTTTGCAGGGATTGATGCATTTAAAAATGAATGCCTATACCCTGGAAAAACTGATGCCAGTTACAGAAATACCCGAGGCCAAAGAAACCGTGAGCGAGTTTAAAACCGAAATCCGCTTCAGTCAGATACATTTTGCCTATCCGGGCAAAGAGAGTCAGGGGGTTTTTGAGGGTATGGATTTTGTGCTGGAAAAAGGCAAAACCATAGGCATAGCGGGCGAATCGGGTGCCGGAAAAACCAGCCTTATAAAATTGCTATTGGGTTTTTACGAGCCCCAATCTGGCGAAATTAGGGTGGATGGAGAGTTGCTAAATCAGCAGTTTGCGCACCATACCCTGTTTTCATACATGGGTCAGGAGCCCTTTATGGTAAGTGGCAGCGTGGCCGATAATGTAGCTTTGGGCATTGAACCCACACAGCGTGATTTGGCCAGAATACAGGAATGTTTAAATCAGGCGGCATTCAGAATAAACGGTTATCCCGATGTGCTGAACATACGCATTGGCGAAGGTGGATCCATGCTCAGTGAGGGGCAGAAACAGAGGTTGGTATTGGCCCGGGAGCTGTATCGCAATGCACCCGTTTTAATCCTGGACGAACCCACCAGTGCCTTGGATACTGAAACCGAGAATGATGTAATGCACACATTGAAAATGCTCAAAGAATCGGGAAAAACAATGCTAATCATTGCACACAGACCAAGAATATTCGAACTTTGCGACCTCGTTTACGAGATCAAGGATAAAAAACTTAAACCCAGAACATAAAAAGTAATGAAGATAAAATTTGCCGTAGTAGGGGCAGGCCACATTGGAAAACGCCACGCAGAGATGGTTAGCCGCAATCCCGAAGCTGAGTTGGTAGCGATTTGTGATGTGCGTGCGAAGGATAGCCTTGGCATAGAGCAGTATAATGTTCCGTTTTTTCAGGATTTGGATACCATGCTGGCCGAAATGCCGGATTTTGATGTGCTGTGTGTAGCAACCCCCAATGGATTGCACGCCACCCACGCCATGAAAGGGTTGGAAGCCCGCAAACACGTGGTAATCGAAAAACCCATGGCCCTTACAAAAGCAGATTGCGAAAAGGTGATACACCAGGCCATGGCTGCGCACCGCATGGTATTTTGTGTAATGCAAAACCGCTATTCACCACCAAGTGAGTGGATTAAAAAAGTGGTAAGCGATGGCACCTTGGGAAATATCCATATGGTGCAGGTAAATTGCTACTGGAACCGCGACGACCGATATTATAAAGCCGGCGGCTGGAAAGGTTCGCAAGAATTGGATGGCGGCACTTTGTTTACCCAGTTTTCGCACTTTATTGATATTATGTACTGGTTGTTTGGCGATATTCAGGAAATCAAAGCCTCGTTTGCCGACTTTAAGCACCAGAATTCTACCGAGTTTGAGGATTCGGGAACGGTGAATTTCCGTTTTAAAAACGGGGGCCTGGGTTGCCTCAATTATTCAACCGCAGTATGGGATGTAAATTTTGAGAGCAGCATTACCATTGTAGCAGAAAAAGGTACGGTAAAAATCGGGGGTCAGTATATGAATGAGGTAGAGTATTGCCACATACAGGATTACACCATGCCCGAGTTGCCCCCTGCCAATCCGGCCAACGATTATGGCCCGTATAAAGGCAGTGCAGCCAACCATAACTATATTTTCGACAACGTAATAGAGGCCATTAAGCGTGGGGGAATGCCAACCACCAATGCCATGGAAGGGTTGAAAGTGGTTGAAATCATCGAAAACATTTACAAGCAAAACCAGTATTTCCGCGAAAAAAGGAATGTGCTGAGTGTGCCCCAGACGGTGTAAATAAAAATTTTTACTTTTTTTTCAATTTTTTTTGGGGGTAAGCTCCAAATCCGTTGTACACATCTATGACTTAATACGCGTATGAAAGAACAATTGGAATCAAATTTGCTTACCAAATATGCTGCAGGCCTTATGAGCACTGAGGAATTGCGCAGCATGGAAGATTGGCTTCGCAACAATCCGCAGTACAGAATGACACTGGCGCTGATTAAACAGCGTGTAGATGCCATGGTAACAACCGGAGCAAGCAGGTGGTAAGCCGGAAAGAGGTTGAAGGAAAAAGAGATGGAAGAGAATAACAAATTCAATAACTACGGCAGGTTGCTGTCTGGCGAAGACAAAAATCTTCAGCCAGAGTCTGACTTCAATGAAATGAAGCAGATTTGGGACCTGGCAGGTAGTTATTCTTACAAAGAAGAAGAAAATACAAATGCAGGCTGGGCTAATTTACAGTCCAGGCTCAATACCCCTGCGCCTATGCAGGTTAGTTGGATTCGCCGTAATGTGTGGACTGTGGCAGCATCCATCGCATTACTGGCAGTTTCGGGCACAGCGCTTTGGTACTTTACCAAATCGGCCCCTGAAGCGGAGGTTGCCGCCATCCACGAAAAAACCGGTAATAAACAGTTTAAAACCCTGCATCTGGCCGATGGTACCACCATTACCATGAATGCCAATACCGAAATTACCGTGGCCGCTGGTTTTAACAGCAGCAACCGCAATATCGAACTAAAAGGGGAAGCCAGTTTTGAAGTAGCCCATAACGATAAAGTACCGTTTTTGGTAACTGCAGGCGGAACAACTACCCGTGTGGTAGGAACCGGTTTTGACATTTCTGCCTTTGCAGGTGAAAATGTAAAAATTCAGGTATTGCATGGTAAAGTACAGTTTGGCAACCCCGATAAAACCGTAATGCTTACCAAAGGGCAGGCTGCGCGTTTCGATCAGAAAGACAAAACTGTAACCATGGCCGAACCCAATGCTACCGACCTGAGCTGGCAAAACGAAAACTGGGTGTTTAAATCAGCCAGTCTGGAAGAAATTGCTACCCAGATTAAACACAGCTTAGGCAAAACCCTGAAATACGATGCCAAATACGCGGGCAAAGTGTTTACCGGCAAATTTGCAAAAAGCACCCCTGCAGAAGACATAGCCAAAACCCTGGCTGAGGCTTTGCAAATCCCCATCACTGTAGAATAAGCTGCGGATTTTCCGCATCCTATAATTTTGATATTTGGTGAACCCCGGGCAACCGGGGTTATTTTTTTTTATTTCACATTGTGTATACAACCAATCCATGATTTCCAGTGTCTAATGGGTATATTCGCATACATTGCGCCGGCTGGGTATTGTCATATTTTTCTGTGTTTTAGCACAATTTTCTGCAGGGCAGACCGGCTTGTATTTTACTCCGAATATGGGGCAGTGGGAGCAACCTGTGGTGGCCCGCACATTGTTTAAAGGAGGTGCATTTTTTTTAAGAAAAGACGGTTTTAGAATTAAAATTTATGACCCCAAAGATTTACCCAATATTCACAAATCATTTCACTACCGCTATTCCGATACCAGTTTTACAATTCACGGGCATGTGTTGGATGTAAGTTTTAAGGATTGCAATGCTGCAAGCAGTATTTCCCCGCGCTTTGAAGAGGAGGCTCCCTATTATGAGAATTATTTTCTGGGGGCAGATAGCAGTAAGTGGTTAACAGAATTGTACCCCGTGCAAAGGGTACGATTACTGGATGTGTATCCCGGAATTGACTTTGTGGTATATACCAAGGGCGAGGAAGTAGAGTTTGACTGGGTTTTAAAGGCCGGTGCCGATGTAAATCGCATTCAGATGAAGCTTGCAGGGCAGGATGGATTTAATCTCGAAAATGGGGATATAAAATCACTTACTTCGGTGGGTGATTTTGTAATACAAAAACCGCGTGCATTTCAGGGGAATAAAACACTTAAATGCAATTATGAGAAGGCCGAAAATACGGATGTATTTCATTTTAATTTTCCGGCAGAAAAACCCGATGCAAAAAAACCTTTGATAATTGATCCTGTTTTGGTTTTCAGTACTTACAGTGGTTCGAGGGGTGATAATTTTGGTTTTACGGCTACTTATGATACGGGGGGGCATTTGTATGCCGGAGGAATAGTGGATAACGACCAGGGCACATACCCTGTAACCGTGGGTGCATTTCAAACCGTATATGGAGGTCGCGGGCCTGCAGTGGCGCCGGTTTATTTGCCCTGCGATGTGTCTATCAGCAAATACAAACCCGATGGAAGCGGATTGGTGTATGCCAGCTATTTGGGGGGTAGTTCAAATGAGTATCCGCATAGTTTGGGTATAGATGAAAAAAATAATTTATTAATTTTAGGAACCACACTTTCGCCCAATTTCCCGATTCCAAAAACCACTGCGTTTGATACCGGATATAATGGCAAACATGATTTGTATGTAGTTAAAATTTCGGCCGACGGAAAAAAACTCATGGCAGGTACTTACCTCGGTGGTGCTGCGGATGACGGCATTAATACCGGCACATTGCACTTTAATTATGCCGATGATTTCAGGGGGGATATTATTTGTGATGTTTATGGAAATATATATTTAACTACCTGCTCCAGAAGCAGCACTTTTCCTACTACCAATGGGGCATTTCAGCCTGCTTCGAATGGGGTTTTGGAGGCCGTCATTGTAAGTTTAAACAGCACACTTTCTAAATTGCGTTGGAGCACATTTGCCGGGGGAGCATCCGATGATGCGGGTTACAGTATAAAGCTCGATGACTCGGCGCATATTTTTGTAAGCGGAGGCACATCCAGTTCGGGTTTCCCGGTATTTGGCAAAGCTTTGCACAAAACCTATCTGGGAGGAAAATCGGATGGTTTTATTATGAAAATGACCAGCGATTCCGGCAGGTTATTAACCTCAACTTTTTGGGGAACCAATAATTATGAGCAAGCCTATTTCATTGATTTTGATATAAAAGATAAAATTTACATCACCGGACAAACGGAGGGCACAATAACCCGAACTCCCGGTACCTATGGGAAAGACAATACCACCCAATTTATTTGCCGCCTCACCAATAACCTCGATTCGCAGGAATTTGTGACCACTTTTGGCAACCGGGCATCAATTCCGGAATTGAGTCCCTGCGCATTTATGGTAGATAAATGTTACAATATTTATTTCTCGGGATGGGGCAGCCCCATTGGCACACAGGGCACTACAAAGGGTTTGGAAATTACAGCAAATGCGCAACAAAAAACGACGGATGAAATGGATTTTTATTTAATTGTTTTAGGTAAAGATTCCAAGTCGCTTTTATATGCCAGTTATTTTGGGGGTGATGAAAGCGAAGACCATGTGGATGGAGGTACCAGCCGTTTTGATAAGCGCGGCATTATTTACCAGAGTGTATGCGCCAGTTGCCCCGATAATCCACCTGGATTGAATGATTTTCCTACTACATCTACTTCTGCATTTCCAAATAATTTAAGTTATCGCTGCAGCAATGCCAGTTTTAAATTGGATTTTAAAATTACCTATGCGGTTGAGGCCAAGTTTACTGCAGAACCGCTGGTAGTATGTACACCCGATACTGTATTTTTTTATCAGAATAATTCTACCGGAAAAAGCTTCCAATGGGATTTTGGAGATGGTACCAAATCCTTTGCCTACAATCCTTTTCACGAGTATACCGTACCCGGAACTTACAAAGTAAAATTGCGCGTAATTGATTCCGGAAGTTGCAATGTGGTAGATTCTATGAGCATGGATGTGCGTGTATTAATTGGTCCGGAAGTACAAGTAAATATTGATACAAAACCCTGCCAGGCTCAGGTAGAATTGAGTTTGAGTGGAAAAAATTATGCCTCACCGCAATGGGATTTGGGAGATAATACCAAAGCTACGGGCGATAAAATTAAGCATACTTATAATCAGGGAAATTATACCATAAAGGTGTGGGTAGTTAATCCCAATACAGGTTGTAAGGATTCATTTACCAAAAATATTATCATCAATAAAGACAGTTTTTCTGAAATTTTAGTGGCCAATGTTTTCACACCCAATCAGGATGGAAAGAATGATTGTTACAGGGTTTTAGGCTTGTCGAAAGATTGTGAGGATGCGGAGTTAAAAATATTTAATCGCTGGGGAGAATTATTATTTCAAACCAAAGATTTATCGCAATGCTGGAATGGGAAAGTAAATAATACCGGAGCTACTTTGCCGGAGGGAACGTATTATTATCAATTGTTTGTAAATAATAAAAGCACGGGTAAGAAAAAGATTTTTTCGGGAAGCATTAATTTGCTGCGGTAAACAGCCAATTAATTGTGAATTGTGAATTGTGAATTGTGTCCGCCCACCTATGGTGTGGCGGAGTGAATGAGCAGCCGATGAACAGCCAATGTTTAATGTTTAAGGATTAGTGTTTAGTGAAGTTGGTTGTTCTCTGTTGTCTCCACTGCTCCCATCCGAAGGTTTTAGGTTTACGGGGTGAGGTTTAAGGGAGTTGGTTGTTCTTTGTCGCCTTGCCCGACTGCTTCTGAGGCGGGATATAGCAGCAACCAAGTAGCATTAAAATGCGGCTGTCCATTTTACATTTTACATTTTACATTCTACATTGGCTGTTCAATGCACTTTGCTCCGCCCATTGAAAATGAGGCGGATTACACTTTGCGCTTTGCACTCTGCTCCCCGCTCCCTAGTCAACGCTGATTTTAATGGCGTAGTTTTCGATTTTCTTTTTGGCCAAAAGTTTTCCTTTTTCCTTGATTTTTTGTTGTTCAAGAATAAAGAAATAATTTTCGTACCAATAGATGCCTACACTGGCCGACCATTTTTCTTTTTGGTTATCGGGAATGTCGGTAATTACGGCCCACTCGTTGTTTCCGATATCGCCATTCGCAATTACACTGGAGAATACGGCTCTGCCAGAGGTGTGCAAAATTTTAATTCCTGCAGAATCTTCAACTACACGTAAAAAGCGCTGCGCAACCATGGGTTTGTAGGGTACCAACATAGGAATGTGGTGGTCGAACAATTTTGTGCCGTCATTGCTGATTCCAATTGCCATTCCGTGTGTGTACTGATAACCGTCAAATACAGTGCGGGTTTGCATTTTACCGTTTACATAGTAGGTTTCTGTGCGATAGGTAGGGTAATAGTATTCGCCAATAAAAACGAGGCCATTTTCGGTAAGAATAGCCCGGTGCATGATAGACATGGAGTTGATGGTAACCTCTTTGCCTTTGTCTTTTTTCTTGGCAATTTTACCCTCAATTTTTTCGCGGCGTTTGTCGCTTAAATAATCATAAAAATGTTCGAAATCACTGTAGTCAAATTTACTCATATAGCGGGTTTTCCCATCCGAAAAACGGGCAAAATAAACGCCGTTTCCAATGCCTCTTCCTTTTTTATTATAAAGGCCGGTAATGGCATAATCGTCTTCGCCGAGGGCTGTTACATTGCCATCTATAAATAATTGCCTGTCGGTACTTTCCAGCGAGCCTAGCAGGCTTTTGATTTTTATTTTACCATCCGAATTTAAAATTGCAATGTCAAATTCGCGGTGTTTTTTGGGTCCGTAATCAAAACCCACGAAAAGCTCTTTATTGTCAATTACACCCAAGGTAGAAATCAATTCTTTTTCATGGCCGAATTGCAAATTTACGGGGGTAAGGCGTGGAGATTTGATGGGGCATTTAAATAAAAATTTGGTTTTTTTGGTAGAGGCTACAAACCAGATTACGTCTTTATTCAAAACCATATTAGACAACCAGGTGCCTTTGGGTACGCTTAGGGTAGTGGCCTTTTTCTTTTTGCTGTCTACCTCAATGGTATGCATTACATATTCTGTGCGCGATTGCTTCATCATTACCACAATTACACCCAGATCTTCGGCATAAATTGCACCGTGAAGGGTTGTGCGTTTTTCGGTGGTAATTTTCCAGGTGTTTTTGTTTTCAAGATTGGTATCGAGCTGTTTAATGGCCAGATTGGTATTGTCTTCCCAGCCATACATTACTATACCCTTTTGGCCCAGGGATAATGAATGATCGAGAAAATCATCGGCATCAAATTTTCTTGATTCCAGTGTGGTTACTTGTGCAAATGCGCCTGAAAATAATAAAGTAATCAGAGCAAAAAAACCAATTGTTTTTTTCATTGTTGTTTTGTTTTTATGGCAATTTTTAAAAAAATACAGATTTAAATAAATATTTTAGGCAATACTTTCTGCCTCGGCTTCGGGTGCAATTTTCTTTACCAAACCTTGCAGTACTTTTCCGGGACCTACTTCGGTATAGTGTGTGCCACCATCGGCCCACATGGCTTTTACACTTTGGGTCCAGCGAACGGGTGCGGTTAACTGCGCTACCAGGTTCTTTTTAATTTCGTTTTTATCGGAAACTGCGCTGGCGGTAACGTTTTGGTAAACCGGGCAAATGGGGTCGTTAAATTGGGTGTTTTCAATGGCGGCGGCCAGTTTTTCACGTGCAGGTTCCATTAAGGGTGAGTGAAAAGCACCCCCTACAGGCAATACCAGGGCGCGTTTGGCACCTGCGGCTTTGAGTTTTTCACAGGCTTCATTTACTGCTTCAATGCTTCCCGAAATGACCAGCTGACCCGGGCAATTATAGTTTGCAGGCACAACCACGCCATCAATTGAAGCACAGATTTCTTCCACTTTTTCGTCATCAAGGGCCAAAACTGCAGCCATGGTAGAGGGTTGCAATTCGCAGGCTTCCTGCATGGCCAGGGCACGCTGGTATACCAGTTTTAAGCCGTCCTCAAAATTGAGGG
This sequence comes from Bacteroidia bacterium, assembly GCA_044224315.1. Taxonomy (GTDB): domain Bacteria; phylum Bacteroidota; class Bacteroidia; order NS11-12g; family UBA955; genus JAGXTF01. Next base: position 475,649 of record JBGAKR010000002.1, on the reverse strand, counting down.
TGCCATTGGCAACCAGTGCACTGAATTCACCTAAGGAATGGCCTGCTACCATATCGGGTTTAAAATTTTCGAGCATTTTAGCTCTGATTACGCTGTGCAGGAATATGGCGGGTTGAGTTACCCGGGTTTGTTTCAGGTCTTCATCGTTACCTGAGAACATAAGGTCTGTAATGCGAAAGCCCAAAATTTCATTGGCTTTTTCAAAAAGGTCGCGCGCGGCAGGATAGTTATCGTAAAGATCTTTGCCCATGCCAACAAACTGGCTTCCCTGGCCTGGAAAAATATATGCGTGTTTTGCCATATGGGGCGAATATAGGGGAAAAAAGAAATACCTTACATTTTTTGCATGTCTTTTAGCATCCACACGTTACAAGTGGTATGGCCTGTGTTGCCTAAGGGAGCATCTAATAGTTGATATCCCTGCGCTTGATAAATTCCGATGGCAGTATCAAATTGCGGAATGGTTTCGAGATATAAGTGGGTATAGCCAAAGTTACGTGCCCATTGGGTGCATTGTTCCATTAAAGCTTTTCCGATTCCTTTTCCACGGAATTGTTTTGAAATAAAAAAACGCACCAGTTCTGCATAGTTTTCGGGCAAGCCTTCGGTGGGGTAGATGCCGCAGCAGCCGGCTAGTTCGCCATTCACTTCTGCAACGAATAAAACAGAGCCTTCAGTTTTAAATTTTTCATACAAATAATCGGTCGTTGGGTCGTTATATGCGGTGCCCGTTTTAGGGGCATTTAATTCATGGAATACATCACGAATCAGTGCAGCAATTGCATTATTTTCTGATGCATAAATTTTGCGAATTATCGTTTCAGAAGTCACTCCTGATCTTTAATATTATATATTTTGGTAAGCTCTTCAATATCTAATCTGTCTTTAGGCCGGTTGGTGATTTTCTTTGTTTTGATAATTTGATTATAATGCAAAAAGCACACTGGAATACCTTCAATATCCTGCGTGATTGCATCGGAATGTAATTGCGAAAATGCTAAATTTTCATAACCGGGTAATATATTAAATATGTCCAATTCCATCCCACCGTCCAATAAAATGCTGGTCATTCCAGGAATGATCTCCATGGTTTCCAGAATTGCGAAATCGCCTATTTCCGCTGCATTTAAAGCCTGTCTGAAATTTTTTCTATTTTCCGAATTATCTTCAATTAAAATGTCTAAATCTTCTGTGAAACGATGATACCCGTTCATGTTTACCGCGAAGCCACCAATCATAATATAATTCACATGAAATTCATGCAAGCATCTCCACAATTTAATTATAGAATCGTCGAGTATATCCATCAATTAACTTTTGGTTTGGCTTTCTGCATGAATTTACCCAATTTGTACAATCGCATAAATAACCTGAAACGCTGGGTAGGTGTAAGTGCCATACGACGTTTTATTTTTTCTTCCTCGGATATATTCAGCAATTCTGCCATTATTCAAATATACAAAAAGTTGGTTTTAGATTCAACCCGATTTGGGTATTTAAAAATTGAATTAAAACTAATGAATTTAATTTAGAATTCAATCAGGTTTGCAATACACCCACATTGTATTTGGCTACCGGTGCATGGTTGGCGGCTTCTATGCCCATACTAATCCACTGGCGGGTTTCAAGGGGGTTAATGATGGCATCTACCCACAAACGGCTGGCTGCATAATACGGTGTGGTTTGGCTTTCGTAGCGTTGGGTAATTTTATCTAACAATTCTTTTTCAGCTTCTGGTGTAATAATTTCACCTTTGGATTTGAGGCTCATTTCTTCGATTTGCAACAATACTTTAGCCGCTTGTTCGCCACCCATTACGGCAATTTTTGCACTGGGCCAGGCCACAATTAAACGCGGATCGTAAGCTTTGCCGCACATGGCGTAGTTGCCGGCTCCGTAGCTGTTCCCAACTACAATGGTAAATTTGGGCACCGTAGAATTGCTCATGGCATTTACCATTTTGGCACCGTCTTTTATAATTCCGCCTTGTTCGCTGCGACTGCCCACCATAAATCCGGTTACATCCTGTAAAAAAACCAAGGGTATTTTTTTCTGGTTGCAATTCATAATAAAACGGGCGGCTTTGTCGGCACTGTCGCTATAAATCACACCTCCAAATTGCATTTCATTGCTGCCACCGGGTTTTTTGGCTTTCGAAATTTCGCGGTTGTTTGCAACAATTCCTACCGCCCAGCCATCAATGCGACCCCAGCCACAGATAATGGTTTTGCCATAATCTTCTTTGTATTGTTCAAACTCACTTTTATCAACCAGCCTTTCAATTATTTCGATGGTTTTATAGGGTTTATTTCTTTCATTGGGTAAAATGCCCAGTATTTCTTTCTCGCTTTTGGCGGGGGCTGCAGGCTTGGTACGGTCAAATCCGGCTTTTTCAAATTTGCCCAATTTATCCATAATATATTTAATGCGATCCAGGCAGCTTTTATCATCCGGAAATTTGTCGTCGATTACCCCGCTAATTTCGCTTTGGGTGCTGGCACCGCCCAGGGTTTCGTTGTCTACATCTTCGCCCACTGCGGCTTTTACCAAATAACTTCCGGCCAGAAAAATACTTCCGGTTCCTTCCACAATCAGGGCTTCATCGCTCATAATGGGCAAGTAAGCACCACCGGCAACGCAACTCCCCATTACAGCGGCAATCTGGGTAATGCCCATGCTGCTCATAATGGCATTGTTGCGGAATATGCGACCGAAATGTTCTTTATCGGGGAAAATCTCATCTTGCATGGGTAAAAACACACCCGCACTGTCTACCAGATAAATAATGGGCAGGCGGTTTTCCATGGCAATTTCCTGGGCGCGTAGGTTTTTTTTGCCGGTAATGGGAAACCAGGCACCTGCTTTTACAGTGGCATCGTTGGCTACAATTACGCATTGTTTGCCGCTGATATAGCCTATTCCGGCAATTACACCAGCCGCGGGGCATCCACCGTATTCGGGATACATTTCATAGCCTGCAAAGGCGCCTATTTCTATCCAGTTGCTGTTTTTATCGCGCAGGTATTCAATCCTTTCGCGGGCCAGCATTTTGTTTTTTTCTTTTTGTTTGGCCGCCGCTTTGGCACCCCCACCTTCATGGATTTTAATGAGTTTGGCACGCACAGCATCCCACAGCTGCATGTTGGCGTCTTCGTTCTTGTTGAAGTTTATATCGGTAGACATAAAGGAGCAAAGATAGTGGTTAAATTATTCAGTTTGAATTCAGGCAAAAGATAGAGTTGATGCCGTACTTTGACCTAAATTTAATTCTATATTCCTAGTGAAAATCACGAAAATATTATGGGAATAGAATATTTTTGAAACAATATTTGTTAGTTATATGGAAATTCCTAAAAGATTTGTTGGATACCCTGGCTCACAGAGCCTATTAGATGAGATGTCAACTCCTGATTTACCGCAAGGATTTGGTGTGAAACAACAGTGGTATGCAGTGCGTACCGAGAAAATACAGGATTTAGCGAATTATTTAGGATTGCAAGATCAGTTGCCTTGCAATTGGAAGGCAGGAATAGTGGAAATTAGCAATCTGTCTCAGCCTGCCTCGTATATTACCCCACCGGTTGATGGCTGGTGTCTCATTACTGAATATGCCGGAACAGCTGATTCTGCAGCACTTGCACATGGCATAATTCAAGATTTAAAAGAAATGAGCAAAAAATTTGGAGAAGCCCAGTATTTTCAAACCCACAGAGGAGTGGATTGTCATGCATGGATGAAAGCTATTCAGGGTGAATTAATAAGAGCTTATAGTTATAATGGCGAAATGGGGGAAATCATATTGAATGAAGGTGAGTCTGGTCAAATAGAAAAATTATTCAATCTACTTAATTCCTCAGGTGAATTTGAGGAGGAAGCTGATTCTGGAGACAGCCCTGATGAGGAATTGGTTTTTAAAATTGCAGCTGACTGGAGCATTGATCCATCTATGCTGGATTTAAGAACTGATGTCCAACCGGCTTTGGGGATTCTAGGTTTTATAAATGTTTGAATTAATTATCATTGCGTTTCAAGATAAGAATAAGGAACATTCTTAATTGAATTTGTTACTATTTTCGGAGAATTATTTACCTACTAAATATACTTTTAAAACAGCTGACAGAACTGCGAGAAATCTCTTTGTTTTGTATGCACCTTAACGAGGCGGTTATAGTCAAGGGTTTTTATTGCCGTAAGACTTTTTTGCAGCAGAAACCATTAGCTGAATGCTTTGCTGTAACTACCCCGACCTATTGGTCGAGGGTTTTTATTTGCCTACGAATTTTTGCTTTGGAAGCAGAAAGGTTGTGAGATTTTGTTTGGTTTGGAATACCCCGACGAAGCTCCCAAGGGTAGCTTGTCTGGGTTTTATTTGCCTAAGAATTTTTGCTTTGGAAGCAGAAAGGTTGTGAGATTTTGTTTGGTTTGGAATACCCCGACGAAGCTCCCAAGGGTAGCTTGTCTGGGTTTTATTTGCCTAAGAATTTTTGCTTTGGAAGCAGAAAATTTGTGAGATTTTGTTTGGTTTGGAATACCCCGACGAAGCTCCCATGGGTAGCTTGTCTGGGTTTTATTTGCCTAAGAATTTTTGCTTTGGAAAATGCTTTGCTGAGTGCTGGGCTGCAACTACCCCGACCTTGCGGTCGAGGGTTTTTATTGCCGTAAGACTTTTTTGCGAAGCAAAAAATGTCAACGGCAATAAAAAATGGCGGTATCGCGCCGCTACAACCCGCTGCCCTTGCTACCTTCCGGTCCTGGGGGAGTTCACGGGGAGCTGACCGTACCGCCGGTGCAAAGATAGTGATTTGTTGGCGGCTCCAAAATCTGATTTGGAGATTTTTTATTTACCCGGATCAATGGGCACTTTCGCCAGTTTGGCGTTCAGTTTTTTGAGTTTTTTTGGCTCTTTTATTACAATACCTTCAGGTAAATGGTATTGATAGAACAGGGTAGTGCTTGTACAATCAATATTGCCACAAGGATTGGCTTTTTGAAGATCGAGCCTCACTATGGCCAGGGTTTTCCCCTTGTACATAACCAAAACGCTATCGGCTTTCAAATTCATAGACTTCCAAATTGCCAGTTGGTTTTGAATCAATTCTCCGGCTTTACCTAGCATTTTTGTGTCGTTCGTCCAGGTTTGAGGCAATGCAACCGATCCAGCCAGCAGAAAATCTTTGTGGGTAGATTGCAAATGATATTCCAGGGTATATCCATTGCCTAAATAGCGTGTTAACTTTAAATTTAACCCATTCAAATCGGTTTTTTCCTGTGGTTTTTCATCGTGGTATTTTACCACACTTGCATTTAAAGAATCTACAATCCAGGCTTTGTATGTGAGTATGTTTTTATCGGAAACTGTTGTAAAAAACTCAAATGTACTGTTAAAAACGGTGCGAGATAAGATGTATGCAGAGTCACCTAGGGATTGTTTTTGCAGTATAATGGGATTATCAATTTCCTTGTTTTTAATCCTGATTTCTGAATAGGTTTTTTCGGGGTAAACCCAATCTAAAATGCTGTACCAGTTGTAAATCGGATTTGAAAAGGCAGACGAATTTAGAGTAACGAAACGCACAAAAAAATTAACAGATTGGGGTAGTAAAATGTTCTCTCTGGTTTGGATGCTTATGTTCTCCAGGCTATAAAATTGGGGTATTTCGGTGGTATCGAGGGTGTTTATGTCAAAATGCCGGTCTCCGTTTTTAGAATCCATTACATTGAATGTTTTACTGGTTAACAACTGCTCGGTAAAACCGGTGATTTTGAACCAATTATTTCCAACTATGCTATCCACATCAAATTTGATTCTTAATAAATCGTATTTGTTAATATCTTTTAAGGTACATTCACTGCCAGTGGCAATTTTACCCAGATAAATTCCGGTAATTTTTGGTTTATTCACCGGATAGCTAAACTTGTATTTTTTCTTATCTGCCCGATGGGTAAAAGTTAGTTTTACAAAGTCGTGTCCATCTTTTACATAATAAGCGCCTTTTTCGTAAATTAAATCCGAAGTTGCGTCGAGTTCAAATTCCCTTATATCAAAAGTTAAATTGTTGGGTATATAAAAGTAAAATCCATGATCATTATTGATGCTCAGGTTTTGCCCTTTTATACAGTTTAGAATTAGAATAAATGCGAAAGTAAAAATATATTTCATCCGTTAATTTGTTGGTATAATTCAATCGAATACATCATCACCCCGCAAAATGCTGGTATAGCTATAATAACGTTCTGCAGATATTTGTCCGGCTTCCACAGCATTTTTTACGGCGCATCCGGGTTCATTTGTATGCTGACAATCGTTGAATTTGCAATCGGGCATATAACGTCTGAATTCAGGAAAATATTGTCCCACTTCTTCAGTAGGTACATCTACCACCCCAAAATCGCGGATGCCGGGTGTGTCTATAAACCTTGTATTGTCGGGCATTATATGCATTTCTGCAAAAGTGGTGGTGTGTTTGCCTTTTTCGTGCTGGCTGCTTATGCTTTGCACTTTAACATTTGAACCCGGATATAAAGTATTTAAAATGGTGCTTTTACCCACTCCGCTATGCCCGATTTCCATAATGGTTTTGCCCTTAATTCTCTGGTGCAATACTTCCAGGGTTTGGGGCTGTAATGCCGATCCTGAGTGGACTTCATAGCCTGCGTCGGAATACACTTTCATGTAATCTTTTAATACTTCGAGGCCATTTTCGTCTAATAAATCGGTTTTATTAAAAAATAAAATTACGGGTAAATGAAAAGATTCGCAGCATACCAAAAACCGGTCGATAAAACCCATTGAAGTGCGGGGAGCCACCATACTGGCTACCATTACGGCGAGGTCTAAATTGGCGGCTAATACCTGTCTTTGGGAACTGAGTTTGTTGCTTTTGCGGATGATGTGATTTTTGCGCGGCTCTAATGCTGTAATAAAAGCAGTATCGGGGTAGCCGGGATCATCCTCAAACTCAACATGGTCGCCAACTGCCACAGGGTTACTGGTGTCTTTATCCAGCAATCTGAATTTTCCCCGAATGCGGGCGGGCAATACAGTGCCATCCTCAGTAAGCAACTGGTACCAGCTTCCGGTTGATTTTATAACTGTGCCCTTCAATATGCCCTTAATTGATCGGTTGAGAGATTACAAATTAAGAGAAAATTGTACATCATTTTTAAAAAATCGCTTTGCAAATGGCCTTGGTTTGTTCGCTTTTGCCCATGGTATAAAAATGCAAAACAGGGGCGTTGTTGGCTATCAATTCTTTGCATTGCATTGCGGCCCATTCAATTCCCACTTGTTTTACAGCTGCATCGTCTTTGCAACTATCTATGGCTTTTTTCAAGTCTTCGGGTAAATTAATATGAAATATTTTGGGCAATACTTCTACCTGTTTTTTGGTACTTAAGGGTTTAATTCCCGGAATAATGGGCACATTAATACCCAGGCTGCGACAAGTTTCTACAAATTTTAAATACACCGAATTGTCGAAAAACATTTGGGTAATTAAAAATTCGGCACCGGCTTCTACTTTTCTTTTCAGAAATTTCATATCCACATCCATGCTGGGTGCATCCATGTGTTTTTCGGGGTAACCAGCGGCCCCAATGCAAAAACCGGTGATGTTGGCATTGGTTAATTCTTCATCCAGGTAAATGCCGCTGTTCATATTTTTAATCTGATAAATCAGATCCAAAGCATTCTGGTTGCCATTGGGTTCTGCAATAAATCCATCATCGCCTTTACGCGCATCGCCGCGCAGTGCCAAAATATTGTCAATTCCCAAAAAGCTCAAATCAATTAATGCATTTTCGGTATCCTCTTTGCTAAAACCACCACATATTAAATGGGGCACTGCATCAATTTTGTATTTATGCTGCAAAGCTGCACATATGGCTACTGTTCCGGGTCTTTTTTTGGTAGATACTTTGTCTAAAGTTCCATCCGGACGTTTTTTATATACAAAATCTTCACGGTGGTAAGTAACATCAATAAACGAGGGTTTAAATTCAATTAAAGGATCAATTCCTTCCCATAAACTATTAATACCTGCGCCTTTTAATGGCGGCAATATTTCAAACGAAAACAGGGTGCTTTTTGATTGGGCAATGTGGTCGATAATTTTCATTACAGTGCTACCTCCAAAATCTTTGTTTCCTTGTTTCTGATAATTTCTACTTTTATTTTTTGTCCTTTATTTAAGGTTTGCAAAACACGCATATAATCCTGAACCGAATTGATAGAGAATCCTTCAATTTTGGTAATAATATCACCGCGTTGTAAGCCTGCAATCTGCGCGGGTTTGCCATCGGTTACGCCATCAATGCGCATGCCATTTTCGGTGTAAGTATAATCTGGCATTACCCCCATGGTTACTTTAAAACTCCTTCTGCCGGGTGCAGCATCTTTGGTTTTTATGTAATTAATTTTACCTGCTTTATTTGCGGATGCAACAATTTTTTGGATATAATTAACAGACAAATACATACCATGGTAATTAATTTTGCTTTCGTCATCACTTGGTTTGTGATAATCGGCATGTTGGCCCGAAAAGAAATGCAAAACCGGAATGCTATCCAGGTAAAACGAAGCGTGATCGCTGGGCCCAAGTCCACTGGCTGAGGTAACAATATGCAAAACAGTGCTGTCGTTTTTTACAGATTTAATACTTTTTTCCCATTGGCTGGAAGTGCCGGTTCCGTTTACCACCAACGTTTTAGATTGGCTATCGAGTCTGCCCAGCATATCAATGTTAATGACATAATTAATGGAATTTTTGGGAATAATATTTTGATTTAAAAATGATTTAGAACCCAATAATCCCATTTCTTCGCCGCTGAAACCAATGAATAAATAATTATTTTTTTTGTATTTACGGCCTTTTAAAGTGCGGGCCAGTTGAAGCATAGCGGCTACACCGCTGGCGTTGTCATCGGCACCATTGTGTACCTGTAAATCTTTGCCGGTATATAAACTGTTGCCAAATTCATTATGCCCCAAATGGTCGTGGTGGGCGCAAATAATGATGGTATTTTTTTTATGGTTGTTGCGATATCCCATTACATTATACGCTTTGTTGCTGGGCGCTGCAATGGCGGTGCGCATTTTTACATACATATTAATGCGTGGATATAATTCTTTGTTTAAAAAAATAACCGGAATGGGATAGGTTTTGGCATTGCGTTGCAATTCGCCTTTGGGCACATCGGCTTTGGGGCCGCCTCGGGTAAAAACTACACCGGCAGCGCCATATTTTATTGCGGTTTCGATTTTGCTACCCAAATCGGCATAGGGCGCCAGGGGGCTGTTTTGGGCGGTATCATCGCCGGGAAAACCCAGCATAATTAAAAATATTTTTCCTTTTAAATCGGTAAGATTCTGGTAGCTGTTTATGCCTAAACCCGGTGCTTCAATTCCGTATCCGCAAAATGCGGTGAGCCCAAATGCAGAGTCGTTCATACCACTTTCCGATACAGGATAAAAATCGCGGAATAATACCATTTTGGTTTTCATAAAAGTATCGGCATTTGGGAAATGCAATTCAAAAATGGTTTTGTTTGTTGCAATGCGCAATTGCACAATGTCAAAGGTTTGGAACGTTTGGCCATTATAGGGTTTCAGTCCTGCTTTTTTAAATTCTTCGGCAATATATTCTGCAGCCATTTTATCCTGGGGTGAACCAGCCAGGCGGCCTTGCAATTGTTCGGATGAAAGATAACTGATATCCGTTTTCAGGTTTTGTACTACCTGGGGTTCGTTTTTCTGGGCATTTACAGCTACTACACTGCTGAAAGCCAGAATAAATATGAGGCGTTTGATCATGGATTTAATATTTCGTAAAGGGTTTTGATGAAGATGATGCTGGAAAGGCTTGCAAATATAGAACGCAATACTTTTGCGGGCATGTTTTTGGCCACTTTCAAGCCCAGTGTGGCGAATATGGCAACGGCAGCCGCAATGGGCAAGGCATAGGGCCAGGCCAGGTAGCCGGTATGAAGCCCTTTTACAGGTTCAATGGGTTCGGTGATGATATAAGAAATCAGCGGAGCAAGGCTTAAAAACGGAATGATGCTTAAAGAAAGTGCAGTGGCGCTTTTCATAGGCATTTTTAGAATGATGCGAAACATCGGAACCATAATCACACCGCCACCTAAACCCGAAAGTGCCACTACCGATCCGGCGAGCACGGCCACCATGATTTGCAGGCCTGTGCGGTTTCCGTCATTTTCGACCAGACCCTCTTTTTTATGGTCGGGTTTGCCAAAAATCATGTTTGAAATGGAAATTACCAAAAAGCCCAGAAAAACCAGCTGAAACATGTTTTTGTTATACCAATGCCCTTGTTGATTGAGCCAGCTGCCAGGATTTGAAAAGTCGGGCAATCCGTGCGCTATAATGAGACTTACCCCCAGCGAAAAAAGGGCACCGGGAATGCCAATGAGCAACATTTTTTGGATGTCGAGACTTTTGCTGCGCGACTGTTTGAGAATGCCCGCAATGCCACTTACAAATACCAGAAAGATGGAATTGGCCAACGTATATTTTACTACCTCGGCGTTCGATAGGCCTTGCTGTGTAAAGAGGTAAGAGAGTATAGGAATAAAAATAATTCCACCGCCAACACCCAACATCCCGGCCAAAAATCCGCCAACGGCGCCTACCAGGGGCAATACAATCCAGGTGAGCCAATCCATTAGGGAAGCAGGATTTTTTTGTATTCGTTATTGTTATGCAAAATGGCCAGGGCTTTTTCTAAATCGGGGTCACCTACAAAACTGCTTTCGTATAATGCATCGTCGAAATAATAACGGCGCAGTATTTCTTGCTGCAAACGGTATTGCAGGCTTTTACTAAAAAGATTCATTTTTTCGTTTATCTCTTTTTTTAATCGGGCTTCAAAAGCACCTTCCTCTATCAAAGCATTGATAAGGTTGGTATCGGGTACGCTTTGTTTAAGGCTGGTTTTGAGTTTATTGCGGATAATCACCGTAAGTTTATCTGCACTTTCAGCAATAAATCCGTTGAGCTCGGTTTGTGTAATTTTAAATTCACGGGCCGAGGCTATGCTTTCATGGGTATTGCGGTAATGGTTTGCATAATCAAACAGCAAAAGCTCATCAATCATGAGTTTAAGCAAAGGTTGCCCTGCAAATTCATCCACCTCTATATCGGGTTTAATTCCACCCCCGTCATACACTGTGCGGCCGCTGTTGGTTTTAAAGGCTTTGCGCAGGCTGTCGGGCATTTTGCCGGCACTTCCATCGGCATTGCGGTGGCGGTAATCCAGCAACTGTATGCAACGACCCGATGGGGTGTAATATTTGGCCGTGGTTATTTTCATTTGGGTGCGGTAAGGCAGCTGAAAATAGTTTTGAACCAGGCCTTTGCCAAAGCTGTTGCGGCCTACAATTACTGCGCGGTCCATATCCTGCAGGCTGCCACTCACCACCTCACTTGCCGAGGCTGAGTGTGAGTTTACCAGTACGGCCAGGGGAAGGCTGATAAAGGGGCTTGAGCCACTGGTGGTCCAGGGTTTGTTGCTTTCCGGAGTGCGTCCGCGCATGTCTACCACCAGCTTGCCCGGGCCACTGAAAAGGCCTACAATATTCACCGCTTCGTGCAGCAACCCGCCGCCGTTGTCGCGCAAATCAAGTACCGCGTACTTCATTTTGCCGTCCTTATTCAGACTTACCAGGGCATTTTGGATTTCAGAAGCGCAATTGGCACCAAAAGTTTCGAGTTTTATGTAGCCCGTTTCTCCATCGGCCATCCCAAAATAGGGTACATTTTTAGACCGAACCTGCAGGCGGGTAACGGATTTGTCTATGGTTTGGCCTTCGCGGATAATGGTTACAGGCACATCGGTATTAGGGGCACCGCGCAGGAATAAGCTCACTTCGGCTACTGTTTTATTGTGCATATCCTGCCCTGACATTTTTTTCAAAATATCGCCCGGGCGTATGTCGGCTTTGGAAAAGGCAAAACCACCGAAAACCTCCGATACCACCGGATATCCATTGCGAAGGATAATGCGGCAACCCATGCCACTGTATTCACCCTGCCGGTCCATCAACGCTTCTTCGGCCTGGCTTTCAGAGTAAAAATTGGTGTAAGGGTCCAGCGAAGCCAGCATGGCATCCAGTCCTTTTCGCATCAGTTTGCCGGGATCTACATCATCAACAAAGTTTTTGCCTACCTCTTTGTAGGCCGAGCTGAAGATTTCCAGGTTTTTTGAATACTCAAATAATTCATCGTAGATGCGAAACCCGCTGGACAGAAAAAAGGCCAGGATGGCAATGGCAAGGGGTTTACGGATGCGAATGCGTATTTCCATAAGTAAACTACAAAAATAAGGCAAACGGGGTTGGTTCGCATAGGGGGTAGGTCTTAACTTTGCAACCCTTTTTACTTACAGGTCTCGTAGTACAACGGATAGTATAGAAGCCTCCGAAGCTTTTGATGCAGGTTCGATTCCTGCCGAGACCGCAACTGCGTTCCCTGCCCGACTGAAGTCGTTCAGGCGGGGATTCGCAGCGAGACCGCTACAGCGTTCCCGAACTTTATCCGACTTGGATAAGGCGGACGACTGAAGTCGTTCAGGCGGGGATTCGCAGCGAGACCGCTAGCAGGTTCCCAGCCCGACTGAAGTCGTTCAGGCGGGGATTCCTGCCGAGACCGCAACTGCGTTCCCGAACTTTATCCGACTTGGATAAGGCGGACGACTGAAGTCGTTCAGGCGGGGATTCGCAGCGAGACCGCAAATTTTTTTATTCGCCCAAAGTTTTGCTTGCCTATGATTTTAAAAGGGCGATAATTCAGATTGAATGATTAAGTCCTAAAATTTTATCTCAAATCAAATAGAGCAGAACAGATAAGCTTACAATCATAATTAACACCGCTGTTATACACCCCTGTTTAATTTTGGGCTCATTTTCGGGCAAAAGTGCACGCAAGACCATACTCAAAGTTACTTGCCGGCAATTAAAAAGCAAGGATTAGTGGATAGGAGGGTCGAAAATTGGGTAAAAATGAGGCTTTGGCGGGGTAAAGTGGGTTTTTTGAGTTTTTTGGCACAGATATTGTTTTTTCCCAAACACATTAACTCAAAGATAAAACAACATGAAAAAGATCCTTACTTTCGGTGCCGCAGTTATGGTAACATTCGCCCTTGCCACTGCTCAAATGCCTTCAGGTTCAGCTGCATTTACTTCGGTAAATCAGAATGCTGCTCAGGCTGAAACCATTAAATGGAGCAAAGTATCACACAATTTCGGAACTGTACCCGAAGGACCAGCTGCTGAAGTGGTGTTTAAATTCACCAACAACGGTACTGCCCCAGTAGTTATTAAAACTGCTCAGCCCAGCTGCGGTTGCACCACCCCAACCTTTACAAAAACCCCTGTATTGCCAGGTGAAAGCGGCGAAGTTAAAGCCAGCTTCGGTACCCAAGGCCGTCCAGGTTACTTCAACAAAACCGTTACCGTTACTTTCGACAATGGCGCTACCCAGGTATTGACCATCGAAGGCACTGTAGCTACTGATACCGGCACCCCACAAGGCGGTCAGATTAAATAAGCATTCGGAGGACCGTAACTATGAGGAAAGCAATATTTTTTGGACTGGTTTGCCTGTCAATGGCAATTGCGGTTGCCCAAAATCCGGTAACTTCAACTACAAGTACCCAACAAGATCCGCAACAAACCAACACTACCATTAAGTTTGACGAAATCAGTCACAACTTTGGCAATGTAACTGAAGGCGAGATTGCCAAGTATGAGTTCAGATTTACCAATACCGGTACTGAGCCCCTGGTACTTACCAATGTGCAGGCCAGCTGCGGTTGCACCACTCCAAAATGGCCCCGCGAGCCAATTGCCCCTGGTCAGTCTGCGGTAATTACTGCCGAATACAATTCAAATGGTCGCCCAGGCAGCTTTACCAAAAACATTTTCGTAAAAAGTAATGGTGGCGATGTTACCCTTACCATTTCCGGAATGGTGGTAAAAGAACCTGAGAAACCAAAATCTCCGATTATTATCAAAGGATAATTCAAGTAAAAATCTATAAAAAAAGGCTGCCCTTAGGTGGCCTTTTTTATTTTTGAGGCAACAGTGACAGGCATTTCAGGGTCGAGGATAAACTGGCACGAAATATGAAGTATTGTATTAAAATGAGTTTCAGGCATTACATAGCGTTGGTTTTGGGCGTATTGGGTATACCACTGAGTGCTTTGGCGCAAGGTCCGCCTTCTATGCCCGAAGGCATCACCACCCTGGGTGCGGATACCATTTTTTGCCCCGACATTAACCAGGGCGATACGGTTTTTGCGGTGTTTTATATTGCCAATTATGGCCAATCGCCGGTTAAAATTTACCAGGTACATCCGGGTTGCCAATGCACCACGCCCGAGTTTCATGATACTTTATTCCCCAATCAAACCGATTCGATTGTGCTGGTTTTTTATTCTAAAAACAACCACGAAGATCATTTTATGAAAGGGGCCATTGTGCTGAATAACGTGGCTGAAAAAAATTATTTTGTTACTGGTAAAATGAATCCCGTAATTGCGGGAAGTAAAATAAAAAATAAGCGCATCCGGCTAAATAACCAAACACCGGTAATGCAAAATGAGGATAAAAAAGTAAAACCCAAAAAAGGAAAATAACCATGAGAAAGCACATCTTTACCACTGCATTTATGGCCCTGGCCGCTGTATTGTTGATAACCGGAACCAGCAGTTTTGCGAAACCCAAAAACAAAAAAGGACACGATAAAAAAGGCCTGGTTTGGGTAGATACCCTGTACGATTTTGGCAAAGTAAATATGGGTCCTGAATTGGTACATAAATTTACTTTTAAAAATAAATCATCCAAAATAGTTACCATACTGAAAGCTGAACCCGGCTGCAGTTGCACAGTTTCTGAGTTTACCAGTGATCCCATTAAAAAGGGTCAAAGTGGTTCTGTTACCGCTAAATATACCACACAAAACCGCCAGGGATTTTTTAAGAAATTTATTAAAGTAACATTCGCCGACGGCTCAACCCAGGAGCTAATAATCACCGGAACGGTGGTTACCCCATAAGTCCGCGAAATTTATCCGAAAATATTCCCAGTGTTCCCCCGGTATGGAGGAACATTGTTTTTTTATGCGGGTTTATGTTTCCATTTTTAAGCAGCTGGGACAATGCAAATAGTGCTTTTCCTGTGTAAACTGGGTCTATCATAATGCCGGTTTGACGAATAAAATCTTTGCAAAAATGCAATAAATCAGCATTGGTTTTAGCATATCCCCCGCATTCAAATCCATCGATTATTTCACAAAAATGTTGCAGTCCCAGATTTTCGATTTTTTCGGTTTGCTCCTCTTTGTTTTTAAGCACCGCAATGCTTAAAACCTGGGTGTTAATAACATTTATTTTTTGCAAACCACTGCCCAATCCACAAGCAGTAGTGGCTGTAGCGCTGGCATGAACTATGTAATCGGGGACAAAATCAAGTTCTGCAATAATTTTTTCAACCCCTTCAATTCCTTCTGCACTTTCACCTCCCTCTGCTACAAAATATGCATGGGGTTGGTTGCTAAAATATTCTTCAAACAGGGTCGATTTTAATCGGTATTGTTCGCGCGAAACCGGAATTAATTCCATGCCATACAATTGGGCTGAAAATAAATAATGATTGGCCGGCCCTTGCAATTCATCCCCACGTATAAAGCAGCTGGTTTTCAGTCCCAAACTGGCTCCGGCACAGGCGGTGGCCACCATGTGGTTGCTAAAAGCACCTCCAAAAGTTACCAGGTGATTTTTATTTTCTGCCAGGGCTTTTTTTATGGCAAATTCTAATTTTCGCCATTTATTTCCACTTACTATGGGATGAATTAAATCATCGCGTTTGATAAAAATGTTTTCAAAAGGACCCAGGCAATCGGCTTTCAAAGCTTGTAGAACAGAATTTGAAACCGAAAAATGCATATGAACTGCGAAATAATTATTTGAATAAAAACTGCAATTGTTTACAGTATTATTGACCTAAAAGTTCGCGTATAGAATTGGCGGCAACTGCGTGGTAACCCGATTCGGCCTGCTTGAAAATATCTTTGGCCAGGGCTTTTCCAGCTGCGGTTTTAACCATGCCTTTGTACAGTGGCATTAAGAATTTACGGCGACCCACATGGCATAAAAAGTTGCGCATGGCCGGGTATGCAGTTTCGTAATTGTATTTTACACAAAGCTGAAACCAATCGCACAATATTTCGGCATTGCCGCTTTTTGTAAACCCGAATTTATCATCCAGGGCTTTCATTTTTTCGGTATTTAATTCAGGCAAATTGCGCAATAAATACAACCAGTGGTGGGTGGTATATTTTTCGCTGTGAATGGCATTTACATCCCAATGGGTTTTGTAATCTGCAATGGCTGCATCCACCTTTTGTAATTCTTTGGAATGGATGGTCTCACAATTCTTTGGAAGCCCTGTTTCATAGATCCATTCACGGTAATTTAATTTAGTCTCCCAATCTTCAATCGTTGCACTCAGGTGGCTTTCCAAATATTTAATAAATCCTGCGGTTGTCATTGTTTTGAAAGCATTGGCTTTGAAATATTCTACCAAAAATTTATCCCATTCTTCGCGCCCAACCACCTTTTCTATACTGCGTAAAAAGAAGCGACCTTTTTCGTAGGCAATATCGGTAACACCATCGTCGGGGTTGCGTCCGTCGAGGTTTAGGAACAATTTGGTATCCTCTTTTTGTTGCGGATCGGCCATCATTTCATCTACGGTATGTTGCAATTCACCACGCGATAAAGCTGTGAGCATTTCGGCATAATCATGGCCATAAATTTTTTCCATGATGCGTTGTTCGAAATATACCGTAAATCCTTCATTGAGCCAGAAATCATTCCAGGTTTCGTTGGTTACCAGGTTACCACTCCAGCTATGTGCAAGCTCGTGTGCAACAAGACTTACCAGGCTTCTGTCACCGGCAATAATGGTGGGTGTAGCAAATGTAAGCACCGGATTTTCCATGCCGCCAAAGGGGAAAGAAGGAGGCAAAACCAGCACATCATAGCGGCCCCATGCATAGGGTCCGTAAAGGGCTTCGGCACTGTCTACCATGCTTTGCATGGATTCAAATTCCCAGGCACTTTTTTCAAGCATTCCGGGTTCGGCATAAACGCCTGTATTGCGCCCCAGATTTTTGAAATATACGTCCCCGGCGGCAATGGCCATCAGATAACTGGGAATGGGTTTGTCTTGTTTAAATTGGTATACCCCTGTGCTGTTGCGTTCGGTGGGGTTGTGGGCACTCATTAGAGCCATCAGATGCGATGGAACAGTGATGGTAGCATCGTAGGTAAAGCGGATGGCGGGTGCATCCATCAGCGGAATCCAGGTGCGGGCCAGAATGGCTTGTGATTGGCTGAAAAGGAAAGGGTGTTTTTTGTCGTTGGTTTGCTCGGGGCTTAGCCATTGCAGGGCCTCGGCTTCGGGTAGGGTATGGTAAAAAATGGTAACGGTTTTGGTGCCGGCAGAAATGGGGATGGAGAGGGGAGCACCCAGCACGGGGTCGTTATTGCCAGCGGTAAAAGTAGCGGAATTTCCATCGGTTTCAACCTTTTCAATCACCATGTTTTTGTGATCGAGAATTATTTGGCTTGCATTGTTTTTATTTTCGATTTGCAATGCTGCACTTCCGCTGAGGGATTTTTTATCAAAATCAATTTTCAGGTTGAGTCCGATATGTTTGATGGTTACATCGTGGTAATTACCGTAGGTGTGGTTTTCAACTTTCATTTTTTTGCTAAAATGGGTTAGAAATAGTCCGGATAAAACGGCCAGGGTCCAATATCTCATTTTTGCAAATATACCCCCTGTAACCAGATTTGACAACTTTTAAAAAGTTGTCAAATCTGGCGTGCGGGCGCGTGCGGGCGCGTGCGGGCGTGCGCGAGGGTGCATGCACACGTGTACGCGAGGGGAAAATGCGTTTACGGTGCTTCCAGTGCGGCCTTCAGATTGAAGGAGCTAAAGGGCAACCGGGTGTCGAATGTTACGTTTTCTTGTTTGAAAAGGGCTTCTTTTGCACTGATGCTTACATTGCCCATATCATCATAAATAACTGCCACATATCTCACCGGAGTTCCGGGAGGAATTTTGGTCATCATATAATCGCCATTGGCACCACTGGGGCTAATCATAGCGCGCATATCACGGACAACAATGTATACCAATGCGTCGGCCCGGTCGAAGTGAAAAAATGAGGTATCTTTTGCATTATATCCCGAAAACCGATCGCAATTTATTTTTTGTAAACTGCTGCTTTTCATGGTAAATTCATTTACATTATTTTCACTTGGATTTTCGTTTACAGCATTGTTGTTTTTATTGGCCGGGAAAGACAAAGGCGGTGCAATTACTACCTGTTTTCCGGTATAATTTTTAACGGTTGCAAAAATTAAATCATAGGGTTTTCCTGCCATTAAATTGCCTTCCGTCATGGCAAATGCGGGTGCATTTTTTAGTATAGAAATTATCTGAGAATTTAAAGGAGAAATAATCGATTTGTCGGTAAGTTCGCGGTTTTTAGGCGCTACACTTTTTATTTTTCCCAAGGCATTAAATTCAATGGTATAAACAAATGGAATACCCGATTTTAATATTTTTTTCTGTACATCTTTCGAAACTTTTAATTGACTATTTACATAACTTTCCAACGATTCATCGTTTTTGTAAAAGGCCATGGTAAAGTTATCGCCATGCGCATGTCCGTTGGGTTTTAGCATTTTAATGGTATAGCCTTCAAACGGCATAGTATCTGTATCTGCGTTGCTTTGGTTGGGGTTGGTAGACCATTTAACCTGTTCAATTCCACTGCCGTAAAAAGTTTGAAATCCTTTATTTGGGTCGGCGTTGGGGACTGTTATAGAAATTTCTTTTCCTTTTGCCAATTTAATATTTTTATCACCGCTTTTTGCGTCAATATTTATCATGCCTCCGGTTTCGAGTATATCGCCATCGGTGGTCATGGTTGAAAGTCCGGCTGCAGCAAATTCGCTGAGGCTGGTGTATTCGGTAAGTTTAATTTGTACTTCGCCCAAAACGGTATTGCCTTCCTCATCAACAAAAGCAAATTCGGGAAAATGCACAATAAATCCTTTTGCACCTTTTACCTGAAAGGGTTTGGTAATATCATTAATTTCAAAAGTTTGTATATCGGCATTGAGCACAGAAATTTCGCGCAGAATCTGGTTTTTTGCTGCATCTTTATTTTCACGGGCAATTTGCTCAGGGGTTTTTACCGGTCCGGTTTGCATGTTTCCCTGGGGCATTCCTGGCTGGTTCATTACACCACCCGGAATCAATACAGGCGGAATCATTACTGGCCTGGGATTATTTTGTTGGGGTGGCACCGGTGGCGGTGGTGGCGGGGGTGGTGTATTGGTTTGTGTACCCCCGCGAGGCCTGTTATTGGGTTTCGGATTTTCGCCGGTTTGGGCAAAAGCCGCAGTGGATACAAATGCAAAAGCAACAACAGCAATGCGTTGTACAAAACGTACTTGTTTTTTCATAGATTAATGAACATCAGGTATACATAGTTTATCAATTACTATACCAGATTTGTTTATTGGGTGCTATCGGGTTTTGATGGTAAAAAATCGGGTTTGTTATTATCCGGATTTTGGATATACATTTGCGGCAACATTCGGGGTGCTGCTGTTACAATAGACAGGTGCTGAGACTTACCCGCATAACCAGATCAGGATAATGCCTGCGCTGGGAAATGTAAAGCCATAGCCGGCTTCCCGCATGTTAAAAAACAAAAACCAACATGAGGAAAAGCCAACTGCTTATTGCACTAATGCTGCTGATTTTCAGCGCCAAAGCCCAAAAAACCGAGTTTGTTATTCAGTCGTTCGACAACCAAAAACCGGGTCGGATTGAAATTTATTCAGGCGACAGGTACCTGGGAACCACCGATGCACTGGGTTATTTGCCCATTCAACACAAAATTGAATGGTTTGTAAACATCCATCTGCTGCAGGATAGTGTGCGGCTTGAATTCGAAGTTAAAGACACCAGCCTTGAAAAAGGATTAATGGGGGGAAAGGTTTATAATTTAATAATTTACCCTAAAAAAATTGAAGAAATAGTGGTGCAGGCCACCAGGGTGAATGAAGTGTCTGCTATAGCAAAAACCGAAATCAGCAAGCAAGAAATTGCCGTGCAAAATACAGGACGAGATTTGCCAGTATTGATGCAATTGCAACCCTCTGTAGTAATTACCAGCGATGCCGGAAATGGAATCGGATATACCGGAATTCGCGTGCGGGGTAGTGATGCAACACGCACCAATATTACGGTAAACGGGGTTCCCATCAATGATGCTGAAAGCCAGGGGACTTTTTGGGTAAATATGCCCGATTTTGCGAGTTCAACTGCCAATATACAGGTACAAAGGGGTGTAGGTGGCAGCACCAATGGGGCCGGGGCGTTTGGGGCTACGGTAAATTTGCAAACCTCCTCCGATTTTAAACCCAGTGGCCTTATTAGCACTTCAGTTGGTAGTTTTAATACACGCAAAACTACAATTGCCGCCGGTACCGGGTTGATTAATTCGCACTGGACAGTAGATATGCGTCTTTCAAAAATTACTTCCGATGGATTTATTGATCGCGCAGCTTCAGATTTAAGTTCCTATTTTTTGTCGGCAGGTTATGTATCAAAAAAATGGAGTTTAAAATTGTTGAATTTTTCAGGTGCCGAAAAAACCTATCAGGCCTGGAATGGAATTCCGGTAGAGAAATTAAATGGGACACCCGCCGAATTAATGGATCATTACAAACGCAATAAGGGCTTTAGTTATAACACAGTCGATGACTCAGTCAATTTGTTTGCTTCCAATAACCGCACTTACAATTCGTTTACCTATAAAAACCAAACTGATAATTACAGACAATCACATTATCATGCCTATTATAATTATAATTTTACTGCCAAAAGTCGCTTAAATATTACCCTGTATAAAACCCATGGAGAGGGGTATTATGAGCAATTCAGATTGGGCGATAAACTTGCAAATTATGGCTCAGGACCTGCCATTTACGGAACTGATACCATTCGTACAACAGATTTGATCAGGCAACGTTGGTTAAATAATGATTTGTTGGGAATCAATGCAAATTATTACTTCGAAAACAGCAAATATAACCTTACTGTGGGAGGGGGAATTAGCGATTATAAAGGCAATCATTACGGGCAGGTTATCTGGGCCAAAACTGCTTCAGAACTAAATTATGAAACCCACTACTATGATGCAACGGGCAATAAAAGAGATGCCAATATTTTTGTAAAAACGGCCGTAAAATTAGCACGAAAATTATATGGAAATCTGGATTTACAATTCAGAAAAGTACACCATGAAGGGGGCGGTTTTGACAACGATCAAAGGCATGTAAATTTTATAGGAGACTATAATTTTTTTAATCCCAAAGCAGGATTTACTTGGCTTTTACAAGCCGGAGAGCAATTGTATGGCAGCCTAAGTGTGGGTAATCGCGAACCCAGTCGCAGTGACTTTACGGATAATAAAAATTCACAGGTTCCGAAACCCGAAAAATTGTTTGATTATGAATTTGGCTGGCGCAAGTATGCATCCAAATATGCCATTGAAGCGGGTTTTTACTATATGAATTATGTAAATCAATTGGTATTAACCGGTGCTGTGAATGACGTTGGAACACCACTTAGAACCAATGTGCCGAAAAGCTATCGCGCGGGCATTGAGCTTACGGGTAGCGTGCGGGTTTTTAAGAAATTTATGGTTTTGGGAAATGTTGCCTTAAGCCAGAACAGAATCTCCGAAATTAAAACCATTTCACCCAATTATGTTACCTATGTTGATTCGGTAGAAGTGCATAAAAATGTGCCTATTTCATATTCTCCATCGGTTGTATCGGCTTTGTCATTCATATACAACGCGCCTAAAAATATTACCCTTCGTTGGGTACATAAATATGTTTCCAAACAATATCTGGATAATACCGGAGATAATACGCGCACGATCGGGGCTTATTATTTTTCAGAAATCTGGATTAATAAAACCTGGAAATTCAGAAACGGATTGCAATTGGAAGCACAGGTGCAGGTTTTGAATTTATTCAATGGCATTTACAATAACAATGGATATACTTTTGACTATTTCACCAGCAACGGTAGCGACCTGAAGAGGGTGCAGGAAGTATATCTTTTCCCGTCGGCCACACGTAATACGTTAGGCGGATTGGTA
This sequence comes from Bacteroidia bacterium, assembly GCA_044224315.1. GTDB lineage: Bacteria > Bacteroidota > Bacteroidia > NS11-12g > UBA955 > JAGXTF01. The sequence continues at coordinate 453,370 of JBGAKR010000002.1, read as the reverse complement.
TTGAGATTTTAAGTATAGTTCAGTGCCCGGCCGTTCCGCTTTTTACCCCTTTTTTTCCTTGGTCGGGCACTTAATTGTATTTGCCTTCGCGCACTTTTTTTAACAGAGTGTCTGCCATGGGCTGTCTAATATCCGGATTGGGCCAATTGTTTCGCGGTATTGAGAATTCTTTAATTTGGGTAGGGGCAATTACCTGGGCAATGCTTTTTGCAATCATTTTGCGCAATTCACCGTTTAAATGCTCGGTTGGATACCACTGGTCGGTGTATTGAATGCTCCTGGAATTCATGTAATTATTTACAACAGTAATCCCCAATTGGGAATAGCGTTTATATAAAAAATCTACATTATAATCCATGTATTGTAATAATGTAGAATCGAACATGAGTCTTGGATAGTCGCGGCTTTCGGGCAAAATATGAAAAATCAGTTTTACATTTTTTTCTTTACAAATATTTACAATTTTATCAAGGTCTTTTACCCGGTCATTTTCTTCGTTTAATACAAAAGAAAACTCTTTAATGTAGGCATCGGCCACTTGTCGCCATTTCTCGGGCTTTGCTGATGAAGCTTCGTAATCGAGCCATTTTTTTACGGTAGGGAATTGGTTTTTAAATCCGTTTTCATTCAAAGGTTTTGTGCGCCACCATTGAAATTTTAATCGTTCCATTTCAGCTGCATTGCGGTTGTCGTAGTTGTGCAAACTCAAATAAACCCGGGTTAACAATGGCAGTCTTTTGGAATAAAACAAAGCCTCCTGACGGTTGCTGGCCTCGTTGCCACTGTATGTTGCGGTAGGTCCGCAGGTGCGCATATTGAGGGTGATTACCAGGGTTTTAGGTAACTTATATTTGTCATCCAATAAATTCAGCATTTCTAGAAACAAACCCGGATGATAGCCTTCGTGGGTAATGGCAGTAACCTTTTTATTGGGTAAATACCGCGCCAGAAAATCGGAAATACTGTTTTGCAATGTATCTGTCCAGGGATTGAAACTTGTATTGCTACTTTCACCCATATACACAATTTCGCCTAGTTGAAACGCGCTGTCTATCTGGTTTTTTACCCTTGAGTATTTTCTTACATCTTTTGGATATTGGTATTTGGCATAAAAATAATTGGCTATAAAAAACAGCCCTGCTGCGAACCCCAATCGAATCAATATATTTTTCAGGATTTCCATTTTTTAGAATTGAAAATAAACGAAAGGATGATTGACCGAGCCGCCCAGAAGCCATATCGATAGCAGCATGGCAGCATACATTGTCCAGCGGATTGGGAGTGCAAATTTATTTAACCAAATATCTATGCGTTCTTTCATAATCCAGTTGTCGAGCAACCAAAAAATGCACAAAAACAGGGGAATATAAAAAGGAAATTCCAGCGATTTAGAGCCCGATTTTCCAAAAAAAGCAGCATCAAAAACGGTGGCACTCTGGGGCATAGATTGGGATCTGAACCAAATCAATGTTACCATAAAAAAGGCAAAAGTTTTTAATTTTCTGAATTGATTCCAAAGGATATTTTCGGAAACAATTTTAGAGAAAATAAATCGGTCGAACAGGTACAGCAGACCTTGCGACACGCCAAAAACTATCATTGTAGTATTAGCACCATGCCACAATCCGCTGGTAAAAAATACCAACATAACGGCAAATGCCAGCACCCATGGGCCGTTTTTATTACCGCCTACAGGCACAAAAATATAATCGCGAAACCATGTGGAAAGCGAGATATGCCAGCGGTGCCAAAATTCGGGTACCGATTTGGCAATGTAGGGTTTGTTAAAATTGTCCATTAGGTTTATGCCAAAAAGCAAGGCACTGCCCTGGGCCAGCAATGAGTATCCGAAAAAATCGGTGTACACCTGAAAAGCAAAAAAGAAAATGGCTATCCAGGATGCACTGGTGCTGTAAGTTTCGGGTGCTGCATAATAGGTGTCTACCACTGTGGCCAGGTTGTCGGCCACACATACCTTTAAAAATAGGCCGTAAATGATTATACGGAATCCGCGCCTGACATGCTCCCATTGGGGAATATATTTGGTAAAAAGTTGGGAGTGCAGTTTGCCGAAACGTTCGATAGGGCCTGCCACCAATTGCGGAAAGAAACTGACGTAAAGCATAAAACGGAAAAGGTTATGCTCGGCTTTTTCCTGCCGGCGGTATACATCAATTACATAACTGATACTTTGAAAAGTGTAAAACGAAATGCCCGCCGGCACGGTGTATTTGCCTAATTCAATAATCCATGCAGTGAGGTTTGAATTATAAAGCGATTTGGCCAGATGGGAATTGCCCATGGCAAAATCGAAATACTTAAACATAAACAACATAGCCACATTGGAGGTGATGCTAAACCACATCCAAAACAACCGGGTGGGCCTTGATTCTGATTTTTCAATCCGTGATCCGCAGTACCAATCGATGAGGCTGGTAAAGGCCATGAGACATGCAAATTCTAATTTCCAAAATCCATAGAAAATGTAGCTGGCGATAAGCAGCAGTATCCAGCGGTATTTGTGCGAGAGGCCGAAGTATAGAAGCCATACAATGGGCAGGAATATCCAGTATGGCACCGAGTTGAAAAGCATTTTGGAACTGCAATTTTAGTGAATACCCCCGGTTTTGTGAAATATACGGACTGATTATTGCCTGAAACATGCATGGAAATGCCCTGAAAATATTGCATTATTGTACCTATAAAATGGAAGAAAACGAGAAAAATCCGGCTTTTGCAAGACTTAAAAAGTTTATAGCCACCAAAAATGGCTCGTGGAAACATTTTTTTGCTTCCTGGTTTAGCAAGCCGGCATACCTGATTATTCTGGTTTCGAATATAGCCATATTTTATTTGCCTGGAATGGATTTGCACAAGCATTCGGGTAGTATCATCTGGATTTACATGGTGCAGAGTTTAATGATTGGGGTGATGCATTTTTTCAAACTTATGTTTTACCGCTTTTCCGCGCCCAGCCGGCCCACAGACTGGAAAAGCCCCAAGGCTATAGCCATATTTTTTCTTGTGCATTTTAGTTTTTTTCACTTTGTATACGCATTTTTTATTCCCCCTTCAAAAGCCGATTGGGGCATTGTATGGGAGGGCGCTGCGGTTTTTGGTTTTGCATTAATTGTAAATACCATTCAACATTTTGGAAAAGAAAATTCGGGTAAATACAATGCCAATGACTTTATGTTTTTGCCCTATGTGCGCATTTTTCCTATTCATGTAGCCATTATTTTGGGTATGTTTTTTTCTGCATTTACCGGAGATTTTTCCGCAGTAGTGGTGTTTTTATTGTTCTTTAAAATTGCGATTGAATTGTTTTTGGAATATATGCAGCAATTGGGAGTTAGTTTTGCCGAAATCGCTGAAATTAATAAGGAAAATAACGAATGAAATTACAGGCAGGTTCAATATTGGTATCCGAACCCTATTTAATGGATCCGAATTTTCATCGTACCGTAATTCTATTGGTAGAGCATAATGAACACGGGTCGTTGGGGTATGTTTTAACCCACCAAACAGCCATGGCAGTGAATGATTTATTTGAAGATTTTGATTGCGATAATCCCGTATTTTTAGGTGGACCAGTAGGGCAAAATACTTTCCATTTTTTGCATACCCTATCCAACCTCGAAGGTGCGCGCGAAATATTGCCCGGCCTATACTGGGGTGGTGATTTTGAAATGCTGCAGTTTTATTTTAATGAAGGTCTTTTAAAAGACGAAAAGGTAAAGTTTTTTGTTGGATATAGCGGTTGGGGAGATGGACAAATTGAAGCCGAACTGGAACAAAAAAGCTGGATTGTAGCCAACGGAAAAGCCGATTATGTTTTTTCGGATGACGTATTTCTATGGAAACATATTTTACAATCCCTGGGCGGACAATTTAAGTGGCTAAGCAATGCCCCGGAGGATTTGAGCCTGAATTAGGGAACAGCGGATAGGGAATGGGGAATAGTAGCAGCGGCCTAATAGAAGAAGTTTTAAGTTAAGGAGAAAAAAGTATCTTTAAAAATAGTTTTAAATTTTAACATAATACTCACTTCACACTTGAATAAAATGTTGCACCCATGGCATTGCAAATAGCGATTGCTATGCCTGGCTGTCGCTATTCCCTATTCCCTATTCCCTACTACCTGAATTCCGCAGGAATTCGGACACTGCGTGTTTCCACTGGGTTTGGTTGTGAATCAGATAATCGGCATGGCCGGATTGGGGGAGGAGGGAGAGTTTTTTGGGACCTTGTAGGGCGTTAAAAATGGCATTGGTTTCTTGCATGCTTACCCGTTTGTCTTGGGTGCCGTAAATGAGCAGGGTAGGGGTTTTGATGCTTTTGGCATAGGTGGCAGGGTTGTGTGAAAATCCATTAAAGCCATGCTGCATACCGCCCCAAAAAACCAATAAATAGGCCATGGGAAAACTGGGAATTCCCATATTTTTAAATCTGCTGTTTACAGCATCCTGCAAGCGTGCAAATGGGCATTCCAGAAGAAGTCCGGCAGCGGGCAAATGGTGTTCGTTTTGGCATTTAAGTATGGCTGCAGCGCCCATAGATGTACCTTGTAAATAGATATTTTTTATACCTTTATTTTGGATATAATTAAATGCATTGTACACATCCTCCGATTCTTCAAAACCAATGGTGGTATAGGTTCCGGAAGACTCACCACTGCCACGAAAATCAACTAAAAATACCGAATAACCCAGTTGATAAAAATATTCAGAACGTTCTATCATGGATGATTTTTCGCCTAAATATCCATGAAAAAGAATCACACAACCCTTGGCCGAATCGTGGGCAGAATACCAGCCTTTTATGCCATCGGGCAGACTTATAGAATGGTAAGGGAGGGTAGGAGTAAACTTATTTTTCGGTTTTGGATTTGAAACGCCGGTGAATAATATTTTGGTTTTTTGCCAGACTGTGAGATGTTCAGGATGGGGTATTTTTTCGGTGGTTGAAGTGGTGAAATGCGTAAAGTGCCAGGCATGGAAAAACGCGATGGTATTGAGTAAAATGATTCAAAGCCTATAGCCGAAAACCTGTCATTGTCCGATAAAAACAAATTGTCAGTTTTGTTTATTTAGCACGATATTTGCAAGTAATAATTAGCGTTCTGTAGATTAGATTTAGGTAAAAGGAGGTGAATTCTTTTAATCAGTGGGAACTGTTAAACACTTAACGTTCAAGGCTGTTAAAAAACTCTTAACTTCCAATCGCGAGGTTTATACTCGCGATGGCGAGCCTGCCTCGCCACTCCTAACTCTTAACTTTCCATTGGGGTTGACCGGATTTGACGGGATGATTGATTCCGGTGTAAGCATGTGGTGCTTTGGATGTTGGCACATTAATCTCAATGTTCAAACTTTTAAGAGGCGAAAATAACTACGCCCTTGCTGCCTAATTCGGAGTAATTAGCAATCGCAAGTTGTCCCCGTTCGGTGAGTCTGTGCTACGGACGATCAGGGGCAATCGACAAGCACGGATATGGTCACTCACACCGGCCAGGTGAGCCATTAACACGCCGGTTAAGGATTTGGTAAGGTTAGTTCTGTACCTTCCAAATCCCGAAAACAAACAGAAATAAACATGTAGAAAGCGCCAGGTTTCGCATCGCCGGACGAGGGTTCGATTCCCTCCAACTCCACATCTTTGTTACCAAAAAGAACTAAACCCTTGTAAATTAAATATTTACGAGGGTTTTTTATTTTTACAAAAATCAAAATAACCTACACTGACCTCGTCAATATGCTACCTATTCGGATACCTCATAGTGACCTCTGAACAGGTATCCAGAAATTTTCTATTTGTGTGATATTTTGTATTTTAAAGTGATATTATTGCTTGGTTTTCTTTCGCTAATTTTGTATCTTTGTACTAAATTATCGAGGTATCCATGGTTAAGAATTTAAATATTTTGTTTTATATCAGACGAGACAAAGCCGATGAACTTGGCAGAGTTCCCATCTATTGCAGAATTACGGTAAATCAGAGGAGGGCTGAAATTGCCACTAAACAATATACCCTGGCGGATAAATGGCAGCCGGGTAGTGAAATTGTAAAAGGGACCACTGAAGCAACGAAAACAATAAATGCCAATCTGGATGCCATCAGAACCCAGCTTAACCAGCACATCCAGCATTTAGAGGCTTCAGGGGCTGTTATTACCGCAAACAGCATTAAGAACTCCTACCTTGGGCTTACTAATGAATACAGAGACCTGATTGAAGTATTTATCGAGCATAACCGCAAAGTGCATTCTTTGGTTGATAAGCAATATTCAAAAAGTACCGCCTGTCGTTATGACGTCTGTTTAAAACATATTCAGGATTTCATTCAATGGAAATACAAAGCGACTGCGTTCGATTTAAGAACTGTGAATCCTGAATTCATTTCTGAATTTGACTATTACCTGCGCTACATCAGGGGATGCAACAATAACTCAACAATAAAGTACGTTCGCAACTTCGGGAAAGTGATACGGGAAACTATGGTAAAAGGCTGGCTTGCAAAAGACCCATTCGCAGGTCATAAGTCAAAATTGGAAAAGGTAGACAGGGGGTATCTCACACAACAGGAATTGGAAAGAATTGAGAATAAAGAATTTGGGATTCCAAGACTTCAGCAAGTGGCGGATATTTTTATGTTTCAGTGTTATACTGGCCTGGCATACATTGATGTTAAAAATTTGAAGCCATCCAACTTAAAAACTGATGCAGATGGACAATTGTGGCTGAATACCAAACGGCAAAAAACCAACGCTATAATTAACATACCGTTACTGGACAAAGCCATAGCGATACTTGACAAATACAATGGTCATCCTGAATGCCAAATCAAAGGGGTTTTATTGCCGGTACTCAGCAACCAGAAGACCAATAGTTACTTAAAGGAAATTGCGGATCTGTGTAAGATTGAAAAAAATCTGTCAAGCCATGTGGCACGCCACAGTTTTGCGACCTCGGTAACCTTGGCAAACGGTATGAGTCTTGAGTCTGTGTCTGCCTGTTTGGGACATCAGAATCTCAAAACAACGAAGATTTATGCAAAAATGCTGGATACTCGCGTCGCAGAAGAGATGCAGGCATTAAATGGCAAAATGAAAGCAGTGGTGAAAAAAAAATCTACGAAAAAAATGCAACCATAACCATAAATGCGGTCATAACTTTGCAGCGGCAATTCTGATTGCATTTGGAGTGCTTGGAGATACCAGTCGGTAAGTGTTTGTTACAGAGGTTTTCTAGAGTAGAACATCGCAAGTCAGGAGGCTCGTTATTTGACGTATGAACCTGCTGGGAAGCAGGAGGCTAAAAACCCACCCACCGGGTAAAGGGAGGAACTTTGTTATGAAAATAGAAGAAATAGCTACCAAAGCGGATTTAGACAACTTGAAGTCTGACATCCTCGAAATGCTCCGTCAGGATTTCAATAGCAGGCAAAAGCCTGCTGAAATTTGGCTGAGAAACAAACAGGTTTTGGAAATGCTTGGCATAAGCCAAGGTGCATTGCAAAATTTAAGAATCAAAGGAGACATGCCATTCACAAAAGTGGGTGCGGTGCTCTACTACAAATTGCAAGACATACATAACCTGTTGAACAAAAACTATACTGGACCAAAAAACTAATCCAGTATACCCCATAACGCTTGCAACAATCTCCTCAAGGGAACAGCCCAAAACAAAATAGAGCGAGATGCATCCGAAGTGGACTTATGGCCTCAAGCCATTGGCAGTAAACCCAGAAAACTGGAATTCTCAGAGGAGACATTCCATGGCGCAAAAGTGACCCGAAGGTTTACCCTGAAAATGAAAACAAGACTTACCAAGGTGATTCTCGTTGCAATAATGTGTTCTCTCGCAAAAGCAATAGAAATTATTACGGCTTGAATTCCTGATTCTGAAATGGAATCGTAACATTTTTTTTATGAAATTAAAAGTTGAAAATAAACATGTTCAGGCGGGGCTTGAACATGAAGTTGATATTATGCACCTGCTGCAAGATGTTCCTGCAGAAATGCCATTTAGTTCAATCTACACCTCTAGGTTTGACATTATATCTCAAAAGGTCAAATCTGAGCCGCCAGAAAAGCTCATTTGGCGTGGTATTAAGGAAAATACAGTGGGATTCTTGGTCGGACCACCGAAGTGTGGTAAGACAACGATAGCTGAGACTTTGCTCATGTCTATTGCCAGTGGGGCAAATGATTTTCTTGGCGACCCTTTAGATATATTAAATAGAAAAGCACTTGTACTCTCTTTAGAGGAGTATTATAGAGGCCGAACAGAACGAAATAATAAACAGGAAGAGTTTCTTTTACAGAATTATGGCCTTGACCTAAATGGAAACTACTTCGTGGCGAATGAGAAAATCCCCAGATATATTTCTGAGGACACTGACTGGAACATCCTCAAGTATGTGATTCATGAGCTTCAACCTGGCATCGTAGTGATTGACTCACTTACAAGGCTATATTCTGGTTCAATTGAAGATAGCCAAGTTGCCATGGAGGTTATGAAAAGGCTTCGGGAACTTATTGATGGCACTCAAACTGCCCTCATCGTTATTCATCATGTTCCAAAGCTTCAGAACCAGCCTTTAAGCATCTATGCCGTTGCAGGGAGCAGGGTACTAGCGCAAGAAGCTGATTTTGTTATTGGCTTGAATAAAACCCAAAAAGGGGACCGATATATAAAGAATATCGCTTTTCGATATGCTCCCGGTGATGATGATGACTCAGTGTTGATGTATCGTATTAACGATTACCAATGGATTGAGAGTTTAGGGCCAGCCAGTGAGAACGAACTTCTCGAGGCAAATGATGGCAGGAGGAACAACGATAACCTTCTTTTGATACTTAGCTATATGATTGCCCAGGCCGAAAATGGCCAACCAATTGTGTCGTATGATGAGTTAAGGATGAACTTTGTTCCAAAAGTACTATCCAAGCAGGCTCTTTCCAGCAGGCTTCGGCAACTTGTCGAAGCTGGAAAAATTAAGCGTGTTCCCGGCAACGGGATGTACAGCCTAATCAAGCAAGAATAGCTTGTATAGCTTTAATGGCTTGGATGGCATAAGTGTTATGTTATAGATATACTATCTATTAAAGTTATTCAACCGATTTGGGGACTATGGGTAACTATAGTCCCCTTTTAAATGCCCGAAGTTTTCGCGAAGGACAACCTTTTCCTCTTAAGAGGAATGAAAGTCCCTTCTGGAAGACCATAAAGGATGCGAAGTTTGGGCATACTCTCTTATCTTTGAAACCCTTGAATTTTCTATGCCGTCTTCACCTAAGAACCCTTATGCCATATATGTCCATTGTGATGGATCAATGGTCTATGACTCCAAGAGTTCAGGTGGCATAGGTTATTATATCATGTTTCCAGAGCACTTAGGCCTTGAATCACTCAGTGAATCTGTCGGAAGATTTGTGGGAGCCAATATTGAGCGACTGGAGCTTCAAGGCATAATTGCTGGTATTAATGGCTTAATTGATTACTATGAGAACCATGCAGACCAGCTTTCAGAGGTGGATACCATTATTTTGGTAACAGATAGATTTGCTCTCCAAGATTCTGATAGAACGAATGCCTACAAGATTCAGCAATGGCGAAAGGATAAATGGAAAAATCATGAGGGGAAGGAAATCAAGAATTACGACCTTTTGGATGACCTTGACAAGGCAAGAACCAAACTTGCTCGAATAGCCAGGAGCAGGGTACACATCCAATACATGCCCAGGAAGAAAAACAAAGTGGCTGATAAGTTGTCTAAGGCAGGCAGGAATCAAGCGCTAGCAGATACCTCTATAGCTAAAAAAGGAGAAAAAATAGGGAAACGAAAATTTGACGGTGCAGAAATAACATATAATTCACTACAATCAAAGGAAACTGTGGATATCCGGATATTTCGCAAAGACCCATTGAAGACACAATGGGAAGTATGGGGTGAAATACTAGATGGCGAATTCAAAGGCCGTAAATTAAAAATCTATTGTGATGACGCACTTGCATCAAAGCTCAGCCGGCATCACAGCTACCAAGTAAAAATAAAAACCGTATTTAATCACCACATTATTATTTATAAAACGATGCAAGAATTACTGAAACAAAAATGACAAAGAAAAAAAGAAAAAGAGTTTTGCCCTTCTGGCTAGAAGTAGTCCTGGCAATAATAGTTGTCGGATCATCATATTAACTTTTGGGTGGTTTGTTTCTCGCAGCTCCAAGGAAGAATTGGAGCCTGGGAATTCATTACCTCCACAGGATAATACTGATGTAAACAAAATAAAAAATGAATTACAGAGCCTTGAGGAGCGGACAGCATTCATAGAAAAGTATTTTGAAGTATATAACAATCATCTAAAATTAAGTCAAAAAAGAGAAAGAAATTTCTTTGTTGCTGTTCGAAGTGTTATTGGGGCTGTTCTGCTTTCCTTTAATATTCTGTATTGAAAAATTGTCAATATACCATTTAATTTAGGGGTACAAATGGACCTAAATGCTGCTCTCCTTCTTGTCTATTCATTCTTGGCATTCCTTACTTATGACACACCAAAAAGATTGTCAAATCATTGAAATATTTCGCAATTCGATATTTAAGAAGAAAAGAAATCTTTACTTGGTCGTAAGAAGAACAATCGAGGCTGGAAAACTCAAACACGAAGATAGGTTGATTATCCTCAAGAGGACCGAGGTGAACAAACGTGAAGAGCCAATATACAAACAAAACTAACTTACCAATTTTTTGCTTCCTTCTCCTCAGCTTTTTTGGAGTAAAGCGTACAGGTCATGCCATGGCCCTTCATCCCAGTAAGCCCTGGCGCTTCCTGAAGTCGATGGTAGCACGAAAACCAATATATCTTGGATTGGTGAAACGTGAATTCCATATTGCAGCATCTTCGTCTCACCTTGATATCCAAGCGCGAAGGAAGCAGCTGTCTTGCTCGTAAATGCAATAATTTTCGGCTGAAATTTCTTCATCTTATTCCAGAAACCGGAGACATCATAACTAATGCTGCTAATTTCCTTGTCATTTCCACTTTCATTGTGCACTAAATCAGTCAAACCAATGCCGTAGTCGTTGATATTCCAACATTCATTGGGTTTGAGCTTATGTGGTGTCAATCGCGTGGCGTGCAAAATATAATAGAACTTATTGCCAGGTCCTGCATAATAATTCCCTTTCAGAGCAGATACTTTGCCTTTAGCCGTACCACAAAATACTACATCAAGTTTAGTTGTCAAAATATCATTTAACATACTTAAACCTTTTCATTTTTAAATGTTGGGAAACACAAAATACAAAGAATCTTTTCATGTCTTCTACTGGTAGATCACTTTCATTTATTGGGTCTCCATGAATTAGTTGATTTCGAATAGTTTTAAGATGCTTGAATTGTCGTATCAAGTTGTCGCCCTCATCCAAAGATTCCGTAAGAATTGCAGCGATATATACAAACTTTAGCATAAGTGGTAAGTTTCGATTGAAAACTACTCCTGTTCCGTGGAGGTGGTTTGCCTTGTAATGTTCTACATCAACACTCGTAGTTTTGGAATTAAACTCATTAAAGTACTCCTGAAAGTACTTTACCACAAACATCTCAAGCGAATTCCAAGCAAATAAGTAACTTCTAAGATTACTCACAGTCCTGTCGATAGCCAAATTGTACAATTCTACGATTCTACTGAGACCCAAATCTTTATGAATAGACTCGTAGTCTAACAGAATGTCCCTCTGCTTATCAGAAGTTAGTACTTTGTTAAAACTCAAATTTACATTACCCCCTTTCAGTTGAAACGGAAATACCGCTTCACCCTCATTGTTAGAAACTAGAATTTCGTCCTCTATCTTCTCAAAGCGACTACCTGCATGGCTGTTCACACTTATTGCGGCTTTCAGCGAATTAATTGTTTCTTCATGAGAATCTCGGATTGAATCTTTATCCATACAATCTATGCTGAACAGGACATTGTTCTCTTCGTGAATCTTATCAGTTGGCAGAGTACAATCTCCTTCGATATTTACAACAAGTATTGTGCTATCCTTAACTTTCATTTTTCGCTTATCATTGATGCCCTTTATATCATCCATAAGGGCTTTTTCGCTAGGAAATGGTTCTCTATTAAAAAGTGACTTTAATACAGCTTCTTTTAAGGCTTGGGCTTTATCAATTTCTTCAAGTTCCAAATCACTACCACGAATTAAATAGGCATTTGTATTAGCAGAACTAATCAGTTCTACTCTCTTGACGGCTACCTCAAGATTAAATCCACCTAAAACCTTATATACGCTTGTATGTTTATACTTCATGCGTGTAACCCTGTCACAGGACAAAACTTGGCTATTAGAGCTTTCCAAACATCGGATATTATATTATATTTTATTCCAAACCACTTCAAACCATTCCCTTTTGTATAGTTCCCATTGCGTGTCATTTGGATTAACCTCTAACCCTCCAACGAATGGGTTACCGTATACTGCGGACAGCATGCTTGCTTTTGAGCCGTAGCGCATAAAAACTTCGTCAAATAAATCATACTTCGAAACGAACATTCTATTTATCCAATTTCGACTTTCTTTAGAATCTAAATCGAACTTCTTAGGACCTAAAAAGTGTTGTCTGCTTTGAATCTCAAGTCCACTCAGTTCTGAAGAAAGTCCGGCATAAGCCAGAAGATATAACTCACTGGGGGACAATAAATTCTTGAAAAAATCGACTAACTCCTTTTTACGGGAATAAGGGAATATAGTTTCTTCTAGCTCATTTACATAATTCAATACTTGATAAACTACTTTGAAATATGCTGTGAGATGACCGTACCTGGGAGTAAAAACACCTTGAACTTGAAAATTGTCAACAAGCATCGGCGATTTAAGTCTTGTAATATTTATTAAATTTAAGAACTCTGGAAAAGCCTGATGCAACTCTTCCCCGTCCTTTAGGTCTTCCAAACGCGATAGTCGCTGAGCAGGAACATTAGAATTTTTCAACACCTGCTTTAATAATGCCCTTTCAGAACCTTGGGTTAAGCCTGTAAGCCAAAGTTCGAATGTTAATGAGACTAATTTATAGTACTCTGAAGGTGAAATATCTTCTGTTGCAGATATTCTATAGTTGCTGCGATAAGAGCTCAGCAATGCATTTAGCAAAATCTCAAATTCGGATAGAAACATAGGAATAGCCGTTTTCCCAGTTCGACCTGCGTAGTCAATTACATTAAGATTTAAATTGTACTGTTCCAATAAAAAGTAGAATCTTCTTTCCATTTCCTCTTGCCGGCGCTCATTTGCTTGGCTCTGAATCTGTCCAGTTTGCATCTTATTCATTCGAAGCTGTTCACGAAATGATAAGTAAACAAGAAATGCAGCCAATAAATTGATAATCGGACCTACTGTCCCGGATATAAAATCACCTGCTGGACCTGCCTCACGAAGCATCGAATTGTTGAGAGCAATGTAAATCAGGTACTGACCCAGTATGGCTAGGAGCAGAATTGCAATTAAAACTTGCAAACTAATATTTTTCATAAATTGCATCCGACTAGTCGTACTTCTTTATTAGATAATCGAATTCATCTTTCATTTCAAGACATATATAAGACTCAAATGCACTACGATTGCGACTTTGTTCACTAAATGTAGTCAAGATTATTTGCGCTGAGCCCTGGGGTAAAGCTTCCAAAAGTTCAATGAAGGCGACCAAATCTTTATCGTCCAAGTTTTGTTGCTTTGGTTCATCTAGAATTAACAAATTGGGAAATCTGATTTTCTTCATTCCAGCTAATTTGATGGATGTCTGTAATATGGACAAATAGTAACTAATCATTACTCTAACATTATCACTAGAGCTGCTAATATTATACAAGTCGTATTGCTCAAGATATGGTGTATAGAAGTCTTTCTCGTCTATTTTAAGTTGATTCACCAATTCCTCCTTGCCTTTCAATAATCGCAGTGTTTTAACGTTTTCTCTAAAATAATCAACTATAGACTGCAATACTTTTCTATCAAAGGTTGATTGATTAAACTTGCCGATTCTCCCTTTCATTTCATTATCAATCTGCTCTAGCCTGACTATTTCATTCCGAAGTACATTCAAGTTCCCCCACTTTTCTCCCTGTCTCCTCAGAACATTTAAATCCCTAAAAATAAAATCAATTTGGTCAATTTTCTTTCTCAACAAATCCAATTTAGGGCCCACATAGGTGCTTATTTGATGATCTATATTTTCTGTTAAGGTTTTTTCTTTGGACTTCAGCTCTTCGTGCTTATGCCGTGCCTTTCTCAATTCTAAACGCTTCGCTTGGAGAATTTTTAGAAACGAACCCCTCTCATCTTCAAGAAATTCCAAATTTTCATCAGGTGTAGAGATTGTTCGTTTTATTTCTTGATGACATAACTTACATTCACCTTCATTGTGCGCTGGTAAAGGATTTTCGCAAACTGGACAAGAAGAAATATTCAATTCAGGAGCAAGTCCTTCAATCTTCTTTAGTTGGCTATTTTTTAATTTGTTAAGATTAATTCGCTCAATATAATTTTCATAAGAGGTTATTTCTTGAATCAAGGAATTAATCCGTTCAACGGATTTCCGCACTAGGTGGGAAGTTGTTTTAAGACTATTTCGTAAATTAACCTCCTGTTCTCCTTCCACCTTGTTCGAATCTGTGAGGCCTTCCAATTCTGCCTGTTCTCGCGTATAAGCTGCCTCCAAATTTCGAATCATGTCAGATATGCTTGCCCTGCCAAAATCCTGTCTTTCAACCAAGAGTACATCTCCATCTACTTTGCCATTTACTACGACCATGATATTCTCTTCTTTTTCGTGCAATTCCCTTTTCAGCTTTAATAGCTTCTCTTGAACTTCCTTTCGTTCAATTTCAATCAAATGACTATCAAAGCGGTCTAAACCAAGCAGATACTCGAAAACGACCTTCTTTACATCTCTAATTCCATACCTCATGACCTGCCTTGCCTGAATCTGTGACCATCCGGCCCTCTGTTCAACAAAGAACAAGGGAAGAAGATTTTCAAAATATAGCTTCGACACTGTGCCTTCATATGTTGGGAGACTTACCGATTCCCATTCCAAAAAGTCGAATAGGTATTTTTGTAAACCATCTTCTGAAAATACAGCCTCATTCGCCACCACATACTTAATCTTTGTTGTTGATTGAAAATTTTCAATACCCACCTCCTTTATCCCCACCACATCCGTCTTTCCTACAATACTGCGTGCAAGAGTACAAATTTTATCCCCATTGGATATTTGAAGTAGAACATAGGAAGTTTTGACCTTTTTACCTTCTATTACATCATAGAACTCAGGCTTAAATGGATTTTGTTCGTTTCTAAAAATGCCGAGTGATTTTTCACCGCCCAAGCAATAAATGATGCCTGTTATTAAACTACTCTTTCCAACAGAGTTTGGACCATAAACAATATTGAGGCCATTGTGAAAAGCTACGTCAGCTCCGAATTTACTATTATCTTCGGTCTCGATTATGTATTTTACACGATTAATAATTAAATTTCTCATTTTCTTTCCAATAAGTATTTGGAATAACTTCAGTAATTATTTTAGTCGCTTTATCTTCAGTCACTCGTTTTCCGAACAGTTCTAAAAAGTTAATTTCATCATCAAAGACCTCTTTTACCTTTTCATAGAATTCAATACCGATTTTGGTTAGAACGACGCGAAGTGAGGGTTTCTGACCAATGAAATTTACAAAGTCCCTTAAATGGAGAAATAAGAACATGTCATTGAATCTTAAATCCCAAGGAACGCTCTTGTACTGAACTATATTAAAATCATTTTCTACAGCATTGGCGGGACTATACGCCTCTAATTTTAGACCAAGGCTACTTCTAGAGTCCTTAAAGTATTCAACTATGAATTTGCGCTGATAACCAGGATTTCGGAGAAGAAAATCAATGCAAGCAACAAGCTCTTTACTTAATCCGGTTTTTACGTTTAGAGTGCCAAGAATCAAGACAATCCTCGTTGATCTATATGCAATTCTATCCTCTGGTTGCACAAAGATTGGTCGCTCTAAGTTTACGGATAAGCTTAAATTCTTTGATTCTATTGATTTAATAAACCTATCAAACTCCATTGCGAGGCCTCCAATCCAGTGGGCATTCAGCGGCTAGCTCAAAAACGACACCATGAAGTAATCTCTCATTGTCCCCATCGAGTCTATGATTTGCGTAAAATGTTCTTAACTCGATGTCAGCGATTTCAAAAAAATCATTGAAGAACTTTGTAGGCGTATAGTCGTTACTTTCAATAAATTTCTTTGAAAGTCTTTTAGCCTTTATTCTGAGGTTATCTTGCCATTTGAGTATTTTATTTCTGAGGTCATTATTAACATCTGACAATCCTTCCAAAAATACTTTATATTCACATCGATACCTATGATATTCTTCTCTATCTAGGTCGTCTTCTGCTAACACAGCACTCAGCTTTTTATCGAGATTAGTAATATAGTTGCCGTCCTCATTTGGAACTTCATCTGAAGCTTTTATCTCTATGATATTGGCGTATTTCAAGGCCTGTTTTTCTTTTAAAATGCTTCGGATGTACAATCTAAATTGATCCAATATCTCGCTCCTGCTTTGAGGAAAGTTGGGGTATTCCCCATAAATGGTTTTGTATATTTCTCTATCAATTGAGAACAACTCTTTTATTCCGCTTTCCGGAGTGAAATAACGTATTGGAAACTTGAATTTGCCTTGTAAGCCAGCTGCAACGTGGTCTTTAATATTGCTAAGTTCCTTCTTAGGGGACAGAGCAACAAAACCGTCCACATGATAGTTTGAAGATTCTAGTTCGAGAACCTTTTCTACGATACTGCTCCAATCCAAATCTGAATCATAATTCTTGCACTCAAAGAATAACACTCGTTCAGATTCATCAGCATCAAGAAATGTAACTCTCACATCAAAACCATTTTGCGTTCCCGACCATTGCTTTCGAACGTCAATTACATGAAAGCCCAATTCAGTAAAGACAGCCTTAAAAAGAGTCTGAGTGGCCTTTTCAAATTCGCTTCCTTTATTTTTCTTAGGTTCAGCCATAAATTACTATTTATTTGTTGTTAAGTATCTAATCAAAATCATTTAAACAATAATATGGGATAATCTCCGAATTTCTAGCTCCCATCAGCTAAAGCGCGTTAGTTTTGTCTATTGTTTTGCGGATTGTGAGGACAGCTTAGTCTCCAAATAAACAATCTTATCCTCTAGAAGCGCTATCTTGTCCTCATACAACTGTTTCATTTCAATAGGCATGCTGTAACTCCCAATCTGTTGGTGAATTTTGTTATTATAATTGTTAAAAGCCACCTTATCGTCAAACCCTATGATGTTTTCCACCTGAACTCCCAGAATCCTGGATATCTGCTCCAAACGGTCGACATTCACATTCACTTCATTTCGTTCTATTTTACCATAACCTGTTATCGACATTCCGAGCTCCGTGGCAATGTTTTCCTGGCTTAACCCCTTTAGTTCCCTGAGTTTGCGAATTTTAGTCCCTAAGTCCATGAGGCGAATATATGAAGTTACCTTGAAAGTTACAAGAAGTTAACTGATAGTGCTATAAGTCTGACTAAGAGTTTTCTAGTAAAAAGCCCATAATTGATATTTTCGAAACCCATGAATAGTCATATAATTGGTATCTCTGCCGCCCTAATTTGTTTATATTTAATAAATAGGAAATGGCTAGCTTTCCTCGTTTCGTTTGCAATAGTGGCTCTTATAGCGATGGCCAATGATAATCAATTCTCAGGCAATACTTCGAACCCAGGTGCATTACCAGAAATACTGGCCGGTATTCTTGGTTTTTATATCGTTGACTTTGCTGTGGCATTTGGCATATATTATGGAATTACCCAGTTTAAAAAAACACCGCAAAAGGAAGATTCTGGCAATAGTGAAAATATAGTGCAAGAGAAAGTACCATCTTCGGCTAATTTCAAAGCTAACAAAATTAAAAAAATTATAGTTGGATCAATTGTAGCCATAATCTTAATCTTATTTTCGATTGAACTAATTGCCAGAATCTATATTAATTCCTCTAACAAGCATCACATTAAAAATCAGAAAGTAAGACAGTCTGACAACCAAGAATATTACAACCAGGAGGATGCAGATGAAGTCGAAATAAATAATTACAAAGAATAATTAAATTAATCCTGAATCAGAGAAACTGAGGTATTCCTCAAACGGTGATACAATAATGTGGTCAAGCAGCACGATGTTGTGGAATTCACAGCACTTTTTCAGCTCCTGAGTGAGCTTTTTATCTGCTTCAGAGGCCTTCAGGTTTCCAGATGGATGATTGTGGGAAATGACGATTGCTGAGCACAGGCTCCTGAGTGCAATGTTCATGACTATCCTTGTATCAACAATGGTGGAATTAATCCCACCTCTTGAAGCATTATATACGCCGATAACTTTGTGAGCATGCGTTAAATAGATTACTATAAATTCCTCTGCTATAGCAATAGTGTCAAAGTCGTAAAAGGACATTAGAACTGGATACATTTCAGCTGAACTATTTAACTTGTGGTCGAACATTAAGCATTTTTTAGGCCTATACACCAGCTTCATTTCATTTACGTTTGTGATAATGGGTTTCATAGTTTAATAATTTAGAGAACCCCTGACCAGACAAGCTAATCAGGGGTTCACAATTTTTGTTAATTGAAATAATCTGAAATGTTATTTACGACATCAGAAGCGTTTACTGCTCTATCCAGAAATTTGTCGATATAGCTGCTTTTATTGGCTCCAGTCAAAAGGTTGTACAGATTCCATTGGCTGATATTACCATCAGAATCTCTTCCAAATACTGGGTCGTTATAATAACCTTCAACTACCTGAGAAAGCTGGTAATCACCAAATTGGAATTTTCTCAGCTCCGACTTCAAGTCATTAGGCTTATGCAGGTAAAGCTTGCAGCGACCAATAAATTCAGCAAAATCCCTTTCACTGAACCAGTTGTTTCGCCATGACTCAAATCGTTGTATCCAGTCAACAGCATTAAATCCAGCCAGCAATGCTTCAACCTTTCCGCTTAATTCGCCAGTGGATAAAACCTTAATGTCGTCTACACTTCCATCAGACCAGACGCAAAGATTGCAGCATACCCGATTTTTGAAGCCCAAAAAGAGTTTGAACTTTTCCAGTGATTTTCTTGAGTACAAATTTTCTAAATTGTAAGCCCGAACGCCTCCAATTGTCAGCGAAAGTTCCTCTTCTCCAAATACCTTACGTACCGATGGTATTTCAATACAGAACATCATGCGTTCATAGTAGGTTGTCACCTCATGGGGAAGCAGTTCATTTGATTTTTTATGCCTTGCTTCCGGGATTCGTCCTTTAATCGGATGCGAAACTCTTATTGCTGGTGAGTTAACTATCCCTTCTGGGAAAAAGCACTGCGCGGCTTTATGCACCGTGTTTATGAAGTCAATGTGCGAAATTGTCGGTTCATTGTCCTTCGCGAAGACAGGAATGACGCAATCTTCAGCCAGTTCATCAAAACTTACATCAATGGTGTTTGCTTCAATGAAGGCGGCATTTGTGCTTTGTGCAACTGGCTGCATTCTTTCCAATTCAATTAACTGCGATTCCATTTTGTTCTGCCCTTTCTAAAATGATGTCATTTTTTCTTTCTGTGAATCTTTCACGCATGGATTCAGCAAATTCAGGATACTCATTGTAAAGCTCCAATAATTCAGCCAGTGTTTTGGTCCGTGTAAGCTTCTCTATTACCTCTTTTTCCACATCTGTTCCATCTTCACACCACTCAAGGATTTGTTCTCCATGGGTTTTGTCAATTTTGAATCCAGGCTTACCCACATACAGCCCAGTTCTGTCTTTGGAACAATTGGCATGATTGGCAATATCCAGGTCAAATACTAAGGTGAATTCGTAATCCATGCCATCGCGGCTAACGGCTTTAAGACCTACCTTTTCTGGTGTTTGCTTCCCATTCTTTTCTGAGAGCACGTATTCCTGTTTTGTCCTCATTGTTGCAACTACATGACATGATGAAGACAGGATACACTGCACCAGCGCATTATGCCTTGGCGTTAATTTACTCCAGTTCGTAAATGAGTTACCTGGCATTCCTGCATGGGTTTCCAGAATTCCACCCTCACCTTCCCATTCATGCGAGAGTGAATCGATGATAATGACCTCGGCACCAGCCAATTCGCAGGTTTTGATTGCCTCCATGTACCGTTCGGGCGTAAATGGTTTTGCCAATGGCAGCACATTGTACGGCCCTAAATGGGCATAGAGGTCTGCTGAATGGTTTTCCGTGTCAATTACACAGATCTTAGTCCAGTCTCCAGAGAGACCGCGAGACATGAGCAGCGAAGAATAAGTCTTGCCGCTACCACTTGGGCCTTGAATCGCAACGCGAATCTTTGCCCTTTTTCGTTGAGCTTTTTGTATTCTCATAATATATAGTTTTTTAGTGCCAGTTTCTGCCCATATCAAAAACCACTTGGATTATCCTTGACAGGGGGGCGTCATTCCGGCGTTTTGCTGCCGGGGTCTTGTAATTGACGTCCCTTGCGCGTTTAAGCAGATTTCAGTTTAGCTATAATAATTAACATCCTAATATTTTGGATTAATCAAAATGCTCGCGAGGCAATGGATGATAGGATGGGTACAACGTCTTAAAAAGTTTATTTAAGCTATTGCTTAAATAAGAAAATATACTTTACTTTGCATTAGATGAGCAAGAACAAAATCACTTGCATTCGGATATTCGCAGACCAGCAGCAAATTCAATCGTGTCGGCAGAAACTCGCTCGACATACTGAGGCCTTCTCCCGCTTGGGTAGGGTATTGGAACTCTCTGGAAATGAGGTGAGACTAAAAATATTGTTTCTATTAGACCAGGAAAGAGAGTTGTGCCCTTGCGACATAAGCGATATACTAGGCATTAGTATACCGGCAGTTTCACAACATCTGCGTAAGCTAAAAGACGGGGGTATGATTGAGTCACGTCGAAGCGGACAAACCATATACTATTCCTTGCTTCAGGAGCATTTAGCGACGATTGCACCGTTCTTTAAATGGATTGAATTGAGGAATCAAAAGGTGGAGATGTTGTGAGTTCAAAAATTTACATAGGAACTAGCGTATTGTCTGCAATAGCGGCCTCTCTTTGCTGCATTACACCTGTTATCACATTGATGGCGGGAACAACTAGCGCTGTATCGACATTTGCCTGGCTTGCCCCTGCAAGGCCCTATTTCATTGGTTTAACCCTTGGTGTTTTATCACTGGCCTGGTTTATTAAACTAAGAAGACCAATTGCTGCAGACGACTGCGGATGTGAACCTGCCAAAGAACCATTTCTGCAATCAAAGAAGTTTCTTTTCATTATCACATTGTTCTCAATTTTAATGCTTTCATTCCCTCTTATTTCCAAGTCAATCTTGAACAATGCCGGTAGTACAAATAACAGCGGCATATATCCAAATTCGAGTCATGTTGAATTTACCATACACGGCATGACCTGTGATGATTGTGAGCTTCACATTTCCTACGCTGTAAACAAACTGAAAGGTATTCATTCCATAAAAGTCTCTTATGATTCAGCTAACGCTGTTGTCAGATTTGATTCCGCCCAAGTTGGGGTTACTGAGATTACAAATGCCATCAATTCCACAGGATATAAAGTGGTAAATTCAACACAAAAAAGTAAATGAAATGAAAAAAACAATATCTCTCTTTACAATTCTTGCCGGTGCAATACTTATGCTAGGTCTGCAATATTGCACCCCTTCCAAGGCTGCAAACCAGAACACAATAACCTTTTATAAGGTTCCTCTTGTCTGCGGAGCTGCACCAGAGATTGGATGTGGGAGTAGATTAAAGCCCCTCTTTATTCAGGCAGGTAAAACGGATGAAATCAAAGAGGCATGGTCCAATCGGAAAGGGACAGTTATAGCCATAGTTTGGAATACTGCTGCCAATGAGGACATTGCACGAAAGCTATTCAAGCAGCATTCCGTAAAGGCAAGTTTGATAAATGATGAAAACAAGAGAGCTGAGCTTAAGAAAAGCATGGAGAGCAAAGATGAATGGTATAAGGGCATGGACGTGGATAAATTGAGCATCGAAGAGGCTGGCGTTATTGCGCATGATTTAACCTCGGTTGCGCTTGATTCCGGTTTAATAACAAAGGATGAAGCCGAGAAGGTTAAAAACCAGCTGCGCGAATACTTTAAAAAGGAATTGGTCATTGTACGTACAAACGAAGAATTAGGAAGTGAAAAAACCCAAGGAAAATGGAGAAAAGATGGTTACGATATATATGTAAGCGTCATCGGAAAATCTAGGGCGGATAAAGTATCAAAACTCTATTCGTATAATTTTTCGAATACAGAGGATTGTGATACAAAAGGCAGGTGTGAAAAGGACGACCACTGTTGCGAAAAGAAATAATTGCAGTTTTTTCATAGACAGTTCAAATGACAACGATAACACCCATATTCCGAATTTTTGACTATGACAAGGCCATTGAATTTTATGTACATTGGCTTGGGTTCAAAATTGACTGGGAGGACAAACCAACAAATGCCCCGCTTTATATGCAGATTTCTCTTGGAAATATTATCCTTCATTTAACAGAACACCATGGTGATTGCTCGCCTGGCGCAAGAGCATATATCGACAAGTTCGAGAACATTAAAAATTACCACAAACAACTGCTGGATAAAGACTATAAGTTCAACAGACCTGGCATTGGCAAAACACCATGGGACTCAAAAACCTTGTGCATGGATGTTATTGACCCTTTCGGCAATAGACTTTCATTTAATGGCAACTAGGCAAAACAAATAGAATCCTGACGATTTCTATAGATTCTTTAGATGAAATACCGGTGATTTTGAACTCAGTAATTTCATGCCCGATTTGTGGGCATCAAAAGGAAGAAACGATGCCTATTGATGCCTGTCAGTTTTTTTATGATTGCGAGAGCTGTCATTCTATATTGAAGCCTAGGTCTGGAGACTGTTGTGTCTTCTGTAGTTATGGAACAGTGAAGTGCCCCCCAATGCAACTGGGTAAATCATGCTGCTAATAGTTAGCCAGTAATGAGGCTTCTGGTTACCTATTAGGATACCTATTATTTGCGAAATCTATGTATCCTAATCCCATGGCGGGTTTTCAAAACTGGTTCGATTCCCTCCAGCTCCACTCCTGAAGTAGAAAAAGCCCGCATAGAAATATGTGGGCTTTTTTTATGGATTGGGTATTAGTATGGGTGCACGTAGAACCACCCCGTAATGGTCGGTCGCGACCGACCCCTACGAGGTGGTTGGATTGCTTGAATGTGGTTGACTCATAGCTTTATTATCACCTTTAATACAACTTCACCTGCTTGTTAGCAGCACTCTAGGTAAGCTCTGGTAAACCTTTGAGGTGGGAGAAACGTGGGAGAAACATGGGAGAAATGTGGGAGAAACCTGAGGCAAACCCGGGAGAAACCCCTGGTTGGATATTATTGTTATTGCCTCTTTTAATTGATACCCAAATTTACCCAATATCATGGAATATTTTGTAGAATTAATTCGAAATATAGTCAACCATATAAAATTCTTAGAAAGAAGATTTAAATAGAGGGAGAAGGGCTTAGAATATATAATTTGGATGTATGATTGTAGGGGTCGGTCGCGACCGACTATTCTCTGTTATACGCAGTGCTACTGGTCAGTGACAACACCGACCAGAGAGAAATGAGCCATTCCCCATTCCCTATCAGCTATTCTCTATATTTGCATCATGTCCCAAACCCAATCCTATCCCGATATATTTAGTGCCGAAACCAGCGCTGCTTTGCATGCACGTATTGATAAACTTACGGCTGAAACACCTGCTTTATGGGGTAAAATGAATGTTTCGCAAATGCTGGCCCATTGCAGTTTCCCTTATTTGCAGGCTATGGGCAGGCACAATAAAACGGCTCCCTTTTTTATGAAATTGGTGGTAAAACTGATGTTTAAAAAATCAATGACCAATACGGTTCCATACAAACAAGGATTGCCTACTTCGCCCTCTTTTGTGGTGGTGGATGAAAAGGAATTTGAAACCGAAAAAGCCCAATTAAAAAGCCTGATTACAGAGTTTCAGCAATTGGGCAGAAACCACTTTGAAGGTAAGGCCCAGGCCAGTTTAGGTAAGTTAAATTCGGTAGAATGGAACAACCTGATGTATAAACACATCGACCACCATTTGCGCCAATTTGGGGTATAAAAAAGTATTTTTTATGGAGTAAAATTATACTCCGCCTTTAATTGATTCAACGTTTTTTCCAGCACCCTTACTTTCATGCGAATATTGGTATAAGGCCTGTCGTTCTTTTTATTTTTTGGCTGCACCACAATGGTATTGGCTACTTCTATACCTTTAAATATTTTGCCAAAAACGGTGTAATTTTTATCCAAACTATGCTGTCCGGATTTGTTCACTACAATGTAAAACTGGGAGCCATTGCTGGCCTTTGCCGGGTTGTTATCGCGGGCTGCACCTACGGCTCCATAATCATGTTTAATGCTGTCTATAAATTCGGCAGGTATGGTATATGCGGGGCCGCCGTTGCCATCGTTGGTGGTATCGGCATCTTTTGTATTGGGGTCACCACCCTGAATTACGAAATTTACAATTATTCGGTGGAATGTGGTACTATCGAAATATTTCTCTGAAGCGAGTTTTAAAAAGTTGTCGCGGTGCTGCGGTGTTTGTTTGTACAGCCACATGTACATATTGCCAAAATCGGTTTGGATTTCAATAATTTTTTCTGTGGGTTCTTTAGGCGGAGATTCTTTGGGTTTCTTTTTGCAACTGCCAATGGCGGTGATAGAGGCAAGCAAAAAAATAAATGTATATTTTATAATTTGCATGTAATTTCAATTGCGTTATTTGCCCCAATTTTCTAATTCTTCTGCCGACCATAATTCAGGAAAAAATATACGGCGCTGGTGCATGGGATGTAGGTATTTTTGCCACTCGCTGCCACCGGTAGCTTCCTTTTTTTCGCCTCTTGCATTTAAATAATGTTCAGCAGTTTCGAGATGAACCAAGGGCCATTTTATATTGTATAAATTATCAAATTCGCGCGCCGATGAACGGGCTTTGTCTGATAAATGGCCGCTTGAATCCATGGTTTTGATAATTTCTTCCAGGGTAATTCCGTTTACCTTTTCGGCTATTTCTTTAAAATAATCCAGGTATTTTTCTTCGAATTGTTGCAGGGTATAGGTTTTCTTTCCGGTAGCTCTATCAAGGCCCGCATGCTGCCAGTAAATATGTTTAAAATACGTATTGTTATCGGCATTGGCGGGTGCTCCGGGCGATAGATTTTTTAAACGTGTACTGTAAATTTCAATCTCGCGATACTGGGCACTTTGAAAGCCGCTGGCTGGGGCAAGGCTGTGGCGGAAAATATTGTACTGTTCATAATCCATCCCTTTGGTCATAATGCCAAAAGAATTGATGAGCATGCGGGTATAATTGGATAAACGCGGAAGTTTTTCTTCCAATACAGCCGATGATTGTTGGCCGGGAATACAGATTTGCCGCAGTTCGTGCAGCATTAATGTAAATACCAATTCGGTTATCTGGTGGTATACAATAAAAATATATTCATCCGGAAAAGCAGTGCGAGATTTTTGAAGCGTTAGTAAGGTGTCTAGTTGCACATATTCCCAGTAGTTAAGCGGTTTTAAATGCTGTGCACCTTCCATTGCCATTTCGGGATTTAATCCCATGGCTTCAAATTTTTCTTTTAATCGGCTCTCTTGGGTCATATTTTTTATAGTTTTATAGGAAGTGATACGGTAAACTTACTTCCGTGTCCGGGTTCACTTTCAACTTTAATGTCGCCGCCGTGTTCATGAATAATGCTAATGGTAATAGAAAGGCCTAAACCGGTGCCTGAACCTACATCCTTGGTGGTAAAAAATGGATTGAAAATATCTTTCAGAATTTCTTTTGGAATTCCATGCCCATTATCAATAATATCCACTATAATCATTTCATCCTGCATATAGCTTTTGACTTCAATAAACGGTTTTTCGGCTTTTTGAACTGCATCTAAAGCGTTGCTTAATAAATTCATGAAAACCTGGTTGAGTTTGCCCGGAAAACACAGAATAGGAGGCAGGTTACCCAAATCGCTTTTCACCTCAATATTGCCAAGTTTGTGCGATAACAAATGCAATGTAGAAGTGATACCCTCATTAATAGAATAATATGAGTTTTCTGCTTTATCGATATGCGAGAATATTTTCAGATTTTTTACAATTTCTGAAGTGCGTTTTGCCCCTTCATCAATGCCTTTCAGCAGGGTTTCAATTTCGGATTTTAAATAGGGGAGATCCAGATCTTTAGAAGTTTTCTCAATCTCGGCCATTTTTTCTGCAAAATTATTTTCAGTAATTTCTGAGTACAATTTCATTATCAGTTCATAGTCTTCAATATCTCTTCGAAGGGGAGAAATGTTGGCTGAAATAAAATTGATGGGATTATTAATTTCATGCGCAATACCGGCCGTTAAATGACCCAAACTTGCCATTTTTTCGCTATTCACCAGTTGGGTTTGGGTTTCTTTCAGGTTTTCGTTGGCAAGCATTAATTCGGCGGTTCTTTCCGTTACCTGTTGTTCCAATTTTATATTTTGTTCACGTATCAGGGATTCATTTTCGCGCGATAGAATATTAATTTTATCGGCGAGTGCGAATGACAGCAGCGAAATTTCGATGGCAGAGCCAATGGGAAGCAGGAATTTGGTAAATCCGTTATAGGGTGCTACACCTACATTGGTCATAATAAATAGCACCAGCGAGAGTATAAATGTGAGCCATGCAAAGAAGTAAAATCGTGCAGGGCGGTGTCCGTTAAATACGAGGTAACCCGAGCCCACCAGGCAAATTATTCCAGCTGCAATTCCGTTTAGATTGAGCAGATTAAATGCCGGACCGAACTGACGGAACAACCCGATAACTACTACGGCTGCGTAAGAAATAAAGAATATAAATAGCAATTTGCGCAAACGGGGCAAATTGGTTTTAGTTTCTAAAAAAGAGTTAAAAAACAGAATTCCAAACATGCCTGAAATGCCTGAAAAAATAACCGCATTTTGCTTTGAAAGGGCAAAATTGTCCATAGATATAAACATGTGAAAAAAGCCGTTCAGACAGAACTGGGCGATACCAAATGTGAGGGTATAAATACAATAGTAAAGGTAACTGCGTGAACGGGTAGAATAAAATAAAAAAGCATTGTATAAAAACATAATAATAATGATGCCAAAATACATGCTGTAAATTGTAAAGTCTGTGCCTTCAGTGGCATCAAGATGCATGGCAGAAAAGGCTTTGGCGGGAAAGAACACGGCAAACGTGCTTTTGATTTTAAACACCATTTCATCGGTGTTTTTTAAATCGGGGGGTAATTCCCAAATAAGGTTACTGCTATGTCTGGTTGTACTAAGTGTATGGATTATTTTCCCGGATTTATCGATGATAAATACATCAATTGAATCGCAATTCAGAAATGGCAATTTTATCGAATAAATTTCCTTTCGATTTTCAATCCCATTGAGTTGGATTTTGATAAAATGGGTGCCTTTCTGGGGTTGAAAGAAGGGCAAGGGTTTTTTCTGGTATTGGGCCAAACCAGGGTCATCGGCACCTATACATTTGTAATACACTTCTTTGGGCAATTCCCATGAAGCTGGTTCAGTGACTGCGATGGCGGGCAGCACAGAGAACACCAGTAATAGTAAAGCGGTTGTTTTTCCTCCAATTTTCATAAATCAAAGTGTAGCAGTATTTCACCTTTCGGTGTTGATTCTTCGAGTTCAATTTTGGGATTCTCGCGAATTTTGAGAATCCGAGATCTTTCGAATTCCTGGGCATGCGGCACATTAATTGGATCTTCCATTATCAATGCAGTTGCAACCAGGTTTTCTTTCGGGTAAATAAATTCGCCTGTAGTACCCAGGTTTTTATTAATGGTGAAACCGGTTCTGAGGCAATTTGCCTTGGTACTAGGGGCGCAAAGACACATAACAGTGCCCATATTAATGCGAGTAGCGATGGATATGGCAGAGATGCCTAAAAAGATGCTGCCTATTCCCATACCAGCCACCTTGCGCGAATTCCATAAGCCGCATAGTTCGCCCAGTCCACCGTCGATGTATTTGTTTACCTCATCATAAATGCGTGTATCCTTAAAAGCAATGGCTTTTTCCATGGGGAGAGGCAGATTGGCACTGGCGCGCTGCATCCGGGCTCCGCCAAGTATCTGGCCATCCTGCACAGATTGCACCACAATGATCCAGGTATCGGGGTCGTCAAACCAGTCGGAACTTTGGGAAGTAACGCGTGTTATTCCATAGTACAAAAGAACTTGTTCCAGGCTTTTATGGTATTCATTCCGGGTAAGTTTATCGTCTATTGCACGAAAAGCTCTGATTTTAAGTTCTAATTTCACCCGGCTGTTAGTATTTGGTCCAAATCAACATAATATCTGCCTGATTTCATAGGTTCATTGAGCAGAATTTTTGTCGCAGTGTGCGCTAGGACGGAACTTCCTAATGTTACATCCTTCGCTAACTGTGGCCAAGTTAATATGGTTTTACCAATAATCGCAACAGAATCTTTCATGGATTGACTCACATTTTGGAAGTCTACAATGTTCAAAAGCAGTCCCATCCTTTGTTCGCGGCTGAGTTCACTGATTTTGTTTACATCTGTATTTTCTAATTTTCCATGAAAAAAGGGTCTATCTTTTTCTATATCAAAACGTTCAACATCGAGCATGCCCCGGTCGCTGGTTTCCATTACCACCGGAATACCCAATTCGCGGGCTTTGAGGCGCACCAATATTTTAATTTCAAGGCTGTCACATTCTTCCACCACTAAGTCTACCGGTTTGCCTGTATGGTGGCTGATGAGGCTATCGATATTTTGCTCATTGGCGCCGTTCAGGTCGCAAACCACATTCAGATAGGGATCCATCTCGGCAATAGCGCGGGCAGCTATGATGCATTTGGGCAGTTCTAAATCAATTACCGATGCCCGTATTCGGTTCATATTAGACAGCGATAAATCATCAAAATCGGTTAAAATTAAGGTACCACCAATGCGTTGCATGGCAAACGTTACAGCCGCACTCTGGCCTACAGAAAGCCCTACAAAAAGTATATTTTTATCTTTTAAAATTTGTTGATTTTGGGCAGTAATTTTTATCTGATTCCGGTTGGTGCGGCACACTATGAAATCATTGACATCCAGAAGCTTAACGGCGGTGTTTTTCCAAGGATAATACACCCAATTGCCTTTTAAATTTAATGGGGTTCCATTTAACCATTTACCGAGCATTTGTTCGGTACTTTGTCCATTAAAAAAATCTTCGGGAAAGTTACAGGGCAAAAAATCGGCAATCTGTTTTGTGAAAGTATCGACAAGAATAGGCGATTTATCCAGCACCAGACTGTTAAATTCCGACATATCTGAGCTGTTGGCGCAGCTGTAAATTTTCGGCCTATATTCAAAAATTTCGGAATCTTCGGTTTTTTGCATTATTTTGCATTACAAAGGTAAAGACTACAGTCGAAAATGTCATCGGAAGATAAAATAAGAGTGCTGTTTGTGGACGATGAAGTTCACAATCTAGAGGCGTTCAAAGCCACCTTCCGGCGTGACTTTCAGGTATTTACATGCATAAATGTTACCGAAGCCTTAGAATTGCTCGACAAAGAGCCCATGCATGTAATTTTATCCGACCAACGGATGCCTGGAATTACCGGTGTAGAGTTTTTTGAAAAAATTCAGTTTGCGCTTCCGGATGTGATGCGAATATTGATTACAGGTTATGCCGATATCAATATTGTTGTTGATGCAGTAAATAAAGGAAAAATATTTAAATACATTCAAAAACCTTGGAATAATGAGCAATTAAAAGAGAGTATTCTGGAGGCATATAAAGTTTATCAAGACCAAATCACTGCTAAAAAAGATTTGGAAGAATTGAGAGTTGTGAACGAGCAATTGGAGTTTTTGGCAAGGCAAAATTTATTGTCATAAAGCTCACTAAAATCGAAAAAATGGAAAAACCCAGCGTATTATACATCGATGATGAGGAAACAAATGTGAAGGCATTTGAGGCAAGTTTTAGAAGAGATTTTGATGTTACTGCTACCACCAGTTTGCCATTTGCACTGGATGCATTGAGCAAAAAAGATTATCAGGTAATTATCAGCGACCAAAAAATGCCCGGGGTTGCGGGTACAGAGTTTTTACTGGCTATTAGTGCCAAATATCCCAAATCATTAAAAATTATTCTTACTGCTTATCAGGATTTTCAGGTAGCACGTGAAGCCCTAAACAGTGGACGCATTTTTAAATACATGCTAAAACCCTGGGACCGCGATGAAATCATACAAACTGTAAATCTGGCCAATGAGCTATATACCCTCCGCAATGAACGCGAACGCCTCATTGAGGAGTTACTGAAAGCCCAAGATAAAATGCGTGAAATGATGGAAGAAGCTTCCCTCAATGCCGAAAGAAACGGCAATCCTAAAAAACGTAATTGATTTAATTAAAAAGAAAAGCTTAAACGCAAATTACAATTTGCGTTTAACTTCTTCCTCTTTGTATACTTCAAGGTAGTCGCCTACCTGAATATCGTTGTATCCGGCAACCTGCAATCCGCACTCATAGCCACGTGCCACTTCTTTTACATCGTCTTTAAAACGTTTCAAAGACTCGAGCACACCGGTGTGTATTACCACCCCATCGCGGATAATGCGTATTTTGCTTTTGCGGTCTACCATACCATCGGTTACATAGCAACCTGCTACAGCGCCCACTTTGGTAATTTTGAAAACATCGCGCACCTCTACGGTACCAATTACTTTCTCTACAACCTCAGGGCTGAGCATACCTTCCATAGCGGCTTTAATTTCCTCTATGGCTTTATAAATTACAGAATATGCACGTATATCGATGTCTTCAGCTTCGGCCAGTTGTTTGGCTTTAGATGAAGGACGCACCTGGAATCCAAGAATAATGGCATCAGAAGCACTGGCAAGCAATACATCGCTTTCGGTAATCTGACCTACACCGCTGTGAATTACGTTTACGGCAATCTCTTCGGTGCTAAGTTTCAGCAGGGCATCACTCAAGGCTTCTACCGATCCGTCTACATCACCTTTTACAATCAGTTTCAGCTCTTTAAAGTTACCAATAGCAAGCCTGCGACCAATTTCGTCGAGGGTAATGTGGCGTTTGGTTCGTATACCCTGTTCGCGAACCAGTTGCATACGTTTGTTTGCAAGTTCCTTGGCATCGCTTTCTTCGGCCAGTACTACAAATGCATCACCAGCGGTGGGGTTTTCCGAGAAACCCAGCATTTTTACCGGAGTACCCGGAGGGGCACTGTCTACGCGCTGACCGCGTTCGTTATATAAGGCACGTACTTTGGCATAATTGGGGCCTGCTACCATAAAGTCGCCTACATGCAGGGTACCATTTTGTACCAGCAAGCTGCACACAATACCGCGACCTTTTTCCTGTGTAGCTTCAATTACAGTACCCTTGGCACGGCGATGGGGATTGGCTTTCAATTCCATCATTTCCGCTTCCAGCAGAACTTTATCCAGCAGTTTGTCTACGTTCAGGCCTTTTTTGGCTGAGATTTCCTGGCACTGGAATTTACCACCCCAGTCTTCCACCAGAATATTCATACCGGCTAGTTCTTCCCTGATTTTGTCGGGGTTGGCGCCTTCCTTGTCAATTTTGTTAAATGCAAACACCATCGATACGCCAGCGGCCTGCGCGTGGGCTATGGCCTCGCGGGTTTGTGGCATCACGCTATCGTCGGCAGCAATTACTATAATGGCTAAGTCGGTTACTTTAGCTCCCCTAGCACGCATAGCGGTAAATGCTTCGTGACCCGGAGTATCGAGGAAAGTAATGGCACGTCCATCAGCCAGGGTTACCTCATAAGCACCAATGTGCTGGGTAATACCTCCGGCTTCACCGGCAATTACATTTTCTTTACGGATGTAATCGAGTAATGATGTTTTACCATGATCTACGTGACCCATTACAGTTACAATGGGTGGGCGTGGCTCCAGATCAGCAGGATCATCCACTTCTTCGTCAGCGGCCTCCAGGGTAGCCTCGGCATCCACAAATTCAACGGTAAAGCCGTATTCATCGGCCACAATTTCAATGGTTTGGGCATCCAAACGCTGGTTGATGGCCACCATAATGCCCAGTTTAAAACAGGCCGAAATAACCTGGGTAACGGGGATGTTCATCATTACAGCCAGTTCGTTGGCGGTAAGGAATTCGGTAACCTTCAATATTTTACTTTCCAGTTCTTTGCGTTTTTTCTCATCGGCTTCAACCCTTTGAGATTTTTCGCGTTTCTGGAATTTGAGTTTTTGTTTTAAGCCGCGGGTTTGGCCCGAACCGCCCATTTTACCCATGGTGGTTTTAACCTTTTCACCCACTTTTTTCTGCGAAACGGCGGGTTTTACCTCCTCTTTGCGGCGTATTTCGCGTTGGGTTTTTTCTTCTTCCTTAATCTTATCCTGAACCGCAACTTTTTCGGCATCCACTTTTTTGCGTTTGCGCTTGCGTTTTTCTCTCAGATCCTCGCGTGCTTCATCGGCGAGTGTTTTAAGTCCTTTCGGTGAATCTTTCGGAAGGTCGATTTTACCCAAAACTTTAGGGCCTGAAAGTTTTTCGAATTTGGTTTCGATACGTTCCTGCTCATCTTCTTCGGGTAGCACTTCCACCGCGGGTGGTTCTTGCGCTGCGGGTATTTCTACAACCGGTTCTTTTTTCGCCGGAGGAACTACAGGTTCGGGCTTAGGTTCTGCTTTTGCAGCGGGTTTAACCTCTTTTTCTTTTTCCTTCTCTTTTTCTTTGCCTTTGCCTTTTCCGCGTGCTGGTTTTTCATCGAGTTCGATTTTGCCCAGAATTTTGGGCCCTTCGATTTGTTGTTTTTTTACTTCAATTTTATCTGAAGTTTCTGCTTCTTTTTCTACAACAATTTCTTTGGGTTTTTCAACCACCGGTTCGGGCACCTTTTCAACCACCGGAGGCTTCACCTCCGCGGGTTTTGGGGGCTCGGCTATTACCGGAATTTCCTCTTTCGGAGGGGCCGATTTTAGCACGGGTTTGGTTGGTAAAACGGTAACAGGAGTTTTATTTTCCTTGCCTGTTTTTAATTTGTTGGCTTCATCTTTAGCTGCTTTATCAGCACTAAATTCCTGCACCAACAGAAGATGCATTTCTTCGTTGATTTTGGAAGTGGGTTTGGCATCCACACTAAATCCCTTTGATATCAGGTATTCAGCCAGATCCTTAGCACTCCTGTTAAGTTCGCTTGCTACTTTCGCTAAACGATATTCTCCCATTATTTCGAGTTCAAAATTAGTTCTATTCCTTTGCAATGCCAAGTCCCGAACCCGGGAGAAAATCATTGCAAGGTTTTTTTGCCCTAATTTTCCCCCGATTTCAAAGGATTAATATTTCACAAAACCCGGCATTGCGTATGGGTTTTGTAGTTCTGCAAACCGCAGTTTTCATGCGTAGAAAAACATTCGGTTTTGCATCAATCTTCGAATTCAGCCTGAAGGATTCTTTTTACCTCCAGAATTGTTTCTTCTTCCAGCTCTGTTCTGCGCATCAGATCTTCGGTGCTGGTTCTCAATACAGATCTTGCTGAATCTAAACCTATGCGTTTGAATTCATCAATAATCCAATTGTCGATTTCATCCAGGAATTCGATCAATTCTACATCGTCCTCATCCTGTTGACCTTGGGTTACGCGGTATACCTCAATTTGGTAGCCGGTAAGTCTGCTGGCCAGTTTAATATTAAATCCACCCTTACCAATGGCCAGTGAAACCTGGTCGTTTTCGAGGTATACATCGGCGCGTTTGGTAGTGTCGTCCAGCTCCATGCGGCTAATGGCTGCTGGTTGCAGGGCGCGTTGTACAAACAGGGCATTGTTGGTGGTGTAATTAATTACGTCGATATTTTCGTTGCGCAATTCACGCACAATTCCGTGAATACGTGCCCCTTTTACCCCTACGCAGGCACCAACCGGGTCAATACGGTCATCATAGCTTTCCACGGCTACTTTGGCTCTTTCACCGGGCTCGCGCACTACGCGTTTGATGGTAATTAAACCATCGAGAATTTCGGGTACTTCCAGTTCAAACAGGCGTTCCAAAAATTCGGGCGAGGTGCGAGAGATAATGATGCGGGGCGCACCTTTATCCATGTTTACCTCGTGCACAACGGCGCGGATGGTATCGCCTTTTTTAAACATATCGCGCGGAATCATGTGCTCTTTGGGCATAATCAGCTCGTTGCCTTCATCGTCGAGCACCATCATTTCGCGTTTCCAAATATTGTAAACTTCACCTGTAATAATTTCGCCGCGTTTATCGGCGTATTTGCGGAAGAGTTCGTCTTTTTCCAGTTCCAGAATCCGGCTCATGAGGGCCTGACGGGCATTTAAAATGCTGCGGCGGCCAAAATCATCGAGGTAGGTTTCCTGTATACAATCTTCACCCACGGCGTAGTCGGGTTCCAATTTGCGGGCATCGGTAATGCTGATTTGGAGATTTTCATCTTCCACCTCACCATCTTCTACAATCAGGCGCAGGTGATACATTTCTATATCACCGGTTTCGGTGTTGATAATAATATCAAACCTTGCGTCGTTGCCGTGGCGCTTGCGAAGCATACTGCGAAATACATCTTCAAGCACGCGCATCATGGTGGCGCGGTCAATGTTTTTGAATTCCTTAAACTCCGAAAAACTCTCTACGAGGTTTATACCCGGGTCTTTTACTTTGGATTTCATAATTTATTTAAACACTAGTTTTATGGTTGCACTGTTAATTTGGTCAAACGGAATTTCGGTCATTTCCAGGGTTTCCGTTTTTTTACCCTTTTCTTTGGTCACTATTTTTTTCTCAAAGCTTAAAATGTTGCCATTCACTGCTTTAAGCACACCTTCAAACTCTTCCCCTTCTGCAGGTTCCACTTTGAAAGTGCGGCCTACATGCTTGCCATACTGACGGATGTCGGTAAGGGGCTTGTCGGCGCCAGGCGATGATATTTCGAAAGTAAAAGCTTCATCGCCCAGGTCAGCTTCATCAATCAAAGCCGATACCTTGCGGGTAAGCTCTGTAAGGGTAAGCATATTCAGGGCGCCTTCACTGTCTATATAGTAGCGGTATAGCCCTTGCAGGCCATGTGACTGCCCAACAATAAAAACCCCGGCCTTTTCTGCTTCGGCGGCTACCATTGCTGTGAGTGCTTCGCTTATTTTTTTCATTTTCAATAAAAAAGGGGACTGCTTTTGGCTTGTCCCCTTCCATAGTTACTAGGAAAAGTGTTACAAAGGTAAGGAAAATCCCTGAAACTGCAAATATTTTGTCAGTTCGGGTATGAAAATATCAGGATTTATCCTTTGCCTGGTTGATTACTAATTTACGGGTCATAAACTCTTTGTCGTGCAAAGAGGAGATGGCAGCTTCTTCCTGTTCGGGAGATGAAAGTTCTACGAAAGCAAAACCACGGGCACGGCCGGTGAATTTGTCTTTCATAATGCGCACAGATGTTACTTCGCCGAATTCGGCAAATAGATTGTTCAGGTCATTCTCAGTAGCCTGAAAGTTGAGGTTTCCAACGTAGATCGTCATATGGTATTGTTTCTTTAATAAGCCGTTGTACTTAATGCAAGTCTGTCAGAAATAATCTTTCAAAAAATGCAAAAAATGCTAAACGACGCGGTAAAGGTATATTGCAATATTGTATTTACAAAAAAAAAATCAAATTATGGCTTTTTTAATACCCTGGCCTTGATAATCTTAACTTCTTCCAAGGGGCGCTGATTGGGGTTGGTTTTTACTTTCTGCGCGGCATCCAGCACGTCGTAACCCTTAATCAGGAAGCCAAAAATGGTATACTCTTTATCCAGGGCAGGGTATCCCCCCCAGGTGGCGTACATTTGCCTTGCACGGGCAGGAAAGCTGTTGTACAAACTATCGGTAAGGGGTTGTACCTGCTGGGTAAGTTCGCCCATAAGCACTTGCATGGCAGCCTCATTGCCGGTTTTTTGGTAATTGGCCAGGCGCAGTTTATAGCTCAGATTGTCGGGGTTGGTGAGGAATGAAATCATGGCCCTGTCTTTAATGGCATTTTTTAAGGCGGTGGTACCAAATAAGGCCCCCGAAACTATATAGAACTGGCTGCCACTGCTTTTTTTGTCGGGGTTTATGTCATCACCCAACCGGGCGGCGCACAGTGCACCTTTATAATGGTAAAGGGTATCTTTGATTTCGGCATCTAGCTCATATCCGGGACCTCCACTGCCTAAATCCTGGGTCATAGGGGCGTTTTTGGATTTTGGGTCCCCACCCTGAATCATAAAATCTTTTTGAATGCGGTGAAAAAGCAGGTCGTTGTAAAATCCAGTCTCTACCAGCTTCAGAAAGTTGTCGCGGTGCTTAGGGGTAGCGTCAAACAGGGCTACTTCCATTACCCCCAGGTTGGTGGTGATTTCTACCACGGTATATTTTTTACGCATACCCGCGGTGTCGGGTACAATCGGGGTCCATTTTTCATCGATGTTGGCATTTTTTAAGCTGTCCATCAAATCGGTGCCGGTTTTTTTGTTGCCGCAACTGCTTGCTGCAATCAATGCCGATACGAGGATAAATGTGTACTTGGGTTTCATCTCTATAACTCGGTAAAAGTAATGATTTCTTCGGTTTCGAAATACTCAATCACATGCTGGCGAATGAGGTTTTCCTGTTCAAATATGTTCATAGGCGGAATGGGTTTTACGTTTTCCCACACCGGCCAGTTTTTTTCATCCACTCCTTTTTGGTGGTAATACCCGCTGTAGCTGAGTATTTTGCAGTTGGCAATATGCATCAGGTGGGTTTTTTCGTCTTTGGTGTATTTTTTTTCGGGCAATTCGCCCAATTCCCGAATGCCAATCAGGAAAAGAATGGCGTTGAGGTCGGGTTTTTTGTTAAAATGGGTTTCAAAAAAGGCCAGCACCTGTTTCCATTTATAACTGATTTCGTCAGTAAGGATAATTGGTTTCTCTTTCACGGAAGCGCAAAGTTCGGGTTTTATTTACAAAATGGGTTGCAGGTCTGTCAATCATTTTTTATCGGTCATTAAATCATATTTTTGTGCCTTTCATGCAAAAGCCGATAGAATTCCTAGGTCAATTGTTTCATCGGGGCAGAAATATCACCGATATTCTGTCTTTTAACCGCGCCAAAGCCGTTAAGTGGCAGGAAAAAACCCTTAAAAAAATGCTTTACAAAGCCAGGGGTACCGAATTTGGCAAAAAGTTCAACTTTGAGGAAATTCTGATATCGCAGAATCCATACGCCAGTTTTTCGCAAGGGGTGCCCATTAGCAATTACAGCAAAATGCATGTGTGGTGGCAGCGCGAATTTGCGGGCGAGTCTAACATTACCTGGCCGGGCCGGGCCGAGTATTACGCACTTAGCTCGGGTACCAGCGAGGGCAGCAGCAAGTATATTCCGGTTACACAGGATCAGCTCAAATCCATAATGCGGGCCAGCCGCCGTCAACTCTTTGCTGTGGCTAAAACCGATGTGCCCAAAGATTTTTTCACTAAAAATTACCTGGGCATATCAGGCAGCACAGATTTGAATTTCGACGGTGTGAGCTATTCGGGCGATTTGAGTGGAATAACCACGGCCAATGTTCCCCAATGGTTTGAACGTTTTTATATCCCCGGAGAAGAAATAAAGAAAAACCGCGATTGGCATGTAAAAATAGAGGCCATGGTAGATGCAGCCCCTGAGTGGGATGTGGTAATGGTAGCAGGAGGCCCGGCATGGATCCGAATCCTTTTCGAAAAAATTATGGAAAGGTATCACCTCAATTCTATCCACGATATCTGGCCCAACTTTTCGGTTTACCTCTGGGGTGCAGTTTCCATTACGCCCTATAAAAAACAACTGGATGCCATGATGGGCAAACCGGTTAAATATTTCGAATCGTATCTGGCCAGTGAAGGTTTTGTGGCTTTTCAAACCCATGAAGATTCGGAGGGTATGCGCCTGGTTTTTAGAAATAATACCTATTTTGAATTCGTGCCTTTCAACGAGGAAAACTTCGATGAACACGGAGAAATAAAGGAGACCGCCAGGGCCTTGAACCTGGAAGAGGTAGAGGAAAATAAAGAGTATGCCATTTTAATTACCACCTGTGCCGGTGCGTGGCGTTATTTGCTGGGCGACGTGGTAAAATTTACAGACCTTGATGCCTGCGAAATAAAAATTACCGGGCGCACCAAACATTTTTTAAGCATTTGTGGCGAGCATTTAAGCGTAGATAATATGAATGAAGGATTGCTGCGCACGGCCAATGAATTACAAACCACCTTCCCCGAATATACTGTAAAAGGATTGCGCGAAGAGGGTAAATATGGCCACCGCTGGTATATCGCCTGCGATAATCCCGAAATTGACCCAGATAAAGTAAAAGAATTGCTTGATAAAAATCTCAGTGATTTAAACGATGATTATGCAGTAGAACGCAAGCATATTTTAACCGGAATGGAAGTGGTTTTATATCCCGAATCTGTTTTTCTGGGATGGATGGAAAAGCACGGCAAAATGGGCGGTCAAAGTAAATTTCCGCGGGTATTAACCGATGCTTTATATGATGATTGGTGCGAATATGTGCAGCAAAATTCTGTTAACTTAATCCACTGATGCATACCGAATCGGGCTCGAATTACGACAACCTCGAAAATCTCGACTTTCACGCCATACTTGAAGGAATCAATGCCGAAGATGCTACCATAGCGGGTAAGATTAAGGAGCAATTGCCCCAGATTACTGTACTTTGTGAAGCCATTTTTAACCGCATGAAGGAGGGTGGCAGGCTGTTTTACATGGGTGCAGGCACCAGCGGCAGGCTGGGTATTGTGGATGCCAGTGAGTGCCCGCCTACCTACGGCGTTCCCCAAGGTTTGGTGGTGGGCATTATTGCCGGGGGGGATATGGCAATACGCACTGCAGTAGAATTTGCCGAAGACGATACAGAACAGGGAATCAAAGACCTGGAATCGTGGAATATAGCGCCCAATGATTTCGTAGTAGGTATTTCGGCAAGCGGGCGCACGCCCTATGTATTGGGTGCCTTGCAGGCATGCAAAGAAAGAGGGATAGCCACTGGTTGCATCGTGTGCAATCCTTACTCTGCTATTGCGGCTAATTGCGATTACCCGGTAGAAGTGGTAACAGGCCCTGAATTTGTTACCGGCAGCACACGCATGAAAGCAGGTACCGCTACTAAAAAAGTATTGAATATGATATCTACTTCCGTAATGATAAAATTAGGAAAAGTGGAAGGAAATAAAATGGTAGATATGCAGCTCAGCAATCAAAAATTAATTGAACGTGGAACCCGCATGGTTATGGAAAAAACAGGGTTGGAAGAGGATGAGGCTAAAAAATTATTATTGGCCCATGGCAGCGTTCGAAAAGCGGTAGTGGCTTATACCGGTGGTTTATAAATTAATATTTGTATATACAAATATTAGGCGTTTTTGTCCAGTTTTTTCAAGGCTTTAAGCGTTCTATTGCTCAGTTTTTCGGTTTGTTCTTCGCCAATTACGTTGCGGTAATTATCCTGAATGGCATTCCAAACGCGCACTAAATCAGGCAGCATTTTTGTGGCTTTGGGGGTGAGTGTGAGCTTATTGGTGCGCCCCGAATTTTCGTTTTTCATCAACCCTGATTTTGTTAATTTATTGCATAAACG
Organism: Bacteroidia bacterium; assembly: GCA_044224315.1. Lineage (GTDB taxonomy): Bacteria > Bacteroidota > Bacteroidia > NS11-12g > UBA955 > JAGXTF01. Next base: position 413,462 of record JBGAKR010000002.1, on the reverse strand, counting down.
GGTGATTGTGGATGGCGATAAAAGCAGCGCCTGAGAGAGTTCTCCAATGGGAATAGCAGGGTTATTTGCTACATGAATAATGATAAATGCATGCGAATAAGAGAGTTTAAATTCTGCAAATGCATCATCGGCCATTTTGCCCAAATTGCGCGCCAGGGCGTTGGTAGAGAATATTAAGCAATTTCTGAATAAGGTTTCTTTTTCTGCCATAAAGCAAAAGTAAACTAAATATTTGTATATACAAATATTGGCTCCAAGCTTAGGCCAGTATGTCCCAGGTGCGGTCGGGCAATAATCTTACGGTGTGCAAATACATTTCATAGGGCATGGTTTTGCCCCATTCATAGGGTGCAACCAGGGTTAAAACCTGGGTGCCATCTTTGCGTTGATACAAATGATAAATACCCCCGATAACGGGTTCGAAATTTACATCGGCTTTATAAATTTCGTGCGAAACCTGTAAGCGATTTTCAATTTCCTTGGCTTGTTTTAATAATAATTCGGCCTGTTTGCGCAGCATTTGAATCTGTTGCTCGGCCTGGTGTTGCATCGCTTCGTGCGCATTGGCCTTCAGCAAGCGTTTATCAACCGGTTCGATTTTCGGAGAAGAAACAGAAAGCGCGTATGGTGCCTGACTTAATTCGCCCTGGTAAATTGCATCCTTCAGGTACAAGGGGCGCAGGTCCTGGCCATCTGTTTCTTCTTCGGTCTTCAATTTTTTTATTTATTTTTAAGCAGAAATTATTCCTTTTTTCAGTAATAATTCGGCAATTTGTACTGCATTTGTGGCAGCCCCTTTGCGCAAATTATCGCTCACAACCCACATGTTCAGGGTTTTGGGTTGGCTTTCGTCGCGGCGCAACCGGCCTACAAAAACCTCATCCTTATCATGGCTCCACAATGGCATTGGGTAAATATTATTTTGCGGATCATCCTGCAAAATAATGCCTGGCGATTGTTTTAAAATATTGCGAATTTCTTCGAGGTCAAAATCGTTGGTAAATTCAACATTTATACTCTCGCTATGGCCGCCCATTGTAGGCACACGTACTGTTGTGGCCGTTACAGCAATGGCATCGGTACCCATTATTTTTTTGGTTTCTTTTACCATTTTCATTTCCTCTTTGGTGTATCCATTATCCATAAAAACATCAATATGAGGTAATATATTCTGGTCAATCTGATGGGGGTAAACCATAGCGGCTTTTTCGCCTTTGCGTTCGGCAGCCATCTGGGCTACAGCTTTCTGTCCGGTACCTGTAATGCTTTGGTATGTGCTTACCACTATGCGTTTAATAGTATACGCATCATGCAAAGGTTTCAGGGCCACCACCATTTGTATGGTAGAGCAGTTTGGGTTGGCAATAATATGGTCGTTTGCGCCCATAGCATGGGCATTTACCTCCGGAACAACCAATGGAATATTGGGTTCCATGCGCCATGCACTGGAGTTGTCGATAACATATGTACCTGCCCCTGCAAAGAGGGGTGCAAATTCTTTGCTTGTATTTCCGCCAGCGCTGAAAAGGGCAATGGCCGGTTTTAAATCGATAGCAGTTTGCATTGAAACTACCTTAAAGGGTTTGCCTTTAAAAATAATTTCTTTTCCTACACTGTTTTCTGAAGCAACAGGAATTAATTCGGTAACGGGGAAGTCGCGTTCCTCCAGTATTTGTAACATTTTGGTGCCTACCAGTCCGGTAGCACCTACAACAGCTACTTTCATTTATTTTTTTGGTTGCTGAATAGGCGGACCCGGAGGCAACTCTCCATTTTTAGGAACTTCGTTATGGGGGGATGGGGGAACATAATTGGGGTCTTTGCCATCAGCACCTGGCAAATCGCCGGGTTTTATGGCACCTTTAGCGTCGGGTTTAGGTGCATTGGCGCGGGCTATAGAATCTTCTATTCTTTGTTGTTTTTCCAAAGCCTCAAATCCATCTGGCTGGCGGGCTGCGTCAACACTGTCTTGTTGCTTTTTTTCCTCTTCTGAAAATGCACCTTCATTAGAACAACCAACGGCAAGTCCTAATACAGCGATTGTAAATACGAAATATATTTTTTTCATTTTTTCTTTTATGCAAAATAACGCAAAAACCTAAGAATTCATTTCCATTTCTTCAAAAAACAAATTCCAGTGGTCGAAATCTTTTAGGGCCGGGTTTTCGGATTCAACACAGGTTAGGCTAATAGCCCAGGGACTGGCGGCCAGCACCATGTCAGCAGAGGTGTTGTCGGGGTTAATATGGCAAATGGTTTGAGGGTTGGATACCAACTGGCTGATATGCCCGATATGCTCATCACCTGGGTTTTGACCCTTAATTATCCATTCTATTTGGGGTAAATCTAATTCGGTTTTTAATTTATTAAAATCAATTTCATGCACTTCTATGCATTGCACGGGCAGCACAGTCATCAAGCTTTGCAGCACATCACTACCAGTTCCTTGTGCGGCTTCTAAAACTATTTTAGGACCTGCACACCAGCCAATTATTTCTTGTATTTTTCCTACAGGCAATGAATCGTTTTCACCTACAGTAAATCCAATCCAATCGGCCATGGCCGCTGCTGCATAGCGCGCATCTGATAGGTCGCGGATATTGTTGAATTTGATTTTCAGGGCAACGTGAATTTAAAAAAGGTTGAACTTCAATGTATTTCAGACAAAAAAAATCCGAAAATAAATTGAATTAAATCAGCATTTTTACGGGCTCTTCCAGGTATGATTTAAATGTTTGCAGGAAGCTGGCACCTATGGTTCCGTCCACCACACGGTGGTCGCAACTGAGGGTTACTTTCATGGTTTTTACGGGTTTAATTTCCCCGTTTACCACACCCACCGTATCTTTTACTGTGCCCACTGCCATAATGCAGGCATCGGGCGGATTGATAATGGCGGTAAATTCTTCAATGCCAAACATACCCAGGTTGCTTATGGTAAATGTATTTCCGGTCCAATCCTGGGGTTGCAATTTTTTATCCTTGGCTTTTTTGCTGTATTCTTTTACCTCTGCGCTGATTTGGCTCAGGCTTTTTTGGTCGGCAAAACGCACTACAGGCACCAGCAATCCTTCCTCCACAGCCATGGCAACGCCAATGTGGATGTGGTGGTTGTATCGGATTTTGGTTCCCAACCAGCTGCTGTTTACTTTGGGGTGTTTGCGCAATGCGGCTGCAGCGGCTTTCAATACCAGATCGTTCATGCTTATTTTTACCTCACTTACAGCATTCATCTGCTCACGGGCAGCCACTGCTTTGTCCATGTTGATTTCCATGGTGAGGTAAAAATGGGGGGCGCTAAACTTGCTTTCTCCCAGACGGGCTGCAATGGTTTTGCGCATTTGCGATACCGCCACTTCTTCAAAACTCTCTTGTCCGTTGGGTACAAAAGCAGGAGCCGAGCTTGCGGTCGGGGTATAGGTTTCTATGTCTTTGCGAATGATGCGGCCATTTTCTCCGCTGCCATTGAGGGCGCGCAGGTCTATGCCTTTTTCTTCGGCCAGTTTTTTAGCCAACGGGCTGGCTTTGATGCGTTCGTCGTTGTTGGAAGATGCAACCGGGGCAGCCACTGCGGGTGTTGCCACAGGAGCTGTTTGCACTGCAGGGGCATCGGTTATAACTGCAGCCGGAGCTGAAGCAGCTGGTGCAGGAGCAGATTGAAGCAATGCACTGAAATCTTCGCCAGCCGCGCCTACTACTGCAATAATGCCATCTACTGCTATAGTGCTGCCTTGTTCTACCAGGTATAAAAGGGTTCCCTTGGCATAAACCTCCATGTCCATGGTGGCTTTGTCGGTTTCTACCTCGGCCAAAATATCTCCGCTTTTTACCGAATCACCTACTTTGTAATTCCATTTTACAATCACCCCTTCGGTCATTGTATCACTCATTTTGGGCAATTTTACTGCTTCTGCCATATAAATCGGGCTGCAAAGGTAGTACACAACCGGCAATTTTTGGCCTTGCAAAAAGGGTCTTTGCGTAAATTGGTGAATCGGGAGGTAGGCTATGTTGCAAAAGGGTTTGACGCTATTTCGTATAGCAATACTATTGCGTTGGGTACCGGTGTTTTGGATTGCAACCATAAATTGGGGTGAAATGCAAAGTTGCATTCAGACTGAGGTTGAATCATTCAGAATAATTGCACGTATCTGGCGTTTAGTATGTATTGAAAGTGAAACCGCACATATTATGGATTCTGCCAATGTTGGCAATTCTTTTGTTGTCGAATAAAAATGAAAAGCCGAATCGGGCAGAGGCTGTGTGCACAGATACAGGCTATTCGCAATTTAAAATCAGGGTTCAGCAAAGCAGAAAAGTGTTTTTGCAAAAGTGGATGGGAGGTGGGTATAAAACGGTTTACCTGGATTCGGCCCGCAAGTATCTCGAAAATTGTGTGACCGATAGCATGTATTTTTTTTGGAAAAATACCCCTTGGGAATTTTATGGTACCACGCAGAAACCCGGAGAGGGAAGCATTGCCTGCGGGTATTTTGTTACCACCATTTTGCGCGATTTGGATTTTAATATTCCAAGGGTAAAATGGGCCGAGGTGGCTTCCGAAACTTTTATTCGCGCATTTTGCGGCAAAAATGTAAAAACCTACAGGGGAGAAAGTATAGAGTTTATTGAGCAAACCTACAAAACCCAAGCCGGACGGGTATTTGTGGCCGGACTTGACTACCATGTGGGCTTTTTCATTCACCGCGATACTTTTGGTTTTCTGCATTCAAACTATTATCAACCCGAAATTGGTGTAAGAATGGAATCGGCGCATGGAAATAATCCCTTTGCCAGCAGCCATTATCGGGCAATAGGGCGCTTGTTTGACGACGAAATGGTAAAAGCCTGGTTGCAGGGCAAGGTGTGGAATTAATCATAAACTATATTATATCAATGAAATAATTATGAATATGGTCTTGACACCGCCCTCCTAATCCCCGAAATGATATAAATTCGGGGATTATAATCTCCGAAATCATATGAATTTGGGGAATATAATCCCCGAAATGCGTATATATGTGGTATGATTACGAGGCAAATCGAATCAATTCTGGCCAAAAAGTGGCCCAAGGGCAAGGTATTAGGGTTTTGGGTTTAAGGAAGGCCACAGTGTTCGGTTGATAATCATGATGCCGACTACAAATTAAACTGTACGTAAATTCGGTTGGATAATCCAAAAAAATTGTGTTTCCATATGGTCCAACGTTTGAAGTCAGAAACCGGATAATATCTGAACATGGAATTTAGGCCAATTGATGCCCGTTTGAAGCTAAAAAGTTTAAGATTAAAACCAGCAGCTAGAAACACATTAAATCGGTTGCTCAGTGGAAAATGATTTTCGGGGAATTTTAAAGTATCATTTTTATTGTTGGGAGGCCTGAAATTATAGGTATTCTGATATCCATTTAATTTGCTGTATGTTAGTACCGATGCACCTACTCCGGTAAGCAGATTAAAGCGTGATTTCCTCAGCCAGTTGCGGTGATAAGCCACAGATAAATACTGGTTTTGGGCAGTAACATCCAATATTTCTCCGGCTCCATTATGATACCAATGGTGGTTTATATGCACATTTGTAAATCTTAATTCGGCCAAAAGTAAATAGCGGTTGTTTTTTTGGTATTGCATATAAAAGCTACACGTGGGCTTGTTTTTACTGAATTTTGTTTGGATCTCAGGGTCTGGTTTTGCAGCATACATGTTGTTGTTAATACCGGCCCCTGCGCCAATTGTCTGCCCAAAAGAAAGCACGGAATGCAAAGTAAAAAGAATGAAATTGAACGATGTAGATAGGTTACACATTATTGCCAGGTTTAATTTTTTATACTAAATTCATTGAGTATGGGGTTTAAACATCCACGTTAATTGCAATCCAAATTGGCGGGGAAAGAAGTCGGATTTATTTGTAAATTCTGGGGTAACAAAAAACCGTGAAAACAGGCCTGCTTTTAGGGTACCGGTATTACCCGTATAAATATTTTGGTTGATTTGAACACCCAGGCCAAACATAAATCTGCGGTCGTACCGGGTTTTGCCGCTAAATTGATCTTCAACATTGTATCCATACGTCATATGGCCAAGGGACGGGATGGTAGTGTCTTTTACACGTACGGACGAATTTTTACCATAGGTATTTATGTATGCAAAACCACCAAAAATACCACCAAAAGCCAGGTGTGTTTTTTTTTGAAACATGCGGATATTAATGGGATAGAAGGCGGCTGTGGCCAAAACTTTGGTTGTGCTAAAATTTTCCCAATCTGTCCCAAAATGACTCCCATGTGCGTAATATCCTTTACCCTGATAATAGTGAATTCCAAGTTCCATATTTTTAAATACGGGATGGATTGAATCTGCAAATTTCAAACGCCGGATGTTCAAGGTAAAGCCATTTTTGTAGTGGGGTTCCTGATCTACTCTGGCTTGGTAAAAATCCCGATATCCGTTGCGAAAAAAATTGCAGCCGATTTCGTAGGTTTGGGCGTGCGAGATACCAGTAAGGGAGAAAAATGTTAGCGATAAAAACAAATTTTTTTTCAAAGAAAAAAAATAACGCCATACACGGAATAAACTTTTAGATAAATAATTTAATTTTAAAATATTTACTGCACTCATTTTCTTCCTTTTTCTTCAAAACCCAATACCAGCGAGATTGTGGTTTGCATGCTACTGAATAGATATTGGTCAAATTTTACCTCGGTTATGGGCGACCAGGTGTGGGTGAATTTTAATTTCAGGTTGTAGTTTTTTCTTTGTTTTAAAGCTATGGAAGCAGTCGTATAAGTGCTGATGGAAGCGTGTTTCAGATTGTGGGCCTGTCCATTTCCAAAGTAGGGGTCCTTTCCGTTACCCGGTTGGAAAGTGATATTGCTGAAATTTTCGTAGATATTGGAATAAAAATTATAATTGGCTTTTACTCCGAAGCCCAGAAAAAATCGACCGTGTGCCAAATGTGTTTTCAAGGGCATTGCAATCATTCCCAATCTGTAAATTCCAATATAGTAAATTGAAAAATTTCTGAGAAGGCTTGTGTCGCGAAAACTCAAATTATCGGCATCAATTCGGATGTTGTTGCTGGTTAGTTCTATGCCTACCACGGGTATTTTGCGATTCTTTTGAGGTGAAACCAATAATCCCAACCCAATCAATCCAGAATTGTCGCGCAGAGATTTATATTTAGGATGGCGATAATGAGCAGTGTTTAAACCAAAAATCGGATAAATTTCAATATTTTGATTGCTTATATCGGCCCTTTTATCTTTTTGTTTTTTTACCCATTGGCTTCTTTTTTCAGTATATTTATTTGTTTTTACTTGCCTCCGTTCTGCAATGGATTTGCGTTTAGAATCGGAAAAAATCTGAAAGGCATAGTGCAGTTCCAGGCTGCTACGAATGGGGGCATACCAGTCATAGTGGGTATTGATTTCGGATGTTAAAGCCGACCATAAATGGGCACGGGCATAAAAATACGACTTGTTTTTATGATAGAGGGGCACCTGAAGGGAGGTCATTAGTGCAAAGGAAAGGGAAGTGCCAAATCCTTTCGAGCCGCTGTAAGAAAATGAATTGCTGGTGTCGTAATAGCCAAGGTTTCGATGGTTGTAATCGTGATAGATTCCGGTTGATTGGTTGCTGAGTTGAATATTAAAACCATATCCCAGTCGCAGGGTGCATTTTTGTTTAAAAAAGCCAATTCCTATAGGTAAATGGGCAATGGAAAGGCTGCTGCGCTTTTGCTTAAATGTATATTCTGTACCCCATCCATGGCGGTTAAATTCGCTGTATAAATTGCAATTGTATTGCTGAAAGCTAACGATAATTGCATTGTGTTTTTTTCTTTTATTCCAATCGTAAATGCCGGCACTGAATTGGGCAAATCTTGGCATTTTATTCTTGAGATTTCGACTTTCGTAAGTAGTATTCACAATCATATGGGATGCAATCCCGCCCCCGGCGCCAATTTCCTGGGCAGAAGCCCGAAAGTTGCCGATACAAAAAAACAGGGTTAGATAAAAAGTGTTTAATTTCATATTCGAATACATACAAGTTTTTATAAATCAACCCTGTAAAAATATGTAAGTGCATTGTCATAAACAATATGGGGGAGAAAAATGACATTTGTGGCCGTGCATGACTTGTGAATTTCTCTTGCCGGGCTTTCCGTATTTTTGTGCCATGTCTGCATCCAACCAGTACGAAAACTTTCTGAAATACGTGTTTGAAAACGGGGCTCCCAAAACCGACCGCACGGGCACTGGCACAGTAAGTGTTTTTGGCGGTCAGTTGCGGTTCAATCTGCAGGAGGGTTTTCCGCTGGTAACCACTAAAAAAGTGCATCTCAAAAGCATCATCTATGAGTTGCTTTGGTTTTTAAAAGGAGAAACCAATATTGGCTATCTCACCGAGCATGGAGTAAAAATCTGGGACGAATGGGCCGATGCCAATGGTGAACTTGGACCGGTGTATGGCAAACAATGGCGCAGTTGGGAAGCCAAGGATGGACGTGTAATTGACCAGATTTCTGAAGCCCTGCACCTGATTAAAAACAACCCCGATAGTCGCCGCATTTTGGTAAATGCCTGGAATGTGGGCGAAATTGACAAAATGGCCCTGATGCCTTGCCATACCATGTTTCAGTTTTACGTGGCCAATGGAAAATTAAGCTGCCAACTTTACCAGCGCAGCGCCGATTTGTTTTTGGGAGTGCCCTTTAACATTGCCAGCTATGCCTTGCTTACCCTCATGATGGCCCAGGTTTGCAGCCTGCAACCCGGCGATTTTGTGCACACCTTTGGCGATGCCCATATCTATACCAACCATTTTGAGCAGGTAAAAGAACAACTTAGCAGAGAAGCAAGGCCATATCCAACTATGAAATTAAACCCAAGCATTGCCGACTTGTTTGCATTCGACTTTGCAGATTTTGCCCTGGAAAATTACGATCCCTGGCCAGCTATTAAAGCACCGGTAGCAGTTTAATAATTGTGCTTCAAATTAAAATTTTAACATGTGAATGCAACGTGTTGGAATTTTTTGCGTCTTTAGGGTAATATGAGAAAAATTTTACTCTTTTTGCTCTGCATTTTATTGGGAAGGATAAATGCTTTAAAATCCAACCCTATTATGGCTTCCGATCTGGGATTTAAATTTATGGGTGGCAGCACCTATCGAATTACATTAAAAATTTACCGCGATTGCATGGGCGATTCCATACGTGGAAATCCTGATTCTGCATTTTGGTTTGCCGGAAATAATGGGAGCAAGGGTACAGCATTTAAGTATATTAAATTAACCCGCATTTCAATTAAAGATGTTACACCTGTTTGTTCTACTTCCACATCGGGTTGCAATCCTGCAAATACCAAAGCATCCGGGAAAGGCGTGGAGGAGCATGTTTATATTGCCGATCTGGATTTATCTAATTCGGCTTTTACTTCAGTGGGCTTGGGCAGCACATTTTGCGAATTAAATGTGGTATTTAAATCCTGTTGCAGAAATACAGCTATCACCACGGGTGCATCTGGAGAGGCTTTTTACACCCAGACTAGTATGAATATTTGCAATTTAAATAAGTGTAAAAATAATAGAAATAGTACCGGCAATTTTTATACAAAACCTGTAATTTTTGGTAATTGCAATCAGGCAAATTATTTTAATTTATCGGCTACAGATACTGCTGATTTTGATTCTTTGGCTTATCAGATGGTGATGCCTTTAAAAGGCTGGAATACAGCAGCAACTTTGTCGTCACCTTTTTCGTATTTGAAGCCCTTAACACCCTATTGCGTGCCTTCGGGCGTGAATTGTGCACCCAATAAATCGGCAAACCCGCCCCGTGGATTTTTCTTCGATTCGGTTACCGGTGATTTTGTTTTTACTCCCACCCAATGCACTGAGGTAAGTATTTTTACTGCAGCAGTGAATGAGTTTCGACGGGATACAAGTGGAAAATGGGTTTTGATTTCAACAGGCCGCAGAGAAATGCAATGCGCGGTGGCCGATCCCGGATATAACAATCCTCCAACACTTTCTGGAAATACCACATACAAAGTTTGTGAAGGCGATAAATTGTGTTTTTCCATTTCGGGAAAGGATGTGACATTTACACCCAATCAAACAGTGCCTGATACGGTGGATCTTAGCTGGGATGGCGGAATTCCGCAGGGAACATTTAGAATAAAAGTACCGGCAGCCCGGGAAAAAGAAGCTGAATTTTGTTGGCAAACCCGCGTAGGTGATGCAAGTTATGCCGCATACAGTTTTACCGTAATGGCTACCGATAACCATTGCCCTAAGCCATCCAAAACCTATCGTACTTTTTATGTGAAAGTAATGCCCCGCGCTGCAGCCAGCCGCAGTTATCGCTGCCTGGATTCGGGTAAGGTGGAAATGAAAGCTACTATTTCTGCTGGATTTCAAGGGCCTGCATCCTATAAGTGGAGTGTGCGCGATTCGAATGGAGTCAATGAATCATTTTATTCAACTAAAATAAAAGACACTGCTTATTTGGGTGTTGGAGTAAAACATGTTATTGTACATACAATCAATAACAGCGCAAATTGTCCGGTAATATACCGCGATACAGTGGTTTGTTATAAAGCCATAAATGCTGCAAATCCGATAAGAATTATTGAATTTAATTTTACACCAAATCCCATTCATGCGGGTGAAAAATTTGATTTACCCGCAAACTTTAAAGGCCGCATAGAATGGTACACTGCCGATGGAAAACTTGTATATACAAATATTCAAAATTCATCGCTTGGAATTGTGCCCCAAATAGCACCCGGATTCTATTTATTGCATTTGGTAGAGGGTGAAACCAAGCGCGTGGCAAGGGTTTTAGTGAAATAGAAGGTGGTTTAAAAACCGCATCGCCAAATATATTTGGCAGTGCCCCGCATTGTGAATTTGTTTGTGCCATGCGCTTGCAAAATGTGACGTACTTGCATGGGCAATGCTCGATGAATTTTTTAATGCCGTACCGGAAGAAATCTGGGCTCCTTTTCGCGAAAAGGACCACCTGATGGGCGGTAAAATGCGCATACACGGATTAACATTTCCCAAATTAAAAAAAATACAACTGGCCATTTTTGGTATTGGATATCCGGCCAATGAATGGCGCAAACATTTTTATAACCTGGCCTGGCGTTTCGACAATATGGAAATTGCCGATTTGGGCAATCTGGTAGAAACTACTTCAGAAAAAGAAAGGCAATTTGCAGTAAGTGAAGCCATCAGCGAACTGATTGGCGCCGGCATTCACGTAATTATGCTGGGCCACGAACCTGCCTATATTTTCGGGCATTACAAGGGGTACCGCATGGCCAAAGAGCAGGTAGAAATTGTGAAAGTAAGTCCCTGGATTGATTTGGAAGAAGGTTCGCCTTTGCGGCAAGTTTTGGTAGAAAAACCGGGGTATTTATTTAATGTAGATTTTTTAGGTACCCAATCGTATTTTATTTCAAACCAAACCTCAGAAGTATTGGAAAAAATGTACTTCGAAAATCACCGTTTGGGCGAGGTGCGTGCCAATATTGAAGAGTGCGAACCCATATTGCGCAGCGCGCATTTAATGATGTTTGATATGAATGCAGTGCGGTATGCCGATGCGCCCGGAACGCATTTAAATTCGCCCAATGGATTGTATGCCGAAGAAGCCGCAAAAATTGCCAGGTATGCAGGTATTTCCAATAAATTGAGTTCGGCCTATTTTTATGGATTAGACCCCGAAAAAAACGATCCCGCCTCGCATTTATTATTGGCCCAAATGGTTTGGTATTTTGTTGAAGGAATGTCGGCCCGTTTTAATGACCATCCCAGTCCCAACCACCACGATTTTTTAATTTACCGAAACCGCTTGCAAAGCACCGGACATGAGATTGTGTTTTACAAAAGCCGCAAAAGCAACCGCTGGTGGATGGAAATTCCGCACCCTTATGACAAGCAAACTTTTTTCATAGGTTGCTCGTACCGCGATTACGAAATGGTATGCGAAGATGAAATGCCCGACCGGTGGTGGCGTGCCTACCAAAGATTGATGTGAAGAAAGCCCGGCTGGGTAAGGATTTTTATCAGTTCAAATTGTATCTGGCAAGCATTTTAGGGATAAATTCCCGGGTTAACTAACAAGTGTTAACTTATCCTTATCTTTGTGCCGTGGAGCACATATTTCACAAATTAAAAATTGCCGCAATCGCTGCCGAGACGGCCGATGCGAAGACCTTTTACCTGGAAATACCGGAGAATCTGAAAGACCTGTATCGCTATACTGCGGGTCAATATCTCACCTTTCGTTATTTTGAAAATGGCGAGGAAGTGCGCCGGTCATATTCACTGTGTACCTACGAAAAAACCGATGCCAACCCCGGCGTTACCGTAAAGCGGGTAGAGATGGGTAAAATGAGCAATTACATGAATGATAAGCTCAATGTAGGCGACGAGATAGAAGTAATGCCCCCCTTTGGTAAATTTACCGTGGTGCCAGATGCCAGTCGCAAAGCGCATTATGTGCTGTTTGCCGGCGGAAGCGGAATTACCCCTTGCATGGGCATTGCCAAAGCTGTACTGAACGATGAGCCCAACAGTGAAGTAAGTCTGGTATATGCCAATCGCAACCCTGAATCGGTGATTTTCAAAACCCTGCTGGGCGATATGGAAAAACAATTTGGCAGCCGGTTTAAAGTGATTCACAATTACGATGCCGCGCCCCTTACCTGGTTTGGGCTAAAAGGCTACCTTACGGAAGACAAAATTGTAAATATCCTGCACCAGAAAATCGGCGGATCATTTACCGAATACGGCTATTACATCTGCGGCCCCAGCCCCATGATGGATGTGGTAAAAAAAGGCCTGGCCAAAGCCAATGTGCATCCTGCCAACATTCACAACGAATATTTTGGTGCACCTGTATCAGATAAAGTAGTTGAGGAAACTGCAGAGGAAGCCGCATTTGAAGGTTCGGCCAATGTTACAGTAAATGTATATGGACGCAGCAGCACCATCACGGTAGATAAAAATACTACCATTTTGAAAGCCGCCATGAAAAATGGAATCGATCCGCCATACAGCTGCACCGTAGGGGTATGTACTACTTGCCGCGCCAAGCTGCACAAGGGCAAAGTGCATATGCTGGAGCGTGAAGGTCTTACCGATGAGGAGCTGGACGAAGGGTATGTGCTCACCTGCCAGGCATTGCCTCGCAGCAACGATATTGAACTTACTTACGAGTAATTTTTAATACCCTTTTATTTGTGTTTTTATTCCGATATTTGGAGTAAAATTGTGTACCCTAAAAACATCTTTTTTCATTCATTAATTACTCAAAAGCCGGCATGACTTCATTTGTCTTTTCTAAATTCATTCCTTCCCAAAAAAAATCACCTTTTGAGCAATTGCTTGAACTATTTAAGGAGCTGTTGATGTATACAAACGGCGATGCGGGAGAGGCATTGCAATGGCTTACCCAGCTAGACCGTGAGCATGGTTTAACCAATGGGGAATACGGCATTGGCGATTTTATTGAAGACCTCAAGGCCAAGGGTTATATTGATGGTGATGGGGATGAAGAAGGTGGGTTTTACATAACCCCCAAAACCGAGCAAAGCATTCGCAAAACCGCCCTGGATCAGATTTTTGGCAAGCTTAAAAAAAGCAAACAAGGCAATCATAAAACCAGATATACCGGCACTGGCGACGAAATTAGCCCGGATATGCGTGAGTACCGATTTGGCGATACCCTCGACAGCATCAGCATGACCGAGAGTTTGCGCAACAGCCAGATAAACCATGGAATAGACGATGCTATGATGACCGAAAATGATTTGGTGGTGCGCGAAAGGGAGCATAAAAGCCAAACCAGCACGGTGCTGATGATTGACATTAGCCATAGCATGATATTGTATGGCGAAGACCGCATTACTCCGGCCAAAAGGGTGGCCATGGCTTTGAGTGAGCTGATTAAACAAAAATACCCCAAAGACACCCTCGATATTATTGTATTTGGCAACGATGCCTGGCAGATTGAAATAAAAGATCTGGCCTATTTACAGGTTGGTCCGTACCATACCAATACCGTTGCCGGGCTGGAGCTGGCCATGGATTTACTGCGCCGCCGTAAAAACCCCAATAAGCAGATTTTTATGATTACCGATGGCAAGCCTACCTGTTTGAAAGAGGGTACAAGGTACTACAAAAACAGCTGGGGACTGGATCGGAAAATCATAAACCGCACTATGAATATGGCCGCGGCTTGCAGGCGATTGCATATTCCCATTACCACATTTATGATTGCCAAAGACCCATATTTGCAGCGCTTTGTGCACGAGTTTACCGAAACCAATGGAGGTCGTGCATTCTACACCAGCCTGGATGGTTTGGGCGATTACATTTTCGAGGATTTCGAAAAAGGGAAAAAACGGGTAACAAAATGACAGAAGGCCGATGATGAATTCATAAATGATTTGTACTTTTGGGTAAGTGAGACGCTTAACATTTATTGTTTTGATTTTTATTTATTTTTCTGAAGCTTTTTCGCAGCTTGCAGAAGGTACAGGAAAAGTCCTAAAAGTGACTTTAAGGCACGATTCCGTGTGTGTATTATCCCATAGAGATGATATTATTTATAAGAATTGTTATAGACTTGGAAAATTGAATTATGGTGTGTTTAGCTGGGATGAGTTGGATTTAATTGATTTTCGATTACAATATAATTTGGTTGATGTGGATTTAAATGCCTCTTTTGGGATAGAGGATTCACTGTATTTAATTGCATATACAAAAACAAATCAGTATATGTATGTATTGAACGATGGATTTACAATTACAAGTAAAAAAGAAGTTAATTTTAATAATCAGAATGCAATTATTTATTCAAGTAAAGTATGGAATAATGAGGCGAGTTTATTGTTGAGGTTCAAAGACACATTCGCTTGGAAATATGGCTGTGCTATGTATAGAAACGGAATAATAGTTGCAGATACATTTATCAGTTCGGCTAATATATTTCTGGCATATTATCGCAATGATAGCAATCAGTTTGTAGTAAGTCAAGATAAAGATAATTATTATTTTGATTTAAATAGAACGAAGTATTCCTGTCCCAAAATTAAATTAGGTTCCTTTCAAAATTACTATGTTGATAAAGATAGAGTAACAGTATTTTTTGCCAGGAATGATACAATTGTATGGGCAGAAATCGGAACAAAAGGGAATATTGTCATAAATAAGAAGCCTATTAGATGCGACGAATCTAAAATAGATACCATTTCTTCTGTTCAGAAATTAGCCAATAACCAATTGGCAATAAGTGGAAGATTGGCATCAAATGTAAAAGAACTCGCGGATAATTATTATTTACGAGGAACGGGTTTTACGGAGTTCATAAATCAATGGAACGAAATAGAAATGGAAGGCTGTTTTCCAGAAAAGTACGAAATTCATACACATTATCAATCAATTACAGGGCGTAGATTTTGTCAATTAACAGAAGATACTTTTTTACTGGTTGCAGAAGGAAGTTTCTGGACCCAATATTCAAGACACTTAGATTATTTTAATGATTTTACCATTCATCAAGGTAGGCTGTTTGAAATTTTCACTTCTACAATTTATAATATGCTCTTAGCATCAAATACAACCACCGAAAGTTTGGATTTATATCCGAATCCGGTTTCAAATACGTTGAATTTTAATAAGGAAATGTCCGGATATTTACAATTGTTCGACTTTCAAAATCGAAAAGTGTATGCAGGGAGGATTAGGTCCAATGAATTGGATGTTTCCTCTCTAAAAGCTGGAATGTATATAGTTAGAATGCAATCCCCATCTGGCCAAACTTACACTTCCCGATTCATAAAAAATTAGCTTGTTTTGCAAGTGGTGATAATTATCACCGCAGGGGTTTTTATTGGGCTTGAAATTTGCACTAAGAAATGAACGAAACTTTGGAACAAAATAGAAGCATACCTGCCGATGTGTGGCAAGCGGGCCTTGGCTGGGCCGAATATTTTACCATGTTGGAAAAACTCTTGGCCGAAGGCAAAACCACCGGCCAACAGCAAACACCCGAAAGGTTGGAACATGCCCGACTGAACCTGCTGCGCATGAAACGCATTTATGAGCAATTTAATCTGGACACAGAATCGGTAAGTGTTTTTGAGAAAGCGCCCAAAAATTTGCAATTACTGATGATAGTAGAAGGTTGGTGTGGGGATGCAGCGCAAATTGTGCCTGCACTGCAAAAAATTGCCGAAAAAATGGGCTGGGAAACCCGCTACATTTTGCGCGATGAATACCCCGAAATCATGAATATGTTTCTTACCAACGGTGCCCGCAGTATCCCTGCTGTAGTGGCATTAACGCCAGAATTAAAAGTAATGGGTAAACATTGGGGACCCAGGCCCGCACTTTTAATTGATTTGGTAAACAACTGGAAAGCCGAAATGAGCAAAGAAGACTGGCACAAACTCATGCACACCTGGTATGCCAAAGATAAAGGCAATACCCTGCAAGCCGATTTTGGAGACTGGGTGAAGCAATTATCTGCCTGAAATAATGCAATGAGCTAATAAAAATGATTTTATTACCGGGATGCAATTGGGTGATTGAAAAGCATCTCTGCAATGTTTAGGGTATAATCAATACGGAGTTTGTATTTTATCTGTTAAATTCAAATTCTTTTTTTGTTTAACCGAATTAAAAAAAATGCAGTCATTGCGTAATTAGAAAAATTGGCAAGGTTGAAATTCGCGGTTTGATACCCGACTGCACAAAACTTTACCAGGCAATGTTCTAACCCGGAATTTTTACATACCTGCGGATTTTATCCAGCAGATTGGCAAAATCTGGGGGTAATTCTGCTTTAAATAGCATTTCTTTTTTGGTAACCGGATGCACAAATCCCAATTCGGCTGCATGGAGAGCCTGACGTGGCATCATTTCAAAACAATTCTCAATAAAAGGTTTGAATTTGGTTAATGCACTGCCTTTTCTGATTTCGCGTCCTCCGTACATTTCATCGCTGAAAATGGGATGCCCGATGCTGGACATATGGGCGCGGATTTGATGGGTGCGACCAGTTTCGAGCCTGCATTCTACCAGGGTAGAAAAATAAAATTGCTCTACGGTTTTATAATGGGTAATGGCAATTTTGCCAAATTCTTCACTGTCGAAATTGCGGCTCCGGCGTCGGTCTGCCGGGTCGCGGCCCAAATATCCTGTAATGGTACCTTCGGTGGGTTCGGGCTCGCCCCAAACCAAAGCCAGGTAACGACGGTGGGTGGTATGGTCGTAAAATTGTTTGGCCAAATGAGTAAGTGCCAATTCGGATTTAGCAATTACCAGTAATCCGCTGGTATCCTTGTCAATGCGATGCACCAGGCCGGGGCGGTGATACTGATCTTTGCTGGGCAATAATCCAAAATGGTATACCAACGCATTTACCAAGGTGCCGGTATAATTGTTGTAACCCGGATGCACCACCATGCCAGCTGGTTTGTTTACCACCAGCAAAGTTTCATCTTCGTATACTATATCTAACGGAATATTTTCGGGGTAAACTTCAGTATCTCGCGGAACCGTGGGTAGCAGGATTCGCACCGAATCCAGGGGTTTAATTTTGTAATTGCTTTTGATGGGTTTTTCGTTTACCAGCACGCAGTCGGCCTCAATGCCAGCCTGTATTTTGGTGCGGCTTGCATTGGCAATTTTGTGCATCAGCCATTTGTCTATGCGCATCAACTCCTGACCTGGATCGGCGATGAATGCGTAATGCTCAAATAACTGCGACTCGTCGGCTAATAATTCGTCTTCCAAGGCTGCAAAGATAGGGGAGATTGCAGGCAGTTAATTTCCTTAATTTATAAGTATCAAAATAGTCGCATGATATTTTAAAAAAAACAATCAGATTTCCCACACTAATTTCCCCAATTTTAAACCGGCCCAACCTGCCTGGTTAATTACCACACTTCGGCCCCTGGCGTTTTTTACTATTACAGGTTTGTCTAAAAATGTATGTGTATGGCCCCCTAAAATTAAATCAATTCCGGTGGTTTTGGCGGCCAGTTTATGGTCATCTATTTTTTCATCTTCGTATTTAAAACCCAGATGTGACAACACAATTACCATGTCGCATTTTTCATTTTTGCGCAATGTATTTACCACATTTTGCAAAGGTTTTATAGGGTCGGAATAATTAATTCCTTTGCGATTGTTTTCACCGATGAGTCCGGCAAGGTCTATTCCCACCGCGGTAATCCCGATTTTTTTGCCCGCTATATTTTTTACGATATAGGGTTTAATCATGGCTTTTAATGCAGGGTTTTCAATTTCGTAATTGCAGTTGATTATGGGAAAATCAGCATGTTTCAATACTTCGGCCAATTTATCTACCCCATTGTCAAACTCGTGATTGCCCATAGTACCTGCCATATAACCGGCATGGTTCATCCACTCCAGCTCGGCAACCCCACCAAATAAATTAAAGTAGGGAGTGCCCTGAAACATATCCCCGCTGTCGAGAATTAAAATATTTTCATTCTCTTCTTTCGCAGCATTAATCAGGGTTTTTATTTTGGCAGCCCCACCCTGTCCGGGCCAGCGTGGATGACTTTCGGGAAAAGGATCAATATGGCTGTGAAAATCATTGGTGTGAACAATGGTTATACGCGTTTTTTTGCGTGATTTTGCCGTTAAAAATTGGGGTAAAACCAAAGCACCTGCAGCAAATATGGCGCTTTGTTTAATAAATTTCCGGCGGTTTAATTGTAGTGGATTTTTAATCATTGGGAATGGTATAAAAGCAAGGTCTATCCCTGCGTTTTACTTTGCCGTTATCGGCTGTTTCTTTTTTTATCTGCAATTGCACAGCGGTTCTCCAGGCTACACCGGTATGCATTTTTATTAAAGGGTTTTTAAGCATAGAATAACCATCGCCGGCATTGGCCATAAAATCATTTACAACCACCCAATAGTGCCGGCGGCTGTCGAATGGCAGGTTTGATATATCGGCTGTTTTCCAGTTTTTGCCCCTGATGCCCATAAAAATACCGGCCACTGGTTCGCCACCGCGAGAAGCAATCAGGTTGAGCAAGCTGTCCATGGCTGTGCCGCGTATTTGTAAAATTACAATTTCATTTTCAAATGGCAGGCATTCAAATAAATCGCGATTGAACAGCGAATCTTTGGGCAAAGAGTTTCTTATACCGCCAAAGTTATAAACTGCGCAATGGGGCATAATGCCAAAAGTGTCTAATAAAAAGGCTTTCCCGTATTCAAATCCGGCATCGGCTACGAGGTGACTGAGATTTCCGTCGCGGCTACTATTGGCCCACGAAGTGTCGGTAATTCCGGCAAATTCGCGCATAGCCCTTCGCACAGAATCCGACCAGGGCTTGAGTTTTTTGCTGGTGGTATTGTCGGGGGCAATTTGGGCATCTACGGTGCGGTTCTCTGCGTTGAGCATGCGGGGCATACTGGATTTGCAACCCAGGCCCAATAATGCTATTATGATGAAGAGGTTTATCCGCATTGCAGAATGGAGTGTTTTATATTTGTTCAAACAAATATAGGGCTTGTGTGAATAATTTGCAAATTCCATAGGGTTGTACGCCAGGCAAATTTCGCAATTTTAGCATTAAGAATTAATTTCGCTGCCCGAGGGTTATGTCTGTTTTTAAATGCTGGCTGGCGGTTGCCGTGTTTTTTTATATCCAATTTGCTAGTGGGCAATGCCATGAATTATTTTTTTCGGAATATGTAGAGGGATATTACAACAATAAAGCGGTAGAAATTTATAATCCAACGACCAAAACTATACAGCTCAATCAGTATCGAATTACCACCTGGCACAACGGAACCCCCACCTTTGTGGCATTGTACAGCGATACACTCACCGATTCTATTGGACCCAATCAGGTAAAGGTAATTGTTTTAAATAAGCGCAATGAAAAGGGCACAGGCCTGGACACCCCTGTTAGCAAGGCTTTGGCAGAAAAGGCGGATTATTTTTTAAGTCGCACCAAAACCAACAGTATGAGCCTCAATTTCAATGGCGACGATCCTGTAACCCTTGACAAACAAAGCGGAAGCTGGTGGCAAACGGTTGATATTATAGGCAAAGTGGGCGAAAAACCAGTGCTTGCAGCAAGTCCATCTACAACCATAGGCTGGAGTGACAGTTTCCCTTTTAACACAGGCAAAGGCACCATTTATACCCGCGATCATACCCTTATCCGAAAGCGGACTGTTACCTATGGCGACAATGTAAATCCTTCGTATTTCAATCCTAAAATTGAGTGGGAAATTTACCCGGTAAATACCTTTGATTCTTTGGGTTTTCATCGCTGCGATTGCAATAAATTTCCGGCAAGCGCCGGGGATGTAAAAATACCGATGGTACGCATTTCCCCAAACCCGGCGCGGGATATTGTAACCGTTATGGCCGCAGCACCTGTTTCTGAAATAAAAATTTTCACCTATTCCTTGCAAAACCTGCAGATTCCTGCTTCGGTTTTAAACGCAAATACACGAGAGATAAATTTAGCAGGTTTGCAATCCGGAATATATCTTCTGCAAATTAGTTATCTCAATGGGGGCCGCACTTACCAGCGTATTCAAAAGGTAGATTAATGCCCCATTCGGGTCTCATCCTTGTTTATTCGCAGATTTTGGCATAAAATTGGCTTTGAATAAAAGCATGTTACCACCCCTCATTCCTGCAGTTGCAATATTTTTGACCAGCCTGTTTTCCAACAAAACGGATACCGAACGGCTGACCAAGCTTATTTCGGCCGGGGATGCCAGCCAATTGTCGGTTTATTTCAATCCCAGTATACAGCTTACCACGCCTGGCAAACAGGGGGTTTATTCCAAATCGCAGGCAAAAATGATTTTGTCGGATTTTTTTGATAATAATAAGCCCACCTCGGCTACAATAAAATCCAAGGGAAATAACGAAAACGGCGCCCAATATGTTACCCTGGAGTTAAATACAGAAACGGGGGTATTTAAGGTAAATATTTCATACCGAGGTGCCGATGATCGTTTGCGCATCCATGAGTTGAAAATCGAAAAATAATCCTCAATTTTGCAGCACCTGCAAGCAGGATTACATGGATTTTAACAGCCCCCAAATCATCAAATTTATTGAGTATTGCCTGGCCGAAGATATTGGCAGCGGAGATCATTCCTCACTAGCCTCTATTAAATTCGGAACCCAGGGCAGTTCGCGCATTCTGTTTAAAGACAATGGTGTGCTCGCCGGCATTGAGCTGGCCAAAACTATATTGCGGGTAATAGATCCTGAGCTTGAAATTGGCACCTACAAAAAAGATGGAGATTGGGTAGAAAAGGGCACCGTGATAGCCGAAGTAAAAGGCCGGGTGCACGCCTTGCTGGCAGCTGAAAGGTTGCTGCTTAATTTTATGCAGCGCTTATCGGCCATTGCTACACAAACCCATCAGGTGGTAACATTGCTTAAACCCTACCAAACCAAGGTGTTGGATACCCGCAAAACCACACCCGGATTGCGTTTGCTTGAGAAGTGGGCCGTGCATATAGGGGGAGGAGTTAATCATCGCATTGGATTGTACGACATGATTATGCTCAAGGACAATCACATCGATTCTGCGGGCGGCATCAAACAAGCCATTGAAAGTACCCAAAATTATTTGAAAGCCCAGAATCTGGATTTGAAAATAGAGGTGGAAACCCGCAACCTGGAAGAGGTGCAGCAGGTACTGGATTGCGGTGGAGTAGACCGGATAATGCTGGATAACTTTAGTCCTGAATTGTGTGCCGAGGCTGTGAAAAAGATAGCAGGCCAGGCCGAGACCGAGGCATCGGGTGGAATAACCTTGCAGAATATTGAAGCCTATGCCGCAGCCGGCGTGGATTTTATTTCGCTGGGATACTTAACACACTCCGTAAAAGCACTGGATATTTCCATGAAAACCCACTGCATTTGATTTCGGCATAGATTTGGTCTTAATGAATTAAGTTTGTAACTTTAAAACAATGAAAAGTCTAAGGTTTATATACCTGTTGCCGGTGGTGTTGATGGCCTGCATGGCCCAAAGGCCTTACGGCACCATAGAGCCCGATGGTAAAGCGGTGAATACATCTTCCATAAATATGAAGCCCGCCGATTCAAGCGCTAAAAAGCCTGAAGGCATGGTATGGCTCGATTTTGAAAGCGGGTATGCAAAGGCCATTAAAGAAAATAAAATTCTGCTGGTGGATGTATACACCGACTGGTGCGGCTGGTGCAAGGTAATGGATCGCAAAACCTATACAAACGATACCGTTTTGCAATACATCAAAGCGCATTATGTAGCGGTTAAAATGAATCCAGAAAAAGACCACACCTATGTGCTGGGCGACAAAACTTACAGCGCTACCGAACTGCACGCATGGCTGGGGTATGGTAAAACATTTGGATATCCCACCACCTATTTTTGGTTAAGCCCGGGTAAAACCGAAGAAAGATATGCCGCAATCGGATACAATGAAAGCTGGGATTTCATTAATATTTTGCAGCAGGTAAAAAATAAAAAGGGCAATTAATTTTTATAATTTTTGGCCAGAAAAAAAATTCCTTTTCAACTGTTCGAATCGGTTGAAGTGGGCCCTGCCGTATCGGAAGGCAATTGCATAGTAAGGGTAAATAACCGCGTAATTTTTGTAAAATTTGCTGCACCGGGTGATGTAGTAGATGTACAAATTATAAAAAAGAAGAAGAATTATCTCGAGGGAAAAATTGTAAAATTCCACCAATATTCACCCCAAAGAATTCAACCATTTTGCAGCCATTTTGCCGTTTGCGGGGGTTGTAAATGGCAGCATTTATCGTATGCCGAACAGCTTGCTTTTAAGCAACAACAGGTAATTGATGCCATGGAAAGAATTGGGGGCCTTACCGGCTTTACCACTCTGCCTATAAAAGGCTGCGAAAACACAACAGGTTACCGGAATAAAATGGATTTTACATTCAGCAACCGGGCCTGGATTGAAAATTTTGACCGCGACAATCCTGAAAATAAAAATGCCTTGGGCTTTCATATTCCCGGCAGGTTTGATAAAGTTTTGGATTTGGAACAATGCCATTTAATGCCCGATCAGGTAAATGAAATCAGGCTGGGAATAAAGGCATTTTGTGAGCAAAATAATTACGAATTTTATGACATAATTGCCCAGCAGGGTTTTATGCGAAACCTCATAGTGCGCAGCAACCGCAAAAATGAATATATGGTGCTGCTATCGTTTTTTTATGAGGATCAAAATCGCATCGAAGCATTGATGCAGTATGTACAAAAAAGTTTCCCTATGGTTACTTCTTTGGTATATGTAATTAACGATAAAAAGAACGATACCATTACCGATTTAGAAGTAATCCCATATTACGGAAACGACCACCTGGTGGAAACCTTGGGAGGTTTAAATTTTAAAATCAGGCCCCAGAGTTTTTTTCAAACCAACTCCAATCAGGCCGAAGTTTTGTACAATATCACCAAAGAATTTGCCAATTTAAATGGCAACGAATTGGTGTACGATTTATATACCGGAACCGGCTCTATTGCATTGTATGTGGCCGATAAAGCCCGGCATGTGGTGGGTATCGAATATGTGCCCGAAGCCATAATGGATGCCAAAGAAAATATGGTAAATAATGGCATTCAAAATGCAGAGTTTTATGCCGGCGATATGAAACAGATTTTAACTGCAGAATTTATTCAGCACCATGGCCGCCCCGATGTGGTGATAACAGACCCGCCGCGCGATGGCATGCACCCTGATGTGGTAAATCGCCTGCTGGAAATGGAAGCCGACCGCATTGTATATGTGAGTTGCAATCCCGCCACCCAGGCCCGCGATGCCAAGTTGCTTGCCGCTAAATATGACCTGGTTAAAATGCAGCCTGTAGACATGTTTCCGCACACACACCACGTAGAAAATGTGGGGCTTTGGCAATTGAGGAAATAGACCTAAGATAAATATTTGTATATACAAATATTGTAAAAATCGATAGAGAATTTCCCTTAATCAGCCTGATCTTGCAAGGGAACAGGGTTGCTTACTTTATGCACCCCATCCATGATTTTCGTAAATTCGGTTGGGTAAAAAATAGAGGTTAAAACCTGCCCTTTTATAAATCCACCCGATAAGCGATTGCAAAGGGTAATGGCGCATTTGTCGCTGTTTAAACTAAAGAAAAAATTGCTTCGGAAACCATGCCACCAGCCGGTATGAAATATCCAGGTTTCGCCGAAATGATCGCGTTTTCTCCAGCCCAAACAATAGTCGGCATCGCCGCGGGTGTGGGTCCAGCGGGTTTTGAACATTTCATTTTTTAAATTTTCGGGTAATAAAATATTGCGTTTTAAGCCCAAATAAAAACGGTACAAATCCCAAACAGTGCTCACTATATTTTTATCACCATAGGTGCCATCCTGAAAATCCCAGGGGAATATTTTACCGGTTCCGTAATGGCCTTTTACTTCCAGTTTGCCAAAGTTTTCATTTCCATCCAACACGCGTGTATGTTGCATGCCCAGTGGATCGAAAATATTTTCTTTTAAAAAAGCACCATATTTTTTGCCGCTGATTTTTTCGATAATACTGGCTAATAAAACAAAATTGGTATTGGTATATTTATGCCTTTTGCCGGGTTGGAAATATATTTCGGGTTTTGTTCTTTCCATAAACGGAACAAGGCTGTCGTTGGTAACGGCACGGCTTTTATCTGCCCAAAAATGGTCGGTAAAAAATACATATTCAGGTAGCCCCGAGCTGTGGGAAAGCAAATGCTCAATGGTAATATTATAGTACGGTAAATTAGGAAAAAACTGACGCAGGGTATCGCTTAATTTGATTTTATTTGTATATACAAGTTTCATAATAGCCACGGCACAGAAGGGTTTGCTGGCTGAGGCAATTTGCATAGGCAAATCAGGATTGAGCATTTTTCCCGAATCGGCCTCACCCTGATACCATGTAAAAAATGTATCTTTTTTGGCCAAAAGTGAAACTCCGGTATATCCAAATTTGTGCAAATAATTCCAGTAATTCTGGATGATAGAATCGTAGGATTTTGAAAAATGAATGCTCGTATCACCAATACTGAATGCAGCTTTGGGCTTAGGTTTTGGAGTTGCTGCCGGAGGTGCTGTATTTACACAAGCATACCCCAAAACCAGGATGGCAATTAAATATGAAATCCTAAGCTTAGGCAAACGCTTCAGCTACAATGGCGGCCTGTTCTTTATCGTGCACTTTTTTGAAGCCGGTTGCCGGTGAGGCACTGCTTTTGCGGCCGATATAGCGCAGTTTTACAGGGAAATCGTAACGGGCCAAATGCAACCAGGTACCCTGATTTTTGGCTTCTTCCTGCACCCAGCAAAATTCTGCACCTTCGTATTTGCTGAATATTTTTTCGAGCTCCCAAGTTGGCAAGGGATACAATTGTTCCACACGCACAATGGCAACATCGCTGATATTTTTGCTCTCTTTTTCGGCCAGTAAATCGTAATAAACTTTGCCACAGCACAATAAAACGCGGCGTACTTTTGTAGCATTTGCATCGTCTATCACCTCCTGAAATCCACCGTTGCTAAAGCTTTCCAACGGGCTCACACATTTGGGATGGCGCAGCAAACTTTTCGGCGTCATAATAATTAATGGCACCTCAAAATTGCGTTTTAACTGGCGGCGCAATGCGTGAAATAAATTGGCGGGTGTACTGCAATTTAAAACCTGCATATTGTTTTGAGAGCAAAGCTGTAAATAGCGTTCCAAACGGGCACTGCTATGCTCCGGACCTTGGCCTTCCATGCCATGGGGAAGCAACAATGTAAGACCACTGTATTTGCCCCATTTGGCTTCGCCCGAGGAAATAAACTGGTCCATAATAATTTGTGCGCCATTGGCAAAATCGCCAAATTGGGCTTCCCAAATGGTAAGTCCTTTGGGCATTACACTGCTGTAACCGTATTCATAACCCAACACTGCGTACTCACTCAACAAACTGTTGTATACCGATAATTTGGCTTGATTTTCTGATAAATGATTCAATGGAACATATTCTGCTTCGGCATCCTCTTTTTTAACCACAGCATGGCGATGGCTAAATGTACCGCGTTCCACATCCTGTCCTGAAAGACGCACGGGGTGACCCTCTTCGAGCAGGGTGGCGTAGGCAAGCAATTCGCCCATGGCCCAATCCATTACCCCAGTTGCCAGCATTTTTTTGCGGTCGGCAAATAAATTCTGTACTTTTTTAATGGGTAAATTCTCTTCGGGAATGGTGGTGAATTTTTCGCCCAATTCCAGGAGTTTTTCTGTCGGTACCGCTGTATTGGCAGGTATCTGAAAGTCTTTGGCCTCGGGGTTTTTATAGCCTTCCCAGGTGTTTTTTACCTGATTGGGAACAGGTTTATAATCACCTTTTGCTTCTTCGAGTTTTTCCTGCAAAAGTTGCCTGAATTCAACCTCCATTTCGCGGGCCAATTCGGCGTCAATCTCGCTGCGTTGCAGTAGTTTTTGCTTATAAATTTCGCGTGGATTGGGGTGTTGGTCAATTAATTTATACATGACCGGCTGGGTAAAACGGGGTTCATCACCTTCATTGTGTCCGTATTTGCGGTAACCCAATAAATCGATGAAAATATCCATGTTAAACTCCAAACGGTAGGCCATAGCCAGTTTTACCGCATGCACCACCGCTTCCACATCATCGGCATTTACGTGCATTACCGGGCAAAGGGTAACTTTGGCCGCATCGGTACAATAAGTACTTGTGCGGGCATCGAGGTAATCGGTAGTAAATCCGATTTGGTTATTGGTAACAATATGGATGGTTCCGCCCACATAAAAGCTTTCCAATCCACTCATCTGCACTACTTCAAAAATAATTCCCTGGCCTGCTACTGCGGCGTCGCCGTGAATCAGAATGGGGCAAATGCTTTTTACATCTTTGTTGTATTTGGTTTCGAGTTTTGCACGCACCATCCCTTTTACCACGGGGTTTACAGCCTCCAGGTGGCTGGGATTGTCGGCCAAACGCAAGTGCACAGAGTTGCCGCTTTTGGTTGGAATATCGGTGCTATAACCCAGGTGATATTTTACATCCCCTTCAAAATCTTCATCATCGGTTTGAAAAACTTTGCCTTCAAATTCGCCAAAAATATCGCTGTATTTTTTATTGAAAATATTGGCCAGTACATTTAAACGTCCGCGGTGGGCCATCCCCATCACAAATTCTTTTACCCCCAGTCCGGCACCATACTGAATTACGGCATCCAGGGCGGGAATCAGTACTTCCAAGCCTTCTACACTAAAGCGTTTTTGGCCAATGTATTTGGTATGGATAAAGTTTTCGAAAACGGTGGCCTGATTGAGTTTTTGTAGAAAATGGCGTTTTTCATCCAGAGTCAAATCGGGCACATTGCGGGTTTTTTCAAAACGCTGCTGCAACCACTGCCGGCGGTGTGGATCGCGGATATAGCTAAACTCACAACCAATGCTCTGGCAATAGGTTTGCTCTAAAAGTCCAATAATATCTTTGAGTTTAGCAGGTCCCAGGCCTACTTCCACACCGGCATTGAAGGTTTTTTCAAGGTCGGTTTTTTCAAGCCCGAAATTTTCAATATCCAGGTTGGGGCTGTATTTGCGGCGTTCGCGCAGGGGATTGGTTTTGGCAAAAAGATGGCCGCGCTGGCGATACCCCTGGATCAGGTTCATCACATTGATTTCTTTGGCAGCATCTTCACTCAGTGCAGGGCTGCCGCTGGTTTTTTCGGCGCCCAGGTCGAAGCCTTCAAAAAACTTGCGCCAACCGAAATCAACGCTGTCTTTGTCTTGCTGATATTGTTCGTAAAGGTATTCAAGGGCCGATGGGTCGGCGTTTTGGAGGTATGAGGTATCGGGTTCAGGCATGGTTAAAATTTGCAGCCAATTGCCGGACTGCGGCGCAAAGTTAGTAAGAAAATCAGGGAACTTAAAGGGAGATTTTGAATAAGTTTGGGCAGGGTGGGAGGGGGCTGGTGATGATATTTAATTGACTACTGAATTAGCCTGCAAATATTGAGCGAAATAGAGAATAGAATAGTTATTGAATAGGTTTAAAGCAAGCTCCTAAATTCGCAATGAATATTGAATTTTTATTGGTGCTGAATTCAGAATCAGGAATAAAACTGTAATCTCATTTCACTTTCTTAATCTTTGCCTTTTTTAGTAAAGTCCAGGGAATGAATAATTCGGTGGGGCCATCGGCATAGGGCGCTATTTCATAGGTTTGATAATAAAATACCAGCCCATCTTTTACTACACCAAAATTGTCGGTTACATAAAAATCACCGCCCCAAAACCAATCGGAGCTGTCGCACTGTTCGCGTTTTTTGAGGGCATAAAATTCCGTTTTTATTATTTGGGCAGCCGTATTGGTGTCCGCAAATAATTGTTTCCAACTGTTAATCCGCTTTCCTGTTTTGGTGTCGAGCACCAAATAATCTTCTCCGCTAAGCCCATGTGCGCCGCCATCGTAGGCATACCAATCGTTTATAAGGGTACAGAATTTTTTGTCGCTATACAGCAATTCTATCCTTTCCGTATTTTCTAAATTATAACAAAAATTTACTTGCAAGTCGCGTTTCCAGGTGGCATACACACTATCGCTTTCTATTTTTAATAGGGACAATAAATTGCTCGAATAATTGCTATCCATAAGGCTATTGCCAGCAATGCGAAGTATGTTGTAATTAAGTGAATCGGTTATCGGCGCTGTAAATTTAATGTTTGAAAAAAAAGGGTAAGTAACCGAGTAATTAAAATCAAAAGAGTCTGTGCCATTTTTGCATTTACCGCGTTCTGTTTTAACAACACCTCTTGTAACTACTTTGTCCCATTGGGCTTGCAAAGCAGTGTTGATAATACAAAATATAGAAATTAAAATGTACTTTTTCATCGCATATTAATTACGGAATACCAGGCAAAAATAATTACAGCAGCAAATAAAAATGCATCGAACCGATCCAGGAGTCCCCCGTGTCCGGGCAGGATTTTGCCACTGTCTTTTACATTCGCTTTGCGTTTTAGCGCACTTTCAAACAAATCGCCGGTGGTACCAAAAATACTTACCAATACGCCCAGCATAATGCCGCTGCCTAAGCCAACAAAAGGCCAGAACCAGGCCATGATGCCACCAGCCACAGCAGCCAATAGAGTGCCCCCTATCCATCCTTCTATGGTTTTTTTAGGACTGAGTTTCGGATACAGCGGGGTTTTACCCATTAAGCGTCCGGCTACATAGGCAAAGGTATCGGAAGCCCAAACCAGAATAAACACCAGCAATGGTTTTTGCCAGTTGTAATCAATGCCATCACCCTTACTGAAAAGTAAAAAGCACATAAATGGAATGCTAATGTATATGATACCAAATACCGGGTTCAATAAACTGTCGAGTATATCAAGTCCGCGGCGAAAAAGTTCGATGGTAAAATATAGCAGAAAAACGATGGCTAGAATGAGGTAAGTATACCTCGAAAATGCCTCCCATAAACCCGAACTTGAAAGTAGTAAAATGGCATTACTTGTATATACAAATATTTGAGTAAAAATAGCATTGGATTTTTGGATTTTTAAAAATTCAAACAAGCAAACTGTGCTAATCAAAAGGCTTAGCGCAAATAAGGGGGTAAAGCCTAAAATACTTGTATATACAACTATGGCTACAAAAATAGCCCCTGAAAAGCTGCGAATGTAAACGTCGTTTTTAGCCATGGATGGTTTCGTTTTCTTCGGTTTTATTAAACAATCGCAACAACAAAATAATACCCGCAATTGCGCCTACTGCCATCGCAGGTGAAAGGGTAATATTGGTATAATTTCCGTTGATGCCGGTTTTGTCGAAATGCAGATGGTTTAAGTAATTGAGAACAATTGTGGTACCGTTGAAAATAAAATGCATCACAATTCCGTACCAGATTGTGCCGGTTTTAATGGCTATCCATCCAAACAGCAGTCCCATTAAAAATATACCAGGCAATTGGTAAAAACTAAAATGCAAAACCGCAAATACCAGGGCTTGCATAATAATCGGGCGCCAAATACCATGCGTAATATTTTTAAAAATATTGAGCATTACACCGCGAAACATCAGTTCCTCCAAAACCGCGGGTAGCAATCCTACAATCAAAAGGCACACAATTAATTCGGGTAACTGGTGCATATCCAAAATGGTATTTACACTTGCATCGCGCGATATTTCAAAACGGTGTGCGTAGTAATTGAGCCAATGGGGCAGTGGAATGAGTTTTAAAATTTTGGTAAGAAATTCTACCAAGGGCAAACTAAGAGCGGCAATTAATACGGATAAGAATAATTTGGGTGGCTGAATTTTTGCGCGAAAATTTCCTTCAGATACTATGCTTACCCGGTTCACCACAGAGAATAGCAATACTGGCATAAACATGTAGCCAAACAAATCAACTGCATTTACAAAGCGGGCTATATTGATGGCCATGGCGCTGCCATCGGGTTTGGACAGTAACTCCCTAACCTGTGAAAAATGCAGGTGGTAGTAAAGCCCTGCTACCATGGTGCCTATGAAATAGAAAATGAGATTAAACAGAAATAAAAAAATAAGGACGAAGGCCAGTCCGCGTATATTGTAGAAGGCACCCTTGCCCGTTGAATCGGTTATCATGTAACTTTGCAGCAAAATTGGTAAAAATTGCGGACATAGAGCTCGGAGAATTTCCACTATTGTTGGCGCCCATGGAAGATGTGAGTGACCCTCCCTTTCGTTTTGTGTGCAAACAACATGGTGCAGACCTTATGTATACTGAGTTTATCAGCAGCGAGGGCCTGATTCGGGATGCCATAAAAAGTCGTAAAAAACTAGACATATTTGATTATGAACGCCCTATAGGCATCCAGATTTTTGGTGGAGACGAGGAAGCGATGGCACTTTCTGCCCGCATTGTAGATGCCACCAACCCCGATTTGTTGGACATCAATTTTGGTTGTCCGGTAAAAAAGGTGGTGTGCAAAGGTGCCGGAGCCGGGGTTTTGAAAGATATTGACCTGATGGTGCGGCTCACCAAAGCAGTGGTAAACAGCACAAAACTGCCTGTAACAGTAAAAACACGCCTGGGCTGGGATGAAAAATCCAAAAATATAATGGAAGTGGCCGAACGCCTGCAGGATGTGGGGGTGAAAGCACTTACCATTCATGGTCGCACGCGGGCACAGTTATATAAAGGTGAGGCCGACTGGACCCTGATTGCAGCGGTTAAGAACAATCCCCGCATTCAAATCCCGATTTTTGGAAACGGAGACATTGATTCGCCCCAAAAAGCCCTTGAGTACCGGAATAGGTATGGGGTGGATGGAATTATGATTGGACGCGCAGCCATAGGCTACCCCTGGATTTTTAACGAAATCAAGCATTATTTTAAAACCGGTGAAACCTTACCCGGACCCACTTTTGAAGACCGATTTCAAACCTGTTTAACCCATTTTGAAAAAAGTGTAGAATGGAAGGGCAGCAAGGTGGGTTTGGTAGAAATGCGTCGCCATTACGCGCAGTATTTCCGCGGATTACACGATTTTAAACCCTTCCGCACACGCCTGGTAACCGCCAATGAAACCGATGAGATTTATGCGGTTTTTGAGGATATGAAGGAAATGTATCAGGGTGAGGCTGTGTAGTAGAAAATTTCTGGCAAAATCGAAAAAAGTACTATAAAGGATTTGGGGGGAAGGCCCCAGCTTTGTGGGTATGGATGTGGCAGAGTATAGATATGAGCAGGACAATCCACCCAACATTGTCAGAGAGCCCGTTGCCGAATACTCCCGTTTAGACCTTAGCCGCAGTTATACCTGGTGGGATTACCTCGCCTGGAAATTCACCGACAGGGTAGAACTTATCCGCGGGCAGGTGGTTAAAATGAGCCCTGCTCCCAACTTGCAGCACCAAACCCTTGCGGGTGGTTTGTACGGGGCTTTTTCAAAAGCATTTAACCATTCAAAATGCCGCTGGTTTCCGGCACCTTTCGATGTTTGTTTGCCCGTGCCATCCGATGTTGGCGCCTCAACCGTGGTGCAGCCCGATGCCTGCGTTGTTTGTGATGCATCTAAATTTAATATTCAGGGCTGTATGGGTGCCCCTGATCTGGTGGTTGAAATTCTATCACCCGGCAATTCTGTCCACGATTTAAAAACAAAATACCAGCTCTACGAAGAAAGCGGGGTGCAGGAGTATTGGGTGGTGCAACCCGAAACCCGAGATGTAATTGTTTTTGTACTGAAAACGGGAAAATACAGCCCATTGCCTGCTTTTGCCTTGGGTACTAACGTACAAAGTGTTTTGTTTCCCAAACTCAAAGTACCCGTTGATGCACTTTTCTATTATATACAATAGTTTATTTAACAACTTCTACCTGTTCGCCGTCGAAGCTTACCACCATTCCGGGGTAGATTTTATTGCGCTTGCGGGTTTCCGTTTCTCCATTTACAAGCACCAGTTCGTTTTCAATCATCTCATTGGCAACCGCACCATTGTCGGCCCAGCCTACCAGTTTCAGTAATTGGTTGAGTTGAATAAACTCAGTGGTAATTTGTAAACGTTCCATATTGGGGCAAAGTTAGGTCGGATTAGAAGAGCTGCTTTAATAATCCCTGTAAATCTGTAACCCACGCAGCAAGCAATTTTTCTGAGAATCTGTATTCCTGTGGCGAGACTGTGTAGTTATTGCAATTTATCAAACTCTTTAAGAATCAGGCCCAAGTTCAAAAACTTCAGTTTATTTTTGCAGCACAAATCCCAAATTCCATGTTATTGCACAACAGAGTGAACAGGGAGGAGTTAAAGGCACGCATGCTGGCGGATCCGCGGCCTTACACAACCATCTCCTTCTATAAGTATCACCCCATTTCAGATCCTCGCCAGTTTCGCAACAATTTATACATTACCTGGACAGCACTGGAGGTGGTAGGCCGAACCTATGTGGCCGAAGAAGGAATCAATGCCCAGATTGCCTTGCCCTCTGACAATTTTGAGGCTTTTAAGCAAAAGCTCGATGAGATAGATTTTTTGAAAGGTATTCGGTTAAATACTGCCGTAGAAGAAAAACAAAAATCTTTTTACAAGCTCGACCTGAAATTGAGGCCTAAAATAGTGGCCGATGGCATAGAAGATCCCACCTTTAATCCCAGCAATACCGGCAAATACCTGGATGCCGAAGCCTGGAATAAGATGATGGACGACCCCGATACTGTGCTGATTGATATGCGCAACCACTATGAAAGTGAGGTGGGCCGATTTGAAAATGCCCGTTGCCCGGATGTGGATACCTTTAAAGAAGAATTGCAGGATGTAATTGAAGAGTTTGACCACAACCGCGACCAGAAAATACTTATGTATTGTACCGGCGGCATACGCTGTGAAAAGGCAAGTGCCTGGATGAAGCACAACGGGTTTAACGAAGTATACCATTTAGAAGGGGGCATTATTAATTATGCCAACCAAATCAGGAAAAAGAATTTACCCAGTCGTTTTCATGGCGTTAATTTTGTTTTCGACCAGCGATTGCACGAAAGAATTACAGATGAGGTAATAGCAGTTTGCCATCAGTGTGGAAATCCGGCCGATGTGCACACCAATTGTGCCAATACGGGTTGTCATTTATTGTTTATACAATGCCCCGAATGTGCGGCAAAATATGAAGGTTGCTGCAGTACCAAGTGTCAGGATATATTGCATTTACCCACCGAGGAGCAAATAAAATTGCGCAAGGGAAAAAAGGCTCCGAAAATTTTTTCCAAGGGAAGATTTCAACCTACACAATAATTTTTCGGTTTTTGAGTTAATACAACGATTAAATCGAATCGATGAAGGAACTATTACGGGAGAATATTTCAACCACAAAACTAAAACTTTATATTCGCGCCACTTTTTTGGCAAACTTTTTGAATTTGCCTATAGGAAGCATGAACAGAATGAGAAATTTATGGCTGAGAATTGCAGTGGTGGCAGCCCTGCTAGTGAGCACAATGAGTGTTTCGGCCCAGGATGGCTGGGGTAGTTTTGGTGGAACCGATACAGCTACGGTAGATTCTACCGCTTCGGTTGCTGATGCAAGTGGCGGAGGCGGCTGGGGGATGACACCTGGTACCAAGGAAGAAGCAATGCCCAAGCGGGCTGTTTATAAACGCTTTAATCCACCCTATGATAGTATGCGTGAGATTATCTATTATGAGGGTATCATAGAAGACGAGGGTGAGTATCCCGAAAAAAACGGGGCCGACTCTTTATACTTTAGGGCCAAGAAATTTTTAACCGCCCGCTATGGTAAAGAAAATCTGAAAAAGTGGGTTGTAGAAGACAAGAAGGCCAATTTACTGACCTTGAAACTGGCAATACCCATGATTGTAAAGATGGGTGAATACAAAAAAACAGATGCGGGTATTTTGGAATACAAACTTACCATCCGTTTTAAAGATGGCAGATATAAGTACCAGTTTGGAAACTTTGTGCATATTCAAAGTCCGAATGGTTTGGGAAAAGAGCCAACCCGCACCTACCACGAGTATTATATGAAGGTGAAGAAGGGGTATGAGATTACAGACCGATATTTACTTACCGCCGACAGGGAGGTACATGAGGTAGTGGATGGGTTGAAAAAATCTCTGCACGAACCATACCAACCCGACGAGGACGACTGGTAAGCCAGAAGCTTTGATAGTAAAGGAATCCCGCTGGAAAACAGCGGGATTTTTTTTTATTTAGAAGGGCAATAAAGCCTGTCCTGATAAGAAAACACTAAAAAAAGTTGGGCATATCTTGCATAGGCAAAAGAAAAGTGGTACTTTTGCAACCCCAAATTTAACTAGCCGAGACACGTGAATCCGCTTAGTACATATAAAACAGCTTCAGCAAACAAGGCTACCGTTAACAAACGGTGGTACGTTGTAGATGCGGAAGGCCAGACTTTAGGTCGCCTTGCATCCAGAATTGCCTTCGTCATTCGTGGCAAGAATAAAGCCGATTATACCCCGCATGTGGATTGCGGAGATAATATAATCGTGATTAACGCCGAGAAGATCCGTATGACCGGAAACAAATTCGAAAGTTTCGAATACCTGCGTCACACTGGTTATCCAGGCGGACAGCGTTCTACGTTGGCCAAAGATGTAAGACCTACCCGTCTTATTGAAATGGCAGTGCGTGGTATGTTGCCTAAAAACAGACTGGGTCGTCGCCTTTTCACAAACTTGTATGTGTATGAAGGTTCGACCCACAACCATGAAGCACAAAAACCCGAAACATTAAAATTCGATAACTGAGAACAGATATGATAAATACCTCAGGTAGAAGGAAAGAAGCAGTTGCCCGCATTTATTTGAAAGATGGCAGCGGCAAGATTACCGTAAACAACCGCGCTTTTGAAGTTTATTTCCCCTTATCATGGCACCGCAGCAGCATCGAAGCCCCTATTACCCTTACCGGTAATGAAGGTAAATTCGATGTAATTGTGAATGTACGTGGTGGCGGACCTAGTGGCCAGGCCGAAGCAGTTCGCTTAGGTATTGCCAAAGCTTTGGTTGACCACAACGCCGAATTGAAATCGGCCCTGCGCAGTGCAGGATTTATGACCCGCGACAGCCGTGTGGTTGAACGTAAAAAACCAGGTCAGAAAAAGGCCCGTAAAAGGTTCCAATTCTCTAAACGTTAACAGAAAAATATGGCTTATACTCAACAGGATCTATTGGATGCAGGCGTTCACTTCGGTCACCTTACCCGCAAGTGGAACCCAAAATTTGCTCCCTACATTTTCATGGAGCAAAATGGTATCCATATCATCGACCTGAAAAAAACTGAAGCAAAGCTGGAAGAAGCCAAAGCAGCAATCAGAAACATCGCCAAAAGCGGTCGTAAGATTATGTTTGTGGCTACCAAAAAGCAGGCAAAAGAAATTATTACCGAGCAGGCAAAACGCGCCAATATGCCGTACATCACCGAACGTTGGTTGGGCGGT
Source organism: Bacteroidia bacterium (assembly GCA_044224315.1). Classification (GTDB taxonomy): domain Bacteria; phylum Bacteroidota; class Bacteroidia; order NS11-12g; family UBA955; genus JAGXTF01. The sequence goes on along the minus strand of JBGAKR010000002.1, from coordinate 377,427 downwards.
ATGCTTACCAATTTTCAGACTGTACGCCGCAGCATCAAACGTATGCAAAACATTGACCGTATGGCCAATGATGGTACTTTTGACCGCATCAACAAAAAAGAACGTCTGATGTTGGGCCGCGAAAAAGAGAAACTGGCACGTATGCTGGGCGGTATCGAAGATATGAGCAAATTGCCTGGTGCAATTTTCCTTATCGATGCCAAACGCGAACACCTGGCTATCTCTGAAGCCCACCGCTTAGGTATTCCTGTTTTTGCCCTGGTTGATACCAACTCAGATCCTACCGTGGTAGATTACGCTATCCCAGGTAATGATGATGCGAGCAAAAGCATTAGCCTGATTGTGACTGAACTTACCGATGCCATTGCTGAAGGTTTGCAGGAACGTCGCCGCGAAAAACCTGAAGACGAAGCACCAGCCGCTGAAACTGCTGCCGCTGCTACCGTTGAAGCTTAATTTTTTTCATTCCAAACCTTAATAACAAACATGACAACTATGAGCATTAGTGCTGCTGATGTAAATAAATTGCGTCAAATGACCGGTGCCGGTCTTATGGACTGCAAAAAAGCCCTGGCCGAAACCAATGGCGACTTTGAAGCCGCCGTTGATTTTCTGCGCAAAAAAGGTGCTAAAATCTCTGCCAACCGTGCCGACAGAACCGCTTCTGAAGGTGCAGTTATCGCAGTTACCTCCGACGATAACACCTCTGGTGTAATTATTAAACTTACTTGCGAAACGGATTTCGTAGGTAAAAACGAAGCTTTCGTTGCTTTCGCTAAAGAAATCGCAAACGCTGCTTTGACCCATCAGCCTGCCAGCCTGGAAGATTTGAAAAATATCGAAATCGCGGGTGGTACCATCTCTGCCCGTTTACTGGATGAGGTTGCCAAAATTGGTGAAAAAATTGACGTTGTAAATTACGAGCTGCTGAAAGGTGATAACATTGTAGCCTATATCCACGGTGCTAATCGCCTGGGTGTATTGGTACAGTTGAATCTGGCTCCTAATGCCAACAATATTGCTGCCGGAAAAGACGTTGCTATGCAAATTGCTGCTATGAACCCTGTAGCGGTAGACAAAGCCGATGTAGATGCTTCTGTAGTAGAACGTGAAATGGAAATCGGCCGCGAACAAGCCCGTGCTGAAGGTAAACCCGAAGCTATTCTGGACAAAATTGCCCAGGGTAAACTGGAGAAATTCTACAAAGACAACACTTTGTTGAACCAGGAGTTTGTAAAAGATAGCTCTAAAACTGTGGCTAAAATGCTGGATGAGGTTGAAAAAGGCCTTAGCGTTACCACTTTCAGAAGAGTGCAACTGGGTTAATTCCCACCAAAAAATGAAATTCTAAAATGGCCGCCCTCGGGTGGCCATTTTTTTGTTATCCATACCCGGGATATTTTAAAGCTTATGCGTTTTTTGTCATTTGGGCAATAAAACTAATCCCTAACTTTGCCCCCCGGAATGAAATATAAACGAGTACTCCTAAAACTAAGTGGAGAAAGCCTTCAGGGCGAGCAGCAGTACGGAATTGACCCCAATGTGCTCGAACAATATGCGAAGGAAGTGCAAGGAGCTATAGAGCTTGGCGTAGAGGTAGCAGTGGTGATAGGAGGCGGAAATATTTTTCGCGGATTAAAAGGGGCCCAAGGTGGGGTAGTAGACCGCGCCACCGGCGATTACATGGGTATGCTGGCCACCATGATCAATGCTATGGCATTACAGGGTGCATTTGAAAAGCAAGGCATGTTTACGCGCTTGCTCAGTGCCATAAAAATGGAACAAATTTCTGAACCATTTATCCGTCGCAGGGCCATTCGTCACCTTGAAAAAGGCCGGGTGGTGATTTTTGGAGCTGGTACCGGCAATCCCTATTTTACTACCGATACAGCCGCCTCATTGCGCGCGGTAGAAATTGAGGCCGATGTGGTAATCAAAGGCACACGCGTAGATGGCATCTATTCAGCCGACCCTGAGAAAGACCCTAATGCCAAAAAGTTTGATACCATTACCTTTAAAGAAGTGTATGATTTAGGGTTGGAAGTAATGGATATGACCGCCATTACCCTGTGCCAGGAGAATAAAAAACCCATCATTGTATTTGATATGAATAAACCAGGTAACTTTAAAAAGCTAATGCAGGGCGAAGCTGTAGGTACCTTGGTTTCTGAATAATCAGAAAGGATAACCCATAAAAAAAGCCCTGAAAAGGGCTTTTTTATTTTATAGGGTTTAAAATTAAATCTTAGCTTAAAGCATTTACATGCTTTTGCAGGCTGCTTTTCAGGTTACCTGCTTTGTTTTTGTGGATGATGTTCTTTTTGGCCAATTTGTCTAAAGCGCTGATAGCGTTTACAAACAAAGCACTGGCTTCACTTTTATTATTTGCTTTGCGAATAGCTTTTACAATGTTACGGGCAGTTTTGTGCTGGTAACGGTTCAGTTCGCGTTTAGCATTGTTGGATCTGATTCTTTTGATTGCTGACTTATGGTTTGCCATCTCTTCTAAAAAAGGACTGCAAAAATACTATGAATATGGCGAATAATCAACATAATGTTAAAATTATTCTGATTCTGGTGCCAAACGCACTACAAGTCCCTCCAGGCTTGGGTTTATATGAAGTTGGCAACCCAGTCTGGAATTGCTTTTTACAAAAAACGCCTGATCGAGCATGTCTAATTCGGCATCACTCTGTTCGGGCAAAGGGGTATCGCTTTCTACATAAACCTGGCAGGTGGCGCACATGGCCATGCCTCCGCACTCGCCTTTTACCGGAAGTTCGTATAGTTTGCAAACTTCCATCAGATTTAAATTCATGTCGGTAGGGGCCGTTACCTGGTGGGCATTGCCTTCGCGGTCGATAATGGTGATGTTTACGTCTTGTTCCATGGGATTATATCAGGGATTCGTGCAAGTGAATGCGTGAGTTGCGCACCAGTACTGAGAAATTAGAATCGTTTAAGTTTTTTTCGAGTATATACAAACAAACATTGCCATGCTCAAAATCATCCATATCCTTTAAGGGATGGCCGGTAAGCAGGCAGAGAAAACTGCGCATGGCGCGGCCATGCATACAGATGAGAATGGGATCTTCGGGTTCAGCAAGAATGCGTTGTAGTCCAATTTTTTGACGGGTCATTAATTGGTTTGGGGTTTCACCACCCGCAACTGCGGTGTCGAGGTGGCCCTTGCGCCAGGTTTGGATCATTTCTATAAACTCGGCTGTGTTTTCTTTGGTGGGCAATGCACCCTCCATTTTGCCCCAGTTGATTTCATCCAGTTCTGGAATAATTTGCTGGGGAAGTCCTAATTCTTTGAAAGGTAAAACGGTTTGGTGGGTGCGTTTAAGGCTGCTTGTATAAATTTTTTGAAATGGAATATGTCGGTAATGGTGAAAAAACTGTTCGGCTTGCTTTCGCCCGGTTTCGTTTAAATCGGAGTCTACCCCTGCACCTTGTATAATGCCTTGTTTGTTGTAATCGGTTTGGCCATGACGAATAAGATAAATAGTTTTAACTGCATTGTTTGGGTTTGTCCCATCTGGGGTAGAATTTTGCGACACTTTGGATTCAATATTTAATGACCCCGCAAAGATAAGCGTGGAAGCCATGAACAAACGCTGTGAAAACACTTTGAATACTTCATTGGGCATAATTTTTACAGAATTCGGGGCTGATTATTTGTGTGCAACCATGCCGGTAAACGCAAATACAGCGCAGCCCTTGGGCATGTTAAACGGGGGTGCCTCACTGGCCCTTATCGAAACCCTGGGCAGCATGGCCGCCAACCTGGCCCTGGATCGCGAAAAGTTTGTAGCCATAGGTCAAAACGTTACCGGCAGCCATTTTAAACCAGCAATGAAAGGTGATACAGTAAAAGGTACCGCAAATCCCCTGCATTTGGGCAAAACCAGCCAGGTATGGGAAGTTATAATTCACCGCAGCGATGGGGTAATGATTTGTAAGGGTAATATTACCATGGCGGTTGTACCTTTGGAAAGATTACGTGGCTAAAGGTTTTTTTATATTCCGCGATCCGGCCGACGGGCGCATACAGGGAGCAAAAGGCCCTTTTTCGCATGCAGGTTCTGGGTTTTTCCCAGCTGCGCGTAAAACCATGTTGGTGCATCCCTGGAATTCACATGGCCATTTACAAAAACTTGAAATCGAAATTCATTCCACCAGTTTTGCCGATTTTAATAGCTGGATTGCTGAAGCCGAATTGGGCGCAGTACCGAATGAATTCCATGCTACCGAGGCTGATTTTACGGCTTATATCCAAAATATTAAAGATGCCATTGCCGCTGGCGCCCTTCAAAAAACGGTGGCCGCCCGCAGTTTTGCCCGTGATTTGGGCGCAAAACCCATATTGGATGTGTTTTTAAAAGCCTGCGAATTATACCCTACCGCATTTGTGCACCTTATGTACCATCCCCAAGAAGGAATGTGGTTAGGAGCTTCGCCCGAAATTTTGCTTTCGGTAAAAGGCGATATGGCCACTACGATGGCTTTGGCTGGCACACTTAGAAACCACAGCGAAAACTGGACCGGCAAAGAAATGGAGGAGCAAAGCATTATCGGCAACTATATTGAGGAGGTTCTCACCCGCCACCACTGTACTTTTGCCCATGAGGCACTTACCACTACACAGGCAGGTCCGTTGCAGCATTTGCTTACCCGATACCATTTTACAGCTACCCACAATAAAATAGCAGGGTTAATCGAAGATTTACATCCCACGCCTGCAGTGGGTGGTTATCCCAAACAGGCGGCCCTGGAAATGATAGCCAAACACGAAAGCCTAAACCGCGGATTGTACACGGGCTGGCTGGGTTGGGCTGAAGGAGATGAACTGCAAACCTGGGTAAACCTGCGCTGCGGCAGGGTTTATAACAATGGGATGGTACTGTATGCCGGATGTGGCATTAATGCCGGCAGCGATGCAGCCAAAGAATGGCTCGAAACTGAGGCTAAAATGGATGTTATCGGGCGCTGCCTGGATTTCTGATTACTTCTGATCCGCCGGTGGCTCAATAGGTTCGGGTTTAGGCTTTTCTACAGGACGCAAAGGTTTTTCACCCTGTCCCAGATTCAGGTCTGCCAAAGGTTCTTTTACCCAATATCCTTTTTTATTGAAAGCGTAGTAATCGTAATCGCCGCTGGGGATGTAGTAGTAAAAATCGTTTACAGCTTCGGGGAATGAGGGTGTAAGCTTATCCAGCACCACTATTTTGCGACTGGGTTCGTAACGCAAAAGCATCTGGCTTTCGTTGTGAAACTCATATACTACGCGGTAATCGGGCTTGCGATCCTGGCTGCCGTCTAAAAATACGGGTTTGCCAAAAACCGGGGTGCCCTTATCAAACCAGAGCACATCCAATATTTTTTTGTTGCTATGTGCTGTGGCTCCATCAAACCCAACCAGCATATAACATTTGGTTTTACCCATTTTGTAGGGTACTACTCCATAATAAAGGGCTCCCAGCCATTCGGTGGTTTCTAGTTCTATATTGAGATAATCTTTCTTGGGCTTTTTGGCTGTATCCAACAGCGGATAAATTTCGGTTTCCTTGCCATTGGGCACTTCTATGTATCCAAATTGTTTAAAATCGCCTGCCAGGGTAATAAGGTTGAAAGTAAAAATACGGAAAGCCTTATCGGGTGGCTGTACTATAGATACGGCAGTAGAGCGGAAAGAATCGAAAGGATAATACTTAGCTGCAGGCATTTGCAGCAATGAATCCAATCCTTTATAAAGATTCCAGGCTTCGGCCTGGCGTATGCTGTCGTTTTCTCCTGCAATAATCAGCGGGGCCTTTTTGTACATGCGTCTTTCAGCCTTAAAAATTTCATAATAGCCTGTAGTATCGCGCTTTTTGGCGGATGCTGAACTAAACAGAAGTAAAGCCGAGAAAAAAACCAATAACCTGGGCATCATAATTAATAACCCAAATTTAAGGCCAATTATTCTATTGGAGTTAAAAAACCTTACAACGCTTCAATTACAACTGAGGTAGCACCGCCGCCTCCGTTGCATATAGCTGCGCCACCCAATTTAGCATTGTTTTGGTGCAATACATTAATAAGCGTAACCAATATGCGGGCACCGCTGGCACCTAATGGGTGACCCAGGGCTACTGCACCGCCGTTCACGTTTACACGGTCGGGGTTAAGGTTCAGCAATTGGTTATTTACCAATCCTACCACAGAGAAAGCCTCATTGAATTCGAAATACTCGATATCGCTGATTTCAACACCTGCGCGTTTAGCGGCCAGTGGCATGGCTTTGCTTGGGCTGGTGGTAAACCATTCGGGGGCTTGTTCGGCATCGGCAAAACCGGCAATACGGGCAATGGGTTTCAGGCCCAGGGCTTCCATTTTGCTTTTGCTTACCAGAATCAGCACAGCGGCTCCGTCGTTCATGGTACTTGCATTGGCGGCAGTAACAGTACCCTCTTTTTTGAATACAGTTTTAAGTCCGGGGATTTTTTCGAAGTTTACATTTTTGTATTCCTCATCTTCGGCAATAACCACATCACCTTTGCGGGTAGAAACGGTAACCGGAACTACTTCATTGGCAAATTTGCCGGCTTTCCAGGCTTCGGCAGCGCGGGTATAGCTTTGAATGGCAAAGGCATCCTGTTGTTCACGGGTAATGTTGTACTCACTGGCACAAAGTTCAGCGCATACACCCATCAGGTCGTTGCTATAAACATCTGTAAGGCCGTCGAGTTGCACACCATCCTGCATTGTTATGCTTCCGTATTTGGTACCGGTTCTGGAGTTGGGCAGGTAATGGGGTACCAGGCTCATGTTTTCCATACCGCCGGCCACAACTATATCATTATGACCCAGCATAATGCTTTGGGCACCCAGGGTAACAGCTTTCATTCCGCTGGCACATACTTTATTTACGGTGGTAGCGGGCACATTGTCACCAATACCGGCAAATTTGGCTGCCTGACGAGCAGGAGCCTGGCCCAAACCAGCCTGCAATACACAGCCCATTATTACTTCGTTGATTTCTGAAGCAGGAACACCGCTTTTTTCCAAGGCGGCTTTGATAGCTGCTGCACCTAATTTGGTTGCACTTACGGTAGAGAGAGCACCATTGAAGCTGCCCATTGGTGTGCGCACCGCAGCTACTACATATACATCTTGCATGATTTTTACGTGTTTTTTGGAGCCGCAAAATTAGCCATTTGCCACGTAAATCTTATCCATAATCCCGGATTATTTGTATTATGTGGGTATTAAAAATAAATCAACCGAATAAGGCATTTATTTGAAGTGGTGTAAGTTTGCAGTAAAATGGGAATCACATTTTTTCCAATATTTCCCCTTCAACTGGTGGTGTTTGAAACCGAAGAGTTGAAGTTGCACATTTTTGAACCACGCTATAAAAAACTCATTCAGCAATGCGCAGCCGACCAATCGTTATTTGGAATGCCCCTGGTTATTGGCAACTCGCTGCAAGGAACAGGGACTATGTTGGGTATTAAAAAAATTGAAAATAAATATGCAAATGGTGAAATGGATATTGTTTGTTCAGCGCACCATCGATTTGAATTAACCGAAATTGTTCCTTCAAAAGAGGATGAAACTGCGGCTAGTGCATTTGGTAAAAAAATACCTTTTGTAAATAATGAAGACAAAGAATTGAATTTAAGAATTACCGACCTGATAAATGATCTGATTCATTATCAAAATATTCATGCAGATTCAATACAACTCGATCAGTTTCAGTTTTACAAATGGGTACACAAATGTGGTCTTACTACAGAGAAAGAACTGGAAATGGTAAGTTTGCAATCTACCTACGAAAGACAATTATATTTACTCGAACATTTGAAAAATCTGATATCTTCGCAGGAAGAAATTAGCCGCATGAAGAAAATGATTCAACTTAACGGGCATTTCAAAAAACTAAATCAATCATTTTGATTTTAAGTTTAGAAACTTCTTCGGTTTTGTGTTCAGTCGCTGTTTTTGAAACAACGGGTAAAACTGTTTTTGCCGAACAGTCGGAAATGCATAATAAGCATGCCGAGATGTTGCCCGAAATGGTAAATCGCGCATTGGATTTTATTGAAAAAAATGCAGTTTTATCTGCGGTAGCCATATGCAAAGGTCCGGGAAGTTATACCGGATTGCGCATTGGGACCAGCATGGCAAAAGGTATTTGTTATGCAAGGCAAGTGCCATTAATTTCGGTAAATGGTTTTTTAGGGATGGCACTGCATGGGTTAGAAATGTATACCGATGCTGAAATTGCCATAACTATGTTGGATGCCCGACGCGATGATGTTTACCTGCAGATTTTTAACCGCGAGGGAATTGCTATAAGCGAAATGGCTGCCGTTACTTTAGAGGCTCCTACCTTGCATGAATATGCTAATAAGAAAGTGGTAATTTGTGGCAATTCTAATGCAAAATGGCAACAATTGGTTGGCGGATTTAATCAAATCGACTTCAGCCATTCAGAACCCCATGCATCATTTTGTGTAAATGAGGCAGTTGCAAAATTTCATAAATTACAATTTGAGGATACTGCATATTTTCAACCTTTTTATTTAAAGGATTTTATACCTGGAATTTCTAAAAAATTTGCGCTTTGAAAATCCTGTTGCTCGACAATTACGATAGTTTTACTTTTAATTTATTGCATTATTTGCAAAATACAGGTGCCGAGGTTTTCACGGTTCGCAATAATGAAATAACTCCCTCCCAATTTGATTTGGTGAATTTTGATGCGGCAGTGTTAAGTCCAGGCCCATGTACACCCAAGGATGCTGGGAAATTGATGGATTTTGTAAAACACAACTTGGGCAGAAAGCCTATGCTGGGCGTGTGTTTGGGTATGCAAGCCATAGGGCTGCAATACGGGTGGGAATTGGTAAAAGCAAGTATTCCGGTACATGGAAAAAGTTCAATGATTTCGCACAATTCGACAGGTATTTTTGAAGGAATAGAAAACCCGATGCAAGCAGGGCGGTATCACTCTCTTATTATTAAACAAAATGGAGAAACTGCTTTAAAAACCGATGCCGATTATAAAGGAGAAACGATGGCGGTAAGTGATGTTTCAAAAAAAATATGGGGTGTGCAATTCCATCCTGAGAGTATTTTAACCCCACATGGACAGCAATTAATTGACAACTGGGTAAATCTCGTTAAAATACTTTAATTTAATTATTCTGCAAAAGCGGCGTCGATGGCAGCAGCTATTTTAGCAGGAGAATATCCGCATATATCATACAGAATGGCATTATCTCCATGGGTAATAAATGCATCGGGGATTCCAAGGTGCTTAATTTTGCCATTATAGGCAATGCTTGCCATGTAATCGGCAATACCTTCGCCAAAGCCTCCCGTAATGGCCCCATCTTCAATTGTAATAATGTTAGTATAATCGCGGGCAATTTGATTTAAGCAATCGGTATCCAATGGTTTTATAAACGGAAAATGAAATATACCTGCAGGTTGTTTGGTTAGTTCTGCAGCTTGCAATGCAAATGTGCTTGTAATTCCGGTGCTGATAATGGCTACTTTTTTTCCATTTTTAAGTGCAACTGCTTTGCCAGCATCGATTGTATTTAATTCTGAGGGCAATTGATTTAAAAATCCTTCGCCTTTTGGATATCGAATGCAAAAAGGAATTTGGGTTTTTGCAGCAGTGTGCATCAAATTTCTGAATTCAATTTCATTGCGCGGAGCAGAAATGATAATGTCTGGAATGCAGCGTAAAAATGCTATATCAAAGGTTCCATGGTGGGTAGGGCCGTCCTCCCCAACAAGTCCGGCTCGGTCGATACACAAAACAACCGGAAGTTTTTGCAATGCAACATCGTGGATCCATTGGTCATAACCGCGCTGTAAAAATGTAGAATAAATATTTACGAAAGGAATAAAACCTTCGGTTGCAAGTCCGGCGGCAAACGTAATGGCATGTTGTTCGGCAATACCCACATCAAAAAAACGGGTAGGGAATTTTTCCATTGCTTTAATCATTCCACTACCGCTTGGCATTGCAGGTGTAATTCCCAGGATTTGAGAATTGTGTTGGGCCAGTTCAATCAAAGTATCGGCAAATACGTCTTGCCATTTTCGGTTTGCGGGTTTTGCCGGCGGATTGATTTTGACGTAGCGAGATGTGCTGTGCCAGCGGGTTTGCTCGGTTTCGGCAGGAAGGTATCCCTTGCCTTTGGTGGTTTTAAGATGCAAAACCTGGGGACCGATGACCGATTTAGCGGCATTAAAAACCCGAATCAATTCTGGTAGGTTATGGCCATCGATTGGACCTTGATAAGGAAGTCCGAAATTGGTAAAAATATTTTCGGTATGAGAGCTTATATCCTGCAGGTGGCGGTCGATTGCGCCTGTATTAGGGTCTATACCAATATGGTTGTCATTGAGGATGATTAGCAGGTTTGGGTGGGTAGAAATTACATTGTTGAGTGCTTCAAAACTCATTCCACCGGTCAGTGCACCATCGCCAACAACAGCTACGATTTTTCGTTGATTTTGGCCCTTTAAACTGGCAGCCACGGCCATGCCAAGAGCTGCGGAAATACTGGTACTTGAGTGGCCTGTGCCAAAGTGATCCCAGGTACTCTCGGTCATCTTTGGAAAGCCCGAAATTCCGTTGAATTCGCGAATATGTTTAAGGGCTTCTTTTCGGTTTGTAAGTAATTTATGGATATATGCCTGATGACCAACATCCCAAATGATGCGATCCGATTCAAAATTAAAAACGTAGTGCAATGCAACACTAAGTTCAACTACACCCAGATTTCCGGCAAAATGGCCCCCACTGTGGAGGATGGTGCTGATAAAATACGCTCTGATTTCCTCACAAAATGCAATCAAAAGTCCTTCATCGAGTTGTTTTAGATCGTGGGGTGTTTGTATTTTATCTGAAATTGGCAAAGCAGAAAGGTTAGGATACAAATCTACGAACAAGACTCGGAAAATTGACGAAACCCAATCAGAAATAAAATGTCCAAATGGGGTTGAATAGTAGCTAGATGTCTTTACTGGTAAGGGTTATATGGATATTGGAACTGAAGTGATAAAATTCGGAAAAATTACCTGTAAATTGGGTGTTTAACGAAAGAAATGAAAAAGTGTTTAGGAGAAAACTATCGAAAAGAAGTTTGAAATCGGGTAGAATTTATTCAAAAATGGAGTGAAATTTATATGATTTAGAGTTCATAAGCACCGAAAATGATTCATTTATCCACACATTGCAAATCCAATTTGCCAGGGATGTCCAATATAGTGTTATTATTTTTTATAATCCTTTGTGGGCGTGGGTTTAAATTATTTAATTAATTTGATTGCGCTTATAAAAACAGTATAAATTTCGGTGAATGCTTGTAAATATCCACATTCTTAAAATTAAATTTTGTAAAAAGATGTTTGTATCTTAGAAATTATTTTGAAATTTGCAACATCAACCAATAAAAAAAAGAATTATGCCACGCAAACCTAAAGCAGTAAAAGCACCTGCAAGTGCTGCTGCTCCCAAGAAAAGGGGACGTAAACCCGGCTCTAAGAACAAAACAACTGGAGTTAAACGGGGACGTAAAGCCAGAAAATCAACTATTTTTGATGCTCTGGAAAAAGAAGTTGCTTCAGTATCAAAAGCAATTGCAAAAGCAAAAGTATCTGCAGCCCGCGAACTTGTTAAACAAGAAGCTAAAGCAGAAGCTGCTGTGAAAAAAGCCAAAGAAAGAGCTGAAAAAAGAATTGCTAAAGTAAAAGAAAAAGCAAAAGCAAAAAGAGGTCGCAAACCCGGCCGTCCTGCTAAAGCTGCTGCTAAAACTGCAGGTCGCAAACCAGGTCGTCCAGCCAAAGCTGCTAAACCAGCTGCCAAAAAAGCTGCCAAACCAGCTACTAAAAAAGCCGCTACTAAAAAGGCTGCTAAACCAGCTGCGAAAAAAGCCGCTACCAAAAAAGCTGCTAAACCCGCTGCGAAAAAAGCCGCTACTAAAAAAGCTGCTAAACCAGCCACTAAAAAAGCCGCTACTAAAAAAGCCGCTAAACCAGCTGCGAAAAAAGCCGCTACCAAAAAAGCTGCTAAACCTGCTGCAAAAAAAGCCGCTAAACCAGCCGCAAAAAAAGCCGCTAAACCTGCTGCTAAGAAAGCTGCTAAACCCGCTGCCAAAAAAGCCGCTAAACCCGCTGCTAAAAAAGCAACCAAAAAAGGTGTTAAACCTGCAGCTCCTGCTGCCGATAGCAACACCCCTAACGCTTAATTCTAACTATTAACTGATAAAAAGGGCCTTAGCGGCCCTTTTTTTTGCCCTTAAAAAACGGGCATGGCCGCTGATATCGGTGTGTATTTCTACCTGAAAACCCTGCTGATTATAAGCCTCTAAACGCGCAGTAAAAAATGGATTTATCTCAGCCCACAATACACATTGCAAATTGGTTTGCTGCTTGAGCAGGTTGAACAAACCACTGTAAAAGATAAACGGGTCATCTCCCTCGGGGAATAATGCCTGCCATGGTTCCCATTTTAATACACCGGCAGTCATTTCTGCACGCTCATTGCGATCTATATAGGGCGGATTTGAAACAATCAGATCAAAATCATTTCCGGGAATTGAATCTGTTAAAAAATTATGCTCCATAAATTCAATGCGACCATTTACCCCATGTGTAATTGCATTTTGTTTGGCTATTTGCAATGCATGCCTGCTAATATCGGTTGCTATGAATCGGGTATTGCGATTTTCGGCAGCCAAGGTAATGGGAATACATCCGCTGCCTGTTCCTATTTCACAGCCATTTATTGCAGCGTTCTTTGTTTCATTCAATATCAAGTAACACAGTTCTTCGGTTTCAGGCCTTGGAATTAATGTGCTGCTGTTTAATGCAAACTGTCGGTTATAAAACCATCCAAATCCTAAAACATATTGCACCGGTTCCCCATTTTGCAAACGGTTTAAAACTTGTAAATCGTTGGTTTTGTTGTTTTCCTCAAGCAATTTATAAATGGCTTTTATCTCATCCCGATTGTAAAGATGATTCAAAAGTTTTTCAAATTCTGCAATGTTGCTCACTTAAGGATGGCTTAGTACACTAAAACTTATTTTTTGGTGAATTACATCTCCTTGCGGATGGAATAGTTCTGCAAATAAAACATAATTCCCCGCTGAAATAATACGATTGCCCAATTTCCCATCCCAGAATATTTCGCCCGATTGCGCCAGAGAGTAATTGTGAAATATGCGTGAAACCTCGGCACCATTTTCCGAAAATATAATGGCAGTAAGCAAGTAGCCCGGTTTTTTCAATTCGTAGTTTACCTGTAATATATCCTCATTTCCATCATTATCGGGCGTGAAATAAGGCAAGACTGCTTGAAGATTTGTGGTTTTGCTATGCTCGAACTGAAATTGTGAATTGATTAATCCGGGTGTGCCAAATTGAACAGCCGATGCAGCACTGCTCCAGTTTTGTGGAAGGTTAGACGCCAAATCGGGTCTGAATTTTTCCAGTGATACTCCCTCATTATTGAATAAAAGTGCATGATGAAAATTCGCATCGTAGCTAAATTCATCCAGAATATTTCCATTCCTGTTTAATATCAACACATGCCCCCAATCATTGGCATACACAGGCAATTCTTTAAGTTCTATCATTGCTTCTAATTGGTGCATTGGATATTGTGCAAGGGTAGATTGAATAGATTCAGTAAATACGCAATAATCACCTGGAAATAATACATTCCCCAGTTCAGATGCCGCTATTACCAGATCTATTTGTCCGTTGCTGCTGCGGTTGGCCAAACGCAGTAGTTTTAAATCAATTATATGATTGCTGGTATTTACCAATTCTACATAATCGCTTCCATCGCCAACCGGATTAAACAAAATTTCATTGATCATAATCCATCCGCTGTCGATGGTTTTTAATGCCATTCCAAATACAACTGTCGAATCTGGAAGCGGTTTCTGGGTGCATGATCTTAGTGAAGTGTATTTTAAATGATACACCCTGTCAGGAATGATTTTACCTCTCAATTTCAAATCAATTTGATTGCCATTACAAATTGCAGAATCAACCATAATGCCAGGTTCAACTATTAGAAAATTTTTAAAATCGGAGGCTGTTTTTTTATCTAAGGGATTTTTAAATTTGAGCTGCAAATGCACACTGTCTGGCAAATAGGTTTGCTGAAGATTATTATGGGGTTCTGGTAAATTTTCAGCAACTGAGTTTGTTTTTCCCGGGGTACCGCCATCATTTTTACAACTTGCCCAATTGCCTGTATTTATGCACCATAGCGATGTGTCTATCCGTTCAAGGCTCCATCCTCCATTTTTTTTCCAGGCCGCACCATGCCAGTTTTGGGTGTAATTTAATTCTGTAATCAGTTCACCCACAGAATTTTTCAAATACACATAATCTGCATCGTTGTTAAGGGTTGGAAATCCGGGCATGGCAATGGTTTTGACGCCAGCTAAATTGCACAATGGGGTGTTGCTTAAACAAAGCAGTGCAATCTCTCCGGGATTAATAATGGAGTCGGGCAGTAAAAATTTTGAGGTAGCATCACCCAAAAAACAGCCTCCAAGTTGCAACTTTTTTTGGCTTCGGTTGGCAATCTCGATATACTCATATTCGGGGATAGGCCCTACTGCTGGCGCGGGATTGGGCATAATTTCGGTTATGCATAAATCGGCGAAACGCGGTGTGTCGGCATGAGAAATCAGAAAGGGAAATTTAGATAATGCAATTGCATTGCCTGTATAATCATTCAGGTTTTTATACAAAAGAAAATGCGGGGTTTCGGTTTGCATGGATGTTAAAAACTGCAGATGTACCAAACGTTCATTATTTTGATCAAGCCATACCTGGCTTGGATATTCGGTGCCATTCAACTGAAAATTAGCGATGGATGCATTTCCCAATCCTTCTGAAAAAATTACATCCAGGGTGTTGGTTGTTTTTAATTGCACATTTAAAATTTGTGGAGGAACAGTATCAGTAAAATTTCCGGTATACAGATTGTCGAAATAATGTTTGCCAGCAGCCGTTGCACCCGATTGTTGAATTTTTATTCCAACGTACTTGCCCTCAAATGAAAATGTATCCGGGCCAATATACTCCGTTTTCCAACTGCTGTCGGCCAGATTGATGCGATAAAAACGTAAATTCCCATCGCGGGTATGAATCATTCGCACACAATAATGAGAGGAAGAAGTATTTAATAAACCCGAGGCACCGGTTATTACAGCTGTCTTTATTCCGTTGTTGAGCCGGTATAAAACCAGGTTGTCTTTGGTATCGCCTGCTCTAATAAAATATCCGTTTTTGGCCAAATCGGGAAAAGTATCTGCACTGATATAGTAATCGAAATAATTGGCCGAACTGGGATTGATTTCGAGTTTAAAATCGAATGAAAACCAGGTGGATGATTTTGAATTGAAGGGGCATTGGGCACTGAAATTGATGTTGCCTCCGCCGGTAGCTTTCGAGTGCAATTGTCCGCTGATATTCTCAAACTCAGCAGAATTAAATATCCAGGCAGGATTGAGATTTAGATTATTGTCGGAAAAACTGTCGGCAAATTGTGCCCTTACAATAGGGGAACAGCATGCCCATATCATTAAAAAAATAACCCTCATGGTTCCCAAAAAAAATAGGAAGCCCTGTTTTAATCAAGCGTGGTATTGGCGATCCTGCCAGGTATAAGTTTTGCTAACTGACAGAATACCAATAAGTGGTGTGAAAATAATTTGGAGCAATCCTACGCCAATTTGTTTCAATACCGGGTAGGGCAATTTGAAAAACGAATTGAATAATTGATAACTTATAAGGTCGGCCGCGAGTTTAATTCCAATGGGTAAAATGGCCCAAATTGAGGGGTTGATAAATAGGTTGGAAATCAAGCCCAGAAAGAAAATTAGCGTTAATAGCTGAACGATAAAAACGGATTTTTTCTGGTGAAATTTTGCTTTAGAAGCCCATCTTACACGCTGATTTACCATGGCTTTAAAATGGGGTTGGGGTGCGGTATATACGATTGAAAACGGATTTTTCAAAAATGCGATTGTATTCGGATAACGGGTATTGAATTTTTGAAGCAGAAATTCATCGTCGCCCGAAGCAATGTGTTCGTTTCCAGCATATCCATTGAGGGCATAAAAATCATCTTTTGCAAAACACAGATTGGCGCCGTTTGCCATAAATGGTTTGCCCAATGCGAGGCTCGCAGCTCCAATCATTATGAGCCCAGCATTTTCGATGGATTGATACACTTCAATAATCCCTGCATTTTTTTCTGTTGCATATACTACTGGGCCTAGTACCATTTTGTAATTTGTATATACAAGTATTTCATTAAACCCCTTTATCCAGTCTGGGTTGTAGTTGCAATCCGCATCGCTGGTGATGATGTATTGGTATTTCGAATTTTCAATGGCCAGGGTTAATGCAGCTTTTTTCCCGGCGGCGGTAATGGGTAAATCTAATACCCGATTTGGAAATGGAAAATTCAATAATAATTGTTGCAACTGTAGTGAGCTGTCATCCGTAGAATGATCATTGCAAAAAATAAATTCAATATGGGTTGCCGGATATCGAAGTTGGCCAAGAGATTTTATTAGTGCAGGTAAATTATGGACTTCGTTTCTGAAAGGTATAACCACACTGAAACTGCGAAATTCAGAGCTGCTTTTTGTGCGGTCTTTCATTTGGTTAAAAATCAATGCCATTGAAACCAGTACTAAAAAATAAAGGACAGCAAGCGCAGTTATTATCAGGGTCATTCTATGCCTTTTATTTTTGAAACAATGATATAGTACAAACCAATGATGGCCGGGAAAAGCACATTGAAAAAGTAATTAATCAGCGCAGCTGCCAGTAAAGCGGGTTGCATGGCTACGGATACCTTGAGCACCAGAAGCGGAATTCCGGTTCTGAGTCCGGCATCGGTAAGTAGCATGCTAGGGGCAAAACTTTGAATAAGATAAATAGAGGCAACCCCTGCATAAAGAAAGAAAACCGATGATGAAATGCCGAATTGATACAACAGAAAAACATAGAAACTGGAAAAAATTGTATACCTGCCGAATGCAATCAATAAACCTTGAAAAATCTGTTTGGGTGTGAATTTTCGTATATCATCCAGCACCTTGTTGAGCCATTTTTTTCTTACCGATTTAATGCGACCCGATATAAAGAAAATGAGTGCAAACGCGGCAATGATGCCAGCCAAGGCAAGCAAAGCATAGGTGGATATTTTTTGCAGCGACCCTTCTAAAATGTACAGCGAGGCTGGAATACCAAATACCAGCGAAACTCCCAGCTGCATCGTGCTTCCAAATACGGAATTGAAAATGGCGGGAATGCGATTTTCTTCAGAAATAAATAAAATGCGCCCCAGGTATTCCCCAATTCTAAATGGCAATATATTGCTGATAGCCGCCCCTGCACAGGTACTTTTCCAGGCAGTGAAATAATTTATTTTTTCGAGATTGCGAACCAATATCTGCCATTTTTTGGCTTCCAATCCCCAGTTTATAAAAGAAATAATTATAGCTACGATGAAAATGAAAAGCGGGGTGTTTTTTATTTCAATCCAGATGCTTTGCCAATCATTTATTTTTAAAAAGTACCTCCAGATTACCCATACCAGGGCCACTGAAACCATCAGTTTGGCGAGCCGGATGAGATTTTTTTTCATGGCTATTTATTTTCGGCCAGTATCTTTTTTTCGATGGCAGTGGTGCTGAATCCGGGTAAAAATTCTATGGTTTTTACCAATCCGCCATTGGCCAAAACAATATCGGCACCTGCAATATTTTCCACCGCATAATCGGCGCCTTTTACCAGTACATCGGGTACTATTTCGGCAATTAATTCTTTGGGGGTGTCCTCGTCAAATATCACTGCCGCGCCCACCCATTGCAGCGATGCTATTACGGCGCTCCGCGATAATTCGGACTGCAATGGACGTGCCGGCGATTTACCCAATCGTTTTACACTATCGTCGCTATTTACGCCCACAATTAAAAAATGCCCCAGAGAGGCTGCTTCGGCCAGATAACTTACATGACCTGCATGCAGGATATCGAAAACCCCATTGGTAAAAACAATGCGTTTCCCCTGTTTTTTTATGGTTGCAGCCAGCTCAGCAGCATGGGCCCGGTTCCATATTTTATTCTGAATAATTTCAGGCAGCATTTTTTTCAAGTTTTTGCATTTCAAGCCATAGCAAAATATAGCAAATGGCACCGGTTACAATCATTAGCAAATTGCTGAAAGCCAGGTTATAAATGCCATAAGTTTCAGCATCGGCAGAAGGAATGCCATACACAGTTGTAAGGCCAAAAGCCAAAGCACCCCATACACCGGCCCCTGCTGGAAGGGGAATGGCGATACCCACTGCACTAAAAACCAAAAGGCCCAAACCTACAAACAGGCCCAAATGATGGGTGATTTCAAGGCTTTGCAAAAGGCAGTATCCGCTAAGCCAATAACCTACCCAAATTCCCATGGAGTATAGAAGGAAAATGATGGGAGATTTTAGTTTGAATACTGTTTTTAATCCTCCGGTAAATCGGGTTAGGATGCCTTTTATGCCTTTTTCATCGGCAATATTTTCAGCTTTTTGTTTGTTCTTATTTCTGCTGCGTAAAAACAGAATTCCCACAACACCCAAGATTAAAATACCCACAAGGATGGCTATATTTTTTGGGGTAAGAAAAGCGGATAAAGGTGTAATTATATATTTGGCAAAAAAACCATAAACCAGATCAAATTGGGTTAAAAGAGTGGCAATGCAAACCAAAATCAGCATGGCCAGGTCTACAATTCTTTCCGTAACTACGGTCCCAATTAGCAATTCCAGTGGGGCTTTTTCACTTTTGGCAGTAAGAGCACATCGGACCACTTCACCCCCGCGAGAGGTGGCAACGTTTACGAGGTAGCCAGCCATAACAGAGTAAAACGAACGTCTTTTGTTGAGTTTATAGCCAGCTGGTTCGGTAAGCATAGTCCAGCGGGCGGCTCTTAACCAGTGCGAAAACATCATTACCCCAATGGCTCCACCCACCCAAATCAAGTTGGCCGAGCTGATGGCCTGAAAAGTTTTCGACCAATCGGTGCGGATTCCGATTAAAATAAAAACTCCTGCGGCTAGAAGCAACAGGAGCATATTTGTCAGGATTTTGCGGTTTATTTTCAAATGATTCGGTTGTTGCGATCCGGGAAAATATTTCTCGGGCTGTGTGATTTGGCCTCGTCGGGCGTCATTTGGGCAAAGGTCATAATAATGAGTTCATCGCCCACTTGCCCCCTGCGCGCTGCGGCGCCGTTCAGGCCGATAATTCCGGTACCCCTTTCACCGGTAATGATGTAGGTTTCGAAACGTTCACCATTGTTGTTGTTCACAATCAAAACTTTTTGGTTGGCTATTACTCCGGCGGCATCCATCATGTCTTCATCAATGGTAATGCTACCTGTGTAATTCAGTTCGGTTTGGGTAATCCGTACGTTGTGTATCTTGGCCTGTAATACTTCTATCAACATTTGAGTCTGCAAAATTAGGTGGGTTTTAAGGGATAATCAAGGATTTGCAGTATTAGAAGCAAAGCAAACGTTATTTTTGCTCCGATTTGCAATTCACTTCTGCCATAGTAGAGCAAGCTGTAGATGCCCTGGCCTCGTTTCCGGGAATTGGTCGCCGCACCGCGCTGCGATTGGTGATGTACCTGTTAAAACGACCTGAAAATGAGGTAGCTGGCATGGCTGCAGCCTTGTTGCGCCTCAAAACCGAATTGCGCCTGTGCGAAGTTTGCGGCAATGTGAGCGATACCCCTGTTTGCAATGTGTGCAGCAATCATTCTCGCAATCATGCTGTTATTTGTGTAGTAGAGGATTTTAGCGATCAGATGGCCATTGAAGGTACCTCCCAATTTGCCGGAGTTTACCATATTTTAGGTGGATTGATTGCCCCAATGGATGGCATCGGCCCCGATGATTTAAATATTCTAAACCTGGTTACCCGCTGCGCAAAAGGCGATGTGGATGAGGTGATATTGGCATTCAGTGCCACCGTGGAAGGCGATACAACCATGTTTTATATTGCAAAAAAATTACGCGAAATGCCGGTGAAAATCAGTTGTATTGCCAGGGGAATTGCAGTTGGTGGAGAATTGGAGTATGCCGATGAAATTACCCTGGGCAGAAGTTTGTTAAACCGCACTGAATACAAAATATAGGCATTGAAACTTTCGGTTGTTATAGTCAATTACAATGTGCGCCATTTTCTGGAGCAAGCCCTGCATAGTGTGCAAAAGGCATGCAAAGGGCTGGAGGCTGAGGTGTGGGTAGTGGACAATAACAGCGTTGACAATAGCGTGGAGATGGTGAAAGCCAATTTTCCAACAGTAAAAGTCATTGCCAATAAAGTAAATACCGGATTTTCTAAAGCCAATAACCAGGCCATACGCGAGAGTAGCGGAGAGTATGTTTTGTTGCTGAATCCCGATACGGTTTTGCAGGAGGATACACTTACAAAATGTGTTGATTTTATGGATGCCCACCCCGATTGCGGTGGACTGGGTGTGCGCATGATTGATGGCAAAGGTAAATTTTTACCGGAAAGTAAACGCGGCCTGCCTACACCCGCTGTTGCCTTGTTTAAAATGACCGGCCTTTCAACTATTTTTCCCAAATCGAAATTATTTGGCAAATACCATCTCAAATATTTAGGCGAAAATGAAACCAACGAGGTAGATGTGCTTTCTGGTGCATTTATGATGTTGCGCAAAGAAACCCTGGATAAGGTGGGATTGCTTGATGAAGCATTTTTTATGTATGGCGAGGACATTGATTTGTCTTATCGCATTCAAAAAGGTGGGTATAAAAATTACTATTTTCCGGGTACCACTATTATCCATTATAAAGGAGAGAGTACCAAAAAGAAAAGTGCCAATTATGTAAAAGTTTTTTACAATGCCATGGTGCTATTTGCACGCAAACATTACAGCCAGAAAATGGCAGGCTGGTTTGCGTTTTTTATAATGATGGCCATACAGGTGCGTGCATTTATTGCATTGCTTTGGCGATTTGTAGGAGCCGTTTTTTTACCTATGGTAGATTTCGCCACCATTTACCTGGGATTTTTTGGAATTGCCAAATATTGGGAACAATACAACAAATTTGTACGGAATTTTTATCCTACCGATTACTATTGGATTCATATCCCCGCCTATATTTTTCTCATTTTAATTGCCATTTTTTTATCGGGTGGTTACGATCGTCCGTTCGAGTTGCGCCGACTGGTGCGCGGTTCCTTATTTGGCAGTTTGGTGCTGTTTGCAGTGTATGCATTTTTACCCAAAGAATGGCAATTTTCCAGGGCTATTCTTGGTTTGGGTTGCGCTTGGGCCTTACTGGGTCCGGTGGTTGTGCGGCTTTTTAAACAATTAATTACACAGCGAAATCTGCGCATAATTGGTGAGCAGGACAGGCGCATTGCCATTGTTGCAAAGCCGGATGAAGCAGGCCGAATCAGAAATTTACTGGCTGAAAGTATGGTTCATCATACTTTTTTAGGTATGGTTTCTCCATCCGAAGATAAACCAAATAATTATATCGGTACCTGGCAGCAACTGGATGAAGTGGTAGAAATTTTTGATGTAAATCTGGTGATTTTTTCCGCCGCAGATGTTTCCGGATCGGCCATTATGTCTACCATGTCGAAGTTTGCAGGCGATGCTTTGCAATTTAAAATTGTGCCCGAAAATAGTTGGGTAATCATTGGTTCGGGTTCTAAAAATTCGCCGGGTGAATTGTTTTCCATTGATGTAAAATTTGCGATAGCCGAAAAATATACCCACCGTCGTAAACGCATACTGGATATAGGGTTTTCCTTTATTTCAATTCTCTTTTTTCCACTGCTTATTCCATTTAAAAACGGACGCAGATTATTGGCAAATTTACCTGCCGTTTTATGGGGTAGTAAAACCCTGGTAAGTTATACCGGTAGTGAGGCCAATGCCAATTTACCTAAACTAGCAAAAGGTGTTTTTGCACCCATAGAGGCATATAAGGATAAGTCTTTCGAGCCCAGTATAAATCTGGCTTACGCGCGCGATTATCATCCCCAGAAAGATATTATTTTATTAGGCAGGATTATTTTTCGTTAAAAAATTGTTAATTGCATGGCTCACCACATGTCTAAAACCAACCTACCATGAACTCGTACGAACTTAAAAAATATTTTAAGATAATACTGCTATTACTGGCAGTAACGATAGGGGTAGCCACGGTTTTGTTAAGCAGAAAACTGGCCCGCAGAATAGCCGATGAGGAGCAGAAAAAAGTAAAAATATGGGCCAAAGCCGAGCAAATAATAACAGATCCCGAAGAGCTTGAAACCGACCTGACTTTTCACCTGGATGTGGTGAAATCCAATACCACCATTCCGGCCATTTTGGTAGATGAAAAGGGTAAAATTAAAGAGCATATCAACCTCGATTCTTTGCGGGTAATAAAGGATAAAGACTATTTGAGCACCAAACTCGAGGAATTTAAAAATACCAACGATCCTATTTTAATTCCGGTAGATAAGGGCGAGTATCACCGGGTGTATTATGGAGAAAGTTCAGTGCTGCGCCAACTGCGATATTACCCGTTTGTGGTATTAGGTGTAGTGGGCCTTTTTATCATCGTCTCTTATTTTGCGTTTAATTTTTCGCGCCGGGCCGAGCAAAATCAGGTGTGGGTGGGTTTAGCCAAAGAAACTGCACACCAGTTGGGTACCCCCATTACTAGTTTAATGGGCTGGGTAGAATACCTCGAAATGGAGATGGGTAAATTGCCCAACGAAGCGGGGGATGAAATGCGTAAAGATGTAAAACGGCTGAATATTATTACCGAACGTTTCAGTAAAATTGGTTCAGAACCTGTTTTACAAATGGTAGACATAAACCAGGCCCTGATAAATTCGATGGATTATATGTCGGGCCGAATAGGGCAGGGGGTTGAGTTTGAAATGAATTTATACTCGCGCATTTTGTATGTAGAATTAAATGTAAATTTATTTGACTGGGTGGTTGAAAATCTCATTAAAAACGGCATCGATGCCATGGAGGGC
Source organism: Bacteroidia bacterium (assembly GCA_044224315.1). Lineage (GTDB taxonomy): Bacteria > Bacteroidota > Bacteroidia > NS11-12g > UBA955 > JAGXTF01. The sequence continues at coordinate 354,305 of JBGAKR010000002.1, read as the reverse complement.
AGGGGCAAGCTCAGCTTTAATGTAAGTTATAAAAATCATCATATTTACCTCGATATTACTGACAATGGAAAAGGCATTCCTCGCAACCGGTTTAAATCAATTTTTAAACCCGGATTTACCACAAAAAAACGCGGTTGGGGATTGGGTTTGTCGTTGGCACGCCGCATTGTTGTAGACTATCACAAAGGGCAAATATTTGTGAAAGAAAGCATTCCATTTGTACGTACAACTTTTCGCATAGTGCTCAATGAGGTGCGGGTATAAGCCTGCCCGATTTTCGTTAAAGAAAGGTTTTATCCTGTAATAATATAATTAGGATTTTACCAGTATGCCTATATTTGCTTTATGATTCAAAGAATTCAATCATTATACTTGTTGGGCGTGTTGGTTGTAGGGTTGTTGATGTTTTTTCTCAACCCTTCCTATGCCGTTTTTAAGGATACCAGTAAAGACAAAAAAGTAGAACTGGGCTATACCAAAACCACCACTTCGCAGCTTTCTAAACCCAGCGATGCAGGGGTGGCAGTAACCAAAAATCTTAATTACCTGTTTCTGCTTACCCTTAGTTTAGGTGCAGGCGCCGCCATATTTTTATATAAAAAAACGGGTTTGCAAAAGAAAGTGTGTATCTACCTCACTTTCATTGCAGCGCTTTTTATTTTAATCATGGTAATGGAATACCGCGAGCAATGTGCTGTTTATGGTGGCCACAATACTTGCCTGGCGAGATATTCGCAGCGACGAAAAATTGCTGCAAAGTATGGATCGCATCCGCTAATATGAAATCTGTTATTTTTCTTTTTTTACTTGCCTGTATCGGTTACACTTCAGGCCAACAATTTGTTACCCCTTACGAAATTTCTAACCATAAACGCACCGCTACTTATGATGAGTGTGTAAACTGGTATCGCAGTATAAATAAAGCCTTTCCCACCTATACTTATTTCGATTCCATTGGATTATCGGATGCTGGTGTTTATATCTATGTTTTTAGAATATTTAAAACAGAGAATGAACCGAAATTAAGGGTACTGATTAATAACAATATTCATCCCGGCGAGCCTGAAGGAACCGATGCCAGTATGCTGCTGGTACGAGATATTCTCACCCATTCAAAAAAATATGAATCGGTATTAAAAAATATCGATTTACATATTATTTGCCAATACAATGTGGATGGCACTTTGAACCAAAGTTGCTGCACCCGCGCCAATCAGGATGGCCCAGAAAATATGGGGTTCAGAGGCAATGCCCGCAACCTGGATTTGAACCGTGATTTTATAAAAATGGATAGCCGCAATGCCAATGCATTTGTACAGTATTTTACCAAAAATAATTTCCATTTATTTATCGATAATCATACTTCGGATGGGGCTGATTATCAGTATACGCTTACCTATTTTCATACCCGCCCTGAGAAATTAAACCCAGGCCTGGCTGGCTGGTTAATGCCATTTGACAATCAATTAAAAACCGACTTAAACAAAGATGGAATTCCCCATGCCCCATATGTTGAAACTATAAAAACCATTCCAGACAGTGGTATTTTTGCATTTTGGGAATCGGGCAGGTTTGCTACAGGATTTGCAGCTTTGCACCATTGCATTGGGTATTGTGTAGAAACCCATATGCTAAAGCCATTCGATAAGCGCATGGAAGTTACCCTAGCATTTATGCAACGTTTTTTACTAAATGCTGCGTCAACAAAAAATGCCGAATTACTGGTAAAATTAAAAAGCCAGATTCAGGCAGGAAAACCCAGCCCCAAAGTGTATACCGCTTTTACTCTGGATACAAAAAAAGCCGATTCAATTTCATTTCTGGGATTTGAAGCCAGTTATAAAATTTCTCCATTAACCGGAATGCCGCGTCTTTTTTACGATCAAAGCAAACCCTTTAAAAAGAATATTCCCTATTACCATTCTTTTAAACCTACCGATAGCATTGCCACACCCGGCGTGTATTTTATTCCATTTGCCTGGCATGAAGTGGCCGAAAAACTGCAAAAAAACGGCATTGTAGTAAAGCGCAATCTGGTAGATACCCAAATTGTATTGAGAGTAAGTTATATTATGGAATATGAAACGGTAAAAAATCCTTACGAGGGGCATTATCTGCATTATGGTGTGCATACCCGCGATACCTTTGTCCGCGTGCATTTGCGTAAGGGTGATTATATGGTTCCGGTTACGGCTTATAATCAAAGTTTTCTTGCAGCTGTGCTTGAGCCCCGCAGTGCAGATTCGTATTTCAACTGGAATATTTTTGATGCAGTATTGCAGCAAAAAGAAGGTTTTAGCGATTATGTGTGGGTAGATAAATGCGAGCAGATTTTAGAGAATGATGCTGCATTAAAAAAGCAATTTGAAACAAAAAAAGCGGCAGATAAAAAGTTTGCAGAAAGCGCTTCCGATCAATTGGTGTGGATTTACAAGCATTCGGTTTACTACGAAAGAACACCTAATTTATATCCTGTTTATCGCCTGGATAATTAAATTGTTGTAATTATTCGCCGTAGTATTCTACGTAATTATTAATGGTTTCCCACAGGGTGATTTTTGATAATTTTACACCTTCGGGCAATGCGCGTTCCAATCTATTCCAGATTTCTACGGCTACATTTTCGATGCTGGGAATGCAGTGGGAAAGCCAGGGTACATCCATATTCATATTTTTATGATCCAGCTCTTCGATGATTTCTTTCTGTATAATTTTTTTCAGAATTTTTAAATTTATAATGCAGCCAGTATCGGGGTCGGGACTGCCCTTTACAGTTACATGTAAATCAAAATTATGGCCATGAAAATGCGGGTTGGAACAGATACCAAATTCTTCAAAATTCTTTTCTTCCGACCAATTGTTGTTCCACAACCGGTGTGCTGCGTTGAAGTGTTCTTTCCGGGTTAAGTGCAAAATTGCCATTGCGGGTGCAAAATTAAGCTTAAAAATCGGGCTTCGGTGTGATTGAAATTACCGTTTGGTTTTTCTTTTGGGATTTAACACAACCGTGTCGGGTTGTGAATACCGCACAGAGGCACCGGTTGCAAAATCTATCACCCAACCCGGAATATTAAAAAGGTTGAGCCATACATGCTGGTTCAGGCGTTTGCGCAACTCTACCTCCTCTTCCTGAAACCCTTTTTTTCGCACCACAACTTTGGGTGGTGTTTTATGGCTGCGTTTTATTTTAATATCGCAGGGGGTGCTATCTGCCAAATCATCGTTTATATAAACTTCCGATCCGGGCTCTGATGATACGATATGAACATTCTGGTACATGCCTGTGGCAACAATAGCGCAACCACTAATGCCTGTAATTGCCAGGCAAGAGGCAATAATCCGGATGCTCAGTTTCATTTTCAGGCAGGGGTTGGAATTCCGTACCAGGTTTTAAGGGTTTCTACCGTTTTCTTAATTTCTTCGGCAGTATTGTATTTGCCAAAACTGAATCGAATGGTAGTGCGGTCACTGCCAGGGTTTAAAGCATTTATAACATGGCTGCCGGTATTGGATCCGCTGCTACATGCACTGCCAGTGCTGGCCGAAATGCCGGCTATATCGAGGTTGAACAACAACATGTTTCCGCTCTCATTGGCAGGCAATGACACACTTAGTACAGTATACAAACAATTGCCTTCCGCGTCGCCATTGAATTGAACCTCGGGAATATTTTTCTTCAACTCCTCCATCATCAGGCTGCGCAATCCACTGATCTGCGCTTTTTTCTTTTCCAGATCGCGGTAGCAAATCTCCAGTGCATGGGCCATACCTATAATGCCATACACATTTTCGGTACCTCCACGCATTTCTCTTTCCTGTGCTCCACCCGTAATCATGGGTTTTAGGCGATTTTTTTTGTTTATGTAAATAAATCCTACACCCTTGGGGCCATTAAATTTATGAGCCCCGGCTGCTATAAAATCTACATGTCCTTCGCCCAGGTTAAAGGCATAATGCCCCATAGTTTGAACTGTATCGCAGTGAAATAATGCCCCAGCTGCATGTACAATCTGACCGGTTTTTTCAATATCAAGCAAATTGCCGATTTCATTGTTGGCATGCATTAAACTCACCAGGGTTTGGGGACCTGTTTTTGCCAATAACTGTTGCAAATCTTCCAGATCAACATGCCCGTTTTGGGTAAGTTTTACAAGATGCATTTCAATTTTGCCTTCATGGGCAAGCTCTTCAATGGTGTGCAATACCGCATGGTGCTCTATAGGCGAAGTGATAATGTGCTTTACCCCCAGATTTTTTACACTGCTGCGAATGGCGAGGTTATCCGCCTCCGTTCCGCCGCTGGTAAAGAATATTTCTGAAGGCTGGCAATGCAGCATTTTGGCAATTTTACCGCGGGCTTCCTCCAGCAGGCCCTTAACCTTGCGGCCATGGGCGTGAGTGCTGCTTGGGTTGCCATAAAATTCACGCATTACGTGAATCATGTTTTCCAGTACTTCTGCGTCTAAAGGTGTGGTAGCCGCATTGTCCAGGTATATTCGGTTGTTCATTTAAGCAATTCGATTGTTGATATGAAGATAGCCTAAAATTTTGTAACACATTTTGGCCATCGAAAATTCGGTGATGATATCGGTTTCTCGCGGGGCAATTTCAACAATATCAAATCCTACCACTTTTTTGCGTTCGGCCAGTCGGCGAAACAGTTTACAACCCTGTATCCAGCTAAGTCCGCCGGGCTCGGCAGTACCTACTGCGGGTGTAACATTGGGGTCGAAACCATCGGCATCGATGGTGAGGTATACATGGTCGCTGAGTTTGTCAATGCAGGCATCAATCCAGGCATCATCGTTCCACAGCATGTGGGCATACCAGGTATGTATATTGGAGCTACTTTTTATCAGTTCAGACTCTTCCTTGCACTGTGCGCGTATTCCAACCTGCACCAGAGGTACATTAAGGTCGTGCACACGGGCCATCACACTGGCGTGTGAGTATGGATTGTCGTTGTAAGATTGTCTTAAATCGCTGTGGGCATCGATTTGAATCACAGACAAATCCGGGTATTTTTCCAAATGGGCTTTAACAAAACCCAACGATACTGTGTGCTCGGCGCCCAGGGACACTACAAATTTGCCGGCATTTAGCAATTCACGGGTTTGCTGGTATATTTTATCAACTGCAGCAGCGTCGTGCACACCTTCAAAATCCATGGCTTCGAGGGTGGCAATACCAAAGTTTTTGTAAGATTCGAGGTCCAGTTCTTCGTCGTAGAATTCTACAAAATGGCTGGCATCCACAATGGCCTGCGGGCCTTTATCAGAGCCGGCAACATAACTGCTGGTATACTCGTAGGGGATAAGCTGAATGGCTACTTTGGCGTTTTCAAAATTTGCCAGTTCGGGTTCGGGCAAAGCCAGAAAACCGTCGGCAGCAGGCATTACACTAAATGCACCGGATTGAGGATTGGTAGGCACGATAGGGGGTATTAAAATTAAGATTTAACCCTTTCAACGTAACTGCTATCGCGGGTATCAATTTTAATTTTTTCTCCGGTGTCTACAAACAGCGGAACCATAACAGTGGCACCGGTTTCTACGGTGGCTGCTTTCAGGGTGTTGGTAGCGGTATCGCCGCGCAATCCTGGTTCGGTATAGGTAACCTCAAGTACAACATGGGTTGGCGCAGAGGCACCAATGGGCATTTCTCCTTCAAAAGATACCATAACGGTATCGCCTTCTTTCATGAATTTGGCACCATCACCAAACATAAATTTAGGAATGGGCACCTGGTCGTAAGTTTCGTTGTTCATACATACAAAGCTGTCACCCTCTTCATACAGGTACTGCAATTCATGTACTTCAACCCTTACGATTTCTATCTCTTCTCCGCTGCGAAAGCGGTTTTCAGCAATTTTTCCATCTTTTACGCGGCGCATTTTAGCCTGGTAAAAAGCACGCAGATTTCCGGGGGTGCGGTGCTGCCATTCTGTGAGTTGACAAAGTTCTCCGTTGTAGCGGATAAACATGCCGTTTGAAATGTCTTGTGTAGTTGCCATAAGATACCTGCAAAGGTAGCAAATTTCCATCATTTGCCCGAAGTTTTAGTATGGCTTTTATACCCCTAATCCAAGCCTGTGTTTGTGTTTTTGCTAAATTGTTTTTGAAAACCGGCGCTTGCTTTGTATGTTTGACGACACTCAAAACTTTACTTCGATTGAAAAAGCTATTCTACATCGCAATCCTTCTCATCATTCTTTTTGAGGTGGCCAATGTCTATTTCATTATGCCTTTTCCGGGCAGTCAGAAAATGAATACCGTTGAACTGGCCCATTTTCTGTCGTCCTGGAAGCTGGTAATAAGGCTGTTGCTATACACCATGCTGGCAGTGGGTTTGTTTCCCGCCATGCGTTCGCGCTGGTGGCTTTCTACCCTTTGTATACTCCTTGCTGGTTTTGTAACCTGGATGTTCAATTTTAAAATGACTGCTTCCAGCATTTTTAAGGTAATGGCTAAAAAAGAATTTGCCCCTGCCCAAACATCTAAAGTAGATACCAATCGCCTGGTAGTGGCAGTTGAAATTAACGGAGATGCCCGTGCATATCCAATTCAGTACATTGCCTACCACCACCGGGTTTTTGATACCGTTGGGGGTAAGGTAATAATGGTAACATATTGCTCGGTATGCCGCACCGGTCGTGTGTTTGAACCTGTTGTAAACGGAGTACAGGAACAGTTCAAACTGGTGGGGATGGATCACTTCAACGCTATGTTTGAGGATAAAACCACCCATAGCTGGTGGCGGCAGGAAAATGGGGTAGCAGTAGCTGGTAAATTGAAGGGTTCGCAGTTAAACGAGGTGCCTTGTGTACAAATGAGCCTTGCCGATTGGTTTCGCTTACACCCCAAAGGCATTGTTTTACAACCCGATCCGGCATTTAAAGCCCGGTATGACCGGCTTACAGATTACGACAATGGCCGCCGGAAAAGCAGCCTTGAAGGCACCGATTTTGGTTCATGGAAAGATAAAAGCTGGGTAATTGGAGTGGCTGATGGTAAAATGCGCCGGGCTTACGATTGGAATTCGCTGAAAACCCAAAACTATGTAAGTGATACTTTCAATGGTAAAAAACTCATTCTCTGGTTGGATCAAAAACACCAAAGTTTCTTTGCCTATTATTTACCTTCAAATATCCAAAGTACAGCGGGTATGAAAGTAAATTCGGATAATTCAATTCAGGAAGCTGAAGACTATATAGTTTATGCAAATGGTTTATTGGGCTGGCGTCATTCAGGTAAAACCGAACACTTGAAACCTGTAACGGCCTACCAGGAGTTTTGGCACAGCTGGCGCACATTTAATCCGCAAACCAGCCGATACGGCCTGAAATAAACTAATCTTCGAAATGGTACTCGGCTTCCTCTATGCGGTTGCCGTTTTTTTCATCGTATACGGCATAAAAAAAATTCTTTTGTAGGGCAAAAGCGCCATATTCTCCGTTTTTGTTTAATGCCAAAAATCCCACCTGATTGGCTTTTGCCTGCTCGGGCATTTTACTTGCCATTCTTTCAATAGCCATTTTACAGGCATCTTTCGGACTGTGTCCCTGGCGCATCAGTTCAACCACAGTATGGGCTCCGCAAATGCGAATTACCATTTCTCCAACACCGGTTGCAGTGGCTGCGCCTATTTCGTTGTCAACAAATAAACCCGCACCTATAATCGGTGAGTCGCCAACCCTGCCGCGCAGTTTGTAGGCCATGCCGCTGGTAGTGCAGCTTCCACTCAGATTTTCACTTTGGTCTATGGCCAGCATACCAATGGTATCATGGTTGTATTCACCGCCCTTTTTTTCTAATTCTTTCTGCTCTTTTTTCCATTTATCAAAAGCAGTTTTAGCCTCAGCGGAGAGCTTATTTTTTTCGAGTTTAAAACCGTTTTTTACTGCAAATTCCTGGGCTCCACTGCCCACCAACATTACATGGGGTGTGGTTTCCATTACTTTGCGCGCCACCGATACGGGGTGTTTAATGCGTTCCAAAAAAGCCACGCTGCCGGCTTTGCCCTTTTCGTCCATAATGCAGGCATCCAGGGTTACATGTCCGGTTCTATCAGGCAATGCATTTAATCCTACCGATAAATTGTGCGAAGCTTCCGTAATATTTACTCCTTTTTCTACTGCATCCAGGGCGCGTCCGTTGTTTTTTAATATTTCCCATGCCGCTGTGTTTGCATCATACCCAAATTTCCAGGTTGATATTACCAGCGGTTTGGTGCTATTCTGTTTGTGTAAAGAGCCTGCACGCAGGTTTTTTATTCCTGCTAAAACAGGTACAGTAAATGCAGAAATTTGTAGAAATTTTCGGCGGTTTATCATGCAGTAAAGTGCGTAAATGTAATACTAAAATCCAGTTTTCATTAGGAAATTTAAAAAAATGATCTAAATTAAAATGCGCTTTTAGATTGAAGATTTTTTAAACTGTATTTCTATAAAAAAATATTCATCTTTCATATGCTTATATTACACGTATGTAAAATGAATTAAAGTAATTACCTGTTTATAAAAGTATAATTATAGTTTGTAGAAAATTATGTTGCGCTGCAATTGATATAAACCGAATAAAAACTCTAGAATTAAATTATTTCTATTGCCAATAATATGTCAAACGGTAATTCCAATCAGTGCTTTTTGCCTTCCGGCCCTTTGGCATTTTTTGGATTACTGCCCTTCAGGCTTAGTACTATGTAATGGGCCACATCGCGCACCTGGGCGTGGGTAAGTTTGTGTTTAAAAGAGGTCATACCTTTTGCCGCAACTCCATGTTTGATTACATGCACTATATTGTGATAATGGGCTCCGTGGATCCAATAATTGTCGCACAAATTGGGTCCAAAACTACCTTGACCGCTTGCACCATGGCATCCGCTGCATTTTTCGGCATATACTTTTTTGCCGTTGCTTAGCGAAAATGAATCGGTTTTATAAGGGGCTGCGGTGCTGCGATTTCCCCCTGTAAAGCTACAAAAGGCTAGCACCAATAGGCTGGTGAAGAGAATGAAACTGGTTTTTTTCATGGCAAATTTGAGTAGATTAGGTATTGCGAATATAATAAATGCAAATAATACCCAACTATTTGAGGTAGGTAAGTTCTATCCCATAGCGGGTCATGGCATACAAAATGATATTTTGACGGTACGAAGCCGGATATCCTCCAATGCGCCATTTTCTCGGACTTGGAAAAATGCTGGCAATTCCGGCAGCTTGTTGTTTGTTCAGTTTTTGGGCAGTGGTATGATAATAATATTTGGCAGCGGCTTCGGCCCCAAAAAGCCCATCTCCGGTTTCGGCCACATTGAGATAAACTTCCATAATGCGTTTTTTACCCCAAATGGTTTCGATTAAAAGTGTAAACCAGGCTTCCAAACCTTTGCGTATCCAGCTGCGGCCCTCCCAAAGAAAAACGTTTTTGGCAGTCTGCTGGCTTATAGTACTGGCACCCCGCACCGGACCTCCTTTTTGGTTGTGATCCATGGCGTTCTTTATGGCTTCAAAATCAAATCCATTGTGGCTGCAAAAATGTTGGTCTTCACCGCAGATTACCGCCAGTTGCATGTTAGGCGATATTTCATTTAGATCTTTCCACTCTTTTTGAACGTGAAATTCTTTTTTATCTGATGCCATTTTGCGGCTCAACATGGTAAGTGTATAGGGCGGATTTACCCATTTGAATAGCAATACCAGGAAAAGCGACAGGCCCAGAAAGCCCAGCACCAGGCGAAAAACCCATTTTCTGATGAAAATAATCCAGGGCAAAGACAAAAATGCCATGCAACAAAATTAGGGTTTCAGAAAATACGCGAATGAGAAAGTTATTGCGGAATGCCAGCCTGTTTGCAAAGTTGGTCATAACTTAGATTGCGCAATTCGTCTTCTGAATATTGCGCAAGCGGATTGCTGCCTATTGGCTTATAACCTGTAACAATCAAAGCGGATTTAGGCACTACTATAAGCCTGAATTGATTTTCAACGCTTACATCTCCAGGGTAAATGCCGGCTGTATTTCTTACCGATACGGTAACTTTTCCAGGTTGTACATCCGAGGTCCATTTATCCCGGCTACCCCCTATTTTATTATGATAGATATCCAAGGGTAACAGCCCAATTTTCTCGTCGGGCCAAATATTTTGGTCGTAACCATAAAATTTACCGTAAACCAATACGGCCGAGTTTTTCAATAATTCTTCTGTAATACCCGGTGCATCAAATTCAATGGTATATAGTTCGTTGCCGGCCATATCCATTTTTTTTGTCCAGAGACTTTTGTTGTCTCTTTCCGTTTCCATCCAATTGCTGCTTACCACATGCTCGTCTTTAACGGGCACAAAGTCTTGCTTTTTCCTGCACCCTGCCACCAATAAGAGGGCGGTAAGTGCAAGTATTGCAAAGTTTTGGCTACGAACTGAGATTTGCATGACAAAAATTTGTTATACAATCTTAGCAATAAATAATCGTTAAATCAAGCAGGATTCATCGGTTCTTACAAAATGGTGACGAAAATATGATTTTCGCAATTTTAGAAAATAGCTGAAACCCTTTGTTTATCAGGTTTTTTAGCTTTCAAAGCCCTGCACCCCATTTACAGTGGTATACTTTAATACCAGGTTTTTATTGGGGTAAATGCGCTTAAATGCGCTTTGAACCATCAAAGTGGCCTCGTGAAAGCCACATAATATGAGTTTTAGCTTGCCTTCGTAGTTGTTAATATCGCCAATGGCATAGATACCGGGTACATTAGTGCTATAGTCCACGGTGTTTACATCTATGGCATTTTTACTAATGTTCAAGCCCCAATCTGCTATCGGACCCAATTTGGGCGATAGTCCGAAAAGGGGTAGAAAATAATCGGCATCCAGGTTAAAATTTTCACGACCGGTTTGCTCCAGGGTGGCAATTTGGAGTTTGCCCTCACCGCTGAGTCCAATTACTTCCGAATTGGTTAGCAGGGCAATTTTTCCAGATGCGGCCATATCCATGGCTTTTTGCACTGAATCGGGGTGTCCTCTGAACTCAGTGCGGCGGTGCACCATGGTTACTTTTTTTGCCACATCCGCTAAAAATACGGTCCAGTCCAGGGCCGAGTCGCCACCCCCTGCAATGATGATTTCTTTGCCGCGATATTTTTCAGGGTCTTTCACAATGTAATCTACTCCTTTGTTTTCATACTCCTGCAGGTTTGGAATAGGCGGTTTGCGAGGTTCAAAACTACCCAGCCCGGCTGCTATGGCAATGTTTGGGGCTTTGTGCTGTATGCCGCTTTCGGTTGTTACTATAAAGGTGTTCTCATCTGGTTTTTCTATTGAAACCGCTTTTTCTCCCAATGTAAAACCGGGTTTAAAAGGTTCAATCTGTTTCATCAGATTTGCCACCAAATCGCCGGCTAAAACTTCCGGGAAGCCCGGTATATCATAAATCGGTTTTTTGGGGTAAATTTCAGTAAGTTGTCCGCCAGGTTCGGCCAACACGTCTATGAGATGGCATCGCAATTTTAGCAGACCGGCTTCAAAAACTGTAAATAAACCTACCGGACCCGCGCCTATAATGATTATATCGGTTTCAATCATAGTTTGAGGCCGCAAAGTTACCGCTTCAATCTCTTAAGGCCGTAACAAAAATCACAAGTTAAAAATTTGCCTATTTAATTTTAAACAGGGCCCCTTTTTGGTATTCAAAAATTGCATCGCCAATTGTTATGCGGTTGCCGTTTTTAAGTCCTTTCAGATTCTGCAATTCATGCTCCAATACAAATAATTTACCACCGGTTGTATTTACAATGTTTATATAATCGGGGTTAATTCGGTTGGTTACACCACAGCACATTACCGATATTGGAACTTTAAGATTTTTTAATAGCATCAGGTCTTTTACAGGGGCACTGTTGTCGGCAATCAATAAAATGGTGTCTGTATCGGGCCACATTTTCAAAGTTTCTTTTACGGCTTCCATGTTGTTCTCGGGCAAATCGCCACCTTGTCCGCGTGTCATGGCTTTCACCATTACATTGTATACCGAGTCGAAATTCTGGCTTTTTGAAAAATAAATGCCACCGGTATTCCCTATTTTTTTATACAAATCGGGGATATTGTCACCGTCATTAAAAAATGTAAAACGCCCATATGCCAGTATATCCGGGTTGTATTTGAGCCATAGCATTACCTGGGTACTATAGGGTGTCATACTGCCGGTTACATCGGCAACTACCGCCATTTTGGTACTCCATTTACGCCGGGTTAGCATTTTATATTCAGCGGTGCTGCGAAATAAGCTGGTGTCGAATTTGCCCACTTTCTGAAAATATCCGCCGCTTTTTTTCCGAATTGTACTGTCTTTGCGGGTATAGGTTTGTGGCTCGCGATTCCATATCCCACGGGTTTTATAAGTAATTCCTTCTTTGCGTTTTTTTTCACTGCGCGGCAAATAAACCCCGGTTTCTACTTTTACTCTTTTTATTTTATAATCAATTTTTTCCGGAATCCAAATCATCGTGTCGTGGTACGAATTCAGTATTTCTATAATGGTATTTACTTCGTTTTTTGTGATAGAATCTGGCATTATATTTTTTAAATAAATTACAAACCCATGAAAACATTTTTCGGCGGATTCTTTGGTCTTTGCTTCTCGCTGTTCCAATACCCGCCAATGGATTTCGGGTTCATTAAACGCCTGGGGGTATATTTTTTTTAATTCTTTAAATCTGTGCAAATTTAATTTTGGCTGACTAAAGCTATCTACCTCTTTAAATCGGGTGTAAACCAGGTCTATTCCATAAATTGATTTTACATCCTTTATATAATTAAGCTGAGAAAAATCGGAGAATACTGCCTGCGAAAATGGCATGGGCAAGTAAATGGCGAGGTTGGAATCGATTTTAATGGCAGAAATCACTTCGGGTTTTATCCGCATCAAAGCATCAATCTTTTTATCCTGGGCATTCAGAACAGAACAAAAAATGAGTATGGCGGTATAAAACAGAAACTTTTTCAAAATGTAATCATAACGTATAATCCATACGATTTATTGAATGCAGGTAAATGCGCATTCGTTAAATCATTATTTCAGCGCCATCAAATCGGGAATTCCGGGAGCCCTTTCTACCTTAAACCCTTCGCCATATTTGGTACCGATAATACGGCCATAATCGGCGGCCCGTCCTTCCAAAAACTCTAAAAATTCTTTGCTCGAAATGGGGGTGAGGGGTTCGGTATTGTTGGGGTTGAAGAATTGCGATTCGTATGCCATCACACTCTGCATCTTTTTTTCGAAATAGGGTGTAATATCCACTACCAGATCGGGTACAATATAGCGGTCCTGTATATAGTGGTATACTGCTTTGGGGCGGTGTGCTGCCTGGTTTTCACCCATGTATTGGGTTTCGATTTTGCGCAATCCGGCTAAAAAACAAGCCCGGCTGGCAAAGTCAGAACCTCGTGCATGGTCGGGGTGACGATCGCTTATAGAGTTGGCAAGAACTATAGTGGGTTTAAAATACCGTATAGCCTCAATCAATTTCATCAGGCTGGCATCATCCTGGGTAAAGAATCCGTCCTTCAGTCCCAGATTCCAGCGTTCATCGAGCTCCAGAATTTTGGCACTGTTGGCAGCCTCAATGTCGCGTTGTTCGGGGGTTCCGCGTGTGCCTAATTCGCCGCGTGTAAGATCTACAATGGCAATGCTGTAACCTGCAGCTTTATGGGCCAGCAGGGTGCCGGCACAAGCCAGTTCGGCATCATCGGGGTGGGCTGCAATAGCTAATATATCGGCCATATCAGGGATTTATGGTTACTGGAGGGTTAAAAACGAAGGCCATCATTACATTGCCCACAATTTTCAGTGTGTTTTTGTCTACACTTTCTAAATTGTCAGAATGGGTGTGCCAATAGGATGCAAAACCGCGTTTGGGATCGCTTTGAATAATATCAATCATTGGAATTTTGGTGGCCTCGTAAACGTATTTATGGTCGTCTATAATCTGCCCCATATTTTCATTGGCAAATGTGTTGGCATAGCCCAGTTCGTAGGCAATATTCCACAAATGGGTTTGAACAAATCCAGCGTATTCTGCGCTGTAAGCCTCTTTTCGGAATTGTGCATTCTTGCCACCTACCATATCCAGCAACACACCGAATTGGGCTTTATAATTGGGTATATGCGGGTTTTTACCCCAGTACTGGCTGCCCAGGCAAAATGAATTTTCATGCTCGGATTTGCCGTAATCTTCGGCGTCAAATAACACCAGATCTACGCCATATCCGGGCTTTTTGTCGTGCAGCAGGCGGGCCATTTCAAGTAAAACGGCAACCCCACTGGCTCCGTCATTTGCTGCCGGAATGGGCTTATCGCGGTCTTTGGTGTCCTCATCTCCCCAAGGCCTGGAATCCCAGTGCGAGGCAAGCATGGCACGCTGAATTTTTTCGGGTAAAAAAGACCCCACAATGTTGTAAACGGGAATTTCTTTTTTATCGTATGTAAGGGCTGTACCCTTTTGGTAATAAACTGTATCGCAGTATTTTTTTAATTCAGTAAATAACCAGTCGGCACATTTTTTATGGCTTACCAACCCGGGTACCCTGGGGCCGAACCCCAATTGTTTTTCAATGTAAAGAAAGGCAGTGTCAGCATTAAAGTCGGGGTATTTTTGGGTAATGATTTTTTCGTCGGTGGTAGAATCAATCTGATCGCGGTCGCCATTGCTGCAGCCACTTTGGGTAAGAAATAAGCCTGTTAGCAATAACAGAAATATCAGGGAAATGCGCATTTAAATGCAAAGCTAATGAATTTTGGGTGTAACCTGTTTTGTCTTTCCATGTTCGGATGCCTATTTTCGCTGCAATTGGAAAACAAGTATGTAATACAGAGCATGACCGGTTATGGCCGTGCTGAAGGAGAGGCACAGGGACTTAAGGTTACCTGTGAAATCAGATCACTGAACGGGCGGTATTTGGATACGGATTTGCGTTTGCCTAAATTTTTATATGAACTAGACCCGCCCTTGCGCCGTATGCTCACCGAAAAGCTCGACAGAGGAACGGTTACCATGATTTTTAATGTGCAGTTTACCGAGTTGGGCACTCAAACCGACGAGATACAGTTAAATACCCCCCTGGCCAAAGCTTATCTACAAAAGTTGCGCGAGTTGTCTGATAATCTGGAACTGGAATTCAGAGACCCTTTCCGCGAAATAATCCGCATACCGGATGTAATCAATACTGCCGACCGCAATGTGACAGACGAAGCCAAGCAATTTATACAAAGCATAGCGGCCAAAGCTGCCGATCATCTGGTAGAATTCAGAAAAGAAGAAGGGAAAATTACCGGCAATAAATTAAAAGAAGCCGTAGATTTCATTGCTGAAAAACTAAAAATTGTAGAAGCAGAGGAAGAACCCCGCAGGGCGGCCTTGCGCGAACGAATTTATGCCAATCTTACCGAGCATATCCGCGAAAATTCGGCCGATGCAACACGATTTGAGCAGGAATTGCTGTTATATCTCGAAAAATGGGATATTGTGGAAGAAAAACAACGCCTTAAACAACACCTTGATTATTTTAAAGAATGCCTGGTGAAAGAACCGCTTGGCAGAAAACTCAATTTTATTGCCCAGGAAATGGGGCGTGAAATGAATACAATGGGGGTAAAAAGCAACTATTTCCCCATGCAACAGGCGGTAGTGCTGATGAAAGAAAAACTCGAACAAATCAAGGAACAGGTTTTAAACCTGGTATAAAAAATGGAAAAATCGAGATGCGGTTGGTGCCTGAAGGATGACCTTTATATTCGATACCACGATGAGGAATGGGGTGTGCCTGTATTCGACGACAAACGAATGTTTGAATTTTTAACCCTCGAAACTTTTCAGGCCGGATTGAGCTGGTATACTATACTTGCCAAACGCGAAAATTTCAGGGAAGCTTTTAAAAATTTTGATGCTGAAAAAATAGCCCGTTTTACAGAAAAAGACATTGAAAAATTAATGCAGAACAGCGGCATTGTGCGCAATCAGGCCAAGATTCGAGCTGCTGTATCCAATGCAAAACTTTTTCTGGAAATTACCGATGGGAACCGCGCTTTTTCTGATTATTTGTGGAAGTTTACTGGCGGTAAAACACAGATTATTAAACCCAAGAGTTTATCAGAAATAAGGGCCACTTCGCCAGAAAGTGATGCCATGAGCAAAGAATTAAAACAGCGTGGTTTTAAATTTGTAGGCAGCACCGTTTGCTATGCCCACATGCAGGCTACCGGCATGATAAATGATCACCTTACATCGTGTTTCAGATTTAAAGAAGTACAACAATTGTGAAAAGAATAAGCATTTTATTTCTTTTTTTGCTCCCGTTAATCGGCAAAAAAGTACTTGCCCAGGGTGATACGGCTATTAACTCGGTTGATATTGGAAATAACAGCGATTTTAAAGGATTTCAGGTGCTGGATGTGCCCTTAAAAGGCAAGCGACTGGTTTTGTCTGGGGTTGTAAATTCCTATTCTAATTTTAATTCAAAATTTGAATTTAAATTACTCAAGTACCTCAATCATACTGCCGGCTTTAATAATTATTTACTAGAAATTGGCCCCGCCAAAGCCTATCTGGTAAATCAATTTATTAACGCAGCCGATACTACTACCGAAACTTTGTTGCAATCGGTGAGCACTTATGCTGCCATGCGCATGTATCGCAATCTGAAAAAACTAAACAAATCTCTGCCCGATTCTGCTAAAATTAAAGTATACGGTGTGGATATTGAACGATACAGCAGTTTGCCTTTGATTCAAATGTCGCAGCTGTTGCCCAAGGATTCAATCCCCGATCAACTTCGCATTGCGGTAGAAGCTTTGCACGGTGCCGCCAAATATATTGTAATAAAGGGATTGGAGAATTATGAAAGAGCAAAGAACGGCACTGAATATAGCTATTACTACCAGCCTTCAACCTTTTCAATTCGCCAAAGTGTGGATGAATTTTTGCGTTTTTACGACAGCCTCAAACCTGCATTTCAAACCTGGTTGGGGAAGAATTTTGAACAGGTAGAAATATCTGTAGGGCTAATGAAAGAAAATAAAGCCTGGGCTAAATATTATTACTCTGCTTTCCAATTTCCCATGCGCGAAAATTTAATGTTTACACGCATCAATGCATTGCTTAAGTCTATGCCCGAGGCAAAGTTTTACGGGCAATTTGAACTTTGCAGGGTGTCGAAACAAGTATTGGATAAGGGCTGCGATTTTTATAATTTTTCCGGAGTTTTAAATCGTTTATTAACCAATGAAGAAAGCGTCTGTAAGGATATTCTAAATATCGGTGTTTTTTATAAGCGCGAAGTGCAAATGAGTGAAGCCCTGGAGAACACCGGATACCTATCAGAATACCAGGAAACCGTGCATCATACGTTTGAAAAGGAATTAACAACCTGGTTTGATAGTATGCCCGATGCGAGTGCCGGATTTGCCATGCAAAAACCCTGGAATTCCAAGCGCGATTCGGCCTTATTTGCCAATTATTCTGTATTGTTTTTAAATAAAAATTTGCCACTTCCCAGCAATCTCAGCGATGCTAGCGATGCGGATTCTGTTGCCAGCATAACCAAGCGCAGCAGCTCGTGGCTGGACGATTATGATAAAGCCCGGGTATATTTGGGAATAATGGCGCATAATCCGTTTGTACAATTGGGCACTATGAATGGCATTCTCGTTGCCAACGGATTTGATGGAATTAATAACCTGATGAATTTCGGCACCGCCCTGTCATTCGCTTCTGCCGATCGCAGCTTGCTGCGCTATAGCTGGGCCCAGGGTACCTCGGGTAATAATTACAGCAACTTTCAATTTAGTATGGGATCGGGGTATAATTTTATTTATAAATCGCATTTCAAAATGGGAATTTTATCCGATCTGGCCTACGTGAAACACAGGCTTACTCTGGTTAATTCCAATAATAATCAAGCGTTTTTTTCTACGTATATTCCGCCTAAAGTGTATACAAATCCGGCCTTGTTGCTTTCGGTTTCAAGTTCGGCTTTTTATGAAATCGGGCCGTTTTATTTATACGCCGAAGGAGGTCGGCAATGGGATCTGGGCAGCTCGCGATGGAAGTACAACGGGCAATTGGCGGGTTCTACCGGAGGTTTATCAAATACAGCCTGGTTTGTAAATGCCGGGTTGGGAGTTGCATTTAAAATGGAGTGGCTGGGGTTATGAAAAAACAATTTTTAATTGCAATCCTGGCATTAATCACTGGCACTTTATTAGGTCAGATTGCACCCAAAGGTGTTGCCATTGATGTGCATAATAACGATAATTTTGAAGGTATGCAGATGTTGGATTCTGCAGTGTCAGAGGCACGTATTATTATGACGGGTGAAAACCATACGTATGTGAATTTTAACTCGCATATGGAAATGAAAATGCTGCGGTATTTACATCAAAAAGTGGGCCTCAAAAATTTTATTATCGAATTGGGAGAAGCACGGGCACACTATCTCAATCGCTACATAAATAACAGCGATTCAATGGCAGAAAAGTATCTGAAATCGAGCACATCGCCCCGCTATATGGATTTGTTTAAACGCATCCGTAAATACAATCTGGATTTGCCCGACAGTCTTCGCATTAAAATCTGGGGGATAGATGTAGAACGCTTTTTTGATTTACCCATACTTCGGTTATCGGAATTGCTGCCCAAACAGAACATTCCTTCCGATTTGCGCAATTTTACCGATGCAGTTTCGGGTGCAGCTAAGTATTTACTCACCTCAGGTTTGGAAGATTATGAAAAAGCCCGAGACCGTACAAAATCAGGCGGATTTTATGGTTCATACAACGAAAAATTTTATTTTGAAACCACTGTAGGCGATATTATAAAACACTGGGATAGTTTGAATCCGCAATTTAAAAACTGGTTGGGTGAAAAATTTACTGGAATAGAGCAAACCATTGATTGGCTGAAGCAATACAAGCAGTGGAAAAAGTACGAGAATACTACTTTCCAGTATGTGTGGCGCGAAGAAAATATCTACCGCAATCTTACCCATTTATTGGATTTAAACCCAAATTCTAAATTTTACGGGCAGTTTGGAAGATGCCATATAGCCTATGAAGAACAAAACGGGGATTGCAGTTGGTACGGCTATCACAGTGTGGTAAATAAATTAAAAACCCGCTATTTTTCGAATCCCAAAAGTGTAGTTTCAATCGGTATTTTTTACCGCGGTAGTGCCGATTATTCTTATTATACTGACTATGAAGACCGGGAGAAATTGAGCAAGGAAATTGAAGCCTTGGCGGATAATACCAAAACAAAAACCGTAACACTTTTCAGCCTCGAAAATGAGGATGCTGAATTACCGGAATTGCTCAAGAAATTTTCGTATGCCATCGTTAATAATCGTTTTGTGGCAGACGAAGAAAAAGATTCGGTACCAAGTGAAATTATGCATGAAAAAGCCGGTAGCAGTGATGGTTTTGACGGGTATACTGCTATCAGTATAGGCGCAGCGGTAAATACAGCCTCAATTGCCCCATTAAATAACTATCTAAATGGGTTTGGGATCCAAAACGGATATGTAAAAAAGCCATTTTATTCGGTGGGTTGGCAGCGTATCAATGAACATTTTTCTTTTGGATTAAATTATGGTTTTCAGGGTACCCAAATTTTGCAAAATGTGGATACCGGGAAATTAACCTATAAGGCGCATTTATTGTCTTTACAGCCTATTTATTACCCTGTGGTAAAAAAATACTTTCAGATTGGATTGGGTGCAAATATGGGAATTGGCTCGGAAATAATTACCTGGGAGCCGAAAAATGTAAATTTCATTACGGTAAATAATCCCCGCAAATTTCGCAATTCCGTTGCTATTTTAGGTCCGCTGGTGCGGGTTCAAACATCGGTAAATGAAACCCTATACCTGGGTTTCGAAGCGGGAAAATATTTTAATCTTTTTTCTAATCAATGGAGATATGATAACACGGCAGCTCCCTATAAATCCGAAAACGAAGTAACCAAAGGGCTGGGCGGTTTTTGGTTAGGCATACACCTGGGTTTGGCCATTCCATATTTCTTCTATTAATGAAAATAAAAGCATGAAAGAAATTATAGGAAATTTACCCAATATGCTCACCCTTGGCAATTTAACCTGTGGGTTGTTGGGTATCATGAACGTGTTTGATAATAAGCCGGAAATAGCTTTTTGGTTTATGGTGGCTGCGGGTGTTTTTGATTTCCTGGATGGGTTTTTGGCACGGCTATTAAAGGTGAGTGGCGAAATGGGTAAACAACTCGACTCCCTGGCCGATATGGTAACTTTTGGTGTATTGCCCGGATTAATTGCCTGGAATTTAATGGAAGGTTCGGGTTATTGCCCCAAGGATAGTTTCTGCATCAATCGGTATGTATGGATTTTCTTTACCTTAGCCGCTGCATGGCGCTTGGCTAAATTCAATATTGATACCCGCCAAACTTTGGGTTTTATGGGTGTACCTACCCCAATATCGGGTTTGGCGCTAGGTTCGGTAGCCTTGTCGGTGGCTATGAAATCGCCCATGGTTGAAATTTATACCAATTTTTGGGTGCTGAAAGGTATGCCTATGCTTATGGCTTTGCTTATGATCAGCGATTTTCCAATGCTGGCCTTTAAATTTAAAAAGAATGATTCTCAGAATATATGGAAGTATGCTTTCATTGGGCTGGCAGTGGTTCTTATAGCCATTTTCAGGTTCGATTCAGGGCCAATGATTTATGCGGCATACGTTTTGTTCTCTTTTATTGCGAACTTTGCACTCAAATCTAAGACTCATGGCTAAAGTAGGAATTATAATGGGTAGCGACTCCGATCTGGAGGTAATGCAGGAAGCTGCCCGCATGCTTGAATATTTCGAAATCACATTTGAACTTACCATTGTATCGGCGCACCGCACTCCGGGCCGTTTATACGACTATGCAACCAAAGCCCACGAACGCGGTATCCGGGTAATTATTGCCGGTGCCGGCGGTGCTGCGCATTTGCCCGGTATGGTAGCTTCCATCACCCATTTGCCTGTTATTGGCGTGCCGGTGAAATCAAGCAACCTAAGTGGTTTGGATAGTTTGTATTCCATTGTGCAAATGCCTCCCGGTGTACCAGTAGCTACCATGGCCATCAACGGAGCTAAAAATGCGGGTATTTTTGCCCTTCAAATTCTGGCAGCGCAAGACGAAAATCTGGCACAGAAAATAAAGGATTATAAAGCCCGGGTGAAAGAGGAAGTGGAAGAAAAAGCAGCCCGCGTAGAGAAGGTTGGCTATGAGGATTACCTCAATAAAACCGACCTGCTTTAATTATTTTTTCTTTCAAAATTAAACCCCGTATTTTATGATTATAGTGGGCAATGCACTGGTTTCGGAAGACATTCTGGAACGCAAATTTGCATGTCAGCTCAATGCCTGCAAAGGAGCCTGCTGTGTGCAGGGCGATTCGGGTGCCCCGCTTGAAACCGAGGAAGTAGAAATCATTCAATCGGAATTTGAGCATATAAAACCCTTTCTGGATCCCGAACGTTTGGCTCTTATCGAAGAAAAAGGTTTATCTACTGTAGATAGCGATGGTGATTTGGGAACCCTTTGCCAGCCTAGTGGTGAATGCGTTTTTGTTGTATATACAAATAACATTGCCCAGTGCGGAATTGAGCAGGCTTATTACGCCGGTAAAACCTGGTTTAAAAAACCTTTAAGCTGTCATTTGTATCCCATTCGCGCCAAAAAATACGGCGATTATATGGCATTGAATTACCACAATTGGGAAATTTGTGCACCCGCCTGTAAAGCCGGAGCCGAAAATCAAATTCCGGTGCACGAGTTTCTGCGCGAAGCCCTTACCCGTAAAATGGGGCCGGTGTGGTACAAGGAGTTGGAGCAGGTGGCCAATGCCTGGAAAAAAGAGGGTTGATTTTACAACCAGAGCACAGATATTAATCCCAATACCATGCCTATTTTCAGTAACAAAGAAATGCGGCTGTAATGTTTTTTCTCACTGGATTTAAGCATATACCATATCAGTGCCAGTGAGGGCGCAATCACTGCCAGGCTGCAATAAATATTGTAAGCGCTATTGCCATGTCGCAGCATTAAATACAACAAACAAAGATCAATAAGTACAATAAAAAAAATACTTAAAAGTATGGCTTTTTTGGGGCCATATACAATGGGAAAGGTTTCGTATTCCTGGGCTTTATCGCCTTCCAGATCTTCAATATCTTTCACAATTTCGCGTGGCATACTAATTAAAAAAGCCAGCAATGCGTATTCGGCAAAATAACCGTCAAAAATTGTGAGAACCGCTTTGGCACTGGTAAAAACTACTGCCCCGGTAATGAAAGAAACCAATAAATTGCCCCAAAGTGTGGTGCCTTTTAAATCGGAAGAATAATAAAAAAGCATAATGCCAATGGCCAGGCACAAGAAGCCCATTGTGTAGCTGCTCATAAAGCCGCAAGCCAGGCTGGAAGCGGCAAGAACAGCATAAAAAATACGGCTGTTTTTTACAGAAATATGCCTTGCAACAATGCGCACATGGGGTTCATTTATGAGGTCTTCTTCAATGTCGAAAATATCATTAATTACATAACCCGCAGCAGCTGTGAGCATAACAGAAAGTACCATCCAAACAATTTCGGGGTAGCGGATGTTTTCCCATTTGAATGCCGATGCATGCACAATAAATAAAAGTTGGGTTAAGGCTACAATCCCAAGGTTTACGGGCCGCATCAGAATCCAGTAATATTTGAGATTTTTTAGCATATTGAATCCGGTTTTAAGTACCGGTATTTTTTATTTTTTGGGGAATTTCATTTTGTAGCCAACATTTACTTTGCCTACAGAAATATTGCTGAGTTTGGCTTTCAGCATGGTGCGTTTGAGGGGTGAAATGCGATCGGTAAATAAAATGCCTTCGATATGATCGTACTCGTGTTGAATAATACGTGCAGCCATTCCGTCAAAAACTTCTTCGTGCTCGGCAAAGTTTTCATCCTGGTACCAGATACGCAATTTGCTATGGCGATTTACATCGGCGCGCACATTGGGTATGCTCAGGCAGCCTTCTTCATAATCCCAGGTATTGTCGAATTCTTCCAGGATTTCGGGGTTAATGAATACTTTTTTAAAATCGCGGGTCGATTCGTCTTCAATTTCAGTGCCGTCTACAATAAACAACCGAATGGATTGGCCAATTTGGGGAGCTGCCAGGCCAATTCCATTGCTATCGTACATGGTTTCAAACATGTTTTCAATCAATTCGCTGAGGCCTGGAAAGTCGGGTCCGATTTCCTCGGCTTTTTTTCTTAAAACAGCACTGCCGTATGCGTAAATGGGGAGTATCATGAAACAGATTGCAGGTAAGTTTGCAAAATTAAGGTAGCGCTGACAGTATCCAGCAATTTCTTGTCTTTTCGTTTGGATTTATTTTGGCCACTCAGCATCATACTGTTGCGTGCTTCGCGGCTGCTGAGGCGTTCATCCATAGTAATTACCGGTATTTGGGGGTACAAGGCCTGGAGTTTTCCAATAAACTCGCGCACCGGTTCAGTAGCATGGGTGTCTTCGCCCGAAAAACGGCTGGGCATGCCCACCACAAATAAATCCACGGTTTCGGTGCCCAGGTATTTGGCCAGCCACAGGTGCAATTCTGCAGTATCTATCGTGCCCGCGGGGGTGGCAATCATTTGCATGGGGTCCGAAACGGCCAGCCCGGTGCGTTTGGTACCATAGTCAAATGCCAGAATTCTACCCATGGTGCAAAGATAATACAAGCGCAGGTCTTCAAGGTGATATTTGTATATACAAATATTAGAAAATGCCTTTTTGCCAAAGTGCCAGCATATCCATGGTGAGTGCCACCGAGAAGTGCAGAATAGCGCCCGGAATTACCGAACGTTTTTTATAGCTTAAATAACCCAGCAATAAGCCTGCTACAATGCTGCCTATTGCCTCTGGCATGGGTTTTGAAAAATGAATCATGCAATAGGGCAGGGTCATGATTAAAACAGAATTGAGTTCAAATTTATTTTTTAAACCCAATACCATAAATCCACGAAAGAAAAATTCGAGCCCGAAGAACTGAAAGAAATAAAGCAACTCCCAGGCCCAGAACCATGGCCATAATTGGCTGTTGGGCGCAACCTGGTAGTATGGATATTTATGCTGAAAAGCGGAGGTGAATGATGCTCCGATTACCAGGGGCAACATGCATAAAAATAAATACAAATAAATGCGATTACCTCCCTTTTCTACAGGTGAAAATCCAAACTGGGCAGGGTTTTCTTTGAAAATAAATTTAATTAAAACCAGCGGAATACACAAATAAAATAATAAATTAACTAGCGTCCAATATGCGAGTCGTTTAAATTCAGCAGCCTCGCCTTCGCCCATCCACATTCTGAAATCTACCTGCCTGATTTTGTTTACATCTCCCAAATAATGAATCCCAATCAGAGCAAGTGCTACATAAATGATTATGAAGGTTTCGCGGCTTTTAAGGGTAGCTTTTATTTCGTTCACTATTGGCAATAATAGCGAATTTTAGAATTATCTCAGCAAAACAAAACTACCGTTGTAATAATATTTTCTGTTGTTGGTACCCGTTACTGTAAGGGTATAAATATAAATTCCCTCGTGTACATTTTCGTTTTTGTAGCTTCCATCCCAGCCTGCATCACAACCGGTTTGTTCGTATAATTTTTCACCCCAGCGATTGTATATGGCCAACTCTGCGTTTTTTGCCCAGTACAGTGAGGGTTTGTATTTGCTGTTAATTGCATCTCCATTTGGAGTAAATACATTGGGAATATAAACCACCGGTTTGTCTGATAATTCTACTGCATTGCTGAAGCTGAAAAGCGGACCCTGGTTTTGAAAAACGGGTATCATATTGCTTACCGCCATCACCCTGAAATAGGGCAATGCACCACAGCTGGCCCCAGGCGACTGGAGTTTTAAAAAAGTGTCGGCAGTAACTGCTATAGTGTTATAAATATTATTGTTTCCGAGTTGTTGTACTTCATAGCTGTTTACCCCGGTAGGCCAGTAATTATAAGCATTCCATTTCAATAAAGCATCTCCGTTGCTGGCAATTTGGTTGGTTAATAAAATACTGTTGCTTACCTCAGAAACTGGACCTGTGCCATAGCATCCATCCATGGCGATTATTTTATAGTTATAACTGCTTTGGTTTGTACTTACGTTTTTATCATTGTAAACAAATGCCTCTGTGGGACTGAAACTTTTGATACTTGTATATACAAATGATGGGTCGGATTTGGCCAATACATAGCTTTGAGGTGGATTTTGGGTGGTTGCCGGCATCTCAAAACGAATTCCTATACTGCCATCATTTTCTACCGTTACATAATTTATATAGGGTTTTATGGCAGATGTTTTATAAATGGGCATTGCCGTGCTGGTATCGCTTTGGCTTTGGAAATTATTCCCAATAAAACTTGCAATAATTTTGTACATATAGCGATGGTTGCATAGCACTTGCGTATCGGTATAATGGGTGCTGTCGGCCATGGCATTGCCAATTTTATTAAAAGTTTGGGCAGGTAAATCTGCCCTGAAAATTTCATAATTACTTACTGTATTTCCGATATATGGGGTCCAGTTTAACTGAATTTTATTGATATCAGGTGTGGTTTTTAACTCTACCGTACAATGAATTTTAGACTTTGTTAAATCAGATTCTTTTGCGCAAATATTGGTGTTGCTTACTGTAAAACATTGTGCATTGAGACTGGCATCATAGCCGTTAATGACAAGGCTGGTGTCGGTTCTGCGGGTGTGTGATTTTAGAAAAACAAAAGGATTATTTTGGGCATAATAAAAATTATAGGCTGCAAATTCTCCGCTGGTTTCACCCTTAATTATTAATTGTTGTTGAAGGGAATTATTTACGGTTACATAGTGGGTTCCAGGGCTTACAGGTGGGTTATTGGTACCGGTAAATATAAAATTATATTTTGTTAAACTATCCTCGCAACCGTAGCTGTTTTTTAATTTTAATTTGAGGTTGGAATTGCCTGCAATGTTGCTTACAGTGTTTAAAATTGAATCGGTGTAAAGATTGTTTTGCCAGGTCCAGGTGCGCTGCAGGGTGTGTGTGTCGCTTTTGCTGAGATCGGTAAACTGTAAGTTGCTACCTTCGCAAAGCGTGTCTTCAGTAGTTTTAAAATTAATTTGAATGTTGCTTTTATGCGGTGCAAAAGTAAGGGTGTCGTTGCATCCATATTGACCATAAGCAATGAGGGTGGTAGAGTCGGGTAGGCCTTTTACGGGGAAATAGCTGTAATTGTTGCCATTTCCGGCATTGCTATTGTGCCTCCATGTATTTTTTGCAGGTGCGCCGAAATAATTGCTGCTATCGGCAAATTCGAGCATGGCGTTTTCGCAGAATTTAAGTTGCTGATATCGGGCAATTGGCGCCTGGTTTGTTTTGATTTGAAAGTTGGCCTGCACGCCCAGTTTGCATCCGGCGCTGTCTTCGAGAATTGCAGAAGCCCGGTATTTACCACCGGTTTTGTAAATATGGGTGCCGTTTATTGCATTTAATTCATAGCCATCTCCAAAATCCCAGCGTATGTTTTTTAAATCCGTTTGTGTGCTGCTGTATTTTACAGTAAGTGGCGTGCATCCGGTGTCAACATCGGCGATAATGCTTCCTGTAGGGCCTTTAATGCGTATGTAGGCCGGAAAAACTTTGGTGGCAAAACAGCCTATAAAACTTTTTACTTTCAGGGTAATATTATAATCACCAGTATTGATAAAGGTGTGCGAGGGATTTTTAAGTGTGCTTGTACTGCCATCGCCAAAATCCCACAGCCAAGTTTCAATGGGGTTGTTGTAACTTGTACTTTGGTCGCTGAATCTCACCACCAATGGCGGACACGATGCTCCGGCAGTATCGCTGCTGATGCGCACATCGGGTTTAAACATGCGCACCAAAATGGATTTGTGAATGGTAGTAGTGCAACCATTTGAATCGGTGATTTGCAATTGTGCATCTACATAGCGTGTATTGTAAACAATATAATCTGCAGTAGCACCCGTGCCTAGCAAAGTATCGTCGGCCAGCCATTTCCACGATTTTATTTTCGGAGAATTGGTGGTAAAACTCAATTGCAATTTGGTGTTCTTGCAGGTGTAAAATGAACTTGAATTTATAGTGGCTGTGGGGCCGGAAATTTTTATCCATTTGCTTGTAGTGGTGCTGCATCGTCCACTGCTGTCCCAGCCTGTAAAAGTTATTTTAGTACTGGCAGAATCAAAAGGATAATTAAATATAAATGGGTTGTTTTTTTGTTTTGAAATTAAGCTAGTATCACCAAATTTCCAGATGGCTTTTCTACCGGTGGTGTATGCCGAGTCTGTAAATGTGGCACTTAATGGGGTGCAACCTGAAGGGGGTGTGACTGAGAATGTAGCTGTGGGTTTTGGAATATTGATTTGTATTTCGGTTGAATCTACACAGGTTTGATATGTAAACTGGTTTACGGCATATCGTTTGAATTTGTAAGTTCCATAATCGGCAAAATTATAGTGCAGCGTATCGTTTCCAAAAAGAGTATCTCCGCCAGGAAATTTCCAGAATCTGCTATTTCCTACCGAGCCAGAATCACTGAGGAAAATGAGTGCTGGCGGACAGGGTTTGATAAATCTGAAAAGGGCTTTGGAAACGGGTGCGTTATTTGAAAATTTAAGAACAAATTTCCCCGAATCTGCGCATTGATTGGTGTCGTTAATGGCCTTCATATGGAGTTCGAAAGTGCCCGATTTGCTGCCGTCAAGGTAAATTGTGTCGTTGGTTTTCGAAATTTGCGGAGGAATCGTATACCACGAAAAATGATCGTATGCAGTGGTTAAATTGGCAATTTTTAATACTGGTGGTAGTGTACATCCAAGAGGCGGAAGTTTGAATGATACGCGGGGCGATTTAATAATTAAACTGTCTACATACAGCGTAGTGTCTCCGCATCCGTAGTGCCGGGCCACAAGTGAGATGCCCACCGAGCCCTGTGTTACATGGTAGTTGTAGGTTACAGTTTTCCCGGTTTTGGTACCGCCTTCTCCCAGCTGCCAGGTAAATTCGTGCACCCGGGGGCTTTGATTGGGCGTGGTATTGGTAAATAAAACGCTGTCGTGCAAGCAAACTATGCGGGGTGAAATGGTAAATCGGGGTTTGATTTTGATGCCTGCACCAATAATTATATCCGGAGTATCTATACAACCCTTCGAATTCGTAACCCTGAGGCGGATTTTAAAGTTTCCGGTATCGGTAAATTTGTATATACAAGTATTGCCCGAATCGATGCGTGCTTTTTTATAAAACCACTCAATCCGGTTAATAGGGGCGGTGTTTTTCCAGGTTAATAAGTTCAATTTGGCATTAAATGGTATACAACCCCCTAGCATACCATTGGCATAAACACTTAGGTCGTTGGGTTTAATCCAGGTGCTTTGTGTATCTCTGCATCCGGTTTTTTCAGTGGCAATCGCAGTTACAAAAAACGAGTCAAATTTGTTATAAGTATGGGTAACTAAATTGCCCGATCCACTTTGATTGTCGCCAAAATCCCAGCCTATATTCGCCGTTTTATTGCCCACAATATTCAGCTTTATTTTGAATGGAGATCCACAGCTGCCTGTGTCGTTAACGTGTATGCCAAATGCGGGTTTAGGTGCAATCGTAACGATGTTTGATTTTGTTTTTTTAGAAATACATTTGTTGCCCTTTATTTCTAATGTTACAGAATAAATTCCATAATTTGCATAGGTGTGTTGGCCTGCCCAATTGGGGGATGTATTCCCGTCACCATAGTTCCAGGTGGCGGTGTAGCCAGGGTAGGAGGGTACTAGATTGATAAATTCAGCCGGATTGTTTTTATCACAAATGATTTTATTTTTTACATCAAAATCGGCAACCAATTTATCAATAATTACTGCATCGGTTACGGTTTTGGTATTGTAGCAAAGTGTATTTTTATCCTGTACCCGTAAACTCACATTGTAGTGTCCGAAATTGGCATAGGTATGGGTTGGGTCTGATTGGGTAGTGGTAGGGCTTCCGTCGCCAAAGTTCCATACAAATGTTAAACCGGCGGGGGAGGAGGCATTCGTAAAGTAAACTTTTTGGTTGCCCGCACACGAAAATCCGCTGTCGATTACAAAGTCGGCCACAGGTGGGGTAATTACTTTTATGTAAGCATTGCTGGTGTATTGGTTGCTGCAACCAAAGTTGTCGGTAACTACCAACGAGATGGTTTTGTAGCCCGGTGTGCTCCATGCGTGGCGCGGATTTGCTTTGTTAGAGGTATTTCCATCGCCAAAATCCCAACTGAATTTTTTTAAGGTGGTATCGCCCTGTATGCTTTGGTCACTAAAGGCAAGGCTATCGAAAGGACAAATTTTGCGCACGCTGGCCGAAAAGTTGGCCTGGGGCTTTTTTAAAACCCGCAGATAGTTGCTTTTGGTAATTGTGAAGACATTGCCGTTGCTGTCTACCACTTTTAATTTAACGGTGTATTTGCCGTCCGTAGTATAAATGGCGGTGGGGTCTTTCAGCGTGCTGGTATTGCCGTTTCCCAAGTCCCAACTCCATTTCCATCCTTTAGGAGTAAGGTCGGTAAACTGCACATACAAAGGACTGCAACCTTGCGCCACATCGGCTTTAAAGTTGCCCTGGGCTTGAGTTGTGAATACAGAAAGTATAAAAATTATATAAAGTAAATGTCGTTTCAATAGGCGCTAATACACTATGGACAAAGTAAAGCAATAAAATGTTGTTTTAAAAGGGGAATTAGATTCATGGAGGTTTAAATTTTGTAACTGATAGCATACTAATGTAGAATGGAGCAGCCGAGTGCATAGCGCAACGTGCAAGGTGCAAAGGACAGCCAATTCGGAATGTAAATTGTAGAATGCAAAATGTAGAATAAACAGCCTGAATACCTACCGGTCGCCTCCCCTGCCCCCTGCTCCCTGCCCCCCCCGGGATGCAGTGTGGAAGCAATGTGGAAGCAGTCTGAATGCAGTCTGACAGCAGTATGTGCGCAGTTTACCCGCAACTTAGACGCCACTTAGCAGCAACTTGTAAGCAACTCCTATGCAACTTACCAGACTCCAGCACATTTGTGATAGGCGGAGCAATCCGCCGCAATTACAATTTGCCAGCCCAGACTCAGTTTCCTTGCCGGGTTCGGATTTAGATTTGGAGATTTAAATTAATCTGTTTAGATTTGATTTCTAATAATTATAATTTATGAAAAAAATATCTGGTTCCATTTTCGTTTTAATGTTTGTCATGATTTTAAATGCACAAACCACCAAAGTCTATTATTGTGCCAAGGATGCAACACTTGGTTACTCAGATGGGCAAAGCATTAACAATAATTATGGATACCTTAATGTAATTGCGGCTTTTGCAGTTTCTACGGGTAATTCTGGTCCAGGTGCGGGTAATTTTAATCGCTCATTATTTGCCTTTGATGTGGATTCCACCTTGACCAAATCATCCATTGATCATGCATATATCAACTTGTATGGTCATGGTTCTTACGGCATTTTGACTGGTCACGAGGGCTCGGCAAATGCATGCTGGTTACTTCAAGTTAAACAGAGTTGGGATGAGTCCAAAGTAACTTGGGCCAATGCGCCGCTTGCCGATACTTCCTATCAGGTTTCATTGGCAAATAGCTCTTCTACCAAGCAAAATTATCTTAAAATAGATGTTACTAATCTTGTGAAAGATATGGTTAGTAAAAAAAGTATGAAATTTGGATTTATGCTGGTTTTAAAGAATGAAACTCCTAAAAACTCATTGGTTTTTAATTCAAGAGACAATAGTTCTGACACTTCTATCTGGCCCAAGCTTATTATTACCACCGGCTCTACAAATTCAACCCTGGAAACTGCTCCTAATCCTGCAGACTTTAAAGTTTATCCAAATCCTACTTCGGGTAAAATAAATATTGAAGGTAATTTTACACGAAATTCTAAAATTACTATCGTAGATGCGCTTGGAAAAGTAGTGTATTTTTCTGATCAAATTAATCCTGAAAACAACCATTTTTCAATTGATTTAGCGGCTGCAAATATTAGTCGCGGCACGTATTATATTAAAAATCAGGATGGACAAAAGGTTGTTTGCAAAGCCCTCGTAGTAAATTGACAAGACGCAGGCAACCAATGCAAAATGTAGAATGTAAAATGGAACAGCCGTTGCAAGGTGCAATCCGCCTCATTTTCAATGGGTGGAGTATAGTGCAAAGTGCAACGTGCAAGGTGCAAAAGACAGCCAATGGAGAATGTAAAATGTAGAATGCAAAATGTAGAATGAACAGCCTGACGGCCTTTCTGTCGCCTTTGCTGCCCCCTGCTCCCTGCCCCCTGCTCCCTGTAATACGCCGCGGCGGTTTATTCCCTGGAATTAATCAAAGTATTTAATTTCTGGTCCTTATTGACTTTCCAGATAAAGCCATCGATTACGTAGTGTGTGAGTTGGGGTACAATAAGCAGGGGGATGAGCAAACCTGTGATGGTTTTGTCGGCCAATGAATGCATAAAGCCGAAAGCTGGAAAAATATGGGGATGCTCTTGCCAAACCAGCCCGTCCCAAAGGCCTTCTTCTAAATATCCACAGAGAAATAGTACCAAAAAAAATAGTGGAAATGCATAATTTTTCAGGGTGGATTTAATCCAATCTGCGTACGCAGAAGGGTTGGTTTGGTTTTTGCGTCTGGCATAGATCCACACCAGCGCCATGTATGGGATTCCGTGGGCAATGGTATTTAAAAAAGTAAACGCTAAGTCGCTGTTTAATCCCACTATGCCCAGATACCAACTACAAGCGGTAGATAGGATGAGTAAATTTTTGGGAATATTGAAAGTTTTGTGTTTTACCCACACATAAATTTCTTTAGTTGTATATACAAGTATTATGGCTACATAGAGCCATGAGACAAGGTTAAACGGAATAGCACTAGGAATAGTAAAGAAATCATGCGGGGTAAACCAGTTAAAATTTCGGTGCGGGTGAAAATGCCAATATGAAATGGGATAAATGGTGGCACTATAAATCATAATTGCATCGATATAATTTTGTAATTTGGATGCGATTTGCTGCCGGTTGTACAATTTTAAAAATCCGTATTGTTGTCTGATAAAATGGTATACCGCAATATAGGCCAGGGTGCGCCAGAATACTACTGGACCGCCCATTTGCCAGGTAAGAAATGCGAGTAAAAAACAAAAAAGCGGAATAAAAATAAATTTGGAATGAAACTGTTTATTAGCGCTGCGATCGAAATAAGTGCGATACAGAGAGGCATACACATGGCTTACATCTACCATTAAAACCAGCAGTACCCATTGCATATCCGAAATCTCATGTGCATGGTTAAATGCGGGTAAAAATAACAGTACAATGCAGGTACAAATAAATCCAGGCAGGGTAATCCACAAATTGTCGAACCAGGCGCTTTGCAAATAGGGTTGTTTCATTTCTACAATTCCGTTAATATTTTGTTTGCAGCCTCAATGCCCTGGTAAAATCCCTCTTCGAAAATTGAAATTCCGGATATGTCGGTGTGTGCAAAGGCCATGCGAGCAGGTGCTTTGTGTGTTTCATGCCGCTGCGGATTCCACAGGCTGTTTATACCGGGACTTACCATTCCATGCCCCCAAATGTGCAGGTGGTGCGAGAGAATATTGTTATTAATTTCGGGGTGCATTTTTTCAAGGTCGCGCATTACACCAGCCATTAAATTTTGGTTGCCTGCAGTTTCTAAATATTTGCGGGTTTCAGCCGGATTTTGGGCTGAAAATGCATGGAAAAAAGTGATATTGCAATTTTGCACAGGCAAAGCAGTTTCCTGGTGTCCGTTAAAGATGTAACCCAATGATGGACTGCCGTATAATACATTGTCCCAGGCAGGTTTTTGGGCTTCGAAAAACGAGGGTTTTAATTGAATTGTATCAATAAGCCAGGGATGATAATTGGTTTTAAAATAGGGACTGTTTTTGTAAATATGTTGGCGCACAAAACCTGGTACGGCCAAGATTACTGCCTGGGTATTTTGGGAATAATGGGAATTTTTATTTTTATCAAATAGAGAAATATTCCAGCCATTTTGGTTTTTTTCTACCCCATAACACATTGATTGGGCCTGGATATGGGTGGTAATTTTGGATTTTAATGCTTCGGCTAAAAAACCGTTTCCCTGCGGCCAGGTGAGCACTTGGTCTGCGCTGGCATTCGAAGCAGAACCTTTGCGGCTGGTGAAATAATGGATACCTGCCCAGGCTGAAACCAGGCTGCTATTTGCACCAAAGTCATCGGAGCAGCAATAATCTACGTACCAAAGTAAATATGGAGAAGTAAAACCCTGTTGCAACATCCAGTTTTTCATACTGATTTTGTCCAGTTTCAATATTTCAGGATCCGCGCTGCATTGGGCCAAGGGAATGGTAAATGCTTCCTTGCCATCTTTGCCTTTTAGGTTTGCAAAGGCTTGCATTTTGGCGTTAAATAATTCGTTTTGTTTTATTTCTGTGGAATTTAATCCATATGTCGGGATTAACTCGTTTTGCCATACGCCTCTTATATGCAAGGCCTCTTTGGGATGCTGACACAAGTGGTATGGGTTGTATACGGGCTGCTTGTTTTCCCACCCGGTTATGCAGTTAATTTCTTCTAAAAATTGGAGCAATTCGGGTTGATTGGAATTGGGTACTGGCAGATAGTGCGCGCCAAGTGGATATTGGCCTGCGCTGTTTTTCCCATGTTGCGAATTACCCCCTGTTTGGGATTCCAATTCGTATAAAACAAAATCGTTGAAATTTTGTTTTTTTAACCACCAGGCGGCCACCATTCCCGATATGCCTCCTCCGATTATCGCTATGGGAGTCGGGGGTTTTATGCCTTTGTTGGCTGCAATATTTTTTCTGATTAAATGGCCTGTTTTTGAATCGGGTTGGGTGCGTGAAATATTGGGGGATTGGAGTTTTTTATTAAAAAATCTGCGCAAAAAAACAATTAAAATACCTGCACTAAAAAAACCGGTAAGCAAGGCAATAAATCGCTTGCGGTTTATTGTACTTTTTTCCATTCTTCTTCGAAATAGGCAACCAGAATCTGGTTTTGCAGGTTATTTACCTCAGTGGGTCGGGATCCAATATCCCTTGGGAAATTCAACATTGTAGCGAAAATGGAACTATCCAGGTATTTAAGATTTGCCGGCAATGAACGTTTAAATTTTAGTTGTTTTTGTTTGGATGCAATAATAAATCCCCAGTCACCAAATGAGGGTACCAGGGTATGATAGGGAAGGGTATTTAAATTTATACTTCGGAGGGTATTGTCGATACACCAAAACGATTGGGGTGCTGCCCAAGGTGAAGTGCATTGGATTACAGCTGTGCCACTATCGGATATATGTTTTTTTAATTCTGAATAGAAGGTATTTGTGTACAGCTTGCCTATTGAAAAATTGGATGGATCGGGAAAGTCTACAATAATTAAATCGAAAACGGCCTTGTTTTCGCGCAAAAAACGAAAGGCGTCTTCATTTCGCACTTGTACCCTTGGGTTTTTAAAGCTGCCGTTGTTCAAGGCTCTGAGCCTGGGGTTATGGGTAAATAAATCGGTCATAGCCGCATCTAAATCTACCAATAAAATATTTGAAATATCCGGGTATTTAAGCAATTCGCGCAGGGCCATTCCATCACCACCACCGAGTACCAAAACATTGTTAATTTCACCAGCCATTTGGGCTGCAGGATGCACCAAAGCCTCGTGATAGCGGTATTCATCTTTAGTGCTGAATTGCAGATTGCCGTTTAAAAACAAGCGCAAATTGCCACCGGATTCAGTTAAAATGATGCGCTGATAGGGCGATGATTTGGAAATAATAATACGTTCGCCATAATGTTCTTTTTCAATGTTTCGGGTAATTTTATGCGAGAATGCAAACAGAATTACCAGTGTAAAAAGAGCAGCAAAACCGGCTAGTTTTAATCCGGCAGAACCCTTGTTGGGCATAAGTTTATACATGGCTACCAGGGCCACAATGATATTGAGTATGCCAAAAAAAAGCGAGGTTTTTTCCAATCCCAATTGGGGAACCAACCATATGGGAAATACCACCGAAGCTACCAGCGCCCCAATATAATCGAAAGAAAAAACGCGTGAAATTAATTCGCTGAATTCAATACGCCCTTGCAACATGCGCATCACCAGTGGGATTTCGGCACCAACCAACACACCGGTAACAGAAACTGTAAAATACAGCAATACCCGAAATTGCTCTACCTGATTAAATATAAAAAATAAAAATAAGCTGCTGCATCCTCCAATTAATCCGATAATTATTTCGATAATTACAAATTTGTGTACCAGGTTTTTTTTAATGTATTTCGCCAACCACGAGCCTATGCCCATGCTGAAAAGATAGGTACCTATAATGGTCGAGAACTGTGTTACACTATCGCCAAGCAGGTAGCTGGCCAGTGTACCGGCAATAAGTTCATAGATGATACCGCATGTGGCAATTACCAGCACGCTTATGAGCAGCAGCCATTGCATACCTGCCTTAATGTATGGCCGAGGCTACAATAATGGATAAACCCAGCAGAAAAGCACCGGCCAAAATGGCCAGGGCTTTATTCTGTTTTTCTATGATTTCTTTCCACAGATTGTGAGGGGTTAATGCATCCACCAGCCAAAAGCCGAATGTGAGAATGAGTATTCCAAGTCCGGCAAAAACCAGCGATGAAATCAGCGATTTGAGGCTTAAATAGTCCATTTATTTGTTGTATTTATTTGTGATAATAGGTTCGGTAAACGCCATGCCCGCTATGGTAGCGTCCGTGGCTATTTGTGACTTTGTCTTTTTCGGCCGTAGTTTCTGTAAAGATGGCCCGTTTGTGCCAGTACAGATATCCGTAGCTGCCTGTAAGGGCCAGTAAAAAAATGAGTGGAAATTTGGGTATTTTTTTAAAGTCTATCATGTATCCGATGAATAAGGGTTGTATTCGCTGTCGTACCAGCGATTTTTTTCAATGTTATTGCTGCGCAAATAATAATACAATGGAATTATAAGCGACAATAAAAATACAAATACCCAATTGCTGTAAATGGGTACATCTTTAAGAATATTTATCGACCAGTTGGGTTTGGTAATATTTTCTGTTGCATAGGTAGGTTGGTATTCGAGGTGGTACGTCCCGGGTGGAATTCCACCCAGCAGCGCTTCGGCAGATTGTGAGCCTTCCGACCAACTTTCTCCGCCTTCATAGCCGGAATAATATTCAATGTCTTTGGCAACAATATACACCTCACCAGTGCCTTCGTTTACTAAGTTTAAATCCAGGCCCATCCATGTTTGTAAAACATCGGTTTTAATTATAAAATTCAGATTTGAATAATCGTCTTCGAGTTTAAACGATGGAGAAACCTGAACTTTATTTGAGAGCAAAGCCGTGTCGCGCAAGGCAGCAGAATCGCTGGAAGGCGCTAAAAAAGTATATTGGTACACATTTTCATTCAGGGTAAATTGGTTTATTAGAATGGTACTTACCAGCCAAATAATATTAAAAAGTATAGTAATAAATATTACCGATTTTAATTTATCTTTAAACGGATTGGGTTGGATTGAATGCCTGTAGCTTGGTTTGGAGGGCCAGATAATGCCTGTATCTTCGATGATTTTTATATCATCGCGGGCAATGTATTCGGCTTTCTCAATAAATAATCCATCGTTATTAAAATAGTAATTGATTGAATAGGGTGGACTAATAAATTCAACCGATTTATTGGTGGGTGATATATCTCCGGGAAATTCGCCGGTTGCAGCAATGGGTTGGAAATTATAATGGGTAAATTTATTGTATTTTCTATTTTCAAAATCCACCGCACCCGGAAAGCGATAACCTGAATATTGTTTGAAAATATCTATGTCATAAGCATATAAAAAATGACCCTCAGATTCATATAAATAGGCCCATCCGATGCTGGGTGAAAACAGAAAATAGCAGTCCCAATATTCGCTTATATCGCTTACGTCCTCGGCATACCGGGCTATACCGGCAATGGTCCATTCCTGGGTTTTTAGCTGTATTTTTTTTCCTGTTTGCAGAAAAGGGGTAAAGTTATCGGTTTGATTTAATTTTAATGTGCGTTTTACACCCAGTGTATTAAAATAGGCCTTACAGTGGCTGCAAATTGCATACATACTTTGTTGGGCGGCAATTAGTTGATTGTCTTGCTTGCAGGCCGGACAAGTAATTTTAAACAAGCTGGTACTCAGTTGAATTTCATTCATGCTTAAAAGGGATTAACTGAAAAACCACCGTTTTTTCGCTGGCATGAAGAAACGCAAGCAATTGATTGGCCGATCGGGGGCGCAGAAACCAAAGTTGATAATTGCGCGAAAGGAATGGTAAATTGGGTACTTCACCGTCGAGTAGAATACACTCGGGGGCTTGTTTAAACACTAAATTATAGGCTTTTCTACTTATTTCGATATTGTCTGCAACATCGGGGTTAGTATCGGTGGGGATTTTAATTTCGGGCGATTCTTTTAATACCCAAAGCACATTGTTTTGTTCGGCTAGCCACAATTGATTTCCATTGGAGTTTTCGGCATAACAAATATTAAAATAGGCCGTTTTTAAAACCAATTTATATCTTCCAATAATGGTAAAAATTTGCGTATAATTTATTTTTTTACCTGGAATTAAAATGCCAAAATCAAGGTCGAAATGGGTGGTGATATTTACCAGCGGAGGGGTTGTTTCACGCAATTGTAGCACATGGTGGCATTGCTTGCAGGTTTTAAAATGTGTATAAACCGAATCGGAAAGATTGGCTGTATTGCACACCGGGCAGATGATGGTATCCATATTCGTATGACTCATCTTTCCAGTTCCAGTTGATTTACCAATGTTCCTTGAAAATACTGCCTGATTAGTTGGGCTATTTTTTTACATTTTTCGCGGTTATCGGCTTTAAAGCTGCTTAGGTAAACATCAAAAAAAACCTTTCCATACTCGGGCCATGTATGAATTGAGATATGCGAATCGGACAAAGCAATGTTGGCTGTAAAAGCCTGGTTTTCGTAGGTATGCCAAACCTCGCCAACGGTACTGATTTGGTGTTCAGAAATCCATTTGGAAATTTGATTTCGGCACAAGTTGGCATTTACTAGCACTTCGGGCGGGCAATTTTCAAGGTCGATTATAATATGCAATCCGTTTTTAAACATGTAAAAAAATGCAATTAAAACTAATAATGGGAGATTGCAAAATGAACAACCAATTGTGAATGTTGACTGTTAACTTTTGCTGTAGGGAAGGGTGGAAGTTGTGCTATGAAGGTTTTGGGTAATGTAACAGGCTGGATAAGAAATAAGGCTACTCTTGTGGAGTAGCCTTTTTGTGAAGATTATCCCGAGTTTCCGCTTCGCTTCACTCGAGGATGAAAATTTTATCCAGCCCCCTATGGGGCTTGATATATAAAAAGGCTACTCTTTGAGGGAGTAGCCTTTTCGTGGCGCTCATCCCGAGGTTCCGCTTTGCTTCACTCGAGGATGTGAAAATCTAATCAACCCCTATGGGGCTTGATATATAAAAAGGCTACTCTTTGAGGGAGTAGCCTTTTCGTGGCGCTCATCCCGAGGTTCCGCTTTACTTCACTCGGGGATGTGAAAATCTAATCAACCCCTATGGGGCTTGATAAATAAAAAGGCTACTCTTTGAGGGAGTAGCCTTTTCGTGGCGCTCATCCCGAGGTTCGGCTTTGCTTCACTCGGGGATGTGAAAATCTAATCAACCCCATGGGGGCTTGATATGAAAAAAGGCTACTCTTATGGAGTAGCATTTTCGTGGCGATCATCCCGAGGTTCCGCTTCGCTTCACTCGAGGATGTGAAAATCTAATCAACCCCATGGGGGCTTGATAAGAAAAAAGGCTACTCTTTTGGAGTAGCCTTTTCGTGGCGCTCATCCCGAGGTTCCGCTTTGCTTCACTCGAGGATGTGAAAATCTAATCAACCCCTATGGGGCTTGATAAGATTTTCATCACATCATTCCACCCATGCCGCCCATATCGGGGCCATGAGAGTGACCTTTTTCTTCTTCTTTGATTTCGCTCAGTACGCAGTCAGTAGTGAGGATCATGCCGCCTATAGAGGAGGCGTTTTCCAGGGCTACACGGCTTACTTTTTTAGGATCAATTACACCTGCAGCGATGAGGTTTTCATATTTCTCAGTGCGGGCGTTGTAACCGAAGTCTGCAGTGCCTTCCATTACTTTCTGAACTACGATGCTACCTTCGCCGCCTGCATTGGCAACGATTTGGCGCAGGGGTTCTTCAAGAGCACGGCGAATGATATGAATACCGGTGGTTTCATCATCATTTTCGCCTTTGAGGTTGTCCAGAGATGAAATGCAGCGGATAAAGCTTACACCACCACCTGGTACAATACCTTCTTCAACGGCGGCGCGGGTAGCATGCAGGGCATCGTCTACGCGGTCTTTTTTCTCTTTCATTTCAACCTCTGTAGCAGCACCAATGTACAATACAGCTACACCACCGCTGAGTTTAGCCAGTCTTTCCTGCAGTTTTTCGCGATCGTAGTCGCTGGTAGTGCTTTCAATCTGGGCTTTAATTTGGTTGATACGGCCTGTGATGGCATCTTTACTTCCAGCTCCGTTTACCAAAATGGTGTTGTCTTTGTCGATGGTGATTTTTTCGGCACGACCCAGGTCTACCAAATCTGCATCTTCCAATCTGCGGCCTTGTTCTTCGCTGATTACAGCACCGCCGGTAAGGATGGCAATATCTTGCAGCATTTCTTTGCGGCGATCGCCAAAGCCTGGGGCTTTAACGGCAGCAATTTTTAAGGCACCACGGATTTTATTTACCACCAAGGTAGCCAGGGCTTCACCTTCTACATCTTCGGCAATAATTAACAGGGGTTTGCCAGTTTGTACTACTTTCTCAAGCACTGGAAGCAAATCTTTCATGCTGCTTACTTTTTTATCGTAAATCAGAATGTATGGATTGTCCATTTCAGCTTCCATTTTTTCGGCGTTGGTTACAAAGTATGGGCTCAGGTAACCACGGTCGAATTGCATACCTTCTACAACGTCCACTGTAGTATCGGTGCCTTTGGCTTCTTCAACAGTTATTACACCGTCTTTGCCCACTTTTTTCATGGCTTCTGCAATCAAACCACCAATGGTGCTGTCGTTGTTAGCACTGATTGAGGCAACTTGCTCGATTTTGCTATGGTCGTCGCCAACGGGTTGAGACATTTTTTCCAAAGCATCAATTACCACTTTAACGGCTTTGTCCATACCGCGTTTCAGGTCCATAGGATTGGCACCTGCGGCTACGTTTTTCAAACCGGCAGTAACGATAGATTGGGCCAGAACGGTGGCAGTAGTAGTTCCATCACCGGCGATATCGGCAGTTTTAGAAGCTACTTCCTTCAGCATTTGGGCGCCCATGTTTTCGGTTGGGTCGGCCAGTTCAATTTCTTTTGCAACGGTTACTCCGTCTTTGGTTACCTGGGGAGCACCAAATTTTTTATCAATAACTACATTGCGGCCTTTAGGTCCCAGTGTAACTTTTACTGCATTTGCCAAAGCATCCACACCGCGTTTTAAACCTTCGCGGGCAGGTACGTTGAATTCTATTTTTTTAGCCATTTTTCTTTTTTATTTTGGGGTTAAACAATTGCGAAAATGTCGCTTTCACGCATAATCAGGTAATCTTTACCATCTACAGTCAACTCTGTGCCTGCATATTTGCCATACAGAACCATATCGCCGGTCTTAACGGTCATGGGTTCATCGGTTTTGCCTGGTCCGGCAGCTACTACAGTGCCTTTCATGGGCTTTTCCTTGGCGGTGTCAGGAATGATAATTCCTGATGCAGTTTTGTTCTCTGCGGGCAGCGGTTCTACCAGAACCCTGTCGCCCAGTGGTTTTACATTTACTGACATATATTTTTTGTGTTTTTTAAGTAATTGGTTTGTCCCCTTATTCCCCACTTTTATGCCAATTGCCGCAGTACTGACAAATTTTCAGGAGATTGTCAGTTTTTTTTATAGGTTGATAGACAAGATTTGACCCGTCGTTGCGTTTTTTGTATATTAGTAGGTATGAAAAATCTTCCTGAAAATTGGCTGCTTCAGCATTGGGATGATGAAGAAATGCTGCAATACCAGTTGCTCGATTATGTTCGAAGTGTGTATGATGAGTTAG
Organism: Bacteroidia bacterium; assembly: GCA_044224315.1. Classification (GTDB taxonomy): domain Bacteria; phylum Bacteroidota; class Bacteroidia; order NS11-12g; family UBA955; genus JAGXTF01. The sequence goes on along the minus strand of JBGAKR010000002.1, from coordinate 313,006 downwards.
ATAACCAACGTTTATTTCCTGCCTGGGAAGCGGTATACGATCAGTATCTGCAATTAAAAACCCTTTCGGCAGCAATTGAAAAACATCAAAAACTGGCCCCCAGGCAATTGGATGGATTGGAAACAAATCCAATGCAACCGGTATATAGATACTTACCCCATGCCGGGGCAGAAGCACTGGAAACGGTCCAGAACCGACTGCAATTTGCCGCCCCAATTTTGAAAAAAGCCTGCCAGTACTCCGAAAACCTGCGCGAATCGGTGGATGAAAAAGTGGAATTTGAACCTTTAGGGCTGCTTGTACCCAATAAAAATGAGGGTTTTTTAATGATTCAATCCTATAACCTGAATGAAGTTTGGTGCTGGAATTACCACTGCTCTGTGCAAGCCAATGCCCGGGCCGGATACAGTACTTTAAGAACCCGTTTTGCCGGAAAATTTGCTGTAAGTCTCAGTCAGGGTTTACATACCGTAAAAAATATATGCGCCACCAATGCCGGGTTGAAAGGTCAGCTTTTCAGTACCTGGGTACTTACTGCCAAGCAATCCTGGCCCATGCTGCACACTCTCAAACCTATGGGAGTATTGCGACTGGCAAATGAGTTGGGTTTGAAGTAAAATCCTATTCTATAAATTTTGCATTTTGATATTTTATTGCCCATAAATGGGTTTATGGCAATGTTGTAGCAAATTTTTTCTAATATTGAAACTCAATGGAAAATCATAATGGAGTTTCAGATACACTGCAAAAAGGCCGCGAATACCCACCAGCCGACGAAATAGGTTATGTAACCCAAATGATTTCGCAATTGAAAGAGCAGTTGCGTTACTTATATCCCGAAGGTGAAGTATTTCGGCAAGCCCATCCCAAAATGCACGGTTTGGTGAAAGCACGCTTCATCATTGAACCCGATTTGGATGAGAAATACCGCAAAGGTGTATTTGCCATTACCAAAGAATTCGAGGCATTTGTAAGGTTTTCAAACGCTTCTACCCATCATGCACCGGATAAGAAAAAAGATGTACGCGGCATGGCAATCAAATTGGTAGGGGTTGATGGCGAGAAGCTTCTGTCGGATAAACAGGATGCAAAAACCCAGGATTTTGTACTGATTTCTACCGAAGCCTTTATGGCCAGTGATGTGAAACAATTTAGCCGCACCATCAAGGCAGTAACCAGCAGTTCAAAGCTTGCCATGTTGTTCTTTGCGCTGAACCCTATGAATTGGGGTGTGTTGTTGCGCACAATTAAAGCTTTTAAATCCTTTGGCAGCATTGTAGAAATACCCTATTTCAGCACTACACCATACCAGTTTGGCAATCCCGATCTGGCGGTGAAATATATGGCTGTGCCTGTGAACCCTGAGAATACACCAATTGCGGCTAAACCCCACGACGATTATTTGCGCTACCAACTCAATGATGTTTTGAGTCGAAAAGAAATTAAATACGATTTTTGTGTTCAATTTCAGGACGATGCTACAAAAATGCCCATTGAAAACGCCACAGTGAAATGGTCTTCCAAACCCGTAAAACTGGCCACTATTATTATTCCAGTGCAAACTTTTGATACCGATGCGCAGAATGAATACGGCACCAATTTGTCATTTAATCCCTGGCATAGTTTGCCCGATCACCGCCCCCTTGGTGGTTTGAACCGGGCACGTAAACTGGTGTATGAAAGTCTATCGCGATTCAGGCATGAACGCAATGATGAGAAAGAATTTGAACCCGAAAACCTGAATATTCCCGAATTTTAAAAACAAAAACCGCCATGACAAATAAAGAAATCGTGTTGCTGATTTTCAAAGATTATGCAACCAAAAACATTACCGATTTACTATCTCACCTCGATGACAACATTACCTGGCTAGAGCCCGGAGCCCCTGCAGTTCCCTATGGTGGACTTTACAAGGGTAAACAGGGAATTTTGGAAATGTTTGCCAAAGAGGCATCCATGCTGGAGGTGCAATCTTTTGAACCCCTGCAGTTTTTGGAAACCGATAATTTGGTAGCCGTAGTAGGTCGCGATTCCGCGCTGGTAAAATCAACCGGCAAGGTTTATCATACCGAGTGGGTTATGCTGTTTACGTTTACAGGCGCCCTGGTAAGCAAAGTGCAGGTGTACATGGATACAAATGCCATTGCAGATGCCTTTGAGGGTTATAGCGTAGCCAGATAACGCACAGCTACAATACCGGGGAAAAAGAAGTAAGCACCACCCCTTATTTTGGTAAACGGCTTTAAAATGGTAATCGTTTTACTCACCGGTTCGGCCTGTATGGTAAAGTTCTGGGTATAACCCGGCAATGCGTTATCGCGAACCCCTACGATGGGGTCGGGATCATCATAAAGATCCATAAAGTTGGGGTAATTGCACCAGGTGTGTTGAATAAATTCAAATTGCTTTCCAATATCCGATTGGAAGCAAATGAATTGCAGCCCTACTTCACCTTCGGGTTTATAATTGTCGGGTGAGCCTGCAAAGGGTTGTCCGTATAACCTGGCGCGGCGCATGATGCGGTGCCTTTTTGTAATCATCAGGCTATTGGCCTCGGTGCTGGTTTCGAAATGGTTGCGCGGATTGGTGCGTCGGATATGGGAGCCGAAGGGGCACTTCAATCCCTGTGGGTCGTTGTGCAAATAACCAAAATCATTGTCGTCCGAATTTCCACCCGGATCCTTGTCAGGGAATTTTACCAATGGAGCTCCGCTGGGCCAGCGTCCCATCATTTTTGAGGCCAGCATTAAAGCCTCTTCCTTGTTTTTTGATTTTTCGTTCATAAAGGTCCAGAATGCTTCTACATCCTGCTCAATCTGACGGAAAACCAGATAGCTGCCATTGCGCCCCAGGTCTTTTTTCCCCATTCCTTCACTATCTTCGGGCAATAGGTTGATGTTGCCCTGGGTTTTTTGAATGTATGGACTGTCCGGGAGCACATCGTATTCATTTTTATAGCCTAAAATAAATTCGCCTGGTTTTATCATGTTATTAGGCGGGCCAACACGTCCGCTGCCAATTACATCGGGTTGTGAAATGCCATCCCGGAAACCAAAATGCTCTTTGTTGTTGGGTAATGTCTGTCCCTCCAGGGTATGCACGATAGACATTCCATTGGCCATAACCCGGGTACTGTGAAGGTTGTAAAAATTGTCTACATCGGCTTGGGTTGCGCCAAAAACCAATAGCAGAATATGAATCCGGTCGGCATCGGCATGTCCCCATCTCCAATTAGTGGGTGCCGAGCTATCTATATCACCTAACAGGCGCGAACGGTGTTCTTCGTTCATTCCGTCGCGAAATTCCTGTGAAAATGCATTCAGATTTTCGGTGTATAATCCAAGTCGCAATAAACCCTGATTGGTAAAGGCAATATTCAGGCAATTTTGCAGCTCCTTGGTTTCGGTATTGGTAAGTTCGTCGGCTATGTCGTGCAGCCATTTTTTGGTTTTTTCCAAATCCTCAATTTCCAACAGAATGTATTTGGCAAATTGCATGCGTTTGTAACCGCGCAGTATTAATCCCTGTATGTCTTCGAGTTCGAGATTTACGATATCTTGTTTCATGGATTTAAAATCTTCTTAAGAATTTTTTTGCTTGTGCCTCATTTAAATTTCGCATCACATCGCGACGGATGAATGAATTGTTGATGATGTTTTTGGTAGATAATGAAGGATAGGCCGAGAACCAAAATTGGGTGGGTACTTGGTAATACCTTGACCAGGCAAGGAATTGCTCTTCGTTGTAAGCACCGCCGGTAAACAAAAATTTGGTTTTGGGAAAGCCGGCCGAGTTGCTCCAGATGGCAGATAATCCCCAGCCACTTTTATCTATAAAATCGCCCAGATATTGTTGCCAACTTCCATCAAAATTACTGGTAAAAAACATATGCTTGCCGTTGTCCATTAAAATCCAGCGGGCAAAGTGAATGGTGGGAATGCCCATGAGCTGCCCATTGATGAAGAAGTATTTGCCCAATGCAGTGGTTAATTTTAAAACCAGCCGAATGGTAATTTGGCGTGGGATGGAAGTATTTAAATACAACATTTGGCTAAATTGATTCTGAAAAATAATGTCCTCATTTTTTTCCAGCGCATTCATATGGTCAAAATTAATTTGGCCGGGTTTAAGCCCCAGTGGCTTCATGCGTGGTTCGTAAAAAATTCGGATTACCAGAATCAGTACGATCAGAAAAGGTAAAAGTACCAGAATGGTGACACCTACCAGCAATAAACCAGGAATATTTATTGCCGGCATTTTATCTTTATTTTTCAGCCAATTAAATTCGGGATTTGAGGTTACATATTCGCGCAAATCATCGGCCACAGTTTTGGCGCTTCTGCCTGTTAAATCGCGCGAATTGAGGTAGCTCCACAGGGTAGTGCGGAGTTTGTCCTCGTCTTTTATGCGTTTTAAATTTCGCAGGGGTGTGCTATTATAAAACACGGTAATTGGGGTAATATTTGCAATTAAATAACCCGTTTTTGCATCGTAATTTCCATTGGATGGATAGCCAATACAAAGGGAATAAATACGGTCCAGCATTTCTTCGCTGCAGCGCATCAGGTCTTTGATATGCGCTTTTGGATCGGTGCCATCGAAATTGCTTTCAAAAAATAATCTTTCCGGGTATGTTTTTTCTGGGGTAATAATTTCATCCAAAATTACCCATCGGCAAAAATGCACCGTTTGAATTTCTTCAAATGACATTTTTTCGAATTTGAACCAGGCTTGCTGGTATTCATCGAGCACTGCCTCAAGAGCAGCGCGCTTACCCGTTTCAATGTCAACACAAATGTTAACCCCACTTTGTTTGGTCATAGAATTAAGGAATGGACAAATCTATACAAAATATATCTTTAACCAAGACTTTTGCCTTTTATTTTCAGTTTTGCGCGTTCTATGAACCATTGATATCTGATGCTTTGCAAGTTTGAATACTTGTTTAAGTAAGTAAAATGTAAGTTTTATTAGGTAAAATTGGGTTTGTGTTAAAGGCCCCTCACAAGATTGCAGTTGAGGCATATTTGATATTTCTACATTCAATTAGAATTTTTTACATATTATTGTAGGTAATAACTACAAATAATGCCTGAAAACAGGACCAAAAAGGTATTCCACGAGAGCATAGACAGCGTTTATTATCTGATAGACGAAGAGAATGGTGCGGGGCCTTATATACAAAAAACTCTAAAATCGGTAAATCCAGCACCAGAGGAGTTGGAAATGCTTGAAAATGAAATTTCATTCGCCGACTTGCCCCATGTTGATGGATTGGCGCGGGTTTTAGGCCCTGGTCACGATGATTTTTCCGTTAATCTTGAATACATTGAAGGCGAAACCCTGCTGCAACGAGTAAAGAAAAATCCTACCCTTCCCGAACGTCTGAAGTTGGCAGCCTCTATAGCAGCCTCACTGGCCAAAGTGCACAGCGCAGGTTTGATATACCGCAATTTTGCGCCCAATCACATAATTGTTACAAACGAAAATAAGCCTGTATTTATAGACCTTTCACTGGCTACTATGGTTACTGGTAAGGTAAAAGCCTCGGCCAGCAGTGGAATATTAGCCGATCCGCTTTATATATCTCCCGAACTTACAGGGCGCATAAATCGGGTGGTGGATCATCGTTCGGATTTGTATTCTTTCGGTGCTTTGTTATACTGGTTGTTTGCGGGTATTCCGCCGTTTCAGGGCATGGATTTGCTCGAAACTGTACATGCGCATATTGCCCTTGAAACAGCGCCATTAATTGAAAAAAATCCGGATATACCCAAACAGGTTTCGGATATAGTAGCGCGTTTGTTGGCCAAAAACCCCGATTTGCGCTATCAGAGTGCATACGGTGCCATGCATGATCTGGAGCTTTGCTGTGTGCAACTCGAGGCCACTGGTTCTATTTCGGATTTTGTACCCGGATTAAATGATTTTAGCGGGCATTTAATGTTGGCCCATAAAATTTATGGCCGCGATGCAGAAAAACAATTGCTGTTTGATGCATTTGAAAATGCGGTTGAAGGGCACAAGCAACTTACCACGGTTAGCGGCTATTCGGGTATGGGTAAAACGGCTGTGATAGAGGAATTGTATGAACCCGTTTTGCGCAGTAAAAGTTTATTTATTTCGGGTAAATACGACAAATATCAGCACGATGTTCCGTATTTCGGATTTAGCGAGGCATTTACCGAATTTGTTGAATATGTAATTTCTCAGGATGAAGAAACCATAGAATCATGGAAAACCCGCGTACACGAGGCCTGTTATCCAATTGGAAAAGTACTCATAAACATTTGTCCGCAGCTGGAAGTGCTGGTGGGCGATCACCCCGAATTGCCTGATTTGAACGGCGCCGAAGAGCAAAACCGTTTTAATTATGCATTGATTATGTTTATGAAAACCATTGCTTCTCCCAATCATCCATTGGTGTTGTTTTTGGATGATGTGCAATGGTGCGACCGGCCTTCACTGCAGTTGATAAAACTGCTGATGATTGAAAATGATTTAAAAAATCTTTTAATTCTTTGCAGCTATCGCGAAAATGAAGTGAATGAATTTCATCCGGTAGCCGAAATGTTAAAAGAGTTGGATGCTACAGGTTGTTTATTACAGGAAATTAAATTGGGGCAGATGCAACCCGCAGCTATCGAGGATATGCTTAGGGATATTCTGCAAACCAAACAATCTGATATTCCTGAATTGGCCGAAATTGTGTTTCACAAAAGCCAGGGAAATGCACTGTTTATTAATCAATTTTTAAAATCAATTTCAGAGGATGGATTGTTGCATTTTGATTTCAGTTTGCACACCTGGCTCTGGGACAAGGAAAATATAATAAAGCGAAATCTTTCTGGTGATATTGAAGAATTGCTGGGCTCGCTGGTAGATAAGTTGCCCCTAAATGCCCGGCAAATGCTTACCTATGCCAGTGCTATTGGCAGTTATTTTGATATTCCCACATTGCATAAATTAACTGATTTAAAAGATGCAGAAATAAAGAAAATATTACAGCCTGCATTAATCAGTGGATTGATACTTGAAAATGGCAGCGAATTGCTGTTTGCCCACGATCGTATTCTGCATTATTTTTACAATCAATTGGCCGAGGATGTAAAGGAGAATTTCCATTTACAAATCGGTCGGATTCGCCTGGCAGAGAGCAAAAAAATCGATAATCCGGATAATATTTTTATCATAATTTATCACTGGATTAAAGCAAAAAAATTACTTACAGATGAGAAAGAAATCATCACATTTATTCAGCTGAATTTATTGGCAGGTAAAAAGGCCAGGGCCAGTGCGGCATATTCCGAGGCATTGCAATATTTTATGACTGCTTTGGAAATGCAACCTGCTAATCCATGGAGCCATAATTACGGCATGATGCTGGAGTTGACCTCCGAAGCGGCAGCAGCGGCCTATATGGCAGGGGAGCACAGCAAATGTGATGAATTTGTGCAACAAGTAGAAATCCATGCCAAGGATGTATTGGATACTGTAAATGCAGGATTGGTTAAAATACAAAGCAATGTTGCCCGCAACCAGCCTATACAAGCCATTGATTATGGTTATGCATTGCTGAAAAAACTTGGTGAAAACCTGCCTGAAAAGCCCGGACAAGTGAATGTAGTATGGGGTTTATTGCGCACCGGAATTCAATTGCGCGGCAAATCTCAAAACAATGTGCTGAATTTGCCTGCCAATACCGATAAAAGGGCCAGGGCTGCCATGAATGTGATGTTTCACATGCTATCGCCGGGGTATTTTGTTATGCCTAATTTGATTCCGGTGGTAATTTTCAGGTTGATTAAGTTAACCCTGAAGTATGGTTTAGACAGTAAATCTCCCTATGTATTTTTAGGATACGGGTATATTTTAAGTGCCTTTATGGGCCAAATAAAACGCGGTACCGACTTTGCTGATCTTGCATTGGTACTGCACGAGAAACTGGATACAAAACCCTTGTCGGCATCGATTTATACAGTGTATTACGATTTGGTAAAACACTGGACCATGCCATTGGCCGATACCCTTGAACCTTTGCTGAAAGGCTTTCGATTGGGGATGGAAACCGGGGATGCAGAGTTTACCTCCTATCTGGCATTCGACTATGTATATCACGGATTTTATTCGGGGAAAAATTTGCATGAATTGTCAAAATCATCTACCGGATTATTGAATCAGATTTTGTCTTTCAATCAGCCTTTAACCAATAGTCGTATCAATGTATTTCAGCAAAGTATTGCCGATTTAATTAATATGCCTATGCACCCCGGAGTGCTGATGGGTGATTATTTTAATGAGGAAACACATGGCTTTGCAGACGATAGCCAGAATGGTATTTTCTTCCATAATTTATACATGCAAAAATTATTTCTGGCGGTGGTATATCGCGATAAAGAAAATGCATGGAAATATGCTGAAAAAGCCAGAAAATACATACAGAATATTCAAGGCTCGCCCTTTATTCCGCTGTTTTATTTTTATGAGTCGATGGCAGCTGCCGACATGGCCGAAATTCGCCCTGCGCGCAAACGTGAGCTATCCAAGGTAATATTTAAAAACATCCGCAGATTTAAAAAATACGTTGTCCATTCTCCGGAAAACTTTGCAGATAAACTGAAATTGATGGAGGCAACTTATTATCGCATCAGCAAAAATCAGGAGAAGGGGCAGGGTGCGTTTTTTGCGGCACTGAGGCAGGCCAGACAAAGTCAGGTAATGCTGGATGAGGCAATAACCTGGGAAATGTCGGGCGAATTTTACCTGGAGCAGGGACAAGATCAGGTTGCGGCATTTTACTTGCAAAATGCTTACCATGCCTATCACCACTGGGGCGCTTTTGGTAAGTGCAAACAATTATCAGAAAAATACCATTCGCTGAATTTAACTGCCGATAAACACCTCGAGCACAAAGCGGGTGGAGATGGACAGAACCTCGATTTGGCCACTGTGGTTAAAGCCTATAATGTGCTTTCGGGTGAAATTATATTATCCGAATTGCTCGAAAAAATGATGCACATTATGGTAGAAAATGCAGGTGCACAGCGAGGTGTATTAATACGCGATATCAATGGCGAACGCAGCATAATGGCCTTGTTGAACAAAGGAGATGCACATGCTGAAATATTGTTGAATGAGCCCTTTACCCATAGCGAAAAAGTAAGCCGTTCGGTGGTGAATTATACCGCTAATTCGGACAATTATGTGGTAATAGATAATGCAGTAAAAACCCGTCCACATAATACCGATCCATACATCATCCGCAACAATGTTTTATCTGTCATTTGTTTGCCTGTGAAACAAAAGGGTAAATTATTCGGATATTTATACCTCGAAAATAATTTGGTTCCGGGCGTATTTACACCAGCACGAATTTCGCTGTTGAATATACTTGCATCCCAGGCAGCAGTGTCGTTGGAGAATGCAGAGTTGTACGACAATCTTACTTCATTAAATACCCAAATGAAGCAAGAGATCAGTGAAAAGGAATTGGCACAGCAAGCCTTGTTAGAGAACGAAAGAAGGCTGGAAGAATACAATGCTACTTTGGAACAAAAAGTGGAAGAACGCACCCAGGAAATCAAAAAACAGAAGGATGAATTGGAGGTTGAAAAACACAAATCAGATACCCTTTTGTTAAATATTTTGCCACAAGAAACAGCCGAAGAATTGAAACGCGAAGGCAAAGCAGTGCCACGGAGATTTGATAAAGTAACTGTTTTATTTACCGATTTTGTGGAATTTTCGCGCATCAGTGAAAATGTTTCGGCCGATGTTTTGGTAAATGAAATCCATTATTATTTCAGTGCATTCGACGAAATTATCGCCAAATACGGATTAGAAAAAATCAAAACCATTGGCGATGCATACATGTGCGCAGCGGGCATACCCAGAGAGCATCCCGATGGGGCTATCAGTTCGGTAAAAGCGGCTATGGAAATAGAAGCTTTTGTAGCCAAGGCTGCCGCCGAACGCGAGGCCAATGGTGGAATTCCATTCAAAATCCGACTGGGATTACACTCTGGTCCGGTGGTTGCCGGTATTGTGGGAACACGCAAATTTGCCTACGACATTTGGGGTGATACCGTGAATGTGGCCAGCCGCATGGAAAGCAATAGTGTACCGGGTAAAATTAATATTACAGCTGAAACCTATGAATTGGTAAAAGATGTATTTGAGTGCAGTTACCGTGGCGAAATTAATGTAAAAAATAAGGGCGAAATAGGTATGTATTTCGTTGAAGGAGAAAAAAGTAAATCACAACCGGGTCCTACAAATTAATGCAGAATCCTGGTTTTATAATTTACTTTTTGCTTCCGCTTCTTTCATGACTTTATCGGCTTTGTCATTGGCCACTTTTTCAATTTCATCAGCGCGTTTATTGGCTTCCGCTTCAGCCTGATCTCCTTTCGAATTGCCTTGATTTTCCAAGGTTTCTGCCTTGCGGTAAAATTCGGTTTTTGCATCCTGGGCTTTTTTCTCACCCTCTTTGCGCATTTTATCGGCTAGTATTTTTTTGGTTTGTTTTTCAATGGGATTCGATGCTGATGCTACAACCGCATCTGCCTGTTTATTGGCTTCATCTTTTATTCTCTGATACGCTTTATCGCCTTCATCGCGGGTTTTATTGGCGGCATTTTTACCCTCATTGCGTGCAATATCCCCCAGTCTTTTTCCTTCAGCACGCACCTTATCAGCCTTTTCTTTGGCTTCGGCTTTTAACCTGTCGGCCTCGGCCTGAGCTTTTTTCATTCCCTCGCTGATTTGTTTATTGGCTTCGTTTTTGGCAATTTCTTTGCCCTGGTCTTTAATATTATCTACAAATGCTTTTTGGAATCCTTTAAGTGATACATCTACTTTTGGTTTTAATACCGTTCCCCCAATCATTAAATCTACCGGAATCATTTGTTCTACATTTAAATTCCAACCCTTGGTAGAGGCCTGTTTTACCCAACCGTCGAGCACTGTGTTTGCAGCGCCTAAGGCCTTTCTGGGTATGCGCAACCAGCCACCATAGCTGATGGTTTGATCGAGCTTGGTTATGCCCGCAAATTTCATGGTAGCTCCCTCGCCCAATGGAATAATCATGCTATCCAGTAATTTAAAAATCCCATCTTTAATCTGGAATTTTAATATCTGGTTTTTAAGTTTTAAATTTTGTAACCAATTTACTTTTAATTGTGCGCCAATCTGGTTTAAGACATCCAGATTTTTTACCGCAGCATCGGTGAAACTCACCATCCCGCTTACGTTCATGCTGTTGTAATTGGGTTGCATTTTTTCATTTAAAATGCTGCTCATGTCAATATTTGCATTGATTAATCCATCTACCATTTTGGCAATTGGGGCAAACTTTTTAATCATGGGAAAATATTCAAAACTCTGTGCAAGATTGAGTTTTTCTATTTTAGAATCCATTTTTGTAAATGGATTTTTTACATTTTTACTGTCATAGGTTCCATTCAACGATACATTGCCTCCCAACAAGCTGGCATGCAGGTTTTCCATGTCGAGCTGGGCATTGTGAAGGCGTGTTTTTCCACCCAGGTTGGTGAGTATATAATTGTCGTATACCAATTTGTCTATTTTGGTATTTAGGCCCATATCAATATTCTGGGGCAGCTCTACTATGCTTAGCATACCCGTATCGGCGGCCTTGGGTTCTTCGGGCACAGCCGATTCGCTGATAAAACTATTTACATTAATATAGTGGCTATTTAGGCTTACATCGCCTTTTAGGGTTTCGCCTGCAAAGCTATATCCCAGCAAGTTTTCGAGGTAGCCAGATGCCTGAAAATCGTTTTTGCCGATGGCGCCTTTAATTTCCGGCATGTTCACTTTTTGTGGCGTAAAATCTAGCAATAATTTTTCTATATTATAAGCATCTTTATCGGTTACAGCCTGATACAATAAATTGGTAATGCTCAGTTTTCCTTTGGCATCCAGGCGGCTGAAATTTTTGGAAGTAGCAGCACTGTAATTCCCTTTTGCAAATAAATCTGCATCAATTAATCCGGCTAATTTGGTGCCTTTTTCAAGGGGAATTAATCCCAGAATTTTAGATAAATCCAATTTGCCTTTTACATTGCCATCGATAAAAGGATCGGATACCGGAGTTTTTAAAAGCAGTTTCATGTAAAAGGGCTCTCCGGCCAGATTCAGGTTGAGTTTATTTAGGTCTACAATTGAATTGTCGGGCACTCCGTCTGGGTTGCTGTAATGTAAATCAAGGAATATATTATCGGCTGGATATTGCAAAGAAGGATATTTAAAACTACCATTATTTATTTTTAAAACCACATCAGTGGCTGGCATTTTGTCGTCGGTCATTTTGCCTTTCATCGATCCACTGAAGCCCAGGGTGCCCGAGGCTTGTAAGTCGTTGAAATTGTTTTTATACATGCCAGGAACCAGGGATAAAAAGCTTTTAAATGTGTTTTCCAGGGCTTTAAATTTGATATCCATATCGATATCATTTTCATTGAGATCTACAAATCCATCGCTTTCTAAATGCAAATCGTTGAGGCGTGCTTTTCCTTTGGCAAAACTAAATTTCATGGATTTTAAATCCATCTGAATATCGGCCAGTATTTCGGTTCCGATATCATACAGCCAGTTAACACCGCCATATCCCAGAGTAAAAGAGGGGGCAGTGGTTTTTGTTTCCAACAAAAAATTATCAGAGGTAAAATCGCCGCTGGATTGGTGATCCACGTTTTTCATTTCGGTGAAAAAATCCATGCTGCGGTCGTTATAAATGATATGGCCTTTTTCTATTTCGAATGATTTAAGGGCCATTTTAAACGTCCCACCACCTGTATCAGTAGTGGTTTTGCTGGAGTCGGTTTTAACTATGTCCCAGTTTGCACGGCCGCTGGGCAGAGTTTCAATATTGATTTCGGGTTTGTTTAAATATACCCTTTTGATTTTAATTTCATCGCCTTTTATAGCACTCATGATATCCAGGGTAAGGCGCATTTCGGGGAAATATACCAAAGTGTCCCCATTAAAACTGTCTTTACCTACAACACTTAATTTGTTAATGCCCAGAGACACATTGGGAAAACTCTTTATGAAACTTAGGCTGATATCGTTGTCGAAATTTAGTGTGGCATTGAGTTGCTTGTTTGCTGTGTTTTTTATGGCCTGTACAATTTTACCCTTGAATAAAAATGGGGCAGTAATTAATAACAACAGCAGCACACCCACTGTTATACCGGTAATTTTTAGAAACTTTTTCATGCTTTTTTGCGTAGCTGGATTGAGGTATTCAAAAATAAGACCAAAAACTGCAGGAATACAAACTGTTTTTACAGGCTCCGACGAACGTCTCGATTAATAGGTCAACACGGGCTTTGGGCATATTTAGGGTTTTGGCCTAATTTTGCAGGGCCAATCCGCCGTTTTTGGTGTTTTATGTCATTTAACCGCAAAAAATTTAATCCCATTCGCACCATTACTACCAAAGGTAAGTTTCTGGTAAACACCATCCGGTTGCTGCTCACCATACGCCGGTATTTTGGAGGCAAAGACTGGGAGCATGCCATGGACGGGCACCACGAGGATCCGCGCAAAATGCGTTTCAGGGAGCAATTGTATTTTACCTACAAATATTATTACCGCGCAGTTACCAAATCCAATCTCAATTCGGGGCTTGAAAAGCATTTTCACCAGCATTCCGGGAACCTGAAACTGCCAGAAAATTTTATAGCAGAAAACGAAATTACCCTCACCACCGGCGGCGATTTGATGCCGTATTTGTGTATAAATAAAAATACCACCCAACATTTGTGGGACGAAGCCGGCGATTTCTTTTTCAATGCCGATATTGTGATGGCGAACCTGGAAACGCCTATGGATTTAAGCCAAAAAGTGGGCCTGGTGCCCGAGGTAATGCTCAACCACATGTACTTCAACGGCAATGCGGAAATGTTTGACATTTTTAATGGCCTGGGAAAATACAAGGGCTATGATATTTTGTCGCTGGCCAATAACCATTCGCTGGATATGGGCGAGGATGGTTTGCTGGCCACTTTACGTTTTTTGGATGAGAAAAATATAGCCCATTGCGGTACCGCTGAAACCCCAGAAAAGCGCGATGATTTTCCTATTCTGGAACGCAAAGGAATTAAAATCGCATTTATTTCTTTTACATTTTCGCTGAATGCAGAAATATTGCCTGATGACAAAAAATGGATGGCCAATCACCTCAATCTGAATGAAAAAGATGCCGATATTTCATTGATAATACACCAATGCAAACTTGCCCGGGAAAGAGGGGCCGATTTGATTGTGGCGGCCTTGCACATGGGCTGTGCGTATCAACCTTACCCAAGCAAAGAAATTGTAGACAATATGCATCGCATTTGTAAGCAAAGTGGTATCGATGTGGTTATTGGAGGGCATCCACACAATACCCAACCCTGCGAATGGGTAGATGTGATTGACCCGTTTACGGGTGAGGAAAAGCAAAGTTTTGTGATTTATTCCCAAGGTGATTTTATTGCCTGGGATATTTATAAATGGTGCCATTTGCCATTAATTCTAAAATTTAAAATTGCCAGCGGAACTGCAGGTGGCAAGCGAGTGGTGCGCGTTACCGGAATAGAAGGCAGGCTGTTTTACATGCAGGCTAAGGTTGAAAAAGAAACCATTACTGAATTACGTTTGCGCGATTTAAAGTCCCTGCGCAGCCAACCCCAATCATGGCCACAAGATGCGATTTCGCAAAATGAGCTAAAAGAAATCTTTGAATTTGCGGATACATTTTTACTGCCGGGCAATCTCGAAAAAATTGTGGATACAGGCAGGGTATAAGTTTAAGGGTATTTTGAAGGGCCGTTTTTCTCGCTTAATTTTGCCCCAATGAGTTTTAAATTCGACGAGAATTTCCTGTTCATGGTTACCACCCCCATGTATGCCATTTTAATTGGAATCGAAATTCTGGTTTCCAATGCCCAGCGCAATCATTTTTACCATACACGCACTTTTATAGAAAACATGTATCTGATGCTGATTAATACAGCATTGGATTTTGGTATGCGCATTATTGCAGCCATATTTTTAATGAATGTGTACCATTTTAAATTGTTTGAATTTACCAATCCGCTGGTGTATTGGACCATTTTAATTTTAATGGAGGATGTTACTTTTTGGGTTATCCATTATGTGGATCACAATGTACGTTTGTTTTGGGCGGTGCATGTTACCCACCACTCTGCCGAAGACTTCAATTTATCGGTTGGCCTGCGTTCCAGTTTGTTTGAACCTGTATATCGCTTTCTATATTTTACCCCTATGGCCCTGATGGGCTTTAAAGTGCAGGATATTTTCTTTGCCTATTCACTTACCCAATTGTACGGCGTTTTTATTCATACACGCTATGTGGGCAAGCTTGGTTTTTTTGAGCATATTATGATGACCCCTTCTGCCCACCGCGTGCACCACGGCTCTAATATTAAATACCTGGACCGCAATATGGGTATGTTTTTTACCATATGGGATAAACTATTTGGCACTTACCAAAAAGAAGAAGAACCAGTAGTTTATGGCCTCACTAAAAACCTCGAAAAACACGATCCGGGTACCGTAATTTTTCATGAATTCAGGGGCATTATAGCAGATGTAAAAAAGGCCCCCGATTTAAAATCAAAACTCATGTACATTTTTGGCCCTCCTGGCTGGAGCCATGATGGAAGCAAGCAAACCACCCGGCAGCTGCGCAAGTTGGCGGAAAATGCGGGTTGATGCAAAAGCTAAAACCACTGGGAAGGTTATTAGGTTCGCTGCTATTTCAGTGGGCAGCTTCATTGTTTTTGGGTCCGTTATTATCGGTTATATTTTTTCAAAATCACCTTGAGTTTGATTTCGGAGACCTTCAATTGGCCTGGCTATTCGGGGCTGTGTTTTCGTTATGGCCTTTTGTAATTAGTTTAATTTTTGGGGTAGTTTTATTGTATGTGAAATTGCTTCGTAATAAACACAAAAATATTGGTTTACTTTTAATGGCTGTTTTTTTGCTTTGGGTGGACTTAATTTATTTTAATTATACCGACCATATTGCCCGGCATTTGAATTGCTATTTTCCTGGCATGTTGCTGTGTTATGCAATACCGGTGTTGATTGCCAATCTGGTTTGGAAGCCATTTATGTCGAAAAGCGATGTAAAAGGTAGTAACGAAACCAAATCACATGATTGAAATGTAAATAATAAAAAACAATTATATAAAAACCCTTAAGGGTCGGTCGCGACCGACCCCTACGGATTTTTATATAAATTTAGAAACGAATTTTGATTCTTGTTTTAATAGGATCTTGAACCCCGGTTCAATTCTCGATGGTCGGTTTTTCGACTCAGCCAAGTATGACCCCGCATGGACTTAATTTCATTGGTCGGTGTTGTCACCGACCAACTTTGAACCGCAGCGGTTTTAATATCCTCACAAATACGCAAAGATGAAAAAATGGACATCTCTTCTGTATGAATAGTTTAAATTAAAAATTACCCTTTCCGCAAATAATCCATCACAATTTCAGTGGCTCCGGATTTGGATTTTACGTAATCCCTGGACTTGTTTGCGGCATCTTCGCGCCATTCTACATTGCCCAGCATGCGGTTTAAACTTACCTCAAATTCATCATAAGTTTTGGCAGTAAAACAAAATCCGGCTTCTATACCTTCTGCTGCCTCGGGGAATTTTTGGTGCTTGGGACCAAATAAAATGGGCATGCCAAATGCAGCGGCCTCTAATATGTTGTGCAAGCCTTTTCCCCAGGCCCCGCCTATCACTGCTGCATTTCCATAGCGGTAAATGCGCGATAATAAACCAATGTTGTCTATGACCAATATTTTATTTTTACTTACATCCGGGGTTTTTAAAAAATCACTATAAGTAATAGGGTAATAATCCGAAAAGCGGTCCATAATTTCGGCTACATGGGCTTTGCCTACATCATGCGGGGCAATAATCCAGCGCCATCCCAGGGGCCAGCTTTTAATGGATAAATATTCAAATAAAAACTTCTCTTCGGTCTGCCATGTACTGCCACAAATTAATAGCGGACTATCCTGCCTAAATCTTTCAATTTCGGGTAGTGGCTCGATGTGTTCAACGGTATCCAAAACCCGGTCGAAACGGGTGTCGCCGCTTACCACTACATTGGGCATTTCTTCTTCTTTCCCTACCAGAAATGAGGCTTCATTTTGAACAAATATGCGTTTAAATTGTTTCAATTGATTTTTCCAGGCAGCGGCCCAGGGTTCAAAAAAGAATTGTCCTTCGCGGAATAAAACCGAAATAGCCAGCATTTTACAGCCCTTGCCCAATCCGGTATGCATATAGTTGAGCCAAAATTCGTATTTCACAAAAATGGCATAATCGGGTTGAATAATTTCAAACCATTTGCGCGCATTTTTGGCGGTATCAAAAGGTAAATAAACCACCCCGGTACATAAAAAATGGTTGCGCATTTCGTATCCGCTGGGCGAAAAAAAACTAATAATAACCTCGCTTTCCGGAAATTCGATTTGTACCTGTTCAATCACAGGGCGGGCCATTTCAAACTCACCCAATGAGGCACAGTGGAACCAAAAACGTTTGTTTTTTTTGGGTGGAATAATTTCGGAATAATGCCGTTTCCAATGCTTTCTTCCCCGGATCATTTTGCGTGCTTTGGGATTCCACAGCGCGGCCAGGCGCAAGCCCAAAACAAATAAATGAATGCCGATATTATAAAAAAATAGCACTGTTATTTAGTCGTAATATTCGTTGCTGCTGCCAGATCTTAAATTAATGGGAATTAAAAATCCGGCCGAAAGGCCCATATAAAAATCTTTGCGTTTTCCCGTTTCGCGGTGCATTACCCCATAATCCCAATTGCGTTGATTTTGGGTAAAACTTTGCACAAAATTAAATCCTGCAAAAAAGCAAACACTCTGCAAATTGTAGTACTGATAATTCACCGTTTGGGTAAGCATAAATCCATTGGTGAGCTTGTCATACCCTGCCGCATAGTCGCCTTCCAACTGGGGCAACAGACTTTTGTCGAATCGCATTTTAATATAATGCTGTAAAATTCCTGCACCCAAATTTACCTGAATATTGCTATGCTTAAAACGGGGCGAAATTTTAAAGGTTTTACCTACATAACCCTGAAAAGTATAGCCTCGCATATAGTAACGAATTACCGCTGGATTGCCGTTCTTATCTATCACTTGTCCGCTGGGGCCCACAATGCCGCCAAACAAACTATCGAGTCGGAAATTATTGCCTAAAAAACGGTTGTATTCAAAACCCAGAATCAGGTTTTTGCCCGATTTGTAATAGGCACCGGCTGGCAGGGTAGAAAAACTGGGGAAACGTTTGCCCAAATCTGCCAGGCCTTTGTGGTAACCTGTGCCAATGCTAAGCACAATGGCGGGCTTGGTGCCTGAGCTGTCTTTCGCAACCCGGGCTTGCAACGATATTGCTGCCCCGGCCACCAACATTAATATGGTTTTATGAATCCTCACTGCTGCGAATTTAGGGTTTCAGTTTCGTATAAATGTCTGAATTTTATCAAGGAATTCAGCCGGATTGTCGGCATGCACCCAGTGGCCTGCATTTGTTACCTCTTCAAAGCGCGCATTGGGGAAGTTGATGCGCAAATCGGCCTCATCCTCGGGTTTTATATATCCGCTTTTGGCCCCATGAATGAAAAGGGTAGGGCCGGTGTAGCAATCGGGTTTCAGGGTAATGCGTCCAATCACTTTATCGTAGTTGGCTTTTAGGCCAGGCAGGTTAAATTTTGAACGGTAGCCACCACCCGGTATAGGTTCCAGGTTTTTAAGCAAAAACTGCCTTACCCCCAATTCGGGTGCATAGGGCAGCAGGGCTTGTTCGGCTTCAGCACGGGAATTAATTCTGCTAAAGTCGATGGTTTCAAAAGCCTCAAAATAGGGCAGGTGGCCAGGAGGATAGCTTTTATTCGCTATGTCTACCACAATCAGTTTTTGCAGGTATTGGGGATATAATTCTGCAAATTTCATGGCCGTTTTTCCGCCCATGGAATGCCCCATCAAAATAATTTCGGAATGATTCAGCGCCTGCATCAATTCACGCACATCGGCCGCCATGGTTTCAAAATCCATCTGGTTATCATGAAAACTTTTGCCATGGTTGCGGGCATCGGAGGTAACCACCGTGCAGGTTTCGCCCAATTTCCCAGCCACATAATGCCAGTTATCGAGCATACCAAAAATGCCGTGAAGGATATAAATTACCGGTTGGCCATTGCCATAATTGCGGTGATTGAGAAGAGGCATGCCTGCAAAAATAGGGTACAAGCGGTCTCAAAAAGCATTCACAAAGCTGATTATTTCCAACTCAAAATCTCATCACAAATGGGGATGAAAAGTTCCTTTGCCTGGGCTACTGTGAGATAGTGGCGTTTTAGAATCATGCGATCTACAAAAGCGCTTAGTTTTCTGCGTTCATCTGGAGTATTTGTATAGGGGTTGTTGTAGGCAAAAGAGGGTTCAAATTCCTCTAAGAATTTTTGTATTTTATGAATGTTATAATTTACCAGATAATTGCGTAAATATCTCGATGTATTGAGAAATTCTATTTTATAAAACTCCGGCATTTTTTGAAAAGCCTCTTTAAATACCGGATTGCACCACTGCCTGAATTGTGCATATAAATTGCTGTCGGTAAAAATTGGAATTAAAGTTTGATTGATAAAATTATATTCCGTTTGTTTATTCTGATTTTGGAATAACTGCATCAGGGGTGCATAGGGTAAAATCAAAAATCCTGCAGTCGCAGTCAGCCGCGGTAATTGTTCCCATACATAGTTATCCAGATAATGG
Organism: Bacteroidia bacterium; assembly: GCA_044224315.1. GTDB lineage: Bacteria > Bacteroidota > Bacteroidia > NS11-12g > UBA955 > JAGXTF01. Next base: position 293,157 of record JBGAKR010000002.1, on the reverse strand, counting down.
CTGAATTGGTTTACGGCAATTGTAAGCACCTCCTCAGGGGTGTATAGGGTGTCGGGCATTATCGAGTCAAGAAGTACATAAAAGATGGGTGAATCATACAGATATTCTGGGTTCATACAATATGCATCAATTGAATCAGCCGGAATGGTTAAATAATGGCCACCTAAAAGTGTATCCTGGATGAAATAGGTTGTGTCAACCAGGTCATATTCATCGTTGGGGTTCCTCCAATTGGGTATAGTTTTTACAATTTTGGAATATTGTACAAAGCGATAAATGGGTGAATTATAGAATTCATTTTCAGGTTTTAATAATGGGGCAAATATTTTGCGTATGTTTTCAGATGCGGGCGGTACATGAATTTGACTGGTATCCACAGCCATTGTTTTGCCGGTATATAAATTATAAAAACGCTTGTAGAAAATCATACTGCCTTCAATGTCAAATTGGGTGTCGGAATATGTAACCCAACTGTCTTTAAATGATTGCAGATTGTAGTATTTAAACGGCAGTACAATGCGGTTGTTTATGTCGATTACTCCCTCTTTGAAAAGGGTATCTGTAGCCGGAATTTCGGTACTTAAACAAATACGGTCGGCTGAACCTAAATATCGATAATGAAAGGGTACTTTTATATTGTTTTTAAAATCGATGATTCCCTTTCGGTTGTCATGGTTTTCTGCAACAAGGTATTGGGCATTAAGAATACTCAGGTCTTGATAAACTGGGGGGATCTCGATTTTTTTTGTAGCCAGGTTGTAAACCCCGATTAATTTATGGTTGTAGTCGTATTCAGTATTTTCATTTATCAGAAAATAGTCCGATAATGGTTGGTTGACCCATGGAGTATATTCGATATAAAGCGGCTGTATTTCACCATATTTGAATGGCAATAATAACTGTTTGTCTAGCGTAACCATGCCCCAATGTTTTGTGTAATTGACGGAAGGCAATAAAGCCATATAGGTATAGTTAGAAATGGGCTCTATCTGCTGGTAAATATTAGGTTCTATAAGGGTATCGAAATTGCGGTTTACTACGTAATAAATCGAATGTTGCCCACCTTTGGCATTGTTAGGTACCAGCTGATTTACCACAATGCACTCATTTTTATGCAGAATTTTCCGAATTACTTTTTTCATTGAATCCACTTCTGCCTGACGGCCCGAACGGAGATAAATGGTGGCATCTGTACCGTAAGCCTGACTGAATTTCAATTTCTGGGCCTTACCGGGCAAGACTGTTAAGAAGATGATACAATAAACAAAAAATGATTTCATACGATGTTCGGTAAAATAGATAAACAAAGGTCTTGATTTTTTATTATCATTGTTGGGTTAATTATTAATTGGCAATTAATATACTCCTTCGCTTTGTTTTTGTTAAGTATTCAGTATTTTTTTTAATCGAATTTCCGATGATTAAATCACACTTAGATACAAAAAGGACTGCAATTACACATTATTTCTCACCATCTAATAAACGTGAATTTGGTGTTAATATTCCATAAAAAAAAGGGCATCTGCATGCAGACGCCCTTTCTATTTTGTTTTAATCTATTAATTATTGTGCAACTTCAGCGCCCAGTACGTTTTCTACCGGGGTGTATTCCAGGTGGAAAGCATCGGCCACACCTTTGTATACCACTTTGCCATGCACTACATTCAGGCCTGGTTTCAATTCGGCATTCTCGATGCAGGCTTTTTTCCAACCTTTATTTGCCAATTGAATGGCATAAGGCAGGGTGGCATTGGTAAGGGCCAGGGTAGAGGTATAGGGCACTGCACCGGGCATATTGGCCACGCAGTAGTGGATGACTCCGTCTACTACATAAATCGGATCGGCGTGGGTGGTGGGTTTGCTGGTTTCGAAGCAACCGCCCTGGTCAATGGCTACATCCACAATTACTGCACCTTTTTTCATATGGGGCAGCATTTCGCGGGTAATCATTTTGGGGGCTTTGGCACCGGGTATCAATACACCGCCAATTACCAAATCGGCAGTTTTAATGGCACTAAATACGTTGTAATCGTTGCTGTACTGGGTTGAAACGTTGGCAGGCATGCTGTCATCCAGTTGACGCAAGCGGGGCAGGCTAATGTCCATAATGGTAACGTGTGCGCCCATACCAGCCGCCATTTTAGCAGCCTGAGTACCAACAATACCACCGCCTAAAACCACCACTTCGGCGGGTTTTACGCCTGGTACACCTCCCAGCAAAATACCGCGTCCACCCATGGGTTTCTCAAGGTACTTGGCACCTTCCTGCACACTCATGCGGCCGGCTACCTCACTCATTGGCACCAGCAATGGCAAGCTGCGGTCGGCTTTTTCCACGGTTTCGTAAGCCAAACAAACTGCACCACTGTTTATCATGGCATGGGTAAGGGGCTCGTGACTGGCGAAGTGGAAATAGGTAAACAGCAGTTGGTCTTTCTTAATCAAAGGATACTCAGAGTCAATCGGCTCCTTTACTTTGATAATCATTTCGGCAATGCCGTAAACTTCTTCGATAGTGGCCAGCAATTCTGCACCTGCCTCTACATATTCTTCATCAGCAAAACCACTGCCTTCGCCGGCGCTTTTCTGCACGTACACTTTGTGCCCGTGTTTTTTCAGTTCACTCACACCTGCCGGGGTTACCGCCACGCGATTTTCATTGTTTTTGATCTCTTTTGGTACTCCGATTATCATAATAAAATGGCCGCAAAGATACAACCTACGAATGATTTGCCAATACCCCTAAATTGCCGAATTTGAACCAGGCTTGCACCGCACTGTAGGTAAGCTCGCTGGGCATGTCTATGGCTTTTGAAGTTGATTATTTTGGAACTACCAACAGCATGGCAGATATTTGCAGCATGTTCAGCCACCCTGTTGTAAAACCCGCCTTTCACCTGAGTTGGTTTCTGCTCATTCTGGGCGGAATATCCCTATTCGAAAAATCGGGCTGGGGTTTAATCGGCGGTCTGATGTTCTTTACCGGGTTGTTGGTGATGATTTACACTGCCATAGCCATTTACCTCAAAAAACCTATCATTAAAGAGCCCGGCTGGCTGCTGTTGCTGTCTTCAGCTATGATTCTGGTTTTGGTTATTGCCGAATTAATTGCAGGCAAATTTATGCTGGCCGCGGTAATCGTGTTTTTGATGATTCCCATTTTGCTCGGTTGGGCTAAAATTAAAAGCAAAAAAAAATCAACCAAAAAATCAACCAAGCGCTAAAGCCGATTGTACGGCCTGGTGCACTATCTGCCCGGTATTCTGAACCAAATTGTAAGGCAAAGTATTTTTTTTCTGCAACCAATTTTCCAAAAATTCCATCGTTAAATGCAGCGGATGTTTTATGGTTTGCACGCCCCATTCTTTAAGTGCTTCGGCATTGCATTTCTGCTCATATTGTCCTTTTATAGGTACTACCAATATTTTCTTTCGCAGGTATAAGGCTTCTGCCGGAGTTTCAAATCCTGCGCCTGTGATGATGCCATTGCAGTGAATCAAACTCTGTGTAAATGCATCAAATCCGGTTGGAATAAAAGTGATATTTTTTACCTGTTTTTTAATGTTGATTTCTTTGCTGAAAATTTGAAACGGTATGGAAGGGAAACGGGTAAAAATATGCAATAATTCAGTATCTGCAAATTGCGGCAGATAAACACTTACATAACCTTCCTTCTGCGGATCTGAATTGAGTATAGACTGGCGAATTACCGGCGATACAATTTTTTTATCATAGGGCCAGAAATGCAATCCTAAATAATCGGTGGTATTACAATATTGGTGCAAAATAAATTCACCCAAAGGGTCTTTTCTTTCGGGTCGTGGTGTTTGTTTAGACTGAAAACTGGCCTGGTGTCCAAACTGCAGCGAATGTCTTTTTTGCAAACGACAGGCTAGGGAAGTGATATATTCAAAATCGTTGAGAATTATATCGTATTGGTGCAACGGCAATGCTTTGGCTTTCGAAAAAATACGCATGGGGTTTGTGTTTCCAAGTATTTTAAAATAATCCAACCCTCCGCCTTTGCCATAGAATAAGCTAACCCCACTGCTGCGGTATTTTACGGGTAAATCATTGCCCAATTGTGCATTGCTTCCCGATAAAAATACATCTACGGTGCCATATTGCTGCAGCCAGGGCAGCAGTTCTTTTGCCCTGCTTATATGCCCGTTTCCGGTGGCCTGTACGGCATAGAAAATTTTCATATGGCGGGCGTTAAAAACGTACTTAGCAATTCCTGCTGGGTTTGTTTTTTATCTGGTATAAAATTCGATTCTTCCTGTAAGTTCATTATGTGGTAATGTATATTCCAGTCTCCATTTTCATATTCAAGCGCGGTACAGTTTTCTACCCAATCGCCCGAATTCAGATAGGTTACGCTGCCTTTATTTGTGTATACAAGCTTTTTTTGGGGTTGGTGTATATGCCCGCATGCAACATAGTCATATTTATTTTCTATGGCCAATTCAGCAGCAGTTTGTTCGAAATTTCCAATCCAGGCTACGGCTTTTTTTACACTGTTTTTTACTTTTTTACTAAAGCTCATTTTTTCTTTGCCAAACAATTGCAACATCCAGTTAATACTGGTGTTTAGCATTATCAGTAAATCGTATCCATGACCGCCAAATTTGGCCAATAACCGGGCCCAACCCTTGGTGCTGGCATCAAAAATATCGCCATGAAAAAACCAGGTTTTTTTGCCGTCCATTTCCAATACAAGTTTATCGGTAAGGGTTAAATTGCCCAGATTTAAATCGGTGTACCTGCGCAATAATTCGTCGTGATTGCCGGTAATGTAAATTACTTTAGTACCCCTGGAAAGCATGCCAAAAATTTCTTTAATTACCTGCATGTGTGTGGCGGGGAAATAGCGTTTGTTAAACTGCCAAATGTCTACAATATCCCCGTTTAGTACCAGTGTTTCGGGCTCAATGCTGCGTAAATAAGCTATCACCGATTTGGCCCTGCAGCCAAATGTACCCAAGTGAATATCACTGAGCACAGCTACTTTTATTTTTCTTTTTTCAATCATCTTCTGGCTTAAACAAAGTAAGCCTCAGAATGTTATGATAGAATATACCATAGGTTAATTTAGTGTTAAGCAAAAGTTATGAAATGTAATATTTGTATATACAAATATTCGCTTTGAAAGCCTTACCGTATCAGCGTAAAGTTGTTGTTTATTACCAATCGCTTGCCTGTTAAGAACACAAGATTTACTGAATAAACATAGCTGCCACTCATCACCGCCTGGTTCATAAATATGCCATCCCAACCAATCGTGGGGTCATTGGTTTCAAATACTTTAGCTCCCCAACGGTTATAAATACGAAGGGTGTATGATTTTACAGGCGACAATCCTTCGGGTTTGAATACATCGTTTTTGCCGTCTCCATTAGGAGTAAATGAACTAGGGAACCAAACCAATTCGTCGGATTTTAACAAAATGGTGCGATAGGTACTATCCTTACAACCCTGGCTGTTTTCAACCCGCAGTAATATGGTAGCTTGTCCTAAACTTTGGTAATTGTAATCGTATTTTTGGGTATTGCCGGTTATGCCCATATTGTTTTTCTCTGGGTACCAGGTCCATTTGGTAGCACCCACGCTGCTGTCGTGGAATTTTACAATTATACCCGTACCTGTGGGGTTCAATATTTCGGTTCCAAAAGCAGCTACTGGGTTGGCATAGGTAATGAGGTAGGCCTTGGTACTGCTGTCTTTGCATCCGCCAGCCGAAGAGGCAATTACATATATACTGTCTTTGCCGGGTGTATTAAAAGCCCAACTAAAACTATTGCCCGATTGCTGATAAACGTTGTTTACATACCAGTCGAGTTTTGAAACCGGCATATTGGCGGGTGTAATTTTAGCCTTAATTACAATGGTTTTATTTACACAAGCCCAGGTATCGCTGAGTTTTACCTGCATTTGGGGCAATACCAGTACCGAATCAAATTTGGTGGTATCCCGGCAACCCTTGGCATCCTGAATGATTAATTGGATGATTTTTTTACCCAGATTTTTATAATTAACCGGGCTGGTATTTTGGGTGCTGAAAGTGTAGCTTTCGTCGCAATCCCATTTGTATTGCACAGGCGCTGTGGCCTTGTTTACTGCAGCATTAAAAACAAAATTATTGCCTTTTAAACATTGGGTATCTTTTAAGTTTCTGCGGATTAAAGCTTCAGGTTTTGGCGCGATTTTAACGGTGTCGTACAAATACATTTCGCAGCCTTTTCCATCATTTAAAGTGAGTTTAATTTTGTATTGCAAACTATCATTAAACTGCACCGAAACGGGGTTTTGCAGGGTAGATGTCTGGCTGTTTCCAAAGTCCCACAAATAGCTCCAATTGGCTGTTTCGTGGGGCTTGGCAGTTAAATCTACTTTGGCGGGAGCACAAAATTCGGTAAGGGTATGCACAATTTTACCGGCGGTATCGGAATATTTTACACGCACCTGTACCTGGCTGGTATCGGCACATAAACCGGGCATGCCCCCAATTAACTGAATTTTATAAATGCCTTTTCCGGCAAAATTTTTGGTAATTATTTTCGAATTGCTGGTGTCGGTTTTCGAGAATTGCCATTTGCGATAAACCGGTAAATTCCCGTAATCCGTAGAGTCGGTAAAGGTGATAGCGGTTTTTGCATTGCAAATTGCAGTATCGGTTAAACGGGGTTTTAAAGCAGGGAATTTATATACAATTATTTTTTTCGATTTGCGGTTGTCGCAGGTGGTTAATGGGTCTTTTGCGATTAGCAGAATGGTATACTTTCCGGTATCAGTATAGTCTACCTGGGCCGGATTTTTAAGGGTAGAAACCACGCTGTTTCCAAAGTCCCACTGCCATTTTGCATTGGCCGGGGCAGTGCTTTTGTTTGTAACATTTAATTGGGCCGGTAGTCCGCAGAAAACCGAATCCGACAGACTGAAATCTGCCACCGGATCGTTGTAAACAATTACGGTTTTTTTCACAGAATCTACGCAATTTTTACCCAGAGATAAAAATAATTTTAGGGTATAAGTACCAGGTGTTGCATATTTTTTGCGGTATTGGGTGCTGTCGGCTGTTTGGCTTCCATCGCCCCATTTCCATAAATATTTAGGCGAAATATTGGGGGTAGCATTTACGCCTTTAAATTGAAAATAATTGCGATGCAAACAAAAGTCCGAACTGTCTAAATTAATTTTTGGTACGGGATTTTCTACCACACGCACATAGCGTTTCACCGTATCGGCGCAACCAGTGGCTTTATAATAGGCAGACAAGGTAACTAAAAAATTACCCGTATCGGCATAATTAATGGTACCCGGATCCTGAAAGGTAGAGCCCGTGCCATCGCCCCACATCCAGGTATATCCTTTGGCAAAGGGGTCGGTTTGGGTTTTGTTAGTAAAAGTAAAGAAATTACCGTTTTTGCATATAGAGCTGTCGCTTACTCCAAAACCAGCCGATGGTTTGGGGTAAATTGTGGCTATAGCCTGCTTGGTGGTATCGTTGCAGCCTGTTTCGCCATAAGCAACCAATCGGTATTTAATTTGTCCGGTTCCGCTGAATTTTTTAATTACATTTTGGCTGTTGGATGTATCGCCATTGCTGAATAACCATTTGTAGCCTTTAATTTTACCCAGCGTAGTTTTTGAGGTACTTACAAAGCTAAATTTATTCGATATTACACAAGAGTCATACACCCTCAAACTTACTTTGGCTATGGGTTTGTCCAGTATTAAAATATTTTTAGTTATGCTATCGCTGCAACCTTTATTGGTTTTAATTACCAGTTTTATTTCGTAATTATTTGCAACAGTATTGGGGATAGAATCGTATTGTTTTTGGCCTTGTAATTTTTTATCGGCATACCAGGTGTATTGTTTTACGGTATCTTTAACAAGCTTGGTAGAATCGCGCAGGAACAGGGTTTGTCCGGAGCAGTAGGCCGACATTTTATTGCTAAAATTTACATTGATTTTGTTTTGAAAAATAATATCTGCCGAGTCGGAAGTTACGCATCCATTAAGATTGTTTTTAATATTTACTTTGTATCTTCCGGTTTTATTCACATGCAGTTGGGCTGTGGTGTCGCCGGTGTTCCACTTGTAAGAAAGTATTTTTGATACGGGCAATTTAAATGTAAAACCTGTATCGCAAATGGTGAGTTTAGTAAACGGAATTAAATCGGTGTTTTGGGGTGCTTCTATGAGAACTTCGAGTAAAGTAGAATCCCATACCTTATCGATAAATCCGAAAAACCATAGTTTTACAGGATAAATACCAGGCTTAGGCACCATAAAATAGGGGTTTTTAGCGGTGTCTTTCTGGCTGTTGTTAAACAACCATTTAAATGCAGTTGCCGAATCACCAACTGAAGAAAGTTTTACCAGGTAGCCGCTATCGCAGGATGGGTAGGTTTTGGCCACTATATAGCGATTTAGATTCTTTAGCGAAGAGCCGGCGCCATAGGCATAGCTTTCAGCACTGCCAATGCCATAGAGATAGGAAATAAAGCCATATGAATTTTCAATATTATGATTGCCAGCACCGATGGTATCCTGAAAGTAATAAAAATTATTACAACTGGTTTTTTTATAATCGCTTTTGGGTATTAACGAGCCGTCCAGGTATGTGCTATCCACTCCGTTGCTAGGCACAATAAGGGTAATGTAATGTTGCTTAATTACACCTGTATTGGCCGTGGAAACCTTCGCTTTGGAAATGGTTTGCTCATTGGGGTTGATAATGAGCATGGATGGGTCACCCCCTTTGGGTGTCTGGCAATTTATGCCGGTCATATACTGGGCTAGCAACACGGGCTTGTCGGCGCTTACGCACAGGGTAGTGTCTTTGTATATAACGCGGTATAGGGTGTCACCTGCGCTAAGGGTTCCGATTGTGACTCCGTTTTCTTTTACGGTGGTATTGTTTTGCGTGGCTACTACCTGATAGTCATAGCCTTTGTTTTGTTTAAAAAAAGGGGGGATAATAAAATTCTTTCCTAGTGTATTTACCGGAGGTATTTCTTCGTATACATGATCACAGGCTGCGCAACGCACGGCTACACAATCATCTCCACAAAAAACGGCAATGCGTTTGCCCGCCTGGGCCTTAATAAGGCTGCCTGCAAATGGTTTGCCCGTTTTGCTTCCGGTTAAAAATACCTGACCCTGTTTTAATTTTACCGTAAAAGTAGTGTTTGCTGGGTGTGTGCCACTTCGGGTGTCGTAAGCAGGTGTTATGCTTACCGAACAACTGTCATCGATACAAACAATTCCTACAGAGTTACCCTGGTTATACCCGCTGGCATACAATATGGGGTTGGCCGAATAGAAACTGGATCCGGTGGGGATTGAGGCACTGGGAAAAATGCAGCTGGCATCGGTGGTATAGTTTTGAGCACTTAATGCATAAACCGAAATGGGAAGGCCCGCAGTAACCCTGATACCGTAATCCGATACTGCATCAAAAGAGGTGGGTTTGTAGTTTTTGGGAATGTAAACCCGCTGTAAATCATTGTAACCCAGGGAAATGGATACACTCCAGCTCTGCAGAGGGATGGAAACCACAGCTGTAGTGGCTTTTTCCGAACTTACAATGACAAAAAACGAATCGTTATTTTGGTAATTTACCAAAGGGGTAAGCCAAAAGTCTACCCCTCGGGTTGTTTGTCCTTGTACCTGATTTCCAAGAATAAAAATGAATAAAATTAAGCTCGCTTTTAATACCGGTTTTTTAATAAAGTTTAACAAAGCTTTCTCAATTTAATTCCAAATATTTTTATCGCATCAAGGTAAAGTTGTTGTTGATTACCAATCGCTTTCCGGTAAGGAAAACCAGGTTTACAGAGTACACATAACTTCCGGTCATTACAGGTTGATCCAGGTATGTACCATCCCAACCCTTCATGGGGTCATTGGTTTCAAATATTTTAGATCCCCAGCGGTTATAAATTACCAGGGAATAAGATTTAATCGCCGTTAACCCTTCGGGCTTAAACAGGTCGTTTTTGCCATCTCCATTTGGGGTGAATGAGCTTGGAAACCATGCCAACTCGTCTGATTTAAGCAGGTAGTCCAGGTATGAGCTGTCTTTGCAGCCATTTGCATTTTCAACCACCAGCAAGGCTTTGGTTGGGCCAAGTTGTGGATATAGGTGATTGTATTTTTTATTCTTATTCGAAAAATTGCGGTTATCCGCCTCTGGGTACCAGGTCCATTTGGTGGCGCCAGTGCTGCTGTCTAGAAAATCTACTGGAACCCCTGTGCCGATGGCTGGGTACATTTTCACACCGAATTTAGCCTTAGGAATATCAGTAACAATGGCTTTTACTTTGAAGTTGCCTACTGTACTTGAGTTGTATGTGTATGAATTGGACGTTTGTATATACAAATTATCTAAAAACCAATCGGTTTTACTGATTACAATTCCTACTGGTTTTACAGTCGTTTTCAGTGTGCGATTTTCTCCCAAACACATAGAGTCGCTGCTGATGCTTACATTGGGAGAAGGGTTGATGAAAACGCTATAAAATGCAGTATCGAAACAACCATTGGCATCGGTAATTATTAAGCGAATATTTTTTGATCCGGTATTTGCATATTTTTCTGTACTGGGTTTTGCCAACACTGAAGTCTTGCTTTCATCCATACTCCAGGCATATTTAACCGGGGCTTTGGCATGCAGTAATTTTTGGTCGAATTGATAATTATTTCCGCTGATACATTGGGTGTCTTTGGAAAGGTTAGATATTGAAAGCTCTGGTGCCGCCAGTATTTTAACACTATCAATAATGGTATAGGTACATTTTTGATTGTCGGTTACTTTTAAGGTTATTTTAAAATTGCCCGAATCTACATATTTAATTCCGGTTACATTTTGTGTATTATAAACGGCTGTGGTTCCCGGATCCCAGCTATAATTCCAGCTGCTTCCCTGCAAAATATTGGCACTCAAATCTACATTGGCATCCTCGCATGGGTAATTTATTTTTTTACTGATACTTACCGGATTTAATGTGTATTTTACCTGCACTTTGGTATTCAATGTATCGGCGCAAACACCCGGAGTTTTGAATTTGCGCGTAATTGAATTTTTACTTGAGGTATCGGTTGTATTAATTTTCCAAAGATGCCAGGGTTTAATATTGCCATAATTGGTGCTATCTGTAAATGTGATAGAAAACTGGGTATCGCATACCATGGTGTCAGATAATCTGGCATCCATTTTAGGCCCTTTAAGCACATTTACCTTGCGATAGGTGGTGTCTTTGCAATTGTATAAAGGATCGTGCGCTACAAGCGAAATGGTGAAGTTGCCGTAAGTGGCGTAACTGATTTTTCCCGGAACTTTATTGTTGGATACATTGCCATCACCGTAATTCCAATACCATTTGGCATTGGCCGGTGCCGTAGAACCGTTGTCTAAATTAAAGTAATTTTTATTACCGCAAATATTCGAATCTTTTAACTGAATAACCGCTTTGGGTGAAGGATAAACCACTACATTTTTCTTAATAGAATCCAGGCAACCCTTGCCGGTAGAGAAATAAAGTGTTACACGGAAAGTACCGGTTTTTGTATAATGCTTGCGGTATTTTAAACTGTCTTTTGTACTGGTACCATCACCCCAATTCCAATTGGTATAGCGCACTGCAGCGCCTTTTGCATCGCTGTTTTCGCGGAATGCATAATAGCTGTTGTTTAAGCAAAAATTAGAACTGTCTATTACAAAAGAAGCTTTGGGATTGGGCAATACACGTACCCAGCGATCGAATGTATCAGAGCAACCAGTGCTGAGGTAGGCCGAAATCAGGCGGATTTTATATTTACCCGTATCGGTGTAATTTTTAGTACCAGGCTCTTCATAAGTTTCACCGCTTCCATCGCCCCACATCCACTCATAACGCACCTGCTGGTTAAAAGCATTGCTGGTGTTTTTTACATCAAAATAATTACCCGCTTTACATACCGAACTATCGGTGATTTTAAAACTGGGTTTGGGAGCACCATATATTCTGAAATATTTTTTGGGAGTGGTATCGGCACAACCTGCATCGCTGTATGCAGAAATTTGGTACCAATACAGTCCAGAATCTTTAAACTCGCGCAGGGCTTGTACCTTTTTATAGGTGGTGTCACCATCGCTGAAAACCCATTGGTAGCCGGCAATTTTACCCAATGAAAGCGACGAACGACTGTTAAACTTATAACTGGCTCTGCCAAAGCATGAGTCGTATGTATTTTTACCCGAAATTAAGGTAGGTGCGGCACCCACTTTTATCTGCCCCTTGGCACTGTCTGTGCAGCCGTTTTTACTTTGGATTACCAGTCGGAAATCGTAGGTGCCGGGGTATGCGTATTTTACTGTATCGTTTTTGGTTTTACTGTGGTACAGGTTATCTACATACCAGGTGTATCCGGTAGCAGAATCGGTTCCGCCAAATGTGGTTGTGTTTTTTAAATAAATAGGAATCCCCGGGCATGCTTTTTTCATAGAAATGGTAAATCCGGGGGTCATTTTTGAATATAGCGAAACGGCTGCCGTATCTAGAAATTTGCAGTTTGAAGTAGTATTGGTTACTTGAACGCTATAGGTACCGCTGCTGCTTATCGTAATTTCGTTGGTAGTATCTCCGGTGCTCCATTTATATCGGAATAACTTGGATTTTGGCAGTGAAAATTTAGCGGTGGGGTTGCAGACATTGATCTTTTTTCCAATCAGCCAATCGTATACATCCACTCCTTTCACCTCTATATTGGTGTATAACGAGTCCCATTTGTTGTTGCGCAACAATTGGTATTTCAGTTTTACAGCATAAGTACCCGGTTTTGGGGCCTGAAACCATGCCACCAGCCCAGTATCCGACTGTCCGTTAAAGGTCCATTGGTAATTTCTGGCGGGATCGCCTTCTGAAGTGAGCCGCACAAGTCTGCCCGTATCGCAACTGATGTAGGTTTTATTGGTAATATACCGTTTCAGACTTTGCAGCCCGGCGGTGGCATTGTATGCATATCCACCGTACTTGCCACGTCCATAAATATAGGATATAAAGCCGTAATTACAGGTTATTCGGTGATTGCCTTTGAGTAAAGTATCCCTGAACAAATAAAACGAACCACCCAATATGCTTTTAAAAGCTGCAGGTGGTACGCGAGTTCCGTCAATCCAAAGGCTATCTTTTCCAAATTTGGTGGTAATGATATTGATGAAATTTTCGGTGTATGACGAATTACTTGGAACCGAAACTACAGCATCCGTAATCATTTGGGTACTGGTGCTAATGGTCATGATAGAAGGGCCGCTAAACCAGCCCCACCAGGTAGAATTGCAGGAGTCTAATATGTTTTTTTCCCAGCAATTAATGGGCTTATCCGCGGTAATTAGCACGCTTGAGTCGCTGTACATCCGGCCGTAATAGGTTTCACCCGTATTTAAGGTATCTAAAATCGAATTGTCTTTTTTTACTATGGTATTGTTTTCTGTGGCTGTAACTGTGTAGTCGTACCCTTTTTTATGGTACATAAACGGGGTAAGTATAAAATCATTCCCCAAAATATTATCAGGTAGTATCTGCTCGTACATTAAATCGTACTGAAAGCAGTTGGTGATGGCGTAATCGTAAAAATTTTCGGTAAATACGGCAATTCGCTTACCCGGCGATGCCGTAACCGATAGGGTAGGGTCGAATCCCTGTATATAGGTGTAAAAACGCCCCATTTCACCTTTGCGAAGCAGAATTTTATAGCCAGGAGGAAGGTTCCACAAACTGGATGAATTGGAATTGAAAGTAACAGTGGTAGAATCATCTATGGCAATTACTGTAAAGAAAAAAACTTTGTAATTGCTGCCTGGTCCGCTCCAGTTGTATCGGGCTTTGTAAGGGTAATAAACTCCACCTGGTGGTTGCGAAACCGTTGGGTAAACGGCTGTAGCTCCGCAAGAATACCATTTGCCACCGCTAAAGGAATACACCCGCACCGGAAGGTCGGAATGCACATGGATGGCATTGCTGCCGATTTTTTTTAGGGCAGTGGAATAGTAGTAATAGTATGAATTCCGGATGGATACCGGAATGGTCATGGATTTGATTTCGTTATAACCCAGTTTTACTGAGTCTTTGTAGTTCATCAGCGGTATTTCGAGATAAGCCATGGTGGGCTTTTCTGATGCTACCGTGATGGTAAAAGTATCGTTGGTGTAAAACGGATAGGTACTGGCAATCCAAAAGTCAGTCCCCTGCGACGATTGCGCACGAATTGAAAAGAAAGAAAGTACTGTAAAAGTGAGGAGTATGAGTCTTTTCAAATCATGTTTTTTTTAGTGGTACTTATATAAGACGCATAAATGACACAAAGGTGGCACCAAACGCTGTCTCAAATCTAAATTTCTTTGATGAGATTAACAAGCAAATCGTTGGTGGCACGGTTTAACAAATTGAATACCTGTTCGAAACCTTCGTCGCCACCAAACCATGGGTCGGGTACTTCCATTCCCTCGTGCCCGGGTGAATAATCCAGTAACATCTTCACTTTCAATCGGTCTGCCTCCGTTTGGGCCAATGCCAGCACGTTGTCGCGATTGCTAAAATCCATAGTCACAATAATGTCAAAATTCTGAAAGTCGCGCCTGGTAAACTGCCGCGCCAGGTGTTGGATTTCAATTCCGTGCTTTTCGGCGTTTTTCAGGGTACGAGTATCGGGCAATTCACCGCGGTGAAAATCGCTGGTTCCGGCACTGTCGGCCGTAAAAAGGTGTTTTACGTGGTGGTCATCCAATTTTTGTTTAAAAAGGGCTTCGGCCAGTGGAGAGCGGCAGATATTGCCGAGGCAAACGAAAAGTATACGGGTGGGCATGGGGGGGCGAAGATAGTGCCGGGCAGCCGAAAGACAGCCGACGGGCAGCCGATGAACAGCCGACGGGCAGCCGATATTGGATGACGGATATTGGATGGCTGAAACAGCCGATGTCGGATGATGGTCCGCCCATTGAAAATGTGGCGGATTGGATTGCGGTGACAGTCTATTGTGCTTCGTACCTCGCACATGCTAGTTCGAACCTCGAACCTCGGATCTCGGTTATCGAACCTCGGATCTCGTACCTCGAACCTCAAACCTCGTACCTCGGTTATCGTACCTCGTACCTCTTACTTCGGTTCTCGAATTTATTCCACGAACCTCTGACCGCGACGGAGTAACTCTAACCTCTAACCTCTAACCTCTAACCTCGAACCTCGTACCTCGAACCTCGTACCTCGTACCTCTAACCTCGTACCTCTAACCTCGTACCTCGTCTTACATCCAGCCCATTTCAACGCGTTGTTTGCGGCGGCCATCGCAGCCTTTTTTGCTGTTGTGTGCGGCGCAGCTTTCGAAAACTATGCCGAGTACCAGTGCTAACAGGGTGTAAATTATAGCCTTCCTCATATTTGTCAAACGGGATTTAAATTGGATTTATTGTGCGTGAATTAATCAATTTCCAGCTTTTCTTTCAACTTCTTATCCAGGGCATCTTTGTGCACCATAACGCAAATAGTCTTGTATTTTACATAAGCCTCGGAAACGTATAAGTAGCCCTGCAGGTAGTTTTGGGTACCCCAGGAGTTTTTTACCACATAGTAGTTGCCACCGTTTTGTTCGCGCAGCAAGCCAGTAATGTGCATGCCGTGATCATCTGTTGTGGTTTGGCGGTCAAAAGCTTCCTGACGGGTTTCGGCAGTGATTACTTTTTCGGGCACAGGTTTTACAAAACCCAATCCGCTGCGGGCTCCACCGGCATCGTTGAAGTATTTGTTGTCGCGGGTTTTTTGTTTTACCATGCTGTCTTCCACGGGTACAATGCCCAATCCGTCGTAAAACGAAAATCCTTTTTCGCTTACATCCGATGCCCAGGCAATGCCATAGCCTTTTTCTAACGCGTGATTCATAGCGCCCACCATTTCATCGAGGGGCACATTATAAGCCATTTGCATGCTCCAGTTGTCGGCCACTTCAATGGCAAACGGGCGATACATATCGTGGTGGGTAAATGAGGTAATTACCACATAGTCGTCCATATTCAGGGCTAGTGATTCGGCCCAGCTTTTTGGGGTGTATTCTTTGCCCTGGTAGGTAAATTTCTCGGGGGCTTTGCCCAGGTAAGCATCTACTACACCTTCTACCGCTTTTACCCAACTGGTGGTATAGGTTCCCTGCGGGTTGTCTTTCAGTTTTTCGAGCATGCCCTGCAGCATAGCCACCATCTCGTTGTGGTTGTGTTTTTCTTCACCATACGAAAGGCCCTTGTATACCTCGTTGGGCACAATGCCGTACTTTTTGATGATATAGGGGATATCGTGAAACTCACCCCCCTGGTCGAACTGGTGGCGACCGTTCATGCGTATGTAAGTAATCGCTTTTTCGATATAAGCGCAGCGCACTATCCACATTTCGCTGAGTTGGTGGCTGCCTTTGCCTTTGCGCAGTAATTCCGACTCTAAAAACGACAGGGAGCTAAAACTCCAGCAGGTACCGGTTTTGCATTGGTCTTTTACCGAAGTGGCTTCGGCAGAGTAAACCTTAGAAAATCTGTATTTTGAACCGGGTTTGTTGGTAAGGGTGTCTTGGGCCGAAAGACTGAATGCTGCCAGACAAGACAATAGTATTGCTACGCTTTTCATTGATTTTAGAAATGCGAATATAGGAATTCTGGCCTAGAGGCATTCAAGGGCAGGTGCAGAATCTACGGGGCGGCCTTTTTTCTAGACAAATCAAATACCAATCCAATACTCGCAGTAGGGCCCCACAACCATTTGGTTTGGTGTTTTCCGCTGCGAAGGGCAGGGTCTATACCCCATTCAAAAGAGGATGCTATTCCGGCTGAGTAATCCATTGAAAATACCCCGGCCACCTTGAATCTCATTCTGAATTGCAGGGTTTGCTCGAGAATGTGCATGGGTTTGAAGGTTTTGACAGTAAAATATTTGTAAGTGTTAAATTTGTTTTGGGCGCTATCGTAGATTGTACCGTATAATTCACTGATTTGTGCTTTAATTCCGGCATGGGTATATTGCGATCCAATGCTAATCATGGGTTTACAGCTTGTGCTACCCTGCCATTTTAACGTTTCGTTTATCACCATTCCAACGCCAAAGAACTGGGAATTTTCGAATGCATGCACTCGATTCCAATAATTGGGTTCATCCCAAAGTTTATATTGGCGGTTTTGGTGAAAGCGCAAATGGGCTTCTGCACTGAAGTGGTTATTGAATTGGTATTCAACTCCTATGCTGCCATTTTTGCCAATGTTGGTGAAGTTGTATGCGCCCCTAAATGCAAGTTTTGATTGCTGGGCTTGCAGAAACAATGGGAATAGCGCAATCAGGGGAATTAAATACGGTTTCATTTTTTCCTAAAATTGTAAGATATGCCAAATCCAAAACTTTGGGAAAAATCGGTATAAGAGTAGTTTTTGGGTGCGCCAAATCCTGGTGGATAAAAGCCGGGAATAATAATTTTAGCAGCACCAATTCCACCTTTCGCAATAAAATTTAAATATTGGTTTATAGAATATTGGAATCTTAACCCAACAAGAAATATTAGAAAATAATTGTTTTTGGTAATAATAGTTTCAAATTTTTGAACCCTCCCCATCGGAGTTGAATAGTATTTGGGTTCAGCTATGATAGCGCGGGTGGAACAATGGTTCACATGAAAAGTGAATGTGCCGGCGAGATTAAATTGGTTGTTTGTGTAATATTTTTTATAAACAGAAACATTTGCGCCAAAATGATTTATGAATTTAGTGTTGTATGCCCCCTGCAGGGATTCGTTATTGTTGAAAAATCTATTATTAGAATTAAGCAAATAATTAAATCCAAAACCGTATTTGAATTTTTTATTCGATTCGTAATTAATGTATATTGTATTTCCAGGATGAATGTTTTCATATCCGAGTTGAATCTGTTGGCAGAACAGTGCCAACGGTAGAAACAGAATGGTAAAACCAAAAAATTGTTTCATAGAATTGGGTACGCAATTATAATTTAATTGCGTACCCTTTGCAAATTATTTTTTAATCTTGATTTTCCCTTTATTTTGTTCAAATGAAATTTCAAAACCATTTGAGGTGATGCTGCTTGCAGGTACGGCTTTGGAATTTAAAGAGTTTACAGGATCAAATGCGTACCATTCGTTCGAAAATTTCATATTGGCCCTGTCCAGGCTAAATGATGTACCACCCGACGGAGCTTGACATGAACCCAGGTTTTTTGAGCCGGCATACCAATCGTATTCGAAAAGATTATAACACAACCGGTCAGAAAAGTCATCTTTCAGGGTGGCAACAAAGTTGCCATCACTGAAAGAAACGTCGGAAACACTTAAAAAACTATTAATATTTTTTTTGTTCACTTCCTTTACCCTGAATCTGCCATTTTTTTCAAACAAACTGCTTGTGAATTTAATAAAATGGCAGTTTACTTCTGACATATTAGAGTTATCATATCGATAATTAATTTGAAGTCCATTAATTAAGGGTGTGAACGAACCCCGATTACTAATTTGTTTTTTACTCTCTAATAAGCCATTAAATAGTTTAGGTAAGTTTTCTGTTACCTCCTCACAAGTCTCCAGCCCTGCCACAATAATCGGGCGGGTGGTTTGGGCGCAATCGGCTTCGCCTATGTTGATTTCAATTGTGTCACCATTCTCATCTACATACCAGCCAAAGATTACATCATGGTTGCCTTCTTCCTCATCCTGGTCGCTGATATCGTCGTATAGTTCAATCCCTGGAGAATATATAGGAGATAACTCAAAATTGGCCCAATCGGCATTGGGTACAAATACTACATCTTTGTAGTGATATCCTTCATATTCTGTAGAACAATCTTCAGGAAAGCTTGTCTCTGTTTTTAGTCCAGATTTAACAGCTGTTATGGTTTGGTTTATTTCGCGCAGGTAAATGGTTTTGTTTTCCCGGTTTTTACTTTTGCTTAATAACTGTTTGAATGCTTTCTCATTGGCATATGGAAGTAATTCTTCCATCATTTGGTAATGTTTTTGGTCAATCTGCCTCTCTTTTTCATCCCGGCAATTTTCATATAAGCGCGATTTGGGAATGATGTTTGGCTTACAAGAAGCAAAAGGAATACTGGTTAATTTGGCGTTTCTGTTGCTGTCTGGTAGCGGCAATTCTCTGTTTTCGGTTTTTTTACAAGCCGCTAGTGCCAGGCCCAGAATTAAATAAATGTGCATTTTTCTGTTTTTCATAATTTATAAAATTTGGTAATGCAAATTTTTAAATGGCTTGAAATTTATCCAATCGCTATAAAAATATTTTATTAGTGAAAACCGTTTAAAAACGGCTTTGGCGTTGTGTCCCTAGTATATCAGTATATCTGTAAATAAATATATTTTAAGGTTCCAAAATAATCAGATAAATTTGGAGTTCTTAAAATTGTTAATATGTTTATTGGGAGTAAAATGCGGGTAGTTCGCTTGTCAGCCGGTGTTACCCAGTCTGCGCTGGCCATTGATTTGAATGTTTCTCAAAGCATGATTAGCGACTGGGAACATGATAAGGTTTCCCCTACTTTGGCACAATTAAGTCAGTTTTGCAACTATTTTAAAATTGAATTGTTTGAGCTGCTTCAAAATATCCAAAAAACCTCTTCAGAATTATCTCTACACGATATTAAAGATGAGCAACATGTTGTTGCGGAGATTCGTAAATTAAGTGCACGTATTCATGAATTAAACGATAAGCTGAAATCTATCGAAACAGGCCTTTTTAAAGGTAATTAGGGCTTTTGATTCGTGCTTTTTGGGCTTAGTTCTCATAAATTGGGATCGTAACAATACAGATAGCTTGTTTATCCATTTTTATTTTTGTTAATTTGATAGTCTAAAGTAAAGGCAACTGGGGGAATTTATCAATTTTTGCCTAAGTTACTTTTTTTTAATACTTTACTTGCCTTCATTGTCCGGCAAAATCCTAATTGTCTTTATATCGGCTAAATAACGACTTTATATCGTAAATATAATGTCTATTATATTCTTTATTATAGCCGCTGGCAGCCCTTTACCAGCAGTCTGGTATTCCAGATTCGTATTTAATGGATTTGTTCAAGATTTATCAAGGGGTATTTTTTGTTTTATGCTGTTTTACCAAATGCAAACCCTGCGCGGACTTTGTATTGATTTTACTGGCCATTGATATTGGGTTAGCCATTTTTATCCGTTTAAAATCGGATAAATTGAAACTTTTTTTCGCGCTGTACGTTTAATATAAAGAAATTAAATTAAAAAAATGGCAACTGTTTCTGGAATTATTCAATTCAACGGACGGGTTGGTGAACTAACCTTTTATACCCGAAATGGCAAAATCATAGCCCGCAAGCGCATAGGGGTATCGGGTAAAAAAGTTAAAACCGATGCAGCTTTTGAACGCACCCGCGAAAATAATGCGGAATTTAAAACCGCTAATAACTTTGCCAAACGTTTTAGAAATTCACTTTTGCTTGCTCTGCACAATGCTGATTTAAGTAAAAATACCTTTGATTCATATTTGCATCAAAGACTTGCGGGTGTATTTCAAAAAATATTACAGTTTGATGAAAGCAACCTACGTGGGCAAAGAACGCCAGCATTGGGTCTGAGCCATGTTGAGGGAGAAAAACTGCTTAAAAAATTTTCATTCAATCCGAAAATTAAACAACAAAATTATTTTAGTGGAAGTTGGAAAAGGCTTGAGTCTAATAAATTTTGCTTGCAATATCCTAAAAAGGGAAATAAACTGGGTGCAAAAACGGCTCTGTTTGTGCAAGCGCTATGTATAGAATGGATGGAAGGGTCAGATAAATTTTGGGTGCATTGCGGCAACAGGGTGTTAATGGATTTTAATGGTCCCCCAATAAACATTGAGTTTCCAACTCCGGCGGTTGGTAAATTATTTTTTCTGATGCTATACACCCCTCTGACGAAAGCTAATGGAGAATACTGCAAAAAGTCTGATACTCCTTCAATTTTTGAATGGCTTTGAATTATTCCTTAAACGGATTCCTCAACACGTAAGTTTCAGGTTTGAAAAAATAATTTTTATATAAATTGGCTAAAAATTTCAGAATGGGATTTTGTACATAAATCAAATAACTATTATCGATGGGTTTTGCGCCCAGCGTGCTTTTGATTTCGGTAGCGGTGCGGCCAAAATTGATGAATTGCAATTTATTTTCAATGCTTTTTGCAATTAAATCGTACAGCATTCTTTGGTAAATATGGGTTTCTTTGGCAATTTTTGCTTCATAGCCTACTTGCATGGCATACATGGCATTTTCGGATTTTAGCCAGCTAATAAAACCCACAATTTTACCGTTTTGCAAATAGGTGTTTAAATGATAATTTTGATTGCCAAAATCCCTGAAATTTTGCAAAATGCGTTTCAAATCTTGGTTTAAAGCAATGGTTTTGTTGCGCAAAGTATCGCGCAATAGCATTTGGCAGGTATCCAATAATTCGTCGGTAATCTGTGTGCCTGAATACTGATTGACTTCCAAGTGTGAACTTTGGCTCAAAGCCTTTTTGGTGCGCACCCTGTATTTACTTTGCATGGCTCCCAGGTAATCTTCGAAGTTGTTCCAATCTGCCTTTATATCGAGTTGCATAAAGGGTTCGGCCGGAAAAATGAGGGCATCTTTGGCTTGCTCAACTTTGCCTTTAACATTGATCACTACCGTACCACAATCTTGCTTGGGTATAAACTGAAATTGCTCCCAGCCCCTGGCAAGGTTAACCTTTGGGAAAAACAAACCCGGCGCGCAGGCATTGCCTATGAGCATAACGGCATGTTTTTTTAGCAAAAAGTTTACAAGCCCCATCCCAAATCGGCTTACATAGTGCCCGGTGGGCTTGCTCAGTTGCATCCACGACAGGGGCCAGTTTCCGTTTTCATTGCACCCAATGCCCGCATAGTTCGGAAATGCGCCATACAGCGATGCACAGCATACTTCACTGGTTTCGGCCGGTGGCACCAATTCGCTTTGGGTGAGTGAGATAGGAAACAAGGTTAAAAGATTTCTGCAAAGTTCATTCGCTTTTCTGAAATCCCGAATGATTCGACCGAAAAAATGTGCGGTTTGTCGTGATTTTGTGAATTATGGCTAAAAAACAAGGGAATCCCAACTAGGTTTTTAAATTTGCACGATTCTTGAAAAGAGAATAACCAATAAACCAACCTTTATGATCCGTAAGATATTTACCATTCTCCTTGTTTCAGGTGCTGTTTTGCACTCTCAGGCTCAGTTAAAGCCAGTATCTGGTTTAAACCTCGACGAAAAACTGGCGGCCTATAAAACCATCCGCCTGAATCCTGATCTTTCGGCCCTGAGCCCGGAAGAAAAAGAAGCCCTGGTTTACCTGATTCGCGCCGCACAGTTTGCCGATTCGGTTTACTGGAAACAAACCTATGGAGATCCTTATCCCTTGTTGAATCAGATTCAGGATGAGAAACTGAAACAACTGGTACTTATAAACTACGGTCCCTGGGACCGCATGAATAACAACGAACCTTTTATTGTGGGGGTGGGCCCTAAACCCTTAGGTAGAAACTTTTACCCTAAAGACATGCGCAAAGGCGAGTTTGACAGCATGCCCTTTGATATAAAAAAGAATCCGTATACCGTATTGCACCGTGGCCCAATGCCTCAGGGTAATTTGCCTGCACCCATGATGCCCGAAGGTATGGTTATGAACCTGGAGGCTTTCCCTTACAGCATGGCTTATCAATATTACAATGCCCAAATTATGGAAAACCTGCTGCGGGCTTCTGAAAAGCTGGCTAAAGCAGATCCTGAATTGTTCAACTTTTTGCGTTTGCGCGGTGAAGGCATTATGAATGGCGATTTTCAGCAAAGTGATATTGAATGGTTGAAACTGAAAAAATCCAACCTGGATATCATCATAGGCCCCATTGAGAATTATGAGGATGAATTGTATGGCTATAAAACTTCTTACGAGTCGTTTGTTTTAATCCGCGATAAAGAATGGGGTCAAAAACTTGAAAAATTCATCAAATTATTGCCCGATTTGCAAAAAAATCTGCCTGTAGATTCCATCTACAAAACCGAAAAAGCGGGCAGCAGCGAAAGTCAGTTGGCGGTATTTGATGCGGTTTACTATTCAGGAGATGCCAATGCGGGTTCTAAAACCATCGCTGTAAATCTGCCAAACGACGAAAATTTACAACAAACCCATGGCACCCGCCGTTCTCAAATTAAGAACGTAATGAAGGCCAAATTTGATAATATTTTAATTCCGATTGCCGATCAGATTATCGATCCATCTCAGCGCGCCAATGTGAGTTGGGATGCATTTTTTAATGATGTAATGTTTCACGAAGTTGCCCATGGTTTGGGTATTAAAAATACCATAGATAAAACTGGTACTGTGCGCGAAGCTCTGGGTGCTACCTACTCGGCCATTGAAGAATGCAAAGCCGATGTATTGGGACTGTGGATGGTAACTCAAATGGTGGAGAAAAAAGAACTGAAAGGCAAGCTGGATGATTTTTATGTAACCTTTGTTGCCAGTGTTTTCCGTTCGGTGCGTTTTGGTGCTGCCAACTCACATGGCCAGGCCAATATGATTACTTTTAATACCCTTTTGAACGCCGGTGCCATTACCCGCACATCCAAAGGA
This sequence comes from Bacteroidia bacterium, assembly GCA_044224315.1. Taxonomy (GTDB): domain Bacteria; phylum Bacteroidota; class Bacteroidia; order NS11-12g; family UBA955; genus JAGXTF01. The sequence continues at coordinate 269,484 of JBGAKR010000002.1, read as the reverse complement.
TTTTATAAAGTAGATGTAGAAAAAATGAAAGCTACCATTGAAAAACTGGCTGGCGATTTACTGCGCCTGCAGGGCAATGGCGATGCAGTTGCAGTGAAAAAATACCTGGATAAAATGGCCGTAGTTGGACCTAAATTATCTGAGGATTTGAAAAAAATAAATAAAGCAGGCATTCCTACCGATATCATTTTTGAGCAAGGTGTGGATGTGCTGGGATTGAATAAAAAATAAAAAAAACTTTCGCATTTCTCAATGAAAAAACAATTTTGGCTTCCTATCTCGGTAACAGCGCTGGTAGCGGTGCTGGTATTTTGTAGCAACAAAAAAATGGGGGCAGATGATTCGCTGCTCATTAAAATTACCGGTATTTTAAAACAGGAGCATTACAGCGCCCCTGAAATTAATGATGATTTCTCTAAAAAAGTATATAAAAATGTGCTTGAGAAACTCGACAATGACAAACGTTTTTTTACCCAAAAAGAAATTGATAACCTGGCCAAATATGAAACATCTTTGGATGATCAGATTCTTGCAGGGCGCTATGATTTCTTTGATTCTGCCTGGAATATTTTAATGACCCGGTTGAGTACTTTGGAGAAAAAAATTAATGCAGATTTAACTGCGGCTCCCTATGATTTTAAAGGCGATGATACCTATACCCAACGCGATAAGGTAGAGAAGTTTCAGGCCGATGAAACTGCGCTGATGAACGATTGGGGCAAATGGCTGAAATTCCAAACCCTGGACCGTTTGTATCGCAAACTCGAATCGCAAAAAAACCGCGAAAAAGAGCCGGATAGTGTAAAATTAAATGCAAAAATTTATCCCTACGATACGCTTGAATTAAAAGCCCGTCAGGAAACCCTGAAATTTTGCACCGACTGGTTTAAACGCTGGCGCAAAATGTCGCGCCGCGACCAGGTTTCGTTTTATGTAAATTGCATTACCGAAGTTTACGATCCGCATACCAATTATTTTCCACCCGAAGAAAAAGCCAATTTTGATATATCCATGACTGGTAAGTTGGAGGGCATTGGTGCCACCCTTTCCGAAAAAGATGGATACATAAAAGTGGAAAGAATTGTTCCTGGCAGCCCCAGTTTTAAACAGGGCGATTTGAAAGCCGGCGATTTAATTGTAAAAGTAGCGCAGGGTGCCAAAGATCCGGTGGATGTGGTAGACATGAAACTGGATGATGCCATTCAATTAATTCGGGGTAAAAAAGGCACCGAGGTGCGTTTAACCGTGAAAAAACCCGATGGTACATTTAAAGTAATTCCCATAGTGCGCGATGTGATTGTAATTGAAGAAAGCTATGCCCGCAGCGCCATTGTGAAGTATAAAAAGAAAAAAATCGGAATCATTAATCTGCCCAGTTTCTACGCCGATTTTTCGGATCGCGGACGCGGCAGACACAGTTCTGAAGATGTAAAAAAAGAGCTTGAAAAACTCAAAAAAGAGGGTGTGGACGGTATTGTATTAGACTTGCGCAACAACGGCGGCGGTAGCTTACAGGATGCCATAGAAATGGGTGGGTTGTTTATAAAACAAGGACCCATTGTACAAGTGCGTGAACCCGATGGTAAAGTACGTCCGCTGGGCGACCCCAATGAAGGCGTAGTTTATGCAGGTCCATTGGCAGTGCTCACCAATACCTATAGCGCCTCGGCCAGCGAAATTCTGGCAGCCGCCCTGCAGGATTATAAACGTGCCGTTATTATTGGCACCCACAGCACTTTTGGAAAAGGCACTGTGCAAACCTTTATGCCCATTGAAGGCGGCGAAAGCACCCTGTTTCCCAAAGGATACGGACAAATAAAAGTAACCATTCAGAAATTCTACCGCATCAACGGAGGTACTACCCAATTGCGCGGTGTAATTCCGGATGTGATTCTGCCCGATATGTATGATGGAATTGAGCAGGGTGAAGAAGAAATGGAATTTCACCTTCCGTACGATGTAATTCCCCAGGCTGCATTCAGTGTGTTCGAAGGTTCATTTACAAGCAGAATGGCCAAAGCCATAGAATTCGGAACCAAATCGGTTAACGAAAGCGAGCATTACCAAAAAATGAAAACCCGCGCCAAAGATCTGAAAGCACTGCGCGATGAATTTACCTACTCGCTGAATCTTGAAAAATACACCCAACAGCAAAAAGAGCTGAAAGAGGAAGATAAGAAGTATGCCGATGCCGATTATAAATCAGTAATCGAATCCATACTGCCTCTTAAATCAGACCTGGATGAGGTAAAAGGCGATGCTACACACACCGCCCAACGTACCGATTGGCTCCGGATTTATAAAAAAGATGCAGGTCTGGACCAAGCTGTACTTTTGATGAAGGAATTGGCCAAGTAAAAAAGACTTTATTTTAATAAAAAAGCCATCCTTTGGGGTGGCTTTTTTTATTCTGAAATAGTTCTATTACTCCCTCCACAACGGATTGAACAACACCCCAGTAAGAACCAGCATTAAAACATTCAGGGCGCCCAGCAATAATAAATCGGTATAGGCGGTATCGGCCAAAACTGGCATCATGCACTTAACCGAGCCTTGTACGCCTACCAACAGCAGCGGTAGAATGATAGGCAAACTTAATACTGGAACCAAAAAGCCGGGGTTGGTGGCTTTAGAGGCAATGGCAGATATCATGGTAAACACGGTACCCATGCCCCCGCTAACCAGCAGCACAAAACCCAGATAGGGCAGTACATGTACCACCGGAAACTGCATAAAAAATATGAATACCGCCAGGTTTAAGATGCAAAGCAGAATCATGAGAATCCAGCTATAGCAAATTTTGGCTAAAATAATGGCAGCCGGGGAAGCAAGTTGGTTTAAATAAATCCAGCGTGCACGGCTAATGGAGATAAATGCCTTACTTACAGCCTGTAGGGTGCTGAAAATGGCGGTAAGCCAAAAAAGGCTGTTCCAGGTTTTAAACGGAAGCAAGGGATTGCTAAGGTAGCATAGCAGGCCCAGTGCAAATACCTGTAACCCAGCAGCAGCAAGCACTGTGGGGCGTTTTAGGTCGGTGGCGATTTCAGCCCTCAGCATATTCACCGTTTGTTTTAACACACTTTGCACCGGATTTTGTTTTACCTTCGCGAAGGTAAATCAAGCTATTCAAATCCAATGTTAGAACATATCCATAACCTGAAACCTGAGGAGAAAGATCTCATTATTCACAGCCCTTTGTACGTATCCATGCTGATTGCCGGTGCCGATGGAGAAATTCACGATGCCGAAAAACAACGCACCCTGGAGCTTATACACACCAAAACTTTTTCGGAAAAATACGAGTTAAAGGAATTGTACGCAACCCTGGAGCATGATGCCGAAGCCGATATGCGCCGTTTAATTGCCGAATTGCCTGCCGATAAAATGGAACGCACCAACGCACTTACCGCCAAACTTGAGCAATTGAACCATATTATGCCCAAATTGGAACACCGTTTCCAGGTACACCTTTACAAAAGCCTGCGCCAGTTTGCCCACTATATTTCCAATGCCGAAGGCGGTTTTTGGGGCATAGGGTCTAAAACCCACCTCGAAAAAGATTTGGTGAAACTGCCCATGATTAACAATCCCGAACAAGAACAGGCCTGATGCCTTTCTTTACCAAAATACTGATAGCCAACCGCGGCGAAATTGCCATACGTGTGATGCGCACCTGCCGCGAACTGGGCATTAAAACCGTAGCCGTATACAGCGAGGCCGATAAAAAAGCCCTGCATGTGCGCTATGCCGACGAAGCCTATTGCATTGGAGGTCCGGCGAGTGCAGACAGCTATCTGCAACAAGACCGCATTATAGAGGTATGCAAAAAAACCGGTGCCCAGGCCGTACACCCGGGGTATGGTTTTTTAAGTGAAAATGCAGTTTTTGCCCGCAAACTGCGCGACAATGGCATTGTACTTATAGGTCCTAGCCCGGAAGCTATGGAAATTATGGGTAGCAAAATTGCCAGTAAGCAGGCGGTTGAAAAATTTGGAGTGCCCCTGGTGCCCGGTATCAATGAAGCCATTACCGACGAGCAGGCTGCTTTGCAGGTTGCCATTCAGGTGGGTTTCCCGGTATTGGTAAAAGCCAGTGCCGGTGGGGGAGGAAAGGGTATGCGTATTGTAAATTCCGAATCGGAATTTATTTCGGCCCTGCATACAGCCCAAAGCGAAGCCCGCAGCTCGTTTGGAGACGATAGCGTATTCATTGAAAAATTTGTTGGAGGTCCACGCCATATCGAGTTTCAGATAATGGCCGATACCCATGGCAATATCTGCCACATTTTTGAAAGGGAATGCAGCATACAGCGCCGCCACCAAAAACTGGTTGAAGAAGCCCCCAGCGCGGTGCTTACCCCCGAACTCAGAGCAAAAATGGGTGCGGCTGCTGTAAATGTGGCCCGCGCCTGTAATTATACCGGTGCAGGTACTGTAGAGTTTTTGCTGGGCGATGATGGCAATTTCTATTTTCTGGAAATGAACACCCGCCTGCAAGTAGAGCATCCGGTTACCGAGTGCATTACCGGACTGGATTTGGTAAAAGAGCAGATTCGTGTAGCGGCAGGTTTGCCCCTGGAGTTTACCCAGGACAGCCTTACCATAAACGGGCATGCGGTTGAATTGCGCGTTTGTGCCGAAGACCCCGCCAATAATTTTTTACCTGATGTAGGAACATTGGGTGAATACGAGAAACCCCAGGGCCCCGGCATCCGTGTGGATGATTGCATGGAACCCGGTGCAGAGATTCCCATTTATTACGACAATATGATTGCCAAGCTGATTGCCTGGGCACCCACCCGGCAAGAAGCTATTGACAGGTTGAAACGCGCCATTACCGAATACCGCATCACAGGGATTGAAACCACCCTCAATTTTGGCACCTTTGTACTCAATCACCCCGATTTTGTGAGTGGACATTTTGATACCAATTTCATAGGTGAAAATTATGACCCCTCTGCATTAGGTGAGACAGATTTCAGTGCAGATGAGCAAAGGGCATTGGCGGTAGCTGCAGCAAGTTTCTTTACTCAAACCATCAACCAGGGTGAGCATGCTCCTGCCGAGCAAGCAACCGCGGCTGAAACCAAGTGGTTAAAAAATCGCAAAAGCTACTACCAGTAAGTACTTTCGGCCGTTTGGACGATAGTTTCTGATTTTTTATCAATTTTTTTCTCTTTTCCCATTTACCTATTCCGTCACAGGTGTATTTACCTGTATTGGGACCCACCATTACTTATATGGAAATGAAGGAAAACCCTTGTCAGTTGTGGCAAAGGGAAGGCGCAGCTATGCCCTTAGGGGAAGCTTTTCTTTTTTTATGGCCTTTAGATTTTTCCCGGTTTGTGCCCACAAAAGCGATACACACTAAAACGAAAGGGATACACAATGAAGAAAATTACAAACAAAAATGCATTTGGCTGCGGAACACGGTCAAATGCGCTGAAAAATCAGCTAAAATTATGGAGCCTGTTGCTGGCAGGTTTCATTTTTCAGCACCACCTGGCTGCACAGGATGGGTTGGCCGATTTTAGCGTCAGGGTTTACGAAGCAAAATCGAAATTTATCAAGGATAATACCTTACTCTCCGATGCCGAAGTGAATTTGTTTAAAGGCGGAGCCTGGGTGGAGGGGGCCAAAACCAACTCCCAGGGGCAAGTGCGGTTTGCTACCCTTATAGCCGGTGAATATTTAGTAGTAACTTCCAAAATGGGCTTTTTAAATGATTCGGCCACACTGGATCTAAGGGTAGGACCTAATAGTGAACTTGTGGTAGTGTTGATTAATCTGGATTCACTCCTACGCCAGACTATCTCTCCGGTGGATATCAGAGGGAAGAAAAAGGAGGTATTAATTATTGTTGGGCCCAGCTTGCCGCCCCTGGATAGGCAGGGCATAATGGATAGAGGCCCGGATGCAATCGGTGCTGTAACTAAAAGTACTTCGCGCATTATCAGCAATCGCAATGGGAATAGCTTTGTTGGCAGCCGCACAGATGGCAATCCGAACTTTGTAGATGGTGCCAAGGATAACGGTACCGGATTAAATACACTGGGTACCGAAATGCTGGGCACTACCATTGGAGGTGTACCTGCCAATAAGGGCGATTTTACCGGTGGCTCTTTTGACTGGGTTACCCGCAGTGCCAGTTTAAAACGCGAGTTGGCAGCTGAAATGATGTCGTCCTGGATGTTGGATCCGTTTGGTTACAGTTCCGTGGGTGCCTTTGCCTCCGGTCCTTTGCTTGTTAAAAAATATAAGGTGGGCAATACTACCCGTCAATATTTAAAGCTCGGTTATGTGCTCAATGGGCAATTGACGTATGCCAAAGATGCCTACCCAACCTACAATGGCGTTTATATGCTGAAAGACGAGAGTCGCAATCAGCTGCAAAATAATCCGCTAACCTATACCCCGCGTGGTTTTGTATATAGTGCCTCGTATCTTACCCAGGATGATTTTGAGCATGTGAAAGCCCACCCCAATTCACCCATGAAATCGGGTAATTTTTATAGCAAACTCGAGTTCAGACCCAATCTGAATACCAAACTGGTAGGATTTGCCAAGTTTACCTACAATAATTCACTGTCTATCAATAATTCTATTATGAATTACAATGCCAATGCGCGCAGTGACAGCAAGGGTTTGCTCGCCTATTTGCAATTCACACAGAATTTAAAAACATCCGAGAACAGTCCTATCCAAAATGCATTCTATACCATTCGCGCCGAATACTCGGGCCAGTTTAGTCAAACACGTGATGCAGTGCATTTGGATAATATTTTCGACTACGGCTATCTGGGTAGTTTTAAAACCTATTCACAGGAAGTATTTGATTACTCGCGCAAGGATAATAACCCAAACAGTGAGCCTAAAATAGTGCGCGACCAATATGGCAATGATGTGCAGCTGCGAAGCTATTGGGAACAAACCGGCTGGACCGATACGGCCCTCACTTTTGAAGCTGCCGGTAAAAATCCGCTGCGCGAAGCCTATACCCGCAATGTGTATGATATTTATGCCAGCCGTGGATTACAAATTCAAAACAAACAACAAATTGCCAATAACCTGGGATTGTTAAATGGTTTAAACCCTTCGCGCATTTATTCGCTGTGGTCGGCCATGGGCACCAATGGCAGCAGTTTTGCAAAATCATCGGCCGAAAGGATTTCTATTTTTTCTCAGGCCCAGTTTAGTATCAGAGCCAAAAGTATCACCGGTGTGGCTGCACCCGTGCATGATTTGCAAGCCGGGTTTTATTACGAACAAGCTGTGCAACGCGCTTATAACCTCAATGCAAATGATTTGTGGACACTAATGCCACAGTTGGCAAATACACACCTCGCAGAGCTTGATTTGGCGCACCCCATTCTTAGTTATGATGCAAACGGTGTGTTTACCGATACCGTGCGCTATAACCGGCTGGTGAATTATAACCAACAAACCGGCTTTGACCGCGCTTTCCGCAACTCGCTGATTGCCAGAGGTGCACGCGATGTGAACGGAAAACTGATAGATGAAAAAACATTGCTGGATGTAAACAGTTACGCCCCTGGTGATTTTAAACTGGATATGTTTACGGCCGATGAATTGTTAAATAATGGAAATGGTGTGGTAAGTTATTATGGGTATGACCACCTGGGCAATAAAACCCGCGGCAAAAAAGGCCCCGAAGCCTTTTTGAATGACAAAAAAAACCGGTCTATCGATGCCTTTATGCCTGTATATACCGCCGCATGGTTACAGGATCAGTTCAGATTTAAGGTGGTCATTATTCCCAATTAAAACCGCAGGAGAAGTTACCACTATCAATGGCGCCAATGTAATCCATCCCGCAAACATCGGATCGGACTACAAAGTGTACGTGAATGATGTAAAAAGCCCTACCAGCATTATTGGTTACCGCAATGGTGATCGCTGGTATAACGCAGATGGAAGCGAACAAACCAACCCCGAATTTCTGGCCAATAAAACCACCAACGGACAAATTGCCCCCTTACTGGTAAACCCGGGTCAAACCGAATTAAGCACCGCTTCATTGCGCGATTTTAAACCCTCCATCAATCTGTTGCCCCGCCTTTGGTTTACTTTTCCCCTGGTTCCCAATAAGCAATCTTTTTTTGTGAGCTACGATGTAATGGCACAAAGGCCCAGTACTACCGGATCGTTGCTTACAATTGATGAATTGTATTACCTGAAAAACCGCCAGGGAAATCTGATTTCGAACGGACAATTGGGTGCACGTATCCGCACCAATTATGAAGCCGGTTACAAACATATTTTTGGCAGTAAACGCAATAAAGGATTGGAGTTTTCCGCAAGCTACAGCGAGGTGCGCAAAGATTTTGGATTGGCAAGAATTTCTCAGGCTTATCCCGTTAGCTACATCACTTACCGCAATATCGATTTTTCTACCATTACAGCTTTTCAAACCACTTTTGTAATGAATGATATCGGGCCCCTTTCTGTGATGGCCAGTTACATGCTGCAATACGCCGATGGTTCGGGCTCAAATATCAATTCTCAGGCGGCTTTGATAGCCAGTAACCAACCCAATTTACGCAACGTGATTCCATTGGGCGAACTGGATGTGCGTCATAACCTGAAAGCCAGTGCCACCTTTGCCTGGAAAAGCGGTTACGACCGTGTAAGAAGGGTTAAACTATATACCGGTCCGGTATTTAATGGGGTAGAAGTGCTTAAAAATACCACTATCAATTTCACTGCTAACACCTATAGCGGATTGCCCTATACCCCCACTACCCGCGCGGTGCAGATTGGTGCAACCGATAGGGCTCAGGTAAAAGGGGTACCCTTTGGTGCGCGCATGCCCTGGCAGAAATTTTTAGATATCAATATTTCTAAGAATTTTATTGTGAATAAAACCACCAATCCTACCATGGTACAAGCCTTTTTGTCGATACAAAATGTATTTAATACCCAAAATATAGTTTCTGTATTTCCATTTACCGGACAGGCAAACGACGATGGATTTTTGAACTCAAGCCAGGGACAATTGGCAGTGCAAAACCAAATCAGCGCCCAAAGCTATACCGACATGTATAAGATGCTGCTCAATTCTCAGAATTCTGCTTATGGAACCCCACGAATTGTGCGGTTTGGCATGCGTCTTTTCTTTAATCAACAATAACCGCGGAAATTTTCCGGATGCGGAATTTTCATAACAATTCGGGTATTTGTGCCGATTGGTTTTTTAGAACGGAAGCAGGACTGCTATTGGGCGGTCCTGCTCCATTTTTGTTTGTATATTTGAAGCCCGTTTTGAAACAACAACTGCCCGTTTTTATTGCCGACGATTTTCATCCATCCCTGATGGATGAATTGAGTGCCCAGGGTATTTTATTTGAATATCAACCGCTTGCCAGTAGAGAAACCATTTTTACGGCCCTTGAAAAGGGCATAGAGGGATTGGTAATTCGTACCAAAACGCAGGTAGATGAGTCGCTTTTAAAAGCTGGTAAAGGTCTTAGATTTATTGCCCGTGGTGGTGCTGGTATGGACAATATCGACACCGATGTGGCAAATGCGCTGAATATTACCTGTTTCAATGCCGGTGAAGCCAATAGCGACGCTGTGGCCGAGCATGCCATTGGTATGCTTTTTTCGCTTTTTAGAAAAATTCACACGGCCGATGCAGAAGTACGTCAAGGTATTTGGAAACGCGAAGTCAATAGGGGCATAGAACTCAGCGGGAAAACAGTAGGCATAGTTGGTTATGGCAATACGGGTTCGGCATTGGCAAGAAAGCTCAGTGGATTTGGTGTGAGAATTTTGGCTTACGATAAATACAAAAAAAACTATGGAAATGCGCAGGTGGAAGCCTGTGAAATGGACAAACTGTTTGAATACGCCGATATTGTGTCTTACCATGTGCCATTGGACCGTCATACTAAGTTCATGATTAATTCAGAATACCTTCAGAAGTTTGTCAGAAAAATTTTTCTGCTAAATTTATCCAGAGGGGGTATTGCAAAAACCAATGATTTGATTTCGGCCCTTGAAAATGGACGCATTTTAGGGTTTGCAGCCGATGTGTTGGAGCATGAAAATCCAAGTGCAATGGGTGTTTCAGAACATCAGTGGTTCGATAAACTCATACAATTTCCACAGGTGGTTTTAACCCCGCATATTGGTGGTTGGACCCATGAAAGTTATGCCAAAATCTCACAAGTTTTGGCAAAGAAAATAATGCAATTTTACCAGTCTGGTAAAGGGTTGCAGACGGATAGTGCCTGAAAAAATCCGGGTGCATGGCCATTTTATGACAATCCGACATGGATATCAATAATTTGGTCATAATGCACAGGCAAAAAAAGCAAGGGCAAATTACCCTTTGGTAAATGACTAAAATTTGGGTAAACTTGCCACTGAAAACATCCGACTAAAATCGGGTTTTCACCGACGAAAGAAAGAAACGAATTATGAAGCAAAAAATACATAGAATTGGCGCTATTCTCGTCATTGCCCTGCTAAGTGTTTTGGGAGCTAAAGCCCAAACCTCCTTCGCAGATTTCAGGCTGAAAGTTACCGACGAAACTGGCAAAGCAATGAGTGGTGTACTGGTGAAAATGTTGAAAAGCAACATTGAGGTAGCAAGCGACACAACCGACTCAGACGGACGTGTTGGTTTTCCTACCCTGCAGCCAGGTACTTACGACATCAAAGCCTCTAAAGAAGGTTATCCCGATCAAAACCTTACCGATTTGGACTTGGCCATTGGTTTGAACCCTGAAAGAGAAATGACTTTCAAGATTCAGAAAACCGGTGAAATTGTAATTTCCGGTGTGGCCAAGAAAACCCCTGTAAGTTTGGTAGGGAATGACGCATCCAAATCAACCAAAGATCTGCTTCAAGGCAGTCAAAGGGGTGTAAACTCCATTGTAGCTACAAACTCTGCAGTTGTGGCAACCTCACAGGGTATTTCGGTTCGCGGAACCCGCGCAGATGGTAACGGAACATTTATCGACGGTGTACGCGCCATTGGTAGTGGTTCGGTAGGTACCCTGGGTACTGAAGCCATTTCTGTAAACATCGGAGGTATTCCTGCTCAGTATGGCGACTTAACCGGAGGTGCATTTAGCTACACCACCCGCGGCGCCTCTGAAAAACTGGTTACAGCCCTCGAAGGCATTACCTCTCAATACCTCGATCCATTCTCTCATAGCAGCTTAGAGGGTTTTGCCTCTGGTCCGCTTTGGGTAAAAAAATACAAGGATGGCAACCAAACTAAAAAATATGTAAAACTGGGCTTCATGCTCGATGGTACCCTGGGTTTCTATAAAGACCCTGCGCCTACCCGCACCGGTATATATGTAGTTAAAGAAGATAAACTTAAGGAACTGGAAAACAGCCCCATGATCTTTACCCCCAACGGGTTTGTGAATGCAGCCAGCTACCTTACTATGAATGATATTGAGCGACTGAAAGCCCGCCCCAATTCCCCATTGGGTAACGGTAACTTTGTGGGTAAATTAGAATTCCGCCCAAATCGTTTCATTTCTGTTACAGCTTACGGTAGTTATTTCTACCAGCAAAATCTTGCCGCAGGTAACTCAATAATGAACTATGCAGCCAATGCACGGGGTGATGCTTCTACCGTGCGTGCTTACCTGCAATTCACTCAAAACTTTAAAGTAAATAAAACCAGCAACGTTAAAAATGCGTTCTATACCATCCGCGCCGATTACCAAAACAGCCAGGGCCGCACCCGCGATGCCAGCCATTTGGATAATATTTTCGACTACGGATATATTGGTACATTTACCCGCTTCCCAACAGAAGTTTTTGGCTACTCTCGCTCAGATAATAGCCCCAATTCAACCCCTGAAAAAGTTATTGACCAATATGGCAATGAAGTTCAATTGCGCAACTACTGGAAACTGGCTGGTTACCGCGATACCTTAATGACTTTTGAACGCAGCGACTTAAATAAAGTGCGTGCAAACTATACCCAATTTGTATATGACTACTACGGCAGCCGTGGGTTTACCATTCAAAATACAGCCCAACTCCAAAACAGCCAGGGCCTGCTGAACGGTTACAATCCCTCTGCCGTTTATTCTCTGTGGGCCTCTCAGGGCAATATTACTTCAGGCTGGAGCAAAAGTCAGTCTGAAAAGTATTCATTCTTTGCCTTGGGACAAATGCAGGTTAAACCCAAAACTGTGGGTGGCCGCGAAAGAGCTCCGCATGATTTACAAGCCGGTTTTTACTACGAACAACTTATTTCTCGTGGATATAGCCTAGGTGCCAATGGCCTTTGGATTCTGATGGGACAGTTGATGAACAGCCACATTCAGGAACTGGATAAAGACCACCCCATTCTTAGCTATGATGCCAATGGCGTGTTTACCGATACAGTGCGTTATAACCGCCTGGTTAACTACAGCGAACAGTCACACTTCGACCGTACTTTCAGAAATAAACTCATAAGCGAAGGTGCCAAAGATGTTTATGGCAAAGCCATTGACGAACGCACTTTTGTAGATATCAACTCATACAAACCCGGCGATTTCTCTTTGGATATGTTCACTGCCGATGAATTGCTTAACAACGGTAACGGTTATGTAAGCTATTTCGGTTACGATCACCTTGGTAAAGTTGTTAAAGGCAAACCCTCTATTGACGAGTTCTTGAATAATAAGGATAAAAGAACCATCGGTGCATTTACTCCTGTATATATGGCGGCTTGGTTGCAAGACCAATTCCAGTTTAAAGATCTGGTATTCCGCTTAGGTCTGCGCATGGAACGCTATGATGCAAACCAATTGGTGCTGAAAGACCAGTATAGCTTGTTCCCGATTAAAACAGCAGCCGAGGTAAAAACTGTAAACGGTCAGTCTGTAATTCACCCCGCAAACATCGGCAGCGACTATAAAGTATATGTAAATGATATTAAGAGTCCTACCAAAATTGTGGGTTACCGCAATGGCGATAAATGGTATAATGCCGATGGTAGTGAGCAAAAAAGCCCTGACTTTATTGCCAACCAAACCACCAACGGACGCATAGCGCCTTACCTGGTAGACCCCAACCAAACCGATTTAAAAGCCAATGCTCTACAGGATTATGCACCCGCCATTAATATGCTGCCACGTGTATGGTTCTCTTTCCCACTCGAACCTGGTAAGAAAACCTTTTATGTAAGCTACGATGTGCTGGCTCAGCGTCCAAACAGCGGTGCTTCATTCCTTACCATCGACGAACTGTATTACCTCAAATTGCGTCAGGGTTCAACCATCTCCAACGGTTCATTGCAAACCCGTTTGAAAACCGACTACGAGGTGGGTTACAAACAAATCTTCGGTGCCCGCAAAAACCGCGCATTGGAACTTTCTGCTTCATATAGCGAAATCCGCCGCGACTTTGGCTTATACCAAATCAACCACGGTTACCCTGTTACCTATGTAACCTACCGCAATATCGACTTCGCTACCATCACCGGTTTCCGCGCCAACTTCATTATGCAGGAAATTGGCCCTCTTACCCTGCAAGCCAGCTACATGCTGCAGTTTGCCGATGGTACCGGATCAAACATCAACTCACAGGCTACTTTGATTGCCAGTAACCAACCCAACCTGCGCAATGTAATTCCATTGGGTGAACTGGATATTCGCCATAACCTGAAAACCTCTGCCACCTGGGCCTGGTTGGGCGGCAAAGACCCCAAAACCCGCAAAAACCTTTATACCGGACCCATGTTGTTTGGTAAAGAAGTTTTCAAATTTGCCAGCTTTAACGTAATTGGTAACGCCTACAGCGGAGCTCCTTACACCCCAACTACCCAGCCTGTGCAAATTGGTGCAGTACAACGTGCCCAAATCAAAGGTGTACCATTCGGTGCCCGCATGCCATGGCAGTATACTGTGGATGTAAACTTTACCAAAGGTTTTGTGGTAAACCGCGATTCCAAAAACCCCTTACAAATCAACCTTTTTGTATGGGTAACCAACCTGTTGAATACCAAAAACACTGTGAATGTATTCCCTTACACCGGTGCAGCACAAGACGATGGATTCCTGAATTCTCAACAAGGTCAGTTGGCCGTTCAAAACCAAATCAGTGCCCAAAGCTATACCGATTTGTATAGAACCCTGCTAAACAGCCAAACCGGCAACTATGGCACTCCCCGCCAGATTCGTTTTGGTTTAAGGTTTAATTTTAACTAAGTAAGAAAAAGCGTAAAAAGATAAAGACATGAAAAGGATTGTATTACTCATTGGAATTGCTGCTACGGCAGGCCTTACCCTGGCCCGCCCGGTGGTAAATGGCAACCGTGGCTCCAAGTCGAACTCAAACGACAACCGGGCTACCATGTTTGCCAATACGTGTGAACCTGCTACCCAGTCGGTTGACATGGATATAAATAACGTACGTACCAAGTTGCTCAATGGTGGCGACATGTGGTGGGATTTAAATAACCCTAAATATGAAGTTCCCAAAGTATCTGACCCAACAGCTGTGCGCAAACACGCACTGTTCTCCGGAGCTGTGTGGATTGGTGGTAAAGACAACGGAGGTAACCTGAAACTTGCGGCAATGACCTATCGCCAGCGTGGTTCAGACTTCTGGCCAGGCCCACTGGATGTAAGCACTGCCGGTACCGACCCACTTCGTTGCAAAGGCTACGATAAAATGTGGAAAGTAACCCGCGATGAACTGGAACGCTTTCAGGCCTCTGCAAGCTCTGGCTTCTCTGATATGAGTGCTTCTATTAAAGATTGGCCTGCTGGTTCAAACCGCAGTGTGAAAATGGGAAATGAAGATAGTCGCCTGGCTCCGTTCTACGACGCTTTCCCCAAAGATGGTATTTATCAGCCCGAAGCAGGAGAATATCCTGTACTGGACAATACCCGCCCCGATGATGAAAACGGAGTGGACAAACAACCCGATATGATGATTTGGTGGGTATATAATGATAAAGGAAACATTCACTCTGAAACCCAAGGCCAGCCAATTGGGGTAGAATGCCAAACCACCGCGTTTGCATTTGCTACCAACGATGAGGTAAATAATATGACCTTCTATACCACCAAAATCATTAACCGTGGTTTTACCGCACTCAATGATTGCTATATGGGCGAATGGGTAGATGCCGACTTGGGTAACTACGCCGATGACTATGTAGGTTGTGATGTAGGCCGCAGTTTGGGATATTGCTATAATGGTGATGATAATGACGAAGGTGTATTGGGTTATGGATTAAATCCCCCCTCTGTAGGTGTGGATTATTTTGAAGGACCCTTGCTAAGCGCTAAAGATAGCTGCGGACAAGGCAAACAATTAGGCCTTAGCCACTTTATGTATTACAACAACGACAATGACCCCATACGTGGTAACCCGGATGTGGCCAATGAATTTTATAACCTGTTGCAAGGCAAATGGCTGGGTGGACAAGATGTAACCTGGGGTGGTACCGGATTCGGTGGAAGCCGCAAGTGTAAATACATGTTCCCTGCCAATACCGATCCTGATTTCCCAGGTGAGTGCTGGGATGAAAAAAGCTCTAGCAACATACCCGGCGACCGCCGTTTCCTGCAATCAACAGGTCCGTTTACCCTGTATCCCGGTTGCGTGCAGAAAATTACCGTAGGTGTAGTATGGGCCCGCGCTTCAAGCGGCGGTGCCGGTGCACCCTGCCTGGGTACTGGTTCTTTGGGTCTGTTGCAATTGGCTTCAGACAAAGCCCAAACCCTGTTTAACAATAACTTTAAATTGCTCGATGGTCCCAATGCACCTGATGTTGAAATTCAGGAGCTTGAGAACCAACTGGTGCTGAAACTGCTGAATACCAACTCGGCCAAAGTAGAAGGCTACCAGGAGAAATACAAAAACGCAGCAAGTCAGGAAAGAACCTACAAATTCGAAGGGTACCTTATTTACCAGCTGAAAGATGCAACTGTAAATACCGGCGACCTGGATAATGTTGATAAAGCCCGTTTGTTGTTCCAATGCGATATTAAAAATGGCCGTGGCCAAATCATTAACCGCGTATTCGATCCAAAACTCAATGCGCTGATTCCGGTAGAGAAAGTAGATGGTGCCGACAAAGGCCTTTCTCATACTTTCAATATCGAAAGCGATTTGTTTGCTACCACTTCCAATACCCAACTGGTTAACTTCAAATCTTACTACTACATGGTGCTTTCTTATGCCATCATGTCCGACGATCCAACCCTTACCGACCCCAACCAATTCCTGGCTGGCCGTCGTAACATTACCACTTATAAAGGTATTCCTCACAAAACCGATCCTGAAAACTTTGGTACTACCCTGAATTCAGGTTACGGCAGTGGTCCAAAACTGAGAAGAATTGAAGGACGCGGTAATGGTGGAAACGTGCTTGAGTTTACCGAAGAAACCATTAAAAACATCCTCGACAGCGGATACTCTGTTGCACCTGTATACATGGGTGGCCTGGGTCCGGTTGCTGTGAAAGTTGTAGACCCCATTAAAGTACCTAAAGGCAACTTTGAACTGTACTTCCGCGAAAGGAAAAACTCCCTGGCCAGCGGTTTGAAAGATTCAATGACCTCTAATACCTACTGGGTATTGGTAAACCGCACCACAGGCGACTCTATTAGTTCTGATACTACCATTGGTTCTAAATATGAATCGGTGCAGGGCCGCCGTTTCGAAATTGCAGTGGATAAAGGCAAACGCAGAAGTTTTGCCAATACCAATGCAACTGCATCTCTGGCCGATTGGGGTATGAGTATTGAAATTACCCAAACACCCAACCCGGGTGAAAATGCAGAAGGCGACCCAACCAATGGACTGGTTAGCTGGTCTGTAGAATGGGAAAATAACGGTAAACAATGGCTTACAGCTATTGGCGACAATGATGCCGGAGCCACCACATTTAGCTGGACCAACTGGATTCGCGGCGGTCAAAATGGCCGTAACGCCACCAATGATCCATATGCACACTCTTTCTTCCAAACGCTGTCTCCAAATACTACCGCTATCGACCCAACCAGCAGCTTCCAAAGCATCTGGAACGGACGTATTGCGCCCTATGCCCTCACTGCACGTGCGGCCTACGATCCAAGCACAGGTAAAAATACCTACGGATTTGCCTGGTCTGGTTCTTTCCAAAACGATTTGCCCATGTCTGAACTGGCAAGTATAGAGTTGGTAATTACCCCGGATAAGTCTAAATGGACCCGTTGCCCTGTGTTTGAGATGGCAGATGATGAGCTTAAAAACTCAACCGAAGGCAATATGCCTAAATTTAACCTGCGTGCTGGCAGTTCTCGGGATATTGACCTGAAACTGCAAAGCGGAAGCCAGGGCCTCAGCTGGTTCCCCGGATATGCCATTAACATGGAAACCGGCGAACGTTTGATGGTGGCCTTTGGTGAAGATAGCTACCTGCAAGGTGAAAACGGCCGCGACATGATTTGGAACCCCACCGATAAAGTGTATAACGACAACGGAAATTACCCTGCAATAGGTGGTAAGCACTTCATATACATATTCGGTACCGGTAACACCGGCCCAGGCCGAGCTACCAAAGGCACACGCTACATGGGCCCGGATGATGCCAACTTCTCTAAATTTACTTCTTCATTATTGAGTACTTCTCCGGTGAGTTTGGATAAACGTAAACTTCTGAGCTCTATTATGTGGGTTATCCCAACCTATATGGCATCCGGATATTCTATGAATGATGGTATTCCCCCAACCATGGTGCGTTTTAAAATCAACGTGAAAAAGGCTTATACCACTTTCGCTACCGGTTCAAACCGCAATAACGATCGCCCCATGTACAGCTTTAATACCAATGATATCACCCCCGATATCAACCTGGAAAAAGGCAAGAAAAGCCTGGATCTGGTAAACGTAGTGCCAAACCCATACCGCGGTTATAGCCATTACGAAACCAGCCCCATTGATAGCCGTGTAAAAATCACCAACCTGCCACCCGAGTGCACCATCAGCATTTATGATATGGCGGGTAGCCTGATTCGTAAAATCAATAAAGCCGATCAGAATACATACGTAGATTGGGATTTGAAAAACAATAACAATGTACCGATTGCCAGTGGCTTGTACCTGATACATGTGAAAAATAAAGACTTAGGTGAAAAAATTGTGCGCTGGTATGGCATTATGCACAGCATCGATTTGGATACCTATTAATGTTAAACCCTTTAAAGACAAAGAAATTGAAAAGCAGAATAATATTATCACTTGTTTTGGGCGCTGCCACCACCGTATTTGCAGGTAACCCCGAAAGGCAAGGGCAGGCCGGAGCTGCACAGCTCACCATCAATGGTTTTGCACAGTCTAGCGGCTGGGGCTGGGCCAACGGCGGCGGAGTAACAGGTGTAGAAGCCAGTTATTTGAACGTAGCGGGCATGGACCGCGGCTTAAACAATACCGAAATTGTATTTAACCGCACCCAATGGCTGTCTGGCTCAGGTATCGGTGTAAATAACTTTGGTTTTACCCAAAAAATGGGCGAAGGCGGAGAAAAAGGTACACTGGGTATCAGTATCATGCAATTTGGTATCAAGGATATCATGGTTACCACCGAGCAAAACCCCGATGGAGGAATCGGAACTTACAGGGTAAATATGACCAATATTGGCCTGGGTTACTCTAAAAGTTTTAGCCGCAATATTTCGGCCGGTATTATGGCTCGCGCTGTAACCGAGGGTATCCCCGATGCAAAAGCCTCTGGCCTAAGCCTGGATGCTGGTGTGCAATATGCAACTACCATGCGCCCCATTTCTGGCGGCATAAAACGCGATGACCTGAAATTTGGTATCTCTATTAAAAATATCGGACCCGATTTGCGCTATGCTGGCGATGGTTTGAGCTACAAAGCCATCATTGATGGTAGCAATATTACCAAAACCATTCAGGTAAAAACCGCTCCGGTAAAGCTTCCTGCACTGCTTAATATCGCTGCCTCTTACGATATCCGCCTGGATAAAGACAAGGATGCCTATAACCATAAACTTACCCTCGCAGCTGCATTTACGAATTTTGCATTCAGTGCAAACCAAACCACGCTGGGTATGGAATATAACTTTAAGAAGTTTATTGGCATCCGCGCCGGTTATGTTTTGCAAGAGGGTTCTCTTAGCTCTGATAAGGAGAAAAGAACCTCTGCATTCACAGGTCTTTGCGGTGGCTTGAGCTTGAATTTCAACTCTGATAACGGCAATGTTGTAGCCCTGGATTACTCTTACCGCGCTACCAATCCTTTTAATGGTACTCATTCTTTTGGAATTCGTATCGGAATAGGTTCTGCCGAATAATAGCAGAACTAAAAAAAATTGTACCTTTGTAAAGTTGCATCAATGGAAACATTGGTGCAACTTTTTTTTCAAATTACACACACACAAACAAATGAGCATTCAGTATTTTACTAAAGAGGGGCTTGAAAAACTCAAGCAAGAATTGCAATTTTTAAAAGCAGAAGAACGTCCGCGCATTACCCAGGCCATTGCCGAAGCACGAGACAAGGGAGATTTAAGTGAAAATGCCGAGTACGATGCTGCCAAGGAAGCCCAAGGTCACCTGGAAGACAAAATCCGTCAAATGGAATCACTGGTGGCCAATGCCCGAATCATCGATAGTTCGCAGATTGATACCAGCAAGGTAACCATTCTCTGCAAAGTGAAGGTTAAAAACCACAACGCAGGCAAAGAAGCCGAATACATGATTGTATCTGAAACTGAGGCCAATCTGAAAGAAAATAAAATTTCGGTTAAAAGTGCCATAGGCGCAGGTTTATTAGGCCGGGCTAAGGGAGAAATTGTAGATATTGCAGTACCTGCGGGTGTTGTAAAACTCGAAATACTGGACATAAGCATCTGATGCCTTCCATTTTCAGCAAAATTATTGCCGGTGAAATCCCTTGTCATAAAATTGCCGAGGACGATCGTTTTTTTGCATTCCTGGATATAATGCCCCTCGCAATGGGCCATGTATTAGTGGTGCCAAAAACCGAAACCGACTATATTTTTGATATCCCAGACAATGATTTGGGGGATATGATGGTGTTTGCCAAGAAAATTGCCGGTGCGGTTAAAGCCGCTGTGCCATGCGTGCGAATTGGTGTTGCAGTTATTGGCTTGGAAGTACCCCATGCCCATATTCACCTGGTTCCGATGCAAACGGTAAACGACCTGAATTTTACCCGACCCAAGCTATCTCCCTCGCAGGATGAGCTTTCGGCGGTGGCCCTGGCCATTCGGGAAAAATTAAATTCGTAAATATTTGCACATCTTCCGCGGGTCTTAAGCTTACTTCATATTTTTGCTTTTCCATGTATCCCGAGTTATTCCATATAGGCAGTATTACCATTTACAGCTACGGATTTCTGATTTTATTAGGCGTTATAGCTGCATATTTTTATTTCCTTAAAAATGGTAAGCCCTATGGCCTAAACTCCGATGCGGTAAGCGGGCTTTTTTTGTGGTGTGTGTTTGGCGTTTTTGTAGGTGGTAAAATCTTTTTCTATCTCGAAAACCCCTCCATATACCTTAAAGACCCCTCCAAAATGCTGGAAAACCCCGGGCAAGGATTTGTATTTTACGGCAGCTTTTTATTTACAGTTCCCATTCTTGTATGGTGGTTTAAACGCAAAAATTTACCGGTATGGGAAATGTTCGATATCGTAGGTGTAAGCGGGGCCCTGGTGCATGCTTTTGGGAAAATTGGCTGTTTTATGGCCGGTTGTTGCCATGGTACAGTGTGCAAGGGCAGTATGGGAGTGATATTTACAAATCAGGCTTCGCATGCCGACCCACTGGGTGTGCCACTATATCCGGTTCAAATCTGGGACTCGGCCATTATTTTCTTTGCCATTGGAATCATGATGCTGATGAAAAAAAGAAAGCAATTTGCCGGGCAGTTGTTTTTGATTTACGGATTGGTTTATGCCGTGGGTAGGTTTATTACCGAAAAATACCGGGGTGATGAGGAACGCGGTTACCTGTTCAACGGCCTGCTTTCGCATAGCCAGTTTTTTGCCATTATTGTGTTTGCCATATGTTTAGCCATCTATATCTGGCGGTTTAAAACTGCCAAAAATCAGGTGAATCCCAAATGAAATTTGCACAGGTAGTTGGTCAAAAAGAGCTGGCAGCCCGGCTGAGAAGAGGCATTCGCAGTGGTCGCATCCCGCACGCACAGCTTTTTCTGGGCGAAGAGGGTAGCGGAAATTTAACCCTGGCTTTGGCCTATGCACAATACCTGGTTTGCGAAAATCCAACCGAAGAGGATAGTTGCGGGCTATGCGGAAGTTGCCGCAAATTTGGCAGCCTTACCCACCCCGACGTGCATTTTTCTTTCCCTTTTCCTTCGAATAAGGCCGATGTTGCTACAGAATTGTATGCCGAATTCAGGGCCGCCTTGATTGAAGATCCCTATCTGAACTACGAAATGTGGATGACCCGACTTGATGCGGCCTCTAAGCAAGGCAATATTCCCATCAAAGAGTGCCACGCCATACTGCGAAATCTTTCCTTAAAACCTTTTGAGGCCGATTATAAAATATTAATTATGTGGTTGCCCGAGTTTTTGGGCGCCGAAGGTAATGTGCTGCTCAAGGCTATTGAAGAGCCGGCACAAAAAACCATTTTTTTACTGGTAGCCGGTAATACCGAAAAAGTGCTTACCACCATTTTGTCGCGGGTACAAATGGTGCGTGTGCCCCCCATTTTGAATGAAGAATTGGCCGATTGGCTGATTCAAAGCCGCGAAATGACTCCCGAAGATGCAATGCGGGTGGCCGTAATGGCTGCCGGAGATTTGCTGAAAGCTACCGAGCTTGCAGCCAATGCCGAGAATCACTACCTGGAGCCTTTTAGAAACTGGATGGGGCATTGCTACCAGAAAAAACTGCCCGAAGCTTTTCAATGGGCCGAAGAATATGCCGGCAGCGGCCGCGAACAACTCAAAGGTTTTTTTGTGTACTGCCTTGAGATTTTAAGGGCTGTGCTTGTATACCCTGTATTGGGCGAAAAAAACAACCTCAGCAGCAAAGAACAAGAATTTGTAGCCCGGTTTAGCAAAATTATTGATACCCACACCAAAGCCGAACTGATGTATAAATGGCTGAATGATGCTGCTTTTGAAATTGAACGCAACGGAAACCCCAAATTGGTATTAACCGACATCTCTTTCAAAGTAGCCCGACTTCTTAAATGAAAAAATTTACTCTCCCGGGCAACTCATTGACCCAAAAATTCTTCTTATGGTCGTTGTGACCCCATGAGCTTACTTCATGCCATCCGGAAAAGATATCACAGAAAAGGAGTTAGTTGTAAAGTGTTTGGGCGGGGAAACGCAAGCCCAACGCATGCTTTACGAGAAATACTCCCCTGTAATCTTTGCCATTTGCATGCGGTACTCTAAAAATGCTGAAAACGCCCGAGACCTGCTTCAGGAATCGTTCATTAAAGTGTTTGAGGGATTGAAATATTTTCGTTTTCAGGGCTCTTTTGAAGGCTGGATGAAACGGGTAGCGGTAAATACCTGCCTGGATTTTAACAAAAAGCTAAAAACAGAACCCTATAACGAAGAGCTGGAAATGCATGTGCAAATTGGTGAGCATGAAAAAATCAGTGAAAATCTGAATGCCCGCGATTTGGTTGCCCTGCTACAGCAATTGCCTGTGGGCTATAGAACGGTTTTTAACCTCTATGCGATCGAAGGATTTAGCCACCAGGAAATTGCCGACTCAATGGGAATAACCGAAAGCACTAGCAAAACCCAGCTGTTTAAAGCCAGAAAAATGTTGCAAGCCCTGCTTGCAGAAAAAGAAATAAAAAAATGAAAGAGTTCAACGAATTGGACGAACTGTTTAAAGAAGGCCTGCAAAATGCCCAGTTTACACCGCCCCCCGGTGTGTGGGAAAGCATTGCCTCCTCGGCCGCGGCCAGCGCTACAAGCACTGCCGGCGCCACAGTTTGGCTGGTTACCGCTAAGTGGATTGCAGGTGGCTTGGCCGCTGCCGCAATTACCTGGTTTGGGTATCAGGCTGTCCAAAATTCAAAAAATAATAAGGCTGAGGTGAATCCGGCACAAACCCAGCAAACTGAGGCCCAAAAGGCTGCTGGTGAGGCTGCTGCTGAGCCTTCAAATGCTAATCGAGGCAGTGACGCAACCCCAGTAATACCCTTTAATCCAGGTAACTCTGAGTTGACTAGCCCAGGAGCTGGTTTTAATGATGGAGGTATTGCCGAAAACTCCAACCCCATACGTATACAAGCTGAGCCAGAAAATACTACTCCACTGCCCGCATCCCCCGCCTCTCCAACGGTTTCAAAACCCAATTCTCCCGCAACCCCGGTTCAGGAGCCTAAGGCTGAAACCGATAAAACCTTTAAAAAATGTCCGGATTTACTTTCCATTCAAACTACCAAATTGGCGGATAATTCCTACAGCCTGCTAGCCTTAAATGCAGGTGGTACCGTGTATTGGGATGTAAACGATGGCCAAGGGTATCACCAATCTGGCGATAATATTATTTATAGAATTCCGGCACAAAGCACGCATGATATTAAAATAAAGGCCATGGTAACCTATGAAAGCCATTGCAAAGACAGCGCGCAAACCATTATTACCATTGAAAAACCAGTGCCTGGCCAACCCGAAATTTACGATGTATTTACCCCCAATGGCGATGGGTATAATGACACATATCTGCCATTGTTTTCAGCGGCTCCGGCCTATTTCGATATGACCATTTATGACCTCAATAACCGACAGTTGTTTCATTCAGACAATTACCTGGTAGGTTGGAATGGCACAGTAAGCGGAACAGTTTGCAATTCAGGTCGTTATATTTTGGTTTTAGTTTACCGCCTCAGTGCAAATGGCAAGCCCAAAACTGTGAAGAAAAACATAGAATTAATACGTTGAGGAAATGGAGTTAAAAATTTTTAAAAAACAGACAACTTACACCGGCCTGTTGCCGTCTTCTAGCCGGTTCGGAGCCACGAAAAGAAATATTGAGATGAAAAAAAACTACGAAAAATCGGCTGATTGCTTCTCTGTAAGCAGCGAAACCAATAAATTTGAAACTTTACCGAAGGATAAAACTATAAATATGAAAGTATACAAAAACCTAATCCGCAGTCTGGCGGTTATTCTTACGCTAATGCTTTTGCCTGTAAACGGGCTAAAAGCAGCTTGCGTAGTGAATTTCAGCGGAACCCTGTGCGTAGGCGTGCCAATTACCTTTACCGGAGATGCCGGGGGTACCACACACGATTACGATTTCAACGGGGAAAACACATCAACCGGGCAACGCATTGTGAATTATGCGTTCCAATCTCCGGGTAACAAAACCATTACCTACATTACCAATGTGAATGGTACTCCATGTACCACTACACTGAATCTGGTAATTAAAACTTCTCCTACTATCAAATTGAAGCTAAAAAGCCTTAAACAACAGTGTTTTGAAAATAACCTGTTTTGCTTTGTAGACTCAAGTTTTAATTCCAATGGTTCTCCAATTTGCAAAATCACCTACGTTGTAAACGACGGTCAGATTTTTACATACAACAAACCATCTATGCCTAATACCTTTTGCTTTTCTTTCAAAGATCAGCGTGGTGGCAGTGTAGATTTGTATGTTGAAACTGAGGATTGCAACGGCTGCGTAAAAAGCGATACATTCAAGGGAGTAGGTTTGGTATACGCCAAAATCGGAGCCCGTTTTACGCGCACCAGTAAAAAGAACCCTGCCTGTGACTCGGTAGAGGTGGATGTTGTAAACGTAAGTCAGATTAACCAATCCTTGGTTAAACGGAGTGTAATGTACTGGGGTAACGGAGATTCTACCGTATCCTGGGGCCCTAATTTGTACTACAAATACCGCGGTGCCGGCGTATACGGCGCCAAATTGGTGATTACTACCAATACCGGCTGTGTAGATAGTTTTAAATTTGCCGCAACCGCTACTGTACTGGGTTCGGGAGGTAAAATATTTGCCAATAAAGATTCGGCTTGTATTGCCGATGCACAATTTACTTTTGGTGTAAATCCGGTTCCGGTAGGTTTTACCTCCTTCGTGTGGAACTGGGGTCCGGCCCCTCCGGGTTGGGCAACTGCCAATGGAACTCAAAACCGCACCAGCCTGTCGCCAACCTTCAATGCCGGTGGCCTTGGACCCCAATTGGTAAGCTTTACCTATAAGCACCCCATTTGCGGAGACAGAACCCTGTATGATACCGTATTGGTTATAGGACCAGTAAGTACCATTGAGATTCCTTTCAACCGCATTGCCGAGCACGAAGTTTACCAGTGTCCTAAAGATGTAATGGACTCTGTTCACTTCAAAAACTTCTCTACCTTCTATCACAACGACCGTAACTACGGCAATGATGATAGTACCTTCTTTATTAAAGGTTGGGGTACCGGCCACGTATTTACCGTAGCCAACCAAAAATCGGTAAACCCCAAAGGATTTGTTGATCCTATTAATCGCCAGCGTGTATGCGCCGTTCGCTTGTGGGATTTTGGAGATAGCTATGCTCCTGAATGTACTACCGATGTACTCGAAAATAAAAACGTAAACGTAAACTGTCAGTATTCGCATGATACACTGCCGGTTCACTATTACAAATCATGGGATATTGTAATGCTCGAAAAATATAAGAGCCAGCCTATGGAAGATGCGATTTTCATCGACAGTAACAGACTGTGTAAGAAAATCAACATCTGGCCTTCAGACAGCTTTTACATTATCGAAGATACCTTTGTATATATTCCACCAAATCCTGCAGATAGCCTGAAAGCGCTATCGTACAGTAAATATACCCGCCGCTATCTGAGAGAAGAATTTGTAACAGGTCCAGCCGAAAGGTATATTACCGATGATGTAGAAATTTCACTTGCCGCAGGCGACTCTGCCTGGTATGGTACCGATAAAGGGCCATGGACATTGCAGGTTGGACCCAAAATTATTAAAGGCTCCGATAAGCATATACTTAAACTAAAGAGTAAGTATGACCAGGCCCAGTTTAAATTTACGGTATACCTCAAAAAAGATACCCTGCCGGTGCCGCTTTATCAAATCAGAACCAAAAAAGGCGAGTTCCCCAAGATTATTGGTCGCTACAAAAAAATTCCGGCTGGTAAAGTAAATTACGACTACGCAATTAACTACCAGCGTTTCCGTGAGTTGTATTATTCTAAAATACCCCGCTGTAACAACGTAAAACTTACCCACTGGGATACTTGCCACCCGCTGAAATGTACCAGCGAAGCCACCAAACAACTGTCGCTTATGCATACCAATGCAGGCGGTGTAGGTTCTGGTCTTACCAAACAGTCTATTGAATGTTTGGGTAGCAAAAACCCACAATATGGTGTAACCTTTATCTTGTCTGACCTGAAACCAGGTTGCACATTCTCTGATGTTCAAATCAACTACGATACTTTCTGCGGAAATACCAAAGCTTTCTGGACTCCTCTGAATGCCCTTACCCCTGGTAACAGGCCTCCCGGATTGCCATGGGGTGCTTTAGGACCTTACCAGAAAGGTGGTAATATTCCTAGCCGTTTCTCTAACCAGTACACTGCCGCTGCAGTTTGCGGACCCAATGGTTGCGTAACCGTAGGTATTATCGTAGGGAATGGTGTAAGCAAATCCGGTACTAAACCCCTTTGCGCCGATACTCAGTACTACGACAAGTTTGCTTGTTTCCCATTAATTGATCCTTCTTTCGAAATTCTGACTCCAAAACCCAATGCCCTGGGCAATCTTAAAATTTGCCGTGGCGATGAGGTAGTTGTTCGCCCCATAGGTGCCAATAAAACCATTACCCGCGACCTGAAATCATTGCGTTGGGAATTGGCTACAGGTAACGCTGGTCCTTACTACTCACTGTCATGGAGCCGCTATATTCAGGAAGATTACTATACCGGTCAGCGTTTGAAAGACTCAGGTACCAAAAAAATCTACAACCTGATGGTACAAACCCGTGGTGGTGCAAACGTGAAACAAAAACCCTGCTCTAATATCTGGGAAGATGGTTTCAACTATATATCTAAAAAACCCGATACCATTGTAACTGCTATTATCTCTAAATGGGATACTGCTGCCGATGTATCTGCGGTTTGGGATCAGATTAAAGACCGTTTAACTGCTCGTGGTTTTGACCCATTTGCGATTGACGAAGCCCAAATGGTTCGCATGATCTGGAACAACATAGGCTCTATTGGCAATCCCCTCACCGGTGCCCGTGGTTGTATCGATACCACCGGCTTTGGTAAGTTGATTAAATTCTATCTGCGCCCCGATCCTAATTTTACCAAAATAATTAACCAGCGCGATACCAATATCCGCCCGCTGGATAGCTGGAACCAGAATGGTAAGTGGGTAAAAGCCTACACATTCCGCCCACAGTGGGCAGGTTACCACCTGGCTAGTATTTCTATGACCTCTGCCAACGGTAAGTGCGATGAGTTTGCTGCTTACCCTGTGCTGGTTGGTTTTGCTATGATGATGGAGTTCCCCGATTCAGTAGTATGTCAGGATCAGGCTACCTCATTGGCTGTGAAACCCGACTTCCGCTACTTCCACCCCGATCCGATTAACTTCGGTACCTGGGATCCATATGATTACTGGAGAGATCAGGCCCGCTTGCTGAAACATGTAACCGATCCTAAATTCGGTGAGCCTATTACCAAATGGGACTGGAACAAAGCCGATGATGATGTAACCAATCCGCAAACCATCTTTGGTGGTGCACCTTGGGGTGGTAGTGGTACAGGTACTCCATGGGTACAATTGGGTGGCGGAGGCAGCAGTGCCCTTTACTATACCAATGACTCTGGTGTATACACTTTCCGCAGCATTGCCGGTGACAGTACAGGTTGCTTGGATACCATTACCAAAAAGGTATTCATTACCCGACTGGATGCCCGTTTCAACCTGAATATTACAACTCCGTCTTGTAACTCAATCATTGAATTCTTCGACAGTACTTCACTATATGATCCTTGTAACTGGGGTATTAAAAACTGCCAAGGAATAACTCCAACTACCTGCGACTTTATTACCAAATGGTATATTGATTGGGGAGATGGTAAAAACAACTTGTACCAACGCAATACCGCATCTGAAGAAGGTTTGCCACCGCGTATAGCCCACAAATACACCCACAACGGATGGTTTAAGGTGCAATACAGAGTATCTACCAACCAGGGCTGTAATGATACAATTTCTCGTTGGGTAAAAATTCCGGGTCCACGTCCTCGCTTTGCATTTACCGATAAAGTGGGTCAGGAAGTAACCATTTGTGCAGGCGATTCAATCCGCTTCTCAAACCTTACTGATTCTGCTACAGCTGCAGCAGACTGGACCTGGTTCTTTGGCGATGGTAAAATTAAAAACGTGCCAGATAGTTTTGTAACACATACCTACACTAAAGCCGGACGTTTCTATGTATTCCTGCGCCAGTTTGACGAGTTGATTATTCCACCCAATATCAGAAGAACCTGCGATGCATTGTTCCCCGATACTGCTGGCGGACAAGCAGCCTTCATCATCAACGTATTGCCACGCGATACAGTAAGAGGCAGTCTGTTGAAGAACTCTATCTGTCCGGGTGATTCAAATACCTTTACCGACGCCAGTGATACTCTGTTTAAATCCTACAAGTGGGTGTTTAAAAACAAATCCACCGGTGTGATAGACTCTACTACTGTAACTACACCTACGTTTACCCGACAGTTTACAACGCCTGGTGTGTACGAGGTAACCCATACTGCAGATTATAGTCCAAATCGTCCGCGTCCATGGTGCCCAACCAATGCAATAGTACTTACCTTCCTGGTAGATAGTATTAAAGCCGATTTCAGCATCGATTCGAGCAATAAACCCGACTTCTGCTTTACCCGTACCGATATCAATGGAGTTACCTTCCGCTGGGGCTTCGGACATCGCAACGATATCACAGTTGGCCCGCTGAAAGATTTCATTCAGAACTCAACTTCATCTGATAAGAAAGTATGCACCAGCTATGATAGTTCAGGCGTATACTGGGTATGTATGATAGCGAAAAACGCTACCGGTTGCGAAGACACCATTTGCAAACCTGTTGTAGTTGACTTGTTCTTGTACCTGGCAAACGTATTTACACCAGAAACAGTAGATGGTAAAAACGATACTTACCGTGTGCCAATTCAGGGTCAGGATGTATTTGAAATCAAGATTTTCAATCGCTGGGGTGAACGCATGTTCATGTCAGAAGATCCGAAAATCCAATGGAATGGTAAGGTAAATAACACTGGTGCAGATTGCCCCTCTGGTACTTACTTCTACCAATTGCGTTACAGATTCAAAGGCAAGGATAAGGTGAATATCATATCTGGTTCAATTAATCTGATTCGTTAATTCATTCAATAAAATGTGTTAAAGCCCCGGACTCAGGTTCGGGGTTTTATTTTTGCAACATGAATTCGCATGGCGATACCATAGTGGCCAGGGCAACTCCGGCAGGTGAGGGGGCCATTGGCATTATACGCATAAGTGGCAGCCAGTGCTTTGAGGTTGTGCGCAAACTTTCAGGTTCTGCCTTGCCATTGCCCCAATCTCACCAGGTAAAATTGCGCAAGTTTTATAGCCGCCAAACGCTTGCCGATGAGGGTATACTGGCAGTATTTAATGGGCCCAATAGCTTTACAGGCGAAGATATGGCCGAGCTGTATGTGCATGGCAGCGCATTTATTATTACCCGGCTAATGGAAGAGTGCCTGCAACTGGGTTGCCGTATGGCCGAACCGGGTGAATTCACCCTTAGGGCATACCTCAACGGAAAGTTGGATTTGGCACAGGCCGAAGCAGTAGCCGATTTAATAGCATCGCAAAGCGAAGGTGCCCATAAGCTTGCCTTAAATCAGTTAAAGGGCGGAATCAGCCATAAAATAGCCGACCTAAGGGCAAGTTTGCTTGAATTTGCCGCACTTATTGAGCTGGAACTGGACTTTGGCGAAGAAGATGTTGAATTTGCCAGCAGGGCCGAGCTTAGGCAAAAAATCAATCACCTGCGGGATGAGGTGCAACAATTGTTTAACTCATTCAGGTTTGGCAATGCCATTAAAGAAGGGGTTCCTGTAGCCATAGTAGGCAAGCCCAATGCAGGTAAAAGTACCTTGCTCAATGCGCTTTTGGGTGAAGAAAGAGCCATCGTTACCGACATACCGGGTACTACCCGAGACACAATTGAAGAGTTTTTTAATATTGAGGGAATACGCTTTAGGCTGATTGATACAGCGGGTATACGCAAATCCTCGGATAGGGTGGAAGAAATTGGCATTCAACGCACATTCGACAGTGTGGCAAAAGCTTCACTAGTATTGCTGCTGGTAGATGTAAGTACAGATTCGGAGCAGAATATAGCATCCCTGCAAGCCGAGTTGCAACAGCATACCCAAGCCGAAATATGGGTAATAGCCAACAAAACTGATTTGCAGCCCCAAAACCTCTGGGATAATGCCATTTCCATATCCGCAGGCACCGGAAATATCCAAAATCTGCTGGATAAGCTTAAGTTATATGCGCAAACCCTGCTTTCCGACGCAAACGATACAACCATTTCCAATGTGCGCCATGCCGAGGTTTTAAAACAAGTGTTAAAAGGGCTCGATGCTTCAATGGATGCATTGGATGCCTCACTCAGCGGCGATTTGCTGGCTTTTGATCTGCGCAATGCCATGTCCGAGTTGGGTAAAATTACAGGGGTAATTGACAGCGATGAAGTGCTGGGGCAGATATTTAGTAAGTTTTGTATCGGCAAATGAGCCTTACGAAATGTAGTTGGATTTTAGGTTGATTAAATAGGATTCAAGCTTATCAGCATGGATAAAACCATTGGTGATAAGCACCAGTTTTTCTTCTATTTCGCCCACCAAGGTTGGGAATCCGGTTATGCCCACCTGACCGGTAAAGGCAAATTCATCCAAGGCTTGTTTGGTCCAACTCGTTTCTCCCATGAGATATAAAAACTCTGAAACATTTACCTGCAGTTCGGACAGGATTTCTTCGTAAGTGGCATTTTCATTGAGGTTTTTGCCCATATAAAAATAAGCCTTTTGCAGCATCTGAAAAAGTTGAAAAGCCAGGTCCAGGCTGTAACTTTTCATGATGTTGATTGCCACCGACGGTTTTAGCGAACCATTCCATATTTTGCCCGATTCGAGCCCTTTTTTATAGGCCTCACCAAACTCAATTCCGGTTTGTTTTTCAACCCTGGGAATGGCGCGTAAAATGTATTTCCCCCGATCGCCCAATGGGCCTTCAGACTTAGGCGGAACCATGCCGCCACATACCAGTTCGATGGGGATTTCGGGAAAAGTTTGACGCATTTTCTGTACCTGGTTGCTAAATCCATAGCACCAGCCACACATAGGGTCCATAAAATAATAGATCTTGCTTATAGGCATAGAGGGTAGATTACATAATTTTCAGTTTTATTCTAATTTCATAATTCTTAGGGAAGATTGGTAATTGAGATGGGATACAGTAATGAAGTAAATGCCTGCTTGCAGATTTTCGGCGCTGACAAAAGGGCTTGCACTGCGGTTGCAGGCCTGAACTATGGTGCCCTGGGCATTGCGTATGGTGTAAGCAAATCCAGGTTCGATATTGGCCAGGGTCCAACCATTTTTGGTTGGATTTGGATAGGCCTGTAAATTGTGCTTTACTACTGAGGTTGCCCCATTGGTAGTGGTTTTTTCTAAAACCTGTTGCATGGGTTCATAACAACTGCTAAAATCTATAATGGTTGCCGAAACATCATTCTGGGTAAGGCTTTGTTCCATAGAAATATAGCAGGTACCATGGGGGTCTTTGCAATAATTATAGCTTGCTTCTCCCTCGTTGGCGCCCTTTTTGCCAATGATGGAAATATAGCCGGTAGTATCGCCCATACGGATGGGTGCATAGCCAATTTTTTTGAGACTATTAGCAATAGAATCATAACATTGCATTGATACCATAGCGGTATTAGTAAGTGCCAGATAGTCGCCGGTATTGAGGTCGTTTACAAAGCTGTCAAATTGTAAGCGGCCTGTAGCCTGGGTAATATTAAAAGTGTAGTAAACCTGATAGTCTGTGGCATTGCCAAAAGTAGTCCATTTGCGGCCTGCAGCGCAGTGTGGGATATGATTGCCTACGGGTTTTCGCAACAGTGTTTTATTATCGAAAGCGATGGCCACCAATTGGGTTTCACACACAGATGCATGCAGGTTTTGGGCTGCACTGCTGCCTAGTTTAATGCCGCTATTACCGGATCCGGCGTTGATAAATACCGCTTCAGTTGGGCAGGTTGATAGACCGGCGGGGAAGGCATCGGCCGATTTGGACACGGAGTTGTCTGTGTAATACACTTTTACACCTGCGGCTAAAATGGTGTCTTTATAATCGCCTTCGTTGGTGGTGATGCTTGCAATTGCCTGGCCGCCTGCAGGAAGCAGGGTGTCTAAGCCAATGATGTGAATGGTTTTGTATTTAAAGGCATAACCTGCAGATCCATTAAAGTTGCCCTTGAATTGAAACTTACCACCTCCGGGAAAAGTGATGGCCGGGGTAAAAATAATACCTGGTTTTTGGTGAAAAAATCGCAAGGATACGGATGTGATTTTATGCGCAACTGTATCCGTGTTTTTTATTTTCCAGGTACTTACATTGTTGTTTGTTACTACTAAAAGATCAAATTGGGCGCTGAGCGAATTTGATAAAAGTGCAATCAGGGCAAGAGCTACACCACGAAATAACATATATGGGTTACAAAATACGCGTTTTAGGGCTAATGGATTTCCACAAGTTAGCCCATATTCCTAAAATTCAGAAAATATGACAATTCAGGATTGCTGCAAGGCCTCCCAATACTCCACAGCGCGGCGGGTATGTGGAATTACGATGGTGCCGCCCACTATATTGGCTACTGCAAGAATCTCAAACATTTCGGCGGTAGAAGTATTCAGCTCATGGCATTTGCCCAGGTGGTATTTCACACAATCATCGCAGCGCAACACCAGGCTGGCCACAAGGCCCAACATTTCCTTGGTTTTTACAGAGAGAGCCCCTTCGGCGTATGTGTTTGTATCCAGGTTAAAAAGGCGCTTCAACACCAGGTTGTCGGCATCCAGTATTTTTTCGTTCATCCGCTGGCGGTAGTCATTAAATTCCTCAACTTTAGGGTGCATTTTGTTTCTTTTTTAAATTTGGCTTTGCAAGGTATAACCAAAATCCTTATTTTTGCACCCTCGTTTCCCGAGGTGCGGTAGCTCAGTCGGTAGAGCAAAGGATTGAAAATCCTTGTGTCGGGGGTTCGATTCCCTCCCGCACCACAAAAAAACCCAAAACACAAGTTTTGGGTTTTTTGTTTAAATGGCATTTGTATACATTTTATATTCTCAGAAATTGAATATGTATTACAAAGGGAGCACCAAGGATTTAGCGCGTAGGTTGCAAGAACATAATTCAGGTAAGCAGCGTTTTACTAAAAGTGGTGTCCCCTGGCAACTAGTATTAGTAATTGAAAAATCAACTATTCGCGAAGCGAGGCAATTAGAGTTGAAATTAAAGAATATTACCACAAGGGTAAGACTTGAAAGTTTTATATTAAAATATGGTGGAAAATTGCCTTATTAAGTGCGATTCTCCGGATGTTCAGGCTATACCTGAAATCCGGATCCAGACATTCGCAGAAAGCGAATCGTCTGGGCCTCCCGCACCACAAAAAAAACCAGAACACAAGTTTTGGTTTTTTTTTGTTTTAGCTTTTGATGTCATTAGAAATTATTATTTAAAGCTTCAAATTATTTAATTTCTGAAATTTTTGTGTTCCCATTTCAACACACTACCCAAACATGTGAAAAGGGTTGGCTTTTGCGTTATTACATTTGCTGTGCTGAAAAAGTTTTTAATTATAGCATTGTTTGGATTGCCCATGTTGCTGGCCGGGCAGGGGAAATGGAGCCCCGCAGATAGTTTCAGGCATTATATGCGGCGCAAACCCGATTTGGCGGTGGGCCTGGATGGACGCCAATCCTTTATCAGCGGGCACCCGGTTACAATTACCGGAGCACGCTTTGGTTTTGATTACTGGAAAATAGGTTTCTACACCGGCTTATACAGCACCAATCTGCGGCTGGTAAAGGATCAGGACTCGTTTTACAGCAACTATGCTTACCAAAGTTCTACTTTTGATTATTACCTATATCAAACCTGGCGTTGGCAGTTGGTTACTACCTGGCAGCTGGGTTATGGACGCGAATTAAAAACCATACGCCATGCCGATGGCAGCACCGAGCAGATAAAGAAACGTATCATCCCTATGGAATGCGGCATTTCTGGTACCGTGCGTTTTTTGCGCTACTTTGGGTTTTACCTGGGTTATGGAATCAGGTTCAGCCCTGTAAACGGACAAGGTTTTGCCGGACCCTATTACTCGGGTGGATTTACAATAATGACCGGTACACTGTGGCGCGATACAAAAAAGTTGTACCGCAAAATCACCAAATAGATTAGTTTGATTTTTTCATGCGCACCTTATTCAGGTGATCAATGAAATCAACGATTTTATCTACATCAATGCGATTGGCCTCAATCACTTTTTTATCGTTTAAAATAAAAATGGTAGGGCTGGCAATTACATAGTATTTGCGCAGATTGTCGGCCCATTCCTGGCTTCTTACTTCGCCGCGCATGAGATGGATAAAGTCAGACATTTCTGGGTGCTCTTTCTGATATTCCAACCATTCTTTTTTCTTATCCATGGGGGCTAGGGCCACTACTTTCCAGCCTTTATCTTTGTTTTCGGCCAGTATTTTTGCCAGTTTAGGCATTACCTCGCGGCAGTGTCCGCAGGTAGGATCCCAGAAAATGATAATGGTGTAGGGCGCTTTTATGTCGTTCGTGCGCACCCAGTTGCCGTCTTTATCGGCTAGTTCCATTGGAGGGGCATCGTTGCCTATGAGGGTCCAGCTGCGGTCGCGGGCGTTGTCGCACATGTGTTGTACGGTTACCGAATCAACCCACCAGGCTTTGCCAGCGCAGTAGGTAGCACGTGCTGTAAATACAAATGCCTTGTCCATTCCCATTATATTGCTGGTTTCAAAGCGGTTGGTAAGGTACCAGATCAGATATTTTTCAAAATCGATGGTATTGGCAGTTTTGGCCAGCAAAAATTCCATGGTTTTAATGCAGGTATCGGCATCTGGTGGAATTACTTTATCGAAATAGAAATCGAGTTTTTGTTTCAGTATGTTCAGGGGTACACGCACCAGGCCGTCTTCGTTGAAGTCGATATGATCCCAATAGTGGGTTTTGTAGTATTTGTAAGGGGCTGAGCTGTCTTTGCTGTTTTGAATATCAAGTGGAACCTGCACATCTTCCATGGCATAAAGGAAATGGCTAAGCAGGTGGCTTGGGTTTTTAGCAATATAAACCGAATCGTAGTTGCCTTTTTGAGTCAGTAAAGCGATGCGTTTGGCTTCCAGGGCTTTTTTCTGTGCGGGTAAGGTGTCGGTTTTAAGTTTTTCATCAATCTGAATAATCTGTTCTACAATTTTTGATTTACCCAGTTGGTAGGCCAGGTAGCTGCTATTTTCAACAGACCCTGTTACTTTCATTTTGGTCCAGTAATCGCGGGTCCAGTATGCAGTATCGGTATTAATCTGAAAATCCTGGTCGTCGTCTACAATAAATTCGAAATAATCCCTGCGCTGGGGTAATACAAACAGGTAAAAACCGCGTTGCAATTTGCGGGTACCGGTAAAGTTGGCCAGTCCTTTGTTATCTGCAATGGCTGTATCGCGCAGGTATTTGCCATCCAGGTGGTAATCGGCCAGGTATACCGTATCGCCTGGTTTTACGCCTTTTACCAAAAATTTCAACGAGTAATTACCCGGTTCTCGGCCATCCCATGCCTTGGCACTTTTTAATTTGGGATAAGCGCCTATATAGTTTGGCTTTACGGGTGGTGTGCTCCTTTTGTAAGGGGTGATTTGCGCATTGATTGCATTTGCGCCAAAAACTGCTAAAGCGAGTGCGAAAAAGTATTTTTTACCCATTTTGGTTGCGTGTTCGAATTGTTTAGACAAATTTTGTTCCAAAACAGTTGCTTGAATGAACACAAACATGTCATTTTTTGAAGAGGTCTTCGAAATAGTGAAAAATATTCCCCCCGGAAGGGTGACTTCATACGGTGCCATTGCCCGGTATTTAGGCACAGGTAAAAGTAGCCGAATGGTAGGTTGGGCAATGAACAGCAGCCATACGTCCTCACAGAAAATTCCAGCCCATAGGGTTGTAAACCGCTTAGGAATGCTTACCGGAAAAGCCCATTTCGGACCCGGAAATGAAATGCAAAAATTATTGGAAGCAGAGGGAATAGCGGTAAAAAACGATAGGGTTGTAAATTTTAAAGTCCATTTTTGGGACCCGGCGGAGGAGTTGAAGCTATAAATCAACTAAACCGCTGCCAATGGGGCGCTTTTGGGTAGTTTGCCTGAATTGAAATGCGTTCTTTGGTAACAGGGTGGTCGAACTCCAGGCTGCGTGCATGCAACCCTATGCTGCGGTCGGGCAGGGGTTTGCCGGCGCCGTACTTAACATCGCCCAGCAAGGGTACACCGGCTTTTGCAAACTGGGCCCTGATTTGGTGAAATCGGCCTGTTTCCAGGCTTACCTCGTACAATTGAAAACTGTTTACCGATGAAATAAGTTGGTAATGCAATACAGCTTCTTTGGCGCCGGCTTTGGGTTTTAAGTAGGTGAGTGCCCGGTGCGTTTTAGCGTCTTTGCCCAGGTAGTGGATTAAAGTACCCTGATTTTCCTGAAAGCTGCCCTCCGATAAAGCGTGATAAATTTTAACCGTGCGTTTTTCCCTGAACTGTTCATTCATTCGTGCCAGCGCTTTGGAAGTTTTGGCCAAAATTACCACCCCACTCACAGGGCGATCTAATCGGTGAATGAGGCCCACAAACGCATCTCCCGGTTTATTGTATTTTTTTTTGAGATAGGCAGCCACTACATCCAGCAAATGTTCGTCGCCGGTGCTATCGCCTTGCACGGCCAGCCCAGCCGGTTTGTTTACCGCTATTAAATGGTTGTCTTCAAAAAGGATTTCAAGCAAAACGCTGGCAAAGTTAGTTTATCCCGGATGATTCATCATGGCGGTTTTGATGGAGGCTAAGCCATAAGGTCTTATTTTTGCAGCCCTTTTGAAAAATCCGTTTGTTACTTATCAGATCGAAATCAAGGAAGCGTTAAAATTATCGTATCCGATTATTTTGGGGCAACTCGGGATTATTTTAATGGGCGTGGCCGATACTATTATGGTAGGCAGATTGGGCAGTGATGTGCTGGCCAGTGCCAATCAGGCCAATAATATATTTTTTATGCTCTCGGGTCTCAGTTTTGGAGTGTTGTTTGCCGTAAGCACTGTTGTAAGTATTAAAGTAGGTGAGGGGCGTGCCAGCGATAGTTTTATTACCTATAGGGCGGGTTTGCTGGTATCGCTGATCATGTTTGCAGTGCAGTTTATTATACTGGAATTAATTGCCTCTAATTTTTCTGCACTCGGGCAAGATGCAAAAGTTACAGCGCTAGCCCCGGGATTTTTGCGCATTCTTAATTTTAGCATATTGCCTATGCTTATAACCATTGCAGTGCGTCAGTTTACCGACGGGTTGGGACATACCAAAGTAGCCATGGTTACCACTTTTGGGGGCTTGGGTCTCAATATTTTTTTAAACTGGGTAATGATTTATGGCAACCTGGGTTTCCCGGCGCTGGGAATGAATGGGGCTGCCTATGCTACCCTTATTTCGCGTATTTGTATGGCCCTTGGTAGTTTGTGGTATGTGCGGTATGGTGGGTTTATGGCTAAATATCGCCCGGCCGATTTTCCCAATTTTAAACAAGTGTGGGCCGAGTTGCCTGTAATTTGGCGTATGGGTTTGCCCATAGCATTGCAAACCTTTGCTGAATGGGCTTGTTTCAGTGTTTCGGGGATAATGGTGGGCTGGTGGGGTGCCAAACGGCTGGCAGCACATGCGGTGGCTTTAAATGTGGCCTCCGTTACCTATATGATTGTAAGTGGGTTTGCCATTGCCGGTTCTATAATGGTTGGAAATGCCTTTGGTGAAGAAAACAAGAAAAAAATAAAACGCATAGGCAATGCGGTTTTTTTGCTGATTGCGGTATTTGAGTTAATCAATGCACTGTTTTTCATTTTTGGAAGTAAAATTATAGCCACGGCATATGGGGTTACCCCCGATGTGATGGAATTTGTGGTTCCATTGTTAATGCTGGCAGCAATTTTTCAGGTAGCCGATGGCATTCAAGCGGGAGCTATGAATTTATTGCGCGGAATCACAGATGTAAATTGGGCATCCATAATATCGGTTATGTCTTATTGGGTGGTTTCGTTGCCATTATCCTATTATTTGGGAAAAGTTTTGGAAGGAGATGTATATGGAGTATGGCTTGGCTTTACCATCGGTTTGTTTGTGGCTGCTATTTCAGGTGTAATTCGGTTTTATTTGCGTCAGCGTTCACTTATTTTTGAGTACTGAAAATGAACATAAAAAAAGCAATCTCAGTTTTAATTATTGTATTTACTGCCAATGTTTTATTGGGGCAACGCGGTTCCGACCGATATTTAACCTTTTCAGCGGCGCCGGCTTTAGGCTTCAGAATTCTGGGTGATGTAAAAGTGCCCTCAACCTATAAAGCCGGTAAAGTAGAGTTCAGAGATTCACTGAATAAAGCCGACAGGCCCGGGCAAAGTATGAATTTTGGAATACAGTATTTCACCAAAAAAAATGCATTCGATGCCTTTTCAATCGGAATTTCATATACCACGCTTACCTACAGACGGGTAGCTGAAAATTTAAAACTGGGCGATTGGATACATCCACAGGTAGGTTATATCACAGGGTTGGTGCAAGCGGCCAATCTCAGTGTTAGATACGATTACCGATACCGGTATATTGAGGCGCCGATCTTGTGGCATAAGAGTGCAGAAGGATATGGCAATCTGAAAGAATTTGACATGTGGTACTTTTTTGGATTTGCTCCTGCTGTGATGGTACAGGACAGGGTTCACATATTTACCCAGGGGTTTACAGCCCAAGGAACCAATACCTTTGATATTAAAGACGAACAAGTAACCCCGGTTCGGTTTAATGTATTTGCCCAAGCGGGTTTCAGGGCAGATTATTACATGTATAAAAACATACATGGCTTGCTTCAACCACGTTTCAGAATGCCGGTGTTGCCATCTTCGGGTGGCACCCAAACAGTGTGGATTCCGCAACTGAGCCTGGATTTAGGGCTGATATTCCTTCTGGACAAAGACAGGAAGAATTAATTTCAAAACTTAAAAAATCGGTATAAAAGGGGCAAAAAAATAGCCCTTACACTGGCAGGTATAAGGGCTTCCGGAGGGTATTGATTCTATTCGAATCAAAATCTTAATAACACCAAAGCCGTAATGGCTTGTTAGCGAATTCAAAGTTATGTGATGGCAGTACTATATTATTGTCAAATTTACCAAATTGGGTTTCCAATTTACCAAATGTTCTTTCGGTTTTAGATAAGCTAAATTTCGCTTCCTGAACACCCAAGATTTATGGTAAAAACTGCCCGTTCAGGCTCATTTTCCGTTTAGTTTGGCCTTCAAATATTCGCGATTTAAAGTAGCGATAACACTCAATGGAATCTGCTTTGGACATTCGGCCGCACAGGCACCGGTATTGGTACATGCACCAAATCCTTCAGCATCCATTTGGTTTACCATGGCCACTACCCGGGTTTCGCGTTCGGCTTTGCCCTGTGGCAGCAGAGATAGCTGGGTAACTTTGGCACCTACGAACAACATGGCACTTGCATTTTTACAAGCACTTACGCATGCGCCACAGCCAATGCAGGTGGCGGCTTCGAAAGCCTGATCGGCCACGTCTTTTGGAATGAGTATGCTGTTTGCATCCACTGCATTTCCGGTGTTTACCGATACAAATCCACCGGCAGCAATAATGCGGTCGAAAGCAGAACGGTTCACACTCAAGTCTTTTATTACCGGAAATGAGTTGGCCCTCCAGGGTTCAACAACAATGGTATCGCCATCGTTAAAGCTGCGCATATGCAACTGGCAGGTGGTAATGCCCCCTTTGGGTCCGTGCGGACGGCCATTGATAACCATACTGCACATCCCACAAATTCCTTCCCGGCAATCATGGTCGAATGCAATGGGCTCTTTGCCTTCAGTAATGAGATTTTCGTTCAGTACATCAAACATTTCCAGAAATGACATATCTGGATTGGTAGGTACTTTATATTCTTCGAAATGTCCGGCATCTTCGCTGTTTTTTTGGCGCCAGACTTTCAGGTTTACATTCATTTCTTTTTCCATTTTCGTTTTCTTAAAGCTTTTTGAAAGTGTAATTACTTGTAACTCCTTGCGGCTATTTTAATATTCTCGTATTTGAGCTCTTCTTTGTGCAAGTTCCACTGGTTGTTACCCAGATTTTCCCAGGCAGACACATACATGTAGTTTTGGTCATCGCGTTGTGCCTCCCCTTCTTCGGTTTGGTATTCTTCACGGAAATGGCCCCCGCAGCTTTCATTGCGGTTTAGCGCATCGATGCACATTAATTCGCCCAGCTCAAGGAAGTCGGCTACGCGGCCTGCTTTTTCCAATTCGGGGTTAAACTCGTTTTGGCTGCCGGGCACACGCACATCTTTCCAAAACTCCTCCCTCAGGGCGCGGATTTCTTCAATGGCTTCCTTCAGGCCTTGCTCGTTGCGGGCCATGCCACATTTGTTCCACATAATCAGTCCCAAACGGCGGTGAAAACTTTCTACGGATTGTTTTCCCTGCACACCCATCAGGCGGTTTAGTTGTTCTACGCAGCGTTTTTCTGCTTCTACAAATGCCTCATGATCGGTAGGGATGCTTTTGGTGCCAATTTCTTTGCTCAGGTAATTGCCAATGGTATAGGGAATTACAAAATATCCGTCGGCCAGTCCCTGCATCAGCGCAGATGCACCCAGGCGATTGGCTCCATGGTCGCTAAAGTTGGCTTCGCCCAATGCATACAAACCAGGTACAGTGGTCATAAGTTCATAATCTACCCACAGGCCACCCATGGTGTAGTGTACTGCTGGGTATATGCGCATTGGCACTTCGTATGGGTCTTCATCGGTTATCTGCTTGTACATGTCAAACAGGTTGCCGTATTTTTCCTTTACAACCTCTTTACCCAGTCGGATGAGGGTTTCATCGTCGGGGTTTTCAATGCCCAGCTTGCTGGCTTCGGCACGGCCGTATTTGTTCATGAGGTTTGAACGGAAATCGAGGTATACCGCCATTTTGCTGGGGCCTACACCATATCCGGCATCGCAGCGTTCTTTGGCAGCGCGGCTTGCCACATCGCGGGGCACAAGGTTACCAAAGGCAGGGTAACGTCTTTCCAGATAGTAATCGCGTTCCTCCTCCGGAATATCATTTGGATGGCGGTTGTCGTCTTTTTGTTTGGGTACCCATATACGTCCATCATTGCGCAATGATTCGCTCATAAGGGTAAGTTTACTTTGATAATGTCCACTAACCGGAATGCAGGTAGGGTGAATCTGGGTAAAGCAGGGGTTGCCAAAATAGGCACCGCTTTTATGGGCTTTCCAGGCGGCAGTAACATTGCTTCCCATAGCATTGGTGCTCAGGTAAAATACATTGCCATACCCACCGGTGCAAAGCAATACAGCGTGTCCAAAATGTCTTTCTATGTTGCCAGAAACCAGGTCGCGGGCAATAATACCGCGGGCTTTGCCGTCGATTTTTACCACCTCAAGCATTTCGTGGCGGCTATACATTTTTACGTTACCAAGGCCTACTTGTCTTTCAAGGGCGCTATAGGCACCTAAAAGCAGTTGTTGTCCGGTTTGGCCTGCGGCATAGAAAGTACGTTGCACCTGGGTACCCCCAAATGACCGGTTGCTGAGTGTTCCGCCGTATTCGCGGGCAAATGGAACACCCTGTGCCACGCATTGGTCAATAATAGCGGCTG
Organism: Bacteroidia bacterium; assembly: GCA_044224315.1. GTDB lineage: Bacteria > Bacteroidota > Bacteroidia > NS11-12g > UBA955 > JAGXTF01. The sequence goes on along the minus strand of JBGAKR010000002.1, from coordinate 227,407 downwards.
ATACTTCGGCCAAGCGATGTACATTGCCTTCGCGGGCGCGGTAGTCACCCCCTTTAATTGTATCGTAAAAAAGGCGGTAAGTGCTGTCGCCATCGTTTTGGTAATTTTTAGCGGCATTGATACCACCCTGCGCGGCAATAGAGTGCGCGCGGCGTGGAGAATCCTGAAAACAGAAGGCTTTTACTTTATAGCCCATTTCTGCCAGACTGGCTGCGGCACTTGCACCTGCAAGCCCGGTACCTACTACTATAATCTCAAGGTTGCGTTTATTGGCAGGGTTTACCAAGGGTACCGAACTGCGGTATTTGGTCCATTTTTCTGCTAAATCGCCCTGGGGTATTTTAGAATCTAATGTCATTTTCTTTTTTCGTTAATGCGTGAAACTTTTATTGAATCCAACCCATATACATTGAAACCGGCATGGCGGCAAACAGTATGCATACTACCACAGAGAAAGCCAGGCCTGCATTTTTTATCAGAGGGTTATAGGCGGGGTGGTTTAGACCCAGGCTCTGGAATGCGCTTTGAAAGCCGTGCAAAAGATGATAAGCCAGGGAAATGCATCCAAAAACGTAAATGATTACAGGCAATGGATTGGCAAATACCTCTTTCATCTCATCAAACAGGGTTTCCTGTCCGCTGGTAATTTCATCTGTAAAGCGGCTTACTACCCAGAAATGTTTTAGGTGAATAACCAGAAAAATCAGCAATAAAGAGCCCAGAATGCCCATGCTGCGAGAATACCATTTGCTGTTGCTGTTGCCCGGTCCTTTGCCATATTTGGCTTTTCTTTTTTGCCCGTTTGAAAGGGTAAGTGAAAATCCCTGGAATATGTGCATGAGAAGGAATACAAACAACCCAACCTCTACCGTACGGATAAACCAGTTGGTTCCCATGAATTCGGCAGCGGCATTGAAGGTTTCGCCTCCGTCGTTCCAGAAAATCATGGCGTTAACGCCACAGTGTACCAGCAAAAATGTGATCAAAAACAAGCCTGTAAGGGCCATTAGTATTTTTCGACCGATGCTGGAATTGAACAGAAATGCAAACAATTTCATCTTTTTCGTTCTCTCTTTTAAAGTGTGGCAAAATTAGGTAAACTCTATACATTTCAGGGTTTTTAATAGGTTCAACAAAAATAATTTAGAACCTGTCTAAACAGGATTTTAAAATGTTGTATATAAAACAGATATAGAGTTTTGCGGGCTGGTTTTGATGCCTAATTATTATGCACCTTTTTTGTGTATAATTTTTTGCATGTATTTGCCCAGAATATCGAATTCGATATTCACGCTGCTGCCAATGTTCAGGTTCTTAAGATTGGTATGTTCCCAGGTGTAAGGAATAATGGCCACAGAAAAGCCTTGGTCGTGGCTGTTTACCACAGTTAAACTAATGCCGTTTACACAAATCGAACCCTTTTCTACCGTTATCCCTTTTTCGGCCGGATATTCGAAACTGAGCATAAAGCTGCCATCCTGGTTTTGAATATCAACCAATTTAGCGGTGCAATCTACATGGCCTTGTACAATATGGCCATCGAATCTGCCATCTGCTTTGAGGCATCTTTCCAGATTTACCAGGGTACCCACCTCCCAACTGCCCAGATTGGTTTTAGATAGGGTTTCGGCAATTGCTGTTACCGTATGGCTGTGCGCATTTTGTTGGGTTACAGTAAGGCATACCCCATTGTGGCTCACACTCTGGTCGATTTTAAGTTCACCACTGATCGGACTTTCAATTTCGAAATGGATATTGCTTTGGTTGTGCGCAACCGAAATAACTTTTCCCGTGCATTCTACAATTCCGGTAAACATTGGGGCAAAAATAGGCAAGAAGTTGATTGGCAGCGGAAATAGCTATATGTCAAAAATTCTGACAGTATGTCATTTCTGTGGTGTTTGGCAAAAAAATTGACAACTTGCAGCAGCATGAGCCACGAAGAAGAATTACGCCAGGACGAACTTACCGATACAGGCAAAGAAGTAGAGAACGAGATTCCGGCACCGGGAGAAGAGCTTGAAGAAAAGCCCGAACACTGGCCCGAGGATGCTGCAATTGCCGGCCCTGACGCATTGCTGGAGGCAGAAAAGGAACGCTACATGCGTTTGTACAGCGATTTTGATAATTTTAAGAAACGCACCCAGCGCGAAAGACTGGAAATTTTGCAGTTGGCATCGAAAGATGTGATTTTGAACATGCTACCAGTACTCGATGATATGGAAAGGGCTTTGAAAGCTACCGCCAATCTGGAAGGGGATGCCAAAACCAGCGTGGAAGGATTTGAACTGATTTATAAAAAAATGCTCTCTGCCCTCGAAGCCAAAGGCCTGAAAGCCATGAATTGTGTTGGAAGCCAGTTTGATGTGGAATTGCACGAAGCGGTGACCAAAATTGCAGCGCCTACTGCCGATTTGAAAGGCAAAGTAGTAGATGAGCTTGAAAAAGGATATACCCTGAACGAGAAGGTAATACGTTTTGCCAAAGTTGTAATAGGAGAATAAAATGGCACAAAGGGATTTTTATGACGTATTAGGGGTAAGTAAAAATGCCTCTGCCGATGAGATAAAAAAGGCATACCGCAAACTGGCCATTAAGTATCACCCCGATAAAAATCCGGGCGATAAGGAAGCTGAAGAAAAGTTTAAAGAAGCTGCTGCCGCCTATGATGTGCTAAGTTCGCCAGAGAAAAAGCAGCGCTACGACCAGTATGGACATGCCGGTGTGGGCGGTGCAGGTGGCTATGGCGGCGGTGCAGGCTTCAGCATGGATGATATTTTTAGTCAGTTTGGCGATGTTTTTGGTGATAATGATTTCTTTGGTTCCTTCTTTGGAGGTGGTGCCGGTCGCAGTGGTTCGCGATACCAGGTGGGCGGCAACATTCGCATAAAAATTAAACTTACCCTTGCCGAAATGCGCAGCGGGGTAGAGAAGAAAGTAAAATACCGCCGCATGGTTGAGGCCAAAGGCGTGCAATATGGCGAGTGCCGCAATTGCGGTGGAAGTGGCACCGTGCGCAAGGTTACCAATACATTTCTCGGCCAGATGGCCACCCAAAGTGCCTGCCATGTTTGCGGTGGAATGGGAAAAGTAATTACCAGCAAACCCCGCGAAGCCAATGAACAGGGTTTAATGGCCGAAGAGTTTGAAACCACCATTAAAATCCCAGGTGGCGTAGCGGATGGTATGCAATTGTCGGTTAACGGCAAAGGCAATGCGGGCCCGGGTGGCGGACCTGCCGGTGATTTGATTGTTCTGGTAGAAGAAATTGCCCAGGAAGAATTTACCCGCGATGGAAATAATGTAATTTATCAATTGTGGTTGTCGTTTCCCGAAGCTGCCATGGGAGCCTCGGTAGAAGTGCCCACTTTGGACGGAAAAGCGCGTATAAAAATTGATCATGGTACCCAACCTGGAAAAATATTGCGCTTAAAAGGCAAAGGTTTTCCCGATTTAAATGGCTACGGAACCGGCGATCAGCTGATTGTTTTAAATGTGTATGTACCGCATAAAATCAGTTCGGAAGAAAAAGAAATGTTGCTGAAATTGCAGGAAAGTAAACATTTTCGTCCCGATGAAAAATCAGGTGAGAAGGGCTTCTTCGATAAAATGAAGGATTTTTTCTAAAGCCGTTTTAATAAATAAATTTCACATTTAATTTTTCCCTTACCGCTTCAAAAGGCATGTGCAATTGCGATTTAAGGTGCACGCTTTTGGTTTGTTTATTTTGTTTTCCAGAGAGATATTCCAATTTTAACTGTGGCCATAATTCTGGTGCAATGATCAAGGCTGGAATAAATACCCCCAGGGTCATGAAGCTGCGATTACCGGTTCCAAATTCAAATGCACTTAGCCTCATTTCGCCGGCCACTGTGACCGGATAGTTGAATAGCAAATGTTTCATATCGTGCTCTTCGAAACCGCGAATAAAATCCAGTTTATGATGCCTCATATGCAAGCCCAATTTTTGCCCAAAAGAACCATTTGGCATTTCAATGAGTTCATCAATTTGCAGGTGCCCGGGCGATTTTGGTTGTATCAAACCCGCAATTGGGAATAGTATTTTTACTGCTACCAGTTCTATGAGCCGGTCTCTTAAATTCGTCCATTTATTCCAAAGAACTTTGAAAAGCAAAGTAATGGGATAAAAAAAATGTGCTTTCATACAGTTTATTTTATTTCCAAAAATTTTTAAGTTTAACACTGCGGGTTTCGAGTTTGGTTACGAAAAAGAATTGGACAATTTCGAAGATAAAAACCCTTTTGCCAATGTTGCTGTACCAGCGCATGGCGCTTCTCAACCGGGCTTCTTTATGAAACAGCAATCGATACAATGCCCGTGGCCGGGTTTGCATAATGATTTCGATAAGTTTAACGTAAATTAAAACCACCCAGGGTTTCAGATATCGGGTTTTTAATACCTGGTGTTTGTAGTCCCATTTTCTTTGATCGGAAAGAATTATTTCTGTATTTTCTACTTCTTTGAAATAAGGGGTCCACTTGTGGGGTGTAGCATACAAAAGCTGAATCTGGTCGGGGTCGTAGGAGAGAAGTTGTTTAAGGCTATGATAAAAATCGATGGTTTTTTCTTCCCCAAATCCTACAACATAGGTTGCCATAGAAAGGATGTTGTGTTTTCGCAATAATTGAATGGCCTGCCGGTCTTCTGAAATGGTTCCGGCTTTTTTAATTTTCTCTAAAACCGCTTCATCATAATTTTCAATGCCAAGCAGAAATCTTTCAAAACCCGCTTTCTTATACAGGTGAAGGAATTTGGCATCTCGTACTATATTGTCGGCCCGGATAGATCCTACGAGTATAATTTTTAAATTTTTGGCTATAATTGCTTCCAAAAATTTGCGCCATTCCCTGGGGTTTGAGGATGGATTTTCATCTGCAAAATTGAATACCTCAACTCCATATTTTTTGTGCAGCATTTCCATTTCATCGGCCAAAGATTCGGCACTTCGATGGCGCCATTTTTTCCAGAATAAACTTTGTCCACAATAGGTACAAGGATACGGGCAACCCCTGGAAAATTGAATCACTACAGCTTTTCGTTTGCCCCAATAAGTGTAATTATATCCTTGCATCAATTCCCATGCAATGCGGTATTGATCCAGATTTTTTAAAGTTTTTGCGGGCAGTGTTTTAAACGGAACACCATTAAACAGGTAGGCAATACCCTTTACCGCTGATATGTCCAGGCCTCGGTCCAGCGCGGTTACCAGCTCAAGGGCAACTTCTTCACCCTCGCCACATACAACATAGTTTATTGCAGGGTTTGATTCGAGAATTTCGTTCCAATGATAGGTGGGAAAAACGCCCCCAATTATTATTTTTAAATGCTTGTTATTTTTACGTACCAACCTTGAAATTTTATTGATAATGGGTTGTGCAGATGTATAGCCCGAGTGCCCCATCATTAAAATATCCGGATTTATTTCAATGATTTTTTGTACAACAATTTCGATTTTGTAATTATAGTAATCGGCATCGAGGAGTGTTACATGATGGCCTGCATCAATTAGCGGACCGGCTATAGAAAGCAATCCCAATGGAGGAAGATGCTCGCCGGCCATTCTGCTTCCGATTGAAAGATGCGGTGGATTTACAAATAAAATATTCATGTTGTTTAATTATTTGGATAGGATTTGTGGGATGTTTTCCAGTTTTTTAATGAGTTTGTAACACATGTATAAAGGGATAATGCCAAAGACACCGAAAGCGCAATCCAGCACCCTCCAATAAATTGGGATATGCCTGATTTCGCCGGCAATCATTGCCAATGGAATAATCAGCGCACAGGCCAGCATTCCGAATTGAATAACCCAGATGTTTTTAACAGGGTCTTTTAATGGGCCAATGAAATTGATAGCAATAACGAGGTGTGCAAATGCCAGCCAATCCGTTCCATAGCCAACAAATGGATATTGGGCATAGGTGTTTTTAATGCCTGAATACACTTCCTGTATCCAGGGTTCCATAAAACCGGGATACAGGTTTTTGTGGTCAACCAGGTATTGAAGTTCGGTTTGGATAGGAAAAGCGGTAATGCCGCTCAAAGCAAGTGCAGCGATGAAGAAAATAATCAGCAGTCGGATTTTGTTTTGCAGTTTTTTATATTCCATAGTGATTGATTGTTAGTTATAGTTGGGAATTTGCTGTCAATGTCTTTTTGAAAGCAAAGAACTTTGAAATACAAAGTGCAATTATAAAAAAATAGGGTGTCATATACCAGATTTTTTAATGATGTTTTGCAGGGTTTCGAGGTGATTGAGGAATTCTTTTTTGCCTTTTTTTGTGGCGCGGTAGCTGCTATTGGGTTTTTTGCCAATAAAGGCTTTTCGCACTTCTATATATGCGTCTTCTTCAAGCGCTTTGATGTGGGAGGCGAGGTTCCCATCTGTTAGCCCCAGGGTTTCTTTAAATGTGGTAAAATCGCACCATTCCTGGGTAAGTAAAATAGTCATAATCCCCAATCGCACCCGGTTGTCGAAAGCTTTGTTAAGGTCTTCTATTTTTATTTTTTTGCTCAAGCTTTGTTGCGATTAACAATATATAAGCCGGTAATGATATGGCCAACACCAAACCCAATGAGCCAGAAAAACCAGCCAATCTGGGGTTGAATGCTGCCTATTCCTCCACAAATTAACAGCCATAATCCCAGATATTTTAATGCGGGCAAACTAATTTGAGAAGCGTGGAGTTGGGCCAATCCGTAAAAAATGCACATCATGGGCGGCACGGTGCGCAAAATACCCAAGTCTATATCGCGGCTATTACTTAAAACCGACCACAGTACGGCAGCTCCGGCAATTACATAAATGGCATACAATCCAATAAGACGAATGAGATTGCGCCAGGCAGCACCGGTTAAATCCTGGGGTAGACTTAATAATATGATAGCGCCGCAGGCAACTGCAGAAATTACCAGTAAGCCACCCAGAATAATGGCATAGGATATAAGGTTATGAAATGAAACTATCTGATTGGCATCCATGCTATCAACCACAAACGGAACACTGTATTTGGTGCACACAAAAAAATAGGCAATGGTGCACAGCAGCCCGGCAACAACTGCGGCCCAGCCATTTACATATCTGAATTTGGTAAGCCGGTCTAGCACGGATTGTACCTCTTTGAGTTGCTCTTCTGGATTCATAGTTGTGTACTTTGAAATGCAAAGTAGTTTGCAAAAGTATAAAGAAATTTTAAACTCACGACGAAAGTATAAAAATAAACGACCATTGCATAAAATGCACTTAATACCTAAGAAATTTTGAAGCGGCACGATTTGTGGTAATATTGTATCAAAATTTGCCAGATGAAAAGAACCCTATTGCTAATGTTTGCTCTTGGAAGCATTGTGCTTGCAAGTGCCCAGCGTATTATCCCACTCGATGAATTGGCCTGGGAAACCGAGTACACCCCCGAAACAGTTAAGGATGAAGTACCGGATTCGGTATATGTATTTTACTATTGGGGCGATGGAAGTTATAATGAAGATCAGCCCGATACAACTTTGGATGTGGCTGCTTTGTTAAAATGCCGCAATTTGCAAAAATTAACCCTGAGAGACATCCCAAATGAAATGCTGATTGAGGTGGTGGCCCATCTAGATAATTTTCCATTGTTGCAAAAACTGGAATTGACCAATTGTAATCTTGTAGAATTTCCCGAGAAAATATATAAATTAAGAGCACTCAAAACATTAAGTTTATCCTATATCGACAATTTTGTTCCAGATTCGGCAGCCCTTGCTGGCAATGTAATTACGGAGCTTGTGCTGGATAATGTGAATGCTGGATGTGACGAAGAAAATACCTGCGAAATTCGATTTGATTTATTTCCGGAATTAACCGTTTTAAATGTAAATAATTCCAATATCAATTACCTTAAAAGCATTTCGCAGTGCCATAAACTCACCTCGCTAAATCTTAGCTACCTGCCTGCAGGTGCACTGGATGTGAATTTTTCTGAGCTGCCTCAGTTACAAAACCTAGTGCTTGCCGGCCTCAGTGAGGCTTATGATACCCCCGTGGGTTTGGGTAGTTTGAGTAATCTTACAGATTTAACCATTGAATTTTGTGCTTTTTCGTTGGATGAATCGGGAATTGAAAATGCAAAGGCTATTGAAAGACTCGCCATTTCGGAAATTGGTGAAACCAATTTTGATTTTGTAGCCAGGTTAACAAGCCTTAAATACCTTGATCTGCATTCTAATACAATTGTTAGTTTGCCCAATGAAATTGCCAGTTGCAAGCTACTTGAATACGTAAATTTATCTTCGAATATTATTAGTCAATTGCCAGAAGGGTTTTACAAATTAGGCGAAATAAATTATCTGGATTTAGAATACAACCAGTTTCAAAAAATACCGGCTTCTATGGGTAATTTTAAAAAATTGGAAACCCTGTATCTGTCTCAGAATCCATTGACAATGATTGAAAAAGGGGCATTTAATTTACCCGCACTGCAGTATTTGCAAATGAATAATTGCCCAATAGCCAGTTTGCCCGATGATTTTGGTAACCTGCCCTCATTGCGCATGTTTGGAGCATATGGCGATAGCCTTGAAACTTTACCTCCATCTTTTTTTAAATTAACCAGTGTACAATCCTTGGATTTAAGTTCAAATAAATTTAAAAAATTACCCGAGGGTTGGGCTTCATTAACAGATTTGTATTCCGTAAATTTGGATTACAATAAACTTTCCGAATTACCCGCATCATTGTTTTTAAATGCTTCGCTGAAGCGATTATTGGTAAGTCATAACCAAATTAAATCTCTGCCCAAAACCATGGTTAAATCGCCTGAATTAACCACAATTTTTATCAACGACAATGCGCATGTAAAATTTCCAAAAGGTGCAGATAAAATGGCAAAGATTGAGTACGTGTATGTAAATCAGGATGATTTTACAGAGAAAGAATTGGCCGCACTTAAGAAGATGTTTGGAGAGAAACTTCAAATTAGCGATAGTTATAAAAACTAGCATTGGATTTTTCCCATAAAAAAAGCCTCGATTGAGGCTTTTTTTATGGGATTGTTTTGTTGTTTTAGGCAGTGGCGTTGAGGCGATTGCTCAACTCAGTATTCAGGGCTTCGAGGAAATCCTCGGTGTGTAAATACTGTCCTTCGGCAACATTGTTGCCATAAATGCATACAGCCAAATCTTTGGTCATGCGGCCGCTTTCTACAACATCCACGCATACTTTTTCGAGTGTATGGCAGAAGTTAATGAGTTCGTTATTGCCATCCAATTTGCCGCGGTGTTCAAGGCCACGGGTCCAGGCAAAAATGCTGGCAATGGGGTTGGTGCTGGTTTTTTTACCTTGCTGGTGCATACGGTAATGGCGGGTTACAGTGCCATGGGCAGCTTCAGCTTCAACGGTTTTGCCATCCGGGGTAACCAATACACTGGTCATCAATCCCAGAGAACCGAAACCTTGGGCTACGGTATCGCTTTGTACATCACCGTCATAGTTTTTGCAGGCCCATACAAAGTTGCCATTCCATTTCAAGGCGCTGGCTACCATATCGTCAATCAGGCGGTGCTCGTACACAATCCCTGCGGCTTCAAATTTGGCTTTGAATTCGTTTTGGTAAATTTCTTCAAAAATATCTTTAAAGCGGCCATCGTATTTTTTAAGGATGGTGTTTTTGGTAGAAAGGTATAGGGGCCAGCCTTTGGTAAGCGCCATGTTAAAGCAGCTTTGGGCAAATCCGCGGATACTTTCGTCGGTGTTGTACATAGTAAGTGCTACACCGTCGCCTTTGAAATTGTATACTTCAAACTCTTGTACAGTGCCATCTTCGCCTTCAAATTTTACGGTAAGTTTGCCCTTGCCTTTGGTTACAAAGTCGGTAGCGCGGTACTGATCGCCAAAAGCGTGGCGGCCTATGCAAATAGGTGCGGTCCAGTTTGGAACCAGGCGGGGTACATTGCTGCAAACGATAGGTTCGCGAAACACGGTACCATCCAAAATATTGCGGATAGTACCATTGGGGCTCTTCCACATTTGTTTCAGTTTAAATTCCTCCACACGGGCCTCGTCGGGGGTAATGGTGGCACATTTAATACCCACATTGTATTCTTTCACGGCGTTGGCAGCATCAATGGTAACCTGGTCGTTGGTGGCATCACGGTGTTCCATGCCCAGGTCGTAATATTTAATATCTACATCCAGGTAGGGAAGGATGAGTTTATCTTTAATAAATTTCCAGATGATGCGGGTCATTTCATCGCCATCCATCTCTACTACAGGGTTTGCTACTTTTATTTTGGCCATTTGTGTGGGATTAAATAGGTTGTTAATTAGGGGTGCAAAGGTACGATTTTACAGGGAATTAAGAAAGCTGGGGCTTGCAATGGATTTTATTATTTTCAGCCGAAGAAGTCCGTTCAAAACTTGTATCGGTTATCCATATTGCAAAAAAGTATATACAGTGCTATGAATTGTTTTTTCTGCTTGCTTATATTGCCAAAAAAATCCTTTATGAAATTAGTCAAAATCTACCTGCTTTTTTCACTTCAACTGGTTTTGCCCTATTTATCATTACAGGCACAATCCGAAATTTCCAGGAAATATCGAAACGGTATAAAAACATCTGTAGGATTGCAGCAGGGTTGGGTAATTAATCTGCCCGGAAAAGCCAGGTATAAAGGCGGTGCTTTTTCGCCTATTCCAACAAGCAGTTACTATTTTGGTTTGGATTTGCAGTTTTTATATAAGCAGAAATGGAAAATATCTTTGGGATATGTAAGAAGCTCCTATACCGTTGGATTGGATTATATCGATAGCCAATTATACGCAAACCGGTTCGATAATATTGGCTGGGGCGGCGGTACCCAGTTTGCCGGTGATTATTCGCGATACACCTATGCCCCCCTGAAGATTGGGTATATTGTAAGTAAACCCAACAGGCGTTTTCAGTTTTGCCCTTTTGTTGAAGCGGGGCGGTTGCATACCCGCAAAGCAGGCATGCAATACAGCAGCACTTCTGCAGGGGTTTCCAAGAAACCAACTGATACCATGTATACATCGGTAACTATAGCGGCCGCAAAACCCTATAAACAAGCCTATACTTTGGGTGGTGGATTTGAATTGCTGTATAATTTCAGACGCTGGTATGTGGCCATGAATGTTGAATATTTTCGCAGCAATAAAATATGGACTACCCTTAAAGGCACCTATAGCCGGTCGAGTATCAAATATGGCACCTATAGCGATTACAATATAATCGATTCGCGCGGAGCCTCTATTTTCTGGGGATTAACGTTTTATTACCGTTTAAACCCGGATTTGTAAGGGTTTAGGGGAATTTGGGAAACTGCTGAAAATCGGGTTTGCGTTTCTCCAAAAATGCTTTTTTCCCTTCCTGGGCTTCCTCGGTAAGGTAGTATAGCAAAGTGGCATCGCCTGCCAATTCCATCAATCCGGTTTGTCCGTCGAGCTCTGCATTCATGGCGCGTTTTAGCATACGTATTGCCATGGGGCTGCGTTCCAATATGGTTTTGCACCAGTCAACGGTTTCATCTTCCAGCAGATTCAAAGGCACCACTTTATTCACCAATCCCATTTTTTCGCATTCTTCGGCAGTGTACTGGCGGCATAGGAACCATATTTCGCGGGCTTTTTTCTGTCCAACATGTCGGGCCAGATAATTACTTCCAAAACCCCCATCAAAACTGCCCACTTTAGGGCCGGTTTGACCAAATTTTGCACCCTCAGCGGCAATGGTAAGGTCGCAAACCACGTGCAGCACATGGCCACCACCTATGGCATAGCCGTTTACCATTGCAATCACGGGTTTAGGAAGACTGCGGATTTTTTTGTGTAAATCCAGCACATTCAGGCGTGGAACACCATCCTCGCCCACATAGCCGCCAATGCCTTTTACATTTTGATCGCCCCCACTGCAAAATGCCTTGTCGCCTACACCTGTAAGTATTACCACCCCAATATCCTGCCTTTCGCGGCAGATATCAAAAGCATCCAACATGTCCATAACTGTTTGCGGGCGAAATGCATTGTAAACTTCTGGCCGATTGATGCTTACGCGTGCAATGCCTTCAAAGTAATCAAAAAGGATGTCGGAGTATTCTTTTATTGGAGTCCAGGTGCGCTGTGTCATGATTTGGTGCTGCAAAATTACCCTATTCAATCAGTAAAAAAAAAAGGGCCCGCAGGCCCTCTTTTTTGCTCAAGATAAAATTATGAAGTTAAGTGTTGAGTTTATTGAAATAGCAACCCGAATTCGTAAGCATTTGCACTGGGACCCTGGCCTGATTTGAATAGACCCGTGGTGGTGTAGCGACCATAAAGGGCAATGGAATTGTAACCGATTACTACAAACGGACTGAGTGCAAAATCGTTGAAATTAAAGTCGTCGAATTCCTTTTCTTTTTTGCCTGCATTTGATTTTACCTTGGTATGGCCACGCACCAAATAACCTGCAGTTACACCGGCTTTGATTGAGAAGCCATGTTCGATGTCGTTGCGGTGAGATTGGAATCCCAGGGCAATGGGAACACCCAGGTAATTTACCACTACTTTGCTTTTATCGGTATTGCTTCCGCTGTCTATGCGGGTGGTAAATGCTTTTTGGCCGGCTACCAAGCGCATATCGGTGTTGCTAAAGCGGTAATTATGGATATCGTATCGCACGCCGGTCCAAAGGCGCAATTTGCCTTGAATGAGGTTAAAACCCCAGTTTTGTTCAAAGCCAATGCCTACAGATTTTCCGTTTTTAAGCTCGGGGAATTCTGAATAGCCGGCACCAAAAGGAACAGTTCCGCGCTGTACGTTGGCAAATCCAATATTCCAATTGGCAGAATTAATTACAGGTGAAATGTAATGCTCGTCATGGCTGGGCATATCTGCATCAGATTCTATTTCAATGGTATCTTTGGTATCGGGTATGCTATCGCCAGATTTGTGAATGATAATAATTCTTTTGTCGCGTGTTTGTTTAATCACGGTAGTATCCTGGGCAAGTGCGCTTAAGTAGGTGCCACACATAGCCAGAATGGCAAGAATATAGGTTTTGTTTTTCATGATTTTTTAGTCGATTAAGGTTGCAATGATTTCGGTTTTTGGGGTGCTTATTTCCATTTTTAATTTGGGCATAAACTGGTGAGGTTTTTTTTCTGTTTTGAATTTAACATTGGGCATTTGCAGGTTGGCCATCATTTTGCGCGAATTGTTTAGAAGCTTGTATCCGAGTGATTTTTTCTTCTGGTACGGAACCGGATTTCCGTTTATATCTGCAACCACATCGGTGTCGTTTTGCATGGTAATTTCAGGATTCTGAAATGCAATTATTTCAGTATTCTGGGTGTCAATTGGCAATGCATTCTGAACGGCAATTACAAACTCAGGGTCGGCAATATGTATGGGGGCAAACTCAATTTTAGGATTGTTTTTATCGGGTAAATTTTGATTTGAACTTCCCGGAAAAACAATGCGGTTATTTTGTTTTTTATCTGCAAAAATTTGGGTAGGGTTGGAGGTTGTTTCCTTGCTTTTTTCTTGGTTTAAAGGGCTTAAAGTTTGTGGGGGGAAAGTAGAATTTGGGGTTTGAGAAATATTAGGTTCTGTGTTGTTTTTTTGGCTTGTAAACCAATACACAGAAAGGCTTCCGAAAATAATGGCCACTGCTGCAGCAGCTGCAAATTTTCTGGAAAAGATAAAAGTAAGCGCACCTCCTTGTTTCCGGTACAGGGAAGTTTTGTCTATTTGCAGCATAGGTTCGGCTTGCAAATAGGTTTGACGCATCAAATTATATTCGTGTTTAAGTGCGGCATGTTTTTCAATTTCTTTTAAAACTTCATTTTTTTCTGCTTCGGAAAGATTGCCTTCCAGCAGGTCAAAAATGCGCATTTGCCAATGTTCGTTTACTTCTTTCATATATATGCCTCCAGGCTACCCAACATGTTTTTTAGTGTTTGACGTGCCCTGAAAATGTACACCTTCACCTGGCTTTCATTGAGGTTGGTAATTTCACCAATCTCCTCATAAGAATAACCTTCATAATCGCGCAACAGAATTACAGTGCGTTGAATTTCCGGAATTTTAGATAATGCCTGTTCCAGAATTTCTTTCAAGCCCTTGTACTCTCTTCCGCTTTCGGCGGGTTTATTATACATCTCCTCGGTCATTTCAGTCAGTTTTTGTCCTCTTCTCCAAAAGTCTACCATGGCATTATAAGCGGTGGTAAACAGATAGCTTTTTACACGTTCAAAATCCACGTCGTTGCGCTTAATCCAAAGTTTTTCAAATGAGGATTGTACAATTTCCATGGCTTCGTCCCTGTCTTTTAAATTTTTCATAGCAAAGCGGAACAATGAGTCACTGTGCGCATCTACGCAAGTATTATACTGGTCCGCAGTCATCTTGTTTGGTTATTACGCAGCAGGGTATGCGCAAGTTACAATATCTTTGAAAAAAATTTCGGAGCACATGCAGGGCAACGATTGGTTTAAGGATTGGTTTGATACAAAATACTATCATTTGTTGTACAACAAACGCAATGAGGACGAGGCATTGGACTTTATTACCCGAATTGCCCGTACCCTGCAATTGCCTGCCGGTGCAAAGGTAGCAGATATTGCCTGTGGAAAGGGCCGTCATAGCCGTGTATTGTCTGGGCTGGGATATAATACAGTGGGTTTTGATCTTAGCCACAATAGTATTGCCTATGCCCAATCATTAAACACCCCCGGGGCCCGGTTTTACGAGCAGGATATGCGTTTGCCATACCCCGAATCGCACTTTAATGCGGCTTTTAACTTGTTTACCAGTTTTGGTTATTTTCAAAACCCTGAAGACGATATTGCCAGTTTGCTTAATATTTATAACATGCTGGATGAAGGAGGTTTTTTTATTCAGGACTATTTGAACGGGGCTGCGTTTACAGGCTGTATGCCCTTAGAAGGAGAAGAGAAGCGTGGTGAGATTTTTTTTAATTATAAAAAGGATTGGGTACCCCCGTTTATTGAGAAGAAAATAACGGTACATGATGGCGCACAAATCCACCATTATGAAGAAAAGGTAAAAGTATATTCGCTGGCCCAGTTGGAATTTCTGCATCTGCAGGTGGGTTTCGAAATTCTGCATGTATTTGGCGACTACGAATTGCATGAGTTCGACGAAACCCAATCGCCACGCATAATTGTAGTTTCAAAGAAACCTAATGCTTGATTTTTTTCAGCATATTGATGAAACTTTATTTCTGCTTATAAACCACCAGGGCAGCGCTGCCTGGCTCGATCCGATTATGGTGGCAGTCAGCAGCAAATGGCTTTGGCTACCGGTTTATGCATTTATGCTGTGGTTGTTTTACAAAAAATTCAACCGCCGCATGTGGATTGCTGTTTTGTTCAGTCTGGTGGCATTTGGACTGGCCGATATCATTAGTACCCGGGTTTTTAAATATGGTATAAAACGGGAAAGGCCTTTTTTAAATGAACGGCTTCATGCCCGATTACCTGATGGCCCTGCCGGCAGCAAGTATGGATTTGTAAGCAGCCATGCCGCCAATATGTTTGCATTGGTAACGATGTTCCGGTTTTTAATGCGCTGGAAACGCAAATACACGTTATGTGCATTTGCGTTGGCTTTTTTAATCGGGTATTCCAGGGTTTATTTGGGTGTTCACTACCCGTTTGATGTAATATGTGGCGCATTATTGGGGGTGCTGCTGGCATGGGTAAGTTATTTGCTTTTGAGCCGGGTAAGGGTATTGCAGCTTGAATAATTTTCATACCGTAATTTGATGCTTATTTTTGCCCCATGAGCTATGAGTTTATTCTGGTAAATTCCCAGGTTGCGCCCTATGTTGCGCTGATACAACTAAACCGGCCCAAAGAGTTGAATGCACTGAATCTGCAACTTATGGGCGAAATAAAGGCCGCATTGGAGGTTTTAGATAACGACGAAACGGTAAGAGCCATTGTCATTGCCGGCAATGAGCGGGCTTTTGCGGCCGGTGCCGATATTAAGCAAATGGCAGGCAGAACTGCAGTAGATATGCTGCAAATAGACCAGTTCAGCACCTGGGATTCTATCCGTCGCACACGCAAACCCATCATTGCCGCTGTTTCGGGGTTTGCCCTGGGGGGCGGCTGCGAGTTGTGCATGCTGTGCGATATGATAGTGGCCTCAGAAACTGCCCAGTTTGGTCAACCCGAAATAAACATTGGGGTAATGCCGGGTGCAGGTGGAACACAGCGCCTAACCCGGGCTGTGGGCAAGGTGAGGGCTATGGAAATGGTGTTAACGGGTAAATTTATTACAGCCCAGGAGGCAAAAGATGCCGGATTAATTAATAAAATTGTACCTGTGGAGTTATTCCTCGACGAGGCTATCAAGCTAGCCGGGGTTGTTGCCGAAAAATCGCCGATAGCTGTTCAGCTAGCTAAAGAGTCGGTTTTAAAGGCATTCGACAGTCATTTGCAGGAAGGGTTGTTTTTCGAACGTAAGAACTTTTACCTGTTGTTTGCAACCGAAGACCAGAAAGAGGGAATGGCCGCATTTGTAGAGAAAAGAAAGGCCGATTTTAAAGGCAAATAAATGTTCTAATGTTGTTGAAACGAATGCCTAAATTGCATATATTCGCATCCTAAACCGAAAGTTAACAAATGAAAAAACTATTACTCACAGGTATCATTGCGGCAGCATTGATGAGTTCCAATGCACAGACTTATACAGCTGTGTCTGGAACCGGAATCACTGATTACGATCTGACTACTATGTTGGGCTCTGGCACAAAAATCATGGATAAAACTACCAATGATGCATTGAGCAGCACCCAAACTTTACCGTTTACCTTCAATTTTTATGGTTCTCCAGTAACTCAATTTAAAGCATCTGATAACGGTTACATTACTTTTAACACAGCTGCTACCACCAGTGTTAAAACAAATTCGAACCTGCCAGCAGCTGGCGATCCTAATAATTGCATTTATGCTTTCTGGAACGATTGGGAATTTAAGGCGGCGCCAAACCCCAATTTCATTACAGCCATTTTAACCCGTACTACTGGAACTGCCCCAAACCGTAAGTTTTTTATTCAATGGTTTGGTGCTTCTCCACAAGGCAAAACTATTGCTGCCAATGCAGACGTTTTAGCTTTCGGTATCATACTGTATGAAAACGGCAATGGTTTGTTCGAAGTATATTACAACGGTGGTTACGGCGCTAGCTCAAACACCGGTGTTTTAGGTTTAGAAAATAGCGATGGATCTGCCGGTATACATTACAGCACAGGTACTTCTTTCCCACAGCCTTCTACTACCGCTACCGATGCAGCATCTTATCCCAAGATTTCTTTCTATCCATCTACCATGCCTGCTGAAGATATTGCTCTAACAGCGGTTGATTTCCCAGGCGCTATTAAGAAAAGCACCCCAACCAATGTTAAAGCCAGTATTATCAATTTTGGTAAAACCGATATTACCAGCCTTACTGTGAACTACTCTTTGGATGGCGGTACGCCCGTTACCCAAACCCTGAATTCATTGAGCATTCCAAAAGCTGGAGGGGTTTATAGCTTTTCGCACCCTACTGCTATCAGCGAAGCAACTGGTGGTACTTTCCGCAAATTGAAAGTTTGGGTTTCTGCGGTAAATGGAAATGCAGATGCTAACCATGCCAACGACTCTGGCTCTACCCAGTACATTGTAATCAATGGTACCAGTGCTCCTAAAGTGGTATTTATGGAAGAGGCTACCGGATCATGGTGCCAGCATTGCCCCGATGCACATACTTACATCGAGCAAATTAAAGAAGATTATCCTGGTAAAGTAGTAGTGGCTGTGCACCACAACAGTGATGGTATGACCAATGCTGAAAGTGATGCCATCAACAGCGCATTTGCTACTGGTTACCCCAATGGTTATATCGATCGTACCTTGTATGCCGGTCAAGCTGCAGTTGGAACCAGCCGCAGTGTTTGGAATTCAACCGTATCAAGCCAAACCACTGCCTACACTCCCTGCAAAGTGAATATCAAAAACGTAAGTTTTGATGACGCTACACGCAAAATCACTTTTGATGTTGAAGCTGAGTTTACTGATTACTACAGTGGTGATATCCGCATTGGTGCCATGATAAAAGAAGCTTATATGCGCGGTACCGGAAGTGCCTATGATCAAATTATCAGCACTGTATATACCACCAATCCTGCTCATATCTACTACAATTACACCTCTCCAATGGGTGGTTACTACCATAAAAATGTAATCATTAACATCCCATCAGGTGCATGGGGTACTTCAGGTTCAATTCCTAGCAAAGTAGATCCAGGCCAAAAAGTATCATTTACCTATAACTATACCCTGCCTACTATGACCAATGTGACCATCCCTACTTCTGCTCAGTTTTTCCCACAGGGCAAAGTATACGGCCGCAATAAGCCTCAGGAAATCTGGCTGATTGGATTTGTAGCCAAATACGATGCAAATACTACTAAGCGTGAGGTTTTGAACTCAAACGAACGCCAAATGTGGGATGTTGCCAATGGTGTAAGCAAGCTCACTGCTGCTAACATTGCTATCAGTGCATATCCTAACCCTGCCAGCAACGCTGCCAATGTAGAATTTGCATTGACTGAGTCTGAAAAAGTGGTTGTAAATGTTACCAATGCTATGGGTCAGGTTGTTTCTACTCAAACTATCGAGAAAATGACTGCCGGTGCTCAATCTGTAAAAGTGAACACCGAGAATCTGCCCAATGGTATCTACAACGTTTCTGTAGTTTCATCTACCGTTTCTGGTTCTTGCAAACTAATGGTGGTTCACTAAGAATCTGCCATTATAAATATAAAAAGGCTGCCCCAATGGGCAGCCTTTTTGTTTTATACTATTTAGCACCCATAGCCTGGTTACAATTAGGCTGCAAGTGCACAATATGAGTTCAAATTATCTATAGGGTCTCTGTCCAGGTTCCAAAGGTTTATATTTTAATCATATTTAAAAGAATGTAATACTTTGGTCCAGCTAATCCTGCATTCTCGCCGATGAATTAGAAACGCGATAGAAAGAGGTTTGAATAAGAACGCAGGAGTTTTGATAAAGGCCCTGGTAAGGGGGAAGTAATGCCAGATGCACTAACTTGAAGCCAAAGGCTGTTTGATAGAACAAAAAAGGCCACCCTATGGGTGGCCTTTCATATTTTTGGTATTTCAGGAATTAATTAACCATTTTGGTTTTATAGCAGTTCTCAATGCCATATTTGCCATTCACTTTTTTCCAGATAATTACGTTTACATCGCAATTGGTTTTGGTCCAAGAATCGTTCAAGGCAAAGGTAACGGTGTTTTCTACTATTTGTCCGTTGGTAGGAGCAATTACCAATTGATCTCCCCAGATGTTAGCAGAAGATTGTGCACGCCAGATGAAGTCGTGAATGTTTTGTTTGGTGCTGCCATCCAGGTATTGAGTTGCAATCAGGTTGCTTTCTGTGAGGTAAACATTCACGAAGAAAGTATCGGTAGTAGTAACGAAAAATTTATTTTTGGTTTTTACAGTAAGGGTTTTGCCACTGATGGTTGGGAATGCTTTACCATTAACACGGGCAGTTTGACCATACACTGTATTGAAAGTAGCTTGCTGTGTAGATTGGTTGGTAGCGTTGTTGCTAGAAAAACCAAATTTAGAGAAGGTGGTTCCACCTGCGATGAAAGCAGAAGGTACACCAGTTACGCCGAAGCTTGCTGCAGTAGCATCAGTTTGGGCGGTAGCGAAAGGATCTGTGTAGCTCCATTTTACCTGAAAAGAAATGAACACGGCATTTGCATTCTTAGCATCTTCGTGCAAAGCTTGTTTGGTAGGTTTGCCGTAAGCACCGCAAGGACCGCACCAGGTTCCGCCGAAATAGATGTAAGAAGCATTCTGAGTTTGTTCCACGGTAAATGGAGCCTCAGTAGTGCCGGTTTTTTTGTCTTTCTTACAAGCAGCGACCATGGTAAGCGCCAGTGCCGAAGTGATGAATAGTAATTTTTTCATGTTTGGTTTCGTTGTAATAGACAACAAATGTAAGAGAAATGACACAATTATTCAATAAAACAAGTGCTTGGTTCACCGAATATGATCTTTCCCGATGCGGATATTGAGTTTTTGGGCCAGAAATTTTTCAACGGCATGGCTGAATTCTTCTGAAAGCCTGAGTTTGTAACACAGCCAAATCATGGGTCCGCCAAGGACAATGGTGCGCACCGCCCCATCTATAAATGGGTTTTCAAACCATTTACCCCAAAGGGTAGGGATGAGGAAAATGAGTAATACAAGAATTATATAGAACTGGTTTTTTGAAAATGGATGTATCTTAAGTCTGTTCCAAATTACCAAAATTGCAGTTCCATGTGTAAAGAACATGGTGATTATGGCTGCCGCAGCTGCTCCGTTGATTCCAAAATTTGAGATTAAAAAGGTGTTGCTTACAACCGCTACAACTACAAATACAGCGAAATTAGTTAAGCTAAACCAATAATATTTCGAATTTGCTATTATTGGGCCTGATGCAGACCCTATCATGTCTAAAAGCTTGGAAATGCCTATCAAAAAAACAATGGTTTTGCCAGATTTGTAAAAATCTCCCCGAGGCATAATTTGATAAAGGTTGTCAATGTTCAACCAAATTAAGAAAAATAGTATAGATGCTACAAGAAGTTGATTCAAAGTAATTTGTTTGTACATTTTTTCTACGGTCCCTAATTGTCCATCTTTCATGTGCTGAGAAATGATAGGTTGAGAAATTTGTTGAATAGTACGCTTAGGGATTTCTATAATTAAGGCCAAGTAGAAACCTACACTGTATATAGCAGTATCAACCAACGATTTTTTTGCGGAAATCATTAAGAAGTCTATTTTACCGGCTATTAAACCGGTTAAACTTCCTATAATTAACATTAGGGTAAATTTGAATGCATCTTTTCCTATTTCCGGATTTTTTTTTATAAATTCAAAATCGGGTTTTAAATGTATTTTTGTGAGAGTTCTTAAATAAAAAAAATTAAACAAAGTCACTAAACCGTAAGACATTACTATTATCCATACCGAAACTTCGTAGTTTACCCAGCCAATAAAATAAAGAAATCCTCCTCCAAGTATTAAAATTCTTAGAATTACTTCTCGAAAGAAATTAGGTACAGCTATTCTGCCATGGTTAGAATTACAAGTTTCAAGTACAGTCTGGAAAAGTGAAAAAAACACAAGACTAATTAGCATTGGATAAAGTTGATTCAAAATGCGACTGTCGGTAGTAAATAATCGTAAAAGTGGTTGTTTAAAAAAAAGCAACCCGATTAGAACGAAAAAATATCCAATTAAAGGCAATAAAAAAGCCCAGAAAAAAAATCCATTATGCTTCTGATCTGATGATTTAAAAAAAGGGAAAAACCGATTAATACTATAATTGGTGCCAAGCAATGCAAAGCTGCTAATTACAACCCCTGTTTCCAAAAGTAATCTTGTTGCACCTAAATTCTCGGGTTCATAAAATAGTGGAAGTAAGACAAATAAATTAACAAAACCGAGTAAAATTCCCAAATAATTCGAAATTGCGGCTTTTGAACTCTGCCTAGCAACGATACCCATTACGGCAAAAATAGAGATACTTCCATCGATATAAATGGATTTTTTGTTGAAGTGTATAATAAAATAGACCGATAAATGACCTATTTTTGCAATAAAACTTCATGATCAACGAGATCAACGATTTTATAAACGAGGTAAAAGGCTACAAGGTATTGGTAGTAGGCGAAACTATTTCCGATGAATTTATCCCTGTATCCTACGAAGGGCATTCGATGAAGAGCAATTGCCCCGTTATTAGTCTGCAAGGTGGAAATGAAGTACAGGAGGGAGGAGCAGGTGCCATTGCCAATCACCTTCGAGATTTTGTAAAACAGGTTGATTTTATTACCAATCCGCCCGGAAGTATTGTGAAAACCCGCTATGTGGATTTGGATGATAAGCGCAAACACATCGAAATCAACCGCTTCGACACCTCCGGTTTTGCTCCGGTTAAATTTGATGCAACAAATTATGACGTAGTAATAGTGGCCGACTTCGGACATGGTTTCTGCGATAGCCTGGAGGCAAGTGGCGAGTTTAGTTTTATGGCTCAAACCAATAGTAATAATTTTGGTTTTAACCGTATCAGTAAATGGAAACATTTTAAGAAACAATTGGTGTGTATGGATTTGAGGGAGGCAAGCTTGCAAATGAACCGGAGATTCAGAGGCATGTCGGATGAAGATTTAAAACAATTGTTCCATTACGAATTAAATACAAACAGATTATTCGTAACCACCGGGGGTAAAGGCTCTGTATACACTGACGGAGATGTAATTCACCGGCAGCCGGTATATAAAACCCAAATCGTAGATACTATTGGTGCGGGCGATACTTTTTATGCTTTTGCTGCCTTAGTATCAAATCTTAAAAATCCCGAACCGTTTTTATTTATACCTGGTTTGGCTGCTAGCCTTTCTACAACCTGGTTGTGCAACGCAAATAGTGTTACCCGCGAAACTTTAATTAAGCATGGTACTCAATTCATATAAAAATATATTCGAAAGCTATTTTTCTAACCCCAAAGTGGCGGCAGATATGGAAAATGTGGTACAACTGCTACAAGCCAGACCCCGTATTTTTTTTATCGGCAATGGGGGTTCAAACAGCATTTGTTCGCACATGTACGAAGATTTTGGAAAAATGGGACGTTTCGAAACGTTTGCCTTTTCCGATGCAGCTTTGATTACCTGTTATGCCAATGATTACGGGTATGAAAATGCACTAAAAGAATGGTTGAAATTGTATTTTAAAAAGGATGATTTATTAATAGCCATAAGTAGCAGTGGGAACTCACCCAATATTGTGAATGCAGTAGATGCAGCGCTGGATTTGGGTGGTAAAGTGGTTACTTTAAGCGGATTTGATGCTAATAATAAAATCAGCGCAAAAGGACTTGTTAATTTTCATATTGACAATAGGTCTTATGGCATTGTTGAATGCTATCATCAGGTGATTTTACACGTAATTTTAGATCAGTATTTAACTACTTACAAGCAATGAAAACAGGTTTTGCCTGTGGGGTGTTTGATTTGTTTCATGCTGGCCATGTGTTAATGCTTGAGGAGTGCAAGGCGCATTGTGATTACCTGGTTGTGGCGGTTAATAGTTGTAAAGAATTAGATTTAACAATTAATCCGGGAAAAAAAATGCCCGTATTTAATTTAGAACATCGAAAATTAATTTTGGAAAGTTGTCGGTTTGTTGACGAGGTAATAGTTTATAATAACGAAAACGAGTTAGCATCCATTCTTGATTCGGGTCGTTTTCAAGTTCGCTTTCTGGGCGAGGATTACAGGAATAAGCCAATCACAGCCCCCGACTCAGTATCAGAAATTTACTATACTAAACGAGGTCATGGATTGAGTACAAGTATGTATAGAAAAATGATTGAGCAGAATATTTGCGAATAGTGTAAATAAACTAACTTTTAAATAAGCTTAAAAGCTTAATTAATTTTCAAAGGTTCGATATTCAAAGTTACGTTAAAACTCTTATTTGGCATGTGAAGCGTATTCTTAAACGGCTTGAAATCGTAAGGATAATAAATAGCGGATAAAGAATTACTCACTTTAAATAATCTATTGCGTAAATTTTGGGGAGTTCCTTCATAAAGCCCTCTGAAAACAGTCCAATTTATAGTTTCATATGAATGCGCATAATCGTGCCAAACTATGATTGATTTTTCGGGATTTTTTAATATTTTAAAGGCATTTATTGTGTCGATTTTAACCCCTTCATATTCGTGATCAGCATCAATAAATATCAAATCATACTTATTTCCCATCGAATCAAAATTGTAGGTTTGAGTATTGTGCTGGATGTCAATAAAATTTGGGGGACTTTTCTTTAAAAAAAATCGACTTACATCAATGGCCTCTTTTGGAACATTGAATAACTTCATTTCATCTGTTGAAAAGCTTAATGCAGTTGCATGTTTTACATGTGGAGCAATATTTTGGATACTTTCACCACGCCATGTTCCAAATTCAATGTACTCGCTGATTTCATGTTTTTGGCAAATACATTGCAATAGTGCTAAGTCAGTAACTCTGCTTGT
Organism: Bacteroidia bacterium; assembly: GCA_044224315.1. GTDB lineage: Bacteria > Bacteroidota > Bacteroidia > NS11-12g > UBA955 > JAGXTF01. The sequence goes on along the minus strand of JBGAKR010000002.1, from coordinate 203,264 downwards.
ACCATCCAGAAATGTGATGTTACTTAAATTTACAGATTTATTTTCAATGAAATTTTCAATGTCTATAATTGGTAATCCATTTTTGAATTCGGAATTCTTTTCCATGGATATTTGGTTTTTCATACTTTTAACTAACTGATTGATTCTAATGCTAGTATTCACAGGAGAAGATACTAATTTAATCAGTAAGTAAGCTAGGTTCTTTATTTTGGTTGATATACTGGACATACTTGAATATGCAAATATAGTAATTTAATATTTTTAATTTAGCTTGTTTTTGGGTAGCTCAGCTTAGGTATTTAAACCAGTCTTTTGTGGCTCCAGCTATTGATTCAGGGTTCCAAACGGGTGCCTCATTCCAGTAATCAATATTTTTTAGCATTTCCTGCACACCGTCTTCCAGTGATACTTTGGGCTTCCAACCAAGTTCTGTAGTAATGGCTGTGGTATCGGCAAAAGTGCAATCGGGTTCACCTGGTCTTTTGGGTATATAGGTGATTTCACCACCCAATAATTCTACCAAACGGTTTACACTGTAAGTGTTTCCGCTACCTACATTAAATATGCGACCTCCGATATCCTGACGCTGTGAGGCGGTGAAACAGGCATCGGCCACATCGGTAACAAAAGTAAAGTCGCGGGTTTGGGTGCCATCTCCCACAACCGTATAGGGTTGGTTGTTGATTTTTTGGGCCAGAAAAACCCCGAAAACAGCTCCATACGTGCCACTGGTACGTGAACGTGGACCGTATACATTGAAAAAACGCATGGCTGTGATGTTCATTTTGTAAATCTGGTTCCAGTACATGCAATACTGTTCACCCAGATTTTTTGTTACCGCATAAGGATACTGACAACGGATTTCATCCGATTCCTTGGTAGGGTAATGATCTGGAATGCCATAACAACTGGAAGAAGCGGCATAGATAATTCTTTGGATGCCATTGGCCCTGCATGCTTCCAGTACATTTATAGTGCCATCTACATTAGACCGGTGGTAGGTTAAAGGGCTTTGAATGCTGGGAACAATATCGGCCAGGGCGGCAAGATGAAAGACAACTTCGGCATCCTTGAAAAGGGGTAAAATAGTATCAAAGTCCGCAATGTCTGCTTTGTGAAAAGTTACATTGGGGTTGTTTTGCAGATGTTCTATATTGTTTAAATTGCCCGTACTAAGGTTGTCTATGATTACCACACTGTAACCTTCGGCAAGTAAACGGTCTGTCATGTGGCTTCCTATAAACCCGGCTCCTCCGGTTACGATGGCTCTTTTCATTGCGAAATAAGTTGATTGTACAATTGGTTTATTTTGTTTATCTGTACACCCAGCCGCTGATTTTGTTGCATATTTAACAATGCAGATGTGTATTCAGATTTGGGATGTTGCTGCAAAATTAAGGATAGTTGGGCAAAGTTTTCACTTTCAATTACTACACCACAATTGTGATGTTTTACAAGCCAGGCCTGATATTCCACATCACTCGCAATTATTACGGGTAAGCCTGCCTCAAAATAATTAAATATTTTTAATGCAGATGAGTATCTGTATTTGTCTTCTGATTGGTATTCAAGGGTTTTGAAAAATGGTACAATTCCAAAATCATATTGATTTAATTCTGCCGACATTTCATTATTATTTACAGGATTATGCATCTGTAAATTAGGGTGTTTTTGTGCGTATTCAAAATAGGATTGAATTACATCTTCCCCGCTTAAGGGGCTTGGATAAACATGCAGTACTAAATTGCTCCCTCGTATTTTTTGTTCGGTCAGCGTCATGTTGAAAGAAATATTCCGGTCAATGGCTGCAATACCCCCCGCATATACAATATTTATGGTATTCAAATTTTGGCTGCTCGATGGGGATATTATTTCTGCATCGTCGAGATAAAATGGGAAATAAAGGCTTTTTCGTTTGGTAAGATTTAATTTTTTTCGCACCGGAATTAATTCCAAACTATATGCAATAAAGGCATCGCATTTTTGTAAACATTTCTTTTCATACCATAGGTTTTCTTTCATCCAAAAGGGTAGGTTTCTGTCGCCCGTATAGTTGGTATATAGGTCTTGAAAGTCAAAAATAGTTGGGGTGTTTTTAGGTGCATTTACAATTGCATAATAAGGAAAAATACTTCGACTTTCAAACGTGTGAACCAAGGCTATATTTTTAAATTGTTTCATAACCTGGCCTATTTGCCAGTGATACTTAACCAAAATTACTTCAAGATTTGGACAACGGTTAAAAAATTCTTTTTTAAATTTATTTTCAGAACAAATAAAAATTATTTTTTCCGATCTTTTATTCTGAAGGTAATAAACCATTCTTTCAATTCTGGGTACATTGGTTTCACTGATCAAAAGTATTACCCTGGTGTTATTTAAATGTGGAGCTACCACAATTTTGTTTTTACCCGACAGGATGGAAATATAGCCTTTTGATTTTTCCAGTAACTGTTTTACCCTGCGTTTAAGCATGCAAGGCAAAGGTATGCAATAGTTCTAAAAAATATCAAATTCCAGGTGAATTTTAAACAGGGGCATTGTTTTTTTGCACAAAATTTTGATATTTGCATTATTATGTATCGTTTTGTTTTATTAGTGGTATTTCTATTTGCTTGTCAGTCTATAAGTTACGGGCAGAAGAGGGCTGATTTTGCGGTTTATAATGAGAAAACAGCCGTTTACATCCAGATGGCGGATTCGAGTTATACATCACAAATTCTTTCGGAATTATCTCGATTGAAACTCAGTGTAACAAAATATTGGTTACCATTTAATCATACACAATCGGCGAATTTAAAAAGAATTTTGCGAGTGGAGTTTGAATCAAAAGCGGAAGCCTTGACAGCGATTGAATGGCTTTCAAAAAATAATAATCTGGTTGAGTTAATCGAATTGGTGCCATTGAGTAGGAGTTGCTATACTCCAAATGATTACAAAGTATCTCAATGGCATTTGAATAAAATCAATGCCCTTGCAGGATGGAATTTGGAGAAAGGTTCGAATAACATAAAAATTGCCATTGTGGATGACGCGATTGATATTGATCATCCGGACTTAAAGTCCAAATGCTGGAAAAACACTAGTGAAATACCCGGCAACGGAATTGATGATGACAAAAACGGTTACATCGATGATTACGACGGTTGGCTTCCATTTTATCGTTCAGGGAATCCCAGGCCTCCATTTAATAACCGGGCTTTATATGCCCATGGTACTTTCTGTGCGGGCATTGCAGCTGCCCAAACTGATAATTCCATTGGTGTATCTTCTATCGGTTTTAATGTTTCAATAATTCCAATTGCCACATTTGACTCCTTAAATCCTGGAAAAATTTGGACCGGTTATGAAGGAATTGCTTATGCCGCAGATGCAGGGGCAGATATAATTTCTATTTCCTGGGGTAGTTATACTTATAGTCTTATTGCCCAGCAAGTAATTGACTATGCAAGCACCAAGGTAAAAGCTATAATTGCAGCAGCAGGAAATGACAATCTTAAAACGCCATTCTATCCAGCTGCTTATACCCATGTTATCGCGGTTTCAGCAACTAATAAGCTTGATCAGAAATGTGGTTTTTCGAATTTCGGAACCTGGATAGATGTATCCGCACCAGGCGAAGGAATAGAAAGTTGTAATACAGGGTCGAGTGTAAAGTATGTGACTTTGAGTGGTACATCAGCCGCTTCAGCCCTTGTTTCAGGGCTGGCAGGGTTAATGTTGAGCAGAAATCCAAATTTATCTTCAACGGGTTTAGAAAATTGTTTAAAAAAGGGAAGTGATAATATTTCGTCATTAAATCCTTTGTTTACCGGTCAGTTGGGCACGGGTAGGATTAATGCACTAAATTCTATAAATTGTGTTAGTCCACTATATGCGGCATTTGTATTTAGTAAAATAAAATTATGTGAGAACGACACGCTTATGCCATTGAACTCCAGCAGTAAAAATGCGGTAACTTATAAATGGACTGTGACAGGCGCTATTCCCGCTACCAGCAATTTAAAGTCTCCAACTTTTAAGTTTCCAAATATTGGGAAATATTCAGTTAAGTTGGTGGTATCTGATGGCGTTAATTATGATTCGGTTGTTTTTCAAAATATTGAAGTGGTTCAGAATACGTTAAAATTGACTGGCAATCAAACAATAGTAAAAAATGATGCAGCAATACTTAAAGCAGAGTTTGCAGGGATAATGCCATGGGAATTAACCATAACAGATGGAATTCAAGATATTACTTACAAAAATATTCAGACAGATGTTTTTTACTTTTATGTGAGTCCACTTGTTAATACAGTCTATAAAGTAAAAAGTTTTATCGGTGGCCGCTGTGCTGCTGTTGGTTTTGATTCTGTTACTATTAAAGTAACTTCCAATAGTAAAAAGAAATGTGACACTTTAGGTGGTTCAAATGTAACTCAGTATACTGTGAGTTTTGATGGCGGGGGCAATGAAATTCCACATCAAATTATACAGTTAAGAGATTCTTCATTTATGTTAGTTGGATTAACCAGTGCAGGAAAAATAGGAAACGATGATATCTTCCTAGTTAAATTTGATAAATTTGGGAAAATACTTTGGAATAAAACATATGGTTCAACAAAAGCAGAATTTGGAATTCCAATTAATTTAGTTGAATCATCTAATAAAGAAATCCATATTAACGGAGCCCAATTAAATGGATCGTATTACGATGGATATATTATTAAGGTGGATAAGAATGGTAAATTGGTATGGAGTAAAAAAGCATCCGGAAGTAAGGCGCATGATCATTGGCGTTGCGGATTGAGTGTAGGAAATGGTGAAATTATTGTAGGTGGAACATCTGGAATTAATAATTTACAGGCCGCTGCAATGATGCGGATAGATTCATCTGGCGGCATAATTTGGTCAAAAAGCCATGATCAGTCTTCAGATCCAGAACACTATTTAGATGTAGTTAAAATTGGAAATTGTCTGTATTGGATTGGTGGAACGCCAATTGGAGGTGGAGGTTATGCTTCAATCTATAGTAAAACTACTGTGACAGGCACAAATAAATTTCAAAAGTATGTTGATTTTACTTATTGGGATTGCTTTTTTTCGGCAATTTCAACTGCAAACCAAAATGGAATAATTGCCGTTGGAACTACTTCAAATACAGGTAGTTCGAAATATGGCGGTACCGATATTTCATTGGTGCATTTTGATACATTTGGAGCAGTTGTTTGGTCAAAAATTATTGGAACTTCGGGTAATGAATTGATTTCGAGAATAGAACGAAAAGGCTCAGATTATTATTTGTTTGGGTCAACTACAGGTTATGATGGAGGGAATTCGAAATTATTTGTTATGAAATTTGATATAAATGGAAATGTAAAATGGACAAATATGTATGGTAAAACAGGATCAAAATTATATACCGGTATGTTTGGGAAAAATATAATCTCGGATGGAGAAGGTGGTTTTTTGATTTGTGGTTATCAACAAAATGCAGATTATGATATCTTTTTAGCGAGAATTAATGAATGCGGTGAGTCGAACTGCACGTTCACTTCTGTAAATTTTTCCATCAGCAGTTTAACACCCTCCATTACAAATGCGAATTTTATTGATAACACAATCCTGTCTTCAAGTACTTATGCAACTCAGAATTCGATTTTTAATAAAACACCTGTTTCAAAAGATGTTTGCTCAATTACTCCAACAGTATGTAAGGTAAATGCTGATTTTATTTCCTCTAAATCATGCGCGGGTGATACACTTTGGTTTTATGATAAATCAACCAGCTCGGCTAATCAAAAGATGTTAACTACCAAATGGGTATTTCATGACAAATCTGAACTGAATTCAAATGGTGTTGGCCACTATGTGTATAATTCTTCAGGGAGTTATTCGGTTACATTAATTGTGTTTGCCGATACTCCAAATGCCTGTTCAGATACCATAGTGAAAACTGTAGTAGTAAATAATAATTTTAAATGTTGGGCCTCTGCAAAACCGTCAAAAATTTGTATTGGAGATTCATCTTTTCTAATAGGAAAAGTTTTTTGTGGAAAGTCGCCTTATAAAATTTCTTGGTTTCCAACTTCAGGACTAAAAAATCCCTCTGCATTAGTTACTTCAGCGTCACCCTCTGCTAGTGGTTGGATTAAGCTCAAAGTAACAGATGCTTTAGGTACAACTGCAATAGATTCTGTTTATTTGACTGTAGATAAAACCTGCTGTAGATATAATGCAAATATTTCTGTCAGCAATCCGCAATTGTGTTTCGGCGGCACTGCAGTTTTGAACAATGCTAGCAACAATTCCAGTGGCAATGCCAAATGGTACATTGTTTCACCCACTGGAAAAATTGATTCGTCAGCGCAAACAAATTATGGCTCTTATAAACCCACCCAACCTGGATTTTACAAAGTACTTCTGGTTTGGAAAGGAAGCTGTAAGCCCGATACTGCATTCTCTGGAATTACCTGCAACCCACGGCCCTTTGCATATGCTGGCCGCGATTCGCTAATTTGTTCGCCCGACTCGGTTTCTCTGGGTGATATCCCGGTTGAAAGATATTCGTATAAATGGATCCCTGCTAATGGTTTGTCGGCTGATACTATTGCAAATCCTGTTGCATGGGTTACCGATTCCATGCAATACATCGTAAGTGCAAAAAATCTGATTACGGGTTGTACCGCATCCGATACTGTTGCAGTTTTTATACCCGATAAACCGAAGCTTGGCAATGATACCAGTATCTGTGCCGGAGATTCTTTGTATCTCACAAATCCATTTGCAAAGGCTACCTGGGAAAACGGACAAAATACACCCAAACGCACAGTTAAATTACCCGGAAATTATATCTTAACTTTAAACCTTTCAGGCTGCACATTGGCCGATACAATTGTTTTGAAGAATAATGCACTTCCCAAAATTAATTTAGGAAATGATACAACACTTTGTCAATCCCAAAAAATAATACTGGGCGGCGCGCCAGTGCAAAATGCAAAATACAAGTGGACTCCCGGCACCAATTTGAGCAGTGATACAGTAGCCAATCCTTTGGCAAATATTTCTGATACTGCGCAATATTCTGTGTTGGTTTCAGATCGGAAAACAGGTTGTCAAAATCGGGATACCATTCGTTTGTTTTTGCCTCAAAAACCAGTTTTAGGAGCAGATACGGCATTTTGTAAAGGCGATTCGGTGGTTATTTATAATCCAATGGCAGGGCTGGCTGCATGGGAAAACGGCAGTAAAAGTTTTGCCCGTACAATTAAATCGCCCGGATTATACCGAGTGATTTTGAATGCAGGTAAATGCGCACTATCCGATACTATTGTTGTAACAGAATATCCCAAACCGGTATTTAAAATTACCGGTGATTCTGCCATTTGTAATAATAAACCCGTTATTGTTTTTCCCAATATAGATACCACCGGTAAGAAAGCGTTTTGGATGGATAATATTTCCGTTTTTAAGCGCAATATTGCTGTTCCCGGAAAGTATGTATTGACAATTTCACAAGGAAAATGCGTTTCTGCCGATGTAATTAATATTGTAAAAACGGTTACTCCCTCATTTGATTTAGGACCAGATACTACCATTTGTTTGGGTGTAAATTATGTATTGAAAGTAAACACACCTTATTCGAAATACAGTTGGAATGATGGCAGTAAGGATTCCATAAAAACGGTGGTAAAAGCCGGGAAATATATAGTAAGCGTGTCAAATGAATGCGGCTTATTAACCGATTCTGTTTCCATTGCGTATAAAAATTGCATTTGTACCATATTGTTTCCAAACACATTTACCCCTGATGGCAACAATCGCAATGACCTTTTTAAAGCATACCCGGACTGCGAATTGTTTGACTACCGATTGCGTATTTACAGCCGTTGGGGTGAAAAATTGTTTGATAGCAGAGACGTGAACACCGGGTGGGATGGCTGGTACGAAGGACAAATGGTGCCCGACGGAGTTTATGTTTACATATTAGATGTGAAAATGTATCAGAATGGAGTTTTGAACTGGGAAAACCGTAAAGGAACCGTTACCGTTTTGCATTAATTTTCGAAATTCGATACACGTTCAAGACTCAGGGTGGCTTTCCCTATATTTGCATCCATGGCTTTTGACTTAGGCAAACGTGTATTGGTGTTGGCCCCGCATACCGATGATGCGGAGTTTGGCTGTGGCGCTACCATTGCTAAATTGGTGGCAGCCTGCACAGAGGTGCACATTGCTACTTTTTCTGCATGCAAACAAAGTCTCAGGCCCGAATTTCCCGAAGATATTCTTATTACCGAAGCGAAGGAGGCCGCAGTTATTTTAGGAGTAAAGGCAGAAAATCTGCATTTGTATAATTACGAAGTGCGAACATTTAACTTCAATCGACAGGCAATACTGGAAGATATGGTGCAATTGCGCGAACGTATTAAGCCCGAAATTGTGTTAATGCCCTCGGCCGATGATATTCATCAGGATCATCAGGTGGTGTTTAACGAGGGTCTTCGCGCATTTAAGTTCTGTACCATTCTTTGTTATGAAATGCCTTGGAACAATATGCAGTTTAAAACTTCGGCGTTTATTAGGCTCGATGAATCGCATTTGATGGCTAAAAAAGATGCTTTGAAATGCTATAGAAGTCAGGCACACCGACCCTATGCCAGCGAGGAATTTATTCATTCTTTAGCCATTACCAGGGGGGTACAAATCAGTGCCAGGTATGCCGAGTGTTTTGATATAATCCGCTTTATCAGCTGATGACAAAAATAAAAGTACTGATGACAGGTGCCGGTTCTCCTGGAGGGCCTGGTATCATGAATGCCCTGTTAAAAGTACCTGATTTTGAATTGTACATAGCCGATAAAGACACTATGGCCGCAGGTAGGGCGTTATTGCCACAGCGGTTTTTTCAGATTCCGGAAGCCAATGCCCCAGCATTTACCGATACAATTTTGCAACTGTGCAAAGCACAAAATATAAACGTTGTATTGCCATTGGTTACCCTGGAATTATTCAGGTTTGCACAAGCCAAAACAGCCTTTGCCGATGCAGGTATCCATGTAGTGGTTTCGGATAGCCGGGAATTGGAAATTGCCAATAATAAAGCGGCCTTAATGGGTGCTTTGCAACAAAATTCAATTGCCGTTCCTGCTTTTCATAAAGCTCAAACCTGGCAAGAAGTTGCCGATGCTGTATTTAAGCTGGGCTACCCCCAAATTCCGGTTTGCATAAAACCTTCTGTTTCAAATGGGAGCAGGGGTTTTCGGATTTTGGATGCAAATACAGATCGCTATGATTTATTGTTGAATGCCAAGCCCAACAACACTTACACCACCCTAGGGGAACTGGAATTGATTTTAAAAAATCACGATTTCCCCGAATTGCTGGTAATGGAATATCTGCCAGGAGAGGAGTATACGGTCGATTGTTTGGTTGTTGAAGGCGAAATAAAAGCCATACTGCCCCGTCAGCGCATACTTATGAATAATGGCATTTCGGTGAAAGGCCGTTTTGTTAAAAATGATGAAATTATAGCTTACTGCAAACAGATATTGGGTAGTTTAAACCTTGAAGGGCCCGTGGGAATTCAGGTAAAAATGGATAGCCAGGGTACTTTTAAAATTCTTGAAATTAATCCAAGGCTGCAAGGTACTACTACAGCGGCAATGGGGCTGGGAATAAATTTACCAGCAATGGCAGTGTGGGCGGCACTTGGGCAAAAAGACCGCCTACAGTTGCCCGAAATTGCATGGGGTTTGACATTTGCCCGCTATTATACCGAGGTATTTTTCCCCAATTAGTATTATATAATCTGTAAGATTCATTTACTTTGCTGCCGCATGCTGAATCTGATAATTTTTGGTCCTCCGGGCGCAGGTAAAGGTACCCAGAGTGAGAAGTTAATTGCCCACTATGCATTGGCGCACATTTCTACAGGTGATTTGCTGCGTGCCGAAAGGGCCGCGGGTACTGAACTGGGCACCCTGGCAAACGATTACATTAGCAAAGGAGAGCTGGTTCCGGATTCGGTTGTAATTGGAATGGTAAGAAATTTTATTTTGGCACACCCCGAAGCCAAAGGCTTTATTTTCGACGGTTTTCCCAGAACCATTCCCCAGGCTGATGCGCTGAATGAAATGTTGAAGGAATTCAACCAAGACATTTCAATTGTACTCGGACTGGAAGTGGAGGAAGACGAACTGGTAAAACGATTGTTGCTGAGAGGTAAAACCAGCGGCCGAGCCGATGATCAGGATGAAGATACCATTCGCAACCGTTTCAGAGAATATCAAAACAAAACATTGCCTTTGCAGCAATATTATACCGATAAAGGCAAGTATGCAGGCGTAGTGGGCATAGGCGAAGTTGAGGAAATTTTTCACTCGCTTACTGCTCAGATCAAAACGGTTTGGCAGGCCAGTTAATGGTTTTCGCCCTTTATTCTGATTTATTGCCATGAAAAAATATCCGGGTAAATTATTGCTCCTGGATTTGGATAATACCCTGTGGGATTTTGATGCAAATGCAGAGGAAGCCTTAACCGAATTATTTCACCGCCACCATTTACATCTCCGTTCGGGATTTCAGGTGCATCAGTTTGTAGATTTATATCAAAAAGTAAACAAACAATTTTGGAAACAATACGAGAATGGCGATATAGGTAAAGATTATTTGCGCACAGCAAGGTTTACTGAAACCTTCATGCAAATGGGCATTCCAGCACATGAACATCCCGAAAATGCCTGGGAAGAGTACCTTGAAATTTGCCCGATAATGACTCGTCTGGTACCCGGTGCCCTTGAGTTGCTTCAGGCCCTGTTCCCGTTAACAGAAATAGGTTTGCTTACAAATGGATTTGATAAAACACAAAACCTTAAAATTTCCCATTCAGGCATTGATAAATACATTGGTTTTATGGTCACTTCCGAAAGCGCAGGTATTCCCAAACCATCCAAAGAGATTTTTGACATTGCACTGCAAAAAGGCCATGCTAAAGCCGCAGATACCTTGTATTGCGGCGATACCTGGGATACCGATGTGGCTGGTGGTGTGTTAGCTGGTATTTCAACGGTTTGGTTCAATCGATTGAATGCTGAAATTCCAGCCGATTTATACGCTACAAGCCCCTATTTTGCTGGCTCAGTGAATAACCATGGGCAATTGTTAGAACATGTAATTCTATGGCTGGGAAAATGACAATTCCCCCACTTTTTTGATTTATAAAGTTTGTATCTTTGCCCTTATGTTAAAAAGATTGCTTCCTGCAGTAATGGTGTTTATTACCCTTACAGCTTCAGCTCAGGGTGTTACTTACGATAAAGGCAAAGTACAACGCTATTGGATAGATCATACCAATCAGTACGATTTGCACCTCACTTTTACCAATAAAACCGGCGTTAAAACAGGGATAGTCTATACAAAATTAATGGTAGACTGGCCATCAAAATGGGTAGTACAATTTTGCGATGATGTGAACTGCCATGCCGATTTCTACGACCGTGATACTTTCGAAGCCATTGCAAACAATGCCGAAGGCGATTTACACATTACCGCGTATCCTCAAGGTAATGCCGATACTGCTGTGTTTCAGTATGAGATTTTTGCACTCAGCAATCCTTCTCAAAAAGACACTGCCACTGTGTATTTTTATGTGCCCTGGGGTGCTGGTGTTAGTGAACCCGGCAAAGCCGCCCTTAAATTGTTTCCGAACCCTGCTACAGATATTCTGAATTTTACAACCGCAAGTGCAGGCAATTGCCAGGTTTTGGATATTAATGGTAGAAGCTTGATTACTACCTATGCCGAAGCAGGCCATAATAAATTGAATATCGCAGCCATACCCGCCGGAGTATACTTTATTCAGGTAAATACCGCAGATGGTATACTTCGCAAAGAATTTGTTAAAAACTAAAAATATTCGACCTATATCCGAAAGGCTTGCGCAAGCAGGCCTTTTTTGTTAGAAAAATACACGATTATTGTATTTCCGAAATAAATTTTAATCAATCAATCCATTGGGCTTTGAAATTATTACTCTAACACCGCTGTGGTTCTCCATTATTAGTGTGGCTTTGGCAGCTGGGCTTACCTGGTTGCTGTATAGAAAGCACTTTTTTGAATCCAATGCCCTGGTTTGGGTAATGCGGGTGCTGCGTTTTCTGGGTTTGTTTCTGGTTTTTGTTTTGTTGCTTTCTCCCATTATCAGACTCAAAGTACAGAAAGAAATTAAGCCGGGATTGGCCATTTTTCTGGATAAAAGTAAATCAATTTCCGACACGGTAAAAAATACTTTTGACCAAAAAGTGCGCAATGCCGTAGAAAAATTAAACGAAAAATATAATGTTCAGCTATATAGTTTTGGGGGCACTGTAGGGGCATTAAATGATTCAAACATAGCTTCAAACAGCACTTCTATTGCAAGTGTTTTTGATTTTACCAATGAAATTCTGGAAGGAAAAAATATTACCGATTTGGTGATAGTTTCGGATGGAATTCAAAACAATGGTCTGAATCCTTTATTTAAAAAATTATCTAAACCAGCCCGTGTGCATGCAGTAGGTCTCGGCGATACTGTGCAATACCCCGATGTTTGGGTGTCGGCCATGGACGCCAATAGTACGGTGTTTTTTGAAAATGAATTTACCATAGAAACAGGTATACGCTGCGCTGGAATTCAAGCCTCAAATATTGCGGCAGAATTATGGGCCGACGGGCAAAAAATACAGAACCAAACTTGGACACGCACGGGTAACTTCGGCCGTCTTTCATTTGTAGTAAAGCCCAATTCTGTGGGTCTTAAACACTATGAAATTAAAATCCCTGCCGTTCAGGGCGAAAGCAATTTATTGAATAATAGCAAAAGTATTTGGGTACAGGTAACAGACACCAGGCGCAAGGTGGCATTAATTGCGCATGCTGCAAACCCAGACGTAGCCGCTATAGCAAGGGCACTTGAAACCAATGTTCAATATGAAATAAGCCGTTTTGAAAGCAGAAATTTGCCCCCATTTACGGCCTATGATATTTTTGTATGCCATGGCTTTCCTGCCAGCCAGGATGAATTAAAATATTTAAAAGATTTACAAGCAGCTAAAAAAGCATTTTGGGTAATTTTTACAACCCAAACCAACCCGGGTTTTATTAAAAGCAATGAGTTTGGTTTTGATCCTGCAACTGCCGGCGGGGTGAATAATGCGCAGGCATATTACAACTCTAATTTCAGCGAATTGTTGTCGGATAATGCTTTAGAAACGGAGGTAAAAAATTGGCCTCCCCTGCAGTCACCCTATGGCCGATACCGCACCGGACCTGGATTTAAAACCCTTTTGTTTCAGAAAATTGGGGCAGTAAATACCGAAATGCCCTTAATGGGTTTTACATCCAATAACAGCAGCAGGCAGGCCTGGCTGATGGGAGAAGGAATATGGAAATGGCGACTTAAAGATTTTGAAATTACCCGTGAACACAAAAATTTTGATGGATTAGTTTCTAAAACCATGCAGTATTTGGGCTCTGCGGAAGTGAAACAAAAGTTCAGCGTTTTTATGGAAAAACCGGGAGTAACTCGGCAGGAAAATGTGACCATTTTTGCGGAGTATTTAAATCAAAGCGGTGAGTTGGATAATCACCTGGATTGCGATTTGCAGGTGAATAGCAACGGAGGGTTCAATAAAAACGTAAAATTTGCAAAAAATGGCCGCAGATATCGCGCAGATCTGGGCCAATTGCCAGCCGGCGATTACAAGTTTAGAGCTTCTGTTTTAGGTGGCGGAAGGGAAACCGCGAATGGAACTTTTTCCGTTACCGACCAATTGGTAGAACTTGAAAATACCGTGGCTGATCACGGATTGTTGCGCAAGTTGACCACCTCCCACAATGGATTGTTTTTTAAATCTGAACAGTGGGATCAATTATTGGCGCAACTTCAAAGTACCAAACAGGTAAATAATCTGTTAACCCAAGAAATTAAAGTAACTGAATTAATACATTGGAAATGGTTTTTTGCCATAATCATAGTGCTTTTCGGGGCCGAATGGTTTTTGCGCAAGCGCGAAGGGGGCTATTAGGCGAGTATTTTCTTTTGAAACAATCTAGCTAACTTTGTAGTGAAATATGGCACGCATTGTAGTTGGCATGAGTGGTGGGGTTGATAGCTCTGTTGCAGCATATTTGCTCAAGGAGCAAGGCCATGAAGTAGTAGGGCTGTTTATGCGCAACTGGAATGATGCTTCTGTTACCCTTGAAGATGAATGCCCCTGGATTGATGACAGCCGCGATGCAATGTTGGTGGCAGAACAATTGGGCATCCCTTTTCAGGTGCTTGATTTGAGTGCCGATTATAAAGAAAGAATAGTAGATTACATGTTTCGCGAGTATGCGGCCGGCCGAACTCCCAATCCGGATATACTTTGCAACCGCGAAATTAAATTTGATATTTTCTTAAAAAATGCCCTAAAACTAGGTGCCGATTTTGTAGCTACCGGGCATTATGTGCAAAAGGGAAAGGTGGAAATTGAAGGTAAAAAAATGTACCGATTGTTAGCGGGTAAAGACCCCAATAAGGATCAAAGTTATTTTTTATGCCAACTTACCCAGGAGCAGCTTTCTAAAGCCCTTTTTCCCATTGGAGCCATGTTGAAGCCCGAAGTAAGGCAGGTGGCAGAAAGAGCAGGATTGGTTACTGCCGCAAAGAAAGATAGCCAGGGATTGTGTTTTATTGGCAAGGTGAGCTTGCCCGATTTTTTGCAGCAGCAACTCAAATCCAAAGTGGGCGATGTTATTGAAATAGAGGATAAATCCAGGGCTGTAATGGATTATGAAAATGTACAGGGGTTTGCTACCGAACCTGAGTTTTTGAGTAAAAAGCCGGTATTTCATGTCAATGACGGGAAGGTGGTAGGCCAGCACAATGGCGCGCATTTCTATACCATTGGTCAGCGTCGAGGTCTTCAAATCGGAGGGAAAGAAAAACCTCTTTTTGTTTTGCAAACCGATGTGTTGAACAATATTTTGTATGTAGGTCAGGGCGAAGACCATCCTGCATTGAGTGCCAAAGCATTGTCGGTTGATGCCAAGGGCATGCATTGGGTGAGGCCCGACATGGAATTGAAGAACGGAGAAAGTAGGCCCTATAAAATGCGTATTCGCTACAGACAAACTCTATTTGACGGTCTTTTGGTTAATCATGCAGGTAAATATTTTGCTGTGTTTGATAAGCCGCATAAAGCAGTTACAGCCGGTCAGTTTCTAGCCGTATATGAAGGTGAAGAATTGGTGGGAAGTGGTGTAATTGCTTGATATATTGCGATATATGCGTTTGTCATAAAATTGTCAATTTTAAAATCGTCAGTTTTTTGTCATGAAATGTGAATTATTATTCAAACGAAAAGGGTACTTTCGCATTTATGAAGTTGAGTATCAGGACACTTATCGCGGTGTTTTGTTTGATAGTAGCAGGAAAATCGCAAGCCCAGATTTCCTCAACAGGTAAAACTTTTTACCTGAGTTTCATGGAAATGGAAGCCCGCAGCGGTGGTTATCCGGATTCATTGTTGCTGTATATAACCAGTGAAGTTAATACCTCAGCGGTAATTGACAATCCACGTATCGGTTCTACGGCCTACACGGTAAGTATTACTGCGGGTAAGGTAAACCGGGTTTCAATCGATCCCGGATTCTACTATCCCCAGGGTTCAGAAAAACCCAGTTCGAATATTGAGAGTAAACGCTGCATACGTGTTGTGGCCAAAGATCCCATTAATGTATATACGCTGAATCTGGAGTTAAACAGGTCAGACGGAACCTTTGTACTTCCTTATGAATCTATTCCCAAAGCCCCCGAATTTTATATAGCCGCATTTACCCCTACCCAAACTGCAGGCGGCGGAAAGTACCAACCCAGTGAATTTGTGGTTGTGGGTATGGACAATAACGTAACCGTAGAAATTACCCCCTCAACCAAAACTGCAGGCGGTAATGTTGGTGGCACCCCTTATACTATCACTATGACCAAAGGTCAGGTGTATCAGGTACAAAGCTTTCCAGACAGCGGAAGTGCTTCGAATCCTTTGTTCACCCGGGGTGATTTAACCGGAACCCGTGTAAGAGTTATTAATGGCTGTGGTAAAATCAATGTATTTTCAGGAATGAAATCTGTGAGGATACCCAGCAGTACATGTGGAATTGCAGTGGATCACCTGTATACACAGGTGTTTCCGACTAATATCCTGGGTACCAAACATGTACTAATGCCCTTTGTAAGCAATACAAAAGGTTATGTATTTAAAGTAATTGCTACAAAGCCCAATACAAAAATTTATGTAGACGGAACCTATATCGGCAGTACTCGCGGTGCCGGTAAAACGTACTATGAAGATGTAACTTCGGCCGTTGCCAAATGCGTTACCTCAGACAGTCCGATTTACGTGGTACAATACATGAAAAACGGCGGATCCTGCTCTGGAACTACAGGGAATTATGGAGACCCTGCTATTTTGATAATGCCCGATCAAAGCCAGAAAATGCTGAAAACAGTGGTAGGAACAGCCACCACTAATAACATGAACAAGCATTATCTGAACATTTTGGTGGCCACCAATTCTAAAGGGGTGGTGAAATTAAACGGAAGCTATCTCAGTAGCAGTTTGTTTACCGATGTTACATGTGCTAAACATTCCTATGCCCAAATTACAGTTGCCAATCCTTCTACCAATACTGTGGAATGTGATTCTGGATTAATTGTAGTGGTTTATGGCATGGGACAATACGAAAGTTATTCTTACTGTGCCGGTGCACTTTTTGAAAGCCTTGACTTTGACTTTAACGTAACCCGCACTTCAAAATGCCCCAACGTACCTGTAAAACTGGATGCAGTAACCCAGGTGAAAAATGTAAAAAAATACCTTTGGAATTTTGGCGATGGTTTTTCGGATACAGGAAAATCAGTTACGCATAGTTTTAAGAAAACGGGATCTTTTTATGTGGTAATGAAGGCCATTCTGCCCGCCGCTTGTGGTGGCTCTGATACGGTTACCCGAAGTAAAATTATCAATGTGGCACCCGGACCCTTGTACAACATGCCCGATACAATGTTCCAATGCACTAACAGCTTGTCTATCAATTTTCAGGCACCCATTAATACCAAGTATTTATACAAATGGCAGGATTCAACCTCAAAAAGTCAATACACTGCCACAGGTCCGGGAAAAGTATGGCTTAGAATCAGAGATACTTCAACAAACTGTGTCCTCTTTGATTCAACCGTGGTGCAACAATTCAATCCAATTAAGGCCAAAATAGCCTACGATACAGCGATAGAATGTATCAATACCAATTTTTTCAGTTTGTCTGACAGTACCACCTTTAAAAGTGATTCATATAAGTCTGCCGTTTGGACTCTCAAACGCTACATGCACAAAGATTCTTTGATTAACTTGAAACGACTGCGCATGAAGTTTGATACCACCAGCACATTTCAGGTTATTTACGCAGTGCTTTCTCAGAAAGGCTGCCGAGATACGGCTTATGGAAACCTGGTTGTAGTGAAAGAACCCATTGCCCAAATCTGGACAACAAAACCTGAATATTGCCAGAAAGAGCCCGCCTCTTTTGTAGATTCATCCTATGGTACAGGTGGCATTGCAACCGGATACTGGGATTTTGGAGATGGAGGCAAAGCAACGGGATTAAAGGTAGCACACGCATTTTTAACCTTTGATACCTTTAAAGTGCGGCTCATAACCGAGTCTACCCATAAGTGCCGCGATACGGTAGATTCAATGATAATTGTACATCCTCTGCCAGTAATGGCACTTACACCTACGGTAAATAATCCATGTAAAAAAGCCAATAGCTTCAGCTTTGCCGATGGCTCTACCCTGGCCTATGGCACCATGACCAATAACTGGAAATACATGAACAAAACGGCTACTGGAATTACCCCGCTTACCAATATTAAATTTACAGATACGGGTAACTGGATAGTGCGCTTGTACAATACTACCAACAATGGCTGTAAGGATTCAATAAATAAAACAATATATGTGGCACCGGAACCGGTGGCCAAAATAGCAGTGCTCGATTCGCAACTTTGTTTTGATGTGCATTATTATAATCTCGATGATGTAAGTACATTGAGTAAGGGCACTTTCAGCGGCCGAAAATGGACATTCAGCGATGCCACTACAAGCACCAGTAAGTCTATAGCTAAAAAGACTTTTGCAACCTATGGGAATTATAATGCCAAGCTGGTGGTTACTACCTCTACCTACAATTGTAAGGATAGTACCAATCTATCCATGAAAATTTTTGCAGCACCATTGGCACCATTCTCAGTAAATGATTCAACCCAATGTTTGGTAGGCAATAATTTTACTTTCACTCCGGATAATACGTTTAATGTGAGTGGTGTAACTGCCACCTATAACTGGACCTTTGGTGATGCCGGAAATTCCACGGTAGCTGTCCCCAGCCATTCATACGCTGCGGCAGGTACCTATAAAGTGCGTTTTATAATCAGCACAAACCAGGGCTGCGCCGATACTGCCTCCCATACCATGCTGGTAGATCCTACCCCGGTTGCTGGTTTTAACCGCAGTGTGGATTCACTTTGTCTGGGTGCAGGGTCGTTTAATTTTACCAATACCACCGTGTTCCCCGGGGCTTATAACAGCAATTGGAATCTGGGTGATGCAACTACGGCAACTACCACCAATGTTACCGGTAAAACCTATTCCTCGGCCAATACCTATAATGTGAAACTGGTAGTTGTTACAACCCAGGGTTGTAAAGATTCAATTACCCAGAAAGTAGCGGTTATGCCTGTGCCCAAAGCCGACTTTGCCATTAATAATGCGACCCAGTGTTTGGTAGGTAATAACTTTATGTTTACCAATAATACCAATACCAACGGCGGAACCGGTATGGTTTACAAATGGGTGTTTACCCCTGGCGCCACCTTTAATACCCAAAACATTGCCAACCAGGTAATGTCCGATACAGGTACCTATAAAGTAGAGTTATTTGCCAATTCGGCTTTTGGATGCAAGGATAATATTGCCAAAACCATTTACGTGGCAGAAACACCCACAATTAATATTTCGGCTTCAGATGCTTGTATCGGCGAAAATATTCAGTTCAACGCCACAGCTACACTCAATTCGGGCACAATAGCAAGCTATGGCTGGACCTTTGGTGACGGAGGTGTTTCTACCTTGCAAAATCCCACCCATGCCTATGGTACCGCAGGTTCGTACAATGCTTCCTGCATTGCCATTTCCGATAAGGGTTGCCCGGTTACAGGTGGCCCCATAGCTGTGCAGGCATTTGCCAAACCCAAGGCAGACTTTATCTCCGAGCAATTATTGTCAAAAGGCATTCAAACCGACCATAAAATAACCTTCACCGGTTCGGGTGCCAGCGGCTACCTCTGGACTTTTTATGACGGAAGCACCGACAATACAGGCGGCCCCATCCTCAAAACATTCTCCGATACCGGACACAAAGCCCTTAAACTGTGGGTAATTAATACCGATGGCTGTGAAGATTCTGTAACCCATTATTTGTATCTCAAGCCTGAATTGCAGATGTGGATTTCACTTTCGTTTACTCCAAATAACGACGGCTTGAATGAAACTTTTGGTCCTTCTACCATATTTGGCCTTTCGAAATATAAAATGCAGATTTTCGATCGCTGGGGCGAAAAAATGTTCCAATCTACTGACCCGTCAGTACCTTGGGATGGGCGAGATAAGAAAGGGGCTGATGCACCCGAGGGCGTTTATGCTTACAGTATTTCCTTCCGATACATAGATGGCAAAATTTTTGTGTATCAAGGTACTGTAACTTTGATGCGATGAAATTAACTAAAATATTGGGCTGTTTGGCAATGGCAGTTGCTGGCAGTCAAACGGCTCTGGCTGCAGGACCGGCTTTTGATATCATCCCACTATGGGGGATTAAGGTTAAGTACGAAGGTTTGAAATATGCCGATATTAGGCTCAAAACGGCAGACGCTACCCCTATTGTAAACAACAATATACCCCAGAATCTCAAGTTTATGCTTTGGGTAGACAGGGCAGAGGGCTTTACCGATTCAGCCGGATTGGGTACCTACGGTCTAGAACTCTCTATGGCCAATGCCGAAGGCAAAACTTTTTCTACAGTTAAAGATTATTTTGGAGGCAAAGGCATATTGCCTGCCAATGATAAAAACGGAATTCTGGTAAACCTGGGTTTTGATGCCCAAACCAAACCTAATACGCGCATTAAAATCACTGCCCGCCTTTTCGACCGCAAGGGCAAAGGATTTGTGCTTATGAATTTTGACGTAACCGTTGTGCCTGCGAGCAAGAAGTTGCAGAATACCATAGCAAGCTATAATACCAAAGATTCAAAGGGGATGCGTTCATCCTCTGTGGGCTTGCACTTCAATTTCTTTGAATTTAAAGGCCTCAGCGGTAACAATTTTTTATACCGAATAAAAAAAACCGATGCCATTGAGTTTAGCCTCAAAGGGATAGAGGGGTGGAAAGCAGCCGAGGGTAGAGTGAATCCGCTTGGTGAAATTGTGATTTTTGATGCGGACGGAAATGAATTAGAGGCCAATGACAAGGTTTTGGACAATACCGTAGGCGAGTCTATGCCTAAAGACAAAAAAGAGCTGCAGGTGAAATATAAACCCACCTCCGTGCTGGAATCGGGTAAGGCTTATTACATATGGTTTAAGTTGACTGATAAAAATTCCAAAAAGGCAGCGTTGGATGTGGTAGTAAAAGTATACGTAGATTAATAAATCCGAAAATAAATGCAAATAAAAAACCCCGTTTAAACGGGGTTTTTTATTTTATCCTAGATAAGATTTCAGTACTTTAGATTTGCTTGATTTGCGAAGGCGTCTCAAGGCTTTTTCTTTAATTTGGCGAACACGTTCGCGGGTTAATCCCACTTTTTCTGAAATATCTTCCAGTGTATGGGCGGGGTTGCCATCCAGGCCGAAGTAGTATTTCAATACATCGCGCTCTTTATCGCTGAGGGTGCTGATAACACGGTTGATTTCGTTTTGCAGCGACTCGTTGATCAAAGGCATGTCGGGGTTTGGCTCGTCGTTTTGGTCCAATACACCCAGCAGGGTATTGTCTTCGCCATCGGCCAAAGGTGCATCGATAGAGAGGTGACGGCCACTGCTGCGCAATGCATTTTCAACCTCAGTAAGTGGCACCTGCAGGGCTTCTGCAATTTCTTCAGGGGTAGCTTCGCGTTCCAGTTCTTGTTCTAGTTTGGCGGCCATTTGGGTAATACGACCCAGACTACCCACCTTATTCAGGGGAAGGCGCACAATACGGCTTTGGTCTGCCAATGCCTGTAAAATGCTTTGGCGAATCCACCAAACTGCATAGGAAATAAATTTAAAACCACGGGTTTCGTCAAAGCGTTTTGCAGCTTTAATCAGGCCCATATTGCCTTCGTTAATCAAATCGCCCAGGGTTAGGCCTTGGTTTTGGTATTGTTTTGATACCGAAACCACGAAACGCAGGTTAGCGTTTACCAATTTTTCCAAAGCAGCCTGGTCACCTTCGCGGATACGGCGCGCCAGTTCTACTTCTTCCTGCGCATCAATCATCGATACTTTCGAGATTTCGTTCAGGTATTTGTCCAGAGATTTGTTTTCCCTGTTTGTAAATTGCTTAGATATTTTAAGCTGCCTCATTTATACTTTTCAGAATGTTTTCGGGGTGAATGGGGGTGCAAAATTACTTGTTTTAACGGATTAAACCTTATCAAATTGGGAGATTTGCACAAGTATATTTAACAGCAAAAACCGCGCCAATCTTGACTTTTATAAAAATAAACTGCTCAAATTGTAGGTGATCAATGCAGCCACATAAGCGATGGCACCAAAAATTAAAAACTGAATGAAGGGCCATTTCCAGCTGCCAGTTTCGCGTTTCATTACAGCTAAAGTACTCACGCATTGCAGGGCAAATGCATAAAAAATAATGAGGCTGAATGCATAGGCAGCACCATATAAGGGCTTGCCATCTGGGGTTTTCGAATCCTGCATTTTAGCCCTGATTCCTTTTATATTGTCTTCAGAACCGGATGGAAAAAGGGTATTCATGGTGCCTACAAAAACTTCGCGGGCGGCAAATGATGAAATCAAAGCTATGCCGGTTTTCCAATCGTATCCAAGGGGTGCAATGGCAGGTTCAATAAATTTGCCCATGCGTCCGGCATAACTGTTTTCGAGGCGGGCTGCGGCTATATCGGCCTGTTCGCCGGCTGCAGTAAAGCTTCCTTTGGCTTTTACCCTTGCTTCGGCCATTTCCATGGAAGATCCGGGTCCATTGCTGGCCAAAAACCACAGTATCAATGAAATCAGCATGATTATTTTCCCTGCCTCAGTTAGGAAAGATTTGCTTTTAAAAACTACTGTGGTCCACACATTTTCTAGCCGTGGAAGCTGGTAAGCCGGCATTTCCAGTATAAATTCGCCTTCATCCTCGCGTTTGCGCACCCAATGCATAATTTTACTGATAATGACAGCCATGATGATGCCGGCAAAATAGGCCAGTGTCATTACAATGCTTTGCAAACCTATGGGTCCGTATTTTATGTCTACCGGCACTGCAATAGCTACCAGCAGCACGTAAACCGGTAATCGGGCGCTGCAACTCATAAGCGGGATTACAAACATGGTAGCAATGCGTTCGCCTTTGTTTTTTATGCTGCGGGTGGCCAAAATGGCAGGTATTGCGCAGGCAAATCCCCCAATCATGGGTATAACCGAACGGCCGTTGAGCCCCAATCGACGCATCAGATTGTCGGTAATAAAGCTGGCGCGCACCATATAGCCACTGTCTTCAAGTAAACTAATAAAGAAAAACAGAATGGCAATTTGGGGTAAAAAAACAATCACTCCGGCCAGCCCTGGAATGATGCCCTCTATGAGCATTCTGCTGAAAAATGTATTGGGCAATTGAGTTCCTAAATAGGCAGACAGGTGCGAAAATCCGTTTTCAATCCAGGTCATGGGGTAATCGGCCAGCGTAAATACCCCCTGAAAAATGGTGAGCATGATAAATGCAAAAACCAGAAAGCCCCATAATTTATGTGTGAAAACGCGGTCGAGTTTTTTGGTTAGATTCCGAATTTTATCGGTTTGTTTGATGACCGCGGTTGAAACCACCGCCTCTATTTTTTTGTATCGCAACAGGGTTTCGGCAGATAGGCCTTTGATGTCCTTATTTTGGGCAAAATCCTGCAACCGTTCCTTGATGTGGGGTTGGGGAGGAAAAGATGCTGAAACCCTGGCATTTTGCACCAGGTCGGCCAATTGGTCAATGCCAGTGCCTTTGCGAGGGTTGATATTGCAAACCGGCAAATCCAACTCTTTTTCCAGGGCAGGGATATCGATTTTTATACCTCTGTGTGCCGCTGTATCGCCCATGCTGAGTGCAATAATCGAGGGGAATCCCAATTCGGCCACTTGAGAGTACAGCAGAAGATTTCGCCTTAAGTTTGATGCATCCAAAACAAAAATCAGCACATCGGGTTTGGATTCCGTATCAGATAAAAGGCGGTCAACGACAACGCGTTCTTCGTCTGAGTGGGTGTACAGGCTGTAAATACCGGGGAGGTCGCTTAATTTATGATCGCGGCCACCCAGATTCCAGGTTCCTGATTTTTGTTCAACTGTAGTGCCCGGCAGATTGCTGGTTTTTTGACGCAAGCCGGTAAGCCGGTTGAATAGTGTGGTTTTGCCACAATTGGGGTTTCCAATAAGCGCGATATGTGCATTAGGCTCAATCAAGTGAATCTACCTCAATTAAGCTGGCCTCAGAAATTCGCAGACCCAGTGTGTAGCCATTTATATCAAATGCGATGGGGTCGCCGGCGGGCGATTTAAATTCAAGGGTAATAAATGTTCCGGGTACACAGCCCATTTCAAAAAGCCGGCGGGTAAATCGGCTTTCCTGGATTTTCAGAATTTTGGCTTTTTGCCCTACCTTCAGTTCTGCTGCATTCAAAACCATTTTCTTACAAGCTGCAAATTTAGGTTTAATCGGCCCCCATTTCCACAATTAGCCTGCGAATACCCCAACTGGGGTATTGAGCAGAATGGTTAGAGCTGGTTGCGGTATTGAATAATCTTTTCGTAAATCGATTTTTTTTCGAGCTGTATTTTCTCGGGGGTTACATGGTCTTCCTCCAATCGGGTAATTTCTTTGGTTAGATAATAAAGTTCACCTTCGAGTTGCAATGCCATGATTTTAATGTGGTTGATTTTATTTTCTCTTTTAAATTTTTCAAATAAATATTCAGCAATACTCGCATCTTCCTCATTGTTTGATTCAGAAAAAACACTCCTGATTACATTGTTTATATTTTGTAATTCAATGGAAGGATTGGTAAAAAATCGATTTAAAATTTCAATTTTATTGATTTGCCCGGAACCCAACAATTTTTTTGCCCATTCCTGCGCCAAAAACGGATTGGTTTCTTTCGACATTTTATCCATTCCTTTATCCATCCATTTACCGGTGGTGCTTAACAAGGTAATTGCGCGCGAACTTACGGCAGGGCTGGGATCTGAAGTGTAGGCAAAAATCGAATCGTCGGGGGCTTTCATATAGTAAAGTGAGGCAATAGCCAATGCCCGGCTTTCGGCTGGCAATGCCACATTGTCAATGAGTTTATACAAAGTATCGGGTGTAATTCCATCGGCCAAAATCTCAGGGTTTACCACTGAGTTTTCGTAGCGCAGAGCCCGGTTTAAGGTAAAGGAATAATTGGAATGCAAGGCGGTGCGCAAAAAAGGAGCGAATAGTTTTCTTGTATTTTCGTTTTGCGAAAATTCGGCCAAATCTGCGGCCTCGGCAAACAAGCGGTATTTTAACCCCGCCGCTGTAGCGTATTTATAGGCTTCAAAAAGTTGTAAAATTTGTTTGTCTATTTCTGCATTCGATACCAAGGGGGTATTTAATTCGGCCAATAAAGCATTGTCGGCATCAAAAATACACCAATCGGGCGCTTTAGTTGTGTTTAGTGAAATGCTTTGGTTGCGTGTGGTTATTTGAACGGTTTTGCTTTTTATAGTGCCATTTTCAAGCCAAATAATTTTTACGGGAAATACAAATGCATTGCGAAAAGTTTGGGTTTGTTGTACATTTAAACTGTAATTTTTTGTGCCCTTATCGTAATCCAAAATCAGGGATATTTTCGGATGTCCTTTTCCGTAATACCATTCATCCCAAAACCAGTGGAGGTCTTTTCCGCTGGCTTCTTCCATGGCTTCTCTAAGATCGTCGGCTTCAGCAGTTCCGAATCTGTATTTCTCTAAATAAATATTAATGCCTTTTTTAAATATTTCTTCACCAATTGCATATTGCAACATGTGTAAAATCAGCGCCCCTTTTTGGTAACTTACATTGTCAAAAACTTCTCCGGTTTTTTCATAATCAAAGCGCACCAGTTTTTTTTCTTCATCAATACCCAGCCAGTTATACTCATCCCTGAACTGGTCCAGAATAAAATCTGCGCTTTGTTGTCCGTATTTATATCTGCGCCATAAATATTCTCCATATGTGGCAAAACTTTCGTTTACGGTAATATTGGCCCAGCTTTCGGTGGTAACCAAATCGCCAAACCATTGGTGAAACAGTTCGTGGCTTACATAATCTTCCATCGATTTGTCTTCAAACTGCTCAGGTGTTTGTTGCAAAGCCTCCATGTGCACAGTAGCTGAGGTGTTTTCCATGGCTCCACTTACAAATTCGCGCACAACCACCTGGCTGAATTTGTCCCAGGCAAAAGGCACACCGGTGTAATTGCTAAAAAATTCCATCATCTCCGGAGTATTTCCGAAATTCAATTTTGCATAGGGTTCGAATTTTTTTTCTACCAGATAATTCACCTCCCTGCCACGCCATTTATCTTTTATGACCGACCAGTTGCCTACCGCCATCATGGCCAGGTAAGGGGCATGTGGATTTTTTTGTTCCCAAATATCAGTACGGGTTTGGTTGTTGTTTTTTGTAGAACGGATTAAATTTCCGTTGCTTAGAGTAACCATGGTATCGGGTACTGTCATGGTTATTTTTTGGGTCATTTTTTGATTGGGCGCATCAATTGTGGGTAACCAGTGACTATTACTTTCTGTTTCGCCCTGGGTCCATATTTGGCGGGGTTTTGATGGGTCGCGTAAATCGTGGTTTACAAAGAATAAACCGCGGTCGTCTGTGATAGCCGCATTGCCCCCTGTTTTGCCTATTTCATAGGGTTTGGAAATGTAATTTATACAAATGGTAGTATATGTTTTTATGTTGATTTTAGCTGGGAAAATAATTTTTAAAATTGCGCTGTCTTCGTAAATATAATTCAGTAGAGGTGCGGGTTTTTCTTGTCCCGGACTTTTAAATAATACGCTTAATATTTCAAGGTTTTTAGCATCCAGGGCAAGGGTGTCCTGCATTTCGGCATAAGGTGCAGCTGTAATGTAGGCAGTGCCATACATGCGGCGTTTTTCGAAATCAAATCGCACATCCAAATCGGTATGTTTTAGCACCCAAATTTTACTTCGGCTGGGTTTGTAATTGGCAAAAAGTATTTCTCCTTCTGCATTCCAGGTTTCGCTGGCATTGTATTCCGGTGTTCCTTCGGGGTAAAATTTGGCGGTATCAAACAATACAATTTCGTCACCCTTATTGTGGTTTTTTTTATGGAAAAGATTGCAGGATACAAGTGCAACACAAATCAGCATTGCTTTTATGATAGAATTCATGAATTTTGTGCGTTTAACTTAAACAATTCCCATGCCTTCTCGGCCTGAAATTGGAGCATTTGCATGCCATTTTGGATGGAAGCCCCTTTTTCTTCGGCCAATGCTAAGAATTGGGTTTTTTCGGGCTTGTATACCAGGTCGTAACAATAATGAAAAGGAGTCAAAAATTCGTAAGGAATAGGAGGGAAGCTTTCAGTATCGGGTTCCATTCCCAATGGGGTGGTATTGATAATGAATGTGTGTTGCTCCATAACTTGCTGATTTAAATCTGCATACGAAATTTGATTGTTTCCCATTTTTCGGCTTACCAGTTGAAAAGGAATTTTATGTTGTTGTAAAACATATTGTACTGCTTTGGAAGCCCCGCCAGTTCCAAGTATCAGGGCGTTTGAATGGGTCTTAAAATTTGTATTTCCCAATGATTTTTCAAACCCAAAAACATCGGTATTATGCCCGGTTAAATAAATGCGATCTGTTTTGCGCACCACCAAAACCGTATTTACCGCCCCGGCAAACCGCGCTTCAGGACTGAGTATATGCAGGTGGGGAATAATTTGTTGTTTGTAAGGGATGGTAACGTTGAACCCAATTAATTGAAGATTTTGTGCAATTAATTCTGACAATGCATCAATGTTTTCAAGTGGAAATAGCTGGTATTCCCAATCGGTAAGCAATTCGGATTGAAAAAAGCGGGCAAAAATTTGGGGAGAACGGCTATGTGCAACCGGATTTCCAATTAAGCCCAGCAGTTTCAAATTATTAATTTTTTTTGGCGAATTTGGATTTGAAATATTGGAAAACGATGGGCATCAGAGAAATGCCAATAATTCCAAAAACTACGATTTCGAAATTCTTTTTAACCCATTCATTACTTCCTAGCATATATCCCAGCAATGATATGGAGGTAACCCAGAGCACCGCACCGCTAATGCAATAGACAATAAATTTGCGATATGTCATAGTGCCGAGGCCTGCTGCAAAAGGGGCAAAAGTGCGTACAATGGGCACAAAGCGGGCCATAATGAGAGATTTACCGCCGTGTTTTTCGAAAAAAGCATGGGTTTTATCGAGATATTCGCGTTTCAGGAACTTCCATTTGAGGTCGAAAACCCTGATTCCAAATTTACTTCCAATCAGATAATTGGTATTATCGCCAAGCAAAGCAGCCAGTATAAGCAGGGGGATGAGCAGGTAAATGCTGAAATGATTGGCAGGGTTGGCAGCCAGGGCACCAGCGGCAAATAGCAGCGAGTCGCCAGGTAAAAGGGGCATCACTACCAAGCCGGTTTCTACAAAAATAATGAGGAATAGTATGCCGTACAGCCAGTTTCCATACTCCTGCATCCAGGCTTCGAGGTATTTGTTCAGGTGCAGCAGAAAGTCCAGGCCATCGGAAAAAATATTGAGAATTGTCATTTGCAGGTGCAATTTTAAGTTAAATTTTTCGTTCTATCTTTGTACCAACTTATCTTTGCAATATGAAAATGCGCCTGATTCTTGCCCTTATCGCACTTGTAGGCATTGCCGCGGTTTCTTGCGGCACCCCCAGGTCTGCTTCTAAAAGCCATGCCAATAAAGGCTGTAATTGCGGTTTTTAACCCGCAGGCTGTTTAATTTTTTCGTTCCTTTACTGTTCAAGTGTTAAACAATTCGAAAGTGTTGCTGGGACTGTGATTTGTTGCAGTTTTTTTACTAACTTTGCACCCCGAATTTAACAATGACAAGCGAAACTCAAACTTACGTTCCTTACAAAGTAAAAGACATTTCTCTGGCCGAGTGGGGCCGCAAAGAAATAAAAATGGCCGAAGCAGAAATGCCCGGTCTTATGGCTATCCGTGATGAATATCGCGCCGAACAGCCATTGAAAGGTGCCCGCATTGCCGGCTGCCTGCACATGACCATCCAAACCGCTGTACTTATCGAAACCTTGAAAGAACTGGGTGCCGAGGTTACCTGGAGTTCATGTAATATTTTCTCTACCCAAGACCACGCCGCCGCTGCTATTGCCGCTGCCGGTATTCCGGTTTACGCCTGGAAAGGTCTTACCGAAGAGGAATACGAATGGTGCATTGAACAAACCTTGTTCTTTGGCCCCGATCGTCAGCCCCTGAACATGATTCTGGATGACGGCGGCGACCTTACCAACGTTGTGTTGGATAAATATCCAGAGCTGGCTTCAGGTATCAAAGGTATCAGCGAAGAAACCACCACCGGTGTGCACCGTTTATACGAAAGAGTGGCCAAAGGCACTCTGCCTGTTCCAGCCATCAACGTAAATGACAGTGTTACCAAAAGCAAATTCGATAACAAATACGGTTGCAAAGAAAGTTTGGTAGATGCCATTCGCCGAGCAACTGATATTATGATGGCCGGTAAAGTAGCAGTAGTTTGCGGTTATGGTGATGTAGGTAAAGGCAGCGCCGAAAGCCTTCGTGGAAGCGGAGCCCGTGTAATCGTTACCGAAATCGACCCTATCTGTGCTTTGCAAGCTGCCATGGATGGCTTTGAAGTTAAAAAACTGGAGAATGCCATTCCACGTGCCAATATCGTGGTAACTGCTACTGGTAACTGCAATATTGTAACCGAAAAACACTTCAAACTCATGAACGATAAGACCATTGTGTGCAACATTGGTCACTTCGACAACGAGATTGATATTGCCTGGTTGAACGGCCACTACGGCAGCACAAAATACACCATCAAACCTCAGGTGGATGTTTACAATGTAGACGGAAAAGAACTTATCATTCTGGCCGAAGGTCGTTTGGTAAATCTGGGTTGTGCAATGGGTCATCCAAGTTTTGTAATGAGTAACTCATTTACCAACCAAACCCTGGCGCAGATGGAACTTTGGAAAAACCACAGCGATTACGACAACAAAGTGTATGTGTTGCCTAAGCACCTGGATGAAAAGGTAGCACGCCTGCATCTTGCTCAAATTGGTGTAGAGCTCACCGAACTGTCTCAGGAACAAGCCGATTACATTGGTGTTTCTGTAAACGGTCCGTTTAAAAAGGATCAATACAGATATTAATTCTGTTTTAAATACCTTAAAAGCCATTCTGCATACAGGATGGCTTTTTTTATTTCATACATTTGCAGACTATGGATCCGGCATACCGGAAATATTTAAAACTTGCTTTGCTTTTTGCCTTTGGGTTTAAGGCATTTCTGGTGCTTTTTGGCAATTTATTGCCCGGCGGATGGAATGGCTGGGAGCAGTTATTTGATGTGCTGGCTCGTAATGACAGTGGCTGGTATCATTTAATTGCAGCCGATTGGTATCCGCAAAATCCACCCCAACCCTGGGAGCAAACACCATTTCCATTTTTTCCATTGTATCCGTTTTTGTTGCGTATTTTTTTAAAAATTACCGGTGGATATATCTCCGCAGCTCTAATCCTGCATTTGGTTTTAACCTATGTGTGGATCTATACTTTGTATAAATATTTAATTAAAATAAATATACAGGCAAAAACTGCATTTGTTTTTACAGTGCTCTATCAATTGTTTCCGTTTCATTATTTTTTTCATAGTTTTTATACCGAACAATTATTTTCTATTTTGCTGCTTTGGGCCTTGATTGAAATTAAAAACAAACGCTGGATATATTTGTTTTTTGCCACCTATTTAATGGCGCTTTGCAGGCCTACCGGATTGATTATGAGTGCTGGTTTGGCATTTGTAATTGCCGAAGATGCAGGGTGGTTGAAATTGCTAAAAAGCAGGGTGCATATTTTGCTGGTTTTATCGCTTTCTGGTGCGGTTTTGGGTGTAATTACCTGGATGCTGTATTTACATTTTCATTGCGGTGATGCACTGGCTTTTTCGCATTCTCAGGCAGCCTGGGGCAGGCATTATACATGGCCATGGGAGTCCCTTTTCCGGCATGGTCGCTGGGATGTACAATTGCTTTCTACCTATGTGTGCTTACTTTTATGCATTACGGTTTTTGCTATGAGAAAAGCTACACTGTCCAACAAAATATTTGTTGCCTTGAATGCCATTTTCCCCTTGATTACCGGAAATATTAATTCGTATCAGCGGTATTTTTCGGTAATAATTCCTGCTTTCGAATCCATATTTGCAATGCTCTATAAACGCTGGATTTTATGGGCCTGTGTGCTGGGGGCAATCAATTTACTTACCTATTTTTATTGGGTAAGTTATAGTGGGTGGTTGTCGTTTTAGAGACTATCTACTGCGTAAAAAGTGCGGGGTAATTGAAAATATTTTTTATTTAAAGTGCGAATAGGGAAGGGCGGTACAAAATCGGCCCCGTGGTATAAACTATCCGTATTTTTATATCTATCCGTATGTAAATCCTGCAGATTTATGGCTTTTATGTTTAAGGTTTTTTTATGATGCAAAGCACTGTAAACCATGCTTTCGTATGGCAATGCCCAGGTGCTTCCAAAAGTGTCGGGTGCAAAGTGTGCCTGATTGAGTAAGAATTTTTGACCGGGTTTGGAACTGTAATTTGCATGTAAGGTTTCCAATTTTGAAAAGCGTTGCAGATAGAAATGCCGTTTGTTAAAAACCCCGTAAAAATAAAATAGTGCAATTAAAATAAACGAAATGTATGCTATTGAATGGTATTTTTTTATCAATAAAAACATGGGCAGAACCATGATTACGGCCAATGGATAAAAGAATTTTTCCATCAACACGGCAGCTTCACCTTGCTGGTAAATAACCAGGGTGATAAGGCATGCACTGATTGTGTACCCAAAGAACAAAAAGGCAGTAACACGAGATTTGTAAATAAAAATTGATAAAAAAATAACAATAAAAAACACGAGCAATGCGGGGAGAAGCCAGCTTAAAATAGCCGAATACAAGTAATGTGTACTATATAATTCGGGTATTTTTTGCCATGTTTTTAAATGGGTTAGATTGGCAAATAATGCAGCATCGTAGGGGTTGTTTTCTGGGCGCCAAATAGATTTAATTCCTATATAAAGCAGGCAAATCAGCGGCACTAATAAGGATATTTTTTTTAGATTTGGAGTAAATAGATAATACAAGAAAATAAAGGGTAGAAATAGCCAGGCTGCAGGGTGAGAAAAAAGCATAAATAATAGCCAACCCGCACTAAAAATATAGGATTGAATGCGTGGTTTTCCATCCTGGAGTTGCAGCAGAATACCCAATGCAAGCGCGGCAGTATGGATTTCACTGAACCCCAAAAAGAACATTTCATACCCCGAGCAAATAAGCAAGAGGGGGAAAATTAAAGCTTTTCTCTCATCTGATTTTCTATACCAAAGCCACGCAAAAAAATAAAGCAGGGGTAGGGTGCAGTTCAATAAAAACAGCACAACTGCGGCGGGTGCTCTAAGACTAACAGCCAATTGTGCAGGGAGCATTTGTATTTCATTGGCATACCGGTCGAAAAATAGGGGTTCGTGGTTTAGAATTCTGAAAATGAGATAGGCACTATCCGTATAAAGCCAGCGGGGTTGGGCCCATAAAATTATCAGAATAAAATAAAGTAAAAAAACAAGGAATCCGGGTAGTGCATTCCTAAGACCTGATTGATATGTCAGGCCGTTAAATTTCATTCGGCCACAACGGCGTCTTTTTCCAGTTCCTCGTCGGTGAGGTCTTTTTCAATTACCAGATTATCGATAATAAATTCTTGCCTGTCTGGAGTATTTTTACCCATATAGTAACTCAGAATTTGTTCAATACTGGCATCGGCTTTTAGAATTACGGGTTCGAGTCGGATATCGGTACCAATAAATCTACCAAATTCTTCCGGGCTGATTTCACCCAAACCTTTAAATCGGGTAATTTCGGGTTTGGTGCCCAGCTTGTGAATGGCGCGACGGCGTTCTTCATCGGAGTAACAATAAATGGTTTCTTTTTTATTGCGCACCCTGAACAGTGGAGTGGAGAGGATGTACAAATGTCCGTTGCGCACCAGATCCGGGAAAAATTGCAGAAAAAAGGTCATCATTAACAGCCGGATATGCATGCCATCCACATCGGCATCGGTAGCAAGTACTACTTTGTTGTAGCGCAAATTATCCAGTGATTCTTCGATATCGAGTGCATGTTGCAATAAATTAAATTCTTCATTTTCATACACCACTTTTTTCTTTAATCCATAGCAATTGAGGGGTTTGCCTCGCAAGCTGAAAACGGCCTGCAAATCGGGGTTACGGCTTTTGGTAATGCTACCGCTTGCGCTATCACCCTCGGTTATAAAAAGGGTAGATTCGAAACGGTTTTCCATTTTAGTTTCGGGTAAATGCACCCTGCAATCGCGCAGTTTTTTGTTGTGCAAATTGGCGCGTTTTGCTCTCTCTCGGGCCAGTTTTTGGATTCCAGCCATGTCTTTCCGTTCGCGTTCATTTTGCAATATTTTTTTCAATAAAGCATCGGCGGTTGCGGGATTTTTGTGCAGGTAGTCATCTACATTTTTCTTTACAAAATCCAATAATGCAACCTTTATTGACGGGCCATCCGGGCCCATTTCAGTGCTGCCCAGTTTGGTTTTGGTTTGGCTTTCGAAAATTGGTTCCTGAACGCGCACACTTACCGCTGCACTGATAGAACCGCGTATATCGGTGGCATCAAACTCTTTTTTATAAAATTCGCGTATGGTTTTTACAAAAGCCTCGCGGAAAGCCAGCAAGTGGTTACCGCCCTGGGTTGTAAACTGCCCGTTTACAAATGAATAGTATTCCTCCCCGTAGGATTGGGTATGGCTAAAAGCAATTTCAATATCGGGCCCTTTGGCGTGTACTACCGGATACAAAAGTTCCTCAACTTTTACTTTGTGCTCAAGCAAATCAAGCAGGCCACGCTTTGAAGAGTAGGATTCACCGTTGTATTTAATGGTAAGTCCGCTGTTCAGATAGGTATAGTTTTTTACCTGTTCGGTAAGAAATTCGTTGATGAAGCGGTAATTTTTGAAAATGGTATTATCCGGTTCAAAACAAGTGTATGTGCCGTCGGATTCTTTTGATTCAAATTCTTTATGATCATTTACCAGTTCACCGCGTTCAAATTCGGCGCGTTTGGTTTTGCCATCCCTGAAACTTTGTACTACAAATTTAGATGAAAGGGCGTTTACGGCTTTGGTTCCGACACCGTTCAAACCAACTGATTTCTGGAATGCACGGCTATCATATTTACCTCCGGTATTGATTTTTGAAACGCAATCAATCACTTTGCCCAATGGAATTCCGCGGCCAAAATCGCGTATAGTTACCTGCTTGTCGTCTACTACAATGTCTACACGTTTGCCATGGCCCATTACATGCTCATCGATAGAGTTATCGAGAATTTCTTTTACAAGCACATAAATTCCATCATCGGCAGCCGTGCCATCTCCCAGTTTACCAATATACATGCCCGGACGCATGCGGATATGCTCTTTCCAGTCCAGACTCCGTATCTCATCTTCGGTATACCTAACGTTTTCAGACATAGGTGCAATAATAATTTTACATTCCCGTTATTACAACCCGGGTTTTTCACAATTCATAAGCCTAATTTCGCGGCATGAGCCGATTGATACTTCCGATGATACTGATTGCACTGTTTTCCTGCACCAGCAGGCAGGATAAACTTGCGGCAGAACTTTCTAAAATTGATGTTTACCTGAAACCCAAACCCCAGTTTGATAAAATTTCGGACTCAATGGCCCGGCAGATGCACAATTTTGCTGTGGAGTTCCCTCAAAATCCTAAAAGTGAAGAGTATTTATACGCATCTACCCATGTAGCCGAAATGCGTGGCCGTTTTTTTGAAACCGCCAAATGGTGCGAGGATTACATAAAAACATACCCCAAGGGTAAATATGTATACGAGGCCATTACAGCCGCAGGGGCCAATTATGAAAAATCGGGAACATTGGATAAAGCCATCGAGTTTTATACCCGCTTGTATACCCAATATCCGAAGTCTCCCTTAGCCGAGCCTGCCAAACAGAATGTAAAAATGTTAAAAATGGGATTGGTAACTCCCGAGCAACAGCTGGAGTATTTGATTCAGTCTAAGGCCAAAGATTCGGTAAAGCCTTAATAAGTGCTAACCGGTTTTTTCTTCTTTTTGAAATCACCGCGTTTCCAGGCTTGCAAAAACTGGGCCCAAACCAAGGGGCTGAGGTAATTTTGCGGAGGTGCCTGCTTGTAGTAATACAGTTGGTTTGCGCGGGTTTGTGCCAGTAATTGCTGGCTGGCTTTGGCATCGGCAGGTTTGTTTTTCAACTCATCCTTCAACGCCTCGTTTTCCAGGTTTTTTCTGGCTCTTTCATAGGCATCATCGGGCACATCATTGTTCACAAATTCGTGGTCGAACATGCTTTTCAAGGGTAATGCGCGAATAAATATAGTGGGCAGATTAATGGTATCCTGGGTCATAAGCTTTACTACATGGTACCTTTCTGCTGAAAGCGTATCGGGAACGATATGCATGGAGCTTACCTTTTCGGCCTGTTCAAACCATATAGTATCGCCTTTTCTCACCACTACATCAAAATGACCATAGGCATCGGTATAACCAATCCAGCCGCGGCG
The DNA here is from genome assembly GCA_044224315.1 of Bacteroidia bacterium. GTDB lineage: Bacteria > Bacteroidota > Bacteroidia > NS11-12g > UBA955 > JAGXTF01. The sequence goes on along the minus strand of JBGAKR010000002.1, from coordinate 167,975 downwards.
TTGGTTTTTGATATTCACATAAGGAATTGCCTTCAGACTATCGGAGGTAAGCACCAAACCGGTAAATAGTATATAAGGATTGTTGGTGTTTCCCTGCGCACTTACTTTTTGCGCAGTGGTTGAAACCAAACAAATCAATAAAAAGCAGGTAAAAATTCGGTTTTTAGCTATTCCCATCATCTTTTGTGGCATTATTACAAAGGTAATAACACTCCGGCAAGAATAGTGCCGATTACGATTAACGGCGTTGGAATTTTGCCAGAAAGCAAACAAATGAAACTAAGGCCGAAAATTCCATAGTATTGCCAATGGATGTCAGGTGAGGTATGGGTTTTCCAGAAATAGGCATTGAGTATAAGCGCTGCACCCAATATAAACCCAGCCGAAGTGGCAAAAATGCCGTCCAATGATCGCTGTACGATTGGGTATGTTTGAAGCCGGTCCCATAGTGGGTAAGCAAAAAATATGAGCAGGGTTCCGGGTAAAAATATACCGGCCATGCCCAAAAAGCAGCCCAGTATTTGCCCGTCCAGCCCATAATGCAGGTTTTTCATGGCAATGCCGTTGAGGTAAACACCAAAATTAAAATTTGGTCCGGGCAATCCCTGAATGAGTCCCAGTCCTATGTTTAATTCATCCAGGCTCATGCGTGGTTTGTGGTATACATACTGTTCTACGGCCATTGCGGCCAGCGAGTTGCCGCCACCAAATGCCAGGCTTCCCATACGATAACAGTTTTCAAACAATACAATGGGTTGAGCTATTCCCAGCAAATTTTCGTTGCGCGTAAGTATGATACCTACTACACCTACCACAACAAAAATGGCAAAATACAGGGTAAGGTTGGCCAGCTTTATTTTTCCGAAAGGGGTTTCGTTAGGTACAAATTTGCGATTGCCAAAGTTGGCACTTAAAACCCCTCCAACAATAATTCCAATAGGGAAAATAAGAGGTGAATGGAAGAAAAATGAGACCAAACCGGCCGCAATAAAAATGGCATAGTTGAGTATTCCTTTGTTGATGAGTTTGGCCATGCTATAAACGGCATACACCAAAAAAGCCGCCACCATGGGTTGCATAAAACGCAAGTGGTGATTGGCCAAAAATCTGGGAGATACGGTAAGAATGGTCATAATAATGGCGCCGGGCAACAGCCAGGCCAATAGTGCCTGAAAAGCCAAGCGAGGCCCACCAAGCCTGAATCCAAGTGCAGTTATGGTTTGGGTAGTGCTGGGGCCTGGCAGGATGGAGCAAAAGGCATTGATGTCTAAAAGGGTTTTTTTATCGCAGAAATTTTTGTCTTCAACCAGTTTTTTAACAAATTGGGGAATATGCATTTGTGGGCCGCCAAAGGCAGTGCAGCCCAAACCAAAAACGGCTTTTAAAAAATGCCATCTCCGTAATTTCCCTATTTTTGCACCTTCAATAGACACAATCTTTAAATGTTGCAAATAAGTAAAAATAATCTCGTAATTCTACTCACTCCGGTCTTATTTTTTACCTTAATCGGCTGCGGAGGCACTGCGGGACAGGATGAATCTTTCCGAAACTGGTGTATTAAAAAAACAGATACAGTATGGACCATTTTGAATAAGTCCAGGGCCGAATTTGTATATCCCATGGATGAAATTGCAGACCGGAAAAAGGAAATGGACAGCTTTCTGCAATTGCTAAAATTTAAACAACCCAAAAATATTAATCCCGAGCTATTGTCAATGATAGAAAAGTATAATTCGGTATTAACTGTTTACAAGCCCATTGCAGGTGAGTATAAAAATGCAGTGCTGAAATCGGAAGATTTGTTTTACCAGATAAAGGCCTTGGAACGCACGGTGAAAAACGGGGGGTATGATAAAAAGCAGGATGAATTTAAGAAAACCTGGACTGAATTATATCATGAAAGTCTTGAAAATTATGAGCATGCGCATGAGGGCCAGTAATTATTCCCAGACTTTATCCGGAAAATCAGTCCTTAGTTTTTCAAACGCAGCCTGAACGGTTTGGTTCCATTTCTCATGTTCGGCAGGGTTTTCGCTCATTACGCGGTGATTTTTCATGCGCAAATATTTTATGGCGGGTTCTATAAATTGGATGGCAGAGGGTGTTAATTTACATTCAGTAAATCGCTGAAAAATATAGGCCAGAGTCCAGTTTGACGGGTGTGCCAAATCTTCGGTATAAAATCGGTGATCGCGCAGTTCTTCAGTCACAATTTCAAATGCAGGAAAATAACTGTATAAAGCATCGGCATGCAGGTGTAAAAATGCATGTAGGGCGCTTAGTAAACGTGATTTTGATAGTGCGTTTTCCTGAATTCCTTCGCGCAAATGTTTAACCGGACTGAGGGTGAAAATAACCTTAGCGCCGGGATTTACCCTTTTTAGTGTGAGCCTTATGTTGTTTAGTGCATCTATTATTTCGTTTTCGGAAAGTATTCTCTTATTAAACTCGGTTGCAGGTATTTTATGGCAATTGGCTACAATGCGGTTGTCAGCTTCGAGGGTATGCACAAAGCTGGTGCCCAGGGTTATTAAAATATGGGTACTTTGTTTTAAAAAAATGCGGCCATTTTCCAGCTCGGTATTGATTTTTTGCAGCAGTGCAGATGCCGATGCATGGTGAAAGGTGCCATGATGGTCGAGGCTATGAAATAAACCGTTGAAATAGAATAAATCCTGTTCCAGGTAGCGGGTGTCGGCACCTATTTTTTCTATGGCCTGGGCCAACGAAACCGGATTGTACAGGATGCCAAAGGGGTTTATGCAGCATTGGAAAAAAAGTTGTTGAAACCGCAATCCCATATTTTCTGAAAAGCAGGATCCTAAAAAAAATAAACGGCTGTTGTAATCCAAATCCTGAGCGGGAGGGATTGCAAATCTGGTGCTTAGCTCTTTTTTAAAATCTTCGGCCGTCACTGGCATGCAAATTAACGCTTCATATTAAATTTTCATGCATAATTTTGGCCAATGGATTTGGATCTGCGTAAAAAAGAGAACCTGCATATTGTATTTTGGCTGGTGAAGGATTTTTCATGGCTCATGGGATTTAAAATATTGGGAATGTCTATGGCATTGCCCACCCTGTTGCTGGCATTCTGGATTACCTGGCGAAGCCGTACAGTGGCATCGGATTTTTACCATGCTTTGGCAGTAACCTGCTGGATCTGTGGTAACACAATCTGGATGGCCGGAGAGTTTTATTGCAAGGATTGTACCCGTATGATTGCAATGCCGGCATTTATTGCAGGGTTGGCCTGTCTGGCATTTTATTACATCCGAAATTGGATTCAATATTATATGGCCAAAAAAAGTGGCAATGCCGGACAATAAAAAAGCCACGCAATGTGCGCGGCTTTCTTATTTAATTCAGGTTGATTTTAGCGTCTGTGGCATTTTACAAATGCTTTCCACTGTTCTTCGCTGAGTATGCGGTGCAGTTTGCCCACGAACTCGCCAAAGCAGGCTTTCATTGCAGCATCCAGTTTTTCGTCGAGGTGTTTGGCGCGCAGTTCTTTTTTGAAGGCTTCACGCAATTCTTTCATGCCGTTTTCCAATTGGTCTTTGGTGATAGTGCTGTCTTTGTAAGCTTTTAGCAGTTTTTCAGCTTTGGCTCTATACGCTTTTTGCAAATCGGCATAGATGGCACGTGCGCGTTTTACAGCAGCTTCTTTGCATCCGGCATAGTTTCTCAAAGCCATACGAATCTGTAATTTTTGGGTGTCGGTAAGGCTAAGTCCATGCAGGCAGCGAATAAAAGAATGTTCACGGATGCGGTTTCTAACGCTGTCGTCGGCCCCTCCGCCTGCTGCGCCAGAAATCAGGTCGCCATCAACTTCTTCTACCAGAAATTCGGCTGCAATTCCATCATTGTCCATATAGATGTTTGCATTGTTGTTGTCAGAGTACACTCCAACATTGTCCATGTCGGCTCCGGCCTGGGCAACCAGTGCGGTTTCATCGGTTGCGGTTACAATGTTTTGTACATTGTCTTTTTTACATGCGCTGAATGCGATTAGTGCTACTCCCAGCACTACAGTCGCTTTTTGAATCATCTTGTTCATAGTTTTGGTGTTTTAAGTGGTTGTTCTGATTGTTTGTCGAGGGTAGGAATAAAGGGTTGCACAAAAGTTTAATAAAAAAAAATATATTTTTTTTGGTGCAACCATTGGGTAATTTAGACAGACAAAGATGGTTTTGATTTGAAATTTAAATCTCCGTTTTGGGTGTTTTAGTGGGTTGTAAGTGTCAGATAATCAATATTTAATGATTTGTTCAAGGGTTGTTAGATAGTGGTGCTGATTCTCGAAATATAGAATTGGCAGGGTGCAGGATTTTTAAAAACTGCCATGTTTGTGAGCCTATGCTTAATTTTGCCCCATAATATGGATCAAAACGTATTTCAGCCAAACCACAAAGTGCGCATTGTAACTGCCGCCAGCTTGTTTGATGGACATGATGCCGCAATCAATGTAATGCGCAGAATTATTCAGGGTACCGGATGTGAGGTTATTCACCTTGGGCACGACCGCAGCGTGCAGGATGTGGTAAATACAGCTATACAGGAAGATGCCAATGCCATTGCCCTTACCAGCTATCAGGGCGGGCACAATGAGTACTTTAAATATATGTACGACCTTTTGAAAGAGAAAGGAGCCGGCCATATCCGCATTTTTGGCGGGGGCGGCGGGGTAATTCTTCCCGGCGAAATTGAAGAACTGATGGGGTATGGCATTACCCGTATATATAGCCCGGATGACGGCAGGTCTATGGGTTTGCAGGGCATGATAAACGATTTGGTACAAAAAAGCGATTATCCTACCGGCGAAGAACTCAATGGGGAAGAAGACAGGCTAAATGTTCAAAACCATGTTGCCATTGCCAGATTGATAAGTGCTGCAGAAAATTTTCCGGATAAACACCAGGCTGCATTGGCCAAAGTGCGCGAGGCAGGTAAAAATGCCAAAGTGCCCGTATTGGGTATAACCGGCACTGGGGGTGCGGGTAAAAGTTCGCTGGTAGATGAGTTGGTACGCAGGTTTTTGCTCGATTTTCCGGATAAATCATTGGGTATTATTTCTATCGATCCCAGCAAACGTAAAACCGGTGGCGCGCTGCTCGGCGACCGAATCCGCATGAACAGCATCAATAACCCACGGGTTTATATGCGTTCTTTGGCCACCCGTCAGGCCAATCTGGCTATGAGCCCGCATGTGGATGATGCCATTGCCATTCTGAAAGCTTCGGGTTTTGATATGGTAATTGTTGAAACCAGCGGTATTGGTCAAAGTGATACCGAAATTACTGCGCATTGCGATGTGGCATTGTATGTAATGACCCCCGAATATGGTGCTGCTTCTCAATTGGAAAAAATAGATATGTTGGATTTTGCCGACATAGTAGCATTGAATAAATTTGATAAACGCGGGGCTTTGGATGCTTTGAGGGATGTACAAAAACAATTTCAGCGCAACCATAAAATGTTTGATGCCAGCCCGGCAGATATGCCCGTGTTTGGTACCATTGCCAGTCAGTTTAACGACCCTGGCATGAATAAATTGTATAAAACCGTGATGGATAAAGTTGCGGAAAAAACAGGTGCAGCTTTGAACAGTAAGTTCTTTGCAACGGATGAAATGAGTGAGAAAATATTTGTGATTCCACCCAATCGCACCCGTTATTTAAGTGAAATTTCTGAAAACAACCGTCGCTATGATACCGATGGCGAAAAGCAGGCCGAGACTGCAGATAAATTATATGCAATTTCAAAAACCATACTCAGTTTCAGTAATTATAATGTAAATGAAGCCTCAGATTTTGATGAAAAACGCAATGAAATTATCGCAAAAGTAAAATCCGGATCAGAAGAAATTGTAAAATTATTATTTGCAGAATTCGACAGGTATAAAAAAGATTTAGACCCCCATTTGTGGACTACTTTGGCCACCTGGAATGCAGAATCACGCCGATATAAGGATGATTTTTTTACATTTAAAGTGCGAGATAAAGAAATTAAAGTAGCCAATTATACAGAGAGTTTAAGCCACTTAAAAATACCCAAAGTAGCACTCCCGAAATTTGCATCGTGGGGAGATAAAGTGCGCTGGGTATTGCAGGAAAATACACCCGGTTATTTCCCTTACACTGCGGGCATTTATCCCAATAAACGTGAAGGTGAAGATCCTACCCGCATGTTTGCCGGTGAAGGTGGACCAGAACGCACCAATAAACGTTTTCACTATGTGAGTTTAGGAATGCCTGCCAAAAGGTTGTCAACCGCATTTGACAGTGTAACCCTGTATGGCCGCGACCCGCATATTCGCCCCGATATTTATGGAAAAATAGGAAACAGTGGTGTAAGTATATGCTGCCTGGATGATGCAAAAAAATTGTACAGTGGTTTTAATCTGGCCGATCCTAAAACCTCAGTTTCCATGACCATTAATGGCCCTGCACCCATGCTGTTGGGATTTTTTATGAATGCCGCCATCGATCAGCAATGCGAATTATACATAAAAAAGAATGGTTTAGAAGCAGAAATTAACCATAAAATCGATGCCATTTTTGCGGAAAAAGGATTGCCGCGCCCAAAATACCAGGGTGATTTGCCCGAGGGAAACAACGGACTGGGATTGATGTTATTGGGTGTTACCGGCGATCAGGTGTTGCCTGCTGAAGTGTACAACGAAATAAAAACATGGACACTCACCCAGGTGCGTGGTACGGTGCAGGCCGATATTTTGAAAGAAGATCAGGCGCAAAATACCTGTATTTTTAGTACCGAATTTGCATTGCGTTTAATGGGGGATGTACAACAGTATTTTATCGATCAGAAAGTACGCAATTTTTATAGTGTTTCTATCAGCGGGTATCATATTGCCGAAGCCGGAGCCAATCCTATTTCGCAATTGGCATTTACCCTGGCAAACGGATTTACTTTTGTAGAATATTACCTCAGCAGGGGTATGCATATCGATGATTTTGCACCCAATTTATCGTTCTTTTTCAGCAATGGAATTGACCCCGAATATGCGGTGATTGGACGCGTTGCCAGAAGATTGTGGGCCAAAGCCATGAAGCACAAATACGGTGCAAATGCACGCAGCCAGATGTTGAAATATCATATACAAACCAGTGGCAGAAGTTTGCATGCCCAGGAAATTGATTTTAATGATATACGCACCACATTGCAAGCTTTGTACGCTATTTATGACAACTGCAATTCGTTGCATACCAATGCTTACGACGAGGCCATCACAACACCTACCGAAGAAAGTGTACGCAGGGCTATGGCCATTCAATTAATAATTAACCGTGAATTGGGTTTGGCAAAAAATGAAAATCCATTGCAGGGTTCATTTATTATTGAAGAATTAACCGAATTGGTGGAAGAGGCCGTACTGTCAGAATTTGATAGAATTACCGAACGCGGTGGGGTGCTGGGTGCCATGGAAACCATGTACCAGCGTGGAAAAATACAGGAAGAAAGTTTGTATTATGAAACCCTGAAACACAGCGGAGAAATGCCTATTATTGGTGTAAATACATTTTTAAGTTCAAAAGGATCGCCTACCAGCATACCGCAGGAAGTAATACGTGCAACTGAGGAAGAAAAGCAATATCAGATTAGTATGTTGGATAATCTGCATAAGAAAAATGCAGAGAAATGCAACGAAATGCTACACAAATTGCAGGATGCAGCTGTGAAAAATCACAACATGTTTGAGCAAATGATGGAAGCCGCCAAATATTGCTCACTGGGCCAGATTACAGAAGCCCTGTTCTCGGTGGGTGGGCAGTATCGCAGAAATATGTAAGCGGGGATGCTAGATTGTTTGAAAATACAAGCAAGATGCTTGCGATTTTCACATTAATTATGTACTTTTGATTAAGTGAAGAAACTTTTTCAAGATTCTTTTAATTTTAACTTTATGATCAGGTCATTACTAATCAAGCAGTTTATTGCTGTTTACATCTTAATTTTATTTGCTCAAAATATTTCAGCAAGTCATTTACTTGGTGGTTATATTAGATACGAGTATTTGGGTTCGAATAAATATGGGGTTTATTTAAATGTTTACCGCGATTGCAATGGCATTGCAATGCCAACTACAGATGCATTGTCAATAAAATTCTTGGATAAATCGGGTGGAAGTTTAGGTTCAGATACTATTTTGATTTTAAAGAATAGAATCGGAATTACGGATGTTACCTACCATTGTACCTGGTCAAAAAAGAATTGCTCTCCAAGCAATACTGTTGGCAAGGGGCCAGGCACAGAGCGGCATACATATTATGCTGTGATTGATATGTATTCAACCCGGTTTAAATCATTATTTACGAATTCAAATCTTTGCCAAATTGTTTTTTCCTGGCAGCAATGTTGCCGGAATTCCTCCATAACCACTGGGTTAGCGGGACAAAATTTTTATATTGAAAGTTCTTTGAACTTATGTACTTCCTCAGGAACCCAATTGAATATAGTAAACAATTCACCAATTTCTTTCTTTGAAAACAGGACAGAAGTGTGTTGTAATAATAAATCGAATTTGTTTTTGGGCTCTTTTGATACATCTGAATATGATTCTGTATCTTATTCGCTTGTTCCAGCCAAAGAGGGGCCAACAACTAATTGCACATACGGTAGCCCATTTACCTATCAATATCCACTAACACCATATTGTACAAGTTCTACAATAAAGTGCACGCCAACGTCTACTTCGTCTCCCCCAAGGGGATTTTATTTCGATTCAACAACCGGATTTTCAATTTTTACTCCAACAAAATGTGATGAAGTGTTTGTAATTGCGGTAAAGACGAAAGAATATAGAAAAATAAATAGTAAATGGGAACTGGTGGGTACAACACTTACAGACAGACAATTTAATGTGAATTCAAGTTGTGGCTATAATAACAGACCCGTTTTGAGTTTGCCTGTGATTGACTCTCTTGTTATTAATAAATCATATAGTTTAAGATTTCAATCAAAAGATGATTCAAATACAGTTTCTAAAATAAAAGATACTTCATACATAACAATATATAACCCGCCTGTGGGTTCAAAATATACCAGGGATTCCCCGTTTCGATCTAATGATTCAGGATATTTTACATTTAAACCAGGGTACGTTTGGAGTGAAAGGAACTATAAGATGTTAGTGGGGGTGTCTGATAATCATTGCGATATACCTGCTTTAGAGCTGAAAATGATGAATATTCGTTTTAGTAAGGTTAAAACAAATTATATAGTTTCAACTTATATTGATAAAAATCATAATTGTAAAAGAGATTTGGGAGAAAAGGCTGCTAAAGGTGTGTGGTTTTATTTAGCCGGAATAAAACCAGGGTTAAATGATTATTTTCAAACTAATGATAGTGGTAAAGCAATGGTGGCGACTGCATTTGGGCCTAGAGATTTAGTTCTTGTTCCGGGTCTTGATTTTTATAGCAGTTGTAGTTTCCAACAAGTGAAGTATATAAATAAGAAAGATACTACCATAAATCTGGATATTCCGGTTAATCCTAGATCTTATATTGCCGGACAATTCTATCAAGATAACGACAGTAATTGTATTTGGAATAAATCAAATGAATTTTCAATACGGAATAAATTGATTTGTGCCGAAAAAGCATCAAAATATACTAATACAGATAGTAGTGGAAGGTTTAAACTATACCTGGATTCTGGAATATATTCATTGGCTTTGCCTACCTATTATTCGAATTCAGCATGCAATGTTTCGAGTAAGTTAAAGTCGGTGAAACTATTATTAGATTCTTTTGTCGATTTAGGGGTATTGGGTGTTTATGATAATAGGTTAGATTTAAGTGTTTTGTTAGGCGCTGGTCGAGCTGTAAGGGGAAAAGATTTTACAGCATCAATTATTGTAGGTAACCGAGGGTCAAATAGTTTGGGTAAAGCTACAGGAGGTAGTTATCCAAAGTTAAAATTAAAATATGATAAAAGATTGATTGTAAATAATTGTCATGGATGCGGTAGTGATACATCTTTAGGGATTTTGGATTGGAAATTGTCCGAGATTTTAGGTGGAGATTCCATTCAGTTTTCTGTAGATTTTAATGTCGATAAAAATAAATTGTTTAATGGCGATAATTTCAAGCTTTTAACTTGGGTCGATACTAGTTTTCATGATCTAAGCCTGGAGAATAATGCATCTTTCTTGAAGTTAAAAGTATTATCACCTTATGATCCAAATGCTAAAATGATCTTAATCGGGGATTCGATTGTGAGTTCAGAAAAGGTAATTTATCATATAGATTTTCAGAATCTTGGCACTGACACGGCGTTTGATGTTCTGGTAGTTGATACTTTGAGTAAGTTTTTAAATCCGAGATCAATCGATCTAGGTTTATGTAGTTTCCCATGTTACATGAGTCAAGATTCTAATGTTATTAAGTTTGGTTTCCATAGAATCAATTTAACGGACACCCTAAAAAATAAGGAAAAAAGTAAAGGGTTTATTGAGTTTTCAGTTTCTCCAAAATTTCCAATTGATACGTCTGTGTATATTCAAAATGCGGCATCAATTTATTTTGATTATGAAGTTCCTGTAAAAACCAATATCACCAAGTCCTTGGTTTTGCCTTTTACGGAAATTAAGAAAGTTGATAAAAGTAAGTATTGCGGGGAAACTGATATTATTGTTACTTATCGAAATTATTCTAATTCTATTTTAACTAAACTCAAATTGGAACTCTCTGACACACTGGGAGGGTTTGTTAAACCCGTTGAATTATTAAGCTGGACTGAAATTCCTGATGGTAAGGTCAAGATTATAACCGCAATGCTGCCTGTAGATTTACCCAGTTCGAAAAAGTATAAATTACGTATTATTCCAGTTTCCCCTTTTCAGTCTTATTATGTTTTAGGTTCAGTTTCATTTGAAATTGAAAGTGTTTCTGGAGTATTAACTACCGATAAATCGACTTATTGTGATGGGGATACAATTAAATTTGTTATTGCGGGTAGCCCCAAATTCGATGTTTATTATAATGGAAGTTTAAAGTTTAGTAAAATAACACCAGGTAGTTATAGTCTTTATAAAGTGCCAAGCACGGGTTCAATGATAGAATATATTGCATTTGCGAATTCTGGATGTTTTAAATCGAGGAAGTTGATTCAAAAAGTAAATCAATTGCCAGTTATACAGGCAAGTATTGATAATGACACTATATGCGCGGGTGAAAAAACCAAGTTGAATCTATCTGGGACAGATAAGTTTAAAGTTTGGTATAAAACGAATTTACTATTTGATACTGTTAAAAGTGGTTCATATAATGTGATATCTTATCTCAAACGAGATGTATACCAAGTTACAGGTATCTCAAATGCAGGTTGTAAAACTACAGTTTTTGCAAAAACACCCGTAACAGAAACGCATAAATTTCAATATGCTCTCTTGGATTCAGTATTATGTCGAGGTCAAAATACCTTAGTAATGTTGAATGGTATGAAGAGCTATGATGTATATTTAAACAATAGTAATTTGTTTAAAAATGTTCCTTCAGGGAATTACAATTTGGTTCCTCCATTGCAACAGGGTTTAATAAAAGTATGGGCTACAACGGCACATAATTGTTTAGATTCTGGTTTATTAAAATCTCCATTTGTTGACAATGGAGTTAGGTTTACGTCATTGATAGATAAAGATACGGTTTGTCGATTAGATAGCGCATCCCTCCAATTAAACGGTGCAAAAAAGTTCACGGTTGAAAGACAGAAGAATGTTATTCTCAATAGTGTAACCAGTGGGTTTTATAAATTGGTTGGAGGTATTCAAAAGGATACATTAGTGGTTTTTTCAGAATATGCACATGGATGTTTGGATACTACTTTTCTTATGGCACCCATAATGAGTAATTATCATCCACTGTTGGCTTACACACTGGAGGATACTATTTGTATGAAAGATTCTACCTTGCTTTATTTAAATAACCGGGATACCTACAAAGTACAAATCGGAAATGCTCTTTACTCGAGAGCAAACTTTTCATCTTCGATAAAAATACCTGGGTATGATTATAAAAATGCTGCGTGGGTATATGGATACACAAGATTTGGATGTGTTGATTCTATTAAAGTTAATCTTCCATTACATAATTTGAGCAGACCAAATATTTTAATTTCAACGCTGTCCAAGCCAGTTTGCGGTCCAATTGACTTTACTATAGGTATTGCGGGAGCTAAAGAAATGTCCATAAGTCGAAATTCAGTGCCATTTGCTTGGCTCGGCAAGGATTCTGTGAAGAAGATAAGTAATTTGGGTATAGGTAAATGGATGTTTACAGGAATTGGAGTCGATAGACATGGTTGCTCGGTCGAATCAGATACCCAAGTGGTAGTGGTAAACTCAATTCCACTAAAACCTATTTTAACAATCTCGGGTGCCAGAATTATTTCCAACTATTCTTCAGGAAATAAATGGTTTTTTGGTAATAAAACGCCCACAGGTCCAAATGATACTTTGCAAAATTACTATCCATTAAAGTCAGGTTATTATTATAGCCGATATACAGATTCAATAGGCTGTGAAAGTGTTTCTGATTCGGTTTTGTTCACTATTTCTGGAGTTCTTGGATTTGGCACTAACGGAGTTCAGGTTTTCCCTAATCCGTTTGATGGATATATAAGTATTATTTCAAATCAAGGTCTCTCAGATTGTAGTATTATAAGCGTAGATGGTAAGGTTTGCATCCACTTTGTAATTGAAGAGAATACAAATAGTATTAGGGTATTAACCAATTCCCTTCCAGTAGGTTTATATTATGTCAGAATATTGGACAAAGAAGGACATGTTGGAGTAGTAAAGGTTGTAAAAACAGATTAGATTATAAATATTGCTCACTGGGCCAGATTACAGAAGCGCTGTTCTCGGTGGGTGGGCAGTATCGCAGAAATATGTAAGCGGTTTTTTAATCCAGGTTATTTAATTAATTTGGGTAAAAAACGGCCGGTATTTTTTTGATAATTTTCATATTCAGTGTATTTCTGACGTGAAATATTTTCGCTGAAATCTGAACTGCCCTGAAATAATAACAGTAGTAACAATGCTCCGGTGGCCGACCAGTTGAGCCACTGTCCGGTAGCTGCTGCGCCTATCAGGTAAAAGCATATCCAAATACTTTGCTCGGCCGTATAATTGGGGTGTCGCATGTATTTCCACAGTCCAACTCGTGTAAAACCATGGGCATAGTTTTCAAGCGGTATATTGGCTTTTATTCTGCGGTATTTTTCGTTTTGAAAATTCCATTGCTGCTGGTCGGCAATTGTTTCCATAATTAATAAGAGTAGAAATACAGCCCCCAGTATATAAACCGAAATGGGTGAATAATTCTCAACCCGGGCGGCGTATACAATAGGTAATGTAAAAAGCCAGATTAATGCATTTTGATACAAGGAAATAAAAAATAAATTAAACAGCATCCATTTCCATTTAGGTTGAAACATTTTGTTTTGGCGTAAAATTTCCCAGCGATAATCTTCTTCACCTGCCCAGAATTTTATAGAATAGGCACCTCGTCTGGCAAAATTATACGTAAGCCGAACGCCCCAAAGTGTCACCAGTATGGCCATGAAAACGAGGTTTGGATTATGGGTATATAATGCTGAATACCATGCATAGCCAATGGGTACAATGCTCCATAATTTATCTACCTGGCTGCAATTGCCTGTGAGGGTGCTTACAATAAAACAGTACGCTGCCACACCCAACATGCCAAACCCGGTATTGCGAATTAGCTGCCATTGCAGCGCCGTGGGTTCTGTATCCAGATAGTATGCTGCCAGTGGAATGATAATGAGGGTGAGTATGAGTATAATGATTGTGCGAAGCATGGGACAATTATAACTTTTTGGAATTGAAAATCAAATTTTTTCAATTTTCAGGTATGCATAAAACTAAATTAGGTGGAGAACGGGCCGAAAATGCCAACAGTTGATAATATAATGCCTATAATTTGAACTAAATTGCATATATTCGAATAACTTCTTCAACTTAAAACCAAAATGGATAATCAAACTTTCAATACCAAAAGTACAAACCGAAATATTGCGGTTTTATTAATCCTCATTTGCTCCGTTTTTTTATTTTCATCCTGTGGGGGTGATAAATCTGGAAACAATTCTTCTACAGACAGTACTGGGCTTCCCGGGGATAATTTTAGTTTGTACGGCGCCTTGGAAATGTTTAAAAATGCTAACAATGCCGAGGATTTTGAGAAAAATCTGAATACAAAAAACAATGATGTAAATAACCTGGACTTGAATGGCGACAGTCTTGTGGATTATGTGCGGGTGGTAGAATCGGCATCAAAAAATGCACATATTTTTGTGTTACAGGTACCAATTAACAAAACGCAGATGCAGGACGTTGCTGTAATTGAATTAGAAAAAACGGGTGAAAAATCTGCGGTGATTCAAATTGTAGGTAATGATTTGTTGTATGGGGATAGTGCAATAGTGGAGCCCGCAGAAGGTGGAAAAATGGAAAAAGCTTCCTTGATTCCCAATTTATATACCGAAGTGGATGCCGGAATAGAGGTAAATGTTTACACTTGGCCAATAGTGCCCCTTGTATATGCACCTGCCTATGAGGTTTATGTTTCTCCGGTAATATTTCAGGTATACCCAGTTTGGTATGAACCCATTCGGCCGCATCCATATGGTTGGTACAGAAGTCGCGAAGTGCATTATCGCAAAATGGGTTACGCCCCTGTAAACGTTTATCGGATGGGAATTGCGCATCCTTTATATTATCCAATACGCAGCAATTCAGTGTTTGTTTGGGACAGATATAATGGATATTACAGCAAACATGGCTGGCCGAAAGACAAGGGCAGAAATTATTTTGGACCAGGCGGTAAAGAACGCATGGGCACTTCTTTTAAATCACATCCCGAACATGGTCCTCGAATGAAAGACAATCATAGCAATCTGGGTGGAAAAGGCCATGGGCCGGCATCTGCAGGGAGTAAAAGCAAGCATGGACAGCCTGGAATGAAACAAGGCGCTCATGGGGGCGGATCTGTACCCTATGGTGGTGGTCCATCTAAAGGGGGTGGAGGAAACAAAGGACCTGGAAAAGGTGGCGGCAAAGGTGGAAAGCGATAATTTTTTTTGAATTAAACCCAGTCCTTATTTAACTAGGGTTTGATAATAATTTGCAAAAATGGATTAACAATTTAGTGGATTAAAATTGAGGTTTTAATTTTCAATCATATTTTAGCACTCCATAAATTTCTGTTTATCTTTGTTCCAAAGTTAATGAGGTTACTAAGCACAAATTATTGAAATCATATTATGGAAAATTTTGAGTTTGAAATTGCAGAAAGTTTTATTAAGAACACCAATACAGCGGTTTTCTTAACTGGTAAGGCAGGGACGGGTAAAACCACTTTTCTCAGACATATAATACGCAATACTCCCAAGAAAAGCATAGTGGTGGCACCAACGGGGGTTGCGGCCATTAATGCAGGTGGGGTAACTATTCACTCCATGTTTGGCCTTCCTACCAAATCATTTGTGCCTACCAATGAGCCTGTAGATCCCAATCTGGCCAATAATCAGCAATTGCTTTCGACTCATTTTCATTACCACCGCGATAAGTTGCAGGTGATTCATGAATTAGAATTGCTTGTAATTGATGAGGTAAGTATGGTGCGCGCTGATATAATGGATGCCATCGATTTTTCGCTGAGGTATACACGTCGCAGCACTAAGCCTTTTGGAGGTGTGCAAGTGCTAGTGATTGGGGACATGTATCAATTGCCGCCGGTAGTAAAAGATGACGAATGGCCGTTGCTTTCCAAATATTATAGTAGTCCGTATTTTTTCGATTCACAGGTATTTAAAAAATTGGATCCTGTATATGTAGAATTGAAAAAAATATACCGCCAAAGTGATCGTAATTTTATTCGCATTCTGAATAATATCCGCCATCAGGATTTGCAGGAAGATGATTATGAAGATTTAAAACTGAGCTATAAACCCGATTTTGAACCTGATGAACCCGGGTATATAACCCTTACTACGCATAACCGTAAGGCCGATGCCATTAATGAAAAAGAATTGCAACGACTGGAAGGAAGGGAAATGCATATGGCCGCAGAAGTGAATGGTGAATTTTCGGAAAGTATGTTTCCAACTGAATCAGTTTTGCGGCTGAAGAAAGGGGCGCAGGTGATGTTTGTAAAGAATGATACCACCGGTGAAAAAAAATATTTCAATGGAAAAATCGGAATTGTAGAAGATATAGACTATGATGATGGAATTACCGTCAGTTTTCCGGATAACGAGGAAAAAATAGTGGTGACGCGCGAGTTATGGGAAAATATTCGTTACAGTGTAAATGGGGAAGAAAATAAAATAGAGCAAAATCGCATTGGTAGTTTTAAGCAATTTCCATTGCGTTTGGCATGGGCCATTACCATTCATAAAAGCCAGGGTTTAACCTTTGATAAAGCAGTAATTGATGCAGGAGAGGCGTTTGCGCCAGGCCAGGTGTATGTGGCTTTGAGCCGTTGCACCAGTATGAAAAATATGGTATTGCATTCATTAATTACCAATCGCAATATTTTTTCTGATCCCAGAATTGTAGATTTTTCACGCCGGATTATGGGCGAAATGACCCTTGAAAATCATTTGGAACAAGGCAAAAGAAAATATGCTTTGGAGAAATTAATGCTGGTTTTTTCATTCCAAAAATTGCGCGAAAAAGTAACCTGGTGGGAGAAGGGGGCTTTGAAAATTAAATCCGTAGAAAAGCTCGAAGTATTGAAATGGGCGGCCTCGTTTGAGAAAACCCTGGATAATTTGCAATCTGTAGCATTAAAATTTCACGGCCAGATCAATTCTATTGTAGAATCGGGTTCACAAGAAGCCGAAAAAACGGTGCAATTACAGGATCGCATTACCAAAGCCGCAGATTATTTTGCCGAACATTTGTATATACAAGTGTTGCAACCCTGGGAGGTATTCACAGCAGAATTTAGATATAAATCCAAATCAAAAAAATACTATGAATTATGCAATGAATTGTTAATTGATTTGTGGCGCAAAGTAGAGGCTATGTATAGTTGCAAATTGGGGGAAGATGTGATGTATACCGGTGTGCGTAAAATAAACCCCGAACAGGAAGTGTTAAAAGGGGCCAAGGTAAAAGCAGGCAAAGGCGATACTTTCAAAGATACCCTGGTGTTGTTTCAGCAAGGCAAAAATATTGCAGAAATTGCCGAAATCAGGGGGCTTGCTGTGAGCACCATAGAGGGCCATTTAGCGCGTTGGATTTCCAAAGGAGAAGTGCAGGTAAAGGATGTAATGCCGGCAGATAGAATTACCGAGGTGAAAGCCAAAATAGATCAGTTGGGGGATGTTACCTCTGCTGCAATAAAAGCCGCCCTGCCCGATGATTATACATTTTCGGAAATAAGATTTGTGCTAAACTCTCTGGTGGCTGAAGAAGCGGGTGGTTGAGGCATTAAAACCGATATCCTACAAACAGCCAGAAGTTGCTGGCCGGTGTGGGTCTGTTATTCCTCAGATAGATTGAATTAAACGGCCCTGACTGCGAAATGTTGTATCTAACGGGTAAGGTTGCGTGTATATACAAATGTTTGATTTTAAATATATCCTCGCGCTGATATCCCAGTTGCGGACCTACGCATAAATAGGTTTGATTTATACGGCCCGAATAGTCAGGTGTAGAATAACGGTTAAAAATCCATGCGGCATTGGCACTCAGATGCCAGTGTTTTTTGGAGCCCATAAACCGGTCGTAATTGAGTTCGTACAATTTGTATGAACCTACATTGCCGGGAATAAGCAGGGTTGCACGGCGCTGATTGAGTTGGGCTTCGCAGGCTACCAATCGCATTTGGGCATTGGGATTTAATTTATACCCCAATTCCAGGTTGTAAAATCTAAAACGATTGTGTCTGGATTCAAGTATTTCATAGCCTACAAATAATTTTTTAGAATCAAATTTTTGTGAAAATGCGGTTTGGGTTTGCATGAACAGCATTGCGCAAAAGGCTTTTAAAAAGCGGGTTTGGGTGCTCATATAATTCAAGACGCTCAAGATTTAAAATACCCCTACATGTGTAGAAAAAAATCTGTTTGCCTTATTATGAGGCTTCTGAGATTGAATTTGTATTTTCGCCTCAAATGTTCACACAACGGATAGCCGAAAAACTTCAGATCAGGGAATGGCAGGTAAATAGTGTAATTAAATTGTTGGAGCAAGATGCCACCATCCCGTTTATTGCCCGCTATCGCAAAGAAAAAACCGGCGATCTGGATGAGGTAGTGCTGCGCCAAATTGCCGATGAAAATGAACGTCTGGTTGAGCTTGAAAAACGTCGCTCCTATGTGTTGGCTCAAATTGAAGAGCAAGGAAAATTAACCGCGGAGTTGAAACAAGCCATCCTTAATGCCACAGAAAGTGAAACCCTGGAAGATTTGTATTTGCCCTATAAATCTAAGCGTAAAACCAAAGCAGATGTAGCAAGGGAAGCTGGTTTTGAACCCCTGGCTGCCGCAATTTTTGCCCAAAAAGGCGATCAATGGATGCGCAATTGGCAAAGTCTGGTGAAGGATTCCTCAGTGGGTTTGGAAAATGCCCTGCAATCTGCCCGCGATATTATGGCCGAATGGATGAGTGAGGATGTGAATTTGCGCAGCAAAATTCGTGCATTGTTTGAAAAAAGCGGATTGCTTGAATGCAAGGTTACCCGCGGAAAATCTGCAAATGCCGATGCGCAGAAATACAAAGATTATTTTGATCATTCCGAGAAATTAATGAATTGCCCATCACACCGCTTTTTAGCCATGATGCGGGGTTGTGATGAAGGATGGTTGAAAATTTATGCGGCGCCCGATGAAGATTCGGTAGAGTATGCATTAAAAAAACATTGCCTGCATGGATATGGCGAAAGTCAGGACCAGATAAAGCAGGCCATGCACGATGCCTGGGACAGATTGCTGCAACCTTCCCTTGAAAGTGAAATGTTGGCCCGTTTAAAAGAAAAAGCCGATGAGGACGCAATCAAAGTTTTTGCCGAAAATGTAAAACAATTATTATTAGCACCGCCACTGGGTCAAAAACGGATATTAGCTATCGATCCCGGATTTAGAACGGGTTGTAAAGTAGTTGGAATAAGCGATACAGGAGAATTACTTGTATATACAAATATTTTTCCGCACGAGCCTGAAAACAAGAAAAATGAAGCCGTTGAAAAATTAAAATCATTAATAAATGAATATAAAATAGAGGCCATTGCAATAGGAAATGGAACAGCCGGGCGCGAAACAGAAGATATGATTCGAAATTCCGGGCAGTTTGAAATACCTGTTTATATGGTAAATGAGGCAGGCGCTTCCATTTACAGTGCGTCCGAGATTGCGCGTGAAGAGTTTCCGGATAAGGATATTACTGTGCGCGGTGCGGCCAGCATTGGCAGGCGTTTGATGGATCCCTTGGCCGAATTGGTAAAGATAGATCCCAAGAGTATTGGAGTGGGTCAATACCAACATGATGTGAATCAAACGTTGCTAAAAAAACGCCTGGATGCGGTGGTAGAAAGTGCTGTAAATGCTGTAGGAATTAATATAAATACTGCCAGTCGTTATTTGCTTGAACATGTAAGTGGATTGGGGCCGGCACTTGCCAAAAATATTGTGGAATACCGCCAAAGCATTGGTACATTTACCTCGCGCGAGCAATTGAAAAAAGTTCCGCGCTTGGGCGATAAAGCCTACGAACAATGTGCGGGATTTTTGCGTATCCGCAATGCAAAAAATGTATTGGACAACAGTGCCGTACATCCTGAAAGGTATGGCGTAGTAGCCCGGATGGCGAAGGATGCCGGCGTATCGGTAGCCGAATTATTAACGCAAAAAGAGAAAATAAAAAATATTAAACCTGAACAGTATATCAATGAAAAAGAATCTTTGGGATTACCTACAATTAAGGATATAATTGCCGAATTACAAAAACCCGGTTTGGACCCCAGGGGTGAGTTTAAACAAATTGGTTTCAGCGATCAGGTGCGCAGCATTTCAGATTTAGAGCCCGGGTTGGAATTGAATGGAATCATTACCAATATAGTGGATTTTGGAGCCTTTGTAGACATTGGAGTTAAGCAAGACGGGCTTGTACATATTTCACAAATCAGTCAGAAATTTATTAAACATCCGATGGAAATTGTTAGTTTAGGACAGCATGTAAAAGTGCGGGTAACCGAGGTAGATGTTCAGCGAAAAAGAATTGGTTTAACTATGAAGTTTTAACCTTTAAGTCAATGTTAATGCGCTTACTTTTTCGATAGTCAGGGGTTTTTCTATATAGTCTTTTACAAAATTATATGAGCAGGCTTTTTCTTTGTCTCTGCTGTCGATAGAAGAACTAAGCACGTAGATATGGAAATTGTGCGGACAACATGAGGGAGTTTCATTGAGCTTGTTCAGTATGTCAAATCCACTGTATCGAGGCATGTTTAAATCTAAAAATACCACCGTAGGAGAGTTTAAGTTTTCTACTTCTTTTACAAGAAAATCCATACCCTCGGCCGACTCGTTAAAAGTAAGGGTATCTGAATCTTTAAATACTTTGCGGATAATAATTTTCCCAACCATATTGGTAGCAGGGTCATCGTCGATGAGAATAAATTTGGGTGTGTTCATGGTGTTAAGGGTTTTGAAAGGTGAGTGTAAAGGTGGTGCCAACACCGGGTTTGCTGTGTATACCAATTTTCCCGCCCAAAGCTTCGGTTTGAACCTGGGTCATGTATAATCCAAGTCCTTTGCCTTCTTGTTTGGTATGAAATCGTTGATAAATTTTAAAAATTTTGTCTTTGTACAATTCTAAATCAATACCCAGTCCGTTGTCGGTAAAAATGAGAGTATAAATACCTTCGTCTGATTTTCGAATGCTGATTTTAATTTCGGGTCTGCGGGTTTTGTCGCTGTATTTAAGTGAGTTGCTGATAAGGTTATGGCAAATACTTTCCAGGTAACTTTTAATAGTAAATATTTCCAAATCACGGGGATTAATATCCATAAAAATATCGGCATCGCATTCTTTAATCTGTAGTTCAAGTGTAGCAATTACCCTGTCTAAAATGTCGCGAAAAGTGACCATTTCTTTTATTTTATTCAGAGTAGAACGTGTGCTTAGAACCTGCGCCAAATCTCGGGTTACACCTTCGAGTTTGTGGCTTACATCATTAATATGAAAAAGCAATTCATCTATTTCTTCTTTTTTTAATTCAGGGTATTGCAGGGTTTCACTCAGGCTTATTAAATTCACAATCGGACTGCGTAAATTATGCGATACTATATAGCTGAATTGCATTAATTCATTATACCGGTCGTTTAATTCATCCAGTGATTGTGCAAGGGCGGTTTCATTGCGTTTGACATCTGTAATATCCTGGGTGGTACCATAAATAATTAATTTTCCATTTATCGTAGTAGTACCGGCAGGTGTGGTATGCAACCATTTTAAGTTGCCCGATGGTGTAATAATCCGATAGCTGAAGGGATAATAAATACCGCGATACATGTCGGCAAAGCTTTGCATAACATGGATGCGGTCTTCAGGTGCTATCATTTCCATTGAATCTTCAAGGGTATGAATATCTTCGTTCTCAAAAATTTGCAACAACTCGTTTGTGGCATTGATAGAGGAGTCTGAAATATTGGCCTCCCAATACCCCAGGCGGGCAACCTTTGCGGAAAGCGAAATTAATTTATCCTTATTTTCAATTAACTCTAGCTGGTATTTTTTTTCTTTGGTAATATCATACAGAGAAAGTACTACGCCACCATCGGCAAATGGGGTGAGACGCACATTGGTGTAGGTGGTTTCTGCTTCGGTTACGGTAGGAATCTGGGTTTCAAATTCGGTTTTGGATTTATTTAAAATACTATCAATACCCTCTAATACTTTTTCGGCATAAGTATTTTTATTTGCAATACTTTGTTTGCAGGTTTTAATCAGGTTTGTATTTAAAACAGCGCCGTGGTTAAACCCTTCGTGGCTGGTGGCATAATCATTCCAGGCCTTGTTTGTATAAATAAGTGTGCCCTGGTTGTCAATAACTGCTATACCCTCTTTTAATGTGGCAAAAACACTTTTTTTAAGGTTTTCATTTTCTTTTTGGGTGGTAATAATGTTGCGAATAGATAGGAATTGGCTGATTTGTTTGTTTTCGTCAAAAACCGGAGTGATTACACTATCTACCCAATAATAGCTTCCATCTTTTGCTTTGTTTCTGATTTGTCCGCGCCAGTGTTTGCCCGATAAAATGGTTTTCCAAAGTGTTTTAAAAAATTCGGGTGGATGGTATCCTGAATTTAAAATGCGATGATTTTTACCAATTAGCTCTTCTAAAGTGTATTGACTTACTTCACAAAATTTTTCATTGGCATAAATAATATTCCCTTTTACATCTGTTACAGAAACGATAGATGCAATATTCACCGCCTCCTGAAAAGAGAGTAAACTACCCTTGTATAATTTATTCTCAGTCATTTTGTTTCAAAAAATTAAACAAAATGAGAACAGAAGTTGCGCAAAATAAATGTGCGCAGAGCAGCCTTTGTTGAAGTTAATGGAAGTAAGCATAAAGAAGTATATGAAGAGTTTGAAGGTTACAAAGTATGCAAATGAAATTGGAACAAAAAATATAAAATTGAAAAAAAGTTTCATTTGTATTCTTAAGGAAAGAGATTCAGTGAGTTGACTTTTTTTCGCTGTAGCCACTGGGATTGGGTTTTGTAGCATAATAGCTAAACAAGGAAAATCCGATTTGCAGGCATTTTATTTTGAATGCATTACGGGGTATTTTGGCTATGGGAATATTACCTTTGCCGTACATTTATGAGCAGCAATTTCGAAACCGGACCCCGTGTAATAATAGCCCCTACGGGCTCAGATCTCACATGCAAAGGTTGGGTGCAGGAAGCAGCATACCGCATGATTCAGAATAACCTGGATCCGGATGTGGCCGAACGCCCAGAAGATTTGATTGTATATGGTGGATTGGGTAAAGCCGCACGCAATTGGCCGGCCTTTGATGCCATACTGAAAGCCCTGCGCGATTTGAATGAAAACGAAACCCTGATTGTACAAAGCGGTAAACCTGTGGCCATTTTACCAACCCATAAAGACGCCCCCCGTGTATTGATTTCCAACAGCCAATTGGTGCCACATTGGGCCAATTGGGAGCATTTTCGCGAACTGGAAGCCAAAGGCCTGATGATGTATGGGCAAATGACCGCAGGTAGCTGGATTTATATTGGCTCACAAGGCATTGTGCAAGGTACCTATGAAACCTATGCCGAATGTGCCCGCCAAAAATTTAATGGCTCCCTGAAAGGAACTTTGAACGTAACCGCCGGACTGGGTGGAATGGGTGGTGCACAGCCCCTGGCCATTACCATGAATGAGGGTGTTGCCCTGGTGGCCGAGGTGGAAGAATGGCGCATACGCAAACGCCTCGAAACCCGCTACCTGGACCAGATGAGCCGCAATATTGATGAAGCTATAGATATGGCCCTGGCAGCCAAAGCCTCAGGTACTGCCTTGTCCATAGGCGTGCTTTGCAATGCAGTGGATTTGCTCGAACGCCTTATCGAACGCAACATTACCCCCGATACACTTACCGACCAAACCAGCGCCCACGATCCATTGATTGGGTATTACCCCGAAGATTTGGATGTGGAAGCAGCCGACAAGCTGCGCAAACAAGATCCGGATAAATATGTTGAACTGAGCTATGCCACTATGGTACACCATGTAAAGCTGATGCTGGAATTGCAAAAACGCGGGGCGGTAACTTTTGATTATGGCAATAACCTGCGTGGCCGTGCCCTTGAAAAGGGACTTACCAACGCTTTCGATTTTCCAGGATTTGTGCCAGCTTTCATTCGTCCGTTGTTTTGCGAAGGCAAGGGTCCATTCCGGTGGGTGGCCTTAAGTGGAGACCCTGAAGATATCTATACCACCGATCGCGAATTGCTAAAACTCTTCCCTGAAAACGAAAGCCTTAAAAGATGGATTACCATGGCCCAGGAAAAAATTGCGTTTCAGGGTTTGCCTGCACGTATTTGCTGGCTGGGGCAAGGCGACCGAGAAAAGGCCGGACTGCTCTTCAATGAATTGGTGCGCACGGGCAAAGTGAAAGCTCCGATTGTAATTGGTCGCGACCACCTGGATACAGGCAGTGTAGCTTCACCCAACCGCGAAACCGAAGCCATGATGGATGGCAGCGATGCTGTAGCCGACTGGCCGATATTGAACGCCCTGGTAAACACAGCAGGTGGAGCCAGTTGGGTAAGTTTGCACCATGGCGGTGGGGTAGGCATGGGCTATTCTATTCATGCCGGAATGGTAATTGTAGCCGACGGTACCGAGGATGCCGATGTACGCCTTAAAAGGGTATTGTACAACGATCCTGGAATGGGTGTTATACGCCATGCCGATGCTGGCTATGAAATTGCCAAAGAAACCGCCCGCAAAAACGGATTGGATTTAGCCCAGAGGCTGGGGTTGTAATTAAGTCTTAATCAATCCCTGTGGTATAAAGTTCGCCTTTAACCTCACTCAATGGAATGGAGGATTGTCCAGGGGCTGGGTTTTTGTCAAATACCCGGTTTGAAGACAGGTTGGGCAGGTCGCCAAACATAATCCATTTGCCATCGGGTGCTTTATGCAGTTCCACGCTTACATTTTCATAGGTAGCCAATGAGGTCATGCCAAAATGGTCATCGGCCGATTTCCCATCCATAAAATCATGAATGCGGGCAGAAATGGTGAACGTATAAAAGCCTGCTTCCTGGTTGCCGGGTTTAATCTGGTTGAATATAATGCTGCGTTTGGTCACAAGCTTTGGCTTTAGACGTTGCATTTCTTCTGCAAATACTTTTTTTAACGTGCCCGTGTCGGGGCCCTTTTCTTTGGTACAACCTGCCAGCGTTGCTATAAATCCAAAGAAAAGTACTGGGTAAATACGATTCATTGCCTGATGTTATATTTACAAATTAAAGTGTTTTTCTCGAAACTAGGTAATTTTTTTACAGAAATCCATTTTTGGCTTTTTAGGCAAAGATTGATCTTGTGTATAATCTTTTTTTTATCAAAAAGTTAGAACAAATGTTTTGGACTTAATTTAATTTTTTGGCCCCGGTTGCAGGTTTTGGGTTTTTAAAGAACAGGTCTAGATTTTACAATAATTTAATCCAGATATCGGGATTGAGTTTCGCAGTGTTTTGAAAATTAATCAGTTGCGCATTTGGTTTGTATGTTAATTGGCTTCAAAGGGGTGTTATTGATTTGTTAGTTTACCCGTTCTCAAATAACGAACAGATAATTTTATTTCCATTTTGCCACAACCTCCGAGGTCAAATTTTGCTGCAAATAACCTATGAAAAAAAGAACAGTTTCCAACTTCATTGCGTTGTTTGTAGCACTCCTTACTTATAAGGGAAGCCAGGCACAAATAACGGTTTTGCAGGATTACAGCAACAATTATTCTGCACCCATTGGCACATACCAGGGCATCAAATTCCGCGAGGCGGGTTTTTCGGGCTTGTTTCCAATTCCCAATACCAACGGACGTGAATTCTGGACCATCTCTGACCGAGGTGTAAACATTGATTGTGGCAATGCCAATTTATCGGGTTGCCGCCCTACCTACGACAAAATGTTCCCATTCCCTACCTATGCACCCAAAATTCACCGTATACGCATTGTGGGCGACTCAATTCAAATACTGCAAACCATTACCATGAAAAGACCCAATGGTACTGGCGCCACCGGATTGATGAACCCTACCGGTTATGGCAGTACTTCAGTTGAAGTTATTTCTACCGATACAGTGCAAAATTGCCTGAATTTTAATGCAAAAACGACTGCAAAAGACATTTGGGGTATCGACTCTGAAGGAATTATTGTAGATGCCGAAGGTAATTTCTGGATTTGTGAAGAGGGTGGACCCACCATTTGGAAATTGAATCCAAACGGGGTAGTGATTCGCCGTTATACGCCTTATGCCAACATGCCCGGTGCCCAGGCCGAGGATTTTATGATTGACTCTTGCTTTAAATACCGCAAAAACAACCGCGGTTTTGAAAATATTACCATTGCTCCAAACGGAAAAATCTATGCTTTGATTCAAAGCCCCATTCTTTACCCAAATCAATCAACCGGTGAGGGTACCCGTATTCATCGCATGTTGGAAATTGATCCGATAACCAACCAACAGCGCATGTTTGTTTATCTCAATGATGGAATAATCGGTGCCAGCGGTTCTAATCAGATTCGCCTGCGCGACTGGAAACTGGGCGATATGGCGGCTATTAATGACTCAACCTTTTTAGTGCTGGAAGCTGCAGCCCGCGGAACCTCCGATTACAGAAGGCTGTATCAAATAAATATTAATGGTGCCACCGTTGTAAAATCAGGTTTTGGATATGGTGGAAAAACCCTGGAAGCTGCGGTAGACTCTTTGGGTCTGGCCGCCGTGGGTGTAAAAGCTGTAAGAAAAAAACTGGTGATGGATCTGGTGCCAAAAGGCTGGCCCGTTGCTTATGATAAAGCTGAAGGGTTGGCCATTATCAATGATAGTACCATTGCCATTTGCAATGATAATGACTTTGGTCAAACCTCTGTTTTGCAAGACGGATTGGCAACTGCCACAAGTACTGTGAGTCACGTGGTTGTTTTTGCTCTTAAAGGAAATGATAAATTAAAGAATTTTAAACCGGCTAAAGGCGGAATTACCCAGGGTATAACTGCATCAAGCTCATCTCAGTCGCCATATTTAACTTCGGCTAATAATGGAACTATTATCACTTCAATTCTTACAGCAGGGGATGTAGTTAATGGCTATAAAATGGCGGGTATCCCAGATGGTACCGGTGCATATGATAATGGCGATGGTACATTTACTTTGCTGGTAAATCACGAAATTCCAAGCACTGGTGGTGTGGCACGTGCCCACGGCCAAAAAGGTGCTTTTGTTTCTAAGTGGATAATTAAAAAATCAGACCTTTCGGTTGTTTCGGGTTCTGATTTAATTAAAAATGTAATTTTATGGGATACTACCGCGAAAGCCTGGGTTACTTATAATAATGCCAATCCTTCTGCCAAAGCAGCATTCAGTCGTTTTTGTTCTGCTGATTTGCCTGCTCCTACTGCTTTCTATAATGCAGCTACAGGCCTGGGTACTATCGAACGTATTTTTATGAATGGCGAAGAATCGGGTATTGAGGGTCGTGCTTTTGGCCACATTGTAACCGGTTCAAACGCTGGAAATAGTTATGAATTGCCTAATTTGGGTAAAGCCAGTTGGGAAAATGCTGTTGCAAGCCCGGCTATTGGAAATAAAACCATTGTAGCATTAATGGATGATGGTACCGACGGACAGGTTTATATTTATGTAGGAACCAAAACCAATAGTGGTTTAGAAATTGAAAAAGCCGGTTTAACCAATGGAAAACCATTTGGTATTAAGGTTGCTGGTTTTAGCGCAGAACGTGTAAATTCATCCACTTTAAATCCATTGCCTGCTGCTGGTACCCGCTTTTCAATGGTGGATTTAGGCAATGTATTAAACACAACCGGTGCGGTATTTAACACCCGCAGTAATGATTCAGGTGTTACCAAATTTTCACGTCCGGAAGATGGTTTGTGGGATCCTGCAAATCCCCGCGATTTTTATTTTTTAACTACCGATCAATTTGATCAAACTGTAAGCGGTGTAGGAACCCAAATCGGCCGCAGCCGCGTATGGCGCTTGCGTTTTGATGATATTGCCAATCCAGAAAAAGGCGGAACCATTGAAGCAGTATTGGATGGTACCGAAGGCCAGGTAATGTTGGATAATGCCGGCATTGATAATTCGGGTCATATTTTGTTGCAGGAAGATGTTGGAAATCAAAAACACAATGGCAAATTATGGCAGTATACCATCGCTACCGATGAATTAAAATTATTGGCAAAACACGATGTAAATCGCTTTGGGGATGTAAACGTTGGCGCCATGGCTCCCTACAATCAGGATGAAGAATCATCCGGAATTATCGATGCGCAAAATATATTAGGACCTGGTATGTTTTTATTGGTTGATCAAGCCCATTACAGCATTGCAGGCGAGGTATACGAAGGTGGTCAGATTATGGCCATGTTTAATCCTGAAACTTTTTCATCCAATCCCGAAATTGCGGTTTGGGGTAATAATAAAGAAATTATAAATGATGATACCACTCCATCATTGGCCGATTATACCGACTTTGCTGCGGTTAGCACAGCCAATGTTGTATTAAAAACTTTTGTAATAAAAAATAATGGCCTGGGTATTTTAAATATTTCAAATATTAATATTTCTGGAGCAAATGCAGGTGATTTTACCCTTGTAGGTGCTCCTTCTTTCCCCATTGCGGTTGCTGCGAATAGTGTGTACAGCTTGGTAGTGAAATTTGCACCCGCTTTAGCAGGAAATAAAAAAGCAATTGTAAATATTTTTAGCAACGATTATTCTGAATATAATTATAGTTTCAGAATTCAGGGCAATGCATTTATTTCAGGTCCCACCGGCCCCAGCAGTTCTCAATCGCCTTACCTGGTTGGGGTTGCAAATGGTGTAACAGCTACTTCAATTTTAACTGCAGGGGATGTAGTAAATGGATATAAAATGGTTGGAATTCCGGATGGTGCGGGTGCATTTGATAATAACAATGGTACATTTACTTTGCTTATCAATCACGAAATCCCAAATACGGGTGGTGTGGCGCGTGCCCACGGCCAAAAGGGTGCATTCGTTTCAAAATGGATTATAAATAAATCAAATTTATCGGTAATTTCCGGTGCAGATTTAATTAAAA
This sequence comes from Bacteroidia bacterium, assembly GCA_044224315.1. Taxonomy (GTDB): domain Bacteria; phylum Bacteroidota; class Bacteroidia; order NS11-12g; family UBA955; genus JAGXTF01. The sequence continues at coordinate 139,076 of JBGAKR010000002.1, read as the reverse complement.
ATGTGGTGTTGTGGGATACCACTACCAAAGCCTGGATTACTTATAATTCTGCTAATCCTTCTTCAAAAGCAGCCTTCAGTCGTTTTTGCTCTGCCGATTTGCCTGCCGCTACTGCTTTCTATAATGCAGCTACAGGCCTGGGTACCACCGAACCTATTTTTATGAATGGTGAAGAATCGGGTATTGAGGGACGTGCATTTGCAAACATAGTTACCGGCTCAGCTGCGGGTAATACTTACGAACTGCCTGCGCTTGGAAAAGCCAGTTGGGAAAATGCAGTTGCCAATCCATATGCGAATAATAAAACCATGGTGGCCCTGATGGACGATGGCACCGATGGACAGGTTTATATGTATGTTGGTACAAAAACCAACACCGGTTTGGATATTGATAAAGCCGGTTTGAATAACGGAAAACCTTATGGAATTAAAGTAGCAGGTTTTAGTGCCGAACGTGTAAATTCAACAACCCTGAATACTTTGCCTGCTGCAGGAACTCGCTTTAGCATGGTGGATTTGGGCAATGTAAAAAATACCACCGGTGCAATATTTAATACACGCAGCAACGACTCGGGTGTTACCAAGTTTTCACGTCCTGAGGATGGTGCCTGGGATCCCTCAAATCCACGCGATTTCTATTTCTTAACTACCGATCAATTCGATCAAACTGTAAGTGGTGTAGGAAGTCAGATAGGTCGTAGCCGTCTATGGCGCCTGCGTTTTGATGATATTGCCTATCCTGAAAAAGGCGGAACCATTGAGGCTGTTTTGGACGGTACTGAAGGTCAGGTAATGTTAGACAATGCCGGTATCGATAATTCAGGTCATATTTTATTGCAAGAAGATGTTGGAAATCAGCAGCACAACGGCAAAGTATGGCAGTATACCATTGCTACCGATCAGTTGAAACAAATTGCCAAGCACGATCCTGCCCGCTTTGGTGATGTAGGTGTTCCGGCAGCTGCCCCATTCAATCAGGATGAAGAATCTTCAGGCATTTTTGATGCTCAATCTATTTTAGGTCCCGGTATGTTTTTGGCAGTTGATCAGGCCCATTACAGCATTTCGGGTGAGGTGTATGAAGGGGGCCAAATAATGGCCATATTTAATCCTGAATCGTTCAATTCTCAGGCTGAAGTTAGTGTTACAGGTGCCAATGTGAATATCGCCGATGGGGATTTAACTCCGGATGCTGCAGATAATACCGATTTTGGTCCCAGTGGAATTAATTTGCCTGTTACTAAACCGTTTGTAATTAAAAATAACGGACCCGGTCCATTAACCCTTGCCAATGTTACAATTGGTGGAAACAATGCGGCTGATTTTAGCTTGGTTTCGGCCCCTGCATTCCCTGTAGTTTTAGCAGCCAATGCTACCCAAACCATCAACGTGAAATTCAGCCCCAAAGGCAGCGGAAATCGTGTTGCAACTTTAATGATTGCCAACAATGATTTGGATGAAGCCAGTTTTGATTTTGGTATCCAGGGTCAGGGCATTGCCGCCGATATTCAAGTAGTTGGAAACGGCAACGATATTGCCGATGGCGATATGACTCCGGGCGTGGCAAACAATACCGATTTTGGAATTGTAAACGCCAATACCACATTAATTAAAAAATTCTACATCCAAAATACCAGCAGTGCGATTTTAAATATCAGCAATATTACCATTGGTGGTGCAAATGCTTCTGAATTTACCCTGGTTTCTGCTCCATCTTTCCCACTGTCAGTAGCGGCTTGGGGCAGCTTAGAGTTGAATTTGCAATTTAAACCTACCGATGCTGGTAAACGTGAAGCGTTGGTTCAGATTTACAACAACGACCCTGATGAAGGTACCTTTGATTTTAAAGTAGCCGGTAGCGGAAATTTTGCTACTGCAGTTGAAAATATCAGCCTGGCCAACGCGGTAAAAGTGTATCCAAACCCAGCCAGCGATAAGGTTGAGATAGCAGTAAATCTGCTGGTTGCACAGTCATTAAATATTTGCGTATTGGATTTAAATGGTAAAGAAGTAGTAACCCCGGTGTTTGTAAAACAAGCCACTGCCGATTTCAAAACCAGCATTAATACCAGCAACCTCAGCAATGGAATTTATCTGGTAGAAATAGCTACCGATAAAGAAGTGGCGAGGGTAAAACTGGTAGTAAAAAAATAACTCGTTTCTTTCAATCTTATATAGTTTTTTTTGAGCAAAAAGGGGTGCCGTTATGGTGCCCCTTTTTTAGGTTTAAGGGGAAAGGGGTAAGGTTTAAGGGATTTGAAAGTTTTCGGAATTATAACGACATTATTTCCTTCTTTATTTACATTTTCTGTTGCCCCTAAAAACTATAGAACTTTTCTACAAGGTTATTGTTGGATAAAAACAGAATGAACTATTATGTAGAAAATGACTACAAAACAAAACAGTGCAACTGACCCCCGTTTGGTGCAGTTTCGGAGCAATCTAGGAGCAATCTAAGAGCCATTGTAGAGCAAGTATAGAGCAAGTATACACCAAGGGTTGAAGAATGGATGATATTTGAGTGCTAAATGAATGACATGTACAGTGTTTATTGGGGTTGCTGAGGTTTAGTATGGTAATGAATTTGCATCAGAAATTTGGTTTTGATTGTAATTGGATGTATCCCTATTATTTCCCGGATTTAAAAAAGCTACAAAAATTATAGATTTTGTAGAATTATTTTGTTGTAGAATATCCAACTGCCAAACAGGAATATATGGTATTGTATTAATTTGGCAAGAGCTATTCCAATTAAAAATAAAGAGTCAACTACCGATCAGAAAACAATTCTTAATTTTGCATTTTACATTTTACATTGGCTGTTGCTGCCCCCCGCTCCCCGCTCCCTACTCCCTATTCATTCTCCCCATCGAAGGGGCCCTGTGCACAGCTACCCTCGGATACCAACAAACACCCGCATTTAAATGCAATGAATTGGCTTGCCAACCCTTAATTAATCGATAATGCGATTGGTGAAATAAATAGGCAGTTGCCCCAATAAAATACGATTTATTATAGCTGTTTTTAATCAGTTTTGTGAATACGGGAATTAAAACCGTTTCATTGCGCCAAATTGTTGGAAAATATTGGCTTTTAAAGCTGCTCCAATGGTTGGTTTCCTGGGTTTTAATTCGCATGGCAATGCCGGTTCCGTAGGCTATATCCAATTTTTTTCGGTAGTCTAAATTGGTTTTATATTCCACATTTAATTGGGTCATTAAAAACCAAGCCTGGGTATTTGTAATAATGCCTTCTTTTAATTGAATATCTCGCTGGCTGCGGAATTGCTCTACGGTTCCTCCGGCAGAAATTCTTAATTTTTGATAATAAAGCGGGAAACTTACTTCGCCTTTTATTTGTGTACCTAAATTGTTGCGGTGATTATAATTTTGACTTTGGGTAAATGCTGGTCCGGCCGAAAAATTGCCGCCCACCCAGCCGGCCCAGGTTCGCTGGGCCAACAGGTGGCTGGTGCTTGCGGCTATGAATATAAAAACGAAAAGGGTGCGCATTTTTATCAAAATTAATTGCCATCAAAAATGGTTTTCAACATGGTATAAAAATATTTATAATTAGTAGGTTCAGGATTTAAATTCAAAACCAATCCTTTTTTGGGTTTTATCCGCATGTCTTTTTCATAAAATTTGCCATTTTTCATGCATTGCACAATCACCGTGCAGGTAGCAGTATCGGGGAAACCCATGTATCCATGGCAACTTACGTTAAATTCAGAACTATCCTTGTCCCAAAACAATTGCACAGCACTGCGCAGGTAATTTACTACTACATATACCTCGCAAGAATCGCGCATTAAACTATCCACTTTTACACGGATATCGTAGCTGGGATTGTAGTGGTAAAAACGGTCGCAATTGATCCAGCCGCAGCGGCGCATAGGCATGCGCATAAAATTCTGTCCGCTTTGCGAAATTAAAATGGCATTGTCGCCTGCGGGTACCCAAAGATTTTGGGCATTTAGGTAAAACGATTGGAAATTGGTATTAGGGGCCCCGGCTTTTATTGGTAAATCAATCTGCAAAGGACGGTTGGAATCAATGGTCAGGGTTTTGGGTTTACCGGCAATGGCTAGGGTGGGTACTTCAGCCTTAAATTCAATCATGCCGGCGCTTTCTAGAATATTGTCTTTGGTTTGGGTGGTAATGCCACATTGTATCATGGCCGATTTATCGCCCAATTCGCGCACCTGCACATTGATGCTTCCAGTGGTAACAGGTTTGCCATCTAACAGCAGAGAGCCCACAGGAATGAAGATCTGAGAGCCATTGTTGCATACTACAGTATTGCTTTTGGACGCATCTATTATGTAGTTTTGCACTGCTGGCATAGCCTGAGCTTTCATCTGTTGGATAGAGGATGCATACACATTGTTTTGTGTAACTTTTGGGTTGGGGGGAATAAAATTCCTTTCGCGTTTACAAGCCAATACAAACAGCACCAGGGCTGCTGGAATCAAAAATTTCAAATGCTTCTTCATATTGTTTAGTTTAAGGTGGTGTTTTTTAAGAGACGTAAAAAGTTTGAGGTGGTTGTCTCAAAAAACAAAATGTTCCAAATATTTAAAGAAGGAAATGACCGAAACCTGTTAAGTCCAGTTTTGAATCGTAACGTCAGAGTCGGAATTACCGCGGTTTTGCAAATATTGGTTCAATCTTTTTGCCATATCCTGCTGTAAAAGTTTGGTTAACACCTTATAAAGATTTGGATAGGTTTTTTGTAATTGTATGGGTTGTTCAAAAAAAACTTCAACCGAAACGGCCCAGAATTCCTGAAAATTGGTAAATCCGTAATTTCTAAATATAGGATCTTCGTCGCCGGTTTGGTCTATTTTTCGGGATAGTTGCGCAAACATTGCGTGCATGATTTCATATTCATTGCTTTCGCTGATTCTGTTTTTTTCAAGCATAAGCGCATGCGCAAATTCGTGCAATCCCAGATTGATTTTGTTTTTAAAATTCAAATAACCCTCTTCAAAATCTTGCCACGAAAGGTAAATATAACCCGAGGAATAGGTGATGCCTTTTACCTCGGTATCTAAATATTTACTGTAAAATATTTCAGGATAAATAATTATTTTTTGAAAATTACTCAACCTGAATCCCTGGTATCCAAATGTAATCTGAGATAGGGAAGCAGAGAGTAAAACATGTTTTTGTTCATCAATTTCAATGCCTTCTCTGCCCTCTACAGGAATCTGGTTTTTGAAATCAAATAATCGCACTAAAAATTCGCCTTTTTCTTTGTTATTTAATAATTTAAAATAAGGAAAATGCTGTTTTAAAAATGCGTGGTATTCATTCCATTTGCTTTTCTCATCGGGGTATACCATGTTTATCCAGCTGCGCCTTACCGGGTGTGGAAGTATGCCCGACAAAATATAGAGCTCTTTCAAGCTCAGTAATAAATAGAAAAGCAGGGAGAATAAAATCCAGGCTAACATTGGGGTTATTTATGGCTATTCCAGCGTGCCCTATAACCTCTTGTATCAAAATGAATCACATCCGAATTAGGATAAAGGCCCAGTCCACCTTTATCTTGGATAATGTGGTTTTCCAATTCATCCAGCAGGATTTGTTTGTCTTTTTTATCTGCAATTCCATCCCGATTGATATCACCTACTTTTAAATCAATTGCCACCCCTTTTTGATGGTAGCTGAGTGTTACCCCACCCACTTTTTTGTTGTACGCGGGGTTGCGGTGTCCGTGGTTAATTGTAATGGCAGAGTCGTTGTAATTATTTTTTTTCATAAATAAAATTAAATCCAAAAATGCGTGTAATTCATCCGGGTCGGCAAGCCAGTACTGCTCGGTTCCGGCGGGTAATGAATCCAGGTTCATTTTGTAAAATGTGTCTTTAGATAGCAAATCGGCAATGCGAAAATGATCTACAATATACCGGTAAATTTCGGCCCCTTTTACCACATAGTAATTCCTGCTTTGCAATCCCAGTTCCATGCGGTTTGATTCGGTGGCTGTAATGTAATGGGAGGGGAGTTGGTTGTAATTAATTTGCTTTATTTGACTTAAAATACTGTCTAATTGACCATGAGAAAACACAGGTTTTTGTTGGGTTTGGGCATCAAATTCGTGCATTGCGTCAGTAATGATGGCCTTGCGTCGGTTTGGGTTTCCCTGCAGATTTAATATGCCGGCAAGTATGCAAAAACCTACTATAAATCTCAAAATAATAAATTTCATTGGGTTTTGAAATAATCCAGCAATTCCTGTTTTTTATTGGGCGAAACTTCAATTTCAGAACCGTCAGCCATGTTTACCGATCCGCCCCTGCCGCGGTGGTAGGAGGTAATATGCTCCAGGCTGATGAGGTGGCTTTTATGTACCCTGATAAAGCCTTGTCCTTCCAGTATTTCCTGAAAATGGCGCAGTACTTTACTCACCACTTTTTTGCGGTTGCCAATTAAATAAATATCGGTATAATTTCCGCTGCCTTCGAGGCGGATAATTTCTTTAACGGGTACCACATCAAATCCGGATGCGGTGGGCAATACCAATTTCCTGTTTTCAGGGTTTTTGATATTTTCATAAATTACTTTTGAGGTGGAAATGGCCTGTTCGGCATTCCGGTTTTCTGTTACTTTTTCTACCGCTTTTACCAGTTCGTCAATATCTACCGGTTTTAAAATATAATACGCCGCACTGTAATTCAAAGCCCGCATGGCATATTCGCTAAATGCGGTTATGAATATGGTTTCATAACCCAAATACGCGGTTTTTTCCAGCACATCAAATGCATTGCCAAAAGGCATTTCTACATCCAAAAAAATCAAATCGGGTTTGGTACTTTCAATTAATTCTATGGCGCCGGGAACATCCTGGGCCTGGCCAATTAACTCAATTCCCTCGCAATATTTGTTTACATAATTACTTAATGTTTCGCGCGCCGCAATTTCATCATCAATAATCAGGGCTTTTAATTTTTCTTTGCTCATGCGGGTTCGGTTTGTAGTATATAGGGGAGTGATATTTTTACCATAGTGCCGGTAGATTGCCCTCCACTTTCGGTATCAAAGATGGAAATATCCAGCTGGGTGCCATGCAGTTTATTTAATAATTCAATGCGTTCGCGGGTATTTTTTATGCCAGTACTCTGGTAGTTTTTTTGGTTGTTGGTTTTCAATTCCGCACTTTTTTTGCGCCCAATGCCATTGTCCTGCACGGTACAATACAGTTTCTCATCTTCGGTAAAAAAGCGGATGGTTAAAAGTCCTTTTTCCTCTTTATATCGCAGGCCATGCCAGATTGCATTTTCAATATAGGGTTGAATCAACATGGGTGGAATTTCTACATGTTGGGGGTCTATTTCGTTTTCAACTTCCAGGGTATAATCAAATTTTTCGCCGAATCTAAAATGTTCCAAATCTAAATATATGCGCAGGGTTTGGATTTCGGTTTCCAAACTCACAAAATCCTGGTCGCTGTTTTTTAGCACGGTGCGCATGAGTTTGCTAAAATCGGCTAGGTATTTATTGGCGCTGCGTTCGTCGTTTTTCGAAATAAAATTATTTACACTGTTCAAAGAATTAAAAATAAAATGCGGATTCATTTGGGTGCGCAATGATTGCAATTTTATTTTCATATTGGCTTTTTGTTTTTGCCTGATATTGCGAAACAGTGAATAGGTTAGCACCGCAAATACACAGAGAATACCTGCCAGACCCCATAAAAATACGCGCTGTCTTTTTATATCTGCTTCCTTTTTATTCTGTGTTACAATCAAAGATTGTATGCGTTTTTCCTGTTTTAAAAACTCTTCATTCAGTGCCAGATTTTCTTCGGCACTGCGCTGATTTACGTTTTTAATTGAATCCAGATTTTTTACATAGTCCTTAATTACTTTCAGCGCTTTATCATACTGTCCAGCCGATTCATAGGCTTTGGAAAGCTCTTTGATGGATTTTTGTTTTTGCACCAAATCCCCATTTTTGCTGGCAATCTCAATGCTTTGCATTAAAAACGGAATGGCATCCTTGGGCTTTTGGGCCTCGATATAGGTGGTGCCCAGGTTGTATGAGGCCTGGCCCACAATTTTGGGTTCCCCGCGCAAAATGCCTTCATTTAAAACCGAATTCTGAAATACAATATTGGCTGTATAATTTTTGGTGCTATTAAATGCAGTGCCCACTTCTTCCGATTTTTGAATAAGACTGTTATTGTCGGTTTGAAGAGTATATGAACCCGCCTGCTGCCAATAAGCCACTGCGGCAGTTGTGTCGTTGCGGTCCAGGCAAGCATTTCCTAATTCGCTGTATATATCAATTTTTTCTTCGGGTTTGGCATCGGGTGCTTTGGCCCTGTATTTTAAGTACCCTTCGCTTTTGCCCTTGCTATAATTTTTTCGAACCGCCGAATTTTTTGTGGTTACATCGGTTGCCGTTAATAATGCGGCTTTTTTTGAATTGGCCTCGGCTAAATATTTATCGGCAAAAGCTTTATTTTTTGTATCGCCAATCGAGGCAAATCCATCCGAAGCCAGTTTGAAATATTCTGCCGCTTTGGTGTAATTGCCTATGTTGAAATACAAAGTACCTAAGGTGTTATAGCTTTGATATTCTGCCGCTTTGTCGCCTTTTTTAATACTCTTGTCAAGTGCTTCGGTAGCCAGTCGCATACTTTTTACCGGATTGCTTACCGCATTGCTATTGGCTTCATTTACCAACTGTATGGCTGTTTTGTTGGCAGCCTCTTCGGCAATAGAGTCTGTGCTTAAGGATTTAGAATATTGCTGCGCATATAAATGCAGATTTCCCAAGCCAGATAGGCACAGGGCAAAAAGGCTTATGCGCAGTAAGCGTTTCATTTTTTAACAAATTTAAACCTAAAAAATCAATTCGTTTCCATATCAACGGCATTTCCGTGGCCTCTATTGCATGTTTTACAACTGCATATAGTAGCTTAACACAAACAAAAGGGTGTTTCACTCAATTTTAAAAACGCAATACTAAGCTTTGGCCAACTTTGAATGAAACAAATACAAAAGCACATGAAATATTTTATTTGGACCATTCTGGCATTTCTGGCCTTGCCACTATCTGCACAGTTTAATCTGGAGAACATCACTTGCAGCAAATATACCACGCGTGATGCAACAACCCAGGCCCTTACAATTTCTGATCCGGCAGCACAAAGTGCTGAAGAGCAGAAGTACACTTTTAAAAACCTGCGCATTTATCCCCTAATGGGCAACGAAACCATTCGAAAACTGGGCTATTCAATGGGGCATTATACCACCCTGCAAGACGCCATTGCCAAAAACAAAATCCGCATTACCGAAATGGAAGGCGGCAGGGTAAATACCCTCAATTTTGAGAATATATCTAAAGATACAATTTTGGTACTCGCTGGCGAAGTGGTTACAGGTGGCAAGCAAGATCGGGTGGTGAGCAACGATTTGCTGCTGATTCCGGGTAGCGGCGTTACCCAGGTTACGGTTTTTTGTGTGGAGCATGGCCGTTGGACTCCCAATGGTACCGGTGAAACATTCAAAGGCTATTATGGCTTAACTACAGCAGCGGTGCGCAAAAAGGCAGTGGTAGATAAAAACCAGAGCGAGGTATGGGCCAAGGTGGCCGAAGTGAATTTGAAAAATTCGGTAGATCCCAGTACCGGCACCTATACCGCACTTGCCAAATCCGATTCGCTGAATGCAGAAATTGACGGGTATTTGAAATTTTTTAAACCCTTGCTACTGGCCGATTCGAATATTATTGGTTTTGTGGCGGTTACCGGCGACACCATTATCGGTTGCGATTTATTTGCCTCAAACGATTTGTTTAAAGCCCATAGCGAAAGCTTGGTGAAAGCGGCTGCGGTAGAGGCAAGTACAAACGGGTCGAAAGTGAAAATTGCGGCTGCCGCGGTTTTGGCATTTCTGGCCGAATTTCTGGGCAGCGAAACCAACCAGGAGGAGGTAGTGAAAAGCAGCGGTGCCATAATAAAAAGCAATGGCACCAATGTACATATGAATTATTATAAGAAAACAGAACCCTCTGCAACGCCAAAGTTAATAATCCCCAGGCTGGGAGAATAAAGCACAAAAAAAGCCACTACAAAGTGGCTTTTTTTATAGGTTTTAAAAGTGATTACTTGGTTTTAGTAGGGATTTGAGGCAAAGCTTCGGTTTTGGTAGCAGGTTTGCTGCCTCCACGATTGCCTTTTTTAGCGCTGTTAAATGATGCTGCAGCCAATGATATAACAACTATCAGCAATGCACCTCCCCAAGTGATTTTTTCTACGATATCAGTGGTTTTTTCTACACCAAATATTTGGTTACCCTGTGAAAAGTTAGAAGCCAGTCCGCCGCCTTTAGGGTTTTGTACAAGTACAACTAATATAAGCAGCACTGCTACAATGATTCCGAGTATGAGTATCCAGGTCATAGATTATATTCTTTTTTGGTTTTTTCGATAAGGGCTGCAAAGTACGCGCTTTTTTCCGGAAATTTCAACACCAGGGTCTCATATATCTTAATCGCCTTAGCCGGATTGTTCTGATGCAGGTATACATTGGCCAGGGTTTCTGTGGCCAAATCGTCGCTTAAAAGCTCACTTTTACGGGCAAATTCACCCGGACTGAAAAAGTCGTTCTTGGGCCTGCTGATGCTGGGATTGGTGCGTAAAAACTTTTCTATCAGGTTCTCTTTTTTGTTATCCGCAGGCTCAGTTTCGGGCTCAATTGCTTTCTCTTCCTCCTGAAATTTGGGGTTGGATAGCCAGGAAAAGAAATCAGTGGGGTCTTTTTCTTCCACTACAGGCGGATAATAATCTTCTATGTTGTAAGCAATATTTGCATACAAGGGTTTTAGTTGCTCTGCCGCGGGTTTTTCCTCTTCTCTGGGTTTCTCAACCACAGGCTCAGCGACAGTTTCCAGATTTTGGAGCATTTCGGGGGCATTTACAATAAGGGATTGTGAAAAATCATCCGAAATTTCTTCAAATACCTGCTCTTCCTCTCCAATTTCGGTAAGCGAAACAGAAGTGATCGGTGTATTGACGGGTAACTCTGCTTCAGGTTCTGTTTCATTTTCAGAAAAAGGCACCAGTATAGAGCTCGAACCCAGATTCAATAATAATTCATCGTGCTCTTCTGCTTCGGTTTCTTCCAGTGTGGTTATTAAATCAATATTATTAGCCGGTACAAATGCTTCAATCTCATCATATACGGTTTCTTCATCCTGCCCGGTATCGGCGGGGTGAGACAATGGTTCCAGGTCAATTTCTATGAGACTATGCAGGTGCATCAGCGTTTCACCTTCGTCTGTGGGTTTCAGGTGCAGGGTTTCGGGTGGTTCAGGTATGCTTTCTGTATGCTCAACAAAGGCTGCAGGGTTTTCTACTTCAATAAAGGGTGCTTCCAGGGGTTCCACATCAAAGCTCAATTCGGCTTCAATTTCGGAAGAGGTTTCAACAATACCCGTTTCAGCCATCACCATTTCGGGTTCGGCTATTTCTGTAGTTGCGGCATGATGCGGTGCTGTATGCAAAAAGTTGTGCAGCCATGTGCGGTTTTCTACCCTTAAAGCGGTTTTCTGAAGTGTGTCCTCAAACCTGTAGTCGTTCTGCTTTAAGTAATAGTGCGAAAGCAAAATATAGGGTGTAGCAAAATAAGGGAAACTGCGGGTAAGCTCCTCCAGTTCCTGGGCATCCTGCTGGGTAATCAGCGTGGGTTGTGCTGCTATTTGATTGAGTTTTTCGAAATTCACCAGTCCAGTGCCGTAGCTGCAAATATTTGTTGAACAATGTTGTCGGTAATCTCATCCGCCAAAGAAGCTTCTACCGTTGAAAAGTCCTTGGTGGCGTCAAAGGTCCTGAAAAAAGTAAAATCCCGGGTAAAATTCTTCTCTGGATGCAGGTTGCAGGTAAAAAACACCTTTACGGTAATGGTGAATTGGTTTTGAGCCGCGCCGCTGTTTGCATCTATGGTAGCAGGTATTACTTTGTAATCTCTGATGGCACCGGCAAAACTGTAATCGCCATTGCTGGTAACCAGGTTCAGTTTGGTTTGGTTTTGAAATTTGGATTTAACTTTTTCTGTAAATAAAATGCTCAGATTGGGGTTAACCAATTGGGCTTCATTGTTAAAATAATCAACCGAAAAAGTGTTTACATCTGCCGGAATGTTGGATCCCTTGAGGTCATAGCTCACCTTTTTACAGGCACCACAACCCGAGAGTATGAAAAAAACCGGCAGAAATTTAATCCAATTCATACTGTCTGATTTTGCGGTACAAAGTACGTTCAGAAATTCCCAAATCCTGTGCAGCTTTCTTTCTTCGGCCTCCGTATTTGGTAAGGGCCTTCTTAATCATTTCTATTTCCTGGGCTTCCAGGCTAAGGTTGTCGATATTGTCGTGCTGAAAAGATTCGGCTTCAATAAACTGTATTTCCTCGTCTTTGGGCTGATTGATAATAACCCGGGGTTCTTCTTTTTCGATAGTGACCGGAAAAGAGGGTGGCAGAGTAACGGGTTGGTGTTCAAACGGAGCCGGACTGGCAATTACAGGGGCGCTGGCAGGGCTCATTCCTCCAGAACCCTCCAACAGACCGAAAACCACTTTCTTTAAATCATTCACATCCCTGCGCAGGTCTAGCAGCACCTTGTAAAATATATCTCGTTCACTCATTCCTTCCGATATTCCGTCGGTTTTACCCAGTAGCATAGGTAAATTGGGTTCGGTTGTGGGTATATATTTGGCAATGGTATCGGGGCCCAGCATGGAATTGTCTTCCAAAACGCAAATTTGCTCGGTAATATTTTTTAGTTGTCGCACATTGCCCGGCCAGGGGTAATTTACCAGCAATTGCTGGGCTTCAGGCGTAAGGGCTATGGGGTTGCTGTGGTGTTGCTCGGCAAAGTCGCTGCTGAATTTTCTGAATAACAGATAGATGTCTTCGCGGCGTTCGGCCAGTTTGGGCACCCGAATGGGCACAGTGGCCAGCCTGTAATAAAGATCTTCTCTGAATTTGCCCTGGGTGGCGCGTTCCAGCAAATCGCGGTTTGTGGCTGCAACTACCCGTACATTGGTTTTCTGTACTACGCTGCTACCTACTTTTATAAACTCTCCGTTTTCAAGTATACGCAGCAGGCGGGCCTGGGTGCTCAGGGGCAATTCACCCACTTCATCCAAAAATATGGTACCTCCATTTACGGTTTCGAAATAACCCTTACGCTTATCCGTAGCGCCGGTAAAGGAGCCTTTTTCATGGCCAAAAAGTTCGCTGTCTATAGTGCCTTCGGGTATGGCGCCGCAGTTTACGGCAATAAACGGGGCGTGTTTGCGGCCGCTAAGCTGGTGAATGATTTTGGAGAAACTTTCTTTACCCACACCACTTTCTCCGTTTATCAAAACGTTCATGTCGGTAGGGGCTACTTTTATGGCTGTTTCCAGCGCATTGTTCAGCATAGGGCTATTGCCCACTATGCCAAACCGTTGCTTTATCTGTTGAATATCCATTGGGTATCTGGGGTGTTAGAGGCCGGTATTCCAAAATGCGTTTCCCGGCTTTTACTTTCACCGCATTGCAAATATACGACCAAAGTGACAAAATGGCAGATATTTTATCTGTCGCAAATGCAGTTTTGACGAATGATAGAGTTGGGTTTTAGGGATGACTTTGGTGAAAGAAGCCAGATAAATGAAAAAAATGAAAATTATTTTTATCATATCCGGTGCGAGTTTTGAATAGAAATTAAAATTAATTTATTTATTTTAATTAAAATATTTTTGTGGTTTTAATTTTTAATTTTATATTTGCACCACAATTAACAATGAAATGCAAAAACATATATATCGAGAGCCAAAGCAGTGGAATGCTTATTCCGCTATTTGGGTTGCATTTCCGGCCATGGAGCTAAAGAAAATATACATCGTATATCTCAAAGCCCTGGTTGGATAACCGGGGCTTTTTGTTTACAATTATCCCCGATTTTACAACCCAGATTCAGGAAAAAATGCACAGTTAAATGTGCCCTGTATTTCTATGCCCCGAATTAAATAAGAATGAATTCGGCAGGGAGAAATATGCCTGAAAAAAAGATAAAAAACCTGTATTAAACTGCCAGAGTTTGATGTGGGTTTGCGTGGAAAATCTGGCAAAACGCGGAACAGGGGAGAGGTGTGGATTGGTTGTATGCCTCTCCCCATGCTTTGAAATGTTTCGCACAATAAATAAAAAAACAAAAAAAATGAAAAAAGAAATTGGCAACATACAAGTCACACAACTCTATAATACGGATCAGTTGGACGGCGTATATTTGTATATACAAGCTTTCCGCTCTTTTCCCAATACAATAGTGTTAGATGGCCTGGAGTTGAGTAAAGTAATAAATAAGGTAAAACAAATTTTTGCGCGTGAAATTGCCCATTGGTATTTTACACAATATACCCGCTCAGGTAAACACATGTTGGAAATTACCGAATTTGCTGCGGTATTTAAGAGCCAATTATTGGTGTATACCGAGTCGGGCAGCGTGCGAATTTTGTACGGAAATGGCATGTACCCAAAGGCCCAGGAATTGGTAAAATTACTTAAGGTTTTTAAAAGACGAGCCAAACGTGCGCCAAACGAAATATCAATTTTGGTGCAAACAAAACACGGCTTGGATTTAAATACTATGCCGGTGAAAAAAACCAAACTCGATTTGAATTTGTATTATGAGGACGAATTTAAAGAGAAGGATAAAATTATTAAAACCCGTTTGAATAATAAGTCAGACAAGGGAGTAGTGCTATTGCACGGATTGCCGGGTACTGGCAAAACTACCTACCTGCGTTATCTCATTGGGACTTTGAAAAAAAGAATGATTTTTATTCCACCTGGTATGGGAGAAGTAATTTCACATCCTGATTTTATAAAAATGCTGATGAATAACCGAGACAGTATTTTGGTAATAGAGGATGCCGAAACCTTGATTACCGATCGTGCAATTAGCCACCACAGCGGTGTTTCGAGTTTGCTCAACGTTTCGGATGGCTTGTTGTCGGATTATTAATGTACACAAATTATTTGTACATTTAATAAACCACTCACCATGGTAGATGATGCATTGATGCGGCAAGGACGCTTGATTGCCCGGTATGAATTTGGAAAATTAAGTGTAGAAAAGGCGCAGAAATTGTCGGCACATTTAGGGTATAAAACCAAAATTACTGAGCCCATGACTTTGGCTGAGATTGCCTGCCAGAGTGAAGTAAAACAAGCAATCCCTTCCGCACCAATCCTGGGGTTCGGCAAAGGTTTAATAGCCAGGGACTAAAATAAAAATGCAATGAAAAAAATAAATATAAGCGGTAAAGAAATCCGCGCATTGGGATACCCCGAATCGCCTGTTATATCGGTAGCCATGGAGGTTGTAAATAAATTTTACAAGTTCCAAGCCAAGGAGGAAGTGGATACCCTATTAAAGGATGTTTTGGCCCATCCCGAAAATTACCTGGAGCATGAAAACCTGGGTAAAATAGCGGCCAAACTGGTGGTGACGGAAGATCCCGAGGTGATTCCGTTGAAGGATCCTGTGCCTTATGTGGTTTTCGGAGCTTCTGAAATAGAAGAAGGTGCCATACGCCAAATGGAAAATGCAGTGCGCTTGCCGGTTGCAATTTCGGGTGCATTAATGCCCGATGCCCACCATGGCTATGGATTGCCTATAGGCGGTGTGTTAGCCACCAATAATGCGGTAATACCCTACGGCGTTGGCGTGGATATTGGTTGCCGAATGAGCCTGAGTATTTTTGATATTCCGGCCGATCAATTGGAGAAAAATGCTGCGTTTTACAAACGCGAATTGATTGCACATACCAAATTTGGCGCAGGTAATGGCTTCAAAGGTAAATACATGGCCGAGCACCCCATTTTGGAGGATAATACCTTCGGAATGACGCCGATGTTGAAACACTTGTACGACAAGGCAGCATCGCAATTGGGTACCTCGGGCGGTGGTAACCACTTTGTGGAGTATGGTGAAATAGAATTGCTGCAGGCCGATAATGAATTGGGTGTGGCACCAGGTAAATACCTGGCCTTGCTTACCCACTCAGGTTCGCGTGGATTAGGGGCAACCCTTGCCGGACACTATACCAAATTGGCCCGTGAACTGTGCGTATTACCCCGAGAAGCGGCCCATCTGGCGTATCTGGATCTGGATTCGGAAGCAGGGCAGGAGTACTGGTTGGCTATGACGCTGGCTGGTAACTATGCCTCAGCCTGCCACGAAATCATTCACCAACGCATTACCAAAGCCATTGGTGCCGTGGTATTGGGAAGAGTAGAAAATCACCACAACTTTGCCTGGAAAGAAACACACAATGGGCAAGAGGTGATTGTACACCGCAAAGGTGCTACTCCCGCGGCCAAAGGCGTTTTGGGGATTATCCCCGGCTCTATGACAGCCCCAGGGTTTGTGGTGAGCGGAAAAGGTGATGCAAGCTCGTTAGACTCAGCTTCGCACGGAGCAGGCCGTCAAATGAGCCGCACTGCTGCCATTAATAATATTCCCCGTGCCGACTTCAGGGCCGTATTGAAAGACCACGGCGTAACCCTGATTGGCGGAGGATTGGACGAGGCCCCCATGGCTTATAAAGATATAAACCGTGTAATGGCTGCCCAAACCGATTTGGTGGAAGTATTGGCCCGTTTCACACCCAAAATGGTGCGTATGGCCGATGATGGAAGTCGCGAAGATTAATATATCAGGGATACCGGGGCATAGATGCCATGCCCTGGCCCTGTAAAAATATTGCGCCTGGCGCAGAAAAAGGGTCAAAAGTGTCGGATTTGCCCACGATGTTGGTTTTGAATTGCCACATAGTATCCGGGTCGCTGACCGCAGGATATGCTGCAATGAGAATTACTTTGATCACCATGGATAGGAAGTGGGTTCGATTCCCGCTTGCATGAAAAATGCAATAGTTTATTGGTTAAACATATCCGATTTGTCGCAGGTTCGAATCCTGCTCCGTTTTAGGTACGGATAACTCAGCGGTAGAGTAATGGACTGAAAATCCATTGAAAAAATGAGTACGCTACTCACAAAAATAGCGAAAATGTACCATGCTGTTTTTTCGGTTTTAAATTGCCTCCATACAATTAAAAAACAGCCCCTACAAGCCTGCGAATATGGCCGGAAACCAGGATCGGGATCGCTGGAATATTCTTTGAATTTATTCAGAAAATATGCGGTGGTTTTGTAAGTGGTATAACGCTATAATCCCGTTTTGGAAGGGTGAAAAAACAGTATGGTTATTTTTAGAAAACACAATGTAAAAAAAATAAAATGAAAGGAAAAAAATGAAAGTTGTTAGAATCAACGCAAATGAACTGGGCCTTGTTTTTCAACGTGGCCGATTGGTAAAAGTATTAACTGACGGAATTTATTTTCTGGGCAATAACCAGCATGTGGAGTTCCTGATTGGGTTGAATCCCTTTTCGGTGGAAGCCCAATACAAACTGGCGGTTGAAGCCAATGTGCAGTTGATGGAACATGCCGAATTAATTTCAATAACTGAGAATGAAATTGCGCTGGTATACATAAACGGAATTTTTACCCGTATTTTAAATGCAGGTAGCTATTTGTTTTTGAAAAATCTGGCCGAAATTAAATTTCAGAAAATAGACCTGAGCCAGGTTGAATTTCCTGAAAATATCGACCGTGCTGTTTTAAGTCATCCCTTGCTGGCTCCTTTTGTACGCAGTTGCACAGTGGAGGCATACGAAAAAGGAGTTTTGCTGGTTGACGGAAAATTGCAGGCCATTTTGGAACCCGGTACCTATTACTTTGTAAAAAACAGCATTGTTGTTTTGATGCAAAAAACCGATTTGCGAATTACGCAATTGGAAATTACGGGTCAGGAAATTTTGAGTGCGGATAAAGTGGCCTTGCGGGTAAATGCGTTTGCCTCTTACCGTGTGGTAGATGTGCTGAAAGCCCTTGTGGAGAATCGGAATTTCGAAAAACATTTGTATGTACAAATACAATTGTTGTTGCGCAAATACCTGGGTTCTTTGAGCCTGAATTTGTTGCTGGCTGCCAAAGAAAAAATCGCCACAGAAATGTTGGAAGATTTGCGCAGTGCAGCAGCCGAATTAGGTGTAGAAATCAGCGATCTGGGAATTCGGGATTTAATTTTACCCGGTGAAGTGCGCGATATCATGAACAAGGTTTTGATTGCCGAAAAGCAAGCCGAGGCCAATGCCATCATGCGCCGTGAAGAAACTTCAACAACCCGCAGTTTGCTGAATACAGCCAAGCTGATGGAAGACAATGCCATGCTATACCGTTTGAAAGAAATGGAATACCTGGAAAAAATTGCCGATAAAATCAGCAATATTTCTCTGCACGGCAATACCGGTGTTGCCGATCAATTAAAGCAACTCTTTGCTCCGGTTAAATAAAGGGTCCCCGCAAGGGGATTCTTTATTTAAATGAGACCCAGGTCACATTCAATCCCGCTTTTATCATTTTCTTTTGCTGGCGTTTTGCGTCCATTATCAGTCTATCAAAAGTATTTTTACTATTTGAGGAAGTATGGAAATGCTTCTAAAGTAAAAAATATTTTGCTTAATAAAGCAGAATTAAAACAAAAACGGGTACAGCTGAAAAGTTTACCCTACAAAGTCACCATCGACCCGGGAAATTTTTGCAATCTGCGCTGCCCGGGCTGCCATACAGGTATAAAGCATCCCGAAATGATAGATCCCTGTTTTTTGGCTATGAATGATTTTAAAACCATTTTTGCGCAAGTAGAAAAACAGGCATTAAGTGTTGCGCTTTACAATTGGGGTGAACCCTTTTTAAATAAAAATTTATTTGAAATGATAGCCCATGCCGAAGCACACCAGGTGGGCAGTACCATCCACAGTAATTTTAATCATTTCAACGAAAAACTGGCCGAAAATGCAGTAAAATCCGGACTTACCCATATTTATTTAAGTATTGACGGAGCCACGGATGAAACCTACCGCAAATACAGGGTAAAAGGCAATTTGAATAAGGTGCTCGAAAACCTGAAAATTATGCTTGAAACCCGCAAAAGATTAAATAGTAAATACCCCATAATTACCTGGAAATATTTGGTTTTTGAACACAATAAACACGAGTTGGATCAAGCCCGTAAAATGGCCGCAGATATGGGTGTGGATGAGTTTGAAGTGTTTACCGGAAGTCCGCATTTATGCGATATTTATGCATTTGCCGATGATATCCGCCAGGCGCCCGCAACCCTTAGGGAGGTGCCCGATTTATGCGGAAGTTTGTGGAGTAGTGTGTATGTAAACAGCGATGGCACTTTGTTTCCCTGTTCTCTCTCATTTCGCAAAAGCGAAGCATTTGGCAATTTGTTGCAGCAGGATTTGAAAGAAGTTTGGAACAATGCCAATTACCAAGGTGCCAGGGCCATGTTTGGAGATACGCCCTATGCCAAAGAAGTTCCTTTGCCATGCCGGGGTTGCAGTCATTACCTCAAAGAATGTGGTTTTGTGGGGAGTTATGTGCAACAGTTGTAATCAGATTCACTTTTCTTTTTTTGATATTTTTGGATAATAAAGTGCTTGCATTGATTTAATATATTCAAGCACAGATTGTAAAGGTTCTTCAAATTCTGGAGGAAAACTTATTTTGATTTTAGAATCATTGTCATTAGAAAGGATTAAGGTTGCGTAATAGTAAATCAGATATTTGTCCAGAAGTTCCTTGCTGAGTTTATCGTGTTCAAAAATATTTTTAACTACTGTAGTTTGATAATGGACCAGTAATTCTTGAATAAAAGGTCCCCAATCGGCTTCTGTATTGTTGCTTATTATGATTGTAATACGATTATGTAGGTCATTGAAAATACCATTCCAAATTTCTAAGATTATTTTCAATTCTTGCCACACTAATTCGTCTGATAGCAAAGGTAATACGCTGTCAACTAGATCTAAAGCTTTTTTGGGATTTTTATTGGTTTCGTAATAGAGCAGCGCAAGTCCTAATTTTGCCTTTAATGTTTCTTTTTTATTTTTTATAACTTTTATATATAAGTTTTCAGCAGCATTGAATTTATTATTTGTTAAGTATATTTTAGTAAGAGGATACAGTGCTTTCCAATATTCCATGTTAATAGCATTTAAATAGTATTTTTCGGCCTCTTTAACTTTGTTTAAATTGCTAAGTAACAGGCCCATCATATAGAACTTCCATGGATCGCTATTTTGCTCAATTTCATTACATTGGTTCAATGCAGATTCATATTTACCTTCTTTGTAGAGTTTGTCTATGGATTCTTTTAATTCAATATACTTATCAGGTAAGGGCAAAAGTTCCGTTTTGGCAATACCTTTTTCTCTTGAGATATTTATTAATTCATCACGCATAAAAGGTGATATAAATTTGGATTGAATTAGAGCTTTGGTTTGTGCTAATCTGCGGGTATCGTTTATCTCAATATCATTGAGTTCTTTTAAATGTATTTCTGCCATTCTCATAATTTCATTTTCAGAGTACCAACTTTCCAAAAATATTGTTAACCATCTTGCACGCCTTTTTTCTGTCGGACTTCCTTGGGTCATAATTAACCATAAGTTAAAAAATCGTTCGGATATTCGATATAGATAGTTTTTATTCTGAGTGCCTAATTTGTCAACAAGTCCACCGTCTGAAAGTTGTTTTAAATGTGCGGAGATTAATTTGCTCTCCATTTTACAGACTTCAGAAAGTTGTTTCGTTGTGCATGACTCCCAAATAAATGCCATGTTAAGAATGATTTTTCTGTGCGCTGGTGGCAAGTTGTTTATTCTTTCTTGATATAGGGGTGTTACTTTGTCCATAATTCCCCTGAGATAATCATATCCTTCTAGGTTAGTTTTTTGTACTAGCAACTGGATGAAAATCAAAAGTGTTCTGGGTAATCCATCGGTTAAAATTCTTATAGTTTCGATTTTGCCTGGATTGTTCTTGACAAATTCTATTATTGGAGGACAATTTAATATAGTGCTCCATTGGTTTAGTAATAGTTTCATTTCTGCATTAGATAAGGCATGGAGTCTGTGAATTCTAAAGAAATCATAAAATGGTTTGTCGTATCTCCAAAAATGTTCGGTCATACGCGTGCTGCCTCCTATAAATTTGAGATTATTAAAATTTAAAAATGATTCACGCAACAATTTGTCATCAAATGCGCTACTATCCAAAATGCGGTCTATATTGTCAATTAAAACCACAGCTTTTCTTTTGTTTTCTGTAAGTAGTTTTTCGATTTCGGAAAACAAGTATCGTGAATAAGAATGGTCATTTTTAAATTCCGAGTATTTTTTTAGTTCAATTACCTCATCGGTTTGATGAGCTATTTCTTTTAATATTTCTTCCCAAAGGTCGAGCAGTCTGTATATGTTGGCTTGCTCTTCAGCCAAGTTTATGACGATATATTTATTTTGTAATATAGGACTTTCCTGTATTTCGATTTGTATGCGACGAAGCAGCGTGGATTTTCCGCTTCCACGTCTTCCAAGAATGAGTTCATGTTGGACTGGGTCATTCGTTTTTTTTCGCAATAAATCTTCTATGATGAGTTCAAACTCCTGCAGGCGTATTACAAAATTAGCTTTTATACTTGCTGCATCATTATTAGCATTCTGATACAACTTTAATTGTTGTTCAATATTTAGGTTATCCATGGTATATGGGGTTGGTGTTTTTCCAGTAAGTTTTTAGAAATGGGGATATAAATTTGTAAGACCCGTCAGTTTGTTTTTTCAGGTATCCATCAGTTTCTAAAATATTTAGATGCTTTGTGTACGTTTCTGTGCATTTGTGTTCTACTGCAAGGTTGTATATTTCCGCAAGTTGTATTGTGTTAAAATGGGCAATGTGAATCAAAATACGATTCATAAAAGGGAAGTAATTTGGATGGTATTTTTTTAGGCGGGATTCCCAATCTTCGAAGTTTTTATTTTCTTTTACAATATTACTAAAGGCCAGTTGGATTATTTCAGAAGTTAATTCTGGTTCGAAATTCTGTCTGCAGATTCGGTTGATTTCAGATAGCATCAAACAAATATGGTAAGGAAGGTTGTCTGCTATTGTGTTCAGTAGTTCCTCTCTTTGTGCTTTTGAATATTGCACTGAAGCGCCATGAGTTGCTTGTTCAATAAATTCATTTGCTTCGAGAGCGGTAAGCGGCTCTACTTTATATTGCTGTAAATCGTTTATTACGGTACTGCGGTCAATTGTCGAAACTACATGGTGTAGGCCTATTGAACCAGCTAAGACGAATAAAATTTTTGCATCATTGTAATTTTGTCTCCACTCGCGAAGATTACTTAGGATTCGTTTTGCTCCTTCAGTATCCCCATTTTCCTTCAGGTTAGTTAGAACTTCAGGAAATTCATCCAAGAATAAAATATAATGATGTTCAAGACTCTTCATTTGTGGCAATAAATGTCTGATTTCCGCTAATAGATCATTTTCTGTGTTTTCAAATTCTATGCTTGTGAAGGAAATAGATTTGAGTTTTGCTTTTTTGAAGTATCCTTTTATGCTTTCAAATGTTTGATTTTTTTCCAAGCATTTAGTAAGCATGAATAGAATTTTCTGGTAAAATTCGTCTTCCGTTCGGGTGCCTTCCAGATCATTGTAGTAGCATAAATATTTGTCTGGAGGGGTATTTTCCATGTCTTTCATTACAGAAGATTTACCAACCCTTCGCGGTGCAACTAGCAATACGTGGGTCTTTTGGGCTAATAAATCCCAAATATCTTGGTTTAGGTCAGGCCTTTTGAAATAATAATCACCGATTGCTGCTGGGCCGGTTACAACTTTTGGTGATATCCATTTTGTGCTCATGACAATAAAAATGTTGTTAAGTGTATTTAACAACAAAAATATTGTTAAAGTTGGATAACAACAAAATTATTGTCAAAAATTTTCGTAAGACTACCCTGTGAACAACTCCCCTTGAACCTTTGGGGGATTTTTGTTTTTTTCGCACTTCCATGTCCGACGACCCAGAAGAACATATAAGCGAAGATATTACCCCCGCTGAAGAGCATCATTTTGGCAGCGTGAAACCGGTGAGTGGCCTGTTTCGCGACTGGTTTATGGAGTATGCCTCGTATGTAATTCTTGAACGTGCCATACCGGCCATTGAAGATGGGTTGAAGCCCGTTCAGCGCCGCATTTTGCATTCTATGCACGTAATGGATGACGGGCGTTTTAACAAGGTTGCCAACATCATCGGGGCTACCATGGCTTATCACCCGCATGGTGATGCTGCTATCGGCGATGCTTTGGTAAACATGGGTCAGAAAGACCTGATGATTGACACCCAGGGTAACTGGGGTGATGTGCGAACCGGCGACAGTGCTGCAGCTCCCCGTTATATTGAGGCCCGATTGTCGCACTTTGCACTGGAGGTGGCTTTCAATGATAAAACCACCAACTGGCAATTGTCGTACGACGGACGTAAGAAAGAGCCCGTTACCCTGCCGGTAAAGTTTCCATTGCTGCTGGCTCAAGGGGTTGA
Source organism: Bacteroidia bacterium (assembly GCA_044224315.1). GTDB lineage: Bacteria > Bacteroidota > Bacteroidia > NS11-12g > UBA955 > JAGXTF01. Next base: position 115,547 of record JBGAKR010000002.1, on the reverse strand, counting down.
AGGGATTGCCGTAGGACTTAGTACCAAAATAATGCCCCACAATTTTATTGAGTTGTGTGAGGCTAGTATTGATGTTTTAAAAGGTCGTAAAACCGATATTCAGCCTGATTTTCCCACAGGCGGGTATGCCGATTTTACCCAATATAATGGGGGTAAAAAGGGCAGTCGTATCAGGGTTAGGGCAAAAATTGAAGAAAGAGACAAAGCTACCCTGCTGATTAAAGATATTCCGTTTGGAACCACAACCGGTTCATTGATTGAGTCGATTATCAAAGCCAATGATAATGGCAAGATTAAAATTAAAAAGGTAATCGACAATACAGCGGCCAATGTTGAAATTGAGGTGCAACTTGCCCCAGGTATTAATCCGGATATGGCAGTAAATGCCCTGTATGCGTTTACCGATTGCGAAGTATCGATTTCACCCCTGGCTTGTGTAATTAAGGATGAAAAACCCCAGTTTCTTTCGGTAAACGAAATTCTGAAAGAAAACACCCACAATACGCTGGAGTTGTTGAAACGTGAGCTTGAAATCAGGCTGCACGAACTGGAAGAAAAATGGCACTTCTCATCACTTGAAAAAATATTTATTGAAAATCGCATTTACCGCGATATTGAAGAAAGCGAAACCTGGGAAGATGTGCTCTCTACCATTGATAAAGGGTTGAAACCTTTTAAGAAAAAGTTCATTCGCGAAATTGTAGAAGAAGATATTGTGCGTTTAACTGAAATCAGAATTAAACGTATTTCTAAATTCGATGCATTCAAGGCAGATGAGATGATGCGCAGCCTGGAAGAAGAGATAAAACAGGTAAAACATCACCTCGAAAATCTTGTTGATTTTGCCATTGATTATTATAAAAATTTAATAAAAAAATACGGAAAAGGGAAGGAAAGAAAAACGGAAATTCGCCTGTTTGACACCATCGAAGCCAATGTGGTTGCCGCGGCCAATGTGAAGCTGTATGCCAATCTCAAAGAGGGTTTTGTGGGTACGGGTATGAAAAAGGAAACCTACCTTTTTGATTGCAGCGATATCGACGATATTATTGCATTCCGCGCCGATGGAAAATACATGATTTCCAAAGTAAGTGAAAAAACTTTCTTTGGAAAAGACCTGGTGCATGTAGATGTGTGGCGCAAAAACGACGAACGCACCACTTACAATGTGATTTACTGGGATGGTGCTGCCAAGCGTGCCATGGTAAAACGGTTCAATGCCACGGGCTTGATTCGCGACAAGGAATACGACATTACCATGGGTACCAAGGGTAGCGAAATACTATATTTCAGCGTGAATCCAAACGGTGAAGCAGAAAAGGTATCCATACACCTCAGCAGTATTGCAAACGCCCGCGTAAAACAGTTTGATTACGATTTTGCACAACTGGCGATAAAGGGTAAAACCTCGCAGGGCAATTTGCTTACCCGATATCCGGTTCGAAAAGTTGAACTGAAAGAAAAAGGAAGCTCTACCCTGGGTGGAGTAAAGATTTACTGGGACGATATGACCGGTCGACTGAATGGCGAAGGACGTGGTATTTTCCTGGGTGAATTTGATGGGGAAGATAAGATTTTTGTAATTTATAATGATGGTTCGTATGAGTTAACCAATTACGAATTAATCAATAGATATGAGCCGGATAGTGTGTATTTAATACAAAAATTCTGGCCCGAAATGGTTGTGAATTGTATTTATCTGGATGGAAAAACAAAGAATTATTTTGTAAAAAGATTCCAGATTGAAACCACTACAATTGGCAAAAAATTTGTTTTTATAGGCGAAGCAAAAGGTTCGACCTTAACACTTGCATGTACAAATGAAAAGGCTACAGCCCTTTTCACCACTGAGGATAAGAAAAAAGTAAAAGCCGACTGGATATTAGAATTCCCTGAATTTATGGAAGTGCAGGGATGGAAAACAGTAGGTAGCCGATTGTCTAATGATGTGGTAAAAAAAGTAGTACTGCAGGGTGAAAAAACGGGCACTCCGCCAGCGCCTGTTGCACAAACTGTAGCCGAGCAGTTTGCCGGCGAGCAGAATGATAAGAATAAGGATCAGTTGAATCTGCTGTAAGTGCAAAGACCTCTTTACACAGCCACTTTTGAGTTTAAGAAGTAACAGCCAAAGTGTCCGACCCTTCGGGTCGAGTGTTTTAAGCATTGACTTACCTACCTTTGTACCATGTCTTTTTCAAGAGTGATTCCGGCGGTGCTGCCAGAGTATGAGCTTCTGGATTCGGGTGATTTTGAAAAACTCGAACGATTTGGAAAGTACATACTTAGACGCCCCGAACCCCAGGCTGTTTGGAGTAAAAGTATGCCAGAAGCCGAGTGGGCCAAAGCTGCACATGCCACATTTACCCGCAAAGGCGAACGGGATGCCGAATCCGGCAACTGGCAACTTAAACCAGGTATGCCCGACCGCTGGATGGTGAACTATAAAAACGGACCCTTGAATTTTAAAATGCGTTTGGCTTTAACCTCATTTAAACATGTAGGTTTATTTCCCGAGCAAGCCGAAAATTGGGACTTTATTGCAACATTTGTACGTACAATTGTACATACAAATATCGAAAAACCCAAAGTGCTCAATCTCTTTGCCTATACGGGTGGAGCATCGTTAGCTGCCTGCCAGGCGGGTGCCGATGTTACCCATGTTGATAGTGTAAAACAGGTAGTTACCTGGAGCAGAGAAAATATGGAATCCAGTAATTTGGATGGCATTCGTTGGGTAGTTGAAGATGCATTTAAATTTGTACAACGCGAGCTGAAACGCGGCAAAAAATACAATGGAATTATCCTCGATCCACCAGCCTACGGACGCGGTCCAGACGGGGAAAAGTGGCAATTGGAAAAACAAATTAATGAGCTATTACAAATGTGTGCACAACTGCTGGAAAAACAGCATGCATTTTTATTAATTAACCTCTATAGCATGGGCTTTTCTCCGCTAATTACCGAAAACCTTGTATATACAAATATGCCAGGTCAGGCTTTTGAAAGTGGTGAATTAATTTTGCAAGACAAAAAGGGAAGGGGCTTACCCACCGGTACTTTTCTGCGATTTAAACGCTGATTAATAGCAATGGACTACGGTGATTCTGCCGGCAACTTTCCAACCTGATTTTATTTTTATCATAGCAGTATTGATGGCATGGTCGGTTCTATGCCGGTGCCCTTCACAAATAAAACAAAGTTTGCTTTTAAGCATGTATAAATACGCATGACTACCATCGTGCAATACCCATTTTTTTGCGTGGAGGCCGCTAAAACCTGTTGTCTTAAATGTGTTTGCATACAAATTGCGATGCTCGGATTTTGGCTGAATTACAAAATATTTTAATATCTCGGTTTCATTTTGAGCAGCTATTTGAAGCATGTGCTGGGCAATGGCCGTGTGATTTGTGTACGAGCCATGAAAATTAGATGTGCGTTTTAACAAAGGCAACATGACAGGTTCTGTATTTATATCACTGATGTTGATATAAAACCGTGTAAAATTTTCAAGTTTGCCATCATTAATTTCATCAGCGATGGCTTGCAAGAGTTTTTGAGGCGTTTCATATCCCCCATCATAATTTTCTACAGTTTTGGCCGACTTCAATTTGACAGAATCGGTTCCGGATTTTGAATGTCCTGTTTTGTTTCCGCAAGCTGCAATTGCAAGTATGAATGTGGTTCCGTAAAGAATATATTTTAATTTCATACGGAAGTAAAATTAATCTTTTCTGAATATCCATCTGCCTAATTCGCGCCAACTGGGTTTCTTTCCATACATAAGTATACCTATGCGATAGATGCGCCCGGTAAGCCATACAAACAGGAAAAAGGTGGCAAAAAGTATCAGCGCCGAAATTAAAATCTCACTCCATGAGACACCAAAGGGCGAACGCACCACCATGAGAATAGGGCTGGTAAACGGAATCATGGAAAATACCTTGGCCATTGGTCCATGCGGATCCTGGAATACCGTAGTTTGGGCAATTACAAATCCAAAAACCAGTGGCAATGATACCGGCATCATAAATTGTTGGGTGTCGGTTTCCTGGTTGGCGGCCGATCCGATAGCGGCAAACATGCTGCTATACAGTAAAAAACCACCTACAAAAAATATTAAAAATATGGCAATAATTTGTCCAAATGGCAAATTGGTTACAGCATCGAAGAGAGAATTGTCTTGTGGCATTTTATCCATGGCAACAGCGGCTCCCGGCACATTTGGTTTCATTGCTGCTGTTTTTGATATTGCACTCGAACCAATAAAAATCGAGAGAACGGAAATGAGCCCAATACTTAATACAATCCATGCGGCAAACTGCGTTAATCCCACCAATGCCACACCCAGAATTTTACCCATCATCATTTGAAAGGGTTTTACCGAGGATACAATTACCTCCACAATGCGGTTGGTTTTTTCTTCCAAAGTGCTGCGCATTATCATGGCACCGTAAATGAAAATGAACATATATACCACAAAAGCCAAGAACATTCCAATACCGCTTTTGGCAGCAGAACTACTGCTTTTTAAATTGCCTTTTTCATCGATTTCGATGGCATGTATACTGGCCTTGGGTTTGAGTGAATCTATTTTGCCCTTTGAAATGCCCAATTCATGAAGGCGTGCCGAATACACTTTATTGGCTAAAAAACCCGAAATTTTTTCGGTTTGAATCAATGATAGTGTTTTTCGCGATATCCAATCTATACTGTCGAGTTTGGTTAAATCTCTGTCATTGATTTCCAGAAATGCATCATATTCTTCGGCACTCACCTTTTTAAGTACCGCTGATTTTTCTGTTTCTGTAAATGTAAAGCGGAAATTTTCGAGTGAATCCAGTTTTTGATTGAAAAAGCCACTATGGTCTTTAATAGCAACCTTCTTCAGTGATTTGTCGCCCGCATCCTGGGTGGCCACCAAAAAAATTCCGCCATAGAATAGTGCAATTAAAACAGGCCCTAAAATAATCATAATGATGAACATTTTATTTTTAACCCTGGTAAGGTATTCGCGCTTTAAAATTACCCAGATTTTATGCATTGGAATTGTTTTTTACGGTGTCAACAAAAATTTGGTGAATGGAGGGAAGTGCCTCAGAAAAGTGAACCATGCCGGGCTGTGAAGTACACTGGATTAACAGCTCTTCCCGTTCGCTGGCATCGGTTAATTGAAATGTATAAATAATGCGGCCATCAATGGTTTTAACAGAACTTAGGGGTTTGAATTTTGCATTTTCAAACTGCTTTTCTTCTAAATATCCGGCTTCGTATTCGTTTTTAAACATACGGCGGCGCATGGTGCCCGCTTCCCCGTTGAGCTTGAGTTGGCCATGGTTGATAATGCAAAGGTAATCGCAGAGTTCTTCTACATTGTCCATACGGTGGGTACTAAACAAAATGGTAGCTCCTTTTTGATTGAGTTCTATTATTAAATCTTTAATTAAATCGGCATTAACAGGGTCAAAACCACTAAAGGGTTCATCCAGGATAATAAACTCAGGATTGTGAATTATGGTGCACAAGAATTGCACTTTCTGGGCCATGCCTTTAGATAATTCTTCGAGTTTTTTCTTGGTCCAGCTTTCCATTTGCATCCGTTCCAGCCAGTAATGGGCGTTATCCCGGGCAGCGTTTGCCGACATGCCTTTGATTTCGGCAAAAAACAGCAGTTGATCCAATACCGACATTTTTTTATACAGCCCGCGTTCTTCGGGCATATACCCCATGCGCGCTGCATGCGATTCGTTTAAGGGTTCGCCCCTAAATAAAATCTGCCCGGAATCAGGACGGGTAATGGTGGTGATCATGCGGATGAGCGTGGTTTTTCCAGCGCCATTAGGACCTAAAAGGCCATAAATACTGCCCTCTGGAATGTTCAACGAAATATTGTCTGCAGCCTTGGCAACCCCAAAGGATTTCACCACATTCTGCGTTTCGATAATGAATGACACAGGGCGAAGTTAAATGAAAGGCACTTAACCCAGAAGAAATTCGTTTAAAGGATAAATTGTTTGATGAAATTGATTTCAATCCACCAGAAACAAATTAAATTGTCGCCAATCTCCAGTGTGAGTGGGATTGTTTAGTTTTAATTCCAATTCTGAATTTTTCAATTTTAGTATATCATAATCATACTGTTCATTTGTTTCCAAATATAAAATTTGCAGAGTTTTTTTGTCATTCACCAATTTCCATTTTATTTCATTTGTCTCTTTTTCTTTGATTTCTTTTCCATCGCCATTTTTGTTAAAAATATAACGTGTTTCTAGGGTAGCACTGTCCAAATTAATTTCTTGTGTTTGCCCAAAGTTAGGCTTGTAAATATGTGCGATTCTCCATGTACCCTCTATGCGGTTATTTTTGCTTCGGAAACTAATTTTTGGACCATTTGGGTATTTTTTACAAGAATTGCTCGCGAGTAAAATTAGAATAATCAGTATAATAGAAATAATTCTGTTCATAGAATCAAATTTAGATAAAAAAATCGAGTAGCTATAATCATTGGATTTAATTCGAAAGTGGGAGGGGTAGTATTGTCGAGGAATTGACTTCTACTAGGTTTTAAGGGTTATAACGGTAAAATAAAAAAAGCCACCTCGAAAGATGGCTTTTGCTTTTTGCTCCCTGAGTTGGGCTCGAACCAACGACCTAGCGGTTAACAGCCGCTCGCTCTAACCAGCTGAGCTATCAAGGAGTCTATGTCGGTTTCACGGGCTGTTACCCGTTAATCGAGCTGCAAAAATAAGGGGCTTTGGTTTTTTTTCAAACATTTTTGTACTTTTTTTGCAAAAAAAATTATGAGTTTACTAATAATCGGGTCTGTGGCTTTCGATGCTATTGAAACCCCATTCGGAAAAACAGGCAAGATTGTGGGTGGAAGCGCCTCCTATATTTCGCTGGCTACTTCACTGTTGTACAACAAAGTGGGCCTGGTAGGGGTAGTGGGTGAAGACTTCGACTTTGATTTTCTGGCAGATTTAAACAAAAGAGGTGTAGATACTAGCGGTGTGCAGGTGAAAAAAGGCGAGAAATCGTTCTTCTGGAGTGGCAAATACCATATGGATATGAACAGCCGCGATACCCTGGTAACCGAATTAAATGTATTGGGAGATTTCGACCCCATAATCCCTGAAGAACTGAGCAGCCCTGATTATGTAATGCTGGGCAATCTGGCACCTGCAGTGCAAATAACTACCCTAAACCGCCTGAAACGACGTCCAAAACTGGTGGTGCTCGATACCATGAATTTTTGGATGCAGATTGCCATGGACGACCTGAAACAGGTGCTTACCATGGTGGATGTACTTACTGTAAACGATGAAGAAGCCCGTATGCTGAGTGGCGAATACAGCCTGGTAAAAGCCGCCCGCAAAATCAGAGAAATGGGCCCCCAATTTTTGGTAATAAAAAAGGGCGAACACGGTGCCTTGCTGTTTGGTCCCGAAGGTCAAACCTTCTTTTGCCCTGCTTTACCCCTAGAGGAAGTATTTGACCCAACCGGTGCCGGTGACACTTTTGCCGGTGGCTTTTTGGGATATATTGCTGCCAGCGGACGTGTAGACTTTGGCGGAATGAAACGCGGACTGGTTTATGGCAGTTGCATGGCCAGCTATTGCGTTGAAAAATTCGGTACCGAGAAACTGGCCGAAATTACCGAAGCCGATATTCAAAGTCGACTCAAAGAATTTGAAAATCTGATTGCCCTTTAAATCAGGGTAAGAGCTCGTAAACCAGGGTAGAATGGCTGGGAATAGACTGAAAATCGGAGAGAATTGAGATTTCACCGGTCATCAGATTTTTAATACGGGTGTAACCGGCAATCTCTTGCTGGTAGCGTTTATTTAGCAATACACGTTCCATGGGGTTGTCGTTTACAATTACCATGATTTTCTTTTCATTATAAGCCCTGAACAGCGAGAATATTCCATCCGCCGGTGCATATAACTTTAGGGTACCATACTGCAATGCGGGGTTTTTAAGGCGCATTTCGGTGCAGGTTTTCATAAATCGCAATCCATCCTTGGCTTCGGCCGTATATCCATTGCTACAGGTGAGCATGTTTTTTTGGTCGCAATTCGGAAAATCGGGCAAGGCTGCCGTGGGGTTTTTACTATCGGTAAGCCGAATTTCTGATCCGTAAAGTATACTGGGGGTGCCTTGCAGGCAAAATGAAAGGGCTGTAATCATCTCCCAACGTTTGGGGTTGGCTTTACACTTAGAAATACAACGAGGCGATGCAATATCGTCGAGGAAAATGAGGTTTTCCTGCGGATTTTGGTATACTATATTCAAATCCAAAAGATTGAAAAGCTCGTTCCACTGCTGCCGATCGCAGGTATCGGATGCAGCAATTTTTTGTAATTTAGATTGCAGAATAAAATCGGTAATGCCATCGGAAGATTTACTTTTGGTCACCGCATATTTATTGGGTACATAGTTGGCTTGTGAGGCAAAACTATTGGTGCGGGTATTGGTTTTGAATTTTAAACCGGGGAATTCGGCCCCAACTTGTTGAATAAACTTTTCAATAAAACGGGGTTCTACCAAATGCGGATCGGGAATAATCCAGGTAGAAACCTGTGCATACTCGGTCCACCACATGCATAATTGTTTGAGATAGGCGGCAATATGCGGATTGTTCTGGTTTAAATCGGGGGTAGAGGGGTCCATCCAATGCGAGGCTATCCATTTTTTTTCGGTTATGGATAAACCTGGGTAATTGAGATATTCTGGGTCGGGAAGGGGAAAAACGGCACTGTCGGGGTTGTTAAACCAGCCTGTATCAAAATTGAGGTACATCCAGTGAAACCAGCCCACCTGATTGAGGTCTAAATCCATGCACAGCTTAATGTTTTTATAGGTAAGTGCATTTTGTAATTGTTCAAGGGCCGCCATATTCCCGTATCTGGGGTCGATGCTATAATGGTCGGTAACCGCGCGTCCCAGATGGCTAAAGGCTGGGGCATCGTTTTCCTGAATCTGGTTGAGCCAGATGGCCGTGGTACCTACACTTTTTAAATAATCGAGGCTCTCTATAATTCCGGCAATGTCGCCCCCATGGCGGGCATTGAGGTTGTTACGGTCCAGTTCATAGGCGTTTTTAAGGGTAACACGGTCGTTTTTAGAATTTCCGTTTTGAAACCGGTCGATATTGATTCGATACAGCACATCAGCCGGTGTAAGGGCCGCAACCTGGGTTGTGCGTGCATACAAATTATATGAAAATTTAAAGGCTTTTACATATCGCACTCTGCGTGAAGCCGGCTTGGCCGAAAATTGCAGTTGACCGGGCTGTGCGGTAGAATGGATAATTAACCTGAGGTACGCAATATGTCGGTTTGCTGAATTGGTTTTCTCCAGAAATTCCACACCCGGATAATCCTGCATATGAATGTCTAGCAGGTCTGCATTCTCGGTATGTAAAATAATCTCCAGGGTGGTATCCTTAAACCCCGTGTACCAATGGGATGGGGCCATGTGGTAAATGCCCGATGGCGGTGTAGCAGCATTGCCATTTATAGGCAATAGGTTAAGGCCTAAAAAAAGCAGCACACCGCTTACAATTTTCACAAATCTTAACACGCTGCAATTTAATTCAACTGGTGTGAAATATCAGAATTTGTGGATGTTTTTCTGCCGAATAAATATTCTAACCCCATAGAACCGTACTAATTTTAGACAATGTATTGGCCCAAATTGCGTTAATTTGTTATTTCCATGGAATTTTTTGACTTTTATAAATTGCTGAATATTCCGGTTGGGACGCCGATAGAGGACGTTAAGAAAGCGTATATATTAAAAGTAAACCAATACTCGGGTGCCTATAATAACGGAGATGAAAAGGCCGCCGAGTACTTGAGAATTATAAGCCGGGGTTACGAACTTTTGTCGAACCCTGAAAGTAAAAGGGTGTACGATTTGATGGTTTTGAGCCATTATCTGAAACAAAAAAATTCGGATATCAATCGGTCGCTGTACCGGAAGTATGGCAGCAGTGAAAGAAATCCTACCAAGGATGAAGCATTGGATGCCGAAGAGGGTGCTCCTCAAGCTGTAAAACCCATTACCGAAGAACAATTGCACATTGCCAAAAAAGGAGTAATACAGGAAAAAATACAATTGGGAGTAGCCTGTGCGGGTTTAATTCTGCTGTTTTTTATTTTTGATAATATTTTCTGGAAACCCTATACCGATATTACCATGATATCGTATGTGTTTCTCATTATCGGCTATATAATTTTAATGATATGGACGCTAATGAAAATGTATCGCTATTTTGAAGTGCGAAATTTAATTCTTCAAAAAAAGGTAAGTACAGAAAAATGGATTCTAGTGAGCTTTTTAGTAATGTTTTTTGCTTTGCCTATGTTGTCGCTGAGAATAGAATCTTGGCGCCGCAGTTTTCATTTGTCGCGCTATGCAGTTGAAACCCGTGCTACAGATTTTGCCCTGGAAGATGGTTGGCTTACGGTGGAATTTAAAGCCAATAATGGTAAAAATTATAAGCAAAGTGTATCTCTGGGTGATAATGCAACCCATTTTAAAAAGAATAATTATGATCGCTTAAAATTTACCATTATATATTCTTCAGAAAATCCTAAAATAATTGAAGTTAAGCCACAGGACTAGGCTTGATTGGGGGATGAATTAAATAATTATTTAGATTTAAAAAAAATTACATTACCGAAAAACGAAATGCGGATTTATTTTGAATAAATCCTTCCAGCACATCGCCTTTTGCAACGGCAGAAACCCCTTTGGGTGTTCCGGTAAAAATTAAATCTCCGATTTTAAGACTAAAAAAACCAGAAACATAACTGATAATCTGGTCGATGTTGTGAATCATTTGCGCCGAATTTCCTGACTGCACCGGTTCTCCGTTTTTTAGTAATGAAAAATCGAGATTTTTTAGGTCGTAATTTTCTTTTGGAAACATTTTTCCAATTACGGCTGAATGATCAAATCCTTTTGCTTTTTCCCAGGGAAGGCCTTTGGCTTTAAGCTGACTTTGCAAATCGCGTGCGGTAAAATCTATGCCCAACCCAATTTGGTCGTAGTACGAGCCGGCGAATTGGAGCGGAATGGATTTGCCGGGTTTGGTTATTTTAACAAATAATTCCACCTCGTGGTGAATTTCAGTTGAAAATGCCGGAATAAAAAACGGTGCGTTGTTGCGCAACACGGCCGAATCGGGTTTAATAAAAATTACCGGTTCTTCCGGAACTTCGTTATTCAGTTCCAGTGCATGTTCTACATAATTTCTGCCAATGCAGATTATTTTCATCCGCGCATGATGGTTTTGTGGCGTTCCGGACCCAGGGAAATTACCCTGATATTGGTTTCCAAATAGCCTTCAATGAAATTTACATAGTCCTTGAAATTCTGGTCCAGTGCATCAAATCCCTGATCGTGGGGCAATTCGTCACTCCATCCTTTCATTTGTTTGTACACGGGTTCTATACCCTTGCTGCAAAGATTTGCAGGAACTTCGTCGGTAATCTGTCCGTTGATATTATAGGATACACCGGCTTCGATATTGGGTAGGCCGCACAGTACATCCGATTTCATCATAATAAGTTCATCCACGCCATTGAGCATGCAGGCATATTTCAGTGCTACCAGATCTATCCAACCTGTGCGGCGCGGACGGCCTGTAGTGGCGCCAAACTCGTGGCCTTTCTGACGCAGTTCTTCGCCCATGGCATCGTTAAGTTCGGTAGGGAAAGGACCGCCACCAACACGGGTGCAATAAGCTTTGAAAATGCCGTACACTTTGCCAATGTTTTTGGGTGCAATGCCCAGCCCGTTGCAAACACCCCCAGCCAAAGTTACGGATGAGGTTACGTAAGGATAAGTGCCAAACTCAATATCCAGCATACTGCCCTGGGCGCCTTCGGCCAATATTTTTTTACCCGCTTTTATGGCATTATTCAGGTAGTACTCACTATTCACCAGTTGGTGTTTTTTGAGTTTTTCAACGGCCGCAAAAAATTTCTCCTCCTCGGCCTTGAGGTCGAAATCGGTATAGCCGAAATAGGAAATTTGTTTCAGATGCATTTCGGCGGCACTGCGGTAGATATTGGCGAAATCAGGTTCAAGCAAATCTCCAACGCGTATGCCGGCCCGGCCGGTTTTATCGCGATAGGTAGGGCCAATGCCGCGCAATGTACTGCCTATTTTGTTATCGCCTTTTGACGCTTCAGAAGCTGCATCCAAAATGCGGTGGGTGGGTAATATAATATGGGCTTTTTTGGAAATCAATAACCTGTCTGCATAATCCGGGCATTCGGGTTCAATGCGGGCAATTTCTTCCATCAGTCTTACAGGATCTATCACTACGCCATTTCCAATTACATTGGTAGTGGTTTTGTGAAATATTCCTGAAGGCACAGTATTTAATACAAATTTTTTGCCTTCGAATTCCAGGGAATGTCCGGCATTGGGGCCGCCCTGAAAGCGCGCCACTATATCGTATTGTGGAGTTAGGTAATCGGCAATTTTTCCTTTTCCTTCATCGCCCCATTGGAGCCCAAGGATTACATCAACCATTATGTTCGTGTTCTTTAAATTTATGTATGTTTTCTCCGCACTGGGTGCAGTTGTCGTCTTTGTCTACTATGGGTTGGCCATATAAATGCAGCGAATGGTGGGTAACATTAAATTTCAATAATCCGCCCATTGTAGAGCTGATTTGTTGCACCCTTGGGTCGCAGAATTCCAGCACCTTTTTGCATTTTACGCATATCATGTGGTCGTGTTGTTTATAGCCATAAGCCTGTTCAAAATGGCTGGTATTTTGTCCAAACTGGTGCTTTTTTACCAATCCTGAATCAACCAATAAGTCGAGGGTATTATAAACAGTGGCGCGGCTTACATGGTAATTGCGGTTTTTCATTTTGAGGTATAAATCATCTACATCAAAATGTTCCTTATGCGAATAAATTTCGTCCAGAATGGCGTATCTCTCCGGGGTTTTCCGTTGCTTATTTTTTTCGAGATAAGCCGTAAAGATTTCTCTTACTTCTTCTTTGGTTTTAGTTATCCGTGCGTCCTGTTTCATTTGTAGGTAAATGGGAAATTTTTAATTTTTATTACCGGCAGCGTAATCATTTACCACCCTGGCCGAAGGATATTTTTTTCTTACATCGGCCAATGCAGCTTCTGCATCGGTTTTGGATGAAAATTCACCCACATACACTTTGAAATTGGGTTCATCAAACTGCACAATAACACCGTATTTGGCACCAAACCAGGCGCGGGCTTCCGATAATTTGTCGTTTGCCGCGGCACGGTCTGGGTAAAACGCAATCATTATGCGATACACCTTAATTCCCATGGATTTATTTCTCGCTATGCGCGCTTCTTCCATGGTTTGCACTGCCGGATCCACAATCACCTCAACCTGTCCCTGGGCAAATATTTTACCCGAAGTTATGAGTAGTAGAGTGAGAAAAAAAATGTGTTTCATAGGCTTGTACATTTAAGTGTAACAAAAATCGTGCATTATGGGAAAATACCCAATTCTTTGTAAGAAACCCCCACTTTACTGATGGCAAGTACAAAGGAAGCGGTGCGCATGCTATCAATACCTGGATTTTCTTTCATGGTATTAACTATATCCCAAAGTGAAGAAATCATGGTTTCTTCTAAACCAGAGTATACCAGATCTACTTCATCGGCCCCTTTGATAATTAGGTCTTTATGGGGTTCGTGAATGGCTTTGCCGGTGAGGTGCTCTATCTGATGCACAATCTGGGCGTTCATATTTTCATTAAAACGCTTTTCCATTCGGCCATAGCGCACGTGGCTCAGGTTTTTCAACCATTCAAAGTAGGATACGGTTACACCACCGGCATTGAGATAAATATCCGGAATAATTAAAACTCCTTTTGCATTCAATATTTCATCTGCCTCCACAGTAACCGGGCCATTTGCAGCTTCGGCAATGATTTTGGCTTTAATGCGGGGTGCATTTTCCTCGGTAATTACGCTTTCCAAAGCGGCGGGTACCAATATGTCGCACTCAATTTCAAGCGCTTCGGCACTATTGGAAAGGTTGGTAGCGCCGGGGAAATTTAAAATGCTGCCGGTAGCTTTGCGATGGGCAAATACTTCTTCTTCATTTAATCCGTTCGCATTGAAAATGGCACCTTCGTATTCAGAAATAGCAATTACTTTGGCTCCTCCCTCGCGGAAAAATTTAGCCGAATGATAACCCACATTTCCCAATCCCTGAACAACAACGGATTTGCCTTCGATTCCTACTGGCAAGCCCACTTTGTCCATCATATCTTTCATTTTGCACAGCTCACGGGTACCGTAAAATACGCCTAAGCCGGTGGCTTCTCTGCGACCGCGAACACCACCCTGCGAAACTGGTTTACCGGTAACGCAGCCCAAGGCATCAATTTCACCGGTTTTCATAGCCATATAGGTATCGGCAATCCAGCCCATTTCGCGTTCGCCACTTCCGTAATCGGGAGCAGGAACATCAATGCCCGGGCCTATAAAATTCTTTTTAACCAACTCAGCGGTATAACGACGGGTTATTCTTTCAAGCTCAAGTGCAGTAAATTTTTTAGTATCAACTTTAATTCCGCCTTTGGCGCCGCCGAAAGGAACATTTACAATAGCGCATTTATAGGTCATCAGCGATGCCAAAGCCATAACCTCGTCCTGGTTAACATCCTCGCTGTATCGGATACCGCCTTTGCAGGGCGACTTGTGCTGAGAGTGCTGCACCCTGTATGCTTCAATCACCTCCACGTTTTCCAAATTTGGCCCTGTGCGTACCGGGAAACGGATTTTGAGTACATGGTTGCATTCGCGTATCTGTTCCAGGGTACCCTGGTCGAATGATGTGAATTTTGAAGCCTTGCCGAAGTTAAATTCTACGGTTTCAAAAAAGGAATATTTACTTTTTCCCTCTGACATTTTTCTGGGTTGTTATTAAACGAGGTGCAAACTTAAAAATACTTTTGCGAATAGGACCTATAGGTGCAAAAAAATATAGGATTCAGACAGAAGGGGTTAAATTTGCAGCATGGTTCAAAAAGCGGCCATTGTCATCCTGGATGGATGGGGCATAGGCAAACATGATAGAAGCGACGCAGTGTGGAATGCGAATACCCCGTTTACACACAGCCTTACCGAGAAATATGCCAATACCACCCTGAGAACCGATGGTGAAAATGTGGGTTTACCCCACGGACAAATGGGTAACAGCGAGGTAGGACACATGAATATTGGCGCCGGACGCATTGTATGGCAAATGCTGGTGCGCATTAATAAAGCTTTTGAAACCGGCGACATTAACCAAAATCCGGGTTGGAATAACATTACCCAATTATGCAATGCCGGTAAAAGCCTGCATTTGATAGGTTTGGTAAGCGATGGTGGTGTACATTCTCACCTCAATCACCTGATTGGATTGTGCCGGAGTGCCGCCGAAAAAGGGGTTAAAAACATATTTATCCACGCTTTCCTCGATGGAAGGGATACCGACCCCAAAAGTGGCTTGGGTTATTTACAAACCGTAGAGAAAGCGGTGGCAGGCACTGGGGCTAAAATCAGCACCGTAATAGGTCGTTATTTTGCTATGGACCGGGATAAAAGATGGGAACGTGTGGCCCGGTGCTATAACCTGATGGTGCATGGACAAGGCGAAAATACCCGGCATGTTTTTGACAGCATTGCTAACCATTATAACAATGGTATAACCGATGAATTTATGGAACCCCTGAAGGTGCTTGAAGGGGATGAAGGTTTGATTAAAGCCGGAGATGCAGTGCTCTGTTTTAATTTTAGAACCGACCGCGGCCGGCAAATTACTACGGCACTAACCCAACAGGATTTTCCTGAACAGGCAATGCAAAAATTACCCTTACACTATTTTACCATGACCGAATACGATGATACATTTAAAATAGATGGCATTTTATTCGATAGTCAGAATTTAAATAAAACCATGGGAGAGGTAATTGCTTCAAATGGTTTAACTCAGCTGAGGGCGGCAGAAACAGAAAAATATCCGCATGTTACTTTCTTTTTTAATGGAGGAAGAGAGGAACCTTTTGATGGTGAGGGCCGGCTGATGGTAAATTCGCCGAAAGTGGCTACTTACGATTTGCAACCCGAAATGAGTGCGCCTGAATTAACTGATAAAGCCATTGCTTATATTCAGGAAAATCAGCCCGAATTTATTTGTTTGAATTTTGCAAATCCGGATATGGTTGGACATACAGGTGTTTATTCGGCCATAATTAAAGCAGTAGAAACTGTGGATGGTTGCCTGGAAAAATTATCACAAACCCTGCTGAAATTTGGGTATGAATTTTTGGTAATTGCCGATCATGGAAATGCAGATTTTGCCATTAACGACGACGGAACTCCCAATACCGCACACTCTACAAATCCGGTTCCATGCTGGTTGGTAAGTGATAAACAGAAACCCTCAATGCACGCCGGTATATTGGCAGATGTGTCGCCCACAATTTTGAAATTGATGGGGATTGCCCAACCTGCGGAAATGACCGGAAAACCACTTTTCTGATATGCAAAAAAATAGTTTATTCTTACTCACTTTTTTATGGATTTTACTTGCAGGATGCAATCAGAAATCGGAATCAATTAAAGGAAAATATTTTGATGTGACTGGATTTTTTAATTCAGAAATAAAACAACTCAATCAATCAAAACCAGGGCTTGAAAAAATCATCTCACGCGAGGAAAATCCACAGTCTGAACAGTCAGATACAGCCAATTGGGCTGCAGAATTAGAACCATTTTTTCAGTTGGATATCAATAAGCCTACCCTGGCCGATAAATACGAAATTACGGTAGATAGTAATAAAGGTTTGCAAATTAAAACGTATTATACAAAAGATACTAATACTGAGGTACAACGCATAGCCATTACTACCCTGAATTCTAAAATTCAACTGGTTGAAGCAGAATCTCGCAAACGCAGCTGGATTGTGGACAGGGACGTTAAATACAGCTATATGCCGGGTAAGGGATATGGAATTATTGTAAAAGAAAATTACATTTGGAGCAGTCCGAATAATTACGAAATATTTGCCCAAATCATCAATAAAAAAGAATTATACCGCTGAGAATGGAAAAAATACTGAATTACATAAACGGTGAATTTGTATCGCCAAACGCCAATCTGTGGCTGGATAATTTCGATCCTTCTAAAGGCGAAGTTTATAGCCACGTTCCGGATTCGGATGAAACGGATGTGGAGAAAGCGTTTCAAGCTGCAAAAGCCGCATTTAATGGTTGGAAAAATACCCCAGCGGAGGATAAATTTAAAGTATTGAGTCGCATTGCAGATTTAATTGACGAAAGAAATGAATTATTTGCCAAAGCGGAGAGCCGTGATCAGGGCAAACCTGTGTGGTTGGCAAAAAATGAAATCAAACGTGCCGGTCAAAATTTCAGATTTTTTGCAACTGCGGCCATGCAATTTGCCAGTGAGGCCCATATTACGGAAAACAAAGCCGTAAATTATACCCTGCGCCAACCCATTGGGGCTGTGGGTTGTATAAGTCCCTGGAATTTACCCCTGTATTTATTTTCATGGAAAATAGCACCAGCGCTGGCTACCGGCAATTGTGTGGTGGCAAAACCCAGTGAGTTTACACCCTATACAGCCTGGCTTTTGTCGCAGGTTTGTGTTGAGGCTGGATTACCTCCCGGGGTGCTGAATATTGTGCACGGATTGGGTGGCAAAACAGGCCAGGCCATTATCAGTCATCCGGGCATTACCGCAATTTCATTTACAGGTGGTACCGTTACTGGCAGGCATATTGCCTCGGTTGCGGCCCCAATGTTTAAAAAACTGAGCCTGGAGCTCGGAGGTAAAAATCCCAATATGATTTTTGCCGATGCCGATATGGATCGTGCAATAAAAACTACCCTCAATTCATCATTCCTGAACCAGGGAGAGATTTGTTTGTGTGGTTCCAGGGTTTTTATAGAACGCAGTGTATATGAAACTGTAAAAAATCGTTTGATGGAAGAAGTGGGTAAAATGAAGGTAGGAAATCCCGCCAGCGATGATACCCGAATTGGGGCTATTGTATCTAAACCGCATTTCGAAAAAGTGCTAAGTTATATAGAACTAGCCAAAGCAGAAGGGGGTAAAATACTTACCGGTGGCAATGCAATCAAGCCAGAGGGCTTTGAAAACGGATGGTATATTCAACCCACTATCATTGAAGGTTTACAGCAAGATTGCCGCACCAACCAGGAAGAAATTTTTGGCCCTGTAATTACCATACAACCTTTTAACAGCGAAGAAGAAGTTTTGGCCTATGCAAACAGCACAAAATATGGTTTGGCCGCTACTTTATGGACCGAAAATCTGAGCCGGGCACATCGTATGGCCGCTGAAATTGAAAGTGGTATAGTTTGGATTAACTGCTGGCTTATGCGCGATTTGAGAACCCCGTTTGGCGGTGTTAAACAAAGCGGTGTGGGAAGTGAAGGTGGGTTTGAAGCTATGCGCTTTTTTACCGAACCCAAAAACGTGTGCATTGCACTGCCATAAAGGGTTTTAATAGGGTTTTGCCCTATGTATTTTGGATTGAACACTTTTTGAATTTTGCCAGTTTAAAATCTAGCTAGCTTTGGTATAACTTCGCAAGATGTTTGAAAATGCTGGCAGAACTGAATTAGAAAACTTAGGAGAATTTGGATTAATCGATCATCTGGCATCGCATTTTGCGCCGGGGCTTTCTGATACAATTCAGGGTATTGGCGATGATGCTGCGGTTTTCGACATGGGAGATAAGTATGGATTGGTTTCTTCAGATTTAATGCTGGAAGGCATCCATTTTGACCTCACTTTTCATCCGATAAAACATTTGGGATACAAAGCGGTTGTCAGCAATCTTAGTGATATCTGCGCCATGAATGGCATTCCCAAAAGGATATTAATAAACATAGGCCTTAGCAACCGGTTTTCTTTGGAAGCAGTGGAAGAATTTTATGCCGGTGTAAAATTGGCCTGCGAAAAATACAATGTGGATTTGGTAGGCGGCGATACTTCTGCATCTCCGCGCGGATTGATGCTGAGTGTGACCGCGTTGGGTGAGGTGGCAAAAGATAAAATTACCTGGCGCAGGGGTGTTAAAGCCCACGATTTGCTGGTGGTATCGGGCGATTTGGGTGGTGCGTACATGGGACTTCAGATTCTGGAACGTGAGAAAAAAGTGTTTTTAGAGCATCCTGAAATGCAACCCGACCTTGAGCCCCACGATTATATTGTAGGCAGACAATTAAAACCCGAATGCAGAACCGATATAGTGGATATGCTGGAGGCCTTGCAGATTGTACCTAGCAGTATGATTGATGTAAGCGATGGTGTGGCCTCTGAAATTCATCACCTGGGAAAAAATTCGGGGTTGGGATTTGATATTTATGAAGAAAAATTACCCATCGATCCGCAAACACTTGACAGGGCAATTGAGTTTGGTTTAAACCCAAGCATTGTGGCCTTAAACGGAGGTGAAGATTTTGAATTACTCTTTACCACAGCCGCATCAAATTTTGATAAAATAAAAAATAATCCCGATTTAAGCATTATTGGCCATGCCACTGAAATGCCTGGGAAATATAGGCTGGTAACCCAGGCTGGCAATGCATTTGATATAAAAGCACAGGGTTGGGAAAAACCAAATAACTAATGCATAAAGCGCTGAAAAAAATAATACAAAACCTCATTTATTTATGGGCCTGTTTTGCCTCACTTTTAGCCAGTGCCCAAGAACCTGTATATCGCTTACTGGATTATTCAGGTGGTTTGCCTTCCAATACGGTTTATAATATTTTGCAGGACAGCAAGGGATTTGTTTGGATCGGACACGATAAAGGACTAACCCGATACAATGGTGCGGATATAAAAAATTACTCCAATAACATGAACCAAAGCCGTGCCTTATCTAATCTTGAAGAGGATATATATGGACGAATATGGTGTCAGAATTTTAGCGGCGAAATTTTTTATACCCAGGGTGATTCTTTGCTGGAATTTAAAAAGTTTGGTAGCGTTGGGAATTTTATTTCCATGAGCATGTACCAAAAACAAAAAATTGTTACATCCCGCAATGGAGTTTTAAAACTATATGACGTTAAAACCAAGGAATTAACCTCTATTGGGAGTAAGGATTTGAACTTTTATGCAGGGAATATTAATACAAACGGCAATGCCATTATTGCCCAACAATTTTCTAAAAATAATCTGATTAAAATTTCTGATTTAAAGCAAACTTCATTAATAAATCTGCCGAAAAATATAAAGCCATTCATGTATTTTGAGGTAGGAAATGTGCTGTATGTTTTACCACGTTCGGGCGAGTTGCCGGCAATGATACAACGCAATGGTAAACAGGAAGAGGTGAAGTTAAAAATTAAAACCATTATCCAGTATGCAAGTGTAATTGGCAAAGAAATTTGGATTGCCACATCCGAAGGTGTATATACCTTTGATATGAACCTTAAACCTTTGCGCGATGGTAAGGCGCTGTTTCCCGAATTAAATGCAAGTAAAATAATCCAGGACCACGAAGGCAATGTATGGGTAAGTTCTTTAAACAAAGGAGTGGTAATTATTACCAATTTACAGGTACAATTGATTAAAAGTGAGCCCCGGGCTGTAACTGTGGCAAGCTATTTTCCGAGCACCGATAAAATAATTCTGGGTACGGGGGATAATAAAATTTATGAATTTAATCCCTATTCATATAAGTCTAAATTATTGTTTGATTTTGAAATCAGGCATGATGTAGTAAAAATATATAATGATATCTCCAATGATCTGATTTGGATTAGCAGCGATAAAATGCATGCCATAAAACCAGCTACAAATACAGTAGAATTTGAACAACCTTTTCCTTTAAAAGATATAGATTTTATGGAAGGCTCTACTTATGCTGTGGCCGGGCCAGAAGGAGTGAGTTTGTTTAATTATTTGAAAGATACAGTCAATAATAAATTTTCAGACTGGTATTTGAATGGCAATATGCCTTGGTTTGATAACAGGCAATTGCTGAAAGGCTCAGAAGGCAGGGCTAAGTGTGTGGCCTATGATGCAGTTACAAAAACGCTGTTTGCGGGTAATTATAAAGGGTTATTTTATTGGACCCAGGGACGTCGCGGTCAGATTCTAGACCATGGCGAGCCCATTTATGCATCGGATATATTAATAAAAGGAAACAAAGTTTACGTTTGCACTTACGGGGGCAGTTTGTACGAAATTGCCGACCAAAAAATTGTTCGCAGTATCAATGGTTTTGTGGGGTTGGAAAAAAAATCCATTATTTCAATGGTTGCACAAACCGATAATTTGTGGCTTTTATTTGAAAATGCCCTGGTAAAATACAATGTTTTTACCCGCAAATACATTGCCATTCGCACTGCCGATGGTTTGCCCAATACAGAAATTAAAGATATTGCTGTACTCAATAACAAAGTGTTTTTAGCTACCCGGATCGGATTGATTGAGTTTCCTGAAAACATGGGAAATTCGATTATAAATCCGCGCCTTGAAATAGAGGATATATATGTAAATAAAATTAGAGTATCACCGGTAGATAGCGTTTTTGATTTAAGAACTGAGCAAAATAACCTGGAAATTAATTTTTCGGTTTTAAGTTATAAAGAAAATTCTGATCTTCAGGTATACTACAGCATCAATGGCAAAGGGTGGATATTACACGGATCAAAAACCAATAAATTAAATTTAGTAGGCCTGTCACCCGGTGTTTATAATATCAGGTTAAAAGTGGTAAATCCAGGTGGAAAAGACGTGGTTTCGAAATCGGTTTTGCATTTTAAAATTGCATCTCCGGTATGGGCGCGCTGGTGGTTTATACTGTTGGTGGTGTTTTTACTTGCGTTTCTGGCTTATTCATTCCTTCGTTTCAGGCTAAACGAATTGCGCAAAGAAGCAGAATTTAAAACGGCCAAAGAAAGAATGGAAAAAGAGCTGCAGTTGAGCACCCTGGCTTCGATAAAATCGCAGATGAATCCGCATTTTGTATTTAATGCACTCAACACGGTTCAGTCATATATTTTTACAAATGATAAAGACAATGCAATAGAATATTTAAATAAATTTTCGGATTTAACGCGCATGATTTTGGACATGAGTAACCGTGAAATGATTCCACTTTCAGAAGAAATAAAAGCCTTGAATCTCTATCTGGATTTAGAAAGTGCGCGATTTGAAGATAATTTTAATTATAAATTAATTGTAAACGATAACGTGATGCCGGAATTGATCCAAATTCCGTCTATGTTGATTCAACCTTACGTTGAAAATGCCATAAAACATGGCTTGTTGCACAAATCTACCGAACGCAAACTGCGCATTGAATTTTTGAAAGAGAACAAAACGCTGGTGGTGTTCATCGATGATAACGGTATAGGACGTAAAAAATCGCAGGAGATGAAAATGGCCAAACCCATGGGTCATAAAAGTTTTGCGACTGAGGCTAATAAAAAACGCCTTCAATTACTCAATCAAGGCCGTGAAAATACCATCGACATTGAGTTTTTAGATAAATCCGATGGTTTTGGCAATCCCGATGGTACAATGGTAGTTTTGGCAATTCCGGTGAATTTCTAAAATTAATTGTATATTCGAACTTGGAATTCCAAAACGGAGGGAATCAACATGTTTAATGCTATTATTATTGACGACGAAAGCAAAGCCCGCGTGTTATTGCGCGCTATGCTGGAAAGGTATGCCCCGGAACTGAATATAGTTGCGGATTGCAATGATTTACCCTCAGGGGTAAAGGCCATCAAAAAATTTAAACCAGATCTGGTATTTCTCGACATCGAAATGCCCGGACACAGTGGTTTGGAATTGCTTGACTTCTTTTCGGAGAATGAAATGAATTTTGATGTAATCTTTACCACTGCATACAATGAGTATGCCCTGCAGGCATTTCGTTTTTCGGCCATTGATTATTTGTTGAAACCCTTGCAGCCCCAGCAATTGCAGGATGCCGTGCAGCGGTTTGTTAAAAAAACCGAACGCGAGTCATCTAAAAGACTGGAATTACTTAAATCCAATCTAAGTGCCGATGACAATATCGGTGATCGCCGCATAGTAGTGCCTATTGGCCAAAGTCTGAAGTTTATACGTCTGCGCGACATTATCCTCATCAAAGGGGAAGGTGCATACAGTGAAATTTTTCTGAAAGAGGGTGAAAAACTACTGATTAGTAAAAACCTGAAACATTTTGAAGATTTGCTGCAGGATGTGCCCAAATTTATCCGCGCCCATAAAAGCTATATTGTGAATATGGACGAAGTGGTGGAATACTCCCGGTCTTCTGGCGGAATTATACACATGACAGGCAGTCTTACCGCTAGCATTTCGCCCGATAAACTGGAGGAATTCCTGCGAATGATGCAGAATTAAACTTCTGTTTTCTAAATTTTATTTACTTTCATTCCCTGCGAAGGTTAATTTTGCGACATGTTTCGCACGCATACCTGTGGTGAATTGAGGGTTTCCGATATTGGAAAAAATGTAACACTGGCCGGTTGGGCTGGTAAAATCAGACTTTTAGGCGCTATGGCATTTATTGATCTGAGAGATCGGTATGGCATTACCCAGTTGGCATTTAATGAAACTATCAATAAAGACCTGCTTGAAAAAGCGGGTACCATTGGCCGCGAATATGTACTACAGGCTACCGGTACAGTGGCCGAACGCAGCAGCAAAAATGCCAATATCCCCACAGGTGAAATTGAAATTATAGTTTCAGATTTAAAGATTTTAAATGTTTCTAAAACCCCTCCATTTACCATTGAAGATGATACAGATGGGGGTGATGAACTGCGCATGCAATACCGCTATCTGGATTTGCGCCGCGAACCGGTGCGCAAAAATCTGGAATTGCGCCATCAACTGGCCCAGGCCATACGGCAGTATTTGTCGGCTCAACAATTTTTAGAAGTAGAAACTCCGGTTTTAATTAAATCTACTCCCGAGGGTGCGCGCGATTTTGTAGTACCCAGTCGCATGAATCAGGGTGAGTTTTATGCCTTGCCTCAAAGCCCCCAAACCTTTAAACAATTATTAATGGTGAGTGGTTTTGACCGCTATTTTCAAATTGTAAAATGTTTTCGCGATGAGGATTTAAGGGCCGACAGGCAGCCTGAATTTACTCAGATAGATTGCGAAATGAGTTTCGTAGATCGCGATGATATAATTGCCACTTTTGAAGGATTGGTAAAAACATTATTCAGGGATGTACTCCATCGCGAATTGAACGAAATACCCCGCATGACTTATGCAGATGCAATGGAATTTTACGGATGCGATAAACCGGATTTGCGTTTCGACATGCGTTTTTGTGATATTTCAAACATTGCAAAAGGCAAAAATTTCGGGGTTTTTGACAATGCCGAATCGGTAATTGCCATTTGTGCACCAGGCGCTGCAAGCTACACCCGAAAACAGATTGACGAATTAACAGATTTTGTAAAAAGACCGCAAATTGGCGCCACTGGATTGATTTATTGTCGGGTAGAAGCCGATGGTACTGCTAAATCTTCGGTAGATAAATTCTTCGATCAGGAAGCATTAAAACAATGGATTGCGGCTACAAATGCGCAAGCAGGAGATTTAATTCTTGTAATGGCGGGCAATACCGATAAAACCCGCAAGCAAATGAATGATTTGCGCCTTGAAATGGGTACTCGTTTGGGGCTGCGTGATCCGTTCAATTTTAAACCCCTTTGGGTTATTGATTTTCCATTGCTCGAAAAAGACGAAGAAAGCAACCGCTGGCATGCTATGCACCACCCATTTACAAGTCCCTTGCCTGAAGACGTAGCCTTGATGGATACTGACCCGGGAAAAGTGCGTGCCAATGCCTATGATTTGGTTATTAATGGCGTTGAAATAGGCGGTGGTAGCATACGTATTTTTGATAAAGCTCTTCAGGCCAAAATGTTTGCATTGCTGGGCTTTACACCCGAGGCCGCCCAGGAACAATTTGGCTTTTTAATGAATGCATTCGAATTTGGTGCCCCACCGCATGGGGGTATCGCATTTGGTTTCGACCGCCTTTGCTCTTTATTCGGAGGAAGTGAAACCATCCGCGATTACATTGCATTCCCCAAAAATAATGCAGGCCGTGATGTAATGATTGATGCACCATCAAGTATTGATGATGCACAATTAAAAGAATTGAATATTAGCGTAAATCAATGATTCAATTTGGGTAGGAAAATAATTAATCCTACCAGCAATGCACCTGTGCAAATTACCAGCACCGCCCCGGCAGCAATATCCTTAGCCAGGCCTATTTGCGCATCTCTTTCCGGATGAATTTTATCTAATAATATTTCTATAGCGGTATTAATTAATTCGGCTCCTAATACCATAAAAATAGAAATAATGATGGCCATCCATTCACTTGAATTAATTTGAAATGCAATGCCAAAAATGATGGCGAAAATTGCAAGAAATATTTGAATTTTAAAATTGCGGTGGTGCTTTATTCCGCTTATAATTCCATTCAATGCATTTTTAAAACTGCTTAAAAAATTTTGTTTTTGGGTCATAAAAAAAATCCCCCCGGATTTGCCGAGGGGATTGGTATTTTAGAATGTGTTTATTTTAATTCTTTTTTCGATTTCCTCCACATCATGGCGGAATTTTTTATCGGTTTCAATCAAGTCATTTACAGTTTGGCAGGCGTGGATTACTGTACTGTGATCGCGGCCTCCAAAGAACATTCCAATATTTTTAAGCGAAGCTTTGGTAAGGTCTTTGGTAAAATACATAGCTATTTGGCGGGCTTGTACAATTTCGCGTTTGCGGGTTTTTGATTTTACCGCTTCTACCGGAATATTGTAGAAATCGCACACCAATTTTTGAATATATTCTATACTGATTTCGCGTGTTGAATTTTTTACAAAATTCTTTACGATTTGTTTGGCAAGGTTTAGGTCGATGTTTTTGCGGGTAAGTGAAGATTGTGCCAACAAAGAAATTAATGCACCTTCAAGTTCACGGATATTGGTGTCAATATTATGGGCCAGGTATTCAACCACATCGCGGTTAATGGTAATTCCGTCCTGGTACATTTTATTTTCCAATATTGCCACACGTGTTTCAAAATCGGGTGTGCCAAGATCTGCGCTAAGTCCCCATTTAAAGCGGCTAAGCAGGCGTTCGTCCATGTTTTTCAAATCTTTGGGTGGACGGTCGCAGGTAAGGATAATTTGTTTGCCGTTTTGGTGCAGGTGATTAAATATTTGGAAGAATATTTCCTGGGTGCGTTCTTTTTTAGAAAAGAATTGCACATCATCCACAATTAATACATCCAAAAACTGATAGAAATTTACAAACTGGTTGTTATTACCATTTTTTGCGGAATCGATAAATTGGTTGATGAATTTTTCTGCACTTACAAATACCACTACTTTTTGTTTGTGGTTTTGTTTAATCAGGTTGCCAATGGCGTGGGCCAGATGGGTTTTACCCAATCCGCATCCTCCAAAAATCATTAAAGGATTAAATGCAGTGCCACCGGGTTTTTGAGCAATGGCTAATCCGGCATTGCGGGCTAGTTTATTGCAGTCTCCCTCTACAAAGTTGTCGAATGTGTACCTTGAGTTTAATTGGCTATCAATATTCATCCGTTTTAAACCCGGAATAATAAATGGGTTTTTAATCGGTGAATCGAGGTTTACCGGCACGCCTAATTCATTCTGAACGGGTTTGTTCGAATTGCCGGTAGGTAAATTGATAGTATAAGGAGCCTGTTCATGTCCGGAGGTTTCAATTATGACATTGTATTCCAGTTTAGCTGTTGGTCCTATTACTTTTTTCAGGGTTTTGTGTAATAATTGAACATAATGTTCTTCCAGCCATTCATAAAAGAATTGACTTGGGACTTGCAGCGTTAATACTTTGTTTGAAAGTTTCACTGGTTTTATAGGCTCAAACCAGGTTTTGAAACTTTGCGGGTTCACATTGTCCTTAATTATTTTTAGGCATTCCTGCCAGGCGAGTTCATGGGTTTTGTTGTCTGTCATGGGGTTCCGGTCGTCAGTCTTGCTTTTTTGTTGTGGTTTTTACAGTTTATTTAGGTGGTTTTATTTGACTGATTGAGGTCTCTCAATCGGACTGCTAAGAAAGTGGAAAAATTCACAATGTGCTAACTTTTTTTACTTGTTTGTAAAAAAAAAAATATGTAATTGGGGCAATTAACCTTTATGCTCACCAAATACCCCACGCAGGGTATCTGCTATTTCGCCTAAAGTGGCATAAGACTCAACGGCATCAATGATTAGCGGCATTAAATTGCTGCCATCTTTAGCGGCTTGTTCGAGGTTTGCCAATTTTGTTGTAATAAAATTATGATTCCTTGAGGCACGCATTTTTATCAACGACTGAGTTTGCTGTTCGCGTATATTATCATCCACCGATAATAGCGGGAAATCGTTGTCTGTACTGGATATAAAATCGTTTACCCCTACAATAATGCGGGTTTTTTGTTCTATACTTTTTTGATATTCGTAGCTACTTGCAGCAATTTGTTGTTGCATCCAGCCCTTTTCGATAGAAGCTGCGCTGCCTCCCATATCGTCTATTAAAGTAATCAACTGCCGGGCCTGATTTTCGAGTTCGCTGGTAAGGTATTCTACATAGTAACTGCCACCCATGGGGTCTACAGTATCAACAACACCACTTTCGTACGCAATAATTTGTTGGGTACGCAGCGCAATTTTAGCAGCATTTTCGGTGGGCAAACTCAAGGCTTCATCAAAACCATTGGTATGCAGGCTTTGGGTGCCGCCCATTACGGCTGCCATAGATTGCAGCGCAACTCTTATTATATTGTTCTCGGGTTGTTGAGCAGTTAGGGTTGAGCCCCCGGTTTGGGTGTGAAAACGCAGCATCATGGCTTCGGGCTCTGTAGCTCCCAACTCCTTCATTATACTGGCCCATAAACGGCGCGCAGCCCTGAATTTGGCAATTTCTTCGAAAAAATTATTGTGGGCATTAAAGAAAAACGAAAGTCGTTTCCCAAAAACATTGATGTCTAATCCTTTATCCAGTGCCGCTTGCACATAGGCTTTGCCATTGGAAAGTGTAAATGCCAGCTCCTGAACCGCGGTGCTTCCTGCTTCGCGAATGTGGTAGCCACTGATTGAAATGGTATTCCATTTTGGCAATTCTTTGCTGCACCACTCAAAAATATCGGTAATAATGCGCATGCTGGGCCGCACCGGATAAATATATGTTCCGCGGGCTGCATATTCCTTTAATATATCGTTTTGAATGGTACCGCTGATTTTAGATAAATCGGCACTCTGTTTTTTTGCCAGGGCAACATACATGGCCAGCAGGGTAGAAGCTGTGGCATTGATGGTCATGCTGGTGGTGATATCCTGTAGTTTGATACCATCAAACAAAATTTCCATATCGGCCAGTGAGTCTATGGCTACACCCACTTTGCCTACTTCGCCCGCACTCATTTCGTGGTCGCTGTCGTACCCGATTTGGGTGGGCAAATCAAAAGCTACAGACAAACCTGTAGTGCCTTGTGATAATAAATAATGGTAGCGTTTATTGCTTTCCTGTGCGGTGCTAAATCCGGCATACTGGCGCATAGTCCACAACCGGCCGCGGTACATATCCTTGCGAATACCTCGGGTATATGGAAACTCACCCGGAATTTCGGGGTTGCCTGTATTTTCCGTGTAATACGGGCCTACTGGTATTCCGCTATCAGTAAATTTATTTTTATTATCGGATGATGCTGCCATTTCATCAGCCAAAATACAATCCTACTTCTGCTTTTAAAAAATTAATTGCTTTTTCGGTGGGTTGTTCACCGTTGGCCATTAATTTATTAATGATGGCACGACTTAAATCTGTTGAAGTGGCGCCTTCGGGCAATTCGGATGCACAGGAATTTATTAAGGCAATTACCTGCTCTTTTACTACCCTGATTACATTCCAGGCTTGGTTTGAAATATAGACCTGCTGAGACAGGTTGTAGTTAAACTCCTGCTGTATATGGTTGGTCATAGTGTGCCTCAAGGCTACTGCACTTATGCCAGGTTGGTTGTCTGCCAGTATTAATTGCTGTGGGCTAATGCGCTCAAGAAAAAGCACCAGTCTTTCGTAGGCCTGCAATTTTACGGGTGAAATAATATTCTGGCTTTGCTGTCGCAATTCAAGACGCAATTTTGCGATATTCTCATCACTCTGGTTCTTTAACAGGAAGTAGGATGTGAAAAACACTACGATAGCGGGAAGGATGTATTTTAATAGCTCCAGGAATATGTTTAGGGCATCCATAAAAGAGTTGCAAATTAAAGTGTTTTTTGTGATTTTAGTTAAGGAAAATGCAAAATCCGAATCGGCTTTTTTCTGAAGCTTATCGGTTTTTACCTTTTTAATAACGAGGAAACCCTGTCTATATTGCTTAAGTCATGAATTATTGCGCTTATCTTTGCATACACAGTACTATGGAAGTGTTGGAAGATATCAAACAAGTGCCGGTTACCTTTACCCAGTCGGCACTTGAAGAGTTGCACCGTCTCAAATCTCAGCTCAATCTCAGCGAAGATCAGTATCTGCGCATTGGGGTTAAAGGCGGTGGTTGTTCGGGTATGAGCTATTTGCTGGCCTTTGATAAAAAGGAAGAAAAGGACAATATATATCAGGTTGCTGGCATTGATATAATAATGAATAAGGCCCATGTAATGTATGTGCTGGGCATGGAAATCGATTGGGAAAACGGACTCAATAACCGTGGATTTGTATTTGTAAACCCCAATGCCAAAACTACCTGCGGCTGCGGCCAATCTTTCTCGGCATAAAAATAATTTGCCGCTGATTTGAACCTGCGCGATACCATAAAATTAGGATACGAGAGTATAAAGGCCAATGCCTTAAGAACTTTCATTACCTGTGCTATCATTGCCATTGGTATTACTGCGTTGGTAGGTATATTAACCTCAATAGACGGGATCAAAAGTGCCCTTACCTCTACTTTTACGCGCATGGGCTCACAGAGTTTTAATATTCGGAATAGTTCCAGTATGCAAAGGCATGGAGGCCCGGGCAATGTGGTGGATTATAAACCCATCGATTACATACAAGCCACTGCTTTTAAAAAACAATACAATTTTCCGGGTCGTGTAAGTATTTCTAAAAATGCCACGGGCGCTGCCAAAGTGAGATTCAGGAAAAAAGAAACCAACCCGAATGTAATGGTCATTGGGATAGATGAAAATTACCTTACCACCTCGGGATACGATTTAAAAAAAGGGCGCAATTTTACCGAAAATGATGTGGATTTGGCCTTGCCTTTGGTCATTATTGGGCGAGATGTGGCATATACTCTGGCTGAAAAAAGAAGCCTGCTGGATTCAGAAATTCTGGTGGATGGCAAGCGATATCTGGTAATAGGCGAGTTGGGCGAAAAGGGCAGTAGTATGGGCATGTCGGGCGGCGATCGGTTGGTGTTTTTGCCGGTTACCCGTGCACGTCAGGATTTTGCAAATGCCACCGAAAATTACCGCATCAATGTAGCCGTAAATAGTGTAAAAGAAATTGATCCGGGTATGGATGAAGCTTACCTTACAATGCGCCGTTTACGAGGCTTGAGAGTATCGGATGCCGATAATTTTTTAATTGCCAAAAGTGATGCTGTAGCTAAAGAATTTATAGACAATATGAAATCCATTTCAGTTGTGGGAATTGTAATTGCAGTAATTACCCTGCTCGGAGCCGCCATCAGTTTGATGAATATTATGCTGGTTTCGGTAACTGAACGTACCCGGGAAATTGGTATCCGAAAATCACTCGGCGCAAGTATTTCCGTAATTCGCAATCAGTTTCTGACTGAAGCTTTGGTGATTTGCCAGATTGGAGGTTTTGCCGGAATTATTCTTGGAATTTTAATTGGAAATGCAGTGAGTTTAGCGATCGGCAGCAGTTTTATTATCCCGTGGTTTTGGATGGTAATTTCGGTAATTGTATGCATGGTTGTAGGCTTGGTGGCAGGGCTGTATCCGGCAAATAAAGCAGCCAAGCTCGATCCTATTGAGGCATTGAGACACGAATAAAAAAAAGGAAGCTTTTTAGGCTCCCTTTTCTTATTTATTTGGTTAAAGTTTTTAATTACAAAAACGGAATTTTTGTTACTACCGCTTTAATTAATTTTCCACGGATTTCAACAAATATTTCTGAGCCTGCCGCCGCATGTTCGCTTTTTACATATCCCATTCCAATTGGTTTGTTTAAGGAAGGGCTCATGGTACCACTGGTAACTTCTCCAATAGCGGCGCCACTGGCATCACAAATGGGATAGTGCTGGCGCGGAATACCTTTATCAACCAGTTCAAATCCAACCAGTTTTTTTGTGGGTTTGTTTTCTTTTATGGCTTTGTGAAATTGGTCATTTACAAATGGATGGTTGAATTTGGTAATCCATCCCAAACCAGCTTCAATGGGGGAAGTGGTATCGTCTATATCATTTCCATACAAACAAAATCCTTTTTCCAAACGCAGGGTATCGCGTGCACCCAAACCAATGGGTTTGATGTCGAATTCAGCTCCGGCTTCGAAAACGGCATCCCACAATTTTTTCGCATCATTGTTTTTTACATACAATTCAAATCCACCTGCACCGGTGTAACCAGTATTGCTGATAATAATATCGGCAATTCCTGCTACGTTTCCTTCGGTAAAATGATAATATGGAATCTGAGAAAGATTGGTTTCGGTGAGCTTTTGAATGGCTTTCTCGGCATTCGGACCCTGAATGGCCAGCAGGCTGTAATCATCACTCATATTGGTAAGTTTAGCACCGTAATTTTCATTGTGCTTGCTTATCCAGCTAAAATCCTTGTCGATATTAGATGCATTTACCACCAGCATATATTTTTCAGCATTGTAGCGGTATACCAAAAGATCGTCTACAATACCCCCTTTGTCGTTTGGCAGGCAAGAGTATTGAACGCGGCCATCGGTAAGGGCCGAAACATCGTTACTTGTAACGTATTCAATAAGGTCGTAAGCCTTAGGGCCTTCTACCAGAAACTCACCCATGTGGCTAACGTCAAAAACGCCCACAGAATTTCTTACTGCTAAGTGCTCTTGTATCAGATTATTATAAAGCACCGGCATATTATATCCGGCAAATGGAACCATTTTAGCGCCGAGTGCAATGTGCAGGTCGGTAAGGGCGGTACTTCTTAAAGCAGATGTTTCAGTCATAGATTATGTTCAGTGCAAATTTAGGTTTTAGCAGCAGAATTAACAGGCTTATTTTGAAATTAACGGAAAGCTTACGTCGGCATCTGTATCGCCGGGGTTGCAGGTGCCATCTTTTACATTGGGCTGATGCCTGAGCACTATACGAATACTGCCCGTTCCTCTTGTTATGGTTCTCCACTCAGATTTTAACCCAATGGGATATTTGCCATCACTATCGGTAATATTAAAAACGCTGCCGGCTAAATCTGTACTGTAACAAATGCGGTGATTGGCGGCCTCATTTTGAATTTCTGCTGTTATATCCTGCACCGGATTGCTGCTCTCATTCAGGTACTCAAGGGTGCAGGTGTAAGTTACCCCGGTATCCATTTTAATGGTGTCGGGTGCAAGAGGTGGGTTGCCTCCATCTCCGTCTGCATCTTTCCAAATAAAAGTTCCGGCATCCACTACTCCGTTTTTTAAATGCACTTTTACCGTGGTGATTAATTCGTTTTCTTCTTTTTTTTCTTTTTTGCAACTACCGGCATTGGTAAGTAAAAATAAGCCGGCTGTAATGGCTATGATGATGGTTTTATGTTTCATTTTTTTATTGTTTTAAATTGTGTTCATTATGGTGATGGAAATTCCAAACCAACCGCATATAAATATTGCGCCCCGGCATATCTGTAAAGTATCTGAATCTGTCGAGGTAATTGCGGTATCGGGTGTTTAATATGTTATCGCCTCCTATAATAAATTGATAGTTTTGTTTTTTAAATAACCCTTTGATTATCATATTGACTCCCAATAGCTGGTAGGCCGGGGGAGGTGGTAAATAATCGGTCTTGGCGGTATAAAACCTCTGTTTACTTATGTATTGATAATGGATGTTGAGTTCCATTTTTTTATGCTGAATGGTGCCAATAATTTGGCTGCGAGAGGGTGGTATATAAGCCGGATAAGTATGGTTATCCAGATTTTGGGCATATAAAAAAGATTGTATGGTTTTTATTTCAATCCAAGGGAGGATATGCGCTATCCATTGAAAATCAATTCCGGAATAAATAGCTGTAAATTGTCTGTAAGTATAGGCAGGAAAGGCCCCTCTCACAGTTAGCATGGGCACTGAATCGGGGCTTAAATTGATAAAATTTTGGAAATAATTACCATAAACCATGGTGTAAAATGCATTTTTAGCATGGCGATAATTCCAGCTAATTGCGGCCTTATAGGTAATTTCTTTTTTAAGATTGGCATTCCCTTTTTCAAAAGCCGCTGCTCCATGATGCACACCATAACTGTATAATTCGTTAAACCACGGAAACCTTATCAGCCGGGCTAAATCATACTGCCACTGTGCGTTTCTTTTGTTTAAAACCAGGGTCCATGCAAGGGCGGTGGCCGCTTGTGTCTTTGTGTCGTTTATGTGTACAATTCCAGATTTTGCCCGGGCTCTACTGGCAAATAATTCGTTACGCAGGGCAAAGGTTTGAATGGTGTTTTTATGATTGAATTTGCCAATTAAATATCCTCCGTTATTGAATGCAGTAAAATCGGGTATGAAATAATATCCGCCATAACGGTTTGCATAATAGGTGCCCTGAAAGCCTGCATCATATTGAATTTTTTTATTGGGTTGAAATATTTTTCCGCCCTGATAGGTGGCACTGCTGAGACCAATATTTAGTTGCGGAAAAAGCACTGCACTGCTTCGGTGAAAATCAAATTCTTTGCGATCATCCCGCTGCATTGCAGTTGTAAAATAGTATTTTTTATTATCGAATTTATATCTCAACTGTGCGTGCAAAACCGTTTGCCGCGGCGCCCCGATTTGATAGCTGAATTTGCCCGAAACAGGTTCTGAACTTTGAATGCGATTCAATAAATCCTGCACCGAGCCTATATGCGAACCGGAGTAAATGCCCGCCTCCTGATAGTAAAAGGCTCCATCAATATAGGTGTGTCGCTGGCTTTTTTGTTTGGTCAAGCCTGCTGTAAACATAATTTCAGAAAGGCCCGTGTTGGGTAAAATATAGCCAGGTACTGAATAATTACCGGCTTTTCTAACCGCCATATTGGCAAAATATAAACAGGGTTTTGTGGCCGGTTTAAATAAATATTTACTGAAAAAATTAATTTGATGTCCATTACTTTGGTAACCCGCCCCCGATGCGATATCAGTTTCGCCTGGATGCGGATTTTTTTCGTTGCGCAATTCAATCAATCCACCCGCTGCATCGGCACAGTATTTTAATGCCCTTGCTCCATATATCAGTTCTATAACATCAAAAGCAGTGGCATTGGATTCAGGCCCATGATCGGCACCCCATTGCTGCCCGTTTTGTTTTATGCCGTTTACCATTATTGGCACCAGCATTCCACTCAGTCCCTGCACCATAGGTTTGGCCACATTGTTGCCACTGCGCAGGCTGTTTACTCCGGGTAAAATTTCGAGTTGTTCGGCCAGGTTTTTACCCGATTCTCGGATTGAATTATCCTGGGGTTTGATTTGATTAGGCCCGGAATTATGCCTCAGTATCTGTACTCCGGAAATAGTTTTTCCTGCAGGCTCGAGGTACAAAATAATAAATGTATCGGTATAAAGTTTTTGCAAGAAATGTTGGTGAGAAAAACTATCTGCATCCAATTCTAATTCTATGAAACCGGGGCACAGATTTTTTAATTCAAAATGTCCGCTTGGATTGGTGGTGGTTTTTAAATGCCCGGCCTCAATAAATATTTCGGCATTTTTAATGGGTAATGAATCTGAAATGGATAGTATTTTACCGGCAATACGCAGCCTGCATGCATTTTGCGAATGCACATAACCTGCCATAAGCAGGAATATTCCATATAGAATTATTTTGTTTTTCACCTCTGTTTCCGCTTGCATCCGGTGAATGGATGCATAATAAAATTCTGAATTTAAACCAGAATCGCGGGAGGTGCTTTATTGGAAATTAATACTGGATGGTAAGAAAATACATCCGATATTAATTCGTTTATTTGGGGCAAATAAAATACAACTGGTCTTTCTACCGTGCAGGTTTGGCAGGGTAAATTCTGAAAAAAATCAAAATCACAAACCGCACATTTGGCACTAATATTTTCGGTATTTGAAGTGAGTTCGTGCGCATGTGAAACTTCACAATGGTGCACAAACTCCCTGGGTATGCTGATAAAAACCAGCAAAAACAGATAAAGGAATGATATGGCTTTGCGAAGTTTTTGCATTAAGCAACTTCCTGCAGCATATTCGTCATTTCACGCAATTCATCGCGGTTATAATCGTTATCCGATTTTAAACACAGGCTAATGAAGTATGTGAAATTCTCTTCCTGGGTTTCTGCTTCTTCCAAAAATGCAATCTGAAAACCTTCGTTTGCTTCGAGGTGCTGCCACAGCAATCTGAGGGCACGGGTTACCAAAGGATCATTTTCCTTCAGTGCATATTCCCTGGCTTTTTGAATCAATGGAATGTATTTTTCAGCTTGAATTCCAGACTTCTCTGATTCTTTCAGTATTCCTTCAAGGATTTTATTTGCTTCAGCAGTTTGCATAGTAAAGGGTGCAAAGTTAATAATTGCAGGGCATTTTATTTGCCAAATATGTTTTTAAGGCTAAAGGTTCGTTTATCGCTGGTTAAAACCAACCATACGCCAAACAGCACGGTAAGGGTTAAAATAAGTTTAGTCCAGGTCATTTCGTCGGAGCCCAGCATTACAGCAATAATTGTGGCCAGTATGGGTTGCAGGTATATGTATATGCCTACCAGCGAGGAACTTCCATGCTTAATACCATATGAATTGAGCAGGTACACCAGAAAGCTTGTAAAAAACAGGGTGTAAATTATTTTCCACCAAATATCAGCCGGGATTGCAGCAAAATTGGTATGCACCAGTTCTGAGGCACCCAATGGAGCTATGAGAAATATTCCCATGGTAAATGTTACCCTGTTTACCGTTATGGGCTTATATTTATGTACCAATTTTTTCACCAATACCAGGTATACTGCATAGAAAGCGGCATTCACTGCAATCCAGATATCACCCTGCAGGGTGCGAGAGGTAAAATGGGCCCCTTTACCCGCCATGAGCATGGCTGCCCCGGCAGTGCCAATGATAAGGCCGAAAATGGTATCTAAGGCCGGGTTTTTGCGCTGTTTCCAATGGTCGAATATTGAAACAAACAGCGGAGTTACCATCATAAGCACGGCTCCATTGATTGGCCGGGTCATACTTAAACCTTTAAAAAACATAAACATATTGCCTGCAGTGCCAAAAAATGCGCAAACCAGCAACAACAGACCATCGGTTTTTAAATCTACCCTTTCACGGGCGAAAAACAGGGCAGTGATGTTAAATAATACGGCGGCGGTTACAATCCTTAACCATACAAATCCTTCTGCAGAAATGTATCTGGGCATAATTTCACCTGCCCAACTGAATAGTATCGCATAGAATAGCGAAACTGAAAAAAGCGCTGTATGTACGGCAATTTTATTCATGCCCAGCCTTTTTTGCGCTTAATATTTTCATAGGCTTTGTTTACCCTCACAAATTTCTCCTGGGCAGCTTTCTTTTCACCCTCGGTTAAACCGTTTACCCTATCCGGGTGAAAACGCATGGCCATTTTGCGGTAAGCCTTTTTTATATCGTCTTCCGATGCGGAGGGAGAAACATCCAATATCTGGAAATCCGAATCCGGGCTGCTGATAAACATGGCTCGTAAGGATAAGAAATCAGGGGTGGTAATGCCCAGTTGCACACCTATATATTGTAGCATGCTGTATTCCTGGTTGTTGATATCACTGTCGGCCGCCGATATTCGGAAGAGAATATGCACTACCTCTAATCGCTGGCTATACGACATGCGGTTGCGCAAGTTTCGGCAAACCATGCCCACATCCTGCCTTTCTTTTACCAGTTCGCGCAGAATTAACAGCATCTGTCGGGTTTCATCCTCGCCATAGCTGCGCACCAGCATGCGTTTTACCGTTTCAAGCTCACTCTTCATTGTGGCCCCATCGGCGTTCATAATGGCAGCCATCAGAACCAATAAGTCCATTCTGAAATCGTGCGGACGCGGTGGAGTGCGACTTGTTCTAATGTTTGGTTCAGCGTCTTCGGTCTTTTCCTGGCTAATAAAATCGATGTACAATCCCAGAAGGAAACCCACCACAGCGCCAATCATTCCGCTTGAAATTAAGCCTATTACAGCACCTACCAGTGCAATTTGTATTTTCAAATCTGTAAGTGGTTATCCCTGATTAATAACGCAAAAATGCAAAGTTTATCTTTTAAAATCAGATAATCGGCGCATTCTATTTTTCATGATGGCATCTTGCAAAACCCAAATTTCGTCGGTACCGGCCAATACACCCCAGTAGGTTTCAGTTTCTGAAACTTTTAATTCACCGGTGCGGGTTTCTTTCGAATAACTTTCCTCACTTATAGGGCGATAATATACATTAAGCTTTGTATGCTGGTTGTTTTTATCCGTAATGTCAATACTGAAAAAAGGAGTAGAGGCCAGCAATGCCGCTTTTTGCTCTTTGTTCCGATTGATGCCGGCAATTTCGCCACCCTCGCGGGTTACCCAGGTAAACATGTCTAAAAAGGCAACAAGGCTGTTTTGATTTGCCGGAATTTGTTGATTGTTGAGATTTGTGAGGCTCAGTTCGGCATTCGTGCGGGTTATCCTGAAACTTTCTTCGGGGTGTTCGGCCCATTGAATCTCCAGTTGTTGGATTTGTGCTGCGGGTATGTCCATAATGGCCGGGGTTCTCCAACTGTTAATGTCTACATTAAAATACGGTGTAACGTATCCATTATGGCCAGGTACCACTACCACGCAGGGCCTTTCGTGTTTTTTATCGCTTCCCTCACCGGGCAGATACATATAGGTACCCAATTGATCGTAAGTAGGTGCACCGGCATACAGGGTTTTAACCAATTTGCTACCCACATAGAACTGGGCTTTAACTGCAGATAGCGCCATTTCGCGGTTTACCCCGTCGAGGGCGGCATCGTTTACCGGGTTTTTAACCTGCAGGTTGGCCATTACATAATAGAGCAGGTCGCGCACAGAGGCGGTATCGGCTTTATAGCGCTTATTTTCAGTTTTAACCCACCATGTACCGTCCTTTTCTTTGTCGAACTGCAGCCAGGTAAGTTTGGTATTATTTGGGGCAAAGAATATGCGGGTAATATCGGCAGGTTTTTCGAGGGCAAAATCTTTAAGTCCCACTGCCCCGGTATGGTTCATGTTTTTCCATAAAATAAGGCCCGCAACAATGGCTAAAACCAAAATTCCCAGGGTAATCAGTATTCTTTTCATCGGATTGCAAAGGTACAATGCAAAAAAGTTATGCGTTTGACCTATTTGTTAGGCTTTCGTAATATTGTATAAAGTGTGTGATAGCAACGATTAACGAAGAAAATGCAAACCTTTTTGAAATTTTTTGGAATACCTTTTGACAACTCGTGGAAAACTACTATTTTTGCAGTCCTTTTTTGAGAGGTAGACAATTACCTCGCGTTCTTAAAGATATAAGCCACCATAGCTCAGCTGGTAGAGCAACTGACTTGTAATCAGTAGGTCGTTGGTTCGATCCCGACTGGTGGCTCCGCAATCATAAAATCTCAATACAGGGGGAGTTTCCAGAGTGGCTAAATGGGACAGACTGTAAATCTGTTGCTTCGGCTTCGGTGGTTCGAATCCACCACTCCCCACCACTTTTATGATTGCAACTGCGGGAGTAGCTCAGTTGGTAGAGCGACAGCCTTCCAAGCTGTAGGTCGCGGGTTCGAGCCTCGTCTCCCGCTCGCAGGTGGCTTACTGCCACAAAAACCCGCCGCAGCAATGCGGCAAAAAAAGCCGATGTAGCTCAGGGGTAGAGCACTTCCTTGGTAAGGAAGAGGTCAAGGGTTCAAATCCCTTCATTGGCTCAAAGTATATAGAAACTAATAAGAACAATAAATAAATAACTATGGCAAAAGAAACCTTTGACCGTTCCAAACCGCACGTAAACATTGGTACCATTGGTCACGTTGACCACGGTAAAACCACTTTGACAGCGGCTATTACCACTGTACTGGCTAACGCTGGTCTTTCTGAGAAAAGATCTTTCGATTCTATCGACTCTGCTCCAGAAGAAAAAGAGCGTGGTATTACCATTAATACTGCTCACGTTGAGTATCAAACTGCAAACCGTCACTATGCACACGTTGACTGCCCAGGTCACGCCGACTATGTAAAAAACATGGTAACTGGTGCTGCTCAGATGGACGGTGCTATTCTGGTAGTTGCTTCTACCGATGGTCCAATGCCACAAACCCGCGAGCATATTCTGCTTGCCCGTCAGGTTGGTGTACCTCGTCTGGTTGTATTCATGAATAAAGTGGATATGGTAGACGATCCAGAACTGTTGGATCTCGTTGAACTTGAAATCCGCGACCTGTTGAAATTCTACGAATTCCAGGACGAAACCCCAATTATCCGTGGTTCTGCACTTGGTGCTTTGAACGGCGAACAAAAATGGGTAGATACTGTAATTGAACTGATGGCCGCCGTTGATAACTGGATTCCAGTTCCTCCACGTCTGGTTGATCAGCCATTCCTGATGCCAGTTGAAGACGTGTTCTCAATCACTGGTCGTGGTACTGTTGCTACCGGCCGTATTGAGCGTGGTGTTATCAACGTGGGTAACCCCGTAGACATTATCGGTTTCGGTGCTTCTCTTTCTTCTACCGTTACCGGTGTAGAAATGTTCCGCAAACTGTTGGATCGTGGTGAAGCTGGTGACAACGCCGGTCTGTTGCTGCGTGGTATTGAAAAAGACGACATCCGTCGTGGTATGGTTATCTGCGCTCCTAAATCAGTTAACCCACACAAAAAATTCAAAGCCGAAGTTTACGTATTGAGCAAAGAAGAAGGTGGACGTCATACTCCATTCTTTAACAAATACCGTCCTCAATTCTATTTCCGTACTACTGACGTAACCGGTGAAATCCAGTTGCCAGAAGGTACTGAAATGATTATGCCTGGTGACAACGTTTCTATCTCTGTTGAGCTGATTCAGCCTATCGCGATGGAAAAAGGTCTGCGTTTCGCTATCCGTGAAGGTGGCAGAACCGTAGGTGCCGGTCAGGTTACCGAAATTATTGAATAATACAGTTTTTCATTAAACTGTGAAATAAACAGGAGTGCCTGCACTCCTGTTTATACGGATATAGTTCAATGGTAGAATAGAGGTCTCCAAAACCTTTGATCAGGGTTCGAATCCTTGTATCCGTGCCAAGCAATCCATAAAAGGAAAGCGAAAATGTTTCAGAGAATAACAAATTACTTTCGCGAAACTCGCGATGAGTTAGTAAACAAGGTCTCCTGGCCAACTTGGAACGAACTCACTGAAAGCACCACTATCGTGATAGTGGCCTCGGTGTTGTTTGCTCTGGTTATCTGGGGTATGGACAGTGGTTTGGGTTTTGCCCTTACCAATTTTTACAAAATGTTTAAATAAACAAGGGAATGACCGAAGTAGAAGAGAAATATAAATGGTACGTAGTTAGGGCCATCACCGGACAAGAAAAGAAGGTGAAGCACAACATTATGGTGGAACTGGAAAGAGCCGCCAAACTTAACTTTGTACCCGATATTCTCATCCCTACCGAAAAGGTCTACCAGATTAAAAACGGTAAAAAAGTAGCCAAAGAAAGAAATGCTTTCCCAGGCTATATTCTGATTCAAGCCGATTTCTCTGATCCAGAAGTAATTCCTCTGATTAAAAGTGTTTCAGGTGTTGTAGGTTTCCTTGGGTCTAAAGACCAACCTGTTCCGCTGAGAAACAACGAACTGAATAGAATTTTAGGTACCGCCGATGAGTTGAGCGAAGGTGAAAGCACCTCCGATGAACAATTTGTAGTAGGCGAACCTGTAAAAGTAATCGATGGCCCATTTAATGATTTTGACGGGGTAATCGAAGAAGTAAACGATGAAAAGAAAAAGCTGAAAGTGATGGTAAAAATATTTGGCCGTCGCACTCCGCTTGAACTTTACTACAATCAAGTACAAAAACTGTAAAAAACTAAAATGGCTAAGGAGATAACAGGTTATTTAAGACTCCAGGTGAAAGGCGGACAAGCAAACCCCGCGCCACCAATCGGACCGGCACTCGGTTCTAAAGGTGTAAACATCATGGACTTCTGTAAACAATTCAACGCGCGTACCCAGGATAAAATGGGAAAAGTATTGCCAGTATTACTTACACTGTATGCCGACAAATCTTTCGATTTTATCATTAAAAACCCACCGGTTGCCGTGCAATTGCTGGAAGCTACAAAACTGCAAAAAGGTTCTGCCGAGCCCAACCGTAAGAAAGTTGGTTCTGTTACTTGGGATCAGGTGAAAACCATTGCAAACGAAAAAATGCCGGATTTGAATTGCTTTACTGAGGTATCTGCAATGAAGTTGGTTGCCGGTACTGCGCGCAGTATGGGTATTAATATCACGGGAGAAGCACCGTTCTAAAAAACAAGAAAATGAAAGTTGGTAAAAAAAGAAAAGAAGCGTTATCAAAATACGATGCAACCAAAGCTTACAATCTGAAAGAAGCCTTGGACATTGTGAAAAAAATAACCACCACCAAATTTGATGCATCGGTGGATATCGATGTGCGTTTAGGTGTGGATCCAAAACAAGCCAATCAAATGGTTCGTGGTGTTGCCGCCCTGCCTCACGGTTTGGGTAAAACCATCCGCGTACTGGTATTGTGTACCCCCGATAAAGAGCAGGAAGCAAAAGATGCGGGTGCCGACCACGTTGGTTTGGATGATTATATCGAAAAAATTGCCGGTGGCTGGACCGATATCGACATCATTATTGCAGTACCTGCAGTAATGGCCAAATTAGGTCGTTTAGGTAAAGTACTGGGTCCTCGCAACCTGATGCCAAACCCCAAAAGTGGTACTGTTACCACTGAGGTAGGTAAAGCCACCCAGGAAGTAAAAGCAGGTAAAATCGATTTCAAAGTAGACAAAACCGGTATTATTCATACCTCCATCGGAAAAGTATCTTTCGATGCTGATAAATTGAGTGAAAACGCACAGGAACTCGTACAGGTGTTGAACAAGCTGAAACCAAGTGCTGCAAAAGGAACCTACTTCCGCAGTATTTATGTAAGCAGCACCATGAGCCCCGGTGTAAATGTAGATGTTAAATCAATACCCGGAATCTAATCATGAACAGAACTGAGAAACAAGCGGTAGTTTCCGAACTTAC
Source organism: Bacteroidia bacterium (assembly GCA_044224315.1). Classification (GTDB taxonomy): domain Bacteria; phylum Bacteroidota; class Bacteroidia; order NS11-12g; family UBA955; genus JAGXTF01. Next base: position 73,009 of record JBGAKR010000002.1, on the reverse strand, counting down.
CGAACTATTGAAAGATAACAACTTCGTTTATCTGGCAAATACCTCTGGCCTAACCGCCAATCAAACAAACAAATTCCGTCGCATGTTGTTTGAAAAAGGAATAAGCATGCGCATGGCAAAAAATACCCTGATCCTTCGCGCTATGAAAGACAGTGGTAAAGATTTTGGCGATTTGCAAGATGTATTGGCTGGAAGCACCTGCGTGCTTACTGCCGAAAACATGAAAGCTCCCGCCGAAGCCATTAAAAAATTCAGAGAAGCCGGTGAACTTCCTCAATTAAAAGGTGCCTGGATTGATAACAGTGTTTTCGTTGGCGATAACCAACTGGAAGCCCTAACCAAACTGAAATCTAAAGAAGATTTGATTGGCGAGGTTATCAGTCTGCTGCAATCACCTGCCAAAAACGTTATATCTGCTTTGCAGAGCAACGCTGGTCAGAAACTGGCCGGATTGGTAAAAGCCCTAGAAGAAAGAAACGCATAACAAAAACAATAAAACTTAAAAACATAACACAATGGTAGATTTGAAAGAATTCGCGAATCAGTTGGTAAATCTCACTGTAAAAGAAGTAAATGAGCTTGCTCAGATCCTGAAAGAAGAGCATGGCATCGAACCCGCTGCTGCTGCTGTAGCCGTTGCCGCTGCTCCTGCAGGTGGTGCTGGTGAAGCTGCTGCTGAAAAAACCGAGTTTGATGTAATCCTGGTTAACGCCGGTGCAAGCAAACTGAATGTGGTTAAGATCGTTAAAGATCTGACCGGACTAGGCCTGAAAGAGGCTAAAGATCTCGTTGATGGTGCCCCTCAAGCTGTAAAAGAAAAGATTTCTAAAGCCGAGGCTGAAGATCTGGCAGCTAAATTGAAAGAGGCTGGTGCTGAAGTTGAGGTTAAGTAACTATTACCAACTATGATGACCAGGGCCCCGGATTACCGCGGGCCTTTTGGTCGTTTATCTTTTCCTGTAGGTTACCCATTGTAAAACAAAAAAAACAAAAAATTGAGCACGACACAAAACCAAAGGATTTCATTCGGCAAGGTAAAACATGCGATTGATTATCCTGACTTTCTGGATGTTCAGCTGAAATCATTCCAGGAGTTCTTTCAACTCGATACTCCCGCCGACAAACGGGAAGGTGAGGGACTTTTCAAAATGTTTCGTGAAAACTTCCCCATTACCGATACAAGGAATATTTTCGTTCTGGAATTCCTTGATTACTTTGTCGATCCGCCAAGATATACCCTTCAGGAGTGTATCGAACGCGGTCTGAGCTACGCAGTTCCGCTGAAAGCGAAACTGAAACTCAGCTGTAACGACCCCGAACACGAAGATTTCAAAACCATTGTGCAGGATGTATATCTGGGCACTATCCCTTACATGACCCCCAACGGTACCTTTATTATTAATGGTGCCGAACGTGTAATTGTAAGTCAATTGCACCGCTCACCCGGTGTATTCTTCGGTCAAAGCATTCACTCCAACGGTACCAAATTATACTCGGCCCGCGTTATCCCTTTCAAAGGTTCGTGGATTGAGTTTGCTACCGACGTGAACGCTGTGATGTATGCCTACATCGACCGTAAAAAGAAATTCCCCGTTACCACACTGCTTCGCGCCATCGGATTTGAGAGTGATAAAGACATTCTCGATATCTTCGGTTTGAGTGAAGAAGTTAAAGTATCTAAATCAGGTCTTAAAAAAGTAATCGGTCGCAAATTAGCCGCTAGGGTTCTTCGCACCTGGATTGAAGACTTTGTGGATGAAGATACCGGTGAGGTGGTATCTATCGAAAGGAATGAAGTTATCCTGGAAAGGGATACCATTCTTACCGATGACCATATTGATGTAATTGTGGATGCCGGTGTTAAAACCATCATCCTTTCTGCTGAAGGTAAAAACGATGTAAACTACGACATCATTTACAATACCCTGCAAAAAGATACATCAAACAACGGTAAAGAGGCACTTGAAGTAATCTACCGCCAATTGCGTAACGCAGATCCACCGGATGAAGAAACCGCCCGTGGTATCATTGAGCGTTTGTTCTTCTCAGATAAACGTTACGATTTAGGTGAAGTAGGCCGCTATCGTATTAACAAAAAACTGAACCTGGAAACAGGCATGGATGTGAAAGTATTGACCAAAGCTGACATTATCAGCATTATCAATTACCTCATTCACCTGTTTAACGGATCTGAAATACTGGATGATATTGACCACTTGAGTAACCGCCGTGTGCGCACTGTGGGTGAGCAATTGTATGCCCAGTTTGGAGTAGGTTTGGCCCGTATGGCCCGTACCATCCGCGAAAAAATGAATATCCGGGATAACGAGGTATTCACCCCGCAGGATCTGGTAAACGCACGTACTCTTTCATCTGTAATTAACTCATTCTTCGGTACCAACCAGCTTTCTCAGTTCCTGGATCAAATCAATCCGCTGGCTGAGATTACCCACAAAAGAAGGCTTTCTGCACTCGGACCAGGTGGTTTGAGCCGCGAAAGAGCAGGTTTTGAGGTGCGTGACGTTCACTATACGCATTATGGACGCCTTTGTACCATCGAAACTCCTGAAGGACCAAACATTGGTTTGATATCTTCTTTGTGTGTGCATGCTAAAATTAACAGCATGGGCTTCCTGGAAACCCCATACAGAAAAGTTACCGATGGCAAAATTGAAGATGGTATTGTATACCTGAGTGCAGAAGAAGAAGACCAAAAAACCATTGCCCAGGCAAATGCCGAGGTAGATGCGAAAGGCAACTTTAAAACTGCATTGGTAAAATCACGTAAAGAGGGCGACTTCCCACTTGTTGCACCAGATGTGATTGACTATATGGACGTAGCTCCTAACCAGATTGTATCTATTGCCGCTTCGCTGATTCCGTTCCTTGAACATGATGATGCAAACCGCGCGCTGATGGGATCGAACATGCAACGTCAGGCAGTACCTTTGATTAAGCCCGAAGCTCCGATTGTAGGAACCGGTCTTGAGAAAAAAGTAGCGCAAGACAGCCGTTCACTCATCAATGCCGAAGGCAATGGAGTGGTAGAATATGTGGATGCCCGCGAAATCCGCATTCGCTATGAACACAACGATAACGATGATTTGGTAAGCTTTACCGGCAATACCAAAACTTACTACTTAACCAAATTCCGCCGCACCAACCAAAATTCTTGCATCAACCTTTGCCCCATCGTTCAGAAGGGCGACAAAGTGAGCAAGGGCCAGGTGCTGTGCGAAGGATATGCTACCCAAGGCGGTGAACTTGCGCTGGGTCGTAACCTTAAAGTGGCTTTCATGCCATGGCAGGGTTACAACTTTGAGGATGCGATAGTAATCTCTGAAAAAGTAGTAAAAGAAGATTGGTTTACCACCATTTACATTACCGAATTTGAATTGGAAGTGCGCGACACCAAACGCGGTGAAGAAGAACTTACCAATGATATTCCAAACGTAAGTGATGAAATGACCAAAAACCTGGATGAGAACGGTTTGATTCGCATCGGTGCTGAGGTTAAAGAAGGTGATATCCTGATTGGTAAAATTACCCCTAAAGGAGAAACCGAACCTTCACCAGAAGAAAAACTGCTGCGCGCTATCTTTGGCGACAAAGCAGGTGATGTGAAGGATGCTTCGTTGAAAGCTGCCCCTGGAACTACCGGTGTTGTAATCGACAAAAAGCTGTTCAGCAAATCCAAAAAAGATAAAAACGCGCGTGCTAATGATAAAAATCGCCTCCAGAAACTGGAAGACGACCACAAGAAAGAGGCCGCCGAACTGAAAGATGAACTGGTTAAAAAACTGTTCCAGATTGTAAATGGCAAAACCAGCGCTGGTGTATACAATATGTATAGCGAAGAGCTGATTGCCAAAGGAACCAAATTTACCCAGAAAAATCTGATGAGCATCGACTATTCAAGCGTGAACTATCACAACTGGACTGGCGATGAAGAGAAAAATGAACTGATCGTAAGGGCACTTACCAACTTCATTAACGTTTATAACGACCGCGTAACCAACTTTAAACGCGAGCATTATGCGATCAGCGTGGGCGATGAATTGCCAACCGGTATTCTGCAAATGGCCAAAGTATATGTGGCCAACAAACGTAAACTGAAAGTGGGTGATAAAATGGCGGGTCGACATGGTAACAAGGGTATTGTAGCCCGTATCGTGCGCGAAGAAGATATGCCATTCCTGGATGACGGAACCCCCGTGGATATCGTACTGAATCCATTGGGTGTACCTTCAAGGATGAACCTGGGTCAGATTTATGAAACTGTGCTGGGCTGGGCCGGTAAAGAATTGGGCGTGAAATTCGCTACCCCGATTTTCGACGGTGCAAGCATTTCTGAACTGGACGACTACTCTAGAAAAGCCAATATTCCGCTAAACGGATTGGTTTACCTCAACGATGGTTTGTCTGGAGAGAAATTCAACCAACCAACCACAGTGGGTATTATCTATATGTTGAAACTCGGTCACATGGTGGATGATAAGATGCACGCACGTTCAATCGGGCCATACAGCCTTATTACGCAGCAACCATTGGGTGGTAAAGCCCAGTTTGGGGGTCAGCGTTTTGGTGAGATGGAGGTTTGGGCACTGGAAGCATTCGGTGCATCCAATATCCTGCGTGAGATTCTTACCGTTAAGTCGGATGATATCACCGGCCGTGCCAAAGCTTACGAGGCCATTGTTAAAGGTGAAAACATCACCAACATTGGTACCCCAGAGTCGTTCAACGTATTGGTTCACGAGCTGAGAGGTTTGGGTCTGGAAGTAAGTTTCATGGATTAATTTTTTTGAGAAAAAGTAATGCAAACACAGAAAAAAGTTCAAAAAATAGGCAGCAATTTCAGCAAGATTCGCATCTCGCTTGCTTCGCCTGAGACTATCCTGCGTCGCAGTTTTGGTGAGGTTACTAAACCCGAAACCATTAACTACCGCAGTTATAAACCCGAAATGGGTGGATTGTTTTGCGAACGCATTTTTGGTCCTATCAAGGATTACGAATGTCATTGCGGCAAATACAAACGCATCCGTTATAAGGGTATTGTGTGCGACCGTTGCGGCGTGGAGGTTACCGAGAAAAAGGTACGCCGTGAACGCATGGGTCACATCAACCTGGTAGTGCCTGTTGCACATATCTGGTATTTCCGTTCCCTGCCTAATAAGATTGGTTACCTGTTGGGTATCCCTTCTAAAAAGCTGGATATGGTTATTTACTACGAAAGATATGTAGTAATCCAAACCGGTGCCGCATCAAACACCAACTACCTGGATCTGCTTACCGAAGAGGAATATCTGGACATTGTGGACTCTTTGCCCAAAGAGAACCAAATGCTGGATGATACCGACCCCAATAAGTTTGTAGCCAAAATGGGTGCCGAAGCTTTGCAGGAATTGCTTTCCCGCATTAACCTCGACACACTTTCCTACAACCTGCGTAATCAGGCAGCTACCGAAACCAGCCAACAGCGTAAACAGGAAGCCCTGAAACGCCTGAAGGTAATCGAAAGCTTCCGTTCTGCTCAGCGCACCGGTGAAAACCGCCCCGAGTGGATGATTATGAAAATGTTGCCGGTAATTCCACCCGAATTGCGCCCACTCGTTCCGCTGGAAGGTGGTCGTTTCGCAACCTCGGATTTGAATGACCTTTATCGCCGCGTAATTATCCGCAACAACCGTTTGAAAAGACTGGTTGAAATCAAAGCCCCTGAAGTAATTCTGCGTAACGAAAAACGCATGCTGCAGGAAGCTGTTGACTCCTTGCTGGATAATACCCGCCGCGCCAGTGCTGTAAAAAGCGATGGTAACCGTCCCCTGAAATCTCTCAGCGATATGCTGAAAGGTAAACAGGGTCGTTTCCGTCAGAATCTGCTCGGTAAACGTGTGGATTACTCAGGTCGTTCGGTAATTGTGGTTGGTCCAACTCTGAAATTGAATGAGTGCGGATTGCCTAAAAATATGGCGGCCGAACTTTTCAAACCCTTTATTATTCGCAAACTGATTGAAAGGGGTATTGTAAAAACCGTTAAAACGGCTAAGAAAATTGTAGAAAAGAAAGACCCTGTAATCTGGGATATTCTTGAAAACATACTGAAAGGACATCCTGTATTGCTAAACCGTGCTCCAACACTGCACAGATTGGGTATTCAGGCTTTCCAGCCAAAACTGATCGAGGGTAAAGCCATTCAGCTGCACCCATTGGTTTGTACCGGTTTCAACGCGGATTTTGACGGTGACCAAATGGCGGTGCACGTTCCATTGGGAAATGCAGCCATCGCGGAAGCCCAGATTCTGATGTTGGCCTCGCACAACATTCTTAACCCTGCAAACGGCTCTCCGGTAACTGTACCTTCTCAGGATATGATTCTGGGTCTGTACTACATTACCAAAGAACGCAAAGGCACTAAAGAACGCCCTGTTTTGGGTGAAGGCCTTACTTTCTACAGCGCCGAGGAAGCCATCATTGCATTTAACGAAAAACGTGCTGAAATGCATGCCAAAATTAAATGCCGTGTGCGTGTAAAAGAAGGCAATGAATTCCACTGGCGTATCATCGATACCACTGTGGGTCGTGTAATCTTTAACGAGCAGGTTCCTGCCGAATATGGTTATATCAACGAACTTCTGAAAAAGAAGAATCTGAGAGATATCATTTCAAACATGATTCGTGTGGCCGGTGTAGCAAAAGCTGCCGACTTCCTGGATAACATCAAAAACATTGGTTTCCACTATGCATTCCGCGGTGGTCTTAGCTTTAACATGAGCTATGTAAAAATTCCGGATGAAAAAGACGGATTAGTGAAAAAGGCCATGGAAGAAGTACAGGAAATCCAAAGCAATGCCGATATGGGTTTCATTACCAATAACGAACGTTATAACCAGGTAATTGACCTTTGGACCCGTGTAAATAATCAACTGGCTCGCATTCTGATTAAAGAACTGAGCGAAGATGATCAGGGCTTCAACCCGATTTACATGATGCTGGATTCCGGAGCCCGTGGTTCTAACGAGCAGATTCGTCAGCTCGGTGGTATGCGTGGCCTGATGGCTAAACCACAAAAAAGTGGTGGAAGCGGTACCGGAGACACCATTGAAAACCCAATTATTTCAAACTTTAAAGAAGGTTTGAACGTACTTGAATACTTTATCTCTACACACGGTGCTCGTAAAGGTTTGGCCGATACAGCGCTTAAAACTGCGGATGCGGGTTACCTTACCCGTCGTTTGCACGATGTAGCCCAGGATGTTGTAATTACCGAAGAAGACTGCGGTACCCTGCGTGGTATTGCCATGTCGGCTATTGTAAACAACGATGAGGTTGCCGAAAGTTTGTATGAGAGAATTTTGGGTCGTACCGCGCTGGATGATGTATACATCCCTGGCACCGACGATATCATTATTCATGCGGGTGAAGAAATTACCGAAGCCGCTGCCAATGCAATTGATGCCGCTGGTATTGAAGAAATGGAAATCCGTTCGGTACTTACCTGCGAAACCAAAACCGGTGTATGTGCAAAATGCTACGGCCGCAACCTGTCTACCGGTAGAATGGTGCAAGCGGGTGAAGCTGTGGGTGTAATTGCCGCACAATCCATTGGTGAACCTGGTACACAGCTTACTCTGCGTACCTTCCACACAGGGGGTACTGCGATGAACATTGCAGCCGATAACTCACTTGAAACCAAATACGATGGTGTGATCAGCTTTGATAGCATGCGCACCGTGAAAAAAGAAATCACAGACGAGGTTTCAGGTGAGGTAAACAAAGTGGATGTGGTATTGGGCCGTTCTGGTGAAATCCGCATTCTGGATGCCAAAAACAACATAGTAATCACCAGCTTTAATGTACCTTATGGTGCGCACTTAACTGTGAAAGAGGGTCAAACTGTGAAAAAAGGCGACAGATTGTGCACCTGGGATCCATTTAATACCCTGATTATTAGTGATATCGACGGTACTGTTGAATTTGAAAACATTATCGAAGGTGTAAATATGCGCGAAGAAGGGGATGACCAAACTGGTTTGTATGAATCAGTAATCACTGAAAACCGCGATAAAACTAAAATCCCGGTAATGTGGGTGCGCGGTAAAGGCGATAACGAGAAGCACTTTAATATGCCGTTGGGTTCTATCCTGGTGGCTAAAAACGGTGCCAAAGTAAAAGCCGGTGATACCCTTGCTAAAATTCCAAGAAGTGCTACCCGTACCCGCGATATTACAGGTGGTTTGCCACGTGTTACCGAGCTTTTCGAAGCGCGTAACCCTTCAAACCCAGCTGTAGTAAGTGAGATTGACGGTGTGGTAACTTACGGTGTATCAAAACGAGGTAACCAGGAGATTATTGTTACCAGCAAAGACGGAGATACCAAACACTACCAGGTGGCTTTGCAAAAGCACATTCTGGTGCATGATGGTGACTACGTTCGCGCCGGTCAGCCATTGTCTGATGGTGCCATTACACCACAGGATATTCTGCGCATTGAAGGACCTGCCTCTGTACAACGTTATATCCTCAATGGTATTCAGGAAGTATACCGCTTACAGGGTGTAAAAATCAACGATAAACATATCGAAGCAATTGTGCGTCAGATGATGCAGAAAATGGAAATCGTGGATCCGGGTGATACCCGTTTCCTTGAAAGCGAAAATGTGGATCGTTGGGATCTTCAAAAAGAAAACGACTGGATTTGGGACAAAAAATTTGTTACCGATCCGGGTGAAAGTACCAATATGCATGCGGGCCAGATTGTGAGTCTGAAAGACTTGCGTCAGGAAAACAGTGCGCTGCGTCGTCAAGACAAAGCCTTGGTAGAATTCAGGGATGCGATTGCCGCTACAGCTCAGCCAGTGCTTATGGGTATTACCAAAGCTTCTTTGGGAACCCGTAGCTTTATGAGTGCTGCATCGTTCCAGGAAACTACCAAAGTACTGAACGAAGCTGCCATCTCTGGTAAAATCGACGAATTGTCTGGCTTGAAAGAAAACGTGATCGTGGGTCACTTAATTCCTGCCGGTACCGGTTTGCGTTCTTATGAAGGTGTAGTAACCGGAAGTAAAGAAGAGTACGACCGCCTGATGGCCTCCAAAATGGAAGCTGTAGAAGGGTAATTCGAAACTTAAACAGTTCATTCAAAAGCCGCCTTGCAAAGGGCGGCTTTTTTCGTGTTAAAAATAAAAAAGAACGAATTTTGAAACGTTTATACGTAATTGCGTTTCATTAGTAAAGGAATGCGAATTCTGGCCTGCTTTTTTGCGTTTTATTACCTGCTTGGAACGGTTTTGTTGCCAGGTGGTGACTTCTCTATACTTCCCAAATTGCCTGCCATGTATGAAAACTGTAAGCTTACTGAAGATAAAGTCATGGGTCCAGTTGATTTTATTACGGACCATTTAATAAATATCGATGGGGTTTTTGATTCGCACGGCCAAGGTGATGAACAGCGTCCGCATCAAAATCATAACAGAGTAAGCACAAATAGCACTCTGTTTGTGTTTAATCTGGCCCAGTATTGTCAGTATTTAAATTCATTTATTGAAGTCCCGGGATTTTCACCCAATATTCAAAAACCCATTTTAGACGGAATTTCATCCGACATTTTCAGGCCACCGTGTGTTTAATCGAGCTTTAATAAGTTAGATTAAATTAATAAACACACAAAAAATGAAAAGAAAAACAATCATGCTGTTAACAGTTATAGTTAGCTGTGCAGCCGCATTTGGCCAAAAGGTCGATGCCAATAAAGTACCTGCTGATGTAGTTTCAGCTTTTAAAAATAAATTTCCAAATGCTAAAAATGCTAAATGGGAGAAAGAAAATTCGGCAGAATATGAAGTTGAATTTGAATTGACTGACATTGATTATTCTGCCACTTTTGATAGCTCTGCAAAATGGCTTGAGACGGAAATGGATATGAAATTCAAGGATTTGCCAGCGGCAATTAAGTCGTATTTAGCAACTCATTTTTCAGGATTTAAAATTAAAGAATGCGAGAAGGTTGAAACTTCAGGGTCCAAATCATTATTTGAAATAGAATTAAAAAAAGGGAAGGAATTAATTATTGCAGTGTTTGATTCCAGTGGGAATTTTGTGTCAAGGGAGGTAGAAAAATAAATAAACCCAAGGGTGCGAAATTTATTTCGCACCCTGTTAATTAATTGAAAAATGAAAAAGTTATTTATTTCGATTCTTGTGCTTTTTTGCACAAACCTTTATGCACAGGTGCAAATCACACTCATCATTAAAGACAGTATATCAAAGGAGCCGGTTGTGGATTGTAAAGTAATCAGCAAGGAGGGCAGTGAAAATGCCGTTACCGATTCAGCAGGGGTTGCAATATTGAATTTTACCAATTTGGGCAAAGCTAATTTGAGTTTTAATGCCACTGGTTTTGAAAATAAATCGATTCAGTTGGACATAGCAGCCGGAAAAATCTATTTCATTTTCCTATTGCCCAACGAATCAGATGTGGAGGAAATTACGGTAACCTCGGTGCGCACCAATTCGCGGATAGAAAACAATCCCACCCGGATTGAAGTATTGGGGATTGATGATATGAACGAAGAGAATGGCATTAAACCGGGTAATATTATGAGTTTGTTGGGTGATATAGCGGGCATTCAGATGCAACAGGTTTCGGCCAGTTCGGGCAATACCTACGCCAGGGTGCAGGGTTTAAATGGCCGATATACCCAAATTTTGAAAGATGGAATGCCACTGTATGGAGGCATGTCGGGTAGTTTTGGCATCCTGCAAATACCCCCTTTGGATTTGAAACAAATCGAAATCATTAAAGGCTCAGCCAGCACTTTGTATGGGGGCGACGCAATAGGCGGGGTTATTAATCTGGTGAGTAAAGATCCGGGGCAGAAGCAGGAATTGAGCTTTACCGCCAATCAAACCTCGCTAAAAGAAACCAATTTTAATTTGTATGCTGCCAAAAGAAATAAAAAACTGGGCTATACTTTTTTTACCGGATATACCACCGAAAAACCTGTTGATGTGAATAAAGACGGATTGAGTGATGTGGCCTGGATTCACAGCCTGGTAATACATCCCAAATTGCAATTCTATTTATCTAAAAAATCAACCCTTACCTTCAATTATACGGGTACTATGGACACCCGAAAAGGAGGGGATATGAATTATTTTAAGGGCGATGAAATCGATTCGGTTTACCATATCAACAACCGCATAAAACGGCACAGTGCGGATGTGAAAATTTTGCACGAAATAAATAAAAACCAGAATATAACTTTTAAAATATCGGGCAGTGATTTTAATCAATTGCTAGATACAAAATATTACGATTTAGCCATTAATCAAAAATTACTTTACTCAGAGTTTTCGTATTTTAAAAAGGTAGATAAAATGAGTTGGGTGCTGGGTGTAAATGCAAATGGAGATCAGTTTAATAACCAAACTGTACACCCTTGGAGTAGCGCTGCAATACCGCCGAATTATTCCTATTTTACTTTAGGTTCGTTTATACAAAATACTTGGAACGTAGCCAAATGGGTGATTGAATCGGGGTTTAGGATGGATTACCATAGCCAATACAAATTTATTCCATTGCCCCGTTTGTCTCTTATGTACCGCGCCAATTCGGCAATTACAGCGCGTCTGAACGGGGGATTAGGATACAAAGTGCCTAATTTGGGATCTTACATAAATCCCGAAACGGATATTAAAATTGTAAATCCTAGTATTAATTTGAAGCTCGAAAAATCAAAGGGTATCAATGCCGACGTGAATTATCACCGCACTATTGCACGCCATACAAGTATTACGTTAAACCAGGCATTTTTTTATTCCGATTTGTCTCAACCAGTAATTGATTCATCCACAATTGCCAATGTGAAATATATGATGAATGCCGAAAAAAGCATTCGCACTGCGGGTTTGCAAACATACGCCCGGCTTGAAAAAGGCGATTGGGAATTGTATCTGGGATATGTATTTACGCATGTAAGAAAAATGTATGATGCAAAAAATCCGTTAGTAACCGTTACACCTAAACACAATTTATCAGCCATGATAATGCGCGAAATAAACGGAAATCTGCATGCCGGTATTGAATCTTCTTACATCGCCGGTCAGGTAGATCAGTATTATAAACCGGTAAAAAATTACCTGCTTTTTGCCGCCATGGTTATGTATAATTATAAAAAAGTAGCCTTTGTTTTAAACGGTGAAAATTTGTTGGATTTCAGGCAGAATAAATCTGCCAAAATCTATGATGGTACATTAGCCAATCCCGCATTTCATCAGCTTTGGGCACCCATTGATGGTAGGGTTATTAATTTTTCAATCAAATGGAAAATGTAATTGTGAATTGTCAATGGTGAATTGTGAATTATGAATGAGACGGCCCCAGCGGAATTAATGCAATTTGGTTACTCCGCAATAATTAAAAACGATTCAAATCTTTGGGTCCGCTGTGCCAATTTTGAGCACTATTTGACCCGCAAAAAGATGCCTCGGCCAATACTGTTCGCTTACTTCTAAACTTAACAAAATAGACTGACTGCAATTACACTTACCTAATGCCCAATCTACTATTATGCCAAACCACTAATTTTTACCCCACTGCTTCTAATTGCGTATGGTACAATTCTGCGTATTTACCCTTCAAAGCCATCAATTTTTCGTGATTGCCTTCTTCAATTAAAACCCCTTTTTCCAATACCAATATTTTGTCGGCATTGCGAATGGTACTTAACCGGTGTGCAATTACCAGGCTGGTGCGGCCGGCCAATAATTTGTCAATGGCATTTTGAATAAGGGTTTCGGTTTCAGAGTCTATACTGCTGGTAGCTTCGTCTAATATAATTACTGCCGGATCAAAGGCCAGGGCTCGGATGAATGAAACCAATTGCCTTTGTCCTAACGACAATGACATGCCGCGTTCCATTACGTTGAAATCAAATTTGCCGGGTAAATTTTGAATAAAATCATAAGCCCCAATGGTTTTTGCGGCGCGTTCTATGGCTTCAACAGTAATATTGGGATCGCGCAAACGAATGTTGTCTGTGATGCTTCCTGAAAATAAAAATACATCCTGTAATACCACCGAAATTTGTTTGCGTAAAAATGCAAGATCGTATTTTTCTACCTCTACATCATCCACCAAAATTTGCCCGGAGGTGTGCGTATAAAATCGGCTTACCAAGTTGATTAAAGTGGTTTTTCCACTGCCGGTATGCCCTACAATGGCAACAGTTTCGCCAGGGTTGGCCGTGAATGACAGGTCTTTAATAACAGCATTTTCTCCATCATAACTAAAGCCTACGTTTTTAAATTCTATTTTGCCATTTAATTTTCCGTTTTTAAATGCGCCCGAAGTTTCTTTGTTTTCTTCATCATCAATTAATTTAAAAATGCGATCGGCGGCAATCATCCCCATTTGGATATTGTTAAACCGGTCGGCAATCATTCGCACCGGACGGAAAAATAGATTAATAAACATGATAAATGCAGTTAATTCGCCAGGTTGTACACTATTATTTAAAATACCGCGGCTGCCCCACCATACCAAAATGGCCATAGTAGCTGCCACAATTAATTCTACCACCGGAAAAAATATGGCATAATAAAAAATACTGCGAATATTGGCATCTCGGTGCCTTGCATTAATTACTTTAAATTTATTTTCTTCGGCTTTTTGGCGGTTAAAAATCTGCACCACCTGCATACCTGTAATATGCTCCTGCAAAAATGCATTGAGTTTGGCTACCTCGGTTCTGACTTCCTGAAAGCTGTCGCGAACCCCTTTGCGAAAGCGGTTTGCGGCCCATACAAGCAATGGCAAAACACAGAGCGAAATAAGGGTAAGTTTCCAGTTCATAGTGAACATCAGACCCAGTATTACTATAATTTGAAATAAATCTCCGGCAATGGTAATCAGGCCCGATGCAAATAATTCGGCAATGGTTTCTATATCGCTAATGGTGCGTGTAACCGCTGTTCCAACAGGTGTTTTATCGAAAAAAGAAAGGCGCAAACTGATTAAATGTTTGTATACATAATCGCGCATTTGTAATATCACATTCTGCCCGATTAATTCACCCAAATAGCTGGTGGCAAAACCCAGTGCGCTTTGCAAAAGCAACATGCCCAAAATTATCAAACTCCAGATACCTAATCCGTGCAAATCCAGTTTTAAAATATAATTATCTATTACATGTTGGTAAAACCAGGGTTGAACTGCTGAAAGGACCGATTGGAAAATTGTGAGAAAAACGGCCCAGCGAAAGGTAGCCTTAAAGGGGAGTGCCAATTGGGTAATTCTGCGCAGCAGGCTGAAGTCGATTTTCGGAAATTTCATGGTTTCAAATGGCAGAAGGCCCGCAAAAATAGGCCAAAGATTTGGTTTGGTTTGAAAAACCGACATACTTTTCCACAAAATTTGTTACTCCTGCAAGGCTTTGCCTATTATTGCAGCATGGCCATGCATATTGCAGTAGCCGGTAACATTGGAGCCGGAAAAACTACCCTTACCAACATCCTTGCTAAACACTATGGCTGGGATATGCAGTTGGAGGACATGGACGATAATCCGTACATCTCTGATTTTTATGAAGACATGCAGCGTTGGAGTTTCAACCTGCAAGTGTTTTTTTTAAATGCCCGCTGGAAACATATTCGCGAAATACGCAGTGGTGAAAAAACTGTGATTCAGGACCGCACCATTTATGAGGATGCCCACATTTTTGCACCCAATCTGCACGCTATGGGCCTTATGAGTACCCGCGACTTTGAAACCTACAGCCGTTTGTTTGAAAGCATCAACGAGCAGGTGCAACCGCCCGATTTGCTCATTTATCTGCGCGCTGGTATTCCCAAATTGGTGCACCAAATCCAAATGCGGGGCCGCGATTTTGAAGATGCCATTCGCCTGGATTACCTCAAACGCCTCAACGAACGCTACGAAGCCTGGATTTCGGATTACAAAGGTCAATTACTCATCTTTAATGTGGATGACCTCAACTTTGAAGAAAATCCAGACCATGCTGCCACTGTTATTCAGCAGGTAGAAAGCACCATCAACGGCTTGTTCTAAAATTCTGCTTTTAATTTCACCCAAAATGTCTTGCCGTGCTGCGGCCTGTACTAACTTTGCCCTGATTTTTAATCCCATGCGCTTAAATACCAATGTTTATACCACCCAACTGGCTGTGCGCCCCGATGATATTGACATGTTTAACCATGTGCATTCATCGCGTTATGTGGATTATGTATTGGCCGCCCGATTTGATCAAATGGCACGTTGTTATAATTGCTCTATGCAGGAGTTTTTGGACAATGGGTTGGGGTGGGTGCTGGTATCAACCGAAATGCATTTTAAACGGCCTTTAAAGCTGGGAGATGAGATGCACATAGAAACGCACCTGAAGGCATTTGAGAACAAAATTGCCTGGGTGATGTTTGATATTAAAAATGCAAAAACCGGCAAAAGTTGCTGCAGCGGCTGGGCCAAATATACCATGATCAGCCTTGCAACCAATAAACCAGTCGAAATTCCGGATTGGGTTATGGAACGATATTCAATTGCAGATTAAATAAATTATTTTAACGTAATAAATTCACCGAACCTGTAATTGTTGTGTTTTTATTTTTACAATCTTCTAAGAAACTCAGCTGATAAAAGTATGTGCCACTGGGCAATTGCGCCCCTGTATTGTTTACCTTTCCATTCCACTGAAATTTAGGGTCATTGCTAATAAAAACAGTTTCACCATATCGGTTAAATATTTTTAATTCAAAATTTTTATACCCTGCAAAAGGCACTTTAAATACATCGTTATATCCGTCATTTCCCGGTGTAAAAACATTTGCCAAACGAATGAAATTAATTACCAAAACGGTGCTGCATGTGGGCGCAATGCAATAATCAGGGTTTGTGGTATACAAACAAATAATGTGTTTTCCGGTATCAAACTGGTAGTTCTGCAAATCACGTTGGGATACAAGTGGACTAAGGCTTGAATCTGATTCCCGCATTTCATACCAATTGTAAATCTGCGCCTGGGGTGCTGTTTTGTTTTTAAGATAAAGGCCCGGTGCCTTTGTTAGTTTACAGTCCGTTTCAAAAAGCGCAGGGTGCATTACCACCTTGGCCTGGGTAATTGTGGTATCCGGGCACCATTTTTTATTGCTGTCCGTTAGGGTGATAAGTTTTATGGGGTACGTACCTGTTTGGGTGAAAGTGGCATATAAATTTACCAAAGTTGTATCGAATGGATTGGAATTATCTATTTGCCAACGGTATCTTATGCTTGTATCTTTACTTTTGTTTTTAATTAAAAATTGTGCATTCAGGCAAATGGAATCCGGGATTTCCAGATCGGCAATGCTGCGCGGATATACTTCAAATCGCAGTGAAGTATCGCCTTTTGAAGGATATGTAGCCGAACAATAATATCTGCTTTTTGTATTCGGATTATAAAAACTATCTCCACCAATTAACTTAACAAAATATACACCGGGTTGGGTATATTTAAACGCCACAGAGGTATCGCTTTTGGTTGAGTAAGTGTTGTTTTCTGCATCCCCAAATTGCCAAATAAAATTGCCGCATTGCGTAGATAAATTATTGAGTTTTATGGATAAGGGAGCACAGCCAGTTGTGTCGGATGCAGTCTGCGCTTTAATAACTGGCCCAAGAACTTTTAGCATTTGGCTGATAAAATCGGTACAACCTTTTTTTGTAGTAATTTTTAAGCTTATTTTATACTGTCCACCTGATGGGTAAATGTGTGATGGGGTTTTGCCATATAGGGTAGGCGTTCCGTCCCCGAAATCCCAGGCGTATTGAATGATGGAGTCTCCGTTTAAATTGCCTGAAATATAGCTCGAGTCGTAAAATGTATTTAATGAGCTGCAATAAATGAGAGGGGCTTGTTTAATCCCAGCCACCGGGCCGCTGAGCGTAATGGTTTTGGTAACCGAATCACCACAACTTTGTTTTGATATGGCTTTTAATTTAATTGTATAAGTGCCCGGTAATTTATAGATTTTGCAAGGATTGTCGATGCTGTCGAAGGTTCCATCTCCAAAGTCCCATGAAATTTTACCATAACTGGCATCAAATTTTTTGCCGTTTGCAAGCACATAAATTGAATCCCAGAAACAAACTTTTCTCCAACTACAGCTTGTATTGGCACCAAAATTAATTTTCAGTCCATTTTCTATGGTTGCAGCGGCAGAATTGACACAACCGCCCTTGGGTTTTAATACAACACTAACCCCCAATTTGCCAGCTTTTTTATAGGTGTGTTTAAGTATCGGCAGCAGAGCTGAGTCGCCGGTATAACCATAATATTTTTCAATAGTATCGCCCCAGTTTATGATAATTGTATCGGGGTTTTGCCAGTATTTGGCATTAAAGCGCAACTCTGAAGCCCAAGGAGGACAGAGGCTTGTAGGGGTAAGTTTGAAGAATGCATTTGGACGATATTTTACCAGTATTTTATTAAAAAAAGTATCCGAAATCCAGCCAATATTTCTAAAGCTATCAATTATTATTTTTCCGGCTTTTTCTTTCCAAACTGTATCCCGGTTATAGTAACGTTTAAAAATGGGAGATTTATACCCAACGGTTTTATAATAATGGCCTTGTATGCCAATACCGGGGAAAATTAAATATGAGACTTTTTCCCCAGTATCCGTAAAAACCGTATCTCGGATGCCCCCTGTTTTAATCCATGCTGCATCATTCATGCGGAAGAAAGCAGCATTTCCCAAACATACTATATTGTTTGGGATGAAAGTGTCGCAGTAATCATACCGGGTTATAATAAAGTTGGTGTCCGATTTGCAACCCGATATGGTGTCGATCACAAATAGGTTGGCAACAAAACATTTTTTTTGTTTGTAATAGTGCCTGGCAATTTGATCTAAACTAAAATTGCAATTTGAATTGAAATTTAAGTTTTTCTTGCGGTCGGTAGTGCAAGCAGGGGCAGCGGGGTCGTTAAAACTCCAGATGAATTTTAGCGCTGTTCCGGCTGAGCCATACGATTTGTTTTCAAAAAGAACAGTGTCAATTACTTTGTGCCTGATATTGTTATATGCATGGCCGGATGCAACAACCTGGGTAATAAAAAACGAATCGGAAATTACACCCTTGCATGGGGGGAGTTGCTCACCCGTGATATAATTCCATCCGGTTCTGTAGGTTGAAAAAATAAATTTATTTGAAACCCCTATTTTTTTTCCATTCAGTTTCCAGGTTACATTTTCGCTGGCAGTAAATGAACCATTATTTGCGTTTGAGGCGCAATATTTTCGCCCACTAATTACTCCGGTAAGTTTGCGTAAATAGGCATTACCGGTAACAATTGTAGAGTCTTTGCAGCCAAATTCATTTTCAACTATACATTTAAATTGCTTGCTGGTTCCGGCTTTTAATGTGGCACAAATTTTAGCCGTATTATTGATTTGTTTTTGATTGGGTATACTAAGCCAGCTGTAATTAAATGCAGCTCCGCCTGCAGGATTTGAGGTCCAGCAATACTGCACCGAATCGCAATAATCATTTAAAGTATAGGTTACATTGGGCACTACATTCGGGTGAACGGTAATGGATAATTTAGCAGTGCTTTTGCATCCGTAGTTGTCTTCAATTTCCATGTTATAACTAAAGTTTCCAACGCCCGGAAAGCTTTTGCAAATAAGCGGAATAGGGGCAGATACTTTACTTGTGCTACCGTCATACCAAAGAAGTGTTATTCTTTTAAAATCTGCATCGGCTTTGGTGCTGGTATTTTTAAGGCAGACCAGATTGTTGGCGGCACAAAGCTTTGAGCTGGGGTCGATGGCCATATTGGCCGTTGGACTTTTATGTACTACTAATACATGCGTATCCGAAAAACTACCACCTGAGGAAGTTGTAACTGTAAGTGAAATTACCACTTTCCCATCTGCATTTACGTTAATAATGGGAGAGGTGTTGGCACTTTTGCCATAGGGACCAAAATTCCAGCTGTATTGGGTAATGGTGCCGGTAACACTGGCTTTAAAACTGGGTAAATCACCTATGCAAGCGTCTCGCGGACCTGTTATGGTGCATTGGGCCTTGCTTTGTTGAAAGGAAAAGAGAGAGTAAAAAATAAAAATTATAAGCTGTAAAAATCTACCCATTTAAATACTAGACGCAAGTTACTGAAAATGTTGGTCATGGGATTGTCATGAATCGGTTGTTTGGGCTAAGATTAAGATTTTTCAAAAAAAAAACATGCGTAGCCAAATGTCTACACATATATTTGTAGCCAAATAGCTACATAATGAATTTGCGCAGAGATGTATTTCAGGCACTGGCCGATCCCACACGCCGGGCAATCCTTACCCTGGTGGCCTCGCATACCATGACAGCAGGGGCTATTGCGGCCAATTTTGATTCGGCCAGGCCCACCATTTCTAAACATTTAGCCATACTTACAGAGTGTGAGTTGCTGGAGCAAAAACCCAACGGACGTGAAATGTACTATTTAATTAATGCTAAAAAAATGAAAGAGGTAGCCGATTTTATTGAGCCATTCAGGCAAATGTGGGACGAACGCTTTAATAAATTAGAAGCAGTTATGAAAAAACACAATCAAAAAAAGAAATAATATGGAACTAAAAACCAAAGTAAATGCGGTTGATAATAGCCAGCAAATAACCGTAGAACGTGTATTTGATTTGCCGATAGAATCACTATTCAGTGCATATATCGAGCCCGAATTTGTGGAACAATGGATGGGCACAAAAGTGATAAAACTGGATTGCCAAAACCATGGTGGTTATGTATTCGAAACTACCGATCCAAAAGGCAATGTGCATAGATTTAGCGGGGCCATACACAGTATAGAAACCAATGTAAATATTACCCGCACTTTTGAAATGGAAAATACACCGTTTCCACCTCAACTTGAATTTTTAGAATTTGAAAAAATCAATGAAAATACAAGTAAACTCACCATGCATATCATTTATAAATCCGCCGCATTCCGCGATCAGATGCTTCAAATGCCCTTTGCCCAGGGAATTAATATGGCGCACAATCGATTGGAACAAATATTTAATTAATTGTGAATTGTGAATCAAACAGCCAATTAGTAAGTTCAATAATTAAAGAATCCCCAATCCCCCAATTCTCAATACTTTAAAACCGCAACACCATAATCCAAAATCCCATACTTACATAATTACATTCTTACATAATTACATAATGACATAATCCCATAATTACATAATACCATTCTTACATAATTACAAAATCGCATAATTACAAAATAACAAAATACCACACACCCCATGAAAAAATCACACAAAATCACTTACTGGGTATCCACCATTTGGCTATGCCTGGCTTTGCTTACCAATGGTAGCATGCAATTAATTAACTACAAACCCGAAGTAGAACGCATTGGGAAATTGGGTTTTCCTCCGTATTTTCTAACCTTGATAGGCATATGGAAAATTTGTGCCATGGTGGCAATACTCGTACCGCGTTTTCCTCTGATTAAAGAATGGGCCTATGCCGGTGTTTTTTTTGTAATGTCGGGCGCAGTTTTTAGTCATATAATTACGGGTAGCACTTTTGCAGAGTTAATTCCATCCCTGGTGTTACTGATAATGACTGTACTTTCCTGGTATTTCCGTCCTGCTGATAAGAAAATCGCTAATTTGCAGTCCTGAAATCATGAATCCCAAAGTTAATTTCTACTTCGAAAAAGCCAAAAAATGGAAAGCAGAAGTAGAGAAAATGCGTCAACTGGCCTTGGATAGTGGCCTAAAAGAAGAATTGAAATGGGGGCAACCCTGTTATACCTTAGAAAAGGGCAATGTGTTTTTAATTCATGATTTTAAAGACTATTGTGCCTACCTTTTTTTTAAGGGTGCTTTAATGAAAGATCCGGAGAAAATTCTCATACAACAAACAGAAAACGTACAGTCGGCAAGGCAATTGCGTTTTACTTCTTTGATGGAAATAATTGAAAAAGAAGCGGTAATAAAATCTTATATGCAAGAGGCTATTGTTGTAGAAAAATCAGGTTTAAAAGTAGAATTAAAAAAGCCAGCCGAATTTAAAATGGCTATGGAATTTAAGCTAAAACTGGATGCAATTCCGGAACTAAAAACTGCCTTTTATGCGCTTACACCGGGTCGACAACGTGCATATTTATTGCATTTCTCTCAACCCAAACTTCCCAAAACCCGTGAAACCCGGGTAGAAAATAGCATACCCAATATTTTGGCAGGCAAAGGCTTGGATGATTAGTTGAGTGAGGGCAGGGGAGGGTCCGGCGTTGTTTATCCCTTTATATTCGGGGTTCAACGAAGGCCAAATATCTACCTTGCATTCCTCCCTTTCCCCAATTAACTTTGTAGCCCATGCATTTTTTGTATCCTGTTTTTTTGTCGGCATTGGCAGTTTTGGCTATTCCGGTGTTGGTGCATCTGTTTCATTTTCGCCGATACAAAACGGTACTTTTTAGCAATGTTAAATTTTTAAAGGCCGTAGATACGGAGAGAAAAAATCAAAACCGCTTAAAACATTTACTGGTTCTTGCCTCGCGATTACTTGCTTTTGCTGCGCTTGTTTTGGCTTTTGCCATACCCGGATGTGGCGATAAAAAGCACACTTCGGGCAAATCGGCAGTGAGTATTTTTATCGACAATTCTTTTAGCATGGAGCAGCGCGGAGCCAAGGGGATATTGTTAGAAACCGCCAAACAAAAAGCCCGCGAAATTGTAAAATCCATTGGTGAAAATGCCGAATATCAGATATTAAGCAACGAGCCCTCGGCTTCAACCGCAGTTTTTTCTGGTCCAACCGAAGCCATTCGCAAAATTGATGAGTTACAGGTTTCCTCAAGAAGCCCATCTTTAGGTAAAATCTGGCGACAAATGCAAGATCAACTGGCCAATGTGTCAAATGAAGGCCGCAGTGGGTATATTATTTCCGATTTTCAGGGAAGTTTTGTGCGGGAAATACCCCAAAAAGTGAATAGTCCTGTTAAAATAAATTGCCTTCAATTGGACCCCATAATAAAGCGCAATATTGATGTTGATACCGCATGGGTAGAAAATCCATTTAGCATGATTGGTGAAAAAACTTCGGTTAAATTCAGGGTTTACAATTATTCTGCCGAAGCGCTTTCCGAATTAAATGTGCGCTTGATGCTGGATAATAATATGCGTGGTTTGGCCAAGATGGACATACCCGCTTTTGCATTTGCCGAGTCGTCAATTGAATTTACTATGCCACAGGCAGTTTATACCAAGGCCTGGCTTGAGGTAGATGACCCTGAAAATAATTTCGACAATAAACTATATTTCAGCTTACAACCCCAGGGCGATATGCCTGTAACAGTAAAAGGGGCAAACAATTATTTGGAGCAGGCTTTGGCTACCAATACATTTTTTAAAATTCAACACGAATCAATTGGAAATTCAAAGGTGATTTATTTTGCAGCAAATGCCGGTATAGGTTCGCCGGCAGCAAGCGAACTGGCAGATGAGGTGCGAAACGGTGCACGTGCCATTTTGATTCCAGCCGAAAATTTGAACCCAGGTGCCTTTAAAGAATTAGAATCTGTTTTTGGTTTGCCTGGTTGGAAAGAAATAAAAAAAGGAAAATTTGCCATTGATAGAAACGGGTTAAATCATGTTTTTTTTAATCAGGTTTTTAGTAGCATACCCAAAAACATGGAAATGCCCCGAATTTATGAATATTACAGCACCTCAGGCAGCGTTGGCAATGGCGATGCCGTGTTGAGTTTAGATAACGGGGATCCGTTGCTGATTAGATTTAAAATGGGCAAAGGATTTTTGTACTATTTTACTTCAGCATTTAGCACCCGCGCAGGCAATTTTGTTCAATCCAGTTTATTTTTACCTGTAGTTGTAAATTGTGCATTTAACTACGAGCAAACTGGCAATGTTTACGGCGCAACTGCGGCCAATAAAGGTTACCTATTGCGCAATAATTTTATAAAAGGTGAAAATAACCTTGTATTAAAAAACGGAGGCAAAGAATATGTGCCCGAAGTGCAAGCCGGAGCAGGGGGGCAAGAATTGTTTTTGGGCAGTTATTTAAATGAAGCCGGATTTTATACCCTACAGGATAAGTCAGGTAAAGGTGGAACTGAACTATTGGCCTTGAATTATTCCCGCACTGAAAGTGATCCGCGCCCGGCAACAGAAGAGAATTTGAAATCTTTTGCGGAAAAAACGGGGGTTGTTTGGATGAATGCCGACAACGCCATGGCGGCTGCACAAATTGAATCTGCAGATTCTCGAATTTGGCGCTTGTTTATATGGCTTGCTGCTGCTTTTTTCGCAGTTGAAGTTTTGCTACTCGTTTTTTGGGATCCTGTACAAGCCAGAATTAACCGAAATGCAAAGCCTGCAGGCCTATGAGCACTACACTATTTACTAATATTACCGTAGCTGATTCTAACAGCAACTACAACGGTAAAAAATTAAATATCCTTTTCAATAACGGCAGTATCGCCTCCATCGGAACAGACCATTACAATGCCGACCAAACCATCGATGCCGAGGGGTATTACATTTCACCCGGGTGGATCGATGCCCTGGCCTTTTGTGGCGAACCTGGCGAGGAATGGAAAGAAAGCATAGCCTCTTTGTCTGCCGCTGCGCAGGCAGGTGGTTTTACAAGGGTAGCTGCATGCTGTGGGATGCATCCGGTTAGCGACAATGGCGCAGCAATTTCTTCAATATTTGAAAAAGGCAAAAATTTGCCAGCCCGCATTTTGCCCATAGGCACACTTACAAAAGATGCAGCTGGTAAAGAAATGGCCGAATTGTATGATATGCAAAGCCAGGGTGCAGTGGCATTTTTTGATGGCGATCATTCCATAACTCAAAATGGGATTAAAAGCCGCATATTGGAATATGCCAACAATTTTAATGCACCGGTATTTTTATTTCCTTTCGATCGCAGTTTGGCCATTGGAGGTAGCATGCACGAAGGGGCTGCAAGCACCCGGTTAGGGCTAAAGGGTATTCCAACCATTAGCGAAGTAAGTGCTTTGAAAGCCGACCTGGAATTAGCCTCATGGCTTAAAACTCCTTTGAGAGTAGTGCGCATAAGCAGCGCCGAAAGTGTTGAACTGATGCGCAAGGCAAAAGCCGCAGGCCAGGATGTATATGCCATGGTTCCGGTCATGAATTTGCTTTACACCGATGCCGCTTTGCACGAGTTTGACGAAAACTATAAAGTATTGCCACCGCTGCGCACCCAGGCAGATAAAGAAGCACTTATAGCAGGTTTGCTCGATGGAACCATTGATGCAGTTTGCAGCAATCACGTTCCGCAGGATACTGAAAGTAAGGATGTGGAATTCGATTATTCAGCGTATGGTGCATCTACCGTGCAAACGGTATTGCCGATGCTTGTGGAAGCCTTGGGGAATAAAATAACACCTGAAATTTTGGTAAAAGCACTTTCCTCCGGTCCGGCCCGTTTTTTGGGTTTAGAAATGAATCAAATCGAAAACGGCGCCCAAGGTGATTTTACCATTTTTGGACTTAATCAGGAATGGGAATTTTCTAAATTGGCAAATCTGAGCCGCAGTGCCAATAATCCTTTACTGGGTAAAACCTTGAAAGGTAATATACTGGGGACAATTTCACAGGGTCAGTTTTATCCTGCCAATCAAAAGACTGCGGGTAGTTTATAACTGAAAAAATAATCTGAAATAGAGTGATGCAATTATTAAAACGCCCCATGATTATGCATGGATTAATGGCCGGAGCTTTGTTGTTTGTGATAAAATGGGTAATGTTTTTAACCGGACACTGGATGTTTAAAGTTTCACCCTACTATGCATTTGCCACATTTATTCCCATACTTTTAGGCATGTTTATGGCCAGCATATCAGAACAAAAACTGCGTGAAAAATATAATTTCTGGCAGGCACTTTTGGTATGTTTGGTTGTAATTGCGATAGCTGTTTTTTTATCACAAATTGCCGAGCAATTTATTTACAGATTCAATCCACAATTGGCGGTTCATACCAAAGAAATGATGTTAAAGGTGGATTATAAAGCTTTTAAAAAAATAAAATTTGTTACCGAAAAAGATAAACAGGATTATTTGACATTGCTTGAAAATGCAGATCCCAAAGAGATGTACAGCATTGTAAGTATGATTTTTTCGATTGTAACTTATACGGTTCTTAATACTTTTTGGGGCATTTTTGTTGCATTATTAACTCGCAAAAGGGTAATGCCTGTTATGTAATATGCGCAGCATTACCTCTCTTCAAAACCCAGCTGTAAAAGATATTCTGGCATTGCAGGCCAAGAGTAAAATTCGCCGCGAAAAAGGGGTATTTGTTTGCGAAGGTTTAAATGAAATACGACTTTGCCATGCAGCAGGGTGGGAGGTATTGGAAGTGTGGTTTACCCCTAAAAATATCACGATAGAGAATTTAATTAAATCCATACAAATTCCGGAATCAAAAACCGAATATGTAGAAGTGGGTGCTGAAGTTTTTTCTAAAATTGCCTATCGCGAAGATGTGCAAAACGCATTGGCTTTGGTAAAAATTAAATCCCAAAAATTAGCGGATTTAAAATCAGAAATAAATCCATTGTTCCTGGTAGCAGAAAAAGTAGAAAAACCCGGAAATTTGGGTGCACTCCTGCGCACCGCCGATGCGGCCGGAATTAGTGCTGTGCTGCTCGCCGACCCGCTCTGCGATTTATATAATCCCAATGTAATCAGGGGCAGTGTGGGCTGTGCTTTTACAGTGCCGGTAATCAGTCAGACAACAGCCGAAATTCAGCATTTTTTAGCTGAAAATAGGGTAATGGTTTTTACCACATTTATGGAAGAATCTAAGTCGGTTTGGGATTGCAATCTGTCACAAGCCACTGCCTTAGTTGTGGGCACCGAAAGTACCGGCCTGAGTGATGCATGGCGCAAACCCGAATTTACCAATGTAAATGTACCCATGTTTGGTAAGGTAGATAGCCTTAATGTTTCGGTAGCGGCGTCATTGCTGTTGTACGAGGCAAAACGCCAGCGCCGGTAATTCCCAGACAAATATTTGTACCTTTGCCCTGTGCAAAATATTCTGGTTCTGGGTGCAGGAAAAAGTTCGTTCTATTTATTAGAATATTTATCCTCCAAAGCGGTTGTAAATAATTGGCAGATTATGGCCTGCGACCGTGATGTGCAGCAGCTTTCAGCCCATGTTTCCGAACTTAAAAATATTCGAACAATTCCATTGGATATTGCCGATGAAAACACACTGAATTCTTTAATTCAAAATGCTACTTTGGTAGTATCATTATTGCCACCCACCATGCATCCGGTCATTGCACAAAAATGCCTTGACTACAATTGTCATCTGGCTACAGCATCCTACGTTTCACCACAAATGCAAAATATGGATGCCGAAGCAAAGAAAAAAGACCTGGTTTTTTTAAATGAACTGGGTTTAGACCCGGGCATTGATCATCTTTCAGCTATAAAAATGCTGGATGAAGTACGCGCAGCCGGTGGGGTTGTAACCTCTTTTGAAAGTTACTGTGGTGGTTTAGTTGTGGCCGAGGATTGTGGCAATAACCCCTGGAAATATAAATTTTCGTGGAACCCCATGAATGTAATTACTGCAGGGCAAGGAGGCATGTCTGTTTACCGCATGCAGGGTGCAGAACGCTATATCCCCTGGTACAAATTGTTTGCCCATTCAAGTACATTACAAGTGCCAGATTATGGCATGCTGGATGCATATCCTAACCGCGATAGCCTGGGCTACGAAAAAGTTTACGGCCTTGAAAAAGCCGAAACCGTTTTGCGTGGAACCCTGCGCCGCCCCGGTTATTGCAGCGCCTGGCAGGTTTTGGTAGATTTGGGTTATACAGATAATGCAACCCTATTGCATAAAAATATTCAATCCATTGGCGCACTTACCAAGGCTTTAACCGGCAAGCCGGATAATTTGCCATTGGCAGATTGGTTGCTCGAAAATGGGCACATTACCCCCGAGCATAAAGTGTGGTTTACATTTTTAAAACTAGATGATAACACTAATCTGGCCCTTGAGCCTGTAACATCGGCTGTGCTTTTGCGTTTACATTTAGAAGACCGTTGGAAATTGGAGAAAACAGACCGGGATGAAGTAATTATGTATCACCGCATTCAATACAGCTTGCAGGGCCAATTGCACACCCGCGAAAGTGTACTGGGCATAGTGGGCAAGGATAGCAGACATACGGCCATGGCTAAAACAGTGGGTTTGCCATTGGCTATGGGGGTCGAATTGATCTTAACCGGGCAGGTGCTAGACAGGGGAGTGCTGCTGCCTTTGGGCCCGCAATGGTATGGTCCCATTTTAAATGGTCTAGAAAATTTTGGAATTAAATTTATGGAATATGGTGCATAACCTGCCTTTTTTCCACATTTGGGGTTCGAAAACCTTCTTTGGCTTAATTTTGGAACAAGAATCACGCATTTATACATGAAAAAACACATTACCTGCATTTTTGCAGCTTTGTTTGTCTCCTTCTCTGCTTTTGCCGATGGGGTAGATACAACAAAGTTTAAATTGTTTATGAAATTAACCGGCCATATGCAAAGCGTGGAAGCAGTGGCCTGGTCGCAAAACGGAAAATGGATGGCCAGCGGCGGCTGGGATTATGATGTGCATGTTTACAAAGCCGATACACCTAATTTTGGAAACGAGAAATACATTTTTCATGGACATATGGGAGGTATTACCTCTCTTGTATTTTCGAAAGATGGAAAATTTTTAGCCAGTGCTTCCAAAGATTTCTCAATAAGGGTATATAACCTCGAAAAAGGTGAACTTGTTTTCTCTGCAAACGACCAGAAAGCGGCTGTTAGCCGGGTAATAATTGATCCGAAATCGAAGTATGTAATGTGTTCAAGCCTGGATGGCACTTTGATGATGTACGAGTTTCAAAATCCTGTGGCTAAGCCCAAAATGATTAAATACAGCGGTCCGGTAAACAGTTTCGTGCCTGCCATCGATGGTCGTTCTATGTACGTGGTTACCGATAAAGGCGAAATTGATAATATCGATTTCAAAGCTGCCGTTTTGCGTTCTTTTAAAGGACATACTGGTAAAGTAAACTGCCTGGAATTATCGCCAAACGGCAAAATGCTGGCCAGCGGCAGTGATGATAAATCAATCTTAATTTGGGATCTAACCACAGGTAAGTTGCTTAAAACCTTGAAAGGTCACGAGTGGAATGTTACCAGCGTAGCCTGGACCATCGATGGAAATTACCTTTCAAGCACCTGTAATGATGGCAATACCATTATTTGGGATTTGGCGGCTGGTAAAGCCATCAAAACGCTTAAGTCTATGGGCAATAATGCCCGTGGCGCTGTTTGGAGCCCTGACATGGGTTATTTAATGGTGGCTACACTAATGGATGCCTCAAACAACGGTGCAGTGCTTTATAATACCCCTTTAAAGAAATTACCACCGCCGCCACCAGTTAAACCCGGTGCGAAAACAACTCCCAAGCCAGGTACTACCCCTCCTTCTAAGCCGTCAACCCCGGGTACTAAACCTGCAACACCAGGTACAAAGCCCGCAACAACAGGCACCGCCGGTAGTACACCCAAACGTTAATTCAAGTATCTATGTCTGATAGTATAAATTCTGGTAAAGCACCAGAACCAGTGGGTTTGTATCCACATGCAAAAAAAGTAGGAAATCTGTTATTCCTTTCCGGCGTTGGGCCCAGAGAACGCGGTACTAAAAAAATACCCGGTGTAGAATTGGATGAAAACAACAATATCATCTCATACGACATCGAAAAACAGTGTCGTTCTGTATTTCAAAATGTGCGTTATATCCTCGAAGAATCGGGGAGTAGCTGGGAAAATATTGTAGATGTTACGGTATTTCTTACCAATATGAAAGACGATTTCCCCATCTATAACAAGTTGTGGGCAGAGTATTTTGCAGGAAATCCACCCTGCCGCACAACTTTGGAAATAAACTGTCTGCCAACTCCTATAGCCATTGAGCTAAAGGTGATTGCAACCATTTAAATTTAATCAGAATCAGGCACTGGCCTGTTGCTTGGTTTTGAATTTTTCCAACTGGTGTTTCAATGCATTCATAGCATTGTCGGTAGCGGCCTCAAAAGTGCGGTCGTGCTCGGTAGCAAATAACTGCGAATCAGCCAGGTTTATTTTAAACTCAATGGTTTTGTTATTTTTATCCGACGTGTGGTCCACACGCAGGTATACTGTGGCATTTACAATGCGATTGTAGTAGCGGTCAAGTTTAGCAAGCTTTGCAGAAACGAAATCAAGTAATTTTTGGTCTGCTTTGAAGTTGGTGGATTGAAAATCGATTACCATAGTTCTGATTTTTAGTTAGTTAGACTTAGTGTTATTAGTAGATTGCCTTTATGCAAGTTAGTAATCCGGATGATATTTCCAAATGACCAAACCCCTTTTCTAAAAAAAAGACGATGAAATTTTCTTTTTCATAGGTAAACACGTGTTTTGAAGTTTAGGGTTTAGAGTTACGGGTTTAGAGTTAACTCCTCACTTCTAACTCCTCACTTCTAACTTCTAACTCGGCTGCTGCTATTCCCTGTCCCTCGGATGAAGTTTGTGAACGGCTCTCAGCTTCTCAAAAGAGTTTTTGGTATACACCTGGGTAGCCGCAAGTGAAGTATGTCCCAGTAAATCTTTTATCGCCAGTAAATCTGCGCCGTTATTGAGCATATGGGTGGCAAATGAATGGCGCAAAACATGCGGACTGGTTTTCATGGCCGTACTGAACAGTTGCAGATAACGATTTACCAGCCTGTACACCATTACCGGGTACATCTGTTTTCCTGCTGGGGTGGTAAATAAATATCCATTGCTGGTATTATGGTTTATATATACTTCCAGGGCATCCATCAGTTCGGGATGGATAGGAATACTGCGCTGTTTATTTCGTTTACCCAAAACTGTAATAAGTTGCCGTTTAAGGTCAACATCGGAGGTTTTAAGTCCTATCAGCTCTGATAAACGCATGCCTGTGGTGTAGAATACCAGCAAAAGCAGTCGGTCGCGATTGCCGTATTCGTTTTCTTCCCAAGGGAAATTCCGAAACATGTTTTGCAGGTCCATGGCAGGTATATCCAGCACAATTTTTTTGGGAATCTTGGGCATTACCACTTTGGCCAGCGGATTATTTTCCATAAATCCATCTTGGCGCAGTTGTTTGATAAGGGTGCGCAGTGCCGATATTTTGCGATGTACAGATTTTGGGGTTAGCCCATCGTTGATCATTTCTGTCATCCAGCCTCTGATATGGGCCGGTTTCCAGTTTTTGGGTTCAGGGTTGTTCCACTGGGTTAAGTAGGCTGTAAATTGCTCTAAATCGTGTTTGTAAGCAAGCACAGTATGGGCCGACATACGTTTGTTGTAGGTTAAATAATACAGGAAATCCTCCATGTAAGTCGGCAACTCGGACATAAGTGTTCAAATATAAACGGGCGGTTGGCTGCTAAAATTTTATAGTTGTGCCCTGCCGTGGATAAGGCACTGTGGGTATAAACAAAAAAACCGCCCGGATAGCTCGGGGCGGTTTGGTATAGGACGGGATGTTCCTTAATTCGTGTCTAAATCAATAGACTGCATTTTTTGTTTGTATGCAGCTTTGATTTTTTGTTGACGCTTGGTGATGCAAGGTTTTTCAAACGCCTGGCGAGAACGCAGTTCTTTTACTACGCCAGTTTTTTCGAACTTCTTTTTGAACTTCTTCAGCGCCTTGTCCAGCGTATCACTTTCTTTTACATTGATAATGATCATGCGATAAATTTTGGGAGTGCAAAGATAATAAAAATATTCAAATCAAAATCAATCTTTCAAAATTGCACGTGAAATTACCAGTTTTTGTATCTCACTGGTGCCTTCACCTATGGTGCATAGTTTGCAATCGCGGTAAAATTTCTCGGCCGGAAAGTCTTTGGTATAGCCATATCCACCAAATATTTGTAAGCCTTCATTGGAAGCATATACCGATACTTCTGAGGCATAATATTTGGCAAAAGCAGATAGCTTATTTACGTTTTGACCACGGTTCTTTTTATCAGCGGCTTGCACGGTTAGCAATTCTGCTGCCTCAATGCGGGTAGCCATATCGGCCAGTTTAAATGCAATTGCCTGAAAATTGCTGATCGGTTGGCCAAACTGTTCGCGTTCTTTAGAGTATTTAAGCGCTGCTTCGTATGCTCCTTTGGCAATCCCCAAAGAAAGCGCAGCAATGCTGATTCGGCCGCCATCCAGGATTTTCATTGCCTGAATGAAACCATCGCCCACATTTCCCAAAATATTGGACTCGTGCACACGGCAATCTTCAAAAATCAACTCGGCAGTTTCAGAAGCACGCATACCCAGTTTATTTTCCTTTTTACCACCTCTAAATCCGGGTGTTCCGCGTTCAACCACAAAAGCAGTAATGCCATGCGAGTCTAGTAACTCACCGGTGCGGGCCAGCACAACAGCTACATTACCCGTAATTCCGTGTGTAATCCAGTTTTTGGTGCCGTTTAAAACCCAGTATTCGCCATCTTTCTGGGCCACACAACGCATGCGCAATGCATCCGAACCCGTGTTGGCTTCAGTTAATCCCCAGGCGCCAATCCATTCTCCGCTGGCCAGTTTGGGCAGCCATTTTTTCTTTTGTTCTTCGTTTCCAAACGACAGGATATGACCTGTGCATAGGCTATTATGCGCCGCCATAGATAATCCTATAGAACCGCAAACTTTGGCAAGTTCTTCAATTGCAGCCACATACTCTACATAGCCAAATCCACTTCCTCCGTATTCCTCGGGTACCAATACCCCCATTAGCCCTAGTTGGCCCAACTCTTTGAAAATATGTACCGGAAATTCCTGGGTTTCATCCCATTTCATGAAATCCGGGCGAATGCGCTTTTCAGCAAAATCTCTCACCATTTGGCGAATGTGAGCTACGTTTTCGTCAACGTTAAATTCCATAATATGAACTGCAAAGGTAATCCGAAACTCTAAATTTTACAGACTGAATTAAGTTTCGGGATTAAACCCCTTAACTCAGCCTCATTCAAAGTCGAGATAAGGCAATAGTCTCTCTTGCTCTGCGGCAGTAAACCCTTTCATTTTTCTGAAATCCTCTTTGCTCAGCGCCCCGTTTTGCTTAGTATAGGCAACAATAATTTTTGCCTGGGTTTTAGATATATAGGGGTGTAAATGCAATTGGTTTTCTGGCAGTTGGTTTATTTTTATGTGCCTGATTTCGGCTGGGTTTAGTGTAAAATTGGCCATTAAACTGCGCATTTTTACAGTATCTATATACCATATTTCCATTAACTGTTGCAAATTGTAAAAGCCCCCCAACTTATTGCGATAGTTGATTATACGATGGGCTGTTTTACTGCCAATTCCCTTTAATTTCTTTAAATCAGTTGTATCGGCTGTGTTTAGGTCAATAATCAATTCAGTATTTTCGACACCGGAATGGGCAGGAACAAATCTATGCGGTTGAACAATCCGCGCCAAACTTGCCGAGTCCATGCCAGTTGCCTTGCTTAAATCGGCATAACTGTTAAAAGTTTTGCCCTGTTTTCTGGCTTGTTCTATGCGTTCGGCCGCCGATTCGCTAAAACCCATGGCAATTAATTGTTTTTTATTGCCATAGTAAAACGATTTCCGCTTGTACGCACCCCGTATCGAATCTCTGCTTAGGTTGTATTCAGCCAGCATTTGGTTTACAGCTGCCGAATCGAATTTGAAATTGAGGGCTACGGGCGATTTTTTCCCCTCTATAAGTTTAGGGAACAAACCAATGCCCAATGCCAATAAAAAAAGAAGCGCGGCCCCGTTATGTTCGCTTCGGAAAAAAGCAAACCACGACCAGGGACCGCGCAACTTCATATTGAAGATTTAATTGTTCTTAATCAGAGCTTAGCCGCACTTACAACATTTTCATGTCTGTATTCACCTGCATCTAGTTTGCCCTTAATGGCTTTGAAGGCCGCAAGGGTTTCTTCCACATCAGCCATAGAATGCACTGCGGTTGGAATTAAGCGCAGCATGATTACGCCTTTGGGTACAACAGGATAAACTACAATACTGCAGAAAATATTGAAATTCTCGCGCAAATCAAAAGTTAGATGAGTAGCTTCGGGTATTGTACCATTTAACAATACTGGGGTTACGGGTGTTGTTGTAACTCCAATATTAAATCCCGCTTCTCTAAGACCATTTTGGAGTGCATTCACAATTTTCCACAAATTGTCTTTCAACTCCGGGCGAGTGCGAATCAGTTCCAAACGTTTGATTGAGCCAATGGTCATAGGCATTGGCAAAGCCTTTGCATAAATCTGCGAACGCATATTGTAACGCAGATATTTGATTATGGTTGAATCGGCACCAATAAAAGCCCCGATGCCCGCCATCGATTTGGCAAATGTGCTGAAATATACATCAATGCCGTCTTGGCAGCCTTGTTCTTCGCCAGTACCGGCACCGGTTTTACCCATAGTTCCAAAACCATGCGCATCGTCTACCATCAGCCTGAAATTGTATTTCTTTTTTAATTCTACAATTTCTTTTAATTTTCCCTGAGACCCACTCATTCCAAAAACACCTTCGGTAATAACCAGAATGGCGCCATCGGTATTGGCCACCAATTTGGTAGCGCGTTGCAACTGCTGTTCCAGGCTTTCAATATTGTTATGGGTATAAACAAATCGTTTGCCCATATGCAGGCGAACCCCATCTATAATGCAGGCATGACTTTCAGCGTCATACACTATTACATCATGGCGGTCTACCAGCGCGTCTATGGCTGAAACCACACCTTGGTAACCGTAGT
Source organism: Bacteroidia bacterium (assembly GCA_044224315.1). Classification (GTDB taxonomy): domain Bacteria; phylum Bacteroidota; class Bacteroidia; order NS11-12g; family UBA955; genus JAGXTF01. The sequence continues at coordinate 39,134 of JBGAKR010000002.1, read as the reverse complement.
TGAGCAGAATTACATCTTCTTTATGAATAAATTCGGCCAGGTCGTGCTCCAGTTGCTCATGGTAATTGCTGTTTCCACTCATCATGCGCGCACCCATTGGGTAGGCCATCCCAAATTCGGCAGCTGCATCGGCATCTGCCTTGCGCACCTCGGGATGATCTGCCAACCCCAGGTAGTTGTTCAAACTCCAGTTGAGGCGGGTTTTGCCTTTGAATTTCATGCGGGGGCCTATGGGGCCTTCCAGTTTAGGGAAAGTAAAATAGCCGTGGGCTTCTTCTGCATAAGTACCCAAAGGGCCCATGCGATTTACTACCTTTTCAAAAATGTCCTTCATGTATGTATGGAAATGGCTGCAAAATTAACATTATTTAAGCATATTACGAATTTAAGCCTGTTCCTCCTATCCCCAGCAAAAACACACACGGCGATTTACCTAGTTGTGGCAAGCTTTTCTTCCAGTTTGCTATGGTTTGGGTTTTTATCCATCCATCCGCATTGTGTAATGAAAATGCTATGCATAAATATAAACTATCAGGGCAGTTTTGTAAAATACACTGTAAAAACCGGTCTGAACGATAGGGCGTTTCAATAAAAATCTGGGAATACCCTGTTTTTGCAGCTGTTTTGGCGCATTCAGAAATAAATGCCTTCAATTCCGGATCTTTGATAGGAGCATATCCATGAAAGGTAAATTGCTGCCCGTTTAGACCGGATGCCATTTGTGCCAGTACCAAACTGCCCGGTCCTACAAGCGGTTCGCAAATTACCTGATGAAGATGGGCCCATAAGGCAACAGCAGCTCCCGGATCGGCCATGCCTGGTAGTCCGGCTTCACTGGCTACGCCAATGTTTCCGCGCAAAATATGGGTAGCTAAAAATTGGTCCAGGCCTGCCTGGGTAGCATCGCGGTTCATTTCAAAAAAAATCAGTTTTTCAATGTCAATGCCAACTTTTAATGAGGAAATAAATCGGCGCATTGTGCGCACATTTTCTACTACCCAGATTTGGGTATTCATTAATTTGTTCAAAAAGTACGGATTTCTTAACTCATTGATAGACAATTCTCCGATAGGGATCGGAAACATAATAATTCGGTGTTCGTTAATTTGGGTTGAATTGATATGAAAATTAGTCATATTTTTGTATTTATGTATTTTAGGACGAAAAGCGCATTGTTCGCATTTCTTTTGCTTCTAGGATCCCTGATTTCCTCTGTATCTGCCCAATCGTACGGAAATGAATGGATTGACACCACAAAGGTGCATGTTAAATTTAATATTGGAAAAGACGGGGTTTATAGAATTGGCTATTTTGCAGTAGATCAATTTTTTACAGATGCAGGTGTTTTTATTAGCCAGGTGCCTTTAGACCAAGTACGCCTGTTTTGTATGGGTAAACAAGTTCCAATTTTTGTGAAAGATAACAATAATGACAATGTGTGGGATTTTTATGATTATATCGAATTTGTAGGACATAAGCTGGACGGGAGTTTTGATAAGGAATTATACAATAAACCCGAGTACCAACGCCATACTTTCACCAGCTATGTTTACGATTCGGCAAGCTATTTTCTTACCTATCGTACTACTGGTACCCAACTCAAATACAAAGAGTATCAAAACAGCAGTCCACCAGCCACTCCACCCAAGAGTTTCCATATTGCCGAGTTTGTATATGCGCCGGTAGCGGGTTATGCAAACGGCGAACGCACCCTGGTTGGCGATAAGGATATTTATTTACCCAGCTATTCCAAAGGTGAAGGTTTCTGCGGAGAAACATTTGGTGCATCCAGCGATGAAAATGCCATTAACTATTCGGTAAAAATGTCTACCCTCCATTACGATACCACAGGGCCGGCGCCCGAGTTAGAGGCAGGCATTATAGGGGCATCCAATTACAATTACCAGATAAATCATCATGTCAAATTCAGAGTATCACCCGATGGTTCGGCTATACGTGAAATCTACGACACAACATTCAGCAGTACAAATCCCGTAACAATTAAAAAAACTTTAACCAAAAAAGATATCGGAAATCCTCAAACCTATCTTTTATACAATAGTACATTTATCAACGGAATCAAAACCTCGAATGTGTCTCACTCTCATACCATTTTGAGGTATCCAAAAAATTATATCCTCGATGACAGTATTCAATATGCATATACCGAAGACTCTTCCACCTCACCTGTAAATATCGAATGGTCGGGTTACGGAGACGGCTTTTTTAGTTTACCTGTTGTGTATGACGAGGTAAATCTTTACCGCATAAATGCAACCTATGTATTAGGACAGAAAAAAATTAAATATACAATACCCGCCACTGCCAAGCGAGGAAAAATATTTATTCAGGATGAAGCTAAATTTAAATCACTGATTTCGGATGACGGACGCATTGCCCGCATGCTCCCGTATGCCCAGCATTTAAAGGCCCGGGATGCGTATATAATGATTACAGCTCATGTGCTGAACAACAGCATAAAACGCGATCTTGAAATCGAAGCCTATAAAAACTTCTGGAGCACCCGTTACGATGTATTGTTAAATGAAATTGAAGACTTGTACAATTCATTCAGTTATGGAATTCCGCATCCATTAGCAATCCGACATTATTGTAAATATCTACTCGAAAATACTCCAGCAAATTACAGACCCAAATATATGCTATTGGTAGGTCGTGGTTTTGATATGTCATATAATCGCGGACCTGCACGTTCTATTTTGCAGCCATTTATTAATCGCAATTTTATTCCTGCAATAGGTACTCCGGTTTCCGATAATTTATTTACCGCCGGATTGATTGGTACCTTATTTGAACCAGCCATTCCAACAGGCCGAATTTCCGTGGATAAACCTGAAGAAATTACAGATTATTTGAATAAAGTTAAAGATTATGTGCAATCAATTAATAATTATGATGAATGGCAAAAACATGTTTTACATCTTAGCGGGGGCGCATCTCCCGGCCAGGCTATCGTAATCCAAAACCGCTTAAAATATCTTGAAAGAAATATTATCAGTGATCCATTCGCAGGTACTGTAAAATCTTTTTCCAAATCTGCAGGATCTCAGGTAGATGAGAATTTTATTGCCTCTATTTCCAATGAATTAAATAATGGAGTAAGTTTGGTAACCTTTCTGGGGCATGGTTCTTCATCGGTTACCGATATTGATATTGGAGACCCGGCAAAATATTTAAATAAGGGAAAATATCCCATTTTTTATTTTAACGGATGCCAGGTTGGAAACCCATGTATTCCCAATGATGTAACCAAATTTATTCCGCTTTCCGAAAAGTTAATTAAATATAAAGACCGCGGAGCAGTAGCCTTCTTAGGCCAAACAACTACTAGTGAATTGTATACAGTTGCAACCCAAATGCAGCAGTTTTACAATGTATATTTCGATTCTACCCGCGAAAAATCTGTGGGCGATGTATTGAAAATGGCGATTAAAAATTTCCAATCTTCAAGCAGTATTTTAAATCGCATTCACTGCGAAGAATTGCTGTTGCAAGGCGACCCTGCCTTGCCAGTTTATGCTCCTGTATTGCCCGATTTTTCAGTTTCAGACGGTAGCATTTTTCTCGATCCACCCAATGCCTCTGCATTAATGGATTCATTCCGGGTAGGCGTGATAATTACCAATAAAGGTAGGGGTGTTAATGATTCTTTTACCGTGGATTTGGGTAGATTGTACCCTGATGGTACTACACGTAGAAGTTTTAACCAACGATGGAAAATGCATGCTTTGCAGGATACAGTTTATTTTGTGATTAAAAGCAAGGATCGCACAACAGGTGGAAGAAATGTATTTACCGTTAATTTAAATAATGCTAAAAATCCGGTTGAGTTCCGATATGAAAATAATGTATGGCGACAGGATTTTGAAATGCCTACCAATGGGGTGAATTTGATTTCTCCCAAACGCTTTGCCATCATAGGAAAAGATACGGTAGATTTTATTGCACAGGCCAATGATTTATTTAAACAAAATGAAGATTTTTATTTTGAATTGGATACAGTTCCTAGCTTTAAAAACCCGCTAAAATCTCTCAAAACGCCTATTACCGCTAGGGTGATGGCGAAGTGGACTGTGCAGTTGCCGGTACTTAAAGATACCCAGGTATATTTCTGGCGCGCACGCTTAAGCTCTGCAAAATTGGAGGGTGGCGATTGGGTTATGCACTCGTTTACCTATATCAAAAACCACGGAGATGGCTGGATGCAAAATGTAGCATGGCAATACAGCAATAAAGTTTCCAATAACGAATTTGCCAGCTTAACTGCCGATACCCTTACGCAGAAATTGAGGTTTAACAGGGTACTGAAAAAAATCTATATCGATTGTGCCTACGGACAATCAAGCAACCTGGGTGTAAAAGAAGCCGGTTTCGGATCTCAGGATTTGAACTACGGTGTGTGCTCGGGTGCAGGTATTGTATGCATGCCCTGGGATGGCAAAAAATTGGTGCGCAAACCCGTAGACCCTGCCAAAATAAAACCTACCTGTGAATGGGGGTTAAAATGGACCACTTTCGGGCATTTTGAAGATTATCAGTTATACTATGCTTTTGATATGGGAAATCCTGCAGACCAGGACAAATTTGTGCAGTTTGTGGATGCAATGGACGATAGCATGTACGTTACAATTTATTCACGAGTAAATGCACATGTAGATGCATGGAAACCTTCAGTATTTGCAGCCCTGAATAAAATTGGCAGTGCTATTTTCGACACTGTTTCTTATCGTACCGACGATGCCATGTGGGTAGCATTGGGTAAAAAAGGTTGGAAAAAAGGAGTGGCCCAGGAAGCTGTAACTTTCGGTCGCCAGTTTGCTTATGTGCAGCTCGAAGGAAATATGTTTGGTGATGCCCAGTCCGGTCAAATGATTTCAGAAAAAATCGGAACCACCAATTCTTTCAATGAAATGTATTTTACACAAACCAGAGATACAGGCGCTAAAGGAGATAATGTGGAATACCAGGTTTTTGGAATACCCCAAAGCGGCGAACCAGAACTGATTAAATCCAATATATTAACATCACCTTTGATGTTGAGTGATATTAATTCGGAAAAATATAAATTTATTCAACTGAAATTATTGTCTGAAGATAAAATCAACAACTCCTCCGCTAACCTCAATAACTGGCGCGTAGTGCATGATCCCGTGCCTGAAGGTTCGCTGTATCCCGATTCTAAATTTGGTTATGTTTTCCATGATGATACCCTCTATGAAGGCGATACATTTTATATAAAATTGCCATTTAAAAATATTGGGAAAGTAGCATTCCGCGACAGTATAAGTTTTGATTACAGTTGCTATAATAAAGTTACCCGCCAAACCCTTAAAAGCGGAAGAATAATGTTTCCAAATCTGGCACCGGATAGTATGTTTTATTTCGAGTTTAAATTGCCTACAACGGGCTTGTCTCAGGCCTATGCTTTGCAGGTAAATGCCAACCAGTTTTACGAACAACCGGAAATAACTTTGGTGAATAATTCGGCACTGATAAACTTCTTTGTTACCAAAGATATTATGAGCCCCAGGCTAGATGTAACCTTCGATGGCAGGCATATATTGCAGGGTGATATAGTAAGCGCAAATCCGGTAATTTTAATTTTGAGTAAAGATGAAAATAAATTCCTCCTGCAAAAGGATTCATCAACAGTAGATTTGTTCATAAAAAAACCAGGAAGCAGCAGTTTTGAAAAAATTCCCTGGGGAAATGATGCACAGTTTTTTGCTGCAGCCGGAAAAGAAAACAAAGCACGCGTTGAATATCGTCCTAAAGACCTGGCAAGCGGCGTTTATACACTCAAAGTACAAAGCCGGGACGCAAGTAAAAACCTGGCTGGTACTATGGAATATCAGGTGGAGTTTAATGTAGTGCGGGAGCAGGCAGTTACCCATTTTTACCCATATCCCAATCCGTTTACATCCAGTATGCGCTTTGTGTTTACCCTTACCGGAACCGAAATTCCGGATGAAATACGAATCAAAATTATGACCGCAGAAGGCAGGGTTGTAAAAGAGGTTACCAAAGAAGAACTGGGCGATGTGCACATCGGAAACAATATTACCAGTTGGACCTGGGATGGAACAGATCAATATGGCGATAAACTGGGTAATGGAACCTACTTCTATAAGGTTACGGTAAAAAACAACGGACAGGAATTAAAGTTGCGCCAATCAGCTGGTGATGCTTCGTTTAAAGATCAGGTAGGAGTAATTTACCTGATGCGCTAATCTTAGTCATTCTAATTGCTACTTTTGCAGCGTGAATTGGCAGGAAAAGCTAAAAGCGCGTTGGAAACTGAGTTCGGTATCACAGGTATGGGTTATTCTGCTGGTTTTTGCCCTTACAGGCACTACGGTGGTGCTTTTACGTAGGATGCTCAAAGCTAATTTTGAGTGGGCTCACCAATCCTGGTTTACCTATACCTATTACTGGCTTATTTTGCCTTTTTACAACCTTATACTGTTGGGATACGGTTTCGTTTTCGGAAAATTTAGATTTTTCTGGGAATTTGAAAAACGCTTTTTTAACAGAATCTTAAAACCCTTTACAAAATGATACACCAAGAACAGGTGCTAAAGGCACTCTCAAATGTAGACGACCCCGACCTGAAGAAGGATATTGTAACCCTGGGTATGGTAGAGAATTTGCAAATTTCCGATACCCTTATTGCATTCGATTTGGTTCTTACTACACCAGCCTGCCCAATGAAAGATATGCTGGTAAATGCATGTAAAAATGCAATTCGACTGTTGGTAGATAAAAATGTTGAAACCAGGGTGAATGCTACCAGCCGTGTAAGCAGCACCCGGGGTGCAGAAGAAGTGCTGAAAGGGGTAAAAAATATTATTGCGGTGGGCAGTGGCAAAGGCGGTGTGGGTAAGTCTACCGTGTCTGCAGCGCTTGCATTGGCATTGAAAAATACGGGTGCAACGGTAGGGTTGCTGGATGCCGATATTTATGGCCCTAGTATTCCTACCATTTTTAACGTAAACGAAGCCCCAGAAATGATTACCCGCGAGGGTCGCCAGATTATGGTGCCGGTAGAAAAACAGGGAATTAAATTATTAAGCATTGGTTTTATGACCCAGCCCGGACAGGCTATTGTGTGGAGAGGACCTATGATTTCAAGTGCCTTTAAACAGTTTGTAAATGATGTAGACTGGGGTAACCTGGATTACCTGATTATTGATCTACCGCCTGGTACCGGTGATGTTCAGATTTCTTTGCTGCAATTGGTGCCCCTCACTGGGTTGGTAATAGTAACAACTCCTCAGGAAGTGGCAAAAAGCGATGCCAAAAGGGCCATATCCATGTTTAAAATGCCTGCCATTGCCAAACCCATTTTAGGGGTAATAGAAAATATGGCATTTTTTATTCCCGAAGATATGCCCGATAAAAAGTATTACATCTTTGGTAGCGGCGGCGGACGCCAGTTGGCTGAAGAAGAGAATATCCCTTTTTTGGGCGAATTGCCCCTTATATCCTCCATCCGGCAACAAGCCGATACCGGCACGCTAAATGCCAATGAGGCCAATTTTGCTCCGTTTACAGAGGTGGCTTCTGAAATAGCCCGACAAATAAGTATGGTTAATTCAACCGGATTGGTTAATTTTGCTTAAGTTTATGAAAAATACTGTTGTATTGAATGAACAAATCGCAACCGCCCTGGACGCAATCAGGCCTTATCTGCAGGCCGATGGAGGTGACGTTGAATTGGTAGAAGTTCAAAACGGTACAGATGTGATTTTGAGATTAACTGGCGCCTGCAGCAGTTGCGAAATGAGCGATATGACCATGACTGCTGGTATTGAAGAGACTTTACGTCGTAGTGTTCCTGGCCTCGGTAAAATCATTGCAGTCAAAGAATAATTCCCCCGCCAATTTATTTAAACCCTCCTGGCAAATTCCGGGAGTGTTTCTTACTGCCTCAGTACTGACCATGGTATTGCTGCGCTGGGCCGAAAAATTTAACCCCGGAGATGATGGAAACCTGCTGTACGGTGGCATACTTTTTTGCTGTGTTCTTCTCATTTATTCTGTCGATCATCTTTTTGATTTAATTAAATACGAACAAAAAAATGATATCGTAGCCTCCTATCATTATTCTAATGTTTTTATTTCTGTATTCTTTGCCACAGCAATGGGCGCTTTGGTAGCCTTTGGTGCCGATAAGCTCGATTTTAGACACTTCGGTATTCCGGTAATCCCGGCTTTTATTTATGTGTTTTCAGTGCTGGGTGTGCTGCCGCATGTCCGCGGTTTTAAAGAAATTGTGATTGCCATTACAGTAGCCATTGCTGTTTGTTATCCTTTGCTCAATGCGCACATTCCTATCTTTTTCGAACTTCTCGTACCCACTTTACTAGTTTGCTATTTAAACCTGCTTTTATTCGGTTTTTTCGAAAAACCCAAAGACGATTATTATGGTTTTAAAACCATTTACAGTGGTAAAAAAGAATACGAAGTATTTAAACATTTATGGATTTCTTTTTTGGTTGTTACAATCCTATTGGGCGGGTTGTATTTTTGGCTCGGGCCTACAATTTTCCCATACTGGGCAATAGCTGTGCTTTACTGGTTGATGATTTTGTTTAATAAAAAATTGGCACAATGGAATGCCTACCGTTGGGTGGCTGATTTAATTCTGATTCTAATGATGTTTATTTAAAAAACGTTTAGGTTTTATTCAACGTTTTCGCAGTTTCATTCCCTCTTCCCAATGCTGGGTGCACCTTGCCTGATAAGCATCTTTGCCTGCAACCAAAATGAGATCCTCACTTTCAATATTTCTGAAAGTATGGCTTGCAGCTGCACCGCAAATCTCACATCGCGCCTTTAATTCTATTTTTTCAGTAGCCATTTTTAATAACAGTGGAAAAGGCCCAAAATCATTGCCGTTAAAGTCTTTGTTTAATCCGGCTGCCATTACTTTTATCCCCTGAAAGTTTAAATCGCCGATAATATTGCAAATGGATTCAGAAAAAAATTGTATCTCATCCAAATAAACTTCTTTAACATCCGGATGCAAAAGCGGATAGATTTCTTCGGGTTTCGAAATTCGGTGCCCGGGCATTTGTAATCCGCTATGGGCATTGATTTTGCTCGCCTGGTATCTGTTGTCAAGTAAAGGTTTTATGGCAAGTTTGCCTTGTTCTTCAGCATCGCTATAGTTGTATAATTCTATCAATCTGGTTGTTTTTCCAGAAAACATGCAACCAAAAATGAGGGTAAAGTCACGCATATTGAGAGTCCTTTTGTAATTTGCCGCCGGCTTTATGGAAAACGAAGTTTCGAAAAAGATTCGGCTGCTGTTAAATGAAGTGGCAATATTAAACCAACCAGATATGTTGGAGGGGAAAATTATCTACCATTTAGACACACTGGTAAAAATTAAATCGCTGTGTGCCGAATTGTATTTGTTGGCAGACCAAAGCGTAAACGCTTCTGTATTAGCCCCGGTGCCCCAAAAAACCACCCCGGCTGAAAATCCCTTGCCCCCAGCTGAAGTGCTGCCTCCAGCGCCCGAAGCCGAGCAAACTCCCATTAATGAACCTGTTATAAATACGGAAAATAACATACCCCAGGTTGAGGAAGTGTTGCCAGATCCCGAAATTGTTGTTTTGCCCCAAATCGCAGAACCCAAGCCCATCGATCCGCCGACCATTACCCAGGTTCCATCTCCAGTCAATCTTCCTATTGTAGAAACCACACCCGAAGTTGTTTCACCGCCGCAAGTTGCATCCTCAGTCAATAGTAATTCCGGTGATGCATTGGCATCCAAAATTTCCCTAACCCGCAGATTTGAATACATCAACAATCTATTTGCGGGTGATGCCAGCGCATTCATGGCCTTTTTAGGTAAAATAGCAAGCAGTGCAAATGCCGAGCAGGCAATGGCAGCGTTTGATGCTGAAGCGGAGTCCAGAAACTGGAAACGCAAAGCAGAGTCGGCAGGAGATTTGAAACAATTATTGCGCAAAAATATCTGATCAGGCTGCAATGCCAACCCTTAGCAGTGTTCCTTTTCTAAGACTTACACTGTCCCTGGCCCTTGGCATCGGGGTTGCATTCTTTTGTATCAATACGCCCATTGCTCATGTATATGATTCTTGGGCATGGAGTTTACTCCTGTTTTTACCCGCATTGTCTTATTTACTTTATCGTTTTAAGCCACATTCTATTTGGCCGGGCCTTACTTTACAGGGGGCTTTTGTATTGTTGGGCTTGTTTTTAGGTTATTGCAGCCAGTCTATCCATCAAAAATCTTTTTTCTTTCAAAATACATCCCCCAAGGGGCGTGCATTAATTCTTAAGCTGCTCGAACCCATATCACCTAAAAAAAATACCTGGCGCACCACAGCAGAGGTAGTAGGTTTGAGATTGCCCAATGGCAGCACACAAACAGCTACTGGTCAGATACTGGTATACTGGCCAAAAAATACAAATTCAATTAGCCCCTCATTGAATTACGGCGATGTTATTGTTGTTCCTGATCGCGCTATTTCTATGCCCTCGGCGGCATTTCCTCTGGGATTCGATTTCAAGGCTGTTATGCGTTACCGAAATGTGCAGCACCAGATTTTTTTGGGAAATGGTCAATGGATAAAAATAGGAAACAATGGCAGTTTGCTAAAAAAGTGGGCCTACGGTTTGCAAAATGCAATAACCCATAAACTCAACAAGTTGTTTGAACCAAGGGTATCTGCCTTGTTGCAATCCTTGCTGATTGGGTACAAGGAAACGGTTGATGCCGAGGATTTGCAGGCATTCTCAATTTCGGGTACCATGCATGTACTGGCAGTTTCGGGTATGCACGTAGGCCTGTTATATGTAGTTGTGGTTTTCTTACTCACTGGTAAAAAACGCATAGCCAAATTCCCCGTTTGGCGTGGATTATTGATTATAATTATTCTATGGCTTTTTGCCCTCATCACAGGTTTATCTGCCTCAGTAATTCGGGCAGTAATCATGTTCAGCATTCTTGAAGCCGGACGTAGTTTTTTCAAACAACAAGGCAATATGATTAATTCACTTTTTGCCTCTGCGTTTTTACAGTTGTTATTTAATCCACTACAACTAATCGATGTGGGATTTCAATTATCCTATCTGGCAGTTTTGGGTATTTTGGTAATTTATCCCCGCTTAGCCGCTTTTTGGATGCCCCCAGGTAAGGTCTTTCAGTGGGTGTACCAAAGTGCTTTGGTAAGTATTGCTGCCACCATTGCTACATTCCCTGTTACCCTATACTTTTTTGGTAGTTTCCCGCTTTGGTTTATTCCCGCAAATCTGGTTATTGTTCCTTTGTCTACATTAGTTATACTGTTTGGGGTATTAACATTGGTGCTCAGCTGGGTTCCACTTCTCTCTGCGGTGCTGGTATGGTGCACACAATGGGCCGTACATACGCTGCTGGCCATTGTTCATTTTTTTGCCCGGCTTCCTTGTGCTTCTGTTGCGGGCATACAGCCCGATGAACCCGCTGTTTTATTGCTGTTTTTATGCATTGTAGCTGCTGTTCTTTATTGGGTTTATCAATTGCGATACAGTTTGATTTTTTCGGCGGTGTGTGCCATTTTGCTTAGCAGTTGGATTCTGGCGGCCAATTATTTCAATAAACACAGCTCAGAAGCAATAGTCTGTGAGTTGCGCAACAATATGCTGTTGGTACTCAGGCACGGTAACAGTGTAAAAGTGTACTCGGCTCCCCTAAGCCGCGATTGCGCTGATACATTATCGGGTTTAATGCGGCCCTATCTTCAAAAAATGGGCGTTACCGATTTTTCTTGGCAGATACTGGATGGCAGAACAGAGTCTATTGGCCCCTTCATTTTTACGAGTATTTATCCGCTTTCTTCGCTCCAAATTCAGAATAAGCCATCAAAATACTTAGTTAGGATGAATAGGTATTCGCAGATTGGTGAAGTTGATGAAGGTGCAACTCTTATATCTCAAAAGGGTTATGAGTTTAAATCTGGTGGAAAATTTGAACGAATACTCATAGATAACGACTACGTAAGGCTTTTCTCGAACAAGTAGGGTTCATATTACCAAATTTTTTCCGAATATTTTGTCGAAAAATTTGGATTATTGACAGAGAATATACAATTTTACATATTCAACCAAAAACCATATGAAAAGAAAATTACTTAGTAAAGTAGGTAAATCGTGCAAAACAGCCCTGTTAACCACATTGGGTTTGTTTGCATTAAATGCCTCGGCCCAAATGTCTGGCACCGTTACCATCGATGCCTCGGCAGCAGCCTCTTCAACCAACTTTAAAGACTGGTATTCTTTCTGGAGATCTTTGCAAGGTCTGTCCAGGTCGGATGGCGGTTCAACTCTTACGGCAGGCGTATCTGGTCCGGTTACTGTAAATGTAAATTCAGATTTGTCTGAATCCAATGCAATTCAGTTTCCTCAAATCACCGGTATGTCTTCTACCAATACCATCACAATTAATGGTGGAGGTAAAAAATTCAGCTACAGCGGATCTTATGAGGCCGTATCCTTTAGCGGTGGTGACTATTTCCGTATTAAAAACCTGATCATCAGCCACACCAATTCATCTACCACCAGTGCGGGTATCCGTTTTTATGGTGGATCAGACTACAACCTGGTTGAAAAATGTACCATCGAGTTTACCGCCATGGTATCTGCTTCAACCAGCAGCTCGGCTTATGTATACTGGGGTTACAGCCAGGGTGCACTAACCTCTGCTACCAGCACTGCAACCGGCTCTTACGACACTATCCGCGGTTGCGTAATGCAGACTACAGGCGTGAATCCTGCCGGTCCGGCCATTGCAATCGCCATCAACGGTAACACTGGTAACTACAGCAGCACCCCTCAGAACAATACCATTACCGGAAACACCATTAAGAACTTTTACTACATGGGTTTCTTTAACTACTATACCAATGGTAACCAATTTTTGAACAACGATATTTCTCGTTCAAATGCCACAAGTTCAAGCTCTACCTATTCTGCTCCTTATTTCTCTTATAGTTATCAAACGTATTCAACCAATCGCAGCACCAAAATCGATGGCAATAGCTTTCACGATTTGCCTTATATCGGTGCTTCTGCATCTTCAAGCCCATACAGTTATTTCTATAATTACATCTATTATAACTATGGTTCTTCTTCAAACTACTTTAGCTTTAGTTCAAACACTTTTAAAAACATTATGTGTTATTACTACTGCTATGGGGTTTATGGATACTATAACTACCAATGTAATTTCAATACCAATACCTGGGATAATATCCAAACCTATGCTTCGGGTTACTCCTCTTATATTTACCAAATGTATTATGGTAACGACCATAACTACATTGGCAATAAAGTGCAAAACTGCTCTTTTGGCTATTATGGTTACCCATTTTACCTCTATAATATCACCAACTCTGTTCAGTCTTACATGTCATTCGAAGACAATGTGATTCAAAACAACTATGCTGGGTACTATTTCTATTCATGCTTTATATACTACTATGGTGCCTGGAAAGTAAATCGCAACCGATTAATTAAAAATTCCACACCAACCAATCAGGGGTATTTCTACGGATTATACATGTACTACCTGTATAACCTGCAAGCCAATTCAAACGTAATTGCAGATAACTATGGTTATTATGGTAACTATAACTGGTATACCTATAGTGCCAACTCAAATGCCATCTATGAAGCACGCCAGAATACAATTCGCAGTGTTTCTTCGGGTTACAGTGGACACTTTGTATATGGTATGATCAATCAGCAGTATGCTACTGCAGACAACCGAATTGCAGGAAATATTATCAACTGCGAGGGTAGTAACTATGTTTATGTAAACTGGATTTATACCAGTAGCACAACCCAAATTAAGGAGTGCGATAACAATAGCTACTGGTGCCCCAATGTGGGTACTCAGGCTTGGGAATTTTCCACCACCCAAAACTCTAGCTTCAGCGGCTGGATTACCAGTGGCCCTGGTCCGGGAGAAAGCTGGCACTATCCCGAGTATATGAATCTCAGTACCCAGGATTACCGCGCTAAAGAATATTCAACCCAAAATAGTACCATCACTTCTTCTACCAATACCCTCGATGCTGCTGGCAATCAACGCAATCCGGGCTTCTCCGATCGCGGCGGTTTAGAACTGGCCATGGATATTAAAGCAGAAGGTACTAACTTCTCAGTTCCATCCAGCGTTTGTCAAGGTTATACCACTTCCGGCGGAACCAAAATTTACGTAAGAAGCAACTACACCTGGGATACCGCCTATAATATTAAAGTAGCTTACAGTGTAAATAATGGCACAAAAGTTTCAGCTGTTACCAAAAAGAAAATTCTTTATAACCAACTGGATACTGCAACATTTACCATTCCATTAACACTCTCAACTGTGGGTTTGAATACCATTCGCATTTTTGTAGATAATGGTGATGATGTGCGGTCTAATGATACACTTAAATTTACTACTACTGTAAAACCAGCTCCGGGTGGAGAAAAATTAACCTACGGAACCAAAGCTACCAAAGCGCTGTATCAAAACGGTAAAATCAACGATGTAACCATCGTAAATCAGCCGGTTTACTATACATTCAACTCACCTAAAACTGCTTTTGTTAACTATTCCAATGCAGATTACGGCACAAAATGGACTGCAACTGCCTGGGCTACTTCTTTGGCAGGTCGTGCTCTAACTTCTAGCGAAGCCACTGTTACACATACACCTCCCAGCGGTTCTGTAGATCAGGAAGTAATGTTCAAAGCCATTGATGCAAATCTGGAAGATACAATGTGCTATGTGTACCTGAAAGTGTCTGATCTTACCAATGGTTGCGATACTGTATTGCGTCGTCGTGTGCTGGTATATCCTTCAATCAAAGTTAAATTCAGCTATCCATCTAAAATCTGCGCAGGTGATGCAGTAGATTTTACCCAACAATGCTCAGTGAAAAGCGGTGCCATCGAATTCCATTGGGATTTCGGAACCGGAAAAGCTACGGATAAAACCGATGCGCCAGATCCAGTTTTCCAATTCCCAGGAACAGGTACTTACAAAGTAAAACTTACCTGTAACACTTTGCCCTACGGCTTTGAATTTTCAGATAGCGTAAATGTTACAGTAAACGCTATTCCTACAGTTAAATTTACCAAACTGAATGCGTGCGAAGGCAATGCGGTGAAATTCACCAACCAATCCAGCCCCGCTAATGCAACATTGGATTGGGATTTTGGAGATAATACCTCACATTCTTCTCTGGCAAACCCAAGCCACTTGTATGCCAATACAGGTTCTTACAATGCCACCCTTACCGCAAGCTTAAATGGTTGTATTGCCAGCCAAACCCAACGCGTTTATCAATTTGATAAACCCAAAGCCGGATTTAGTCTGGTAGCCGGTAATTGCGATAACGAAAGCTTTGATTTCCAAAGCCAAAATACCATTAAAAATGGTTTGGTAGGTAATTTCTGGAATTTCAATGATGGTAATGTATCTACAGAAGACGACCCTTCTCATATGTTTGCCAGTCCCGGAAGCAAAGCGGTGAAATTGGTTGCTACTTCCGAGTTCGGTTGCAAAGACTCCATCACCAAAACCATTGTGGTAAAAGAGAGCCCCAAAGTGGCTTATACCAATACCCCTGCTTGTTCTATTACCCCAACCACATTCACCAACCTTACTCCTCCTGTAAGTGGTACTGTGGCTAACTACAAATGGGATTTCGGCGACGGTTCTGCCATTGCTACCAGCAAAGATGTTACCCACTCTTGGACTACACTCGGACCTAAAACTGTGATGCTTACCATTAATCTCGACAATGGTTGCAAAGCCGAGGTAAGTAAAGATTTGGTAGTAGGCGTGCAACCCACTGCCCAGTTCAGCGCTACCAATGTGTGCAGCGGCCAGCCTGTAGTATTCGAAAATAACACTACCTGGGCCCAGGGCGATATCAGCTACCTGTGGGATTTCGGTAACACCGGAACCAGCACCAGCAGCGATCCTACTTATAACTACGGTGCTGTAACCAAAACTACTACCTACTTTGTAACCCTGAAAGCCAGCATAGCCGGTGGTTGCTCTGATAGTATCCGCAAAGCGGTAACCATCAACGAAGGACCAAAAACCTGTGATTTCAAAGGCGATCCAGATTATGCTTTCGGATTCCGTGGAATGAAATTCAACCCATTGGATGCCGCCGGCGCCCAGTTGTCACAATCAGGCGTAACCTATACCTGGGTTGTTAAAGGTGGTGGTACTTTGAATGGTGCTACTCCAAGCTATGATTTCCAACAGGATGGAGAGTATGAAGTAACCATGCGTGCCAAAGTAGATGCAACCGGTTGTGAGTGCACCGTTACCAAAAAAGTTGTAATGAACCGCACCGCCGCAGAAGACCTGGTGAAATTTGGAATGGGCTTATACCCCAACCCAAGCACCGGCAACTTCAACATTGCATTGACCGAAAGCTTTGGTAAAGATGTAACTGTACAACTGATCAGCGCAACCGGCGCAGTAGTAAAAACCATGCGCAGCGCCAACAATGGCCTGGTAGTGGTAGATGCTGCTGATCTTGCCAACGGCGTTTACTCAGTACGTGTAAGCTCTTTGTCAAAAGTTGTGGTTCGTTCCATACAAATTCAGAAGTAAAAAATCAATAGATAGATTTTCTAGAAGCGCCTCTGTACCTAGTACGGGGGCGCTTTTATTTTGGTGTAATAATAGTATTACAATTTTCCGCTGCTCAAAAAAAATTACACAAAACAAACAAATGTTTTAAATGTGTTATAAGTGTAATAAAATCAATGGTTAAAGGGTGCCTTTGTTTGAACAAATGACCCACGTGAACCGAATGTTTGTTTTGTTATTATTAAATGTATATAAATTGCATTCACAAAATGCTCACTAATTCAATATCTATGAAGAAAACCGCTACATTTTTGCGCAGTCTCTTTGCGCTTCTTTTTGTATTGGTTGCCTGGAAGTCAAACGCACAAATTTGCGGCGCTACAAATAGCCTCTCTTGTTCGGTTGACTGGTTATCTGCTGTTACTTTCAAAAACAGCACTGGTACTCAGGTAGCTTTTACCGGATTAACTTGTGCCAATACTGGTGCAACCAACAAACTTATGACCAATGGGGCGATGATGAACGTTACCCCGGGCGAAGATTTGACTGTTACCATTGAAAATACCTGCACTTACCCAGAATATGTGGGTATTTGGCTGGATTTGGATGGCGATAATCTTCTCTCTGCCGCCGAATGTTTGTCTACGCAATCGGCTCCTTTTGGTTCAATTGCTTCCAATAGCACCAAAACTGCCAAAGTAACCGTTCCCTGCCTGGCAACTGCCAAAGCGGGTAAAGCTATTTTGCGCGTGCGCTGCATGTATTCTGCCTTTACTGCAAGTCAGGGTTGCGGAACAGTGAGCAATTATGGCAACATTATGGACTTTGAAGTAAATGTGCAGTCTGTATCGGCCCCGGCCGCTAACTTTACTGTACCTACCGGTCCAAACTACATTAAAACTCCCATTACCTTTAACTCTACTCAAACCAATCCTGCTTACAATCAGGTGTGGCAATTTAACGGCGGTACTGCTGTAAATACCTTTGGTCCTAAAGGAAAAGGAAAATGGGGCGCAAATGGTACCTATGATGTGCAATTGAATCAGTCTTTCTGCGGATTGAAAGATTCTATCATCAAATCTGTTAAAATTATAACTCCTACTGCCGCGCCAGTTGCCGACTTTATTGCCAGTGACAACCAGGTAGAGGTTTTCTATACTTTCCAATTGAATGATCTGAGTACCAATGGTGCTTATAAATGGTCATGGGAAATCACAAGTCCCACCGGCAACGTGTATACGGATGCAAGCCAAAATCCAACCTTTATGCTGGATGAACTGGGTAAATGGGATGTATGCCTTACCAGTGCAAACGATATAGGCCCTTCTACCAAAGTATGTAAATCTAAATATGTAGATTGTATCCCACCTTCAGAGTTTTACCTGGGACCCAATCACCTGGCAACCAACCAAGGCGGTACTTTGTACGACAATGGTGGTCCAACCCTGAACTATGGTAACAGCCGAAAGGTTACCATCGATTATTTCAAAATTCTTCCCTGCGGAGCCAAAGAAATCCGTTTGAAATTCAAACAAATGCGCTTTGCTGATGCAAGTGATAAACTTACTATTTATGATGGTTATGATGAAGGCGGTGTAAAACTTACCCCTCCCGGTGGAATTAACAGCACCAACCAGGCCACTTATAAAACAATGACCTTTAAAGCTTACAGCGGTGCCATGTATATTACTTTTGAAAGTAACGCATCTGGCAACGACAGCGGATTTATTGCCTTCTGGGATTCGGATCTGAACCCACCAAGCAAACCAGTAAGCGGCTGGACCACAGACTATAACCCTGCTGCCATTGGCATGAATGTGCAGTTTAATCAGGATGTGAAAAAAGCCCAGGGTGATGTAACCTATGAATGGCAGGTAGATGGCAACCCAGGTATGGGCAACAAAGCCACCTTTAACTACCAGTTTACTACAAGTAACACTTATGATGTATGCCTGGTAGCTTCAACCTGCAATGGTGACGACACTGCCTGCGACCAGATTACCATTTTTACCCCAACCGGCCCCGGTATTGTAGATTACAGTGCTGATTTGCTGCGTCCGAAAGTGGGAGAGGTGGTAAAAATCACAACCAAAACCGACTTTGCAAGTAACTTTGAGTGGAGCATTTTCCCCACAACCTTCAGTTATGTAAACGGAACCACCAAAAACAGCCAGAACCCCAATGTGGTATTCAATGCAGGTGGCCCTTATACCTTCAGCCTGAAAGCCTGGAACAGCATCGCCGGTCAGGCCCTAACCGAGAAAAAGGTAATTAAAAGCAAATATGTAATTGCCGTAACCTATTGCATTCCCCCAGTTGATCTGTTGAGTGCCGACGTGGGAATCAACCGTGTTGAACTTTCTGTAGGTGGTAACAGCCTTTTGGATAACGAAACCACCAGTGGTGATGTGGCCTATACCGACTATACCGACAATACCACTACCCTGAATTTCGGAACCAAATACGATTTGCGCGTAAGCCGCCGTACAAACTCAAACCCAGTAAACTTTAAGGTTTGGATTGATTATAATATTGATGGTGACTTTGACGATGTAAATGAGGAAATCATGAACACCGGTTCTATGACCGGATATGATAAAACTGTAAGCTTCATCGTACCTTCATTCGATCAGTGCTATGCCGGTACTACCCGCATGCGTGTTGCATCGGCCTATGGTACCTTCAGCAATACCAGCTGTGGTGTAAACATGGTGGGTGAGTTTGAAGATTATGGCCTTGTGTTATCCAATGATAATCTGGCCCCTGTAATTACCCTCATAGGCGCTGATACATTGCGCGTTGAAAAAGGAGTTGCTGCCGGAAGTTGTTATAAAGAAATTGCGGGTACTACATATAAAGGTACCGACCCATCTCAGGGAGATATCACTGGTGATGTGAAACTTACCAGTGATCTGGATTGCACCATCCCTGGTATTTATTACATCGATTTTCAATTGGCTGACGCTGCCGGTAATCAGGCTCCCAAAAAACGCCGCACCGTAATTGTAGTGCTCGACAAAACACCCCCAACCATTACTCTAAACGGTTCTTCCCCAATGACCATTGAACAATGCGATAACTTCACCGATCCGGGCGCAATTGCATTTGATTTGGTAGACGGTGATGTTACCAGTGCAATAAAAGTGGTTGGCAATGTGGATGCATCCAAAGTGGGTACTTACAAAATCGTGTATTCAGTAAAAGATGCCCAGGAAAATGAAGCAGTGTTTACCAGAGATGTGATTGTAAAAGACACCAAAAAACCTGGTATTTATGAGCATAACAATCGTATTGTGAACAACGCCATTATTCCCGTTCAAATCGGTAGCCTGTTTTTGGATGACGTTTATGCCGAAGACTATTGCAATGGTAGCATTAATGTAACCAAAACCGCCGGTTTCAATGGCCAGGTAAATACTTTGGTACGCGCTACTTATCCAATAACCTACAATGCTATGGACCCAAGTGGTAACAAAGCAGATGAGGATGGATATGTAATTAACTACCGCGTAGACGATTACATTGCCCCTGAGATTAGCCTCAACACTGCCGATACCATTGTAATTGATGTAAATAGCGCCTACAGTTCACAACAAGTAACTGTATTCGATAATTACTATCCCGCCAACAAAGTATCTGTTGCAAAATCAGGTATCGTAGATGCATACAAATTGGGCGTTTATGCCGAAAAATATACTGCAACCGATGAAAGCGGAAACGTAGGTACCAAAACCCGCTACGTAAAAGTAGTTGACCGCGAAGCTCCGGATATCGTAAGCTCATCTGTAAGCCTTTGTGTAGGAACACCTTTCTGGGCTATGAGTGATTTGATTGTAACTGATAACTACTACTCTATGGATGTATTAATGCCTTTGGTAACAGTTGTTAGTCATAATGTAAATATTTGGAAAGCTGGCTTGTACTATGTAAACTACCAGGTTACAGATCCAAGTGGCAATAAATCACAGGTAATGCTGCGCCCCGTAATGGTGCAATACCCACCTGACTGCGAAAATTCAATTATGGGAACCAAAAAGTTGAGTTTATCTGCAGCAGTGGCCATTTATCCAAACCCAAGCATCGGCGTTGTAACCATTGGTTATGCATTAACCAACAACGAACCCCTGCAGGTTGAAGTGTTTAGTGCAACCGGTTCTAAAGTAGCTGACTTCAGCTACCAGAACAATGGTTTCGGAACCCAAAACATGGACCTGGGTAAATACGGAAACGGTGCTTACCTGATTCGAATACCTCATAAACAACCAACCAAAAACCAACAAACCACACCCAAAAACCAATGAAAAATCAATCAATTAACAAGGTGCTCAGAAAGTTGTTTCTGATTGCCATATTGGCTGGATCTGCGCTGTCGACAAAAGCGCAGATTACCACTCAGATGAGTGGAACCTATACCATAAATACAGGTATTCCCTGCAGTGCCACCAACTTTAAAAACATGTACTCTTTTGTACGGTCTATGCAGGGCTTAACCCGCACAGATACAACCGTGGCATCTTTGCAATACAATAACACCACCGGTATCGGTGGTGCCATTACCCTGGATGTAAAAAGCAATTTTAATGATGTAACTCAGTCTAATATTCCGGCGCTGTTTTCTTCCACTAACACGCTTACCATTAATGGTAACGGTTTTATCGGAACATACAGCAGCACAGATGCATATCTGTTGTTCAACGGAGCTGACTATTGCACAGTAAAGAACCTGTACATCAAAAATACCACCACCTCAACCACCATCTGTGGTATCAGGTTCCATTGAATTTACCGCTCTGGGTTCAGGTGCTTCAACCACTGCAGGTTATATTGCATTTGCAAACAGCAGCAGCTTAGGTTCTACAGCTACCACCGCTACCGGTTCTTATTGCACCATCAATAACTGCACAATGAAAGCAACCGCTTCAAATGCAACCGGACCTTATTATGGTATTATTCAGCAGGGTAACACAAGTAACTACAGCTCTGTAGCTACCAACAATACTTTCAGCAACAACACCATCCAAAACTTCTATTTCTATGGTATTTACAACTACTACTGCAATGGTAACATTATAAACAACAACGATATCAGCCGTGTAAATGCAAACAGCGGAACCGCACACTCATCTACCATGTATGGTATCTATACCTATTATCCTTACATGACCAACCGTGCGGCCAGTGTTAGTGGTAATAAAGTACACGATCTGCCCTATAATGGAGCCAACGTGGCTGCTACCGCTCTCAGCACTTTCTATGGTGTATATGCTTACTACCCCTATGGTACTGCTGCCAATGTGTTCAAAATAGATGGTAACTCGTTTACCAATATTATGACCTCTACCGGTACATGCTATACTTTCTACATTTACTACGCTAACTATACCGATGTAACCAATAATGTAATTGACAATATTCAGAACAGCGGAACTTCTGCTACCCTGTACAACTTTTACATTTACTATCCTACCGGTATCCGCTGCAATGGCAATACCATTAAAAACGTAATCAATAACTATTACCTGTATAATGTATATATTTACTATGCATCAAATGGTTCTTATGCCTGGAACGAATTTCAGGATAACGTAATTACCAAATGTACCACAGTAAACTATCATTACCTGTACATTTACTATTACACCGGAACCAATAACTTTAAAATCAACCGCAACTATGTGGTAGGTAATAGGGTTACCTCTTCAACCGGTTATTTCTACAACTATTTCTACTACCTGAGTGCTTACCAGTTCACAGGTAACGTGTTTGCTAATAACTATGCTAACTCTACCTATTTGTATATTTACTCTGGATTAAGCGGATACAATGCGGAGTTGCGCAACAATACCTTCCAGGTAGATAACAGCAATACCCCAACTCCGGGTTCATCTTACATTTACAGCTATATCTATCTCTATTACCACACCGTTCAGTTTACCGGTAATATTTTCGACTTCAAAGGCGCTACCAGCGGTACATTGCCCTACTATCTGTATCGTTACTGGTACATGAACTACTCTTCAGGCGGACCCTCTGAGTTTGACCGCAATGTATACTGGTTTACCAACAACTGGCAGTATTCTTACTGGTATTTCAACGGAACTGATTACAGCAACTGGGCCAACTTCAGCTCTGCCAATGCAAACGGTCCGAATGATATAGCCATTGATCCTAAATTTATTGATAAGGTTAATAACGACTGGCGTCCCGGTGCATTTGCCACCCAGAACAACGTGCCTTACCTGACCGTAAATACCAAGGATGCGTTGAAGGTAGACCGCAACAAAGTGCGCCATGACCGCGGCGGCCTTGAAACCCCCACCGATATTGAAGCTGTAAGTACCAACTTTACAGTACCCGCAGTGGTTTGCGCAGGCTATACCACCGGCAAAACCAATATTGTGGTAAAAAGCAACTACCAGTACGACAAAGCAACGAACTTTAATGTAAGCTACTCAGTAAACGGTGGCCCCAAAGTATCGGCAGTGGTTAAAAAACAACTGGCCCTGGGCGATACAGCCATGATTTACTTCCCAAAACCACTCACACTGAATGCTTATGGCAACAACCGCATTGCTATTTATGTAGACATGCCGGATGATTATACTGCCAACGACAGCTTTATCTTCAACACCTTTGTAAAACCAGCTCCGGGTGGCGGAAAACTGCTTGCCAGTGCAAAACCCACTGTGGCTTTCTACCAATACAGCAAACCCAATGATGTAACTGTATTGAAAGCCCCTGTAATTTACAACTCATCATCGCCCCGCATTTACAGCAACGGTGCTTATGGTACCGACTGGACTGCTACCGGTTATGCCGTAACTACAGGTGGTAACCCCCGCCCATCCAGCGAGATTACCTACACCGCCCCAAGTGGTGGAAACGACCTGGAACTGAAGTTCCAAACCAGTGATGCTTCTATGGAAGATTCTTCAATCTGGGTATGCCTGAAGGTAACTGATCTGAACAACGGCTGCGATACCATCATCCGCCGTCAGGTGCTGATTTATCCTACCATCGTTCCCAAATTTGTATACCCAAGCAAAATCTGCGACGGAGATGCTGTATTGTTTGAAAACAAATCAACCGTGCGCAGCGGAAACATGGAGTTTGCCTGGACCTTCGGAACCGGTAACCCCAAAGATATCAGCGAGCAACAGGATCCTCAGTTTACTTTCCCTTCAACCGGAACCTATAAAGTAAAAATGACCGCCATCACCCAGCCCTATGGCTTCCCCAGCTACGACAGTGCGATGGTAGTGGTGGGTCCTCTGCCGAAAGTAGACTTTGTAAAAGCCAATGCCTGCGAAGGCAAAGCACTGAGCTTTACCAACAAAACCACTCCTGCTAACTCTACCTATAACTGGAAATTTGGTGACAATACCAGCTCAACAGCTACCAACCCCACCAAAACATACGCAAACACCGGTGCATATCAGGTAACCCTAACCGCCAGTCTGAACGGCTGTACCGCAACTGAGACCCAGTATGCCTACCAGTTCGACAAACCCAAAGCAAACTGGGCATATGTATCAGGCAGCTGCGACAATGAGGCCTTTACCTTCAAAAACAACAGTACCATCAAAACCGGTCTGTTTGGAAGCTACTGGAACCTTACCGGCGGCGATGTAAGCACCGAAACCAACCCCGAGCACATCTTCGGCAGTGCAGGTAACAAATCAATCAAACTGATAGTAACCTCAGAATTTGGTTGCAAAGACTCAATGACCCGCGTGATAACTGTGAAAGAAAGTCCCAAAGTGGCCTTTACCCATACACCGGCCTGCTCACTGACTCCAACCACCTTCACCAACCAAACCCCAACTGTAAGCGGTGCAATTGCAACCTACAAATGGGATTTTGGCGATGGCAGCACCACCGGCGCTACTTCACCCACCCACAACTGGAGCAATCTGGGTCCCAAAACCATCACACTGACAGTTTCTTTGGATAATGGTTGCAAATCATTCACCAGCAAAGACATCAATGTGCTTACCCAGCCCAAGGCAGACTTTACAGCCGCCAGCGTATGCTCAGGTACCCCGGTGGTATTTGAAAACAGCACTACCTGGGCCCAGGGCGATGTAAACTACCTGTGGAACTTTGGTGATGCCACCACTGGCACAACCAGCGACCCCAACCACGATTACGGCAACGTAACCCTTACCACAACCTATTTTGTAACCCTGTATGCCAACATAACCGGCGGCTGCTCAGACAGTATCCGCAAGGCAGTAACCGTAAACGAGAGTCCTAAAACCTGCGATTTCAAAGCAGACCCCGACTATGCATTTGGTCGCAATGCAATGAAATTCCAATCAATGGACGGTAGCGGTAACGTAACCGGCCAGGGCGGAGTAAGCTACACCTGGGTAATCGAAACCGGTGGAAACAAATCAGGTTCAAGCGTACAGCACGACTTCCTGAAAGATGGAGTATACACCGTAACCATGCGCGCCAAAGTAGATGCAACCGGTTGCGAATGCTCAAAAACCAAACAGGTGGTAATGAACCGCAGCAATGCGCAGGATTTACAAACTGTGGGTATTGCAGTGTTCCCGAACCCAAGCAATGGCAACTTTAATGTAGCGCTGACCGAAAGCTTTGGTCAGAATGTAAGCATCGAAGTGCTGAGCATAACCGGAACTGTAGTGAAAACTGTAACCGCCGCCAACAATGGCCTGGTATCAGTAAACGCCGGTGATATCGCCGACGGAACCTACCTGGTTCGTGTAAGCAGTGGCAACAAAGTGGTGACCCGCAAAATCACCATCGGACACTAAGATAAAAACACTAAAAACAACAGAAAAACCCTGGCCTTGTGCCGGGGTTTTTTTGTTTAGGTCTGATATGTATTCGAATTAGAACCCACTGGATTTTGACTTTTTTAGCGGTGCAGTATGGGTTAAAAATGACCCAAACCGGATGCTAATACACCCAGATTGTGGCTAAAAACTGACACTAGTTTCCGAAATGACAGAATTTTGACAAAAGAGGATTTTTTGAAAATTTACTACAACAAAAAGTAATAAAAATATTACAAATACTACAGATATTCAATCTGTTAGGTGTTAAAAAATAAATAGAATAAACATTCGAAATACTATTCGGTTTGTCAGAATCTGAAGTTAATATGACAAAATAAGGAAGGGCTTTTGGTGATTTTATGGCGGTTTTGAATTTTGATTTATTAATACCAAATAATCATTCGATATTTGAAGCCTCATATTTTGTACTCATGAAACAAACTTTACTAAACCAAATTAAAAGCGTTGCTCGCGGGCTGGTCATAACCGGACTAAGCTTGTGTGCAATGTCGGCTTCGGCTCAAATGTCGGGGACGGTCACAATTGATGCTTCGGCGGCAGCCAGCTCAACTAACTTTCAAAACTGGTATTCGTTCTGGAATTCCCTGCAAGGGTTAGCCAGAACAGATGGCGGTTCTACTTTAACTGCAGGTGTTTCGGGTCCTGTAATTGTAAATGTAAAATCGGATTTAACCGAGGCAGATGCAATTCAGTTCCCCCAAATTACAGGCATGTCTAGCACCAACACTATTACCATTAATGGTGGCGGCAAAATTTTTAGTTATACTGGTTCTAATGAAGCAGTATCATTCAGCGGTGGTGATTATTTCAGAATTAAAAACCTGACTATCAGTCACACCAACTCTTCTACCACCAGCGCGGGTATCCGTTTCTATGGCGGATCGGACTACAACCTGATTGAGAAATGTACCATTGAGTTTACCGCCATGGTATCTGCTTCAACCAGCAGTTCGGCTTATGTATACTGGGGTTACAGCCAGGGAGCTCTTACTTCTGCTACCAGCACAGCTACCGGTTCTTATGATACCATCCGTGGTTGCGTAATGCAAACTACAGGTGTTAATCCAGCAGGACCTGCGATCGCAATAGCCATTAATGGTAATACTGGTAACTATAGCAGCACGCCTCAAAACAATACCATTACCGGAAACACCATTAAGAACTTTTACTATATGGGTTTCTTTAACTTTTATGGCAATGGAAACCAGTTCTTAAATAATGATGTATCGCGTAGCAATGCTACCAGTTCATCATCAAGCTATTCGCAGCCATACACCATTTATAGCTACCAAACCTATTCTACCAACCGTTCCACAGCGTATGATGGAAACGTGTTTCACGATTTGCCATATGCAGGTGTTTCAGCTTCAAGCAGCCCAATGAACTATTTCTACAACTATTTCTACTACAATTATGGCAGCAGCTCGTATCCCTGTGTGTTTAATAACAATACATTCAAAAACATTATGAGCTATTACTATTGCTATGGTATCTATGGTTATTACAACTATAATGCTCAGTTTAATGGCAATACCTGGGATAATATCCAAACCTACGCTTCTGGTTATTCTTCATACATTTACATGCTGTATTATGGAAATGACCTTACGGTAAGTAAGAACACAATTAAGAACTGCAGCTTTGGCTACTATGCTTATCCTATTTACATTTACAATACTTCAAATTCACTCAATCCGTATACTTTAATTGAAGATAATGTAATTACCAATAATTATACAGGTTATTACATGTGGGCCATTCAAAACCAGTATTATTATAATGCAAAAATCAACCGCAACCTGATAACCAAAAACTCAACTGCTTCAAACCAGGGCTATTTCTACGGTATTTACAGCATTTATCTTTATAACTGGCAGGTAAACTCAAACATCATCGCCGATAACTTCGGTTACTATGGGAATAATCCTATGTATTCCTACAGTTACAACAGTGGATACACTTTCGAAGCCCGCCAGAATACTATTCGCGAAAAAGGTTCAAATTATACATACTGCAGTATTTATGGATTGTTGTGCCAGGAGTATTACCATAGCAGTTACTCAGTTGCAGGTAATATTGTAGATATACAAGACGCCTATTATGTTTACCCTTGCTACGCATATAGTTCAAATCAAAACAACATTAAAGAACTGGATAACAATACATATTACATTAAGAACATAAGCGGTGGTCAAAACTGGTATAACCCTGCAGGAAGTGCCAGCGATTTCAGTGGCTGGATGGCAACTGGCCTACCTGGTAAAGGAGAAAATACAGCCAACCCAGATTTCTTCAACCCCTCTGCTGGCGACTATCGTCCAAAAGCTTTTGAATGCCATAATAACACGAATACAACTACCACCAACCCCACTGATATATTCGGAGCAACCCGCAATAAAGTAAAGTCTGACCGCGGTGGCGTTGAAATCTTTACTGACATAGAGGCAATTTCTACCAATTTCTCCGTACCTGCGCAGGTTTGCCAAGGTTATACCAGCAGCGGGGCTACCAAATTTGTGGTTAAAAACCTATATAACTACGATACTGCTTACAACTTTAATGTAGCCTACAGTGTAAATGGCGGGCCTAAAACTACCACACGGGTTAAGAAAAAAATGCTTACCGGTGATACTGCCCAGGTAACCTTTAATGCCCAACTGGTATTGAATACTTTAGGCACCAACCGCATTAAATTCTTTATTGATATACCCGACGACAAAACATCGAATGATACCATTACCCTTACCACATTCGTTAAGCCTGCACCTGGTGGTGAAAAACTGACCTTCGGCACTCAACCTTCAAGAACCATCTACCAGTCTGGCAAAAATCTGGATATTACCTTGGTAAATGAGCATTCTTACTACTATTTCAGTGCGCCTAAAGGTGTAAATACGTATAGCAATAACGATTTTAACACCAAATGGACTGCATCTACCTATGTTACCTCATTGAAAGGCCGCACCTTATCTGGAACTGAAGGTACTGCACAATATTATCCCCCGGCTTCTGGCAAAGATGGTTACATAGATTTTGTGAGCTCTGATCCAAATATGGAGGACAGCACTGTAACCGTTTTCTTTAAAGTATCCGATTTAACCAACGGTTGCGATACTATCATCAAACGCAATGTTTTGATTTATCCTTCTATTAAGGTTAAGTTTAACTATCCTTCAAAAATTTGTCTGGGGGATGCTTCAGACTTTAGCCAACAATGTCAGGTAAAAAGCGGTGCAATGGAGTTCCATTGGAGTTTCGGTACTGGCAAAGCCACCGACGAAACTGATGCACCAGACCCCGTATTCCAATTCCCCGGAACTGGCACTTACAAGGTTAAATTAACTGCATCTACTTTGCCTTGGGGCTTTAAATTCTCCGACAGTGTAAACGTTACTGTAAATGCTATTCCAACAGTGAAATTTACCAAAGTAAATGCCTGCGAAGGCAATGCGGTGAAATTCACCAACCTTACTTCTCCTGCCAATGCTACATTAGATTGGGATTTTGGTGACCCAAATTCTCCCACCCACTCATCGGCGACTAACCCTAGCCACTTATACTCTGTAACTGGCGGTTACACCGCCACACTTACAGCTAGTCTGAATGGATGCGTAGCAGCTGTGAGCCAACGCGTGTACGAGTTTGACAAACCCAAAGCCAACTTTACCCTGGTAGACGGCAGCTGTGATAACGAAAACTTCAAGTTTAAAGGTACTACCACTATTAAAAATGGATTAACTGGTAACTACTGGAACTTCAATGATGGCAACGTATCTACCGAAGATGATCCGGAGCATATGTTTACCAGCCCCGGCAGCAAAGCTGTGAAACTGGTTGCTACCTCTGAGTTTGGTTGCAAAGACTCTATTACCAAAACCATCGTAGTAAAAGAAAGCCCCAAAGTGGCCTTTACCAACACTGCAGCTTGCTCTATTACCCCAACCGCCTTCACCAACCTTACCCCTCCGGTAAGTGGTACTGTGGCTAACTACAAATGGGATTTCGGCGACGGTTCTGCCATTGCTACCAGCAAAGATGTAAACCACGCCTGGACTACCCTAGGACCTAAAACTGTTACTTTAAATATGGTACTGGATAACGGTTGCGAAGCTGAAATAAGTAAGGATATGGTAGTAGGTGTACAACCCACTGCCCAGTTCAGCGCCACCAATGTGTGCAGCGGCCAGCCTGTAGTATTCGAAAACAACACTACCTGGGCCCAGGGCGATATAGAGTATGAATGGGATTTCGGTAATACAGGTAAAAGCACCAGCAGCGATCCTACTTATAACTACGGAAGTGTAACCAAAACCACTACCTACTTTGTAACCCTTAAAGCCAGCATTGCGGGTGGTTGCTCTGATAGTATCCGCAAAGCGGTAACCATCAACGAAGGTCCAAAAACCTGCGATTTTAAAGGCGACCCAGACTATGCATTCGGTTTCCGTGGAATGAAATTCAACCCATTGGATGCCGCAGGTGCCCAGTTGTCACAAACCGGCGTAACCTATACCTGGGTTGTTAAAGGTGGTGGTACTTTAAATGGTGCTACTCCAAGCTTCGACTTCCAACAGGATGGCGAATATGAAGTAACCATGCGTGCCAAAGTAGATGCAACCGGTTGCGAGTGCACCGTTACTAAAAAAGTGGTAATGAACCGCACTGCAGCAGAAGATCTGGTGAAATTTGGAATGGGCTTATACCCCAACCCAAGCACTGGCAGTTTCAACATTGCATTGACCGAAAGCTTTGGTAAAGATGTAACTGTACAACTGATCAGCGCAACCGGCGCAGTAGTAAAAACCATGCGCAGCGCCAACAATGGCCTGGTAGTGGTAGATGCTGCTGACCTTGCCAACGGCGTTTACTCAGTACGTGTAAGCTCTGCCAGCAAAGTGGTAGTTCGCCCCGTACAAATTCAGAAGTAATAGATAATTGATTTTCAGATAGCCCTGCTCTTAAAAACGGAGCGGGGCTATTTGATACAAAAAAAATCGAACGTTCAAAAATTATGACAAAAAACCGACATTCGATTTTAGGATATAAATTCTACTAAAAAACAGTCTATCAATAGAATAAAAATACAATAAAAAATAATCATTGAAATATTAATAAAATATTTATATATAAGATAAAATTAGAACAAATATTCGGTAATATAAAAAGAAAAAAAGCCCTGAAATTATTCTATTATTTTAGGGATTAAAAATTGGTTTTGATTGGTAAGTTTCTGGTCTCGAATGTTTTTTCGATGACATCTGTTGGAGTTAAACAATTTTTTCGGCAGATTTGAAGCTACAATTATTGTAACCAATGAAACAAACTTTACTAAACCAAACCAAAAGATTTGCACGTATGCTGGTCGTAACCGGACTTAGTGTATGCGCAGTTACTGCCTCGGCCCAAATGTCTGGAACAGTAACCATCGATGCTTCCTCCGCAGCGTCGTCCACTAACTTTCAAAACTGGTATTCATTCTGGAGATCCTTACAGGGTCAGTCTAGGACGGATGGCGGTTCTACACTTACTGCAGGTGTTTCAGGTCCTGTAACTGTGAATGTGAATTCAGATTTAACTGAAGCCGATGCAATCCAGTTTCCTCAAATCACCGGTATGTCTTCAACCAACACCATTACCATTAATGGTGGAGGTAAAAAATTCAGCTATACTGGGTCTTACGAAGCAGTATCATTCAGCGGTGGTGATTATTTCAGAATTAAAAACCTGATTATTAGCCACACTAGTACCTCAACCACCAGCGCGGGTATCCGTTTTTATGGCGGATCGGACTACAACCTGATTGAAAAATGTACCATTGAGTTTACTGCCATGGTAGCCGCTTCAACCAGCAGTTCGGCTTATGTATACTGGGGTTACAGCCAGGGTGCACTTACCTCTGCTACCAGCACGGCTACAGGTTCTTATGATACCATCCGTGGTTGCGTAATGCAAACCACCGGCGTTAACCCTGCCGGCCCTGCCATTGCAATTGCCATTAACGGTAACACTGGTAACTATAGCAGCACTCCTCAGAACAATACCATTACCGGAAACACCATTAAGAACTTTTACTACATGGGTTTCTTTAACTACTACACCAATGGTAACCAGTTCTTGAACAACGATGTGTCTCGCAGCAATGCTACCAGCTCTGCTTCTACCTACTCTCAGCCATACACCATGTATAGCTACCAAACGTATTCTACCAACCGTTCTACCAAATACGACGGAAACGTATTCCACGATTTGCCTTATGCTGGTGTTTCTGCTTCAAGCAGCCCAATGAACTATTTCTACAACTACTTCTACTATAACTATGGTAGCAGCTCTAACCCATGTGTTTTTAATAACAATACATTCAAAAACATCATGAGCTATTACTACTGCTATGGTATTTATGGTTACTACAACTATAATGCACAGTTTACCAGCAATACATGGGATAATATCCAAACCTATGCTTCTGGTTACTCTTCTTACATTTACATGCTGTATTATGGTAATGACCTTACAGTAAGTAAGAATACAATTAAGAACTGCAGCTTTGGCTACTATGCTTATCCTATTTACATTTACAATACTTCAAACTCACTGAATCCTTACACCTTAATTGAGGATAACGTAATCACCAACAACTACGCTGGTTACTATTTCTGGGCCATTCAAAACCAGTATTATTACAGTGCTAAAATTAACCGCAACCTGATTACTAAAAACTCTACTGCTACAAACCAGGGCTATTTCTACGGTATTTACAGTATTTATCTGTACAACTGGCAGGTAAATTCAAATATCATTGCAGATAACTTTGGCTACTATGGTAACTACCCCATGTATTCATACAGCTACAACAGTGGTTACACTTTTGAAGCCCGTCAGAATACCCTTCGTGCACGTGGTTCTAACTATACCTACTGCTATGTTTATGCATTACTGTGTCAGGAGTATTATCATAGCTCTTATTCAGTTGCAGGTAACATTGTAGATGTAGCAGATGCATACTATTGCTATCCGATTTATGCCTACAACCAAAGCCAGAACAACATTAAAGAACTGGATAATAACACTTACTGGGTAAGAAACATGAGTGGTGGCCAATACTGGTATAACCCTGCCGGAAGTGCAAGTGACTTCACCGGTTGGATGAGCACCGGCTTGCCAGGTAAAGGTGAGAAATTCCTGAACCCTGATTTCTTTGATGTAGCTGCTGGTGATTATCGCCCCAAAGCATTTGAATGTCATAACAATACCAATACAACTACTACCAACCCTAAAGACGTATTTAGTGCAGACCGCAACAAAGTAAAATCTGACCGTGGTGGCGTTGAAATCTTTACCGATATTCAGGCTGTTTCTACAAACTTCTCAGTACCTGCGCAGGTTTGCCAAGGCTATACCAGCAGCGGTGCTACCAAATTTGTAGTTAAAAACCTGTATGCCTACGATACTGCTTACAACTTTAATGTTGCCTACAGCGTAAACGGTGGACCTAAAACCACTACTGTTGTTAAAAAGAAAATGCTTACTGGTGATACCGCTCAGGTAACATTTAATGCCCAATTGGTATTGAATACACTGGGAACCAACAAAATCCAGTTCTTCATTGATATGCCCGATGATAAAACATCGAACGATACCATTACCATGACCACATTTGTAAAACCAGCTCCAGGTGGAGAGAAACTAACCTTCTCTACCAAACCTACCAAAGCTATTTACCAGTCTGGTAAACTTACCGATGTTACCATCGTGGGCCAACCCGTTATTTACAATATAACTGCACCTAAGGCTTACAGCAACTCTACCTACAATACCAACTGGAAAGCTACAGCTTATGCCACCACAATAAAAGGTACCGCGTTGCCATCATCTGAAATCACTACCAACTTCCCCGCTTCAGGTTCTTTGAGCACTGACATGGAGGTTCAATACAAAACCAGCAATACCAATCTGGAAGATTCTACTATTGTTGTGTATCTTAAAATTTCTGATTTAGGTAATGGTTGCGATACCATCATTAAACGCAATGTGTTGATCTATCCTTCCATCAATGTGAAGTTTGGATATCCATCTAAAATTTGCGCAGGTGATGCTGTAGACTTTACTCAGCTGTGCCAGGTGAAAAGCGGCGCCATCGAATTCCACTGGGATTTCGGAACCGGAAAAGCGGCCGATAAAACCGATGCTCCAGACCCTGTATTCCAATTCCCCGGAACTGGTACCTACAAAGTAAAACTTACCTGCAACACCCTGCCCTGGGGCTTTGAATTCTCTGACAGTGTAAACATCACTGTAAATGCTATCCCAACCGTGAAATTCACCAAAGTAAATGCTTGCGAAGGCAATGCCGTGAAATTCACAAACCAAACTACTCCTTCTAATGCTACTTTAGATTGGGATTTCGGTGACAATACCGCCCACTCTTCTGCCACCAACCCAAGTCACCTGTATGTAAACACCGGTGCTTATACCGCTACCTTGTCTGCCAGCCTGAATGGTTGTGTAGCTACCATGAGTCAGCGTGTATATGAGTTCGACAAACCAAAAGCAAACTACACTTTGGTTGCCGGAAGTTGCGATAACGAATCTTTCGAGTTCAAAAGCACTACCACCATCAAAAACGGTTTGAGCGGTAACTACTGGAACTTCAACGATGGCAACGTATCTACCGAAGATGATCCATCTCATATGTTCACCAGCCCCGGCAGCAAAGCTGTGAAACTGGTTGCTACCTCTGAGTTTGGTTGCAAAGACTCAATCACCAAAACCATTGTGGTAAAAGAAAGCCCCAAAGTGGCCTTCACCAATACTGCAGCTTGCTCTATTACCCCAACCACCTTCACCAACCTTACCCCTCCGGTAAGTGGTACCGTGGCTAACTACAAATGGGATTTCGGCGACGGTTCTGCCATTGCTACCAGCAAAGATGTAAACCACGCCTGGACTACCCTCGGACCTAAAACTGTAAGCCTTACCATTACCCTTGATAATGGTTGCAAAGCCCAAACCAGCACTGACCTTGTAGTAGGTGTACAACCCACTGCCCAGTTCAGCGCTACCAATGTGTGCAGCGGCCAGCCTGTAGTATTCGAAAACAACACTACCTGGGCCCAGGGTGATATCGCTTACCTGTGGGATTTCGGTAATACCGGAACCAGCACAAGCAGCGATCCTACCTACAACTATGGTAATGTAACCAAAACAACTACCTACTTTGTAACCCTGAAAGCCAGCATAGCCGGCGGTTGCTCTGATAGTATCCGCAAAGCGGTAACCATCAACGAAGGACCCAAAACCTGCGATTTCAAAGGCGACCCAGACTATGCATTCGGATTCCGTGGAATGAAATTCAACCCATTGGATGCAGCCGGCGCCCAGTTGTCACAAACCGGCGTAACCTATACCTGGGTTGTTAAAGGTGGTGGTACTTTAAATGGTGCTACTCCAAGCTTCGACTTCCAACAGGATGGCGAGTATGAAGTAACCATGCGTGCCAAAGTAGATGCAACTGGTTGTGAGTGCACCGTTACCAAAAAAGTGGTAATGAACCGCACTGCAGCAGAAGACCTGGTGAAATTTGGAATGGGCTTATACCCCAACCCAAGCACCGGAAGCTTCAACATTGCATTGACCGAAAGCTTTGGTAAAGATGTAACCGTACAACTGATCAGCGCTACCGGCGCAGTAGTGAAAACCATGAACAGCGCCAACAACGGCCTGGTAGTGGTAGATGCGGCTGACCTTGCCAACGGCGTTTACTCAGTACGTGTAAGCTCTGCCAGCAAAGTGGTAGTTCGTGCCGTACAAATTCAGAAATAATAAAGAGTTATTTCAATAACATAAAAAGCCCCGCAGATTTCTGCGGGGCTTTTTTTATGGTTTATTGCAAGAATGTGGACAAATTATGACAAATTTGTGACGCTTCAAATCTTGTACCGAATATTCTAAAATTAACAACTTTTTAAAACAGATTATTCAATTTGTAATAAGGATATAGTATAAAAGTTTATATGAAAGCAATTTAGAAGCTTTATGTAGAATAAAAATTCTGTAAGAATAACAAAATAAAAACAGAATAAATAGTCTGTAATTTTGAGTGAATTGTAATGGCAATAATCGTGTAGATTATTGCTATATAAGGGTTTGTGGAGGTTTGGGTGCTTGGAATTTTGTTTTAAAAACGACAGATTTGAAGCTTACAATAATTGTAACCAATGAAACAAACTTTACTAAACCAAACCAAAAGATTTGCTCGTATGCTGGTCGTAACCGGACTAAGCTTATGTGCACTTACTGCTTCGGCACAAATGTCGGGAACGGTAACCATCGATGCTACCGCCGGAGCATCGTCAACCAACTTTAAAGACTGGTATTCATTCTGGAGATCCTTGCAGGGTTTGTCCAGAACGGATGGCGGTACTACACTTACTGCGGGTGTTTCTGGCCCAGTAGTTGTGAACGTAAACTCCGATCTGACCGAGACTAGTCAGGTGCAGTTTCCTCAAATTACTGGCATGTCTAGCACCAATACCATTACTATTAATGGTGGTGGTAAAATTCTGGCATTGTCCATTACATCTGAGGTTATTTCATTTCAAGGTGGAGATTATTTCAAAATCAAGAATCTAACCATTCGAAACACCTCTACCTCAACCACAGGCCAGATTGTTCGTTTTAGCGGAGCTTCAGATTACAATACCATTGAGGGTTGTAACCTGGAATTTAGCACTTTGACTTCGGGTTCTACCGGTGCAGGTGCTTACGTTGTGTTTTGTTACACCTCGGGCTCTGCTACTGCAGCTACAAGCACTAGCACTGGTTCTTATGATACCATTCGCAACTGTAACATGCGCACTTTGGCAACCAACTCAGCTGGCCCGTCTTATGCCATTGCTGTAAATGGTAACACCTCTACTTACTCCAGCACTCCTATGAATAATACTTTCGAGGGTAATAAAATCTCTAACTTCTATTACACTGCTATCCGAAATTATTATACCAATGGAAACCAGTTTTTGAACAATGATATTTCAAGAACCGATGCAGGAAGCGCTGGTATGCCTACAAACGTATACCTGATGTACAGCTATATGTCATATGCTGCAAACCGTTCTACCAAATTCGACGGTAACGTGGTGCATGATTTGCCACAGGCGGGTGCTTCTGCTTCTTCTTCTTCTATGTACTACTGGCAGAACTATATGTACTATAACTATGGTGCTTCCGGAAGGCCCTTCATTTTCAACAACAACGTAATGAAGAACCTTGCTGCTTATTACTATTGCTATGCTGTTTATGGTTACTATAACTACAACGCTGAATTTACCAACAACGTAATGGACAATGTTTCCACTTATGCGTCTGGTTATTCTTCATATGGTTATATGCTGTACTATGGAAATGACCTTACTGTAAGCAGAAACACTATTAAAAATTGCAGTTTCGGTTACTATGCCTACAATATTTACATTTACAATACTTCTACTTCACTCAATCCCTATATTTTAATTGAGGATAACGTAATTACCAACAACTACGCGGGTTACTATTTTTATGGAATTCAGTGCCAATACTATTTCCATGCAAAAATCAACCGCAACCTGATTACCAAAAACTCTACAGCCAGCAACCAGGGTTATTTCTACGGTATATACTGTATTTACCTTTACAACTGGCAGGTGAATTCTAACATAATCGCAGACAATTTTGGTTATTATGGCAATAATCCGATGTACTCATACAGCTACAACAGTGGTTACGCTTTTGAAGCCCGTCAGAATACCATCCGTGCCCGTGGTTCTAACTACACCTATTGCTATATTTATGGCTTACTATGTCAAGAATACTACCATAGCTCATATTCAGTAGCCGGTAATATTATTGATATTGCAAATGGTTACTACTGCTACCCAATTTATGCTTACAACCAAAGCCAGAACAATATTAAAGAACTGGACAACAACACTTATTGGATTAAAAACATGAGCGGTGGCCAAAACTGGTACAATCCAGCGGGCAGCGCAAGCGACTTTAACGGTTGGATGAGTACCGGCTTGCCAGGAAAGGGTGAAAAATTCCTGGATCCTGATTTCTTTGATGTAGCCAATGGCGATTATCGCCCCAAAGCATTTGAGTGCCATAATAACACCAATACCACTACTACCAATCCTAAAGACGTATTTAGTGCAGACCGCAACAAAGTAAAATCTGACCGCGGTGGCGTTGAGATCTTCACCGATATTCAGGCTATTTCTACAAACTTCTCTGTCTGCTTACAACTTTAATGTTGCTTACAGTGTAAACGGCGGACCTAAAACTGCCACCTTGGTGAAGAAGAAAATGCTTACCGGTGATACCGCTCAGGTAACCTTTAATGCCCAATTGGTGTTGAATACACTTGGAACAAACCGCATTAAATTCTTCATTGATATGCCCGATGATAATACATCGAACGATACCATTACCATGACTACATTTGTAAAACCAGCGCCGGGCGGCGAGAAACTTACTTTCTCTTCCAAACCAACCAAAGCTATTTACCAGTCTGGTAAACTTACCGATATTACCATTGTAGGGCAGCCTGTTATCTATAATCTTACATCTCCCAAAGGTGTAACCACTTACAGCAACAGCGATTACAATTCAAAATGGACTGCATCTGCCTGGGCTACTACCATTAAAGGTACTGCCTTGCCATCATCTGAAATCACTACCAACTTCCCATCTTCTGGACCTCTAAGCAGCGATATGGAAGTTCAGTACAAAACCGCTAATAGCAACCTGGAAGATTCTACCGTTGTAGTATATATTAAAGTGAGTGACCTGATGAATGGTTGCGACACCATTATCAAACGCAACGTACTGATCTACCCTTCCATCAATGTGAAGTTTGGATATCCCTCTAAAATTTGTGCAGGCGATGCGGTAGACTTTACCCAGCTGTGCACAGTGAAAAGCGGTGCCATCGAATTCCATTGGGATTTCGGAACCGGTAAAGCAGCCGATAAAACCGATGCTCCAGACCCTGTATTCCAATTCCCCGGAACTGGTACCTACAAAGTAAAACTTACCTGCAACACCCTGCCCTGGGGCTTTGAATTCTCTGACAGTGTAAACATCACTGTAAATGCTATCCCAACTGTGAAATTCACCAAAGTAAATGCTTGCGAAGGCAATGCAGTGAAATTCACCAACCAAACTACTCCTGCTAATGCTACTTTAGATTGGGATTTCGGTGACAACACCGCGCACTCTTCTGCCACCAACCCAAGTCACCTGTATACCAATACCGGTGCTTATACCGCTACCTTGTCTGCCAGCCTGAATGGTTGCGTAGCTACCATGAGTCAGCGTGTATATGAGTTCGACAAACCCAAAGCCAACTATACTTTGGTTGCCGGAAGTTGCGATAACGAATCTTTCGAGTTCAAAAGCACTACCACCATCAAAAACGGTTTGAGCGGTAACTACTGGAACTTCAACGATGGCAACGTATCTACCGAAGATGATCCGGAGCACATGTTTACCAGCCCAGGCAGCAAAGCTGTGAAACTGGTAGCTACCTCTGAGTTTGGTTGCAAAGACTCAATCACCAAAACCATCGTAGTAAAAGAAAGCCCCAAAGTGGCCTTCACCAACACTGCAGCATGCTCTATTACCCCAAC
>JBGAKR010000006.1:0-254607 GCA_044224315.1 Bacteroidia bacterium | reverse complement strand
TTTTTTAAAATGTGCGGTGGGAAAATTTTTAAAACCTTGCGTTGGCTTGAGTGTCGGTAAACTGGATTGGGTCTGTGGCAAGTTACAGCGAATTGTCAACCGAGTTTTTGTCGCCAGAAAGTTAGTTTGGAAGTCAAAAGACTGGTCGTTTTGGTGTCCGCCCGATGGTTGCACGGTTGTCTTTTAGGCTTGCTTATAACGTTTTCGGGCTTTGCGTTCGGGCGGGTTTCAGAGCACAAAGTTTCAATTTATTACTAAAGTTCATTAGAAGCACAAAGCACAAGTTTGCACATCAGCCCGCCTGACGCAAAACCAGTGTTAGGCGCTGTATTTGTTTCTCCAGTCGTCAGCAACGTTTAACCAAATTGCTGGTGTCAGCCAGTTACTTGCTTTAAATGTTACTGTCTCGTCTGAAAATGAAATTGACTTTGATTCAATTTTAGTTAGAATTTCCTGTACAATATTTTCTTTGGTCGTGTCTGCCGAAAAACTAAAGTCGTCAACCCTAACAGGAATTTCGGAAAACCAACCTCTATAAAAAACACTTTCAGGTCCACCAAGCCCGTATCTACTTTCATTTTTGTCCTCGCACCATTCCCACCAACTTACACTGTCGATTTTATAGCCAGATGTCACAAGGTCGAAAATAAAGTCTTTGTAGTTGTCACGGGAAACAATGATATCAATGTAACCGCGTCCAACAGGTTGCGCCTTGTGTTTTTCAAGTATGTTATCAAGTGTTGACTTGTCCATATAACGGTCGTCTGTAATATTGCGCCTAACTTATTTATATGGATGATTTTTTCATACATATTCTCCTTAATTGGGTAGATATGGATGATAGCTGCCATCCTTTTGACAAATATATCGTTTTTTATAGTGTATCAAAAGGGGAAACAATATTTTGAATATTCTTTATACTTACATGCGTATAGATTTCTGTGGTTTTGCTGCTCGAATGCCCCAAAATTTCCTGTATATATCTTAAATCTGTTCCAGCCTCCAATAAATGCGTTGCGTAGGAATGCCTGAGCCAATGCAGTGTAACCGGTTTTGATATTTTAGCCTTGTGTAATGCCTGTTTTAAAACACTAACCAGGCTTCTTTCATCGTAAGGCTCGCCTTTCTTTTGTCCCTCGAATAGCCAAAACTGGGGCTTTTCTGCTATATAATATTCTCGCAGCATTTGTAATATCTTGTCGGAGAGTGGCACAATCCGATCCTTTTTTCCCTTTGATTGACGGATGACAACTAATTTTCGCTTAGATTCGATATCTGTCGGTTTGAGATTCAATAGTTCACTTCTCCGCAATCCACAGCTATATATTAGCGACAACATTACCCTGTGTTTTAAATTTGAATGTGCTTGCAAAATTTGTTTGACCTCTTCCTTACTTAGCACATTGGGTAGCGTTTTTTCCCTTTTTGGCCGATGCACCAACTCCACATCCAAATTTCTGTTTTCTATCTGCCTAAAAAACAACTTAACCCCATTTACTACCTGGTTTTGGTAAGAAGAAGACAGTTTGTTTTTAAGGATATAATCATTATTAAAGTCCAAAAGATCCTGGTTATTGATAGCTGATACAGTTTTGTTTATATGGAATTTGAGAAAGCATTGTACAGCTTCGGTGTACGTTTTAATTGTGTTGTCGCTATACCTCCGTGATAACATCCATCTTTTGAATTGTACGAGAAGTTCTATGGTTTCTGTGGGCAGTTTTGGATTGAGAAGGTGTGCGGGTTTTTTAGATGCCACTACCGATATTCCAAATCCACTGTAATCTACATATCCAAACTGCCTAAAAGTATTTAAAATGCTGTTAAAATTATCTTCAGACCAGGGCAAATACCAGCTTTGATAGGTTTGACTCCAACGAGTGCCGGGTATTTGTTTTACGGCTTTACTGGCCGCTTCTTGTTTTGGAAATTGAATTAAAATAACAGTGTTGCCTTTGTGGTCCACTTGCTGCAATCGGGTATTAAAAGTTGAATTTTTCATAATGTTATTTTTTTAAACATAAATATTATTACAAGTATATGAATAATTGACAGTGATTTAAATTCCATCCCAAATATTACTGCAAACTCTCGCCCACGTCCCAATCGCGAATTAAACGCTTGCCCGCGTCCTTTTCTCGAGGTTATAACTCGCGATGGAGAGCAAGCCTCTCCACTCTAAACTCTAGCCCGCGTCCCAACTCCTAACTCTTAACTACTAACTCCTAACTGCTTTGCCCTTTGGGCAAAGCTCCGCCCCTTCAGTCCCATAGCATAATTACAAAACCTCCCTAAAACCCAGTCTGCATAAGTGTTTATCTATAATTGAAAAATCGAGTGGGCAGTATTTCAAAAGAAATTTGTTTTTCCGAGAAAAACAAATTTCTTTTGGACAGATGTTGAAGCAGCCGAAAGGCAGCCGACGAACAGCCGATTGCGGATGGCGGATATCGGATCTTGGATATCGGAAACAGCCGTCCGCCCATTTAATTAGATGTGGGGAATCGGATATCAGATGGTGGATCTTGGATCGCGGATATCGGATATCGGATATCAGATATCAGATATCTGATATCCGATATCCATTTAAACAGCGTTACTCCATCACCAACCTGGCGCGGTATTGTTTTCCATCGGTAGCATACATGTTTACTATGTAAATACCTGCAATGCCTTTAAAATCAACAGTACTTCCACTTTGCACGTTGTTCTGAAAATGCAGAATCCGGCCATTTATATCCCTCACCTCTACCCTGTATTTTTCATTATCGCCTGTTGCAATGGTGAATTTTCCGTGGGTAGGATTTGGATAAATATGAATCGTTTTTTCGACTCTGTTTTTTATGTTTAATGGATAGGTAAAAAATAGCGATTTTATCTCATTCGAATCCAACATGCGGCTCCAGATTGAAATATCGTCCAAATCTCCGTAAAAATACCTGGGTCCGTCACTCCTATGCCTGCCAATCTGAATATTTGCCCCACAACTATCGGCTCTTAAACCCGGGGTTTTAATGCGGTTATTGAACACCCCATCGAAATAAATTGCAGTTTGAGAATCGCCATACACCATTGTAAACATGTGCCATTGCGAATCATTGGGGTTTACGTTTTTGCTTCCATTGGCTAGCCATGCACCATTTCTGCAACTTTTATTGCCATAACTTACCAGCCCCAAAGCCTGGGTAGAGTTAATATACAAATGAATTAC
Organism: Bacteroidia bacterium; assembly: GCA_044224315.1. GTDB lineage: Bacteria > Bacteroidota > Bacteroidia > NS11-12g > UBA955 > JAGXTF01. Next base: position 251,396 of record JBGAKR010000006.1, on the reverse strand, counting down.
CTCATTATCCGGATTGGTAAAATTTACCTTTGACATTAAGCAACGCAAATTGCCCATGGGGGTTCTGAACCACACATTATAATTGCCTGCACCGCTGTTTAATGAAGGTGAATTTGGAATTTCGATATTCGATAGTTTGGCCGGATCAAAATGAAAAGCCCCATTCGGATTTCCAAACCGGTCTGTTGTATATACCACATTAGAAGGTTTGCCATGGTTTCGGTTGCCACTTTCATCCCTGGCGCTGTCGTTAAATGGCCAGTGGGCCGCCAATCCATTCACCGGAAAACGATTACTTACATTCATAAATGAAACTTTGTAATAAGTAATTCTGGCACAAATACCCCCTCCATTTACATTCACGGTATCGCTATAAACCCCGGGTAAACTGTAGGTTTTATTTTTCAATGTAAATTTTTCGCCCGGTCTCAGTGTCACATTTTTATTTATTATTTGAATTCCAGAGGCATTAAAAATTGTTTTAATTTCATTGGTATCCAACATCCGGTTCCAAATTCCAATATCATCAATTGCGCCCAGGTATCGCTGCGGGTCTGCGTTACATCTTCTACCTATTTGCAAACTGCTGGGACAGCTATCGGCATAAATCGTGTTCATTTCATTTTTCATAATTAATTTACAATCTAAATATATATAGGTTTGAGAATCGCCATAAACCAGCGTAATCATGTGCCATTTCAGGTCAAGAAAAGGTACAACTTTTGTTCCAGATGTATTCGTTCCGCTGCCAAAAGCACAGGCATTAGATGCATACTTAACGGTGTATACAAGCTGATCTGCGTACCCCCCTACCCTTATGGTACCATTGTGGGCATCGGCCCAGTCTATTCTTTCAATAAAAGAACAGTTTGTACCATTTCCATTAATCCAAAAATTGTAGGTTCCTTTTCCAAAATTAAGAGAGGCAGAATTGGGAACCTCTACATACGCCGCCAAGTCTCTGTTTATATAAGCCGCCGCATTGTAATTGCCCAAACGGTCGGTTACATATTTGACATTGGAGGCAGTTCCATGGTTGTTTTTTCCGCTAATATCATTCGCATTATTGTTAAATGGCATGTACAGTACCAGCCCTTTTTTTGAAATACAAGATGGTATTTGTGCATAGACAGAATAGTTAAACAGCGCTAATAACGCCGCAATACTGAATTTGAAAGTTGTAATTCTGGTTTTCATTTTATTGAGTTTTATGCTTACAAAATTGATTGCGATTCAATTAGAATAAAATCCTGAATAGTAATGAAATCGGGGTAATTATATGAAGATACCCAGTTGCGTATCATGAATTTGCAGGATATTGAAAAGCCAAAGACGTAAAATCCCTAATTTCGCCTTTAAACCATTCCGCCATCAAACGTTGTATTCTCATATTATTGGCAATTGCACTGGGATTGAACGGCAGTTTAATCGCGCAGTCTATACCCTCTATCCAGTCACCTGGCGAATGGTTTAGCATCAGACAAGGCCTTTCGCAGGGCATGGTGTTAGATGTAATGCAGGATAAAGAGGGGTTTATGTGGTTCGCCACCAAAGATGGCTTAAACCGGTATGACGGATACCAGGTTACGGTGTATAAAAACAACGTTCAGGATGCTTATTCATTGCCCGAAAACCATATTACCCAGCTGTTAGAAGATGAATTTGGCAATTTTTGGGTAGGTACATTAAAGAATGGGGTATATTTATTCGACAAAAAGAAAGAACGTTTTTATGCGTTTAATGGCATAAAAACCTTTGTAAATCGTATTGATTTCAATCACCAACGGCTATTGATTCAATATGCAAATAACTTGATGCTGTATGAAATAAAACATAAAATAAACGATTACAGCGTAACCTCTATATCCAATACCTGCAGCGAAATACTCAATTATAATAAAGAACAGGTAAATCCCAAACTTAGAATAGATTATAACACCGAAATATATGATAGCAAGCTTTTTGCTGATGGCAGTATTTGGTTTGCAAGCACAGAAACTATTTTTCAATGGAAATACACTGCCTCCCAGCAAAAATGGGCTGAAGTAACATATACATGTGCCGATTTGAAACTGGGCGCCAATTGCTTTCAAAACAGCCAATTATTGAATATGGAATTGTATCTAAATAAGGTTTTTATTCTACAAAATCAGCACTATTATGAATTTGATATTTTAAAAAAGAAAATTACTTATAAACAAGATTTGGTAGAAAAGTTTACCTCAACCGAAATTCAATTCAGCGCCTTAACTTCCAATGAGATACACGTATTCATTAATTTAGTTCCGCATTTATTAAATGTAGAAACCCATAGTTTCAGACCCCTCTATGATAATGGAGAAGGAACATTGCAACGGTCTATGACACACCCATTTTTAGACCGGAATGATATACTCTGGCATCCTTCTAAAGGATGGGGTATTTATAAAACAGACCTAAGAAAACAGAGATTTAAAACCATTCCAAAAATCGGAAATCAAAATGCCTTTCATACCACATTAAAAGTATGTCAACCCTTTATGGATACGCTGAAAAATTTTCCAACTGCCGACATACAACTGACTTATCATTCATCTTGCAAAGACCAGCAAAGCAATTACTGGTTTTGCCCATACCAGGCAAGCAATCAGCGATTATACCTGGTTAAATACAACCTTAAAACCCACCGTATTACCGAATTTCCTACTATACGTCAAGGGTATTCGGGTGCAGTGTTGTATTGCGATCCCAAGAATCAACTCTGGATTTTTGAAACCGTTGACCCAACTCATACTTATATTTATAAAATAAATGCCGAAACCGGCATGATTGCGAAAAAATACCTAATTCCATTGCCCAGAAATTATGGCGATGAAGGAGTTGTTTCGCAGGCCTGTATGGATGATTTGAAACGATTATGGCTGGTAACCACCCTGGGCTTGGTTAGATTTGATACCAAAACCGAAAAATTTGAAACCTGGAACCAACAAAAAAACAGTATATTAAGCAAAGACCTGTATTGCATTGAAAACGATCCGGTTCAGCCCCAAAAGAAAATGTGGATAGGCAGCAACGGATATGGATTAATTGAATTTAATTTAATAGATGAAAAAATAAAAATATATAATGAAAACCACGGGCTTTCTAACTCGGTAATTTATAGGCTGGCCGTGGGAATCGATCACAATTTGTGGTTTAGCACTAATAAGGGTATAACCTGTTTTAACCCCAATACCCATGTGGTACAGAATTTTACCCAAGAAGACGGGCTTCCCGGAGATGAATTTAATCGGCATGAAATGCTTAAGCTCAATAAGGGTAACTTGCTTTTTGGTGGTATGGAGGGAAGTGTATTTTTTTCACCCGGTGAAGTAACCAAACGGCAAGCAGCTGTGCCAATGGCCTTTACAGAACTCAGTTTTTCAGGCACGGCAGTAAACTGGAAATCAGCTAAAGATGTGCTGTTGGCGCCTATTAATTTTGCTGATAAAATTATATTAAATCCGCAACAAAATAATTTCACCATCAAATTTGCCACCCTTGAATTTAGAAGTCGGGCGAATAAACTATATAAATACCGCCTATTGGGTTTCAATGATGAGTGGTCGGCCCCGAGCCCTAAAAACGAGGCAACATTTACCAATCTCTCCCCTGGCATTTATACCCTGCATGTAGCCGGCACTAACAGCGATGGGGTATGGAATACACAAGGTATTAAAATTCAAATTCAGGTATTGCCTGCCTGGTATCAAACCTGGCTTTTCCGCATTTTGGTTTTTCTGTTTTTAGGGGTAACTTTATACCTGCTTTACAGATACAGATTACACCAGCAATTAAAAGTTTTACAGGTTCGCAATCGAATTGCCTCGGACTTGCACGATGAATTGGGCTCCACTTTAAGCAGCATTTCCATGTATAGTGAGGCTGCATCTAAAATGCATATTGATAACACCCAGGTTAAATTGGTTCTGGAAAAAATCAACCAAAACACCATGCAGGTTTTAGAATCTATGAGTGATATTGTATGGGCTGTGAATACTAAAAACGATCAATTACACAATATTATTAACCGCATGCGAAACTTTGGTATAGGCTTATCAGAAGCCAGAGACTTCCAATTTACCATTACCGAAAACAGCCAATTACCAGATATTGCCATTGACTTAAACCAACGGAAAAATTTATATTTGATCTTTAAAGAAGCTGTAAATAATGCCGCAAAATATGCCCATTGTACAAAAATATCGACTGTAATACAAATCGAAAAAAATGATTTAATCATGGAAATTATAGATGATGGTGTAGGTTTTGACCCCCGCCAATTGCAGAATGAGAAAGAAGGAAACGGATTATACAATATGCGAAAAAGAGCGCAAGACCTGGGTGGTAATTTTAATATTAATTCGGCACCGGAAATGGGAACTAAAATATTTTTACAAGTCCCACTTCGAAAATAACATACAATTTAAAGTCGTTTATAGTGATAATTTAGGATACAATTTTAAAGAATAGCAGTATAAATTTGTAACGAACTGGAGTGAAAAAAAGAATCGCCATATTTGATGACAACAAAAGCCGACGCGAGGGTTTGGAAATGCTGGTGAACCTATCAGAGGGCCTTGTGTGCATTGGTACTTTTAATGATTGCCGAAATGTGGTGGAAAACGTGAAAGACTTACGCCCCGATGTAGTTTTGATGGATATTGATATGCCATTTGTGAATGGAATTGAAGGTGTAAGGTTGTTAAGAACGCAATTCCCCGATTTAAAAATATTAATGCAAACCATTTTTGAGGATGATGATAAAATTTTTGATAGCATCTGCGCCGGTGCCGATGGATATATATTAAAAAAAGCAACACTCTCCGATCTGGTAAATGCCATTGACGAAGTTTGCAACGGGGGTGCCCCCATGACACCCAGTATTGCAAAAAAAGTACTGCTCCTCATGCAAACCAAAAATAAGAAAACCAGCCTGGAGCAATTTCATTTAACCCAAAGAGAACAGGAAATATTATCGCTATTGGTGGAGGGTTACAGTTATAAAATGATTGCAGATAAATGTAGCATTTCACGTACAACCGTAAATACCCATATCCAACACATTTTTGAGAAATTACACGTAAATTCTGGTACGGAAGCAGTAGCAAAAGCCATCAATAACCGCATTGTTTGACCGTTCCGGTTCCACGGAATTCTTATATCTGTTATCCATAATCCGATTTCAGACATCGGAAATCCCTAAAATAGAAAATCAAATTCAAACCCAACACAATAATTGATTGGTTTTATGGCCCATCTGTCCATTTGCACTCAATGAGAAGACATTATTCGCAATAGTATCCATATTAGCATACTCTGACACTTAACCTGGATTTAACTTTTTCGTCACACTGAATAAACATTCGAAAACTTCCATTGAATTCACGTTAAGACTCCCTGCACGCGCGAATCAGCGGATTTTGGCTTAGCACCTTACCCTAAAAATATTAGTAAAATTACTACAAATTTATGGTCCAAATTTGCCATAATCCGAAAAATCTGTTTTAACCTTGTATTCCAAAACCGAAAAACATGAATATCATTGACAGGGCAAAAAACATTATCACCCAGCCCAAAACCGAATGGGAAACCATACGGGCTGAGGATGTTTCTGCCAAAGACACCATTATCTCCTACGCATTGCCCCTGATCCTCATCGGGGCCGTGGCCACGGTCATAGGCATAGGCATTGTAGGCTATTCCATACCCTTTGTGGGCCAAATCCGCAGTTTTAGCTGGGGTTTACACAATGGCCTAGTGCAGCTCATTGGCGGACTTTTGGGTATTTTCATATCCGGCTATGTGATTGATATGCTGGCGCCGAATTTTCAATCGGAGAAAGACCTCAATAAATCCATCCGCCTGGTGGTTTTTGCTTATACCCCCGCCTGGGTTTGTGGCATATTTAATGTAATCCCTGCGCTGGCATTGCTGGGTTTAATTGGCGCCATCTATGGATTGGTTTTATTATACCAGGGCATGCCGGTAATGAAAAATACCCCCGAATCGCAAAGGGTAGCCTATTTTGTAGTAAGCCTTTTGGTAATCATAGTAGTTACCGTTGTGGTAGGTTTAATTTTATCCTTAATTCTGGCTATGTTTTTTTCCGACCCTGCTAAAATCAGCGCCCAGGAAGCGGCAGACGCCCTTAAAGATGTATTAAAACAATGAAAATATAATTACTCCAAAAAAAAGTCTGGCTTCAAAAACCAGGCTTTTTTTTATTTATTTTATGCCTTAAAAACGCACGTAATCAATTACAATTTCGGGTTTATTTCCACTTATTCCATTGTTGCCATTGTGTCCATTGGCTCCGGCTCTGCCATTGTATCCACCTGGTTTTCCGCCTTGTCCGGCTGCACCGCCTTTTCCACCCAGCCCACCTTTTCCGCCATGGTTTTGTACTTCTAAATAATTCACAAAATCACTGGCACTTGAATCCAAAAATATTTTCACATTTCCTCCATTGCCACCATTGCCGCCGGTACCGCCCATCCCTCCATCTTTACCGTCTCCGGCCGATTTATTGTTTTCGGCATCATAGCCATCCGGACCAGGCCCGCCGTTGCCTCCCACACCCCCATCGCCTCCATTTAATTTTAAAATCAGTTTGCCATATTTCTGGGCAACAAACGTAAATTTATCTACGCCCCCGTTCATTCCGGTGCATTTTACAGCATATAAATCATAGCCAAAATTGCGGTAAAAATCAGAATCACTTACTTTAAAAACATATAGGTTTACACTCAAAGCCGAACTGCCATCTTTGCCAGCTTCTCCGTCTTTGCCGCTGGCCAGGGCTGTGCCACCAATGCGGATGGGCAATACCCTGCTGCCTTTCGAATCGCCATTTTCGCCGGTTTCACCACTAAAATTCCAGGTAACGATTCCTTCATAATTGAGTTTAAATTCAAAGCTATCTTTTAAAGAACTGCGTTTTACCGGATTCACAATCACTTTTACACTGCGATTCACATTGCGATCTTCGGCGGTATCAATAAAAATAACACCCCCATCCTGCCAGCCACCTATAACCTGTACTTCATAATTATCGATTTTGTATTTGCCTTTTAAATAGCCTTTGGTAATAATTTTTTTGCCGTTTTTATGCTGGGCCACCACCCCAAAAGCCACCGGAGCTCCTGGGCGCATTTGGGCATCCTTGTCGTACACCGTCCGTATGGATGTGAATTTTTTGGCATTGGTGCAGGCCAGCGACAACAGAATAATGGATAGGGCAAAGAATAAAGGTTTATTCATGCGGTAAAAATAATATAAAATGAATTGGCAAATGAAATCAATACATGTTGTAATGTTGTGTATGTTCAGATGAGTTCGATTTCAGCAAGGCTGAGACGCATTTGAGTTATGAATAACACACTATTTAGAACTTGACCCACCTCTGTGCTAGCTACTTTTTCCCATCGCGCAAAAAGTAGCCAAAAAGGCTAGCCACTGCAGAAAAAATCACCACCCAATTTAACCTTTGCTTCATCAGCGAAAAAAAGGTTCGGTAACAGCCTCCCCGCAGTAAAATCAGGCGGGGCCGAACTGCTTTTTCGCGCCTCACAACCCAGCGCGCGAAGCAAAGATTATTGGGTACCCGGTGTTTTTTCTGAGGTGGCAATCGGCTCCGTTGGAGCCAGACTTGGTTGACGTTTTTCAAAACATTGATGCTGTGATGCTGCTACCTCTAACCTCAAACATCTAAACTCTAACCTTGCTTGAGGAGCCGTTTCCGGGTTGCAACGGTAGCATAAGTGGTAATTAATATCTCATTTTAACAATTTTTTGTCTCCCTAGCCTCTACTCAACTAAAAGAGAGGTTTCACTCGTACTAGCTTCGGATGAACTGAGGACACTCTACATTAACAACGAGTATTGTTTTCCATAAATTCATTCAGCACCAGATTCTGGTTTATAGCAATTAGACTTCTGTTTATCTGATATTAGATATCGGATTACAGATATCTGATATCGGCTGTTGGAACGGCTGCCGTTACGGCTGCTCGTCGGCTGTTGGCTATCGGATATCCAAAATCCGTTATCCGATATAGGCTGCTGGTACGGCTGCCGGTTCGGCTGCTCGTCGGCTGTTGGCTATCTGATATCCAAAATCCGTTATCCGATATCGGCTGTCTTTCGGCTGCTGGTACGGCTGTTCGTCGGCTGTCTAACCACTTTATTTTCACCAGCAGTCCCAACTATGTGCCGTTTATCATAGATTTGTGTTTATATACTTAACAACCATGGATAATATTGTAGCAATTGTAATTGGTCTGCTGGTAATCGTAGTGATACTGCGCAGCGTAAAAGTGGTTCCGCAACAGAGTGCCTATGTAATACAGCGACTGGGTAAATACCACGAAACCCTTCAACCGGGTATAAATTTTATCATTCCGTTTTTTGATTCAGTGGCTTACAAACATTCACTGAAAGAAGCAGCCATGGATATTCCGGAGCAGGTGTGCATTACTAAAGACAATGTGCAGGTAGCGGTTGATGGCGTTGTGTTTTTGCAGGTGGTGGATGCCATGAAAGCTTCATACGGAATTGCCAATTACAAATTTGCGGTTATTCAACTGGCCCAAACTACCATGCGTAGTGAAATTGGTAAAATTGATCTGGATAAAACATTTGAAGAACGCGGCAATATCAATGCACAGATTGTAGCGGCCATTGACGAGGCTTCTATCAGCTGGGGTGTAAAAATTCTGCGTTATGAAATAAAAAATATTACCCCGCCTAAAACTGTTTTGCTGGCTATGGAAAAACAGATGCAGGCCGAACGTGAAAAGCGCGCCATCATACTGCAATCCGAGGGTGAGAAGCAATCCTCCATCAACCAGGCTGAGGGTCAGAAACAGAAGGTGGTGCTTGAGTCAGAGGCTATCCGCCAACAACAAATTAACCAGGCCGAGGGGGAAGCCCAGGCAATTCGCGCGGTGGCAAATGCTACAGCCGATGGAATCCGGGTGGTAGCAGCCTCGTTGCAGGAAAAAGGAGGTATGGAAGCCGTGCAGTTGCGTGTAGCCGAACAAATGGTAGAGCAATATGGCAAATTGGCCAAAACCACCAATACCATGATTTTGCCCGCCAATTTTGGCGATATGGGCAGTATGATTACCGCTGCCATGGGCATTATTAAAAACCAAAACGAGCAGGGCACTAAGAAATGAGCATCGCAACCATCTGGGCTTTAGCCGGCCTTATTCTAATCATTGCCGATGTAATTTTCGGTACGTTTTTTATGCTTTTTTTGGGTGTGGGCGCCATAATTACAGCAGCTGCCTGTTGGATTGGATTAGGTACTGAAAATACCGCCGTGCAATGGCTTATTTTCTCGGCCGCCAGTACTTTGGGTGTAGGATTATTTCGCAAAAAACTGGTAAAAATGTTTGGCAGTAATGCTGCTGATAAATACCAGGAACATGCAGGAAATGTGGTAGTAATCACAGCCGAAATACCTGCCAACGACACCGGACGTGCCAAATACCGCGGAGCTGAATGGCCTGCCAGAACTGTTTCTGGCGAGGCTATGGCAGTTGGAACCCGCGCTAAAATTGTGACTACCGATGGGATTGTGTTAAACGTGAGCCCGGAATAAAAATTGGTCTCCCTTTTTAAAGGTTTTGCCGCAATAAATTTGCAGCACCGGTCTTATGGTAAGATTTTTGCAACCCAATCCACAATGCAACGCATTTCCATTTTTTTCGCAATTGTACTCATTCTATTTGCCCAAAACGCAGCATCGCAATCCATTACAGGAACTGTAGGAAATGCGGTATCTGGTAAACCTATGACTGGGGTAACCGTAATGGCGGTTTCGTTTAGAGACACCAGCTCCCGCTTTTCAGCCCGCACTGATTCTGCAGGTAATTTTAAAGTTGAGGCCAACCGTGGTATATACCGTGTAATCATAGCCCAGGATGGATTCCGCACCTGGCAGGGTGTTGCTAAGTTATTCCGCGGCGATACCAATCTGGGTTTTATAAAACTCATAGATACCGCCCTGCGCATGAATGAGGCAATGATTGTAGGCAAAGCCGCAGCGGCTGTGCAGCGCGGAGATACAAGCGAATATAATGCGGCAGCGTACAAAACCAATCCGGATGCTACGGCCGAAGATTTAATAAAGAAAATGCCCGGGGTAACGGTTCAAAACGGCAATGTAACCGCCCATGGAGAGCAGGTGAAAAAAGTTACGGTAGATGGCAAAGACTGGTTTGGAGATGATGCTTCGGCGGTATTGCGGAATTTACCCGCCGAGGTAGTAGATAAAATGCAGATTTTTGACCGCGGCAGCGACCAAAGCAATTTCTCTAGGGTAGATGATGGTACTTCATCCAAAAGTATCAATATTGTTACCAAAAAAGGCCTCTCTAACGGTAAATTCGGAAAAGCCTATGTTGGATATGGAACCGATGAAAGATACCAGGGTGGATTTAATTACAATACATTTAAAGGTGAACGCCGGTTTACCTTATTGGGAATGGCCAATAATATCAACCAACAAAATTTCACTTCCAGCGATTTATTGGGCTTGAGCACCGGATCGGGTGGTGGGGGCAGAATGGGTATGGGAGGCATGGGTATGGGCGGAGGAAGCTACGGCAGCGGTGGAGGCAACTACAGCATGGGCGGCGGACAGAACAGCTTTAGCATCAACCAAAGTAACGGTATTAATACCACCCGTTCGCTGGGTTTTAACTATATCGATAAGTGGAATTCTCATTTATCCGTTGCAGCCAGTTATTTTTTTAATTCAGGTATTAATGAAAAAAATTCAACTGTATTTCGCAATTATATCAATAATTTAAATCCTGAAGTTTCGCAGCTGTATAACGAGAAATCCGACAATACAAACAACACCTATAACCATCGCGCAAATCTGCGTTTAACCTACACCATAGATACCAATAATATCATTTTATATACACCGCGTATCAGTTTTCAGCACAGCGACCTTACCCAGGTATTCAGCGCCGGATACCGCACCCGGTTGGATACTTTGAATAATTCAAGCACCCGTTTCACCAATATCGGATCGGGCATGAATTTAAATAATACCGTTTTGTTGATGCATAAATTCAAAAAATACGGACGCAATTTTTCATTAAATATTACCAACGAAATTAACACCAAAGAAAGCGAAGCCAATAATAACAACAGTAACTATACGTTTCATCCATTTGATTCGGCCTATTTTATCAATCAGCGAACCACCAACAGCGGCCCTTCTACCAAATGGAATACCCGATTTACCTATGCCGAACCTTTGAGTGCAATAAGCACGCTGCAGTTTGAATATGCATACAATTACACCAAAAACGAATCGGATAAAAAGACCTACAACTACGATTCTTCCACATATGGATATACCCGCCTGGATACCAGCCTCAGCAATGCTTTTAACAACCATTTCTGTACCCAACAAATAGGGTTGATGTATATGTACCGCGACGCAAAATGGATGTTTAGCGTGGGTGGTAATTTTCAAATCTATAATATGACCGGACAACAGGTGATACCGCAGCGCGAACCTGTGACATTTAGCATGAACAATTTTTTACCCCGAATTATGCTGAATTATAAAATGTCGAAAACTGCCAATATCCGCGCCTTTGGTCGCTTTAATACCAATGCCCCCAGTGTAAGTCAGCTGCAAACTGTGGTAGACAATTCAAACCCATTGCTGCTTACCACTGGCAATAAATACCTGGATCAGGAAGTTTCGGGCTTTGGGGTCATTCGTTACTCGAAAGTAAATGTAGAAAAAGGACGTAATTTTTTCATTGGCATTTTGGGAAATACTACTAAGAATTATATTTCCAATAATACCACTTTTTTTAGCAAAGACACCCAGATTTCAGAAGGATTTACAGCCCAGCGCGGAAGCCAGATTACACGTCCGGTGAACCTGCAGGGTTACTATTCCACCCGTGTTTTTGGCAACTATGGATTTCCGCTAAAATTAATTAAAAGTAATATTAATTTTAATGGGGCATACAGTTTTAGCCATACTCCCGGATTAATTAATGATATTAAAAATATTGCATCTACCCAAAACTATAATGCAGGGGTGGTAATAAGCAGCAATATCAGCGAAAATATCGACTTCACTGCCAGTTATAGCGGTAACTATTACAATACCAGCAACAGTTATCAGAAATCATTGAATAATGAATATTATACCCATAATGCAAGTGTAAAAGCCAATTATATTTTATTCAAAAAACTGGTATTAAATACCGAATATACGTTGAGCAATTACAGTGGATTGAGCAACGGATTCAACCAGACTTTTGCCTTGTGGAATGCAGCAATTGCTTATAAATTCCTGAAAAAGAATGCGGGTGAATTGCGCTTTAGTTGTTTTGATATGTTAAAACAAAACCAAAGCATTAGTCGTACCATAACTGAAACCTATGTGGAGGATAATTCTACCCGGATATTGCAGCGTTATTTCATGCTCACATTTACTTACAATTTGCGCAAAATAAACGGCAAAATGCCCACAGCTCCCACCCCACCTCCGGGTATGCCACCTGGCATGATGGGTCCGCCTCCCGGTCATTAATTGCAGAATTGCAGTACCTTTGTGCTATGGAAGTATTCCGGGCAGAAGGGCACCGATTGGGGAATCGGGAAATCTATGACATTGTAAACCGTTTAAAACGCGGAGAAGTAGCCATTTTCCCTACCGATGCTGTTTATACCATTGCCTGTGCTTTCAGCAGCAACGAGGGCATAGAAAAGCTTTGCAAGCTGGTGGGTAAAAAATCATCTCAGGCCAACTTATCATTGATATGCAGTCGTTTTGAAATGATTTCGGAATACACCGTGCCCTTTTCTACAGCCGTTTTTCGCATGATGAAACAAGTGCTGCCCGGTCCGTTTACATTTATTTTAAAAGCCAATGTAAAAAAATTCAGGGGCTATGAAAACCGCCGCCAAACCGTGGGTGTGCGCATGCCCGATGAAGCGTTTCTAATCGAAGTAATAGGCCAGTTAGGCCAACCCCTGGTGTGCTCCTCACTCCACAGTGAAGATGAATTGCTGCATTATTTTACCGATCCCAAAGAAATTGAAGAACAATTCATTGACAAGGTAGATATGTTTGTAGACGATGGCCCCGGAGGCCTGGAACCCAGCACGGTGGTAGATTGTACGGGCAATGATCCGGTGCTCATCAGGCAAGGAAAAGGAGTGATTTGATGTGCGAGGTACGAGGTAAGAGGTAAGAAGTACGAGGTGCGAGGTACCTTTCCCGACCTATAAGGGCAGGGTTAGTGTTTAATGCTAATTGACTCCTGTCGCCTCCGCTATTCCCCATTCCCTATTCCCTATTCCCTAAAAGACCTCCACCCCTTTGCCGGTAGTAATAAGGCTTACCAGGCTTTTCTGAATCAGCTGTTCCCAGGCATTGCTACAGCCTTCATAACACTGAAATTGGGGTACCAATCCAAAATGGGTAAAACGTATCTGGGTTTTATTATTGATTTCTGTAATTTCGAATACGATTTTTGTGCCGGTCCATTCGGTTTTTAAATCCACAAAACTGAGATTGCTATCGGTTACATCCCACACCACTTTTTGGCCTGGAATCAGTTCAGTTACTTTTTGTTTAGAGTAATGTATATCACCCATTTTATAGATAAATTCGGCATCTAACTCATCCGTTTTGCCTTCAAATTCACCTTGCCACCATGCGCGGGGATTGTTGATAGCTGCATACACATCAGCAGGAGTTTGATCCACCAAAATGCGGGTACTGAAATTTTGGAATTCCATAAATTAATTAAATTTATTTCAGCAATTGCAATTGGCCCAAATGGTATTGTAAATGCGAAGTACGGGTAATAATTATATTCAATTTATTCCGATGCGGTTCGTTTACAAAATCTTCGGCAGTTACTGCAGTGTGCTTTTCAAACCAGTCTTGGGTACTTAATTGGCTAAATTTCTGATTTAAATCTGTGCATTGTTCTGCCCAAATGCCCCTTAACTCTGTTGCTGATGGAAACTGAGAATCCACATTATCTGCTTCTTTGATAAAAGGTTCAAACAATTGGGGATATTGTTTGGGCCCCATATCCAACAGCTCCAGCATTGAATCGTGCACCGCAATAAGGTGGCCCAGCAAATAAATTCCACGGTTTTTACCGGGTGCAATTTGCTTTTGTAGTGATTCATCATTGAAAGAATTAAGAAGTTTATCGCAGCTTTGAATGGAAGCATTCCAGCGATCTAAAACCATTTTTACGGAAATTTCTGCTTGTGCCATTTTTGTATAGTGTTGACCGCAAACATAATGTCTAATTACAGGTTACCAAGGGTGCAAATTAGACAATATTACGGGTTGATATGGACATATCTGGTTGCTATATTTGCAACTCACAGCCCATGAAACATTTGACAATATTGGTACCCGAAGGCGAGAACAATCTCAGCAGTATTACTGGCACTTATGAAATATTCAACAAAGCCAATTTATACCGCAAACAAACTGCAGGGGAACCATTATTCAACATTCAATTGATTGGAAGTTCACCCCTAATTCATTTTAACCAGGGATTATTTACTGTAAAACCGCAGGCCTTAATTTCCGAAATTACCCATACAGATTTAATCATAATTCCATCGTTGAATCACAATTACAACCTGGCCATTGAGGAAAATGGAGATATAATCAATTGGCTGAAAGTACAATATAAAAACGGAGCCGAAATTGCGAGTATTTGTACGGGTGCATTTTTGTTGGCCGCAGCCGGATTGGTAGATGGGAAAAGCTGTTCCACACATTGGTCGGTTTATGATAATTTCAGAATTCAGTTTCCGGAGGTGCATGTAGAAATGGATAAATTAATTACAGATTCACATGGAATCTACACCAACGGAGGCGCTTATTCTTTTCTGAATCTGATGGTTTATTTGATAGAAAAATATTACGATCGGGCCACAGCTGTGTACATTTCAAAGGTTTTTCAGATACAACTTGATAGGAATACCCAATCTGAATTCTCCATTTTTACGGGACAAAAATTGCATAATGACGAGATGATTAAAGAGGCACAGGGTTATATAGAAAGCCATTTGAATGAGAAAATAAATATCGAAGAACTATCTGCCAGGTTTAATGCAGGCCGGCGCAATTTCGACCGCAGATTTATTAAAGCAACAGGCAATACACCCACTGAATACACTCAAAGAGTAAAAATTGAAGCCGCCAAAAAATCGTTTGAAACTAACCGCAAAACTGTGAACGAAGTTATGTACGATGTGGGCTATAACGATGAAAAAGCCTTTCGTGAAGTATTTCGCAAAATCACGGGCCTTTCACCAGTTGAATACAAAAATAAATACGCTTTTTAAGGTTTAATGATTAAGGTTTAGTGGCTTTTTGTACTTCTTTCGCCTCCGCTCCCGCCACATGTTCAATAGGCGGGCCCCATTCCCTACCGAAGGTTTAATGTTTACGGGATTTGGCTGCCTGTTGTCGCCTCCACTATTCCCTATTCCCTATCCGCTATTCCCCTATCCCCTGAAAATGGTGCTGGCAGCTCTCCCTCCAGGGGTCTCCAGATATTATCATTTATGATGAGACTTAGTTCCAAAAGTTTATGGATAAATTGTAATGCTTCTGCCTCCGAAATGCCCGAGCCAAACTTAATGGTATTGAGCTGATAATCGAAGCGCAGCGTGCTACCGGGATTGATGTGGTTCCAATAAAGCTGGCTGTTTCTTTTCCAAAAATCGGCCGGTTTTTCTTCGCGTATACGTAAATTTTTAATTTCAGATATTGGGTATGTTTTTATGTCTTTCAATAAGTTTCCCTGCCTGTCTATCTGCCATGTTTCTGCGGTAAGTGTATGTATTTCTTTATTGTAAAACTGCCATAAAACCAGTCTGAAATTTAAAATAATTATTACAAAAACAATTACCACCCATAAAACAGTAAACGCAATACCCGCCTTAAATACCACATCGGCGCTAAGCATGGCGCGTGTTCCCATTACCAATAGAAAAATACCCACCATTGTAGTTAATATACCCATCACGATTTCAATGGTTTTTCTGTGACCTGGAAATATAATTTCAAGTCCGTTTTCATTTTGGTTGTAAATAATTTTCGATTTCCCCTCTCCCATAATCTATTTAATTATTTTTCCTGTCCGTAAATTTCGCAGGCCGGAAAGAAGGCCAGGTAAGCAAAGGCAAAATGATTGCTATGCGGCAAAGGTCGCAGTTGTTTTCCTTTTCGCGGACCTGAATGACAATATCCGGTGATGTCCCACAGTGAGCCCGTTTGGTCGTCTTTAAAATCATTACCATGCTTTTTAAAGGTAAAAGTATCTTTATCTAAAACGCTTCGAAATGCGGTAGCGCAACCCACTTTTTTTGAATGCGATAATTTGTCTTCATCCATTACCGATACTACGTCTCCGTGATAGAAAATCACAAAATTGAGCCCTTCAAATGTTTCATTTACCACATGTTTTAACGCCAATTTTTGAAAGGGATAAACGGTAATATGATCATGCACATGAATATCCAAAACCCTTTCCAGGGGCGGCAGGCGCGGATCTGTTTTCTCGGGTAAATAGTAAGCCGTATCCAATATTTGATTGTTGTGATAGGCATGATGAAATGGCCTGTGGTGATTTTTCCCAATCAACTCTATGCCTTCCGGAGAAAGAATTTCACCATCGGGAAAACGTTTAAAATAATCTTTTACTGAAATCAGCATAGCGGGCATCATTTCCAGGCTTGTACCTGCATATTCACCCGCCACTGCCGAGCCCATAATTTGTTCCCACCAGCTCTGGGTTTCACGGTCGTACATAACCATATCGTTGTGCATTAGCAAACCCGAAATGCCAAAGTGCAGCAACTGCTCGCCTTTATCGGTTTTTACACGCCTGTTATACACAATAGCGGCATTACACATGGGGCAAAAAGTAATCATCATTTCGTTGCCATCCAGGCTGTCGTTCGAAAGTTCGAATAGGGTAAGAATACTCAGTGGATAGGCCTTTGCCCTTCCATTAAAATGCACCACAATTACCGGTTCATGGTCGTAATAATGGTATAGCTTATCGGTTTTATGTATAAATTTGGGATGGTCGAGGGTGGGCAACTCATCGCGGTGGGCCACCAGGGTAATTTCATCCAGCGGAACGGTATGCTTGCTGGTATCGGTATTCCAGGTATAATCCAGGCCTTTGGGATTGAATACCTGGGCCTGTATCACACAGGTATGCACAATGATAAAAGCAACCAGGATGGATTTTTTGCCGGTTTTCATGCGGTTTAAAAATACGAATATATACCTCGCCGTTAAAATTCCGGTTTATTTTATTTTTAAGAAATGTATCTTCGGTACCCAATTTGGTTTTATTTTGTACCATGCAGGGAAGGAAAGTGAAATTGTACATTGCCATGAGTGCTGACGGGTATATAGCCAAACCCAATGATGACCTCAGTTTTCTGAACCCAATGCAAATCCCCGATGAGGATTA
Organism: Bacteroidia bacterium; assembly: GCA_044224315.1. GTDB lineage: Bacteria > Bacteroidota > Bacteroidia > NS11-12g > UBA955 > JAGXTF01. Next base: position 233,853 of record JBGAKR010000006.1, on the reverse strand, counting down.
CGGATACGGTGCATTTATGCATGATATTGATACGGTAATCATAGGGCGCAAAACCTTTGATTGGGTATTAACGCAGGTACCCGAATTTCCGCATAAACACCTTAAAACATTCGTAATTACCAGGCAAAATTTACCCGCATATGGTTTAATTGAATTTTACACGGGTGCATTGCCAACCCTTATTCACAAGCTTAAAAACGAGGAAGGCAAAGATATTTTTGTGGACGGCGGGGCCGAAATTGTAAATGTTTTATTGAAAGATAAATTGATTGATGAATTAATTATTTCTGTCATCCCCATTTTATTGGGGGAAGGCACCCGATTATTTCACACCGCCTACCCCGAGCAGCCACTGGTTTTGCAGGATGTACTAAAATTTAAAACCGGTTTGGTTCAACTAAAATATACCATTGCAAATTAAAATTATTCTTTTGAATCTATTTTATTCTTGCAAAATATAAACACCAGTATATAAGGCTTTGTGTGAATTTAATTCAATATAATAAATTCCTCGTGGAAGTGCAGTTAAATCGAGTTTTAAGGCTCCATGATGTGCTGGGCTAATTGCACTGTTTTTTACTTCAGTTCCCGCGGCATTTACTATCCGAAAATAGGTAATTCGGTCTGTTGGCTCTGATAGATTGACATATACCATTCCCTTGCCCGGATTGGGATACACCTCCAAAGATGATTTTTTTGATGGTGAAATAAATGGAGTAACACTGGAAACAAATGCACCGTCTAATTTGGTTTTCCAGATTCCTTTATTTTGCAGACTTACATAAATAAAACTATCGCGCAGTGCCATTCCAACCACATTCATAAAAGTATCGGGATGGCCTGCAGTACCGAGGTACGACCAGCTTTTTAAATCAGAAGAAGCCCTGTAAACGCCTTTAAAATTAGAAATAAATACCTGATTGAACTGGCTATACATGGCGCTGTAACTTGTTTTGGGATAGGGCGCAATTACCCGCTTCCAGGTCATCCCCCCATCTTCACTCTCAATAATGGCATATCCCAAATTATCTACAAATGCAATTTGAAATACCTGGGCATACAATTTACCATTGTGGGTCAAAATCCAAAGCACATTTCTGAATAGCGAATCACCCATCCCATTCCAGGTTTTACCGGTATCGGAGGTGTAATAAGATGAATCGTCTTCGCTTGTAGAACCGATAATCAACCTTCCATTTATACTAATCATTCTACCCAGGGGTTTCGCATTTAGCTTATTGATGGGGGACCAGTTTTTACCTGCATTAGATGATGAATAAATATATTTACCCGTGGTAGTTGCAAACCATTTATTTCCCACCTTTTCCAGGTCCAAAACAGTAGCATTCAATGCGCTTTTTGCAGTCAAACCACTATCAGCACTGCGATACAATGCCCCAGAAAATCGGTAATACAACAGGGTATCGAACAGTTTAATTTGATACGCCGCAGTGTTCATTCCAGATGATTGCCAATCATCGTTATTGTTTAATCTACCCGAACCTGCATATACGTAATTTTTATCGGCATGCAATGCACCGGCATCATACAATTCAAGGCCACGGTGCTTCCAGCTGGTGGTTTGGCGCATAAACTCAAAAACACCCCCAAAATTATCCGGCTGATTAATGGCAATAAATAATTGATTATTTAATATAGTAAATTTAGTTGGATTTAAAGAATAATCTGTACAATATCGATTCCAGTTTTTGCCGGTATCGGTGCTAAAATATACTGCTTTTAAATTCAGGGCAAAGGCAGTATCATTTCTAAATATCACCTGAACCGGCCCACCTGGCGAAGGTAAACCAGCGTTATAATTGGTAAATTGAATTCCGTCGGTGGAAACCAAAACCCCATACGGACTATTGTCCATAGAGGAAATAATCATTTTATCATTGCAAAATATTCGTTGGCTATAACTGCTGTTTAAGGGAGTGAAAGTTTTCCCGGTATCGGCGCTTGAATAGATACCACCAGTCATACATACATATATTTTATTTTGAAAAACACAGATGGATTTTACACCTGCATCGCTGTATATTTTGGTCCAGGATGTGGGGCGCAATCCTGCCATAAAAATGCCTTCATCTGTGGCTGCAACAATGGAATTGCCCAACCTGGCTAAATTAATTATACGGGTAGAGGTACCCGGGCGTGCATATACCCAATCGTCTGTTCCCTGCAAATATTTGTAATACACCCGGCCATCGCTTCCGGTGGTAGTGCCGCAAATAATCTGCGAATCAGTAAACAGTAAATCACTAACGCCAGCAATTAAATTGCCCACCCTACCCCAGGTAATCCCATTATTATGGGAGGCATATACACCATAGGGTAACTTCGACAGGCCTGCATAAATAACACCCTTGTGAGTGGTTATGTAGCTTACCTGACCCGCTTTGGGGCCCACGGGTTGCCATTGTGCACGTGCGCAGATAAATGTAACACAAAGTAAAATCAGGAATAGCGGGTTTTTCATTCAAACAAATATATAAATTTGATTGATAAAACCTGTAATTTTAATTTAAGAAAATGAAGAAAATATACCCTCAATTACAGGCATATTTGTAGAATCAGAAAGTGTAAAAGCGCCGTAATAAATATTTATTACACCTTAAACTCGCTGGTGGTATGGAATTCAATTTTAGGATTATTCTCCTGGGCCATACGTAGGATGTAGGCTGTATCGGCCAGGAACACGGGTTGTCCGTCTTTATCAATGGCAATATTATTTTGCCTGAATTTCATAAAATCCTTAATCGCCTGCTCATCGCCACTCATCCAGCAAGCTTTGTGAATATTACGCGGTTCAAAGCGGCATTTGGCATTGTACTCATGCTCCAGGCGGTATTGCAAAACCTCAAATTGCAGTTCACCCACAGTGCCCACATACCTGCGGCTGCCGGGTTCCTGTTTAAACAGGGATGCCAAACCTTCATCGGTAAGTTGCTCAATGCCTTTTTCCAATTGTTTGCTTTTCATCGGATCAAGGTTTATCAACTCGCGAAATATCTCGGGAGAAAAGCTTGGAATGCCCTTAAATACCATTTCCTCGCCTTCGGTGAGGGTATCACCTATTTTAAAGTTTCCGGTATCGTACAGGCCCACTACATCGCCCGGATAGGCATCATCCACTACTTCTTTGCTCTGGGCCAAAAATGTATATGGATTTGCAAAACGCACCTGTTTTTCAAGGCGCACATGCTTGTAAGGTTTGTTGCGTTCAAACTTGCCGCTGCAGATGCGCAAAAACGCAATACGGTCGCGGTGCTTGGGGTCGAGATTGGCGTGGATTTTAAATATAAAACCGCTGAATTTGGGCTCATGCGGATCTACCTTGCGCACGCTGGTTTGGCGTGGAAGTGGGGTTGGCGCTATTTGAATAAACGTATCGAGCAATTCCTGAATCCCAAAATTGTTTAAGGCAGAACCAAAAAACACGGGTGCCACATCGGCTTTCATGTAATCCTGCACATTTAAATCGCCATACACACCCTCAATCAGTTCGGCATCCTCGCGCAATTTTCCAGCATTCGAAGCGCCTATAAATTCATCTAGTTTTGGGTCTTCTACACCCTGTAGTTTTACGGTATCGTTTGTAAGTTTGGTTTTGTTGCTTTCAAACAGGTTAAGGCTTTTATCGTGCAACAAATACACCCCTTTAAAATCCTTACCCATATTGATGGGCCAACTGAGGGGATGCACATGGATATTGAGTTTATTTTCCAGCTCATCCAGCAAATCGAAGGGGTCTTTGCCATCCCGATCGAGCTTGTTGATGAATACAATTACCGGAGTATTGCGCATGCGACAAACTTCCATCAGGCGTTCGGTTTGTTCCTCTACCCCTTTTACGCAATCAATTACCAATATTACACTATCCACCGCGGTAAGGGTGCGGTAAGTATCCTCTGCAAAGTCTTTGTGGCCGGGAGTATCGAGAATATTAACGAGACAATTTTTGTATTCAAAAGTCATTACAGAAGTAGCCACCGAAATTCCGCGCTGCTTCTCAATCTCCATAAAATCCGAGGCTGCGGTTTTTTTAATCTTGTTGCTTTTTACTGCACCAGCCGTTTGAATTTGTCCGCCAAACAACAAGAATTTCTCTGTTAGCGTGGTTTTACCGGCATCGGGGTGACTGATAATGGCAAAGGTTTTCCGTTTTTCTATTTCTTTTTCGAAAGCCATAAAGGGGCCGCGAAATTACAATAGAATCCCCGTTGGTAATAGGATGGATTACAAATAAGGGAAATAATCCTGCATAGCAGGCATAGACGGTTCAACCCTTGCTGGACAAAACCAGCTATGCTTACGGCTGGTAAAAACGCAGCAGGGATTGGCTGTTATTCCCTGTAATTTTAGCCGTGTAGATACCGGTTTTCAAAGGTGCCACATTCAAAATCTGGCTGCTGAAACTACCGGAATAAACCAATTTACCCTCAGTGCTGTAAATCTCTATTTGGCTTTGGATTTGGGGCAATCGGGCTATAATATTTCCGTTGCTGAAATAATATCCATTGCTGTTTGCCAGAGGTTTTACACCTACAGCACCTATAAACGAGAAGGTATAAATCTGTCCGTTAGCCGGCCAGCTTGTTACTCCATGTGCGCTAGTATCGGCGTAGGCTTTAGAGGTAGGATTGCTTGCAGTTCCATCGAGCACAAAACCACTGGTGCGGCCCATTTGATCGTATTTGGCACATACAAAACCTGCTTTGGAAGGGAAGGTTTTCGAAAAATTGGCAATACGGCTTTGGCCAAAACGCATTTCAACCTTGTTTCCATTTTCATAAATCCACATTTGCAGATTTCCGCTATCCGTTAGCGTTCCATTTTTGTTAAAATCTTCGTAGAAGCCAAAATTTTGCCATTCCAACTTCAAAATACGGTCGCCGGCCGAACCTTCGCGTTTCCACCAGATTGGAGATTTTGGATTTTTGGTGCCATACCCTTTGTCGCAAAAATCATTGGCATTAAAGTCAGAACCGATATAGATAACGGTATCTGAGTTGCCAAAATTTACCATTACTGCGCCGTCGCGAAGCAAAAAGGTGTCGATATTATGGCCAAATGCATGAAAGGTAAAACCCAGGGGAATTTTTTGAAGGGGCAAGCGCCAATTTTCAAAATCGTCCCAAACCGAATCTTTGGCAATGCGGGTAGCCCCGGTAAGGTGGGCATAAGTGCTGGTTGATTTTGAGAATACGGGCAATTGGGCTTTTAAGGCCTGGCTGCTGAAAGTGAGGCAAATACTGGCAATTAGTAAGGTTTTTTTCATTTCGTTGGTTTGTGCAAATATATTTAAAAGACGCAGAAAATGTAAAACGTTGCGGTTTCTGGTAACAGCAAGTGCAAGTGCAAGGCGCAATCCGCCACATTTTCAATGGGCGGAGCAAAGCGCACAGAACAGCCAATGGAGAATGTAAAATGTAAAATGCTTGCCCGAACCTGAAGGGGGCGGGGAGAATGTAGAATGCAAAATGTAGAATGTAAAATGTAACAGCCTTCGCTGCCTTTTCAATGGGTGCGCGGCTATTCCCTATTCCCTATTCCCTATTCCCTATTCCCTATAAGCTATTCCCTTTTCTACAAAGTACATTTCCATTTCGCCTTTGCCTTTGGCCATTACCATGCCCCGGGGGGTGCAAACAAAATGGTCTTTTACCAATTGGTAAGTACTTTGGCTGATATTTACCTTACCGGCTTCTCCGCTGCTTTCCATACGGCTGGCGGTATTTACGGTATCGCCCCATATGTCGTAGGCAAATTTTTTAACCCCCACTATGCCTGCCACTACAGGTCCGGTATGAATGCCTATGCGGATATTAAATGGTTCCTTGTTTTGCGCAATTCTTTCATCCATTCTTTTTGCAATAAATTTTTGAATTTCTAAACCCGCATTTACCACATCCACCGGATGGGTTTGATTGGCCACCGGCAGGCCCCCTGCGCACATATAACTATCGCCAATGGTTTTGATTTTTTCGATGCCAAATTTTTCCATAATTCCATCAAAAGCCATAAAACAGGTGTGAATTTCCTCTACCAATTCACGGGCCGACATTCTTTCTGATAACTTGGTAAAATCTTTAAAATCGGTAAATAACACGGTTACGTCATCAAACTGCTTGGCATCTGCACTGCCCTTCTGCTTCAGTTCTTCGGCCACTTCTTCGGGCAAAATATTCAACAATAAATTCTCAGATATTTGCTTTTCCTTTTCAATTTCTATGTATTGTTTTTTGATTTTATCTTCGGATAATTTTCTGTTAATTACTTCCTTTTTGAATCGGTAATTCCACATTATCAATCCCAATACCAGCAATACTACACCCGGATAAATAAGATAGTATTGTCCGGGCCAATGCAAATAGCGAGTGAGAATGCCCAACAAGATAAAATTTATGCCCACAAAATCGAGAGAACTTAGCAGCATAATTTCCCATGCGTGGGTAGCATATTGCTTCCATTTTTGGTATTTGTAAAACAATTCAAGCGGTGCATAAACAAAACAATATATAAAAATAGAAACCACACCCATAATATTGCCTCCCGGCCAACTGCTCTTTTTAAAAATAATGCATAATACAAAGATTGCAATGGCTAATGTCAAAAATATCGTTTTTAATTGCCTGTTTCCAGATTGAATTGATAAGCTTGAAAAGCCCAACAGAACAAAGGCAAAACCACTGGTACTTCCACCCAGAAAAAGGAGAATTTCGCGCGTATTAACCAGGGTAAAAGTGAGTAAAAGCAAAAGCAAACCTAAAAACAGCAAGACAAATCCAGCTTGTTTGTAAAATTTACCAGCGGGTTTTACATTGATTTCAGAATCCATTGAATTTAATAGCATAAAATTCTGGGAAATCTAATTTTTTAGTAGGTTTTGTTAATGTACCTGATACAAATTCGCACATGGGTTTGGATAGATTTAAAACAAAAATAATCAATAATTTGCCAAATACTCAGGTTTTGGGAGAAAACTGATTGGCCTTTTCGTTTTTCGCAGCCAGGCGTACAGTTTCATCTATCCTTTTTTGTCGAGTTTCGGGGCGTTTGGCGTTCAGTATCCATTCCAATATCCCCCGTTTCACACTGCGCGAAAAGGCCTCCCAATACTTAAATGCGGTTTTGTTTTTTTCGAATTCCGCAAGTAAATCGGCGGGGATTTCCAACTCTTCCACTCCATCCAAAGCGGTCCAGGTGCCAGATTGTTTTGCCAATTCTATGGTCTCCAATCCAGCGGGTGCCATGCGACCCTCTTCTATAAATCTGGCCACTTTTTCTTTGTTGATTTTACTCCATTTACTTTTGGGATTGCGTTTGGCAAAATACTGGTAAAAACTATATTCATCCCGCTTGTTGGATTTGCTGTCAATCCAACCAAAACACAGGGCTTCATCCACTGCTTCGGGGTAATATACACTGGGGGTTTCACTTCCTTTTTTATAAATAATCAGCCACACCGATTTTTCTGTAGAATGGTTTTTTTCCAGCCATTGGCGCCAGTGTTTTTGCGACTTCGCATAAAAAGTTTTAATGCCATCTTTGGTTTCCATAAAAAAATATAATTAATTTTTGAATGTCCTTTTGCGTTTGGTTTTGCGAAATGAGGCCAGGGAATACTCAAATTGGGTTATGCGTGTTGAATCTGCATTTAAATACCCCAAGCTTATACCCGCTTTCTGGATTTCTCTAAAAATCAAAAAATACATTGCAAAGAATTGTTTGTCACTCATTTATTTTTATCCCATAATTCTTCTGCCAATCCAATCAGCAACCCATCGGCACTGCGGATATAGCATAATTTATAGGTATTTTCGTAATTCACAATTTCGCCTACCAATTTGGCACCCCGTTTTTCAAGTCGGTCTACCAGCTCGGCCACATCCTCTACAGTAAACATTACGCGCAAATAGCCCAGTGCATTTACAGCTGCGGTGCGGTGGTCGGATACGATGCCGGGATGAATAAACTTAGACAGCTCGATTTTGCTATGTCCATCGGGGGTAACCATCATGGCCACTTCTACCCGCTGATCGGCGATTCCGGTAACGCGGCCGGCCCACTCCCCTTCTATTACCCCTCGTCCCTGCACGGTCAACCCGATTTCTGAAAAAAAAGCAATGGCATCATCCATCGATTCAACTACGATGCTGATGTTGTCCATGCGTAGTAAACTATTTTTAGGCATAATTTAAAATTGTGATTTACAAATGTATTTAAATCGTAATAAAAATTGCCTTTTGGGTTATAATTCCTGTAAAATTGATATTAGATTTCAATGTAACCAATGAAATTCCGAAAGATTAATATTTGCGCATTTCGTTCAGATAAATTGCTTCCGATTCATCGTCAAAGCAAACAAAAATCACCTTCATGGGATTGAGGTGAAATTCAAGAAAATCATGCACGGTGCGCAAAGCTATCTGGGCTGCCAGGTCTTTGGGAAATCGATAAATACCCGTGCTGATAGCCGGAAAAGAAATGGATTTACAATTGTTAATTACGCCAATTTTTAAGGCATTGATATAACAATTTTTTAAAAGCTCAGGTTCGTTTAAGGTACCTCCGTTCCAAACCGGGCCTACGGTGTGAATCACAAATTTGGCAGGTAAATTACCGGCCCGGGTTAATACTGCCTGCCCTGTTTTGCAACCGCCCTGCATGGCAACTATTTTTTTACAATCCTCCAGAATCTGACTGCCCCCGGCGCGGTGAATGGCCCCGTCTACCCCACCGCCACCCAGCAAAGAAGTATTGGCCGCATTTACCACTGCCTCCACCGCAATTTGGGTAATATCACCCTTGATTATTTCTATCATTTAAGCCCCTTGGTTTTAAATATGTTACAGCAAACCGTCATTTTGTGGTCTAATTTAAATATTTTATTGTTATTCAAGTCCATCCAGGATTTTTTCAATATCATTACCCCAACCCAAAGCACAATCCGAAATTTGAAATTGGTAGGATTGCCGGTTCGTTTGAAGCCAAAATTCGGCCCAACTTGTGCAACTATTATTTTGGGAATGATAGGAAACTCTGTTTTTTAATTCATTTTCAAAATTTACGATTTTCTGAAAATCCGTATCGTGTAGGGTATGGCTTTTTTTCAATATCAAGGAGCTATGCGGATTGATAGGGTTTACTTCATAGACCAAAACCTTATAAGCGGATATTTCTTTGATGATGGCATAAGAATAAACTTGTCCGCCAAAACAACCCCAATGTTTATGGAACAAACGGAGGGTATCGTTCAATACCAAATTGGCACAGATACTATTGCCTAACGCCTGCCTGCATAATTTTCTGTATTGACCAATTTCAACAGCCAATGCCAGGGTATCTTCAATCTCGTTTAATATCTGTAAGGCTTGTTTAAACTGGTCTAGTTTAATAGAAAATCGGGCCAAATCCAGGAGCCATTGATCTGGATATTCCCCCGGTTTATCCAATACTATTTTATAATATTTTTCTGCCTGAAAATAGTTTTGGGTATTGTAATAAGCATTGGCTATAAGGATGAGAATTTTATCTCTATCCGCCTTGTGGGAATGCGACTCTGCTATACCAGCCTGTTTGGTTATTTTGTAAAAATCATCCCAAGCCGTAGTATCTTTCAGCTTGCTTTTAGACTCGGCTATCTGAGTTAAGAGGTAGTAATAATTATATTTTGCAGGATTTTGAATCCGTTTTTTTTGAAAAGTATTTTGGTATAATGTTAAAGCTTTTTGATATTCACCAAGTTTAAAATAGGCATCTGCCTTTTCAATATCTCGTTCCTGAGAATGCAATGCAGACGGGCAAAATAAAATCAAAATAAGATTACAAATGAAAAATGAAAACCTGATATTATTTATAAAATACAATTTCAAAACGTTGATTTATTTAATTTTTTTACCAATGAAAGTTTTCAATAAATAGGTATTAATACCGGGGCCGCCGTTATAATCATACCAAAATTGCGTATCCTTACCCACAAACGAAAAACCAAAATCACTTTGATCCCAGGGATACCAATAACCTTTTGATTGGGTAACAAAATAAACGGGCATTTGATTGAGTAATAAATTAAGGGTATCTCCTTTGGTTGTTTTGCGCAATGTAAGGTAAACAGTATCGGCAAAATCTGTATTTTTACCGGTCATAAAATTATAATCGGTACGAATACCAGCGTACGTGCCGGCATATTTGTAGTAAAACGGAACATAGGGTGTTTTCACGACAAGGGGTGCGGCGGTTTTTTTGCATGCTAAAACTCCAAAAATCATTAAAATGGAACAAATACAAACTTTCATTTTCTCAAAATTACCCCATTTATCAGAATTTCAAAACACCTGTAAAAATTTAATTAAATATTTTACGGCAAAATGTGCTTTTAAACCCCTGGCCCGGGCTACTTTAAGAAATCCTTGCCCCACATAGCGAAAATGTGGCTGAAAAGCAGTATTTTCGCGGACTTTTTTACAACACCCATGCACATTCGCAACATCGCCATTATTGCCCACGTTGACCACGGTAAAACTACACTCGTAGACAAAATGCTTCACCAGGCCAGTCTTTTCAGAGAAAATCAGGAAGTTGGTGAGCTGATACTGGACAACAATGACCTTGAGCGTGAACGCGGCATTACCATTTTGGCCAAAAACGTGAGTGTGAACTGGAAAGGGGTAAAAATCAACATTATTGATACTCCGGGTCACGCCGATTTTGGCGGTGAGGTAGAACGTGTATTGAATATGGCCGACGGTGTATTGCTGCTGGTAGATGCCTTTGAAGGCCCTATGCCACAAACCCGTTTTGTGTTGCAAAAGGCGCTGGCCCTGGGCAAAAAAGCTATCGTGGTGGTAAATAAGGTGGATAAGCCCAATTGCGACCCCGACCATACCCATGATGAGGTGTTTGACCTGTTTTTTAACCTGGGTGCTACCGAGGAGCAGCTCGATTTTACCACCATTTACGGCAGCGGTAAAAACGGATGGTTTGGCCCCGATTGGAAAACCCCAACCAATGACCTTACCTACCTGATGGATACCATTTTAAAAGTGGTACCCGAACCCATCGTAGAACATGGCACCCCCCAATTGCAGATTACCTCGCTGGATTACAGCAATTACACAGGCCGCATAGCCGTAGGACGTGTAAACCGTGGGCACTTGCACGAAAACATGCCGGTATCGCTGGTTAAACGCGACGGCAGCATTGTAAAAAGCCGTATTAAAGAACTGATGGTATTCGACGGATTGGGCAAAGCCAAAACCGCCCATGTGGATGCCGGAGATATTTGTGCCGTTACCGGAATTGAGAATTTTGAAATTGGCGATACCATTGCCGATTTTGAAAACCCCGAGGGTATGACCCCGATTGCCATTGATGAGCCTACTATGAGCATGTTGTTTGCCATTAACAACTCGCCGTTTTTTGGCAAAGAAGGCAAATTTGTAACCAGCCGCCACCTTCGCGACCGATTGATGAAAGAAACCGAAAAAAACCTGGCCATGCGGGTGCAGGAAACCGGCAGCGCCGATCAGTTTCTGGTATTCGGCAGGGGTGTATTGCACCTGGGCATTTTGGTAGAAACCATGCGCCGAGAAGGGTATGAACTGCAGGTAGGCCAACCCCGTGTAATTATTAAAGAAATTGACGGTATGCAGTGCGAACCCATCGAAATTCTTACAGTGGATGTACCTGAAAGTAGCAGCGGAAAAGTGATTGAATTGGTGAGCCAGCGCAAAGGCGAAATGCTGAGTATGCTGCCCAAAGGCGATATGATCCGTGTGGAATTTGAAATTCCATCGCGTGGATTAATGGGCCTCAGAAGCAATATGCTTACTGCTACCCAGGGCGAGGCTATTATGTCGCACCGACTGAAAGCCTACGAACCCCTGAAAGGTGCCATCCCGGGCCGTATTAATGGCGTATTAATAAGCAAAGAAAAAGGTACAGCTACCCCTTATAGTATGGATAAACTAAAAGACCGTGGTACCTATTTTATACACCCCGGCGTAGAGGTTTACACAGGCCAGATTATTGGAGAACATATTAAACCTGGTGATTTGGTTGTAAATATTTCAGTAGCCAAACAAATGACCAACTTCCGCGCTGCCGGAAAGGACGACAATGCGGTTTTAGCTCCACCGGTAGAATTTACCCTGGAAGCGGCCATGGAATATATTCAGGAAGATGAATATGTAGAGGTAACCCCTGAAAATATTCGTTTGCGTAAAATATACCTGGATGAAAACGACCGCAAACGATACGCCAACAAGGGCCTAAGCATGTAAAAATTGCAGTTAATTGCTGTAGTTTTTTAATCCCAAATTTACCTTTTCCTTATATTATTATTAATTAATTAGGGCTAAAATTAAAATTTAGCTTCATCCATTATGATCCAAATTGTATTAAAAATTTGGCCTTGATTTTATTTGTGTATTGCCTCAACCAATTCGCCAGGAGTCATACAATTACTACAAAATCAATTTATTTCAAAACTACTTTTTATAAATCTTAGGGGACTTTTTGTAAGTCTAAGTCATTCTCATACAAAAAACTGTCGAACTCAACATTTAGAAAAAAAGGTTTTGAACCCCTTTTACTTTTGAAATGCTGAGTACAGTTTAATGCACAATTTTAATGTATTAGAAACTGTATGAAAGAAATAACCTAATACAATTACTACAATAAAAAAATGAAAAAAATAACCGCCTACATTTTTACAATGCTATTCAGTCTAATAGCAATTGCACAGACAGCCAATGAAAATGGCAAGGAGAAGCAGATTCCTGCCGAAAAGGAACACTTCGAGCAGAATAAGAATAATCCTGCCTTGTGTTTTTATTATGAGATTAGGGGAACAGACACCGTGAAAATTGCGTTGCCATCAGATTTTCCCGTAAAGGAATCAGGAAATCCGAAAGCCCAGGAAATTTTTGACAACCAGGTAAAAACCTTGTTGCTAAATCATCCTGAATTGGCATCAGTGTTATTTTTTCCTACACAAACGCCCTATGAGGAAGGAATTTTTATAGAGATACCCAAATCTGTATTTGAAACTTATACATCAGTTCGTAAGGAAAATATTACCAAAATGGCGCCCTTCTATGTGGTTGCCGGCTCTAAATAATTCAAAAAAAAAAAAGATGAAAAAAAATATACTATCTCTGCTATGGGCAATTTTATTGTTTATGGCAAATCAGCTGGCAGCAGCTACCTTAAACGGCGGTAATTATGGTGGTGCCGATTTAACGCCTGCTAATGGGGATGTACTGAATGGCTCGTTTACCAATGTGGGCATTTTCCATGTACGTCCGGGAGTTACAGTTTATATAAATCCCGGAACAGCTTTTTCTATTGCAGCCACGTGTGTAATTATAGAAGGTACTATCAATGGAAATGGTGCCGGCTATACAGGTGGTGCAGTGGCAAGTGCAGGTTCTGCCGGAAATAATGGAAACGGTCCAGGCGGCGGAATAGGTGGATTTCATGGAGGTTGTGTGCATGGCACAGGTGGTGGTGGCGGAGGCTATGGAAATAGCGGAGGAAATGGAAGTGAACACAATATTTGGAGTGCCGGCACTTCTGGGGGTCAGGGCGGAAGTTCATATGGAAGTTCTGGCCTCGGTACCCTATATATGGGTTCGGGTGGTGCTGCAGGGGCCTCTCATTGCAGCAGTTCCAGCTATGGAATTGCCGGTGCCGGTGGCAATGGAGGAGCAAGTATAGAAATTATATCCCTAAACCGCATATTGGTTTCAGGTAACATTTATGCCAATGGAAATAACGGCGGAAATGGTCAAGACATTACCTCAGGTTATGGTGGAGCCGGCGGTGGTGGTGGATCGGGTGGCAGCATTAAAATTGTTGCCCTGAGTGGTTTTATTACCGGAACCGTAACTGCCAATGGAGGAAAAGGCGGTAATGCCGGACTTGGCGGCCCTTATGCCCAGGCTGGTGGCGGTGGTTCGGGTGGTAGAATCGGTATGCCCAGTACCCTCTGCACCGATGGTTCTACCATTACAGCTGCAGGAGGATTATATGGCAGCAATGCTCAAAACTCGGTAACTGCTCCTTCTAGCGGTGGCACCGGAACCGTGCTGGGTGGCACAGTTTGCGGAACAACCCCGTTAACTGCACAAAATGTTTGTACCAAACCCGCTTCATTGGATTTTGATGGTAGCAATGACTATGTGGTTGTCCCTCATAATAGTGTTCAGGTTGGCATGTCGGCTCTTACCCTGGAAGCATGGGTTTATATTACCGGATCAACTGGTGTTTATAGAAATGTACTGGTTAAAGGCGATTATGGATATGGGATGATTATTGACGATAATAATGAGTTAGGTTACTGGTCTGACCCTAATTATTCTAACTGTCCGCATTACGGACATGTGCCATTTGACACCTGGACACACGTGGCAGTTGTAGTTGAAAAAGGGGTATCTACTAAATTCTATATTAATGGAAAAAATGTAGGAACCACCACCAATAGCGGCCATACTACCATTAACAATGGCTCCAATGATTCGTTAATAATAGGAAGCCAGGGTACAGGTTGCAGGTGTAATTATTTTGATGGAAAAATGGATGAGGTGCGAATTTGGAATATAGCCCGCACATCCAACGACATTTTAGGCTCAATGAATTGCGAATTACCGGCAACTTCGGGTCTTATAGCCCGTTACTACTTCGATGAAGGTGATCCACAATCTGCCAATTCTGGTTTGGATACACTCTCAGATCGGAGTGGCAACTGGATGGTTGGTAAACTTAAAAACTTTGCATTAACAGGCACTAACTCTAACTGGGATTATCCGGCAACTGGACAGGAGATTTCGGTTTCTGGTTTAAGCAATACCATTACCGATGGTGATGCAACTCCCAGCCTTAGCGATGGTACCCTTTTTGCTCCTGAAGTTTTAAGCAGAACCTTTGCCATTAAAAATACACTGCATTCTACTTTGAGAATTGATAGTGTGAAAATAACTGGTACCCATGCTACCGACTTCGAAATTCAGAGCATTTCCAATTCAATTTTGGGGGCAGGAGTTAGCGCTAACCTTGTAATAAAATTCTACCCATCTGCGGTTGGAACAAGAAATGCAACAATTAATATTTATTCCAATGATTGCGATGAAGGGGTTTTCGACTTTGCAGTTTCAGGAGTTGGGGAAAAGGCCGATGCACTTGAATTAGATGGGACCAACGATTATCTGGTTTCTGGCAGTAATACTGGCCTTAGTGGATCAAGTGCCCGCTCTCTGGAATTTTGGGCCAAACTAGATGATAAAAATCAATTTGCCCATCTGGCAAACTGGGGTAACGGCAGTGGAAATGGTAAATCATTCGGATTATATACCAATTCAGGGTCTCTTTATTTCCACGGCTGGGGAAGTGCCGATTTCAACACCGGCTATAGCACCGATACCAACTGGCACCACTATGCTGTTACCTATAACGGCAGTGTGGTAAATGTTTACGTAGACGGGAATGCAACCCCCACCACCGGTGTGAGTGTAAGTTTAAATACCACCAATGGACTGCTTTATTTGGGTGTAAGAGAAGACCTTAATATGTCAACCACTTTGGATGGTTCACTCGATCATTTGCGTGTGTGGAGCACAGCCAGAAGCCAGACTGAAATTTCAAGCAATCTGAATTGCGAATTAAAATCGGGTAGCGGATTGGTATTTAATTATTATTTTAATCAGGGTGTTTACAAAGGGTTAAATACCAGCATAAATACAGCCATTGATTCAAGCAGCAATGCAAATCATGCTTCATTAAACAATTTTACCCTTAAAGGTGCAGGCAGCAACTGGACCAAAAGCAATAAGCTGGGACAAAAAATTGCAGTATATGGAAACACTGTGCTGATTGCGGCGGGTGATACTATTCCAAGTGTTGCAGACTTTACTGATATGAACAGAAAGTCTACACAAGAATTTGCCATTTATAATTCAGGCACTTCCAATTTGGTTATCAGTTCAATCACCAAATCGGGTAAAAACCCATCAAATTTTAGTATTAGTGCCGTAACTCCATCTTCTACAATTGCACCTAATTCATATGGATATATTACAGTAAGCTACTATGCTTTAAATGATTCGTTAAAAACTGCAGATATAAATATTCACAATAATTCATGCGAATATGGTACTTACACTTTTAGATTATCAAATCGAAAAAGCATCGCATCCGGACTTGATTTTGATGGAAATGATGATGTGGTTTTTACGCCTGTTAAAATTCTTTCCGGCTCATCCTATACCAAAGAAGCCTGGATAAAAATACACAATCAAAACAACTGGAATAACCAGATTGCCGGAGGTAACTATAATACCCTGGGCGGCAATACTACCTTCAGCACCTATTATGGACATCTGGCTGCTGGACATCCAAATATGAGCAGTTGGACCAATGTATATGACAATGACCCCTTGCCATTAGATTCATGGATACATGCAGCCGTAACCTTTGATGCAAAAACGAATACTATGATACTGTATAAGAATGGTCAGGTTGTGTCAACTTCCACCGTATCACCCACTAATTCTGATGATGAAATTTCTATTGGGGGAATGGGATATAACTATTTTATGTACGGTAAAATGGATGAAGTGCGCATTTGGAATTATGCACGCAAAGCATGCGAAATTGCCGAAAACTACCAGTGCGAGATTCATGGCTCTTTAACCGGACTATTGGCCAATTATCACTTTAATCAAGGATTTGACAGCACCAATAACAGTGGTTTAGATACTTTGGTAGACAGCAGTGGAAATGCCAATAACGGCAGGTTGTACAACTTTACTTTAAATGGTGCTACTAGCAACTGGATAGCCAATACCGCTGTGAAAAACGGCAACAGTTGCATATCCAATCATTTCTTTGCATTAAAAGGTAAAGGTATAAACATTTTAAAGGGCAGTAAAACTCTTTTACCCACCAATAATACCCAATATAAAAACTTAACAATTGGTGAAGATGAAACCCATACCTTTAAATTATTCAATACTGGAGCTGATAGTCTTACTATAAATAACATGGCCTGCAAAGGTGTCGATAGCAGTATGTTTACATTACAAACTTTTACTTACCCCATAAAACTTGCAATTGGTGATAGTATGTCGTTTACTGTAAAATTTGCACCTACACAACTTTCTGAGCATTCTGTCAATGTTTTAATTCAATCAAACTCTTGTGCTTTAGAGGATTTTACCTTTAGCATTGGTGGAACTGTTTTATTGAAAAAACCAACGTTTACACTTTCGCCAAATCCTTATTGCGGAGGTAATATTACCATTACCGCCAGCAGTGATTCTGCAGACAAAATTTTGTACTATTCAGACTCTACCAATGGAACATTGTTAGGCACGGCCAACAACGGGGCGGGTATCGTTTTCACACCTACTTCAGGTACTAATTATTATTATGCCCAGGCTCAAAAAATAGTAAGCAAATCCATACAATATAATATTGCTTTTTCTGATTTGAAATATTTGTACTATGGTTGCGGTGGTATCAATGACCATTATTCAAACTATTCTGCTCCGATTGGATTTGGATGGACAGATAACAGTACGGGTAAAATCACAGATGTTTCTGTTGAGTTTGCTATGGGAGTTGACTGTTGGGGAGGCTCGCGCAATGCTTACTTGAATTCGGTATACCAAACTACTTTCTATACCAATTACAATTGCACTTGCAGTCCTTCTGAATCTGTAAACGGCATTACACAATTAAACCTTAATGTAAACGATTACATTAAAGGTGGCGCAAATGAATTTACAATGGTAAATGAATATATCGGCTTTATGCAACATAGCGGATTAAATTACAATTATGCACGTGTAACAGTAAAAATCGAGGATACTATAAACAGTATAAGCCGCACTAAAATAACTGTAGTTAAAGACAGTGCTGAAATCAGTGTGCTAGGCAAATCAGTAAATATAGCCGATGGCAGCAGCACCGTTTCTTTGAGTGACAGCACCAAATTTGGCAATGTGATTGCCGGAACAAAACGCAGATTTAAAATTAAAAATACCGGTCTTGATAGCTTAAAAATAAGCAGCATTGTTTTAGGTGGATCTAATGCTTCGGAATTCTCTCTAAGCAATGAACCTACTGCAATTAAAGCAGGCGATTCGGCTTACTTTACTGTAACTTTTATTGGCTCTACAACAGGTACAAAAACTGCAACCATTACTATAAATAATAACGACTGTAATGAAAGCATTTTTGACTTTGCTATTGAAGCTGGTTTAACTGGTGATGCTTTGGCTTTTGATGGCAACAGCGACAACGTGCGCATACCCCACAACAGCACTTTCAATCCTTCCACAGCCCTGACATTAGAAGCCTGGGTGTATCGCACCGCAAGCCAATACAGCACTGTAATTGCCAAATGGGACGACGATAACAACAACCGCGGTTATATGATGAATTTTGGTGAACTGGGCAATAACGATAAGCTGTGTTTTGTTGCCACCAATACCGGCAGTTGGTTGCCTTCTCCCAAAATTCAATGGCAAACCAATACCGCCTTAAATCTGAATCAATGGTACCATGTTGCCATTACTTTTACCCAAAGCGGAAACAATAACCTCAAATACTATCTGAATGGTGTACTTACCGACCAAACCACCTGGAATTTCAGCATCAACCCCAGCAATCCAATCGATATTTTAATTGGGGGATATGATGGACCGGGAAATGGCCAAAACGCGGGAGCAAACAGCCGTTATTTTGCCGGTAAACTCGATGAAATCAGGGTTTGGAATTACAGCCGCACTTGCAGCGAAATTGCGTCTACCATGAACCACGAATTGGTTGGAAATGAATCCGGACTGATTGGCTATTATAATTTTAACCAAGGTATTGCCAATGGAAATAACTCGGGTGCCGATACTTTGTACGATAGAAGTGCCAATGGTTTTAAAGGTAAACTCAACAGCTTTGCCCTCTCAGGCAGCAGCAGTAACTGGGTTCAGCCTGGCAGTGGAGTTACAGGTACTACGCCCGATGGGAAACCAGAAATTAATGTACAAGGCAATGGCATTTCGGTACTTGACGAAGATGTAACACCTGCCACTGCAGATAGTACTGACTTTGGCCGAGTATCATCCGGCACCAAAAGAAGATTTACAATCCAAAACACCGGAGCTGCAACCCTAAGCATTAGCAGCATTGCACTCAGCGGCACCCATGCATCCAATTACAGCATCAGTGGTGCACCCAGCAGCGTGTCGGCCGGTAGTTCTGCTTCTTTCTATGTTACTTTTAATACTACAACCAGTGGAGTTAAAACTGCAATTATTACCATAAACAATAACGATTGCGATGAAGCTGCTTACAATTTCAATATACAGGCCGAAATAAATTGCACATTGGGCAATCCGGTGGCAACTTCTGTTACCACCCACGTATCAACGGTAGCCTCTACCGATGCTTCAGGATGGACCTGTTATTGCAATGCTTCGAACGAGCTTTTGCTTGCCCTGAAACTCGGTGGTACTGGGGCTTCAATCCCTGCCGCAGGTGGAGTTGAGTTAAAGATCAATTCTACATCTGCCGTTTGGTACCCCCACAGTACCGGTTTTATTGGCAACAACAGCGGCTGGGCCGGTTTGAATAAAACCTGGGAAGTATACCCCACTACCCAACCCAGCAGTCCGGTGCCTGTGCGATTCTTCGTTAGCACGGCTGATATCAATGCCGTTAATTCCACCCTTTCCGCCAATAGCCTCAACCCTATTTCATCGGTGTCTGAAATGAGTTTTTACAAGGTGGTAAATAGCACCAAACCTGCACACAGTGCAGTTTCTAACCTAAGCCAGGCCGATGTAAAAATCTATTGCAATACCAGCAGTGCCAATGGCGAAATACCCTTTACCGATTCGGCATATGGTGGCGGTAAATTCCATGCCCAATTCAATGTAAATTCATTCAGTGGCGGCGGCGGCGGTTCGGGTGGTGCTGGTCTTACTCCATTGCCTGTGAGCCTGCTCAAATTCACCGGCAAACGTGAAGGTACAAATGGTTCTGTTCTTAACTGGACCGCGGTATCGGATGCCAACGACTTGCAGCAATTTGATGTACAGCGCAGCACCGACAACAATACCTTCATTCAAATAGGGACTGTAATGCCAAATGGAGACGGCGTGTACAATTTCCACGATGTAAATCTAAAATCAGGGGTAATTTATTACTACCGTTTAAAAATTCGTCTTACCAATGGCACATACTCTTACTCTAATCTGGTGGCTGTATCTATCGATGCCAAATCCAACACCCAGATTAATGTGTATCCGGTACCAGCGGCCAATACCCTGTTTATAGACTATAATGCAGAGTGCAGCGGCAATTGCAACTATCGCATCGTAGAAACCTCTGGCAGGGTTGCTGCCACAGGTGAATTGGTTCAGGGCACTAACAAAATCGGCACCGCCAATCTGGCCGAAGGCATATACATTTTGCAAATTGTAAATGGCGAACAAATGCGAAACTTTAAGGTGATGATTAAACATTAATCAAACAACCATTTAACAATGAAAAGCCGGAACCAGTTTCCGGCTTTTTTATTTTTATTTAATTGAATAAAATCTATCTCCTGATTTTATACGTACATGGATGCAGACAAAAACTTATGAAAAAACACATCCTACACTTCTTTGCCTTTTCAATAGGCATCTTTGCTTTAAATGCTTCTGCCCATTCGGAAGTAAAAGCCAGTGGAAACTTACTGTTTGCTGCTAAACTAGATGGAGCCCAATCTGTACCTGCAGTAAGCACCAATGCCAATGGAATTGCCTCGGTATTTCTAAACCGCAGCATGGACACAGCCATTATTACAGCCACCGTACAAGGTTTATCGGGCGCCATTACCGGAATTCATTTGCATGAAGGTGCAATCGGCGCTTCGGGTTCGGTTGTTACAGATTTATCATCCTCACTTTCGGGCAATACGGTGCGCAAAGTATTAACCGGCTCAAATCTTACCAAAAGCTGGATTGCCAAACTCATCAGCGGACAATTGTATATGAATGTGCATACCGCTTTAAATGCAGGTGGCGAAATCAGAGGCCAGCTTATGCTGGAAACAGATTTCTCTTTCAGTGTATGGGCCAATGGAGCAGAACAAGTGCCTGCGGTAACCACAAATGCCTACGGAATGGTGGTTTTTAACCTTAGTAAAGACAATACCAAACTGAGTTTTAAAGGTGTATTTTATGGCCTCAGTGGTGCGGTTACTGGTATTCATCTGCACAGTGCTTTTAAAGGTTCTACAGGCGGCGTTGTGGTAGACCTCGATTCTAATTACAACAACGGAATTTTGATGGGAACCATCAATGCCAGCCCTATTTTAAGTGATCTACTGGCCGGTAAACTTTATATAAATGTGCACACTGCAGCCAATGCAAGTGGTGAAGTTAGGGGCCAATTGACCATGGATAAAAAAATAGCTTTTGATGCGTGGATGAATGGACCCGAAGCCGGCAACACGGTAAAAGAAGTTGCATTGGCATCGGTAAAAATCAATAGTACTTTAGACAGCATATGGTACTGGATTGGCTCCAACCTGGATTTGTCTGACACCATCGTAGGTTTGCATTTTCACCATAGTGGTGGCATTATTGATCTGGATGCGGGTTTAAAAGGCAATATGGCCATGGGAGTTGTAACCGGCTCTGATTTAAACAGCACCATCATCAGCGAATTTATGTCGGGCACCATATACCTGGCTTTCCATTCAAAAGCCTACCCTGCAGTGAAATTAAAAGGCGATGTCATGCCATTAATCCGTGAAGGTTATATCATGCAATTAAGTGGGAAAGAACAAGTGCCTGCAATCAGCAGCAACGCCAACGGATCGGGCATTGTATCCATCAGCCGCGATCATACCAATGCACACATCATGGTTTCGTATACCAACCTGCCCGACCCTGCTACGGGCATCCATTTTCATGCAGGTTTAAAAGGCACCAATGGGGGTGTATTAAAAGACCTGATGCCATTCCATACGGCCAATGGTAAAAACGGATTAATTGCAGGTTATTGGAATCAAAATTCAAGTCCGGCATTTATGCATTCCGATGCCATGAAATTCTGGAAAGACAGCGTTTACATCAATATTCATACTACCGCCAATGCGGGTGGAGAAATCCGCAGCCAGGTCAACCGCAGCTTTAACAGTGCAGATAATACCCAGGGTGTTCAATCCATTTCTGCTACTAACCTGAATATTTACCCAAATCCTGCCGAAAACGAATTGATTGTAACGGTGAATGATGAAAAAGTATCCCTAATTCAAATATTTAACGGAAATGGCCAATTGGTATGCATAGACCATAATGTAAACCGCATAAACATCTCTCAATTAAACAAAGGCATTTACCAGGTAATGGTACAAACCAACCGTGGTACATTAACCCAATCTTTCATAAAAAACTAACCCCTGTTGGTTTTTTCGTATAAGTCTGAAGAACCGGCCTGCAGCCGGTTCTTTTGTATTTTAGGCAAGTGCTAATTCCTTCACCTCAAGCCCATTTCGACAATATTGAGTGATTGGGTATCAATGAAAATTCTGGAGCTTAACCAAATTTTACTGTTAATTCCTAAATCAATCCAAATAATCAGTTTTTACCCACACTTAATCAATAGTGCGCATTGCTTTGAAATAAATACCCAAATTCGAATCATCAAAGCAACATGAAAACAATCAAACGTTCAGGCATTATTCTCGGGTTGGCCATCATCGTATTTTTTACTTGCCGCAGCACAAGTCCTAAAATTATAAAAGTAGACCCTGCCTATGCAAAATGGGTTTCGGGCTTTACCGGGGGCAATATTAGCAAACGGGGAATTGTGCGCATAGAACTGGCTAAACCCTATTCACCCAAGGGCCTCAGCTGGTTGCAGTCCGACTCGCTGCTGCCTGACAGCAATGTACTGAACGATATTTTAGAAGTAGAACCCTCCATCAAAGGCAAGGCCCGCTGGCTCAGCAGCCGGGTAATTGAATTTACCCCCACCGAACCCATGGAAAGCGGTACCCTGTATACCGTTACCTTTAACCTGGCCAAGGTGGCCGATGTACCTAAAAAATACGAAGAAATGCAATTTCAGTTTAAAACCTGGCCCCAGGTTTTGTCTGTAAATCCCGAAGGATTGAAAAATTACGATCAGTTTCATGCGGCATCGCAATATTTAACCGGAACATTAAAAACTACCGATGAATTTGATACCTCTAAATTTAATAAAATATTAAAAGCCAAACAAGAAGGAAGGCGCTTACCCATTCGCTGGGAATTGAATGAGGATGAAGAAAATGAGAATCAAAATTCATATATTTTTTATGTAGATAGTGTAACCCGAAAAGAAAAACCCAGCAAATTAATTTTTGAATGGGATGGCGATGCAATCGGTGCAAACCAGCACGGGGAGCAAGAATTTACCGTATCTGCCATCAGCGATTTTGGACTGGAAAGTGCCGAAGTAAAAGACAATGGCGACCAAAAAGTAGTATTGCATTTTTCTGATCCTATTTTTCCGAATCAGAATTTTAGCGAATTTATTTCCATAGAAGGAATAAAAAATCCGGTTCAATTTAATTGTGAAAGTAATACTGTAAGTATTTTTTTAACAGAAAGAATGATTGGTACGCGCAAAATAATGGTGCGCAAAGGATTAAAAAATGCGGCACGTGCGGCCATGCAAGCCGAGCAAACCCAGGAGGTAGAATTCCTTGCCCCAAAACCCATGGCCCGCCTGCACGGACATGGGTCGGTATTGCCCAATTCGCAAGGTTTGCGTGTACCGGTTGAGACCATAAATCTGAAAGCCGTAGATGTACGCATTATTAAAATTTATGAAAATAATGTGCATCAGTTTTTGCAGGTAAATGAATTAAATGGCGATGATGCCTTATCACGTGTAGGAAAAATAATTTTTGAAAAGAAAATTGATTTGGGTATTAAAGATTCGGCGGCATTAAACAAATGGACCCGCCATGTATTGGATTTAGGCAATTTAATAAAAACCGATTTGGGTTCCATTTATCGCATCAGCATTAAATTTAAAGCCTCGTATACCGGCTGTGGATGTAGTGAAGAGCACGAAGCCAATGGCTATTACAGCGAAGATGGAGAAGAAGATGAATTGTATGAAGATGAGGGTTCATTTGCACAAAATATTGATTACGACGGACGCTATTATGGCAGCGACCAAATGGGCTATAACGATGATGATGCAGAGCCTTGCAGCAACGGATATTATTATGGAAAAGCGCTGAACCGCAATATTCTGGCCAGTGATTTGGGACTTATTGCCAAAAGCGATATTAAACGCCGCACCCTTATTTATGTAAGCAATTTAATTACCGCGCAACCCAGTCCGGGCACGGTTTTGGAACTGTATGACTACACCCGCCAAATTGTGGGTACCGCTACGGCAGATGAAAACGGAATGGCTGAAATTAATCCAAGCGGAAGGCCCTTTTTATTGGTAGCTAAAAACGGAAATCAGCGTGGATATTTAAAACTTACCCCGGGTAATAATAACAGCATGAGTCGCTTCGAAACTGATGGAGAAATGGTGCGAAGCGGATTAAAAGGATTTTTGTATGGCGAACGCGGCGTATGGCGCCCTGGCGACAGTATTTACCTCACATTTATGCTGGATCACGGACAAAAAAACATTCCCGAAAATCATCCTTATACATTTGAATTAACTGGTCCGGAAGGGCAAATTGTTGAAAAATCTGAGCACCAGTTAAAAAACGGGGATATGGATATTCTGCGCTTAGCCACCTCACCCACCGCGCCTACCGGCAATTATACCGCTACCGTTACATTGGGAAATTTAAAGGTAAGCAAAGTATTAAATATAGAAACCGTAAAGCCCAACCGATTAAAAATACAAATGGAAATTCCGGAAAAAGGATTTACCGTAACCCAAAAAGCAGTGCAGATTCCATTGCATGTAAAATGGCTGCATGGCTCACCTGCACCGGGTTTAACCACACAGGTAGAAATGAATTTACACGGCGCAAAAAATGTATTTACCAAATATAAAGCTTACACTTTTGAATCGCCATTGCGCAATAAATTTAAATATAAAAGTGAGGTATTTAATGGCAAATTGGATAAAAACGGAAATGCTACAATCAAAGCAGAATTCAACGGTCTCAAAGCCTCACCGGGTGTTTTGCAAGGCACATTTGTAAGTAGGGTTTATGAAAATGGCGGCGATATGAGCATAGACCGTAGCGATGCATTGGTATTTCCTTTTCAGAATTATATAGGCATTGCAGGTCCCGATAATGGCGGTGATATGTGGCTCAGCAGTGGCAAACAGCATTGGTTTGACGTAGTTAGCACCGATGCAAATCAAAAATTAGTTACCGCTAATAATGTGCATGTATCGGTTTATAAACTCGAGTGGAAATGGTGGTACCAGCAAGAGAGTGATGAAGAACAAAATTACTTATCGCGCCCTGCAACCTATTTGTATAAAGACACCACCATACAGGTGCTAAATGGCAAATCGGGCTTTTATTTTGGCATAGGCAAAACCGAGTGGGGCCGCTACCTGGTTGTGGTTACCGATCCCAAAGGCGGGCACGAATGTGGTACCATTGTAAACTTTGATTACCCCTATTGGGGCCGTCAAAACGGACTCGAAAATGACGGTGCTACCCTCCTTTCCCTTTCTACCAATAAAACCGAATATAAAAGTGGAGAAACGGTGCAGGTTACTTTCCCTTCCGCAGCAGGAAGCCGCGCCCTGGTGAGCATAGAAACCGGTAAAAAAGTAGTGCAATCTTTCTGGATGAATACCACCGCCGGCGAAACCCATTGCTCGTTTTCTTCTACCCCCGAAATGAGCCCCAATGCCTATGTGCACATTACCCTTATTCAACCGCATTTGCAAACCATAAACGATCTGCCCATTCGCATGTACGGTGTGGTTCCCATTTTTGTATCAGACCCCGAAACACATTTGAGTCCGGTTATTGCCAGCAACGAGGTATTCAGACCCGAGCAAACCGAAACCGTTTATGTATCCGAAACCAGCGGCAAACCCATGTTTTATACCCTTGCCATTGTAGATGAAGGACTGCTGGATCTTACCCATTTTAAAACCCCTGATCCGCACGACCGCTTTTATGCCAAAGAAGCCATTGGGGTAAAAACCTGGGATATTTATGATGCCGTTATTGGCGCATTTAGTGGCAAAATGGACCAACTCCTGAGTATTGGGGGTGATGGAGGCTTTTACGACGAGGAAAGTGCCTCTAAGGCCCAAAGATTTAAACCCATGGTGCGCTTCATAGGTCCGTTTAAATTAAATGCCGGTGGTAGGGCTGCGCATAAAATTCCCATTCAGAATTATGTGGGTTGTGTGCGAATTATGGTGGTTGCGCGCAACGAATCGGCCTATGGTAAAGCCGAAAAAACGGTGGCGGTAAAACAACCCCTGATGGTGCTGAGTTCCTTGCCCCGTGTGCTCGGTCCATCCGAAACTATTAAGGTTCCGGTAACGGTTTTTGCCATGGAAAAACAGGTAAAAGATGTAACGGTTAAATTTAATATTGAAGGCGAAGCAGTCCTTACCGGAAGCAATACCCAGCAGGTGCATTTTTCACAAATCGGTGAGGAAATGTTGTATTTTGAATTAAAAACCAATCCAAGTGTTGGCCTGCTTAAAGTAAATGTAGTTGCCACCGGAGCCGGATTAACCGCGCATGACGATGTGGAACTGGCCATTCGTCCGCCAAACCCAATAGAAGCACGCAATACCGATTCTAAATTATTGCCCGGTGAAAGCCTTAAAATACCCATTAGTTGGTTTGGAATGAAGGGAAGTAATTCACTTGCCATCAGCACATCTACTTTGCCGGTACATGGCTTCCAAAACCGATTGGATTATTTAATTCAATATCCGCATGGCTGCATAGAACAAACCACATCGGCAGTATTTGCACAATTGTATTTAGATAAAATTATGAACCTAAGTACCGACCAGGAAAATAATATTGCCAGCAATATTGCTGCAGCCCTAAAAAGGTACCAGACTTTCCAAACTTCAGAGGGTGGATTTGCATACTGGCCGGGCGAAAGCCAAAGCAGCGCTTGGGGAAGTAACTATGCGGGCAATTTCTTATTAGAAGCCGAAAAAGCAGGTTATGTTTTACCGCATGGCATGAAAGAAAAATGGTTGAAATATTTAATTGGTGAAGCCAAAACCTGGAAGTATGACGATAATCCATACGTTCATCCGCATGGCAGCGAATCGTTTGAAATGCTGCAGGCTTATCGTTTGTATCTGTTAGCCATGGCGGGCAAGGCCGAATTGGGTGCTATGAATACCCTGCGCGAAAAACAAAACCTCAGTGATGCCGCAGCATGGCGCCTGGCCGCAGCCTATGCCATGGTGGGCCGGAATGATATTGCCAAGCAAATTACCCGTAATATCAAATGGATTGTAAAACCCTACCAGGAGCTGAGCTACACCTATGGTTCTGCCACCCGCGACCGGGCCATGATTCTGGAATGCATGAGCCGTATGAACCAAAATGCGCTGGCTGAGCCGCTGTTTAATGAAGTAATTACAAAATTAAATTCAAGCGATTGGCTCAGCACCCAGGAAGCTGCCTACTCTTTGCTGGCAGTTTGTACCTGGGCTACCGGTAATACCGGCGACAAAGCCAATCTCAGCATTGCCGACAGCCGCGGCAAAAACTATTCTGCCAATACCCAAAAAGCACTTTCTGTAATTGAAATTAAGGAACACAGTTTAAATAATTCTGATTTTATTACCATAAAAAATACGGGCAAAGTACCCGCTTATATTCGCCAGTTGTTGAGAGGTTGTCCTTTGGGTGGCAATGAAATTAAAGACAGCAAAGGCCTTGAAATGGGCTGGTCTTTTGCCGATAAATTAGACCGCTATTTAAATCCGACTTCTATTCCGGCAGGTACCGATTTTGTTGCAAAAATTACCCTGAAAAACACCAGCAAAAATCTGTACCGCGAGTTGGCACTGAAAGAAATATTGCCCGGGGGTTGGGAAATTATGGATTCGCGTTTATTTGGTGGAGCTGAGTCAGTAGCGCGGTATGCCAACATGCGCGACGATCGGGTATACTATTATTTCGATCTGGCGCCGGGTGAAGTAAAAACATTTAACCTGCGATTGCATGCTGCCTACGAGGGTGATTATTACTTACCCGGACCCTATGCCGAAGCCATGTACGATGCAGGCATCCACGCCGGATTGCAGGGCTTGCGGGTAAAAGTTACCAAACCTATGCCGGGTATTTAATTTATAATATTAATTTAAAAAAAAGGGCCTTAATATAGGCCCTGTTTTTATTATTTATCCTTGTTTTGCTCCCCTGTTTTTACGCCGGTTAGCTGCTGTATAATGCGCGCTATTTGTTGGTCGTTTGAATTAATTTCGCTCATTACCGAATCCGTAAGTTTATCGGCCGATTGGTAAATAATGGCGTAATTGGTTTGGCGCAAATACACATACTGCATCAGGGATCTGTTTCGTTTCACCTCGTTATTGCTTAATTTTAAATGGTGTATATCCTCTAATATTTTAGCACATTTTTCCCAATTGGGAATCCCTGTTTTTTCAATAAATTTTCGAATTTGTTCGGGGTTAGATTGGTTGGCTATTTCGTATAATTTCAAAGCTTCAGTTTCGTACTTTGCAAATTCAGTCATTTTTTGATTGATAATGGGAGCATTATTGGGCATGCTAAATAAATACAGGGCCGAAATACCCATTACGCCTGTTATACCAGCTGAGAAAGCATATTTCTTCAGGGTTTGATTTAGATGGTTGGTTAATTCGGGCAACAATGCATAACCCAGAATAAATCCGCATACCAAACCACCGATATGGGCGGCATTATCGATTCCATCTTTTAATCCGAAAAGCAGATTAAATAAAATAAATATTCCAATACTGGAAAGCAAAGATTTTCGATCCTGGGGTGCAATCAACCTGGAGGTTAATAGGGCCAGAAAAAGTCCGTACATACCAAATATGGCGCCGCTTGCCCCTACCCCCACGGTATTGTCGTGCATGGCTACACTGGCGGCACTGGCCACTACACCGCACACCAAATATGCCGTGAGATATTTCCACCGGGGAATTATTTTTTCGAGTAATAATCCAATGTAAAAAAATGCGTACATATTCATAGCCAAATGTATAATTCCGGCATGTAAAAAAGTTGAAGTAAGCAATCGCCATGGTTGTCCATCCAGCACCAGAGGCCTGAATGTAGCGCCCCATTTC
This sequence comes from Bacteroidia bacterium, assembly GCA_044224315.1. Taxonomy (GTDB): domain Bacteria; phylum Bacteroidota; class Bacteroidia; order NS11-12g; family UBA955; genus JAGXTF01. Next base: position 204,531 of record JBGAKR010000006.1, on the reverse strand, counting down.
ACTAAATCTGCTGTGCCGGGACTTATAAAATGAACGCCAAATATGAGCATTACGATAAAAACAAGCACATTTAAAAACATCAAAACCGGGGTAATTTCAAAACCTTTATGCGGAATTAAAACCCGCCATCCCATTGATACTTCATCCGGCATATACACCTGGTCCCGGGCATTCAACTCGTCCTTTACACTGTGCCAAATGGCATCCAGCATTTCGGGTTCTGTGGTTTCGGCATTGTGTTTTAATTGGGTTTCAAAATCGCTGAATTGCAAATGGGGTGCATAATCCAATTGGGCCGATTCTATTTCATACACCACAATGGCTTCCTCTTCCTCAAAGCTTAATTTGAGGTATTCAGCCCCATTTCCATCCTCACTAAAACAGGCCGCCTGCAGGGTATTTTCATTGGCCGATTGAATTTGAAAATGGCTTTGATTGGCCGTTTTTATCATTAATCCTACAAATTGCCGATGGGTTAGTGCACCTATGGGAATGCGAAAAATATTAGCGGTATTATCCGTCATGTTTTATAAATTATAAATGTTTTTTATTAAATTTATTTAAAGAAATTAACATTACAATTTCTCAAGCATTTCCACTACCTCGGCACGTTTGCGGGTGCTTACCGGAATGCTGGTTCCGTCGTTCATAATCAAATGTCCGCCATCGGTTTTTACAAATTCTTTAATCAGTTTAGTATTTACCAAATGACTTTGGTGTACCCTGAAAAACCCTTGCACAGATAGCAAATCCTCATATTCTTTAAGGGTTTTGGTGACCATTAATTTTTTGCCATTGGTAAAATAAAACTCGGTATAATTGGCATTGCTTTCACAGCGCTGAATTTCTTCGATATTTACGATATGGATTTTATCCAGAGTATTTAATGCCAGGCGGGTTTGTAGCTTATTGCCCGACTTTAAACTCTCATTGAGCAGGTTGTATTTGCTTTGTTCATTCACCCCGTTTTGCCTGGCTTTTTGCAGGGCTTGTATCAATTCATCCGGGTCTACAGGTTTCATCAGGTAATCGATGGCGGCATAGCGAAAAGCCTTGATTGCATGGGCATCGTAGGCGGTAATAAAAATAATGCGAAAGGGTACTGAGGGTAAAATATCCAGCAGATCAAATCCGCTTCCATCCTGCATTTGTATATCCAGAAAAACCAGGTCGGGTTGAACCGATTTCAACAACCGGGCCCCTTCCACTACTCCGGCTGCTTCGCCAATAATTTCAATATCAGGTGCATAATTTTGCAAATCCTTCTTCAGCGTAAGCCGGGCCTGCTCTAAATCGTCGATAATTACCGCTTTCATGGTAAGCAAAGATAGGATAATTGTGAATTGTGAATTGTGAATTGTGAATGAGAGCGAACAGCCAATGTTTAATGATTAATGTTTAATGAAGTTGGTTGCCCTTTATCGCCTCCACTGCCCCTTGCACCCTGCCCCCTGCTCCCTAAAAGGTGTAAGGTGTAAGGTTTAAGAGAATTTTATGGCAACCTGTCGCCTCCGCTCCCGCCACATTTTCAATGGGCGGGCCCCATTCCCTATTCCCTATTCCCTGTAATGTATTCGCCTCCCCCGCCTCAGAAGCAGTCGCCCGCCCGGCAATGCCATTCGGGTAAAGGCAAGCCTGTCGGTGCCTGAAATATGTTGACCGTTTTTAAGGACAAAACCAACTTTAAAAACAAAAACATATGGCAACCCGAGAACAATTTGAATTAAGCTCTGCAGAACGCAGAAAAAGGATTTTCAGTACAGACTTTAAACGAAAAAAAGTCAGGGAGATTGAACTAAAACAAACGACGGTATTAGAGGTCAGCAAGGCCTATCAGGTGCGCCAAGCTAATGTGTACCGTTGGCTTGAGAAGTATGGTAAATCTTATAAAAAAAGCGTACGTTTGATAGTAGAAATGGAAAGCGACACCAAACAACTGCTGGACCTGAAGGCTAAAATTGCAGAACTGGAGAGGATTGTGGGACAAAAACAATTGACCATTGACTTCCAGGCCAAAATGATTGATTTAGCCGAGGAGGTTTATGGTGTGGATATAAAAAAAAAATTCGAGAGCAAACCACCATCTATTTCTGGCAACACAGAGAACAGCTAAAATGTAGCCTGAACACATTTTACAAAGCAATTTCAACAAGCAAACAGGCACTACATCAATTGCTTAACCGACGTTTAAAAATGGAGGAAGAAAACACCTATCTCATTGACATCGTAAGGCAGATTCGCAAAGATCACGCAACAATGAACAGCCGGGCCATGTATTACAAAATTAAACCACAAAGTATTGGACGAGATAAGTTTGAGGCACTTTGCAGAGACTGGGGCTTTTTAACTTCAAAGCCGGTCAATTATCGCAGAACAACTTATAGCAACGGCGTTATACGATTCGATAATTTGCTGGCTAGCGCAAAACTCAGTAGTATTAACCAGGCCTTTGTAAGCGATATCACGTATTATGAATTAATCCGGTTTTATTACATCACATTTATTCTGGACGCATATTCCAGGTATATAGTCGGCTATAGTGTATCAGACCGCCTTACCACAGAAAGCACCACATTGCCAGCGCTGCAAATGGCTATCAAGTATAGAAAAACACTACCAGAAAACATCATCTTTCACTCAGATGGTGGAGGTCAATACTATGACAAGGATTTCCTTGCCCTGACTGAGAAATACAAGTTCAGAAATAGCATGTGCGAGTATCCGCAAGACAATGGAGTTGCAGAAAGAATCAACGGCGTTATCAAAAACAATTACTTAAAACATTGGAAAACTACCTCTTATGCGCAACTAGTGAAAAATGTTGACCGGGCAGTGACCCTTTACAACAATGAAAAACCACACAAATTTCTCAAATATAGAACCCCTTTGGAGATTGAAATTGAACAATTACATTTGTAAGGCAAACAAAGCCGAGGATGACAGAGTCATTTGACGCAAAATTCAATTAAAAGGGGCATTTAGCCCCATTTAATTGAGCAAACAAAGCCTCCGAATCAAGATGTATTCTCTGCAAAAGTCTACAAGGAGACGAGAGGCAAAACGGTCAACGTTATTCAGGCATCAACATCGCCTCCGCTATTCCCCATTCCCTATTCCCCATTCCCTTTAAAAAAAAACCCGATACAAAATGCACCGGGTCTGGGGTAAATTAGGGTTTGAATTAGGATTAAATCGGACCGTGAGGAGGATTCAAATGAGGATCGTTGTGAGGATCGGTAGGATCCATAGGACCGTTGCTGTAAGGACCTACTGGAGGAGGCATATTGGGATCGCCACCTACGGGGCCCATGCCAGCTCCGATTGGATCATCCGGACCGTTTAAGCCAGGCGCTTGAAAAGGATCAGCTGGCAAAGAACCGCTGCCATCTTCTACAAAGCCGTCGCCAAAGCCACCGCCCATTACGTTTTTGCCATCTACAGCATCGTTGCTGAGATACAAGCATTTTGACGAATTCTATACGAAACGATTCAAAAAGTTATTGAATGGGTGGATTGTTGGATTAGTGGATTGGTGTCCGCCCACTCGGTAAAGTGTGGCTGAGGTGGAATGGTTGCTTTGAAGATTGCTGGATTGGCTTTAACCGATTGCCTAGAATTATAAGAGAAAAATAGGTATATTTGAATATAAACTACTACCCAAATGAAATTTAGCACTCTCAGTTATAGTGCACAAAGCCGGCTTAATAAATACTATCCCCGCCCCTGCTTATATGGCAGGTTCGGGCAAGCCTTAGGGAGTGGAGAGAATTATACCAAAACCGGCGGCAGTAAGGCGGGTAGGTATTATTCGTATACTGCTTATCGCTATGGATTTAACAACCAGGAGAAGGATGGGGAATTGGGAGAGTATTATAGCTTTGAATACCGCGTGCATGATGCAAGGCTGGGTCGGTTTTTGAGTGTGGATCCTTTGTTTAAAGATTATCCTTGGAATAGTGATTACGTTTTCGCTGAAAACTGCACAATTCAAGCAATTGATTTGGAAGGGCTTGAAAAAACTTTTTATATTGCAATAAATCAAGATGGCTCTCCCAAAATTAGCATAGTCTCTGATAAGCAAACACATTTCACAGGAGTAGTAGTTTGGGGGATTGCATGTAAACCTGCCGAAGATGGTAGTTGGGATCCCTGTGGTGATGGTTTTGCCGGCTCAGGGAGAAAAGTAGTACCTGAGAAAATTGACTGGATATATCCACCAGCACGTGAGGGAAGAATGGCAACATTAGATTATAGACGCCCTGAAGGTGTTATAACTAATGAACAATTAGTTAATGACTTGGATGATCAGTTTAACAAAAATAATGCTGAAATAATAAAAAATATATTAGCCCTGAAAGGAACGAATTCAAAAACTATTATTGAAGGCCAAGCAAAGTTAAAAATTTCTGAAATGTTTGAAATGTTTATGTACAGTGATGTTAATGCAGAATATAATACAAATAGGTTAGACGAAAGCAAAGATGAAACTTTTACCTGGAATTATACGAAAACTACAACGCAATTAATTGTAGATTCAAAAGTTCTCAAAATTATAACAATAACGGCAAAGGATATAACATCTGAAACAATTATATCTTTACAAAAAAAATTCATCGAAAAAGGATATGAAGTTTTCCTTCTTCCGGTAGTTGATCCTGACTGGACAGCGGGCTCCGTCGATATTGGAGACGCCAAGAACCCGACAGGTGTTAATATTACAGCTACTATAGACCAGAAATTAATAACAAAAAAGGAAGTTAAAATAACGCCAACTAAAATTACTCGCGATTCAACAGGAGAAATTATTGAACCATGACAAATACTAAGTTACATAAATATACTATCTTCATTGTTCTTTCCTATATTTTTTTTGTATTAGATTTAAAATCAAGTCCCATTCTATTAAATGAGGAGAAGATTATTCTGCCAAAACAATACTCATTTTCTAACTATTCGACTTTAATGTCCACTACGAATAATTTATATTTTTCAGTTTTCAATGAAAGAAAAAATAAATGGTGCATTTGTTACTTAAATGGGTCAGCGTTAAATTTTTTGAATATTCCAGATAGTTTTATTTTTGACCCAAGACTTGGAGTGAATTTCACTACTAGCCATAATCATGTAATGATTCCTGTGCATAGTAGAAAAAACAGTACCCAGTTTTTATGGTTAATTTGGGATGAAAATACAAGTCGGCTGAATAAATTTAATTTACCAACTGAAGTGTCTCCAAAAATGTGTAAATTTGTAAATATTTCAACAAATTTATTTTGTTATATAAGCCAAATAAATAAAATGTTGAGAATAGAAGCGGATACATTTAATGATATATCGTCAAATGAATTAAAATTTGTTCACGGTGATTATATTGAATCGAATAACGATATCGTTTATTTTGTTCGTAATGATAATAGGTCATTTCTTTGTTTTGACGGCCACCATTGGATTGTAGATAGAAATACTTCTGACAGTTTGATAATAATCAATCCTGTGCATTCTGAAGATTTAAAGTCAATAATATATTGTTCGCTAAAAACAGATAATCAGAAATATGTGATTAAAATAAAAGAAGGTTCTGAGATTATCAGTGAATTGGATTTTAAACTCAATATTGACTCTACAACTTATTCTTTAGTAGAAATTGTTAAATTGGGGGTTTTGTTTTATCGAATTGGTGAAAACAATTTGGAGTTATTTTTGGAGAGTAATAATTTGAAAATTGGAGTTAATAAGCAAGAAATAGATTCCTTAAACAAATTGAATGTCGTATCATTAGTATATTTTAAGGATTATTTTTATTTATTAAAACATGAAAAAAATATTAATATAATAACATTTTCGAAAATGAGATTGAAACTATAGGATATATTTATTCATTTGATAGATAAATTTTAAAAATCCCAATCAGCACTCTAGGATTTGTTATGTTAATGAGCTAAGCAGTACAGCAGGCCAAACGCTTTTTGCTAATCGAAGTTTGATTTTATCATAATTGATTCTTAATTACTGACTTATTTCAGTACGAAAATGGATTAATATGCTTAAATTGATTACGTTTGAAAAAATGTGAACCTAAATCACCTCTCCACACTCACCCCAAACCGCACCCCATCCAACTCAATCACTAGCAAATAAACCCCAGCTGCCAATGAAGCAACATCCACAGCTGTCTGCGATTTCAAAATTCCTTTTAGCACTATTCTGCCCTGCATATCACTGAGTGTGTAAATGCCATTTGAATTGGCAGAAATTGGCAATTCAATATGCAAGGTTTGTTTCATGGGCACAGGATAAACTTTTATACCGGCCAAATTTGGATTCAGTATGCCAATATTGGGTGCAAGCAGGGTGACAATGATACTGTCGCTGGACTCGCAGCCTTTGGCATCGGTTACTTTTACCCATATCAGGTTTTTGCCGGTATCCAGGTTGGTTTTGTCTACCAATTGGGTGGGATTGTTGTTGCCTTTGCTCCAGAAGTAATTGCTGAAACTACCCGGATTCAAGGTGCTGCCGCCATTATTTGGCAGGGTTTGGTCGGGACCCAGGTTGGGTTTGGGTAATGGGTTCACTGTTATGACCAGACTGTTGGATACTGTATCACAGCCTTCCGGGGTAGTTACACGTACTGTATAGTTGCCATCCTGGTTGGTGTGCCACTGTTTGGTAGTTCGTGTCGCTAAGGGGCTGTTATTGCGTTTCCATTGATAGGTCCAGTTGGGGTCATCTGTAACGGTGAGTTTGGCGCTGTCGCCCTGGCAAAATTCACTTTTGCTGGAGGTAATTACAGCTACCGGACTGCTGTATATTTTAATATCAATGCTGCTGCTATCTGTACAACCATTTTCGCTGCTCACACGCATTTTTATTGTATGATTTCCGGTAATTGTGAATTGTTTGGATTGGATTTTTTGGCTGTCGAAATAAACCGCATTGTCGTACCATTGCCTTTGGGCTATGCTACCTTCACCCAAATCTGTACTATCGGTAAGCGTAAATTGATTATTAAAAATACAGGCCTTGAGTTTGGGAGTGGCAATTTTGGCAATGGGTGAGGCATATACACGGATAATTTTTATTGCAGTGTCTTTACATCCCTTGGTAGTTCCAACACCCAGTTTTACCCTGTAAGTTCCAAAGGTGGCATATTGGTTGCTGGTATTAATTCCACTTCCGGTATTGCCATCGGCAAAATTCCAGCCCCTGCTAATGATATTGTCATTTGCACCTGGCTTGCTGGAATCGCTAAAGTTGAATTGGTTATTTTTAGAACACTGGGCCAGTTGGTTTTGTGTAAACCCTGCATAGGGCCTGGCATTTACCACAAAGTTGAAACTATTGGTATTGTAGGTACAGCCCCAGCTATTGGTAAGTTGTACAAAGTGTTTGCCGCCTAATTTGGCCCAGAAAATACGATTGGTATCTGCGGCATTGGCAGTTGGCGAATTAATCCTATACCAACGCAGCTTGTTTTTGCCTATTGTATCCAATTCCAGTTTTACGCTATCCCGTTCGCAAAAGGTGGTGGTAAGCGGAGTTAAAATTTGTCCGGTAGGTCCGGCATGAATTTCAAATGCTTCACTTGCCTCACTGGTATCTGGAGGGAACACCATGCGGGCTCTGATGCGGTAATTTTTACCTGGCTTAACCGTGTAAGGAATGGTATAAAAAACACTGTCGTACTGACTTAGCGTATCATTACGGGTAAAAATGGTGGTGGTATTTGCATTGAATTTTCCGCTGGTATCACTTAGTTCAAGAAAAGTTTTGGCTGTGCTTCCACGCCCAACCCCGTATTGGGTATACACCGCGTTCAATTTGGTATTCTGGCAAATGTTGCCTTTGTTGGCTAAATAGGGTTTTGAGAAATTGTTGAGGGACCATTTGATAATGAACATATCCTCATATCCACCAAATTTATTTTGGGTTTTACATCTTACAGTTTTAGGTAATGTATCAATAGCAGTCAAGCATTCATAAACATATCCATTTTTTCCAGAAGAAAGCACTTGAGATTGGTAAAGCAAATTTCCTGAGCTAGGGTAACCCACAGAACCAAAATAGTATGTACTATAAATTCTATTTCCTGTTGTATCTAATAAAAACACCAATGTCCTCGTTGAAAAATTAGCAGTCATTTTCGAATAGTAACCATTATATCCTAAACCTTGATAAGGACTTACCGATGTTATAATCCATATCTGATTTTTAGTGTCGATTGTTATTGATCTGGGGTCTTCATCACCCGTTGTGCCTATATATGTTCCCCAAATGAGTTTACAATCGTGTGATAATCTAAATACAAAAGCATCTTTTTGGCCAGCTGAATTAGACTGAAAAACAGTGCCCTTGCCTATTCCATTATTACCATCTGTCCGACCGCAGCCATATATCCCACCTGAGTTAATATCCAGGCTTTTAACAAAATCCACACCAGTTCCTCCATAATAAGTTGACCAAATTAAAGAAAAAGAAGTGTCGAATTTGGCAATATAGGAATCATATACTCCAGCCATGCTGTTTTGAAAGCCATTTGATGAAATACCAGTCGTAGAATTTGTTATGCCTGAAAAATAAATATATTTATCAAAATTGTCCAATGTCATAATATTATCATCTCCGGAGCCACCAAAATAACTTCCATAAAGCTTGACACCCTTCGAATTATAGCAACCGAAGATACCATCCTCAACACCTTGAAAACTCTGCAAATATGCACCAGAAGTTGCGATTTCATTGGAATATCCACACCATTTTCTTATACCCGAATTGTTGAAGTAAACAATTATCCCATCACTTACAGTACCATTGTAGAAAATAGTATCTGAAGAATGAAATCCCAGACCAGCGCTAAGGGTTCTTCCTACAACGACGATATCCCCTGAATCATTAACATCAATTGCAAAGGCTTCCTCGTCCTTTGAACCACCGAAATATGTAATCCATTCAGGATAACCAATTGCATTTAGTTTGAATAACAAAATATCCATTCCTCCTTTGTTTACATTTTGATAACCATTGATACTAAGTCCACTGCTAGCTTCGGTTGATCCAGCACCTACAATGGATTCATTAATGGTCTCAACGATACATGTACCTTCCTCACCACCTTTTCCCCCATAAAATGTACTCCAAACCACACCCGGATCAATAATAATATCAGAGCCAAAGTCTTCTGGAATTCCATTTAATTGATACTCTACCATATGTTCTTTAAAAGCATTGCTAATAACAAAAAACCTACCGGTAATATTATATGCACTTAAAATTTCAGGCTTATCCTCCACGATGCTGCCCAAGGGGGTACTGATTTCCAACTCTCCCAACTCATTTACTGCAACAGCCTCGGCACCTTGAATGCGCAATTTAATATCTTTAAAATCGGCACCAGGATGCAGTATAAACTCATGTTTCAGTTTTCCGTTTTTGGTGTAAAGCACCCAGTCAATATGGGGGTACACATTATGCATTACAATTCGGCCAAAGCTATGCACATTCAAAATTCCATCCTGGTAATGACCGGGAATGTTGTAATAGTTTTCGTAATAGGCATTTGGCTCCAGGGCTTCTACGGTTGCAGCAGGGTTCATACCTTCCAAGGCAAAATCCAGTCGGTAGGTTTCAATTTCTATAGGTGTAGTATCTAAGTGATTGCCTTTCAACAAATCCAATTCTTCCCGCTTATCTGCTAGGGTTTCCCCAAAGCCTTGCTTTTTAGCCTCTTCAGGATTTTGTTTTTTCTGCGAAAATAGATAATGCAGCTCGCCTTTGCCCACAAATACATTCACCCCACCGCCCTTAAGCATATACAAAATATCAGGCCTAGGTTGGTTGTCAAAGTCCAGCACTTGGCCTTTGTTTTCTAAAAAAAGCATGGTATTTGAGGCCGCTAAGCTTTGTTTGTTTGCCACCTGCCCATAGCAAGTGGCTGAAAATGAAAGAAATAAAAATATTATAGATTTAGGCATGGGTGATTTTAATTTGCAATTTAGGGAGAAAATTGGAATTTTTTGAATTATGTCACTTGATGCTCCTAATGACAAAATGATTGAAATGTAATTAACTTTCTATTTAGAAATCTCAATTACCCTAATTGAATTTGGTTTGGCCCATAAAAAAAAAGGTCCTTTAATAGTGTCTTCTGATATTGGTGGGTTATATTCTAAAACTTTAATTCCAACAAGTGTATCCGAATTAGTATATGACCCAATCCAACCGGTTATTATTTTTTTGCACATTCTGTCGCAATAAGAATTTGAATTAATTAAACAAGAACAACTATAATTCTTTATAAATATATGTTTGAATTGATTTTTATTAAATATGAAACCTATGGAGTAAAATTCATGGTTTTTTATAGAATTTAATATTACTAAACCTAGGCCATTGGTATCCCTATATTTATAATGCAAAAACATACTATCTCCTATCCTTATTTTATATGTATTATTAATGTATTTTTTTATTCTATTGGACTGCACCTTGCCAATAAAAGAATTTCGAAGAGAATTTGTACCTCCCCAAAGCAAGCCATTCATACTATCAGATTTGGCAATTTCATTTAATAAATTTATCATACGAATATCATCTTTATTTATATTAAAAGAAAGTAAAGAGACTGCTAGATAAAGATATAATATTATTTTTTTCATTCACTTATTCTTTTGAATCCGAACTACAACTCCATCGCTATTCCGAGCATGACCGGATAAAAAAATCAATTTGTTATTTTCTGAATATATTCTATTGTTCTTTGGATCTATTCCTAATGATCGATTTACTACTGCATTTTCAACGAAAATAAAATACATATATCCACAATCATCATATGCACGCCCAACTATTGTCACAAAATGGTCAGTCTGGTCTAATCTCTTTCTATCTCTCATTGTAGTTGTTGAAGCAGATGAAAAATTCGGTAAATCAATCCCCACTTGTATACTTCTGTTAGATTCGAGCTGTGAATTAATATAATCGATGCTGTTAGTAAAGAAGTTATTATCTTCCGTTAAAATTACGTCATCATTTGAATTGCAAGGTTTTCCTCCGGTATTTAATGTATTCAATCTGCTTAAATACCAACAATTCTCATTGTTTTTGGTATTCATGGTTACACCTGTAATTCTTTCATCCCACCAAAAATATAAAACAGTTGACTTGTTAACTAAATTTATAGGTCTAATATTTTGATTTGGCAGGTCAGTGGCAGAATAATTTGCAAGTAAATTTTCCTCAGGCTTGCGTATGTTTGCATTCGAGGGAGATTGGATGATAGTCTTTTCAACACTCCAATTTCTGTTTTCTCCATTTGGAAGCACAAGTGGTTGTTCATTGGCATTTAATCCATCTGTACTACTTTCCAATCCTTCTAAATCCTGTGAAATAATTGGACTATTTGCGGCATATTGATAAACACTCAAATAAGAATACTTTTTAAACAACGGATCCACACTCAAAAACCGCCCCAACCTGGCATCATGTACCCGGTACTCAAAGCTATAATATTCACCCAGCTCCCCATCCTTCTCCTGGTTGTTAAATCCGTAGCGATATGCAGAATACGAATAATACCTACCCGCTTTATTGCCGCCGGTTTTGGTATAATTTTCTCCACTCCCGAAGGGATAGTAGTCTGTTGCAAAAATCACATCAGCTTCGAAGTATTTTATGGTATGGTTGCCACCACCTATTTCAATTGGGGTTCTTCGATCATATACTGTACTTAACACATTGCCAAGGTGATTGCTCAATTCATATTGTTTATAAGTAACTACACGCATAAAACGGGTGGTGCTTTGTACAAATTTAAAGCTATCCATGGCTATTTGCAAGGTATCAGTAATAGAAAAATGGAAACGGGCCAATAACCTGTCTGGCGTATACATACCATGGCGGGCACTGCCGTATATTTGCTGTTCGGCCAGGGTTAAATCTTGGGCAAACTTAATACTGCCTCCGATATCGGATAACATGTTGTTATATTCAGTGCTGCCAATTTGTGCTTTAAAACAAAAACCCAAATACCAAAATTAATTAAAATTCATACGAGGATAAATTGTAACATATTTGTCTTCAAATAGGCTATTTAATATTTCCGAGTTATTGTTTTCATTTAATCGCATTTCAACTATAACCAGGGTTAAATAATTTCCAAAACGTCTAAAACAGAAATAATGGTTATGTGCAATATCTAACATTATTTTCATATTTAATTTCGATTTGCTTGTACCTAAAAATACTTCTCTACAATTAAATTCCATAAAACCTGAATTTGTAATTGTAACATCATTTGAATGTGTAAATACAAATATAGAATTACTATAGTGATAATTTCCATCATCAATTGTTTTAATTCCCGGTAATTCTGTAGAACCGAATTCTCTAGTACAAACAGTATCAAAGCACAGCGAATCAACATTAATGCATTCTGGAATAATATGTTTTGATTTCTTAAATCCTATTATTTGAACCCCGACTGTACCGAATTTATTCAATTTTAAATTAGAAAAATAATGAAAACTTAGTTCATCTTCAAAGAGGGTGCTTTCTAATAATAATTTTCTATAATTATCATTAAATTGTAAAGCAACTTGTTCGCATAAAATTTCATTAATTACTTCTTTTCTTGATTCGTACTTACACCATGTACAGGCAGAAATGAATATGAAGCATAGAAAATATAAATTCAATTTGTATATCATCTTTATCCCAGCGTTATTGTTGCCTCTATTCCCTCACCTCCCGCGTTTCGGCCTTGTGGGTAAGCATGGCGATGGGGCAGACCAACCGCTTTGGGGATATCGAATGCTGATTTTACCATAGTTATCTAATGTCCCTTCTTAACCGCCTGATAAACGAAAATAGCTCTATTCTGGTAAAATTCAAAATGGGTATTACTCTGTAAGGCTAACCTGGAGTTAGTAAAATGAAGGAATACAGGGGTTTTCGATTATGTATCCAGACCATCAAGGTTTTGGAAACCTCGATGGTCGAAATCGTATCCTGGATTACTTTTTTCACCTATATAGGCTTTCGGACCCCAGGAGTCCCTTTCAGGAGACTCTTGGGGGAGGTGGATAGGCGCTGATAACTGCAGGTTTAAAATGGCCATTTATTAGAAATACTGAACCCAAAAGGCAACTTAACTGTCTATGTCCTTGAATATCTTTTAGTTTGCTAAATTCAATATACGGTTTGTTACCTTCAGTGCTGCCAATTATTGTTTTGGAATTCAACTTTTACTACAACTAAATTTAATCTTTTTTACAATGTATATTAAAAATAATACTTATATTTGGATTTCTTCCACGTGGAAGGTTTTCCAGAGGTTACGTAGAGGTTACTTAGAAGTATGCTTAAGGCTAGTCTCAGTTTGTATTATCTCTAATTCCCCCTTCTCCCGCGGTTCGGTCTTGCGGGTGGGAATGCGAGGGGGCAGACCAACCGCTTTTTGCATGATATTCAAATTAACATTACTCTCTCCTATTATCCAATATCCATTCACCTTACCCCGGCCCACTTCGGTCGGGCAAGCCATACACCTTACCCCTTACCCCATAAACCTTAAACCTCTTCTCCTACCTAAACCATTGGAATCCCCACCAATACCTGGGTGCCGCAAGGTTCTCCGGATTGGGATTTTTTATCGGTGATTTCAAATACAGGTGCTGCGGTTTTATTTTCCATTAATTGCAGTCTTTCTTTTATTACTTTTAATGCGGTGCTCTCGTGGTAACTTTCTCCCTCACTGCCACTGCGGCGGTTGCCGAGCTCTCTGCCTACCCCGTTATCGTCGATTTTACACATCAACAAGGGGCCTTTTTCTTCGAAATGCAATTCAATTTTTCCCCTTCGGTCTTTTAAATTTTTAAATCCATGCTTAATTGAATTCTCGATAAAGGGCTGCAGCAGCATAGGAGGTAGTTTTATAAAATCGGTATCTAAATTTGCAGGAACTACAATTTCGTAATCAAAAGTATCGCCCGACGAAAATTTTTCTACCAATAAATAATTCTCCAAACTGTCAATTTCCTCTTTTAGCGTAATTACACTTTTGCGCGAATTGTCCAAAATCTGCCGCATCAATCTTCCAAATTTAGCCAGGTAATACCGGGCTTTCTGGTCGTTTTGTTCTCCAATTTGAGATTGAATGGAATTGAGTGCATTAAAAATAAAATGCGGATTCATTTGCAAGCGAAGGGCCTGGTGTTCAAGGTCAGCCAGTTTTTTGTCGAGCCTCAATTGCGCTTCAGCCCTGGCCGATTTGCGTTTGAGATTGCGCACCCTGATTCTGAAAATTAGTACAATTAACCCCAAAAAAAATGCAATTATGGATAACCTAAACCACCAGGTTTGCCAATACGGTGCGCGTATTGTAATTTTAATTTGCATTGGGTTTTCAGACCATACCCCATCTGCGTTTTTGCCCTTTACCAAAAACACGTAATCACCGGGTGGAATATTGGAATAGGTAACACTGCGCTGGTCAGACTCGGGCGACCAACCGGCGTCAAAATTCTGCAGTTTCCAGGTAAATTTTACCTGTGTAGGATTTGACAGAGAAATGCCCCTTAAATCAAACGTAAGGTGGTTTTGGTCAAATGGTAGCTCTAATTCATTTACAATTCCCCAGGGGCCCGTAAAATGACTGTAGGGGGTTTGGCTAAGCTCTTTGTAATACAATCTTACAGCGCTGATGCCTATAGCCGGAGGAAACGGATTTTTGGTAAAAGCAGCTGGATTGCACAGCGTAAGTCCGTTGATGGTGCCAAACCACAAGCTGCCATTGGGGTCTATGCATACCGAATTCTGGCAGGTTTCTATGCCTACAAAACCCTCGGTTTTTCCAAAATGTTTTACCTGAATCAAACTGCGGTTTGCATCGAGCTCCAAATAATCCAGTCCCGATTCTGAACCCGAAAATATATTGCCCTTGGCATCGGCAGCCAATAAATAAATATTTAAAGAAGTTAATTGATTATTGAATACCGCTTTTTCCAATACGGCATGGCCTGCATTTAAACTAATGCGTGAAATTCCATCACCTGCCGTGCCTGCCCATACCACACCAAATTTATCAATGGCCAGGCAACGCACATTGGGCAAGGGAATACCACCTTTTACTCCCGGATAAACGGGCAATGGTTTACCCTCCATAAAAACTCCGATTCCGTTATTTTCTGTGGCATACCAAATCCGATCTTCGGCATCGCACACAATGGCACTTAAGCGGTTGTGCATTAATCCATTGTCGGTAGTGAAATTTTTTACATGCAATTTTTCCGCTTTTTTCTCATCCCTGTAAAGTTTAAACAAGCCCATGCCTGCTGTGGCTACCCAAAGTTGATTGTGTTTATCGCGGGCTATTCCGCGTACAAATTTGCCGCGCAATGCAGGCAACAATTTAAAATCTTTTCCATCGTATTCATACAGCCCATCCCCTTCAGTACCAAGGTATATATGCCCTTGGGTATCTTCGGCAATGGCTTTAACTTTGGTGGCAATAAAACCTTCTTTAGGGCCGAATAATTTAAATTTTCCACTGTCTAAAACTGTTACTCCCTGCTCGCCGGTGCCAATCCAGAGGCGATTTTTAGAATCGCGAAATACAGAATAAATAAAATTGCCTTTTAAACCCGATTCGCGATCGAAATGGGTAAATGGCAATCCAAAATACTGGCATACCCCACCGCCCGAAGTTCCAAACCAATAATTGCCTTCCCTGTCTGCAATAATGCTACGCACATGGTTATTGCTAAGCCCTTCGGATTCGCCCAGGTGCAAAAAACTTTTACCTAAAGTATCGTAGCGGTAAATGCCCTGGTTGAGGGTACCAAACCAAATATTTCCTTTGGGATCCTGGTATATTTCATACACTTCCTGCGTGGCAAAATTGCGCGCGGGAGCAAAGGGTTTAAATCCATTTTGATTGCCCAGAAAAACCCCGCTTCCATAAGTGCCAATCCATATTTTGCCGCTGGCATCACAAATAATTTTATTGATATATTTTTTTTGTAAAAACAAAGCCGTGCGTCCGCTTCCGGGCTGATACTGAAAAACGCCGCGGGCATTGCCAAACCATATTTTACCGCTTTTATCCAATGCCAGTGTATTTACAGGCACATGGGGTTCTGTTAGCAAATGAAATTGCGAGGCAGAGAAATCAAAAAGTCCGGAAAGGGTGGCCAGATATATGGTATTATTTGGGCCAAAACAAAAATCCAGTACCTCTACCGGCTTGTCTTTTCCCTGGGGGTAATAATTGTAAAATTGTTTGCCATCAAACCGGCTGATGCCCACATTGGTGCCAATCCATAAATCGCCCCGGGCATCGGTTTTAATGCAGTAAATGTAGTTATTGGCCAACCCGTTTCGGGTGGTAAAATGCACAAATTCAAGTCCGTCAAACCGGGTAAGTCCGCCTCCCCTTGTACCCATCCACAAATACCCTCTTGAGTCCTGGCAAAGGGCAAAAACCTGCGATTGCCCCACCCCTTCCTTTACCGAATAATTGCGGATCTGGTAATGCTGGGCCTGCGAGCACAGGGCACTTACTGCGAGGATAAACGATATGAATAGCTTTTTGAACAACCCGATTTCAAACGTACAATTTTTTTTATTAAAACACCCCACAATTTATTGAACGCTGGCTGCAAGGAATTATTCGCACCCAAACCATGCAATTAATTGTTGGATGCTTGCATTTAATAAATAGGTTTTTATTGTAGACAGGATTCGAAGATATTTGAAGCGTGTTTCGGCGATTGGGTAAATTTATCCGCAGGTACAAAAAAATTTGGCTCGCATTAGGGGCCATATTTCTGATATGGTACATATTCAGTTTGCCTCGCCATCCATTCGACAGTAAATACAGCACCGTATTATACGACCGCAACGGCAAGTTACTAGGGGCCCGGGTTTCGGCCGACGGGCAATGGCGTTTTCCACCTGCACATCAAGTACCCAAGCGGTTTGAAACTTGTTTGCTTGAATTTGAAGACCGGCAATTTCATTCGCATATTGGTATTTCATTTCGCGGAATAGGTCGTGCAGTGGTACAGAATTTCAAAAACAAAAAAACCGTTAGCGGGGCCAGCACCATTACCATGCAAGTGGCCCGAATGATGGGAAAACGCAAAAGCCGGAATGTATTTTTTAAGGTATATGAAATGATTTTGGCCACAAGGCTGGAAATTAAATATTCGAAAAATGAAATACTGGAAATGTATTGTAACCACGCCCCGTTTGGAAACAATGTAGTGGGCCTGGATGCCGCGGCATGGCGGTATTTTGGGCGCAGTGCCGATAAGCTCAGCTGGGCCGAATGTGCCACCCTTGCAGTGCTGCCCAATGCCCCGGGGTTGATTTATCCGGGTAAAAATCACAATGCATTATTGGCCAAAAGAAATCGATTATTAAAACGATTGTACGAACAAAAAAAACTGGATGCCACCAGCTACGAACTGGCCCTGATGGAACCCATTCCCGGCAAGCCCCTCCCCTTGCCCGACGAGGCTCCGCATTTATTGCAAAGTCTTGTAAAACAGTATGGCAATGGACGTATTTTTAACAGCACAATCGACGCTGATTTGCAGGCTAAAATTGTAAGAATTGCCCGATTAAATGGCGATATTTTGCGCAATAATGATATTAAAAACGGAGCCATAATAATTACCGAAACCAGCACCGGAGAGGTATTGGCGTATTTGGGAAATTTACCCGATGCAGGCAAAGAAGAAGGCAAAGATGTAGATTGCAGCCGGGCCATACGCAGTTCGGGCAGCACATTAAAACCCTTTTTATTTGAAAGCGCACTCGAGGAAGGATTAATTACACCCAAAACATTATTGATGGATATTCCCAGCCAATTTGGGGGATATGCACCCAAAAATTTCAGCAAAAGCTATGAGGGAGTAATCCCCGCCAACCAAGCCCTGTCGAAGAGTTTGAATATTCCATTTGTACTGTTATTAAATCAATACGGGCAACCTAAATTTTGCAATCGGATTAAAAATGCAGGATTAAAAACCATACGCGATAATCCATCGAAATATGGATTGACTTTAATTTTAGGGGGTGCGGAAGTAACGCTATGGGACCTCACTTCCCTATATCGCAATATGGGGGCCCTGGCCTCAAATGCCATTCCCAATGGTATGCAGGTTTTGAAAAACAGCAGCCCCAATATTCCATTAAACGGATGGGATAAAAGTTGTGTTTACAGCACCCTGGAATGCATGACAGAACTGAATCGGCCGGATGAGGAAGGCAATTGGAAATTATTTGGAAGTGCGCGTAAAATTGCCTGGAAAACCGGCACCAGTTTTGGTTTTAGAGATGCCTGGGCTTTGGGTACCACACCCGATTATACAGTGGGTGTATGGATTGGAAACGCCGATGGTGAGGGCAAACCCGGCCTTACCGGAGTGAAAGCAGCGGCACCGGTTTTGTTTGATATTTATTCGCTTTTACCTTATAAAAAAGAATGGTTTACCCCCAATATTAAAAATATAAATATTGCCATTTGCAAAGAAAGTGGTTTGCCCGCATCGCCCGAATGTCCGCATGTAATAAACGAAATGCTGCCTCAGTCTTGCCAGGCTTCTCAGCCCTGTACTTACCATAAAATATTAAATCTGAGTCCGGATAAAAAATACCAGGCAAACAGCAGTTGTTTTAATATTTATCAAATTCAAAAAGACACCTATTTTATTTTGCCCCCATTAGCAATGAAATATTACAGGCAACATGCTACATTAAAAGAAATACCACCGTTTTTTCCGGGATGTACCGGAGCCGAAAATACTGCACTGAGCTTGGTGTATCCCAAACCCGGAGCCAAGGTATACTTAGCGCGGCAGCAGGATGGCAAGCGGGGTGAAATTGTATTTGAGGCAGCGCACAGGGGCAGTAAAAGTACCCTTTACTGGCACTTGGATGAAGAGTACCTGGGCAGTACCAATCTCATTCACCACATGATTTGTGCACCCGAACCCGGCAAACACCGTATAAACGTTACCGATGAAAAAGGACAAACAGTAAGCGTGGAATTTGAGGTATTATAAAATAAAAAAACCCGACACATGGCCGGGCTTTTTAAAATGCAATTTAATTTGGTTTAGTTTTTCTTTTTGCCAGGGCAGTGAATTTGTAAACCCAGTGTAATGGGGGTATAAATATTTTTATAACTGCTGGTATAATCATAACCGGTGCCCGTGGAGGGGCGGTATTCGTATTTGGTTTCGCTACTAGAAAATTGTAAACCAATAGAGCCAAACATACCTACCCAACTGCTGAAGAAATGCTCAAAACCAAGTCTGAGAACTGCAGAGCGATCAAATTTAGGAATGGTGGTAGTTTGACTGCTGGCACCGGTTGAAGTTTCGGATTTGCTTTTTCCGCCATAAACACCCGATTGTACGCCAACTTCTGCAAATGGTTTACCTTTTTCACCCCCACCAAAATAAAAACGTGCCATAGGGCCAAGATAAAAACTTGGATTATTATAGGTGTTGGTGGATGTAGTGGTAGAGGATGTGTTGCTGCTTTTGGAAGAACTGTGATAGAGCGAAAAACCCACATAACCTCCAATGGCAATATTATCGGCTACAAACCAGGCAATAGTGGGATTAATACTTAAATTAACACTACGGCCTGTTGATTTATATACGGTGGGTGTGTTTGAATAGGTTGTAGTACTTTCAGAATTGGTCATGGACATGCTGCCAAGACTGGTTCCAATAAGTTTACATCCTTTTTGAGTTTGGGCATTTGCAAGCATCAACACACTGAATGATGCGGCGAAGGTGAGGATTTTTTTCATATTTTGGTTTTTACAAATTCAAAATTATGAATTAAATACTAACCCTTATTCACAATTTCTATTACAGACTCTGTGATTATACACCCATCGAAAAAAACAGGTAAATTAAAAAAGCAGAACTGTCTCTCCAGTCCTGCTTTCTCGTTACTATTTAAATTAATTATAACTTTATCAGTTTCAAATTTTGGCTGGTGTTTTTACCGGTGACTTTCATCACATAATTACCGGGGGTTAAATCATTTGTATTCAAAGATTCTGATTTATTTAATCCTTCAAATTCAAATTCCTTTATCAATTTTCCTGCAGCATCAAACAATACTATTTTCTGTATTCCAAATTCGGCGCGTACCGTAACATTGTCGTAAGCCGGACTGGGGAACACCGTGGCTTTGGCAGCTGCTATTGTGGAGATATGGCTGCTGTTTCCCTGGTAAATCTGATTGATTTTTTGTGTGCTTAAATCGGTTTCAAATATTTTAACTTCATCTACTATACCAGTAAAATAGCCCGAGCTGTATTGATTGGCTGGTGCGTATATTTTGCGTGTTCTGAATGCACCTATACTCAACGGTATGGCTCTGGCACTTGTGTTCAATTTATCGGATGCCATAGTGGAATCTGTACATTTTCCATTGATATATAAAAATACATGATATGAAGATGCACTATTTTTTTTCCAAACCAGGGCAACATGATTCCAGTTAAAATCAAGGGTATCAGCTGTAATCATGCTGTACGATTGAATGCTGCTGGGATACCATTCTGTATACACTTTTCCCGAATTCAAACTCAAATTAAAGGTAGCTGGATAAATTGTAACTGCAGGCTGAATATTATGTACTTCCAACTGGGCCAGAAATACCCCATTCTGAGAGCTGGCATCTGAGCGTTTTATCCATACAGAGGCTGTAAATCCGGTGATGCTGGTATCCATTATATAGGGTGCAGAAAGATGGGAAGCTCCGTTTAACGAAAGTGCATGCGTGCCATTGCCCGATTTTGTAGAGGATGTATAACCCGCCATACCTGCCTCTGTAGAAAGTGTGTAACTACCGTTTGAGCTAGAAAGAGATTGCCCATCAAATGGAAAATAAACTACGGGGGTTTGAGCTTGTGTGAATGCCCCAAACATGAAGGTGGAAGCAATTAGTACTATTTTTTTCATAGGTTTTTGTACTAGCAAAACTCTATATACTTCTTAAACCTGCGCTGTGAAACTTCATAAACGCACCAGTTCGATTCATGAACGGTAAATTTTCAATTCAATCCATGCGATTGCCTGACAGGTATTTAGTAATTATAAAAAAAAACGAACCCTGGATTTGGTAAATCCAACCCGGTGTTTGCTTAATCTAAGTATGCATTTAGGGGATAAATGCCTTATTTTGCAGTCTATGTCAACCTCTTTCTCCCTTGCCATTCATGGTGGTGCCGGAACAATTGCACGCGGCAGCATGACGCCTGAAAAGGAAGCAGCCTATACCCGGGCCCTTGAAGAAGCTTTACTTGCCGGTGAATTTATTTTACAAAAAGGGGGCACAGCCCTGGATGCCGTGGAAGCGGCGGTTGTGTCGCTTGAAAACAACCATCTTTTTAATGCCGGAAAGGGTGCTGTATTTAACCATGAAGGCAAACACGAGATGGATGCCGCCATTATGAACGGAATAGACCTCAGCGCAGGTGCCGTAACCTGTGTAAGCAATCTTAAAAATCCGGTATCTGCCGCCCGTTTGGTGATGGAAAAAAGCGAACATGTATTGTTAAGTGGCAAAGGTGCCGAAATGTTTGCCCTTACCCAGGGTGCCCAAATTGAGAATGACCGCTATTTTCAGGACGATTTCAGATACTGGCAATGGCAGCAAATTCGCAACTATGATAAAGTACAACTAGACCATGGCAGCGCTACAGAAAAGAAATTCGGAACGGTAGGTGCTGTAGCCAGGGATATGCAAGGCAATCTGGCGGCTGCCACCAGTACCGGAGGTATGACCAATAAAAAATGGGGCCGCATTGGCGATTCTCCCATTATAGGTGCCGGAACCTATGCCAATAACCAAACCTGCGCAGTAAGTTGCACAGGCCATGGCGAATTGTTTATACGCAGTGTTGTAGCCTATGATATCAGTTGCCTGATGGAATACAAGGGCCTGAGTTTGAAAGATGCCTGCGATATAGTAGTCATGGATAAACTGGTAAAAATTGGCGGTGAAGGTGGTTTAATAGCTGTTGATCATTTTGGAAACATCGAATTACCCTTTAATTCAGAAGGCATGTATCGTGGATGGACGAAGGGCGATGGCGTGAATACGGCTATTTATAAATAATTAAAATCCGGGATAGGTGGTAACAAAACACCCTGCCTTTGGATTAAAATCCAAGCGGTAAAATAGACTAAACTCATTAGTTAAATTAATATTCGATATATCCGCGGTATAAAGGAGCCTGATATTTTTAATATTCAATCCCAATATAGGTGCAAATACATCATTTTTACGGTTGTTGCATCCATATCTTTTATAAATCAAACCTGCATGTAAAACCCTTGTATTTGCCAAAACACCCGATTGCATTGCCCATTGATTATGACACCTTTTTTGGCGCTATATTTTACATATATTTTATATCCGGATTGAACACCGAGGGTGGGTAAAATCCCCCCCAATTTCTTTTCTGTAGAAGTATTTCCGGGAAGTAAATTATGTATCGTAGCGCTGATAAAATAATGATGGGTATATGCCGTTGCACCCATATTCAAAAAAAACATAGCATTTTTTTGACCAGATTTATTTAGTATTTCCTGGGATTGTAATTGAATATTGGGGTTCGTTAATAAATTGGGCGATTGTTGCATTAAACCAGGTTGTAGCCCAAATCGCAAAAGCAATCGTGCCGGGCGATAGGGCTGAAAATAACTAATAAAAGCGCTGAGTTGATCTACATTTTTGTTATACTGATTTAATTCATGATGTGCAAATGCAGGCCCCATACTGAGCCCTATTTTTTTGAAATTAATATCCGAATTTAATTGGGCAGAAATGGTTTGTCCGGGCAAACCCCAAAGTACTTGTCGGTAATTGAAAGTTAAACGAGAAAAATGATCATACTTAGTAATGGCAGTGCCCGCCATGGCAGGATTGGATGCCACAGGATTCATATATACATCGGACAAAGTGGGATTCTGGGCATAGATAGCCGCAGCCATCATAAAAACCAAAACGAACCCTATCTGCCGGCATGTAAACATGGATGAATTTTAACGAATTAACTGAATATGCATAACAAAACCAAACCAGAACACCCTAAATTCCAGAGACCGTTTTAAATTCCTAAAAATTCCAATTTGGCCCGAAATTTGAAATTTATAAAAAATACAATCCTTTGACAGAATGCCGCAAACACTCTACTGTATTCACTTCTAGCACATTAGCACCTAACTTTTACAGCTCCTATCGATTTTACCAATATCTTCCGATATTTATGCGCACTAAATTGCGAATGTAAATCTAAGCCTATGAAGAATTTAGGATTTTTAATCACTTTCAGTGTTGGAATTGTCTTAACAATGATTGGTTGCACACGCGAAAAAATGCAAGGGGATATTCTATCAAACCTCAATGGGCAATGGACTGTCAATCAGGCTTCTATTCGCAATAGGGAGGCCAAAACGGGAAGTAAAGTGCGCGATTTGGACCAATTAAATAATCAAACCTATATATTCAATTCCGAAAAGGCCATCCTGCGCCGTTCAAATTTGGGAGATACCCTTAATTCCGGAAAGTTTAAAATTCAACCTACAGACCGCGTAAACTATGTACTTTTTGTGGATTACCAAAACAAAAACGGAATTACCGACAAGCGCGAGTACTGGGAAATTATTTATGGCCGTGGCAGAAAAATTGTGGCATTTATAGAAACAGATTCGGGTGAAATAAAATTAATGCTGGAGAAAAAATGAGGTACACAATCATAATCATTGCAATGCTTTTATTTGGATGTGAAAAAAGTGCAATTGAAAGGGATCGCAGGCAACTGAAAGGAAAGTGGGAAATGTTGCGCAATTATTATAATCCAGATGGTCCTGCCATTAATAAACGAAGCGGACATGCCGATAACTGGAAACTGGAATTAAAGGACAACCAGGAATTTATTTTTAACGATGGCAATGGCGAAAGACGAGGCAAATACAGGCTGGCTTATACAGAGCTGCATTTTGATTTTTTAAATGATTCGGGCAAAATCAGTGAAACCTGGTTGTGGTATGATTTAATCATATCCAATCGCAGGCTTACTGCCTATCAAATGGAGACTGATGGGGTTCGTGAATATCAGTTTAAGAAAACAGAATGACGGAAATTAAATGTGTAAAATCCAGCTAAAATAAAAATGCCCGGCAATTGCCAGGCATTTTTTTTATCAAACAAACCCAACAAATTATTGTTTGACGATCTTTTGGGCAAAACCAGATTCGGTTTTCAATATATAGCAGCCAGCAGGCCATTCAGAGGTAGAAATAGCAGTAGTTCCCGACAGTTTATTTGTATATACAAGTTTTCCAGTCATATCGGTAATTGTAATATTTTCATTGCTTTTTACTACTATATTTAATTCATCTTTTACCGGATTGGGATAAATATTAATTCCGGCATTTTTAAAGCCATTCACCGCAGCAGGCCAGTAACTAAATGAAGCCGATGTCCCTTCGCACAATTGTGCAGTATACGCTTTTACAGAATATACTCCACCGGCAGTGGGCGTGTAGGTTCTGGCATTTGCACCCCCAATCGGATTTCCATCTAAGTACCACTGATAGTATGCAAAAACCTGGGTTTCGAGCACATTTCCGTTTTGAATAATGGAAGGTGCAGGAGATGGTATTTCGGTTAAAGTTACCTCCTGGGTTTCGAAAGTATCGCCGCAGGTATTTTTTAGTACTGCTTTGTATTTACCCGCCTGGGTGGCGCTAAACGAAGTGCCATTGGCCCCTGATTGCAATACATTATTTCTGTACCATTTAACATTGGCACCCACAGCATTTGTGCCCAATTTAACCGTTTTGCCGGCACAAAAACTATCTTTTCCGGCAATTAAAACACTACTTCCGGTAATTTTAGCACAGTATTCACTTACCATTAATTTAAACGAACTATTTACTTCGTAAGCTACCAGCAATCGGCGATCGCGGGTCCATAAAATTTCTGGTGAACCCTTTAAAACATCATTGGAAAACAGAGAACTATTTCCAATTGAATCCCATTTTAAATTAATATTTCCGCGATAAAAATGGCCTTTTCCCGCTACATCAATATAGGCAATATAGGGAAAGGTATCAGCTCCTCCATCGCAAATGTCGTAGGCCGATATGGCATGCGGCGGCATTCCGGTGGTATTCCACATTCCTGCCGCATACATATAGTTATACATGTATTTATCAGAACTTCCCAAATTGGTTGTGAGAATATTATTCAATACCATAGACAGTTTTATATTGCCCGACTGGGATGAACCAAAAGTACCTTTTACGGTAATCCAAATGGTAGAAGAACTTGGGTTTGTTGTATCGGCATAGCGTACCTCGTTACTACCAGGATTGGTGCGATATGCCACATATAATTTATTACCATACACTTTTAATTCGCAACCCGATGGAAAACCGTTTGATGCAATACCGGAATTACCAACCACACTCCAGGTAGAATTGGCCTGATCCCAAAACCATACTTTAATTTGGTTGTACTGTTGATAGGCGGCAAATATGCGTGTACCAGAGCAAGCCAGGCCAATTTCACCACCGCCCGAAAAACCCGAAAATCCGCGGGTACCTATAGTATCCCATTTGGTTCCGTTAAATTTCATTACGGTTAATTGAAATTTTTTATTTACATCCTGAAAAGCAACAACAGGATATCCATCGCCAGCCACAGCTAGCCTGATATTGCCGATACCGCCGGTAGAAAATACCGAATCGCCTACCCAACTCCATACTCCGTTTTCGTATTTTTTTACATTGGCTTTTCCGGCCTGAAAATCGCGAAATGCCATAAATGCCTCGCCATTTTTTCCTTCAACCAGCACAGGCCGTTCTCCGGTTCCAGGGCTGGTGTAAATGTTTTTCCAACTTTGTGCTTGCGCTTGAATTGCAAAAATTAAACTTGCAATCAGTAATATTTTTTTCATAGTAATTATGGTTTTGATGATTCAAAATTGTCGCCATTTCCATTCATATTATTAATCTACCTTGTGAAATGTAACTTTGAGGTAGTAAAATGCTTTTTTAATGGTGAATTATAAATGGTGAATTGTGAATGTAACAGCCTATTACAAACTATGTGTTCTTATTGGCTGCCAGCTATGTTCACTATGTGCCTCGGCCGTTCGGCTGCTCATTTTACATTCTGCATTTTACATTTTACCCGCCCCTTTCAGGTTCGGGCAAGCATTCTGCATTCTTCTCACTCATTATAATTATGGTTAACCTACCTTTAACTGTATTTAACCACATAGTTCACAGTAGTTTTATATAGAAAACATAGGATACTAAAGGCTTTGCTATTTTAATGGTGAATTATAAATGGTGAATTGTGAATGTAACAGCCTATTACAAACTATGTGTTCTTATTGGCTACCAGCTATGTTCACTATGTGCCTCGGCTGTTCGGCTGTTCATTTTACATTCTACATTTTACATTCTGCACTTTGCTCCGCCCATTGAAAATGTGGCGGATTGCACTGTGCGCTGTGCACTCAAATCTTCCCGCTTTTCTGCATCATTTCCAAAAACTCATGCTTCTTATCCCTGGCTATATATACCGTATGTCCGTTGTCCATAATCAAACTGCCTCCATCCTGTTTATTAAACTGGCGGATGTGATTGAGATTGATATAATACGAACGATGGGGTTTGTAAAATTCGGCCGAGCCTATTAATTCCACAAATTCGCCCAGGCTGCGACTCACCAATACCTTATTGCCATTGGTAAAATAAATGGTGGTATAGGTGTTATCAGCCTCCATGTATACAATTTCGTTTTGTTCAACAAACAAATAACCTTCGGCAATCGGCAGGGCTATTTTTTTAGTTCCGGTAGGTGATAAATTTTCTTTTAAAACCTGCAATTTGTCGCCCAGGTTCTGTCCTTTGCGTTTCTTTGCTTTGTCAACCGCTGCTTTTAATTGTTCGATTTGGATGGGTTTTAATAAATAATCTACCGCCGACATTTCAAATGCCTTTAATGCATACTGACTATAGGCGGTGGTAAATATAATTTCAAAATTTACATCCTCAATAAAATCTGTTAGTTCAAAACCGCTGAAACCCGGCAATTCTATATCCAGAAAAACCACATCCGGCTTGTGTTTCACTATAGCTTTCACTCCATGCGGTACATCTTCTACGGCATCTTTTACTTCTACTTCGGGGCAATGCTCCTGCAATAAGGTTTGCAATATTCTTCTTGCTTTCTGTTCATCTTCTATGATTACTGCGCTTAATTCCATTTTCGTTTTTTATTGAAATTCGGGGGTTTCGTTTATGATCTGATTTGCGGATAGCATGGGAATCGACAAAGTAACTCGTGTACCCGATGGGGCGCCGTTTTCGTCGCTTAAATCCTCATATTTTATGCGAATATTTTCGCTGGCATTCTGATTTAACAATGCCAATCTTTTTTGGGTAGCACCGGTTGCAAATGAAGTATGCCGGCTGCCTTTTGAATTGTTAATTCGTTCAGCTTCTTTTCTGCCAATCCCATTGTCCTCGATAATTACACTCAGCATGCTGCCATTTCCTTGTTTAAAAATAATGTTCAATTTACGGTTGCTGCGCTTATGCAAAAGCCCATGCTTAATGGCGTTTTCTACAAATGGTTGTATAATCATGGATGGTATTTTCCAGTCGGATACATCCAGTTCTTCATCAATATTTAATGTGTATTCCATCGAATCTTCAAAGCGCAATGCCTCCAATTCGAGGTATAAATTTATGGCTTTTAATTCATGTGCCAGGGATATATGCGACTGATTGCTCATATCTAAAACCAAGCGCATTAAATCGCTGAATTTACCCAAAAATGTATTGGCACTGGTTTTATCATTTAATAATATAAAATCCTGGATACTATTTAATGCATTGAACATAAAATGCGGATTCATTTGGGCTTTTAATGAAGCCAATTGAGAAATGCGCAATTCATTCTCAAGTTTTACTTTTCGGGCTTTTTCTCCTTGTCTTCTGCGGTATAATGCAAATATGCCAAACGATCCCAGCAAGCCACACAGCAACCAAAACCAGGCTTTTTTCCAAATGGGCTCGGTAATGGTAAAAGGTACTTTTAAAATGCGATTATCTGCTATGCCTTTGTCGTTAAATGCGCGCAATTCGAAAGTGTAATTTCCGGCAGGCAACCCTTGAAAAAACACATGGCTCACCGAGCCGTCCAACCTTGTCCAGGTATTGGTTTGCCCCAGCAGCCTGTACATGTAATACAGCAAATTGCGGCTTTTATAATTGATGGCCTCAAATCTGAATTCTACATCATTCGCATCTTCCTTTAAATATTTTAATTCATTTATGCGCGATAAAAAGTCCTGTCCATGTACCAAAATCGATTTTAATTTTAAAACCGGCGCATTGGGATTAGAGGAAATAAATTTTAATGGAATGCTGTTTAAACCTTTAAAAGTTGCTACCCATATGCGATTGCTAAAAAAGGCAATATCCTGTATATCATTGGATACAATTCCATCGCTGATGCGATAATCATATATTTTGGAAGTATTTAAATCTATTGCATTTAATCCTTTGGCAGATGCAATCCAAAGCCGGTTACCTGCTATAATCAGGCGACGTGCAGTGGCCGACAGCAATCCCTCTTTTACCCCTGTTTTTTTTACCACACCTTTTGAATTCCATTGCAAAATTCCATCATTGGCAATGGCCATATAAATATTGCCCTCTTTATCACCGGCAAAGTCCATGGCCATGGCATTCTTATTGAATGAAAATACAAAATGGGTTAAAATCCGGTCTTTCCAGTTTAAGGCATAAATTCCCGAGCTGCTGTTAATCCATATACGACCAGCATAATCTTTAAAAAGCCTCCCGCCTCTACCGGAAAGGATTTGAGAGGTTACCAACTGCTTAGAGGTTGCTACGATAATGTTTTTTTCATTGCGGGTTTCCACAGTTAATTCTACAGGATCAGGTATTTTTTTTATCCCATATATGGCTTGCTTTTTTAAGCGTCTTAAACCCGAATTATTGGAATAAATGATATCATCGTCTTCAAATATAACCCCACGCGGGGCGCTTAATTCAGTAACCTCTACCCCATTGGATTCAAGGCTGCTGAAGAAATGAAAATTAAGTATATAACCACCCGTTTTGGGCACTTTATCCATATAATAAACACTGCGTTGGGTATTTACTTTTTGCTTTACAAAATTATCGTCCTTGTCATACTTGTAAATGGCTCCATCCTGCATGCCCAGCAGCATATCGTTTTCATCGGCAAATAAACTGGTAACCCCATTCTGACGTACTGTTGGATCATAAAAATTCCAGGTTTGAATATCAAAATTGTTTATCATAAACAAACCCTCATTCAGGGTGGCCACCCAAAAATTGTTGCGACTATCTTGGTAAACGAAAGAAGTGTTTTTACCTTTTAAAATTACATTTCCGTTAAATTTAATTTTCCCATTTTTATCAAAAAGTACAAATCCATCGGTAGTACCAACCCAAATGGTTCCATCGGTTAATAAACCATAATTGAGCACATTTTTTATTTGAGGGTATTTATTTAAATCCAGAATTTGCGCTTCAGGAACTGCATATTCGGCGGCATATACGCTGGAGGTAATGAAAGCACGTGCTGGTTCGTAAATAATTATGGGCTTATTTATTTTGGTTTTTACATTTAATCTCACATAAATCTGGGTATCATAATTGGGATAATCGGGCCTGAAATACAAACGGTACAAATTGGTATGACCCGCCACCAGGCCTTCTTTTCCGTAAAGTTGAAATGAAAAGGGTTGCTGACCGAATTTAAATGTAATTCCTTTGTTGGATTGGGGCATCAGGCATTGGATTTTATCGCCGTTGTAAATCCATAAGTTGTTGTGCCAATCTACCAAAAACTGCCCCTGGGCATTGAAATTAGTTTGATCTACATTGTTTATTTTTACAATTTTATTCTGAGGATTTACTTTAAATAATTCATGGTTAAAATTACTAAACCAGATATTACCCATAGAATCATTGCTTAAATCACTGGCATCGGATGATTTTGCAGCAGGATTTTCCAAAGAAACAAATTCAAATCCATTAAACCTGGCCACACCAGCCGCAGTACCCAGGTATATCACACCATCTTTGTTTTCGGTAATGTGGTAAATGGTATTGGAAGGCAAACCATCCGCATCGGACAAATGCCAGTAACCAGGGGTTTGGGCCATGGCAAACTGCGACAATAGCGCAATCCCCATGGCTAAAAATGAGTACCCTGTTATCTTCATGGCGGCGATTTGGAGTTACAAATATGCCTTATAATGCCTGAAGGTTATAACAATCAGTTTGTGAAATGTATCTGTAAGACTGTGAATTGCGAAAAACTACTGTGGCTTAATCTCTGTGGTCGGCATTGGCTAATACCGGTTGATTGCCTTCAGTGTAATTGTGTGTGCGGAAATTATAATAATTGCCTTTGGAAAGGATATGGACAATCAGATGTTCAACAGAAATGGGGGTTCCAAAGTCGATATCGGCAATATTGTTGTACATAATATTGCGGCCATCTACTACAGTTACAGCGCCGCTTCCAATGGCTTCAATTTCTTCCCCGTTGCGCACAATTACACCGGTATCTTCGCCCAAACCAATGCCTATTGCACCTGGATTAGAAGCTACCGCCTGGGCCAAGCGGGAGAAACGACCGCGTTTATCGAAATGCGAATCGATGATTACGCCATTGAGAAAACCCAAACCACTGGTCATGCGCACTTCGCCCTTTAAATGGGCACGGCCGGCATTGCCTTCGTAAATCATATTGCCACTCATGGCCATCGCCCCGGCGCTTGTGCCTGCAATTACAAAATGCTCTTCATTGTATCGGCGAATGATAGTTTCGAGAAACTCGGTTCCGCCAAAAATACTGGATAAACGCAATTGGTTTCCTCCGCTGAAAAGCAAGCCCGAACAGGCATTAAGCCTATCCATGTATTGCGGAACATCCTCGCGGTTGCGAATGCGCATGTGCCCCACATTGTTATAACCCAACTTGGCAAAAGCTTCGGTATAATTCTGGCCTACTTCATCGGGAATGGTAGAGGCGGTTGTAATCACTTCAATGCGGGCATCGGTATCCCCCACTAATGTGGCAATGGTTTTGAGTATTCCGATTTCGAAGAAATAAAGTCGGTTACGTTCTATAATTCCCGCTTCCAGATCGGTGCCTTTATCTTCGGCGCCGCCTACGGGTACAAGGATTCCTTTGGGCTGCATTGAAAAGATGGTTTCTTAGAGAAAGGCCACAAAGTTACCGTTTAACTAAAGGCAAACGTAAAGTCTTAGGAACATTTGATGCACAATGAAGATTAAGTTAGAAGTGGAGAGGCTTGCTCTCCATCGCGAGTGAAAACCTCGCGATTAAAAGTTAGGTCCGCCACATTTTTAATGGGCGGAGAAGAGTTAGTTGGCAGTTTACAGTTGACAGTTGGCTTTTGTTGACCAGTAAGTCTCTTGGCTGCCAGGTGCACTTTGCTCCGCCCATTGGAAATGTGGCGGATTGCGCTGTGCACCGGCTGTTATATTTTACATTTTACATTTTGCATTTTAAATTGGCTGTTATGTGCGCTTTGCACTTTGCGCTGTGCACTTTGCTCCGCCCATTGAAAAAGTGGCGGATTGCACCTGGCTGTTACATTTTACATTCTCCATTCAAATCCCTTTTCCTATATTGCAGGCGATAACCACGAAATAAAGCATAGCGCATGGAAATTTTAGACATCAAGGTAACAAACGGACCCAATTATTGGAGTGTGAAACGGCATAAACTAGTGGTAATGCTGTTGGATATTGAGGATTTGGAAGAGAAGCCCACCGATAAGATTCCGGGTTTTGCCGAACGAATCAAAGCTATGCTTCCCTCTATGGTTAGCCATCGCTGCAGTGAAGGCGGTGAAGGCGGATTCTGGATCAGGGTAGAGCGCGGCACCTGGATGGGACATGTAATTGAGCATATTGCCCTCGAAATCCAAACCCTGGCAGGGATGGAAGTAGGTTTTGGTCGTACCCGTGATGCCGGAAAACGTGGGGTTTACCATGTGGTTTTCAGTTATTACGAAGCAAAAGCGGGTATATATGCCGCCAAAGCCGCGGTGCGTATTGCCGAGGCACTGATAAACAACGAGCCTTACGACCTGGATTACGACATTCAAAAACTGCGTGAAATCCGCGAAGATGAACGCCTGGGGCCTAGTACAGGTTCGATTGTGGAAGAGGCCATTCGCCGCAAAATTCCGTATATCCGTCTCAACAACCGCAGCCTGGTGCAATTGGGCTATGGCAAAAACCAACGCCGAATCCGCGCCACAATTGCAAGCACCACCAGCAGTATAGCGGTAGAAATTGCCTGCGATAAGGAAGAAACCAAAAACCTTTTAGATGCCGCACAAATTCCGGTTCCCAAAGGTATGATTGTGTACGACGATATTGAACTGGAACGCGCCATTAACAAAATCGGTTACCCGGTTGTTACCAAGCCCATAGATGGA
The DNA here is from genome assembly GCA_044224315.1 of Bacteroidia bacterium. Taxonomy (GTDB): domain Bacteria; phylum Bacteroidota; class Bacteroidia; order NS11-12g; family UBA955; genus JAGXTF01. Next base: position 171,935 of record JBGAKR010000006.1, on the reverse strand, counting down.
AACCATGGCAAGGGCGCTACCACCAATATCAATACCTGGGAAGAAGCGGTTGAAGGCCTGCAAGCTGCAAAAAAATACAGTCGTGGGGTAATTTGCGAAAAATTCATACAGGGCCTGGATCACCGGATGCTGGTGATTAATTACAAATTTGTATGTGCCGCCTTGCGCACCCCAGCAGCCGTTACCGGCGACGGAAAAAGCACCATTCAGGAACTTATAGACATTGTAAACGAAGATCCCCGCCGCGGATACGGGCACGAAAAAGTGCTCACCAGCATTAAGGTAGATGATTTTACCATGAATATCCTCAACGCCAAAGGCCTTACCCTGGAATCGGTATTGCCCTGGGGCGAGGAATTATGGCTCAAACCCACTGCAAACCTGAGCACTGGTGGCACAGCTACCGATGTAACCGACCACGTACACCCGGCCAATATTTTTATGGCCGAAAGGATAGCCCGCATTATAGGCCTCGACATATGTGGGATCGATGTAATGACCCCCGACCTTAGCATTCCGGTTGCCGAAGCCGGTGGTGCCGTGTTGGAAGTGAACGCAGCTCCGGGTTTCCGCATGCATATTGAACCTACCGAAGGTTTGCCCCGCAATGTAGCCGAACCGGTTATTGATATGCTTTACCCTCCGGGTGAATCGGCACGTATTCCGATTATTGCAGTAAGCGGTACCAACGGAAAAACTACCACCACTCGCCTTATTGCCCATATTGTAAAACAAATGGGATACAAAGTGGGCTTTACTACCACCGATGGGGTGTATATCCAAAACAGCTTAATGATGCGCGGCGATTGTACAGGTCCGCTTAGTGCCGAATTTGTACTCAAAGACCCTACGGTTGATTTTGCAGTGCTGGAAACTGCCCGTGGCGGCATTCTGCGCGCAGGGCTTGGTTTTCACCATTGCGATGTAGCGGTGGTTACCAACGTAGCCCCCGACCACCTGGGTTTGCAGGGAATAGATACTTTGGAAAAACTGGCCCGGGTAAAATCGGTACCGGCCCGCACAGTATTCCCCAATGGATACGCAGTGCTCAATGCCGATGATGATTTGGTGTATGCCATGAAAGAAGAGCTAATGTGCAAAATAGCCCTGTTTTCCATGGATGAAAATAATCCCCGGATTAAGGAACATTGCGAAGCCGGTGGCATTGCCTGTGTGTTTGAAAATGGCTATGTAACCATTATGAAAGGCAATTGGAAAATGCGGGTAGAAAAGGTGATAAATATTCCTCTCACCTATGATGGTAAAGCTGAATTTAACATTGCAAATACATTGGGGGCTGTTATGGCTTGTTTTGTGCGCGATTTCAGAATTGAGGATATTCGCACGGCCTTGCAAACCTTTGTCCCCTCGCCTGCCCAAACCCCGGGTAGATTGAATATTTTCCGATTTAAAAACTTTACCGTTATGCTCGATTATGCCCACAATGCGCATGGTATGGTGGCTATAGGTAAATTGGTAAATAAAATTGAAGCTTCGAAAAAAGTGGGAATTATTGCCGGTGTGGGCGATCGACGCGATGAGGATACCATTGCACTGGCCGAAGAAGCTGCCAAAGTGTTTGACGAAATTATCATTCGCCAGGATAAAAATCTGCGTGGAAAGGCCGATTCGGAAATCATAGCCCTGCTTAGTCAGGGAATAAGAAATATCAAACCCGATTGCAATATTGTGGTGATTCCAAAAGAAAGCGAAGCCATTGATTTTGCTGTGAAAAATGCGTTAAAAGACTCATTTATTACCATCATCAGCGATGTGGTTCCCGACGCCCTGGAGCAGGTAAAACGCTTAAGGGAAGAGGAAGAAATGGGACCAATTGTGGGAGCTGTTTCGGAATAAAATAGAGTGCAATGCTCAATCCGCCACATTTTCAATGGGCGGAGCACAGTGCAAATAACAGCCAAAATTAAAGGTTGAGTGTTTAATGGAGATGGTTGAGCTTTAAACTCAAATCAAGCATTAAATCTCTTATCTCCTAAGTTTGATTAGGGCAAAACAATCCTTAAACCTTAGCCCCTAAAACGCTAGCGTTTTAACTACCTTTGTCCCATGTCATTTCTGCTTTACGGGGCCAACGGTTATACCGGAAAATTAACCGCCGAAAATGCCGTTGCGCAAGGTTTGAGGCCCGTTTTAGCGGGAAGGTCGGAGGCGAAAGTGAAGGCTTTGGCTGAGAGTTTGGGTTTGGATTATTTAATTTTTGGATTGGATAATGTGCAGGAAATTGCATCCCATCTAGCCAATTTTAAAGTGGTTTTGCATTGTGCAGGTCCGTTTAGCCAAACCGCGCGCCCCATGGTAGAAGCCTGTATTTTGGCGGGTGTGCATTACCTGGATATTACCGGTGAAATTGCCATTTTAGAATGGGTAAAACAAAAAGAAACTGAAGCTAAAAATAAAAATATTGTACTCATGTGCGGTGTGGGTTTTGATTTGGTTCCAACCGATTGTGTGGCCAATTATCTGAAAGAAAAATTGCCCGATGCCAGCCACCTTGAAATCGCATTTTCCATGGAGGGAGGCAGCATTTCGCATGGCACCATGAGCACCATGGTAAACAACCTGGGCAATACCAGCTATGTGCGCGAAAATGGAAAATTAATTGAAAAACCACTGGGACATTCAGGTAAAAAAATAAATTTTGGAACCACTAATAAATTCTGCATTTCCATTCCCTGGGGCGATTTATATAGCGCCTATATTTCTACCGGCATTCCCAATATCACCACCTACTCTGCTGCTTCACGTGCCGCTTATTGGGCCTTAAAATTCCAATTTATTTTTAATCCATTATTGCGCAGTAAATGGTTCAAAATAATATTTAAAAATTATGTAGACAAAAACATCACCGGTCCAACGCCTGAACAAAACAAAAACGGGAAAAGTGTGGTGTATGGAAAGGTTTGGAATGAAAAAGCCGAAACTGCCGAAGCATTACTCGAATGCCCGGAAAGTTACCAACTCACGGCCCAAACCTCTGTACTAATTGCAAAAAAAATGCTTGAAAACCACAATTTTAGTGGCTACCACACCCCTGCTAGTTTATTTGGTCCAGGTTTGATTTTGGATACGGAAGGGACACGGTATTTGATGGGATGAATTGGAATATAAAAAAGGGATGAACTACCCCTTCCTTCTCTCAGCCAAAAACCGTAATTTTGCACCCGAAACCATCCATGAAATTTGATATAGCCATTATCGGTAGCGGACCCGGAGGATATGTGGCCGCCATTCGCGCAGCCCAATTGGGTAAAAGTGTTGCCATTATTGAAAAAGCTGAACTTGGCGGAATCTGCCTCAACTGGGGTTGCATTCCTACCAAAGCCCTGCTTAAAAGCGCCCAGGTTTTTAACTACATCCAACATGCCGCCGATTACGGCATCAGCGTAGCCGAACCAACCGCTGATTTCGACGGTATGATTAAGCGCAGCCGTGGTGTTGCCGCCAATATGAGCAAAGGCATTGAGTTTTTGATGAAAAAGAACAAGATTACCGTTATCAAAGGGGCAGGCAAACTGGCCGGTAAAGGTAAAATTGCAGTGGAAGGCGCCGAAACTGTTGAAGCCGACCACATTATCCTGGCCACCGGTGCCCGTAGCCGCGAATTGCCAAACGTAAAAATGGATGGCAAATACGTAATTGGATACCGCGAAGCCATGTCGTTGCCCAAACAGCCCAAAGAAATGCTCATCATCGGCAGTGGTGCCATCGGTATGGAGTTTGGCTATTTCTACAACTCAATCGGAACCAAAGTAACCGTGGTTGAATTTATGCCCCGCATTTTCCCTGTGGAAGACGAAGATGTAAGCAAAACCATGGCGGTATATATGAAAAAGCAAGGCATGAGCATTCTTACCGACTCTTCTGTAGAAAAGGTAGAGGTAATCAACGACCGTTGCAAAGTAACCGTTAAAACCAAAACCGGCGAGCAGGTATTTGAGGTAGATATAGTGCTGAGTGCAGCTGGGATCCAAACCAACCTCGAAAATCTGGGTCTGGAAGAAATGGGTGTGAAAACCGATAAAGGCAAAGTGCTGGTAGATGATATGTACCGCACAAACGTACCCGGTGTTTACGCCATTGGCGACATCGTTCCCGGTCAGGCCCTGGCCCACGTGGCAAGCGCCGAAGGCATTACCTGTGTAGAAAGCATTTGCGGATTAAATCCACATGCCATCAACTACGGCAACATCCCGGGCTGTACCTATACCCACCCCGAAATTGCCAGCGTTGGACTTACCGAAGCCCAGGCCAAAGAAAAAGGTTATGAAATCCGAGTGGGTAAATTCCCGTTCAGTGCCAGCGGAAAAGCCAGTGCCAGCGGCGCCAAAGACGGTTTTGTAAAAGTAATCTTCGACAAAAAATACGGAGAGTGGCTGGGTTGCCATATGATTGGTGAAGGCGTAACTGATATGGTGGCCGAAGCCGTTGTAGCCCGAAACCTGGAAACCACCGGACACGAGATCATCAAAAGCGTACACCCCCACCCCACCATGAGTGAGGCAATAATGGAAGCGGTGGCCCAGGCTTATGATGAGTGTATTCATCTGTAATAACTCTGATTGAATATATTGCATAGGCCACCCTCGAGTGGCCTATTTTTTTTTGAAATCACAAAGCGAAAAATGTTTCAAATACTGCATCAAAAATATTTTGATTTTACCTTGCGAATAGTTCAAAAAGAATGAAAACAAATCAATAGAATCAGTAAAATGATGGCCGTTGAGAAGTGGAATTAAGTTTAGTTAAAAATAAAAAAGCCCGATGATAAACCGGGCTTTTTTTTGAGTATTAAATTTATTTTTATTGCACTATAAATCGGGAAATATATGATTTCCCTTTTTTATCCGTAATCATCACCGTATAAACACCGTTGGCCCATTTAGTGAGTTCGATTACACCCGCATGGTTTGAATTATAAACCCGTTTTCCGGTAACATCATAGATTTCCAAATATTTGATTTCTTTAGAGAATTGAATATCTACGCTGCCATTGGTTGCAGGGTTTGGAACAATTTTAATTTTTGAGTTATTTTCGATATCTTTTACATCTACCCAGGTAACGATAAAAGGATCAGAGGTAGCTTCACAACCAAATACATTGGTTACTCTCACTTTGTATTGACCATCTTTAACCGGCACGATAAAGTTATTGGTATCATTTACCATTTTGGTATCATTATAGTACCACTGATAAGATGAAGCGTTGCTTGAAATCAACACCAGGTTAGGTCCAACAATTTTTACAATGGGTAATGGATTAATTCTGATTTTGGTTGAATCACGAACAGTTTTGCAGGCACTAAAGGATGCCGAGGTGAAAACCGAATTGGTCATTGGAATCCTGATGGTTTCGGTTGTAGAGGAACTGCCCGACCAGGTAATTTTTGTATTTTGCAGTTTATAATGAATTTGACCAGCAAAATATCGGCTAGCAGTATTAGACCCAAATTTCAAGTTTACGCTTTTACCTGCAAAAACTCGTAGGTCTGTATTTGCGCTTATCAATTGGTTATCGAATTCGGACTTTGATTGGGAAAACGCAGAATTAGGGCTATGGATATAAAATGCACGGATGGTTCCTTTGTCAATTTTAGAATTTAACTTCAATGGCACAGGGGTTGAGCTTGCATTCAAACTAAAAGAATCTATCAAGGTCCAGGATGCTGCAGTATTTTCAAATCCTTCGTATGTTCCCAATTTAGTATAAACCTGAAACTTACCTTGGCTTTCTGGAATAATATCAAATCCATTAATTACTATATCTGTATCGGCCAAAACATCAAACATATGACCTTTAGATGTAGAAGTTGAATTAGTAGGTGTTGCTAAAGCAATATCGGGAGATGCAGTGAAAGTTACAGAATCGCCAAAGCAAACGGTTTTCTTTGATGGAAAAACACCAATGGACGCATTACCATCGCATTGTGGGGTGTAAATAATAACGTAGCCATTTCCGGTACCAGAGGCAACAGTCACGAAAGAATTAGTAACCAGACCGGATAGCAGATTACTACCACCGCCACCCCCTCCACCGGCACCTTTGGAGTTACCAGCGCAACCCGAAGTTCCGGCAGAGCCGCCGCCACCACCGCCGCCGCCAATAAGGCCACCGCCACCACCGCCGCCGCCGGGAATCGATGGCTGCGAAGTGCAGCAGCAAGATTGGCCATTTCCGCCATCTCCGCCGGTTCCGGCAGAAACTGTTGCTCCATCGGTGCCAAGACAACAACTGCAACCAACACCTTTGATTCCACCTTTACCTTGTACCGAGCCCGCATTACCTCCTAATCCGCCACCAGCAACACCTGTGCCTTGGGCAGAATTAACACCATCTACACCTACACCACTGCCGCCATTTCCGCCAGCACCGCCAACTCCTCCAAAACTTGAACCTTCATGACAACCGCCCCGGCCACCGCCGCCGCCGCCTGCGGCAATCAATACCCTATCGGCCTCGCTTGTGCCACCTATGCGTATATCGGTTGCACCGCCGCCACCACCAGCATTTACCGATCCACCTTTACCTCCTCCATTAAATCCACCTGCTGGTGTAGCTCCCTGGCCACCCACAAATACATTTAAAACCTGACCCGGAGTTACATTTAATATACCCTCTATATAAGAACCTTTGCCTGGAGCACCACCCGATACATTGTTGCCGCCAAGTGCCCCCGATCCTCCAGAGGCTCCGGCACAACGCACAAATAACCATTTAACCCCTGCAGGTACGGTAAATTGTTGGGTGTCTCCATTAAATTTTATTGTATCAACTTTGAATTTGTTGCTTTGCAACGTGAGCTGCGCTTTGGTGGTGCCCCATCCAATGAGCAGAATAATAGTTAGGAGATAGGTTCTTTTCATATACATTCAAATATATTTCAATTCATTAAAAAATATCCAATTTTCCGAATAATAAATTATCAACCGGATATCATTGTCAATATTCTGAACTTTTTTTTGTCAGCTTACTTGACAATACAAAAAATATGTTGTTAATTTACCAACCGAAAGGCTGGCTATTTTTTTAACAATGCTGTATGCAGTAGTAGATATCGAAACAACGGGAGGAACCCCAAGCGGATCGCGGATTACCGAAATCTGTGTGGTGGTTACCGATGGCCGGGAGGTATTGCAGGAGTATGAAACCCTGCTCAATCCCGGTTGTCCTATTCCCCGCGGTATTACAAACCTTACAGGCATTACCGACGAAATGGTGGCATCTGCGCCCGTGTTTGCAGACATAGCGCAGGAATTATACCACTTGCTGCATGACAAGGTTTTCGTGGCACATAATGTAAACTTTGATTACAGCTTCATTCACAGGGAGTTTGAAAGACTGGGCCTGCCTTTCTTTTTACCCAAAATTTGTTCGGCCAAATCGGCCCGCAAAGCTTTTCCCGGCCGGCGCAGCTATAGCCTTGGCAGTATTTGCGCCAGCCTGGGTATTGAAATCGAAAACCGCCACCGGGCAGGCGGAGATGCCCGGGCTACCACCAAATTATTGCACCTGATCGGCGAAACCATCGGGGCAGACCAACTTGAAGAAATGGCCGGCAGGAGTATGAAAAACTTTGTACTGCCTCCCGGCGTTGAATCAGCGGATATAGAGCGACTGCCATCCTCGCCGGGTGTGTACTACTTCCTGAACACATCCGGCAAACCGCTGTATATAGGCAAAGCCATCAATATCAAAACCCGGGTGCTGCAGCATTTCGACCGTAAACGGGGCAAAACCGCCCTGCAACTGGAACGCATTGCCAGCATCGATTTTGAAGAAACCGGCTCCGAACTTATGGCCCTGCTCGTAGAAGCCGAAGCCATCAGCCGACATTGGCCCGAATGGAACAAAGCAGGCAAAACACCCGCCAGCCGGTACTCTATTGTACACTACCCCACTGTAAACGGAGAACTGCGCCTGCAAACCATACGCCGTGCCCGCAACAACCACGGTGGTATTGGTTTTACCCGCCTTTCGGATGCCCGTAATTCTCTGGCTGCTATGATCAGCGAAAATGGCATTTGCAGCAGCCTGGCCCATTCAAGCAAAACCTGCTACGACGAAACCTGCTACTGTAAGGAAGATGCCCAAACCCGGCTTAAAATCCACAATAGCCGCGTAGAACAAGCCCTGGAAGCTTACGGCAATGAATCGGAAGAACTGCTGATTCTCTGCCGCGGCCGCGATGAAAATGAAACCGGTGTGGTTTACATGTCAAACGGCTCTGTGCTGGGCTGGGGCTTTGCCGGCGATATCCCCGAAAACCCGGAACCCGACATGCTGGTGAAAAGGGTTAAAGACCTAACTGAAACCCGCGCCATTGCCGGTTCATTCCTAAGAAGAATCAGCAGCGGCACCATTCAGGGCTACCGTTTGGTGCAGATTTCCAGCACCCTGGTGAAACCTGCCAAATCAAAATCGGCCAAAACCCAAACTTCATCTGTACCCGACGATGCTATTATAAATAACAGGGAAGTAATGGCGGAGGAGAATCAAAAAAGCAAAACCCCTAAAAAAGACAAAAACCCCATCTCAAAAAACTAAAACCCCTTATTAAAACACAATCAATAATTAAAACCAAGAGACTATGTACCTGAAAGAAAATATAAAACTGTTGCGCAAAAGGCGCAAACGCAGCCAGGAAGAGGTTGCCAAATCGTTGAGCATTACCCGTTCGGCCTATAACAGTTACGAAAACGGTGTAGCTGAGCCCGGCATTGGTGTACTGTTGAAATTAGCTGAATATTTTCAACTAAACCTCGACAAACTGGTGCGTGCCGACCTTTCAACCCTGCCCGAAATACAGCTTTCACAGTTGGAAAAAGGCTTCGACTTCGATATTACCGGCACCCGATTGCGGGTATTGGCCACTACTGTTACCCCCGAAAACGAGGAAAACGTAGAGCTGGTGCCCCTCAAAGCCAAAGCCGGTTACACCGCAGGTTATGCCGATCCGGATTTCATAAAAGTATTGCCCGCATTTAACCTTCCGTTTTTGTCGGCCAACAAAAAATACCGCACCTTCCCCATTTCGGGCGACAGTATGCCTCCCGTTAGCGACGGCGCATTTGTAACCGGTGAGTACGTACAAAACTGGAGCCTGATCCGCAACGGACAGCCCTATATTATCGTAACCAAAGAAGAAGGCATTGTTTTTAAAGTAGTGTACAACCGCATTGAAGACGAAGGCAGCCTGTTGCTGTGCAGTACCAACCCGGTTTATCAGCCCTACAGTGTAAAACTGAACGACGTGCTGGAGGTATGGAAATTTGTAAACTTCATTAACCCCAAATTTGAAGAGCCCACGCAAACCGGCACCGATGAAGTTGGCCCCGCACTAAGGGTTTTGCAGCGCGAGATTGGATTTATCAAAGAAAAAGTAAACTCAATTGAAGAAAAAATATGAGTGTACAAATGCTAAGAGAAGCCCAGGAAAAAATGCATTTCTATCCGCAACTGCAAGCGCCAATTGCGCATGAAGCAGCACTGGGCTTTGCCGGTAAAGATTTTCAATTGGAAAAAGAGATAGTAAAATTCAACACCCAAAAACAACAAGCCCCAAAATCCGAACCCCAAACGGTAAAAGAAATCCTGCGCAAAATGGGATTGGTGGATTGAATGTACAGCAAGTGCAAGGCGCAAGGTGCATTGAACAGCCAATTGAAAATGTAGAATGAAAAATCAAACAGCCACTCAGCATATCCAATTGGTGAAATATAAGCGGCTGTCTTTCGGCTGTTAAATCGGCTGCTTGTCGGCTGTCCGTCGACTGTTAAATGGGCTGCTCGTCGGCTGTCTTTCGGCTGTTAAATCTGCTGTTACAGCTATCCATAATCCGAAATCCGTTATCCGACATCGGCTGTCCGCCGGCTGTTAAATCGGCTGCTCGTCGGCTGCTCGTCGGCTGTTTCCGATATCCAATATCGGCTATCCAATATCGGCGGTTCGTAAACCCAACCTTTCCAAAGTTGAGAAACTTTTGAAAGGTGTTTCCGTTATCGGTTGTTGTTAAGGCTGTTTCCGATATCCAATATCGGCTATCCAATAACGGCTGTTAAATCGGCTGTCCGTCGGCTGTTTCTGCAATCAAAGATCTGAGATCTGTTATCGGCTGTCTTTCGGCTGCTCGTCGGCTGTCCGTCGGCTGTTTCCGATATCCAATATCGGCTATCCAATATCGGCTGTCTTTCGGCTGTTAAATCGGCTGTCCGTCGGCTGTTGATTCGGCTGTTAAATTTCCTACCTTTGCACCTTTATGTCTCAGACCTCCTCTATGGAATTCACCAAAGAACAATACCTCAAATGGTATCACACCATTTTATTGGTGCGCAGATTTGAAGAAAAAAGCGCCCAACTTTACGGTCAACAAAAAATCAGGGGCTTTTGCCATTTATACATCGGACAGGAAGCCATTGTTGCAGGTATGATTACCGCAACCACAAAAGATGACAAATTTATTACAGCGTACCGCGACCATGGTCATGCACTGGCCTTGGGAGTTAGCGCAAACGCTGTAATGGCCGAGCTTTACGGCAAAGCAACTGGTTGCAGCGGCGGCAAAGGTGGCAGTATGCACATGTTTAGCAAAGAGCATAATTTTCTGGGCGGACACGGTATTGTTGGGGCACAAATACCCCTGGGTGCCGGCATTGCTATGGCCGAGCAATACAATGGTACTAAAAACCTGTGTGTTTGTTTTATGGGAGATGGCGCTGTGCGTCAGGGTGCACTGCACGAAACTTTTAATATGGCTATGCTTTGGAAACTACCTGTAATATTTGTGTGCGAAAACAATGAATACGCCATGGGTACCAGCGTAGAACGCACTACCAATGTATTGGATATTTACAAAATAGGCAGCGCCTATGATATGCCCAGTTTTCAGGTAGATGGCATGAAATGTGAAACCGTTCACACCGCATTTGAAGAAGCTGCAAACCGCGCCAGAAAAGGCGATGGACCCACCTTCCTTGAGATAAAAACCTACCGTTACCGCGGCCATAGTATGAGCGACCCGGCTACTTACCGCACCAAAGAAGAAGTAAACGCCTATAAAATGCAGGATCCACTTGAAACCACCAAGGCCACAATTATTTCTAATGGTTTTGCCACCGAGGCCGAACTGGATGCCATGGAAGAGAAAATTATGCAGGAAGTGAATGCCAGCGTAGATTTTGCCGAAAATTCGCCCTATCCGGATGCATCAGAATTGTTTAAAGATGTGTATGTAGAAGACGGGTATCCATTCATTATGGATTAAGAACATTGTACTAAGCTTATTTTTTGTTAATTTCGCGCCTCCATTTTTAGAAAATGTCTACAGAGAACTTCTGGAACCGATATACCGGTAAGCTTCGCAACTTTTATGCGAATAACCGCAAAATCACCAATATCATTGGTGGAACTGCCCTTGTTGTAGTTGGCTTAATCCTATTCTGGACCCTTTACTGGCACCCCAAAAGAGAAAACGAAGCCGCAACCAAGCTGGCTAAATTGCACCACTATTTCGATACTGATAGCTTTAATATCGTACTGAATGGTATTAAAGGCAAACGTATGACCACTGCCCCTGAGATTGCCGATTCTTATGGCTTTACTAATAAAGGCAAAGAAGCTGCATTGATGGCGGGTTTGGCATATTTGCATACCAATAAATTTGAGAAAGCCCTGAAATATCTGGATAAAGCCGATGCAGACGATATTTTGCTTGGCCCTTCAATTGTGGCCGCAAAAGCAGGTTGCTATGCCGAGTTGAATAAACCCGAAAAAGCGGCCTCTACCTACGAAAAAGCTGCCGATTGGGGTAAAAACGAATACACAGCTCAGTTTCTGAAAAAAGCTGGAATCCAATACGAACTGGCCAAGGATTACAAATCGGCCGTTCGCTGCTACGAAAGACTTCGCAATGAGTTTAGCAAAACTCCCGAAGCTTCCGACATCGACAAATATATCTATCGCGCCAAGGGATACCTTGGAGAATTGAACAACTAGTTTCCGTGGCTACGTCGCAGTTTTCTCTGTCCTCCATTCCCTATCCTTTACAACTTACCGGCAAAAAGATAGGCATCGCAGTTGCGGAATGGAATCATGCTATTACTTTTAATCTTAAGGATGGAGCTGTTCAAACCCTGCTAGACCATGGCCTGGATAAATCTCAAATCATAGAACTAATTGTACCCGGGGCATTCGAATTGCCTCAGGGGGCCCAAACCCTTTTTGCAGCCGGCTGCGATGCCGTAATTTGCCTGGGCTGCGTTATACAAGGCGACACACCGCACTTTGATTATGTATGCAAAGCCGCTACCGATGGCATTTTACAGGTAGGTTTGGCGCAAAATAAACCCTGCATTTTTGGGGTACTTACCACCCTTACTGAAGAACAAGCCAGCAGCCGGGCTGGAGGCAGCCTGGGTAATAAAGGATCCGAATCTGCCATATCAGCTTTGTGGATGCTGGCGGGTATTCAAAATATCAATCAAAATCATTAACTTTATCAACTAATATTTTCCATGGAAGACAACAATCCGGAGAAGGTCGAAGAGATCGTAAAAACAGGCCAGGACAATTACCTGGACGCACTGGCAGAAGCAGACAAGCTCATTGACCTGGCAGAGGAAGAGCACGAGGATGTGGTGGATTATTCTACCCTTACCAAGCCCGAAATTGTGGCAAAAGCCGAGGAAATGCTGCATGCGGCCGATGTAAAAAAAGCCAACGAAACCTTGCAAAAATTGCGCGGTGCCCTGGAGAATCTGGAATCGGAAGAACGCCCGGCACTGATTAAAGCCTGGACCGAAGCCGGACAAGATCCCCGCGATTTTAAACACAGCCCGGATGAGTTTCATACTGCTTTAAACAAGGTTTTTCAAAAATTCCGTGAAAAACGCGAAGAAGAACGTCGTCGCGCTGAAGAAGAGAAGCTGGGCAACCTGAAGAAAAAAGAAGGCGTGCTTGAGAAAATGAAGGCCCTGGTTGAAAGTGAAGAGAATGAAAACAGTGTAAAAAACATGCGTGAACTAATGCGCGAATGGCGCGAAATCCGCCATGTGCCCAAAGAGTTCCAGAATGACCTTTATGAACGTTACCGTTTTTACCTGGATAAATTCTACGATAACCTCACCATTTTTAATGAATTAAAAGATATGGACCGGGGCAAAAACCTGGAACAAAAAATTGATTTAATTAAAAAAGTAGAGGCCCTTAAAGAAGAAAAAAATATTCGCAAAGCCCTGATTACCCTGCACAAATACCACGAAGACTGGAGAAATACCGGTCCGGTGCAGAAAGAAATTTCAGATGAAATCTGGGCGCGTTTTAAATCTGCCAGCGACTCTGTAATTGCCGATAAAAAACAATTGCAGGAAGAACTGGATGCCATTAAACACGAGAATCTGAAATTGAAAGTGTTGCTGGTGGAAAAAGCAGAAGCCGCTATAGCCCTGCTTCCTCAAAAGCTGAAAGACTGGACTCCCATTGCCAAAGAACTGGATGCTTTAATGGAGGAATGGAAAAAAGTAGGTCCGGTTCCGGCTGAAAACAACGTAGAAATCTGGGGCCGTTTTAAAGCCGCCAGAAATTCATTCTTCAATTCGCGCAAAGAATTCTTCAAGGATTTGAATTCAAGTCGCGAAGAAAATCTGGCAAAGAAAACTGCATTGTGCGAGCAAGCCGAGAAGCTGAAAGACGGACAGGACTTCAATTCGACAAGTGATGCTTTGAATAAATTGCAGGACGAATGGAAAAAAATTGGTCCGGTACCCGATAGTAAAAACGATGAAATCTGGAAGCGTTTCCGTGCGGCATTCGATCATTTTTACAACCGCAAAAATGCGTTTTACGAACAACGCCGCACCCAGGAAGCCGAGGCTACCAAAATAAAAGAAGGCATTGTAAAAGAACTGGAAGCACTGCGCGATATGGAAGATGGCAATGCAGTTTTTGCCATGCTGAAAGATGCTCAAATGCGCTGGGTAAAAGCCGGTTTTGTGAGTGGCAAAGTTTACCACAATTTACAAAAACGCTACCAGGAAATATCTGATTTTCTTTTCCAGAAATTTAAACGCAGCAGCGAAGAAATGAAGGAAAATGTAATGAAAGAACATTACGATACTTTGGCTGGTGCGCCCGATGGCAAACAGAAAATACAGTTTGAGGAACGAAAATTGCGCGATAGAATTCAAAAGCTGCGCGATGAAAAAGCTACAATCGACAACAATTTAAGCTTCTTTGCCCATGCCAAAAATGCCGATGCCATTCGCAAACAGTTTGAAGACAATATCCAAAAACTGCAAAATCAAATAGACCGACTGGAAAAAGAACTGAAAGTGATCCGGTCATACAAAAACAATGCTTAACAGCATTTATCGATTTAGCGACTACCTCTCCTATCTGCTTTCGGCCCGCACCCGGCACGGAATTCACAGCCCCTTTGTTTATGCCTTCAATGAAAATATCATTCAGGCTAAGGATAAGCATGCTGCATTTGACCATATAGAAACCCTTCGCAGGCAAATGATTCACTCAAAAACAGTGATTGAATTTGAAGATTTGGGAGGGGGTAAAAAAAGTGGTCCCAGACAAATCAGCGAAATAGCGTCCAACACAGCCCGACAAGCCAAATATTGCCGGTTTCTTTTTCATTTATTACAAAAATTACAACCCAACTATTCCATAGAACTCGGTACTGCGACAGGCATTACCGCCCTGTATCAGGCATGTGCGCTTAGTCCGGAAAGGCCCTTGCATACCATTGAAGGGAGTACCAAACTGGCCGAAGTTGCCGCTTTTAATGCAAGTCAAATCGGACTTGAAAACAACCTTGTATTTCATACCGGAGATTTTGATACTGTTTTGCCACAATTGCTTAGCCAGCTGCCTCATATAGACTATGCCTATGTGGATGGTAACCACAGATACGAGCCCACCCTGAGGTATTTTGACATGCTGGCTGCAAAGGCCCACGGCGGCACGGTGCTGGTATTTGATGATATCAACTGGAGTGAAGAAATGAAAAATGCCTGGGCTGCCATTAAAAATGATGCCAGGGTAACCGTTACCATCGATATATTTGCTTTTGGAATTGTGTTCTTCCGAACCGGACAGGAAAAAGAGCATTTTACCATTCGCTATTGAATACAACATTTGAACATACCATCAGAGTGCGGTACGCAGAGTGCGACCGAATGGGATTTGTACACCACTCGGTATATGCCTTGTATTTTGAAGAAGCCCGCACCGAAATTTTACGCAACCTGGGCATTACTTATCACGACCTTGAAAATGAAGGCTATATAATGCCGGTGCGGCAAATGGAACTTACATTTTTCAAAGCCGGAAAATATGATGATTTAATAACCGTAAAGGTTAGACTGGAAAGCAATCCCAAACTGCGTTGGAAATTTAGTTACGAAACCTATAACCAGCATGGCGAATTATTAAATACGGCCAATATGGAATTATTTTTTGTACGAAAAGATACCATGCGTCCCTGCGTTTTACCAGAAAAATACACAAAAAAAATCGACGAAATATTTAAATCCTGAGCACGCATTATCGCACATATAAAGGCCAGTCGGCCGCACCTGCAATTCCTGAAACACCTATCAAAAAGGAGGATTCGGGCTGGATTAAATATTTAAAAACGCATACTCTTCCGGGATTTGAAAAACGCAGTATATATGATGTAGGAAAATATTTTTTACGCAGTTTATTTAAAGAAAATTTAAATCTACGCGCATCCAGTTTGAGTTTTAACTTTTTTCTGTCGCTTTTTCCCATCCTCATTTTTTTACTTACCCTAATTGCCCAATTACCCGTAAAAGGCATGAAAACAAGGTTAATCAAAGAAATTGCCCTGCTTTTTCCCGAATCTACCTCTACGGCTTTGAAATCTACCATTTACGATCTGCTGAATCATCCCAGTTCTGGATTGTTGTCGTTTGGTTTTATACTGGCATTATACTTTGCCAGTAATGCTTACCACACCATGATCAACACCTTTAACCGAAGATTGCCTGTGCGTCGGCGCCGCAACTGGATACAAAACCGTTTACAGGCTATTTTCTTAACCCTGCTAATTACCACGCTTGCCATTTTCACGCTTTTTGTTCTAACCCAATTTTACAATGCAGATAATTATATGTACAAACACCATTGGGATAGCAGGGCATTTTTTCGCTTCCTGATTCAGATTTTTGAATATCTCATCATCATCATTTTTGTTTTTGTTTCCATCAGTTGCATGTATTATTTCGGTCCGGCTAAAAAGGACAAATGGCGCTTTTTCTCAGCGGGCAGCATTTTTGCAGGAACGCTTTCGGTAATCTCCACCTTTGTTTTTACCCTGTATGTAAATAATTTTAATAGTTATAATAAAGTGTATGGAAGTATCGGGGCCATTATTGCACTTATGGTTTTGATTTACATAAACACACTTGTAGTAATTGTAGGTTTTGAATTAAATACCAGTATAGACAAGGCACATATTCAGGCTGAAGAGGCAGAAAAAAATCTGAAACTGGAGGAAGAATCTAAGCAGATAAAACCGCGTAATTACAACAGGAAAAAATAGCCGTAAATACCCAAAATAATGATGCAAATGGCATCCACGGCAATTCCGTTTTTTATCATCTCACCGGTTTTTAATTTTCCTGAACCAAATACAATGGCATTGGGAGGTGTTGCAACCGGCAAAGCCACACCGCAACTGGCAGCCAGGGTGGCAATCATCAGCAATCCGAAAGGTGCAGTATGCAGGGTTTCTGAAAGTGTGGCCAATACAGGCATGAGCATTGCCGCCGTTGCCACATTGGAAGCCACTTCGCTTAGTAAAACTACAAAGGTTACAATACCCATAATAACCAAAAACAAATGCATGCTGCTAAGTCCATGCATCAGAGAGCCCAGCCAGGCGGCTAATCCACTTAGTTTAAAGCCCAGTGCCAGGGATAATCCGCCACCAAAAAGCAATAGTATTTCCCATGGAATGTTGCGTGCCGATTCCCAATCCAGCAAGGGTGTATTTTTACCATGTTTATGCACCGCTGGCAATATGAATAAAAGTATAGCCCCCGCAATAGCCACAGATGAATCGGTAAGTGCCGGAAACCACTTGTACAGCCAATACTGACCCGTAATCCAAACCAAGGCAACCGAAATAAAAACAGCCAAAACCGTGTACTGGGGTTTTCCCATTTTACCCATGGCCTTATGCTCGTGGCGAATGAGTTTCTTATCTTTCACCACCGAATCAGTTCCAGGCCTCATGCCCACAAATGTGAGCCAGGCCCAGGAGGCAAATAACAACAGAATAGCCAAAGGTAAAGCCCGTATTGTCCATTCTTCAAACAGTACCTTTTGTTGAAATGACTTTTCCATGGTACTCATAAAAATGGCATTGGTAGGGGTTCCAACAGGGGTGGCCATACCCCCAATACCGGCAGCATAGGCAATTCCCAGCAACAGGGCCTTACCGGTTTTGCGGTCGCCATTTTCGGAAAACTGTGCTGCGAAGGCCAAGCCTATGGGCAACATCATAGCGGCGGTGGCTGTATTGGAAATCCACATACTGATAAAAGCAGTGGAAGACATAAATACGAACAAAAGCAAACGAGGTTTCATGCCCGTTAATCCCAGCATGGCCAGGGCAAATCGTTTGTGCAATTCCCATTTTTCGATGGCCATACCCATAAAAAAACTACCCATAAACAAGAAAATAATTTCGTTTGAATACTCAGATGCCGCCTGTTGCATGGGCATTACCCCGAGCAATGGAAAAATAACCACGGGCAATAAAGAGGTAGCTGCAAGGGGTACAGGTTCCAATATCCACCACAAGGCCATCCACAGCGTTAAACCAAGCACCACTGTGCCCGCATCAGTTAATGAGGAAAAGGGATGCAACAGTATAATCCCAATGAAAAGCAAAGGTCCGGTGAACAGGGTAAGAAACTTTTGAAGGCGTATTGGCACTATTTTCCCTGTTAAATGGTGCCTGTAAAATTATTTTTTAGTTGTAACCGAAATCATAATCCGCAATCCTACCGATGTGGCATTGAAATTCATGGATTCGGGATCATTTTTATAGGTTTTTTCATTAATCATTTTGTTTACATCGGCCGCATTGGCTTTAGCCAAACCGAAGAAACTAAATTTCACATAGGGTTCGAACGTCAATCCGGGATCTGAGGTCATATAGCGGCCCACTACACCTATTGTATACATTGCCTCCTTAATGGGGTCTTTCCAGAACGCGTTTTTTATGCTCGACAAATTATCGGTGCGGGTGCGCACACGCATTGTGCCGAAACTGCCAATGATGCCGAATCCAAAACTGTTAAACTCCTCGTTCTTAACAATTTTACCGAAGCAAAAATCAACTGCATTGAAGGTAACTTTTAAATCTGTTTGTTTTTCCCCTACGCCGGGTTCGTTACCTATAGAATAAACCCGCTGACCGGCACCGGTATAGCCAATATCATAAAACACAGATTTGCGCCAGGCACCCACACGGGCTGTAAACCCATCCAGAAAGCCAATGTGTTTCATGTCTTTAGAAAGATAATCGCGATTGTTGTTGAATTTGTCGATGACAGAATTGAGGTTTTTAATCCCTACCGGAACCGACATGTGGTAACCAAGGCCTGCCCAATATTGTGCCTGTGTTGGCTTTGCAAAAAACAATATTGCGGAAAGGAGGGTAATTCTGAAAAATGAAGCGGTTAATTTCATAGCGTTTTTGGGATGACAATTATAGCGAAAAATCAATGGCAATCAAAAAATACGTTCCAACATATATTTTTGTAAAAATATTCACAATTACAAGTATATCATAAACTTAGGTTTATAATTATTGAATACCAACCGAAATTTACTTTATGAACTATTGATATTAATTTACGAATACCGGACCCGTATAATAACCCGGGTGCCCATCCATCGGAATATTCATCAAATTATGAGCCGCCTGATGAATGGCGCGCATTTCATTGAGTGTGGAAATTAATTCGCCCGGATTTCCGTTGAAAACATTTTCAAGATTTACCAGTAACTGCTTGTACAAATTGGCAAAGATTTCGGCATAATGATAACTTTCGCTTTTGAAATCCATGGTACCCAGACTATTGCTTGGAAACAATGGAATAACTCCTGCCTCATCAAATGGAATTTCGGCACCGCTATAGCTATACCCATCGGGTGAGTGCGGATCGGCCACCAGCTTTTTGCCATGGTAGATTTCTGCAAAACGGTAGTAATGTGCCATATCCTTTTGCGAATCGAGGGGCGACCATACACTTCCTTCTCCCTGATCGATAATGATATCGATAGCCCTGATGGCATCGGCTTTTGTTAAAATCGGAAACAGCAAATCATCTCCAAATACTTCGCCATATGTTTGATGTTCAGGCTTGCCTGGCAAAGTATCTTCTGGCAATTCGGAGATGCCTTTCTGAAGCAAATGATAGAAAAAACCCAGGGTATGGTGGTTTTCATCATCCCCTCTATGGTGCCATTCTTCTCCATCTCCCAGGGGTTGATCGGGCATTTCAATGACCATAAACACCCGGTTCATCAAATCTTTCGAAAAAGGTTCGAGCCCAACCACCAGGTGGTCGCCAATACCCATGGGCAAATGCGAAGGATATTCTGGAATAAAACCGGGATGGGTAAGTGAAGGGCTGCCACCTAATGCATTGATAATATTGGCACAAATGGTTACATGCAGCATTTCCTCAATAACTACAGATTGAATAACACTGTGAATTTCGGAATTGGTGCCGCGGCGCAAACTGTACAAAGCCGTTAAATAGGGCGGAATGGTAGCATGCTCTATTTGCAGGGCTTTTTGAAAAAGAGGGATTAATGCTTCGGCACTGCGGGCAGTTTTGGCATGTGCAATGTGGGTTGAATGCAATTTCATGGCTCCGCAATTATAGCCAATTTGCAGAATAATCAGCGGGTCTTTTGACGGAAAAATTCGATGGTATTGCGCATGGCTTCCGCGGTTGGAGTTACGGTATATCCCAGCTCTGATTTGGCTTTTTGAATATCTATAATCCAATCGAGCTTAATCTTCGCTGTCCAGTCGGGTGTCATCACCGGTTCTGCACCAAACAAAGGCTTAAGTTTTTGTATATACGTAGCAATTTTTAGCAGAAAAACCGGAATATGTACCAGTCTGCGCTTGATTTTGCCTGCCTCAGCCATGTGTTGAAAAAAACCATCGTAGCTCAAATTCTCGCCCCCTAATAGGTATTCTTCTCCTGCCCTTCCTTTTTCCATTGCAAGCAAAATGCCGTTTATAACATCATCCATAAACACATAATTGCCTATTTGCTTTCCGCTACCGGGCACCCAGCGCCAGTTTTCTGTAGCAAATTTTTGAATTAGCAATGTTACCGCATCGGCCTTGCGGTGAAATATGGGCCCGTAAATGCGGGTAGGTGAAACGATGGTAACGTTTAAGCCTTTTTGGGCAAATTGAATCGCTACATCAAACGCTTCGGCCTTGGTTCGGTCATACGGATTGTAATATTCGGTTTTGCGACTGCTTTTTTCAGTAATCATGCCATCCACCGACGGACCATGCACCCCTGCCGAAGAACAGTGAACCACCTTTGGAATATGATTTTCCAAGGCAGCCTGCAACACATGTACAGTGCCCTGAACATTAATACGATCAAAATTACCGGGGTCTTTATCCCAAACCTTAGCATGGGCCGCCAAATGAAAAACCCCATCGCAACCAGCCATGGCCGATTTCACAATCTCAGGATCGGTAACATCCCCTTTTACCAAAGTAACCCCGGGCAACTGCATAAATTCTGAATTTTGCGGATTGCGCACCAATGCCACAATTTCATGCCCACTTTCTGAAAGTTTCTTTAGCAATGAGAAACCAACATACCCACTTCCACCGGTTAAGAAATATCGCACTATTATGAACTTTTTCTTTGTTTAGAATTTGGAAAATGCATGCCTTTGTTGAAATAAAGGGCGGCAAAATTACCCGAAAGAGAGAACACAAAATGGGTTGCAAATGCTACCCAAAATGAGCCTGTATCTATACTCGCCAGGCAAAACAGAATGCCAAAAACCATAGCTCCTATTGTTTCGCCTGTACCCTGCTGAACATGAGCCAGGGTATATAAAAAAACATTGCACCCAATGGCTGGCCAAATTCCAAACTTGGCTGCGATAGGAAACAATAACAATCCCCTGAAAAAAAACTCATAAGCCAAAATATATAAAAACCATCCCAGGATTAAAATTCCAATTTGCCTTGCATTCCACTGTTCAAATCGCATTTGCGGGTGTTTTTGCTGCACCTCCGCTGTGCGTCCGATGATAAGATTAATAACCAAAAACAATATAGAAAGCACAACGAACCATAGAATAGCATTTTGCCCGGCCTCCGCAGCAATTATCCCTGTTTCCTGCAAACCAAAGCTGGGAAAACCGAAAAACAGCCCTAACAAAGGCAAAATCCCTAAAAATAAAAATCCGGATAATTTACCCCATAAAAAAACCGCTTCTTGTTGTTGATTTTGAAAGCGCGAACGAAAACGTTGCAGAATGGGAACCGAAGCGGAAAAAAGGTAAAACATAGAAAAGCACAGGGTGCCAATCAAAAACAGGAAGAATAGGTTTCTACCTGTCATATCATGTTCCAACTCGGAGAAAATACCCAATTTTAGAGTGCGCAAAAATAATAAGAGTTCGCTGTTTCGTTGTTTTTATTTTTTGCAGATTTAATAAAAAAACCGATTAAAAAAATCAAATCACCCTGTACATCTCAAAATCGCAATGGATTCAAAAAGAATGCGATAACTCGTTTAAACAAATAAATACCGATAAATGCCTTATTATTTCATCATTTCAACCGTATTTTGCAATCAAATTTAAAGGAACAGCAGTGAAAAAAACGAGCCTGTATATTGTTATCAGCATTTTGGTAATCGCTTTGGTGCTTATTAAAATTTACGTATTTCCAGCCCAGAAATCAATGCCGGTAGCCAAAGGGCCGGGTGTTGCCCCGGCGGTAAATGTTACAGCTATTGTTGCCCACTATGATACATTGGGCAATGAGATTTTTATAGCCGGAACTTTAAGCAGCAACGAAAGTGTAGACCTGCAGCCCGAAACCCAGGGAAAAGTTACAGCCATATACTTTAGCGAAGGCCAGCGGGTAAGCCAGGGTGCCATGTTGGTAAAACTCAATGATGCGGAATTACAGGCTTCCCTGAAAAAAACAGAGGCGCAGATTAAACTGGCGGCCGAAAAAGAAAACCGTTTGAAAAAACTCCTGGAAATAAATGGCGTAAGCCGCGAGGAATACGAAAATGCCCTCAATCAATTGCAAAGTCTGCAGGCCGATGCACAGATTACCCAGGCACGAATTGCACAAACTGAAATCAGGGCGCCATTTTCGGGAATTGTTGGACTGAAATACATCAGTGTGGGCAGTTTTGTTAATTCGGGCAGCAAAATAGCCACCCTGGAGCAATTGGATCAGGTGAAGCTAGACCTAAGCGTACCCGAAAAATATGCCGGCCTAATAAAAGTTGGTGACGTGGTAAAATTTTCGATTGATGGAGCCACAGGAAACTTTAACGGAAGGGTTTATGCCGCCGATCCGCGCATTGACCCCGATACCCGCAGTTTAAAACTGAGAGCCATTTGCAGCAATCCCGGCGGAGTATTGCGTTCGGGTGCCTTTGCAAGGGTAGAGCTAACCCTAAACAACCGCAGCAATGCCATTATGGTGCCAACACAGGCCTTGGTGCCAGATATGAAAGGACAAAAATTGTTTCTGTGCCAAAACGGGAAAAGTGAACCCCGTGTGGTTAAAACAGGTTTAAGAACCGCTGATAAAATTGAAATAACCGAAGGGGTTCAACCCGGCGACTCTATCATAGTTATGGGAGTTATGCAGGTAAAACCCGGTCAAAAAATCAATGTAATCAATGCGCAGTAACCGTATAAATCTAATTTTGGCACCCTATTATTCACCAAATCCAATAGCACTTTCATGAATCTTCCTTCGCTTTCCATTAACCGTCCTGTACTGGCCATTGTGATGTCGGTAATCATAGTGCTATTTGGGGCCATTGGATTTGATTTTTTAGGCGTACGCGAATTTCCAAGTATTGATCCGCCAGTAATTACGGTGCGAACGGTATATCCGGGTGCCAATGCCGATGTAGTAGAAAGCCAGATTACCGAACCATTAGAAAAATCAATAAATGGAATCGCCGGAATACGCACTATATCATCCAGCAGCAACCAGGGTAGCAGCAATATTACGGTAGAATTTAACCTCGACGAAAATCTGGAAGCGGCCGCCAATGATGTGCGCGATAAAGTAAGCCAGGCTGCACGTCAATTGCCCAAAGACATTGATGGACTGCCTACTGTTACTAAGGCCGATGCAAATAGCGATGCCATTATCGCAATGACCGTAAAAAGCACCACCCGCAATATTCTGGAGTTGAGTGCTTTTGCCGAAAATGTAATTGCCGAACGTATCCAAACCATACCGGGGGTAAGTACCATTCAGATTTGGGGGCAAAAACGCTATGCCATGCGTTTATGGCTCGATGCGCCTAAAATGGCGGCATTGGGCATTACTGCCAGTGATGTACGCAATGCACTGGACCGCGAAAATGTGGAATTACCAGCTGGTAAAGTAAGCGGCAGTAATACCGAACTTACGGTAAAAACCATGGGCAGGTTGGTGGATGAAGCCAGTTTTAACCAACTCATTATTAAAAATCAGGATGGACGCAACATTACCCTGGGTGATATAGGCCAAGCCAAACTAGGTCCCGAAAATGAGGAAACGGTATTGAAAGAAAGCGGCGTACCCATGATTGGTTTAGGAATTGTACCCCAGCCAGGAGCCAATTATATCGATATTTCCAAAGAGTTTTATAAACGCATGGAGCAGATAAAAAAAGAACTGCCGGCAGATTATAAACTGGATATAGCACTGGACAAAACCATCTTCGTTACCCGTTCGATAAAAGAAGTACAAGAAACTTTAATAATCGCCATTGTTTTGGTAATTCTTATTATTTTCCTGTTTTTTAGAGACTGGGTTATTGCTTTCCGTCCATTGATAGATATACCTGTTTCGCTGGTGGGTGCATTTTTTATTATGTACCTTTTTGGCTATTCAATCAATGTACTTACCCTCTTGGCCATAGTGCTTGCCACTGGATTGGTGGTGGATGACGGGATTGTAGTGACCGAAAATATTTACAAAAAGGTAGAAGAGGGAATGGACCCTGTTGAGGCCGCCCACAAAGGTTCAAAAGAAATTTTCTTTGCAGTAATTTCTACTTCTCTTACCCTTGCTATTGTATTTTTACCCATTATGTTTTTGCCCGGATTTGTGGGGCGCTTGTTCAGAGAGTTTGGTGTGGTACTGGCAGGTGCAGTGCTGATTTCAGCATTTGTTTCGCTATCATTAACCCCAATGCTAAATGCGCGTTTGATTCGCAAAACACAAAAGAAAAGTAAATTTTATTTGGCTACCGAGCCCTTTTTTGAAAACCTATCCAACAGCTACAAACGAAGCCTGGAAGGGTTTATGAAAAAAAGATATTGGGCATTTATTATACTCATTTTTTCGTTTGGTATTATATTTTTTATGGGCAAAATAATTCCGTCTGAATTGGCCCCACTGGATGACCGCAGTTGGTTTCGGGTAGCCATTACCGGGCCCGAAGGTGCTTCGTTTGATTACACCGATAAATTCATGGATAAAATATCGCAATTTGTTACCGATTCCGTACCAGAAAAAACCATCATGCTGGCTGTTACAGCCCCGGGTTTTACAGGTTCGGGCGCGGTGAATACAGGCTTTGGACGTGTAGTTTTGGTTGATCCGGATAAGCGCAAACGCAGCCAACAACAAATTGCCAACTATATAATGAAAGCGGCTTCACAATTCCCGGAAGCACGCACATTTGTCATTCAGGAGCAAACCATTTCTGCTGGTGGCGGTGGCCGTGGATCGCTGCCAGTGCAATTTGTTTTACAAGCCCCTGATTTTGAAAAACTCAAAGAAAAACTCCCCGGCTTTTTAGATTCAGCCCGCAAAGACCCCACTTTCCAAGGGGTAGATATTGATTTAAAATTCAATAAGCCTGAATTAAATGTATCCATCGACCGTGAAAAAGCCAAAGCAGTGGGTGTATCTGTTTCGGATATTGCCCAAACCCTGCAACTGAGCCTTAGTGGGCAGCGCTTTGCTTATTTTACTATGGAGGGAAAGCAATACCAGGTAATTGGACAACTTACCCGCAATAATCGCAACGATCCGGCCGATCTGTCCTCTATTTATTTGCGCAATAATAAAAACGAATTAATTCAGTTGGATAACCTGGTAAAAATGAAAGAGGAAAGCAATCCCCCTCAATTATATCATTACAACCGGTATATGTCGGCCACCATATCTGCAGGCCTGGCGCCCGGTAAAACCATTGGTGATGGAATTAAAGTTATGCAGGGAATTGCCAAGGCAAAACTCGATGATAAATTCACCACCGAACTCACAGGCCCAAGCCGCGATTTTGCCGAAAGTTCTTCCAATATTCTCTTTGCCTTCGGGCTGGCTTTACTGCTGGTATACCTTGTATTATCGGCGCAGTTTGAGAGCTTTACCGAGCCTGTGATTATTATGCTTACGGTACCTTTAGCGGTGGCGGGTGCTTTGTTTTCTTTATGGTATTTCAATCAAACCCTCAATATTTTCAGCCAAATCGGACTGATAATGCTGGTAGGTTTGGTAACAAAAAACGGAATTTTGATAGTAGAATTTATCAACCAATTGCGTGAAAAAGGCATTGCCCGGAATGTAGCGATTATTGAAGGCGCTGAAGCCCGTTTCCGACCAATTTTAATGACCAGTTTGGCCACTATGCTGGGTGCACTTCCCATAGCCATGGCCTTGGGTGCCGGTGCAAAAAGCCGCATGGGAATGGGCATTGTTGTAATCGGGGGTTTGTTGTTTTCTCTGGTGCTTACATTGTATGTTATACCAGCTATGTACAGCTATATTTCCACCCATAAAAACAAATCAAATGAATCGTAATATTTTATTTTTTCTATTGTGTATTCCTGCAATAGTTACTGCCCAGGAATCGCTTACCCTTCAGGATGCCATTGCCTTGGGTTTAAAAAATAATTATGCTATTTTATTGGCTAAAAACGATTCTATGTTACATGCCAATGATGCAACACCAGGTGCAGCCGGAATGCTGCCAAGCCTGGGTTTTACCAGTGCAGCCAGCCAATCCAGCAGTACCATCAATCAAAAATTCAGTACCGGCTTGGAATTAAAAAGGAATGGCGTTTCGGCAGGCAATTTAAATGCGGGTATTGCGCTAAACTGGACACTTTTTGATGGTTTTAAAATGTTTGCCACACTCGATAAACTCAGGGAAATCAAAAGCCAGGGCGAGCTGCAGGTGCGACAAGAAATGGAAAATACCGTTTCAAATATTATCCGTGCTTATTTTTCAATTTCCAAATTAAAACAGCAATATAATTCTATTCGCGAACAGGTAAATTATTTCGAAGAACGGGTTAAAATTGCTGAGTCGAGACTGGAAGCCGGCAACGGCAATAAAACCGATGTACTTCAAGCCAAAGTGGATTTAAACGAACAAAAAAGTGCATTATTGAAACAAAAAACCCTAATCTCAAATGCAAAAATTGCCTTGAATGAATTATTGGGCAGAGAGGCCAATATAGACTTCACTCCTACCGATACCGCGGTGCTGGATGCAACGTTAAATCTCGATAAGGCATCAAAAAACCTTGAACTGGCAAACAGCTCTTTACTGCTGGCCAATTCCAATATTAATACCACCGGTTTTATGCTGAAAGAAATTCAGGCCCAGCGTTATCCCAAAATCAGTTTAATTTCCAACTACAATTTTGCACGCAATACCAGCACTGCCGGTTTTGCGCTTTTCAATCAGAATGCAGGCCTTACCTATGGATTAAATTTCAGTTGGACCCTTTTTAATGGTTTCAATGTTAAAAACAGCATAGAGGATGCCAAACTGGCCCAATTTGCGGCTCAACTGCAATATGATTTAACCAAACAAAAACAGTTGACTCTGTTAAACCAGGCTCACAATAATTTGCAGGAGGCCCTGGAATTGTACAAGCTGGAAGAAGAGAGTGTAAAAATGGCCACCGAAAACGTATCCATTATGCTCGAAAGATTCAGGCTTGGACAATCAACTACCCTGGAATTAAAAGATGCGCAAAACAGCCTTTTAAATGCAAAAACCCGCTACATCAATGCCTTGTTCGATGCCAAAATGGCGGAAACGGAAATGAAACGTTTAGATGGCAGTTTGCTTTAAAAAGTTAAACCATAACCTGGCGAATAAATTCGCACAGTTTTTCTTCATCCAGGGGTTTTTCCAAAAAAGTTACAACCTGTGTAAATTGCAGCGCCCTGATGCGATCTTTGGGATCTATCGAGGAGGATAGCATGGCAATTCTAAGGCGGTTTGAAACATCAGGGCCGAGATTTTGAATCTGTTCCAGAAATTCCAATCCATGCATTACCGGCATTTTTATATCCAGTAATATGGGTAATGGCACATCTAGTTTTTCTGCTTCCAATTGTTGCAAATAATCCAGCGCGGTTTTACCATTTGGAAAAGTAAGTATTTCATCAAAAGCATTGGTGCGGCGCACCAGACGGGAATTCAGGAAATTGTATCCATCATCATCATCCACCAGCAATATTCTTTTTCCCAACTCTCTTCTAATTATTTATATTCCCCAGAATTTAATGCAAATTTTGCTGTAAATACCGAACCTTTTCCTACTTCACTTTGTACATTAATTTCACCATTAAGCTGTTCGGCAATCTCCTTGCACAAATACAATCCCAAACCCGATCCAATGGTATTATTAGAATTGCGCACAAACATTTCAAAAATGGTGGTTAATTTATTGGCCGGAACCCCTTCTCCATTATCGGCTACCTCAATAATAGCATAGGTTTCGTCCATTTTAAATTCTACACTCACCCATTTATTGGTTTCATTGGGGCGCTGATATTTTACGGCGTTTGTAATAAAATTCTGCACCAAAGATACAATTCTTTTGCGATCGGAAAAGAAGGGTGCAGGCTGGTTTACATCGTATTTAAATACAATATTTTGCGCACTTTCCATATATCGGATATTTTCTATGCATTCTTCTATCAGCATTTGCATATTAATGGGTTCAGTTTCGATTACCGATTTAATATTGCGCGAGTATTCAATTATTCCTTTGATTGTATCGTCACCGCGTTCTATGGCCTTGTACATAAAATCTATGGCCTGGCGTGCATCTTCCGAATCTCGGTCCGACATATTCAGCAAATCCAACAAGCCTTTTATAGATAATAGTGGTGCCCGTAAATCGTGAGTAGCACTGTATACAATACGGTCTAATTCTATATTTTTCTTATTTAATTCGTGATTCTTTTCAGTTAATTCTTTCACCAATTCCTCCAGTCTGATTGAGGCCTTGCGCTGATCGGTTATATCCTGGGTAGTGCCTGTTGAACGTATAGCTCTTCCATTTTCATCATATATTGTTTCACATTTTTCTCTCACATATTTAATGCGGCCGTTTTCAAACATCAAACGGTGTACAATATTGTATTTATTGCGGGTTAGAAGGGAGTCTTTATAGGTTTTATCCACCAAGTCCCGATCTTCGGGATGCACACATTTTATAAAATATTCATAATTTAAATTAAATTCATCTTTTTCAATTTCAAAAATGCGGTAAAGTTCATCCGACCAATAAAGAACATTGTTTTCCAGGTCCAGCTCCCAACTGCCAATTTTGGCAATTCGCTGTGCCTCCTCCAACAAATGGTCGTTGTGCAGAATTTTTTCTTCAACCGTTTTTCTTTCATCAATATTGGCTGTTACTCCATCCACCCTAATCAATTTACCATGGGAATCGAAGGTGCCGGTCATGCGCGTTTCTACCCAATGTACTTTGCCATCGCGGGCTTTAATTCGGTACTCTATGGAAATGGTTTGATCTGGTTTTAAAGTTTCGTAATATTTAGACAGCCTATCCCTGTCCTCAGTTACAGTTTGTTCAAGCCACAAATCAGGATTGCGGTACATTTCTTCTACGGGATAACCAAAAATATGTTCAAATCCAGGAGAAACATATATTATTTGAGAATTGATAAAATCCCGACCCCAAAAACAATCTTTCTGGGTTTTAAATATATGTTCCAATTGCAGGTTCACATTCTGATACTCGTTTTCCATTTCTTTCAAATCGGTTATATCAGAAACGGTTCCGTTCCATATTGAAATTTCGTCTGTTACTTTCTTAGAACTTGCTTGGCAACTAACCCAACGGATTTGATTGTTGCGCACAATTCTAAAAACGGCCTTCCAAACGTGAGATTGCAGATGAGCCTGGGCCAGTGATTCCTGAACCAATTTTAAATCGGCAGGATATACCAAGTCTCGGCCTATCTGAATATCTGAAAACAATTGCTCTGCGGTAATACCCAATAATTCAACTGCATTTGAACTTAAATAGGTAAAAAACATCTCGCGATTGATATTGCGGGTAAACTGAAATACCACAACAGGCAAGGTGCTTGTAATTTGTGCCAAACGCAATTCCAAGTCTTTCCT
This sequence comes from Bacteroidia bacterium, assembly GCA_044224315.1. GTDB lineage: Bacteria > Bacteroidota > Bacteroidia > NS11-12g > UBA955 > JAGXTF01. The sequence continues at coordinate 142,223 of JBGAKR010000006.1, read as the reverse complement.
TTCCGAAATTACATTGCGTATAGATAGATACTCAATGATATTTCCCTGCTCATCCAATACGGGCGATATAACTGTATCCACCCAGTAAAAACTGCCGTCTTTGGCTTTGTTTCTGATCTCACCCCGCCAAATTTTGCCTTCTTTGATAGTTTTCCATAAATTACCAAAAAAAAGCGTTGAATGATAACCTGAATTTAATATTTGGTGGGTGTTGCCAATCAATTCGTTTTTGGTGTAACCCGAATATTCGCAGAATAAATCATTGGCATAAATTATTACACCGTTTATGTCTGTAACCGAAACTATTGAGCCTTGATTGATGGCCTGGCTGTAGCTTTTGTATGTGTTTTCTAACTGCTGGTAAGCCTCGGGCGAAATTATCTCGTAGAAATATCCCTGCACATAGGGTTTGTTTTCTGCATCAAGAAGGCGTTTGCTTATTTCCTTTACTTTCTTTGTAACACCAAATTTGGTTATAATGCGGTATTCCAATTCAACCAAATCACCCTTTGAATAGCGTTGCAAAATTTCCGGCCCAAATTTATACCGGTCTTGATAATGCACTAAAATTTGAAAAATAGAATCCTTGTTTTGTTTAAACTCCTCAACACTGTAACCCGTTAACTCCAAACAATTTTCATCAATTTCAATAATTTCTCTGTTTGCATTCAGGCCAATTTTAAAATATACTCCCGATGTCTGTTCGCGAAAATCTTTTAACTGTCGCTTATCAATTTCCTCCATACACGAATCCTATTCGATTCAAATTTAAATTCATCACCGGAAAAAAGCAATACTATCATACAGCCGCCTCCATCCTATATCTGGCATTAATTAGAATGTAAATTCAATCTTTTTATCATTTCCCCTGTATTTACAAGCATTTCAATGCTTTCCAGCCATCATCAAAGGGTTTTAAACTTTGTTTAAATTTTTTAATTTTTTTATAAACAAAGCCGCTTAACTAACATTTGTGAGTATGCATTTGTTTAACCAACAATCCATTTCTATTTGTAAATTACGAATATTATACAGTCTGCACAAATAAATCAATTCAAATTAAACATTGCGATTTCAATGAATTACATCCATCTTTTTGTATTCATATTGAATACTTGTTCTTATTTTATTTAATAAATATTTTTTCTACCACTGTCCCACCCAATTCTTTGTTCACCGCATCAATTAGGGTATTGCGGCGGTACATCATTTCGTTTTTTAAGGGTGGATTATCAAATTTTACGTACAGGGTTTTATTCACCAATTTTATTTCAGAAGTATGTTTGCTTATCAGCGGTCCCGTTATCCGTTCCCAGGCATTTACAAGCCTTACCTCGTCTATCTTCTGCGTTAGACGGTACTTTTTGTACATGGCCTCAATCACTTCCTTTATACCCTTCTCTTTCTTATCCATGCGCCAGTTTGCTATTTTTATATCCGTATAAAAAATATACAACTATGCCCAATCCAAACCAGGCAAAAAACCAGGTCCAGTTATTGGCAGTCATTCCTGTAAGCAAATACAAACAAGCGGTTAATCCCAGTAGTGGTATCAACGACCATTTTTTCAAATACGCATATACGGCTAATAGCACCATTGCAACCCAAAATATGATATGCGAAATATTGAAGGTGCGCAAGGCCACTGTTTTTTCATGAATTTCGGCTTCGCTTAAACCATTTAAATCGGCGGGTGTGAAATGCAAAAGCCCCGGAAAATAGGTAGGTGCAAATACCACCAAAATAATAATTGAAAAAATTATAATGGTTGGAAATATCGTTTGCCCTTTGATTTCGGGTAAATTAAAACGGCCCTTTACTTTTTCTCTTTTTGGTAATAATAATACTCCCCCACATACCAGCACAAATGCAAACAGGGTGCCGATGCTTGTAAAATCGAGCACAAAATTTTCGTCGGTAAATAAAATCGGAATTCCCACCACAATGCCTGTAACAATGGTAGAAAACGAAGGGGTTTTAAATTTGGGATGAATGGTAGCAAATTTTTTAGGTAATAAACCGTCCCTGCTCATGCTCAGCCAAATGCGGGGCTGGCCCATTTGAAACACCAGCAATACACTGGTCATAGCCACCACTGCGCTTATACTTACCAGATACTCCAACCAGCGAACACCGCTTAGTTTCAATGCCACCGCCAAAGGATCATCCACATTCAGCAACTGGTAATTGACCATACCCGTAAGCACCAGCGAAATAAAAATATAAAGTACTGTGCAAATCAGCAAAGAATAAATCATACCCCGGGGCAAATCGCGCTGAGGATTTACACTTTCTTCGGCCATGGTACTCACGGCATCAAAACCAATGTAGGTAAAAAACACAGCAGAAACCCCTGCCATAACGCCGCCAAATCCCTGGGGAATAAATGGAGTTAAATTTTCACTTTTCACATAAAAAGCACCTACCCCAATTACCAAAACAATAACCACCAGTTTTAAGATTACCATGGCATTACCGGCATTTTTGCTTTCCTTAATGCCGATGTATACCAATGCGGTAATAGCGATATTGATTAAGAAGGCAGGTAAATCGAGTATGAGGTGCAAGCTTCCCAGCATGGGTGCTGATTTCCAGGCTTCAAATGCCGTACGGTCATACTCCAGGCCTTGGCTAAACAATTGCATGGCTTTAGATGCGCTTTTGTAATCTGTAGTAAGCCAGTGCGGTATATGCACCCCTATATTTTCCATTAAATGGGTAAAATACCCACTCCAGCTAAAGGCTACATAAATATTGCCGATGCTGTATTCCATCAGCAAGGCCCAGCCGATAATCCAGGCAAAAAACTCACCAAAACTTGCATAGGCATAGGTATAAGCACTGCCGGCCACGGGTATGCGCGATGAAAACTCGGCATAGCAAAGCGCAGCAAAACCACAGGCAATGCCGCAAATTATGAACAGGATTATTACCCCGGGCCCCCCGCTTGCACAGGCTTTACCTACCGAACTGAAAATGCCCCCACCAATAATGGCAGCAATTCCAAAAAATGTAAGGTCGCGCACTCGCAGCACCCGGTTCAGTTTTTCATGCCCGGCATGGTCAAAATCCTTCTTGGTTCTGCGCAGATTCTTCCAGGTAGAGTTGGCCATTTTTTGGGGCTACGATAATAGTGAATTTTATGGGATTACAGGGTGCTTTTTTTAGGATACCGTGCCAGATCGTAATTTATTAAAAAACAAAATCATGACAGGATTCATCAACATCTGGCAGGTTTCTGACATCTATACAATATATACCCCGCTAACATTGCAGCATGAAAAAACTATTACTCGCATTAATTGGCAGTAGCGCCATAGGTTCGTCCTACTCTCAACTACTAAATCCGGGTTTCGAAAACCTTCTCACGGATGGAAAACCTGCCTATTGGGGTAGCATTACCTTGCTGGCATTTACCGATACCAGCAAACCATGCAAAATCGACAGCGCTTTTTATTTTGCCAGTAAAGATGCGCACAGTGGCAAATTTGCCCTTGAAATGCGCAATGCCGATTGCAGTGGAATATACACAGGCAGTGCGCATGCCATGGCCACCGATTCTACCTATTTTGCCGCCGGTGTGCCCTTTACCGAACGTCCGGCCTATTTTACTTTCTGGTACAAATTTAAATCGGTAGGCAATGATACGGCAGCCGCCCATATCTGGATGTACAATGATAATACAAGTAATACCCTTATCGACCAGTGGATTTATCTGCCGGCCAGCAGCAATTACAGGCCGGTATCGTTAGCCCTAAACTACCTTCAACCCGAATCTCCCTCTTTTGTAGAAATCGGTTTTGCTACCGAAAGCAATCGCAACCGAGCACATTACGGTAGCCAATTGATTGTAGACGATTTGGAAATGCGCAATTTCCCCTTAGCCACGGCAAAACTTAATGCCGCTTTGGTAAAATGTTACCCAAATCCTGCAAAGGATGAAGTGCATTTTGAAGTATTGGAAAACAGCCATTACCAATTGCAGGTATTTAATCTGGCCGGAGAAAAAATTCAAACCGCACAATTTACCGATACCTATACCCTACCCTGCATCCAACTAACAGCGGGCTTGTATTTTTACAGCATTACCGATGCAAAAGGGGCAAAAATCAGTGGTAAATTCAGTGTAGAATAAAGCTTTTTCCTTTCCTCGAAAAAACTCCATTTTTCGCCGAGGCTTGACAATTTTTAGGATTAATTGCCGTTCTTGCAATCATTATGCGGCTGTATCCTACTTTACTTACCATTGGACTTTTATCGCTGGCCGGCGGATTTATACTGCGTGAACAGGTGGCAGAAACCCGCACCGAAACCTTTGCCGACACCACACCCCAAACGGGCGATATCATTTTTCAAAAAACCCGCGGAAGCCAGGCCATTGCGGTTGAACAAGCCACCCACAGCCCCTGGTCGCACTGCGGCATGGTAATACGCGACAGTACCGGTATTTATGTGATTGAGGGGGTTGAGCCTGTGAGCATTACCACCCTGGAAGAATTTACCGCTGGTGGCATTGATGGCAAATACACCATTAAACGTCTTAAGAAAGACAAGTACATACTTACCGATAGCACAAAAAAAGCTTTGGTGGCTGCCGCCCGCCAAAACCTGGGCAAGCATTACGACCTGTATTTTGGCTGGTCAGACGATCGCATCTATTGCTCAGAGCTGGTATGGAAATCTTACCAAAATGCAACCGGCCTGGAAGTGGGCAAAACCCAAAAACTGAAGGAATTTGACCTGACCAGCGCGGTGGTTAAAGCCAAACTCAAAGAACGGTATGGCAATAACATCCCCTACGACGAAAAAGTAATTTCGGTAGATGCCATTTACAAGTCCGATTTGCTCGAAACCATTATTGTGGATGGCAAAAGCGTTGTATCAAAAAAAGCCGATTAACAGCAAGTAATAATTGCTGCTTAAAACCGGACTGATTTTTGCATGATTTGAACTAAATTTGTAACACTGAAAAAGTTTGCCTCCATATTGTTTGCCTCGCTAATCCTCATATCCGGTGGTATGGTGCAATCTGTATTGCATATTTGTCCGCAGCAAGGCACTATGCTGGATAAGGACGACTGTGGCATGCACCAAACCGCGGTGGTAAAGGATTGCTGCAAAAAACCTGGCAACCACACCAGAAAGGTACAGCCCATTGACAATTGCTGCACAGATGTTTATTTATTTGCCGTATCTGCCAAATATGGTTCAATTGAATTTAAAAAAATTAACATTCCGCTGTTTTCCATTGCATTTGCAATCATTACCCCGGAAAATGTACCCCCATTCAATACAACGTACACAACAGTTTCAGACACATCTCCACCGCCCGATATAAGGCATTGCCAAGGCCCCGGACTGTGTGTATGGATGATTTAAAATACATCTTTTGTTTGCTGCAAATATTTTAGGGTTTGAATGTTTGCAAAATTTTAAAACCCATTCAAAAATAATTAAAAAAACAAAAGAAAATGAAAAACAAAATCATTGTAGCCGCCCTTGCCATATTGGTAATTGCCGCTTCCGCATTTATAAAACCTCCCAAAAAAGTTACCGTTACTTTCAAAGTATCAGGCAATTGCGAAATGTGCAAACAGCGCATAGAAGCTGCTTTAGATAAGCCTGGAATTTCAAAAGTAAACTGGAATATCAATACCAAACAACTTACAGCTACTTACAATCCCCGCAAATACGAAGAAATACAGTTGCACAACCTGGTAGCCACCGCTGGCCACGACACTGAAAAAGTAAAAGCCAACGAACAGGTTTATGCCGATTTGCCTGAATGTTGTTTGTATCGCAATTCTAATCCCTGATGCGCTTATTTTTTATACTTGCAGCGCTGCTTATAACCAGCAGTGCTGCAGGGCAAGAACGCGCGCGCGGCAGGGTGCTGCTGGATAGTGCCGGCATACAAAAAGGCATTCCCAATGTGCAGATCTATATACCAGCCACCAAAGCCATTACCCATACCGATTCGGCGGGCTTTTTTACTTTCGATACACCCATTGAAGGGCATATGGAAATCATTGCCCGATTTAGTGCTACAGATAGCTCTGTATTTATGTATCACCCGCCCCATGTGGTATTCCCCGTGCTTATTAAAACCTGGATTGAGTTTAAAGAAATTCAAATTCGGGCTGAAAAATCGGCCAGTACCATTTCGGGCAGGGGAATCCAAAAATTGGAAATACTGAATGAGGGTGAATTTAAAAAAGCCGCCTGTTGTACCCTGGGCGAAAGTTTTGAAACCACCAACTCCGTAGAAGTAAATAATAGCGACGGAGTATCGGGTATACGACATGTAGAAATGCTGGGGCTGGCTGGTAAATATGTGCTTATGAGCCGCAATACCATGCCCTTACTGCGCGGTTTTTCTTTGCTCAACGGCCTGAATCAGGTGCCGGGCCCTATGGTTGCCGGTGTAAATATTGCCAAAGGCGCTGGCAGTGTGGTTAGCGGATTTGAAGGCATAACTGGGGGCATAGATTATGCCCTCAAAGCCGAACAGGATGACCCCCGGTTGTTTGTAAATGCCTTTGCCAACTCACAGCAGCGCTATGAGGGCAATGTGGTTTGGAAACAAAACATTAACCGCCATATTTATAACCATACCTATTTGCACTACGGACAACAACAGCACTTTACCGATAAAGGCAAAGACCAGATTACGGATATGCCCAAATACAACCGCATTTTTGTGGGCGATCAATTGCGTTTTTCTGCCAAAAAACTGGAGGGGATGCTGGGCGGTATTTATGTAAATGAACAACGCCAGGGTGGCGATGTGCACGGATTTCACAGCCAAAATTCCCAGAATTATTTTCGATTCGATCACAAAGAAGAAAAAACAGAACTGTGGGGCAAATTGGGCATTTTTTTAAATAAAGATGCGTCTAAAAGTATTGGCAATATTTTTACGGCTACACAAAATAATTCATCTTCTGTTTTAAACAATATAAACAACCGCAAATGGAAAGGCCAGCAGCAAAGCCTCTCATACACTGGCATGTATGGAAGTCCGGAAGATAATTTATGGAGCATCCGCACCGGTTTGCATGTAAATTATGATAAAGTTTCTGAAACATTTACCGATAGCAATCTCATTCAATTTTCACCCAAACGCGAAGAGTTTTCTGCCGGTGTTTTTGGTGAATTAGTGTATAAAACCGAAAAATTTATGGCCGTACTGGGTGGCCGTGTCGATCACAACAATTTATATGGCAATTATTTTACTCCCAGGTTGCATCTAAAATACAGTAAAAACAATAGTCAAAGCCTGCACCTGCAAGCCGGAGTAGGCCGCCGCACCAGCTGGGTATTTATCGAAAATCTGCCATTGTTTATTAGCAATCGCAGGGTAATTATTTTAGGGGATGGCTCTAAAAAAGTGTATGGATTAAACCAGGAAAAAGCCTTTAATGGCGGAATAAGTTATGTAAAAAACGGCGTGGTTTTTAACCAGAATTCTACCTTTACCATAGATGCGTTTTACACCTATTTTTTCAATCAGATTGTGGCCGACCGCGATGCCAATGCCAAGGAAATTATTATCCGAAACGAAAGCGGCAACCAAACCTGGATGGCCCAGGCCGAGTGGATGTTGAAACCCCACCGCAGGCTGGAAATTAAATTATCGTACCGGTTTGTGTATTCACAAATGTTTTTAGCCGGGCAAAATCGTTTGCAAACCATGCAATCGCCGCACAGAATTTTAAATGTAATTAATTATCAAACCCGCAAAAAATGGTTCTTTGATTTAATTACCCAGGTAAACAGTCCCAAGCGCCTGCCTCTTACCAGCAGCAATCCCGAGGCATATCAGATGCCCCAATATTCGCCCTGGTACACCATTGTAAATGCATTGGTACGGAAGGATATCAAGAATTTTGAACTCTATGCCGGCAGCGAAAACATTCTAAACGTACTGCAAAAAAATCCGGTATTGGGTGGCAACGATGCCAGCTCGCCCTACTTCGATGCAGCCTACGCCTGGGGCCCCACCATGGGCCGAAATGTGTACGTAGGCTTTAGGTGGAAGATGAAGTAAAGATTCAAACTAATTAAATTATTTCAAAACCTGCAGGGGTCGGTCGCGACCGACCCCTGCAGGTTTTTTTACCGATGGTATGTCTATCACTATGAAAATACAAGTGCGGATTGCCTGCAAGGAATGTCCGACCGGGCGATTGCAGAAAACAATTCCGTTTTCGTTATTAACTATGTTTATTTCTAATTTTTTCTACAAAATAATTGAACCAAAACGCCTAATTTTGGATGGATAGATAGGAACATATTTACATCAATTTTTAAAATTCTATTCCCAAATTACTCCTTCTCGCATTTCTCCCACATTTCTTTCGGGTTTCTCCCACGTTTCTCTCACGTCAGAGGTTTATCTAAGGTAATCCAGAGGTTATCCAGAGCTTACCTGGAGCTTATTCCATGGATTCTCTGCTTAAATGCAGCTTAACCAAGGCAATACCCGTCCAATCCATTTTAACGGACATATGGCTGCCCTTGAAGCGGTGGTTTTGGTTTACCTGAGGGCATGGTTTTTTATGTGTATTTCTGCTGTTAAAGAAGAGGATTAAAAAGGATAAGAAAGTATCCGACCCTTCGGGTCGTGAGATCGCGTGAGTATCATAGATACATATGTCTGACCCTTCGGGTCAACTTACCCGCAGGGCGTCAACCAAGTCTGGCTCCGCAGGAGCCCCCCGCCACCTCAGAAAAAACACCGGGACCCAATCAACTTTATTTCGTGGGCTGGCCTGTGTGAGGCGAAAAAGCAGCCCAGCCCTGCCTGATTTTACTGCAGGGGGCTGTTACTGGGCCTTTTTTTCGCTGCTGAAATAAAGTTGCTATTGGGTGGTGCTTTTTTCTGCAGTGGCTAGCTTTTTTGCGCTACTTTTTGGGCAATGCCAAAAAGTAGCTAGTGAATAAGCGAGCTTACCAACTAATAAAGTGTAAAAAGCGACACTAAAGCGCCGATTGTCTCGGCTCAGCCGAGACCAGCCATTGAGATTGTGAGAAAGATGCAACGGGTATTTCCGGACACAACACGGAAAATGTCCGACCTTGTAGGTCACGAACATTTGGTTGGTGACAACACCGACCAGTGAGATTGTGAGGAGGGTGCAATGCTACTTACCTGATGAAAGAAGTGAAATTACCGACATCTGGATTCACGAGTAGCTGGTTGGTCTCAGTTCAGCCGAGACACCAACAAGTGGAATTAAATGTGGTCCTGTGATGCACTCAATGCCAACCACCATGGTTTCAATACCTTTCATGTTTGGTTTTTAATCGAATTTCAGATTTACAAATGCAGACTCAATTCATCCCCTATGCTTCCTGCCAATCCAATCCGAAATATCCTGATACATTTTTTGCAATACAGGATCGTTTTGCAGGGCCTCCAAATGCTGTTGCATTACCTTTTCATCGCCGCGTTTCGCAGGGCCGGTTTGGGCTTCGGCCGGACTTAGTGTATGCAATTTATCGGCGGTTTTGGCAATCAGGGGTTTCAATATTTCGGGGTCGAAACCGGCTTTTTGGGCCAGTTCGAAAGCGATGGTAAACATGGCATTGCCAAAATTATTGGCAAATACCGCTGCAATGTGCAGGGCTTTGCGTTGCTCGCTGTTGGCTGCAGTAGGGTTGGCATGAATGCTTTGGGCCATTTGCATGAGATAGGCCTGCAGGCTTTCATCCTCAGACTCTACCAAAACCGGCACATGGGCCCAGTTTGAGGCAATGTTCCGGGTCCAGGTTTGCAAGGGATAAAAAACGCCCCTGGAGCGGTGTGTAAGTGCATCCAAACCTACCGAACCACTGCAGTGAATGAGGTGTAAATCGGGGTGGTGAAAAAACTTCTCTACCAGCCTGATTACATCATCCGGAACAGCCAGTATCACCATCGAATCGGGTGGTGGAACCTCTTTGTAATCCTTCACAGGAATACCCAAATAAAAATTGGCTTTGCTGCTTGAATAAATCCCTTTTACCGGCAATCCGTTAAGAACAAAGGCTTCCAGCAAAGCGGTGCCTACGTTTCCTGTTCCACAGATATAGATATCGGGGTTCATGCGCTTTCAAGTTTGCGTTGCTGTTTTACACGGTATGCCAGGGCCATGCCTACCCCAAATACCATGATGATGGTGCCTGACCATACCAGGTTAATCCAGGGAAAAACGATGGCTTTTACAACTATATAAGACTCAGATGGACTGCGTTCGGCCGTTACCATTACAAATGAAAAACCAGATTGAGGTTTGCCAGGTTCTGGAATGTTTAATTTTTCAAAATTCAAATACAAGCCCAAAGTATCATTAGTAACGGGAATTCCCTGCGCAAAACTTTCTTTCTCACTTACTACATAATCTGCGAATAATGTAGCTTTTTTGTCCAGTCTTTGGGCTGTAATAATAAGTCTGAGAGTTACAGTTCCATTGTCATCCTTAAAATTCTGAACATTATCTACCCGCAGTTTAACCTTTCCACTTTCGGTTAGAAATTCGTCACCCACTCCTACTACAGCCTGTTTAAACGAACTAAAGGGTTCTTTTTTGTCTAAGCTGCTTTCATAATTTACATGGGTAAAAACATCTTTATGCAAAAAATGACGGGTACTGGGCTCGGCAATCAGGCCCATATTGGGGTTACTTTGGGTTTTGGGATTAAGGCTAAAACTGTCTTTTAATTTTCCGGCCGCATCATATTTTTCAAATAAAATATTAAAATATTTATCAATGGTATCAGTCCCTGTTCCTTTGGCAAAGCTGCGGTAGGTAACTTTATACTCGCCCATATCCTCCGTTTTGTTTTTATACAAAATGCGGTTTTCGCGGTTAAAATTCATGGCTTTTGCATCGGGTTTTCCTTTATCATCCACCTCGGGTGCCAGATTAATACCGGCCGAAGAGCTGATAATATTTTGTTTTACCGATGAAACCAGGGCACCGATTAATAAAATGCCAAAGCCTGCATGGGCAATACTGGAGCCATATCCCAGCCATTCCATAGATTTTAATTGGCGCAGATATACAATATTTCCAACCACCAATAAAATGCCAATAAACAGGAATAAAGCGTATTTAAATTCATACACTTCAAAACCAATTACAGACAAAATAAATACAATTATGGTAATAATTAAAACCGGAATATAGCTGCGCAACCATTGCTGCATATTGGTTTCGCGGTATCTGAAAAACTGACCCACAGCCATTAAAATCATCACCGGCATGGCCAGCCAAACTTGTAATTTATTGTAAAAATCTGCTTTAGGTACCGCAGTGGTAAAGCCAAATAATTTATTAAAAACCGGAATGGAAGTGGCAGAGAAAACCTGCACCAGTGAAAGGATTAGGAACATAGAACCCAGGAACATCCACAACTCGCGGCTGCTCCATTTTTCATCTTCCATTTTGGAAACAGTGCGTTTGTATAAAAAATATAAATAGGCCGCTAGCACAATAAAAAATGCGCCAATAAATACATTTTTAAATACTCCCTCCATACCGCTGAAAGTCTTTTCATCCGTGCTGGCCCACAGGCTGGTGTAGAAAATAATGGAGGCCACGAATGCAATAAAAATGCTTGCCCGTATTTTTATAGATTGGATTGAAACAGCCAAACTGATAAGTATAAATATGAAGAAGAAAATGAGCAATTGCCCACTCAATCCCAGGTCTGTAAAGCTATGCACGCTGGCGTCGCCCAGTATACCGCTGCGGGTAAGAAAAGTAGCGTACAACACCAGCCACCAGGTTATTTGAATAAGGAGGTGTGTGGTAAATAAATGTCGGCCTGTATTGCGCGAAATAAGCACCATATGGGCAGCCGCTGCCATAATCAGCCAGGGCATCAGCGAGGCATTTTCTACAGGGTCCCATGCCCAGTATCCGCCAAAAGAAAGGCTTTCATAGGCCCAAAAGCCACCCATTATTATTCCTGTTCCCAACACCCCTGCACATACCAGGCTCCATTTCAGGGCTGGGTTTAACCATTCACGGTCGCGGTTTTTCCATAGGCCTGCAATTGAATACGCAAACGGAACAACAGCCAGGGCAAAGCCCAGAAACAGGGTGGGCGGATGAATTACCATCCAATAATTTTGCAAAAGGGGATTTAACCCATTTCCATCTTTCAACGCCATCAGATACTTGGCTTTGCCTTCAATGGCGGGGATATTGGCAATCATTTGGCCGCGCACTTCCCTAAACAGATCGAAAGGGCTGCTGCCGATATGAAATCCTTTGTATTTAAATCCGATAAGCATGGTAGCCAGGGCAAACTGTGCCAGGGCCATTACCGCCATCACCGGCGATTCCCAGGTTTTGGCTGTACGGGTTAATACCAAACCCAGCATGGCATTCCAAAACATCCACAGCAGAAAACTACCCTCCTGACCTTCCCAGAAACAGGATATCATGTAATACACAGGCAGAGAATTGTTGCTGTGTCGCCAGGCGTAGAAAAATTCGTAATGGTGTTTGAAAATGATATAGAACAAAATCACAAAAACCGAAACCACTGCAAAGGCTTGCAGTTGAAACAGTTTGCGGCCTATTTTTCTGTAAGTATCATCCTCTTTATTGGCAGCCAGAAAGTAGAAATATGCAGCAAATCCGGCGGCAATACAACTCAATACAACCATGATATGGCCAAGGTTACCCAGCCATAAATGTTCGCCGGCAAATGTTATCTTTTCCAGAATTTTTAGTTTTAGTTTTTGGTGGTTTTATTCGAAACGGGTGCGTCCTCATACTTTGAGGGGCACTTCATGGCAATTTCGGTGGCCTGAAAATAATCGGCCTGAGAATGCCCGGTAATGGTAATCATATCGCTGCGTTCCATATCGGTAGGCTTGGGTTGGTTATACACCACTTTTTTCTCATAACCCAGGCTATCCATGGCATAAAAAACCAGGCGGTTTGCATCCACCTTTGGGTCGTATTCCATGGGTTTGTTTTTATTAAGCTTACAACGGATTACATAGTTCTTACCCGGATTATCTTTAGCCAGTTCATCGGCCATTTTAAAGGTTACATTTTTGGTAGTATTCCCATATAATGCCACCACCGCAGCTACACCCAGTCCGGCAATGATAATTAATGCAATGTGCAGGGGTTTCATTTTTGATTCTCCTTCTCTTTTTCGAGTTTACTCATGCGTCGGTCCAGGCGAAACAGGAAAAATGCAATACCGGCGAAAATGATTCCCAAAACGGTAGCAACCACATTGTATTTGGCATTGCCGCGCATTGCATCCTGGGCTATGGTGTTGGCGGCTTTGGCACCCAGGGTAATTCCAAAAACGGCCAAAACGGCCATGCCAATTTTTTTCCAGTTTATATTATCCATGATTGATATCTGATTCTAATTTTTTGTAGCGGTATTGCAAACTGGCAATCCAGGCAAATATGCAAATCCACCCGATTACGGCAGGGTAGAAAAACATACGCAGAGAGTTGTCCAGGTCGTATTGCTTAAAGGTAACCGAACCACCTGCTCCGGGGTGCAAACTATCACCGGCCAGCTTGGGCATTATTACGATGAGTGAAATAAATACCGGGTAAATAAACAGGTTGTAAACTGCAGCCACACGGGCTTTCTGGTGTTCATCGCGAATACCGCTGCGCAACAACAAATAAGCCATATACATGACCATACCGATGGCTACCCCATTTAATTTTGGATCGCGGGGCCACCACTCGCCCCAGGTAACGCTGGCCCATACCGAACCGGTAAGGCACCCCAGTACACCGGCCAATAAACCTGTGCGGATCAGGGCATCGCTGCGCATATCATGATCGAGATTGCCGGTTTTAAGGTATTTAATCGCCTGCCAGGCCGCCAGACTAAGTATAAAAATCATGCTAAACCACATGGGTACATGGTATAACAAATTGCGAATGCTTTCGTACAGAATAATGCGGTTTGGAAAGCCCTTCATTTTAACCGGATTTGCCTCTATTTCATCCTGGGTTAGAGAAATGGTATTGCCTTTGCCGGTATCGCCCTGGCCCGCTTTGAGGCCCATTGCATTGGGCAATGACATCCATTGTCCGTTGGCTTTTACAAATAAATTATAAATGGTTTCCGAAGCTCCGTTTTTCCCAAATAATGGAAGAATGGTGGCAGTTAAAATTCCCGACTCATCGTATTTCAGATTTTCGGCTTTAAAGGTTTTAGAACCGTTTGCCAATAAAACTTCCTCGGGTTTGAAAGTATTTCCGGGATTGTAAATGTCAATCATCAACTGACTGCTTTTACCCGATTCGATGTTCAGTGCTCCGGAAATGTTAGTGCGAACATTGGTAATTCCGGTTTTTAAGGGAGTAAATAATCCGCCAACAACAACGTATGCAATCAGCAAAACACCCATAATTTTCCACCAGGCCTGTTTCATTCTTTAAGAAAGGCAAAATTAGGGCAGAAAAGCCCTGCAAAAAAGGAAAAATCGACCAGAATTAATGGCATCACCAAAAACCCGCAAACCCTTTTTGTACAAGGGTTTAACAGAATAATAATTATTTTGAGTTTGCGCGGCGTTTTAATTCTTGCTCAATTAAAGCCCTTTCGCGGCCCATTTGTCCGGCCACACCGCTGTTTTCCCGAGCCCTTCGGGTGAGATACGGAATTACCGCACTTACCGGCCCATATGGCACATATTTGGCCACATTATACCCCAAAGCTGCCAGGTTGAAACTGATATGGTCACTCATGCCCAATAATTGGCTAAACCATACGCGTTTGTCGCCTTTATCAATATTTCTTTCTGCCATTAACTGAGCCAGCTTCAGGCTGCTTTGCTCGTTGTGCGTGCCTGCGCAAACCGAAACCCTGTCGATATGATCCAAACAGGTTTTTACTGCGAGATCGTAATCGCGGTCGCTGCTTTCTTTGTCGGGCTGAATCGGATCGGGATACCCCATTTGCTGGGCCCTTTCGCGTTCTTTTTCCATGTAAGCACCACGCACCAGTTTATAGCCCAGGTAATGTTTGGTATTGGCTATATGTTGCTGCATGTAGGCCAGACGGTCGTGTCTATACAGTTGAATGGTATTGAAAACAATGGCTTTTTGCTGGTTGTATTTTGCCATCATTTCCTCGGCCAATTTATCAATGGCAGGTTGAATCCAGCTTTCCTCTGCATCGATAAAAAGACGCACATCATTGTCAAATGCGGCCTGGCATATTTTCTCAAACCTTTGCCTTGCCATTATATATTCCGATTCTTCGGTATGGTAAGGCAAATCACCTGCGCTGAGTCTTTCCAGCAGGGCAAAGCGTATAATTCCCGTAGTTTTAAATACACTAAACGGGATTCGTTCATCACCGGCAGCGCGGCGTATGGTTTTAATAATTTCTTCGCAGGTGGCGTCAAATACTTCCTCTGTTTCCTCCCCTTCTACCGAATAATCCAAAATGGTACCGATATGCGATTGCGCCAAATGTTCGATGGCACGGCTGCTTTCTTCCATGGTTTCTCCCCCGCAGAATTGGGCAAAAATGGTGCGTTTTATGGCAAATTTAAACCCAGTAGCGACAGCCAGTTTTGCCAGTCCGGGTCCCCATTTCAGCAATATGGGAAAATCAAACGACCTGAATAACAGGCGCGCATTTTTTAATTCGGAAGTGCTTTGGTGGCGAAACGCCGTAGCGGTATCGCTAAAGGATATCTGTGGGATGGAAGCCATAAATTCGGGTGCAAAGGAAATAAAATTTGGATAAATGCAAGGTGAAAGAAGTTACCAAACACTCCACAATTGCATTTTCATCAGGGGAGTTTCAAATCCAGCTTGTCAATAACATCTTTCAAAATCGGATTCATTTTTTGCAAATATTCCAATTTTTCTTTTTCAGTGTAGGGTTTGCGTTCCATTTGTTCTACCTCACCGGCATCAATCCGCAGTCGTTTGAGTCTGCCCTCGGAAATGTCCTGAATAAATCTGTTGAAGGGAAATTTTACAATTTCCAAGGGTTCTATGCGCGAGGGGGGCATAACAATTACCACTTCATCATGCTCTATTTTGGGTGTGGTGGTTTTTAGCAGGCTGGAGATGCGCACTGGTTGGGTTTCTACAAACTCGGCCCACCATTGTTTCAGTTGCACCTCAGTAGGGTGATCGGCCCAATTATCGCCAACCACAGGTTCTGCCACAGGTTCGGGGGGCTCGCCCAGTCCCAGTTCGGTTTGGGGTTCGGGCGATACCGGGGGTGCTGTGTTTAGCGATGTGGCAGGAGTGGCATTTTTTTCAGGTGTTACCGCATCTTCTGCCCCATTTTCAGCACCGTTTGCCTTTTGGCTATTGGGTAATGCCTGTTCGCGCTGTTTTTTAAACTCTTCAAGCCCACCCATGGAAAAACGGCTTTTTTCCAGCTTCTCCACCGAAGGGGGAATAACCGTGGCAGGTTTTTCTTTAACACCGGGATTACCCGATGGTTTTACTTCAGAAATTTTTTTTTTAATTCCTCGATATCTTCGATTCCACGCAGGTAGCTGTCGAGATGTGCCAGCTTCATAAGCGCCAACTCTACCAGCAGGCGGGTATTGCGACTGGTCTTATACTTTTCGTCGCACTCATTTATAAGATTTAAGGCATTGAGGATAAAGGCAAAACTCATTCCGGCGGCTTGCTCGGTATAGCGGGCTTTAAAATCAAGGCCCACATCCAGCAGCAATTCGGTGCGGTTGTCTTTGCACACTGCCAGGTTGCGGAAATGCTCGCCCAACCCACCGATAAAGGTACCACCATCAAAACCACGGCGCAGAATATCGTCGAGTTTCAGCAGGCAGTGAGCCACATCGCCATTGCGCAAGGCATCGGCAATGCCAAAAAAGGTTTCTACATCCAGTACATTCAGAATTTCAACCGCTTTTTCGTAGGTAAGTTTGCCTTCGGAGAAACTCACCAGCTGGTCGAAAATACTCAGCGCATCGCGTAGTCCACCGTCGGCTTTGCGGGCAATCAGGTGCAGGGCATTTTCATCGGCATCCACCCCTTCTTTTTGGGCAAAGGATGGTAGGTAGAATTTTGTGCTTTTCGGTGGTTGCAAGAATGAAAATAGCGTAAGATGGGGGCTCTTCCAGGGTTTTCAAAAATGCATTGAAAGCCGCCTGGGTAAGCATGTGCACCTCGTCAATAATATACACCTTGTAACGGCCAATCTGGGGCGGTATGCGCACCTGATCCAGCAAATTGCGTATACTTTCTACGCTGTTATTACTGGCCGCATCGAGTTCAAAAATATTGAAGGCAAAATCCTGGTTGGGATCGATACCGGGGTCCTGGCTGTTTATTACCTTGGCCAGAATACGAGCACAGGTGGTTTTACCTACACCCCTTGGACCGGTAAACAAAAAAGCCTGGGCCAGTTTGTTCGATTCAATTTCATGCATCAGGGTTTCGGCCACGTGCTTTTGCCCTACCACACTGTCGAATGTGGTGGGCCTGTACTTGCGCGCCGAAACAATAAAATTATCCATGAAAAGCGGTGCAAATTAATACTGTGAGGCACCCTGTTTCAAGGGTTGTGTATAAATACTAAAAGATTCTTTTTTTACCCCTGGGGCTCTGTTTGAAATAAATCCAAATTACGCATGGTATAGGGTTTCTTTTTAAGATAAACTATACATTTGGACTATGAAATCAATCTTACTTTCCATTTCAGCCGCGCTGCTGTTGCTTTTTTCCTCTTGTGGTCAATACATTTACAAATCTGTAACAGTACACAATCCTTTGCTTACAAAACAGCACGATGTAAACGCACAAATTAATGCCGGCGGAGCTGGTGGGGAGATATACGCTGCCTACGCCCCTTTAAATTTTCTGGGTGTGAGTGCCGGCTATTCGGGCTATACCAATAGTGATACTGCCAATCGCAAAATCAGCCGGTTTAACGACCTGGAATTTTCGATTTTCCCCTTTTATGCCAAAGACAATCTGCGCCTGGAAATGCCTGTTGGAATTGGCTTAACCAATAAAAAAAGCCTCGATAATTCATTTGCATCCTATTCGCCCTATACCCGCACTTTTATACAACCCACAGTGGGTGTATCCTGGGAAGCTTTCGAAATGGCCTTTTTCTGTCGCATATCCAACCTGGATTACAGCAGCAATAAATTGGGGGTAGACAAACGCTACGAGCCCGGAATTATGTTGCGCGGCGCATCAAAAAATGTAAAAGCCATGTTGCAAATCCGCACCGATTATGGCACCAATTTCAGTAAACAAGCAGGCAGCACGGTTCCCATTGCCGAACAGGTAGAATACCTACCCTTCCACGTATCGTTTGGGGTGAGTTTCAACCTCAATCTGCTCGATCTGGGTAAAAAGAAACCCTGAGGCTAGCGGGCCATCCATTCCTTTTCATTTTTTGTTGAGGGATAATTTACATTAATTTGCAGGCACAACCCTATGCATATTGGTGAAAAATTACCCGATTTTAAATTGCTGAGTACCTCTGGCGAATACGTAACCAATTACGATTTTTCGGATAAATACTCCTTGCTGTTGGTAGTAACCTGCAACCATTGCAAGTATGCCAATGCCTACTGGCACAGACTTAAAAAATTGATGGCCAAGTTTGAGGAGGACAACCTGGGAATGGCCGCCATTTGTGGCAATGATGCCACACAATATCCGCAGGATAGTTTTGAAAATATGCAAAAATTGGCCCGCGAAATGCACCTGCCTTTCCCTTATTTGCACGATCCAAGTCAAAAAATGATGATGGATTTAGGTGCCACCCGCACACCCGAAGTATTTTTATTCAATAGCCAAAGAGAATTGGTTTACCGTGGGGCTATCGATGACAATTGGGAAAATGAGCATGCTGTAATGATGGGGCATTTAGACGATGCGATAGAATATTGCCTTGACGGATTGGAAGTGGATTACCCCGAAATTCAACCCGTAGGATGCACCATTAAGTGGTTGCCCGAAAACACCCCAGTGGTTGAATGAAAAAAACTGTTTTAATTACCGGAGCCAGCAGTGGGATTGGTGAAGCGCTGGCATATGAGGCATGTATGCGCGGAATGCAGGTGGGACTTATGGCCCGCAATGCCCAAAACCTTGAAAAAGTAGCTGAAAAATGCCGCGAATTGGGAGCAAAAGTAATGCTTTTTGCAGGCGATGTTTCCATCGAAAATGATTGCAAAAACTTCATTGAAAATGCGGTTGAATATTTTGGGAATATTGATATTCTCATCAACAATGCTGGCATGAGTATGCGCGCCGTGTTTGCCCAAACCGATTTGCAGGTTTTGCATAAACTCATGAATATTAATTTTTGGGGAACAGTATACTGCACCAAATATGCTATGCCCCAATTATTGGCAAACAAGGGCAGTGTGGTAGGAATATCGAGCATTGCCGGATTTAAAGGATTGCCAGGCCGTACGGGCTATAGCGCCAGTAAATTTGCCATGCAGGGTTTTTTAGAAAGTTTGCGCAATGAAAATATTAAAACCGGATTGCACGTATTAATTGCATGTCCGGGGTATACCGCCAGCAATATCCGCAATACCGCCATCAACCATCAGGGGCAGGCCCAGGGCGAAACTCCTTTGAATGAAGACAAGTTGATGCAACCCGAAGAGGTAGCTACGAAAGTGTTGAATGCGATTGAAAAACGTAAATTGTATTTAATTATGACAGCACAAGGAAAAATATTTGTATTCATCAATAAGTTTTTCCAAGGGCTGGCCGATAAATTGGCGTATAACCTCATAAGTAAAGAAAAAGATTCGCCTTTTACATAATTTAATTCAGGCATAAAATATTATTTATTATTTGGTAATTAAAAATGGAAAATCAGAATAACACATTGCCCCACAGCGCTACAGTATTGGTGATGGGCATATTATCTATAATATGCGGATGTTTTATTATTGGAATATTTTTTGGCATTATTGGCATTATTTTAGGAAACAACGGTCGCAGGTTGTACTACGCTAATCCCTCGTCCTGGATTGGGTTTGGTAATTTAAATGCTGGTTGGATAATGAGTATAATTGGAATTTCAATCAGTGTGCTTGGAATTTTATATTGGTCGTTCTGGGGCTTTCTAATTTTCAATTTTGCGAAGGCTGCAAAGCGCCATTTTTAGCCCAATTTCAAAGTGAGTTATTCACATGTTTTAGGCCTTACTTAAAATTGGTATAATATTGATTTTAAACAACTTGTACTCTTGTGTTTAAAACTAACAAACGTTAATTTATTTTGTTTTTGTGAATAATAAAAACGGTTCATTTATACCGATTGAAACGAATTGGTTTTTAATTCGGATTTCACCAAAAATAAAAAAACATGGAACAAAACAACACAAACACAGCGCCAGCAAGGCCAACATTCATCACCGTACTCTGCATTCTTACATGGATAGGTTGCCTATTCGGATTATTTGGCGCAATTGGAAACATTGGCGCCGGTGCAGTGGTTTCTAAAATGGAAACACCTGCCATGCAAAGTTCTGGCAATGCCGAATTGGATGCTTCTTTAAGTAAAGTAGCCGATGCTGCATCATCAATGACTAAATACATGAGCTTGATTGGATGGGTGAGTTTGGTTTGTGTATTGCTTTGTGCATTTGGTGCTTTCTGGATGTGGAAATTGAAAAAAACCGGTTTCTATATCTATACTGCAGGTGAATTAATTCCAGTTATTCTGTCATTCGCTCTGTTGGGTGGTATGGGTGCAGGTGGCGGAATTATGGCCAGCCTCGGTATTTTGATGGCAATTATCCCCGTAGCCTTCGTGGTTATGTACGGATTGAACCTCAAACACATGAAATAATTTTCAATCCCATTTATAGAAAAGGCCGTTCGTTTGAGCGGCCTTTTTTGTTTTTAATCCATTACTTGACGTAAATTGCAGCACTCTCATATGGAAAACGTACTAGAAAGCCACGGCGAACAGCCCGTATTTAAAGAAAAGAAAAGACCTGCATTCCTTACTACACTGATTATTCTTACCTGGGTTGGATGCCTGTTTGGATTATACTCTTCACTTACCGGTATTTTTGGTCCAAGCCCGCGTGAGAATCTCAATAAAATGGCCGAGCAAGCCGATAAAATCGAGGGTGGTGCACGCGAAATGATGGATAGTTCCATAGAATTTATGAGTGCCAATATGGAAATTATGGAACGCTGGACCCTCCCCAATTCACTAATAACCTTAATTTGCATAGCCCTTTGCGTTTATGGTACACTCAAAATGTGGAAACTGCAAAAAGTTGGATTTTATTTTTACCTCGCCGGCGAGCTTATTCCGGTCATAATCGGATTGCTTTTCATATTTCAAATTCAATTTCCGGCTAATGGGGGTATGATGGGTACTATCATGAAGTTTTCAAGCTATATCCCGGCATTTTTTGCTGCATTGTTTATTTGGATGTATGCGGCAAACCTCAAGCACATGAAATAATATTTGCCCGCTGCCTTCACTGGCAATTACCTTTGCGCCATGGAGGTAAACTTAAAGGATATTGTTACCGTATCTTTTACCCTTTTTGCGGTAATAGATATGCTGGGCTCGGTGCCCGTGGTGATTTCATTAAAAAAGAAAATACCCCACATCAGCGCTTGGAAAGTAACCGCAGCCTCGGCGGTTTTAATGGTAAGCTTTCTGTTTTTGGGCGAGTATTTCCTCAAATTTCTGGGTTTAGACAATCAATCATTTGCCCTGGCAGGTAGCATTGTGATGTTTATCCTGGGCCTGGAAATGGTATTGGGAATAGACATTTTTCGTTCAGACCCCGATGTGCCCAGCGGCAGTATTGTGCCGGTTGCATTTCCCATAATCGCCGGCTCAGGTACCCTCACTTCCATTCTTTCACTGAAAGCCAATTATAATCAACTCGTAATATTGGCTGCCATTTGTTTAAACCTGGTGGTTATTTACATTGTAATGGCCAGCACCAGTTGGCTCGAACGCAAAATTGGTAAAAGTGGCATGCTCACCATACGCAAATTTTTTGGCATAATCCTATTGGCCATTTCGGTTAAAATATTCAGGTCGAATTTGTAAATCCTTATCGACCCGAAGGCACGTTTAATCGGTCTTCACAATTGAATGTGGGCATTACTTAAGGCACTTTTATACTAAACATAAAAGCCTGTTTACACTGCAAAATTTAAAGTTCAAATTATATTTAAATTTAGCTAAATTCTATACTTTTTTAAATCTGAAAATTTATTATAAACTCAATCACAATAACTTTATTACAAATTATCACAATTCCAAATACACTTGCATCAATTGATCTGCAATTATTTCCGGTTGTAACTTATTTAATATCACATCCCTTTTCTGCACTAGTTTAAGGGCATGCTCTGGGTTGGCTATTTTCAGCATAGCATCGGCCATTTCCTCATATTTATTGGGGTGAAAATACAAAGCAGCATCACCGGCCAATTCTCTAAAAACCGCAATATCTGCAGCGGCTATGGGCAATTTACAGGCAGCAGCTTCGGCCAAAGGAATTCCAAAACCTTCAAACAAACTAGGATACACAAAACCACTGGCTTGCTGCATTTTTTCTACTACCTCGGCATCGGGGGCATTTTGCAAAATTTGTACCCTGTCATTCAATTTTTCATGGGCAATAAATTGCTGAATATTTTGCAAAGTTTCATTGCCACTCCCTATCAATAATAAATTCCAATTGGTAAGTTTCTGTATACGCGCAAATGCCTGTATCAAAGCCCCGTGGTTCTTGCGCTTGGTAAAACTCGATACATAAATATAATAGGGTTTTTGATCCGTATCCTGCTTCACAAAATCTGCATAAAATGCAGGATTTATCGGTTGATAAATGACCCTGTTTTTTTGCAAATCCAATCCAAAATATTTTTGTAAATCAGCCGCGGTGGCTTGGCTAGTAGACACCACCCCATCTGCATTATTTACCGCATACTTGGTTTTATTTTTATAAATAATCCGATCAAAAAAAGGATAATATTCCGGGTACCGCATAAATATTGCATCATGCAGGGTAACAACAGATTTAATCCCTTGCTTTTTTAACCCCCTGGGTATTTCATTACTCAAGCCATGGTAATGGGTTATACCTGCCTTTTTCAAATCCTTGGCCATGCCAAATACCCGCCAAAAACTGCCTTTACCTTCAAACGCCATGGTTTTAAGGTTGGGTAAATCCAATAATGGGGGGGTATTTTCGGTATAGATTAAAACAAATTCATGTTCGGGAAATCGCTTAGCCAAGGCATGCACAATGCTGCGGCTGTAATTTCCCAGTCCGGTGCGGTTTCTAAAATATCGTTTTGCATCGAATGCTATACGCATTATACCGATACATTAAAGTCGCGCAACGCGTCGTTCAGCGAGGTTTTAAGGTCGGTACTGGGTTTGCGTGTACCAATAATCAATGCGCAGGGCACATAAAATTCTCCACCGGCAAATTCTTTTTTCATATTACCCGGAATTACCACACTCCGGGGTGGAATAATACCCCTTGGTAATTCTTCGCCGGTATTGGCATCCATTATTTTGGTACTCATGGTTAAGGTTACACCGGCACCTAAAACAGCCTCTTTACCCACTCTTACACCCTCTACCACTATACACCGAGAACCCACAAAGCAATCATCTTCAATCACCACAGGGGCGGCCTGCACTGGTTCGAGCACACCACCAATACCTACCCCACCGCTGAGATGCACATTTTTGCCTATCTGGGCGCAGCTGCCTACAGTGGCCCAGGTATCTACCATAGTTCCGCTGTCTACATAGGCCCCAATGTTTACATACGAGGGCATCAAAATCACACCTGGTGAAATAAAGGCTCCGTAGCGGGCCACTGCATGGGGTACCACACGGATACCCAACTCCTGGTAACCCGATTTGAGCTTCATTTTGTCGTAAAATTCCATAGGGCCGGCATGCAGGGTTTCCATGGTTCGGGTAGGGAAATACAGAATTACGGCCTTCTTTACCCAATCATTTACCTGCCAGGTATCACCCATGGGTTGGGCAACCCTCAGCCTTCCCTTATCCAGCTCTTCTATCACATATTCAATGGCTTGGAGGGTTTCAGGGTCTTTCAATAGCTCCCGGTTTTCCCAGGCAGAATTTATTATTTGCTCAACGTTTTGCATTCTTTGAATTTGGAGGCAAATTTGCACCTCCAAATCCGTAAGTCAAAATGAAGATAAAATATATCCTGCCAGCCCTGTTGTTTTCTTTAGTGGGTTATGGCAACCTGCATGCCCAGGACCGCATGCTTACCATTGAAGATTGTTATAATCCCCAATTTGCGCCAAAATCCCTGAAGGGCGTGCAATGGATTGCCGGCAGTCACAAATTTTCGCAAGTTAAAGGCACCGATTTAATTGCTACCGATCCTTATTCCAAAAAAGATGATACCCTGGTGAGTTTGGGAAAACTGAACAATGCAATTATCAGCGCTTGCGCCGATGCTTCACGTCCAGCCCCTTCGGCCCTGCGCGGCATTCCTGCCATTACCTGGAAAGATGAACGCAATTTTTGGTTTGTACACGAAAATGCCCTCTATACCTACAACCTTACCTTAGGCTCTGCCATGGTTAAACGTACTTTTGGCAGCCGGTACGATGCCATTGAAGTGTCGCCGGCCTCACTGAACGTTGCCACGGTAGAAAATAACAATATCCGCATTCATACCGCCAGCCAGTCGCGCTACCTTACCGAGGATGGCGGAAATGGCATTGTTTATGGCCAGGCGGTGCATCGCAATGAATTTGGCATTACCGGTGGCCTATTCTGGAATACAGATGGCACCAAATTGGCATTTTACCGCATGGATGAAAGGGCTGTAACCCAGTATCCATTGTTGCATATCGACTCGCGACCTGCTAAAAGCGACAATATCCGCTACCCTATGGCGGGCGATAGCTCTCATACCGTTACCGTTGGAATTTACAATTCATTTACCGAGGAAGTAATTTACCTTAAAACCAATGGTCCGTACGACCATTATTTAACCAATATTACATGGAGTCCCAATGGATTGCATGTTTACATTGCCTGGGTAAACCGCGAACAAAACCGCATGGAACTGCGCCGCTACAATGCAAGTACCGGAGAATTAGACAAAACCATTTTTGAAGAAAAAAGTGATAAATACGTTGAACCCGAACACGGTCCTATTTTCCTACCCGAAAGCAGTACAGATTTCATTTGGTTCAGCAAACGCGATGGTTTTGACCACCTGTATTTGTATCAAAATGGAAAATTGACCAAACAACTTACCTCTGGCAATTGGGAAGTAACCCGTTTTATCGGATTCGACAAATCGGGCGATGGAATTTATTTCGAATCAACCGGTGAAAGTCCGCTGCAGCGCCATGCTTATTTTTTAAATTTAAAAGAGAAAGATAATAAAGATAAAAAAATAAAAATTAAAAAAATTACTTCAGGATCCGGAACCCATTTTGTGTTGGTAAATAATTATTCTGCGCAATTTATGGATGTATTTTCAAGCCGCACCGAACCTAAAAGATACACGGTATATAAAACTGATGGCACTTTGGTAAATGAGGTTTACAAAGCGGTAAATCCATTGCAGGATTTTAAGCTTGGAGAAATAAAGATAGAACCGGTAATGGTAAATGGAACGGCACTGTATTCTCGTACATTTTTACCCCCCGATTTCAATCCAAATGGCAGTACAAAATATCCGGTAATTGTGTATGTATATGGCGGACCACATGCCCAGATGATTACTGAAAGCTGGTTGGGCGGGGCCAATTTGTGGTTTCATTATATGGCTCAAAATGGGTATATAGTTTATACTGTAGACAATCGCGGGTCGGCCCACAAGGGTTTAAATTTCGAGAATGCCACTTTCCGTCAATTGGGCACTGTAGAAATGGAAGACCAGCTGGGTGCGTTGCGTTATCTCAAAAGTTTTCCTTATGTAGACAGCAATCGCATTGGTGTGCATGGATGGAGTTTTGGTGGATTTATGACCACCTCCCTGATGACCCGCCATCCGGGTGTATTTAAAGTAGGTGTTGCCGGTGGGCCTGTAATTGACTGGAAATATTACGAAATTATGTACACCGAACGATACATGGATAAACCCCAGGAAAACAAAGAAGGATATGATAAAGCCAATTTGCTGAATTATATCAATAACCTGGAAGGCCGATTATTGATGATTCATGGAACCGACGATGATGTTGTGGTTTGGCAACATAGCCTGATGTATGTGCAGGGTGCTGTAAAAAACATGAATGCCAACCTGGATTATTATGTATATCCGGGACACAAACACAATGTTTTAGGCCCTGATCGTGCGCATTTATACAAAAAAATCAGCCAGTACTTTTTCGACTTTTTATAAAAACAAATGACGGCCCTGAAGGTTATTGAATGCCCGCGCGATGCCATGCAGGGCATACATCATCCCATTTCTACCGAGAAAAAAATTGCCTGGATGCAGCAATTGTTACAATGCGGTTTTGATACCCTGGATTGTGGGAGTTTTGTAAGCGCTGCCCATGTGCCTCAAATGGCCGATACACATGAGGTATTACAGGCTGTAAGTGATGAAAAAGGCAATAATAAATTTTTGGTAATTGTGGCCAATGAAAGGGGGGCAAAAACCGCTTTATCGCATGGTTATGTAGATTATATTGGGTTCCCATTTTCGGTAAACGAAACCTTTCAGCAACGCAACACAAATTCGAGCCGGGAGGATGCTTTTTTATTATTACAAAACATGCACAAAATGGCCATAGATGCCGGCAAAGAAATGGTAGCCTATATCAGCATGGCATTTGGCAATCCTTATGGCGAGGTATACAACCGTGAAGAAGTGGTAAATTGGGCCGAAAAGATTGCGTTATTAGGCATCAAAACAATTAGCTTGGCAGATACGGTTGGTAGCGCAAAAAATGAGGATATAACTTATTTATTTTCGAAAATAAAAAACCTTTTACCAGAAGTAGAAATAGGAGCCCATTTGCATGCCACACCCGGCAATTGGGAACCCAAGATTTCCGCAGCCTGGGAAAGTGGTTGCCGCCGCTTTGATGGTGCAATGCTGGGGCTGGGCGGTTGTCCTATGGCCAGCGATGAATTAACCGGCAATATTCCTACCGAATTTTTAGTTCACTGGCTCAATCAAAAATCCCAAACCCAAATTAACATGGATGCCCTGGATAAAGCAGTGAACATGGCACCGGGAATTTATAGTTAGGAGTTAGAAGTGAAGAGTTGAGCAGCCGTTTAAAGTTTACAGTTGGCTTTATTGCCGCCTAAAGGCTGACTGGCTATCGCCTCCAGTACCCCTACTCCCTCCCGCCACATTTTCAATGTGCGGGCCCTGCCCCTTGTTCTCTTTTGAAAAATTGTAAACCAACACCTCAAATTCATACAAAATATTGGGTTTAATTAATATTATGAATATATTTGAATACTGATTTTTTTTTAATTGACGCTTTTAGAAAAATTATATAATATTAAAGAAATTACCAAAAGAGTCTTGATCGCAATTGGGGCACTTTTAATCTATTATTCTATATATTATAGTATAACAAATTCACTGGAAAAAGACGACCTTGCGACTAAGATTAATGATTATAAAGAGCAGAAATTTCCAAGCAAAGTTGATTCAGTTTGCATTTATAGTATTGCTAGAAACAACCGAATTCAAAGACTTAGAAAAGTTGACTCAAGCTTAGCAAACAAAATTGTAAAAATCATAAAATTTAACGGTAGTATGGTGAGAACAAAAGAACTGGGAGGTTTGGATATTGCATTATTTTTTTATTACCAAAAAAAAAGATTCATTGTCTGCCTGTCTTATATAAAATATTATAAGGAGGTACAATATACATTCGTTATGGATGAAGCTAAATTCGAGCAGCATCCAAATAGTTATAGTTCACCTCTATTATCGAGTACAGAACTATTCAAATTATTTGAAGCCAACTAAATATTTTCACAACAATAAAAATATAAAGCCCGCCGCCAATAATGGTCGAGAGCATTCACCATCCATTATTGACGCTTGCCGCCCCTTAAATGTAAAATGTAGAATGTAAAATTGACAACTGAGTGTAAAGTGCAATCCGCGACATATTAAATCCAAAAGACTGTTCATCTATCTCCTCCAGTACCCCCACTCCCTGCACCCTACTCCCTAAATTCGCCTCCACTATTCCCTATCCCCCGCCTCAGAAGCAGTCGGGCAAGCCCATTCCCTAAAAGGCTGTTCCCCTGTCTCCTCCGCTATTCCCCGCCTCAGAAGGAGTCGGGCAAGCCTATTCCCTATTCCCTTTTCCCTACAAGGCTGTTCCCCTGTCTCCTCCCCCGCCTCAGGAGCAGTCGGGCAAGCCTGCCCCCCACTCCCTGCACCCTACTCCCTAAATTCGCCTCCACTATTCCCTATCCCCCATTCCCTATTCCCTACAAGTAACCTAAATCACCTTTTAATTTACGAAAACCATTTATTTTTGAACTATGTCACATCCCCAATTTGAACTTTACAAAGGCAAAGATGCCCAGTTTTACTTCAGACTTACGGCTTCAAACGGCCAAAATATCTTGGCCAGCGAAGGTTATAAATCTAAAGACAGCTGCCAGAATGGAATTGAAAGTGTGTTGAAAAATGCAGGCAATGCTGCCATGTATGAAACACGCGAAGCCAGTAATGGCAAATACTATTTTGTACTCAAAGCCGGAAACAACCAGGTAATCGGCACCAGCCAGATGTACGCAACTGCCGCATCATGTGCCGATGGCGTGGAAAGTGTGATGCGCCATGCCCCATTGGCCGGCATTGATGACCAAACCTAATATATAGTCCATATTTTGGATTTACCGAAATACCCGATTTTCAATTCTGTAAACTAACTTGCGGGGGTGAAATTGAGGTATTTAATTCTTTCCCTGCTTGTCACTCAAAGTCTATGGGCACAACAACCATCACATAGTGTAAATCCGTTTATTGGCACTGGTGGACACGGCCATACCTATCCCGGAGCAACCCTGCCTTTTGGCATGGTACAATTAAGTCCGGATACGCGCGTAGATGCCAGCTGGGATGGCTGCGGGGGATATCATTACGACGATTCATTTATTTATGGCTTTTCGCATACGCATTTAAGTGGTACAGGAGTACCCGATTATTGCGATATTCTGCTCATGCCTATGTTGGGCAAACCCAATGTAAATCCCAAGGATTACCGTTCGCGTTTTTCGCACAAAAATGAAAGCGCAAAAGCTGGATATTACAGCGTAAAATTAGAGGATGAAAATATTCTGGCCGAGATGACAGCTACCACCCGTGTGGGTTTTCACCAATATACTTTCCCGCGGTTGGGTCCGGCCAGCATTATTCTGGATTTAAAACACCGCGATGAATTATTGGGATGGGAAATAAAGGTGGTTTCCAAAACCCGCATCGAGGGCTTTAGACGCAGCACAGCCTGGGCCAAAGATGAAAAAGTTTATTTTGTTATGGAATTTTCGCAGCCCATTTTTAAGCAATATTTATTTGAAAATAATACCAAAGCCGGGTTTATGTTTTTATTAAAAAGCAAAGATCCCTTGCAGGTAAAAGTGGGCATCAGTTTCACCGGAATAGAAGGTGCAGCAAAGAATCTGGCTGCTGAATTATCTGGTTGGAATTTTAATAAAACCAAAAAACAAGCCGACTCCATCTGGAATGTTGAATTAAATAAAATTAAAATAAATACCCGCGATTCTATTCAAAAAACAGTATTTTATACTGCCCTTTATCATTGCATGACGCAGCCTAACATTGCCAATGATGTGGATGGAAATTATATGGGTCGTGATTTTAAAATACATAAAACCGAAGGACATAATTATTATTCCGTTTTTTCGTTGTGGGATACTTACCGTGCCTGGCATCCGCTGATGACCATTATTGACCGCAAAAGAAGCCTGGATTTTATTAAAACTTTTTTACTCCAGTACCAACAGGGAGGCCGTTTACCTGTGTGGGAGCTCGCATCTAATGAAACCGATTGTATGATTGGATACCATAGCATAAGTGTAATTACCGATGCATGGATTAAAGGCATTCGAGGTTTTGATTCAAGCCTTGCTGCCAAAGCCATGGAACACAGCGCAAACTCGGGTTTATTTGGCTTAAATTCATATGCCTACCGCGGCTATTTAAGCTCGGAAGTGGAACATGAAAGTGTATCTAAAACCCTGGAATATGCATATGATGATTGGTGCATAGCCAATTTCTACAATAGCCTCGGTAATGCCGAACGCAGCCGATATTATCTGGGAAGATCAAGAAATTGGTACAATTTATTTGATCCGGTAACCGGATTTATGCGCCCCAGGGCAAACGGAAACTGGCTGGTAAATTTCGATCCGCGTGAAGTAAACAACCACTTTACTGAGGGCAACAGCTGGCAATACAGCTTCTATACCCCACAAGATGTTTTAGGACTTTTAAGGGCGCATGGGGGCACCGAAAATTTTATTGCAAAACTCGATCAATTATTTACTGCGAACAGTGCCACTACGGGACGCATCCAATCCGACATTACCGGACTGATAGGCCAATACGCCCATGGCAACGAACCCAGCCACCACATGGCATATTTATATAATTATGCATTTATGCCGGGTAAAACCCAAAATCTGGTACATAAAATTTGTACTGAATTTTATAAAAATACTCCCGATGGTTTAATCGGAAATGAAGATTGCGGACAAATGAGTGCTTGGTATGTTTTAAGCGCACTGGGACTATATCAGATTACACCCGGCAGTGAATATTACACTGTAGGTACACCCTTGTTTGAAAGTGCCGATATTCAGCTCGAAAATGGGAATATTTTTAAGATAAGCACAAGTAATTTTGATTATAAAAACTACTATAGCAAACCCGAAATCAACAGCAATTACGCGCATTTTATTAAATACAATCAAATAATGGATGGTAGTGATTTGCATTTTACCATGATGCAAAATCCGGATACTGAAGCCATTTATGAATTGCCCGAATTATTATCTCCCAATATAGACAATCCAGCACCACCATTGATAGATGCGCCGCGTATTTTTAGAGAAAACGCCACAGTTAAATTACAAAGCCTGGGTGATAAACAAAGATTGTACTACTATCTGAACGATGATACTTTTAACGTAAAATATTATACAAAACCATTTGTGGTAAATGAAAGTCAGCGCATTACCGCTTTCAGTGTAAAAGAATCGGGCGTTGAAACAATGCGCAGTGCGGTTACCGAAGCCCAGATATATGAAATGCCTCATAACTGGGATATTACCCTACAAAGTAAATACAACAATCAATACCATGCCGGCGGGCCCGAAGGTTTGATTGATGGAATCAGAGGAACCGTAAACTGGCGCGCCGGAGACTGGCAAGGATACCAAAGTCAGGATTTCGAAGCTACCATTGATTTAAAAGAATCTAAAGTAATTAACAAAGTATCGGTAGGATTTTTACAAGACACCCGTTCGTGGATATTAATGCCAGTAAAAATGGAAGTTTATATTTCCAACGATAATAAAAATTTCATACTCGCCGGAACGGTTGAAAATAAAGTATCTGCCAAAGAATTGGAGAATACAATTCAGGATTTAAAAGTCAATTTGCGTAATGCAAGACCAGCCCAATATATAAAAATCAAGGCCTACAATTACGGCAAGTTGCCCAGCTGGCACCAGGGCTATCCTTTTGGCGGTGAAGCTTTTATTTTTATTGATGAAATATCGCTAGAATAATGGCCATACTTGAAGTTGCGGTTTTTAACACAGAAGCATTTAAAATTGCACAACAATCGGGGGCACACCGCATTGAATTTTGCGCGGATTATTCCGTTGGCGGACTCACACCCAATCCAGCAGATTTAGAATTCATAGCCCACATTAAAACAGTTCCAACCTATGTAATGATCAGGCCGAGGCCGGGCAATTTTAAGTATTCCAACATGGAATTAAATACGCTATTGGAGCAAATATTATTGTGTAAAAAACTCAATTTCGAGGGAGTGGTTTTCGGAGCATTAAATACCCAAAACCAGGTAGATAAGCAGGCATTAACAAAAATTATGGAAGCCGCAGAAGGCTTACAAACTACTTTCCACCGCGCATTTGACCAAACACCTGATCAGGAAAGTGCGCTGAATGTATTAGCGGAATTTAAAGTAAATAATATACTCTCTGCCGCTTGGAATGAATCGGGAATTCAACGCGCCAAAATGCTGGCGCAGGCCTCGGCCAATCGTATCATTTATATGCCGGGTGGTGGAATACGTTCAAGCAATTTATCCCAATTAACAGGCTTGGGATTTAATGCCTTTCATACTGCTGCACTTCAACCTGGCAGCGACTTACCCAACCCGGAAGAAATTTCCCGTATGCTGAATATTCTGAGCCATGAAAAATAAATACACGCAGATTATTTTTATATTTTTGGCATTTATTTCATTGCCAGTATTTTCACAGTCCATTCATCAAGACCCAAGCCGAAGCTTGCTTTTAGGCCCCTGGCAATGCCGCAGTGCAGCCACAGAAAACAAATGGGTAAATGGGGGTTTTTATCCGCGTGTAAATGATTTATTCGGGCCCCTGCAATGGACAGATTCGGCCATCAAAGCCAACTCCTCACTGGGTGAAATGGATTGGAATTACCAAACCAGGTTTCATTTACCAGCTAAAAAATATCTGCATTATCGATTGCATTTTGGCCAATCTGCCATTTACAATCAAATCAGGGTAAACAATAGAGCAATCAACTGCAATCGGTATTTGCCCGCCGGTATTGCCCATTTTTGTGGATTTACACCCGATTTGGTACCCGCACTTCTAAAAGATTCGAACAATGTTTTGCGCTTGAATTACTTTTCGCCGTTCGATCCCGAACGCAGGGTTCAATACACTTCAGAAAATAGTTGCCGAATTAAAGATAACGATACTTCGGGCTACATTGCAGTTCTGCGAGTACCGCCCTTACAGGGTGGATGGGATATTGCCCCTCGACGCATTACAGCAGGTTTGGATGAGGGAATCTACCTGGAAGGATGGAACCATTTTCATGTAGACCATTTTTCAGTACAAACCGAATCGGCCAATAAAGATAGTGCAATTATTAATTTTAAAATTATTATTGAAACGGATACCATTATCAAAGTTAATCTGCAGCTGTATGCCGAAGATTTGTACTATACCGAAATATTTGGTTACCGCCTGGAGTATGGTATCAATGAACTTAGTTTTCAACGCAAAATAAAAAAGGCAAAATTGTGGTGGCCCAATGGCGCTTACCAACAAAAAAGGCAAAAAAAACCTGCATTATACAATGCTTTTTTAACTGTTTCGCAACCCGGTGATACTGTAAAATTAGCACGAAAATTTGGCATCCGCACTATTAAACTGGTACAACAAAAAGATAGTTTTGGAGAAAGTTTTTATTTTTTGGTAAACAACAAACCTATTTTTATAAAAGGCCTAAATCTGGTTCCAACAAGGGGTTTCATGAACAAATCCACACACGATTCGCTTTGGCGGAGTAGTATTATGATGCAAAAAATAGCCAATGCCAATGTAAATATGGTGCGATTATGGGGTGGCGGCGGATATGAAGAAGATTGGTTTTACGAAGCTTGCGACTCTTTGGGAATTATGGTGTGGCAAGATTTCATGTACAGCGGAATGATGTATACCAGGCGCTACGACCAGATTGCAGAGGCAGAATACCATGTGCGCAGACTTAGCGGGCATCCGTCATTGGCTTTATGGTGCGGCAATAACGAAATTGAAGTGGCCTGGAAAAACTGGGGCTGGCAAAATAAATATAACATCCATGGAAAAGACAGCACTTTTTTATGGAATGAATACCAACAACTATTTCATAAAAATTTACCTGCCATTGTAAAAAAATATGATTCCGAAATTTCATATTTATCAAGCTCACCCATAAGTAATTGGGGCAATCCTGCTGATTTCAAATCTGGCGACAACCACTACTGGGGCCTATGGCACGGCGAACAACCGATGCGTAGTTTAAAAACCAATATTCCGCGTTTTGTAAGCGAATGGGGCCTTCCATCCTATCCGCTTTCCAACTTCAAAGGTGCAGGAATTATTGACCCCGATTCGGCTACTATGGCAGAATTAGACCGGCGATTATTGAGTTATAAAGGTGCTAAATTGTTACATGCTTATATTGACAGTTTTTACAATGAGAACAAAAATCTCGATTACTACACACAATATGCAGGCGCCTTGCAATTACAATCCCTCACTGCCTATACCGGAATTAATTCTCACCGAAGCAACCGCCCGTATTGCATGGGTACTATATGGTGGCAATTTAATGATATTTGGCCCGGTACTACATGGAGTTTGGTTGACTTTACTGGTCAAAATAAACCAGCATATTATAACTTAAAAATAGCTTACGAAAATCTATGTATTTTTAAAGACATAGACAACTATTATTTTAAACTCAATTATGCCAACGATGGCTGGGGCGACAGCACTTTGGATATTGGTATTTATTCAGTGCGAAACCTAAAAAATAAATTAAAAAGTACTACTTTCATTGCAAAAAAAGAATCGGCCGGACCATTATTTTCCATGGCCAATTATGATTTAAACAACCTGTTACAAGATGAAAAAGATGTTTTGATAATTCAAGTAAGATGCAATGGCAGGCCGGTAGGAACTTTCAGATATAAACGAATTTATTTGTAAAGATACCTAAGTGTTTTTTCGTTAAATTATTTAATCCGCAGGTAAGCATTTTGCAAATCATCACGCAAAACATACGCAAAACCACCGGCTTCGGGTTCTATAATCAAATCATTTTCTAATTCAAGTACTTCGTATTTCCATCCTGCAGGAAGTTTTAATTTTTGTCCCAAATTATCCAAATCCGAGCTACTTTTAATATGCTTGGCATCTGAGGCATAGCTTTGCATGATCCAGGTGTGCTGGGCATTGTGGATCTGATATATTTTACTCCCTTTTGAATATATAAACTCAGTATTACGGGCAATTTTATTTTCTTTATAAGATTTGGGCTTGCCTTGCATTACATCTTGCATAGTTACTGGCACAGTGGCCATCTCAACAAATTGAAGTCCCTGAAAAGACACCTTTGGCTTGCTTTCTTTAGCATGCCCAATTTTATCCATCACAAATACCCTGGGGCCGCTCATTACCACAAATCTTGCTTTCAATGAATCGCGGAGTTTTTCTTTATTCAATCCATTCCATAATGCAGGCGGGCAATCATTACATCCGAGTGTATTAAATACCGATATTTCCAATTTATTCAATTTCCCTTGAACAATCCAAAGTTCACAGTATCGGCGGCCTCTTATGCCCTCATTCCTTTCATAAGCAGATTTACTAAGACTATCAGGCTTTGTATTGGCCTGTTTGGGGTTATTTTCTACCGAACCGGATTGGCAGGCTAATAGAGTCGTTGCCAAAATACCAAGTAAAAAAAGGTAATGCCTGGCGGTTTTCATATTGTAAAATTAGGCATTGATTTTCTCAATCCTTTACATCATGTCTGGCATAATTTACATTTAGTGCATTTAAACGCAATCTGTGCACCTGCCATGCAGCCAGAAAAGCACTGTAATCGCCGCGTGTACCGCCTTTCCACAAGGCATCGGCAAGGGCGCACTCTCTGGGAAAAACCATATATTCCACTTGTTGCCAGGTATTAATATATTCGGTCCATACATTGGCTTGAGCGCCCATTACATATTTGGCTGCCGCTGTATCCAGGCCCGAAAGTGGATTGAAGGCAAATACTTTTTCCAGGGGATTAAATCCTCCTATGGCAATAGGCTCTGTGCTATCCTTACTTTGGTAATGATCGAAATACAGGGGAGAACCCGGAGTCATAACTACGTAGTGCCCGGTTTTTGCCGCTGCAATACCTCCCTCGGTTCCGCGCCAGCTCATTACCGCCGCATTGGGAGCCAGGCCGCCTTCCAGAATTTCATCCCATCCCATTAGTTTTTTATTATGTTCATTGAGGTATTTTTCTATGCGTCGAATAAAATAGCTCTGCAATTCAAATTCATCCTTTAGTCCTTCATTTTTCATTCGCATTTGGCAGCGCGGGCATTCTTTCCAACGTGCTTTGGGGCATTCATCGCCTCCGATATGAATATATTCAGAAGGAAACAATGCAAAAATTTCCGTTAAAATATCCTGTAAAAAAACAAAAGTACTGTCGTTACCGGCACAGTATGGATCATCAAATCCACCCCATCTTTTGCCTACTTCAAACAAGCCGCCCTTGCAACTAAACTGGGGGTATGCCGCCATGGAAGCCTGACAATGGCCGGGCATTTCAATTTCGGGCATTACAGTAATGAATAAATTTTGCGCATATTTTACAATTTCTTTAATTTCATTTTGTGTGTAAAATCCGCCGTATGGAATCGAATCAATTACCTGATCGCGGTAACGTCCCACCATACTTCCATTCCGATTGCTGCCAACTGTTGTAAGTGCCGGATATTTTTTAATTTCAATCCGCCAACCCTGATCATCGGTTAAATGCCAGTGAAAAACATTCATTTTATGCAGGGCCATTAAATCGAGGTATTTTTTAACTTTTTCTACTCCATAAAAATGGCGCGACACATCCAGGTGCATACCTCTCCATTTAAAAGCAGGCGAATCTTTAATAGTCAAACAAGGAATTTTGCCTAATACACGTTTCTGAAATTCTTTACCATCGTGGCCAAATGCCTGATTATCGGACCGAAGCTGGCGCAAAGTCTGAAATGCATAAAAAACACCGGCATCATCAGTAGCCTCAATTCTAATTCCCTTTTTTGAAACAATTAATTGGTAAGACTCTGCTTTCATAGCCATTTGTGGCTTGGCAATTACTATCCCTTTTTTTACTTTTTTAGGCGAAATTACGGGCTGTATTTGTGCAAAATAATTCAATTGCTGCAGCAACAATTCTCCCTTTAAAAAGCCTTTATCAATATATACCGGCAACACTTCAGTGGGTTCGAAAAAACCCTTGTTTATCTTCATTTCTGATGGCGCCGGAATGATATGAACCTGGGCAGAAATTAGGGTGGTAAATGCTTGAAATAGGCAAAGAATAGCGAGGAATATTTTTTTCATTTCTTCTGAATGCTTCCGTATTTTATTTTGAATTATTTATTGATTTACTATTGAAACAGACGATGTTTAGTGGGCCGAGGTTGCACCATAATTGATTCCTTTGGCCAGTAAAATGCGATTTACTTTCCATGCAAACCAGGCCAGGAAGGCAAAACAAACAGCCCCTACCCAATACGAACTGTGAATACCAATTATATCGGCCAGCTTGCCCTGTATGGGCGGAATGATACCACCACCTAATATCATCATAATTAAAAATGCACTGCCTTGGGTGGTGTATTTTCCTAAACCCGCTACACTTAAATTAAAAATGCAAGGCCACATTACCGAGCAAAATAAACCCGCACTTAAAAATGCATAAATGGCTACATCACCGGTTTTGAAAATGCCTATTAACATGGAAATTACCCCCATGCTTCCGAAAATCAACAGGGTGCGTGCAGGATTATCCTTACTAAAATAATTGGCCACAATTTGAATAATAATGCAAATAAAATAATAATACAGTGGTTGCATGTCATATCCAGCGCTGGTATTCACACCCAGTATTACTAAAAATGCAATAAACGGCACCGTAAATTGCAAAGCCATTTTCGTTTTCGCACTAAAATTAAATGCCGAGATTGCCCCGGCCCATCGGCCAATCATTAAACTACCCCAATACATAGAAATATAAGGCGCAGCCTGCGAAGATTGTAATCCCCCAAAATCGGCCTGCTTTAACAATTCTGTTAAATTACTGCCAATTGCCACTTCCACTCCTACATATACAAATATGGCAAGCATACCCAGCACCAACTGTGGATGCTTCATGGCACCCCAACCTTCGGGCTTTTTAACCGCTGCAAAGTTGGTGAGTAATAAACCACCTACTACTATAATCAACGCCCCTAGCAGCCAATACATGCGGTTTTTTTCCAAGGGCGATTTTAGTTCTTTTATATGATTTTCAATACTGTTTTTTTCTGCCTTCACTTGTTCCTCATTTACAGCCTGCATAGCTTCTGGTTTTGATTTACTGTCCAACTGTTTTTGTAAATTGCTTACCTGCGATTCAAGTTGCACAATTTCAAGGG
This sequence comes from Bacteroidia bacterium, assembly GCA_044224315.1. Classification (GTDB taxonomy): domain Bacteria; phylum Bacteroidota; class Bacteroidia; order NS11-12g; family UBA955; genus JAGXTF01. The sequence goes on along the minus strand of JBGAKR010000006.1, from coordinate 103,997 downwards.
CTGCAGCAGATTTATAACTTCTAAAAACCGGGGTAAACATGGCTAGTAACAGCAGCGTAATGATGGTTAAACTACGCAATGCTTTATTGGCATTTTCGGTTTTTTCTTCTAATATTCCGGCGGGTACATTTTTTGAAAACTGAAAAATGGCAGCCGCAATTACAAAAAGCAATCCTACCCCACTATAAAGCACTACCACTTTATCCAGGCTCAGTGTTTCTATTTTTTCGTCGGTAATAGCTGCCGTAGTGCCAAATAATGCCCAGGCCACTACTATCGGACCAATGGTAGTTCCGAAAGAGTTGATACCCCCTCCCAGGTTAATGCGGCTTGCGCCAGTTGCAGGCTCTCCCAGGGTAATGGCAAATGGATTGGCTGCAGTTTGTTGCAATGAGAATCCAAGAGCCACAATAAACAAGCCCACCAGCATACCTCCAAATGTATTTCCATTCACTGCCAGTATCATGGCTACAGCGCCCAGGGCCGAAAACAATAGCCCGAATACTATGCTTTTTTTGTAGCCCCATTTACCCACCAGGTCTTTGCCTCCAAATGCTCCATAGGCAAATAGCAGCAATGCCCCAATGTAATAAGCTGTGTAAAATGCAAAATCGATGAGCTGACTTTGAAACTGATCCAGTGAAAAGTAGTGTTTACAAAAGGGTATAAACACACTATTTCCGGCAGCGATAAAGCCCCAGAAAAAAAATACGGTAACCAGGGTAGTGAGTGCGCGGTAATTGGTGGATTGCATAGGTGGTTAAACGCGCAAGATAAATACTAAAAACCAAAAAAAGCCGGACTGTTTAGGTCCGGCTTCAATATGTCTTAATTTTTAAGCTTCTCAGCGTTTCATCAGGTTCATTTTGGAAATTAATTCCATCAAACCATCCTTGTAATTTTTACCTACCGGAATTTCTTTTTTCATAATGGTAACGGCATTGTTTTGCAGGCTTTCAATTTTATCGATGGCCACAATATAGCTGCGGTGCACCCGAATAAATTTATCAGCTGGCAAGCCGCTTTCCATATTTTTCATAGTTTGAAGGGTAACAATGCGTTTTTCCTCCCCTATCCAAATTTTTACATAATCGGCAAAGGCCTCCACATATAGAATTTCTGAATACGCAACCTTTAAAAGTTTACTATCACTTTTTACAAACATGTGGCCTTCGTCCATTTCCACATTCTCTTTGCCTTTAGAATGGCGCAGTTCGAAATATTCTTCCAGGCGTTTTACAGTTTTTGAAAAACGGTCGGGCGAAACCGGTTTCAGCAAAAAGTCGAGGGCTTCTATTTCAAAAGCTTCTGCAGCATACTCCTGATGCGCGGTGGTGAAAACTACCACTGGTCTTGCGTTTTGAATGGCTTTGGCAAAATCAATCCCAGTTATACCCGGCATATTAATATCGCTGAACACCACATCTACCGGATTGGATTTAATCCACTCCATAGCTTCCAGTGCATTCTGGCATTTGCGGGCGAGTTTTAAATTTGGGTGCCTTGATATCAGGCTTTCAATCACTTCCAACGCCAGAGGTTCGTCGTCTACAGCAATACAGTTCAGTGGTTCAGACATATATTAGTTTTTTATGGTTAGGTTTACTTTAAAGCTTTCATCCAAATCGCTTAGCTCGAGGACATATTTATCTGGATAAAGTATATCCAAGCGTTTTTGCAAATTTTGCAATCCGATTCCACCATGGGTGCTAGGATTTGAGTACCCGATGTTTTTGGAGTTTGCAATGCTGAAATTGATATCATTTTCAGTTGCCTGCAATTTAATATCCACCCAGCCATTGTCGATAGCGGCAGCGGCTCCGTGTTTGAAACTATTTTCTACAAAGGTTAGAAACAACATGGGTTCGATAATTTTGGACGACAGGTCTCCGTCGGTTTCAAAGCGAATATCAACCCGATTGCCCAAACGGATGTGCTCTAAATCGATGTAATCCTTTAAATATTGGACTTCTTTCTCCAAAGGCACCTTTCCTTCACCGGTTTCGTACAACACATAGCGCAAAATATTACTTAGGCGCAGCACCACTTCCGGGGCATCATCGCTTTTTTTAAGGGTTAATGCATACAAATTATTCAGGCTGTTAAATAAAAAGTGCGGATTAATCTGTGTTTTTAGAAACTTTAGCTCCGTTTCCAGGTTTATCTGCATCAACTGTCTTTTGGCCTGTTCCTCATCGTACCAGTTTTTAAGCAGCTTCAACACCAAAATGAGCACTACAGAAAAAAGTACAGATAAGAAAGTAGCCAGAAAGAAATTCCAGCTCCAAACCAGGTTTTTAATGTTCTGATCGCGCACCAAGCGGTGAAACAGAATACTGATGGGAAACGAAGCCGCTACGATGGTAAGAACCAGTGAAAATATGTAAAACCCTATTTGCCGGGTGTAAAGAAAACGATTAACCAGAAAATAGTTATTGAAATAGGCCGCTATGGCATGAAAGAACAGGATGAAGGAAGAGTAGATAACCCATTCTTTAGGATTGTGGCCGGGCTGTATGGCCAGGGCTACAATTACTACATAAATAACCCAGAAGGCAATGTGGTATATCCTTGACTTAAGGACAAAATCGTAAAAGAGTTGAAAAATATTTCTGCCTTTTTGCAAATTGCGGTGGATTAGTTCCGGCCGCGAAGAATGTGCACCAATTGCAGACCCCAATCGAGCAAGGTATTGGGCTCTTTAACATTGGCACCGTATGATTTTGGGTAATCTACAGTCTCAGTCTCCGCTTTGGCGCCCTGCTCCTGATTGCGGAAATAAAGTTTTGCCGCTGCAAACCCAATCACATTCAGCGCAAACAACACCCATATCATGTGCCATTTGTTGAATTTCTTTTGCTTAGCAGAGTTCACGGATTCAAAGTTATACATAAAAGTTATTTTGGGTAATGGTTTCGACTTATAGACGCATAAATCGGACCAAATGTTACTTAAAAACTTAAAAATTTTTGTACCTTGAAATAAGCTCCAATTGCAGTGATTTGCCCAACAAAAGCATATCTGTGGTGGCTTTACCGCTTTTTTCAGTAATCCTGGGCGGATTATTTTCCCATACAACATGACCCTCCGGTGACAAAACTCCAAATCCATTGCTAAAAAAATAAGCTGTCATATCGGCATGGGGTGCCAATAAGTTTCTGCCAAAAGGGAAGTACCCGGGTTTGGCGCCAAAAAGACCACAATGCAGGGTGGTGCCAATATCGGTTTGAGAGGCGGTTTGGGTATAAACCTTAGGCCCCCCATTCAACACCGGCCCCCAAAACACAATGGGAATGCGAAAATGTGCAGGTTGCCAGTAATCCATATTGCCCAATCCTACCTGACGGCCATGGTCGGCTACAAAAACAAAAAGGGTATTATTAAACCAAGGCTGTGAAGCTGCCTTGTGTATCCAGTTTCGCAAACAATTGTCTACATAACGCACCGAGTTTCTGAATCTCACAAACTCGTTATTATCATTGAGCTTTTTCCAACCGGGCACCGTAAAGGGTTCGTGGCTGCTAAGGGTAAGAATGGTGCTAAAAAAAGGTTGTTTGGCAGATTGTATGGAAGATAGCCAGTAATTCAATACATCCGCATCGTGGTAGCCCCATTTAAAACCGGGTTTATCCAGGTTCATTACATTTTCATCTACCATATTTTGGTAGCCTGCCGGGGTTAAGTAGGCCCGCATATTGGCAAATGCCAAATCACCTCCATAATAGAAACTACTTTGATACCCCTGTTGGTTAAAAATCCTTGCCAAAGATGGCAATTTTGCACCTTTATCGGGTTCATTAATTATACCCTGCCAGGGTTGACCCGGCCAGCCTCCTATAACACAAGCCAGGCCTTTATCGGTTCGGTCGCCCTGCGAATAGGCATTTGTAAATGTTATTCCGGTTTGGGCCAGTGAATCTAAAAATGGGGTACAATCAAAACTATCACAAAAATACTTGGAAGTATAGGCCGAAAAACTTTCTAAAATCACCAATACTACGTTGGGTTTGTTTATTTTACTTAAAGGTGTAAATTCAGCCGTTGTGTCGGTTACTGTGTATTGTTTCCAGTAACTTTCACCCTTGGGTAATCCAAAGCGATATTTCTCCGGAACGATTACTTCTGATTTATTAAATACATAATAAAGAAAATTCCATGTGCTGTTAACAGCGGTATAATTTTCAAAAGTATTTTGAGAATAATACACCCTACTTTGCGAAATAGGGATGGTTTGTAAGCCGCCCCTGAGGCCAATCCCTGCAAGTACAAATGCAGGTATGGCTAAAATTATTTTGCCACGGCGATTTGCATTTACCTGCTTCCAATTTTTAGAAATTAAGCGGTAATAATAGTAAGCAGCCAATGAACCAAAAATCAATGTAAACGGGATTACAACAGCCCAGGTACCAGCACTTGCCGAGGCAAATGCCTCTTTGGGTGAGCGCAGATATTGAACGGATTGGCTATTGTTTTTTGTACCCCATACATGGTATAATTCGGCATCGGAAAATGCAATCACTACCGAGGATATTACCATTAAAACGACAATGGGTAGGGTAAGTTTTAAAATCCAGTTTCGATTAAAAATCTGAAATAAAATATAGCAAAATAATATCCAAAGTAAGGGATAACAGAGCATTGATAAATCGAGAAGAAATCCGTGATAACTTGAAACAAACAGCAGTTTCAGTGATGCAAATTGGGTTTTCTTAAAAAATATAAAAATACTGCGCGATAAAAATTGCAACAGGTATAAAAACAAAAACTGTACAGTAAGAAATGAAAAAAACCCGACGAATGCCGGGCTTTTAAAGATGTTATTTGGATTGAATTTTAACGATTTCAATCGGCAATTTTTACAAATTTGGCAGAGTAATATTTACCGTCCAAACCTTCGAAACGGGCAAAGTAAACACCTGCAGCAAGGTTGCTAATATCTGCCATACCCAGATTGCAATTTAATTCGATAATGGCACCATTTAGTCCATTCACATATACGGTGTTTTTAGGCACTATGCTAAAGGTAATCTGGTTGGTAGCCGGGTTTGGAAATGCCGAAACCTGTATGGTTTTAATATCTTCCACACCGGCAGCGGTAACATTGATATAATTTGTGCGGGTTTTTACATTATTGCCTGTACCATTGGTGGCAGTAAGGGTAACAGAATATACCCCGGCAGCAGTAAATTTCACTTTAGGAAAACGGCTGCTGGAGGTAGTTCCGCTGAGATAAGTTACGGTAGTTGGTGCAAAAGACCAGCTCCAAGAGGTAGGGCTATTGGTACTTTGCTCTATCATTGTAACCGTATCGGCAGTAGTACATACCGTTTTATTTGCATAGAATTCGGCCGTTGGTTTCACCCCACCTTGGGTAGATACATTGATATAACTTGTTTTTACCTTAGTATCGCTACCAGCCTGGTTTGAGGCTTTGAGAGTTATGGTATACGAACCGGTAGCACTGAAGGATACATACAACATACTATCGGTAAGTTTGCCACCATTTTCAAGGGTATAGCTTCCCGGAGAAATGGTCCACTGGTATGAAGTTGCATTGGTACTGCTGTTGTGCAGGGTTACAACATCATTTACATAAACCGAGGTTTTGTTGGCCCAAAAATCGGCGGTTGGCAATGCAATTACCGGTATTTTGCGGAATACATTGTTGCCCATATCCGATACATATAAACTCTTGGTTTTGGCATCATAGCAAATGTGTTCCAAGTCGGCAAATCGGGCAGTACTGTCGTTGCCGTTTACATAGCCAGAAACACCATATTTGCCGGCATAGAGACGTAATTTAGTTCCATCCCAGGTGCGAATACAATTGCGATCCGTGATGTAGAGAATACCATTTACAGAAACAACATCCGTAGGTAAAAACAGGCCCGAAACCACATTGGTTACTGCACCTGTGCTCAGGTTTACCCGCTTAATTTTACCATTATTGCGGTCGCATACCAGCAAAGAATTGTCGTTTTCTAAAAACAAACCTGAAGGATAAGAAAAACGTGCAGATTTTCCTGTAGCCAGTTTATCTCCCTCTATTGTATCACCGCATACAGTGGATACGTTGCCACCATTGATTTTGCGGATACAATGATTACCCTGGTCAGACACATAAAAGGTGCTGCCATCAGAGCTTACTACGATATCTTCGGGACCGTTAAATTTAGCCGATAATGCGGCGCCATCTTTATATTCTCCAATTACAAAACTTTGCACACCCGCCAATGTTGACCAGATGCTGGGATTGGATACATTTACATACTTCAGTCCTTTGCGAATCACGTTATTGCCATAGTCGCATACATAAACATCATTGCTTTTGGGATGCACACAAACGCCATGGGGTTGTGAAAAACGCGATACAGTGCCTGTTTTATCCTGGTAATCCTGGGCACCTGGATCCTGAGGATTGCCGGTATAACCACCGCGAACTATGCTGTAACCGCCTGTAACCACATACATTTTGGTAATGTCGCTAATCCAGAATCGGCCTGCAGTATCTGTGCAAATACCCCAAGGCATGGCAAAACTATCCTTATTGGCGAGAATTGAACTGGTGTTGCCCGAGTAACCATACCAATCATTGGTAATGGTATAAGGCGAACCTGCAAATAAACTTACGGTTTGGGCAGAAGTAAAAAGCGCCGCACAACTGCATACCGCAAGGAATAAGAGTTTTTTTATCATAGGTGTTATTCGAATTTTTGAAGTTCTGTTTGGATGGCTTCCTCCATGTCATCCATTATATTGTCGTAATTTCTGCCAATTAGTTGCTTCCCGGTCATAGCATTGTGCAATTCGGTATAGCGGTCGGTAATGGATTGTACGAATTCATCGGGCATATCCGGAACCACCTGGCCTTTTAATCCCTGAAAGCCATTTTCCATGAGCCATTCGCGCACAAACTCTTTGCTGAGCTGGCGCTGAGGCATGTTTTTACTCAGCAGGTTTTCATAGCTATCCGAATAAAAGAAACGGCTGCTATCAGGGGTATGTACCTCATCAATCAGGAATATTTTACTCTCCTTTTTACCAAATTCGTACTTGGTATCAACCAAAATAAGGCCTCTGTCGGCGGCATAATCGGTACCGCGCTGAAAAAGAGCAAAAGCGGTTTCAACCAGCTTATCGAGCTGTTTTTTGGTAACCAGTTTCTGATCCAGAATTTCGGTTAATGAAATATCTTCATCGTGCCCGCTAACCGCCTTGGTGGCAGGAGTAATAATGGCTTTGGGAAGTTTGTCGTTTTCCTTTAATCCATTGGGCAATTTATTGCCACAAAGCATGCGACCACCCTCTTTATACACTCTCCAGGCATGACCGGTAAGGTACTGCCTCACTACAAACTCAATAGGAATGGCATCGCAACGGTGCCCAACAGTAACCTGCGGGTCGGGTGTGCTAATTTTCCAATTGGGTACAATATCCGCAGTATTGTCTAAAAACAAAGATGCGATAGAAGTTAAAACCTGACCCTTAAATGGGATGCTGCGCGGCAGTACGTGGTCGAACGCCGATATACGGTCGCAGGCCACTATAACCAGCAGTTCGTCTTTGATGGTGTATACATCGCGGACTTTACCACGGTAAAAGTTGGTCTGATTCTTAAAGAAATAGTTGGTGGATGTCAGGGCTCTCATTTGCTGCATTGCGGAACTCATACCTCTGCTAAATATGCAAAAATATATAAAAATATTTTAATGTTCGTTACCGTTATCCACATTGTGCTCGCGGTCGTAGGCTTTAACTATCTCTTTTACAAGTCTGTGGCGCACTACATCGCTGGTATCGAGCTCAATGATGGCAATTCCATCTATGTTCTTAAGTATCCGTATTGCCCTATGCAGCCCGCTTTGTTGCTTTTTGGGCAAATCTACCTGGCTCAGGTCGCCGGTAATTATTAATTTGGCACTAGGACCCATGCGGGTTAAGAACATTTTTATCTGAAGATCGGTACTATTCTGGGCTTCGTCTAAAATCACATAGCAGTTATCCAGGGTTCGGCCGCGCATAAATGCCAATGGGGCAATCTCTACGGTGCGGCTTTCTATCATACTTTTAAGTTTATCACCCGGAATCATATCCTCCAATGCATCGTAAAGGGGACGCAGATAGGGGTCGATTTTTTCTTTCAGGTCTCCGGGTAAAAATCCAAGATTTTCACCAGCTTCTACCGCTGGGCGGGTAAGAATAATGCGGCGAATTTCACGGTCTTTTAAAGCCCTAACTGCAATGGCAACGGCTGTATAGGTTTTACCGGTACCGGCTGGTCCAAGGGCAAAAATTATATCGTTTTTTACGGCCGATTTTACCATGGATTGCTGATTGGCAGTGCGGGCCTTGATTTTTTGGCCACGGGTTCCAATCAATAAAGTATCGGTATCCTCGGGCTCGTTGTTTACGGTTTGTGAGCCGTTTACCCCAAAAACCTCGTCGAGGATATGGCCGTTCAACTCTCCCCTTTTGAGGTAATATTTTTCCAGCAGCTCCATTTTGGCTGCAAAATTTTCAAGTTCTGTCTCCTCTCCCAATACCTTAACCTCGTCTCCACGTGCTACAAATTGTAGTTTTGGAAATTTGCTTTTAATAATTGTAAGATGGGCATTGTTTGCTCCATAAAAAACTTGCGGATTTATTATTTCCAGCGTATAAACTCTTTCTGCCAAACCTAGCTTTTTTACTTTCTTTGCACAAATATACAGAAAGCCACAGATTGGAAAATCCATTATTCATACACATTCTTGCCGATTTCGATGCCTTGGCACCCGAAACCACTATATACAAAGCCATTCTTCATGCCCGTTTCCCAGGTTCAACAATTATTTTTACCCACCAACCCTTTAAAAAAGGCGATGTAATCTCTCCTGCCATTTACCTGCGCATGGTTTGCAGCAGTTTTCCCAAGCATTGTGTGCATTTATGCCTGTTGCATATTGGAAATCGATTGCCCGAAAAATATGTACTGGCCCGAACTCCCGACCAATATTTTTTTATTCCGGATAATGGCATTTTGTCCATTGCATTTCCTCAAGCCGTTATTGAATACTACAAACTTAGCAGCACCCAGGGGGTGAAAGATATTTGCCGCGAATTGTATTTACCTGTTTTGGAAAATCTCGTGGCAGATTCAACCCAATTGCCCGAGAAAGAAGATAAACCCAAAATATCGCTGTTGCCCCAACCTACCCTTACAGGCAATACTTACAGGCTTACAGTATTGCACAACGATAGCCAGGGCAATGCCTATTTGAACATGCAAAAAGAAGAATTCGAAAGAATCACCCTTTCCAAAAAATTCAGCATAAAACTGGGCATGAAAGAAAGCATTGAAAACATTTCTGTAACCTACACCGATGTATCGGAAGGCAGTAAGCTGGCCCTCTTCGGACTAGGCGATATGCTGCAAATAGCAGTCAATTGCGGCTCTGCAGCCCAATACCTGGGACTCAAAACCGGCCAGATGGTAATGCTCGTAGTCGAATAGACATCCAGTGCACAGTGCAAGGTGCAAGGTGCAAAGTGCAAAGCACATCAGACAGCCAATGTAAAATGTAAAATGTAAAATGTAAAATGCAGAATCAGCCACCGCGCTAGCGGTACAGATAAAAACCTCCGCGTTAGCGGGCAGCGTGAAGAAAAGCCTCCGCGCTAGCGGTACAGAAAAAACCCACCGCGTTAGCGGGAAAGCGTGTAGAAAACCTTCCGCGTTAGCGGGGCAGATAAAAGTCAATAACCAAGAATCCGCAATCCATTATCCAAGATCTGAGATCGGCTGTCCTTTCGGCTGTTCATCGGCTGTCCATCCGGCTGCCTTTCGGCTGTTCGTATTACCTTTGCCCCATGCTCATTCGTATTGTAAAAATGGAATTCAAACCCGAAAATGTACCTGCATTTCTGGAAATTTTTCATCAGTCAGCTCCTTTTATCCGCGCCTCGGAAGGTTGCACCCGGCTTGAGTTGTACCAGGATCAACACCACCCTCAAATTATTTTTACTTATAGCTATTGGGAAGATGAAAGTTTCTTAGAAAAATACCGCCACAGCGAACTTTTTACCGATACCTGGGCCCGAACCAAGGTGCTTTTTGGTGGCAAGCCTCAGGCATGGAGTGTAGATCGGCTTTGGGAGGGTTAGAATGGCAACTTTAACGATAGCATAGCTCTAGGGCCAAATGCAGGCTGAAAACCATATTTATTCTTAATTGGGATTATTAAATCCAAATCAAAATCGGCAAACCGGGTATTTTCGAAACTCATTCCATATGCGATTGTTTTAACACTATGAATAAGCATATTTCCATAATCAGCTGATCCTATACCAATTTTCACACCCAACCAGGGTTTATCGTTTTGTAAATAAGAAAGTTTCAATTCAAACAGATTCAGTCCGCTCATTTTTGTCGAATCACTGCTATTTCTATTGGGGCCTACAAAGAGGTGACTACAAATACCCAATTTGTATTTAGGTGTATATTTAGAATATATGAGCCGGCTTAATTCCCAATTTAATGCAATAAAAGATGACTCTGTATTAGTGGCAAGTCCAATTGCTACTTTACCTACATATTTATTAATTTTTTGACTGTGAATATAATATCCAGCCTGACCGGTGGATGAAGTATCTGTAATTTGGATAAAATAGGGATCACCATTTTTCGGTTTCGAAAATCTTTTTATTTCAGCCCCATATTTTGTATAATTTTCACATATATTCTTATTCAATAATTTTATTAAATTTAAACTATCCTGTGCCAAAATAATAAAAGTAAATCCTTTTTCCTGATCGGCAATGTACACCCGCCAGGGACCGCGCGGACGCATGGCTCTTATATTCCACATCAGTGCTTTTTGCAATTCCCAACTATTTGATTCTTCTTCTGCCTCATTGTAAATTTTTATATATTCACCAGAATGTTCATTATATATATATCTAATTTCGTGGGGCATTACGTCCTCATTTTTTTCTATAATTTGAGGCAATAATTCTAAAATACGCGAACTCATTTTGAGGTAAGATGAGTCATACCTGTGTTTATAATCCTCCATGTGAATTTCTATAAACCCTTCGGGATAGTGCAGATTTAGGGAATCAGAATCAACTAGATTAAAATCCTGGGCAAATCCCATCCTACCCAGCATTGCAAATGCCAGGAATAGTAGTGTATTTTTCATATTTAAAATTTGATTATTTTATTTTTATCTTCTCTGGCGGCTTCCGCATGGCGGCCACGATTATCGGTATCCCAAAAGCTTTGCCCTTGGGTTGTAACTACTGATTCTGGTTTGGTGGTTGATTTCTGCCCTGCCAGGTAAATGGTTTTAGACTTGCGTTTTTTAGCATTCCGCCCTGTTTTTACCGTGTTTTTTTCAGCAGGTACGGTTACTGCCACGCTTTCCTCAATTGGGAAAATTGGCGCCTGCTCTGGTAGAATTATTTTGGGGGTATCCGATAAATTTTCCGGTGAAATATGTAAAACAGAAGCATCCAAATTCTGATTTAAAACCGGCAATTTTTGAGGCAATTCAGCAACCTTAGATTGATTTTGTATATCGGCTTTTTGAGCTCCCGCAGCTAGTTTCATTGAATTAGGTACCGCATTTTTATTGAAATAATGAAATGCCAGAACAGAAACCATTCCTACCAATAAAACAGCGGCAACATTGCGAAACCAAAACCAGGCTCCGCGCTTTTTTTCTTCTAAACCTGCCGCTACCACCTGCCATTTAGCCTCCATGTGGCGCATATCCGGATTATATTCGGGCAGATTTTGTTGGATTTTTTGAATGAGATCAATTTCCCAGTTTTCCATGGCTTCTTTTGTTTTCTGCGTTCAACATCATTTTTAATTTTTCTTTGGCACGGTGATGCAATTGCTTGCTGTTTGCCTCCGAAATCTGCAGCAATTCCGCACATTCGGCATGCGAATACCCATCAACAGAAATCATTAAAAAAACCGCTTTCTGCGATTCGGGCAATTGATTTAACAATCGGTAAATATCATTTACCTGCAATTCTTTTAATGCGCCAGATTCTACAACCGGTCCCTGCTCTCCTATTTCGTCGATAGAAAGGAAGCTCCTTTTCCTGCGCAGTTCATACAACACTTCGCGTATGGCTATTTTTTTAGCCAGGCATAAAACGAATTGATATTCTGAAATTCAAACAATGCAATGGATTTAAATGCCTTAATAAATGCCGCTGTTGCCGCATCCTCGGCCAGCATTGTATCGCCGGCATAATACATACAAATAGAGGTAATTTTTGGATACAATAGCTGAAACACCTGCTTCTGTGCTTTGGCATCTGAGGCTTTCAACCTCGCTATCTCAACTTCTGTTACCTGCATTCGGAAATGTCAATTACCTACTAAATGCAAGTAAATGCGAATTGGTGACAATTATTAAAAAAAAATTAATTGCACCCGCCCAGCGGATTCTGAATCATTTTAGGATTGGCACTCATTTCATCATCGGGGATGGCCAAAACAAGCCCGGGACAATTCCAGGCCGAGCCCCGTATGTGAAATGAGGTTGCACCCCCTTCGCGTATTGCAATGCGTTTTAAATCCTGCACCCTATTGCCTTCCAGCACCATTTCAAGTCTGCGCTGATGTCGGATTTCATCAATTATTTGAGTAGCAGACGAGGATACGAATTTATTAAGACCCGCCCTCAGGCGTACATCATTGAGTTGAATTTTCCCAGCATTTAAATCACCTTGCTCCACAGCCGATTCGGCATAAATCAGTTTAAGCTCGGCCATGTGAATGAGTGGAATGCGGAACCGCACATCATAATTGAGTTTAGTAGGATAATATTCCTCGGGATTGCTGCCACTTGCAGGCTCCACCTTACACCAATCCAATAATCGTTTTTCGCCGGCATCTCTCTTTAATTCATTATAAAAATCGGCGGTATATAACAATTGCGGTTCGGCGGTATTGCTGCGGTACATTGCCGAAATCTGGGCTCCAGCCTGTTGCCCGGTTGGGCCCGAACCATCAGACAGTAGTTCAAAAATGTTATCGGTATTTTGTGAATTTGAAAATCGCAACTGCAAATTGTTTTGAAAAATAGCGGTACTATTTTCAACCACATCTTTAGCATATTTCAGCGCAAAAAAGAAATCATTTCGCTGAAAATAAACCTTTGCCAGCATAGCTTTAGCTGCCCATACATTGGGAGTACCGGGCACCAAATCGGCAGGTAATTCCTGCACTGCAAAGTTTAGGTCTGAAATAATCTGATCGTAAACTTCCGAAACCTTACTGCGCCCAATGGTGGTGATTTCGGTTGTCAATCGCAATGGAATTCCATTGTGGCTATTATCGGCCGTATAACCATAGGGTTGGGCAAATAATTTTACCAATTCGAAATTGCAATATGCACGCAGAAACAAAGCCTGTCCGCGCATTCTGGCCTTGTCCTCGGGTTTTATACCATTAATTTTTTCGACGTATTTCAACACCAGGTTGCAGCGATAAATGCAGGTATAACTCTGATTCCACAACTGCCGGCTAACGTTATTAAATATTGTAGTATTGCGGTTGTATACGGCCAACAAATTACCCGAAATTCCTTCCGGGTCAATATTATCGGAAAGCAGTTCATTGGCCAGCCAATTGTTGCTGCCCATAAGGTTGTCATTGCGCAATACATCATAAGCCCCGTTTAACAAATTCTGCACATCTGTTGCTGTTTGAATGGCATCCTCTTCTATTTTGGTATCGGTAGGTTTAATGATTAATAAATCTTCACAACTGCTGCCCAAAATAGCCACCAGAATTAATAATAATATTCTGCCATTGCGCCTCATATTTCCAGTTTTAGGGTAAGCATGATACTGCGCTCTTGCGGAGGAGAAAGGTTGGTAACATTGGTGCCTATATTGCGCTGGGCCGATACGCTATAATCTCGTATAACCTCCGGATCGCCGGGATAACGCGTAAACAACCATAAATTAAATGCACTGAGCAATACGGTGGCTGTTTTAATTTTACCTGTACCCCCTTTATCTTCCTTGATTTTGTATTTGACACTCACCTCGCGCAAACGAATGTAAGAGGCATCATACAACCATTGGGTAGTGTGATAATTGGCAATATTATCCAGTCCGCCATAATTCAGCGGATTGAGAGACAGTTTTGCATAGGTGGCATCGTCGCCGGGTTTTTGCCAGCGATCTTCAAGTCCTTCCTGCACATTGCCGCGTGAAAGCATGGTAAACTGGTATTTGGCGCCTTCGTCATAAATTTTGCCACCGTATACGCCGTAAAATGAAAACGAGAAACCCCAGCGCTGCACATCAAATCGATTCTCTGCAAAGGCAATTAATTTGGGCTGCACATTGCCCGAAATTACGCGATTGTCTAAAGAATACTGAAAGGTTTCATTGCCATTTTTATCCAGGTAAACCGGCTTTCCGGTAGCCTTATCCACATGCGAATACCGAACCAGATAAAAAACCCCAATGGGTTGGTTTTCCATAATTCGGGTTTCGCCCCCGCCCACAATGGCATCCGGATCTAAAAAGCCCATATTTATAACCTTGTTTTGGTTATGCATAAAATTGCCTTTAAACTGCCAGGCAAAGCGTTTTCCATCTTTTTGCTTATCGATAATTACAGCATTAAAAAGCAATTCAGCACCGCGGTTAATTACCGTTCCCACGTTTTCGAAATACCTAAACTGGTTGTTGCTGTTTATGGCACCGGTTGAACCCGGAATCCGCGCATCTAATAATACATCCTTGGTTTGGCGATCGTAAGCGCTGATTTCCATGTACAATCGGTTTTTAAATAAACTCACCTCTATCCCAGCGTCGGAAACACGGCACATTTCCCAACGTAAATTCGGATTGGCAATATTATAAGGTTGCAAAATCTGCTGTCCGTTATACGTATTATTATTGGAAGGGTTTCCGTAAGTACCGTATTGAATAAAATTGGGAATGGCTGAGCTACCAATATACCCCCAGCCTGCGCGAATTTTTAGGAAATTGATTTTCTTAGACTCTTTCAGCCATTTTTCTTCACTCATCAAATATCCCAGTGCCAGACTTGGAAACTGACCATATCTGTTATTGGTTCCGAATCTGCTTGAACCATCTATTCGATAACTTCCCTGCATCAGCCATTTGGCATTGATACGTCCGTTAAACCTAACAAAACTGCTTAAAAACGACCATGCCTCGGTATTGGTTTTTATTTTATTGGGGTTGTAATCCACAGGGGTTAATTCCCGGTTAATACCATCCTGGGTGTATTGCCAGGTTTGAATATCAGCCCTTTGGTATTCGCCACCAAATAGTATATTTAAATCGGTTTTGGATGAACGGCGGATGTAATAAACAAAGTTGGTATTTAACAGTTTATTATTGGCTTTGTAATTGCTAAGCTGGCTGTAAGATTTTTGCTGTGCGAGTGGAATACCATCTTTGGCCTGAAATTCTTTTTCGATATACAGATTGTCGTACACATCCATATAATCATAAGCCCCTTTGAGTTCCCATACCAAATTGCGCAAAACTTCGGTTTCCAAGCTGGTGTTGGCCATAAAACGGCTTTCATCGGTATGCCAATGCTGGTATTTCATACGCAGCAAGGGATTGCCATAGGTACCGAAACCCGAAACCCTGTCTTTGGCAAATATGGGTAAAGCATAGGAATATGCTGCTCCCAAGCCGCCCTGCACGGATTGTGATTGACGATTATTGCGCGAATCGGAAAGCATTACCCCAAATTTGAAATGGGTTTTATTGCTAACATCCAAATCGCCGTTTACCCTGCCTCCAAAGCGTCTGAAATTATTGTCTTTAATATAACTGCCTGCATTTAGGTAGCCAAATGAATTGAATAACCGCCAATTACCTGCCGAAAAAGCATAAGAGGCATTGGTTTCTGTTTTAATTCCCAGCCGGGTTACTTCTTTTGCCCAATTTGTATTGGTAGCCAATGCATCGGCCCATTGCACATCATCGGGCAATTTAGCCGGCCCGCTATTACCATCGTTTAGCCAGGCTTCCTGATATAAATCAAGCCATCTTTTATTGTCAAGCATGGGCAATTTTACCGTAGGCGAGCTGGTACCAATACTGGAAGTAAATGTAAGCTTATTGGGTGCCTTAAATGGCTGCCTTTTGGTAGTAATGTATACAACCCCGTTTGCACCCCGCGAACCATATATACCCGCTGCTGCAGCGTCTTTCAGGATTTCTACACTTTCAATATCCGAAATATTGAGAAAACTCAGTGGATTGTTTTGTTGCCCCGAAACTCCGTTTCCAATATTTATAAACTGATCCTGGTTAATCGGCAAACCATCTACCACATACAACGGCTCGCCACTGGCACTTACCGAGGCAATACCCCGAATGCGAATCAGGGCTCCGGCACCTGCAATTCCTCCGCTTTGGATTACTTGTATGCCGGGTGCTTTTCCTTGCAACGAAGCATCAAAGCTCAAGCCAGGATTTACGGTTAATTCCGCAGCACGTATTTTAGAAATATTGCCAATTACATCTTTTTTAATCTGACGGGCATATCCGATAATTACAATTTCTTTGGATGAGTTTACTTTAGGACGCATGGCCAGAAAAATAATCAACCTGTCGTTGCCCGATTCGTTTTCTACATCGTCCGATGCATCTTCGAACCCAATAAAAGTTGCGGTTATTTTAATGCGCCCTTTTGGCAAGCCAGTAAAAATAAATTTACCACTGGCATCGGTTGTAACACTTAACCCACCAGGTTCGGCTGTAACGGTTACATTGCCCATCCCTTCCTGGTTTTCGTTTACAACCGTTCCATGCACAATGCCATTTTGGGCAAATATGCGCAAAGTAGTGAATAATAATACCAGTAAAACTGCCAGTTTATACTTCATGGTCCCTTCCGGAGGAAACAGCGAAATAAAGCCTTTTTTTGGTTTAATCAAGTAAAAGAATGTCATTTATCTCGCTGCTTGTGGTTTTAATTTTCAATAAAATCGTGAATGGCAAGGCCACCAAGATTTCCGCTGCTCATGAGCAATAAAACCGCATCCTGGTTTTTTAAGGCATTCAATATCTGTAATTTTAGTTCAGAGGGGTTTGAAAAAGCTTTACAATGTCCAAAACCGTTTTCTAAAACCGCAGCGTCCGGAACAGGCATCTTTTTAAGTTCGTACACATGTGGATCAAAAAGTACAAAGGCTTGGTCGGCCGGATTGAGACTACCATTGTAACCTTGCAAAAAATCGGTGCGCAAACTGCTGTAGGTATGGACTTCGAAAACCGCCACCATTTTTTTATCCGGATATTGTTCACGCACGGCTTCTACCGTGGCTTTTACTTTGCTGGGTGCATGAGCAAAATCGCGATAGATAGTGAGATTCTCTGATTCATGCATTTTTTCGAGCCGCTTTGCGGTGCCCGTGAACGACTGCATGGCGGTCCAAAAAGTATGGGCATCTATTCCGAGTTCAGCCGCCAGATTGGCCACTCCAGCCGCATTCTGCAGATTGTGCCTGCCAAATATCTGCATGGGATATGTATTTCCCTCAACGGCTACAATCACCTGTCCGTTATGCTGTGTAAAATCGGGTTCGGAAAAGGGCGCATTGGTTACCTGGGTTTGGGCCATTAGGGATTGCAAATGCGGATCGGCCTGGTACCAGAATACCTTTCCACCGGGCTCTATGGTATTTAAAAACAACTCAAACTGTAGCAGATAATTTTCAAAAGTTGGAAATACATTGATATGATCCCAGGCTATACCGGTAATCATGGCCAGGTGTGGGTGGTAAACATGAAATTTAGGTACCGGATGCAGGGCCGATGTCAGATATTCATCACCCTCAATGATAATCAGGGGGGCATTGCTAATTTTAACCATGCGGTCAAAACCCTCTAATTGAGAGCCTACCAGATAATCGAACGATTTGCCACAAACCTGCAGCACATGCATAAGCATGGCGGTGCAAGTAGTTTTGCCATGGCTCCCCCCTATTACCACACGGGTTTTATCAACTGAATGGGCGTAAATAAACTCTGGAAACGAATAGATTTTAATTCCCAGTTCTTTGGCTCTTACTAGTTCGGGGTTATCGGCCCGGGCGTGCATACCCAGAATAATCCCATCCAGATCGGGCTGAATTTTTTGGGGAAACCAACCCAATTCTGCCGGTAAGATTCCTGCATTTTGCAAACGGGTTTTCGCGGGGTCGAAAATTTCATCGTCGCTACCCGTTATTATGTTTCCATGGGCCAATAATTCAAGCGCAAGGTTGTGCATTACAGCACCCCCAATGGCTATGAAGTGAAATTTTTGAGCTTGAGTTTGAGTTTGCAAAATGTTTTTTTCTTGAAATATAGAGTGGAATTGCATCCAAAAGTAAATACTAGGGGGCAGGCATTTTACAGTTCAACCGCAGCATTTATACACACATTGTGAAATTAAATAAACTTTTACTACTTGTATATTCTAAATGAAGCCATATTTTCGCATTCTAACTTTAAAACAAATGAAAAAACTGTATTACATCTTCACAATTGCTGCCGTTGCAGCCCTGGCTTCTTGCGGTGCTAAAACCGACTCTGCTCCAGCAGATTCTGCTAAATCAACTGCTGATTCTGGCAAAGCGACTACCGAAACTACTACTCCCCCTGCTGCAGAATCTACTCCAGCCAGCACACCTGCTGCTACAGAAAACAAAGATGGCGGTACTTCTGTAAATGTATCTACCGAAGGTGCTTCTGTTGAAACTGGTAAAACCAAAGTTGAAGTTACTCCAAATAAAGCTTCAGTTAACATTAAGAAATAACCTTCTTAAAATATACCAAATAGCCGGGCTCATTGAGTTCCGGCTATTTTTTTACCCCAACCTTGTGTAACATTTTGGGCCGTTCATCGTATTTTTGTTAAACAAGAAACTATGAAAACGAAGCGTTTCTTACCCCTGTTTACCCTTTTGGCTTTGCACCTGCTCGGAGAATTAAAAGCCCAGGCCTGCAAAAACCTCAACCTGACCTGGAAAGCCGATATCCCATCTACCTGCAGTACCATGACCATGACAATGATCCATGATGCTTCAGGAAAACCGTATTTATATGTGGCCAACAAGGAAGCCGGACTAAAAGTTTACAACATTAGTAACCTTGGAAATCCGGTTTTAGAAAAAACATTGTTACCGGCCCTATTCGATACCCTGGATGTTATGAACCTTTGCCAGCAAGGACATTATGTATACCTGGCGCTGGGCAATCATTTTAACGATAAACAGGCATCCGGGCTGGCCATTGTGAATGTGGACACTCCTGCGAACGCCTGGGTTACTGCGCACTGGAAACTTGCCGGATCTAAAGGAGGATCGGGAGTGGTACAAACCGAAAATAACATTGCCTACCTGGGCTGCATGGGCAATGGAATGGCGGTGCTGGACATCAGTGATAAACATAAAATTGTGCAGAAATCGGTTTTTAAACCCGATATCAACTTTCCAACGGCAAGCCCCAATTCCAAACTATACAATGCCCGGGGAATGGCCGTAAAAAATAGTATCGTATATCTTTGTTTTGATGCGGGTGGTATACGAATAATCAATTGTACCAACCCTTCATCGCCTAAAGAAACCGGACGTTTTTCAAATCCGGGACTGAATGGGAAAACCCGGGCATACAACAATTGTCAGCTGGATGATAGCCTGCTTTACATTGGCTGCGATTACTGTGGTGTAGAAATTCTGAATGTTAAAGACACCCATAATATTATCATGGAGGGCAAATGGAATCCTTACGGATGCCCCAACAATAATTGGTTTAATACACCCGTGCATGCCAATGAACTACAACTAGATAAGGTTTGCAAAAAACTATTTGTAGCCACCGCAAAAAGTGATATGTATGTGTTGGATGTATCAGACCCTTCTGCACCTGATTCATGCAGCGGTTATGGAGGAGTTTCAAACAACATCGGTACATGGGGAATTGGCTTGTATCAAAATCAGGTATACCTGTCCTATGTATGCAGCATTATTCCGTTTAGCAGCAATTGGACCGGAGTAAAAATTCTGACTTTCGATCCTTGTCCGGCGGGGATTCGCGGAGCCGGTACCTTGCAGAATTTCAGGGTTTACCCCAATCCTGTAGAAAACTCTCTATTCATAAGGAATGACAAGGTTTCATCGCAGAATCAGGCTCAGTTTGTTTTGCGGGATGCAAGGGGAATTGTATGCATGGAAAAAACATTGCAAAGCAATCTAACCCAAATTGCAATTCAAGACCTTAAATCGGGGTTTTATTTTTATAATATTCAATGGCAAGGGCAGCTGCAAACCGGGCAGATCGTTAAAATACCTTAATCTGCTTGTGCTAAAGTACTTTCATTTCATAAAGGGATAAAAATGTAATTGGCTCTCTTTTGTTGTTTTATTCCATTCAATAACAAATACTTACGGTTTTATCTAAAATATAAATACCACTTTCTTTGGGTGGATTTATTGCGCTGCACTCCAGAAATTTTGATTACTTTTGCAGTCCTTTTCTAACCCCCCGATGAAAATACTGGTTTGCATCAGCGTGGTGCCCGACACCACAACCAAGATCAGCTTTACTGATAACAATACAAAATTCAACACCCAGGGTGTGCAGTACATTGTAAATCCATATGATGAGCTGGCATTAACCCGCGCACTAGATATTGCCGAGCCTGCAGGTGGAACTGTAACTGTGGTGCATGTTGGTTTGGCCGACAGTGAGCCCAGCATTCGCAAAGCCCTGAGTATGGGAGCCACCGACGCCATTCGCATCAATGCAGCACCCGTTGACTCTCAGTTTGTAGCCACCCAGATTGCCGAAATTGCCAAAAACGGAGGTTATGATCTGATTTTAACCGGCCGTGAAAGCATAGATTTCAATAGTGGTGCAGTTTGTTCGCTTTTAGGCGAAATGCTTGGTTTGCCAAGTATCAATGTAGTTACCAAATTGGATTTAAATGGCAATACGGCTACAGTAGAGCATGATATTGACGGCGGACGTGAAACCCTTACCTGTCAACTGCCACTGGTAGCAAGTGCCCAGAAAGATTTGTGTGAGCCCCGTATTCCCAATATGCGTGGAATTATGGCAGCCCGCACCAAGCCGCTGAATGTGGTAGAACCTGCAGCTGTAGCGGTTCAGGGTGAATATGCAGTTTTTGAATTGCCAAAACCCAAAGAAGGTGTGAAAATGATAGCCCCTGAAAACGCAGGAGAATTGCTGTCTTTACTTAGAAACGAAGCAAAAGTGATTTGATATGGCCATACTAGTATTTGCTGAAAGCAACGAAAATCAATTTAAAAAATCTACCCTGGAGGCAGTTTCATTTGCCCGCGAAGTAGCTGCAAATGCAGGTGGACCTGTTATTGCAGTGAGCATAGGAAACGTGCAAAACCCCGAAATTTTGGGAAATTATGGGGCCGATGAGGTTGTTACTGTTACAGGAGCTTCTGATTTCAGTGCCAATGTATATGCTACTGTGCTGGCCAACATTTGCAAAGAAAAAAATGCCAAAATTGTGGTGATTTCAAATACCTACAGTGGTAAATCCATTGCCGGCCGAGTAGCGGCCAATCTGGGTGCAGGTATTGTTACCAATATTGTGGACTACCCCGATACCAATGGCGGTTTTAAAGTAAAACGCAGTGTATTCTCGGGCAAAGCTTTTGCCTGGGTAAATATGACCTCAGATGTGAAAGTACTGGCCATTACCCCCAACTCTTTTGAAACCAAAACCCATGGAAATTCAGCAGTTGTAAATGCCGCCAGCATAGATACCAGCTCTGTTGCCAGTGCTACTACCATTGCCGAAGTGAATAAAATTACGGGTAAAATTCCACTTACCGAAGCCGAAATCGTTGTAAGCGGTGGACGCGGTATGAAAGGACCCGAGAACTGGGGCATGATTGAAGAACTGGCCGGAATTTTGGGTGGTGCAACTGCCTGTTCAAAACCTGTAAGCGATATGCACTGGAGACCCCATAGCGAGCACGTAGGCCAAACCGGAATTACGATTAAGCCAAACCTGTACATTGCAGTTGGCATTTCGGGTGCCATTCAGCACCTGGCTGGTGTTAGCAGCAGCAAGGTAATTGTGGCAATTAATAAAGACCCTGAAGCACCCTTCTTTAAAGCAGCCGATTACGGAATATTGGGAGATGCATTTGAGGTATTGCCCAAACTGATTGAAGCAGCCAAAGCCCTAAAAGCCAGTTAATAACCTTCTATGCGCATTGAACTCGAATTGGTGTCTATTGTTCCTGCTCATTCACATGGAGCCTATACGCTGATTCTGAATGAAAAGAATGGCAGTCGCAGTCTTCCTGTGCTCATCGGCGCTTACGAAGCCCAGGCCATTGCCATGGAGTTGGAGGGAATGAAACCTTCGCGGCCATTAACCCACGATTTGTATGTGAATTCGCTGCTGGCTTTTGATATTACAGTTAAAGAAATTGAAATAACCGATTTGCAGGAAGGTATATTCTTTTCGCAAATCCATTGCATACGTCAGGGCGAGACCGCCAGTATCGATAGCCGCACCAGCGACGCTATAGCGGTAGCCGCAAAGTTTCATTGCCCTATTTGGTGCGATTCCAAAATTTTGGATGAAGCCGGATATGAAATGAACGACAATCCAGGCCAGGAAGATGAAATGCCCGGCAGGGTTGCACACGAAGAACTTATACCTGTAAGTAAAAGCCATGCTTCCATGGATTCTTATACCATGGAAGAACTGGAAGGCATGCTGGAGGAGGCCATACGCGATGAAGACTACACCAAGGCCGCCAGAATCCGTGATGAAATTTCTAAACGGAAAAAATAGAATCCCGCTTTTTTTATTATTCAGCCTGATGTTTTCGGGTTGTAAATTGTTTACAATCCATGAGAATTGGCCCAATGGCACATGGCAATATGTGAGTGTTAAAAAAGATAAAATAACCCTATTTGAAATAAGCAAGGGGGATACATTGAATATAGGCCCCGGTGATTCTTTTAACTATTGCATACAAAAACCGGGTAAAAATGCACATGGTACTTTTGATGTGATAAAAGTTCACCCGGATAGTGGAGGTAGAATTGCATTTGTGTTTACCTATTTACCCGCAGGTAACAGGCGTATTTTTAATATCACCCATCTTTCAGCTACAAAAATGACTTTGAGAGAGGGAAATCTCTATTTTCGCTTCCGAAGAATCCGCTGATGGTTATTTTTAATGTAAACGGTGCAATCTGTGAAGCCAATTCACCTGTTTTTACCCCTCTAAGCAGGGGTTACCGGTATGGAGACGGCTTTTTTGAAAGCATGCGTTTTACCAATGGACGCATACTGCATGGGGATTTACACTTTATCAGGGTGCGAAAATCGGCCATGTTGCTAAAAATGCTTCTGCCCGAGGATTTCGACCGGGATGAGTTGGAAGCCCGAATACAAACAACAGCCACCAGCGCCAATATTGAGCATGCCCGGGTAAGACTTACCATTTTTCGAGATTCTGATGGCTTGTACACTCCAATATCCAATTCTACTTCGGTAGTTATAGAAATAGCCCAAACCCAATCTGGTGGATATGATTGGAATGAGCAAGGCATACGCCTGGGCGCTTATAAAGAAATGAGCAAGAATGCCAATTTTACTTCCATGCTCAAAACCACTTCATCGCTATTGCACGTTATGGCCGGCATGTATGCCCGCGAAAATTTGCTGGATGAATGCCTGATTTACAACGAAAGTGGCCGGGTTGCGGAAGGCATTGGTTCAAACATCTTTAGTTTTAACGGAGAATTTTTGAATACACCACCCCTTTCTGAGTATTGTGTGGATGGAGTTATGAGAAGGGTAGTTATAAACCTGGCACAGGAATATGGGTATACAGTGGTAGAACAACCGGTAAGCGACATTACCCTTAGCAGTGCCGAAGAGGTTTTTTTAACCAGTGCCACACGCGGCATTCGGTGGGTGCATAGTTTCAACGAAAAAAAATACAAAAACCACGTCAGCAGGGTATTGTTCGACAAACTCAACAGCAGTTTTATCGGATAAAATTACTTTTTTTCTGGCATTATTAAGGGCCAATGCCTTTATTAGCGTCTGTATTGTGTCCAATATGTGGACGGTGAAAAAAATTAAAGCTTAGTTTTGTACGTTAAAGTTAGCCAATATTGAAACATGAACTTCTCATATTAGCCGGATTTATCTGTTTGGTATCCATACTCACAGCCGAGCTGATAGCGCAGTTGGTGAAAAAACGCAAGATTTTTAATCTCAGCGATAGTACCACCAATACTGCTTTTGGCATTAGTGATAGGGTGTTTTCGGTTTTCTGGGATGGGTTTATGCTATTGGTTTTCACCTGGATATACGATCATCTGGCTCCATGGCATATTCCGGTTACCCCATGGAGTTGGTTGGGCATTCTGGTTATAACCGATTTGCTTTTTTATTGCTACCACCGGGCCGGACATGAAACACGATTTTTCTGGGCCATTCACAGTGCCCACCATCAAAGCGAGGAATACAACCTAACCGTTGGTTTCCGTATTTCTATTTTCCAAACACTTTCCAGGTCTATTTTTTACTGTTTCATCCCTCTTTGTGGATTTGATCCTATGGCCATACTTAGTGTGCTTATTTTCCATGGCATTTACCAATTGCCGCTTCACACCAAGCTCATTCCTAAACTGGGGCCACTGGAGTATATCCTTGTTACTCCCAGTCATCACAGGGTTCACCATGCCAGCAACGAAAAGTATTTAGACCGCAACTATGGCGGTGTATTCATAATTTGGGACCGTTTGTTTGGCACCTTTCAAAAAGAGGAAGAAGAACCCATTTACGGGCTAACCGAAAAAACCGGATCAATGGGTTTCATTTTCTCTCATTTTCATGGGTTCAGGCAAATCAAGGCCTTATGGCGCCAACATATTTCGCCACTTAAAAAGTTGGATGGATTGGCCAGAAAACCTTCCGACATCAAGGGAATGTTTCCTCCCCCACCCCAGTTTCACATTTCAAATGGAAAGCAGTTTTATGCCATTACCCAATTGCTTGCATGCGCTGGATTGGCGATATTGCTTATTTACAATGAAAAAATGTGGCCCTTACCACAGCGCATAATTTGTGCCCTTATGGTTGCCTGGTCTTTATTATCTCTTACAGGCCGCGCGGTGCAAACAAGTAACCGTATTACATGGATGGAAATAGCCCGCAACCTATTTTTCCCTGCACTGTGTTTTATTCTTTTACCCCAAGGCAGGCTTGAATACACCTCCTATGCATTTTACACCTTGCTATGCTTGCTTTCACTGGGATTGGGACTGGGATTTATAAATTTTGGCAATAAACCTAAAACGACAGCTTTGCTAATTCTGATTTTTTTTACTGGTAAATCAAGTACAACGGTTTTATCTGTAAAGCATACAGACATAGGTAAAGAATCAAGACAGAGGCAACCCGAACTTGCTGCAACAGAAAACTACAGCCTCCCGCCTGTCTTCATCGCTTATTAAGCAAGTTATTCTGCCACAAAAAACAATCGCAATTCCGCAAAATTGAGATTTATTAACTCAATCTTTTCTTCAGCTTTTATCCTAAAAACCGGATCCACAAGGGCATTGCTGATGTTTACCTTCACTTTAAACAAATCGGCTTCGGTATAAACCACGGGTGCCATAATTTCTATTGGACTTTCTTCCCCTTCTGTATTGAATTCAATGGTTGTGATCTTCACCTTGTCACCCATAAACTCAAGCTTGGCATTGAGCAATATAGTAGCGGTGTATATCGACTTTGTTGAACGGTCGGTATAGGCATAATCCTCAAAAAACTCAATAGAGAGGTAGGTTTCATCGGTGCTTTGTATGCTTCCAAGGGAAAAATTGGCATGCTGGCGCAACGGTTTTGTTTCGCCGGTAAATGGAATATCTCCATCCGGTGCAGATTTGAAGTCAAACAGGTTCATGGCGTAGATTCAGGTTTAGCTGAATTTCAAACATACGCAAAAAACGAAAAGAAGCAAATATTAAGGTTTAAGGGTTAATTGTTAAAGAAACAGCCAACTATAGTGTCATTGCGGAATGAATTGCGAATTCTGAAATATAAATGGTCTCGGCTTAAGTGCCTGCCCAATTCAACATTTTACCCGCCTCAGAAGTAGTCACCCGCCCGGCAACACCATTCGGGTAAATGCAAGCATTTTACATTCTACCTTCCTGCTCCCTGTTTAATCGGCTTTCAGAAACGGATAGCGATAATCTTTGGGGGGAGTAAAAGTTTCTTTAATGGTGCGCTGACTAACCCAACGCAACAGATTTACTTTACTTCCGGCTTTATCGTTTGTACCGCTTCCACGCGCACCGCCAAAGGGTTGTTGCCCTACAACAGCACCGGTGGGTTTATCGTTGATGTAAAAATTGCCACTGGCATTGCGCAATCCCCATGTAGCCTCAGTTATAGCCTGCCTGCTTTGGGCAATTACCGCGCCGGTAAGAGAGTATTCACTTGTATTATCTACCAATTCAAACATATTCATCCAGTCGGCGGCTGGGTATACATAAATAGTTAATACCGGACCGAAAATCTCTTCACACATGGTAGTATAATCGGGTTTTGGTGCCATTAGTATAGTTGGCTCAATAAAGTAACCCTTGGTTTTATCAAAATTACCACCACTTAGAATTTCAATGCCATCGGCTTTGGCCTGGGTAATATAGGAGGTAATTTTATCAAAAGCTTTTTCATCGATCACTGCATTCACAAAATTGGTAAAATCTTCGGTGGGGCCCATTTTCAGGGTTGCCATTTCTTTTACCAATTTAGGTTTTACCTCATTCCAGATAGTATCGGGAATATACACACGGCTTGCAGCTGAGCATTTTTGGCCCTGGAACTCAAATGCACCGCGCACAATGGCAGCAACCAATACGTCTACATCTGCACTTTCGTGGGCCAGAATAAAGTCTTTGCCGCCGGTTTCGCCCACAATGCGGGGATAGCTTCGGTATTTGGCAATGTTATCTCCAACGGTTTTCCAAATATTGCGGAACACCCCGGTACTTCCGGTAAAGTGTATACCTGCAAAATCTTTGTGATTAAAAATCACATCGCCTGCATCGGGTCCAGAAACATACACCAGGTTAATTACACCATCAGGTACACCCGCTTCTTTAAATACCTTCATCAATACATTGGCGCTATATATTTGGGTATTGGCGGGTTTCCAAACTACCACATTTCCCATCATGGCAGCGCTGGTTGGTAGGTTGCCCGCAATGGCGGTAAAGTTAAACGGGGTTAATGCGAACACAAAACCTTCCAGCGGACGGTATTCCAGTCGGTTCCAAATGCCTTTGCTGTTGGCAGTGGGTTGTTCGCCATAAATTTCGGCCATGTAATGCACATTGAAACGCAGGAAATCGATCATTTCGCAAGCAGAGTCAATTTCAGCCTGGTAGGCATTTTTACTTTGGGCCAACATGGTAGCGCTGTTTATGGCCCAGCGGTAAGGACCCGCCAGTAATTCGGCAGCTTTTAAGAAAATAGCGGCGCGCTGCTCCCAAGGCATTGCTTCCCAGGCTGGTTTTGCGGCCAAAGCGGCATCGATGGCTTGTTGCACATGGGTTTTATCACCATTGTGGTAAAAACCGATTTTATGGGCCAAATCATGGGGCGGAAAAATATCGCTGGTATTTCCGGTGCGAATTTCTTTGCCATTGATGTACATGGGTATATCCTCAACACGGCTGCGTGCATCGGCCAGTGCAGCCTGCAAATTTGCGCGTTCGGGGCTGCCCGGAGCATAGTCCAGCACAGGTTCGTTTATGGGGTTTGGGAGTTGAAAAAATCCGTTCATATTAGAGGCCGCAAAGTTAGTGAAAATAGGCCAAAATAATCAGTGCGGATGGATGGTGCCCTTTCCGATTTAAATCAGGCGTTATTCTATTTTCTTAAAGAAATATAGAATTGCTTTTTTTGAAATTCAACCTATATGCCAAAATCAATATCTTACAGTTTAAACCTGTACCTTTGTGAAATACAGAAAATATGTGCATGCACAAAAGTTATTTTTTTTATTGTCTTTTTATATTGTTCAATTCTTGCAACGAAATCCATCCGAATGGAGAGGTTAAGGATTTTCATGTTGGTTCAAAAAACGTTCATAAATTTAATGGCTTTACAATTACAACCCCTGCAAATTGGCATACAAATAAAACCCAAGGAAAACCCATTGATTATGAACAACATATATTTACCAATGATACAGATTTTATTACTATATTAATTGGCACACATATCCCTTTCATCGGTGATGAGGATACCTCAATTTATTACATGGCTATTGATACTATAAACGGAATGCGTGCAAATGTTATTATTCCAAAACCCGGTAAAAAAGGCAATATCGGATTGAATATATATCATATTGAAGAAAGTAACCCATACACATTTAAAACCAAAGTAATCGTTTATACAAGCCCTACCTTTAACCCTAAAATCTTTTTGGGGATTTTAAAAACCTTGTGTTATACTAAGTCCGATACCCTTAATAACCCACCATTGTATTCCTCAAAATTCAAATATAGTCCAAACGAAAGTGCAGGCTTCTGCTTTAATCAATATTGTAAACCCTGTCACGATGTTGATCGGAACATTGTGGGGCCATCATTTTCAAGTATCAGGGGTAAGCGCAGTGTGCAATGGATTCAGGCGTATCTCACCAATCGAAAATTAGTTTTGAATCCCAAAAGAACCAAACCCCGGAATGAAGTGAACTGCCCGGAAATACACGACTTAAACCCAGATCAAATCCGTATACTTATTGATATTATTAAATAAATATTTGAGGATATATTATTAAATTCTAATAGCAAAGTCTTGGCTATGTTCGAAAGCCAAACCTTTCCTACCTGAAAACTGCGGAAACGCAAGCATATCTAAAAATCTGAGATCCACAATCCAATATCTGTCATCCAATATCGGCTGTTGGTATGGCCATTCGTTATCCAAACTTTTCCAAAGTGAAAAACTTTGGAAAAGAGCATAAAACGGATATCCGCGATCCAATATCTGTCATCCGATATCGGCTGTTGGTATGGCCATTCGTTATCCAAACTTTTCCAAAGTGAAAAACTTTGGAAAAGAGCATAAAACGGATATCCGCGATCCAATATCTGTCATCCGATATCGGCTGTTTAAACGGCTGTCTTTCGGCTGTTCCATCGGCTGTCCGTTCCCCTTACCTTTGCAAGCCGTGCAAATCCCTTTCGAACCTTTTTTGTTTGGAATTAAAATCAACATCCACCTGGTGCTTGAGTATCTGGCCTTTTTTGTGGCCTTCAGGTATTATGTATGGTTGCGCAAAAAATCTACGGATGCCATCTCCACTTCAAATCGACTTTCTATTATCCTGGGTGCCATTGTGGGTTCGCTTTTAGGCTCCCGAATTATGGGTTATCTAGAAAATCCAATTTTACATATTAAAGCAGAACAATTTATGCAATTATTAAACGCCAAAACCATTATGGGCGGACTTTTCGGTGGGTTATTGGGTGTTGAAGCTGCCAAGAAAATGATTGGCGAAAAAAATTCATCGGGCGATTTATTTACATTTCCCATTATGCTGGGAATCGGCATAGGTAGGGTTGGATGTTTTCTCAGTGGCACCAAAGAATTTACTTACGGCAAGGAAACAACATTTTTCACAGGCATGAATTTGGGCGATGGTTTATTGCGGCATCCTACAGCCTTGTACGAAATAATTTTTCTCCTTGTTTTAGCCATTTTTCTTCAGAAAATCAGGCATTTAACTATAAACGAAAATGGATTGCAGTTTAAATTAT
Organism: Bacteroidia bacterium; assembly: GCA_044224315.1. Taxonomy (GTDB): domain Bacteria; phylum Bacteroidota; class Bacteroidia; order NS11-12g; family UBA955; genus JAGXTF01. The sequence goes on along the minus strand of JBGAKR010000006.1, from coordinate 74,141 downwards.
TTATGCTATTTTATTTTGGTTTTCGTTTCTTTTTAGAGTTTTTAAAACCCAATGTATTTTACTTCCTCGGTCTTAGCAGCATTCAATGGCTTTGCGTTGTTTGCTACATTTACTATATTGCCACTTTAAATAAAATATTGAAGAATGCCTACCAGAAAATACACATATTATGATTTTACTTTAAGTCTTTGTCCGGAATGTTTAAAGCGTGTAGATGCCAAAATAGTTTTTGAAGACGAAAAGGTGTATATGCTTAAACGCTGCGCCGAACATGGCAATACCAAGGTTTTGATTGCCGATGATATTGCCTATTACAAAAACCTGCGCAATTATAACAAACCTTCCGAAACACCCTATAAATTTAATACCAAAACCCATTTTGGCTGCCCCTACGATTGCGGATTATGTCCCGATCATGAGCAGCATTCCTGCTTAACCATTATTGAAATTACCGACCGTTGCAACCTCACCTGTCCTACCTGCTATGCGGGCTCCTCGCCTACGCATGGCCGGCACCGAACATTGGAGGAGGTAAAAACCATGCTCGATACCATTGTGGCCAATGAACGCGAACCTGATGTGGTGCAAATCAGCGGGGGTGAACCTACTTTGCATCCACAATTTTTCGAAATACTGGATTACGCCAAAACGCTGCCCATTAAGCACATTATGGTGAATACAAATGGGATTGAAATTGCCAAAGATTTTGAATTCGCCAAGCGCCTAAAATCCTATTCACCCGATTTTGAAATTTACCTGCAATTTGATTCATTTAAAGAAGAAGCTCTATTCTCATTGCGTGGCGCAACCCTGGGTAAAATCAGGCAGCAGGCTTTGGAACACCTCAACAAACTCAACCTATCTACTACCCTGGTTGTTACCCTGCAAAAAGGATTAAACGACGATGAAATAGGTAAAATGATTGAATTCGGTTTGGAACAAAAATGCATGCGCGGGGTAACATTCCAACCCACCCAAATTGCAGGCAGGCTGGAGAATTTCAACCATGAAACCGATCGAATTACGCTAACTGAGGTGCGCAGAAAAATATTGGAACAAACCGATATTTTTACACCCGACGATATTATTCCGGTGCCCTGCAACCCCGATGCCTTGGCCATGGGATATGTGCTAAAACTGGCGGGCAACAGAATCCCCCTTACCCGATATATCAATCCTGCCGATTTGCTGGACAATAGCCGCAATACTATTGTATATGAGCAGGATCAGGAATTGCATCAAAAAATGTTTGAAGTATTCAGTACTGGTACTTCTACCGATAAAGCCACATCCAAATTGCACAGTTTGCTATGTTGCCTACCGTTTGTGAAGGCTCCTCAGCTCAATTACGACAATCTTTTCCGCATCATTATCATGCAATTTATTGATGCCCATAATTTTGATGTACGCGCTATTAAAAAATCATGCGTACATATAGTAAATAAAGACAATAAAATTATTCCATTCGAAACCATGAATTTGTTTTACAGGGATGATAAAGTGGATTATTTAAAACAATTGCAAATATCATAATTATGGATAATGACAGTTTTGTATTTATACTATTTTATTTGATAGCGCACCTCCCGGCTTTTGCTATGCTCCTTATTGGGATTTTTATAAAGAAAAGAAACCCGAAAAGTGCGAAAATACTATTCATTTTATCCGGCATTTATTTCGTTATTGGCGGCGGCATTTGTGCGAGCTTATTAATTTAAATTAAACAGCATGGAAATAGTTTTGCTCTATATCGTTTTGCATATCCCCGCCATTATTCTGCTATTTATCGGGTTGTATTTATTTCGTAAACGCCCCACCCTGGCAAAGGTATTGCTTATAATCGCAGCCATCTATTTTATCATAGGGGGCGGCATTTGTTACAGTCTGTTATCCGGGCACTTAATTGGATAGAAATATAGTAATTAAATTTGTATTGCTTTTATGCACTCTAAAATACTTGAAATAACCGACCCTGATTTTCGCATCCAAACTTTAGATGATGCGGTGCAATTGATAGGAAATGCCTATTATCAACAGTACAATAAAATTGTTTTACAGCAAAATCACTTAAACCCCATTTTCTTTGATCTTACAACCCAATTTGCAGGAGATATTTTGCAAAAATTCAGCAATTACAATATGAAATTGGATGTAATCTGTAATATTGAATCATTTAGCAGTAAATCTTTGCAGGATTTTATCCGGGAAAGTAACCAACATGGGATTATAACTTTTATCCAATCATAATCCAATTAAATTAATTTTGTAACCACTGTATTTACTATGTATACCCTTCAAAGAACCACTTCCGAACATCCCGATTTTCAAGCCCTGGTGCGCTTGCTAGATGCCGATCTGGCAATACGCGACGGAGAAGACCACGCATTTTTTGCCCAATACAATAAAATAGATGCAATCAAACATGTGGTTGTTGCATTTGAAGGAAACCATGCTGTGGGTTGCGGTGCCATTAAACATTATGAATCGGGTAAGATGGAAGTTAAACGAATGTATGTACATCCCGAAAAACGTGGAAGAGGAATTGCGGGTTTGGTATTAACAGAATTGGAAAAATGGGCTGCAGAATTAGGCTACACCCAATGTATCTTAGAAACCGGCCAAAAACAACCCGAAGCCATAGCCCTATACAATAAAAGCGGCTACCATATTATACCCAATTATGGCCAGTATATTGGGGTTGAAAGCAGCGTTTGCTTTGAAAAAAATATATAAATCAATATAGCCTGAAAGCGTAATTAAAGGTCCACTCCTGCCGCATTTGGGGCTTGCCTGGAATTCTATTTAAACCCATAACTTCTGGCGTTTTGTATTGCATAAATACTTCCGGATTGTAGCTAATACCAAAGCTATGATGGCCACGCGTATAGTTTACGCCTAAAAACAAAACCACATCTGGTACTGCAGAAAAGGTGCGCAGTTTTTTTGTTTCATCCGAAATCAAGGTCAGTCTTGGTACAGGTATACTATCATCCAATTGATAAAGAATGTTATTGCGAAGCAATTGGCTGTATTTGAAACGCAAATCGGTGCCGAGCATAAATCTAAATCGATCGGCTTTAAAACCCCAGCGCAATGGAATACTGAAATACGAAAATGATTTTAATATAAACCGCACTGAATCTACGGTGGTTAATTCGCGACCAAATGAATCTCTTTTGACTTGCTTATTATTCCATACGGAGGTTTCGGTATTCCTTCCGCTGAAGCCCGCTGTGAGCCCTAATCCACCAAACATGCGCCGGTTAATTGGCTGATTATACATCATTCCCAATTGTGTATTGGGCCAAATTATTTTCTCGGTAAGCTGTTTACGTGCAATTAATGAATTAGAAACACCCAACCTGAAAACCAATTCCATACCGGGTGCCATGCCAGTAGAATATTTGCTTTTCAATGGAATTAATTCAGAACCTCCCCAGTTAAATGCATTTAAACGGGGTGTAATGGGTCTGGAAACGATGTCTGTATTCCAAAATATTGCATTTGTATTTTCAATATTTTCCTCGGTTTGCACGGCACTCTCCTGCGTTTTAATTTCCTCGTAAGCTATAATTTCATTGGGTTCGGTAAATACAACTTCCTGGTTGGAATCGGTTTTTTTACTTGCGACTTTTAATCCCTTTTCTGTATGAGATTTACTGCTCGCTTCCGTGAATTGTTCCCTGGCTCTGCCTTCTGAATTGTTTTTGTGTTCAGATTCTAGGTCGGTTCTAAGCAAGTTTTCGTTAATTGTTTTCAGTCCTGGATTTGTAGCTTTGCTATCTCTGGCCAATCTATCAGATTTCTTTATCTCCTTTTCCCCGGTTGAATTGGTTGTAGAATGTAAATTAGCAGACTGATTATTATTTATGGAAATATATCCAATCAAAAACAAAGAAATACATACGCCAATAATTGTAAAAAGCAATATTCTCCGCTTGCCATTTTGATGCTGAGGCGGCAATGTTTTTTGAAACTTAGCCCAGGCCAAATCTACCGACGAATCGGGTATTTCCTGCGATTCGTAGCTTTTTTTGATGATTTCTTCCGGATTTATTTCACTCATGGTTTTAATGGATTGGTTAGTGGATTTGGGTATAAATAATTTTCAAGTTTTTTGCGGGCTTCGTGCAAACAAACCCTAGAGTATGGCACCGATATTTGCAGAATTTCAGCTATTTCGGCATGCGAAAAGCCTTCCAGGGCATGTAGTTTAAGTATTTCTCTATGGGGCCAGCGCAAATTTTCTACCCATTGAATTATAATTTTAGCATCGTATTCTACCCCGGCATCTCTTTCACTTACCGCCAAATTTTCCTGATTGTCAAACACTTCATGGTATTGATGTCGGTTGTGTTTTCGCATCCAGGTAATGCTGGTATTTATAGCTATCCGGCGCACCCAGGGCTTAAATTCGTTGATGGCAGATTTATAAGTCGCAAGCGCATTAAATATTGCATGTATGGCAATCAATGAGGCATCTTCGGCATTTTCTTTGTTTTGCAACCAACTAAAACTGATTTTGAAAACATATGGATAATACAATTTAAACAGCTGTTCCTGGGCACTTTTTTTGCCCTCAATACACTGTTTTATGAGTTGTTCAATATTATCCATATTTAAGCCAATCAGGCCATGAACCCGCCAAATTTACAATTGTTTTGGCAAGGTCCACAGCCCGAAAAACCGAAATGCTCTCTACTATTTAAAATTCAATCTGATTTATACTGTATAATTTAATTTTTTTATTAATCTTTCCGCCAGTTCATTATTCTATAATCCCAATAGTAATATTTACTTTCGGTATAGCTTTTAATAAATTTAGGGCTATCAACACCGGCGCGTGGTGGGGTGCTGCTATTCCAATAGTAGTAATTGTGGGTGCGAGAATGATACCTGAATCCATTGGCTGTATCGGTATACACATAGTCAAATACCACCGAATCATATATTCCGGCGGTATCCCAATATCCTTCATGGAAATAGATTGTATCGTGGTACATAGTGTCGATTTCTGTAAGAAAATAGGAAGAATCCTTTTTACTTGTAGTGTTGTTGTTTTTACTGTCATCCTCTTTTTCGCAGGAAGTTACAGCCAACGTAAGGCATACCATTAGCGCTACGGCCAGGGGTTTGCATTTTTGAAGTGTGTTTTTTAATAACATAATAAATGTACTTTAGGTATTTGAAGTCCTATTCGTATTCTTTCAGTAAATGTTAGTGAAATTTTAAAAAAATTTCAAAATTACTTGCGCAACCAGATAATTGCATATATATTTGCAACCAGATAATTGCACAACAGAAGATGGAAACCCGCAGAGATGTATTTCAGGCCATTGCCGACCCCACACGCAGGGCCATTCTTAGCTTGATTGCTTTACATGCTATGACCCCCAATGCCCTTGCCGAACATTTTGAAACCAGCCGTCAAGCGGTATCCAAACATATTAAGATACTGAGTGAGTGCGAATTGGTGCGGCAGGAAACCGCAGGACGAGAAATTTATTATCACTTTAATGCCGAAAAAATGAAAATAGTAGATGCCTGGCTTGAACAATTCCGCCTGATTTGGGAAAACCGATTTAACCAATTGGACAACCTGCTGGAAAAAATGCAAAACGATGAAAAAAAATCCTAAACACTATAGAATATGCAAACACAAAACAAAACCCAGATTGCAAAAGATTTAACCAATCACACCCTGGTAGTAAGCCGCCAGTTTAATTACCCTGTTCAAACGGTTTGGAAAGCATTTACCCAAAGCGAATTTTTATCGCAATGGTGGGCTCCGGGGCCTTTTCGGGCAGAAACCAAAGAAATGGATTTTCGGGTAGGCGGATATTGGCTCTATGCCATGGTAGATCCCGAAGGAAATAAACACTGGGGAAAAACCAAATACCTGGCCATTGAAATAGAAAAATACTACGATCTTGAAATAGTTTTACAACCAATGCCAATGGTACCCTGGTAGAATGGACCATGACCTATCCCAGTGAGGAAGATTTAATGAAGGTAATTGAAATGGGAATGGAGCAGGGCATTACCATGTGCATGGATCAGCTTGATGCATTATTTGAACAAGGCAAAATTTAATGCCATGCAAATCACCGAAATTCTATCAAATATTACCCTGCTCTGTGCTGCGTTGGCCATTCTCTGCATGATTCTACTGCATGCACTGAGCCCGGAATTCAACCCCTCCTGGCGCATGATCAGCGAATATGCATACGGAAAAAACAAACGGATACTTACCCTGTTTTTTATTCTATGGGGTATATCTACCCTGGGTGCGGGCCTGTTTGCCATGCAAATTACCCAAGGTTTTTGGGCCATTACCGGTGCTATTTTAATTCTCATATCGGGGATTGGCGCCATCATGGGAGGCCTGTTTGATATCAAACACAAATTGCACGGACTCTCATTTATGCTGGGTGTACCTACCCTACCCATGGGTGCAGTATTGGTGAGTTATCAAATAAAAAATGTACCGCTGTTTTCAAATTCTGCTTCCACCCTAACCGGTTTTGCGCATGCTACCTGGATAAGTGTAATATTAATGGCCGTGAGCATGATTCTGATGATGCAATCATTTAAAAAATCGGGCATAGAAATGGGGCCCGGGGCAGAACCACCAACAACACTTCCACCGGGAGTTAAAGCCTATGCAGGGTACGCAAACCGCTTGCTGGTACTTACATACATTGCATGGTCGGTGGTGCTTGCGATAGAATTGATACTGAATCAATAACCTCTGAACATAATAAGACGGATTGAAAAATCATTCCGTCTTATTTTTAATTTTAATTTTATTTATTATGCAATTAATTTAACTCTCTTACATTTGCTCTGTGAAAAGAACCTTTCTACTTATCTGGACCACAATTTTTACGGCTGTAAATCTGCTGGCAAACCCTATAAAACCCGGTAAAAAACCCAAGAACGTAATACTGATGATTTGCGATGGTACCGGACTGGCCCATTTATATGCCGCATATGCTGCCAATGGAAATACCCTGAGTATCTATCAATGGATTCAGTTTGTGGGACTCAGCATTACTGCCAGTGCAGACGATTTTATCACCGATAGCGCTGCAGGGGCCAATGCATTTTCAACCGGTAAAAAAACCAAAAATGGTATGCTGGGAATGGGACCAGATTCGGTGGCATTGGAAACCATTACCGAAACTGCAGAAAAAAAAGGAAAATCTACCGGTGTTGTAGTTACCTGCGAACTGCCCCACGCCACACCTGCGGCATTTTACGCCCACCAACCCAGCCGCGAAATGTACCCCCAAATTGCTGCCGATTTATATAAAAGCAACATGAATATTTTAGTAGGCGGTGGTTTTCCTTATTACGATAGCACTGCCTTGCGCAAAGCCGGTTATCAAGTATCCATCGGTACTGAGGCTATGCAAAATAACCATGCAAAAAAACAGGTTTGTTTTTATAATACCGATTCGGTTCCGGCCAGCTATATGAACGGTCGTGGCGATGTTTTAAAAGCGGGCAGTATGCATGCAATCAACGAATTATCTGCCAATAAAAAAGGATTTTTTTTAATGATAGAAGGCAGTCAGATTGATTGGGGCGGGCACTACAATGACAGTGATTATGTTGTACAGGAAGCCCTGGATTTCGATCGCACCGCCTTAGCCGTTTTGGAATGGGCCAAAAAAGATGGAAATACCCTGGTAATTATTACGGCCGACCATGAATGCGGAGGGCTTACGCTTACGGGATATGACAGTACCCATAAAAAAGCCGAGGTAAATTTCAGCACCCACCATCATACCGCAGAACCTGTGCCGGTGTATAGTTTTGGACCTGGTGCCGAGCAATTTACCGGTGTGTATCAGAATACCGAAATCTATGAAAAAATGAGGCGATTGATGGGATTATAAAATCCAAATTAAATTTGGTTTTTACAAAAATTTATTTAAATTCGTATCATTATGAAAGGTATGAATTTGAAGTTAAACCACCCTTGCGCTTATGATTGGAATGAACTGGAAGCCGGAAATGATAAGCGCCATTGCAATGCCTGTGGTAAATTTGTAATTGATTTTACGCATTATTCTGAAGCCCAGTTGCTGGATTATTTTAAACAAAAACCTTCTCATGTTTGCGGATATTTTACCGAAAAACAAATCCAGCAATCGCGTGGAATCGGTGCCTGGATAAAACCTGCTTTAAGATATGCTGCGGTTGTTATTGCTGGTGTTTTTTCTATGCAAACCGTTCAGGCACAAGCAAATAAATCAGAAAATACACCTGCGTTTTCTCAAAATTCCGATTTTAAAATTAAAGGATTAATTTTATTGGAAAATACTAAAAAACCCGCAGCAAATGCCACAATTACGATAAGTGCAGGAAGTGAAATCCTGTTGGTTTTTCAAACCGATAAACAAGGTAAATACAATATCAACCTCGATTCTTTTAATTTTCCAAATCAGGTGCATATTACCATTCTAAGTGAAGATAAACGCGTACAATATGAAGAGGATGTTTTAAAAAATGAATTATTTGCATTTTTTAACCGGGCTATTCCATTTTATGAAACCACACTCCCCGAAAAGAGTAAAAATTCTTCGGCAATAAATTCATCCAAACACAAAAAGCGCAAATGGAATCCCTTTAAAAAGAAAGTAAAGTATCACCGGCGCAGTATGGGATGTCCGGAATTTTAAGCTCCAGATAGATTGGTGCAATACAAATTAGTATATTTATATTTGCCCCATGCAGCCTCGTTTTTGCATCATTATTCCCGCAAGGTATGAAAGTACGCGTTTCCCTGGTAAGCCCCTGGCTGAAATTGGAGGTAAATCCATGATTCAACGGGTGTACGAGGTGGCTAAAGCGGTACCGTTTGCCAGTGAAGTAATTGTTGCTACCGATGATGCGCGTATATACAACCATGTGGCCAACTTTGGGCAGGCGGTATATACCAGCAATCAGCATCCCAGTGGTACCGACCGGTGTTGTGAGGCCTATGCCAACAGCGGATCGGATGCCGAAATTATTGTAAATATCCAGGGCGATGAACCCTTTATCAAACCCGAACAAGTATTGGCATTGATAGAACTTTTCAAGGATGAATCCGTACAAATTGCCACCCTTAAAAAAGAAATTACCAGCCTGTCAGATATTGCAGATCCAAATCAGGTAAAGGTAGTTTGCGATGTTTACCAAAAGGCATTATACTTTAGCCGAAGCCCTATTCCGTTTAACCGAAACAACGATTCTGGGATTCAGTATTTCAGGCACCTGGGCATGTATGCCTACCGCAAGAAAGCATTGTTTGAAATAGCCGACCTGGCCCCCTCCATACTTGAAAATGCCGAAAAACTGGAGCAACTGCGCTGGTTAGAAAACGGATATCACATTGCCGTTGCCGAAACCCAATGGCAAAGCCCGGCTGTGGATACTCCCGAAGACCTTGAAAAGGCCCGACAGTTTTTAGCTGTGTTATAACAGAAAAACGCCCAATTACTATTCATAAGCCCTATACTGTCATTCGCCGCCTTTTTTACGTTTATTCACCTATTTTTGAATACCCAATGGCCAATACAGGGCCAATTTTGCATCACAAAACAACACAACTATGGAAGATCAATTCAACGGAAAGAGAAAGTGGGAAAATTGCTGGGACGATGTAGACTATGAAAAACGCGAAAAACGTGGACGCATTTGGGGTGGCATTATCCTCATCGGCGGCGGTGCGGTGTGGTTAGCCCATGCAATGGGGGTAATTATGCCTGTGTGGCTGTTTACCTGGCCTTCCATACTGATTTTAGCTGGTCTGTTCGTTTTGGGCAAAAATGGATTTCAAAAACCCGGCGGACTAATAATGCTGGTTATAGGCGGATTTTTTCTGTATCAGCAAGCTAATCCTGAAATACATATTCGCCAGTTTTTCTGGCCGGCATTTATAATTCTCTTGGGCATTGGAATGATTTTTAGCCCATGGAGAAAAAAACGCCGCAAACGTTTTGAACATTGTAAAAACAACATGCATATGGGTGTTGATGACAGCACCGGTGATGTATTAAGTGTGAATGCGATATTTGGTGGCGTTGAAAAAAAAATTATATCAAAAAATTTTAAAGGTGGAAACGTGCATTGTGTGTTTGGAGGGGCTGAAATAAATCTGTCGCAAGCCGATATTCAAGGCACTGTAATGCTGGAAGTAAGTGCCATTTTTGGTGGACTTGAACTGGCTGTACCTTCAAACTGGAAAGTAAAATCTGAGGTAAATGCAGTACTTGGCGGAGTATCGGATAAACGCCCGGTAAACAGCGAAAATACAAGCGAAGAAAAAGTACTCATCCTCAAGGGCGATGCGGTTTTCGGTGGTATAGAAATTAAAAGCTATATTTAAAAAAAAACTTATGCATTGGTATACCATCTGCCAGATTTTTGAAATCAGAAATCTCAGTCATGCCGTAAGTACAAGTTTTGAAGAAAACTGGATTTTATTGCCTGCGGCGGATCTGATAGAGGCCACAAACAAAGCCCTTGAGCATGGCAAAAATCAGGAAGAATTATTTATAAATGTGCATGAAGAAACCATACATTGGATATTTAACGGCTTAAAACATATTCGCGAAATAGAACTTGAAAATAATGCAACGGAAATTTGCACATTCAGCCACGAAACAAAACCACAATTGCTGATTAAATCCAACGCGCTTCGCACAATTTCATGAAAAGCACAACCGGAAGATTTATACTCTTTGTATGCATGCCAGCCCTGATTGGCATGCTTTCATTATGGGGTATAATACACCAATACGGTTTTGCAAATGCATGGTTGCCCTTTATCGCTGCGGCTTCCACTGCATGCAGTCTGGCACTGATAGCCTGGGTTTTATCCATCATACTCCGCTATTACCGCCCTACCGATGGCAAAGAATGGATGCTGGCTTTGTGGATTCTGATTTTCTCATTTGCCTGGTTGCTACTGCTGCAACCTGCACTCATGTTTTTCCTTGGTTCTGACATACAGTTTGCCGCATTTTTGAAAAATACATTTTGGATTCGGTTTTTTATGGCCAATCTGGTGCTTACCTGTGTAGCATTAATTACCTGGCTAAACCGGCAACGAGAGCTTGAATACAAACAAAAAGAACGCTATAATGAAACCCAAAAACTGGCAAGAGATGCCGAATTAAATTCAATCAGACAACAGTTGCAACCCCACTTTTTATTTAATTCTTTAAACAGTATTTATGCATTAATTGGCACCGAACCCGGCAAAGCACGCAGTATGGTACAAAATTTATCCGAATTTTTACGCGGCACCTTGCGACGTGATTCGGCCCAAATGGTAGACCTGCAGGAAGAATTATTGCATACAAAATTATACCTCGAAATTGAAAAAGTTCGTTTTCCGCGATTACATATAAAATGGGAAACCGACGAAGATTGTGAATCCCTAAAAATGCCGGTATTATTGCTTCAACCCCTGGTAGAAAATGCAATTAAGTTTGGCCTATACGATGTAACTGAAGATGTAGAAATTGCCATACAGGTTAGTTGCGAAAATCAGGCATTAAAACTGGTGGTTTCTAACCCATACGACCGCAATACTGCAGCCAGCAATAAAGGTACTGGTTTTGGCCTGGATAGCATACGGCGCCGTCTTTATCTGCTTTTTGGCCGAAATGATTTGTTAAAAATATCCATGACTGAAAATATATTTTCAGCCGCTATAATAATTCCCCAAAATACATGAAAAAAGTAGTAATTATCGATGATGAAATATTGGCCCGCAGCATGGTAAAAGAATGCCTGCAAACTTGGCCCGATTTTGATATAGTTGCAGAATGCAATGATGGATTCGAAGGATTAAAAGCCATTCAGGAGTACAAACCTGATTTGATTTTTTTGGATATTCAAATGCCTAAAATCAATGGCTTTGAAATGCTCGAATTAATTGAAAATCCACCAGCTGTCATATTCTCCACTGCCTTTGATGAATATGCATTGCGCGCATTCGAAGCAAATGCCATCGATTATTTGTTGAAACCATTTAGCCAATTGCGGTTTGACCAGGCCCTGAAAAAATTCAATCAAAATCATATTCAAAGTACAGAAAAACTAATGTCAACCTCAGGAAAAAGTGCCACAGAATCACAACGGGTAGTAGTGAAACACAACGGTGCTATCCGCATTATTCCTTCTAACGAAATTATGTATGTAGAGGCATGGGATGATTATGTAAAAATACACACCGCCGAAACTGTTTTTGTAAAAAAACAAACCCTTTCGTTTTACGAAAATGCGCTGCCCAAAAACGAATTTGTACGCATTCACCGTTCCTTTTTGTTGAACATAGCCCAAATAACCGGTCTGGAACACGGCAGTGGAGAAAACTGGGAAGTTCGCCTGCGCAATGGATTTCACTTGCCTGTAAGCAGACAAGGCCATGCAAAACTCAAAGAATCTTTGGGATTATAATTGCTCTTTTTTTGAAAATTTAAAGGCGGTAAATTAGTTACCTACACCTTTTTTCTCTTCTTCAACCAGCTTTTCCGGTGGGGTACTGCTGAAGTTTCCATTGTGATCCACGTAGGCAATCATGCTTTCATAACTTTCAGAAGGATTGTTTTTTTTCTGGAGTTTTTTCTCCAATTTTTCTTTTTGTTTTTTTCTTTTTTGATCTGCGAGAAATTTCTTCTGAAAACTATTGCCTGATTTTGCCATGTATATGTATAGAGATGTTTACAAGTGCAAAGGTAGATGAATAAATCGAGGGCTAAGGCCTTTTGAAAATATGAAATACCGAAATATATGCTTATATTGGGGTTTTTGATAATAGTTAAGATTGTATAAATTATTCAATCCCTTCAACAGTTTGCGAAAAAAAAACAGGTCAGATATATTTTTGAAAATTGCCTCAAAATTGCACTATTTTCGCAAAAAGTAAGATTATGACAGAACAAAAACCTCCATTTCCACCCTTTACTGAAGAAACTGCAATACAAAAAATAAAAATGGCCGAAGATGCCTGGAACAGTAAAGATCCTGAAAGGGTGTGCTTGGCCTATACCATCGATACAGAGTGGCGCAACCGCGATGAGTTTATAAACGGACGTGAGGCTGTAAAAGCATTTTTACAAAGAAAATGGACCAAAGAACTGGATTATAAATTAAAAAAAGAATTATGGGCGTTCCGCGACAATCGGATTGCCGTGCGCTTTGAATACGAATGGCACGATGCCGAAGGACAATGGTATAGAAGCTATGGCAATGAAAACTGGGAATTCGACCCCAATGGCCTGATGCAAAAAAGATATGCCAGCATCAATGATGTAAAAATTGCTGAAAGCGACCGGAGAATCCGGTAGGGAGCAGGGGGCAGGGGGCAGGGAGTAGCAGCAGCCGGTTTAGTTTACAGTTTGCAGTAAAACAGCCAGTCGAAAGCCAAAAAAAGTATATTTTGAGGCCTGCTGTAAATTCTGCATTTCCCCCGCCCTTTTCAGGTTCGGGCAAGCATTTTGCATTTTCCATTCTGCTAGCACCTTAAATACATTTTAACAAAACTACTTTCTGCCAATAGTTCGGCTGTTTATTCTACATTCTACATTCTACATTCTACATTCTACATTTTACATTTTACATGTCTCATTCAGCTATCCCCTCCACTGCTCCCTGCTCCCTGTCCCCTGCTCCCTGTACGGCTGTTCTGCTGTGCACTTTGCACTTTGCTCTTTGAACTCAAATCTGGTCTAATATGTAAATCATTACCGCAACGGCTGCTGCACCTAATTCCAGTTCTCTTTTATTTACATTTTCAAACACATCCGTTTCGGCATGGTGTACATCAAAATAGCGCTGCGAATCGGGAATAAAACTCACAAATGCAGTATTGGAATTATACTTTTTTAAAGGCCCTATATCTGCGCCTCCGCCTCCTTTTTCGAGGGTTCCAATGTTGTATTCATCCAGCAATTTTTTAAATTTTAAAACCTGGGGCATTATGGCCGAATCCACCCCAAAACCACGGGGAGTAAAGCCGCCCCTGTCACTTTCCAGCGCTGCGATATGATTTTCGTTGTTTACCCCGGCCAATCGGGCGTACTCAGTACCACCGCGCAAACCATTTTCTTCATTGATCCAAAATACACAGCGTAAGGTATGCCTGGGCACATATCCTATGGCCTTAAGTATGCGCAATGCATCAAAAGCATGCATACAACCTGCACCATCATCGTGCGCACCTTCACCCTGGTCCCAACTATCAAAATGCCCGCCAAAAACAATGTATTGATCCGGAAATACCGATCCGTGGGTTTGGGCTACCACATTAGAGCTCAAGCGGTCGGGTTGGGTTTTGCAATCCAATTGCATCAGTACCTTTAATTCAGGATCCTGTTTTACCAGGTTATCGAGCATATCTGCCACAGCGGTTGCAACAGCTACGGCCGGAATTTTTGGAACCGTATCCACATACATCATCGAACCTGTATGCGGATGCAAATCGCAACGATTACTCATGCTGCGCACCATTACCGCCACTGCACCATATTTTGCAACCTGCACCGCCCCAATTACCCGTTGCATGACACAGCCTCCGTATGCCGAAAAAGTGTTGAGTTTGGTCTCATCAAAAGGCCGATCCAGCAACACTATTTTACCTTTAAATGCTCCTGCTTTTCCAAGACTATCCAACTCGCGCTGATTATGCACCACCACTACCGAAGCATAAATGCTTCCATTTGTACCTACCGAACCGCCCAGAGCACAAGCATTGAGCTTATAAGATTTCAAAGCCTTCGGATTTGCTTCATCATAGGCTTCACAATCATAATTGGCAGGCGCTTTCCCTTGTTTACGCATTTTAGTTAGCAAGGGTGAATACATCCATACCTCCTCTTTTTTACTGCGTTCCCAGCGCGGTACCATCACAGGCTGTGTAAAAACTGTGTCGAACTTATAGGTGCGCAACATTTTTACCGCCCATTGTATGGCTGCTTCAGCATTGTCACTGCCACTGATACGCGAACCAATATTCTTGCACAGCTCCCCAAGCCGCATATAGGCTTGTCCATTTAACAACGCTTCGTTATGGATGCGTTTAAAAATGGCACTATCAGATGGCTGACCATGGCACCAGGCAAATGTGGCGAGCAGGATGGTAATCAGAAACGTTTTTTTCACTTCCTAGCAAATTTAAGGAAAGAAGGCGGATCGGTGATATTTTCTGCATTTCGTCGAAAATAAATGGCATTTGGTCTGCCTTGGCTTTAATTAACCCTTTACACAGCAATGGTTTTCAAGCATTTGTAAACTACGGAAACTTTTTTTGGGTCGATAGTTTCCTGAGTGTCGAAAAGTATTAATTTTGCGCCCAAATGGAACAGGTTAGAAAAGTAATCGACACAGCCTGGAGCATGTTCAGACGATTTGGCGTGCGCAGTGTGAGTATGGACGATGTGGCGCGAGAGATGTCCATTTCCAAAAAAACACTTTATCGTTGTTTCAGGGATAAAAATGAACTTATAACCAAAACCCTTGACCAGGATTTACACTCAATTGAAAATGAAGTAGACAAAATTTTGCAGTCAGAAGTCAATCCGGTGCAACAGGTATTGAAAATCGCCAATTATGTTTCTGGTTATTTAAGTCAGATGAATCCATCGATGATGTATGATTTGCAGAAGTACCATCCCGAGATTTACAATCAATTTTCGAAACACCGCGAAGCCACATTTTTAAACCGGGTAATAAACAACCTGGAAAATGGGATAAAACAGGGCTATTACCGTGCAGATTTAAAGCCTGAAGTAGCAGCACGTTTGTATTTGTGTTTAATGAATCACGGACCCGAGCAGTTGGCTTCTATTACCGATCAGGCCAATTTCAGCGAAATATATAAAAACATCATGCGATACCATTTGCATTCCATATCTACCGAAAAAGGATTAAACGAAGTCAAAGAATTTTTACAATGAAACCTACACTAAAACATCTATATATGAAACGGACCATACTGGCCTTTCTCAGCGCATTCTCCCTAGGCCTGCAAGCGCAGCAGGATACAGTTAAATTCAGTTTGAAAGATGCAATTGCTTATGCTGAAAAAAACAGCCCCACCTTTCAAAATGTACAAACCGATGTTGACATTGCTAACAATACCGTGCGCCAAATTACTGCCATGGGATTGCCGCAAATCAATGCTTCTGCTTCGTACCAGGAATACCTGCAAATTCCCGGTAGCTGGATTAAAAACTTTGCAGGCCCATCTCCTGAATATATTTTTCTGAAATTTCAGCAAAAATATTATGCCTCAGGCTCTATCGGATTAAACCAGTTATTATGGGATGGTACATTCCTGCTGGGTTTGAAAGCATCCAAAGAGTATGTTAATATGGCGCAGTTACTGGTAGCAAAAAGTAAAACCGAATTGCATACCAATGTGGCTAAAGCCTATTTGCTGGCATTAACTACAGCAAAAAACATCGAATTGTTAAACAGCAATTTAACAACCCTGGAAAAAAGCCTGAATGATGTAACAGCATTAAACAAGGAGGGTTTTGCAGAATCGTTGGATGTGCAGCGTTTGCAACTGGCTGTTTCGAATTTAAAAATTCAGAAAGAAAAATTACTCAATGCATCAGGAATTACTGTAAATCTGTTGAAATTTCAGATCGGATTGGGCATGGATTCGGCCCTGGTTTTAACTGATAATATAGAGAGTGTAGACAAATCCATCGCTACTGCTGAAGCAGTTTCCAATGAATTTGACATTAAAAACCGCGTTGAATATAAAGTATTCAATGAGGCTTTTACCCTTTCAAAAATGGATGAGAAGCGCTATAAATTGGGCTACTATCCTACCCTGGTTGGATTTCTTCAACACCAGGCCACAACCAACCGCAGTACCTTTAACTTTTTTGAAAGTAATCTTACACCCAACAACAATTTTGTACCCGCAACCCTGTACGGATTTAGTTTGAATATTCCGGTATTTGACGGAGGGCGCAAACACACCCAGATTGTGGATGTAAGACTGAGAAGAGCCAAAACCGAAAATGATTTTCGCATGTTTCAGGAAGGTGCTAAAATGGAATATATCAATGCGAAATTGTCTTATGACGTAAATTTAAAACAAACAGAAGAACAAAAGAAAAATTTAGATTTGGCCAAAGAAATATACGAAAAAGCCAATATTAAATTCAAAGAAGGCGTAGGCAGCACACTTGAAATTATGCAGGCCGAAACTGACCTGAAAGCAGCACAAACCAATTACCTGAACTCGCTGTACGACCTGGTAATAAGCAAACTGGATTTGAAAAAAGCCAAAGGAGAAGACATCTTAAACTAACACTAAAAACACCAAAAAATAAAATGAAGAACTTATATTTAATTTCAGCTGCAGTATTACTTGCACTTGCATCATGCGGCGGGAAAAAAACATCTTTAGATGCAAAAAAAGCAGAACTCGATAAACTTAAAAAAGAAATTGTAAGTCTGCAAGGAAAAGCCAAGATTTTGGAAGACGAAATTGCCAAAATGGAAAATAAAAAAGAGGAAGGTAAATTGGTTGAAACAGAAGAAATACGCGCAGGTGTTTTCAATAGTTTCCTTACAATCAATGGTAAAGCCGATGCCGACCAAAGTACCATCGCCACTGCCCAAGTACCTTCCACTGTAACTGCCGTTTTGGTAAAGGCAGGCGACATGGTAAGTGCAGGCCAGGCCTTGGCATACCTCGATAATGCTGCATTGAAACAAAGCCGCATGCAAATTGAACAGCAATTGTCTTTTGCCAAAACAGTGTATGACAAGCAAAAAAGACTATGGGAACAAGGTATCGGAACCGAAATTCAATACCTGAGTGCTAAAAATCAGAAAGAAGCCTTGGAAAAAAACCTGGCAACTATGGATGTGCAAATTGGTATGTACATTGTAAAATCTCCTATTTCTGGCACCATCGAAAGTGTAGATACAAAAATCGGCCAAGCCGCTGCACCGGGTATTCCTATGTTTAAAGTGGTAAATCTCAGCAATCTTAAAATTGTAGCTGATGTAGCAGAGAGTTATTCTGGTAAAATTAATCAGGGCGATAAAGTGGTAATTGAATTTACCGATTTGAATAAAAAAGCTGAATCCAGAATCTCATTTGCCGCTAAACTCATCGATCCTTTGAACCGCACCTTCCACATCGAAATTCCAGTATCCGGAATTGCAGATGTAAAACCAAATATGATTGCAAAATTGCAGATTGTAGATTACACCAATAAATCGGTTTTATCTGTGCCAACCAATTGCATCCAAAGTGCCGAAGATCATCAGTACGTTGTATGCGCGGTTACCGAAAACGGCAAAACTGTTGCCAAAAGAAAAATTATTAAAACCGGCCACACAGGTAGCGATCGTGTAGAAATTCTGGATGGTTTGGCTGCTGGAGACCAGGTAATTATTAATGGTTTTCAGGAACTAAACGACGGACAAATCTTGTCTATTAACAACACTCCCACTTCCGAAAAATAAGTCCTTCCAGGCACTTTAATCAACATGAATTTCAAAGAATTCAAACCCACCAGCTGGTCGATTGACAATAAAACCAGCATTTATATTCTGATAACCTTTATCACATTTGCGGGTATTTTATCTTACATAAAATTACCCAAAGAAAGGTTTCCAGATATTGTAATTCCTACCATTTACGTTCAAACAATCTATCCGGGTTCATCGCCAAAGGATATAGAGAATCTGATAACCAAACCGATTGAGAAAAAAATAAAATCAATATCGGGGGTAAAAAAACTTAAAAGCCAATCCATTCAGGATTTTAGTATCATCACCGTAGAATTTAACACTTCTGTAAAAGTAGATGATGCCAAGCGCAAGGTAAAGGATGAGGTAGACAAGGCACGCACCGACCTGCCCAGCGACCTTAAAACCGATCCAACAGTAATGGAAGTAAACTTTAGTGATATTCCCATTCTTTTCATAAATATTAGTGGTAATTACGATCTTCAATCGCTGAAACGCTATGCCGAAGCAGCAGAAGATCGCATAGAAAGTTTAAAAGAAATTACCCGAGTAGATATTGTGGGTGCTCTCGACCGCGAAATTCAGGTAAACCTCGATTTACAGGCCATGAATGCGGCCAGCCTTACATTTGATGATGTTACCCGCGCCATTCAATACGAAAATATGCGTATTAGCGGAGGTAATGTAGATGTAGGACGTATGAAACGTTCGTTGAGTGTAAGTGGCGAGTTTAAAAACAAAAAAGATATAGAGGATATCATTATTCGCAGCAGCGGTGGTGCTACTCTTTATTTGCGCGATGTAGCTACAGTGGTGGATGGGTTTAAAGAAAAAGAAAGCTATGCACGCCTCGAAGGTAAACCCGTAATTACGCTGAATGTGGTAAAACGCGCAGGCGAAAACCTCATTGAAGCAAGCGATAAATGTCGCGCCATTATTCAGGATTTACAGGATTCCAAAGTTTTTCCAAAAGACTTGAAAGTAGTACTCACTGGTGACCAAAGTACACAAACCCGTGTAACTCTTCACGATTTGATTAATACCATTATTATTGGTTTTATTTTGGTAACCTTTATTCTCATGTTCTTTATGGGTGCTACCAATGCCATTTTCGTGGCGCTTTCGGTGCCCCTGAGTTGTTTTATAGCATTCCTGGTTTTCCCCACCATTGGGTTTAGCCTTAACATGATTGTACTATTCGCATTCCTGCTTGCCTTGGGTATAGTGGTGGATGATGCGATTGTGGTGGTAGAAAATACGCACCGGATATTTAAAAATGGGGCTGTACCTATTAAAACTGCAGCTAAAAAAGCAGCCGGTGAAATTTTCTTGCCCGTTCTTTCTGGTACACTTACTACCCTTGCACCTTTTATTCCATTGGCTTTCTGGCAAGGTATTGTTGGTAAATTCATGTTCTTCCTGCCTATTACACTGATAATTACCTTGCTCGCTTCTTTATTGGTGGCCTATATTATGAACCCGGTTTTTGCTGTAGATTTTATGAAACCTGAAGGCGAAAATGACCATAAAAAAGGCTTTACGAAGGGTTACAAACGCACCGCCATTATCTTTGGTGTGCTTGCCTTGTTATTCTACCTGGGTAAAAACTTTGGTATGGGTAATTTAATGGTGCTGATGTTTGGATTATTTAGCCTTTATCATTTCTGGTTATTAAAAGTAATTAAAAATTTCCAGGAAAAATCATGGCCCAAATTCCAAAACTGGTATAAGAAAATTGTAAGCTGGGTGCTGGTTGGCCGACGTCCACTGTGGATGTTGATAGGCACTTTTTTCTTGTTGATTTTCTCATTTATTATCACGGGAGTTCGCAAACCTGGTGTTGAATTTTTCCCTCAGGCCGACCCTAATTTCACCTATGTATATTTAACACTTCCGGTGGGTACTAATGCACAATTCACCGATAGCATTACCCGCATGGCAGAGAAAAAAGTATTCGAAGTAATTGGTGAAAACAATCCACTTGTAGAAAGCGTTATTTCCAACGTAGCGGTAGGGGCCACAGACCCCAACAGCGGCGACCGGAGTGTGGCCAGCAACAAGGGTAAAATCACAGTGGCCTTTGTAGAATTCGGTCATCGCAATGGAAAAAGCACGCGCGAAGTATTAGATAAAATTCGCGAAAAAATGAAAGGATTTACCGGTGTGGATATTGTGGTTGAACCTGAAAGAAACGGGCCTCCGGTGGGTAAAGTTGTAAATATTGAAATCCGAGGGGATGAGTTTAATACCCTGGTTTCTACTGGTTCTAAACTCAAACGCTTTTTGGATGAAAAACAAATACCCGGAGTTGAAGAATTGAAGAGTGACTTTGTAAGCAGCAAACCCGAAGTATTTATTAAAATCGACCGTGAAAGAGCAAACCGTCAGGGCATTAGTACTGCCCAGATTGGTATGGCTTTGCGCAATAGTATTTATGGTGCAGAAGCCAGCAAATTCCGCGACGATAATGATGATTATCCAATTATGGTGCGTCTTACCAAAGAGTCTGCCAACGACCTGGATGAACTGCTGAATATGCGCATCACCTATCGCGATATGGTTATGCAGGGTATGATGCGTCAGGTGCCACTTTCTTCAGTCGCCAGCGTTGAATACACCAATAGTTACGGAGGTATTACCCGCTTAAATCAAAAACGTGTAATTACACTGGCTAGCAACGCCCTGCCAGGATATGCACCCAATGAAGTGGTAGAAAATGTGAAAGCTGCCATTGAAGAATTTAAACCCCAAACTCCCGCCGATGTAGTAATTGATATGACGGGCGAACAGGAAGAGCAAAAAGCAACCGGGGCTTTCCTTGGAAATGCGATGCTTACTTCTTTGGGTTTAATTCTGTTAATTTTGGTTACACAATTTAACTCTATTTCAAAACCGATTATTATCCTTACCGAAATTGTTTTCTCAATCATCGGTGTATTGCTTGGTTTTGCCATTTTCGATATGAACTTCTCTATAGTTATGACCGGTATTGGTATAGTAGCATTGGCGGGTATAGTCGTCCGAAATGGTATATTAATGGTGGAATTTACCGACCTGTTGCGCAGTGAAGGTGTTCCACTAAGAGAGGCTATTATTGAAGCTGGCCGCACCCGTATGACACCCGTATTGCTCACCGCCATGGCTGCCATTTTGGGATTGATTCCCTTGGCGGTAGGGTTAAATATCGACTTCGTAACCATGTTTACCGAACTTAATCCGCACATTTTCTTTGGCGGTGACAGCGTTGCCTTCTGGGGCCCATTGAGTTGGACCATGATTTACGGACTTGGTTTTGCCACCTTCCTTACCTTGATTTTGGTGCCTGCCATGTACTTATTGAACGAAAGAATTAAAGTACGCGTATACGGCTGGTTTGGCCGCAAATACGATCCGGATGCCAACGTCAAAGAAGGTGCCCTGGAACACCTGGATTTCTGATAAAATTTTCTCAAAAAAAGCCACCCAGAGGGTGGCTTTTTTTGTTTCAAGATTTTGAGTATAACAGGATTGGATAAATTTATTTCCGCAGCATTCGCATTGCCCCGCGCATAAGCAGTGGGTAAGGCATTTTGCTTCATCCATAAAAAATGTGGCAGATTGCACATCCCTGTTTCATCCCTACAGGATTTTATACTTTTTCTTACCTTTTTTACTGATATGCCGTCCCTACAGGACTTTGTAAGTTTATTGCTTCACTGAAAATTGACTCTATCACAGCACCAAGGGACCAACCAAGATTACTTGATCGGCTGATTATTGTGCATAGCACTGCATACTAGCTTGCAACTAATTGCACCGGCTTGTACATTTTGCATTTTGCACTTTGCACTTTGCACTTTGCACTTTGCACTCTAAATATTTCCCAAAAAAACCTCTCCTTTTTTCAGGATATTTTGTTTTTTGCTTTCATCCCATTTATCAAAGGTTTTTACAAGCATTCCCAATCGAGGATTTTGAAGAAAAAAACCACGCTGTTTATTTAAAAAACGCCAGAACAATGCATCCCAAATTGGTTGCCATTCGCCCTTCGGATAATCGCCCATTTTCATCAGATAATTACTGCCACTGATATAGGGTTTGGTGCTCATCATTCCCCCGTCGGCAAACTGGCTCATGCCATATATATTGGGTACCATTACCCAGTCATATGCATCGATAAATAATTCCATAAACCAGCGATACACTTCCTCCGGATCTAACTCGCACAACAGCATAAAATTTCCCAATACCATCAGGCGTTCAATATGATGGCAATACCCTGTTTTCAGCACTTTTTTTATGGTTACATCTACCGGAAAAATACCTGTAGTACCATCGTAAAAACTTTGGGGTATTTTGCGTGCAAAACCCCAATAATTGCGGGTGCGTTCTTCAATCCCTTTGCTCACATAAACGCCCCGGATAAACTCTCTCCATCCTATTATTTGTCTTAAAAAACCCTCAAGCGAATTTATAGGAATTCCATATTGCTGATTGTGCAGCAAGGTTTGATTAATTACCTGATCCGGGGTAAGCAAACCTGCATTCAACATGGGTGTTAGCAAACTGTGGTTGAGCAAATTTTCTTTGTATACCAATGCATCCTCATAATCCCCAAATTCTGCCATTCTTTTTTGCAAAAATTGACTTAACCATGCTGCACTTTCTTCAAATGTACTAGGGTATATCAGCTCAGTGCCTAGTTCTCCGGGATTCTGACTAAAATGCTTTAAGGTGTAAGCTTCTGCTTCCATCTGAAAATGATTCTTAGCGGGATACTGCGCTTTAATAACCGGTTTTCCAGCTGGATATTTTTTGCGGTTCTCGGCATCAAAACTCCATTGTCCTCCCAGTGGATTACCCATTTCATCGAGTAGTAAACTGCGTTTAATTCGTTGTTGTTTATAAAATTCGGTTTGAAAAAACTTTTGCTTACCTGGCTTAAAAAAAACTGCCAAATCCTCCGCGCTATTTAAAAACATTGGTGTTTGAAGCACCCTCAATTGCAACTGCAATACATTGCAAACCCTGGTTATTCTGCGCATCAGCCAATCGTCCACCGGATCTAATATCAAAATACTTTTGGCGCCCCGTGCTTTCAAAAAAGGCAATAACTGTCTGATATCTGAAAGCAGATCCATTGAGTCTACATACTTCAAAATTTTGCCTTTATCACGCAAAAATTGCCCATAGAATTGCATGCTGCTGCGATGAAATGCAATTTTCTGTTTGTGAAATGCATATTGCTTAAAAAAAAGTGATTCCTCCACCAAATAAAACTCTCCGGCCTCATCCAGCAATGGACTGTTCTCAAACAATTGATGCGGAAATATAATTTTTACCTCACTCATTTTATTTGTTTTTCTCCATTCTACCCTCTGCATTCTACCCACACTGTTCTTGCCGGCATTTTGCATTTAACAGGGAATAGTTCGCAGGGAATAGGGAATAGCAGCAGCCAAGGATCATTAAGATATGGCTGTTAAATTTTGCATTCTGCATTGTACCCAACTCAGAAGCAGTCGCCCGCCAGGCATCGCCATTCGGGTAAAGGCAAGCATTCTCCATTTTACATTCTACATTTTACATTCAACATTCTCTTCCCCCTGCATCGTTCACTGCAGTATTTCACCTCATCCCAGTTTTTTGCCCATTTTTTACGCCAGGTAAAGGGCAAATTGCACACCGGACAAATCTTATGGGGCAAATGCGCTTTTTTCATAGTTGCCAGAACGTTTGCGAAATTAGAATTAATATTTTTTTATTTTGTTTAACAAATGGGCGCGTTGATTGTTGTTTTGCTCAACAATGTTCAAAAAGACAAATTATAACATTCGCTATTTATACCAATTTTCGTTGATTTAAACTACCTAAATATATTCAAAACCATCTCCTTTCTTTGCTTGCATTTACTTTAGCTTAACCCTAAGTTTGCCCCGTGTATGGCTTAATTCTGGCAGGTGGCAAAAGTTCGCGTATGGGCACCGAAAAAGCCCTGCTGGATTGGCATGGACAACCCCTGTATCAAAAACAAATAGCCCTCATTCGTCCTTTCTGCAAAGATGTTTTTGTTTCAGTGAATCAGGCAAATGCGCCTCTTTTTCAGGATTCAAATCCCATGCCGGACAATCCTATTTTGGGTGATATAGGTCCATTAAATGGCGTTTTAACGGCATTCGACAAATATGAAGGACCTTGGATGGTATTGGGTTGCGATTATCCTTTGCTGGATGCTAAAGACCTCGAATTTTTGATGTCAAAGCGGATTCCCAGCCAATTAGCAACTGTATTTCAAAATCCTGAAACGCTGAAACCCGAACCCCTGATTGGAATTTACGAAAAAAATGCCAATGCAGCCTTGCATGAATGGTATAAAACTGGCAACCAAAGTTTGCGTTTTTTTTTTGAACAAAATAACATTCATGGCACCCCGCCACCCCATCCAAAACACCTGGTAAGCATGGATACCCCCGAAATGTATGCAAGTTTGCTAAAACAGCCCTAAATTCGTAGGTGCATGGAATCAACTGCTGATATTCGCAAAGCCAAGATTGTACGCTACCAGCAGCAAACTGGTGAAGAAACCTGGGACAATCTGGCGGTGGAAGAACCCTTGGAAATTCGCGTTATTTACGGACCCGAAAATCAACGCGTTTCCAAAAATATTTCCATCACCATGCGAACACCCGGTGCTGATGAAGATTTAGCCGCCGGATTTTTATTTACGGAGGGCATTATCCAAAATGGAAATGAAATTACCCAAATCCGGCATTTCGAAAAATTACCGGGAGTACTCACCGATGAAAATGTAATAATTGTGGAATTAAATCCCGATTCTACCTTTGATTTAAGTAAACTCGAACGCAATTTCTACACCACCAGCAGCTGCGGAGTATGTGGTAAAGCCAGTATTGATGCCATACGCACTGTATCACAAAAAAACACCGATGCACCTGCATGGCAAGTAGCTCCGGATTTGATTTATGCATTACCCGAAATCCAACGCCAGGCCCAACTAAATTTCGAAAGTACCGGCGGACTTCATGCCTCTGCCTTATTTGATTTAAACGGGCAATTGCTGGGAATTCGCGAGGATGTGGGCCGACATAATGCATTGGATAAATTAATAGGCCATTTTGTAAAACAAAATACAGTACCGCTCAGCGAACAAATACTGCTACTAAGTGGACGTGCCAGTTTTGAATTGTTGCAAAAATCGGCCATGGCAGGCATTCAAATGGTATGTGCCGTAGGTGCGCCCAGTAGCCTTGCCGCCGAAACTGCTGCCGAATTCGGAATAACACTTATAGGTTTTTTAAAAGCCGGTAGATTTAATGTGTATTCAGCCCCTCAAAGAATTTCAAATCTATGAAACCTGCTCGCGCCCTTCAATTCATTCTTGTCATTGCCAGCATTGTAACTGTTTTTCATTTATTGGTTCTACTTAAGGTCATTCCCTTTACCATTGTTTGGGCTGGTAAAATCAATACCGTTGAACAAATGCGGGTATTTGAATTGGTTTCCTTGGCTATAAATTTACTACTCATTTTTACGGTGCTGATAAAAGGTAAATATTTAAAAATAAACATACATACTAAAATAATACAAGTAATATTATGGATATTTTTTATATTGTTTGTGCTAAATACAATTGGCAATTTATTTTCTAAATCAACCTTCGAATTGGTTGTATTTACGCCACTTACCCTATTGCTGGCATTGCTCTTTTATTTTGTTTTATTCCCTTCTAAAAAATCAAAATCCTAAATGGGGATTTGCACCGTATTTCAATTCAATATTCAACATGTAAATCAGTTTTTGATTGACACTGGCAAGGTGCGATTATTGGTAGATACCGGATTTCCGGGTCAAATCCCTGAACTTGGACGACAATTGCGCAGTACCGGAATTAAAATTCAGGACATAGATTACGCATTTATTACCCATTTTCATCCCGACCATGCAGGTGCAGGGCAAGAACTGGCTAATCTGGGGGTTAAAATAATGATTGCAGATTTGCAGATTCCCTTTATTGCGACTATGGAAAATATGATGAAGGGAAAATGGGATTACCAACCCTTAAAAACTGCAGATCTTTTAACACTCAAAACCCTAAATGGAATTGCAGCGTTACACAGTTTTGGAATACCTGCAAACATTGTGCACACTCCCGGTCACAGCGATGACTCATGCAGTATAGTATTAGATTCGGGCCAAACTTTTGTGGGCGATTTATTGCCTGATAATATGTTAGAAGAAAACAACATTGCAGGTAAAAACAGTTGGCAAAAACTCAAAAGTTTAGGGGCCCAAGAAATATTTCCAGGACATGGGAATCCCTATCCCATAGAGGTTGATGGCGCATGAAACTGCGATTTAATTATAAATATGGCATTATAACAGCGCTGATTATAGGCATCGAAATATTTATTGCATTAAAAGTACACGATTCATTCATAAGACCCTTTGCTGGCGACTGTTTGGTGGTGATTTTGATTTACACTTTTATCAAAACTTTTGTCGATATTTCCGTAAAGAAAGCAGTTGGCATTGTATTGGCATTAGCCGTATTTATTGAGTTTACCCAACTGGTGCATTTAACAACCCTCATGGGTTTAAAATCCAATAATTTTTTAACCGCTATTTTAGGCAATACCTTCTCTTTCCCAGACATATGCATGTATCTGCTGGGCGGCGCATTGGTGTTGGGATTGGAGTTTATAATTAACCGTAAATGAGTGGAATGGTTAAATAGGATAATGGTTAAAATGGTTTTTCAGTTCTTTTTCAAATCAGGAAACTAAATTCAACTTAAATTCAGGTATTTGTTCATTTAATACCATACTCACAAGCTGCTAATTTTATATAACAGCTAATCTTTTATACAATTTTCAGCAGCAATTGCATTCCATGCAGCATTTCAGCACATTCACCATTCTTAATTCACAATTCACAATTAATTTCCGTAATTTTGACATTCAATATTTTAGGAAATGAAAAGATACATTCACATTAAAACCCTTGTGCTGGCTTGGCTGCTGGTATTTTTAGGAAATTCAGTTTTCGCCCAGGATTTAAAATCCCGCATACCTTTCGATACTTCTGTAACGACCGGTGTTTTGGCAAACGGATTGCGTTTTTACATCAAACCCAATGGGAAACCAGAGAATAAAGTAGAACTGCGTCTGGCCATTAATGCAGGTTCCATTCTGGAAAACGACAACCAACAAGGGCTTGCCCATTTTATGGAACATATGAATTTTAATGGTACCCAGCATTATCCCAAAAACGATCTCGTAGATTTTTTACAATCCATTGGGGTTGAATTTGGGGCTGATTTAAATGCATATACCGGTTTTGATGAAACTGTATTCATTCTTCCCATCCCAACCGATAAACCCGGCAACCTGGATAAAGGTTTTGAAGTACTATCCGATTGGGCTCAGAAAGCGTTAATTACCGACAAAGATGTGGATGATGAGCGAAAAGTAGTTTTAGAGGAAAGCAGGCTTGGAAAAGGCGCTGAGGACCGTATGAGGAAAATATACCTGCCCTATTTATTGGCTAATTCACAATACGCAAAACGCCTGCCCATTGGCAAAGAGGATATACTAAAAAATTGCAATCCTGAATTAATCCGTCAGTTTTATAAAGACTGGTACAGGCCCAATTTGATGGCGGTTGCCGTTGTTGGCGATGTAACAGTAGCCGCGGCAAAAGCCCTGATAGAAAAATATTTTGCTCCCCTTACCAACCCTTCCAATGCACCTGAAAGAAAATTATTTCCGGTGGCCCCATATAAGAAAAAAATGGCCCTGGTACTTACAGATAAAGAAGCTACCAGCACAGATTTTACCCTTGTATTTTCAAGCAAACCCACAAAACCAGATGTATTGGTGGGCGATTACAGGCAAACCATTATTAAGAATTTATTTGTACAAATATTAAATAACCGATTGCGTGAATTAACCCAAACTGCCACCCCACCCTATTTGTATAGCTACGCCGGAATAAGTGGCTGGGCGCGGGGATATGAAAGCTTTCAACTGAGTGCATCTGCTTCTGGTGATGTTAAAACCGCCATCAATGCCGCAATCGGAGAATTGGTTCGCATACAAAAATTCGGCTTCAATCCCTCTGAAATGGATGTAGCCAAGAAATCAACCCTAAGCTGGGTTGAGAGGTTATACAATGAAAGAAATACCAACGAATCGGGCAATATAATTGAAGAATATTTACGCAATTTCCTTACACAGGAGCCCATGCCTGGTATTGCCATAGACTACAGCTACTATGTGAATTTTATGCCTACTATTACATTGGCCGAAATTAATGCCGAAGCAAAAAAATGGCTGGGTGATAATAAAAATTATTTCACCATGGTTCAAGGTCCTGAGGATTTAAAATCTACAAACCTTACCAATGCAGGATTGCTAAAAATGGTTGCCGCCGCTTATAAACAAAAAGTGAGTCCGAAAGTTGAAAAAGCCTTAGCCACTTCACTTTTAAGCAAGGAACCTACGCCTGGTAAAATTGTATCAGAAAGCAAAGACGAACTGCTGGGAACCACTACCTATACTCTTAGCAATGGTGTTAAAGTGACTATAAAACCCACCGATTTTAAAAGTGATGAAATCATTTTTTCTGGTTACAAAAAAGGCGGATTGGGCAATTATTCACCCAAAAACAAGATGAATGCGGCAATGATGTCGCAAATTATTGCCTCAATGGGATATGGCGATTTCAATCCCACCGATTTAAAGAATTTTTTATCGGGCAAAACCTCTGCAATTAATACCGCACAATCAGCCGTAAACAATGTTGTAAATGGAAGTTCTTCGGTAAAAGACCTGGAAACCATGTTGCAATTGAACTATTTAAAATTAACCAATCCACGGAAGGATTTGGATTTATTTGCCGGATTTATAAATAAACAAAAAGCTTATCTGGAGAATGCAAAATCAAATCCTCAAACTGCATTTTTCGACACATTCAACAAAGCCCTGTACGCCGGAAATCCTTATGCACCCATAACTATTCCAACACACGATGACTTAGCCCTGTTGAATGCGGATAGTATACTGATGTTCTATAAAAATGCATTTTCAAATGCCGATGGTTTTCATTTCTTTTTTACTGGAAATGTAGACGCAAACAGCATTAAACCCCTGATTGAAAAATATATTGCCAGCCTTCCTGTGAGTGGCACCGAGCCGGTTTACAGAGACAATGGTTTAAGACCTATTTCGGGTGAACATGAGTTAACAGTAAATATTGGTACGGAGCCCCAAAGTTTAATACTAATGAATTATTTTGGAGACGCTAATTATTCCGAAAACCTGGCGCTGCGAGCAGGATTAATGACCGAAATATTGAATATAAAAATTATAGAAGAATTGCGCGAAAAAATTGGAGGAATATACAGCGGAGGTATTTATGCCAATGTAGAGAAAGACCCATACAACCACTTTGGTATTATGGTTTATCTCCCCTGTGGTCCCGAAAGTGTTGACACTTTATTGATAGCCATGCGCGCCGAAATTGCCAAAATCATGAAGGATGGCCCATCGGATAAAGACCTGGCCAAAGTAAAAATAGCCAAAATTGAGGCTTATAAAGAGCAAATAAAAACAAATGCTTATTGGAATAGCCAATTGAAAGGCATTTACTATGATGGAAAAGACAAACAGCAGATACTGCACTATGAAAAAATAGTAGAGAATATTACAGCTGCCCAAATCCAGGAAACAGCGCAGTTTCTGCTCAATACTCCCAACCAGTTTCTGGGTATTCTGTATCCGCAGAAATAAATATAATATGTGCCCAATACCATTTAAAAAAGAAAATATGCAGTTTACACAGGATATTTGTTTTTATATTCTACAGAATTTAATAACTGAATATTAATTTTGAACACAAAACAATCAATGAAACATAGTTATATAGCCGCCATTACATGTGCAGTCCTTTTCACTGCCTGCACTTCTATGGATCCCAAAGTAGAAGAGGATACTGCTGTTCCTGCAGCAAATCCTGCCGCGCCTGCCAAAGATCAGAAAACACAAATTGAAGAATATGTGAAGAAAAACAATCTGAAAGGCGAATTTACACCCAGTGGTTTGTACATAGCCATTAAAGAACCAGGTACAGGAGGATCGCCAACGGTAAACAGCACCGTAACCATGGATTACAGAGGTACACTTTTAGACGGAACCGAATTTGATGCTTCTAAACCCGGTAAGCCTCTGGTTTACCCTTTGTATCAATTGGTAAAGGGCTGGCAGGAAGGTGTGCCTAAATTAAAAAAGGGTGGAAAAGCTACACTTATAGTTCCAAGCGACCTTGGTTATGGACCCGAAGGAATGGGCCCTATTCCACCCAATGCTGTGCTTGCATTTGACATAACCCTACTAGATTTTAAATAAACAAAGGATTCCTATTCCAGTGGAGTTCAAAATAATTATCAAAAGGTGCGCCGGGAAATAAACCTGTGCACCTTTTTTTTACTATAAATTACAGGGAAACGGATGAGAGTAAATACTTCAATTAAATTCAGTTCAGAAATCACGCAATGGAATCTATTTTATACATAGTAATTAAAAAGCCCGGCAATAAGCAATTCAGCCCTGATTTCAAAAAATTACTTGCTCCTTGATAACAAAAACAGGATTGCGCGTTTATAATGTCATATCAAATGACTTCTTTTGTTATGACCATGGACCCAACCCTAAACCAACAGGCCGGTAGCAACCACCGTTTCAGCGAGGAGCTGCAATGGATTGCCCAGGCCAGGGAAGACCTGAATGCTTTTAGTCCGTTATATGAAAAGTATTATGAGCAGGTTTACATTTTTGTTTACCGTCGTTGCACCGATGCCGAAGATTGCCTGGATATTATCTCCCGGGTATTTGAAAAAGCCATGTTAAACATTGGTAAATACCAATACCGCGGGTATGCCTTCAGCACCTGGCTGTTTCGGATTGCACAAAACGAACTTGCAGATTATTTTAAAAAGAAAAACCGTGAGCAAAAGCTGTGGGTGAGAGATGAAGGGGTATTGGATATGATAGCCGAAAT
Organism: Bacteroidia bacterium; assembly: GCA_044224315.1. GTDB lineage: Bacteria > Bacteroidota > Bacteroidia > NS11-12g > UBA955 > JAGXTF01. The sequence continues at coordinate 42,578 of JBGAKR010000006.1, read as the reverse complement.
GCAATATGATGATGGCAGTGAAGAAAAAATTGTAGCCATTTTAAGTGTTTTAGAAGGCTTGGAAACAAAAGAAAGAGAACTGGTAGTTATGCGCTATTTCGAAAAGCGCGAATACGAAGAATTAGCAGAAATAGAAGATACAACCGTGAATTACTTACGCGTAAAAATGCACCGCATTTTAACCAAAATTAAAACCAATCTGGAAAGGAGGAACCTGAAATGAAAAACAATATCAGGATTACCCGCAACGAAGCCAACCCAAGCATTCCGCCTCGTCCGGATTTTGCCAAACTAGCCGCAAACGCCGCTAAACTGGCCAAACCGTTTTATATGAAAACCTGGTTTTGGGGAACTACAGGAATTGCAGCAATAGCAATTGCGATTACCCTGGTTTTTATTACAAAATCAAAACCGGAACTGGTCACAAAACCCAAACAAAACAACGCTGAAAAACAAATCATTCAGCCCATTCAAAACCTGGATGTGCAGTATGATACCTTTACAGTAAATGTTGCCCAGGGCGATACATTGGTTTACAAAGGTTGCACCAAAATAATTGTCCCCCCCGCTGCGATTAACAAAATAAATGGAGCACAAATAGGTACAACCAGAGTAGTTTACCGGGAATTTCAAAATCAAACCGAAATCATGACATCCGGCATACCTATGCAATATGATACTGCCGGTAAAAAATTGTTATTAGAATCGGCTGGCATGTTTGAGTTCAGAAGCATAGAAAAAGACGAACAAATTAATCCAGAAAAATCCATTGAAATAAAAATGTGCAGCCAACACAATCAACAAGGATTTAACTGGTATGCTTTGGATGATAAAACCGGGCAATGGAAATATTTAAAACCGGTTGAAATACCAATACAGGAAGCAATTCCTGAAAATAATGTAGTTTCTAAAAATGGAAATGAGGTTGCAGAAAAAATTCCTTCCGTTTCTCAATCGGCGCCTCAAAATTCGGTAGACGTGGCTGTTTTACTTCCTAAAAAACGTCCAACACCCGAACCCAAACGCAAAAGTGCTAAAGGATACACCTTTACCGTGCCCGAACCCGATGTGCCTGAGCTGGCCATCTATAGTAACCTTGTATTTGAGGTATTACCGGGTCAAAATTTCAACCCGAATTCTTTGCCTGATTATTGGGATGAAATTAGTGTAAAACCCACTGCTGTTTTCGGTCAATATTTGTTAACCCTGAAAGACAGCAAACAAACCCTCAAATACAAAGCCATTCCGGTATTTGAAACCGAAAAAGATTATCAGCAAGCCTTAAGAGATTTCAAAAAACAGGAAGCCGAGTACAATAAAAAACTGGCGCAACAGGAAGAAGATCGTAAAAAACAAGCAGAGCAAATTGTACAACTAAATAATCAGGTTCAACCCAGCACTCCTGCATCCAATCTTAATTACAGCAGTATGGCTTATACTTTAACCATCAATAAATTTGGGTATTACAACAGCGATCGTCCTATTAATAACATCAGCATTACCAAACAATTGCAGTACGAAGTGGCCGGTGGTGGAAGCAACCAACCCCAGGTATACCAATACTTTCTAAATCGAAATGCAGTAATGGTGAATTACAATTATTCACCCGGAAAAATTAATATTACCTATAACAAAGAGGATGAATGTGTATTGGTGGTGTTTTTAAACGAATCCAGTTCCATTGCAGTTGTAAGTCCTGAAAAATACAAATCCCAAATTGTAAATGGAAATGCAAGTACAATTGCATTTGAAAAAGTAGATTTATCATTTAATAATACAAAGGATTTGCACAGCTACATAGTATCTAAATATGGCACAAAACAATAACCTGCCTGAGGACTACTATTTCATTTCAGATTTACTTTCATATCAGTTCTCATTTATTTTCATTCTCTTCTTTTTTTCCGTAATTTGCATCAATGGCTTTTAAACCCAAAGCAAAAGAATTAGGATTCGGAACTATAGCCTCCAATAAGGGTCAGCGCCTTATGAACCGCGATGGCAGTGCAAATGTGCGCCGCATCGGGGGGCCAAGTTTCAGCGTTTCCGATACTTTTCACCGTCTTACAACCATGTCGTGGACAAGGTTCTTTACTTTAATTCTGATTAGTTATATGGTGGCCAATATCATTTTTGCCACCTTTTATTTCCTGGCAGGTCCACAACACCTGGGAATACCGGTCACAGGTAATTTTTTGCATGATTATCTGGAATGTTTTTTCTTCTCCACCCAATGTTTTACTACCATCGGTTTTGGCCGGGTAAATCCGCAGGGCATGATGAGCAATGTGCTTGCCTCGCTGGAAGGTTTGGTGGGTTTAATGGCATTTGCAATGGCCACTGGTTTGTTATATGGAAGATTCAGCAGGCCCCGCGCCCACCTTTTGCATAGCGACAATCTGCTGATAGCCCCCTACCGTGGCGACAGCACAGCCGCCATGTTTCGCATTGCAAGTACCCGCAAACATTCACTCCTGATCGAAAATACGGTAAGCCTTTCAGTAGGTTTCAACGAGGAAGAAAATGGCACTGTTAAACGCAGATTTTTTGTTCTAAGCCTTGAATTGGATAAAATCAATTTTTTGGCTTCGTCCTGGACCCTTGTACACCCGATTGATGAGGAAAGTCCACTATATGGCAAAACCTGGGAAGAAATTGAAAAAGGCCGAACCGAATTTATGGTACTTTTCAAAGCCATGGAAGAAACCACTTCACAAACGGTTTTGGAACGTTTTTCCTATTTCGTGGATGATATTGTATATGCCGCTAAATTCGAATCAATGCTAGGCACAACCGACGACGGACAGCCCGCGATGAACCTGAATATGCTTAGCAAATGGCACCCGGCCGAACTGCCCAACCAAAAAACCATACCCATGCCCGAGGCTTCGGGAGGCTGATTGAGACCGCAATTTGTGAATTTGACCCGCCGAATTGGGATTATTGATGTATTTTCGCAATCCGGTATACATGCAGTTAAATTCACTCAACGCAATTAGTCCTGTAGATGGCAGGTACCACAAGGCCACACAGGCATTATCACCCTATTTTTCCGAAGGCGGATTGATCCGGTATCGCATCCGTGTAGAAATCGAATACCTCATTGCCCTTGCAGAATTGCCGGTACCTGGGGTTGATTTCACCGCATTAAATGCTAAAAAAGATACACTTCGCAATTGGTCGCGCAACCTGGATGAAACTGTTTTATTACAGGTAAAAGAATACGAAAAAACTACCAACCACGATGTGAAAGCGGTTGAATACGTGGTGAAGGATAAACTGGATGCTGAAGGCCTCAAAGAATACCGCGAATGGGTGCATTTTGGCCTCACCTCGCAGGATATTAATAACACTTCGGTACCCCTGAGTATCAAAGAAGCTTTGGAGGAAGTGATATGGACACAACTGGAAAAAATCACTACTAAATTGGCCCAATTGGCGGCCGATTGGGACCAAGTTTCTATGTTGGCCCGTACCCACGGACAGCCTGCCTCCCCTACCCGATTGGGTAAAGAATTTTTGGTATTTGTAAACCGTTTGCAGGAACAAATTAAACAAGCCAAACAGGTTCCGTTTTCTGCTAAATTCGGAGGAGCTACAGGCAATTTCAACGCCCACCACATTGCCTTTGGCACAATTAATTGGGAAGCTTTTGCGGTTAATTTTGTAAATAATAATTTAGGATTAAATCGCAGTCGCATCACTACCCAAATCGAGCATTACGATAACCTGGCCGCACTTTGCGATGTATTTAAAAGATTGAATAATATCCTCACCGATTTAAGTCGCGATATCTGGGCCTATATCAGCATGGATTATTTTAAACAACGTATTAAAGAAGGCGAAGTAGGCAGCAGCGCCATGCCCCATAAAGTAAATCCCATTGATTTTGAAAATGCGGAAGGTAATTTTGGTGTAGCCAACGCCCTTTTTGAACACCTGGCAGCCAAACTGCCCATTAGCCGCCTGCAGCGCGATTTAACAGACAGTACGGTACTGCGTAATATTGGAGTTCCGTTCGCCCATTGCCTCATTGCATACAATAGTTTACTGCGTGGATTGGATAAAATTATTTTGAATAAAGATGCCCTCGACCGCGATTTGGAAAACAACTGGGCGGTAGTGGCAGAGGCCATTCAAACTGTATTGCGCCGCGAAAATTATCCCAATCCGTATGAAGCCCTGAAACAGCTTACACGCACCGGAGAAAAAATGACCCGCGAATCTTTTGCAAGTTTTATCGATACCCTCGATGTGTCAGATGCAGTAAAAGCCGAACTCAAAGAAATCACCCCATTTACCTATACCGGAATTGCAGCAAATCTGGACTAAAATATTGCGATTTTTCAGCCATCCAATTACCAAAAAATGGTATAAAAGGTTGGCCATACTTTGCGCCATCCTGTTGCTTGTTGGCATGGCTGCTTGGTTTCTGTTTCGCAATAAAATTCTGGATTATGCCTGGAATAAAGCCGTTAAAAATCTGGAAGAAAAAGGCTATGTTTTGCAATGCAAGGATAAAACTTTTTCGGGCGTTTTTACCGCTTCATTTGATCATATTTCTTTACTCTATAAAAAAGATTCTGTAGCCCGTATACAAAATCTTGAAGCCGGAATTGCGGTATGGAGCAGTATTTTCAATGGCCCTACCCTATCAGATTTGGAAATGACCGGAACCAAAATTATTCTGGTAAAGAAACCGGGCTATTGCAATTTTTGTGATTTATCGGGCAAAAAAGAAAAGGCAAAAAGCAATAAACCTCTGGTACAAAGGGTTTTTGATTTGTTAAAAAAATCGGTGAGTAAAATACCGGGCAATCTTGAATTAAAAAACTTTCAAAGTTATTACCATGATAGCGCTGAAACCTTTGGTGTGACTATCCCGCAGCTAACATACAAAAACAAAGATATTTCCGGTGTAATTAATATACTGGAAAACGAAAATAAAACCGGTTTTGTAATGAGTGGTACCCTGAACAGAAGCAGTTTAAAGGGAAAACTCAATTTAAAACCAGAAGGAAAAAAATGGGCAGAACTACCGGTATTGAAACGCAAATTCAATGTTTCGGCAGGTTTTGAAATGGCCGATTTTGAACTTGAAAAACTAGACATGGACGATGGGGTGCTGAAACTCATTGCCGACGGGCATTTCAAGGGCATTACCGTAGACGACAGAAGGCTTGCTGATACCACAGTGATCATTCGCGATTGCAGCGGTAAATTGATCGCCAATCTGGCCAAAGATTTTATTGAAATAGACAGCGCCACTTCCCTTTCTCTCAATAAAATTAAAACCAATTTATACGCATCTGCAAAGTTGGGTGACAAAAAATCATATACCTTAAAATTCAAGGCCCAAAGAATCAAGGCCAACGACTTTTTTCAATCCTTACCAGAGGGTATGTTTCGCAGCATGACCGGCATACAGGCCGCCGGAGAACTGGAGTACAACATGTTTGTACACCTGGATGACAAAGAACCATTTAAAGTTCAGTTTGAAAGCGAACTTACGCCCTATAATTTTAAAATTACCAAAATGGGGGAAACAGATTTGGGGAAAATGAACAGCAGTTTTATGCATACTTTTTATGAAAGAGGCAAACCTGTGCGAACCTTTGCTGTTGGGCCTTCCAATCCTTCATTTACCCCATTGGGTGCAATACCCGAATCCATTCAAAAAGCGGTAATGACAGGTGAAGATCCTGCGTTTTTTAACCACAACGGATTCTACAAAGAAGCCATTCGCCAAAGCATAGCCCAAAATTACGTACAAAAAAGATTTGCACGTGGGGGCAGCACCATAAGCATGCAATTGGTAAAAAACGTATTCTTAAGTCGCAAGAAAACCCTTGCCCGGAAAGCCGAAGAAATTCTGATAGTATGGCTGATTGAAAGTCAGCATATAACCTCTAAAGCCCGCATGTTTGAGGTGTATTTAAACATTATCGAATGGGGCCCGGGTGTATTTGGAATTGGCGAAGCAGCGCCGTTTTATTTTGCCAAAAGTGCATCAGAATTAACCACATTGGAATGCGCATTTTTAGCCAGCATAGTGCCCATGCCTAAGAGCTTTGCCTATTTTATAGACAGTGCAGGCTATGTTTCCGAACGCGATTGGAACTTCGTTGCCATCCGAAATAATATGATTAAACGCGGTGATATTGATGCCGCAGATTCGGCCAGTTTTAATGTGAAAATCACAGGTCCTGCTGCACGTTTCCTCATTAAAAATAAAAAAGAAGAGGTTCCGGAAGAAGAGATTTTATTAGAACAAATACCTGAGGAAATTAAGGACGAATGATTGGGGTTTAATGATAAATTAAACAGCCAATTGTGAATGGTGAATTATGAATTATGAATTATGAATTATGAATTATGAATTATGAATTTAACAGCCACCTGAAATCCACGCTCCAAAGGCCATTACCCGATAATCACAACATACCACAATACCAAATCTACATAATTACAGAATTACAAAATACTACAATTACATAATAACATATTTACACAATTACACAATCACAAAATAACATTCCCCCTTTCCCCACAAAAACCCGACCTTTGCAGGATGCAATCTTTAAACATTGGCGACAAAGTATCATTTATCAATGAGAATTTAGATGGACGTGTTACATCGGTAAAACCCAATGGAATGATTGGCGTTACCATTGAGGATGATTTTGAGCTGGAGGTAAAAGCCGCCGATTTGGTAGTAGTGTCATCAGCCGTAAAAAAGGTTAGCGACAAAATAGCGCCAGCAACACCCGCAGTTGCAACCAGCATCCGACCCGAGAATGTTTTGAAACCCGAATTGTATTGGTTTATGACCGATTTTAAGGAAGGATTTGATTTGCATATTGCCAATTTGCGCGATTATCCGTTTTTATTTACCTGCTACCGAAAAGGCATTTTAAACGTAGAATTGGTGGGTGAAGGAAAAGTTGAACCTGGTGAATACAAAAAATTATTGGTATTGCAAGGTAAGGATGCAGCAAAATGGGGTAGCTTCGAAATACATTTACTGGCCATTCGCAATCTGCCTTCTGTGGTGCCGGCTCCCATCAAAGGCGAACTGCAGCTCACCAACCAGATTTTGCAAAATCCTACTGCCAAAAATGACGGAAAACCCTATTGGTTAATTTCTATGCAAACCGCAAAAATTAAAACCGAAATTCCGGTAGAAAAGGAAGAAATAATTGCTGTAGAACCCATTCAAATTAACACCCAAAAACCCGAAGAAGAAATAGACCTGCACGCTTCTGAACTTGGTTTAGACGGACTGGATCCGGATCATATTCTGAAAAAACAAATGGAAGTTTTTTATAAAAATTTAGAACTCGCCATTGCGTATAAAATGCCCCAGATTGTATTTATCCACGGCATTGGAACGGGTGTACTTAAAAATCTCATTACCCTGGCCGTAAAAGGCAATAAACATGTAGCCTACACACAACCCGCCGATCCCAATAAATACGGGCAGGGAGCGATTCTACTTAAACTGAAGTAGGGAGTAGGGTGCAGGGAGTAGGGAGCAGGCTTGCCCGACTGCTCCTGAGGCGGGGGAGGCGACAGCTGAGGAGTAGGTATTCAAACAGGGAATAGCAGGCAGGGAATAGCTTATAGGGAATTGGGAATAGCAACAGCCAAGTATCATTAAACCCCAGCTACCCCGACAAGTTCAGGATTGGCAAGCATTCACAATTTATAATTCACCATTCACAATTGGCTGCCCGGCTGTACAATTAAACCTTAATCATGAAACACGAAACACTCGGCTGCTAGGCTGCCCGGCTGTTCGGCTGCTGCACTAAACATTAAACATTCGACAGCTAGGCTGCCCGGCAAAGCTATTCGAGTAAAAGCAAGCATTCACAATTCATAATTCACCATTCACAATTGGCTGTCCGGCTGTTGCACTAAACATTAATCATTAAACATTAGTAGTTATTGAATTGCAGCCAATTGCGCTAAAAAGAAATCACCTTAACCACCATATCTCCTCCACCATACCCTGCGTTTCCCGCACTCCCTGCCCGGCCCTCATCTCCCCTCCTGCCGGTAATTAAGGTGCCTATAATTCCAGCTTTTTCTTTTCTTCCACCCCTTCCACTTTTGCCCCCTTCACCCCCGGCTCCGCCATTTCCGCCTGAATTGAATAATTTAATTTCAGGGTATAAACCATAGGTGGCTGTGTCTACATAAACCATGAGTGTTCCCCCGTTCCCGCCGTTTCCGCCATCTCCGCCATTGCCTCCATTGCCACCCGTACCTGGGCCTTTTCCATTAACTTCGTCCAATCCAACTCCGCCCTTGCCGCCTTTGCCACCTGCCCCACCATTGCCACCGTGAAGATTAACATAAATTTTACCCCCATGGTACAGATCCAAATAATAGATGGCTTCTCCATACTTTTTATTTTTAATTTTTACCATTACAATGCTATCGTAGCGGCTTTTCAACCACAATTCCATCGAATTGGCATTATACCCGTTTTCTCCCCAGGATCCGTCACCACCGTTTACTCCGTCCACACCTCGATCGTTGCAATTCTCGCATCCATCCAATCCATCCGAACCATTATAACCATCCCTGCCATTCGGCGCATCATCGTTTAATGAAAGTATATAAATATACACCGGCTGCACAGTAGCATTTGCACAAATTTCCGGCAATCCATCTATGCATACTTTTAATTTTTGTTTGCGTACAAATACATCTACTGTAACTTTTATTAATCCCGAATAAGTAATTATTTCTGGTGGAACTTCTACATTCAACATTCCCTGAAATGCCGGGTATTTATGAATTTCATATACTTTCCCATCCGCAAAATAAATAAGGCCTTTTATAGCATTAAAATCGCCCACCGCAAAGTATTGTATGGTATCCCCAAATTCAATTTTCACGGGTTTGGGTAATTTTAATACCAATGTATCTTTGTATTTATTTTTATATTTTGCAATGATTTTAATTTCGCCACCGTTTTTTAAAACATCGCTTCGATTGAAATAAAAACTGCTGTTACCCATGATTTTACAATTGATTAATTCCCAATTTATTTTTTTAAAAGGAATATCATTTTTACCCGAACCAAATTGTTTAATATTCCCTTTTTTATCGGTAAACACTGCACCCAATTCAACCATATTACGGGTAAGCCAACCCGAATCAAGGGCATGAATACGCAATTGGGCAGCAGCCAGTTGGGCGCAAAACCAAACCCCCAAAAAACACAGAATTCTGATTCCCATTTTTGCAAATGTAATTTTAAAAACAGATTTTTTAAATATGAGAAACTGACAAATTATCCGTCAATTAAATTACAACCCAACAAAACTAGCCAATTCGTCATAAAACATGTGAATAATTCCGCATAACCCTGCCAATTTTTCCGTTTCCTTTGTATGGAATTTAAATTGACACAGGCTTAGCCAAATGAACTTACAAAAATTTACAATCAAAGCGCAGGAAACCGTGCAGAAAGCCCAGGCACTGGTGATGGCAAACGGACAACAGTCTATAGAGACTGCCCATTTGCTAAAAGCCATGCTGACTGAAGATGCAGAGATGTTGCAATTTTTGGCCGGTAAAGCCGGTGTGAATCTGAAACGCGTTGAAGATGCCGTAGATGCTACCCTAAAAGGCATGCCCAAGGTAGAGGGCGGACAAATATACCTGGCCCAGGATTTTAGCAAGGCTGCGGTGAATGCCGAAAAAGCCATGCGCGAATTGGGGGATGAATTTGTAACCAACGAACATTTGCTATTAGGTATTCTCGATGGACGCGACACAGCCGCCAATATTCTCAAAGATGCGGGTTTTAAACATGCCGAACTGGTAAAAGCCATCAAAGAATTGCGTGGAGGAAATCGTGTTACAAGTGAAACTGCCGAAAACCAGTTTAATGCCCTGAAAAAATATGCTTTAAACCTAAACGAACTGGCCCGCACGGGTAAGCTCGATCCGGTTATTGGACGCGACGATGAAATACGCCGTGTATTGCAAATTATCAGCCGACGTACCAAAAACAATCCCATTTTAATTGGTGAACCGGGTGTAGGTAAAACCGCCATTGCCGAGGGATTGGCCCACCGCATTGTGCGCGGAGATGTGCCCGAAAACCTGAAAGCCAAAACCATTTACAACCTGGACCTGAGTGCCTTAGTAGCGGGTGCCAAATACAAAGGCGAATTTGAAGAACGCCTGAAAGCCGTGGTAAATGAGGTTATTAAAAGCAATGGCGAAGTGGTGCTGTTTATTGACGAAATCCACACCCTGGTGGGTGCCGGCCGCAGCGATGGGGCCATGGATGCAGCCAATATTCTGAAACCTGCCCTGGCCCGCGGTGAACTGCGCGCCATTGGTGCCACTACCCTGGCCGAATACCAGAAATACATCGAAACCGACAAAGCCTTGGAACGCCGTTTCCAAAAGGTAATGGTGGAAGAACCCGATACCGAAGAAGCCATTAGCATTCTGCGGGGTTTGAAAGAACGCTACGAGGTGCACCACAAAGTTCAAATCAAGGATGAAGCCATCATCAGCGCGGTGGAAATGAGCCAGCGTTATATCAGCGACCGCTTTTTGCCCGATAAAGCCATTGACCTGCTTGATGAGGCGGCATCCAAATTGCGCCTGGAAATGGACTCCGTACCCGAAGAACTGGACGAACTCAACCGACGCATTATGCAGCTTGAGATTGAACGCGAGGCCATTAAACGCGAAAATGATACCTCCAAATTGAGCCGCCTGAATGAGGAAATTGCCAATATGAGTGAAAAACGCAACTCATTAAATGCACAATGGCAACGCGAAAAAGAAATTCATACCCAAATACAGCAAAAGAAACAGGCCATTGAACAATTCCGCCTCGAAGCCGAGCAGGCCGAACGCGACGGGAACTATGGCCGGGTTGCAGAAATTCGCTATGGATTAATTAAAAATACCGAAGAAGAACTGTTTGCCCTTACCCACAAACTGGAAGAAAACCAGGGCCGCAAAAGCATGGTAAAACAGGAGGTAGACAGCGAGGATATTGCCGAAGTGGTGAGCAAATGGACCGGCATACCGGTGAGTAAAATGATGCAAAGCGACAAAGAAAAACTGCTGCGCATGGAAATGGAACTCCACAGCCGGGTGGTTGGTCAGGAAGAAGCCGTAAGTGCCATTTCCAACGCCATTCGCCGTAGCCGTGCCGGTTTGCAGGATCCGAAAAAACCCATAGGATCGTTTATTTTTCTGGGTACCACAGGAGTAGGTAAAACCGAGCTTGCCAAAGCCCTGGCAGATTATCTGTTTAACACCGAAAACGCCATGGTGCGCATTGATATGAGTGAGTACCAGGAAAAACATACCGTAAGCCGCCTGATTGGTGCCCCTCCAGGTTATGTGGGCTATGACGAAGGCGGACAACTGACCGAAGCCGTGCGACGTCGCCCTTACAGTGTGGTGCTGCTGGATGAAATTGAAAAAGCCCACCCCGATGTGTTTAACATATTGCTACAAGTGCTCGATGATGGCCGACTCACCGACAATAAGGGTCGTACAGCCAATTTCCGCAATACCATTATTATTATGACCAGCAACCTGGGCAGTGACATTATCCGCGATAATTTTGAACACCTGGATGCCGGCAACAAAGAAGAAATCATTGCCAGTACAAAAAATCAGGTTTTTGAATTACTGAAACGCGCTATACGCCCCGAATTTTTAAACCGCATAGATGAAGTGGTGATGTTTGAACCCCTGGATCGGGATAATATCAAACAAATTGTAAATCTGCAGTTGATTGAAATTAAAAAACGGCTGGATGAAGTGGGCGTTGCCCTTAGCTGGACAGAAGATGCACTGGATTGGATTTCGCAACTGGGTTACGATCCGCAATTTGGTGCCCGCCCTTTGAAACGCGTGTTACAAAAACGGGTGCTGGACGAGTTGAGCAAACAATTGTTGAGTGGAAATTTAACCAAAGACCAGGAAATATTAATAGACCTGAACGGCACCGAATTAGTATTCAAAAATGCCGACCAGGGCTGATTTGCGCAAGTTACAACCCTGAAAATCAAATAATTTAATTCATCAGAAAGGACGATTTCACAAACGTCCTTTCTTTTTATTTTACACTAAACCCTAATTTTGCGCCCGAATTTGATTCAGAAAAGCGCCTTCTGAATTGGGTTTACTACGCACAATGGAAACTACTGGTGAAAAGTATGCCCTGGTTACAGGGGCTGGAAAAGGATTAGGATTGGCTTTTGCCCGCGAGTTGGCCTCACGCAAAATACCGGTAATTCTGGTTTCCATGCCCGGTGAAGGATTGGACGAATCCTGCAAAAAAATCAAAACCGAATTTGGAGTAGATGCGCGCTATTTTGAAGGCGATTTAACCCAACCCTCAGAAATAGAAAAAATGGGCAACTGGGTGGCAGAAAATTTTAAACTTTTTGTGCTGGTAAACAATGTAGGCCTTGGCCACAGCGGTGAGTTTGCCACCACCAATATAAAAATTCTAGATACCATGGTATTGCTGAATGTGCGCGCCACTACCCTGGTTACCCACCAATTGCTACCCACTTTAAAGCAAAATACACCGGCCTATATCCTCAATATTTCCAGCATGGCTTCGTTTAGTCCATTTGGTTTTAAAGCAGTATATGCGGCATCCAAAGTGTATATCGAATACCTCTCAAAAGGCCTGCACCGCGAGCTGAAATCCCAGGGCATTATTGTGAGTACCGCCCATCCAGGCCCTATGAATACCAACCCCGATGTAGCAGCCCGCATAAAAAACCAAAATATCATTGGCCGCATGGGTGTAAAAGACCCCGAGCAAGTAGCCAAAGGCGCCATAAGTCTGCTGTTTTCAAAGCACCGTTTTATTCTGGTGGGCTTTGCCAACTATTTTCAATGGTTGATGATGAAAATCATCCCCCACCGACTGCTCATTTCCATGCTCACTTTTGGCGTTAAGCGCGAGATGAAGGGAAAGGGGACGAAAACTCCAATTGCATAATCTTAATTGAATTTTGTGTTGGTGAACACCGTCACATCTATTATAATGAATTTTTTATACTTGCCAAATATATTAAAAACCTTGGCTTCAACAATATTATTTACTTAAAATCTAATTCCTAAAACCATTAAAAAATAAAACCGTAATATCCTAGTTCTTAATTAAGTAAAACCACAGTTGCTTTAAAAAATGCAAATTGGTATTTTCATTTTATACCCAATACAAATCCCAGAAATAGATTTAGGTTATACTCCTGTGGTAAAAAAAAATTGCCCTTTGTACCGTGACTAATACCGAGCCCAAGCTGAAGTTTTGATTTATGCGTTATTTTGTGGCTGGAAATCAATTCAACCCTTTGGAAATAAGATTTTGAAAGATTTTTATAAATCACATTCCCGTTTCTTATATAACTCCAAAAATTGTAGCGATTTATATTAAAACCCAGGCCCAGGTTTGATGTTTGATTAATGTTTTTGAAATTGTAAAGCAATCCCATTCCAGCTGATAATAAATTCCGGTCATAATGACTGTCATATACTTTTAAATAGTCACTTTTATTCATATAAGTGATAATTGGGTAGAAATAAAATTTTTATAAATCTTTCGCAACAGTCTTAGATCTGCAGAAATTGTAAAACTCAAAGGCCTTGGAAAATCAGCATACTTTTCACCCAGGTTTGCCGCCACATTTTGAATATTAAAATTCAACAACCACTTCGGTTTTACCAACCCCGAATCTGCGGTTGTTAAGTTACCTTGCGTATTAACTGTGATGCCACTGCAGGTATAAGAAATCAGGATGAATAAAATTATAAAAAAACACTTTATTTTATTTACAATTAACATTTCACAATTTTATACGCTACAGTTAATTTTTCCAAATATTAAGTTTAATTTGAGTAAATGTTCAACACATAATAAATTCCATGCTTTTCTGCCTCCAGATTTGGTAAATTGATAGTTTTTGCTACATTTGTCAGCGAAACAACTAATTTTTCTTACTTACTGCCATGAAAAAATTCCTTAAATGGCTGGGAATCTGTGTGCTTTCCCTTGCCGTGGTTACTGCTATTACCATCTTCATTCTGGTGAATCGCCTGAATGGCAGAATGGAAAAAACTTACTCGATAGCAGTAGAAAAAATGAACATTCCAAGCGACTCTTTGAGCATTGAACGCGGCAAAAGCTGGGTATCCGAATGCCAGGCCTGCCACGGTGAAGCGCTGGAAGGAAAAAAATTCTTCGACGATCCGCAATTGGGGACTCTTTACAGCCCTAATCTTACCCGGGGTGAAGGGGGAATTGGGAAAACTTATCGCGATGAAGACTGGATCAGGGCCATCCGCCATGGTGTAAAACCCAATGGCAAAGCGCTGTTTGTAATGCCAGCCGAATATTTCCAAAACCTATCGCAAAAAGACCTGAGCTCAATTATTGCCTACCTGAAAACCGTACCCCCGGTAGACAATGTGAAGGGTGAAAATAACCTGCCATGGCTTACCAAAGTAATCATGCAACTGGGTGGCTTTGGCAATATTTTCCCGGCCGAAGTAGTGCAACATAACAATGGTTTCAATGCCGATCCGGTAGAAGCCCCCGATCGTTTGTACGGAAAATATGTAGTCAATGTTTTGGGATGTGCTACCTGCCATGGTGAAAATATGGGGGGTGGCAAAAGCCCGGATCCCAATGCTCCACCTTGTCCAAACCTAACTTCAGGTGGAAACCTGGCTAAATGGACCGCTAAAGATTTTATTGAAACCATGCACAGCGGAGTAACCCCGGAAAAGAAAAAACTCGACGATAAATACATGGCCTGGAAACATTATGGACAGCAACCCGAACTAAGGCTTACCGCCATTTACGAGTACCTGAAAAGCCTGCCCAAAGCAGAGAATCCAAAATAAAATACTACCCAAATCAGCTGCTTTTTCGGCATTTGACTGCGAAACTATCCGTTTAGTGTTTATTAATCGGATATACGGAAATACAAAAGTGATTCATGATAGGGTACTTTTTTTTGCCGGTTTTCGTACATTTGTAAATCTTAATAGAAAAGCATGAAGAAAATACTACTCCTGATTACCACTGTGGCAGCAGTTTTGGTAGCCAATGCCCAAACCCAGAGCCAGAAACAAACCGTTTTATTAACCGTAAATCCCCTGGGCAATGGCGATATCAGTCTGAGTTGGACTGCCCGCAGTTTTAGCGGAAGTTACCAGATTTTTAAACGTAATTCCGATGCCCAGGCATGGCCCGGAACTGCCACAGTTGTGCTTTCCAACAGCGCAACCACCTGGACCGATACCAGCTTTAGCACCGGCAAATCTGCCGAATATGTAATTTACCAGGTAAACAGCAGCAACCAACTTGTAGCACTGGGATATGCATTTGCAGGCAACAAAACCAAAGAAATACCCAGCTTGGGCGCAGTGGTTTTACTTATTGACAGCAACTATATCAAACCCCTCGCTGCCGAGTTAAGCACCCTAAGAAACGATTTGCAATCCAATGGCTGGATTGTATACAACCTATATGCGGGCAGGAATGAAAAAGTATCCACAGTGCGCAATCGCATTATTGCTTTTAACAACGCTGCGGTAATTAAACCCCGCTCACTTTACATTATTGGCCACGTGCCTGTGCCCTATTCCGGTTCATTCCGCAATATCGATTCGGCCACCGCTTGCGCCTACCCACCGGATGGACACATTGAAGGTTCGGGCAATCATACTGGCGCATGGCCTGCCGATGTGCTATATGGCGATTTGGGTGGAACTTACTCCGACGTTTCTGCAGTATGCAAAACAGGACCCAGCCGCATGTGGAATGTAGCTGGCGATGGCAAATACGACCAGTGCAAAGTGGCCCAGGAAGTAGAACTTGAAATTGGCCGCGTGGATATGTATAACATGCCCATTTTTGCCAAAAGCGATACCGTATTGGTAAAAAACTACCTCAATAAAGCCCATAAATGGCGCTTGGACAGTGTAGCTGTTGTAGAACGCGGCCTGGTTGACGATAATTTCACCAGCTATTCTCTGGCAGCAGGCGGCTGGCTTACCCAAAGTTCTATGATTCGCCAGGACAGTATTTTTAGTAACCGCGATTATTTCACTGCCCAAAATGCAGGCTCGTACCTTTGGAGCCACGGATGCGGTGCGGGTTCATACACAAACTGCTCGGGCATTGGGGCTACCAGCAATTTTAATCCCGGAATTTATAACAATATTTTTACCAGCCTTTCGGGCAGTTTCTTTGGCGATTGGGATGTACAAAACAATTTCCTGCGTGCGCCTTTGGGAGCCGGTTCACTGGCCAGTTTCTGGGGTGGAATACCCACCTGGTACAACCATTACATGGCACTGGGAATGCCCATCGGCCATGGGGCTCGCTATACCCAAAACAATAAAATGCAGGACTTTAACGGAAGTGAAAATGGCGTATATATCAATCTGATGGGCGATCCTACCACCAAAGTACGCAATGTGCCCCCTGCCGGTAAATTAAAAGTAACCAACGTAAGCAACAAAGCCCAGCTGAGCTGGAGAAAAGCCACCGGCAAATTTGATGGTTATGTGGTTTATAAAATCGATAGTGCTACCAATACCTGGACCCGTTTAAATGCCAATATCCTCACAGATACTTTTTACAACGATGCAACTACCCAAGCCGCAGGCAAACACAAATTTGCTGTGCGCACCATTCGCCTGGAAACCAACCCCAGCGGCAGTTGGTACAACCTGGGCGGCGGCACTTTTGGCTGGATGCAAAGCAACCTGAGCATTCCCAATTTTGAACCCGTTAACATTAAAATCTATCCCAATCCAACTACCGGAAATATTACCTTGCAGGTAAACGAGCTAAACCCCGGAATTGCACACATTACGGTTATGGATATTGCGGGTAAAAACGTATTTGAGACTAAAACTTCAGCATCATCCGGAGTTATACACATGCAATTGCCCTCAGGATTGAATGGCAATTATCTCATTCGCTGCGAAATAAACGGCAGAATTGGGGTAAATAAGGTAATTGTAAACCCCTGAAACTAAACCCTAAAAACATACGCAAAACCGCCTCCGGCCTAGGGGCGGTTTTTGTTTAAAATGGCATTTTATTTTAAGACTGATAATGTCTAATTTCGCGCCCCTTAAAAGTTCACACAAAACGCTTCTATGAAAGAAAACATAATGTATCTGATCCCCGCCCTGGGTATTGTAGGATTGCTGGTTATGGCGATTAAAAGCGCCTGGGTTAGCAAACAGGACGCTGGAGATGAAAAAATGCAGAATCTTGCATCTAAAATTGCCAAGGGTGCCATGGCATTCCTGAAGGCCGAATGGAAAGTACTGGGTTATTTTGTTGTAATCGGTGCCTTATTGCTGGCCTGGATTGGTACCATGCATGGTACCGAAGCACACCCTGTGCACTCCAGCCCCATTATTGCCCTGTCATTCATCATCGGTGCTGTTTTCAGCGCCCTGGCCGGCTATTTTGGAATGCGCATTGCCACTAAAGCAAACGTACGCACTACCCAAGCTGCCCGTACCTCCCTGTCTCAAGCCCTGAAAGTATCTTTTAACGGGGGTACCGTTATGGGACTGGGTGTAGCCGGTTTGGCTATTCTGGGATTGGGCGGATTGTTTATCGCTTTCCTTGCCATGTTTCACGTTGTGGATGTGCGCAGCGAGGCTATGAGCACTGCCATAGAAGTATTAACCGGATTTTCACTGGGTGCCGAATCTATCGCCCTGTTTGCCCGCGTAGGTGGTGGTATTTATACCAAAGCTGCCGACGTTGGAGCTGATCTTGTAGGTAAAGTAGAAGCGGGTATCCCCGAAGATGATGTGCGCAACCCTGCCACCATCGCCGATAACGTGGGTGATAACGTAGGTGACGTTGCAGGTATGGGTGCCGACCTTTTCGGTTCTTATGTGGCTACCATCCTTGCTACCATGGTATTGGGTCAGGAAATTGATGCCAGCAAGGACAATTTTGGTGGATTCTCTCCTATTCTGCTGCCTATGGTAATTGCAGGATTGGGTCTGATTTTCTCAATCGTGGGAACCTGGTTTGTGCGCATTAAAAACGAAACCGATAACGTACAAAAAGCTTTGAACCTGGGTAACTGGGGTTCTATTATCCTTACCGGTGTTGCCTCTTTCTTCCTGGTAAACTGGATGCTGCCCGAAAAAATGAGCTGGTTTGATGCCAACCGTGGCGCTGAATTTACTCGTACCGGCGTTTTTGCCGCCATTGTGGTAGGTTTGGTTGTAGGTACCCTCATGAGCTTAATTACTGAGTATTACACAGCCATGGGTAAACGCCCTGTGCTTTCAATTATAAAACAATCTGCCACCGGACACGCCACTAACATCATTGGCGGTTTGTCTGTAGGTATGGAAAGTGTTGTAGCCCCTATCCTGGTTTTGGCCGGTGGTATTATGGGCTCTTACTATTTTGCCGGATTATATGGTGTGGCCATTGCCGCAGCCGGTATGATGGCAACTACTGCAATGCAATTGGCTATCGATGCCTTCGGTCCGATTGCCGATAACGCAGGTGGTATTGCTGAAATGAGTCAGTTGCCCGAAGAAGTGCGCGGCCGTACCGATAACCTGGATGCTGTAGGTAACACTACTGCTGCTACCGGTAAAGGTTTTGCCATTGCCTCTGCAGCCCTTACCTCTCTGGCCCTGTTTGCCGCTTTCGTAGGTATTTCGGGCATCGATGCCATCGATATTTACAAAGCACCTGTATTGGCTGGTTTGTTTGTGGGTGGTATGATTCCGTTTATCTTCTCTTCTTTGGCTATTGCCGCTGTAGGCCGCGCTGCCATGGATATGGTAAACGAAGTGCGTCGCCAATTCCGCGAAATTCCGGGCATTATGGAATACAAAGCCGAGCCTGAGTACGAAAAATGCGTTGCCATTTCTACCAAAGCCTCCATCCGCGAAATGATTCTGCCTGGTGCCATCACCCTGATCAGCCCCATTATTGTAGGTTTTATTTTCGGCCCCGAAGTATTGGGTGGTATGTTGGCTGGTGTAACCGTTAGCGGTGTGCTGATGGGTATGTTCCAAAGCAATGCCGGCGGTGCATGGGATAACGCTAAAAAATCATTCGAAAAAGGAGTGGTAATCAATGGCGAAACTTTCTACAAAAAATCTGAACCCCACAAAGCATCTGTAACCGGTGATACAGTGGGAGACCCATTCAAAGATACCAGCGGACCTTCTATGAACATCCTGATTAAACTGATGTCTATCGTATCGCTGGTAATTGCGCCATACATTGCGGGTCGCGGTGCTACCGGAAATACTGGCGGCAAAGACCATTGCAAAGACAAAATGGAAAACTGCCATGGCATGGACAAAGACCATTGCAAAGGCGGACACCATATGATGGGCAAATGTGAAATGGACAAATGCGCCAAAATGAGCAAAGAAGAGTGCGCTAAAATGTGCGATAGCATGGGCTGCAGCAAAGAAGAAAAAGAAATGTGCATGAGCCACTATGATGCCAATGGCAAATGGATTGGCGGTGCTGCAAATGATTGCTGCAAAGACAAACATGCTACCAAAGCTGAATGCGAAAAAGCCTGCAAAGACAAAGGAATGAAAGAGTGCTGCTCTGCCCATTCCGATAAAGCTTGCTGCAACGAGGGTGCTGCTGCACCGGCCCAAAAAGCCTGCTGCAAGTAATTTCGTATAGTTATAAACCTAATTCACAAAAGCCACCTTCGGGTGGCTTTTTTTATGCATTCAATCAGGTACAAATGAGCCCCTGAATTGAATTAAACCCAAGATTGCTTAGGCCATGCTTGCTTCATACTTGCGCTATACTTGCTCTACACTTGCACTATACTTGCTCTACAATTGCACCAAGGTTGCACTAAACAGGGTTTAATGGCTCTGCAATCGATATTTTTCTACATAAAATTCGAACTTTTTCTACATCATGGGTATGGCTTCAAGAATAATCCTTCGCTATTTTCGTTTTTTATACCATGAGAAATATTATTACGCTATTTGTCATTTTATTTAGTTTGAATTTACATGCCCAACTCGGTATTAAAACCAGTCTGGTATTCCATTGCAAACCCATCCAGGGCGATTACTTGTACATGGCTGAAACTGAAATCAGCAATAGGCAATACAGAGAATTTATCTGGGATTTGCAGCACACCGATACCCAGGCTGCAAGGGAAAATTACCCCGACACCCTGGTTTGGCGTTCTGTATGGGCTTATAACGAGCCATTTGTGCATTATTACTTCACACATCCGGCTTATATGGACTATCCGGTTGTGGGCATTACCCAAAAACAGGCCATCAATTATTGCAACTGGGCCCGAAAAAAATTGCTGGAAATTTATAAAAAAGAAAAGTCTCCCATACAGGATATTATAGTGCGCCTGCCTACCCAAAAAGAATGGGAAATGGCTGCACGCGGTGGTTTGGATAAATCGGCAATTTACCCTTGGCCGGGTGATGATTATCGGATGCGAAATCATAAAAAAAAGGATGAAGGAAAAATTATATTAAACATGCAGCGAAACAGAGGCCCAGTTGGCGCAGTTGGTGCAGAAAGTCTAAGTGACGCAGGATTTATAACCACACCTGTTTATTCTTATTGGCCCAACGGTTTTGGCCTTTATAATATGTGTGGGAATGTGGCAGAATGGTTGGCTGAACCCGGAAAAACCAAGGGCGGATCCTGGAATGAAATGCCCTATTATTGTCGCATTGATGTGCCCGGAAAATTCGATGGAGACATTAGTCCGCGCAGTACCATTGGTTTTCGTTATGTAATAGAAATTGTAAAAATATCCACTGAAAACATTGCCATAAAAAAATTAAATGCAAAAACCATTGAGGCCCAATTTGCAAAAACCGACAGCCTGCTAAAGCCCGGTTTATTTGAGGTTTCGAATGCCTGGTACCAAACTTTTATTCAATATTCCGGCCTGAAAAATTACGCCCCGAATGATACATTATGGTTGCAAAAAGACCCCTATAAATACCATTTTATGTACAGCCAAAACGCCGTGTTTAAAGACCATCCTGTGGTAAATATCAGCTACGAATCAGCAGTAAAATATTGCGAATGGCTTACCCAATATTACAACCAATTGCCCGATCGTAAATACAAAACTGTAACCTTTCGTTTACCCAGCCTGCAAGAATGGGAAACCGCAGCCCGCGGCGGCAGGGTTGGAAATTCATTCCCCTGGGGTGGCCCGTATTCCCAAAATTCCAAAGGGGCTTATCTGGCAAATTTCAACCCCATGCCTCTGGCGTATGTAGAGGATGATACAGCAGGCCTGTTTGGACGAAAAATCCACCCTTACGATTCTTCGGCCTCAAGAAAAGCGGATGGCGTTGAATTCACCTGCCCGGTTAATTCCTATTTTCCCAATGATTTTGGGATGTATAATGTTTCGGGCAATGCGGCCGAAATGATAAATTCCCAAGAAATAAGCAAAGGCGGTTCCTGGGATTCGGAAGAGTATTTCATCGAAATTGGCGCTAACTGGACCTCAGACTTGGCTGCGCAAAACAATCTCCACTTCGAAACTTCCCAAACCCCTTCCCCTACCCTGGGTTTCCGTGTATTTATGGAAGTGCAGAAAAACAAATAAATGTCCTACCCTTCGGTTCGTTTGTGATAGTGCAGATTCCATTTGCACCCCGAGACACGTACGGCCGTATTTTTTTTCACAACCTTTCGACCCGCCGCTGAGGCGGGTTGGAAATCTGTCTAACTAATATTCAAATCCAACTAATAATCTATTCCTCTATTTCAAAATTCCCCATCTTTGAACCCCAGTGAAACCCCTCCCCAAATTCAATCCCGACCTCCCCTTTATCAAAGAAGGCTGGCATGGCAACCCCATAGATGACAAAGGCCGATTTGTAAATCACGAGCACCCATTCACCACCGGTTTTGGCGATGTGTGGAAATGGCAAACCGGTCCAAAACCTTTTAAACAGCAAAAAAAACTCGATACCTGGAAACCTGAATTCATTCAGGATACTGCATTCCTTAATCATACCGAAGATTGCCTGGTATGGCTGGGGCATGCATGGTTTTTTATGCGCCTGGGCGGTGTAAATATGCTGGTCGATCCGGTGTTTTTTAAAATCCCGATGGTAAAGCAGATTGTGCCCAATCCCTACCCCATTCACCTGTTTAAAAACATCGATTACATATTGCTGTCACACGACCACCGCGACCATATGGACGAAAGGTCTTTGCGCACCCTTGGGGCACAGAATCCGCAAATGGAGATTATAACCTCCCTGGGTATGACTCCGGCCCTGCGCAAATGGTGTAAAAACCGTATAACCGAAATGGGATGGTACCAGCAATACAATCCCGCACCCCAGCTTACCCTTACTTACCTGCCTACCCGCCACTGGTGCCGCCGCTACCTTACCGATACCAACATACGCCTCTGGGGCGCATTTATGATTGAGGCCAACGGCAAACACATTTACTTTGGGGCCGACAGCGGCTATGGCAGCCATTACCAGGAGTTGGGCCAACTTTTTCCGCAAATTGATATTGCCATGCTGGGAATCGGTGCATTCAGGCCCGAGTGGTTTATGCACCAGGCACATATGTCGCCCACTCATGCGGTGCAGGCATTTAACGAATGCGGTGCCAAAAAGTTTTTACCCATGCACCATGCTACCCTCGACCTCAGCGATGAACCCGCCAGCGAACCCCATAATATGGTGCTTGAAATGAGTCGCATTGGGCAAATAAACGGAGAATTGCTATTGCCAGCGGTGGGTGGAACACTGTTGATTTAGGCTTTGTGCTTTTATAGCCAGAATTCAACAATTCATCAAAAAAGCGTAACATTCTGATTTGTTAACCGTCTATATTCGTAGTTTAAGCAAATAATTTTGAAAAAACTTCTACCTTTCCTTTTTAATATACTGACAATCAGTCTATTTGCGCAAAATAGCAATTATTCAGGCATTGCGCTAAACGCCTCCGACAATGCGCCCCTGGCAAAATCGCTGGTAATGCTCATTTCGGCAAAGGATTCTGTACTGCAGCAATACACCCGCACTGATAAATACGGCAGGTTTGCTTTTTATGGCCTCAAAGCTGGCGACTACATTGTAAAAAGCAGCTATCCCGGCTTTGTAGATTATACCGATAAATTTACCCTGGATAGCGCCCAGCAAAAATCAAATGACACCCTGCGAATTATAAATAAATTGCTGGCTATCAACGAAATTATCATCAATAAATTCAGCAATGGAATTAGGCTCAATGGGGATACCACCGAGTTTCTGGCCGATTTTTTCAAAACCAATCCGGGAGCTACGGCCGAGGATTTGCTTAAAAAACTACCGGGTATTCAGGTAAATAAAAACGGAGAAATTACCGCCCAGGGCGAAAAGGTGAAAAAAATACTGGTGGATGGAGAAGAGTTCTTCCCTGATGATCCAACCGTGGCTACCAAATACTTGCGGGCCGATATGATAGACAAGGTGCAGGTGTATAACGAAGTAAAAGATACCACCTCAAACAATGCCGAGGATAAAGTTAAGACCCTGAATCTTACCCTCAAACAGGATAAGAAAAAAGGCTATTTTGGCAAGGCAGAAGCCGGCAGCGATTTAGATCAATACACCAATGGCGGTATTTTCTCTGGTTATTTTAATAAAACCCTGAAAGCAGCAGGTTACCTGAAGAAATCCAATTTTGAAAATCCATCGCTGGGTTGGCAGGATTCGAAACAATTTGGAGGCAGTGCAAGCGGGGGATATGATTACGACGAAAGTTACGGTTATTATTACAACAATTCCAATTTTAATGACCGCATCGACGATCGGGGCATTCCCTTTAACACCAGTGCCGGCGCAACATTCAATAACTCTTGGGACAGCACCAAACAAAAGATAAATGCTTCCTATCGTTTTGCCAATGAAGGAGTGGATGGACAAATTATTGGCAACTCGCGCTACTTTTTGCCCGATACATCCTATAGCATCCGCGATACCACAGTGAATCGCAGCAACCAGGACGGACATAGGGCAAAGATTACCTACGATTTAAAAGCCGATAGTTTTAATACCATCACTATAAGCAGCACCGTTGCCGTTAGCCAAGGTAAAAACAGCAGTGAGCTAAACAGCGGCACTGCAGCTAGCACAAGAATCAACCACTCACACAGGTTTGTAACCAACGAATACAATCGCCAGCAATTGCAGGGCGATCTTATATGGAAAAAGACTTTTACCAAAAAATCGAGGTATTTTAATATGAGCTTGAAGGGTGGCATGAATCCTTCCACCAGCAACCAGGGCTTACTTTCCGAGAATTTATTTTTTGCAGAAGCAGGAATATTACAGAAATCTCAAACCATTGATCAAATAAAAAAATCTACCCAAAACAATTATACCGCTTCGTTTTCTACCAGCTATGGCGATAGAATAAATAAATTTTTCAATTGGGGTGTAAATTTAAATTCGAATATTACCAATAATAAAAATCGAATTAATACCTATAACCGCGAAAACGGAAATGCCGCAGGTTTGGTAGATAGTTTATCTAATAATTATGATTTTTTACAAACCAAAAACAATATTGGATTTAACATTAATTACACCAAAAAGAAATGGAATTATTATGCATCGGCCAATGGCGGATTTGCTGAATATAAACAAACCAATCTACTTTCTGCCGGCAACTTAACCAATGTGCGATACTTTCCAAACTTCTCTCCCAATGCGGGATTAACTTACAATTGGAAAAAGCAAAGCAGTGTGCAATTGCATTACAGCGGTAATACCCAGGCCCCTTCAATGTCGGCATTGCAGCCGGTAATTAACAATGTAGATCCGTTTAATTTGAATGTAGGAAATGCCAATTTAAACCAAAGCTTTAATCATTCTTTAAATGTGTATTTGCATCATTACAAAACCATAAAAGGACGTTATTTAAGCGGATATTTAAGCATGGATGTGCCCCGCAATGCATTTGTAACTTCTACTACGGTAGATACAAACGCAGTTAGGCGCACCATGACAGTAAATGCCAATGGAAACTACAGCCTGGATGCCAATATGAGCTACTATGTAGATTTGAAAAAACTACCGGTTTCATTTTCTATTGATGGTTCTATTTCTTCCAATCGAACCATTTCTTATACAAACGGGGTGCGCATTGAAACCAACCAGAATTCATATACCGGAACAGCTAATATTTCGTTGGAAACCGACGTTGTGGAGCTGGATTTGAATTACTCTCTTAATTATAACCAATCGGTAAATTCACTGCCGGGAAGTAAGCCCACAGCATATATTATTCAAACCCCTTCGTATGATTTAGAAATAAATTTACCGGGTAAATTTCAAATTACACACACCGGAGAATTCAATATTCGTCCTGCATCGGCGGTATTTTCAAGTAACCGCAATGTATATTATATGACGGCAGGTATTAGCAAATTCTTTGGCAAAACCCGCGATTTTGGGGTGAGTTTTTATATGAACGATTTATTGAATCAAAATCAGGGTTTCAACCGCAGTATCAATACCAACCTGGTTTCGGAGCAGGTTTACACCCAATTGGCAAGGTACTGGCTGGTAAAATTACAATGGAATTTTGCATCAGCAGGAGGAGCAAAAAAATAATGAAAAACAAAATCATTTTAAGCGCAATTATTTTTATCCTGGCTTTTAGTAGTCAGGCCCAAAGCCCGTTTTACAATGCAGGTACCATACGCTATGAAAGAAAAACCAATGGATTTCGCCTTAGCGAAGGCAGTTGGATGAACCGTTTTTTTGAAAAACAAAAATTTGTAACCGATACGTTTACCCTGGAGTTTGATTCAAGCGCCAGCCTATACCGTGTGCCCGATTTCGACCCGGAAGAAACAAATCAAAATGAAATGTATTTTTCCATGCGTGTAAACCCGTCAAAGTCAAATATGGTGTATAAAAACCTGCTTACAGACTCAATGATTGTAAGCCGGGATTTGTTTGACGAGAAACTTTTAATTACCGATAGTTTCAGAAATATTAAATGGAAAATTACCGGAGAAGTGCGGGATATAGCGGGTTTTCATTGCCAAAAAGCGGTAGGTGTATTATTCGATTCGATGTACGTTGTAGCATTTTTTACCGACCAGATTTTACCCAAAACCGGCCCCGAAACCTTTGGTAATTTACCCGGCACGGTACTTGGCGTGGCAGTCCCCAGGCTATACACCACCTGGATGGCCATCGATTTTAATCCCGAAAAACCCGTAATTAAAAAACCCAATTTCTCTAAAAAGAAAAAACTCCAATACAACTGGAACGGCTACTACACCAAAGTCTCCGAAAGCTTCAAAGACTGGGGCAACCTCTACAGCACGTTAATGGTGTGGATGTGGGGAATTTGAGTTACGAGTTTAGAGTTACGGGTTACGTGTTATTTTGTATTTGAGTCTTAAAAATTATTATATTTAATATAGTGAATTAGTTCACAGAGCCATTTGTGGGAGTTATTAGCCAGCTAATCCTGGCTATTTCAACGCAAGTCAAGCATTAATAACTAAAATTGGCTGTCCGGCTGTCCATTAAACCTTAAACATTAATAACTAAACATTCGGCTGTTGGCTGTCCGGCTGTTCATTAAACATTCATAACTAAACATTAGGCCGCTTGGCTGTCCGGCTGTCCATTAATCATTAAACATTCATAACTAAACATTCGGCTGTTGGCTGTTGGCTGTTGGCTGTTGGCTGTTGGCTGTTGGCTGTTGGCTGTTGGCTGTCGGCTGTCGGCTGTCGGGCTGTTACATTTTGCATTCTACATTTTGCATTCTGCATTGGCTGTTCCCCATTCCCCATTCCCTATTCCCCATTCCCTAGTACGGAATCAGATACACCCGCTGCAAAAGCATATACACCTCGCTGCGACTGTCGCGCACCTCGTAGGCATTTTCCTTCACCACTTCCCCATATTGCAGGTCTTTGTTGCGGCTGTCGAATTTATGGGCCAATATTTCCTTCCTTTTACCATCCGGAGTGGTAGCATACAAGCGCATGGTAAATTCAAACCAAATTTCATCTCCCCATTGGTAGCGCACCGGATCCATTACTATGTCCCATTTTTCAAGGCCTATTTTACCCGCATATTTGGGTTCTGAGGGAACACCGGTATAGCCCTCATAATAGAGTTTTTTAAGTCTTTTGCCCTTGATTATCGGCTTTTTGCCTTTTTTTAAATCGCGCCAGCATTGCACTTTTTCTATCATTAAGGTAAAATGGTCGCTACCCCAGGCCGGACGCACATTTTTTATGGCTGTATCCGGAATATATTTCAACTTTCCAGCCCAGCGCCGGGTGCCACTCTGGTCTTTTTCGCGGGCCGAAGCATCGTACAAATCCCTTTCGAAAATGGATTTAGAAAACAGCTGCTGATCGCGGTGATTACTGTCGAATACGATGGCATAAAAGGCTGGTTTCTGGCCCTTATCACTAAACACAGGTGCAAATACAAATTTTACAAACAAAGCGCTGCCGGCAAACGAATCGATATACACCGGGGTACTATTGTGGCTGAATTTAGCTTCTACCTTGCGTCCGTTGCCATACTTCTTCAAAGTACCGTTCCATTCAAGCTCCTTCACCTCAAACCGCGCAATATGATCTGCATGCAGCTGCAGCGAAACTGATAAAACTATTAAGAAAAATACCCTCCAAGGCATTTTTCAAAGATAGCAAATGTAGTGAATCACACAAAAACTGCCTGAAACATGGCTTTCTTTTGCCGCGCAACAGGCAATTTGGTGCCATCTGAGAGGACAACTTCGTTAAAGGCCTTCTTGTATTCACGGGCATAGCTAAGGTTGATTAAATAGCTTTGGTGAATGCGAAAAAAACCTTCCGATTCCAGAATGGATGAATACTCCTTTAGGGTTTTGGATGAGGTTACGGTTTGCTTGCTGTCTCTAAAATAAAAAACCGAGTAGTTGATATCGCTTTTTACATAGATAATATCCCCGATTTCGGCAATTAAAAAACCCTCGGAATTGGGAATCACCAGTTTGCGTACCTTTTTCTCGCGGTAACTTTCCACCAGCAATTTGTATTGGGTATTGCGGTTTTGTTTTACCTGCGCCGCCATCTGCATTACTGCATCCAGTTTTTCGGCATCAATGGGCTTTAATAAATATCCAATTGCAGCAAATTGAAATGCCTTTAAAGCAAACTCATCGTGGGCGGTGGTAAAGGCTACCAAAGCTTGATGATCTTTCATTTGCTCGAGCAAATCAAATCCGGTACCATCGGGCATTTGAATGTCCAGAAAAATCAAATCATACTCGGCATCGGATAGGGCTTGCAATGCATTTTTTACCCCATCTGCCTGGTCGATTTTACTGATAATGCCCTCGTAGCTGGCCAACTTGCGTTCAAGTATGCTACGGGCGCTGCTTTCGTCATCTACAATCAGAATTCTCATTGGTCGGCATTCAAAGTTAGGGTAATTCGGGTTCCGGTTTCACCAGTTTGGGCATTATTCAGAGTTTCTACCTGCATGCTGCCTTTTTTACCCAGGCGTTTTTGCAACAATTCAAAGGCTTTGGAAACATGGGTTCCCCTTTTATTGGCCATACTTACATCAAAACCAATTCCGTTGTCGGTAATTTCACATACTAATCCATGACTGGCATTTTCGTATAGTTTTAATTTTATTTCCCCATTTTTATTGGCGGGTAAAATGCCATGCCAGATTGCATTTTCTACAATGGGTTGAAACAACAAACTGGGCACCATCCACTGCTCGGTTTCCAGGCCTGGTGCTATTTCTGTGGTAAATTTAATTTTATCGGGATACTTGCGCTGCTCCAGTGATGCATATAAAGTGGTAAACTCTATTTCATCCTCCAGGGTTTGTTTGGTTTCGCCGGTTTTGTTTAAAATTAAACGCAAAAATGTACTGAAATCCGCCATAAACTGGTTGGCTTCTTCAGAGTGTCCATCGGCATAATGTTTTTGAATGGTATTTAATCCATTGAATAAAAAATGCGGATTCATACGTGCCCGCAGCAGTCTGTGCTCCAGGTCTACAGCCTCCTGTTTCAGTTTTAAGCGATTGCGTTGGATCCAAAACCAGCCAATTATTCCGGCCATGAACACAAAAATAATTATACCAATTATCCAAAATTCGCGCAGTCGCAACTGGGCCTCTCTTGTGCGATTCTTCTCCTCCAGTAGTTGTTTTTCTAAACTTAATTCACTTATTTTTTCATCCTTTTTTTCACTGCTATATTTAATATCAATTTCATCCATCAGATTTAGATGTTCTACATCTGCAATACTGTCTTTGGCACTTACAAATAGTTTATAGAAATTATAGGCTTGCTTAAAATCCTGCTTTTTTTCGTACAATAAATACAATTTTTCGTATAGTAAATAATTTTCCCTGCTGCCTTTAATGGTGTTTTTTAATTCCAATGCGCGCTTTAAAACTGTTTCTGCTTCTGTAAGCTTATTCTGCATGGTATAAAGCTGCCCCAAATTACTCAAAGCCGAAATTAAGCAGCCTTTTATATCGTTTTTTTCAGCCAATGAAATGGCATTGTTAAATTGAGTTTCAGCAGCACCATATTGTTTCAATCGGTAATAGCTGGCTCCCAGATTATCGGTACAATTGCAAATTCTGTCATTATCTGATTTGTATTTATAATGCAGCGTCAGGGCTTCTTTCAGGCAAATGGCCGAGCTGTCGAATTTCCCTAAATTGAGATATGCCAAACCCATATTATTTAATACCGCAGGTTTGTATTCCTCATCTTCGGGGGTTAATAAATTAAATGCAATTTTGAAGTACACGATGGCTTTTTGCAGAAATATTTTCTGAGTAAATCCAGTGCTAACTTTATTTTCCGGACTACCCAATTCATTATAGATGGCACCTGCATTTACAGCCGATCGAAACATCATTCCGGTATCTTTTAATTCACGGCCAATTTTTTCGGTTTCTACCAGGTAAAATACGGCTTTCGAAGGCTGCTCAATTTCACTGTAATAAGCACCCATATTGTTATACAGCATACCCATTCTACGCAGGTTATCCGGACTACGGTCGGCCAGCAGCATAGCGTTTACCAGCTTTTCGGCTTCTGTATAATAATGTTTGGTAGAATCATATTTGGTTTCGCGGCGGTAAATGGCACCAATGGTTAAATCGGCCCTGAATTGCACCGCATTTTCACCTGCATCTTTCCCCAATCTGCGCGCATACAAATAACTATTGAGTGCTTCGCGGGGTTCTATTTTATAGCTACTTTGCGCTTTCAATAAGGCAGCCTGGGCATAGAGTTTTTCCAATCCTTTTTGATTGAATGCTTCCATGGCTTTTAAGGCATAGAAACGGGCCGAATCCAGGTTGTTTTTCTTTAAAAACGATTTTCCTTTATCGAGCCATTGCTCGCCCGGAGATTTATTTTGGAACGCGTTTGCGCTGGCAAAACCAACGCAAACGGCCAAACAAAAACTCGAAATGATTTTCTTTTTCATAAGGGGAGAATTTTACTGGGGTAAAACGCTGTTGCAAAATAGGGTTAAATTTTAATTTAGCCCCAATGCTGTGTTACCCGCAATGAATTTACAAATTGCAAGTTAACGCCGATTAGCGCTGCACCTGCAAGTTTGACTGATAAACCCCTTGTGCCGATTCTACCCTTACCACATAAGTTCCGGCTGAAATGGCATTGAGATCCAGCTCCAAATCGCGGGTAATGGCCGATTTTTCCATCACCACACTGCCCCACAAATTGATAATTTTTACAGTATAAGCCGTATTCAAACCGGTGCTGATTTTCAATTTCTGGTTAGCTGGATTGGGATATAAAGCAATTTGCTGATTCAATTGCTGCACTTTATTTACCGGAATGGTCATATTCACAAAGCATGAATTGGTGGTTACAGTTTTACTTCCAAGTTTAATTACGCAACGGTAATTGCCTGTATCTGAAGCCTGCAATGAGTTAAATGCAAGAACATTACTGGTAGCCCCTGATTTGTTAGACCAACCGCCAGACCAGCCATTTTTTTGCCATTGATAGGTTACAGCTCCGGTTCCAGCGCCTGCGCAGGTAATATCAATATTGGTTCCCTGGTCTCCGGTTGAATTTCCGGGATGTCTAACTACATATAAACTATTGGCAAATAGTGTGGTTACATCGGCTGCAGAAAGTGCGGTATTGGTAATAAATACCTCATCGATAATCCCTTTGAAATAGCGGTTGCTGGTGGCATAAGCATCGGTTAAATACCCAATTGTACCGGGTACAGAAGCACTATTGCTCATAGTAGTTCCGGTGCCCGATAATGCACCACCCGAAACCGCGGCTCCGTTGATATATATTTTAATATTGTTATAGGCCGTAACTACCGCAGTTACCAAATTCCACCGGTTTATTTTAATTGAATCTGCCGCCAGGTAAGTGCTGCGGCAATTGGCGCCTTTGCATCCTCCATCTCCTATATACAGGCAAGGGTAACCATTTTCAACCCATAAACTGGCCCCGTTATAATAATCAATTTGATGATCAGTAGTAGCCACAATGGGCACTATGCCTGTTTTAGATTCAGAGTAAACCCAGGCCGAAATGGTAAAAGGAAAAGTGGGTTTGTAATTTGCATTGGTTGGCAAAGTTAATTTATCCGAACTGCCATTAAATTTCAAACCGCCATTGGCATTGCCCAAACGGTCAAAATCTGCGGTTGTTCCGGTATTGGTGGCTACAGAATTGGTAGGTCCAAAGTCTTTTACAGTGCTGCCAATTTCTCCAAAATACACCAGATTTTTTGCAATTCTGATTTCAGCATCACTCAGGGCACGGCCCCACACCATCAGGTTATCAAGACTACCGCTGAAGTAGTTATATCCCCCAGTTTTTGTAGCATATCCATAGGTTGAATTGGCCGTTGTCCATGCCATAAATGTGCCGTTTCCTGAGGCAACAGTGGTTTCATCCTTAGAACCATTTATATATAAATCAATACTACCTGATTTAAATACTGCAGCGATATGATACCAGGTAGCAGTTGTCAACTTATTGGTACTTCTCACACTATAACGGTTGCTGGTTCCGTTTGATTGACCATCCCCCATATTTGCATAAACATATCCATCAATTACCTGCAGCCAAATTCCGGAATAAGCATTTACATTGTCAGCACCATAAAAAACAGGGAAATTACCAGTTTGACTGGTAATGTTCACCCACACTGCTGCAGTCAGCGGCAAACTGTGTTGGAATTTAGAAGAGGTTGAAATTGTTATTTTGGTGCTTAATCCATTGCACACCACCGACTGATTGGCAAGGCCTCGATTATCTGTGCTATATGCAATAGAACTTGCATTCACTGCATAGCTTTGAGGTCCATTATCAATTACGTTGTTATCCGTAGGAATATGCAACAATAAGCTGTCTGTAAATTTCTGTGCATAAGCCGATGCAGCCAGCATCATGGCTCCCGAGAGTAGTATTCTTTTAATCATCATGCCACAAACCTCGCGCGCGGCCTATTCATATTTATTGGCATTTATTATTCGGTACTATCAAACTGGTATATGGAAGTAATTAACTATTATTCAAAACAATCATTATAACTCCACAAACAGAAACATCCTCACAACCACCCGAAGGTTTAGACCTCTGCACCCTTGCAACACTATCACAAGGATGAAGCAACCTCTATATTATTCACCCAAAGGATCGTAAATGTCCTCCTTTAGTTTTTAAAAATTACTAATCTCAATAATTAATAACTTCCCCTATACCGCACAAAATGTAATGGATCTTCCGAATGGCAGCGATAAACAAAAGAAGAATGCGGAAATTTATATGCTATGGTTTCAATAAAATAAGCATCAAAATTATTACTGTCACGTATTTTAATTCCAAATCTATGAAAATGAAAAATCCCAGGTGCATCCCTGTTACGCAAATCCACCAGAAAACTATCTTTGGTTATTTTTACGGCATAACCTATGTCATTCTTTCGAATAAATCGTCTATAAAAATCAACCGTACTGTCATAAGAAACAGGATAAGTAAATCCTCCCGCACTCATATGTTGCATCCTATTATTTTTAAATTCCCAAATTATAATTGACTTCTCATATATTTCAGGTCTACAGGCACTGTCCAATGCCATAAAAATTCCATCACTAAACGGATTATGAAATGAATCTACCGCGTATTTCCCTTTAAAAAAATCTTTATTTTTCGGAGGATCAATGACAGCTAAAAAACCACAACCTGTGAGTAAAAATGAACATAACAAATAAGACAGATTTTTCATCAACTTACTAATTGCGCAATTTTTTTAACATTCCGGATGGGTTTCTTAATGCTTCTGATACCTCACAAACCTAAGTGGAGAAAGCTCGGAACAACGATAGCTGCTGGTATTCCACCTATTTTTATAGGTCCTGCTTCCTACGTAATCTGCCATAAATTCATTGGAGTTTCGAACTTTAATTTTAAATTCATAATAAAACTGCAATGCCGCGGTTTCCTTGTTTTTTAACTCTACGCTGTAATGATTCGTACTATCTTTAACCGCCACTCCCCTGTCCTTCCTAAAGCCTGATTTATATTTTTTCTTATTAAAATACAACACAATACTATCTTCAGAAAAAGTCTTAGATATTTTCTCAATTTCCATATGAATTATGCCCTTTGGAGTAAACTCCCAAATCTTTGCAGTTCGGTTTTCCCCGCATATATCATAGGCAATAAATACCCCAGAATTAAATGGATTTTCGTACATGCTTTTGGGGTATTTCCCTCTAAAATAATCACCCTTACCCGGTGGATCCAACACGGCCATTAAACCGCAGCTGCCCGAAGTGAATGCTATAATAAAAATGATTATATAACCTTTCATTTAAAACAAAAATAGCCCGAATTTGAATACAATACTCAAATTCGGGCCATTTGTATGATTTTATATTTATTTAAAGAAATATTTTCTACCCGGTGTATAAGGCACTTTTGCATTATCCAGCATGGTGCACAGCTCGGAATAGGCAGCATCCAGGGCTTTTAAATCAACCAACCATTGGGTAAATAATTGGTCGGCTATTTTGTACTGCTCTACATGGGTGGTAGTTGGGCCAGTGGTGGTGGTTACCATTCCATAGTAAGCATTTTCGAGTCGGCTATAAATGCCAGGTTCGGTTTCAAACTCATGAGCGGCCAAAGTTCCGTCTCCGTTCATTTTGGTGTTTAACTGTATTATCTGGTTTGTCAATTGGGTAATTTTATTGGTAAAATCCAAGCCTAATCCTGCTGTAAATACAGCCTTTTTAATTACCGTTAAATTGCCATTCACAGATTGTAAATAATCATTGGCGCCGGCCATATTTCTGCGCAAATCACTCACTTTCATTATAATATCATGCCTTTCTGTAGCTGAGAATGCTGGCAAACTGGGCTGTACAAGATAATCGCACTGTACGGTATTTTTAGCACCCATTGGGGTAGTTACACCATTTTGTACCAAAAACATTTCTATGCTATAGGTTCCAGGTGCAACAAAGGGTCCATTATCAGGTTCGGTGTAAGGATCGCTTAAATCCGGAGCCCCATGTGTAAGTGGCGTGCTGCTTGCATATCGCAAATCCCACTCCAGTTTACCCATTCCTTTTTTAGCGGCAGATTTAATTCTGCGTACCTCATTTCCATCCGAATTTTTAATTACAAACAACAAAAATGCAGGCTCTTCTTTGGCTTCCAGCCTTATGGTATCGGCCGAAGGCCAATAAGTATTCTTACCCTCTTTTTGCAAAGCCGCTTCTTTTTCCTGGCGTATTTCTTTTAATGTTTTATACTCATTTTTTACATGGTAATAAATTACTGCCCCTGCATAAGGATTGGGCGCATTGTACCATGAAGCCCCTTTATTGGCCTTATCTCTGCCGCCATAGGGCGATTTTGGAATATAAATTTTGGCGGGTTTTGAATTAAAAATAAATGCATTTTTATCCAGGTTTTCTTTGGTAATTTCACGTATAGGAGCAAAATTATCCAATATGGCAAAACCACGGCCAAACGTAGCCAGGGCCAGGTCATTCTCGCGTTTTTGGATTACAATATCCTTAATGGCAGTAGGTGGTAAACCCGCGTTCCACAAGGTCCATTTTTTACCGGAATTTAATGTGGCATAAAATCCAAATTCAGTACCCAAAAACAGAATATCTTTATTCACCACATCTTCAAGCAAGCTTTTTACACTGCCATTTGCAGGCAGATTAGAGGCAATGGATGTCCACGTTTTTCCTCCATCGGTGCTTTTGCATACGTATGGTTTAAAATCTCCCTGACGGTGGTTGTCGAATGAGGCATACAGGGTATTTTTATCAAATTGAGAGGCTACCACGCAACTTACCAGAGTCATATCGGGTACATTGGCAAACTTGCTTTGCTTGGTCCAGGTTTTTCCTCCATCCGTGGTAATCTGAATCAATCCATCGTCGGTACCGGCAACCAGCATATTTTCATCCAACGGACTTTCGGTTATAAACATAATATTGCCATAAATGCTGGTGCTTTGGTTTTTAGCCACCGCATCAATGCTCCACACCCTGCCCATTACGGGTAATTTATTGCGATCAATTCCGCGCGATAAATCGGGGCTTATTACCTTCCAGGTATTGCCACGGTCATCACTCCGGTAAATTTTATCACCGGCAAAATACAGGCGCGCCGGATTATGGCTGCTGATAATCAAAGGTGCATCCCAGTTCCAGCGGTCGGTTTTAACACCGGGTGCGGGCTGGGGTTTAATATCTACTTGTTCACCTGTGCGTCGGTCATATCGAATCAACCCTCCATACTGCCATTGGCTGTATACAATATTGGGGTCATTGGGGTCTACCTGGGTTTTAAATCCGTCGCCACCCACGGTTACAAACCAGTCGCTGTTTGGAATCCCATTGGCCGATCCGTTGGCCGCTGGTCCACCCAATGTATTATTGTCCTGGGTACCGCCATATATATTATACCAGGGCGAAGCATTATCCACGGTAACCCTGTAAAACTGGGTTATTGGCAAATTGTCTTTGAAATCCCAGCTGGCACCATTGTCAAAAGTTTCATACAAACCTCCATCGCAGCCCACGCGGAAATGTTTGCCATCATCGGGGTCTATCCACACTACATGGTTGTCTACATGTTTCCAGCGTTCGCCTACCCCTTGCACAGTTTTTCCACCATCACGGGTCCATTTAAGATAGGTATCCAATATAAATACCCGGTTGGGGTCTTTGGCATCGGCTGTGATTTCGCAATAATAATTGCCTGCGGTATACACATCGTTTAATTTGCTCCAGCTTTCTCCTTTATCATTTGAAATATACATGCCCCCTTTGCCTTCCTGGGCTTCTACCATGGCATAAATTCGATCGGGTGCTGCATCTGAGATAGCCAGTGCAATGCGACCCAGATCGCCACCGGGCAGGCCGCCATTCAGTTTTTTCCAGGTTTTACCGGCATCGGTACTTTTGTACAGGGCACTTTCGGGTCCACCACCCAGGTAGGTCCACTCATGCCTGCGGCGCTGGTGAAAACTGGCGTAAACAATATCTGGGTTTGAGGGGTCTAAATACACCTCATTGCAACCTGTTTTGTCGCTCACATGTTGTATACGATTCCATGTTTTTCCGCCATCTTCGGTTTTGTATAATCCGCGGTCGCCACCATCTTTCCATACAGGTCCATAGGCTGCTACATAAACCACATTGCTATTGCGGGGGTCTACCTGTATCATGCCAATATGCTCGCTGTTTTTCAGTCCCATATTGGTAAAACTTTTACCTCCGTCGCGGCTTACATAAACTCCATTTCCATAGCCTACACTGCGTTGGTTATTATTTTCACCTGTGCCCACCCATATTACATTGGTATTGTTGGGATCTAACCGAAGGCAGCCAATACTTTGGGTACCATAATTGTCGAAAATGGGCTCAAATGTGGTACCTGCATTTTTGGTTTTCCAAACCCCGCTATAGGCTGCTGCCACATAATACTCAGCATGGTCTTTAGGGTTAACCGCTAAATCCACTATACGTCCTCCGGTAGTTGCCGGGCCAATATTTCTGAATTTAAAGGCATTTAATACACCCGCAGGAAAACTGTCCAGCGACTGACTGCTCAAACCCAGTATACTTATACCGGATAAACAAAATAGTATGGCTCTTTTCATAGTTTTTTGGCGAATATAGGGTTTCAAGCCATTCCGATTTCCAACTATTCGACAAGCGGGCAGTGTGTTCTTTCTACTACACATTCAACCATGTTCAAAACCATTGCACTTGTTCAACTTATCATTTTCCCTATATTTGAAAAATTCTGCGCTTAAACTAAATGCCTATCCAAGCTGCCTATATTGGCTTAGACCGAAATACTTCCGAAAATGTTACCGCCATGGTGCGCGAGCATTTTAAGGAGATCATTATCATAGCTGTCATAGACAATCCAGAACATAACCTGGAGCTTTTAAACCATTTGCAGCTGGACATGTTGCTGATGGATGTTGACATTCCAAAGGACGATAAAAAGGACCTGTTCGACCTGATTCCTGAAAGATTTGCCAATCGCACCATTGTGATCAGTCGCGACCAAACCAAAGCCGTTACTGCTATGCACAAAGGCATGCTCGATTTTCTTGTAAACCCTATTGAAGTCCAAGAGTTTAAAGGCATTTTCAAACACTTTAAAAGTTTTCTGGAGCACGATCAATCTCAGTCTAATATTGTCAATTTCGACCGGATTATCGTAAACCGGCATGATAAGGCTTACTTGCTTGAACTCGAAAACATCCATTATTTTGATGCGGATGGTCCGTATACCACCATTATGACTGCTGGTGGCCGAAAAATCAGCAGCTCTAAAGCATTGGGTTATTATAAAGAACTGCTCGAAAGTAAAAAGAATTTTGTGTTGCTAAACCGCAGTGTAATTATCAATATCCAAAACATCAAAGAAATCGTAAAAGAGGAAGGTGATGGTACCGTTATTATGAAAGATGGATCCAAGATGGACATCTCACGCCTGAGTAAAAACCGCCTGTTGCAAATCCTCTACGAATTGCAGGGCAATAACCTCTGATTTCTGACCTGTTTCATTGAATTTTCATTCAGAAAATTGCAGTTTCATGCAGGTTAAATTCGTTTCATTAAAAATTCGTGCATCTTGTATATAATATTTGAAAATGCGGGATTTCCTGCTTAATTTTGATATTGAATACTTCGAATCATACCCCCTGATTAAATTTACAGAACATAAAGCATTGAATGAAGGCCTCTTTTGAGGCCTTTATTTTTTTGCCATACTTTCTAAATAGGCTTCCAAACTAGTGGAAACAGCATCCCAGCTAAATTTGCGTGCAATAGTATCCCCACCTGCTAAACTTATAGAGGCGCGCAATTCTGGATTCAGCAGTATTTTAGAAACGACAGAAGCAAACTCATCGGTTTCGGTAGCCAACACCGCCCCTGCCCCACTTTTAATTCCCAAGCCTTTGAATCCTACCTTGGTGCAAACTACAGGTAATCCCATAGCCAGGGCTTCCAATACTTTGTTTTGGGTACCTGCACCAAATCGCAAGGGCGCTGCCAGCACTGCTGCGCGCGCATACTCATCGGCAAGGTTTTTTACAAATCCGGTTACCTCCACATTGGGGCCCGCCAAAGCCAGTACCCTTTGCACAGGCCTCTGACCTGCAATTACAAAACGGGCATTGGGTACATTTTTTAAAATTTCAGGAAAAATATCATTGCAGAAATATTCAACCGCGTCCACATTGGGTGCATAGTCCATATTACCGGTAAATAAAATACGTCCATCCTCGGGTTTAATGTCCTCGCGCGGATGGAAAATTGAGGTATCTACACCGTTGGGCAATACCTCAATATTGGCCCTGGCATTTTCACGCAAATAGGCTTTATCCTCCTCGCTGCATACCAGATTTAACTTAAAACGTGGCAATAGCTTTTTTTCGTAAGCCAGTAATTTTCTGTATTCCCTGCCCGCAAACCATTTCTGAAAGAAATTGTTTGCATTTTCTTTTCGCCGCAGCCAATAAAGGCTAAACGCATCGGGCAAATCAAGCACAGCAAGCTCTGTGCTCCGATTTTCAAAAAATGCACCCATGCGCAAATGCTGTACATGCACGGCATCAAATTGGCCATTTTCTAATCTGTTATTAAGCAAACGGCTAAATGATTTCGATCTGAAATAGCTTACCTGCAATGGTTCGGGCCTAAAAAAACCCAAAGCCACATTGAGTAATGATTTCCACTTTGGCAGATAAATAAATTCAACTGTTTTAAAAATTTTCTCCAACTCGGCCTTATAGGTAAGATCCTCTTGCGATTCGGCAATAGTAATGAGGTGCAACTCGTGTGAATTTTTCAATCGCGAAGCAAGATTAAAAATCTTCAGCTTGTCGCCCCTGAAAGGAGGATAAGGCACTCGGTTGGCAACAAACAGTAGTTTCATAAATATTGGACAGTGGTAAATCGGCTTGGCAAAAATAGCGTAGTTTTGTGCCTTACACCATGTTTGAGCCCAGTAAACGAATCGGTGAGATTGTGGAGTCCGAAACTCTCGCCATGACGAAAAGGGCCCGCGAACTTAAAGAAAGCGGGAAAGATATTATCAGTCTGAGCATCGGAGAGCCAGATTTTGATACCCCTGAGCATATTTGCGAAGCCGCTACCACGGCTATGAAAAATGGTCAAACACATTATCCGCCTGTCTTAGGTACGCTGGCTTTCAGAGAATCCATTTGCCGCAAATTAAAAAAAGAAAACAATCTTGATTATACGCCCGACCGGATTATTGTAAGCAACGGCGCAAAGCACAGCATTATTAATGCCGTTCTGAGTATAATTAATCCGGGGGATGAAGTAATTATACCGGCTCCATTTTGGGTAAGCTATCCTGCCATGGTAAATTATGCCGGAGGTACCGTGGTGCCCGTGGTTGCCAGTATGGAAAACCATTTTGTACCCACTGGTGCCCAAATA
Organism: Bacteroidia bacterium; assembly: GCA_044224315.1. Taxonomy (GTDB): domain Bacteria; phylum Bacteroidota; class Bacteroidia; order NS11-12g; family UBA955; genus JAGXTF01. Next base: position 2,492 of record JBGAKR010000006.1, on the reverse strand, counting down.
GAAGCCGCCATTACCCCTAAAACCAAATTATTCATATTCTCATCGCCTACCAATCCAAGCGGATCGGTATGGAGCAGGGCACAGCTTGAAGAAATTGCCGCAGTTCTAAGAAAATACCCCCAAATTTTTATCATCAGCGACGAGATTTATGAGAAAATAAACTTTACCGATGAACACATCAGCATTGCCAACCTGGAAGGAATGTATGAGAGAACTGCAGTTGTAAACGGTTTGGCGAAAGGTTATGCTATGACCGGTTGGAGAATTGGATATCTTGCAGGGCCCAAATGGTTGGTTAATGCCTGCGAAAAAATGCAGGGATTATTTACCAGTGGCGCCAATTCTATTTCTCAAATGGCCGGTATTGCAGCGCTGGAAGGCACACAAGAGCCGGTTGAAACCATGCGTAAATCGTTTCATAAACGCCGCGATTTGATTTTGGGATTGTTAAATGAAATTCCCGGACTTAAAACCAATGTACCAGATGGGGCGTTTTATGTTTTCCCCGATATTTCTGCTTTTCTTGGAAAATCGGCCAATGGCAAAATCATAAATTCCGCAGAGGAATTGTGTTTTTACTTGTTGGACGAAGCCGGGGTAGCCACTGTAAGCGGCACTGCATTCGGCATGTCGCAATCCATTCGTATTTCTTATGCTACCGATGAACAAAGTATTATTACTGCAGTTTCTCGATTAAAGCTCGCCTTCCAAAAACTCAGCTGATTGGTTTAACTATCTTTGCAACTTTATGGGCCAACCCGATTTTGAATCAATGTTCCGCAATTTTAAAGGACTGAATGTTCTGATTGTGGGCGATGTGATGGTAGATAGTTATATCATAGGCAAGGTAGAACGTGTTTCACCCGAAGCGCCGGTGCCTGTGGTAGATGTTCAAAAATTTGATGCCCGACTAGGTGGGGCCGGAAACGTGGCACTAAATGTTTTGGCCATGGGCGCCCAGCCCATTTTATGCTCGGCCATTGGCGATGACAAGGAAGGCCAGGATTTGCAGAAACTTTTGCAAGATCAAGGACTTACAAACCGCGCCATTTTGGTTAGCAACAAACGTAAAACCACCACCAAAACACGCATTATTGGAAACAATCATCAAATAGTGCGTATAGACCATGAAGTAACCGATGCCCTGGATACCCTGGATACTTTTTTATTGGAACAGCATTTCGACCGCGAATTGGAGAAGGCCGATGTGGTAATTTTACAGGATTATAACAAAGGTGTGCTGCATGCCGGCAATATTGAAAAACTCATTCAAAAAGCCAAAGCGCATCATATTCCAGTGGTTGTTGATCCTAAAAAAGCCAATTTCCTGAGTTATAAAGGAGCAACATTGTTTAAGCCCAATTTGAAAGAGCTTAAAGAGGGACTGAACCTCGAAACCGACCTGAAGGAAGTAAATAACCTTCGCGAAGCCATCAAAATGCTTCAGAATGAAATCCATGCAGAAATCTGTATGGTAACCATGAGTGAAAAGGGCGTTTTTGTGCATGCCGAAACTGAAGAACACCATATACCAGCACATATCCGCAACATTGCGGATGTAAGCGGTGCCGGCGATACTGTAATTAGCGTGGCTGCCTTATGCATTGCCCTCAGAATTCCCGTTCAAACCATGGCCGAAATAAGCAACCTGGCGGGTGGATTGGTATGCGAAGAAACCGGGGTTGTTCCTATCAATCCTAATCTTTTGCTGGCTGAAGCCAAAGCCTTAATACTCAGCTGAGTTAAAATCTCATTAAGTCCAACGTTATTCTTCAAGGCTGCGCTGCGGCCAGGCAACTTGATTTTAGTTAATACCCGAATGGGTAGGCACCTGCTATAGTGCCTACATTCTGTTTTCAATATTCCGGACTTTTAACTCCAAAAAAAAGGCTGCCCAAAATCGGGCAGCCTTTTTATATGCTTAGTGTTATTGATTATTAACGCAACAATGTTACTGTACCGTCAAACTTGAATACCTTGTCTTCAAATGAGGTAACTTCTACGTGGTAAACATATACCCCTTGTTGGCAATCGGCGCCGTTGGCGCGGCCATCCCAACCTTGGTTAATATCATCGGTTTCCCACATTTTCTCGCCCCAACGGTTGTAGATACGGATGTTGGCGGTTTTGTAGTTCTGGGCCGAAATCATGAATACATTGTTTCTTGGCAATCCTGCTCCATCGGGAGTAAAGATATCCGGAATGAATACAATGATATCGGGACCTACATGTACCAGCTGGGTAGCGGTATCCAAACATCCGAAATCGCTGCGGGCAATCAGGGTAATGGTGTAGGTATTGGTATCCTTGCCATAAGCCCAGCGGGGTTCAACCTGGGTGCTGGTATCGTTGGGATCCGAGATTGGATCTCCAAAATCCCAATGGTAGTTCAGGTATCCGCCTGGGAACACACTCTTATCCAAAGTACTGTTGTTAAAGGTTTTGAACTTAGGAAGTGCAATGGTGGTTTTGTATGGAGGATCGGTAGTGAA
>JBGAKR010000005.1:0-279539 GCA_044224315.1 Bacteroidia bacterium | reverse complement strand
AAAATGGCTAAATACAAACTCACAAAATGGCAAACAGCAGTGGAGGTTTTACGACCCTGGATTTTGCTGTCGGCTTACATTTTACTGGCCTTAAACGGGCATTGGGTATGGGCGGGATTGTTTGCACTGTTTACGGTTTTGGGTGGGTTTGTACAAATGCACGATACCATTCATAACGCATTGGGATTGTCGAAAAAAACGAATTCTATTTTATTAACTTTAAGCGGATTGTTGCTCCTTAAAAGCGGCCATGGAATGCAGGTTACCCATTTACGACACCATGGCATGTGCCTGAGTGAAAACGATCCGGAAGGGGAGCCTGCCAACTGGAAATTTGCAAAAGTACTGTTTCAAGGGCCCTACCATATTTTAACCCTGCGCATTGCATCACTTAAAATTGCTCCCAAAACCTGCAATATTCAATTGTTTGAAACCTTTTTAACCCTGACTGTTTTGGTGTTTTTTGTTTGGTTGTATTTTCAAACCGGTTCAATCGTTGGTTTGTTGTACTGGTCAGTTGCCTTTGTGATGAGCTGCACATTGCCAATCTGGGCCACTTATATTCCGCATCATTTAGCCCCCAGAAATCCGTTGCGGTTAATTTCTCTGAAACTTACCCGTATTTGGACACCCGTAATATCCTCCTTTGCATTTCACCATGTACACCACAATCACCCCAAAGTGCCAACAGTGTTATTGCCTGTCGTAGCGCATGATGAGGATGAGGTTTTTGAGGAGCATGCACATTGATGGACTAGTTGACTCATTCTATCAATTTGCCTACCTTTGATAGTATCAAATGATACTATCAAATGAAACCACCCTATGATATTACACCCAAAATACTAAGACAAATCAGTTCCATCTCCGAGAAGCTGGGCGCGGTGAATGCGGGATTTTTAAATAAGCAGTCTCCCCAATTGCGCAAGGCGAATAGAATCAAAACCATACACGCTTCACTGCAAATCGAGGGTAATACTTTGACTGAGGAACAAATAGCGGCCATGGTAGAAAACCGACGTATTGTGGGTCCTAAAAAAGATGTATTGGAAGTGTTGAATGCAATAAAAGTGTATGATAGCCTTGGTAGTTTTAAATTTCATTCGGAAAAAAGTTTTTTACAGGCCCATAAGCTTTTAATGCAAGGATTAATTGACAATCCGGGAAAATATAGAACCAAAGGTGTGGGCATTGTTAAAGGTAGCAAGGTGGAACATATTGTACCTTCATACAAGCATGTGCCCTATTTAATGAAGGATTTATTTTCTTATTTAAAAGATATGAATGAATTGACACTGGTTAAAAGCTGTGTTTTTCATTACGAAATGGAATTTATTCATCCTTTTTTAGATGGCAATGGCAGAATGGGAAGGCTTTGGCAAACTTTAATTTTAATGGACCAGTATCCAATTTTTGATTTTCTGCCCTTTGAAACTTTGATACGTAATTCCCAAAAAGCATATTATAAATCCTTAGCGCAAAGTGATAAGGAAGGGAAATCAACGGTTTTTATTGAGTATATGCTGGGTGTAATCGATCAATCATTGGCAGATTTACTCAATTACAACAATCGGATTTTAAAAACGGAAGACCGGATTGATTACTTTATATCGCTGAATATTGGGGAGTTTAGCCGCAAAGATTATATGAATGTATTTAAAGATATTTCTGCCGCTACTGCGAGTCGTGATTTAAAAAAAGGAGTAGAATTAAAGTATTTTGAAAGTATAGGAACTACCAATAATACTAAATATAAAATTATCAAATAAATGAATAAAACCTACCTTCTCCAAACGCCCCGCCTGGGTCTTCGCAACTGGCTTGAAACGGATTTGGAACCCTTTGCCCAACTCAATGCCGATGCAGAAGTGCGTAAATATTTTCCTGGCTTGTTAACCCGCGAAGAATCGGATCAACTGGTGCAGCGATTGATGGACCATGCCGAAAAATATGGATATACTTTTTGGGCGGTGGATGAATTAATCTCAGGTGAATTTGTGGGTATGCTGGGCTTAATTAAAACCGATATGCCTGGATTAAATTTACCTGAAATTGAAACCGGTTGGCGGTTTAAACGCAGCGCCTGGGGCAAGGGTTATGCTACCGAAGCGGCTAAGGCTTGTTTACAATATGCATTCGAAAAATTGCAGGCCCCCGAAGTTTGTGCATTTACTTCCATACACAATTTCCCTTCCGAAAATGTGATGAAAAAAGCCGGCATGTTGCGCCGTTTCGAATTCGATCACCCCAAGCTGGAGTCCGATTCCTGGCTACTGCGCCATGTGCTTTATTCTGTAAAAAAAGAAGAATTTTCTTATTAAATAGCGGCCCGGGTGCGCGCAGTTTTCAGTGCCGGACAAATTTTGTAGCGTTCCTCGCGGGTATCTTCATACACGGCCAATAGGGTTTGATACACATTTTCAATGCCGGCCAGTTGGCACCATTCAAACGGACCTTTGGGGTAATTGGTGCCCAGTTTCATGCCGGTATCTATGTCTTTTTGCTGGGCAGTGCCTTCCTGAAAAGTGTACCATGCCTCGTTTATAATCATAAAAACAATACGGGGCGTAATCATGCCTACCCGGCTGCCCACCCACTCGGTTTTTTCGTAGCCGAATGTTTTTAGCAATGTATTCGCCATTTCAGTTTCCAGATTAAAAGGATTGGTAACCTCTGCTGTAGTGCGTTCCAAAAAGGTGGGAATGGCATTGATGCCAAATATTTTTTCGTTTTGATACGAAAGTCCGGCTTTCAAAAACGCCTGTTCCGGGGTAATATTTACTGCACTTAAAAAGAAAATGGTGTGGGTATTGCCCGCATAATGGGCAATGGTTTCGGGGCGCAGGTCGAAATTGAGGTCAATAAAAACGTCGAAGTTTTTTGCCAATTGGGTATCTTGCACCCATGTCAAGTTCGTATTTTCGCCGTTCAATACCTTCCAGCATTGCAATCTGTCTTCCGATCCTATTATCCCTGTTTGCATGTGGAGGCAAAAATAATACAACTATGAATCGAGAAACCATTTATACAAAAAATGCGCCCGAGCCCATTGGGCCTTATTCTCAGGGTGTACGTGCCGGCAATACCTGGTATTTTTCTGGCCAGATAGCGCTGGATCCGGCAACCGGACAGATGGCAGACAGCACGGTAGAAGGTCAAACCAAACAAGTGATGAAAAACATAGAGGCTTAAAACTACAATCTTTCTGAAGGATATGAATGATTTTCCAAAGGTGAATGAAATTTATGGCAGCCATTTCAAAGCCGATTTTCCGGCCCGTGAAACGGTAGAAGTATCGCGCCTGCCCAAGGATGCCCTGGTGGAAATCAGCGTAATTGCCGCCAACAAGCAGTAATTATTCCTTCACAATTCGCAGCACCGAACTGTTTTTCCCTTTTTGAATCTGCACCAGATACTGGCCAGCAGGGAGGTTTTGCATGTCTAATTCTGCGGTAACCTGATTTCCCAAATTGGATTGACCCACCAGACGCCCGTCAAAGGCATAAATGCTAACCAAAGCATCGGTGTTATTGGGAGTCAAATCAAGGTGCAATGTGCTTTGAACAGGTATAGGATAGTATCGGTTCACAGCGGCCTGTGGTTTAACCACTGCAGCCAGCAATTGTTTTTGCGAACTGGTATCAATCACTATTTTTTCGTCCCCGTTTTGGTAATACATATACCAGAAATACACCAGCATCATTTCGTCGGTAGTTCTTTCGCCCACGCTTACATTTTGCGGCGGATCGTTTGGGTTTTCGGGATTATTTACTGTGTTGTCGTAAAAACCTTCGCCCTTAATTTTCATACCTGAGTTTAGCTTTTGAATTTTGGGAAAAACATAGGTGCGTTGCCAGTGAAAATCCCATTCCGGAATATCAATAAACGGCGTGGTATCGGTGCCAATAACCCCATAAGCTTTAATGCTGCGGCCAATAAGGTGCATGTGTGGAGCCACAGCAAAAACCGAAACATTGGCCCCCAGGTTATAGTTAGAGTAAAAGGTTTTGGTGGTATTGGCAGGTATGTACCCAGCTGGTTTACCAATCCTTTAGGGTAATGCACCTGAAAAACGATGTAGCCTTTTTTCTCAATCAGAATTCCGGCTCCGCTGGGCATAAAAAATGGCTCCTGGCCGGGTACCCACAGGCCTATGAGTTTGCTGGTGTTTGAACCTGTACCACCAAAGTTCACGTATCCTGGTTCGGAGGTTGCCGCATCCAATTGCAGGGGTACGGTGCTGGTATCATGAAAAACCAATACGTGGTGTACCGCCCTTAAATTGCCCGGAATTACCTCAATCTCGGTGAGGTATTTATCGGCTGTAAGTCCGGTGGGCATTACAAAACAGCGGTATTCGTCGTCTGCAGTATTGGCTGTGTAATTCGGCATTTTTACCATCAACGACGGGTTTTGCAAGGTAGAACCTTTGGGCAGGGTAGGGGCAGCCGGGGCCAGCGTAGTATCGCCCGAAGGCATACCACCGTCTACCCAATCGGCAATGGTTTTAATTTCATCGCCACTGAGCAATTTTTCATGGGCATAGCGTTTATACTCGGGATTGGCTGGCCAGGGTGGCATTTCGCGGCTTTGGGTTTTGTTTTTTATAGACACGCCATGGTTTTTGGTATTGGTAAATCCGATAATGGAAAAAGGCCCGATGGCGCCCGGAATGTGGCAGCTGCCGCAGTTGTTGTACAGAATTGGCGCTACATGTTGTGCCCAATTTGGGGTTTGGCCCCATGTCGAATTGAAGCCCAGCAAAATAGCCAGGGTTAGGGTAGTGCGAATATGTTTCAATTTGAATTTTTACTTTGGATGTGCTGTCAGTGAAATGGTTTAATCAGCCTTTGATTTTGTACAAAAATAGCCCATTTGAGAGTCAAATGCATATTTGCTTCAGGTGCTGGTGTTTTTGTGCCCAATCTTGGGTAATTTTGCCATTAAAATATTATGGCAGACAACATCGAAAATCTGGGACCTCAGTTGGATATTGAATTAGGCGAGGACGTAGCGGAAGGTACCTATAGCAACCTGGCGATAATCACGCACAGCAATGCAGAGTTTATAGTGGATTTTGTGCGCTTATTGCCCGGAATTCCTAAAGGCCGTGTAAAAAGCCGCATCATACTGGCACCGCAGCATGCCAAACGTTTATTGCTGGCACTGAATGAGAATGTTTCCAAATTTGAAGAAGTATTTGGAGAAATTAATCTCGAAGATATGGGCCCGGCAGGTTTTCCGCTGAATTTTGGCGGTCAAACCGGTCAAGCTTAATAGGCAGTGGTTCGCAGATTTGAACATACCACCAGTCCGGTAATACCCGGTAACCGTTTTGCCCGGCGCATGGCCTGGTATACATTCTATGGTCTTTTGTTCATCTTTTTTTCATTGCTTATTGGTGCCATTGGCTACCACCATTTTGCCCATTTGGGTTGGGTAGATTCGTTTTACAACGCCAGCATGATTTGCGCAGGAATGGGGCCTGTTGCAGAGCTTACCACCGATAATGCCAAAATATTTGCTACCATTTACAGCATTTATTCCGGAGTAGCATTTCTTACCTCGGTTGGCGTAATTTTTGCCCCGCTTGTGCACCGTCTGCTACACAGATTGCACGCACCTATAGAAGAAAATTAATATGACAATAAAATCTCAGGAGTTGATTTCGGCAGCCATTACTGCCCAAAAATCGAGAACATTTTATGCCGCCTGGCCCGAGAATCCGAAGGAATATGGCGAAGAAGCCGCTGCCCAGGGTTTGGAAGCCTTTCAAAAAAAGCTGAGCAGCGATTTTAACGAATTGCACGAGAATGCCCATAGCCAAAGGGTAGGGGAAGAAGTATCGCCTTACATGATGGTAGGATTGGGTATTCGCTATGCCCAGTATCCGGTAGCCGATTTAATCCGCTATGCCAAAGAAGCAGCACCCGCCTGGGGCAATGCAAGTGCCGATACCCGCGCCGAAGTGCTGGTGGATGCCCTGGATCGCATTAGCAAACGCTTTTTTGAAATAGCCTATGCAACTATGCATACCACCGGCCAAAGCTTTGTAATGAGCTTTCAGGCCAGCGGCCCCCATGCCAACGATCGCGCTTTGGAAGTAATTTCCCTTGCTTATGAAGAGTTGAACCGCTTTAGCACCGAACTGGATTGGATTAAACCCATGGGTAAATTCGATCTGAAACTGCGCAAAACCTACAAAACCGTTTCCCGCGGAATTGGCCTGGTAGTGGGTTGCAGCACTTTCCCCACCTGGAATACCGTTCCTGGTTTGTTTGCCGACCTGATGACCGGAAATACGGCCATCGTAAAGCCACACCCAAAAGCCATTTTGCCCATAGCCATAGTAGTGGCCGAAATGCAACACGCTTTGGTGGCAGCCGGTTTTAATGCCAATGTGGTTCAACTGGCCCCCGATACCCTCGAAAATCCCATAACCAAACAGCTGGCCGAACACCCCGATGTAAAACTGATAGACTACACCGGTGGCTCTGCCTTTGGCGATTACCTGGAAGGTTTGCACAACAAAATTACTTTTACCGAAAAAGCAGGTGTAAACTCCATCATTCTGGATAGTGTGGATGACATAGAAAAAGTGGCAGGCAATATTGCTTTTTCTGCCAGTTTGTACTCTGGTCAAATGTGCACCGCACCCCAGAATATTTTTGTTCCTGCAACTGGAATTCAAACCAACGCCGGACCTTTAAGTTTTGATGAGGTGGTATCTAAAATAGCCAATGCAGTGCGCGGCTTGGTAGAAAATCCCAAAATGGGACCCTTTACCCTGGGCGCCATCCAAAACGATTTAACGGCCAACCGTGTAGAAAGCGTAAAAGCCAATGCAACCGTAGCATTAGATAGCATCACTGTAGTGCACCCCGAATTCCCCGAAGCCCGCATGAAAAGTCCGGTGGTACTGGTAACCGATGCCGCCAATGTAGACCAGTGGCGCAAGGAGTGTTTCGGCCCAATTGTATTTGTGGTTAAAACCGCTTCATCCGATCAAAGCATGGAGCTTGCAGCCGCCTCCGCAACCGAGTTGGGAGCCATTACCTGCGTTTGCTATAGTACCAACGCCGATTTTAGCAAAAAGGTAGAGGATACCATGAATGCCGCATTCACACCCGTAAGTTTCAATTTTACCGGTGCCGCATTCGTAAACCAGCACGCCGCCTATAGCGATTTTCATGTAACCGGTGGCAACCCCAGCGGCAATGCCGGCTTCACCAGCCCCGAATATGTAAACCGCAGGTTTGTATGGGTTGGTAACCGGTATGCTTAATTGATTTTGATTTTTAAATAAAATATAGAAACCCGGTTGAAATGCCGGGTTTTTTTATACTAAATTTGTTTTGAATGGCACGTATTAAAATTTATATAATTTTTGCAGTGGCAATTGCAGCTTGTATATTTTTAATTATTCCAGCAAAAAGCAACGCCAAACCGGTCAGAAACTTTAAACCACTGCATCTTATTCAAAAAATTAAATGGGTAGACAGTCTAACGGATTGCGAAATATTGATAGCTTTAGATTCCGACGTTAGCAATGAAAGTTGGTCTTATTATATCGGCAGACTGGAGAAATCAACTGGAATAAAAAGTCTGGTTTCAATGGGTACATTTGGGTATTTCTATATATCGGCCGATTTAAAAAATAGTGACTGTGTTGAATGGCATTTAAAACTGGGTTGCGCAATTGCACCTTATTCTAAGCAAACCATGGATTCAATTCATGCCAAAAGGGATTTTTATATAAAAAAGAAACAGTCGAATCAGATTATTATTCGCAAATAGAATCTTACAAAATGAATTATATTACTTTAGAATAGCTTTTTTTATTCGAGGGTGATTTTTTTACGCTACAAAAAATCAGTATTTTACTAAAGTATACAAGACTCGGGGCTCTGCGAGTCTCCCCGCCAGTCGCATATTCACATTTAAAATTCTCCCCGCTCAACTTCGAAAATTTCTGATGCCGTATCTTTATTTGAATTTATGAATCTGTAAAATGCAAACCCCAGCCATATCAGTTGGGATAAAATAAAAATAATACCAGCAGTTTTTACATAAAATATAAAACGCATTGTTTGTTCTAATACCATATTGTTTCCAAAATACATATTATAAATCCAGGCAAAATTAATTGCCATAAAAGCGATTGCGGTGCTTATGGTAATATGTGAAAGTACTATATATTTTGGTAAAAGAACTCTTTTTTTGTATAAAAAAAAATAGATTACAATGGATAAAATCAGCCAAATAAAAATATAAATATTGATTTTGTTTACTAACTGCAAAAGTGGATATAAGGGATTGGAAACCACATTCCAACCCGGAATTATAGAAAATGCTATGTCATTGTTTATACCCGGATAATGCAAATAAGCCAGGGTAGTAAAAACCATAAATACCCAGTGCCAGGGAATTCTTTTATTCATATAATTACCTAAATGTGTTTCAAAACTAACGGTTTAATTGCAAATAAATCATGTGTGTTTTCATAAACCCACCATATCGTTAATATCGATTTAACATTGGGTGAATAAAAAGAGAATGATAGGTGAATAGCTTTGCCCTCCTCCAGGTATGGACTTCCAAGCTTTTAAATCACAAACCAATCTTCAAGTTTTCAATAAAATAATTGTTACCCCGGCCAAAATAAAGCTGGTTTTGTTGGCCGGATTTGCCTTGCTGATTTACGGATTTCAATCTACATCCGAAGATAATTCGTACAAGCAACTCTATCGCAATCGCTTACAGCAGCTCAAAACCACCCAGGCAAAATTGTTGCAAACCCTGCAGCAGGGCGAATATGATAAAGCTCAAATTGAGCAACAAATTTTAGACTGTCGAAAGCAATTAAAATCAGCAGATTTCTGGCTGCGCTATGTAGAGCCTTTGGCGTATAAAAAATTAAACGCCCCATTGCCAGTGGAATGGGAAACCGAGGTGTTTGAAAAGTACGAAAAGCCCTACAAACGAATAGGGGCGGGGTTTACACTAATGTCGCTATACATGGGTGAAGATGGATCCAAAGCCGATTCATTGGCTGCATTATTAAAACCTGGTATTCATTCTGTAGATATTTATTTGGCCGATTCGGTAACTGATATTTTAAATACCTACCACCACACATTTTTATGCAACCGTTTGTATTTATTAAACCTGGCCAGTATTTACACCACCGGTTTTGATTGCCCCACGCCCGAAAATGTAATCCCGGAGCTGAAAGACATGATGCGGGCAACCCTTGATATTTATCATGCACACAATGCGGTTTTTGCATCCCAATCTTTCTCCCCTGAGTATTTAGAGTTATACAAAAAAGCCCTGGATTTTATAGAAACTCAACCCTCAGATTTGGAAAAATTCAATCACTTTGCATTTATCCGCGATTATGTAAATCCTTTGTACAGCCTCAATCAGCAGTTTATTCGCAATTACAAAGTTCAGAGCCACAGCTATATGGATTTTACCCTCAACAACCGTGCGGAGGGAATATTTAATAAAGATGTGTACCGCGGACAAAATGAGTTGGGTGTATTTGGCATGGTAAATAAGCCCGAAGAATTGGCCGAATTACAAGCTCTGGGTAAATTGCTTTTTTATGATCCTGTTTTATCAGGCAATCATTTAAGATCCTGCGCGTCCTGCCATATCAGCGGTCAATTTTTTACCGATACCACCCAAATAACCGCTCTGCATTTCAATCGAAAAGACAAACTTACACGCAATACCCCTTCCTTAATTAACGCAGGCTATAACCATTTATTAATGGCCGACGGAAAGCACTATACCTTACAGCAACAAGCCATGGCAGTAATGCTGAATCCAAACGAAATGGGGGGCAATGAAAAACAGATTTTAAGTGAAATTAAACAAATCGAAACCTATAAAAAAGCTTTTGATAAATTTTTAAAATATACCCCACACAAGCCCACCTTAACCCTGGAGCATATAGCATCGGCATTAACCGCCTATTACAGCAGTTTGAGCCATTTTACAGCTCCTTTTGATGAGATGATGAACAAACAATTAACGGCCAATCAAAATGTAATCAATGGGTTCAATTTATTTATGGGAAAAGCCCAATGCGGCACTTGTCATTTCGTACCCATTTTTAACGGTGTAAAACCGCCTTTTATAGGCTCCGAATTTGAAGTTTTAGGTGTTCCCTCCGATACCGCCTACAATAAATTGTCTCCAGATAGCGGAAGGTATTTAATCAACCCTGCATTTGAAACTTTGCATGCATTCAGAACAGGCACCCTGCGCAATATTTCCAAAACAAAACCCTATATGCATAACGGAGTTTTCAGTACAATTACCGAGGTAATTAATTTTTACAATACCGGCGGTGGAGCAGGCCATAAACTTGAAGTAAATAACCAAACTCTGTCTACCGATTCCTTGCATTTAACCCCAGAGGAAATAAATCAGATTGAAATGTTTTTACAGGCATTAAATGAAAAAATACCACAACAAATTCCTCCCGTGCAATTGCCGGCATCTAAGCACAAAAAACTAAACGCCAGAAGGGTAGAAGGGGAGTATTAAATATGAAAAAAAGTACAAAAATGGGATGCATAATAGCCCTTTTAGCAGCTCTCGGTTGCAAAGTTGCCAAACCCATCCCATACAATTTACCCGAGGATATAACCGAAAAAGACAAGCCCAACTTTGTATCCCAATTCAACAGCGGGCAAATTCTCTATAAATTGCACTGCGCCGATTGCCATAATATCCGCACAGCGGGCAAAGATTCCATTCCCACTTTTTCCTTACCGCAACTATTAGATTACGAAATCCGATTCCAATATCCCATCCACCAGGACCGCATGACCGAAGCACAAATTTCCGCTTCAGAATTAGATGAAATTGTAATTTTTCTCCGCTACCGAAAACCAGGCATGTAATTAAAAAAGGTTTTTAGATTTATTACAAAATAGTATCTCCTTCACCAGCGCCTCCGATTGAAAGCTACTCCCAGCAACTCCGTGTGAAATCGTGCTGAGCCACCCTCCTCCGCGTCCCGCCTTAAATTGTATGACCCTGCGTCCCAGTGTGAAAGAAGCGTAAGCGCCTCCCACCTCCGCGTCCCTCCCTCTCCTCTGCGCCCCCGCGCCTCAGCGAGATTCTCCTCCGCGCCCCTCTAAATCCTCCTCAGCGCGTCCCTCCCTCTCCTCTGCGCCCCAGCGCCTCAGCGAGATTCTCCTCCGCGCCCCTCTAAATCCTCCTCAGCGCCTCCCTCCTCCGCGTCCCTCCCTCTCCTCTGCGCCTCAGCGCCTCAGCGAGATTCACCTCCGCGCCTCTCCCTCTCCTCTGCGCCCCCGCGCCTCAGCGAGATTCTCCTCCGCGCCCCTGCGCCCCAGCGTGAAAGAAGCCCTCTGCGCCTCCCTCCCTGCGCCTCCCCCTATTCATCTAAAATGCTTCAACGCCTCCCGTTTACTCAATGGCTTCAAATCATGCGTATTCACAAATTCAATTACATGCTTTGCATTAATCCGCGCATATTGCCTCAGCGCCCAGCCTATCGCTTTTTGAATAAAAAATTCTTTACTTCCTTTTAATTCGTCGCAAAAAGTAAACAGCAATGCTTCATCCGTTTTTTCTTTATACGTAAGTTGAAAAATAATACAGGTTCTTTGCAGCCACATATTCTCACTGGCCCACCATTTTTCCAGGTATTTATCTCTTTCTTCAGGGAAGGCTAAAAAATAGGGCCCTACAAGGTTTGCCGCTATTGCATCTACCGTATCCCACCAACTTTCACTTTGTATAAATTGCTCAAATAATAAAATAGAATTACGATATTTAAATACTTTATTTTTTACCAGTAATTCCATGGCCAGGTAATTATATTCACGTTCGGGTAAATTCCACAGTTTTACACACAGATTTTTAAGGTCCTCATAATCGGCTTTTTTACCCCAAAGAAATATGGGTTTAGAAATTTCGGATCGCAGTGGTTTTTGTATGCCCAGGTATTTAAACTGGTATTTCATGTACCATTCCATTCCCTTGGCTTTTTCAGGGTCGGCATGGGTTTCGTACAATTTTTTTACTGCTTTGATATCCATTGCAAAATACAAAAGTAAGGGGCCGTGTAAAATAAAAAAACATCCGCCCTAAGACGGATGTTCACAAAACCCAAAGTATAAAGAAATACTACTTTTTTATTTATTTACAACCACACGGCTGCTGAGGTTGCCACCTTTGCCGCTGATTACCAGCAGGTATACACCGTTTTGTACGTTGCTCAGGTCTGCACTGTAGAAATTGTCGCCTGCAGTGAAATTTTGGGTACCAAAGCTGCGCAAAGTTTTTCCACTTAAATCAACCAGTTTTACTTCGCCGGCAAAAGTTGAAGTTGAGGCAAATTCAATATTGATTTGATTGGCAGCAGGATTTGGATACACATTGTAGTAACCAATAGCGTTAATGGTGTTTACTGAATTGTAAGTGCCAAAAGCATTTAAAATGCTGTAAGAATAGTCGCTGAAACCCAGGGCAGGTGAACCACTTACAGGGCGGAAATCAGGAGCAGTAGCGTTTTTAGGATCTACCAGCAAAGTACCTGCTGCAAATGCCACCGGGTTTACTTTGTTGTTGTTGCCCGAAGCACGAACCCAGGTATTGAAGGCAGCACGTGTACCCGTATCTTTGGTTACAACTTCTACCAATCCATCTGCACTTTTAGCATAGGGAGAGGCCTGAGAATATCCTGAATCGCTGTTTACCAAAACGTTGTTGCGGAATAAAGTGTGAGCAGGGAAAGTGTTGCCTTTTGCACCAGAGTTAATGTAAGTAGAATCACCATCAAACATCAGGATATTGCGGTAGCCGGTAAAAATAGAGTTGATAATGCTTTGATGACTGTTGCGGCGAATACGGGCACCTCTGCGGAATGCGTTTTTAGCAGTGCTGTTCATATTTTTCCAGTTCATGCCTACTGGTACGGGTCCAACCATGGTCATGTTGCTGAAAATAGCAGAAGTATAAGGCAGTTTGCCGGAACCAGAAGCGTCGTTATCGCTTTCAAAGCCCTCAGAAGTAGAACCACCAGAAATGGCATAGGTTAAATCGAAGTAAGCAGAATCTTTGGCGGCAATACCAAATTGTACGGCACCATGGTAACCGAAATCAGTATCGAAATCATCATCAGTACCTTTGTAAGCAATCAGGTGTTTGCAGCGAACCGAACCACCAAACCACTCGTAGCTGTCATCATTTGAGTAAGAAACCTGCACACCATCAATAGTGGTTCCGCTACCAACTGAACCAAAAGTTAAACCGTTGATTTCTTTGTTGGCTTCGAATGCCAGTCCACCAAATTCAATGCGGGTATAAGTAATAGTTCCGCTGTTGTCGTTTTCAACAGGTGAGCCAGAACCAGCGCCATATTTGCCTAAAGTATTGTCGAAAGCTACGTTGTTAAAACCTTCCAGTTGAACATCTGTACCCTGGTTGTTTGAAGCAGAACCCAAAAGGCAAATTCCACCCCAATCACCGCGATCGCGGCCAGTGCTTTTCCAACTGGTAAAAACTACAGGATTAGAAGCGGTTCCGTTTGAATGAATTTTGCCACCGCGTTCTACTACAATTGTAGCGTAGTTTTTAGGGGTAGAATTCAAATCACCTTTGCAATGAATTAAAGTACCGGCAGGGATTATTAAATCACCCCCACTTTTAATTACGATAAAACCTCTTAATAAATATACAGTGCTTGCATTTAATGTAACGGTGGTGCTAATTTCCATTTTACCTGGGGTAGATCCACTCATGCCATTCAATGTGGTGCTATCGGTAACTGCTGCATAGCTGGTAGCTTTTGGATTCCAGTTGGTCCAGTTTTTAGTCCAGTCTTCATTGGAATTGGGGCTCAATGCACCAGAGTAGCTTACAGTTTCAAAGAATTGGGCTTTGGCAATACCAGTAATACACAATATTGCGGCCGTGATGATGCGTGTAATTTTTTTCATGTTGAGTTGCTGTTTTTCTGCTGCAAAATTTCATTCCAGAGGTTATGGCAGATTGATACCAATGTTATGAATGGGTTAATATTTTTTTGACATATAATTGCCTTTGATGAATTGTAATCATTGTAAAAGGTACTGGTTTTCAAGGTGTGCTTGCACGTAAATTAATTGTTGCCTCAAATGGGTTGATTTTAAATGTTAAGTTGGAATTAACATTGCATTCATACCGAATTAAAATAAATAGCCTGTAATATTGCAGCTCAGAAATTATGACCATGAAAATCTATACCCGCAAGGGAGATGACGGAAAAACCGCACTGCTGGGCGGCGATAGAGTAAGTAAACACCACCTGAGGGTAGAGGCATACGGCACCGTAGATGAATTAAACAGCCACATTGGAATGCTGCGTGCAATGACCCAGGATGCCAAAATTACCGCTATACTGGCCGATGTGCAGGACCGATTGTTTACGCTGGGATCGTACCTTGCATCTGCAGCAGGAAGCAAAATGATTTTGCCCCAACTGGAGGATTCTGATATCAGTTTTTTAGAAACCGAAATCGACCGTATGACCTCCGAATTGCCCGAATTAAAGAATTTTATTCTACCGGGTGCCACCGTGCCTGGCAGTCAGGCGCATGTTGTGCGTTGTGTGTGCCGCAGAGCCGAAAGGTTGGTAGTGATGCTGCGCGATAATGAGGAAGTAGAAGAAATGATTATTCCTTACCTCAATCGGCTTAGCGATTATTTCTTTACCCTGGCCCGGTTTTTAGATCGCCAAAACGGAGGCGAAGAAATTACCTGGAGCCCCAGAACTAAAAAATAGAAACGTGTTTAAAACAAAAAAAATCCCATCTTTTCAGACGGGATTTTTTTTTTTAATCAGTTGAAAGCCTGATTCGTTTTTAGAACGTATATCCGTAACTTATTGTAACGGTCGAGCCATTGGTGAACTTGAACAAGGTGTTGTCTCCTTTTGCATCGTATTTTTTATTGTTGTTCAAGTCCTGATAATACACGGTATTCTGATGCAAAATATCGCCACAGGTTAATTTTATTGTTCCGGCTTTTTTAAAGCTTTTGCCGATTTGGAAATCCAGTATGCCACGGCCAAATTCATAGATATCGCCGCCATAGGTTTGCACATCTTTGGCCACACCTATGTAAGCAATGCGCGATCCGATTTTGTTGTAGGTAGTAGAAAACTGAAAGCCGGTTTTTTCGTTTTCGTAAAACAAACTTACGTTGGCTACATAAGGGCTTTGGCCTTGCAATGGACGGTTTTGCACCGAAGTGGTTTTGCCGCTGAATTGTACTTTGCTTTTAATTAAAGAGAAGTTGCTGTACAATGAGAGGTTATTGAAAAATCCTTTTAAAGCAGTTTTGCTAATAAAACCCAGGTTTTTACGAATTTCCAACTCGGCTCCGTAAATCTCAGCGCTTTTTCCGTTTTGGTAATTAAAGGTGCGGATAGCAGGTTGTGTAACATCCAACGAAAATTCGATGGGGCTATTTATTTTTTTAGCAAATGCACCGATTGAAATAGCATCGCCTTTTTTAGGATACATTTCATAGCGTATATCGTAGTTATTTAATTGGGCCCTTTTTAATTGAGTATTTCCCAAAATTTCAGAATTTAAATTAAAGTTGTAGAATGCAAATGGAGCCAATTCGCGCATCTCGGGGCGGTTAACAGTTTTGTAATAAGATAAGCGCAGGTTGGTTTTTTTGGTAATAGGAGTGTTGATGTTTACAGAGGGTAAAATATCGTTTGTGGTTCCAGGATTAGATAGGTAACGACCCAGGTATTTGTCGAAATATGCATTGCGCAATATTTGAGAAAAACGTTCAACACGCAGGCCATAAATTACTTTAATATCCTGGCTTCCGTCTTTGCTTTTAGATTTAAATACAGGATAGTTGTGCTCTAGCATGGCATAGCCGGCATACAGGTTGCTTTCACCATTGTAATCATCCTTATCAATCGAAGTTTTTTCAACTAAGTACAAATGATTGGCACTGATATTATTGCTACCAAAATCCTGTTCGGGCATGTTTTTGGATTCAATTTGTTGGGTAAGCGGACCGTATACAAAGTTGCGGCTGGTAAAAGTGCGCACACGTTGTTGATAAAATGCACCATATTTAATTTTGGTAAGCAATTTACCAGTTTGCAAATTGTGGCGCATATCTACACTTCCATTTTTAGAAGTTTCACCCAAGTTAGAAAAAAATCGTCCAGAACCTGCATTGAAAAAGTCATTTAAACTAATGGTGCGGGTACCATCTAAAATACCGTATTGGGCAATTCTGAAATCGGGCACTTCTCTGCGGGTATTTCCATAATTCAGCATCCAGGTAAGCGTTGCCTGGCGTTTGCCTAAAATATGGGTACCGTTTACTTGTGAGCTCATCAAACGGTTGGAAGTAACCATATTTGAGTAACCTTCAATCGACAATCCGTCGTCGGCACTGGCAAGGCCTTTGCGAATGGTGCTGCTGCTTCCATAGTTTAATGAATACAAATTGCGCCAATCAATCCGACTGCGGTTGAATTTGTAAGATACATTTACAATACCTCCATTTTGTACAGTAGAAGTATATAGTTGATCTGTAAAAGTGCTTAATGTGCGATTGTCGCCCAGGTCGTTGCGGTTTACATTTCCATCTGAATATTTTTGGGTAAGCGAGTAATTAAGGCTTACCAATAAACCAATTTCCTGTTTGTTTTTTAATTTAAACGGTACACCCAGCGAATAATTAAAACGGGGTGCCAGCATGGGTTGTTTGCTGGTTAACGACCAATCGTTGTTGAATTTATGGGTTTCATTGGCCAAAAATTCTGTGCTTTTATTGCTGGTAAGTTCACCACTTAAATTGGGCAATTTACGGGCTGCACTCGGAATGCCAAAATACTCGCTGGTAGAGGTTGGAAACTCTTGAATGTCGCGGAAAGAAGTAATAGAATTGTACTGAAAACCCAGGTTGAAAGATTGGGTTAATTTATCGGGAATACTTTTGGTATTAATGCGGATAATTCCACCGCCGAAATCACCAATTAAATCGGGTGTACCTGATTTAATTACTTCAATATTATCCAACAAGCTTGAAGGAATAATATCAAAAGAAAATGCTTTTCTATCAGTTTCGGTACTGGGCAGTGGAGCTCCATTTAAGTAGCCCGAATTGTAGCGATCGAACATACCACGGATATTGGCAAATTTACCCTCCATAATGGTGGCACCCGGTATGCGGGTGAGTGCGCCGGCAGCAGTGCTGATAGGGGTTTTAGCCAGGTCGGCAGATGTTACGTTGCTGCTTACACCGGGGTTGATACGCTGGGCCTGAATACCCCAATCTACAGTACCACCCTTTGGCTTGCGAGCTACACGAATATCAATATTGCCTATCTTTTTTTCGTTGTCTAAAACCACATTAAAATAGGTTTCTTTTCCATCAACAATGGTAGCAGAATCTGAAAAATTTCCGAATTGATCCTGTTCGGCATAAATTAAATATTTACCTACAGGCAGTTTAAAATAAAATTTTCCTTCCAAATCAGAAGTGGCAGTATCCGTGCGGCCTATGGCAATAATTTTTGCATCGGCAACGGTGCGTCCGTCTTTGGTAGAAATTCGTCCGGTAATCCAACCGCTTTGTGCAAATGCGGTTCCGGCAGTTAATAATAATAGGAGTGTGTGGATGAGTTTTTTCATCTGTCAGGCTTTCGGCTGCAAAACAAGCCCCAGATTATTACGCCTTTATTAAGCCATTTTTATGATTCAGTAGTGTTTGGTTAAATTGTTATTAACCCAGGCTTAACACGAAATTAAACCTAAGTTGAAATATTCTTAATTTAACTGAGCTCAGAAGCTAGTTTGCGGAATATACTTGCTGCCGGGTGGTGCCCATAAACTACTGCATGCACCGCTTCTATAATGGGAAGTGTTAAAGTCATTTCTTTGCTAAATAGGTAAACACTCTCAGTGGCATAGTATCCTTCTGCAATCATGTTCATTTCTAATTGGGCGCTATTTACACTATATCCTTTGCCCAGCATATTGCCAAAAGTGCGGTTTCGTGAGAATTGGGAATAGCAGGTAACCAATAAATCGCCCAGGTAAGCGGCATTTTTTACATCGCGGTGGGTTTCGTGTAAAGCATCTAAAAAGGTTTCCATTTCGCGCAGGGCAGCTCCTACATATACGGCCTGAAAATTATCGCCATACCCCAATCCATGGGCAATGCCGGCACCGATGGCATAAATGTTTTTCAGCACAGCGGCATATTCAGCGCCGTACAAATCATTATTTACCCGGGTATTGATAAACCTGCAGTTGATAAATTGCTCAATCCGTGCAGCTACATCTTTATTGAGGGCAGAAATGGTAAGGTAACTCAATTTTTCAAGCGCCACCTCTTCGGCATGGCAGGGGCCCGTAATAAGCCCTATGTTCTCGGAATGAATGCCAAATGATTCTTCCAAATACCTGGCAATCACCTGTCTGCTTTTGGGATCAATGCCTTTTACGGCCGATATGTAGATTTTATCCTTAGGCAGGGTGCAATTTTGCAAGGCATCGTTCAAAAAGGCCGAGGGCACTGCCAAAATCACATATTCGCTTTGGTCTATAACCGCCTGCAAATCCGAATTGGGTTGCACTTGCTCGGTTTTAATTTCAACGGCCGACAAGTATCGGGGATTGTGCCTGAAGGTTTTGATATACTCGGCATCCTCGTTTTTACGTATCCACCACTGCACCTGCAAATCAGGGTGCTCCGACAGTATTTTTATCAGGGCTGTGGCCCAACTTCCGCTTCCTATTACGCCTATTTTTGTCAACTCAGTATTGAATGGGGTTTGCAAATATGCGGTATTTTAGGAAGAAATGGGCAACTGTTAGACAGCCGATTGAACAGCCGAAAGACAGCCGACGGACAGCCGATGAACAGCCGACGATCGCGGATATCTGATATTGGATAGCGGAAACAGCCGTATCGACAGCCGACGAGCAGCCGACGATTGCGGATATCCGATGTCAGATAACGGAAGCAGTCTTTTCGACAGCTGATTCTCTGATCTCGGATGGCGGTGCTTCTTTTTTATTATTAAATGACACATTCCTGCTGCCATTTCGATATCCTTCGGATATCTCATTGGTTCTAACTTTACGAACAAAAAAATCGGTGAGCTTTTTAAGGCCCACCGACTATTTTTTAGATATTAAAATTGGGACGTTTCAATTACTCCGCGTCCTAACTGTCAACTATAAACTCTACTGTATTGTTACAGTCAGCGATTTTTGGCCTACCAATCCATCGCGGTTGGTAACGGTGAAGGTGTATTTTTCTTTGTTGCCAACTTTGGTTCCCACTCTTACAGGCAGGTCGTAGCTATAATTATCTGCTTCGCTGCCTGCCAGGTCTTTTTGGAAGACTGTACTGTCGCTGCCTCCGTTTACGGATTTAGAAATATTGAATTTTTTCAATACATCCTTGTCTTCAGATTTTGATGCGCTGATACCAATAACAATGTTCGAATCTTTGTCGAGAATCGCATCGGCCGATACATAGTTGGCACCCGTTTTAAAACTGATGTTTGGGATTTTTCCTTCGTCTTCTTCGCAGGATGAGAATATGGTTAAAGCTGCTACGCAGCATGCAATTGCAATGATATTTTTCATTTTTTTTGTTTGGTTTTAAATTAAGTTGTGGGTTGTTTTTTTGAAATCGGGTAGAGGTTTTCTGTTTGGATACAACTTAACAAAACTCTGGTGGTTGCAAGGGTAATTCCGCAATAATTTTAGGCAGAGGGTACTTTTTTTGAGGAAAATAAACGGGTACACAAATACCCAATTGAACACTTAACTTTTCATCCTCATAGTGGATTTTATTCAATTGATTTTTTAACAAGGCCTGGCATTTTTTGCGACTGCGTTTTTGCAATAATTTGGAGGTGAATTCAAATTTGTTTTCCTCATTATCCTCAAAACATTGGACTACAATTTTTCCATTTTTTACTTCAAGTTGAATAATGTCGTAAATACTTCCGTTCAGCCTCAATTCTTTGCTGCCTTCATGGGCATTGGAATAGGCCTGTGGCGTTAAAACCACGGTTTTTATTTTTTCCTGAAACGATCTGGATTCCAATTTCTGCTTGAAATGTGCCGTGAATTGTTGCTTTTGCCAAAGCATCATTCCGGCGGGCAACATTTCTGCTGCTACCCAAAATGCCAGGATGAGTATGGAAAAGTATTGGCGTTTCAATGTTTTACTGGGCAACTCCTGCCTAGGGTTGTTTTAAATCCAAACACAATATTACGGCCAATATTGTATAAGCCAAAATTTTTGAATCTGGATAAATTGTCAAAATAATAAGTGTTGCCCAAATTGGTACCTGCAATAGATAAAATGGTGGTGCGTTTTTTACCCTGAATGGTATACCCTGCTCCGGCATTGATTAAGGTGTATTGTTTAGCCCCGATTTCGTTTTCAGCTACAAAAAGTTGTTTTAATACCACATCGGCATTGGCGTAAATGTTTAATTTACCCTTGTTTTTAGTATTAAAATTCCAGGTCAGTTGCGGACTTATTTTCTTAGCCGGAATATACGGGGTATATTTCCCATCCTCGGTTTTGCTTGTCATACCCGAGATGGCGACGCCGGCTTTTAAACTGCGGTTTATATTTACAATACCTGCAAATTCTGCCCCATATTGTTGGGCATTTTGTTGTTTATATTTAAATACCGGAAATCCAAACCAGGTTTCGGTAGTGGGTGCCAGGTATACGTAATTTAAGTATTGGTTGAAAAACGGACTCAAATAAAATTCAAAAAATTTACTGGTTTTACCTATATAAATATTAAATGAAAATACCCGTTCGTTTTTAAATTCTGGGTTGCCAATTTCGTAAGTAAATACACCTTCGTGCAAGCCGTTAGATGAGAGTTCGGCCAGATTGGGCATGCGCACGCCACTGGCAATGTTGGATTTAATGAGCCAGTTAAAACGGTTAATACTTATGCCGCTATAAACATTGTAATATCCTGCTTTTTTGTCGAACGGCTGAATCAAATTACCAGGGCCGTTTAATCCAGTCGTAAAAAAGGTTTTTACCCTGCGAATACCTACACCCGCGCCATTTTCAAGGGTTATACCTTTGTTTATTTGGGTTTCAAAATAAGCCGCCAGATTGGCTTCCTGCATGCCCGCATTGGGCACTATTTTTCGACCTCCGTAATTGGTATTGTGCTCTGCAGAGGCAAGATGTGATATAGTTAAGTTGCTTTTTTTACTCAATTTGGTATCCCATTTTGCTAAATACTGAAAAGTAAATAAATGCATATTTAAGCTAATTTGCCCACCACCCTCATTCTCCATGCGTTTGTTGGATTGAATTCCCAGATTTAAATTCAACACACTTTTGTGTATTTTTATCCGGTTTTCGGAAGCTAAACAATTGAGCAATACCATGTGGTTGGGGTTTACATCCAGCTTGCGGCTCCAGCGATTGTCGGGCGAGATAAATGTGTATATATCATTAAAAATAAATCCAAACCGATTAAAAGATGAAAATAAATTATTGTTTGAAATCCAGTTTTTTCGTTGAAATCCATAGGTAGATTTTAAAGTGTATCCTTCAAACCGGCTATTGAGTACCCGCACATTTTTTCCATCAGAATAATCGGCATTGTTTTCTATCCCTACCCGCAGTCTGAACCAGCGTTTACCCGTATTGCGCAAGTAACCTGCCTGTAATTGTCCGCCCAATGTATTGGAATTAAATTTAAAAGATAAATCACTGAATTCAGTGCCGGTTTCGGGTTTATTTTCTTCCACCAAATTGATGATTCCACCAATGGCTTCGGAACCAAATAGCACCGACATGGGACCTTTAATAACTTCCACCTTTCCTATGCCGATATCCGAAATGCCCAGCCCATGCTCTTCTTGCCATTGCTGGTTGTCGAATTTTAAACCCGATAATAAAACGGCAACCCGATTGCCATAAGTGCCTCTAATTACAGGTTTGGCAATGGCTACCCCTGTGCTCAGCATACTTACTCCGGGCAGGCGTGCCATTAGGTCGGTAATGTTAAATGTGCCGGTAAAACGCAGGCTGTCTACATCCAACAGCGAAATATTCAGCGATGATTTTTTTACAGGCTCGTTGCGAAAAGTAGTAACGGTGATGTCATTAATTCGCACAGCACTGTCCTCTGTTTGGCCATAGGCAAACCCACTGATGCCAAGCGAGAAAGCAAGAAAAAAGAATAGAGAAAGTGGTTTAATATTCAAAGGCTTGATGCTGCAAAAATAGCAGGATAGCGCATTAATCCAATATTTGATCGGCGTGATTGGCGGTATCTACTTTGTCGATAATCTCTTCAATTTTACCATCGGCACCGATAATAAATGTAGTGCGAATTATGCCCATGTATTTGCGGCCATACATGCTTTTTTCGCCCCATACTCCATAGGCTTCGGCAATGGCATGGTCGGTGTCGGCCAACAGGTCAAATGGCAGCTCAAATTTGTCGATAAATTTGCGGTGTTTTTTTTCGTTATCGGGGCTCACTCCCAATATTTGATAGCCCTGTTTTTGTAATACATGGTAATTGTCGCGCAGGCTGCAGGCCTCTGCGGTGCAGCCCGGTGTATCATCTTTGGGGTAAAAATAGAGTACCAGTTTTTGTCCTTTAAAATCGGCCGATGAAACGAGTTTTCCATCCTGGTTATTGGCACTGAATGCGGGGGCTTTTTTGCCTGCGGTAAGTGTGGTCATATTAGTAGAAAGTGATTGTATTGAGTATGGATTCGGCGGTGGGAAGTAATTTTTGATAATTATTTTTTGTAGCGGTAAATGACAGCACGTGGTATTCTTTACCCACCATGCATCCCTGCTGCAGCCACTGCATGTCGCGGTTGTTTTGCCTGCCCGAATATACGAGCCTGAAACAGGGCCGGTTTTGTATGGTAACGATTTCTTCAGATATAAGTTTATAGTCCTCTACTGTATTAGGTAATTCGCGCTTGTTGATTTGCAAAATAGAATCGATGGTAATGGAATCGGAAGATTCGGTTTGCGAAGATAAGCTCACAAACGAACGCAGTCCGGCTGAATCTTTGGGGGAGAAAAGTACAAATTGGGTGCCCAATAAGCCCGAACGGTCCGTCTTCCAGTTGGGCGGATATTGAATACTATAAACCGGGGTTTTCAGCATCAACCAATCTTTGGGTACCTCAAATGCAAAAAGCACAAGGGCTGCAGGGATAATCAGAAGTTTGGAAACCAGATTCATAACTTTGTACTACATGGCAAATTTAATACCATAGATGGCAAATTAGGTTTGCTTGTATGGCAAAATTCAGCCTGTAAAAAGTAAGCCCATTGATGCCCGTACATAGTGTTTTGGTTAAATAATTTGCACTTTTTGTTAAATATTTTGCTTTCATGCCAAAGGGTCTAAACCATGCCCCTGCCGGCTATACATTGATTTGGCACAATAGGGGTGCAGGTTTTCGGGTTTTAGAGGTTTTGGTTTTCAGTAAATTAGAATGGTTTTACTTCTGAGGGGAGGTTAACGGTATGGGTTAAATTAATATATTTGTGAAGCGGGGCTCAGACTCCCAGATATCTATAAGTCTATGATTTTGAATTCATTAACAAGGTGCACCCGCATAATCATTCTGGTTTTGCTTTTCATAGTTGGGACGGCATCCTATGGGCAAGACCTTGAAAATATTAAGCGCGAGAAATGGGTGAGAGCCAATGGCAATATAGGGGCCATGGCCAATTTATATCATGCCGAAGGGATTGCCCCGCGCCGGGTTCCGTTTCAATGGACCCTTTATGGCAATGTGAATCTGGCCATCAAAGGTGTGGCTTTGCCATTTTCTTTCCAATACAGTGAACAGCAGCGCGATTTTCGTCAGCCTTTTAACCAGTTTGGCCTTAATCCCCAGTACAAATGGGTGAAAATGTACCTGGGCTGGCGCAATATGCAGTTTAGCAATTACACACTCAATAATCACTTATTCCTGGGAGCAGGTATCGAACTTACTCCTAAAAAGTTCAGAATAGGGGCCATGTATGGCAGGTTTTTAAAAGCTGTACAGGAAGATACCGCTCAACAAGTGTATAATAAATTATCTCAATACCCCTATGCGGCTTACGATCGTTGGGGTTACGCCGCAAAATTGGGGTATGGTACCAGCAGCACATTTTTTGATTTGATTTATTTTCACGCCAAGGATGACATCAACAGTGTAAAAGTAAGCCCCATTAAACAGCTTACTGCACCTGCCGAAAATGCAACCCTGGGGTATAAAATGCGCATCAAATTTTTAAAGGATTTTGCCTTTGAAAGTGATGCTGCTATGAGCGCCCTTACCCGCGATTTGCGCGCCGATACCCTGGAAGCACCCGCACAGTATTCCAAATATACCAATATGGTAATGAAACCCCACCTTAGTACCCAGCTTTACCTGGCGGGCGATGCAGCCATTACCTGGAGAAAAAAACAATGGAATGCAGCCGCAAAATACCAACGCATTGCGCCTGATTATCGCAGTTTGGGCAGCTATTATACCCAAACCGATATAGAAAGAATAACTATAGCACCAGGCTATATGCATCCCAAAGGGGTGTTAATGTTAAATGGCAGTATTGGAAAAGAGCATGATAATTTAACCAGTAAAAAAATGTCGCAAACCAGTCGCACTGTGGGGAGTGCCATGCTGGGCATACGACCCAAACCCCATTATGGTGCAAATTTTCAATATTCCAATTACGGAACTGCACAAAAAGCCATAGCCAAATCCATCAGCGATACCACTTTGTTAAACCAGGTAAACCGCAGCATCGTGGTTACTCCATATTACACATTTATACGTAAAAACTCCAATCACACATTTACATACAGCCTGGTAAATCAGGAATTAAATGATAAAAACAAAGCCGTAAGTCAGAATTTTAATATGACCGTAATCAATCATTCTGTGAATTATAGTTTTGGATACAATAAAAGTGGATTGCGTGGCGATATCTCCTATTTTACCGTTGCTACCAGCCAGAAAGCAGGCAAAACCCAAAGCAAAGGCGTGGGTTTTGGTTTGGGCAAATGGTTTATGAAAAAGAAATTAAACAGCTATATTTCAAACAATGTAAGCACCAATTCTTTTGAAGGGAAATCGGATGGATTTACCATTCAAAGTCGCTGGACCAATGCTTACAGTGTGACCAAAAAAAATATACTTTCCGTAAATATTACTTACACTAATAATCAATCAAAAACCAATGCAGTGGCCAAAACTTTCCAGGAATACCTGGCAACCATTTCATTCAATCATATGTTCTGAAAACCCCATGAAAATTAAATTAACCAAAAAAATTGCACTGTTTGCAATGCTCGTTTTTTTAATGGGCAAATCCCTTGCGCAGGTAACGGTAAACATTGTATTAATTCCACCGTACTCGCCGTATTTTTCGGATTATTTATCCTACGAAAATAAAGCGGTAATTACCATTATTAAATCCAGTACCCTTCCCAATTCTATTTATTTGAAGGGTTCGATAATCGGGGATAATGGGGTGTCGATGATTACCAAACCAGGCTACAAACCCGGAACGCCCATCGATTTGCCCAATGTAACTACCGTAATAAATGGTTCGGCCATTGGAGATTATTTTACCTGGGAAAATACCGAAATTACCGGAACCACACCCAGCAGTATCATACGCAACAACGGACTGCCCGAGGGAAATTATAAAGTATGCGTAACGCCTTATGACTACTCTAACGATCAACCTGTAGGAGTAGAATCGTGCACCAATTTTAAAATTGTGCAAGTAGAACCCCCGGTAATTTTGGGTCCGTTTTGCAATTCGAATGTATTGCCAACACCGGCGCAAACTGTGGTGTTTAGCTGGAGTCCGGCTCCGGGTGCACCTCCAAATGTGCGGTATGTAATGACCATGGTAGAATTGGTAAATGATGATCAAAATCCCAATGATGCTTTGAATGCCGCTACCACACCTCCGTTTTTTGAAGAAGATGAAGGTTCTTCTACCGTAAATGTTTACAATCTTTCCGACCCTAAATTAACGGTAGGTAAATCGTATGCATGGCGCGTGCAGGCCTATGATCCAAAAAATCTTACTGCATTTAGAAATAATGGTTTCAGCGAAGCCTGCAAATTTACCTATAGGCCATTGCCAGGTCCTGTTACTTCTTCGGGCCAATCGATTGTTATATCCACGCCCAATTGCAATGCAAAAACCGATACCGTTTATGTAAGTGAAGAAACCGATGCTATGTGGTCCTGGTTATGGCAAGCGCAGATTGATGATCCGAAATTAATTGCCGATAATTCTAAATTAAATTTTGGAGGAAGAAGGCCCTTTAAATATACAATTAAATTTACCAGCACTACAGTTTCAACAGATCCTGTAAAATCAAAAATGCCGGTGTTTGAAGTATTGGCAAAATCGCAGAATTTTACCCAAACACTGAAACAGGTAAGTGATTTAAAAATGCTGGGTAATAAATATAGAATTACAATCACAGCGCTGGATTCAGCTGGGGGTAAGATTGCCGATACTACCAGTTGCGAATTTTTAATCAGAAAGGTAAATGAGTCGAAAAAAGGCCAGGTAGTTATCAGTGGTAAGCTCAATTATAAATTTACCAATGGAACGCAAATTTCTCCGGCTAACAATACGCTGATAAGTTTACAAATAAATCCTAAAAAAGTAATTACCAAATCAGACCCTGATCCTATTGATTATACGCGTCCGTATGTGACGGTTACAACCAATGAAAATGGTGAGTTCACGGCCTCTCTGGGATTGAGCAAAGCCGATACTGGCAACCAACAATTGGGGGTATTTATTCGCAGCCCATATTACAGCCAATTTGCCCAACCATTAAAAGTAAATTTAAGCTACCAAAAACAGGATCCCGCCACAAAAAAAATAGTGAGTTATGGACAAAAAGATACCTTGAGTTTGGGTGCACTTTTAACCACTGTTTATAGCTACGATTTAAAGGTGGTTATGGGCAAAGGTTTCCCCTCGTTTTATGTGGATTCACTTACCAAAAACATATACGATAAAGGCGTAAGTATTGATACTCTAAGTATTAATCCCAAATCAAAAGTAAAAGCCGGAATTACAGTAAAATTATACCGCAAAAGTAAATCGAAATTTATACCCTATTACGAGTCTGATAATGTAGTAAAAGGGCCTGCAGATAAGGAGGGACGTATTGCGGTAGCAGAAGGAAAAACCATTATTTCTAAGAATGCCAAAGGCGAAGACGAAACCATTGTAGAGTTTCATGATTTAATCGTCAATATGTCGGCCGATGATAAATATTATATCCAGGCTGTAATTCCGCCTAAACATAGCGATGCATATAAATCGCCCTACGGCGTGGGAGATAAAGCCTACGATAAAGGAATTATGGGATTGGACAAATGGAAAGGTCCGGCCGATTTTATGGGTATTTACGACAATATGGAAGCTGCGCCTTCCGATCCGGTTTATGATGAAGACCAGGATTTAACAGCACCTGAAATGGAAATCACTTTTCTGAAATCACAAATGGTGAATGGACTTACATCCTATAAAAAAGTAGTGAATTATAAATTGCTTTCCACCATTCCACCCTTGTCGCAAATTAAAGGAAAATTGGTGTACCGCTGGCCTTCCGATCCCAACGTGATAAGGCCCCTGGCCAATGCGAGGTTTAAAGTAGTGCTTACTTATATGATGGGAAATCAGCCCTTGCCTAAAGCGGTTGATAAATCGGGTTGCACCATTAGTATGACCAAAATTGAATGGAATAACAGCAGCAATCCGGGCGATAAAACCTACCTCGATCGCAATGATGAAGGACTGATAGTGGGCACAGGCGAAACCGACGACCAGGGTAATTTTACCATTAAAGTAATTAACCATAATCAAAAAGGAAAATTAACTGCCAACGCAATCATTACCCAAACCACAGTGAAAGATCCGGCCTGCGATAAAACCAAACAAAAAGAGCAGATGCCATGGGAGAAAAAAGACTGGGGTGTAAATGAAGAATATGGTGCCAATGTAATGAATAATGGCTGGAACAATGGCTGGGACAATGGAGCCAGCCAGCATGGCATATTGGATTTTAGCAATGGTGCTTCTGCCCAAAATGGTTGGGGAGTAGGTGCTGGTTTTAGTGCCAATGGATTTGGCGGTAAAAATGCAGGATTTCAAAATTATGGAGCAGGTGCTGGTGCCGCTGCGGCGGGTGCTATGGATGGGTTGGGCAAATCAGTAAAAGGCGTTGGACCTGCTGATCCAAATATTTATGATATTCCGGAAGATGAACAGAAATATGAAGTAACCCGCGGATTCTACATTTCACTGGATTACGAATGGGGTAAATATTATAATGGAATCGATGGCCCCAATAATACCAATAATTTTTTTGTTGTAGATGCCTTTGAAACCAAAGATTTGGGAACATTTACCGCCAATGTAAATGAGGTAAAAACCGTTTCAGCTAAAAAGATTTTATTTACCGTAAAATCAAAATTAAATAAAGGAAAAGTAGTTCAGAATTTTGGACTTACCGGTGCCAAATGTGTGGTGTTTAGATTGCCCAATACCAAAACGCCTCATAAGCCCGAAGGGGAGGGCAGCTCCAACCATCCTTCAAAAAAATTATTGAAACCCGTTTTTTCGAATGACTATGCTATCAATGACAATTCAGGTTCTAGCCAGGATTATTACAATGGAACTTTTGAATGGGTATTGGATGCAACCCTGGATCTGGGTTATGATGCCAAAGAGGGTAAGTCCTATGTATCATTTGAAAACAAAAAATTATTGCGCAACAATGGAAAATATTTTTTACAAATAAGTCCGGATCCGCAAAATGGAGGACCCTCTTTCGATCCGATTATAATTCCGTTTGAAGAAGAAGATGCTACGGTAACCCTTGCCCTGTCGCGCATTGCGGGTAGATTAATGGATAAAAGCAGCAAAAAAGGCATAGGCGGAAAAGTGACGGTAGTGCTTACAAATGGTTCAGTTTTTCACACAAAAACCATTGATAAAAGCGGGTACTGGGAAATGATAAATTTTAAATTTACCTCTGCAGGCGATTTTGTAGCATGGAATGATGGTACAAAGTATTTTGGCTATGGAGAATCTTACGGATACATAGTATCCTTTTTCAGTGGCGGACCTGTTGATATGGAGGGCCGCACCTGGAATCATCCTTTGGAATTGGAACCCAAGGGTAAATTAAAAGGCACTATTGTAGATGAAGATGGCAATCCCATTGAAGCATATGTGATACGAGATGATAGCACGGTGTTTGAGAATAAGGTAATTTTCTCCATGAAAAAAATAGGCACCGGGCCATCCGCTAATTATGTACCCGTGGTTTTGGGTGGCGATTTTTCGATTCCGGTTACTTCGGGTTCATTTCATAAAATAAAAATAGTACCCAAAGATGTAGGATATTTTGATACATCTATTTTGACTTTTGTAGGGAAAGATTCATTGGATTTAAAGAAAATAAAAATATACCGGCGCAAACACCGCATTGTTTTCGACCTGAAATTTAAGGATGCAAATGGGAATCCTTTACCAATGCCCAGCACTGGCTATAAGAAAAACAATATCCGCGCTACCATCAATAACGATGACGAAAAATCGGCTACCAATTCAAATTACGCCAAGGAAATTCAAATTCCTGCATTTGAGAATGTAAGTAGTACCAAATATTCAGTATTATTTGAAGGTGTTACCGAAAATGGATTTATTCCTGAAACGGTAAATATCACCAATAAAGAAACCCGCGATCCGGTGCATTATGAAATAACCATCAAACGCGGATTGGAAATCAATGGCAAAGTTACCCTGGATGGTGCACCAGTAAAAAATGCAAGGGTGTATATAGATATGAATAGCTATGCGGGGGTCATTGGTAGTGGTAAACCGGCGTTGAATAACCTAGAAACCCGCACCGATGCAAGTGGCAACTATTCATTGGCAGGAGTGCCAAAAATGTCGGGCAAAACCCGCATTTATGCAACCCTCGATACTTCATTTACAGTGAATGGAGATATGAAAGAGGTGAGCATTTCTGAAGGCTCAACTACAGTCAATCTGGGTCTTAAAAAATTAGGTGAAGGAAAAATTACTGATATTTATGGTTTCCCCATTTCAATTGAATCCATCAATAAAATGGCCAACGGAAATTATAAAGTTACCGGGCTGGTGGATATAACCCAAGGCCAGACGCGCTTTCAATGGCTGGATCCGAATTTTAAAGTAAGGATTGTGGATGCCGAATTTATTATGAAGGGTGGTGTTGGGGTTGCCGTTAAAGCCAGCCAAAGTTTGGATGCTGTAAGTGCCCTTAAAATGAAATACATGGAACGCTACAATGTAAATATTAAGGGTAGCAGCAATCCATTTGTAAATGATGAGTTAAAGCTTGAAAAAAGCGAAACCGAGGGAGGTGTGCTTGCGGGCTTTGCTTCTATTGTCGACAATTCATTTGATTTTCCAAGCAGTTATTTGAGTTTTGATAAAACCGGTAATTTTTACCTGGGATTAAAAAAATCGGGCAATAAACTGGAAACTAAAATTACTGCTATACGTTCTAAAAAATCGCTGGTTTTAGATCAGTACAACCTAAGCAATAAATCGGGTGAAGCTTTGAAATTTTCATTCATTGGCTTTAGCGCTACAGCTATACCTACCGAGAGTTTTATTGATATCGACGGTAAAATTCACCTAAGTGTTGATGTAACTGGAAATTCACCCAGTATGAAATTAAGTAAGGTGAATTTTCATGTACCGGATTTGGTAATTGACAATAACAAAGTATATCAAGCCAAGGGATCTGAGCCCATAGTGCTGGATTTGCAAAACTGGAAACTCGAAATTAAGGATTGGAAAATAGACCCAACCGAAGGTGGATTAATATCCAAAAATTGCCTGATTAAAACCGGGGTAGTGGATATTCCGGCTAAAAAATTCAATCTGCGCAACGACTTTTTTGTGTTGGAGGAATTTGATTTAAATAAACTTACTTTAGGCGGTGGAGTATTGAATCTGTCTGAAATTTCACCCGAATCTGACCTGGTTTTTGACGAGCATTGTGGAAGTGATTTGGGCGCCCACTGGCGTTTTGTAATCGGTAAAAACGGCAATGCCCCGGCGGCAAAAATTACCGGTATGAATCCTTATATCAACACTGCAATTCCACTGGATTATATACAATTGATCAGTTTTGGCAATGAGAATATTTTGTCTATGGGTGACGTATCGGGAATCCCCAATATGTTTGGCAATGATAAAATAACATTTATTCCCAAACAGATTGTAAGCGGAGCCAATACATTTAACCTAACTGGTGAAGCAAAAATAGCGGTACCGCGCTTTCCGGTTACTTCTATGTCTATAAATTTTACAGGTAAACCAGGCGCATTAAATGCCAATCTGGAACCCTTAAAAATTAAATTCGAAGCTCCTGGTTATGTAGATTTCGTTGGCGACAACACCAAGGCCCCCATTATTGATGCCAGCAGCGGTAAATTTACCATTTTGGGTACTTGTGAAGAGCCAGGCAAATTTAATCCGGTAAATTGCAAACTGGTATTTGGAGGCGGACAAAACGGACGCATTTATTTAACACCAGGTGATAATATTTATCTCACTTCTAAATCGGCTACCGGACCCAAATTAACCATTTCTTCGGTGCTGGATTCAAACGGCATGTGGGTTACAGGGGCCGATTGGAATACGTTCCGTTTTCATGGAAAATATTATGATAATACCTCTACCGGGGTTGTAGCTGCACCACCCACCATGTACTTCCAGGTATTTGGCGAAATTTCGGCTTCGTCTAAATCCATTTCCATGAACGAAATTAAAACCCCGTTTGGCGATATGGAAATGACCTTCGATTTCGCAAATAAACGATTGTATGGATTGCTGGTAATAAAAGAGGGTACCAAAATTGGCGCCTGGGATGTTACCGGACAGGTAGAAACCACTATAGATCCCAATGGATTTGTAGTTTTGGGATTGGGTACCATTAACACCGGAAAATTATTTGTAGATGGCTATGGCTTGTTTAAAGTAGGATTTGTTTTGGGTGGGTATCCGCTTACACAGGAAATGATTACCAAGGCATGTACCTATGCGGTAAATCCCGCAGCATCGTGTTGGTTGCAAGCCAATAAATCTAACTTTAAAGGATTTTGGTTCTGTGGCAATAATCAGATTATTAATGAGCATTATGATTTTAATGCCATTATTGCCACGGCGTATTTGCATGCCGATGCGGTGATAGAAGCCAGCCTGGGAGTGAATTTTGGCGGTACACCTAATTTTGAAATGAATATTGCAGCATTTGGAAAAGTAGATGCAGGTATGAGTGCCATTACCGGAACCTACATTGAAGGGCATCTGGCGGCAAATGCCATAGCAAAAATTGCATATAAAAACGGTCTTACTTTCGATGCAAAAGGCGATTTTTCGTGCAATTATAAAATTTGCCAAACCTTGCCCTTTGTAGATGATATTTGCTACTCCGACACCAAAGGATGCGCCATTAATTTTGGCTATAACGGCGGAACTTACTTTAGTTTTAGTTTAGATGGTCCGGGTAAATTCCAGGGTTGTCCGGTAGAGTAATTTTTTAAAAACAGAAAAAAAAGAATGCGAAATATATTCATAATAGCACTGTTTATGTTGGCCAATGCCGCCAATGCACAGTCTGTTTATACCCGTGTACATGCCGGCCCCAAAGGGGTTTGGGTAATGCTGGGTAAACAAATACCCAAAGATTTTCATTACGAAATTGAACGCAAAGACCTTGGGGATTGGGAGCTGGTGCACAGCAGTTTTGCGCCTACCTCGCGCGACGAAATTCAGGCCCGGGTTTTTGATATTGTGCGCTTGAACATCGGATATGAAACTGCCCTTACCGATAAAGAAATTGATTTTCTGTGGAAAGAGTGCAAAGCAGGCCGCTCCGATTCTTTGTTTAGCTACTTTAGCCACTATCCGGTGTTGTATGCATTGGGATTGGCCTGGTACGACGGGGATGTGCGCAAAGGAAATAATTATACCTACCGCATAAAAATTATTAGTAAACGCGAAGAAAATCAACCTGCGGTGACACTTGGACCTTCCTCCATTCCAGGACCTAAGGTGCCGGCCACGTTTAAAATAGATGGCGCCAAAGCTACCGGAAAAGGCATTAGTTTGGAATATTTAATAACCAATCAAAAAGACCTACACCATGTAAAAGTTTTGCGCAGTTATTATTTGCGCAGTGGCTACGAAGTGATTAATCCGGAGTTGATTTTTTATAAAGAAAAGGAAAAATATTTTCTCAATGTACTGGACAATACTGCAACCCCCAAGGTGCCTTATGCCTACGTGGTAATACCTGTAGATGCGGCTGGAAATCAGGGTGATTCTACCAAGCCTTTTGCCATGTACAATGTGCCCGAAAATGCATTGCCCCCATCGGTAGATCGCATTAAAACCGCCAGTGTTGAAAAAGAAAAAGCCATCAGGGTTTCGTGGGTATTAAAAAATCCGCGCGATATTGTATCGATTGATATTTATAAAAGTTTAATGCACGATGGCAGGTTCTTTAAAATAGCCAGTGCAGCGCCCAACGATACGGCCTATATGGATTATGATGTTGAACCGATTAAAACCTATTATTATACAATCGTATTAAACGGGGCTTTTGAATCTTCGTCTAATTCGCCCCGAATTTCGGGCATGCTTAAAGCGAGTAATGATAATTTATTGCCCATAAATAACCTGGATGTGCAGCAGGAAGGCAATGTGGTGAAACTAAGTTGGAACCGCAATGAAAGAGATACCCGTGCCTATCAGATTTACCGCGCAAATGGCGTGGATGGCGAATTGCTGATGCGTGGAAAAGAGGTAGAATCCGACTCGAATTATATCGAGGCGTATGATACGTTACCTGCCACACAAGACGATGTAGTGTATGCCTATTCTGTGCGCGATTTAAATACTTCGTACATGGCTGGGCCTTATTCAAACCGTGTGCTGGCCTATGGTTGGGGTATGCAAAGTGTGCCCATTCCTACCAATTTAACGGTGCAAAAAAGCGGAGAAAACCGTGCCTGGATTGTATGGAAACAAATGGAAACTGCAGATAATAATGTAGTTGGATATGTACTTACCCGCAGGGAAATAAACCTGGAAACAGGCGCAGAAAGCAAGGATGTATGGGTGAAAAAATTACCCAAAGAAATCAATCAGTTTTTAGACTCTACTTTGCGTACAGGATACAGCTATTTTTACAGCGTAAAAAGCACCGGACCCAACCAAAAAGTAAGCAGCGCCTCCCTTGAGCAAGGTATTACTTTGGTAAAAGAAAGAGTTATGCCTGTAAGCAATGTGCAGGTTTCTACTTCCGACGGTAAAGTAGAGTTGGCGTGGACCAATCCGCAAGGAATAAAAATCAAAAATATACGCATAGAACGCGGATTGCCCGGCAGCGATAAATACGATGTTGTAGCCACCTTAGATTCATCAAATACCAGCTATTCTGACTCAAAAGTAACCAAAGATAAAACCTATTTTTATACCCTGATTTTGGTAGATGAAAATGGGAATGAAAGCGAAGCACAAGGACCGTTTGGGATACACGTAAGGTAAAGTTTAGAGTTGACAGCCGGGTGCAAAGCGCATGGTGCAAAGTGCAATGGACAGCCATTTTTAATGTAAAATGTAGAATGTAAAATGTAGAATTAACAGCCCGTGGAAAGTGCAATCCGCCACATTTTTAATTGGCGGAGAGGAGTTTAGTTTACAGTTTACAGTTGACAGTACTAACAGCCGTGGCCACATTGCATGGGCGGATTAACAGCCAGTACAAACAGCCTAAACATATAGTTAAACAGCCAGCAGTGCACATAGATTTTATTGGTAAATATTAGCATAGAATTTCACAATTGTGCATCATTCATTCCGCCACACCTATTGTGGGCGGACACAATTCACAATTAAAAAAGCTGTATCCCAAGTGGCGCCATTTACCAACGCGCTAAATGCGAAAAAGCCATCTGATATCCAAGATCCGAAATCTAAGATCCGCTATCCGTTACAACTTCTCCAGCAGATAATCCGTCATACGACGGTACAGGTGGTATTGCGCAGGGCGGTCTCCGATGCCATGATTGCGATTGGGGTAATATTCGCTGTCGAATTTTACGCCGGCTTTTATCATGGCATTTACCATTTCTACACTATTCTGAAAATGCACATTGTCGTCGCCTGTACCATGGATTAACAGGTAATTGCCTTTAATATCTTTTACAAAATTAATGGGCGAATTTTGGTCGTATCCATCGGCATTATCCGCAGGGCGGCGCAAAAATCTTTCGGTATAAATATTATCGTAATAGCGCCAATTGGTTACAGGTGCAACGGCAATTGCGGTTTTAAATACATCGTTGCTTTTGGTAATGCACAGGCTGCTCATATATCCGCCAAAACTCCAGCCCCAAATGCCTATACGGGCAGGGTCGGCCCAAGGTTGACTGCCTATCCATTTGGCTGCATCGGTTTGATCCTGGTGCTCCAATTTGCCCAGATTTAAATAGGTGCATTTTTTAAATTCTTCACCCCTGTGGCCCGTTCCGCGATTGTCTACACTTATTACAATATAGCCCATTTGGGTTAAATATTGGTGCCAGTAATAATTGCGTCCGCCAAAATTATTGCGCACAGTATTAATACCCGGACCGCCATATACATGCATTAAAACGGGATATTTTTTATTGGGATCAAAATTGTAGGGTTTCATTATCCAGTAATTCAGCGTGGTGCCCGATGCGGTGGTCATTGTGCTGAATTCGGAGCTGCCAAAATTGTATTTTCCCAAAGTGGTTTTTAATGTACTGTTGTCTTCCAATACCCGCTGCCAATCGCTGTTTACTTTGCGCAGGCT
The DNA here is from genome assembly GCA_044224315.1 of Bacteroidia bacterium. Taxonomy (GTDB): domain Bacteria; phylum Bacteroidota; class Bacteroidia; order NS11-12g; family UBA955; genus JAGXTF01. The sequence goes on along the minus strand of JBGAKR010000005.1, from coordinate 243,541 downwards.
GTATTTATAGGGGGTGTTTATGGTGCTGGTGATGTCGGTAAAATAAGTGCTGCTTTTGCTGAAATTTACCATGTGATTGCCAGGCTCAGGGGTCAGCGCTTTTTTGTCTTTGCCTTTTAAATTAATGCTGTATAAATGATCTTCGATGGTTGAAGCCTCGGTGCTGGTATAATAAATAATGCCTTTTTTCTCGTCAAATGCACTAATACTTAATACCTCCCAGTTGCCACTGGTTATCTGGGTTTCTTTGCCTTTGTTGGCGGTACTTTCGGCAGAAGCATTGGCGGTTTCTTTGCCAAAATAATGGCTGAAATCTACCAAATAAATATGGTTAAATCCGCTTTTTTCTGAGGTATATAAAAAGCAATTTTTATTCTTTAAAAAACGCAGATTGTCAGAAATATCTACATAGGTTTTGCTGGTTTCTTTTAGCACGTCAAAAGTAGCGCCAGTCTCGGCCTGGGCAAACATCAGGGTCCACTCATTTTGCCAGCGGTTTAGTTTTTGTATGCTCAAATAACCGGGTGATTCAGTCCACTGTATGCGGGGCAAATACTGGTCGTTTTCCGAACCTGTTTTGCACTGTGTTTTCATGCGGTTTTCGGTGTTGTAAATAAATACGTCCACCTTAGAATTGTCTTCACCCGCCTTGGGATATTTCCATTTTTCTTCGCCGGGATATAGTCCGCCATACATGGTCATGCTAAATTCTTTTACCTTGCTCTCATCAAAGCGATAGTAGGCTATGTATTTGCTATCGGGGCTCCACTCAAAGCCGCGACTCATGGTAAATTCTTCTTCATATACCCAATCTACCGCACCGTTGTTTATTTCATTTTTCTTACCGTCAGTGGTAATGGCCATTTCTTTGCCACTTACCAGGTCCATCACATACATATTATTATCCTTTACATAGGCCACCATTGAATTGTTGGGCGAAATGGTAGGATACATTACCTTTTCGGTGCCAATTTCGGTAATGGTTTTGGCGGCTATGTTTACCACAAAGGCCAGGGCACGGGTGCTGTGGCGGTATATTCTTTCGGTTTGGGTGGTAAACAAAATGTATTTTTCATCGTTCGAAAATTCATAGCTTTCAGGGTCTATTTTTCGGCTGATGCTGGTAGAAGAAAAAATTACCTGGGTATCTTTTCCGGTTTCCAAATCTATGCGACAAATTTTCCAATCGTGCTCGCCTTCAGCCATCATAATGCTGTAGGAAATGCCGTTGTTCATTACCTCAAAACCCGGTGCCCCCTTGGCGGCAAATGTGCCGTTTTTAAATATGTCTTCTAGGGTGAAGTTCTTTTTGTCTTGCGCAGTGGCTACCTGCAACAGCATTGCCCCAATCAGCAGAAAGAATATTTTTTTCATTCACCTGCAAAATAAAGGGTTTATGCATAGGGGTAAAATATTTTGGATAAAATTCGGCCAAACTAAGACCGAAACGGAAAATAAATTGCCTAGCGAATACGCTGTAACTTCACCTCAGCCTGCTTTTTAATTACTACCGGCACCAGCTCGTTCGACACCATACTCTCATCCAGTCCAAACCATTTATCCGGACTGCTGGCCAGTTTTTTCACATTGTCGTAGGCAATTAGAGTCAGTTCGTCCATCAATGGCAGCTCGTTTTCCTGGCTTATTTCTTCCTCAATCAGTACAAAACGGAAATCGCCGATGTAGTTTTTATCGATAAAAGCGTGGTAGTAGGGATCCAGGTTTATTTCGCCTTTCTTCACCATATCCTCAATCACCAGTTTCAGGTAATAGCTGATTTTTTGTTGAATCCTGAAACCGAGTTTAAATCGCACACGGATAATGTCATTTTTTTCAATCACATTTACCTTGTATTCCATGGTGTAGGGCTCGTCGGTAACGTCTACATTTACAAACCAATAAAAATCCGCGCGTTTGGGGCGTTTTTGCAAAATAGAATAGAGTATAACCGGCTCTACCATATCATCCTGCCGCACCTTACTCAAATAAATGAGGTGGGTGGCGTATTTGGGCAATGTAGTATCCTGGCTCAGTGCGCGCAATTTTTCTCTGAAATCGGCAATACGCACCGCACTTACCAATCGTTTTTTAATTTGTCCGCCGCGGTAGCAAACCCACATCAGCAGTATTACCGCAAGTCCTATAAACATGGTTACAAAACCACCATGCATAAATTTGCTGAGGTTGGCCAGCAAAAATGCGCTTTCTACGGTAAAGAAAACCAGCATAATAAACCAGATTATCAGCATGGGCCAATGTTTCATTTTCAGGTAATAAAACAGCAGCAAACTGGTCATCAGCATGGTAACCGTTATGGCCAGTCCGTATGCAGCTTCCATGGCTTCGGCTTCGCGGAAATACAGCACTACGCCTATGCAGCCTATCATTAAGGCCGAGTTTACAATGGGGATGTAAATCTGTCCTTTAATATTACTCGGAAATTTAACTGTAAATTTTGGAAAAAAGTGCAGGCGAATGGCCTCCGATACCAGGGTAAAACTACCGCTGATTAAGGCCTGGCTGGCAATTACCGCAGCTGAGGTGGCAATTACAATTCCAAAAAGCAAAAACCAATCGGGCATAATGCCGTAAAACGGACTGGTTTTTTCCAGTACCTGACCCTCGTGTTTCATAAGCCAGGCGCCTTGTCCGAAATAGTTGAGCAATAAACAAAGCTTTACAAATACCCACGAAATGCGAATATTTTTTTTGCCGCAATGGCCCAAATCACTATACAAAGCTTCGGCTCCGGTGGTACACAGAAAAACCGCGCCCAGCAATACAAATGCGTCTTTAGAACTGGTAATAAAATGCCAGGTATATATGGGGTTAATAGCGCGTAAAACCCCCGGATTATCGATGAGTTGATTGACTCCTAATACAGCCAGCATGCCAAACCAGATAAACATAATGGGTCCAAAAGCTTTGCCCACCACATTGGTTCCGGCGCGTTGGAATAAAAACAAGCCAGTAATAATGGCAATAACAATGGGCACCGTTTCGATATGCGGATCAATTAATCGCAAACCTTGCACCGCCGATGCCACTGAAATAGGAGGGGTGATAATGCCGTCGGCTAAGAGCATGGCACCGCCCACCATGGTACCTACAATGAGGTAAGGGAAACGCCTGCGCAGTAACGAGAAAAGCGAAAAAATACCTCCCTCACCCTTGTTATCGGCCTGCAAAGTAAGAATTACGTATTTGATGGTGGTTTGCAGGGTCAGCGTCCAAAACACTGCCGATATACCGCCCAATACTACCAATTCTGAAATTTTTTCTTTGCCAACTATGGCCGACATTACATAAAGCGGAGAGGTTCCAATGTCTCCGTATATAATTCCAAGGGTAACCAGAAGGCCTGCTACGGTTACCTTATTCATGTGGGAGTGTCCCATTTCTATAAAGTGGTGCGAAATTAGTATGTATTAAGCTCCACTTTTCAGAAACCTTTTAATTGGCTACATATATTTTGCACATTTTGTTCTCTCAAAATGCAAAACAGGACAGTTTATGACAATTGTGGTGGATAACCGTTAAAATCTTATGGATAAAATATACAAAACAGTGCCGGTTTTATGTTTTATTAAAACGAAATTTGCGGCACCAATTTCACACCTCCAGCAATGTCCATGGCAACACCCTCCAAAACATCACCCAACAGAAAAAAAGACAACAACGTGGTAGACGAAGTAAAAATCTCTCACTATTTCGGCGAAAATGTTTTCGGTCCGGAAGCACAAAAACAAATCTTAAGCAAATCTGCGCTACAGGCCATTGAAGCTGCTGTTCACGGTGGCAAAACCATCAGCCTGGAACAGGCTCACGAGGTGGCACAGGGCATGCAGCAATGGGCACTTTCTAAAGGCTGTACCCACTACACCCACTGGTTTCAACCCCTGCGCGGTACTACCGCCGAAAAACACGACAGCTTTTTTGAACCCTTGACTCAGGACACCGGGGTTGAAAAATTCAGCGGCAAAGCCCTGGTACAACAAGAGCCCGATGCATCGAGTTTCCCCAGTGGCGGTATTCGCAATACTTTCGAAGCCCGTGGCTATACCGCCTGGGACCCAAGTTCGCCCGCATTTATCATGGAAAAAGCAGGCGTTAAAACCCTGTGTATCCCTACCATTTTTGTAAGTTATACCGGCGAAGCGCTGGATTATAAAGCACCCCTGCTCAAAGCCCTCAATTTTATCAAAGACGCGGCCGTAGATGTTTGCCAGTATTTCGATAAAAAAGTAGAGGATTGCACCATCAGCCTGGGGGTTGAACAGGAATATTTTTTGGTGGATGCTGATCATTTTAACCAACGCCAGGATCTGATGCTCAGCGGCCGTACCCTCATCGGGCAGGTGCCCGCCAAAGGCCAGCAGTTGGAAGACCATTATTTTGGTTCTATCCCCAACCGCGTTTTGGCTTTTATGGCCGACTTTGAAGAAAAAGCCCACCGCCTTGGCATTCCCCTGCGTACCCGCCATAACGAGGTAGCCCCCGGACAGTTTGAGTGTGCCCCCCAATTTGAAGAAGCCAACCTGGCTGTGGATCACAACAGTCTGTTGATGGATGTGCTGGAAAGCGTAGCCGAAGAGCATAACCTGAAAGTATTGCTGCACGAAAAACCTTTCAAAGGCATTAACGGAAGCGGTAAACACAATAACTGGAGCATTATCACCAATACTGGTGTAAACGTGCTTGCCCCCGGTAAAAATCCCGGCGAAAACCTGCAGTTTTTAACCTTCTTTATCAATACAATTAAAGCGGTATACGACCATGCCGATCTGCTGCGTGCAAGTATTGCCACCGCTGCCAACGATCACCGCCTGGGTGCCAACGAAGCGCCCCCTGCAATCGTTTCGGTTTTCATTGGTGATACCCTGGAGCATGTACTGGCCGATTTTGAAGGAACCGGTACCGGCAAATCCAAACAGAAAAAAGGCAACGAAAGCATTAAAATTACCAATATCCCCGAAATATTATTGGACAATACCGACCGCAACCGCACTTCGCCTTTTGCTTTTACCGGTAATAAATTCGAATTCCGCGCCGTAGGTAGCAGCGACAATTGCGCCAGCGCCATGACGGTGTTAAATACCATTGTGGGCAACCAATTGGTGCAGTTCAAAAAAGAAGTGGATGCCCTGATGGCTTCTACCAAAGGACTCAAATCCGACGAGGCCATTAAAACCATACTGCGCGGTTATGTTGCCAAAAGCAAAAAAGTAATTTTTGGTGGAAACGGATACAGCGATGAGTGGGTAAAAGAAGCAAAACGCCGCGGCCTCAACAACGTAAAAAATACCCCAGAAGCCCTGGAAGCTTACCTCACCAAAGAGTCTATGAACCTTTTTGTGAAAAACGGAATTTTCAGTCACAAAGAGCTCGAAGCCCGCACCGAAATCCGTTTTGAAAGCTACATCCTGCGCCTGCAAATCGAGGGACGTGTAATGAACGAACTGGTGCTCAACCACGTCATTCCATCGGCCATCCGCGACCAGAAAAAAATAGCCGATAACATCCAATCCCTGCTCAGCATAGGCCAACCTAAATCTAGCGTAAAAGCACAGCTTACCATCGTTTCCGAAATCAGTGCCCTGGTAAATAAGCTGCATGCCGATAACGAAAAAATGCGCGTAGAACGCAGCAAAGCCAATAAAATCGGCGATGCCCACAAACGAGCTTTGGCATACAACAACAAAGTAAAACCCCTCTTCGACGCCATCCGCGAAAGCTGCGACAGCCTCGAATCTCTGGTAGACGACGCCGAATGGCCACTACCCAAGTACAGGGAGTTGTTGTTTGCGAGATAAGATAATTGACTTAATGAAAAGAAAAAGGCCGTTATGCGGCCTTTTTTTGTTGGGAATTTTCATACACTTTCTTGTATTCGGGCGGATTGTTTTTGTGTGAAATATGAACAATCTATTGTTTGGTATTGAAACAATATGTAACTTTGCTTTGTTGTAACTGATTAGTGGTTATGCGTATGAAATTGTCACAAAAGCAAATAGGACAGCGGATTGCTGAGCTTCGCAAAATAAAAGGATGGTCTCAGGAAGATTTGGCTAAAAGTGTCGAAATTTCTCGATCCTCCTTGGCCCAAATAGAGTTGGGAAACAGAGGTATTGATATTCTTGAACTGCAAAAATTGTCAATGATTTTGGAGTTTTCTTTAGATTATTTTATGTCGCATGATTTTTTAGCAAGTCGGGATGTGGAATCAAAAGAGGAGAAAAAGGCAAAAAAAATGCAGGAACGTATTTCTGTGCCCACACTGCAAGTACGGAAATTTAAAAATGTGATATTGTATATTCTTGAACGCTGCGCGGGGAAACCCAATGTAGGCGAAACCGTACTTTATAAATTGCTGTATTTCTCCGATTTTAATTATTATGAATTGTATGAGGAACATTTAACAGGTGCTAAATATCGCAAACTGCCCTACGGGCCTGTGCCACAAAAATTAGATACAATCATAGGCCAAATGATTGATAAAGGACAGTTGAAAAGAGTAAAAACGGAATATCATGGCTATCCCCAAACCCGTTATCTTCCGTTGGAAAAAGCAGATTTAACTGAATTAAAAGCCAGTGAAAAAGATGTTATAGATAAGGTTATAGAACAAATGAGTGACTGGTCGGCGGCGGCAATTAGCAATTATTCGCATAAAGATTTGCCCTGGGAAGTAACTGATGAAGGCCAGGATATTAATTATGAGTTGGCTTTTTACAGAGAGGCTCCTTACTCGGTAAGAAACTATGGCGATGAAATGGATGCAGAATGATTTTCGACGAATTACCCGAATTTAAAAAGGATTTGAAAAGCCTTTTAAAGAAATATAAAACCCTGAACGAAGATTTAACAGTTGTAAAAACCATCCTAAAAAACAAACCCGATGAACGGCCTCCGTTTAGTTACAGGATCAATGATTTGGGAATAGAAACCTGTATCATTAAAGTTAAAAAAATAGCTTGCAGGGCGCTAAAAGGCCGTGGGGTAAATTCCGGATTGAGATTGATTTATGCTCACTTTCCCGTCGAACAAAGAATCATATTTATTGAATTATATCACAAAAATGTTAAGGAAAGTGAAGACCGAAAAAGAATAAAAGATAATTTTAAATAAGTGAATAAATTTTTAGGTAAAATTTGAATTTGAGGCGAATAAATAGTGGCAGTATTTTATTCATGAAGTTGACATTCTCACATATTAATTGCCAAATGATTGTTAAATTGTCGTTCAAATTTAACAATATTTACCATTATTACTTGACCACAATCAATACAGCAGGGTAGGTGTTTTTTAATCACAAAGTCAAAGTAAACGGCATCAGGAACTCATAATTCAAGACATCCGCTATGGCCTGAGGTTCGGTTGTTTACACCCTCACCTGGCTTTGCCCGGTGGATAATCAAAGACAGCAAATAGAAGCCCTGTGCCTTTACCTTTCTTTTTTGTGTATTACTGTACCCTAAAAATCCCTGGAGTAAAAGAAAATGGTACCGTTATGCCTGGTTAGCAAATAATACTTATCAGTGCCCACAATAAAGGATTGGTCGAAAGAGTTTGTGGCATCGGCCGGATACGTTGGTACAGGGATTTGCACATACGTATTGCCATCGTATTTTCTTATTTCACTTATTTTTTTACAATATCCGTAGGCAGTTTCATATTTTACTTCGTACACAATCTCTTTGTTTGCCGGATGGATGAAATACTGATAATTAGGGTCTGCGGAAAACACCGGAAAATCCTTTTTGATCAGTGTAATTTGATGGGTTTTAATGTCCATTTCAATCAATTTAGAACCGCTGTTAAAAGCGAGTAAAATTACCAATTTATCTCCCTCTCTGTACCATTTTGAGAATCGATAGGTGGCCTCAGTGGCGCCTGGCACAATTTCCGACATGGCCATCATATTGCGTATGGTGGATGGATGATAATCTACATAATCGCTCTTAATCAGTAATTTTTGTGTATCGGCAGAGCTCTCTAACAGTATTACCGAATCTCGGTAGCACCGGGCATACACCATTCGTCCATCATCCAGCACCGCGCCGCCTATGGTTGCACCGCCTGCATCACTTCCGTATTTGTTTTTCACAAAATTAATAAATAAACCATCGCCCTTCAGTAAGGGTTTAATCATTCCCCCTCGTCCGTTGTAGGTTGCCGCATTTTTTGCAGTCCAGGCTATAAATGCATTCGCGGGGTTAAGATCAAAGGTGTTGGCAATATAAAATTCGTACTCATACAGATTGTTCCCGCCACTCACATTTCCATCTTCTACTGCGCCATATCCGGGTTGTATGCAGGCATAATCTGTCTTGCACCAAATATCTTCCTTATTAGGCCCACCTACATAAAATTGGGGCAATATTTTGAATAAATAGCTCCCTTTTTCAAACAGGTAAAGTTTGGTTTCCAACTGCGCACTTTTGTCTTTATTCAGAATAATTCGGCTGGATTCATGGTGATGGCAGCCAGTACACCAAGGGTTGGGGAATATTTCCTTGGTAAAAATAATATCCGTTTGTTCGCCCCTTTTACTCGCATTATTCACATGCATTTTGGTGGTAGATACATACCCGTTGCGAATTTCAAAATCAAAATTTATTTTCGATTTTCCAAGATATGTCCAGCCGTTCAGCGCCGTAGCGGGGTCGTTAATCGTGTTGTCGGTTTGCTGCGTCTTTGTATTCCCTTTTTTCTTACAGGCAGCTACAAATAGCAGCAAACTTAATCCCAATACAATCCCTATTTTTTTGATCATTATAAAATGCAAATTTGGTTTTTGTGTTTTACAAATATAATTTCCATTTATATCCTTTTCAATGCTACTCCCGGCAACATTTTACTTCATTAAATTGGCAAAATAAAAGGACACAAATATTTCATTGTTTCGTATATGCAATATTCGGTCTAAATACGGATAATTTACCGAAGGATTTATCACATTCCCGGCGTCGGTTTCATCATTGGGATTGCGATAGGGCTTGGGGTTCTCAATTCTTTTATGGTTCCTTCTGTAGCCAATTTCAAGTGTAATGTTGTCCGAAACTTTAATAAAATTGGACCATTCAATGCGTGTCATTCCTTTGCTGGGATAGGTCAACGCAGCAAATGCCAGCCTGGAGCAGAAATTTTCATTGTCTGCACAGTATAAAAATTGCAGGTTAGGCCCCAATCCGGCTCTGTATTTAATTACATAAGCCCCCGAACCTCTCTTGTAATCGCCTTTGGTTTTGTCTCCCACCGGACTTCTGCGCACCTCGGTGATTTGATCATTGATTTCGGGATATAACAATCCTTCTTTTTGCCATAAAAAGTTTAAACCCAGTCCTATGCTAAACTGGTCGCCAAACTTCTTAATCGGAAAACTCATATCCAGGTCTATGATATTGCGGTACTGCGCTTCTCTGATGGAATTCTTCATGGCACTACTTAGGGCAAGGCCCGATGAAAGTCTCACAAATTTTCCATCCTTTGTAGCCATCATCGACAATTGCGGCTGGTAGGTGCTAAACTGATCCGTTGCAGGGCCCAGTAACGAAGTTTTACCCACACTTGTAACGGCATAGGTGTTGTTGATGCCAACCCCTTTAAACTGACTTTTTAATGATTGCAAAGAGAAAAGCAGGGCTGTGCTTAATATTACGGCTTTCATTCAGTTAGTTTTTAGGGTTAAGTGTAAGTTTAATTTCTCCCATATTGTCAAGGTTATACGGGGTTTCGGCACAGGGAATGTATAAATAAATCTTTTTACTGCCCTTTATTTTTTTAACATAAGCCTTTGGATGCACAGTAATCTCTTTGCTGTTCCAATTGGTTACCGGAGTGTAAAAATAACCCGAAGGCTTTTTTTCCATTGGGTAAGAATACTCTACCCCATATTGATCCTTGTGATTGGTTAAATGATACTCCTTTTTAATCAAGGGATGGGTATAGGTTTTGCTATTGTCCAGGTTCAGGTATATGCTTATCCGGTCTACCGTATTCCGCTTGGTTGTGATGGAGTTTTTTACAAAAGTCAACTCAAATGCAGTGTCGGTATAGGTCACCCGGCCGCCGGTTAATGCATCATAGTGGTAATCCTCTGGTTTGGGATTGCCATACTCTTCCGATTTCACATCATCATTTGCAGGGGTTTTAACCATTCTAAACTCTGCCGATTCAATTTCCCATTCCTTGTGGGCAGAAAGCAATTTTAAATCACTAAACTCCGTACTGCTTTTTTTGCAGGCACCCAGCAGTAGCAGAATTAAATAAAAAGGTACAAGATAGTTTCTCATTGTATTCTACAACTGGCAAATATAAAAATCGCCCATTAAACATGCAATTCGGCCTACCGCCCTTACTTTCTTTTCATCCTTAATGCCCTTTAAATTATTAACTAAAAGATTGTGAACCAGATAGGATTTTGGAGGGCATTTTCAGGCTGGAAGGCATAGCCCAAATACTTTCTTAACCGCATCCGCCGATGTTGCGACAGCCTCGAATCCCTGGCAGACGACGCCGAATGGCCACTACCCAAGTACAGGGAGTTGTTGTTTGCGAGATAAGATAATTGACTTGAACCTAACGTTCCGCAGGCTTGTGCAGTGCGGGATTTAGAAGCGCTTCATTGTCTGTATAAACAATTGTAAATTTAAAATTCATAATTTCAATTACCACGTCAGCCCACATTGCACAAGCGTGCTTTAAGCAGCAGCCTTTTAATCAATTAAGTCATTTGTCAAGTTGGAGGTGAATTTTATTTAACGATGTTCTTGAATAATGGATAATTTTCTAACATAGGTGTTTCAACGCTAAGGAATAACGATCTTGGAAAATTTTCCTCTTTGAATTTATGAGTGTTTTTAATTTTATTCACATATAGAAAGAAAATATTTAAGAAGTCGTGACCATGAATATGATGTCGAATTTCTAAATTTAATTTATTGTCCAATTCTATAAATGAATCATGAATATCTTTTCTTTTTGATGTTAAATTATTTTTGAGAATAAATTTATCTAAATAGTCATTTGTGTCGAAGTTTATTGTTCCACTTTTTTTGTCAATTGAAAGATTTCCATCTATATCAAGGAGTTTTGCAGAAGCGAATTTAATTTCTCTTAATAGACGTAAGCAAAAAAGGGGTTTTAATACACATGCCAATTGATTAATAATAAAACTCGCTTTGAAAGGAAAGTTTCCAATCCCAATATTTATAAACTTATCTATCACTTCTTCACAATACAGATATGCTTCAAGACAGCTAAAATCAGTTTTTAATAATTTATTATTATCGATTATTTTAATGTAATCATCAAAGTCTTTATCTACAATGCAACGTGCATTTGTTGAAGGTAAATTGTCATTAAATAACTTTGATAAAACCAATAGTTTATTTCTATTTGAGTTTAAGTCTAAGCCATTAGAATATTCTTTGGGTAATTCGGAGAAGTCAATAACCTCAGCTGTTATAATTTTTTTATTACACTTTTTATTTTTTAAATAATATTCAAAAAATACTCTGTCTGTATTACCTTCAACATACAAGTCTTTGATGTCTTTCTCAAGTTTGTATAAAGCTAATATCTCAACATGCTTTTTCTTAAGAGTTTCCATTTTGATCTTCCAATTTAGTTACGTGGTCAATATTTGATGAAAGCAATTCAAGCGAATGAGTTGAAAGAATATACTGAATATTTTTTTCAGCACTAAATTTTAGTAATGTATCAATTAAATTTCTTTGCCACTTAATGTTTAATGATATTTCAGGTTCATCAATTATAAAGATTGTAGCTACGTCAGTAGATGTAATTGTATTAATAAATAATAATAAGAGTTGCTTCTCGCCTGAGGAAAGTAAATTAAACCCTATATTTTCTCCGCCTTTTTGTTTCAAGGTAAAACCTTGAACTAAATTAAATTCAAGTTCTTTGTTTGTGAAATACTCATTTATTGAATTTAGAAAAAGGAATATGGTATCTTTTAATTTTTCTAGTGCTTTTAGTTTAGCATTAATACTTTCTGAATAAGGTGCAATAATTGTCTTCAAATTTTTAAATTGAATATTATTCCTTGCACCCTTTATACTATTTTTTATTGTTTTTGAATCAAATTTGTCAATTAGTCCAAGTCGTACGTAAGGGGTAACATTTTTTTCAATAATTTCAATTTCTTTGATTAATTCCTCTTTTGTTTTTGTTTGTTTAATTGCCTCGTTTGGAATTAATACATTTCTTATTAAGTCTGTGAAAATCACCTGTGAATTTTTTTCCCCTGTTCTTGAGCCAGAAATCACCTTATTCCGTATCCAATCAATTAGTCGTTCAATTGCTGGTTCAATTGACATTTTTCTTTCGTCAAGCATCTTCTTTACACCCAGTCGTTCGTAGTTTTGAGCCAAGATAATGTCTGACTCATTTATTATTATGTTGCCATAGGATTCAGGATCACTAACTGTTGATGTAATACTATTAAGAATTTTCCGATCGTCTGATAAATAAAAAACAGAAATATTTAGTTGTCTAATAAAGTTGATAATATTTTTGAAAACGTTGTCCTCTTTACTACCATCTTTAAGGTTGATTGAGTAGTCTTGGTTTGTTTTAAAAGTAAGTGAATGGATTGTCTTTGATTTTTGATTAATATAATATGTATATCCTCCAATGAGAGATTGCCCTTCTCTCGAAGCACCTATTTCAATTCCATTTTCAAATGTTATTGCGAATTTTTTGAATTTTGTTTCTGCAATTTTAGTTTTATAACCACTTTTATCTCTTGAAGATAGTAGCCAAAATATTAATTTTAATAATGTTGTCTTACCGGAACCATTGTCCCCATAAATTATTAAAAGTTGTGAGAGGTCATTACCTTTTTCTAAAGGAATATCATATGAATAATAGCCGAAAAGTTTTTCAACTTTTATTCCTTTAATCGATAACGGATTTGTTTTTTGCATGTCTGGCTGTATTTAGTTTTGTTAAATAGATGTCTTCACAAGGTTGCTGCTAACGTCAGTTTGTCCAAAAACTGCCGTACACCTCCAAAAAAAGTGCATTTATGCTTCATTTCAGGCAGCTTGTTTTTGAAAGGATAATTTCTCGCCATCAAATTTCAAAGGACGCATATGCAAGATATGCACGCCATTTTTGCAAAATGTAGTATGGCCAAACCTTGCAGGTACTTTTGTATCTCTTTTTTGTCAATAATATTCATTAATCGGCGCAGATTGTGAGCTCCACATGCTCCATGTTTTGCCCTTCAATAAACTTCATATGGTAAAAATAAAACCAATATATTTTTCCTGCAATTCGAATACAAATCAGTAATTCACAAATTAATCAGAATGTGTAGTTTTTAGACAGTCTGACGGTTTGGCGCTTGGCGAAGAAGCGGATTTCGAAGCACAAACTGTCAATACACCACAAAGGTTGATGCGAGGTAGAATGTTCAATTAACGACTTAATCCGCCATTGAGCCAAACGCCTGTTGTGCGTAGGTTTTCTATTGGAAGTCAATGTCGATACCGTCATATTTTGCAATTAGTTCGGGTAGAGTCATTGTTTCGATTTCTAATTCTTTGCAGATAGCAGGAATTTTCTTGAAAAGTTTATTGTCGTTACTGCTTTCTGTTTCTTCTGTCACCAAGACAACCCTTTCCCCTTCTTTAATGAGATTCAAGCAAAGGATTATTTGCTTCATATCTGCATCATTCAGGAATGAATTCTTTTGATTTTCAAACTCTGTATCAGAAAGTTTCTTTTGTCGTCTTACAACTGTATTTACAAATTGATTTTCTACTTGTCTCAAAAATTTTGCTGGCGAAGGGGCAATTAAAGAGTCTGTCTTGTATGGAACTTTTGAAGATTTTAAAAATGTCTTATCCTTAAGATAATCAAGAGTTGTAAGCACAATCCCCTTGGAGTTGTATGTACATTCTTGAAAAACTTTGTCAATGATTATTATTTCACCTTTTTCTATTTTGGTTTTGAAGAAGTTAAAAAGAACACCTTTTTTGTCAAATGGCAAGTAGTAACGAACCAACGACAAGAGTGAATTTGTGTCGATTACTACTTTCATTGTAAATACTTTTCAAGTTTATCGGGTGAAATGTTCAAGGTTTTGCAAACGTCATACTCGTTTATAACTCCTTCATAAAAAGCTGTTTGAATAGTTGAAACAAGTAATGGGGAATTCATGGGTTTTGGAGTAGAGCCACCTTTTTGAATTCCTTGCAATTTTTCTAACTCTCTTTGTTTCTGTTCTTCTTCCTTTCGTAAACGATATTTTTCGTCAAAATCGGCTTTTATATTATTGTAATTGTTCTGAGTAATTTTCTTTTGATATAGGAGTTTAGTAAATAAAGCAATTTGGCTTAAATGAGTTCTCTTTGAAATGTTTTCAATCAAGTCAAAATGGTAGTCATTGCTTCCATCCGCCTTGTCAATTTGTTCAAAAGAATTATCGTATTCACCTGCAAGAAAATGATAGGCAAAGTCATTACACCATCTTTCAATTGATGACAGTTTATTGTTTGCGAAGTTTGAAATATCAAGTTCTTCGATTTCTTCTTCATTGATTAGGTAATGCCCTAATTCGTGGATTAGTGTAAATATTTCTCTTCTGAAAGATGACTGCTGTCTTTTAAGAACTATAACATTGGGGTTCAAGAAGAATCCGTCAACATTTGCCTTTTCCTTTTTATTCCAAGTTTCAACAAATTCAAAAACAAGTATGTTATTTTCTGCAAATGATGAAATTAAAGCTCTTAGGAATTCCTTAGGAATAGTATTGAACTCAGGGTACAATTCCTTTCTTATCTTCCTTGCAACATTTTTTGGGTCATCATTTACCGTGTAAACTGGCAAAGTCCTGTCAATATTAATTTCAGCAAGTTTTGAAATTCCCGAAAGAGATATTTTGAATTCTTCAAATTGATTTACGATTTTCTTTGCACCGATATTTAGGTCTGTGCCAAATTTGTTTTTACGAAAGAATATGCTTGCGTCTTGCGATACTTCTGGTGATTTAGGGTCTAAATAGTAATGCAGCCCTTTGTTGAAGACCTTGTCAATACGCTTTAAGTGACTAACATTGATTTCGTTTGAAAGTATGTCATTTTTAGTTAGAGGATTTTTAAGTCCTTCACTTATAGTAAATAACAAGTCGTCTGCTGTCATTTTGTACAATGTCAGCAGGTACTTTAATCTTGCTATGTTTTGCTCTACTTTCAAGAAGTCTATTCCTTTTAGGTCTGCAAATTTACAATTTTAAATGGTTCTTTCGTCTGTAATGGTGTCTTCCTAAACTTACGTACAACGTTTTGCAGCTAACCGAAAGGCGGTACTTTTACCACAAAACTTAATTTGAAAAACTTATGTTTCACTAACCGCAAAACTGTCTTTGGAGCACGAAACCTTACCTTTAGGGTAGGTGCTGTTAGCAGTAGTGCTCTATCTATTTGTCATGTTAACCCCAAAATGATTCTTCCGAGTTTCCTTCTCTCCAAACATCGCCCAAGTCTAGTTTATAATATTTATATATTGGTTCACCTTCTTTGCCCTCAATTTCAAATGGTCCGTCTTCTTTTCTAATATAATTATTTAATCCATATTTAAAAGCTTTTGGTCCAATTAGACAACGGTTTCCATAGTCCGCAGCAGTAATACGTGCTGCATAGTTAATAGCCTCTCCAGCGAAAAGTTTCTGTTGTCCTAAAAATTTACTTGAGATATCTGACACGTCTAAATTGCCATATTCAATACCAATTTTTAATGAAGGACCTTTGGGTGAAAATGGAAACGCATCTGCATTGTATGAAATAAATTCACATTGTCTATCTAGGTCTTTTGCAATGGTTACACAACACTTGAAAACCTCTTCAGGATCCTGAAGAATTGCAAAAAATGCATCACCCATAAATCCAACAACTTCGCCTCCATGACTTTCTACCGCATCAACTCCTCCCGATAATACATCACGAGTAAATTGTGCAATAAGGTTTGCATCGGGGTTTGCAACAATTTTGGTGTAGCCATTAATATCTACAATCATTGCAAATACTTCAATGCACCTGTGTTCTGGAATTATAATTGTCATTTCAATCTTTTACTTCTTGATGCCAACTTGTACATTTAGTGTAGAACTCTTTTTCTTTCCATTTAACTTTGCCATCTACCCACATATTTGTTTTTACCCCGTTTTTTGTGCCGTATATCCAATCATCAGTTAAGTTTGAGTAAGTTGTACTTGAAATTTCGATATGGTGAGGACTATGGCCTTGGTTTGCTATAGCAGTTGCGTAGTTTACGCACATACCTAAAAAAACTAAGTCGTTGTTATTATCGTTTTTAGGAAGGCCGGCTCTAACTACTAAAACATCTCCCCAATCGATACCAATTCCAAAATCGAGTTTAGTAAATTGATCAAAGTATTTAGAAAATTTGATATTTAAAGCCCATTTTAATTGAAACGCAGCTCTTACAGCCTTTTCAATGTCTGACTTTAATTGTGCAGGAAAAAAAGCCAAAACACTATCTCCATTAAAACTCCTTAACTGTCCACCATTTTCAGAAATAACTTTAGTTGCTATAGTGAGAAATGACTTATGGATTTTACCACAGGTTTCTTTGTTATGAATTTTTAACAAGTCTGTTGATTTTCGGAGATCGATGCAGAATGCAGTAAGTTTTATCTTGTATGCTTTTTTACCAAATGCTACGTTCTCAGGTGATGGAATAGTTTTAGTTTCAATTATTTCATAATCACCAGAGGTGTAGTCTTTAATTTTGTCTTCAAGTTCTTTGATGTAACCCATGTCTAAAAAAGAAATTTTATTGCTATTAGCACGAAAAATAGAACTACTTGAATTTGCAAAACCACCAAACTTTTGTTGTAAAATGCGAATTTCTTCTCAGCTATTTTTGAGTTCTCATAAACTTGGTAGAGTATGTCAGTTATACAACTTTCAGGTGTCAATTTGTTAAAATCTTCAACAAAGTCTTTGACTTCAACTCTGGCTGAAACATGCTTGAAGTAAATAACCTTTGCTGGTGAATTCCCCGTGTGTTTATCGGCTCTAGGAGAAATTGTCAGAATTGAAAGGGTAACAAAGGTGATAAACGCTAAAAAGAACAACCCTAGGGCTATTTTAGAGAAACTGTTTAAGTCACAGAGGTTTTGAAAATTCGTCAGAATAAAAGTGGTCGTCACGCCACTGATTACTAGTAGAACATTAATTTTAGTGTCTGCAAATTTTATCAAGCCCTGAACATTGTCAAGAAGTTTGAAAGCTGTATCTATTTTTTTATTCTCGTCCATTTAGTTTATATTTTATCATTAGTAAAGTGTCCTAGAGTATTACTGCTAGCTTGTTCATACCCGAACCTAATATAAGCCAACGAACCCAACATTGGCATACTTGCCGAACCTGAGGTGCGTGTTATTTGTGTAAATAGAATTGTTTATTCTTTACTTAAAGAATTAAACGGTATTTAGATTTTTTGAATGCTTTGCTGGCTAGCTTACTTGCGTATAAATCTGAGCTGTCTTAGCACTACGAAGCCTTAAATTTCTAGGGTATCCATAAAATTGGTACAAGCCGAGCAAAGTAATTCAGCATTCATATTCGTAACGTATTATCAAACCATCGCCCTCTGTGATATGCGGTAATCAAAATAGGCAATCAACCCTAGCCCGTGTCCTGACTGTCAACTATAAACTGTCAACTTCCGCGCACACTTCGTGCCCTTCAGTCCCATACCCTAAATACAAAACATCCCTAAAACCCAATCTGCATAATGGTAGCTATAAGTTAAAAAAATCGAATGGGTAGTAATGCAAGTGTAGGAAGTTTTTGTTAAAAAAACAAGGAGTTTGGTGAGGGATTGGTCGAATTGGGTTTGGTGCAACAAAAAAGAGGCTGCTGAAGCAGCCTCTTTTTTTGTCGGAGGGGCAGTGAATCAATGATTCTTTTTGCCTTCCACCAGCCTGATTAAGCCGAATACGGCCACAATGCTGAGGGTAATTCCGAAGTAAAGAAAAATGTACTGTTGTTCCATAGGCTGTCGGATTGTAGTACAAAATAAAAAGACTATTTGTTACAATTCCAAATTAAGTTTTGCCTTTGGCTTGTGAACTGAAACGTTTATTCGGTATTTGTGGGTAAGGTTAATTTACTGTAATGACAAGCGCAAATAGGACCCGCAGAAAGTGTAGTGATGATTTTATTCTACAATTAAATAAATGTGTATAAGGTAGTTAACTTTTTTTAGCAGGACGGTAAGCCACGCCTAAATTGAAATAGGTAGCACTTAGGAAGGTAGTCATGTACGAGGCCAAATAACTTTCCTTCCAGGGTTTTATATCCCAAAGCTGGCACAGGCCACCGTAAACCTTCAACTTTTGGGAAAATGCATATTGAAACTGGCAGCGCAGCTCTACACTTAACCGTTGCGGGGTAATGTAGTAGGGGGTGAGTTTTGGCGCCTTGGTCGATTTCTCGCCCACAACGCGAAAGCCTGGCAGCCACATGAATCTTGGATTGCCAAATTGTACATCCATACCCAATGCCAACTGCAGGTCGCCATATGTAAATTTGGAGTTATTGCTGTAATCTATATTCCGGTAGGTTTGGTATCCCAAAGTAGCTACATACCTGAAAATTTCATCCTTGTTCAATCGGGCAAATCCAAAGTTGGTTTTAACCAGGTTTACGGGTTCCAATTTGTGGTTGTAATCCACCGTGCCACCCATCATTCCTACACCCGTTTCAAACAGCCATTCATTTTTCTGCGCATGGAGGTTTTGGCTGATTGCAGTCAATAAAAGCAAACCCCAAATGCGCGCAATTCTCATACTCTGCCTCCTTTAATTTCATCCACCACACCCGGATCCAGCAGGGTAGTGGTATCGCCCAGGTTTTCGAGCTCGCCCTCGGCAATCTTGCGCAATATGCGACGCATGATTTTGCCACTGCGGGTTTTGGGCAGCCCGTTTACTATCTGAATCTTATCCGGCTTGGCAATGGCCCCGATAATCTGCGAAACGGTTTGGTTGATGTCGCGCTTGATGAGTTCGGGATCGTGGTTCTGGTCGGAGGTAATCACATAGGCATAAATGCCCTGCCCTTTGATATCGTGCGGGTAGCCCACCACGGCACTTTCAACCACACCGGTATGCATGTTGATGGCGTTTTCAACTTCAGCTGTGCCAATGCGGTGACCGCTTACGTTCAGCACATCGTCCACCCGGCCTGTAATGCGGTAATTGCCGTTTTCATCGCGCAGGGCCCCGTCGCCGGTAAAGTACATGCCCTTGTAGGTGGCAAAGTAGTTGGTACGACAGCGTTCGTGGTCGCCATAGGTGGTGCGGATCATGCCCGGCCAGGGGAATTTGATGCAGAGGTTGCCTGAGCCTTCGCCTTGCAGATCCTTGCCGTTTTCGTCCACCAGCACTGGTTGCACACCTGGCAGGGGCAGGGTGGCCCAGGCGGGTACCGATGGGGTTACGCCGGCCAGGGGCGAAATCATCACCCCTCCTGTTTCGGTTTGCCACCAGGTATCTACAATGGGACAGCGGTTTTTGCCAATTTGGGTATTGTACCAATGCCAGGCTTCTTCGTTGATGGGTTCGCCTACAGTGCCCAGCTTGGTAAGGGTACCCAGGTTTTTCCCCTCCAGCCATTCATTGCCGGCCTGCATGAGGCTGCGCAACGCGGTAGGTGCGGTGTATAGGATGTTTACCTGGTGCTTGTCGCAAATATCCCATAGTCTGCCCGCATCGGGCCAGTTGGGCACCCCTTCAAACATTAGGGTAGTGGCGCCGGCGCAAAGCGGACCGTACACAATATAGCTATGTCCCGTAATCCAGCCGATATCGGCTGTACAGAAGTGGATTTCAACAGGCTGGTATTGAAAAACGTTTTCGAAGGTATAAGTGGCCCACACCATGTATCCGGCGCAGGTATGCACTACGCCCTTGGGTTTGCCGGTACTGCCGCTGGTGTACAGGATAAACAGCATATCCTCGGCTTCCATGCTTTCGGCTTCCAGAAAAGGATTGCCGGCTTTTTCGATCATGGCCACTTCCTCTTCCCACCACACATCGCGCCCTTTGAGCATGCTGATGGCATTTTGTGCCCGCGTAAGCACTATGCAGCGTTCTATGCTGGGACATTGCACCAGGGCTTCGTCTACAATGGGTTTCAGGGGAATGGTTTTGGCCCCGCGAAAAGCCCCGTCTGCCGTGAGTACCAATTTGCACTGGGCATCGTTGATACGGTCGGCAATACTCTGGGCGCTGAATCCCCCAAAAACCACGCTATGTATGGCCCCAATGCGGGCACAGGCTAGCACAGCCACGGCTAGTTCGGGCACCATAGGCATGTAAATGCATACCCGGTCGCCTTTTTCGATGCCGTTGTTTTTTAATACATGGCCAAACTGCATCACCTTGTCGAGCAGCTCTTTATAGGTCCATTTTACGGTTGGCAGATTGGGGTCATTGGGTTCCCAGATGATGGCGGTTTTATCGGGCGTGGCGGCCACATGTCGGTCCAGGGCATTTTCGGTAATATTGAGTTGGGCGCCTTTAAACCATTGCACCATGGGTTGTTCAAAATTCCAGTTGAGTACCGAATCCCATTTTTTCTTCCACTTAAAGTTCTCTGCAATATCGGCCCAGAAGTTTTCGGGCTCATCTACGCTGCGTTTGTACATGCGGTGGTAATCGTCGAGGCTATGGATGCGGTAATCGGGGGTCATGGGACGCAAAACTAACGAAAAGTTTAGAGTTAGAAGTTTAGAGTGAAGAGTTTTAACAGCCGATTAAACAGCCGTAACGACAGCCGACGAACAGCCGAAAGACAGCCGTATCAACAGCCGTAGATTTCGGATCGCAGATGCTGGATTTCGGATTTTGGTACCACCCTGTAGGGGTCGGTCGCGACCGACCTTTTACAATGGCGGCCTAGGCCTTGGATATCTGATATCGAATATCCGTTATCTGATATCCGATTTTAGATTGCGGAAACAGCCTTCACGACAGCTGTAACGACAGCCGATTAAACAGCCGACGAACAGCCGAAAGACAGCCGTATCGACAGCCGTATCGACAGCCGTAGATTTCGGATCGCAGATGCTGGATTTCGGATTTTGGTACCACCCTTCGGGGTCGGTCGCGACGGAACTTTTACATTGGCGGCCAGGGCCTTTGATATCTGATAACGAATATCCGTTATCTGATATCCGATTTTAGATTGCGGATTTTTCTATCCACACTTTCGTTCGGGTTTGATCTTTACTTATTGTCAACGGGTGAAATCTTTGGTTTCCTATGTTTCGTCTGCATTTGAAACTACTGGGAACTATTTGGTTCACGCATCCTTGGTCGTGCGCGACCCTGGGGGAATAATGTGGGGGAAATCCGATATCCGCTATCCGATATCCAAAATCCGATATCCGATTTCGGATTTTTCTATCCTCACTTTCGTTCGGGTTTGATCTTTACTTATTGTCAACGGGTGAAATCTTTAGTATCCTATGTTTACTCTGTATTTAAAACAACTGTGAACTATGTGGTTCACACATCCTTGGTCGTGCGCGACCCTGGGGGAATAATGTGGGGGAAATCCGATATCCGCTATCCGATATCCAAAATCCGATATCCGATTTTTCTATCCTCACTTTCGTTCGGGTTTGATCTTTACTTATTGTCAACGGGTGAAATCTTTGGTTTCCTATGTTTTCTATGCATTTAAAACTACTGGGAACTATTTGGTTCACGCATCTTTGGTCGTGTGCGACCCTGGGATTATGGCGCTGCGGAATTCCGCTATCCGATATCCAAAATCCGATATCCGTTATCCGCTATCCGAAATCCGATTCCGTGGAATTCTGAAAATATTTGCGCAAATGGTATATTTGTAAAATATGATTTTTAAACAGGCCCATATTTTATGGGTGATATTGGCAACTACAGTTTTAATTTTTTTCCAAAATGCATGCAAAGCGCCCAATTACAAACAATTGGTAGGGGAGTGGGAAATCAAAGAATTTCATGTGGTCATGCGCGATTATTTAGATCAGTTGGTGATGGATACGGTGCTGAAAGATTGTGGCAAATTTGTTTTTTACAAGGTAGATGATTTCAGTAAAAAAGAAAATAAAGGCAAAATAAAAGGCTATGTGATAAAGCCGGTTTATTTAATGGCAAACGGGGTTTACAATTTTTATCCCGAACAATCCTGGTTTGAAGGGGATGCACGCAAACCCTTAATTGCCGGCAATGACATTGATTTTTGGTTTGCCGGATTGACCAAATACACGGTGACGAAAAAAGAGGGTGATAAACTTACAGCTACCCTCAAAATGGGCAATATGTACACTGAAACGGTGGTAATTGTAAAAAAATGAGAAGCGTATTTTTTAGTATAATTTCAATTACATTTATTTTTCTTTTTGCCTGTAAAAAGAAAACCGAAACAGATCCCAATCTGGCGTTCAAATCCCTGAAAACCCTGCTGGTGGCTTCAGGCGCTGCGCCCAAAGTGCCATATATCATGGTAAATGGGTATAGCCTGGAGTCAAAAAATAATTTTATTGGCATCCACAATTGCGACGATCCCGAAAATCCGGGACCGTTTATTACAGATAGCAGCATGGTAGCACCTTTGCAGAATATTTTCCGCGACCAGGATGATAAGTCCATTATGATTCCAGGCAATCCTACCTGGCTTGAAAATACTGCCACTACAGCCTATTGGATAGATATTAGCGAAAAAGGGAAGATAAAAAAACGGGCCAGCTTTGAACGGAATGCGGAATATAGAAAACTATTTCTATGCGGCCTGAAAGATGGCTATCTCTGGGCCCTTGATGGCAATACCGTGGAGGTAAAATGCTATAATTTAAATTTGGCTGTGGGCAAACATATTACCGATATGAATACCCTGGTGGTTTCTACCCTGAAATTTCCGGATATCATAGGCGATGGATATGCCGTGGAAAAAGACAATGTTTTGTATTTATCAAGCAGCAAAGGCAATGTGTATTGTATTGATATTTCAGTGCGAAATGCCCCTAAAGTGCTATCCGTAATTAAAGAGCAATTGTGCAGTGGTCTGAGGTTGGAAAACAATGTATTAATCTGTAATTCGAATACCAAAATTATTGTAATCGATGTAAAAGATGCCGCCAACCCAGAGATCAAAAGCCGCATAAATCTCACATACGGAGATGCCATTTTGCACAATGGATTTTTATACGCCGGTTTTCAGGAGATGAGAATTTACGACCTGGGCAATCTGGCAAAGCCCAAGCTGGTGAAAAACCTAAACATAGCCCCCTATGAACTAACGGAGATTTACAGTTCGGGGAATTATATATTCTGCAGGGCCCGAACGGCGCCATATTTTACCCCTGCTTCGTATCCCTATATTTTTGGGGGAAATATGAGGTGAATTGGGCAGCCGTAACGACAGCCGATTAAACAGCCGACGAACAGCCGAAAGACAGCCGTATCGACAGCCGTAGATTTCGGATCGCAGATGCTGGATTGCGGATTTTGGTACCACCCTGTAGGGGTCGGTCGCTTCGGACCTTTTGCTTTGGCGGCCAGGGCCTTTGATATCTGATAACGAATATCCGTTATCTGATATCCGATTTTAGATTGCGGATTTTTCTATCCTCACTTTCGTTCGGGTTTGATCTTTACTTATTGTCAACGGGTGAAATCTTTGGTTTCCTATGTTTCGTCTGCATTTGAAACTACTGGGAACTATTTGGTTCACGCATCCTTGGTCGTGCGCGACCCTGGGGGAATAGCGCTGCGGAATTCCGCTATCCGATATTCAAAATCCGATATCCGATTTCGGATTTTTCTATCCTCACTTTCGTTCGGGCAAGCATTAAACCGGCTGTTCATTAAACCTTAAACCTTAATCACTAAACATTGGCTGTTCCCGCCCGACATTGGTCGGGCCAGCATTGAACTGGCTGTTCATTAATCCTTAATCACTAAACCTTAATCATTATTCATTATTCACGCACATCTAATTCACATCATAGATTACCTAATTGATATGTATTGTAACTTTGCACTTTAATATGACCGAGAATACCCCCGAACACGTAGAATGCCTGATCATCGGAAGCGGCCCTGCCGGATATACAGCTGCCATTTATGCCGCCCGTGCAGATATGAAACCCGTTTTATATGAAGGTTTGCAGCCCGGTGGCCAGCTTACCATTACCACCGAAGTAGAAAACTATCCCGGTTATCCCGATGGGGTAGAAGGCCCCGAAATGATGGAGCTGTTTAAAAAACAAGCCACCCGCCTGGGCGCTGATATCCGTTTTGGCATGGTTACCTCGGTTGAATTCAAAAACGGGGGGCCGCAAAAATTGATGGTAGATGGTACAAAAGAAATTATTGCCGAATCTGTAATTATTTGCACCGGAGCTTCGGCCAAATGGCTGGGCATTGAAAGCGAAACCCGCTTAAACGGGGGTGGTGTAAGTGCCTGTGCGGTTTGTGATGGTTTCTTTTACCGCGGCAAAGATGTGGCCATTGTAGGGGCCGGTGATACCGCTTGCGAAGAGGCTACCTACCTTTCTAAAATCTGCACCAAGGTATATATGATTGTGCGCCGCGATGAGTTCCGCGCTTCCAAAGCCATGCAGCACAGGGTGGAAAATACTCCCAATATCGAAATTCTGTTTAATACCGAAACCGAAGAAATTTTAGGTACAAACGTAGTAGAGGGTGTGCGTGTGGTAAACAACAAAACCGGCGAAAAACGCGAAATTCCCATTTACGGATTTTTTGTAGCCATCGGCCACGAACCCAATACCGCCATTTTTAAAGATTACCTCAACCTCGATGAGCAGGGCTATGTAATTACCAAACCCGGCAGCACTTATACCAACATTGAGGGCGTTTTCTGCGCAGGCGATGCCCAGGATAAAACCTACCGCCAGGCTGTAACCGCTGCAGGTAGTGGCTGCATGGCCGCCCTCGATGCCGAACGCTGGCTGGGCGCCAAACACCATGCCGCCGCAATGGCTTAAGGCAAGCGGTTTTATTAAAAAAAAAATAAGCGCATTTCTGCATAAGATTTGCACCCAATTAATTGAGGGAGAAAACTTTTTATTATTTGAATGTCACACGAATGGGAGTATATTCTAAAAGCCGGAAAATAGTCAGTTCATATATTTATTATTTCATTCAAATTGAATAAATTTGAATGAAATAATTGATTTGTTAAAGCGCATTTTGCAATATTCGGGGGTATTTATTTCAGCATTTGTTTTGCTTATTGCCAGTAATTGCAAAAACCCCAAGGAAGCGCCTTATCGCAATTTTCACTATACCCTGGATGATGCAAAAGATTACATGTATTTTAAAAAAGGAACCTGGTGGGTGTACCAAAACAATGTAACCAAAGAAATAGATAGTGTATATGTAACCGATTCTCAAATAGGGGAGAGCAGCAGCAAAGGTTTTGAGGAATGGAGCAAGAATACAACCCTTACCCAGGAGCTCATGGATGTTTATATGAAAAGCGACAGGGTGGATGGATGGGGCAACCGGCACGAATATCATATTTGGACAACAGGGGAAAGAGTTAATGCATATCCGCTGCCAGAAAGGGCTTATTTGTTTGAAAAGAATGACCAGAAGAATAACATATCTGGTGGTGGAGGGGTAAACCATGGAATTGTTTTTATGCATCGCTTTGATACAGCATGGAGAACATATAGTTCAGGAGTTGTTAAATTAGACTCAACCCTAATTAATTATGCATTAAACGGCCATACTTTTGATACGGTCAGGGTTTTTTATATTGAGAGGGATATTTTTTTTCCTCAAATTCGAAATAATTTGATTTTAGAAGGAGGACCTTCATATACGTATTATGCCAAAAAAGTTGGATTAATCAAGTATGTTGTACATTCCTATCTAATCAGTAATAATCAGCCTGTAACTTTGAATTGGGACATAAAAAAATATAATATCATTCAATAAAAAATCTACAATAAAATCTAATTAATGGTACGAATGCCGGGTTTAAATATTGGCAATAGACCCAATCAACCCTTGCCCGGATTATAAAACAAAAATGAACAAATAATTTGTTAAATTGCTGGTTGATTTTTAGGCTAAGAAAAATTAACTTTGGGTTTAAATTCTATAGGGAGTTTTTTTTCATCCTGATTTCAAAAACTCCCTCCCACATTTCTCCCACCTTTCTCTCGGGTTTCTCCCACGTTTCTCCCACCTCAGAGTTTATCCAGATTGCGTCCAAAGTGCATTCAAAGTGCATTCATCCTGCAGGGCCCACCCATTGAAAAAGCAGCAATTATAGCCTCTTTACCCGATTTAACCACATAGTGAGCAATAGTTAAAACACATAGAAAACATAGGATACTAAAGGCTGCGCTTTTTAATTGTGAATTATGAATTGTGAAGGATGCCCAATCGAGAAAATCATTGCAAAAAAACTATGTACACTTCTGGCTGTTTAACTATGTATCTATGTGGTTCGCCCATTGTAATTGTGGCGGAGGCTGTTTAATTTTACATTCTACATTCTACATTCTACATTTTACATTCTACATTCCAATAGGGAGCAGGGAGTAGGGGCAGTGGTTGCGTAAAAAAGCAGTTAGTATCCACAGTGAATTGGCTGTTTGATTCACAATTCACAATTCACAATTCAAAATTGGCTGTTCAATTTTACATTCTCCATTTTACATTCTGCATTTTACCTTTGCCCCATGCGTTGGTTATTATTTATAATTTTCATCCCCTTGGGTTTGCACGCCCAAATCAGCATTATCCCCCTGCATCCCGACGGAATTGAAACCAACGAACCCTGTATTTCCATCGATCCCAAATACCCTTCTTCCCAAATACTGGGTTCCAACACCTCCCTCTTTTTTATCAGCGAAAACGGCGGCTATAACTGGACCCCCAATTTTTTAAAGCCCAAAGAAGGCTTCTATGGCGATCCGGTGGTTTATATCACCTCCTGGGGCGATTTTTATGTTTGCCACCTGGCCAAAAATCCCGATAAACCCTGGCCCGCCCAGTTCGATCGCATGGTTTTTGAAAAAAGCAGCGACCAGGGCAAAACCTTTACTTCCTGTGGCATTGGATTTAACGGCACCAAGGTGCAGGATAAACCCTGGTTTTGTGTGGATGAGGGCAAGCGCAGCAAATACCGCAACCGCATTTATATAGCCTGGACCGAATTTGACAAATATGGCAGCACCCTTTCTACCGACTCTTCGCGTATTCGGTTTGCCTACAGCGACAACGGCGATAGTTTTACCACTGCCATCACCATCAGCGATAGTTGCGGCGATGCGGCCGATGACGACAACACCCTGGAGGGTGCCACCCTGGCTACAGGCCCCAAAGGCGAGCTTTTTGTAGTATGGGCAGGCAAAGGCAAAATATGGATGGATATGAGCCTGGATGGAGGCAAAACCTGGGGCAAGGACAAAATCTTGGCCACCCAGAAAGGCAGCTGGAATACCGAGGATGTAAAAGGCCTGATGCGCAGCAACAGCATGCCCTTTATAACCGCAGATAACAAAGGAAAACTATACGTAGTGTTTGGCGACAACCGCAATGGCGACCAGGATGTGTTTTACCTCTACTCATCCGACCTGGGCAAAACCTGGACGGCCCCCATACGCGTGCACAATGATCCCCTGAAAAATGGCCGTGACCAGTATATGCCGGCTGTAACTACCGACAGGGCTAAAAACAAAGTGTACATAACCTGGTACGACCGCCGCAATTCGGAGTTTAACGGATATACCGACTTGTATGTTGCCCCTTTAAATGGGGCCAAACCCGGGAAAAACATACGCATTACCCCTGAGTGTTTTTGTGTGCCCGGTTCTAAAATCTTCTTTGGCGACTACATCAGCATAGCTGCGGCCAAGGGCATTTTGCGCACCGCCTACACCGTTTATGATGCCGAAAAAATGATAGCAACTGTAAACGTGGCCGCCTTTGATGCCAAGGCATTGAAAAGCGAAAAAACAAATATCAAGGCGCCTTATTTACAAATCCTGCAGTTGAAAGATACCTCGCAGGTGTACATCCATTTTTACCTGCCGGGGTATAAAAGTTGCACCCTTGAATTTAAGCGGGGAGAGCAGATTTTCTTCAAGCAATTGTTCAATCCGCTGATTAGTGCCGAAAACGAAGTGCTGATTCCGGCCGACAAATTGCCGCATGGAGTGTATAAAGTGACGCTTTCTTTCAAAGGAAAGAAGATAGAAAAGGACTTTTACATAGAGCGAAAGTAAATTCCTCTGCGAATATTTTGTGTTCAATCCCTTTACTGTAAAGGATTAACCCTGTTTTTGTTCGGCTGATTTCTGTAGGCTGTCATTTTTCTCAATTTCATTGGTATTTAATGCCCGAAACCCCTATTTTTGCCGTCCTTTTTTAGACCAACTATGGCTATTATTCAAAAGCTAAGAAACTCAGGGGCAGTGGTAATTGTTATCATTGTGGCCCTTATTTTATTCGTTGTGGGTGACATTGTTACCGGCAATAAAATGACTGGCATGGGCCAAAAAGACCAGGATTTGGTTGGTACCATTTTCGGAACCAAGGTTCATGAGCCCGAGTTGACTGCACGCGCCCAGGAAATCTTCGAACGCGAATCTGCAAACCCCAACTTTAAGGTAACCGAAAATACCCAGAAAGAGATTTTCGACCAGGCCTGGACTTCAGTAATCCGCGAAAAAACCATCGAAGCCATGCTGAAAAAGGCCAATCTGTATATTTCAGAAGCCGATTTCAATGAAATGGTGGCCGGTGAATTTCCATCCGATCAGCTGAAACAGGAGCAAAGCCTGCAAACCGATGGCAAATACGATCCTAAAAAATTAAAAGCCTACCGCGATCAGGTTCAAAACCGCACCAAAGAAAAAGAGCAACTGCTGGCTTTCTTCAAAAACATGAAAGACCAGGCTCTGGAGCAGCGCTATGCCCGCTATATCAGCAAATGTATCTATACTCCCAAAAACGAACGCGGTTTTAACTATATCGCTACCAACCAGGGCGTAGATGGCAAATTGATTGCCCTGAATTTCAATACCATTCTGGATAAAGATGTAAAGGTTACCGATGCCGATTTACAGGCTTACCTGGATGAACATAAAGAAGAATACAAACAACCTGTAGACTCTCGCGACATTACTTATGTTGTGTGGGACATTATTCCAAGCAAAGCCGACTCGGCTTATGCCAAAGACCAGGCCGACCAGGCTGTGAAAACCATGGCTGCTGAAACCAAACCCGACACCGCCGGTGAAGGGGTAGTTGGCTTTGTAAGTCGCGGTAAACTGGCGCCTGAAACCCCGGTTGAAGTTTCTCAACAGGTTTGGCCTTCTAAAATGTATTCAGTGGTAGGTCCCTTCTATAAGGATGGAAAATACACCGTTTACCAAAAGATTGCCGAGAAAAAAGACAGTGTGCCTATGACTCACGTAGCGCACATTCTTATCAAATTCGACGGTTCTCCCGCTCCAAATAAATCTATTATTAAAGACTCAGCAGCTGCTTTGGCTAAAGCCAACGAACTGGCTGCCCAGGTGCGCGGCGGTGCCGATATCGGTAAACTGGCCGGCGAATGGAGCTTAGACGGTGGTTCTGCCTCTAAAGGCGGTGATTACGGTTGGGCCGATCCTAGCCAGTATGTAAAAGCTTACAAAGAATTCTGCGTACGCGCTAAAAAAGGGACTGTAGAAGTGGTAAAAACCGAATTTGGTTACCATGTAATGAAAGCCCTGGATGATCCGGATTATACCCAGGTAAAATACAGGGTTAAAACCATTGCCATTACCCCTGGTCCTGAAACCGTGAAACTGGTAAACAACGAAAGCCGCAAATTCTACAACGCCATGGTGCAGGGTGATGCCAAAACCTTTGAAGCTACCCGCGATAAAATGGCGCTTACCCCCCGCATTAAAAAAGGTGTAAAAACCGAAGACCGCAATATCCCCGGCCTGGATCAGCCTGCCGATGTAAAAGCCATTTTGGGTTGGTTGTTTGATGACGAACGCAAACTCAACGATATCTCTGATGTATTTGCCTTCTCTAGCCGCCACATGGTAGTAATGACCACCAATGTGCGTAAAGCCGGATACGCTACCATTGCTGATGTAAAAGAAAAAATCGAACCATTGGTGCGCAACGTATTAAAAGGCAAAAAACTGGAAGCCAAATTTGCTGAAGCCATGAAATCGGCCAAAACCCCTGAAGAACTGGCTCAAAAAACCGGTGCTACTTTAATTCCGATGGAAGGCCTGAAAATGGGTAGCAACTTTATTCCCCAACTGTACAATGAACCCAAAATTCTGGGTGCCATTTTTGGGGTAAAAGAAAAAGCACTGAGCAAACCTGTTTCTGGTGTTAGCGCCACTGCCGTAATTTGGGTAGATAAAAAAGATAAGGTAGAAGTTCCCAAAGCAGGTTTGGATGATGTAGTTGATTTTATGAATCAGCCTCAATACCTCCTGAACCGCCTGCAGGAAGTACTGAAAAGTGCCGCCGATATCCAGGATTATCGCTATAAATTCTCCTGGAATTAATTCCTTAAACCCTTACTGCTGCGCTGCGTAAAATGTCGGTAATTACACATGAAATATCTCTGGATAATTTCCATCACCAGATAAAATATGTACTGGGTGCATACACTGCGCATGGATTAAAAATAGAGAATTTTCAGAATGTAATTATAGGCGGACTGGGTGGTTCGGGTATTGGCGGACGTATTGCCCGACTGGCTTTTCTGGATACCTTTCCGGTTCCGGTTGAGGTGATTTCTGAATATAAATTGCCTGCCTATGCCAACGAAAAAACCCTGGTAATTCTCTCATCCTACAGCGGCAATACCGAGGAAACCCTGGAAATGTTTCGTTTGGCCCGCCAAAAAAACTGCCAGGTACTGGCCATTTCAAGTGGTGGATTTTTACTGCAATGGTGCGAAAAAGAAAACATTAAGTGCTATACCGTAGAAAAGGGTTACCAACCCCGCATGGCACTGGGTTATTCGCTCAGCTTTTTATTACTGATGATGGGCGAGCTTTGTGGTAAAAACCTGCGCCCTGAGCTGGAGGCTGTATCCAAAAGGTTGGAAAACAACCTGGATTTAAAAGCCACTGCCCAGGATATTCTGCGCTATTTTGCCAGCCACATGGCCAGCAAATACATTGTAGTTTGCGATACTGCATTTGAAGCTGTAGCCACCCGCATTTGTCAGCAAATACAGGAAAATACCAAGGGCGAGGCTTTTGTAAGTGTTTTACCCGAATCGAACCACAATATGATTGAGTGCTACTATGGCACCCAGGATACCAATTTTATTTTCCTGAACAGCGGCCTCAATCCTAAGGTAGATAAGCGTTTTGAGTTTTTAACCGAGTTGCTGGGCTCCAGCCAGTCCAGGGTTTTTGCACTGGATTCGGGCGCATTTAGCATTGCATCTATTTACGAAACCATCCATGCTACCGATTGGTTTAGCGTGTATCTGAGCAATGCCAAAGGGGTAAACAATATGGAAGTGCCCAATATTGCGCGTTTGAAAAATTTCCTCGACGAAAAACAGGGCTAAATCAACCGCCGATTGCGTGCGGGTTTTCATCCAAAGCTAACTTTTTCTTTCCAATTAAATCAATCTCAATCCGTAGATTCGTGCCCCAATGATGAAGGTTACGTTTCTTGGAACCGGTACCTCCCAGGGTGTGCCTCCCATAGGCTGCGATAGCCCCGTTTGCCTCTCCGAAGATCCCAAAGACAAGCGCCTTCGTTGCTCGGTACACCTTGAAATAAATGGACTTAGCATAGTGATTGATGCCGGTCCGGATTTCAGGCAACAACTGATCCGTGCAGGTATTAAACGCCTCGATGCCATCATTTTTACCCACGAACACCGCGACCATACCGCAGGGTTGGATGATATGCGGCCCTTTAATTACCTGCAAAATGGAGCGGTACCAGTGTATTTGCACCAAAGGGTACTAAACAGTTTTCACAAGCAATACGATTACATTTTCTCGGATTTTAAATACCCCGGCATTCCAGAAATTGATTTTCACCTTATCGATTCTGCCGATTTTAAAATAGGCGAGGTAAGTATCACCCCTATAGAAGTAATGCATTACAAGCTTCCCGTGCTGGGTTTCAGATTTGGGCCTTTTACCTATATAACCGATGCTAATTTTATAGCAGATACCGAGTTGAATAAAATTAGAGGCACGGACACATTGGTATTAAATGCACTGCGCCACGAACCCCATATTTCGCATTTTACCCTGGAAGAAGCCAAGGCCGTGGCCATGAATATTGGCGCCAGGCAAACCTATTTCACGCATATGAGCCACCAGATTGGTTTCCACAGTGAGGTAAACCGCGATTTGCCTGCCGGTATGCAACTGGCCTACGACGGGTTGGTTTTAGAGTTCCCCGATTTCTGAAATTACTTGATGTAAATAAATTTACCCATGGCCGTTTCGGTGCCATCGGTATTCATGCCAAAAACGTAAAGCACGCCGCTATTGGGTTTGGTGCCATCCAGGCGGGTGCAGGGCCAGGTAGCAGTACCTCCGTTGGCTTTGGTTTGGTAAATAAGCATGCCCGCTGCATCGGTAATACGTATTTCGGCATCCTGGGCCAGCCCCTCTATGGTTACAATTCCATCATATCCGGGTTTTACAGGATTGGGATAAATTTTAATTTCTTTAAACTTATCATCCGCCCCACTGGCATCGCTACGGTATGAAATAATGCCATTGTCGGTGCCAAAAAATACTTCGCCGGTGCTACCCACTTGTCCAATACAAATCACTTTATTCTCGGGCAACGGACTGTTTTGGGTTGAAAACTGGGCAATCACACGCTGCCCGTCGGGTTCGGCCAAAAACACACCATTGTCGGTTGCAAACCATTTGCGGTTGCCGCCATCCACACAAATATCGTTGATGGTTTCTTCGCCCAATAAATAGCCGGTAGTGCCGTTTTGTTCTATAATAAACCGGTCGGCTTTGGGTTTGGTAAATACATCAAATGTATTGGTAACCACATTTAGCCCCTGGGTGGTGCCTATCCATACATAGCCGTTGCGGTCGGCCGCCAGCGATATTACCTCATTGGTAATTAATCCCTGCTGGGTGGTGATTTTTATACTGCGGTCATCGCTGGTTTTGCCCGGGGTTTTATTGTCGTCGTAAACCAATACCCCGCCGCCCCCAATCAGGATCATCCATTTATACCCGTTTTGGTCTATCACCAGGTTTTTTACATTATTGTCGGCAAATGGAATGGAGGTCCAAACCCCTTTGGGGGTCATCATGCACAGGGGTGTGGCACTGCCTGCATTGCTCACCCACAGGTTGCCTTTATCGTCGCTGGCTATGCCCGATACGCGAATGAAATTGATACCCGGATCGCGGTACAGGGTGGAATTGGTTTCGTCGTATTTATTGGTGGCTGTTCTGCCCACAAACTCCAGCATGCCATTGGTATGGGTACCCAGGTATGTCTTTTTTGTTACGGGGTTGTAGTGCAGCCAGGTATAGTCATACAGGTTGGTATTGAAAACCGATTGTGGATTGCTCTCCCATTTATAATTGTTGTAGATATAAAAACCAGCGGGGTTGTAGGCATTGCCAAAGGTGCTGGTAATGCCACCGGCCGAGCAAAACATGTAATCGCCATCCTTACTCATGCTAAACACCGAGGTGTTGGCGGGTCCATTGGGTTCAAAGCCCAGTTCCTGCCCGGGATTTTGTTGTATAACCCCACCGCCTATGCCAGAGGTAAACCAAATGCGGCCCCGGTTATCCAGTGCACCGTAGGCAATAATGTTTACATAATTAAGGGTATAACTGCCATTGCTTGCCATGCGGGTAATACCGCCCTGGCGAAAAAACATAATGTAGTTATCAAATGTTTTTACAATACGCACAAAATTGGCTCGTCCATTTGCCCAGGCGGGTTTTACAATGCCTTTTTTATAATTAAACAGCTGGGTATCGGTAAAAAAATACAAAGAATCGGCAAAGGAGGTAAGCTGATTGCAGGCCGGGCCGCTGTATACCTTTTTCCAGTTTGTATAATTATAAAGGTTTACCGAATCGTTGTATTTGGCTGCAATAATTCCGTTTGCCAGACCGGCATAAATAGAATCTCCCAGAATGGCGGTGCTTCTCACTTCCAGCGACTGGCCTCCCTGCCCGATGGTGGTATAGCTTTCCCTGATTTCGGTTTTATCCAAATCTACAACCAGAATGCCAAAATTGGTTGAAACCAACGCATCATTTTTGGAGAAACTAACATGGATGATGCTTTTATCACCCTGCAAAACTTTGTTATAAAAACCATCTATGCTGTATATCAGGCTTTCATTTTTTAGCAAATCTATAAACCCGTCCGCGTAGCCAATTACCAGTACATCCTTTTGATGATTGTAGGTAATATTGGTAATTTCGGTACCATGAAAACCGTCCATAGACGATAGGCGGGTCATCTCATAGTTTTGGGCATTTACCTTAAAAAAACCCCGGCCCGAAGCGGCGTAAATAAACTTGCCACCGGCTTCGCATAGGTTGGTTTTACTATAGCAATAATGGTAGCGCCATTGGCCGGTAGGAAGCTGCTGGGCAGATAGTTCGGGGCCTGTTATTCCAAATCCGGCAAACAGAATTGCTGCAAAAAATGCGGGAAATTTTCTCATGAAATTAATTTAAAATATAACGCAATTCGAGTCCAAAATCGGTAAGGGCAGTGTAAAACTGAGTGGCAATTTTGGGGTTCATTACGGTGCGGTTATATTTAAACGAAGCATTGATTTTTTTGTTTATCTGGTAAGTTACACTGGGTCTGAACTGGAAGTTGCGCATACCTGCCGTGTATTTGTTTACATCCTCATTCAACTTGCGCACACAGGTAGAGTTGTCGCTTAAGGTAAGGGTAAGGTCAAACCTGAAATCGTTTGGCAAATACACCTTGCGGCCATGCTGGCGGAATGGCAATACCAAACCCTGTACCCTGTAACCTCCGGTAACTGAGAAATCCTGGTTGCGGATTTCGGTTACATTAAACTGGGCAGCAAATAATTTTACAGTGCGCATGCGTTTGTAATCAAACCCAATGGTCCAGTTGTTTTTGGTGGCCAGGTTTACCCCAATCAGCGGGAAGAAACCTTCGGTAATGCTTACATCGGCAATCTGGTTTTTGGGAACAAAATCCTGGTTGGGTTTGGTAAGCACCTCATTGGGATTATAGCGCAGGTTTTGGGTATAGCCGGCAACACTGTAACGACCTGTATAGGCGTGGCGAATATTGATATTGCTGAATATTTTACCTACTGCCTTAATTTTGGTAAGCCCGTTGTAATTGATAGACCAGTTTGGCAGCGGAATGCTTGGGAAACCTGTTACATTCTCCTTGCTTGGGCTTTTACCCTGGTATGCCGAGTAGAAGGCACCAACCAATACATCCTGTGAGTTTTTGCTATAACCTTTGGGGAAGGATGAACTATCGAATTCACCATTCCAGCGTTTGTCGTTTTGCGCAAGCAAGCTGGCCGTGGTAAACCGGTTGTTTTTAAATTGGTCAAATACAGCATTGGGATGGTTTTCTCCGTCTTTGGTATCCTTAATGAAATGGGTGCGAAGGAAAATGCCGGTTACCTGATACGATCCCATGGCGGTTAAACCCTGGTTGATGAATCCGGTATCATTCCAGCGGAACTGGCTGGAGGTATTGCGGGTGATACTGCGGTTGAAATCAAGCTGAATACGGAAGTTTTTAATGGGTTCTACCGTTACACTTCCGCCAATGGTTTGCATGTAGTTGTTGCGGAAATAGCTGGATTGGCGTTTGTCTTTGTTCAATGCGCCCTCGTTCACCATGCGGTTGCGGATGTCGTTATCCTGCCAGCCAAATACAAATGGTATACCGGGTTGTTGGTGCAGGAAGTTGTATCCGAAATAGTCGGGGCGATAGCTGAATCCGGGAAGTTCTGTACCTTCTTTTTGGGAGAAGTTGAAGCTGGCATTTTTGAGCATAGAAACGAATGTACCCAAGGCCACTTTTGCCGGATTGGCTTTTTTAGGCTCATCGGTTTTCTTTTCAATGGCCGATTCAAAGCCTTCTTTTTTCTCTGTTGGCGGTGTTTTTTTAGCGGGTGCTTTTTTGGGTTTTTCCAAATTGCGCAACCATGGAATTTTCTGATACAAACTCTGGAAATTAAGAGTGGTGGTAGAGTTTATATCCCTTGCATTCTGAATGTTATTACCCAGGGTTGGATAGGCCGGTGGCGCCTGATTCCATTGGTAACTTCCGGTATAAGTAACGGTAGAATTTATCCAGTTAAGGAATCCAAATTTGCTGAATGGCAGGGTATAGTTTCCGGTAACGGATTGCTTAAATTCACGGGGTTTACCCAGGCTGTAAAATTCTTTGCGTATAGAGTCGCGCTTAATTTCGGTATTAATGGCACCATAGGGCTCCTGTATACGGGCCGAGGCCATGGCATTATAACTCAGGTTTAAAGACTGAGCCAGCGGCAGGGTAAAGTTGTACATGCGGTCCATGGTAAAGTTTTTGTCGTACAACCTTGGATTAATCTGCCTGTAATTGTTGTTGTTGCGGTTCTGGGTTTCGCTGTAAAAACGGTTTACTTTTACGTTTACATTGATATTAGATGGCAACAGGTTAAAGTTGAAATCGCGGATGGGAGTGAGCCACTTGGGTTTCAGTCCTTTAAAGGGTTTTATGTATTTTGTAGCAATGGTATAGTTGTAACCCACATTGGCCATGGTGGTGCGGGTAAAGAACTCCTCAATCTGCTGATTGCGGCGGTAATTCTTTTGGTAACTATAGGTGGTATTGAAATTACTGAGGCTCCAGGGTTTGGCTTTTTTGCCAGCCGGCTGGGCTATGTGTACATTGTTAAAGTTGATACTATAAAGTGAGTTGTACTCTTCTGCAGCCTTTTTAATTTCCTTCTTTTTATTCTTATCAAAAATACCACTGAGGTAATTCTGCAGCTCAATATCCGGGTTCAGGGGGTAGAATTTGGGGCGAATATAACTTTCGCTGTAACCAATGTACATAGGTACAGTAACCCCCGATTTTTTGGGGAAGAACCTGCCCAAATCCAGGTTGCTGGCAATGTCGTAATTGATATTGGTGCTTAGGCTGCGGTCGTTGAGTTTTTTATCTACGTCGCCAAAACCGATGGTGCGAATGCTACCCGCCAGGTTTAACTGACCAAAGTCTGCCAATTGTGCCTGCATATTGGCCAGGGCTGCCCAGCCGCCTTTGTTGGCAATGTTTTTTACCCTTAACTCGTTAAACCATACTTCAAAGCAGGCCAGGCTGGGGCTGTTGTTGCGTATCCCCACCATTACTATGCGCAGGTTACTTACATCGGGCAATCCCATAACACTCACTTTACCACGGCCACCAGGTCGCACAAAGGGTGCTGTCATTGGGTAGCCGGCATTGGTGCGGTCTATCTTCAGTTGGTAAAACAGGTCGAATGGAATATCAATCATGTTTTCCTCCGGCCAGGTCATTTTATCGCCACCTGCTGTGCCGGTTGGCACTGCGCCGCGGGTTAATTTCAAAGGAATTTCGTACTCGTAATAATTGCTGGTAAGGTCGGTACCAAAACGGATGAAAGCCGATACTTCGCCGTCCTGCAGGGATGGGGTATTGGGCGCTTCGGCATGCACAAACATTTGCAGGTCTTTGTAGTTGCGCACATCCAGCTGGAAAGTTTTAAATGCACCACGACTGTCGCCGGGTTTCAAATCGCAAACCTGCAGCGACAGTGATTGCTCGTTTTCTAACACAGTACCCAGGCTGGCCATGTTTTGTACACGAACCACGCCGGGCGGGGTTACATAGGCAATGGGGTAACGTTTGCCGTTTTCTTCCAGGTTTACGGTACTTACCGAAAATTTAGTTCCGTCGTTGGGGTCTGTGGGTACAATAATACCGGGAGTTTTCAGCGAGTTGGTATAACGGCGCCAATCGGCACGCACCACATTGATATAACCAATACGCATAATGGCCTCATCGTTAAAACCGGTAAGGAACATGCGCATAAAGCGGATACTTTTAAAGTCGCTTATATTACCCACCGCTTTCTGGTACTGGCGAATGGGAATTTTAAACTGGTACCAGCGGATGGCCTCGGTTTTGCCATTGCGGAGTTTTACAGATGAATTTACAATATCGGTAACATAGTTTTTACCAATCTGAAGGTCTGCTGCACTCACTTTAATGCGATACTGCCAGTAGTCTTCGCTTTGGTTCATGGTAAAGTCGCGGTTTACATCCTCATCATTGGGAGTAGGGGTAGAGGATTTAGGCATACCGGTATATTTACCTGTAAACTTATCGGGGTTGCTATTGCCCTGGGTACCCTGATACTGGCTGTAACGGCCAATAATGTCAGCGTCGGCAGTATTCCAGCTTTCTTCCAGGTAATGCACAAAGTTATCGTTTGAGGGGTCGGCAGATGCATCGGTATAAAACTTAGAACCCACCCCAAAATTGGTTTTGATTTTATCTAAGTAGGTGGCTTCCATATCCAGGCGTTCGGCATCATCGCCGCGTCCGTCTAAACCTAAATCCTGCACTTTGATTACATCCGGACTGTTGCTAAATGCATAGTTCACCTGGGGTACGCTGGGCACTATGGCAAAGTTGGTAGTATCGGTGTTTTTATTATTTCCATCGCTGGGCAATCCGTTTTCGAACGATTTGCGGCGATCGGGCAAAATGTCTTCGCTGATGCTACCCAGGTTCAGGTAGAAATCTCCTTTCAGTGCAGGGTTTTTGATGAAAGGATCCATCATCCAGATTTCGATATAATCGATATTGGCTGCCTCAAAGTCGTTTTGGTCTACCCTGCGCATTATACCCGCCCATGATTTGGTGGGGTCTACAAAGTTGCCGTTGCCATTGAGGTCGCTGCTGCTGGTGTTCATGTTGTACTGCCCGCGTTGGTTGGGGTGGTACACCAAGTCCAGGGTAGGCAATATGGTGGGGGTTCCTTGAGGAAACTGGCGCTGGGGGAATACCTCGCGCTGGTCTATCTGCCGCTGGTAATGGTCACTCAGTATCTGGTCTACACGTGCCTTGATATTATCCGGCATATCGGCATCGCGGTAAAACAGCGGATCGATGGTGTAGTAGGACAATTTGGCTGAATGGTTGAGCCAGGTGGTTTTGTCAGCATTAGAAGTTTCGGGGAAAAGGTCGGGCTGCTTTTGGGGTACGCTGGCTATTACCCAGTTGGTAACCATTTTATAATCATTGGGCAGCTCGGCATTTTCAAAGTCCTCGATATTGGATACACCGCGGTTTTTGCCCTGCGATTTATGGTTGTGGGGGTAAATTTTGGCAAACTCGGCGTATGCGGTTACGTTCGAAATTTCTTTGGTTTCCAGGAAAGGCAGTTTGTCTACCAACCGGGTAAGCATGCGCGATTTGGAACTGTATGCCATATCGGCACCCACTATGCTATTGAGCAGGGGCTCTTCGTTAAAGTTGGTTTTGGTAGTCAGCGGTCTTTCATACATGTGCAATGCCGTACCACCCAGCAGGAATTTGTTGTTGAATTTATGCTCTACACGGCCCCCGATCAGGGTTTTTTGTTGGATGTTAAAGAAGGATTGCCCATCTGCACTGGCCCTGATTTCGGCCCCTCCCTGAAGCAGTCCCTGGTTTGTAATGCGCACCCTTCCCAGGGCATAATCTACTTCGTAATCCACACCCTCGGTTAGCGGACGCCCGTTGGCCGTTACCCGCACCGAGCCCTTTTGCAGGTTGGTGGTTCCCAGGAAAAGCTCGGCCCCGTTCGGACTCTTGTAGCTTCCCTGTATGTAAAATTTATTGTGCTTGGTATCTTGCGCGGCCAGCCATTTGGTGGAGTCGTACAGCGCATCGTAGGCGTAGTAATCTGCCAAATCCGTTCGCGAACCAAACTGCGATCGCAGGTATTTACCAAAAGGTTCTGTAATGGGGAAAATGATACGGGCGTATTGCTGTTGCAGGGTTATGCCTTCCAGTGCATCAAAGTTCCCATCGGGTTTGGCCTCCAGTTGTCGGTTGAGTTTATCTAACCCCAATACGCGAATCAAAGGATTGCCGTTTTCAAACGCTGGTACTCCTTTTGTGGGCAGGTAGTTGTAATCGGCACCGCTGGTATCATCGGCATACAGCACCTGAAGTTTAAACTCGTCGGTAGACAGGTTGTAGGTATTCAGGGTGTAAATATTTTTCATCATCAGGTCCCAAAGCGGCAATTTGGTGCGGATTGTGTTGCTTTTCAGCATTTTCAGAAACAGCAGTTTTTGCTCTCCCGGAGGTACGTCGCGGCTAAATTCACCTACCTGGTAGGTTTTGCCATTGTAGGTATATTCAAAGGCCACTGCCAGAATTTCGTCGTTATTCAGGGGCTGGTTTAGCGATATAAAACCCAATTGGCTGTTGAGGTTAAATTCGGTGCTTCCCAGTTGGCGCGCATAGTTGAGTATGTCGTAATCTACGGTTTGCTCAAAGGTGTTAAAAACACTGTTTACCTTGTCGATGGCTTTGCCGGTAAGGCGAATATCGGGGTCGTTTTGGATTGTGGCGTAAAGGGAGTTAGAAGCATTGTCGGCCGCAGGATCGGGGTTGGTTCCCAAGGTACTGGCGCGGTAGGGATTGGATTCGCCCAAATCCATAAATGCAAGAATGTCGCGCGGGGTTTCTACGTTTCCGTTGCGGTTGGTAACCCATACTTCCACCCGGTTAATGACTACGCCGCTGGCAATAATGGGAAGATTTTCTAACGAACGGTTGTAGTTGTCGCGGAAAAACTGTGACAGAAAATAGTGGCGGTTTTGGTCGTAGTTATCAGCAGTAATTTTGAACTGTTGCAACTGTTGGCCACCCTGCAACACCGTTTCGGTACTTTGCCCCTTGTTTTGCGAAAAAACCATTTTATAGGTGGTTTTTCCAAATTGCAATGTGGTGGCAAATCCAAAAAGGTTATTGGTGGGTTTAATCAATTGGGTGGGCAGGTTCAGACTTACGTTTCCCACCTGAAAATCTTTCAGCATCTGATCGGGTTTGCCTTTCCAACCCAGGTTGGTTTGGTTGTCGAATTCAAATGCTGCTTCGGTATCGTAGTTAATACCCAGTTTTACATTCTGGCCAATACTACCATTGGCTGCAATTTGCAGTTGCTGGTCGAAAACGGGTACAAAGTAGCGTTGCTGGCGTTTAGAAAAATTGGGGTTGCGGTTTACATTCATAT
The DNA here is from genome assembly GCA_044224315.1 of Bacteroidia bacterium. Taxonomy (GTDB): domain Bacteria; phylum Bacteroidota; class Bacteroidia; order NS11-12g; family UBA955; genus JAGXTF01. The sequence continues at coordinate 202,196 of JBGAKR010000005.1, read as the reverse complement.
TTCCGCCCAGCTTTATCATGGCGCTGCCGCTGAGTTGGAAATCTACCCCGCCTTCGCCAAAAATTTTGGAAATAGTGGGGTTGGCAAGTTCAGATTTTACATAATCGGTAATGCTGCCTTTGCCTTTTTTGTTTAGGTCGTAGCTGCTGTTTTGGGCTTTTTCCCTGAAATATTCATCGCGGGCTTCCTGGCTTTTCTTTTTAAAATATTCTTGAACGGTAAGCGTTTTGCCAGTGGGGTAACTCATACCGCCGATGGTGCTGTATTCCTCGTAGCGGTTGGTTTTGGGGTTGTATTTCCATTCGGTTTGAATGGGGTTTTGCAGGTCTACGTTGGTAGCGGGTTTTTTCTTTTCCCACGATTTGCCGGGGGCAATTTTGTATTTCAGTGCCGAAGTATCGGTGCCACCCTGGGCCTGGGCACTAGCAGGGGCAAATATATACAGGCACAGCGCCAAGCTCAGGTAAAAGCTTGTTTTTCCTGCGGGCTTTAAGATTCGGGTGAAAAGCAGATCCCTTAAAAATTTCATTATGTACTAACCGTTGTTGCGTAGATTTTACCTAATAGGCTTTATTTTAGTTTAAACGTGCAATTAAAGGATTTTTAACGAGCTTTTTATCATTTCTTCCACGGACATTTGCATTTTTCCATTGCCGGTAACTTTGGCCAGGGCCTTTTCAGCCGCAGCGCGGTTGTAGCCAAGGGTTGTAAGTGCCGCAATGGCCTCTGCCGAATTATCAGACATTCCGGGGGATGAAAGGGTTGCCCCGCGTTTGCTTTTTCCACCCAATTTATCTCTCAATTCCAATACAATGCGCTGGGCGGTTTTTTCGCCTATGCCTTTGATGCTTTTTAGCAGGCCTACATTGCCATTGAGTATGGCCGAGGCCAGGGCTTCGGGCTCCATGCTGCTGAGCATTAAAATGCCGGTATTGTTGCCCACGCCCGAAACGGAAGTGAGCCATTGAAACATTTCGCGTTCGCCGGGGTCGGAAAAGCCATACATCACTATGCCCACCGGATTTTGATTTTCAACCTTAAAGGTTTGTTCAATAAACAGTTGGGCCTGCTTGGCCGATTTGATTTTTTCGTAGGTAAATATGCTGATGCTGAGGATGTAGCCGATGCCATTGTTTTCCAGCACTACGTGTGTGGGGCTTATTCTTTCTACATTTCCTCTGATAAAGTCGTACATGGCGTGTCCGTAAAACGAACTTACAAATAACGGTCAATGACACTTATTATTTCATTTGAAATGTCATAATTCGGTCATGCTCAAGTCAGTGGATTTTATTATCATTGCAGGATATGAAATGTGTATTCAGATATAGGTTTTTTATTCTAGGATTTTGGGTGCTTTTTGTCGCAAATCCAGGCAAGGCGCAGTTTATAAACCAACGTGTTTTTTGCGATGAGGACGGCAAAACTTGCGATTCGGCTTCGGCCAGTTTTATCAAACATTTCTTAATCGAAACCAAAGACAGCACCAAGGCAGAGGTAAATTATTTCGACCTCAAAGGCAATTGTACCGGACATTGGACTTATTCGAATTATAAAAAAGGCGAATACAATGGCCTTGTGTGGCAACGCTTCGACAGTACCCTGGCACTAAAATCCAAATGCACATATACCGAAGGATTGAAAGTGGGCGACGATAGTGGCTGGCATATCAACGGGGTATTAAGATATGTAAAATCCTATACCCTGGGCGAGTTGAATACTGTAAAATATTGGTATCCCAGCGGCGCTTTGAAAAGAAAAGCCAAAATTGATGAGGAAGTGCCTGTTGAAGATGATTGCTTCGATGAAAAGGGAAAAAAAGCAAAATGTACCCCATGGAATTAAACTGCGGGTTTTCCGGGTGGGGATGCGGCCTTTATTGCATTTATTCAAAAGAATTTTGACTATCCCAAAAAAATGCTGGATGCGGGTGAAAGCGGAAATGTGAAAATCAGGTTTGTAGTGGATAAAGACGGCAAATTATCCAATTTTACAATAGTAGAATCATCTAATCCACTTTTCGAGGCAGAAGCTTTACGCGTGCTGAAATTATCACCAAACTGGATTCCCGGATATGTGGAAGGGGAGGCGGTTAAGAGTTATAGATTATTACCGATAAAGTTGCGTGTAAACTGATTACTCACTTCGCATACTTCATTCTCCGTACCCAGAAATTTACCAAGCCAAAGAAAATGATGAGTATGATGGGCAATACCACATTGAGCATTTGCCAATAGCTTTTTTCCTCGCGCATCTTGGCCGGATCGAGCAATCGCATGCCCAATTCCTTGCCGCGGATTTCAATTAATCCGTTGTCATCAATTAAATAATCGATGCAGTTTAGCAAGAATTTTTTATTGGCAAATGTAATTTGTGAATATCGGTCATAACCGGTTGGAAACTGGCCTCCACGGCTGCTTACCGGATTGCGCATAATGTCGCCATCGGCAATTACAATCATTTTAGAATTGCCACTTTCAAGGAATTTTAATCCACCAAATTTTTTCTGATTTCTGAATACAGAATTAAAATTTCCTTCCAATAAAACAGCCGAGATTTTAACCCCTGCATCCATTTTTTGAACGTAGTCTTTATCACGGGCCTGCATGTAGGCTGTCATCAATTCTACTGTGGCCGGGGCATTGGCAGTTTTGGTTTGGGGCGAGCTGCTGAGCAGGGGAGTGGCTGTTACATTATCCTTGGGTTTGAGTTTCAATGTGGCCGGAAATTGCGCCCAAACGGGTCCCAAACCTTTCATAATAATGTGGCTGTTATTGCGGCTGGTAAATAGCGGAAAATACATAAAATTTACCAGGCTCATTTGTCCGCCAACCGGCACCGGAATGCGGTTACAAACTATATCCTGCAGCAAATCGTTGTTGATAGAAACTCCGTAATTAAACAGCGAAGTATTAATATTTTCCAACTCGCGATTTAATGCCATTACGGTAGAATGTTTTTCAAAACTGTCAATCTCTATGGCCAGCGGATCAATCAGCCACAGTACTTTGCCACCTTTCATTACAAACTGATCGATGAGGTATAATTCAGCCGGGCTGTAATCGCGCAAGGGTTTTTGAACAATCAGCAAATCGGCAAAATTCAACCGGCGTTGCATGCTGTTAATTAAAATCAGGGGTGCACTGTCTTTGGGGTGTTTTTCCATTTCAGCCAAAAACGGGCGCCCGGCTTCGGGGTCATTCACATTGAGGTTCATGGCCTCAAAGCTGTAATATTTCGAAACCTCGGTGGCAAAAGAGGCTACGCGTGCATCCAGCATTTCGCCATTGCCATCGGCCAGTACTACTTTTTTCTCTTTTTCAATTACGCATTGGCGCAGTCCGTTTGCCATTTCATATTCAATATTATCAATGGCTGCACTAATCGCATTTTCCTGCGATTTGGATACATCTACCGTAAAAAATGTAACGGGAATGGTTTTACCCGCATAGGCAAATTCGGCACCGGGAATCAGGTATTTAAAGCTTTCTTTGTCCTCGTCCTCATCGTTCATATCCGGCACGGGCTCTATGCCGCGTTCCAAAAATTCCTGCAGTACTTTTGATTTTGCATTTTTGGCTACCCCTTTTAATGGATCCAGAATTTCAATTTCAATTTTACCTCCGCTGGCCTCTCTGAATTCATAGGCCATATCGCGCACCTCGTTGCGCAGCTGTTTATATAAACTGCTCATTTCGCCATCGAGGTATATTTTCAGGTATAATTTTTCTTTTAATTTTTTACACAGTTTTATACTGGTTTCTGAAAGGGTAAAACGTTTTTCTTTGGTAAGGTCAAAACGGTGGTAATAAATACCGGCTAAGATGTTTACAACCACTATTACCACTGCCAGAACCAGCAATTCCAAAAACGATTGGGTTTTATAAATTCTGCGCTTTGCCATTACCATTTTCTGCTTTCATAAACCAACTTGGTGAGGCCGATAAACAAACCGGAAAAACTCACAAAATAAACCACATCGCGGGTATCGAGTACACCGCGGCTCAAACTGTAATAGTGGTGCTCTAGCCCAAACCAGTCGAGGCTTTTGCCCACCGCATCCAGTGCTTTTATATCGCCCAGCCAGCTTAAAACCGTGTAGAAAAAAATGCAAAAAACCATGCTCAAAATCAGCGAAATAATCTGATTTTCGGTAAGCACAGATGCAAACAATCCAATGGAAGTGTAGGCGGCGCCTAGCAGAATTAATCCAAAATACGAGCCCCACATGGCACCTGTATCTATATTACCCTGGGGTTCGCCCAATTGGTAAATGGAATAATAGTAAATGAGGGTAGGTAAAAGGGCCACAACAATTAGGGTAACATTGGCAAAATATTTTCCCAATATTACGCCCAAATCAGTTACAGGCCGGGTGCTTAGGGTTTCCAATGTTCCAAGCCTTTTTTCTTCGCTAAAGCTGCGCATGGTTACCGCCGAAACCAGGAAGATGAAAACATAGGGCGCCACGTTAAACATTACGGCCATGCTGGCTGTACCCAGGTCAAACACGGTGTTGCCTTTAATTACCCACATCAGCAGGCCGGTTGCCAGCAGAAACACAATCATTACGATGTAGGCGGTAAGGGAGCTCAAAAAACTCCGGATTTCTTTTTTATATATTACCCACATTGCCGGTTAAAGTTCTGAATATTTCTTCAAGTGAATTTTTTTCGGAAACCAGTTCCAATACTTCATAATTATGGGTGAGTGCAAAGTGCGAAACAGCCTGTCTGTACTTGTCCGAATCGCCTTCCAATCTCCACGCATTTTGTCCGGTATTTTTTACCGAAATGGTACCCGGAATTTGTTTTAAATCGGATTCTTTTACTTCATTTCCAAACTGCACCTTTACAGCAAAACTGCTTTTACCCGAGCTGCGCAAATTGCCCAGTTTATCATCGGCCACAACATTGCCTTTATCAATGATGATCACCCGGTCGCAAATGGCTTCTACCTCTTGCATAATGTGGGTGCTGAGCATAATGGTTTTTTCACTGCCCAGATTCTTAATCAAGTCGCGAATTTCCACTACCTGGTTGGGATCAAGTCCGCTGGTGGGTTCGTCTAAAATCAGCACATCGGGGTTGTGGATCATGGCCTGGGCCAATCCTACACGTTGCCTGTATCCTTTGCTCAGTTGGCGCAGTTTTTTATGGCTTTCGCGCCCCAGGCGGGTAGCTTCAATTACCTCGGCCACGCGTTTGTTTATGTTTGAGGTTCCGCCCAGTTGGCCTGCAAATGTGAGGTATTCTTTCACATACATTTCCAGGTACAAGGGGTTATGCTCGGGCAAATAGCCAACATGGCGGCGCACATCCAGGCTTTTTTCGCCTATGTCGAAACCGCAAACCCGGGCTGTACCCTCGGTAGGCGGTACAAAACAGGTAAGCATTTTCATGGTAGTGCTTTTTCCGGCGCCGTTGGGCCCCAGAAATCCCACAATTTCTCCTTTGTTAATGGAAAACGAAATATTGTTCACAGCAATCTGTGTCCCGTATTTCTTGGTTAGGTTTTGTACCTCTATACTCACGTTGTTGGGGCAAAAATATAAATAAAACAGCAGGGCAAGGTGTAAAACATGTCCCCCGTGGGTCAAAAACGCCGTAAGTGTTTAATTTATTGTGCTGCTTAATGCTAAAGGCTGAAATAACCTGCCATTGCGCGTTAATGCATCACAGCCATTTTGCCGGTATGCAGGTATTTTCTTCCCTCAGTTGTAGAAAGCTGCACCTTATACAGGTATATGCCGTTTGGCAAATCAATCCCGTTATTGTCTTTAAGCAAAGCAATTTGCTGCCCGGCAGGGTTGTAGATGTAGATTTCTACCTGTGCAGGTTGCAGGCCGGTAACCATAAACCTTTGGTTCATACCCATACCCGGTATGCCAAAATCCGATAATCCGGCGTAATTCACATGCACTTTTACATTGCGGTATGCGGTGTCTTTGCAGCCTTTTTGCGAAACCGCTATCAGGCGAATGGTGTAGGTTTTGGGCGTATTGGGGTAGGTAATCACCGGGTCGTTGGCAGTACTGCTAATGTTAAAGGGGTCGCGCATATCAAAGTTCCACACAAAACTGAGTGGGGTAAGCGGACTAATGCTGCTGGAGTTGGCCACCCAAAAATAGGGCAGGGTTTCAATGGCCGAGTCGGTGGGGTTGGTAGTGAAACTGGCTTTGGGTTTGGGGTAAATTTGTATGTTTACATCCTGCGAAGCGGTGCATCCGTTGGCGGTATTTGTAGCCTTAAAACTCCAGACTCCGGGTAGGTTATTTGCATTAAAAAAGTGATTGTTGTTAATAGTGGCACCTGCCCAGGTATTGGGGTTTGAGTTGCCATTCCAGGTAAGAATCTGGAATTGGGTGGCATTGGCAAGGGGTGTTTTACCATTGGCTAGAATTGTATTCAACAAATCAAATTGGCTTCCGTTCGGACAGGCGGTTAATTGCGTCGTTTCTACCAGGCTGGGTTGTGGCTTCAGAATTATAGCGTTTGAGTCGCAGGTTTGACAGCCGATGGTTGGATCTGTAGCGCAGTATTTTAATTTGTAAGTTCCTGCATAAACGTTAAGTCCGGCACTGCCAAATTCGAAATAGGTACCGGGCGTGGCGGGGCGCAATACCACATTGGGGTTTACAGTGGCAGGTACCGATAAGGTTGTCCAGTCTGTGGTCCAGCTGTTTTTTGCTGCAATTACCAAGCTGTCGAGCCAAATTTTTGGCATAGCATTCTGGCAATAGGTGGTTGATTTTAGTTGAAAAATTGGGCTTCCATAAATGCGTTGTGTGGCAATGGCAGTGTTCTCACAGCCATTGGTATCGCGGTACCAGGCAGTGAGGGTTTCTTCTATGTATTGCCCTTTTTGCAGGTTGGCATTGTTTATTTTTTGGGTATTAAAAATATAGCGATTCGGCGCTGTGCTATCTACGAGTCCGGTTTTACCATATACCAGCAAACTGCCTTTAATGGAATAGCCTTTTCTGGGGGTATTTGCATCAGGGGTGGCAATTAATTCGTCAAGCACAAAATTGCCGGAATTGAAACACTGATTGTCCAAAACAGCATTTTTCCAGGCTATACGTGCCGCAGGAAAGGTATCAACCACTATCAGCGGGAAAGCAATTTTACAACCATCCTTATCAACCGAATTCATGAAAACCTTATGCAATTCCCGCACATTTTTAATGGTAAATGTGGCTTGTGTATCTCCTATTGCGTGTTTTTGATTGTTATACCAATAATAGGTCCATGGGCCGGTAGAATTGCTGAAACTGGGCTTTAGTTCAACATCGCTACCCGGGCAGGTTTTGAAAGAAGCACCCAGGGTTCCGGTGGGAGGTAGTGTATGAATAGTAAAACTATCTGCAGCTGTGCGAGTGCAATATTCATTGGAAAAGGCACTCAGGTAAACATAGTATTTGCCTTTACTCAATACCTCTGTGGTATCGTTTTTTCGGGTGCCCGTAAAAATGGTTTTGCCGGTGGTATCTTTAATAGACCAGGTAAAATTTGGCGAAGTACTATTGAATAAGCTGGCTTCCAAAGCCATGCGATTGCAGGTTATGGGTTTTGTGATAATGTTGATTTTGCCCAGTTTTTTAACTTTTATGCTGAAGTTTTTGCTGGATACACCGGGTTTGGGGCAATGCTGGTCGGTGGCAATTACCGCAAAGTTGTAGGCAATTTCGTTGGCATCACTGCTATCCGTTTGCCAGCAAAACTGTGCGGTTTTTTCGCGGCTGGTAGTGCTTAGCAATTTAAAGGTGGCTTTAGGAATGGCATTATTCCAACTTATGCTGGTAGTATCGGGTACGGATTGGTATGGGCTAAATGTAGCATCTGTGGCTTTAATGTCAATACAGATTTTATCTCCGGCACAAACCACAGCGTTTTCTGTACCTATTATTTTTGGGGAATTGTTGTACCCGCAATCATCTTTTACAATCATGTGCCAATCGCGACGGGTTTTTCCAATCCATACGTATTTTCCTGTGCTATCTTTTCTGAATTCGGTGGCTTCAATTACCATTACTGCAACCTCATCGCATTTGGTGGGTGTGTAAATTAAATTGCCATTGATTGTATCCAGGTAAAATCCCCTTGGTGGATCGGCTTTAGGGTTAGGAGTGCATTTGATAGTGGTATTGGGTACGCAATAAGGGGTTGCCGGATATTGGTAGGTAAAGGGTGAGCTGTAGGAAATTGAAGTTGAAGGCAAACTACTGATACCTGGAACCAATCTGTAGCTGATGGAATCATTCTCTGCAGAGTCAATCAGTCCGGGGTTGTGGTAGATGGCCTGGTTGCAACAGGCAAAAAATCGCGGAGTTATGGTCCATGCAGGTGAGCTGTTTTTATTGACCCGGCATTTATTTAGGTTGCCCAGGTTGATAGTTGTGGTACACCAAAAGTCGTTGCCCGCGGGTCCGGTAGTAATGCTGCCAGTGCGGCAGCATTGGCCAATATAAAAAGTAAGTTCGCGGCAATAACTGTACTTATTGTAAAAGTTGGCAAATAAGGATGAATTAAGGTCTGCAACATATTGATAAGTATGCCTTTCAATGCCTTCGCCGGTTCCTCCTGTATTTGCAGGGTAGCAGGGTTTGTTTGCAGTTGAACAAATTACGGTTACATCCTCGATTTTTACACGGGTAAAAGTAAGGCTTGCGCTGCCGCAGTTGCTGCTTCCATTAGAACCAATATAAAAACCGGTTACTGGTGCCGAACTGCTTACCCCTCGGCAATCGCGATACACGTTGGCAATTATTAGCAATTTATTGCTGTCTAATTGTTTGTAGGTGATTTCTGCCCCGACATAACCGGCTGAATGGGCGTTGAAAATGAAGGTAAATGGTAATAATAATGCGAGTAATTTTCTTTTCATAATGTTTCCCCTTTCCGGCAAAAATTAAATGCTTTGCCAAAGTTAGGACATTGGCCAATATTTATTTGTTGCCTCAAAAAAAAGGAAAATTCTGATGAATTGTTAATCTTCAATGCAAATGCGCACTGTATGCAGTTTTCCTGCGTTATTGATTTGTAGTAAATAGTAGCCCGCATTTAAATGATTGGGCAGTTGCGCTGTATTTGAGTTTATATTTAACTGAAAAACCTGTCTACCACAAATGTCTAATATGGAAGCAGTTCCGTTTTCTGCATCGGGTAAATGCAGCACCCCACCTGCTTTCACGGGTTGGGGGTATACACGGATATTGGGTTTGGTTACGATTTTGGTAGCCAGATTGCGGGTAGAGCAACTTCCTACATATACTTGAAAGCCTTTGTATGCCTCTGCCCGCAGCGGACAGTTGTTGTCTATGGCATGCACCGAAAAGTTGTAGGCAAAGCTGCGAGCCGAGCCTTTGGGGGCCCTCCAGCCAAAAGTTCCGGTTGGGTTCTTGGCATGGGTGGTGCTAAATGTAGCGCCTTTGATGCCGGCATTCCAGTTAAGGGTTACCGAGTCGCCCACACTTTGGTTGGGGGTAAATAGGGTATCCAACGTGGTAATGTTAAAATCCAACGAATCGCCTTCTTCCACACAATAACTGTTTTTACCCTTGATTTTAGGCGGATTGTTATAGCCAAATGCATCGGTAACCGACATTTGCATATCGCGGCGTACACTTCCCACTTCCTTCCAGAACCCAAATGCTTTTCTGTACTCTTTAATCATAAAACTCATTACCGTGGTTTCATCGCATTTCGTAGGTGTAAAAATCATTTCGGCGTTTTGCGGATTGAGGTAAAACCCAATCGGTGTTGTTGCGGCAGGGTTTGGGGTACATTTAATAGTTCCCCCGCCTGGGCAATAAGGCGTTAAGGGCAGGTTGAAAGAATACGGGTTAGCGTATTTTACCATACTATCTTTAATCCCGGCCAGCGGCGTAGTAATTTCAAAGCCAAGAGAATCCTGGTCCATGGTATCTATAGGGCCATGGTTGTATACGTAGGGTTGGTTGCAGGCAGCAAAAAATATGGGGCGGTTGCTAAAGAATGCGCTGGTATTGCAATCACCCTGTAAATTGCAAAGATTGATAGAGCAATTGGTTATAAATCCATAACCGGCAGGACCGGTGGTAATAGCCCCATTTCTGCAACATTGTGTAACGTAAAATGTCACATCACAGCAACTTGAATTTCCTTTAAAATTATTGAAAGGGGCCTTGGTAAAATCAATGGTAGCCTCATAAATATGTTCTTCTACCCCTGCACCGGTTCCATTTGTGTTGGCTGGGTTACAGCGACCTTTTGCGGTATCACACAAGGGCGTTACTTCACGCATTGTGGTGCGGGTATAACTACCTGTAATATCAAAAAATCCACATCCCCAGCCATGGTTGTTGCCGGCATACACACCAAATTCGAGGTTGTTTAAAGTTACGCCCCTGCAATCTCTATAAAGTGTAGCAATAATTTTATATTTGTTATTGCCCAGGCATTCATACCGCATGTCGGCCCCCATAAGGTGGGAAGCTTTAGAGGCGTTGATACAGGTAATGATAATGATTAGCAGGGATAATATTCTTTTCATAGTAATGCAAATAGGACAAACTTATTCGAGAATGGTTGCCCTGTTGCAAAAGAAATATTTTGTAATCAATTAAAAAGGAAGTTAAGATTACTTATCTGGAATAAGTGTTAATCAATCCATTTTTTGCCTTTAATAAATTGATTCCCCATTTCTGTATTTTTTAATTCAATTAAATACACATAACTGCCTTTGGGTAAGTCTGTCCCCGCTTTGCTTTGCGATTGGTAAACCTGCCTGCCTGATAAATCAAAAACGCGGATGGAAACAAATGAATTTTGGTAATTCTGCAATACAAAATGATTGTCGATTTTTATTGAATTGGAATTGATATATTTAATTCCCAAATTTCCTTTTCCTACTATGAGTTTTTTAACAAAAGTATCGGCGCAGCCCGAGTCGGAAATGGCTATGAGCATAGCTTCCCAGGTTGAGTCTACTGCAGGGTAGGTGATTTGGGGCGATGTGGCATTGCTCGAAATGGTATTGGATTTTTTATTAAAATACCACTCGTAATTCAATGTAGAAGAGGGTGAAATAGTGCTGGTGTTTGTAGTATTAAAAATGGGTGAACTCACCGGAGTAACATTGGTAGGGCTGGTGGTGAAACCTGCTTTGGGACGGGCATTCAGGTTTAAATCAATATCGCGCACAATTGGGCATGCCCCTTCGTTGCCCACTACATGAATGGACCATTTTCCTATTTTGGCCTGGTTGTTCAAATAAATTCTATTTTCAATTTTTGTATTGCCAAAATTTGCCGAAGTGGTATCACCATTGAATGCAAATATGGAAAAAGTGGTGTATGCTTCTCTTGCCGGATGTCCGTTTACCGATAAGGTATTGCATAAATTAAATGTATTTGGCTGCTGACAAATTGAATAAAGCGCAGTTCTTACAACCGGGGTCGAATCTATGTAAATGCCTACATCGGCTGTGCTAAAGCAACCGGTTACTTGATCCATAACCTTAAATTGGAGGGTATACGGGCCGCTGCCCTTGGGACCTGTATTCATCCACCAGTCGGTACCTGCACCACCACTATGGTCCGATAGCATGGTCGTATCTATTTTCCCATTAGGTGTGCTTATAAGGGTCCAACTTTGCTTGGTACCAAATTTTACCTTAGGCCTTATTACACAAGGATCAAGTGAAAAATCGGTATTCTCACATCTGATCATGGTGTCTAATTCAATAATGGGTATCCAATTGATGCGTTGTGTGGTGTTTGATGAATTTTCACATCCATTGCTATCTCTGTAATATAGTGTTAGGGTTTCTACCACATTTTTTCCGCCTTGCAAATCCACCGCATTGTTGATGGCCGAGGTTTTAAAATTGAATTTCGAGGGAGAAACGCTATCTACCAAGCCTGAGGGACCATATTTGGTAAGCTTTCCATAGATCCGCAATTTCCCCAGGCTCCAGTCAGTACTGAGGGGCTTGGCTATGAATTGGGTTAAATCAAAGTCTCCATAATTGTAACAGCGTGAAGCAAGTGGATTGGTTTTCCAGCTAACCTGGGGTAAAGCATTTACTGCAATTTCGAGGGTGTCTGAGGAAACGCAACTATTTGCATCCTGCACTTTTATGGCCACTTTTACCTTTTTATGGGAAAATTTAGGGTTTATAGAGCTGCTGGTATAATTATTTACCAAATTGCTATCCATAACCGTCCATAAGTAGGTATAGGGCTCAGTGGCATTGGTAATATTCAGGGTGAATCCGGTGGCTGTATTCATGCAGGTTTTTGCCTGAGCTGGTATTATTTTAACTGAACAAGCCTGCATGGAATCAGAAAATCCAGCAAGGAAAGATAGAAGTAAAATTAAAGGGAATAATGTTTTTTTCATAAGTTTATACAAGTATGACGATTTTTAGGCAAATGGTTGCAATACGGGTGCATTTAAATTCTTTTATTGAATGGTTTTGCCTTGAATGCTGAAATTCTGATTGGATGATGTTTGCCCCGATATGCGATAGGTATAAACCCCGTTTGGCAAACCAAGTTGGCTGATTCCCAAATTATTATCAGCTTTATATACAATTTGTCCTTGGGCATTGTACAAGTTTAATTGTACGGATTTTAACTCTCCACCCACAATTTTTAAATCGGAGGTGATAGCCAAACCAAAATCTCTAAGTACGTCCAAGCCACTGGTTACGTTTACAGTCAGACTGGCGTTGCTGCTGCAACCATAACTATTGGCAGCCACCAAGGTTATAAAATAGGGGCCTATATTTCCATAAGTTACACTTGGGTTTTTGGCGCTGGAGGTATCTTTTAAATTGCGACCAAAATTCCATTTATATTTTACAGAATCTTGCCCGGTATAAGTACTTTGATTGATCATTTTAAAAACCGGATTTTTAAGTTCGGTTTTAAACAGTGGGTCGGTGCTGAATGCCGCAACTGGGTAGGGATGTACACCTATTTTTATTGTCTCAGAAAACAGACATCCATTTACATTTTTACTAAACTCAATATTATAATTACCTGCTTTGTTTTTATTACTGAAAATGTAAGAACCAGCTGCCAATGAATCACCGGTAAAGCTATATGTTCCGGGTGAAGGATTCGACCCATTTACATCAATTAAAGTATTTAAATTTAAATTGGTAAAATTTTCGCAAAGGTGTTTAATTGGAATAAAAGTATAGGGTTTTTTCTGTTCGGTAACCACATGGTTGATGTTGTATTTACAGCCACTTATGCTGCTTACATTGCAAGTATAAGTACCCCCTTTGTTTATTTCTATAAATGTTCTGGTATCGCCATTAAACCAACTGTAATTCTGGGCAGAATTAAAGGCTTTTCCAATCAGTATATTCTGTCCTTCACACTTATAGTAGGTCTGAGATTTGAAATTTGAATCATTGGCAAAAACACTGATTTTAATGGTATCTGAATTGAAAGCACAACCCTGGCTATCTTCTAAAAGAACCGATAATTTGTATGGGAATTTATAATTTGAAAATGCATTAAAATTTATAAAGGAATCTTTAAAGTTCAATTTTCCATTTACAAGCCAATTAGAATGTTTAATTGTACTGGCATTCTGAATATTTGGAGTAACAACCCAATTAGAATTCAAACACAGTGTGGTGTCATTGCCCAGGTCGGCGGTGGGTTTTGGTGTATAATTATGGAAATTTCCATAAATGGTATCGGTGCAATATGCATCGCTTAAATAGATACATCGCACTTTGTATCCGCCTGCATTTAAGGGGCAACTGGTCCAAGTTTGGCCCGAGCCTGTGCATACTAATTTTTGAGAAATGGAGTCAAAAATCTGCCAGTAAAAAAATGGATTCGGCCCTTTTTTATTAAATCCTTTGAATTTCATGGAGCCACATTTGTCAGCAGTTATCTGCATCCAGGCGCTATCTCCTTTTCTCAATTTTACGTAAATGTTTAAACTCTTTTGGGTATTTGAAGGTTTAGGACAGCGTGTATCATTTGCGTTGAAAATAATTGAATAGGGATTAGATTTTGCCTGTCCTTTTTTGGTTTTCCAAGTAAATAAGTAGTCTTTTTGGATTTTTGAAGTATCTAGCACAAGCCGTGTATAACTTCCCGGAATTTGTACAGTATCAATGGCCACTGCCAAGCTGTCGGCAGTTACTTGGTAGGGTGAAAAAATGGGGTCATAAATTTTGGTATAAACCGATATCGAATCACCTTCGCAAAGGTAAATGTTGTTTTTTGAGAATGTAATTTCAGGGCTCTTATTGTATCCGCAATCATCTTTAATTGCAATCAGAACATCACGGTGTTGGGTGCTGATTAAAAGCAGGTTTCCAAGGGTATCCCGCCGGTATTCATAGGCCGTGATGCCCACCATTCCCACTTCATCGCATTTTGTTGAGGTAAAGGTTAGTTGGGCTGTCAAGGTATCCAAATAAAATCCCCTGGGTGGATTGATGGTGGTGTTGGGCGGGCATTTAATGGTAGTAGGAGGCACACAATAAGGGGTAAGTGGATATGCTTCAGTAAAAGGGGTGGCAAACTTTAATTTGTAATTGGGCAAATCTTGTAATCCTGCATCCAGTTTATAGACTACAAAATCACCGTCCTTTTCTATTCCTGAAAACGTGCGGTTGTAAGCTTGGTTGCAACAAGTCCAGTCAACATTGGTATTTATCCATTGCAGGGCATTATTGGTTTGGTTTTTACACTTTTGAATATTGCAAATGTTAATGCGGGTTTGAATATAGTAGGAAGAGCCTGCAGGTCCGGTTGTAATAGCACCTGTGAGTGCACTTAATGCTCCCACGAATAAGCTGATTTCGCAATATCCCTGTGAAATATAACCCGAAAAAGGTTGCTGGCTGATGTCTATTGTATCTAAGTATATGTGTTCTTCAAATCCTTCTCCGGTGCCGCTTGTATTGGTTGGGTTGCAGGGTTTACTTTGGGTGCTGCACAATGGGCTTACATCAGTAATTTTTACCCGTGTGCAACTCAGTGCGGTGGTGCCGGTAGCATTGCTTCCATTGTTGCCGGCATAGGCGCCATAGGGGATGCTGGCCAATGTATTTCCTCTGCAATCGCGGTAAATGCGTATGGTGATTTTGTATTTAGTGCCCGACAGGTAACTGTAACTGATATCTCCACTGGCAAAATGATTGCCGCGGGATGAAGTTGCAAAAAATAAACTAAGGAAAATGAGTGGAAGTAATTGTTTTTTCATGGTGGTTTGTATTATGTTGGTTAGACATTTTGGTTAAAATAAGATTAGCAAACGAATCGGTTGGACGTATTTTCTTCAAACAATTTTGAAGGGATGAATTCAAAATTCTGTGGAGATAAAAATATAATTCTTGTAAAATGTATCTGCATAGGCAATCATATTTATAAGTGAAATGTTAAATAAAACACTGCTAAATTGCCTTAAAAGTTTCACAATTAGGTCATGGGAGTGTAATAAGCCGAGTTGGCTTATAGAAGTAAGTAAAATAATCTATAGGAATTTTATAAAAATCAGGCGCCTTCCGCCTCACCGCCTGCAGCCATTCCCATGGTACTCAGCTCTTTGTCGAGGAGGTAAAGGCCGCTGCCATCTCCACCAATGATTTTGAGTTTGTTGAGGATGGATTTAATCTGGGTTTCTTCTTCCATTTGCTCGGCTACATACCATTGCAAAAAGTTGTTGGCGGCATGGTCTTTTTCTTTCATGGCCAGGGTCACCAGCTCATGAATGCTGCGGGTTACAGCCTGCTCCTGCTCCAATACCAGCTTAAAGCATGTGTTGAAATCCTTGAATTTGGAGGGCGGTTGATCCACTTTGGGTACCATCGCATGGCCGTCGTGTTCATTCACAAAATGGAAAATTTTAAGCATATGCATGCGTTCCTCATCGCTTTGGCGATATAAAAACAGCGCAGTGCCCTCAAATCCTTCCTGGTCCATCCAACTGGCCATACTCAGGTAAAAGGCGCTAGAATAGCTTTCCATCTCAATCTGCTGCTGCAGGGCTTTTTCCAATTGTTTTGAAATCATACTCGGGTTACAAAAGTCGGGGATTTTGGTGGCAAAGTCAAGATAATGACAGCCGAAATAGCAGCCGAAGGGCAGCCGACGAACAGCCGAAGGAACAGCCGATGTCTTTTACGAGCTTTTCCAAAGTTCTAAAACTTTGGAAAAGCTAGGTAAAAGTATTTCGTAGTTGGTGGCCTGTACGGCCTTTCCGGATTCCAACGCCTTTCTAACGAAAGTTAAAAGTATTTCGAACTTCATCGGCCTGTATGGCCTTTTCAGGTTCCTGGACTTTCGAAAAGCTTGTAATAAAAAAACCTGCCGGGGCAGGTTTTTTTGTTATTACTTTTTGGTAAGCTCTTCGAGCTTTTTCTCCAGCTCGTCTTCAGCTCCGGGGGTGTAACCCTGGTGAGAATAAAAGAGTTTGCCGTTGCGGTCGTAAATAAAGGTCATAGGAGGGTTGTTTACGTTCATTACCCTGGCCAGGTCCATGTTTTCGTCTATATATACCTCATAGGTCCAGCCGTATCCAAGTACTTTGGGTTTTACTTTTTTAGAGTTGCGGGCATCATCAATACTAACAGCAACCAGTTTCATATTGTATTTGGTGGTCCATTCTGCATAGTGGTCGCTGATGGCTTCCAGTTCCTTAATGCAGGGGGCGCACCAGGTGGCCCAGAACGATACCACGGTGATTTTGCCAGAATCGGCTACGGTGCTGAAATCTTTCATATTGCCATCCATATCCTTTACTTGTACAGAAGGCAATCCGTCGTTTTTGGTAAATGAGCCGAGGGTTAACAATGCAGCGGTTCCGGCTATGAAAAGTAACTTTTTCATCTGTGTGCAAATGTATATCCAAATGCTATGCCAATGTTTAATTTCAGATAGAAATTTCAACGTGTTTTGCCCAAATATCCATACAAAACCAGTACTTTCGAGGAGCCAAACATGCAAGCACGCTTCATTCAATACGGGTTAATGCTTTGTCTTTTGCCCGCCTGCAAATTATTTAAGCCCAAAGAAAAGACCAACCCCATTCCGGTAAAAACGGATTACTTTTCCGAAATGGCTGTACCCAGGGTGGTCAAAGCCCTTGCCCTCGATTACAAGGTGTTTTCCAATGGCTCATACCACGATTTTAGCGTGTTTCCGCGCACCGACAGCGCTTATGAATGCGATTATCTGGTGAGTGGCAACCAGGGTTACCTTTTTGTGCAGCCCGGTGCCGTAAAAAATGCCCGGCGGTATAACAATTATTTTGGCAAAGACTCTTTGATTCTTACCGATATGTGTGCCATTTGGTTAACCCGCTTGAATTACGAAGAACTTAAGCACAACGGTTTTTCGGTGATGGATTTTGGCCATAATACCCCCGATACGTTTAAAGTTGTGGGCAATGACAAAGTGAATATTTCTGCCGACGATAGCGCCATTTGGATTCCGATTGTGAAGCTGAAAAGCAAAAAATACAATTATACCCTTGATTTTATTCCCAATGCAAAATGCCCCTTAATCGTAAATCAATCCATTGGGTTTACCGTGAATTTGGAGCATGCCCAGCTGCGCGAATCGGAGTATTACAATTATACCCTGGGGCCCAAAAGTGTGCTGCGCTACAGCATGTTGGAGTATGGAACCAACGAGTACAATTTTACAGCTACCAATGTGCTGTGGACCGATACCCTGGTGTGTTTTCATATCGACGGAAATTATACCGGCAGCCCTTCCTATAATTTCGAGTACGATGTTTTTTTTAGAAAAGATGCTGTAAGCAATCCGGTTTTTGCGCCGCCAATTTTTACTGCCATGTCAGGTAAACTTGTCGAAGATAAAGAGAATTTTATTTTTCTGCGTAAAAACGAAATTGAAAGTATGCAAAAAACAGGCGCAGGCTTTCTTACCATACCACATTTTGCCCCTTCACTCTCCGATGGCGATACAACAGGTTTTAGCCCAGAAGATATTGAAGATATTAATCGCAAATACGCCGAAAGTTATCATACCTATTTTAAATTAATGCGTTCCGGCCGTCTCATTCACACAGGATATTATTATACCGACGAGGATGATAATTCCGAAAAAATATTGCCATCATTGAGCTTCAGAAATAGCGACCGCGATTTTGAGGTTCAGGTTTTAAATACGGGTAAATTTCCCTTACTGCTTTATTACAACGATGATATGCAATGGGAAATAACCCTTGAATATGCAGGTTTTACAAAATAGATAGTATGAAAGCCAGGGTTATTTTTTCTGCAATATTTTTATTTATTAGTGGATTTTTAAATGCACAAATACAATTGCAGGTATACCCCGGTTATGCCACCGCCGGTTATTATATTACCCTGGACTCAGGTACAGATTCGGATCACTCGGCCAAAGTAAAAGTTGAATACAAATCCAGTGGATTATCCAATTGGACAGAAGCATTGGCCCCTGATTATTGTTTTGTGAAAAGCCCCTCGCAATTTAGGGGAGCCTTATTTTTATTATCAAAAGGAAAAACCTGTTATATTAAAATTACCTATACCGATTCTACCCCCACGCTGTATTCAAAAACCATAATTGACTCGTTTTATTTAAAAACCGAACCCCAAATTGTAAATAATGCCAACGAAAAATGGGTAAGCCCCAATGGCTCGGGAACGGCTTATACCCAGGCCAATCCGGGTGATTTAAAAACCCTGGTGCAATCGGGTACCTTGGGCTGCGGAATTACGGTAAAATTAAAAGCAGGGGTTTACCATACCGGCGAAATGCAGTTGAATTTTAACCAAAATTGCAATGCCTTAAATCCACTGCAATTTGTGCCTGAAACTCCTGGCTCTGTGGTATTTGACGGAGGCGATACAACGCATTATACCTGGACAAAAGTGGCTTCGGATACATTTATGTATACGGCTACGATTAAGCCCGAATTAGAGTTTAATCAATTATGCTTGTTAGATACCCAACGCTTATATCCCTATGCCTTTGCATTCCCCGATGCGGTTTTTACCACCTATCCCTGCTTAAGTAAGCTGGAGTATGGCCTTCCGGGATATTACCGTCTTGGAAATCAGGTTTATATTAAAACGCCCGATCATAAAAATCCGAATCAATTTAAAATTACTTTTTCAAGGTATTTTTATTTTATGGCCGTAAATGGGAATCATAAAAATAACCACATAATTTTTAAAGATTTAAAGTTTAAAAACTATGCCAAAGGCAGGATAGACCGCGATGTTTTTAATAATCCCAGTGTTTCATACCCGGGTTTTGGAATTTCATTTTCCGATGCAAATTTTATAACTGTTACGGATTGTGATTTTGAATTTTGCAATTCAGTTTTGTCATTCAATGGCGCTTGTTCCAATAACTTGGTTCAAAATTGCAGCTTTAAAGATGATATGTCGGCATGGTCGCACGGAGCTTTTAAACAAACGCGCGATCAGAGTATAGTAAATTACGGAACTTACGGTCGTTACCTCGAATATTCAGCGATTATGGTAAACGAAGGAGATTCGGTTTTTATGCAAAACTGTATCAAAAACAGCCGCTTTTCGGGTATCATTGCGGGTGTGATTGGCGAGGTTAGCGGGGTAAAAGGGGCCATCAAAGAAACCGAAATATTAGATAATAAAGTTACGGGTTGTTATAACGGAATAAATGCCGATGCAAAATCGATAAATACGCGGATAATTGGCAATGAAATTGGCTTTGGACAAGTGGGTTTGTCCTTTATCAGTGCCGAAGAAGGACCCAATTATGTGCTGCGTAATATTGTACACCATATTCAGGGAAAAAGGAATCATAATGATATATTTTTTATGAACTGCAACAATGTAAGTTCTGATAAAATATGGGGTACCTGTTTAAAGATGAATGCCACTGCGCATAGTTCCAATCCGCCTGCCATGCATTTTTATCACAATAATTTTCACGGGGCAGATTCACTGGGTTTTAGCTGGTATTTATGGAATGCTACCTGGAAAAAAATATACAGCGCCAATAATATTCACACAGGTTCAGGTATTTCAACCCTGTTTTTAGACGGAATAAAAGGTGATACCAATTATGCATGGAATTCAACTGCAGATTTATACTTTAATACAAAAGGAAATATAGCCACGTTGCAACCCATCAATGGGCAACCCAATTGTGAAACCTACAGTACCGCGCAGCAACTGAGCAATGGCATTGCAACAAATACAAAATCAGGGATGACGATTTTCAAACAAAATGTGGTAGGAAATCCGCTTTTTGTGAATGAAACAAATTCGAATTTTAATTTATCAATTGGCAGCCCGGCACTAGACTTAGGCGCAGTAATCAGTGGTATTAATAACGATTACATGGGGCCTGGTCCGGATATCGGAGCCATTGAATCTCCTTTGACACAGGGTATAAAACCATTGCCGGTTCAAACGGTACTTTTGTATCCCAATCCTACAGATATGGGATTTTATATTCCCAAATATTTAATGGCAGAATCGGTTGAAGTATTTTCAGTTTCAGGGCAACGCGTAATTACATTGCTGGATGAAAATCAATTTGTTTCTTTAGAAAAACTGCCAGTTGGATTTTATTTGGTGGAGATAAAAAGCCAGGGGCACACCTATTTTGGAAAAATACTGCTGCAGCGCTAATCTGGGCTTAAGGTTTATAATGCTTCAATAACCAACCGAAATGGTTAATTTCGCGGAGTGAATTCCACCTCTAATTCATTTACGGGTAAGCCCGGATTGCCTTCAGGAACGCGCGATTTTGGCCCGGAAACCATGCTGCGACGCAAGTATGTAATGGGCAATATCGAACGTATTTTTAGGCTTTATGGGTTTAGACCCATCGAAACTCCGGCCCTTGAAAACCTTCGCACCCTGCAGGGCAAATATGGCGATGAAGGAGATCAGTTGCTCTTTAAGATTCTGAATAATGGCGATTATTTGTCTAAAGCAGATACGGCAGCTCTGGAAGAAAAAGACAGTAAAAAATTGGTGCCCAGCATTGCCGACCGAGGTTTGCGTTATGATCTTACAGTACCACTGGCGCGCTTTGTGGTAATGAATAGGGATAAACTACCGTTCCCTTTTCGCCGCTATCAGATGCAACCGGTATGGCGTGCCGACCGTCCGCAAAAAGGCCGTTACCGCGAGTTTTGGCAATGCGATGCCGATGTAGTGGGTAGCTATTCGGTTTTAAATGAAGTAGATTTAATTAAAATTTACGACGATGTTTTTTTCAATATTCAACTGCCAGTCTCCATTCGTATTAATCACCGTGGGGTATTCGATGCCTTCGAAAATTTTGTGGGCGGACCGGGTAATATGAATGTATTGATGCAGTTAATTGATAAAGCCGATAAAATTGGATTTGACGGTGTTAAAAATGAAATTGCCGAAAAAAATATTCAAAACGGGGTTGCTTTTTGGGACTTGATAGGCAACAATAGCAAGGATCTTAGCGGTGTTGAACGTGTAAAAACCTTCCTGCAATTTGAGGGTGCAAATACCGAAATATTAAATAAAGTAATTGCCGAATTGGAATTAATTTATAGTTTGGCAAAAACACACAATAAATTGGAGTTGGATTTAACACTGGCGCGCGGATTGAGCTATTATACAGGTTGTATTTTTGAAGTGGTGCCTGAAAAAAATGCACTGCCCGAAAGTTTCAATATTGGCAGCATTGGCGGGGGAGGCCGGTATGATAATCTCACCGGAGTTTTTGGTTTGAAGGATGTTCCGGGAGTTGGAATTTCCTTTGGTTTAGACCGCATTTGTGATATCCTGGATGCTGCAAATTTATTTCCGGATTTGGCGGCCGATGATGTGCGCATTTTAATATGCGCCATGGATGAAGCCTCATTTAATATGGCTTTTGAATTGGTAAATGTATTACGCGAAGCAGGCGTTTCATCCGAAGTTTATCCGGCTGCAGCCAAGTTAAAAAAACAATTGGATTATGCCAATGCACGCAAAATCCCTTTTGCAGCCATTATTGGTGAAAGTGAAAGAAATCAGAATAAAATAGCATTAAAAGACCTTAATTCCGGAGAGCAAAAAGACTATCCAATAAACGAAATTTCCCAACATTTACACTTATGGCAATTCTAGAAAATAACTATACGCTGCCTTCTCTGATTGCCTTGTGGAAATCGGGCGAAAAAATTGAAATCCCTGCTGAAATATTACAGGAAATAAATGCTTCTGCTGCGTATTTAACTGAATATCTGGCCCAACAAAAACATCCGGTATACGGCATAAACACTGGATTTGGGTCGCTTCAAAATGTAGGTATTCCAGAAAATGAATTGCATGAATTGCAGCGCAATTTATTAATAACCCATGCAGCGGGTACAGGCCAGATTTTGCCCCTGGATATTGTACGCCTAATGCTTTTGTTGAAAATAATTAACATCAGCAAAGGCTATTCTGCAGTGCGCGAGGTGGTTGTGCAGCGCCTGCTGTATTTTTATAATGAAAATTTAACGCCAGAGGTACACGAACAGGGCTCCCTCGGTGCCAGTGGCGATTTGGCGCCATTGTCAGAAATGTGCCTTCCATTGCTGGGTTTAGGTAGATTGCACCACCCCGAAAAGGGCTGGCTGGATACACCGGATGTTTTGGCAGAACGAAATCTGGAAGCTTTGGTATTGGATCCAAAAGAAGCCCTGGCCTTGATAAATGGTACCCAGTTTATGCTGGCCCATGCCATCAAAATTGCAGATGGAATTTTTACCATTCGCCATACCCTGCCCGAAGTTGCAGCTCTTTCGCTGGACGTGTATTTATGCAGGCAAGACCCTTTTATGGCACCTTTACACAAGGTTCGGCCGCATGCTGGCCAGATTGATACGGCTAATGAAATTTTGCAGATTTTACAATCAAGTCCAATGCAACAAATGCCGCGAGCTGCTGTGCAAGATCCCTATAGTTTTCGCTGCATTCCGCAGGTGCATGGTGCCTCCGAAATGGCACTTGACCACTGCCTGAAGGTGTGGGAAACCGAGTTAAACAGTGTTACCGATAACCCTACTGTTTTCAGGGAAGAGGGCATGATTTTAAGCGGGGGTAATTTTCATGGTCAGGCTCTTGCATTAACCCTGGATTATGCTGCCATGGCCCTGGCCGAACTGGGAAGTATCAGCGAACGCCGTACCTATTTACTCATCAGCGGTCAGCGCCAATTACCCGCATTTTTAGCTCCAAAACCAGGTACCGACAGTGGTTATATGATTGCCCAATACACCGCCGCATCTATAGTTTCAAAAAATAAACAGTTGTGCACTCCTGCAAGCATAGATAGTATAATGAGCAGCAATGGGCAGGAAGACCATGTGAGTATGGGTGCAAATGCGGCTTTAAAAGCCATTCAGGTTTTAGAAAATGTAAAAACAGTACTGGGAATCGAATTTTTATGTGCGGCCCAGGCAAAAAATTATCGCGATGGAGAAACTGCGCCCCAGTGCCAGAAACGGTTGCATAAAATGGCGCTGGTAAAGGATGCGCATTGTTTTGTGCCTATGCATATTTTAATTGAACAGGCCCGTTCGGTTTTGTTTTAGAAATTAATTTACCATGAAAAATCGCATATTATTTTTATTGTCAATTTGTGCATGTATGAATGCAAATGCAGAATTTTTTGAATTGGGTTACGGAATGTCTTTTGGCGGACCAGGAAGGGTTACAGGAAGGCTGTATGATTTTTACGGTAAGACCTATGTGGCGGATGTTAGGGCAACTCCCAACCGCACATTTAATTATAATGTTGCGTTTGGATATGATATTTCTGCAAACACCTATGTGAGCTGGCAATTGGATTTTTATTAAACCAGAATTCAATCGTCATACAGCTATCCCTATGCTGAATCATCTATAGATGTAAATAAAAGATACAATCGATTTGTTTTTGGCTTGTCTTTGGGTAAGTATTTCGGCCCTGATAAAAAGCTGAAAGCCGATGCAGGGCTGGGGTTTGGATTGGTTCAATTTAAGGGTACATTTGATGAATTTATTGATTTTAATTTGGCTGCCAAACTAAACGCCAGTTATAAATTAAATCGGTTTTTAAATGTGGGATTTTTTGCCCACGCAGTGCCTTATGGTGTTGATTATTCCAAATCGTATTTTAAAGTATTGCCCCAGTATTTGTATTTAGAAGAACCAAAATCCATGCGCAAATTCACTTACAATTTGGGAGTAATTCTGAGGGTGAATTTGGAAATGAAGAACAAGTAAGAGGGAATAGGGAATAGGGAATAGGGAATAGCGGAGGCGACAGAGGGCAACCAACTACATTAACCCTTATACACTAAACGTTATACATTGGCTGTCTGTTGCGGTTTGATGCGCGCTGATGGCTAAGTTGCATATGACTTGCTTACAAGTTGCTGCTAAGTGGCGTCTAAGTTGCGGGTAAACTGCATACATACTGCTGTCAGACTGCTGTCAGACTGCTTCCACATTGCTTCCACATTGCACTCAGGGAATTGGGAATAGGGAATAGGGAATAGCGGAGGCGAGTGGCAACCTACTTCATTAATCATTAAACACTAAACATTGGGCATTCGGTTATCCGGCTGCTATTTGCCCATGCAATCCCGTATGTAATCCAAAATTTCTTTCCTCCCGGTTTTGTCTTCGCTACTGCTGATTACAAATCGCGGCAGTTCTTCCCATACTTCGGCCAATTTGGCTTGATACGTTTTTACCTGCTCTATTGAATTATTTTTTCCGGCCTTATCCGCTTTTGTGCCAATTATGATGAATGGAATTCCATTTTCTCCGCACCAATTGATAAAATCTACATCAATGGTTTGGGGTGGAATACGCAGGTCTACCAAAATAAACAGGCTTACCAGGTTTTCGCGTTTTTGCAGGTAATGCTTAATCATATTGGAAAAAACATAGCGCTTTTGCTTGCTAACCTTGGCATAGCCGTATCCCGGCAGGTCGCAAATCTGCCATTTGGCATCGATTTCAAACAGATTTAGGGTTTGGGTTTTGCCAGGTGTGGCGCTGGTTTTGGCCAGGCCTTTGTGGTTGCAAAGCATGTTAATCAACGACGATTTACCTACATTGCTGCGTCCGATAAAGGCAAACTCGGGCAAAGCCGTATAACCCATAGCATCTCCGCGTTCCCAGCTGCCTTTGAATGTTGCTTTCTGAATGTCCATAAATAATTTACTACTGAACCACTTGGGCTTTTTAACTATATTTGCATGCCTTTTCTTTTGACACAGCAAGTAAAACCCAATCCGGCTTCCGAAGCTTCAAAAAAACAACAAGTTGAGGAGATGTTTGATAACATTTCTCACAGGTATGATTTTTTAAATCATTTTCTTTCACTTGGTATCGATAAAGGTTGGCGCCGCAAGGTACGCAGAAATATCGGTGCATTCGGCCATAAAAATATTTTAGACGTGGCAACCGGCACTGCCGATTTGGCTATTGAACTGGCCAATCTGGGGGATGTGAAAATTACTGGTGTAGACATTAGCAAAGGAATGCTCAATACCGGAGCTATGAAAATTTTAAAGCTCGATTTAACCGGTAAAATTCTTTTACAACAGGCCGATTCGGAAAATTTGCCCTTTGAAGACAATACTTTCGATGCAATTACCGTTGCATTTGGAGTGAGGAATTTTGAAAACCTTGAAAAAGGGATGAAAGAAATGGCCAGGGTGCTTAAAAAAGGCGGTCATATGGCTGTGCTTGAGTTTAGTAAACCCAAAAGTGCGCTGGTTAGCGGTGTATATTGGTTTTATTTTAAGAAAATTGTTCCAACCATTGGTAAACTGTTTTCGAAAGATGCGCGCGCCTATAGCTATTTACCTCAAAGTGTATCGGTTTTTCCCGAAGGAAAAGAATTTGCAGCGATTGCCCAGAATTGTGGGTTTGCCAACGTAAAAATCACCCCCCTAACCTTTGGTATTAGTACAATGTACTTATGCGAAAAATAGGACTGTTCATAGCATGTATTCTCATCGCTTTGCAGGGTTTTGGGCAAAAAATCGACCCTACCCGGGATTATCGTAAGCATTTTTTTTGGGGAATTGCATTCTGCGCCACCAATGCCAAAATGCGCATGGAACTATCCGATCAGTTTTTTGCCCGCAACGATTCATTAATAGCCATACGGCCTCAAGGCCAGGCGGGTGGCGGATTTGGTGGTACACTGGCCTATAAGTTTGGCCACGATCGCAAATGGGAACTAAAAACCCAAACTATGCTGCAGCTACACCAACGAAACCTGCAGTACCAGTGGGCCAATACCCCGGGCCCCCTAATTAAAATCGAAACCATTTCTTTCGATATTCCGCTTGATTTGAAATACTACAGCGATATGCCCAAAAATACCCGCTACTATGTAATGGGTGGACTGCGCTGGAGCCACGATTTTCAGAGCAATGCCAATGTAGTAATAGGCAATAGTAAACCCTTGGTGGCTTTTAAAGAAAATACTTACTACTACGAAATAGGCACAGGCTGGGAGTTTCGCCTCGATTTTGTGGATCTCTGTGTGGAATTGCGCATGACCAACGGCATAAACAATGCCCTGGTGCGTGTGCCCGATAGTTACTATTCGGGTTCTATCCGGTCTATTTTGCCCCGCCTATTTAGCATTTCGCTGATGGCTCAGAATTAAGCCTTTGTCAAACTTTTATTTTCTGACAATCTCTTGCATACATTGTCGTTATTGATGCATGAAAAATACCTTTTTTAATTTCATAGCAGCTTGTTTTTTAACTGTAATTGCAAATGTTGCCAATTCCCAAACCACAGTTGCCGGCAATGTGAAAACCCCTTCTGCCAGGTTGTCCTATGGGATTCAATTTGGAAGTATTATGACTGGTGCAAAGTTTAAAGTTGAGGCTAATAATCCATACAATGTAAAAGGTGTGGAAATTCGTCCCAGTGTGGGATTTCAGTTTGGCGGCCAGTTTGGCTATCACCTCGACAAGAAAAAACTATGGATGGTTAGGGCCAATTGCCTGTTGTCTGTTTTCAATACCAGTTTTAATTATGAACGAAACTTGGGCAACCACAATCTGGTAAAATTGGAAGCAACCAATTGTGCCTTACCTTTGGTATTGGTGCGCAATTTTACCCTCAATTCCCAAAATAAAGTTTACTTGTTTGGGGGTGTGCGGGGCGATTATAATTTTACCAGCAATGCCGATAAAATTTTCCAGAATAGTGAAGAAAATCTGGCCACAAAAAGTGCCTATCTGATGTCGGATTTCGGGCTGGGAATCAAACACAGCCTGAATTTGGTGGATGCTGGTTTGGAATTGCATTTTAACCAGAGTTTTACCAACACTCTGATTCGCCAAAATCAGCACGTATATTCGCAGTCTCTTTCGGCGTTGAGGCCAACGTTGATGAGCCTAAATTTGATTATTCAGAATTGAAGTTTTCAATCTCGCATAAAGACCCCAAAAGCAGCGCCAGAGCAGGCAGTTTTGAAACCGACCACGGTACCGTACATACACCCATTTTTATGCCGGTGGGAACAGCGGCCACGGTAAAAGCCATTCACCGCGATTTTTTAATCAATGATATTAAGGCTGAAATTATCTTGGGCAATACCTATCATTTGTACCTGCGTCCGGGCAATGAAATAATGCGCAAAGCCGGCGGCATACATAAGTTTTCTAATTGGCCTGGCCCCGTGCTTACAGATAGCGGCGGCTACCAGGTTTATTCACTGAGCGGAACCCGCAAAATGAAAGAAGAAGGGGTGACCTTTCAAAGCCATATCGATGGTTCGCGGCATTTGTTTACCCCTGAAAATGTAATCGATACTCAGCGTATAATCGGCGCCGATCTGGTGATGGCTTTTGATGAATGCACGCCATATCCCTGCGATCATGCATACGCCAAAAAAAGCCTGGGCATGACCCACCGCTGGCTGGAAAGGTGCTTTACACGCTGGAATGAAACTGAACCCTTGTATGGGTATAACCAAACCTTGCTTCCCATTGTACAAGGCAGCACCTATAGCGATTTGCGCAAGGAAAGTGCCGAGTTTGTAAGTAAATTCAATGCCGACGCCAATGCCATCGGCGGATTGAGTGTGGGAGAGCCAGCCGAGGAAATGTACAGAATAACAGCCGAAGTAACGGCTGTTTTACCCGCCGATAAGCCCCGCTACCTGATGGGTGTGGGTACTCCAGCCAATTTGCTGGAATGCATTGCCCTGGGTATTGATATGTTCGACTGTGTAATGCCTACACGAAATGGCAGAAACGGCACCATTTTTACCACTGAAGGCATAATTAACCCCCGCAATAAAAAATGGGCCGAAGATTTTGGTCCGCTTGACGATATTTTAACCCCAGAATACTCAAAAGCATACATCCGGCATTTATTTGTGGCCGGTGAAATGCTCGGCCCCATTGTTGCAAGCCTGCAAAACCTGCGTTTTTACCTATGGTTGATTCGACAAGCCCGCGAAAAAATTATTGAAGGCAATTTTGCAGTATGGAAGGATGAAATGGTAAAAAAAGTGAGTCGAAAATTGTAATGATTAAACTGATAGATAAATATATTGCCAAAAAGTTTTTAACTACATTTTTTGTAACTATACTGCTGTTTGTAATCATTATTGTGGTGTTTGATATTGCCGAAAAACTCGACGATTTTTTTGAACATAATGCTCCCATTAATGGAATCATATTTACCTATTATGCTAATTTTATTCCCAATCTGATCAACACTTTCAGCCCGGTATTTATTTTTATTGCCGTACTTTATTTTACATCCCGTTTGGCCGGAAAAAGTGAATTTATTTCCATGCTCGCCGGCGGAATGTCGCTGAAAAGGATACTGATGTCTTACCTTGCTGTGTCGGCCCTGCTGGCAGTGGGTAGCTATGTGCTCAACGCCTGGATTATTCCACGCAGTGATAAAAAAAGGGTAAAATTCGAAAACATGTATTTGCGCGATTATTGGAGTCAGGCAAAAGGCACCATCTATCGCCAGATCAAGCCGGGTGTGATACTTTATATGGAGTATTTCAATAACAACGACAGCACCGGGGTAGGAATAAATATTGAAAATTACAAAGGCACCCAACTGCAAAGCAATATGTTTGGGC
Organism: Bacteroidia bacterium; assembly: GCA_044224315.1. Lineage (GTDB taxonomy): Bacteria > Bacteroidota > Bacteroidia > NS11-12g > UBA955 > JAGXTF01. The sequence goes on along the minus strand of JBGAKR010000005.1, from coordinate 173,101 downwards.
GTTTTTTAAAATGGAATAAAAAGGCCAAAAAATGGCGGTTGGAAATGGTAGTAACGCGCGAGTTTTTAGCCAATGGCAATCAACGTGTGCAGCATTTGCCCTATATGGATACGCTGCTGCAATTCGACCCACGCGAGTTCTTTTTCAGAATAGAAGATGTGCAAAGTTTGGATCAAACCGAACTGCGAAATTTTATAGCCAAAGAAGAGGTGAGGGGTTCGGAAAATATTCTGTTTCTAAAAACCGAATTATACCGCCGTTATGCCAGTCCTTTCAGTACCTTTATTCTGGTTACCATCGGCGTATGTGTGGCCGGAAGAAAAACAAGGGGAGGCTTGGGTTTTTCCTTGGCTGTAGGTATATTTGTTATCATTTTCTTTCTGTTCTTTAGCAAATATTTCATGTCTATGGGGCAAACCGGTGTAATCGCACCCTGGCTATCGGTGTGGTTGCTCAATGTGGTGTTTATTCCTGTGGCATGGTTGTTTTACAGATTTGCACAGAAATAGAAAAAATGGAGGGTTTTTATATGCAAAGTCGATTCAAAAAAATTAAAATATTCAAGCTGTTTATAGCACTGGCAGTTGCTATATCAGGGCTTTTTTATGTTACATCGTGTAAGAAAAAAACCGAGAACTATACCTCTCCCGGTGCCGAATTTTATAACTACGCCCCTGGCGATGTGCGCGATTATTGGGTAGATTCTCAGGCATATGAATGGACCAGTGGCAATCTTTTGAAATACCATTTTTTACTGCGCGAAAAGGTGATGGATACCTTTACTGATTTGGCCGGAAATCTGGCTTTGCGCGTTGAACAATACCTTTCCAGGGATACCGGCCGTTCTTACCAGTTTTATAAGCTTCAGTCCATCGTGATCGATAAATATGGGATGCAAAAAGTGGAAGACAACCAACGCTATGTAAAAATGAGCATTCCGATAAAATTGAAACGCAAATGGGATGGCAATATTTACAACGATTTGGGTGCTAAAGAGTATAAGTATACCGGAGTTGGAGTTTCATATGCCAATGATTTTCTTGCGTCTAAAGATTGTGTGGAAGTAACCCAGCAAGATGATAGTACCCTGATTTCAAGAGATTTGCAGCAAGAAGTTTATGGCAAGAATTTTGGATTGTTTTATAAATATGCCAAATCAATTCAATACAATGGTTCGGGCCAACCGCAGGGATATATCATTACCTGGAAATTGAAAGCTTTTAATAAATAACCATTTACCTTTGAGCAACGAATAGTATAGATAGTAAATCCGAAAATGACCCTGAAAAAACTATTCGCCGTAATTATTCTCTTTACCGTTTTGCCTGCATTAAAATTAAAAGCTGGCAGCCATGAAATCACCTACAAGTTTTGGGTAGAATTAAAAGATAAATCTGGTAACAATTATACCATATTAAAACCCTGGGATTTTTTAAGCGAACGGGCCCTTGCGCGTCGTAGAAAAGCCGGAATATCGGTAACCATGGCCGATTTGCCTGTGTCGCCCATGTATTTAACTGAGGTGCAAAATTGTGGGGCAAAAATACTTCTAACCTCGCGTTGGATGAATGCCATTCTGATTCAAACTACAGACTCGGGCATTGTAAGTAGATTGAACCGCGAAACCTACGTAAAAAAAGTAACATTAATGGGCTACTGGAATCGTTCCAGAGGAGCCGCCGCTGCCGATCCCGAGTCGGTTGAAGAATACATAGGCATGGATTACAATGCCAGTGGACATATAGCAGTAAAGAACCAGGCCAATGCCGATGAGTATAACGAAGGGTATGGAATGGGCTGGGATCAGGCCAAAATGCTGAATGTACAAACCATGCACAGAAAAGGTTTTCGTGGCAAAGGCGTATGGATAGCCGTATTGGATGCGGGCTTTTATAATGCCAATCTATTGGGTGCTTTCGACAGTTTGCGCGCTAATAAACAAATTCTGGGCTCGGTAGATTTTGTAGACCGCGATGGCAATGTGTACAATGATGATGACCACGGTACCCAGGTTTTGGGTTGCATGGCTTCCAATGTACCGGGTATTATGGTGGGTACTGCCCCTGATGCCAACTACCTGCTGCTGCGAACGGAAGATGCCCATACCGAATTTCCTGCCGAGGAAGCCCAATGGCTTGCCGGTGCCGAATATGCCGATAGTGTAGGGGTGGATGTTATAAACTCCTCACTGGGGTATACCGAGTTTGATAAATCAGAATTTGGCCACACCTATGCCGAACTTGATGGTCATACCGCATTGATTACCCTTGCCGCAAATATGGCATACGAACGCGGGATTGTGATTGTGAATTCTGCTGGCAATGAAGGGGATGAAAAATGGGAAAAAATCGGTGCCCCGGCCGATGCAGTGGGAGTTATTGCGGTAGCCGCTGTGGATCGAGATGGCGAACGCGCCGGCTTTTCGAGCATGGGTCCTACCTCCGACAAACGCTATAAACCCGATTTGGCTGCACTTGGCAAACGAGCCATTATTGCAGGGAGCAGCGGGTATTTTTATGGTTCAAATGGTACATCATACTCCGCCCCGATTCTTACCGGAGCAGTAGCATGTTTTATGCAGGCCAACCCGGATTTGTTGCCAGCTGACGTTCGAAAACTGATTTGCATGAGTGCCAATAATTACCTGGAACAAGATACATTTCTGGGATATGGCATCCCTGATTTTGAACTCGCCTGCCAGCTAGCCACTAAAAGCAATTCGGCAGATTCACTCGCCAACCCTTTCCTCACCTGGCCGCAATCCGATACGCTTTATAGCAACATTGAACTAAAAACCAATATTGCCCCCACACATAAATACGTTTATACCATTGAAGATAGTCAGAATAAAGAAATAGCCTCCGGTACCATTGCCCGTAATGAAGAACTGATTTACGCAGCCCGCCTGCGTTTTGGTTCGGATGGCTGGTACTCGCTGGTAGTAGCGGATGGCAATCGAAATTGGAAAAAACGTGTGTATCTCATAAAACCATGAAAAAGTGTATTGCATTTACCGGTGTATTAATAGGTTTTGCCTTGGTTTCAAAAGCCCAGGTATACTATAAATCCGGCACATTTAAGGTAATCGACGCAGTAAAAACTACCTATTATCCTGGGGTAATGGGCGCCCCAATCACTACCACACTTACTTTTAAACTGGTAATGAAAACTTGCGCCAAGCTTACCATAGACAGTTTTTGGCTTGATGGAAAGGCAGATAAAGTTGAATTAATGTACAGCAATCGCACCGCCTTTGATGGCAAACCCATGCAGGGCGATACGGTGATTGTAAATTGCAGTTACTTTAAACTTCCCGAAGAAAGACCGGTAAACGGCCCCAAAGTTGAGGGAAGTCCGGATACCGACCCTCCGGCAAAGCACACAGGAGCTGCACTATTCAGATATACCTTAAAAGGGAAGCGCTATTACTTTAGTATTAAGGACGTAAAAAAGGGTGAGGGCGTGTATGCCCCATGATTTTCATTAATCAATTCGCAAAACCAGGCCTTTGAGATAGCTGCCTTCCGGGTGAAAAAGATTTACCGGATGATCGGCTCCCTGCCCCAAACGATATAGTATTCTGGCATTGCGCCCCGATTCTATGCCGGCTGCTGTAATGGTATTGGTAAACAAATCAGTGTCGATAACCTGGCTGCAAGAGAAAGTAAATAGCAATCCTCCGGGTTTTACGGCTTGCATTCCCAGGGCATTCAGTCTTTTATACCCCATTACCGCAGCATGTTTTTTCTTCAGGTTTTTGGCAAATGCCGGAGGATCCAGAATTACAATGTCCCACAGGTTTTGTTGGTCTTTTAAGTATTCAAGTACATCAGCAGTTATTGCCTCATGTTTTCCTGAATCAAGTTGATTGAGCAAAACGTTTTCACTGGCCAGTTTTACTGCTTTGGCCGAAACATCCACACTGGCTACCTGGCTGGCACCGGCTTTTAATGCGTATACCGAAAATCCGCCCGAATAACTAAAAGTATTCAACACTTTCTGGTCTTTGCTAAAGTGTGAAAGCAGATTCCGGTTTTCTCTCTGGTCCAAAAAGAAGCCTGTTTTTTGACCTTCGGCCCAATTTACCTTAAATAAAATACCATTTTCGCTGGCTATGGTTTCACTTTCGTCACCCAACAACGGTCCATCCACAATTGAATCATCATGCAGGGTACTTTTACTTTTAGAGTAAATGGTGGTAGGCGAAAAGGGGAGTATCCGGATAAATGCGTCTTTGATCAGTGGCAAAGCCCGGTAAATACCGTGGCAATGTGCTTGTAAAACGATGCAGGTGCCATAAACATCGGCAATCAGGCCCGGGAGGCCGTCTCCCTCGCCATGTACCAACCGGTATGCATTGGTAGGAGATTGGAGTCCGAACCCAAGTATTTTTCTGGTTTCCAGGCAGTTGCGCAGTTTGTCCATCCAGAAGTCAAGGTCGGGTATTTCCTGTTTTCGGGTAAGTATTCTTACTGCAATTGAACCCGTTCCCCAGTGGCCAGCTGCTATAAAGTTATTGCGATGGTCGTAAACCTCCAACCAGTCGCCAGGTTCCATAGAATCGTGGGTAGCAATGGCGCCGCTGAAGATCCAGGGATGTCCGCGTTTAATGGAAACTTCCTTGCCAGGTTTGAGGGTGGCTTTTTTCATTTAGGCCGCAAAAATACCCCCATTTACCCCTAGATTTGACAACTCTTAAAGAGTTGTCAAATCTAGGGTACCATGAAATTAGCGGAAATAGTTGCCTTTTTCGAATCCATTGCTCCCGCCGCACTGCAAGAATCTTACGACAACAGCGGCCTTATCGTCGGTAATCCAGATGCCGAAATACATAAAGCACTCCTTTGCCTGGATAGCACCGAAGCCATTGTGGATGAAGCCATTGCCAATAACTGCAACCTCATTATCGCCCACCATCCCATCGTTTTTTCGGGGCTCAAAAAACTCAACGGTAAAACCTATGTGGAGAGAGTAGTTATCAAAGCCATTCAAAACAACATTGCTATCTATGCCTGCCATACCAATCTTGATTATGTACTGCAAAATGGGGTGAATGCGAAAATTGCCCAGAAACTTTCTTTAGAAAATTGCAGCATACTGGCACCCAAAGCCGGGAATTTGCAAAAATTGGTGGTGTTTGTTCCTTACAGCAATGCCGAAACTGTGCGCAATGCCATGTTTGAAGCCGGGGCGGGCAATATTGGCAATTACGATGAATGCAGCTTTAACATGTCGGGGCAAGGAACTTTCAGGGCTGGAGACAATACCAGTCCGCATGTTGGAACCCAGGGCAGCCGGCACATAGAAGACGAAATTAGAATCGAAACCATCCTGCCCGATTACCTCGCACCCAGAATCATCAATGCTATGAAAACCGCCCATCCATACGAAGAGGTGGCCTACGATCTCATTCCACTCGGCAATAGCTGGGAGCAGGTGGGTAGTGGGTTGGTGGGTTCACTCAAAACCCCAATTTCACCCGAAGCTTTTTTGGAATCCCTGAAACAAAAAATGGGGGCCAAAGTGGTGCGTTTTACCCGCAGCAAACATACCCTTATAGAAAAAGTGGCCGTTTGTGGGGGAGCAGGTAGCTTTTTAATACGCAATGCCCGGCAGGCTGGGGCTCAGGCCTATGTGACCGCCGATGTGAAATACCATGAGTTTTTCGACGCTGAAAACGACCTGATGCTCTGTGATATCGGGCATTTTGAGAGTGAAAAATATACAATTGAACTATTTGGCTCGCTTTTGTCGGAAAAATTCCCTAATTTTGCAACCATTTTTGCAAGCACAGACACCAATCCTGTGCAATACTATTACTGAAAACAACAATGGACGTAACGATAGAAAAGAAACTTCAGGATCTCTGGAAGATTCAACAAATTGATTCCAAATTAGATAACATCCGCGCCCTGATGGGTGAATTGCCAATGGAAGTATCTGACCTGGAAGACAGCATCGTAGGCCTTGAAACCCGCGTACAGCATGTACAGGAAGAAATTTCTGCCCTGGAAGCTGAAATCGCTGGTAAGAAAAATGCGATTAAAGAGTTCAACCGCAACATCGATAAATACGACGAGCAGTTGGGCAACATCAAAAATAGCCGCGAATACGATGCTATTACCAAGGAAAAGGAAATTGCAGGCCTCGAAATTCTGGGTGCCGAAAAGAAAATCCGCGAATTTGGTAAGATGCTGGAAAGCAAAGTAGAAGTGCTGGCCAAAGCCAAAGAAGATTTGGACAACCGCAAAAAAGACCTTGAATACAAGAGGGCTGAGTTGACCGAAATCGAAAAAGAAAACGAGGAAGAAATCACCCGTTTGCAAAAAGAAAGTGAAAAAGCACTGCAAGCGGTAGATAAACGTTTAGCCCGCGCTTATACCCGCATTCGCCAAAACATGCGCAACGGTGTTTCTGTAGCCCCAATCATCCGCGGATCCTGCGGGGGTTGCTTCTCTAAAATTCCACCACAAAGGCATAGCGATATCCGCGCCCACTTCCGTATCATCGATTGCGAACACTGTGGCCGTATCCTTGTCGATCAGTCTATTACCGGTATAGAAGCCGTAGTTGAAAGCAAAGAGCCTAAAACTACCCGCCGCAAAATGCGTCTTACCGCCAAAGCTGAAGCTTAATTTTAAAAGTAATACAAAAAAAAAGGTGGCCCCAGGTCACCTTTTTTGTTTTTATGCGTCTTTTAATTAACTGAATGATGAAATATTTTTTACTCACTCTATTGTCGCTTTCTTCAATCACTAGTTTAATTGCATCAAAGCCGGTAGTTGAAGTTACGAATAAAATCATTTGTCAAAACCGTGGAGATTACCCATTAGATTCTCTTGTTATAAAGCCAAAAGTAAAGTTTGGTACTTCTCAGCATTGGCATGTGATTACGACCCCCGGAGGTGTAAACCCATCAAAAGTAGTGACTGATTACTCATCCAATGGTACAGATTGGCATTTTCTCTGCGGTTTACCAAATGAAGATTATTATGCAGGAGTTTATTTTCTGGAATTTAAAGTAATCGATGAAATTACGAAGGATTCTGCCAGCGATACGGCACAAATTACTGTAGTAACCGAGCCCAATATTAAAATAACTTCACCCTATCCCGTCTGCACAAATTGGGATACATTGGATTTGCGTAACTTTGTTAAGTTAAACGATTCAAAGCCAGAGTTTTATGGAAGTAACAGTAAATACAATTTTTTCAAAATTTTGGCAAAAAATGGGAATAGAAATGACCCTGCAACAGCCGAGAAATTGACTGATGGATTCAAATTCTCACCCCGTCATTTCGCCGCTGGAAATTTCCAGGTCAAATTCAGCAGCAATGTTACAGGATGTTTAAATGAAGACAGTTTTGTAATCAACGTTAACGATAAGCCTGATCTGACTTTGCTTAGTCCAATCACTATTTGCCAGGGCGATATTTTAGATTTAAATACAAGAATTGATGTAGGAAATACTAAGCCTTCAAGCGGAACCATTATGTGGTTTGGCACCAATGTAAGCAATGGTTTTTTTAGCGCAATTTCCAAAGACAGTGCAATGTTGGAAGGGCCGTATAAATTGAGGTGTAATTATACCAGCAATGTCGGTTGCACCGACACGGAATATTATAATGTAACCGTACGAAATAAACCTGAAATTCAATTAATAGCTGGAGGCAACTCAAGAGTGTGTGAAAATACACCTATTTCTCTTATTACAAAATTTAAATATTTGAATACGATATCATGGCAAAAAAATAATGGATCAGATGGTGTTTTTTTAAATAATACAGGTAATTCTAATACATATTACCCAGGTGTAAAAGATGCTGCAGTTAGTTATGCGTGGGTTAGAGTTTCGTCAACGGTAAAAAATGAATGTCCAATGGCGGAGGATAGTATTCAAATATTTTTGGAAAAATACCCTGTAATTAATTTTGGCAATTTGATTGCAAATTGTGTACCCGTTGAAGTAGGTTTTAATGCTTTGGAAACATCGGGGATTGCACCGGGTTATTTACAATGGCGCTGGGAATTTGGCAATGGAGATACAAGTACAGTTCAAAATCCAAATAAAATTTTCTACAAAAATCAGGGTAAATATGAAGTAAAATTAACTGTAATAAATACCAGGGCAAATTGCGTCACAACCTTAAGTAAACCTGATTTTGTAACAGTTTATCCCAGGCCTGTGGCCGATTTTGTGAGTGATCAAGAGTATGCAGTATTGGGTAATGCCAGTTTTAACATGATGAACAAAAGTAAATTGGATCGCACTGTTTTTACAAATGGCTGGATGAATTATTTATGGAAATTTAATGACCCTATTTATACTACTACTGATACAAGTACAGCGTTTGAGCCGGTTTTTACATACAGCGCCGATACTGGTAAAAGAAAAATAATGTTGGTGGTAGAATCCAATGAAGGTTGTATAGATTCAGCCTATTATACTATTACAATTCTACAAAATGAGCCGGCACCCTTAATTCCTAATTTTATAACACCCCATGGTGTAGGTGCCAATACTACCCTGGAGTTAAAACCCAATATACTCAGACCAAGGGATTATCAAATGCTTATTTTCGACCCCTCAGGCAAACTTGTATTTAAAACCACTGATGTAAACGTCGGATGGGCGGGTCAAACGAAAGGTAGTTTTGCACCCAGTGGAACTTATTTTTATCGGATTGAATATATAAACACCAAAGGATTAAAAGTAACTTTAAAAGGAAAAGCATTGCTGGTTTACTGATTTGTATAACCATTTAGCAGTTGTTTCTTTAGATTAATCGATTCGGTTTATTTTTTTTTGTATGGCCCTATATTTTTGTTTCTATGGTTCCTTCGCTTTCAGTATTTATTATCTTAATGTGCATCCGGCTTGGGTTCGATATTTATGTTTGGCATGGAGTTTATATAGTTTTTAAGAAAAAAAATAAAAAACAAAAACGTACTGTAGCAATTTTATATTGGACTTTAACCCTGCTTTGGATAACAGTTTTTACAGGATTATATCTGGGTAAATTGTATTTCACTACTGCACCCATAAAAATATTTTTAGTGCTGTATTATTTGCAACTTTTTGCAAAAGTAGTTTGGGCTCCTTTCATACTGCTGTCTGATATTTCTCGCATTTATTATTGGCTTAAAAGAAGCTTTTTTGCCAACCCAAATCCCATTAAAAATAATCAAAAAGTGGCCGATGAAAATACAGGAATCAGCCGTTTAAAATTTTTAGAGTATACTGGTGTAGGCGTTACTACAGCCATGACAGGTGCGGGATTGTATGGCATTGCCAAAGGTGCACACGACTATGAAATTGTAAAAAGAGATTTGCCAATTCATAATTTACCTAGCGAATTCGTGGGGCTTAAAATTGTACAGTTTTCGGATATTCACTCAGGAAGTTTTTGGAACCGTGACGCAGTAGTAAGGGGAGTTGAAATGGTAAATAATCTTGGTGCAGATTTAATTTTTTTTACGGGTGATTTGGTGAATGATTTTTCAACCGAATTTGATAAATGGCAGGATGTTTTTTCCCAAATAAAAGCCCCATTAGGTGTTTATAGTATTTTAGGAAACCATGACTACGGCGACTATCACCCATGGCCCGACAAATTGGAGAATATTAAGGCCCGCGGTGATAAAAGCCACATGACTCCATTACAAAAAGCCGACTTTGAAGCCATGATTCAACAGCACAAAAAATTAGGTTGGGATCTATTGTTGAATGAAAACCGAATCATCCCTATACGGGGTAAAAAACTAGCCATAATAGGGGTTGAAAATTGGAGTGCGGCTCCTGTTTTTCCGCGCTATGGCAACTTGCAAAAAGCTTATAAGGGTGCAGAAAATTCGGATTTGAAACTCCTTCTCAGCCATGATCCAACTCATTGGCGTGCCGAAGTATTGCCCCAATTTCCCGATATTGCTGTTACCTTTAGTGGCCATACCCACGGAAGCCAGATAGGGGTGGATACCAAATTTTTGCGTTGGAGCCCCGTTAAATACATTTACCAGGATTGGATTGACTTATACACCCATGGTGAGCAACACTTGTACGTAAACCGGGGTTTTGGATATATCGGTTTCCCCGGAAGAATAGGGGTTAGGCCAGAGATTACGCTTTTTACTTTATTCGCTAAATAACCCTCAATCAACAGGCACATTGCTTGCCTCTTGGTCAAGCACCAGGGCCAGATCAGGCATCAGGTTAATGATTTTATCGCGTGGCACTTTGGTCACATTCATAAAATAGATTTTTTTACCCTCATCTAGGGTTTGCCCCCCAAACCATTGCAACTCCATTACCACTTCGCCCCCTTGCTGCACAAACCTGCGCACCGGTATTAAACAATACCATCCATGGCTGTAGCCCTGGTCATCGGTAGAGGCGGCCGCACGTTTTACCGGTCCGGCCACAATGCGGTCTACAGTGCCGCTTTCTTCCGCAAACCCTTTTTTAAGATTGGCCACAAATTTTTGTTCCCCTCCAAAAACTTTAATCACCGCTGGTGGTGTAAATTTTACAAATCCTTCGGCATTTTTTTGTTTCAAAACCTTGCACATTTCATTCGCTGCAAGCTGAAAAGCAATGGCCATGCGCAGACTATCCTTATCGTAAAGCTCGGTAAATTTAGCAGTATCCTTTAGTGAGGGCGGCACTATGCTATCTGCCGTCATGGGGTCGTTACTATTTTTAATACTACCCGGGCCGGTGCTGGTTTGAGTTGTGTCATTGCCTTCTGCTTCGGTTTTTTCGGTTTTATTGCAACCGTTTTTACACGAAAAAATCAGCATTGGAACGAGTACCAAATATATTCTGCGCATTGTTTTAATTAACGCCTGAAAGGCCTTTTTTGTTGCAAATCTAAGTGTATGAAACATAAAAAAAGCAGGCCTTTCAGCCTGCTTTTTCAGTTATTGGGGTTTTTATTTTACTTCTTCGAAATCTACATCCTCCACTTTGCTGTCCGCATTGGCCTTGGCACCACCATTATCGGTTGTATCACCGGCGTTTGCATTGGCATCGTTGGTTGCATTGTACATATCCTGGCTGGCAGCCTGCCATGCATTGTTCAGTTTTTCAGAAGCGGCTTCAATACTGCTGAAATCTTTAGACTCAATGGCCTTTTTCAGCTCTTCGTTTGCTTCTTCAATGGCGGTTTTCTTTTCAGCTGGGATTTTATCGCCGTACTCTTTCAACTGTTTTTCGGTGCTGAAAACCATGGCATCGGCAGCGTTCAGTTTTTCAACCTCTTCGCGGCGTTTGCTATCGGCATCGGCATTGGCAGCCGCTTCCTGTTTCATACGTTCAATATCTTCTTTGCTCAATCCGCTGCTGGCTTCGATGCGTATTTTTTGCTCTTTTCCTGTTGCTTTATCTTTCGCGTGCACATTCAAAATACCATTTGCATCAATATCAAAGGTTACTTCAATTTGAGGCACACCGCGTGGGGCAGGAGGAATGCTATCCAGTATAAAGCGGCCAATGGTTTTGTTATCCGCAGCCATGGGGCGTTCACCCTGTATGATGTGGATTTCTACCTGGGGTTGATTATCGCTGGCTGTACTGAATACTTCGGTCTTTTTGGTAGGGATGGTGGTGTTGCTCTCGATCATTTTGGTCATTACACCGCCCATGGTTTCAATACCCAGGCTCAGCGGAGTTACATCCAGCAACAAAATGTCTTTTACTTCACCGGTTAAAACACCTCCCTGAATAGCGGCGCCAATGGCCACAACCTCATCGGGGTTTACACCTTTGCTGGGCGCTTTGCCAAAGAAATCTTCCACCAGTTTTTGTATGGCTGGGATTCGGGTAGAACCGCCCACCAAAATCACCTCATCAATTTGCGATGCAGTTACACCGGCATCTTTCATGGCCTGTTTGCAAGGCTCCAAGGTGCGTTGTATAAGGCTGGCTGCCAGTTGCTCAAATTTGGCGCGGGTCATTTTGCGCACAAGGTGGCAAGGCACATTGTCTTTTACCGTAATATAAGGCAGGTTGATATCGGTTTCGCTGCTGCTTGAAAGCTCAATTTTGGCTTTTTCTGCGGCCTCTTTCAATCGTTGCAAAGCCATAGGATCCTTACGCAGGTCCATGTTTTGTTCGCCCAAAAACTCTTCGGCCAACCAGTCAATGATAACCTGGTCAAAGTCATCACCACCCAGGTGGGTATCACCATTGGTAGATTTTACTTCAAACACGCCATCTCCCAGTTCAAGAATTGAAATATCGAATGTACCACCACCTAGGTCGTACACAGCAATTTTCATATCCTTATGGGTTTTGTCGAGGCCATAAGCCAGGGCCGCAGCAGTAGGTTCGTTGATAATACGTTCTACTTTCAAACCGGCAATCTCACCAGCTTCTTTGGTAGCCTGACGCTGACTGTCGTTAAAATATGCCGGAACGGTAATTACCGCGCGGGTTACTTCCTGCCCCAGAAAATCTTCGGCAGTTTTTTTCATTTTTTGCAGGATCATGGCGCTGATTTCCTGCGCAGTGTAATTGCGATCGCCAATTTTTACACGGGGGGTGTCGCCGTCGCCTTTTACCATTTCGTAGGTAACACGGCCCATCTCGGCGGTCATTTTACTGTACTTCTCGCCCATGAATCGTTTAATAGATTGCACGGTGTGGCGAGGATTGGTGATAGCCTGACGTTTTGCAGGATCGCCCACTTTTCTTTCTCCGTTTCCATTGTCCATAAAAGCCACAATAGATGGAGTTGTTCTTCTGCCTTCGCTGTTGGCAATTACCACGGGTTCATTCCCCTCAAGCACTGCCACGCAACTGTTGGTTGTTCCCAGATCAATACCTATGATTTTGCTCATTTTTAAATTTTTTCCTTTGACCTTCTTCGGCAATTGAAGTGCCAACCTGTTTTATAACACCATTTACTGACGAATTGTCAGCGTTTTAAATCAGTATTTTAAAGTTTAAGGAAGGATATTCAATCCCACAGTTTCGGCATTTACTCTTAGCAAGGACACTGAACCGGGATCGATTTTTACATTGGGAATACGCTGAATAGCCCTGCTGCCAAATATTCCGTAACCGCCATTAATATTGGTATACTCTGCCGTTTTTTGCACTATTCCAATCGAAGGCTGGTTTACAGAAATATAATCTACCAGGGTTTGGTTGCCTCCATACCAGATCATATCTATATGAGATAAACGGTGGTATAGGTTTTTATCTGCTTTAATTGAACTGCTCAGAAATTGAAGAAAAGCCAATCTTGGAATCAGCACTTTCACCTCTAATCCGGCTTCTACGGGTTGGTTGGTAACCATAGCCCAATCTGCCGTTTTGCGCACTTTGGTATTGGTATCGGTTTTCGAAAATTCATCATAGTACAGCCGCATTTTTACGTCATATGCGTGGCTGTTGGATTTTGGCACAAATGAAATATTAATAAACTCCTGCAAACAACTGAAACGGCTGTTACTATTGCGCACCGGCGAAGATATAGCAGCATTCATCACCACCTCGGTATATGCCCATACACGTGTTCCGGTTTTGGGATTCCACACATCCAAACGGTACTGCAGGTTCGAGTCTATTTTCTTGTTTGTTTTGTAAAGAGGGTTTTTATTATTGGCAAATATTCCGCTGTCTTTTGGCACATAAAAAATTTGCTTCAAGGTATCCACTCCGTTTGCCGAAGTAAGGGTAACAATGGCCGAATCTAACTGCAAACTATCTGCAATTTTAGCCACCTGTAGTGCGCCAGAAATCGGGTCCAGGTAAGCCTTTTCAACCCTGATGTATTGCACCGTGTCGTTTGGATTCAGGGTGCCATAAACCACTATTATCTCTTTCCATTTGGCATTGATATCCAGGTCGTTCTTGCACGAATTGAAACTAAAAATGGCTGAGAGAATAAAGATTGTAAAGGGTAAAAACCGGGTTTTGCCTGTCATGGATGTTCGAAACTGGGAATTTTGGTCTAATTTTGCCGCTTTAGGGCCTGCCGACCCAAGGCGGGTGCAAATATGAAGAAAATAATCGGCCTTTTTCTGCTTTCGTGGTTTTTTTACTCTGGACATACACAGCAAGTATCCAAGGAGTTTAACCGCATGCTGATCGATGATGATTTTACCAGATTGGCGGGCAACTGGAATCAATTGTCTAATGCCGACAACCTGTTCATAGGCTCGGAAAAAGGCTATCAGGCCTGGCGCAAAAATACCAAAAGTGGTTTCTTCCTGCTCCCCGAAAAGCCAGAAACATACTCGGTATTTGAAGCCCAACTTAGGTTCAACTTCGAACCTGGCAGTAAAAACCAAAGCGCAGGCCTCATACTCCAGGCCCAGGCCGATGGCAATGGCGCGCTTGTGATTGAAATCAACGGCAAAAAACAGTACCGCATACGCCGAGCAGTGAATAACCGCATGATTTCCATGAGCGGGGAAGGTGAAGGCTGGGTAAAAAACAAAAAAGCCCTAACTACCGGCCTCAACAGTATCATGGTGCGCACCTACGACAAAATTTACGACCTCTACATCAACGATGTTTTTATTCGGTCATTTACCGAAATCGAATATTCCGAAGGTAAAATAGGTGTGTATATTGGCCCCGGCAGCAAGGCTACTTTTCAGCACCTATCCATAAAAACCGATGACGATCATGTGGGTCAAAAAGGAAATAACAATGGCCCTATGGATGAGGAAAAAACCTTGTCGCAGGTAATTGTAAAACTCAAAGAAGCCCTGAATAAAAAAGATAAAAGGATAGCCGAACTTGAAGCAGAACTCCGCAATGCCAATAGCCGTGGCATGCAAGATACCGTTCTCATTCGTCAAAAGACTGAAGCAGAATCCAAATGGCTGCAATGTTCCCGCGACCTTGCAAACCTTAAATCCCAAACCGAAGCCCTGCAAGCCAAGGTAGAGAGTCTGGAGGATTTTAAACGCACCGTTAAAGATAATGAAAACGGAGACGTCATCATCAATCTTACCAAGCTTACCGCCACCCAAAAAGAACAAATAGCCTCTCTACAAGCCGAATTACGAATACAAAAACAAGCCCTGGAGCAACTAAAGCAGGAGAAACAGGAGCTAGAAGCCCAACTCCGTACCAATAATGGCTCTATAGACCAGTTACAAAACGAAAGGGTGGAGCTGCTTGAGAGAATTATAGAAAAAGACAGTGTCATCAATACCTTAGATGAAAAATTGAAATTGATGGACGATGCCCTTACCGCCTGCAGTCAAAATGTACGTAAACCCGATGCAGAAAAGCCCAAAAAGCCCAAGAAGAAGAAAAAGCGGGAAGAACCTATTTTGTTTGACGAATAACCCCCCAAAACCGTGAGCACAGCATTAAAAGATGTAAAAAAAATCACCACGCACATTCTGCAGGAGATGAAACAACGTGGCGAAAAAATTGCCATGCTTACCGCCTACGACTTTTCAATGGCCCGCATCCTCGACGAAGCCGGCATTGATGTGTTGCTGGTTGGTGATAGTGCAAGCAATGTAATGGCTGGCCACGAAACCACCCTCCCAATAACCCTTGACCAGATGATTTATCATGCAAGCTCGGTGGTTAGAGGAGTAAAACGTTCACTGGTAGTGGTAGATTTGCCTTTTGGCTCGTATCAGGGCAATAGTAAAGAAGCGCTAGCCAGCACCATTCGTATTATGAAAGAGAGTGGCGCGCATGCCATAAAAATGGAAGGGGGAGAGGAAATCATAGAAAGCATAAAACGCATTCTCACCGCCGGTGTACCTGTAATGGGCCACCTGGGCCTCACTCCGCAAAGCATATACAAATTTGGGACCTACGCTGTAAGAGCTACCGAAAATTGGGAAGCCGAAAAACTACTCCACGATAGCAAACTTCTCGAAGAAGCCGGATGTTTTGCCTTGGTACTTGAAAAAATCCCCTCCGAATTAGCCAAAAAAGTATCCGAAAGCCTCACCATCCCCGTTATAGGTATAGGGGCAGGCATGCATGTAGATGGCCAGGTGCTGGTTAGCCACGATATGTTGGGCATTAATAACGAATTTAAACCCCGTTTCCTCCGCAAATACGCCGACCTCTACACCGTAATGGCCGAAGCCACAAAGCACTACATCCAAGACATCAAAAACCGCGACTTCCCCAACGAGAAAGAGCAGTATTGAACTTCAAAGTAGCATCTTCAAAAGCGGAAAATCAAGGCAATCATATTCAAAAGTAAGCATCTCTTCCTAGCCACTCCCTTTAGCCTGTAGCGAAGCGAAGTCTCCTCCGTACCCCCTGCGTCTCCCTCCGCGTCCCCTCCGCGCCCCCTGCGCCTCCGCGTGTAAAACTGCAGCAAAGCTGCGTCACCCCTGCGCCCCCACTCCGCGCCCCTCCGCGCTCTCAGCGCCACAGCGTGTAAAACTGTAGCGAAGCTACGTCTCCTCCGCGCCCCCTGCGCCTCCGCGTGTAAAACTGCAGCAAAGCTGCGTCACCCCTGCGCCCCCACTCCGCGCCCCCTCCGCGCTCTCAGCGCCACAGCGTGTAAAACTGTAGCGAAGCGAAGTCTCCTCCGCACCCCCTGCGTCTCCGCGTGTAAAACTGCAGCACAGCTGCGTCACCCCTCCGCGCCCCCTGCGCCTCCGCGTGTAAAACTGTAGCGAAGCTACCTCCCCTCTGCGCCTCCCTACCCACAAAAAAAAAGCCACCCTAAGGCAGCTTTTCTTACTTTTATCTTTTAAGTGTTAACCGTTCGCTTTCTTATGGTCGGCCAAAAACTGCTCCAATCCAATATCAGTCAATGGATGTTTAAACAAGCCCATAATAGCACTCAACGGACAAGTCACCACATCGGCACCATACTGCGCACATTTAACAATATGCAAAGAGTTGCGGATACTGGCTGCCAGAATTTCTGTGTCATAGCCTTGCACTGCATAGATTTCGGCAACTTGTTTAATCAGTTCCATGCCATCCCAAGAGCTATCATCGATACGACCAATAAAAGGAGACAGGTATGTAGCACCTGCTTTTGCTGCCAAAATAGCTTGTCCGGCACTGAAAACAAGGGTGCAATTGGTGCGTATACCTTTATTAGTAAAATACGAAATGGCTTTCACTCCGTCTTTAATCATGGGTACTTTAACCACAATATTCTCATGCAGGCCAGCCAAATGTTCGCCTTCGGCAATTATGCCTTTAAAGTCGGTTGAAATTACCTCTGCACTTACATCCCCATCTACAATGCTGCAGATGTCTTTATAGTGTTTCAGAATATTTTCCTGGCCTACAATGCCTTCTTTGGCCATCAGGCTGGGGTTGGTGGTTACGCCGTCAAGGATACCTAGTTCGTTGGCCTCTTTAATTTGGTCAAGATTGGCGGTGTCAATAAAAAATTTCATTTAAGCGCAAAACTAATAGGCAATAGGGCAGTATTTTCCCACAGTTTTGCCTGAGTTTTTCACCAACTTTTTAGACGGTAGGTAAGATTTACCCCGGCAAAAAACTGGTTAAACACATAGTCATACCCGGATTTATTGTTCAACGCCAGGCGCATTCCCACTGAAGGTACCAATTGCAGGTGCTTGCCCAATTGCTGGTAATAGCTCAAGCCAATTTTGGGCATAAAGCGCTGCTGAGGCCATGCATATTGGGTTACCTCGTTGTTTTTAGAGTAAATCTCGCGCTTGTATTCCACAAACATCCATTGCCCGCCCAGCATAATCATAGGCCTGCTTTTTTCATTCTGCGATAACTTCAATTCTCCAAATAGGTCATACTGCCACAATCGCAGTTGGGTAGACCACAGCACTCCGCCGTTTTTCTCCAAATCGGGTTTATAGCTTGCCTCGCCCATATTCAAACTCATCCCGGCGCCAAACAGGTAATTGATAGATGCATGTATATTCACCCCTGCAGAGTAGCCGTTACTTACCCTAATGGTATTGTAGTTGCCAATACCCTGACTGCTATAGTATCGGTAAAAGTTTTGCTCCGTGCGCCCGTTCAACCCTGCTGAAAAATCTTCAAGCAACGGTTGGGCTTGGATAGCAAAAATGGGCATTACCAGATATAAGAAAAGGGTGTATTTTTTTCTCATCTATTCTATTTCTATGTATGCAAATAAACTGATTTTCACCGAATCCCAATAAAACTTATCTCAGCATCTTGTAAAATTGAGCCGAATTAAGTCACATTCGTGTAGATTTGATGGTATATCCTCAAAAACGTTGGTTTTTTTGATAAATTTCAAAACTTATAATTCGATTAAAGATTATTTAATCAGTTCCATCATATCCAGTTCTTTATCCTGTGGGTATAAATTGGGAAATAACATGGGCGAATACTGAATGGCATATTTGGGATAATAATTCACAATAATTCCCTCTTTTTTTGCAATTAATAATCCTTTTTCGATGAGCGAATCTGTAATTGCTTTTAGCGTTTTATCTGAGGTATTGGTTATGCGCATGGCATCAGATTTGGAGGTTTTGCCTTTTACAAAAACATCACATAAAATATATTTAGATTCGTACTTGATTATACCACGATGGGATAATAAATCAACAAATAGTGAAATTCTTTCAAGCATTTTAGCGGTATCCAACATTCGATACATAAAATCAACCTGATCGATGGCTACGTCCAAAATGTTTTTACAAAATATTTCTCATATTCCGGTGGTTATTCCGGCATGATTTCCGGTGGTTATAATTTAAGCATATGAATATTTATATTATTAATATATAATAATATATAAACCTATTATCCTGATAAATAGATTTGTAATTCCGCTGGTTATTCCGGACATTATTCCGGTGGTTCAAATCCAGGCTATGATTCTAAATGGTAGAAAATAGAAAATTGGGCAGATTCCGCTATTATTGCTATTCAAACCATATACTTATGAAATTTACCAAACTATTTTTAATTCTGCTTGCAGCATCCGCTTTTAATAGCAGTAAGGCCCAGCAATTAAACGGCAATGAAATTTTGAAGTCTTACAATGCCATGGAAAATGGAATGAATAATGCCGCTGGGGATTTGATTGGGAAAAGAATTTTGATTGAAAAAGCTGTAAGTAGTGATGCACAAAAAAATGTGGCTTCCCAGAAAATACTGCCCAGAATACAATCAGCCACCGCCATCGCCGATGAGTTTGACGATTATATCATTTCGATTAAAACTGATTTGGAAAAACTTACCGGAGGCAGAAAAGAAAGGGACGAATCGGGCAACCTAGGCGAACTTGTGTTAGCCGGTGATTTAGCCATGCATAAATATTATTTTGTTGTAGAAAATAATGGGATAAGGGCCAAAGAACTTCAGGATAAAATAAATAAAACAGCGGCGCGTTTAATTGGAATTTTGGAATTGGCCGCTGCCGATCCAGTGCTAAGTAAGGAAGAAAATACCAAGCGTTTTTTATTGGTAAAAAAGCAAATGTTGGAGAGTCGCAATAATTTAACGGCCAACAATGAAACCCGCAGCGACGGGACTGTTGAGGCCTGGTTCTCTTTAAATATTGAGAAATTGCCCCTTGCCGGGGTTTTTGCTATGCTTTCAAAAATTCAATATGATTGCCGTAGCCTAGAATCTGAAGTGGCACTTTCAATGGCCGAAGCATGCGGTGCAGGCAATTTGGTGTTTGATGAATTGGTTCCTATTGTGAGCACCAAATCATCTGCGGTGTTAACCAACCAAGCCTATGAAGCTGAAGTTAGACTAGGCGCATACAATTCCATGTCAGACTTAAAAATTACGGTGAATGGAAAACCCATACCCGTAAAAGATGGCGTAGGTAAAATCTCTGTGTCATCTCGCACACCAGGTGAGGTTACTAATAAAATAGCCATTAGCCTTCCCGGACCCAGCGGTACCAGCATGCTAAAAGAAACGGAGTCGAAATTTTATGTATTTGAACCCTCATCCAAAGTAAATGCCACCGAAATGAATGTGTTTTACAAAGGAATTGTGAATCCTTTTACGGCGGTGGCTGCCAGTGTTCCACCCTCTGAACTTGTAGTTACGGTGTCGGATACGAATGTGAAATTAAAGACATTGGGTGATGGCCGTTATGAAGCAAGGGTAAACAGCAAATGCAAGGGCTCAGTAACCATTCAAGTGGGAATGCATATCAATGATAGAATAGTGAATTTGGGCTCTCAAACCTTCAGTGTTTTATCTCTGCCAACGCCTGATTTCCGCGCAGGTTCTGTAGCATTTAAGGGGGAAACTTCCTTAACAATGCTGAAAGTTCAAAACCAAGCATTTGCAGCAATGGATAATTTTGCATATCCCGGATTAAATTATACCATTACCAGTTTTACCTGCACCGGAATTGATGCTGCCGGGAACCGAAAAGTAGTTACCTGTAATTCCGACTCCCTGCTCCCCATTGCAGAAGTATTAAATGCCCTTAAAACCGGTGATTTTATCCTTTTTAGCAATATCCATGCTACCGGACCAGATGGTGCCGATATAGTTTTGGATAATGCCTTTGCACAGGTGCGGTAGGTGTGTTGTGTAAATTAATTTCAAAGAATTCTGGCCCTTTCTGCCTATTTGTCTGTCTTGAGCTGCCAAATTTTCCAACTTAGGTTTCTCAGCACAATTCACTCATTGGTCGCTATTTCGGTCGACAGGAAGCGCCTGTTCAGCCGTTTAGCCGCATAAAATTGAAAAATACCTCACCGGCTTGTACTAACTTTGCAGCCAATTTGCCAATTAGCATTGTTTTTGCTACCTGAGCATAACATATGGAAGGGAAAGTTACAGTTTATCGGATTGCTCAGTTCAATGCTGCTCACAGGCTGCACGTGCCCGAGTGGACCGACGAGCAAAACCGCGAAATTTTTGGACTCTGCAACAACCCCCATTACCATGGACATAATTACGAATTGCATGTTAAGCTAACCGGCGAGGTGGACCCGGTAACCGGATATGTGATTGACCTTAAAATAGTGAAAGACTTGATTGAGGAAGAAATTATGGCAAAATTCGACCACCGCAACCTCAATCTGGATACCGAAGAGTTTAATAATCTAAACCCAACCGTAGAAAATATTGCCAAAGTAATCTGGTATAAACTGCGCCCCCGCTTGGATGCCAAACTTGAACTGGGAATCAGACTGTACGAAACCCCTAGAAATTACGTAGAATTTAATGGATAACAATATACTCAAACATCTGGAAGCGCTGGGCGACGACCATTTGGGAACCAATAACGACACCCCGCTGCGCGCCGATGCTTTTGAAATGGACGAAGAGCTAAAAATTGAGCTGATTTCCAAACATTTCAAAGAAATTATGTACGTGCTTGGCCTCGACCTGGATGATGAAAGTCTGAAAGGCACTCCGTTGCGCGTAGCCAAAATGTATGTAAAAGAACATTTTAAAGGCTTAAATCCCGCCAACCGCCCGCATCCTACCTTGTTCGAAAACAATTTTCGGTACAATGAAATGCTGGTTGAAAAAGACATTCACTTTTACAGCACCTGCGAACATCATTTTGTACCCATTTATGGAGTGGCACATCTGGCATACATTAGCAGCGGCAAGGTAATTGGCCTGTCAAAGCTAAACCGTATTGTAGATTATTTTGCAAAACGCCCACAGGTGCAGGAACGCATGACCATGCAGATTGCCAAGGAATTAAAAGAGGTATTGCAAACCGAGGATGTAGCCGTAGTGCTGGACGCCAAACACCTTTGCGTAGCCAGTCGTGGTATCAAGGATATTACTTCTTCTACCGTAACCTGTAGCTATGGCGGCCGTTTTAACGATGCCCGAACCCGCGACGAGTTCTTGAGCTATATTGGCCTTACTTCTAAAGATTAGTATTTTTTAGAAACCAAACCCAAACGACATTCCGATTTTGGGGAAAACCCCATTGTTGTATAAAAAGTACATGTTGGACAGGTCGTAGTTAGGGTTATTACTGGTAATGGTGGGCTTCGAAACCCGCATGCCGGCTCCCATGTATATATCGATATAAAAACTTTCACCAATAGATTGCTGGGTACCTATAATGAATCCTGGGTAAAAGGTAGAGCTTTTTATGGTGGTAATGGATTCTTTGCCTTGCAAAAGCTGACGGTCTTTTTGGTTGTACGAACCAGCCTGCCCGAATAACCCTACATACACACCTTTTACAAACTCCTTTTGCATGGTTTTTTGAACGTGCATGCGGCCCGAATAAAATTTAAACATATACTCGGCAGTAAATCCGCTTGACTCTGTAATGCCAATGCGGGTTCCCACAAGTTTTGCGTAAATAGCCTCCAGGCTTAACTGGTTAGACATGCTGTGTTTTTCATTAAAAAACTCTCCACTCAGCCATAATCCACTACGAACCATGTGCTGCGGGCTGAATTTAATTATCACATTGGGCAAAGCAGGGTGTGAGGTTGGGTATGAAAAGGCAATAAAAGGACAACTGAGAGCTGCGAGTAACAGTATTTTTTTCATAGAAATTATAATAGTCAAACAATAATTGAGGTGTAATCCCCCAATTATTTCACATTAATCTCAACCGCGGTGCTCATTCGGTGCCCGTAGCTAATGTGGTTGCCATTGGCAAATTGCATGGCTAGTTTATGTTTGCCCTTGGCCAGTTTAATTTTGGTTTCTACTTGTCCGTCGCCAAAGTGCAGAATGCGATCGGGCACTTTCATAATCATTTCGCCTGCAGGAATAAAACTCATAGTATCTACCAATAAATGGTGATGCCCTTTATCTGCATTTACGCCATTCTTGGCAGGCTCAGCGGTCATACCTTCCAGGCCAAATTTTACGGTAATTTCTCCTGCACTGAAAGTTTGACCTTCTTTAATATTCTCAAAAAATACACTTTGCCCGGTTTTAATTACAGTTGTATCGGCCGCTTTGGGCATACTGTCATGCTGATGATTGTGCGCATTTGCAGAGTCGGATGAATTTTTGTTTTCGGCAGAACCTCCGCAGGAAAACAAAACAGCGACTATTGTAGCCGCTGTTACTGTTTGAAATAAATTTTTCATGGTTTTTAACCTTTGGGCGGATGACCGGGCTCGAACCGGCGACCCTCGGTACCACAAACCGATGCTCTAACCAACTGAGCTACAACCGCCGTATTGTGGCTGCAAATATACAACAAACGAAAATTTCTTTTTACATTTTTTTACAATTTTTCCAATCCCGCTGGTTCTCTCTAAATTGCGATGCCGTTTGACCGCAAAAAAACACATATTGTTTCTGCCAAGTTGGTATCCAACTACCCAAAATCCACTCAATGGAATTTTTAATCGCGAACTGGCCGAACTTATGAGTCATGCTCAAAAGGTATCGGTGTTGCATCTTGCGTTTGACAATGAATTGAGTGAGACGCGTGAAATAACCCGGCAAACACAGACCCATTTTACGGAAACCATTGTTTATATTCAAAAAAGCCGCAATCCGTTTGTCAATCAATGGCGCTGGTATAAACAATTGCTATTGGCTTTTTATCAATTACAGGCAAAACAGGGAAAAGTAGATTTGTTGCATGTGCAGGTAGCCTGGAAAATGGGATTGGCAGCCTGGTTGTTACAAAAACGCACTGGTATTCCGTTTATAATCATGGAGCATTATACTGGGTATTTGCCTGCCGATGGCAGCTTGCGGGGTTGGAAAAAATGGGCTTCAGTTTTTTTACTCAAACGCGCCAAAGCCGTTACTGCAGTGTCTGATGGACTTAAAACCGCCATCCAAAGTTTGGGTGTAAAAAATGTAATTACCATTCCGAATTCTATAGATCCCGAATTCTTAAATGCCTTCTCCAGCAATAGAACCGCATGGAAACCTGAAGATCATAATCCCACATTTATCCATGTATCTAATTTTGCCCTGAAACAAAAGCAAACCGATAAAATTATTATAGCCTTTCAAAAAATAAAGAAAGAATATCCTGCGGCCACACTTAATTTGGTCGTTCCCCAAAGGGATTACGAATTATTTATGCAGCAAAATCCGCAATTAAATAAAGAGGGAATTGTTCAAATAAATCCGGGTTTAACCAGGGCCGATTTAAAATCGAATTTAGAAAAAAGTCATGCACTTATTAGTTACAGCCGTTTCGAAACATTCGGCCTTACTGTAGCCGAAGCGCTTTGTGTGGGCGTGCCTGTAATTTATACCCAATGCGGTGGACCCGAATATTATGTACAGCCCGAAATGGGAATTTGTGTAGATGCCAACGAAATTGAAAGTCTTGAAAACGCCATGCGGCAAATTGCCTCCGGAAAGCGGTTTAATCGCGAGGAAATTGCGCAAAAGGCAGCTGCAATGTTTAATCCGGAAACAATAAAAGCGACCTGGAACAGTTTATATGATACCGTTTTAAGCTGATGTGCGGAATAGGAGCCATAGTATCAAAAAAAGCAATTCCGGCAGCGGAAATGATACAGTATTGCCGCATTTTATCCAATACCCAGCATCACCGTGGCCCCGATGATGAAGGTTTTGTTTTGTTTGATATTGAAGGGAATGCCCATGTTTTTGGAGGCGAAAATACCCTCCCACAATTGGGAATTCCACGGCTTGAAACCGCAAGCGGAAATTACATCTGTGCCTTGGTACACCGCCGCTTGTCTATCATTGCACCCGGCGCTGCAGGCCACCAGCCCATGCATACTGCGGATGGCAAATTATGGTTGACCTACAACGGTGAAATATTCAATTTTAAAAAATTAAATCAGCAAAATAATTTCAGCTCAGAAACCGGTACCGATTCTGAAACCCTGCTGAAATATATTGAAAAAAATAAATATAAAAGTATTCCAGATTTAGACGGTTTTTATGCCGCAATGATATGGAATACAGAAGAGCAAAGCCTGCATGTTTTCCGAGATCCCACCGGTGTAAAACCCCTGTTCTACAGCCGCAAAGGGGGTGTTTGGTTTTTTGCCAGCGAAACAAAACCGCTGCGTTTAATTACCGGATATAATTCGCCCGATCCTACTACCATTTTTCATCATTTAACGGAAGGGGTTATGGGCAATTTGCCCGAAAGCAATTATTTCAGTGCCATATTTTCGGTTGAAAAAGGACGCCTGGATTGTTGGACAGCACAAGATGGATTGGTGAATCTCACCGAATTTACACCGGATAAAATTCCCCCCATTCATTTAAAAGAACGTTTACAACACAGCGTAAAAACCAGGTTGATTGCCGATGTGCCGCTGGGGTTTGCCGTAAGTGGTGGACTGGATAGTGCTGCCATCATTGGCCTTGCGCGCAAAGAATTGGGGGCTGCTGCCAAACTGAAATTATTTTCGGTTACCTCTGCCGATGCAAATAGCGATGAAAGTAATTGGCAAAAAATGGTGGCCGATTATAACCACGCCGATTGGCATACAACCAGCTTAGAAGATGCCAGCAACGATTTGTTGCAAACTGTAATTCAAGCTACAGACATGCCGGCTGTAGCCTGGAACAATCTGGCGCATTTTGAATTGTGTAAACTGGCCAAAAGCCATGGTGTAACGGTGTTTTTCAATGGCCAGGGAGCCGACGAAATCTTTGGCGGATACCCCGATTATTTGCAAAGAGATTACGGGGTATTAAAACAGTTGTATCAAAAAAATGCGCAAAACTGGCCCTTAACTTTGAAAGAAATAGAGGCGGGTTATCGCAAATTAAAACTACTAAAAATCGCGCCTGATTTTATTAAAAGATATGCATTTAATAAAGATTTAAAATCCATCTTACACCCCGATTTATTGCCCCGCATGTCTTATCGGTGGAGCCTTGCAGGTTTAAGTGCCGATGAAAAAATGAAGGAGGATTATTACGGAAAAAAATTGGGACAAATGCTGGTTTGGGAAGATCGCAATGGCATGGCCCATGGCCTGGAAAGCCGCAACCCCTTTGCCGATGACAATATGCTGGCCAGTTTTTTGCGTATGCCATTTAAACAAAAAAGTAAAAACGGTTTTACCAAAGGAATACTGCGTGAAGCCCTTACCGATGTAGTCCCCGGGCAGGTTTTGTGGCGCACCGATAAAAAAGGATTTACCGTGCCGGATGAGATACTCACCTGGAAACAATTGAAAAATTGGGAACCAGTTTTTATGTCAGAAATTTTGGATGAGTGGTCGCCGCGGGGAGGGCGTGAGCAGTTGCTTAAATCCCTTACACCCCAAAATAGCAAAGGTTTGAAATGGTATTTCAGGCTCACTTCACTTGCATTTTTTTTAGCGAATATTCATGGCCAAAAATAGTCCGGTAAGCACATTTATTGCCCAGTTTGCTAAAGCCATAGTAGCAGCAGTAACTGTTATTCTATGCTCTCGGTTTATGGGTGCTGCGGGTAGGGGAGAGCTAAGCCTGGTGCTGTTTTACGTAAACCTCATTATGATTGCCAACGAGTTTGTAGGCGGCAGTTCGCTGGCGGGTATGATGGTGGCATTCCCCGGAAAAAGAAACCTGTTCGCTTCTTTAGTCTGGAGCCTGGTGGTTTTGTGTTTGGCTACCCTTGTTGTTTGGTTATTGCCTTTAACCCATGCCTATTTCTGGGCTATTATTTGTATCTCTATTCCACTGGCATTGATAACGCTTTTGTATTCGGTATTTCAGGCCCATAGCCTGGTTTATGAGCGCAATCGCATACAATTGGGGATTGAAATTCTTAAGCTTGCAGGCATTGTTGGTTTGTATTTTTTTATGGCTAAAAATTTAATGGTAAATCAGGTAGCCTTGGTTTTCTCACTTTCAACCGGTGTATTTTTATTGGTGGCTATTTTGTTGTTATTAAAATTCATTCGGGCTGATTTTACGGCGGCGCAGCCTGCGGGTTCTGACTTGTATAAGAATGGGTTTCTAAACCAAACCGGCCAATTGATTCAGTTTTTTAATTATCGATTGTCTTTATTAATTATTACCCATTTTTTAGGACTGAAAGACACAGGAATATTTGCCAATACCCTTCTGATTGCTGATACAATCTGGATTTTTGGAAATAGTTTTGGCACCATAGCCCATATGCGTATTTTGCGTTCAGAAAATCCCCGTTTCAGGGCCGATATTACCCTGCGCTATGCAGCCATAGCCCTGGCCGGAACAGCACTTGCATGTATTTTGTTAATTTTGCTGCCCAATGCCTTGTTTACCGCTGTATTTGGGAGTGATTTTAGTGCTTTAAAAAACAATGCCCTTTGGTTTATCCCAGCCATTTTAGCCCTTGGATTAAGTACGGTTTTTAGCCATTATTTGCACGCCATTAATAATTTTAAATGGTTAATAATTTCCAATTTAAGCGGATTGATTCTGCAAACCGCGCTGGGCTATTATCTCATTCCCCGCATGGGATTGCAGGGTGCTAGCCTGGCTGCCAATGCGGGTTTTATTTTGATCTTAATATTGTTGTTATATAGGTTTAAAAAATCAAATACCAAGGCACAAGTATTAGGAGTATTTCGGTTAAGGCAATTAAGGAAAATTGTTATGTATATTATTAAATAGTGTCTACTTTATTGTACAATTAATAAATTTAAACAAGTGTATTTTGAAGAATTAAATAATTAAAATTTTGTAAGTTGTTGTATATAAAAATATTAAAAAATAAATTTGTTTATTAGGAAAATTACATTTAGTTTCGTTCAACTAATTTAAATTGAAATATGAAAAACCTAAAATTCTCTTCTATTTTTCCAAATCGTAAATTTTTTCTTTTTTTTCTGGCTTTGGCACTCACTATTTCGTTAAGTATGTCATTAAAAACGAAGCCAGACTCAAAGCCAAATGCACCTTGTGGTTGGAGTTTGATTTCTGAGTTAGATTGCCCTATTTCTGTTAGAATAAAAGATTGTAATGGTAATTTTGGAGCAATGGTTAATCTTTGCCAAAATACACTCGATCCAACTTGTGGTTGTATTAGACAGACTAAAGGACCTTATTTAATTGCTAATCCGGATTGTAGTTGTGGTACAATTGAAGTTGAGATTAACGGGGTGTTGCATAATGGGGTTGGTGCAGATTACTTTTGTTGTGGTGGAGGTCCTTATATTAAATGCTCTTGCGGCTGTGCTCGTATAACTATCAATTATATAACTAAGACTATTCAGCTTACGGATATAGATGGTGCTAACTCTATTCCTCCGTGTCCATAATAACTTATGTCTAAACAGTTTGTTTTATTTATTTTGACCTGTTTGCAAGCAATAGGTTCTTGGAGCCAAACTCCAACCAAACTCATTTGGGGTCATAATCATTACTGTACCGACAATGGTATGATAGATGCTACGAATGCCGTTCAGCGCGGTTTTACCGATAAATGGAACAATGCCTATTTTCTCATTCCGGTAAATAAAAGTTTGCAAATGCATCAATTTAAATTTTCTAGCTCCTTAAATCAGGTAGCTGTTTTTGTTAAATATGATTCATTAGGAAAATACATATGGCATACAACTATAAAATCTGCATTATCACAGAGTAGTTTGAATTTTGGTTTTAATAGCGGCGTTCAACTTTTCAATGGCACAACCTGTTATTCCGGCACCGCTACAGATTTTATCAAAGTGGGCAATGACAGTATAGCTTCGTCAGGCCGGTTTGATTTTTTATTTGGAATTGACCAAAATGGGAAAACGGTTTTTTTATACAAAAATCTCACGGTTCAGAGGTTATATAGTGGTTATGGCAATAAACTTTTGGTTTTTTCACATATCCCAACGGCTATTGGCAATTGGAATGGAGTAAATTTTAACAAATCAGATGCCAGTTATCTAACCATTCTGGATACCATTGGCAATGTACTTGAAAATATTTACCTGGGACATGTAAAAGAAAATTTATCGCAAGTTGTGCTGAGCAAAAGCAATAATATTCTTATGGCTTTTAATATTCGGTACTTCACACCGCTTCGTTTTTTCGACTCGGTATTTATAAGGGCAGATACCTTGCACAATAAATCCATGAATACGTGCGATGGCATGTTATTGTGTTTAGACAATGCCAGAAAAATACGCTGGTATAAACGTGTGGATTCATTAACAGATGGTTATTCGCAGTATCTTGGCAGTATAGGTCTGGTGGGAGATAGTTTTTTGTATTGGCAATTCCCTTATGACCATTCAACAAATATTTTTGGTTCCAAGGTTATAATGAAATTTAAAGGTGGTAATCCTTCCTTTGTTTGTCTCTTAAATGAACGGACGGGTACAATTCTCTCAAAAGAATATGTAGATTCTGTCAATGGGGGTGGGAGTAATTCTGCTGGTTTTGTCAATACTCCAGATGGAAAAAGAGTGAACGTAATAAAATTTTGGTCGGATGCAAAACGGTGGCCGGGCTTGCCGGATTCTTTGAAGAATATGAACACAGGACTGTTGTATTCTATTGATCAGAATAAAAATTACAGCCGGTTTTATGCACCCATTGCACCCTATTCCAATAACGGCCATAACCCATTTATTTATACCCATCAATATAACATGAACACCACCCAGAGCGAATATTATGTGGGTGGGTATGCCTTTAAAAATAATGGCGGTCGCAATACCTTTGTCGGCCTTTTTGGTCCTAAGGAATGGCCCGATGTATTAAAGGCAAATTATCCAACGAATCTAAATGTTAGCATGTATCCCAATCCGGGCAATGGCACGGTTTATTTTGATATTGATAACACCAATAAACTACAATATTCAGTATCTGACATTTCGGGCAAAATAATTGAATCTGGCACCCTTTGTCAAAACCTGTTAAATATTGCCCAATATCCAGCCGGCCTGTATTTAATTCAACTAAAATCCGGCAATAGGAGTGTAGTATTTAAATATCAAAAAATAGATTAGCTGCTTTTAATGAAAAGCCAATTCTGAATTGTGAATTCTGGCCTGGACCTGAAAGGTGCAAAGGCTTCCTAATCCGCCCATGCAATGCGGCGGAGGCTGCTCTCACTGTCAACTGTCAATCGCGAGGTTTGCACTCGCGATGGCGAGCATGCCTCGCCACTGTCAACTAAACTCGTAACTCTAAACCCTTAACTCGTAACTTCTTCCAGCGTCCACACCGCCAAATGGTCATTCATAATTTTATATTCCATCATGAATTCTGCTTTTTTTTCGGGTTTGTGAAATTGGGCAATAAAACGTCCTTCCTCGCGGATGTCAAAGGGTTCTACAGTCATGTGCAGTTTAAAATCTACCTCTTTTTCTCCGTACCATTTAAACATGCTTTCTTTAGCACCCCATATTAGTAGAAGGCTTTCGGCATGGTGTGTTTTTTTGATTTGTTGTTTATCAATTTTATTGCAAAATTTATCTTCAATACGCAATATTTTCGGACTGATAATTTCAATATCAATGCCGGTTTTTTCGTGTTCATTGGCAATAAATGCGGCATAGTGTCCGCTATGGCTCCAGCTAAAGTGGGTGCTGCTGTTTTCGAAATGCGGTTTGCCAAAGGGGTCTTTCACTATTTTTTCATCGGGATAAAATGCGCGGGCCAGGCTGCGGCTACCCAAGTAATGCAGTTGCCGACTTTCGGGCATTGAACGAATAAATGTTTCCTCTTCCTTGCCCGGATTGTAACTTTGCAGCAGTTCTTCTGCGTTTTCGGTAATATTCCAAAAACCAACCTTAACGCCGGGGGCAGGTAAAATTAAACAATCCAATGGCATGGGTGCGAAAATAGGGGTAAATCTGGTAACCACCTTGTGGGGGCATAAACAGTCGGTGTACGCGCTGTGTAAGGCCGATGATACAGCGTTTTACTCAGCGGGTGGCGATGGGTACCTGGTGCGCTGGGATTATCTCTCTGGTGAGGATGGTGTTGCCCAGGTGCAGATTCCCGAAACAGTTTTTGCCTTGCAAATCTTACCCGATGGCACCCTGTTGGCAGGCACCCAAAGCGGGGCCTTATTTAGCGTAAAACCCGGTGCGCAACCCCGCAAATGGATGGCCCACGAAAAAGGAATTTATGCCATTGCACTGCTCCCAAACGGATTATTCATTACCGCTGGCGGTGATGGTTGCGCCATGATTTGGAATTCTGATTTTGAAATTGTTTATAAACAAAAAATCGCCACCCAGGCATTGCGCAGTTTTGTGTTTTTAGAAAATTTGAATGCATTTGCGTTTGGCAGTAGCGATTGGAAAATATATATCACCAATTTTGATTTAAAAGTTCTTGAATTATTGGAGGGTCATGCCCAGTCGGTTTTTTCGATGGCATATGTAGCAGGAAATCAAACGCTTTTTTCGGGTGGTAGAGATGCAATTTTGCGTATGTGGGATTTAAAAACTGCCTCAGAAAAGAAATATGTTGCGGCACATTGGTTTCACATCCATGCTTTGTCACTCAATGCATCCGGCAGTTTATTGGCCTCCGGAAGTATGGATAAAACTATTAAAATATGGGATACGGAATCGGCTGAATTATTAAAAGTAATCGACCTTACTAAATTTGAAGCGCATAAAAGCAGTGTGAATTGTTTGCTTTGGCTGAATGAGCATACGCTTGTTTCAGCAGGCGATGATAAGTGTGTGAAAGTTTGGGAAATAGCTCTTTAGCAGCCAATTGTGAATTGTGAATTGTGAATGGTGAGGCTAATCTCCTCCATGCCTCATGAAAGGGCTTACCATGATTTCTTAATTACCTATTCCCACAATTATTTCATCAATTTAATTCCATTTTCGGTGATTTCGATTTTGCGATTTTTATACAGGGTTCCAATCAGTTTTTTCCAGCTTTTTTTACTCATTTGAAACAGTTCGTAAATCTGCTCGGGGTCTGATTTGTCGCCCACTTGCATGCTGCCTCCATGGCTGCGCAATACTTCTAATATTTTGTCTTCTTCGGATAATAAATATTTATATCCGGGCAATTGCAAGGAGAGATCTATTTTCCCATCACCGCGAATTTCTTTGATGTAGCCTTTCAGCTTTTCACCCAAATAAACGGTTTTAAATACTTCGTTGCGATATAATAATCCGGTATGGGTATTATTAATTACTGCGGTGAGTCCTAAATCAGAGCCGCCGGCAATCATTAAATCAACCTGCTGGCCCACTTCAAAATCCGGCCTGCTTTTATTTAGGTGTTTTTCGAGTTTGGCACTGCCCACAATGCGTTTGCTCACATCATCGAGATACAAATACACCACATAGCTTTTGCCTTCAACCATGTCGGTTTTTTGTTCGCGAAAGGGGATGAACAAATCCTTTAATGGTCCCCAATGCAAAAAAGCACCGAATTTGCTTACCGAAACACATTTAAGATGGGCACATTCACCCACAACAGCCAATGGAGTTTCGGTGGTAGCAATGGGCCGGTCCGCGGTATCGTAGTACACAAAGCAGTGCACGGTATCGCCCACATTGGTGCCATAAGGAACGTATTTCTGGGGCATTAGAATTTCGCCCATTTCGCCCCCATCGAGGTAAATTCCGAAATCGGTGTATTTCACCATTTTGAGGTCGTTGTATTCTCCGGGCCTGGCACTCATGGGTGCAAAGGTAAGCAATCGCGGAGTTAGGAGTTAGAAGTTGGGTCCGCCACATTTTAAATGGGCGGAGAAGAGTTTGGCAGCCTCCGACATATTGCCTAGGTGGATTAGTTTATAGTTGACAGTGTACAGTTGACAGTTTTAACAGCCAAACAGCCATATAAACAGCCAGTTAAGTTCCAGTGAAATTCTAAAACCTAACAGGGAGTAGGGAGCGGGGAGTGGGGGGCAGTGGTCGCGGAGTAAGGCTCTTCTATTATGCATTTTACATTCCTACAGGGAGTAGGGAGCAGGGCCCGCCCATTGCAAATGTGGCGAGAGGGAGCAGTGGTCGCGGAGAAATTCTACATTTTGCATTCTACATTTTGCATTTTACATTCTACATTCTCTAAACATCCGGCTTCTGCCTTCGGTAGACCGATTTCTCCACAAAAAGCCCACCCATAGCTTTCATACTGAGGCTTAGGTATAATTTCGCGGGCCATGATTCTGTCGGATTTACGGATACTGGAAGAAATGGCCAAGGGTACCATTAAAATTGAACCCTACGATCGTACCTGCCTGGGTAGTAATAGCTACGATGTGCACCTGGGCAAATGGTTGGCTACCTATAAAGACCATATTCTGGATGCCAAAAAGCATAACGAAATCGAGTATTTCGAAATTCCTGATGACGGATTTGTGCTTTATCCCCACGTATTTTACCTGGGTGTAACCCTGGAGTATACCGAAACCCATGCCCACGTTCCGTTTTTGGAAGGTAAATCATCTACAGGCCGATTGGGTATCGATATCCATGCCACCGCCGGCAAAGGCGATGTGGGATTCTGTGGTAACTGGACCCTGGAAATCTCGGTAAAACAACCCGTAAAAGTGTACAAAGGCATGCCCATAGGCCAACTCATCTATTTCCCGGTTGAAGGTGAAATTGAAGTGAAGTACAACCAGAAAAAGAATGCCAAATACTCACAACAACCGGATAAACCCATTGAGAGTATGATGTGGAAGAACCTTTTTTAAGGGAGTAGGGGGCAGGGAGTAGGGGGCAGAGACAGCCTTTATTAGTTGACAGTTGACAGTGTACAGTTGACAGTAATAACAGCCAGGCAGTCTTTAAGCAACCAGTTCAAATTCCGCAGGAATTCCCTTAGTGGTCTAGAATCATCCGCAAAAGTCTTTTCCTCGCCCGAAACGGGCTCGGTGATTTAGTATCTCAGTGGTAAATTTTGGCAGCTATGGGTGTTGGACACCAAAAGCGACCGAGTCAACCAAGTTCCACCAAGCCATTAAACACTAATCATTAAACATTAATCATTCAGATACGGTTCTTTATTATAGGCCAATTGCCTTACATTTTCCAACACTTGTTTCATATATCTGCGCCAAAATAATTTAGTAAAAAGCCAATTAAACGGATACCAAAATATCCCTTTCGAATGCATAGTGTAAGTATAGTCTATCGCAATTTCATTGGGTTTAATTTCGGTGGTTTTCCATTCACCGGTAAATTTATAAAAGCCCAACATCCAGGCCTGAAAATCGCTGACTTCTATTTTCCAATATTTATTTTCTATGCGATCCAGAACTTTGTCCATCGACGCATAGCCGCCCTTCTGGGTAAGCGATTTTGCAGCATATACTTTTTTGGTAGATCCAATTTGCCCCCAGTTTTCACCGTCACTAATACTTACAATTTTTGGCATTAATCCATAACCTGTATGCACTTTGGTTACATCGCACAGCATGGGTGTTTTAAATGCACGTTCCAAACTGCAGTTAAAAATTGTGTGAAGGGTGGTTTGGCAAAACATGAGGCAAAGTTAGTAGTTTAGTTTACAGTTTACAGTTGACAGTATGAACAGCCAGTCACAATTCCGCAGGAATTCCCTTAGTGCCCTGAAATCTTTCGCAAAAGTTTTATCTGCGTTCTAAACCAACTCAGTGCCTTAGTTTCTTAGTGGTAACCTCTCGGCATCTATCTCGGTTCGCTGCCAAGTGCAACCAAGATTAACCTATTTACCTATTCTACCATTCACTATTCCATTAAACATTAAAAAAACGCTGTCCATTTCAGTCAGGTTTTTATCATTTTTATTCTTTCGGATGCAACTTTAACTAAAATGTTTGTCATATCTATGACAGATAACCCAACTAGAACTAATATGAGAAAATTATGGAAAACAGGATTGAAAAAGAGAAAGTTTTGGTGTCTCAAACTGAAAATGTAGGTTGGTTTTATATTGTTATTTCTTTACTTTTACTCGTAGTTTTGGCGCCCCTTTTGTGCTTATGGGCCTTGTTGTTTGAGCTGGTTGAGAACTTGTTTTTTTACAAAAAAAAAAATAAAATAGTTAAAATATCGGATTTGGATTTACAACAGTATTTTGGAAGCACCTAATTTCCAAATCCTCTCCAGTAGGGCCTATGCGTAAGAGGTGAAAAAGGCCATGGAATGTTGGCTAAAATAATAATCAATGCAACTGTATACCAAATTGCAAGGGTTTTAAATTTTTCGCGATCGGTTTTTTTGCGCTTTGCTTTGATAGAGCCTATCGTTATAATCAGCACCGCAATGAGCATCATCAAGCTGTGTTCCATACCAAAAAAACGGATTTCTCGGATGTGAACCGCATCTTTAAAATGATTCAAAAAATAATCAATAATCGGACTGATAAAATATAATATGAATCCAAACACCAACTGAATATGTGCCAGGGTAGCGGTCCAGTGGCGAATGCGATTGTCTGTTGAAGTAAAAAGTTTGTGCGAAATTAAACCCCTGAAAGCGTTAAAAACAGCATACAACAATGCAATCAAAACCAACCAACGTGTGGTTGAATGTAGGCTTAATATAAGGCTGTACATATTATTGAAGTTCTGTTTTTTTACGTAACAAACTTAATACATTTGGTGCACCCCAAAAATACCACAGCGCAATAAACGGATCACAAACAGCGCAACCTGCCGACGAGGATGCTTCAAGATACACAATTGGGCTGCCGTAAAAATGATGCAGAATATCCCACCCGGTATGCAACAACCAGCCGATTCCAATGTATGTGTAGTTGTTTAAACCCCTCATTGCAATCCATAACATGAGTCCCCCAAAAATAAATTCCCAAATTCCCAGGCCGCCACTCCAATAAACAGCTCCTGCACCTGCAATTAAAAGGGCACTGAATTTTTGTCGGTTTGGCTCCCGGATGAATGAGGTAAGCACAATATAAATAAAGGCAATACCTATGGCTGTGGCGCTGTTCAATGGAGTAAATTCGGGTGTGGTATGGGTATGCATGTTGTTTTTTTACATGCAAAATTGAATGGCCAAACCCGTTTCTATTTGGAATTATCAGGCTGGTTTTTGGACTTTTCAATCAATTTTCGAAATTCAGCCGGACTTACTTTTTCGTATTTTTTAAAAAACCTACTGAAATAGGCCGGATCTTCAATGCCCAGTTCTGTGCATATTTCGCCGATACTATATTGGGTTTGGTATAATAGTACTTTTGCCTCAAGAATTAGCGTTTCATCAATCCATTTCGATGGAGATTTGCCCGTCGCCGCTTTTACTACTTTGTTTAAATGATTGGGTGTAACGTGCAATAAATTGGCATAGTCCGTTACAAAGTGATGTTTCTTTATTTGGTGATAAACCAGAGACTTAAACTGTGCAGCCAAATGGGATGATGTTGACTGTCCGGCGGTATTTAATTGGCTATAAATGCCCTGTATTTCACTTAGCAGGGTAACCGTATATGCTTGCAATATTAGATTCTCTTTTAACCCTGAATCGCTATAGATTTCGAGCATTCTTTTCAAGAGCAGCAATAAACTTTGTGCCTCTTTTTTGCCGGGTTGCAAACATGGGTTGGACCAGATATTCAGGAATTCGAAATTTTTTAAAAAATCAGAATACCCCAGTCGGCCTACCAAAAAATCGTCGTTGAAATTACAGATAAATCCTTCATTGCGATCTAGATTGGAGAATGAAAAAACCTGCCCGGCCGATACCCATAATCCCTGATTTTTGTGTATGTTGTATTTTTCATTGCCTATGCTCATAATGGCTTCGCCTGCAGTTAGAAAAATAAAAGAATGATTGGTAGAGCGGGAGGGAGGAACAGGAAGTGAAATAAGTTGAAGCATATCTTGCACCCGTGTAATAAAAAACTTCCCGTATTGGGGCATCAACAGGGCATCCACTTCCACTGCTGATAGCATAAATTTATTGCGAAAGTCCTCTACATTGTATGTTTTTATTTTCTGCGACATGCGGCAGGCCCGGCTTCTGTATGGGCAAAAATACAAAGTTTGATTGATTTTGGCCCCTTATAAAGTCTTACGATCCCGCTTTAAAGCTACTCCTCAATTTGTCGGCTATGAGGGACAGGGGTTTACCCCATTCAATCACAAAATCTGTCAATCAATCATAAAATCTGCTATCCAATCATATTAAAAAAGCAGGCTTCCGTTCAATCCTAGTTTTGCATTCGAAAAAGACAACAAAACAATGAAAAATAAATTCCTATTCAACAAAAACATTTACAAAGTCATGCTCATACTGACTTTTTGTTTTACCCTTGCTGCCCATGGACAAACGCAATATGGCGACGGATCTTTGCTTTACCTGGGTTCACATTCTGACTTTTATCCTAAAACCGGAAACCCTTACACCTACGATTCCTTAAAGATTGAATACACATCTACCGGTAAAGAATTCAGACAGATGAAATACAGCTTTGATACCCTTACAAAAACATTTAAAATTTATAAATTAAGCTATAATTTGTATGACCAAAAAGATAGTTTAATTTTGGATGTCGATTCTGTTTACGACCCTGCTCAATCCTATATGCGATATAGATTGGAGTATGTTTATAACTCCGATGGCAAGAAAGTAAAGCGCATAGAATATCATTGGAATGTGGCTTCTGCCGGATGGGTAGAGTATAGCTTTATCGAGTATTATTACAATACAAAAGGTTTTCAGGTTGGCACTATGCAACAGTATTACGACGAAACAAAAAAGGTGTATTTGCCACCTACCCGATCTGATCTTGTGTACAATAGCAATAACCTGCCTTCGGTTTCGCAAGCCTATAAATGGGACACTGCAACCGGTCAGTGGTTAAATACAAATCGCTATAAATATACATACAATTCTTATCTGAAGTTGCTGAGTACAACTCTGGAATACTGGAACATAAATGCATGGAGATTGCAATCAAAATCAGAGTATTTTTATGATGCCGATTCTAACCTTACCTACAAAACCCAATATACCTGGGATCCTGCAAAATCTGTTTGGGTAGGCACTACCCGCGATTCAAAAGTGTATAATAGCACCCACGGTGTGGTAATGTCCATCACCGAAAAATGGAATACAGTTTCCAATAGCTGGGAAAATAATTCATATGGACAATATACCCTGGATGCCAAAAACCGGATCGTTACCAATGTTGTGAGTAACTGGACGAATGGCAGTTGGAAACCCAGCAATAAATTTCAATATGAATTTAATGCACAGGGATATTATACTACGGCAAATTATTATGCCTATGTTACCGCCGATGGAAGCTGGAGATTAAATACGCGTCATTATTATTCATACCTGCCCAAAACTATATTGGCAGTTAAAACTGTGCCAACCGTTCAGCCTTTATCGGTGTACCCAAACCCTGCCAATACTGAGTTTTATACCACACTTCCGCTGCTTCCCCAAGGCACTTTGCAAGCCACCCTTACTGATATGCAGGGCCGCAGCTATAGTATACAGCCTCAGGTTAATGGCAATGCCCTTTCTTTCTCAATTGGCAACCTGAACCTGGCCGCAGGTATCTACAGCCTCAGTGTAGTTGCCGACCAGCGCTTATACCAAAGCAGGGTATGTATAGTGAAATAAGTCCAAAGGCAGAAGCAGTTTTAATCACATATCCCCAGAACAGAAAATAGTAGTATATTGTTGGGTTATTTGTAAAAAAAATCCCCGGCCTGGCCGGGGATTTTTTTTTGTATTATAAATTAATTTGGAGGAAATCCTTGCAACCAGAGATTGAGTGCGTCCGGATTAAATTGTTTTCTATCCAGCACCAGCGTATCCAGATTGTCCTCAAATTTGAGGGTCACAGTATCGCCGGTTTTCACTATTTCCTGCATTTCCGCCAGCTTGCGTTTGTTTCTTCCCAATCCTGTATTTTGCAGCAATATACCTTCATCAAGGCACAAATACTGGGGTTTTGCAATGGCAATAAATGCGGCTTTAAAAAGACTGTAAAATGAAAAAAACAGCAAGGTAAAACCATAGTACACAATACCCCCGCTAAATGCATGCAGCGCCAGTGACACCACCACCCAGGGCCCTATGCGTTTTGCATCTGGCCAAAGATTGTATTTGCGTATACGCAGTGTGCTTCCTTGGGTAAATCTCCTGCTAAAACTCAGCCCCATGACAATGGTAAACACCCCCAAAGCCACTATGTAAAACGCCAACATCCATTCCAATGGCACCCGAAGCCCAATAACCGATGTCATTCCCAATCCCTCTACCTCCCGGGTAAATGTCATAAAAGGCGAAAACAGGATAAACAAAAAACAGAATGCAATGGAAAGGTGGGTTTTCATGGTGGGTTCGAAGATAGGGGAGAGGGAAAGGATTAATGGATGATATTAATATGAAAATTGTATCTGGAGTTTTATAGAATTTGTCAGAATATTATAATTTAGAATAATTGTTTAAAATTGAATATGTGAAATATATTTTGTCTTTTATTAATCTATTTATTAGTCCTATTATCTTGGTTTTTCCAGATTTTATCAAATACAAAATCCAAATATTGCCGCTTGAAATCAGCATCATCAGTAAACTTCTTGTATAAATCGGTATAGGTAAAAATTACATCCTGCATTAAATCTTCCACCTTCTTATCAGAAGTGATTTTTGCATTCTGCTTGTCGGAATTGTTGACAGAATTTACAGTTGCCTGGTCTTTCACAAAGTCGGCTGGCAGTTGTTCAAAGAGGAATTTTTTAATCTTATCATCATCTGTCCAATTGTCAATGCCAAAACGTGTATTGAAATCGTTAATAATTGCTTCAAGTTCATTAAATTCATTTTCGCCCTTCTTGCCTTTCATAATTGGTGGTGTTGGGTCAATTTCTACTCCACCTTTTAAGCCGATATTATCTGTTGTTGTTCTGGTCAATCGGTAGCTATCTAAATCAATGGCTTCAATTATGCCTTTTGCCAAATCTTCATTTTCTTTTAGTTTAATTTTGGGCATTAGGAATTTTAAGAACCAGTAAAGGCGTTCCCAATAAGCATTTTTGAAGGAAAGGATTTTAGAAAGAAAAGCGTAGGTACGGTAAAAGGATTTAGCCTTTACAAAGAAGTCTATTTGAGCATCTTCATTTAACTCAGTTTTGAAATTAACAACACAAGCATCAATAATCGGGTCAAGCTCCTGCCTGTCTGCATTATTGAAATAGAGATTAGTGAAATTGTGAACATCCTCAACTGTGTAAACTTGTGCGTTGTCCAATACATCCTGCAAGTCATTCAGCTTGTTTGCATCGGTTTCCTCACTAAGTATAGTCGTTGTATAGAAAGGTTCAAAGGCTTCTTTTATTTCGTCAGTGCTATTGAAGAAATCTAAAACGAAAGTATCTTCCTTGTAAGGTTTATATGCCCTGTTTAACCTTGATAATGTTTGCACTGCCTGCACATCTCTTAGTTTCTTGTCTACATACATTGTGTGCAGTAAGGGTTGGTCAAAACCAGTTTGAAATTTATTGGCAACAATTAAAAACCTGTATTCCTTCTTTTTGAACTCCTTTGGT
The DNA here is from genome assembly GCA_044224315.1 of Bacteroidia bacterium. GTDB lineage: Bacteria > Bacteroidota > Bacteroidia > NS11-12g > UBA955 > JAGXTF01. The sequence goes on along the minus strand of JBGAKR010000005.1, from coordinate 132,848 downwards.
ATATCATTGCTTGGAAAGCCATTCAGTTTTGCTTCGTCAGTATCTACTCCGTCAATTTGCCTGCTACCGCTAAAAGCTATAATGGCTTTGTATGGGGAGTTAATTTCTTTCAGGTATGTTTTAAAGGCATCGTAATATTTAATAGCATTGTTGATGCTTTTACAAACCACCATTGCTTTAGCCTGCCTGTTTATTTGCTTAGCCACCTCTGAATGAAAATGGTCTATCATCACTTTAGATTTCTCCATGATAGAGAATGGATGACTTTCTACATAAGCCCTCAGCTTTTTATTCGCTTGGTGTGTTTCAAATTCAGGATTGTCTTCTACCGCTTTGTTTAGTTTATAGTAAGATTGATAAGTAGTATAGTTTTTCAGAACATCCAAAATAAATTCTTCTTCAATGGCTTGCTTCATGGTGTAAGCATCAAAGGCAACAAATTTCCCATCAGGTGTTTTTGTACCAAACGTTTCTAAAGTCTTGTTCTTTGGTGTAGCTGTAAAAGCAAAATAACTTCCATTTTTTAGCATTTTACTTTGTTCAATTACTCTATTAATAATATCTTCTGAGTATTCTTCTTCAAAGTCAGATATAAAGTCTTCATCACCATAAGGGGCTTGTTTTTCTGCAAGTACCCAGTTCATTTTGCCTGCAGTTTCACCGCTTTGGCTGCTGTGTGCCTCGTCAATAATAATAGCGAATTTCTTTGCTTTCAATGTACCTATTTCATCAATGATGAAAGGGAACTTCTGCACAGTGGTGACAATTATTTTTTTGCCATCCTCTAGAGCTTCTTTTAATTGCTTGCTGCCTTTTTCAATTGCCTCCACTACTTTGTTTACCTGTGCAAATTGCCTAATATTGTCCCTAATTTGTTTATCCAAAACTTTTCGGTCTGTCACTACAATCACACTATCAAAAACTGTCTCGGTGTTGGCTGTATTGTGCAAACTTACTAATTGGTGTGCAAGCCATGTTATAGAATTTGATTTGCCTGAACCAGCTGAATGTTGAATGAGGTATTTTTGCCCAACACCATTTTCCTTTGCATTGTCTAACAGTTTCTTTACCACTCTTAGCTGATGGTAACGAGGAAAAATTAATTTACGCTTAATTTTGCCAGTGTCGTCATCTGTTTCTTCAACAATCTGGGCATAGTTTTCTATAATGTTACTCAGGCTTTCTTTGGTCAGCGTTTCTTTCCATAGATAATCAGTTTTTAATCCGTTAGGGTTTAAAGGATTTCCGGCTCCATTATTTACTCCTTTATTGAAAGGAAGGAAAAAGGTATTATTCCCTTTCAACTCACTTGACATAAACACCAAATTGCTATCTACAGCAAAGTGTACCATACATCTGCCAAAGGTAAACAATGGCTCTTTCGGGTCTCTGTCCTGCTGGTATTGGCGAATGGCATTCTTTACGGTTTGCCCTGTCCACTCGTTTTTAAGCTCAAAGGTAATAATGGGTAATCCATTGATGAATAAAACAGTGTCTAATGAATTGCTGTTGGATAAACTATAATACAACTGTCTGGTAACTGAAAAGATATTTGCCTGGTAATTCTCTTGTGCCTTTTGGTTAAGTTCCGATGCAGGGTTTTTGTAGTACAGGTTAATTTGAAGGTCTAAATCTTTTATGCCTTTGCGGAGCAATTCAATAACGCCTTTGCTTTTTATTTGCTCGGCAAGCCTTTTAATAAATTTTTCTTCTCCCCGTTTTACAATGGTATCATAAGCAGCAGGCTGCGTTTGTTTGATGAACTCAAACAACAATCTTTTATTAATGCAAAGGTCTCTGTCATAGTCGGCACTGTAGCTTTGGCGATAGCCGCACACTTCTACCAAGTGCTTTTCAATGATGGTTTCTAAACCTTTTTCTGATGTATCTGTACTCATTTATCAAACTCTTTTTTTAAGATTTCTGCTATCGCCTCCGTTTCTCTATAGTTTTTCCCCGTTGTTTGAATAACCATACCATAGCCAGCACTTTCCCAATGTAAAACCAATTCAATTTTTCCATCCGGGTAAATGTTCTTGATAAAATTGATTGCCTTAGGGCTAAAGTCAATGTTGTTGATTACGCATTCAACATACTCGTTTTTGAATAACTTCTTTGCAAAGGCTTTCAATTCCTTATTTCCATGATGGTCGCCACTTAGGGTTATGTCATCATCGGTGGGTGTTTTAGAACGTTTTTTCAAATCCAATTTTCCTGAATACATCAATTCGTCCTTAATACAATCTTCAGCTAAATGAGTTTCATCGCTGATATTATGCACCGAAATATCTTTGGTTTCTAAATCATCGTTGATTATTTCTTTAAAAACTATTTCGGATGTTACCCAACATTTGTGAGTTGCCAGACTGATTGCCACTTTCTCTTTTAAATATGCCGTGGGTAAGCCAATACAATATTCTTCATTGATACCTGCTTCCTCGTTGGAGTAATAATACTTGTGCAGTTCTTTTACCTTTTCTTCTAACACATCGTTTGCGAAAGGACGTACAAAAGGAACACTTAATATTTTGTTCTTGTCACCCTGATGCGGTATAGCATAAGCCCACTGCACAAATGTTTTATCTGCTGTAACTTTTGTTTCACCAATATTTGAAGGGAAAACCAAATGCTTATAGCCGTACAATTCTTTTGCTTTATCATACAGCTTTAGCATACTGATAAATTGTTCTTTGAGAACAACTTCATTATTTGCAAAAGGCAAAAAAGATATTTCGTTGAACACTAATTCCATTTACAGCAATTTTAAAAGTTGGTTACTCCATTCAGCCAAAAGATTAGCAGGATAATTACTTAACTCTCCGTTCTTGTCCACTTCAATATTGGCTATTTGCGAATACTGCTCACTTTCAGTAACCACTTTTTCAAAATAGAACAGTGCAGTTCTATCTTTCATTTCAGGTGTCTCTTTCACTCCAACCCTAATCCCATTTAAAACATGGTCGCTGTGCGTTTCAATAATTACCTGCACATCGTTTTGAGCAACCAAAGCAATTAACTTTCCTAATTCGGCTTGCCCTCTTGGGTGTATATGACTTTCGGGGTTTTCTATAATAAGTAAGTCGCCCGGTTTTGCTTTAAGCAAAGCCACAACAACGTGTAAAGAATAGGAGATACCAAAGCCAACGTTCTCCGGTTTAAAAGCCATTGTTTTGCCATAGGTAGGTTGCTGAAATTCATACTCCAGTTTTACCAAGTCAGATGAAACACTGGTTATGCTTACACTTACATCTGGTGAAATTTCTCTCATCCACAAATTGACCTGATTGATTAAGCGTTCATCTTTGGTAACCACACCATGACTGCTCCGGGAGCTTAATGTTTTGGGATGGATGTAATTTTGAAAAGCCACATTTTCATTACCTCTTGTTTCCAAATAATCAACAGTGTATTGCCCCTGTGAACCAATGTTATTCATGGTCACAACATTGGTATAGCTTTTCTTGTGTATGGACTGCGGCTCAATACGATTGGCATTTAAGTATTGAAAATTATTGGCAAATAAAGGTTGCTTGCTGTCAAGGCTGCTTTTTGCTTCTCCATAAACATCCGTTTGCCTGTTGGTTTGGTTAAACACATCGGAACCGATGGTGTAATCAAAATTCATCAGGTATGGCTCTTTATCATCAAAAGCTAAAGCAATGGATAGGTTCTCGTTCTTACCTGTGTATTGGTACAAAGCATCTTTGGTTGTACCCATGTTAAACTCATTGCCATTCAGTTGCAACACACCCCGTTTTAAACTATCACCCGATTGCCGAAGTACAAGCAACGACTGTATGAATGAAGATTTACCCTGTCCATTTAAACCCAACAATACATTGAGGTTGCGAAGTGGGAAATACTTCGCCTTTATGGACTTGAAATTTTTTATTTCAATTGACTTTATCATGTTATTGATGAATTGTTTCGTTAATTAATGCAGCCACTACTTCATGCCTTTTTATTACCCTGTTTTTATCCCCTGTAGAACTGGTTACCGATGTAAAGAAATATTGGTCGCTGTTCAGTCTTTCGCTAAGCGATTTTTTGAACTCATTTTTCTTCGCTTTTAAAGCCTCCCTTTCAGCCTGATTAATTAAGGCAAACTGCACGGCGATGGCATCAAACAATGCTTTGTTGATGGGTGGCAACCTATCGTAATCATAATACACTTTTCTGAATGCTTCCCGACCGAATATTTCTTTAGATAAAATCATTGACTGTTTAAAGTCCTCTCTTATCTTATTCAATGTTGCTTCCGTTTTATCGTAAATGCTCGCCATTGCTTTACTCATAAACGTATCTAAATCCTGCCCGTATTCTTTTGTGCCGTAATTGTCAATACCGAATAAATAGAAGCATAAAAACCTGTTTACAAAATCCCTATCTAACATGCGGTGTGTAGCAATCTTATTTTCTGTAGCTTCTAAAAACTCTTTTGTTCTTGCCAACTCTGTAACAAAATGCGATGGTGCTCCCTGAAACAAGGCATGGCGGATTTCCTGTGCTTCCAATATCAAACCACCGGTATTGATGCGTTTGAAAATATTGAACTTTACATCAGTGGGAGTACCTGGTAGTATTTTGTAAATGATAACTTCTGCTTCTTCAATTACACGGTGCAAATCGTCATTCAGGTCATTCCAGCTTTTGCCGTTTAAGTGTGTAAGAAATTCCAGTTCTTGCAGCTTCAATGTTTTTAATACACAAAAATTGCGGATGCTGCTTAACCGCTGCAAACCATCCACCACCAGCCAATTGTTATCGTCCGAAGCATCAAAGAAAAAAGCAGGTAACGGAAAGCGGATTAAAATACTTTCTATCAAACGGCTTTGCTTGCCTTTATCCCAAAGGTCGTCTTGCCTTTGAAAATAGTTGGAAGTGTCCATTTGAATAGTGTTGCCTTTGATACGTTTGATTAAAGTATCTAATGAAGGTGTTTTGCTTTCTACCTTAATCAAAGTAGGGTCAAATGGCTTATCCATCAATGCCCTGATGGTTTCATCAACCCTTTCTTTTTCTGTGCCATCGGCTAATTCCTCGGGCTGCTGATTGGTTGTAATGGCAGCCAGTATTGCAGGGTCAATTATATTTTTATTCTCTTCCATTTTATTGTGCATTAACTGTGTTATAAATTTTTGCTTTGCCCATTACCGCCTCTGCTATCATGGCTTCTTTGTATTCTTTTATCAGTTCAATTTCTCTTTCGGTTTTTGCAATGGCTTTGTCTATGGTAGCGGTTTCGGTTTTGATGTATTGAACGATTTGGTTTTGTTCTTCAAATGGTGGGAATGGCAATTTTAATGGGCGAATATTCTCAACTGCAATTCCAGGTTGGGCAGATGATTGTGAATATTGATTTAAATTCATTACTCTTAATGTTTCGCCAAACCAAATATGATTTATCCCTTCATTCAAAGTGACAACTACTGCATGTTCAGTTGCCCAAAATTTTCCTGAAGCATAGTTAATATTCCCACACAAAGCCCCTTGTCGTCCAATTAAAACATAATCGCCTTCATGTGTATATTGATTGTAGTAACCTCTTAAACCGTTTCCACCATAAACAGGATAATCGCTTGTATCATCAATTACTTCACTTGTAATATTCTCACCGCTTTGAAAAGTGCCACAATTTTTCAATCGTTTTATTTCCCAGTGTTCAGGAATATCACCCAACCATTTAATGCCGCTATCTTTCAGTTTTACATTCTTATCAATTCCTTTCGTCACCGCTTCATTTATCACACTTTGCCTTTGCTCTTTCAGCAATTCAATAAAGCGTTGTTTTTTGGCAATGAAACGGTTTATTTTTTCAGACTGCTTTTTTATGTATTCAACAATCTGGTTTTGTTCTTCAACTGGTGGCACGGGCAGTTTTAACCATTTTAATTCTCTATATCCAACACTTTGACGAACACCACCGCCAAGACTGTAGAAATACTTCATTATATCTAATCGGTGCAAAGAGTAATAGAAATATTCCGGTAAACAATGAGGATACTTTAAAACCAACCCTGTATATGCAGATGTAATAATACCTTTTTCATTTACAAAGCCAACTCTTAAACTTCTTTTATCATTTTGTAAATCCGTTAATCTTAAAACAATGTTTCCTGTGTTTACTATTTGATAAGTGTCAAAACTTTCAGGCAGTAGCCCCATATTGCTTTCTACATCTCTTCTAATTATTTTTCCATAGCTCAGTGAAAGCACATTTGTTTCAATTAAGTCCTCATTCTTAATACTGTTGTCATCAAACAATGCCCATACAGGAATACTTCTCCAGTGGTTAGGATAGTGACTTAACCATGCATTAGTACTGATTTTTATGTTTGCAGTAGCGGCCATTTATGCTTCAATAATTTCTTTTAATAAATTCTCGGTTTCCTGTTCTATGGCTAAAATATCATTGGTAATTACAGCCAATGTTCTTGGAGCCTGGTACTGGTAAAAGTATTTGGCAAAGTTTACTTCGTAACCAATTTTCGTTTCCTTAGGGTTGTACCAGGCATCCGGCACAAATGGCAATACTTCTGTTTCAAAGAATTCATCAATGCTTTCGTTGAGTGGTATGTTTTCAATATCCCTCAGCTTTGCATCGCTTTTGGGCTTGCCTTTACTGTCTAATACCACATTACCCTGTTCGTCTTTCTCTGGTTGGTGAACAGTTATTTGGCTATAACCAAAATCGGTATTATCTAAAATGATGCTGTACTCATTGGTTTCAAAATCTAAAAACAGTTTGGTGATTGCCTTAATGTGATTGGCATCAAACTGCACTCTTTTTTTACCTAAAGGCTTTCGCATTTTAGCGTAGAACTGCTCGGCTGTAACATTTATTAATTGCAGCTTTCCTTTGCGTTTCTTTTCTTTTTTATTGGTGAGAATGAAAATGTAAGTGGGAATGCCTGTATTGTAAAACAAATCATTCGGCAGGGCTATAATGGCTTCCAGCAAATCCTTTTCAAAGAGGTATTTGCGTATTTCACTTTCACCTTGCCCGGCATCACCGGTAAACAATGCACTGCCATTGTGGATGGTAGCGAAGCGGCTGCCCAGTTCGCTATCCTTTTTCATTTTGCTTACCATATTCATTAGGAAAAGCAATTGCCCGTCATTAACCCGTGGCACACCAATTTTGAAACGGTGGTCAATAATCTCTTTTTTATCTACAATAGCAGGCTGGTCAATCTTCCATGTTTTGCCATAAGGCGGATTGCTCAACATAAAGTCAAACTGCAATTTGGGAAAACCATCATTGCTCAATGTAGAACCGAAGGCGATTTTATCAGGGTCTTGTTCCTTGATGAGCATATCTGCTTTGCAGATAGCAAAGGTTTCCGGTTGCGATTCCTGACCATATAAATGAAACTTGGCTTTGGGATTTATTTCCAACGCAAAATGTTCTGCTTCGGTAAGCATTCCACCACTGCCACAAGCAGGGTCATAAACAAGGTAAGTACCGTCTTTAATTTTACCTTTGATGGGGTCAAAAATCAAATGGGTCATTAACTTAATAATCTCTCTCGGTGTAAAGTGCTCCCCGGCTTCTTCGTTGTTTTCTTCATTAAATCGGCGAATCAGTTCTTCAAACACATAGCCCATGCCTAAATTGCTCAATCCTTCCATAACAACATTGCCCTCTTTATCTGTAATTGGTTTAGGGCTGAGGTTAATGGTGCTGCTGCAAAACTTTTCAATCAATGGAAAAGTGATATTGCCTTCTTCCATTGTTTCTAACTGGTTACGCAATTTGAACTTGCTGATAATATCCTGCACATCGCTGCTAAAGCCATCCAAGTAGGTTTCTAAGTTTTGGCGAATGTTGCCCGGCTCGTTCAGGAGTTTTTTGAAAGTGAATTTTGAAGTATTGTAAAACACATAGCCACTAACTTTGCGCAGCTGCGGTGCCTGATTATCTATCTTCATTGCATTCAGCTTTTCGTGCATTTCCAACACTTTGTCTTTGGTAGGTTCTAATAATGCATCCAGCCTTCTCAATACAGTAAATGGCAAAATAAGGTCCCTGTATTTTCCACGGGAATAAACACCACGAAGAACATCATCTGCTATGCTCCATATGAAATTAATAATTGTATTATGCTGTGCCTGGTTCATTACATTCTTTTGATTTTTTTTGTTACTGATTTCAACGCCTCACTTGCAGTAGGTTCATTTATTACCAATTGCATTAATTGGTCAGCAAGCCACAGTGTTTCCAATTCAACTTTATCGGCTTGTAAGATTTTAGCCAACAAAGGAATTTGATCCTTCCTCAATTGCCGAAGTCCTTTCTCAATTTTACTGAGTTGGGCCGTATCCATGTCAAGCTGAGGAGCAACTTGCCGCAGGTACAACTTTTGTGACTCTCTTAGCGTCCTTATTCTTTTACCAAATTGGCTTTCCATTGTCTTTAATGTGACTTGTCAAATATTGGCAAATATATAGTTGTTTATTTTAAATAGTCGAGTATCAAAAATTAAATTTCAATATATGAATTACCTTGAAATTGCTTTATCCAAAATTCCACCTGGCATTGTAGGAGCTGAATCCTCCTTCAATAGGCCAGTATCAGCTCTGCTGAATATTGATTGCAGAATAAGACTACGGTCCTTTTCGTCCACTGCTGCATCTTTCTTTAATGCCAAATACACGTGGGTGAGTTGCTCCCTTTCTTCAGCATCGCGGGCCAAATGAAACGAACTGAATGTGATTTTTGCCAGAATGCGAATACTATAAGCGAAAAAGGAAAGAAACACAATGAATACGATAGACCAGCGAATGGCTTTTACTTTGTCTCCTTCAAAAATACTGGTAAGGAGGCCATCTGGTGTGCTCCATAGTAATGAAAACAACAATCCGGAACCCAGCAAAGCCAATGCAATTAGCCATATAAGATAGCTTCTACCTGTCTTGTTGAGCTTGTCTGCCCTTTCTCTCCAATAGGTTGTAGGTGCTTCTAATCGCAGTTTTTCAGTATAAAGTTCCTCAAAGTCTTTGATTTTCTGGATTGTAGAGTTGTCAAATTCCGTGAATTGTTTTTGTTTGGATTCAAACCAAGTTTTAAAAGAAGTTTGTGAAGTGTTAATAATTGAATTTACACTATTACTCAGATGGACTGATTTTTCTTTATTGTCATTAATTATTTTTTCAAGTTGAAGTCCCGTTTCAGTGAGATATCGTTCTAATTCACTTTTAGCAATTTCAGCAGAGGCAGAGTAGGATTTTAAGTTGTCATTTCCGTTTGAGTATTCGGGATATTTAAAAAAGAATGCTTTTAATGAACCTGTAAGCCCATTGACATTGGACATTTCAATCGTTTTATTAATAATAAAGTTAAAAGCAAACCAAGCTTCAGATGGATTGATTTTGTGCAATTGAATAAGAAATTGTCCTTCTGCGGATGTTGCAGGGATGATATTATTTTGTTTAGCATTATTTTCAATTAAAGTCTTAAATTTTGGCCAATTCTTCATCAATTGGGTCGGATCTTTGTGGTCGCCCAACTGCAAAAATTCTTTTAAACTATTTTGAGTTACATTAAAGAATCTTAAAGAATTACTAAAGGTTGCTGAGTTACCCTTAATATTATCCAACAAACTACGGTTCTTCTCAATATAATCCCAAATATTTTTTATTCCAGTAAGTTGGTCCAGTTTAGAATGAGCATATTCAAGACTTAATTCAATATTTGAATGTCTGTTTGTTAAATCAAAATCCGGGTAATAGTCTTTGAAAGTTGCCATAGGGTAAAATGTAAATGTGTTTGTTTTAAGTTTTTGATAATATTTACGAACATACATATCCAATTAACAAAATCCAAACGGATGTATACGAATTAGTATTGCGGCTTTTTAATGGATTGTAAATGAGTCCATTAGCAGGGGTGGTGGAGTGCAAAAAGTGGGTGCTTTGTTGCAATCATTTGATGGGTGTTTTCATGAATGGGTTGCATCAGTAGGTTGTTGCAATAAGGCTGCTTTTGCATGGAATAGGGGATGGGTGGATTTGGGAAATATTACGGGAATTTTAAACAATGAAAAAGCATGTCTGAATTCCTTTCGTCGACTTCCTGAATGGCAGACACTAAATCGGGGTTCTGAACCTCAAATTCGGGGTTCCGAACCTCAAAATCGGGGTAGCGAACCTGGACGTCGGGGTAGTTAACCTAGAATTCGGGGTTCTGAACCTCAAAATCGGGGTAGCGAACCTGGAAATCGGGGTAATGAACCTAGAAATTGGGGTAGTTAACCTAGAAATCGGGGTATGGAACCTGGAAATTGGGGTAATGAACCTCGAAATTGGGGTAGGGAACCTCGAAATCGGGGTAGTGAACCTAGATGACGGGGTAGTTAACCTAGAATTCGGGGTTCCGAACCTCAAAATCGGGGTAAATAACGTCAAATTCCACGTTGAGAACGTCGAAATCCGCGTGACGGACGTCAAAATCCACGTAGCGAACGTCAAAATCCACGTCGAGAACGTCGAAATCCACGTGTCGGACGTCAAAATCCACGTTGGGAACGTCGAATTCTACGTTCTGGACGTCAAAATCCACGTGTCGGACGTCAAAATCGTCGTAGCGAACGTCAAAATCCACGTCGAGAACGTCGAAATCCACGTGGCGGACGTCAAATTCCACGTTGGGAACGTCGAATTCTACGTTCTGGACGTCAAAATCGTCGCAGCGAACGTCGAAATCCACGTATTTGAGGTCTAAATCCCGCAGGCAATCATCCTCCATGATTTAGCTTATTTGCCTCACTGCGCAAAGACCAACAAGGGGAGTACAACCAACTCCACAATCAACTAATCAACAACTCCTAACTCCCAACTCTAAATCGCGAGGTTTTTACTCGCGATGGCCACGGCTGAGCCGGGGCCACTCCAAACTAAATTTTGGCTGTTCAACTGTACACTTTTAACTGTAAACTGTCAACTGCTATCTATCTTTGCGCCTTCAATCATGAGTGAAGAGCTTTTTAAAAAGGTAATTTCCCATTGCAAAGAGTATGGGTTTGTATTTCAATCGAGTGAAATCTACGACGGACTGGCCGCTGTTTATGATTACGGCCAAAACGGAGTAGAACTGCGCAACAATATCCGCCGCTTTTGGTGGGAAGCTATGACCCGTTTGCACAACAACATCGTGGGACTGGATTCTGCCATATTTATGCACCCCAAAACCTGGAAAGCCAGCGGCCACGTGGATGGTTTTAACGACCCCATGATTGACAACAAAGACAGCAAAAAACGTTACAGGGCCGATGTTTTGCTGGAAGAACACCAGGAAAAAATTCGCCAGAAAATCAACAAAGAAGTAGAAAAAGCCAAAAGCCGCTTTGGCGAAACTTTTGACGAAACCATGTACCGCACCACCAACCCCCGCGTGGTGGAATACCAAACTTCTATCGACAATATCGACCGCACTTTAAAAGAAGGACTGGAAAGCGGCGACCTGGCTATCATAAAAAACCTGATTGAGGAGCTGGGCATTGTGTGCCCCGTAAGTGGCAGTAAAAACTGGACCGATGTGCGGCAGTTTAACCTCATGTACAGCACCCAAATGAGTGCCACCGAGGCAGATGAAGCCCTGTACCTGCGCCCCGAAACCGCCCAGGGAATATTTGTAAACTTCCTAAACGTGCAAAAAACCGGTAGGATGAAGCTTCCCTTTGGGATTGCCCAAACCGGTAAAGCTTTCCGCAATGAAATCATTGCCCGCCAATTCATCATGCGCATGAAGGAATTTGAGCAAATGGAAATGCAGTTTTTTGTAAAACCCGGCACCGAACTGGAATGGTACCAATACTGGAAAGACGCCCGCCTGAAATGGCACCTGGCCCTGGGCTTCGACCCTAATAGTTACCGCTACCACGACCACGTAAAACTGGCCCACTATGCCAATGCAGCCGTGGATATTGAATACGATTTTCCATTTGGATTTAAAGAGGTAGAGGGTATCCACAGCCGTACCGACTTTGATCTTGGCCGTCATGAAGAATTCAGCGGCAAAAAACTCCGCTATTTCGACGCCGAAACCAACGAAAGTTTTGTGCCCTACGTGGTAGAAACTTCGGTAGGACTGGATCGCCTGTTTTTGGTGGTAATGAGTGCCGCCTATGCCGAAGAGCAGGTAGAAGGTGAAACCCGCGTAGTATTGCGCATTCCACCTGCCCTGGCCCCTGTAAAGGCCGCCATTCTGCCCCTGGTGCGCAAAGATGGTTTGCCAGAGCTGGCCCAGAAAATTTATGACGAACTGAAATTCGATTTCAACCTCTACATCGAAGACAAAGACACCATAGGCAAACGTTACCGCCGCATGGACGTAATCGGTACCCCCATTTGCATAACCGTAGACTACGATTCGGCCGCCAACGAAGATGTAACCATCCGTTTCCGCGACAGCATGGAACAGAAAAGGGTAAAAATCTCCGAGCTAAAAGCCATCCTCCAAGAAGAAACCGGACTTCAAAGTTTGCTGCGCAAACTTTGAGGGAATGGGGAATAGGGAATGGGGAATAGAAACAGCCGGGGAGGCTAACGCCTCATGCGGGAGCAGAGGGCAGGGAGCAGGCTTGCCTTTACCCGAATGGCTTCGCCGGGCGGGCGACTGCTTCTGAGGCGGGGGAGGTGACAGTTGACGGGAGGCTAACGCCTCATGCTGGGTTTAGTGAGGGGTGGAGACAAAAATCGATTAAGCAATTGGCTGTTCATTCACTCCGCCACACCATAGGTGGGCGGACACAATTCACAATTCACAATTGGCTGTTAAAAGGCTGTCTATTGCACTTTGCACCTTGCACTACTTGGCTGTTGAACTCTTCAACAACTTAAATCGTATTCCTTTCCCTTTCAAAATATGATTATCCTTCAGGTTTTGAATGCGAATGTCTGAGAAAAAAACTGTAACCGTATTTTCGGCACTTGTGTAATATCTATTAATTTCTCTTTTGGGAATTACTGCTGTGCGGATCACATTGTGATACAATTCTTTGGGGCGGGCCAGCAAGCGCAGTTCGTAGTTTATTAGTTTGTATTGCTGCGCGTGTAGGGGATTTACAAAAACCAGCGAATCGTTTTTTTCGAATTCCTCAATAGAGCTGAAGGCCGTATCATTTTTGGCATTCAATTTCATTTCTATCAACGTTCCTTTTGCACTTTGCGGGTTGGAAAAGCCAAGCAACCCTGCCATCAGGGCAAGGCCCAGCAGTGCGGGCAAACATTTTTTAAGGCTTGAAAAAAGGGTATCGATACGGTGCATTTGCGGTTTCAAAAATAGGGTGGTATGGGTTGCGTTTTCAACTACAGGTTACCCACTTGTTACATATTTAGTGCCATACAGAAGTGGGTATCAAAAAAAAATGATTTATTTGCGCGTATCGGGGCAACTTTCGCTTTCCAGTCGTTTCTAAATAAGAAAGCAACGGAATTTTGTATTACACCGATTCGAAATTATTGGCGTTAAAAACCGAAATATCCAGGGATAAAAGCTTACCCGAGGCCTTGGCAGCGGGTGATGAGAGGGCTATAACCCGGTTTTACGAAGACAGCGGAGCCGTGCTGTTTACCGTATGCCGACGTTATGCCTCCAGCCAGGAGCAAGCCGAGGATATGTTTCAGGAGGGATTTATGCATATTCTGGCGCAGGTGCGCAAGTTTGGTGGACAATCCTCGCTGCAAACCTGGGCTTACCGCGTAATGGCCAACTTTTGCATTAACCAAATCCGAAAGGCTTCCAACCGCATACAGTGGGTAGACATAGAGGATACCGGACTGGAATCGGAACCCGACGAGGATTACAGCGATGATACCGAATTTCAGGTAGAGCAGGTAGTACAACTTATGCAGCAAATGCCCCCCGGATTCAGGCTGGTATTAAACATGTATGCCATAGAGGGTAAAAGCCATGCCGAGATTGCCGCTGAATTGGGCGTAAGTGAAAGTACAAGTAAAACACAACTATTTAAAGCACGTAAGTGGTTAAGAAATAAAATGAAAGGAGGCAGTTATGGAGCTGCGTAACAATATGGATGATAAATTACGAAAGGCCCTTGCAGGTGCAAAAAGTCCGCTGCCCGAAGGCATGCTGGCCCGCATACTGGAGGAGCAAAAGCGCAAAAAGCGCATTATATTCTGGTGGATAAACACGGCCATCATAGGTTGCTTGGCCATCATAGGCCTGATAGTGGCCAACTATGCATACACCCCAAATGAAAAGGGCAGCACCCCTGTAACCAAAACCACCCAACCCCAAACCCCGGCCCAAACCGAGGGCCAAACCCAACCCCCTGCGCAAACCCCTGCACAGTCTACTACTCCAGCTCCAACTCCAACTCCAAATCCAGCACCAAATCCCCCAGCCCATACAACCCTTACCCAAAATACCCCACCGCAAACCCCACCCCAATCTCAGCCGCCAGCGCCTAAACCCGCTACACCCCCGGCTAAGCAAAACGATCCAATTCAGCCCAATCCGGTTGTTAACCCATCCCCGATAGCCGTAGTGCCTAATCCCACGAAAGACACTGCCAAAAACTCCGGTCAACCCACAAAGCCTGCCACACCCATACTGCCACCACCGGTTGTGCCCCCCGCGACCGATCCTGTGGTAATAGCCAAAGTGGATAATCCCAAGCCGTTCGATTCATTTGCTGATGCGCGCGCCATTGATTTGAAAAAACCAAAAAAGGAAAATGACAAGACCAAATATAATTTTATGAAACAATTCAAACCCGAATTGTATTTCTCGCTGGGCTGGGTAAACGAAACCCAAAAAGTAACGCTGCCCGAAATGAATCCGCAATACACAAACCGAGATTACAGCAAGCTGTTTAAATCGGCCATAAATCCGCTAACAGGTGCCTACTTCGCCTTTGGATTAAAAGGAAATGTATATAAAAATTTCACAGCTACCGGCGGTTTTCAGTTTATGCAAACCACCAATAAAATTCATTATAGCTACAAAATAGAGGAAGTACCTGTGGTAGATGTAGATGGAAAAATAACCGGCTACATCAAAGTAGATTCATCCAATCAATACAATATTGAATGGAAAAGCATAGTAAATATTACCACAATAGCGGTGCCACTACAGTTTGGATATTCGCATAAACTTGGATACAAATACGAACTGTGCGGTGCGCTGGGAATAACGCCCCAGGTGCGTTTTGGCGATAAGTGGTACAAACCCAATCCTATAAATTTTCTTACCGATTTTAAATTTTCCGAGCTCAAAAATGCAATCAATGTTCCCTCCACAATATCACTGGGTATATATCGCCACGAGGGCCTGTACACCTTTGGTATTACCAGTCGCATAAACCCCACCCTATTGGGCGCCACCAATTATTACGGCGATTTCAGGGTAGACCGAAGGAGGTTTGAATTGGGCATGTTGGTAGCCATGAAATTAGGAAAATAAAATATGGAATTGAAAATGTGGAAGATTCAAAAAATGTTTGTATTGTGTCTAATGGGCACAATACTCTTTTCTAGCCAGGCCCAGGAATACAGGGCGGTGCAGCAAATCGAAAGGGCCATTTTCCCAGGTGTACCTGCAGTTGTAAAGTCACAAAACGGAAATTTATTTTTTGCAATTCCTAACGGGAATTTATCCCAAAATGCCAATATAGGGATTGCCCGCGGCTCCAAATTGCAACTATATAAAAAAATAACCATTTGCGACACGGTAAGCTTCAGCGACATGATAGAATTTGACGGCTTTGTTTATGCAAGCGGAGATTTCAAAATTGCCTCATCCCAAAATGTGCATACCGGTTTATTGCGCTATAACGGAACAGATTGGGATACCGTAAAAGGTTTTACAAATAGTTTTTGTGGAGAAATGGCAGTAGCAAATAATAAATTATATATTGTGCGCCAGAAAAATACCCAATCAAGCAACGTACTTGTGGAAGTAGATAAATCCTTAAATGCAATTGAAATTTACAATAAAAATGTTGCAATCAATAACCTGATAAGTTTTGTAGACCGGCTGTATTTTTTTGCAGGTAAGACAAGGGTTTATAATGGAATAGGTTTTGACAGTTTAACAAAAAATATAGATATAAATTATAGTAATGATGTTGATACGGTTATGTATTTTTTAAATGGAGTTAAATTATATCGCTTGAATAACAATAATGTAATTTCATTCCTGGATAGCATTAAAATTCCGCTTTCAAATTATTTAGGCGCATTTGCAGATAATAGTTTAATGCTGGTGGGCACAAATAATTTATATGTGCATTACAACATCCTTTCTAAGAAATTGGATACACTTTATGGGCCCACGGATGGACTGAGAGGAAGTAACGGAGTTGTGTATCATTACAAATTCAAAAACAACGGCAATAAAGTGAACCTAGGTTTGGTACTGCCTCCCCAGTTTGGATTGGTTTCGGGGCGTGCTTTTGAGGATATAAATATCAATTGCACCCTGGATTTACCCACCGATAAAATTGGAAACGGGGTATATGGAGTATTTAACAATGGCATAGATACCATTGCCTTCGAAACCGACGACAGTGGCCGCTACTCTGTAGTTTTACCCGTGTCACTCAACCGGTATAATGTATATTTTTACAACAAATATTTTGGCAACCGTACCTTCGTTTGTGGTGTTCGTCCACTTGTAAATATCCCTACTACTACATCCAATGTATTGCTGGCCTATTCCACCACAGCAAATAAACCCGATTTTGCCTTAAATATAACCGGACATTATGGCCCGCGTGCCAAGCAGGGTTTCACCGAAAGCTATGACCTGCACTACTACAACGCCGGCACCACCACCGAAACTATAGGCATAGAATTCAATTACCCGGATTCCATAACGTATAAAAAATCTTCAGTAAATCCAGTATCACATTCAGGCCAAAAACTGGTCTACCAACTCTCCAATATCCCGCCCCGCCAAAGGGGAAAGATTACCGTCCAATTCGATATTAGCAAACAAAAGAGCATTGGCGGAAAATTAATTTTTACAGGCAAATTAAATTTATCCGGCAGCGATTCAGACAGCAGCAACAATGTAGATACCCTGGTGCAGAAAGTAGTTGCAGCCCACGATCCCAATGCCAAGCACTCAAATCCAGAAGGCCGGGTATTCAATCCGGTATCCTTAATAAAA
This sequence comes from Bacteroidia bacterium, assembly GCA_044224315.1. Lineage (GTDB taxonomy): Bacteria > Bacteroidota > Bacteroidia > NS11-12g > UBA955 > JAGXTF01. The sequence goes on along the minus strand of JBGAKR010000005.1, from coordinate 115,711 downwards.
TATACCATTCATTTCCAAAACCTAGGCACCGACACTGCCTTTAACGTAACAGTCGTAGACACCTTTGTACCCAATTTTCCCCTTTACAAAGTACAAATGACCGGTTACAGCCATACCCCCTGCAAACTTCGCGTAGAGCCCGGCAACGTGCTCATATGGACATTTGAAGGAATAAAACTACCGCCCGGGAATCCTGAACAAACTATAAATAGCGGCTATATAACCTTCGAAGCCCCCCTCAAAAGACCCACCCAGCCAGGGCAAATAATCTCAAACCGCGCCTACATCTATTTCGATTACCAAAAACCGGTAACCACCGAATGGAACAAGGTAGAACACTGGGCCTGGGGTCTTAGCCAAAAAACCTACGAAAGCAGCGGCCCCCTCAAAATCTACCCCAACCCCACAACCGACCTTCTATACGTAGAAACACCCCCCAATTGCCAAACCATAACCATACAGGATCTAACCGGCAAACTGCTGCAAACCACCACCTCTAAATCATCCATAGTCCAGTTAAATCTGTCTTCCCTTCCCCCCGGAATTTATATAATTTCAGCAGGCAATTTTCGCAGCAAAGTCATAAAAAAATAGGTGTAAAAAACCCTCTACGAGCTCATCGTTAAAGCCAACCAGCGAAGCTGTCCCCTCCGCGTCAACCGCACCTCCGCGCCCCCGTCACTAAAGCCATCCAGCGAAGCTGTCCCCCCCTGCGTTTTCCCCCCCTCTGCGAGCCCATCAATAAAGTCAATAAGCGAAGCGTCGTCATTCTCTGCGCTCTCCCACCTCCGCGCCCCCGTCACTAAAGCCAACCAGCGAAGCTGTCCCCCCCTGCGTTCTCCCCCCCTCTGCGAGCCCATCAATAAAGTCAATAAGCGAAGCGTCGTCATTCTCTGCGCTCTCCCTCCTCCGCGCCTCCGTCATAAAAGCCAACCAGCAAAGCTGTCCCCATCTGCGTTCTCCCCCCCTCTGCGAGCCCATCAATAAAGTCAATAAGCTAAGCGTCGTCATTCTCTGCGCTCTCCCCCCTCCGCGCCTCCGTCACCAAAGCCAACCAGCGAAGCTGTCCCCCTCGGCGTTCTCCCCCCCTCTGCGAGCCCATCAATAAAGTCAATAAGCGAAGCGTCGTCATTCTCTGCGCTCTCCACCCTCCGCGCCTCCTCACAAAAAGTTCTCCAAAGCACATCAAGTTTCAAAAAAGTCAACCAACTCCAAAAAAGTCAACCAACTCACCTTAGCCAAAACCCCATTTCCAAATCAAAAAAAAAGCACCCATCAGGTGCCTTTTCTAATCCAAAATCCATGAAAGAACGGGAGTGTTCTCGAATATAAGACACAAGCACATTTCTTAAAGTTGCCTGAATCCAGAAAATTTATTTCCATGTAAATTCGATTACCCCACCTTTTGAGGTAGTGCTGCCCGGGTAAGGGATTTGCCGGCCAGCAGATACAATAAAATGTTTACCAAAACTCAGCGCCAATCCGGGTACCATTACCGAAATGTTATTTGTGCCCGAGATAATATCCGCATTTATATGTATAGCTGTTTTATTTTTAACAGATTCAAATACTTTGCAATCAAATCCAAACACAAAACCATATTTAGAACCATTGCCCAGGTAATGAAAATTGCCCAAATAGTATCCGGCACTGAACATCCAATTTTTTTCGAAAGTTTTATTTATCACACCGTATTGCCAGCCAGCCGGATGAATACCTTTGTGAAATATGGTTCCGGGTCCACCCTGCGCGCCCAGGCTAATATTGAATGATTTTACCTTCCAGCTTTTTTGAAAATTTATTAATACCAGCGGACTTAATGGCAGTATTGGATGATTGAGGTTTTTTTCGATGCGTAAGGGATGGGTTCTTACATCCATACTAAAAATATTGAAACCTACTTCCATTCCTTTTCCTATGCCCCTATCAACCGTTAAATTGTTTTGATAAAAACCGCGGTTAAAATTAATTTGATGCTGCACAAACCATACTTTATTTTGAGTGATTTCACCACTGGGAACATTAAAATAATTTTGCTGCGCGCATAGTGGATGCGAATTGGAGTAAATAAAAAGAAGTGCGATTATGAAAAATATTTTGTGAATATAAGTCACGTTATTTAAGATTTTAAAAACAAATGGCGACAGAATAGCCACCATTTGTTCTGATGAACAATTATTTAAATACCTGCCTGAAACTGTAATACTATCATGCCTTTGTGGTCGGTAACACTTTGGCCGGTATATACAGGACGGTTTTGATACATTACAGAAATTTTATGATTATGCACACCGCTCACTAAATAATTTAATCCGGTTTCGGTCATCAACATGGGGTCTTTTTTTGCCTGGTATTTAGAATATTGTGCGGCTGCAAAAATTTGCAAACGTGCACCCCCGGGTAATAATTTTTTTCCAAACAAATATCCCATTTGTGAGTACAATGTAGTGCCTGTTCCGATCATGGCATAAGCATTGCCCGCATTTGGGGTAGTGGTTGGATTCATTGCCCCGTTCATACGCAGGTAATTTTTACCGAAATTGTAATTAGAATATGCACCATAAAAAGTGAATGCATCACCTATGTTTTTATTTAAGGGTAAATCCAAAAACACATCCACATTCCACAGCGTCATCGCCACATAGTTATTGCTATCGGCCAGCGATTCGCCTTTCTGACGCATGGCATAAGGCTGATTTGTAAATCCGGCTCCGATATTGAATACCTTTTTTGTGCCTAAATAACAGCCTGGTAAATATGGAATTAAATTGGATTCTTTATCAAAAAACTCCCATTTTAAATAGGCTTGTGTTTGCATATGCGGATGGTGTGGAGAGAATGATGCCATGGTAGTGTCGGGCTTGGTAATTCCCGCTCCTCCGTTGATAGCATTTTGAGGATTGGATAATGCAATGCGATAATCGAGGTGTGAAATTTTGCCTTTTGCATAAACACTTAATTTGCGCAAAAACTGATCGGTAGTGCTGTTGGTAGCTTGCTGATACAGGGGCGCATCGAGGGTCATAATACTTCCAATTGCGGGTGAAGCATAGCGTCCCAGCCCACTCCAGCCAGAAAGGCCCGAACCGATAGAGATATGGTCTTTATGGACCTTGTATTCTGCCACTGCATCGTGAAAAAATGCGCCGGTAAATCGGGGTGTGTTGGCGGTGAAATTATTTTGTCCAAACTGGGTATAAATAAAAACCCTGTCGGTAAGTTGACCATAGGCCTGAAAACGCAATCGGCGGATGCCTATATCGTAGAAATCGCCAACTCCATACCCGTTTACTTTGGAATTGGGATCCATTTGGGTATAGCGCATCCAAACCTGAACATTGGCAGTAGCTTTGAAATAATGGCTGCCATCTTCATTGAGATTTAATTTTAATTCATTTAAAGGTTTTTGGGCCAATGATTTAGAGTATACTCCGGATATGGCAAGCAAAACAAAGATTATCTTTTTCATTTACGGTGCAAATTAAAATTTAATTTTGGTTGACTTACTTCTTTTTCTGGCACTAAGTTGATGGCCTTTTTTAGACACCACTTCAAATTCGTCCAGTCCAATTACGTCCATTTTCCCGCCTTCGTTTTCAAAGTCATGTTCCATGTGCAACAAGTTGTCGATTACGGTATGGTCTACCACATTACAATTGCGCACGTCCACTACCACATGGTCTTTTAGGTTGAATTTAATGAGTTGTTTTTTTATACCCAGCCAATTTGAAAAAACAGCCGAGCCGTTAATTTTTGCATTGTGTCCACTGATTACTACGCTGGCTTTAAACATTGTTTTGAGCGGAGCACCAAATACCATTTGGGTAATTAGTTTTACTACTATACCAGCGGCAATTCCCACCAACAAATCGGTAGAAAGTGTTACAACAATGGTAGTGATAAAAATAATTAATTGTTCAATTCCAATAGAAGCCATGCGGCCAAATTCTTTAGGACTCGCCAGTTTGAATCCAACTCCGATAAGCATGGCAGCCAGTGCGGCATTGGGAATTAAATCATTAAATTCAAGATCCAGTAACAGAAAAATTAGGATAAAAATACCGTGAAACATATTGGCCCAGCGGGTGCGGGCACCATTGCTAACATTGGCGCTGCTTCGGGCTACTTCGCTGATCATGGGCAAGCCCCCCAGGGTGCCGGCTATTACGTTTCCTATCCCTACACCCATCAAATCGCGGTTTGCATTGGATTTGCGTTTCCATGGATCAAGCATATCTACTGCTTTTACAGTGAGCAACGATTCGAGACTACCCACTAGCGCAAACATGATTACATATTTAAAGAAAATACCAAATTGATTAAAGCCCTCAAAACTTTCATTTACAGCCAAAGTATCGAGCAAAGTTTTTTCAAAATGCACCAATTGTTTAGGTCCGCCAGGTATTAATTTTGCCAGGGGTACAGCTACCAATAATACAATAACCGGAGCCGGAATTTTGCGTAAAAAAGATTGTTTAATTCGGGGCCATAAAAATACAATTAACAAACTCACAATACCCACTATGGCCACATTGGTATTTATATGCATAAGGGTGTCGGGGATTTTCCCAATCAACTCTAGCGGTTCAACCATGGGTTTACCTTCTGCAGTAACAGGATTTATGCCCATTAAAATGTGAAATTGTTTTGAAATAATTATGATACCAATAGCGGCCAGCATACCGTGGACAGCGCTGAGTGGAAAAAAATCTACCAGTGAGCCCAGGCGTATCATACCAAAAATGATTTGTAATAAACCGGCCACAATAATTGCGCCCAGGGCAAGGTGCCATCCGCGTTCGGAATTGCCTTGTCCCAGCTCTGATACAGCTCCGGCAACAATCACAATTAAACCCGCAGCAGGGCCTTTTATAGTAAGTTTTGAACCCGCAATAAAGGATACAACGATACCCCCGATCATGGCGGTTATCAAGCCCATTATGGCGGGGAAATCACTGGCTTTTGCAATGCCTAAGCTAAGCGGCAATGCCAACAGGAAAACCAGAAAACCTGATAGTGCATCGGCCTGGATATTTTCTCTCAGGCCTGCAATTCCATCTTTTGGAATATTATGTTCGTTATGTTTCATTTTTTGTTTTTTTTAAGAGGATTTGAAGGGTGTTTCATGATAAGTTTTTACATGTGGGCCCAGGAATAATCTGGCATAGAGCCGCACAATGGCCATGCCCCCGATAATGAAAGCCATGGAATTAAAAAATGCCAGAAAAAATTGATTTTCGTGGATATGGGTAAACAATAAATCTTCGCCTATAAAAGTGGGAGAAATAGGGAATCCCATAAGTCCAAGGCATGCGATTAAAAATAATATGGCAAATTTTGGGTGCTCATATACATGCCCGTAATATTGATTTAAAGTATAGTATTGGGTTTCGATTTTTTGCAGTTTACGCAAGCTGATATATCCTAGAATTCCGAATACTGTAATACCGCTTAAATAAATAGCTGAGTGCCCTAAATCATAGTGCTCGTTGAACGAAACCGCCAGGGCAATCCAAAAATGATTCATGATAATCAGCAACCAGGCAAGCGAAGGGGATTTGCGTTCGGAAAAGGATTTAAGCACCATTAAAAGACCTATGAAAGAAAAAATAACAGGGAGGGCTCGTTCAATTAAATCGGGGATATTATCTTCGTGAAACAGAAAAAAACAGCCCAGGATATAAGCTGGTATTACATAGTAAAATACATTTTTTACGGTTATAAAATCCAATTGATGGCCCAGTTTTTTTAAGGGTGTAAATACAAATCGGTTCATGATTGTATCCAGGTTAAACTCCTTTAAACTTAGGATATAGGTGGAGTATTCAACCCTTTTAGGAAAGCTGTCTTCGAGAGAATGTTTACGCGGTTTAAAGTTATAAAATTGTTCTTTAATCATATAACTTACTACCGAGGGAGAAACCAGTAACTGATAGGTTCGTAAAAAGGCATTTCCGGCAAAATGGAATAATGCCAAATCTTCAAAACCTGCTGCGATTTCAATAAATATTAATCCGATTTGGGCAATAGAAGCATAGGCAATTTGTGTTTTAATCGACGATTGTACGCGTGCAATCAGCGAGGCAACAATGCTGGTACTAAGTCCTAGCAAAGCGGTAAGAATGCGCATTGCAATCTGGTTTTCCCAGAAAGGGTAGGTGCGTAGTAAAAGAAATACGCCAAAATGCACGGATAGGGAACCATAAAAAATTGCGCTGGAAGGGGTAGGTCCTTCCATGGCGCGGGGCAGCCACGAAGAAAAAGGCAACTGTGCCGATTTTGCCGCCGCAGCAATCAAAATCATCAGAGCTATAAATAGCCCAACTGCACTGTGACCTTCAAGATTTTCATGCACCAGTAAGTGATTGTTAAGTTTTAAAAAAGTAATGTTCTGGTGCCAGAGATGGTGGCTTGCCCACATCGCCAAAAGAATTCCCACATCGCCTATGCGGTATATCGAAAACACTTTTACAGCATTTCGCACCGGCAAATACCGGTCGCGGTAAAAGGCAATGAGTAAAAAGGAAGAAATACCCAGTATTTCCCAACCTACAAAAAGGGTTTCAAAATTGCCCGATAAAACGGTAATATTATAACCCAGATAAAAAAACAGAATGGTATTAAAAAAGCGTTTATACCCCGATTCGCGATGCAAATAGTAACGTGAATATACAGTAATTAAAAATGTGAGAATGGCGCCCACAAAAAGATATACGGCTGTTATTCGGTCGAAAAACAAATCCAATAAAAATTCATAACCCGGAGATTGGTATAAAACAATATCGGGTAAATTAATTACCTGATGGTTGCCAAATAACCATGAAATGATAAATATAACCAGGCATAAAAAATTAAGCCCCGCCGTTAAAAAAGCCGTGCGTGATAGTAATTTTTCTTTGCGCGAAGGAATGATGAAACTGATTATAAAACCCAGTATCGGTATTAGCAAAAATACATTTAACAGATATTTCATGCAGGTTCATTAATTAAGTAAACCGGTATATTATCCGAAACATTTTCAAATAAATCCAGCAGGTCAGGCGCGTGTTTCAGCTCCTTTGGTAACGGTTGGTAGGGGTTGAATTGGCCATTTTTAAAACGGAAAAGTGATTTTGTTTCAGGATTAATTACAACCAAATGAATCCAATTGTTTTGAAACCATTCATAAGTAGGAGGATGCGATTGCAGAATGGATAATACCACCTCAGGAAAATGCTCTACAATAACCAGCAGGCGCATGGGGTCATGTACCTCTATCATCTGACTTGGCAAGCCCGGACGCAGATCTCCATCGGCACCGTTTGCAACGCCAATTAGTCCCATTACATTGTGGGGTAATTTGGTGCCAGCGCCTAGTTTATAATTATCAACCCGCGAGAAATAATATTCCAGATTAATACCCCCACAAACAGGTGCAACCGGTCTCATAATTCCCAATAAATATTTGCCATCTAAATCGGTGCTGTAATCGTACGAATTCATAAATGCCCTGCGGTCTAAAAACAAATGGTCGGTAAGTGTTCGGCGGCCTACCACACAGAGTGTATTGGTGGCATGGTTCAGCTCGGGGCGAGGTTCAAACAACGATACAGAACGCAGTTTTACCTTTTCGTGTACCACTGAGGCAGGCTTATGATGATTCATTAAAACAAACCTGCGCGAACGTTCTTTTGCATTTAAATCAAGCGCTTTTTGAAATGAAATTTTATTTGCATTGTGCAATTTTAAATTACTTACAGACAGAATATTTTCGTCGTAAAACTCAATTTCATCGCGGGTTGTATCGTGCATTGCGCCAATAAACCGGGTGCTTTCCGGAATTTTTAAACCTCGGCTGGCCAAAATTTCGCGCACTTGTGGGTGATTGGCCATAAATGATATGACCCGCGCATTTACCGAGCCCGGACGCCCCGAACATGCCCCACAATCATAGCCGGCATAATGGGTGTTGTTTACACTGCTTGCCCCATGACCCACTACATATACAATTGAACTGATATTCTCTACCAGTCCTATACTACGCAATAATCCTTCCACCCGATCGGCCATTTCAGTGAGGGTAAATCCAATTTGTAATCCATGCACTTTGTCGTTGGGATTTGTATTTTCTATACTCAATGTGGCATGCTTGTCCATATGCCTGAAGGAGTAGGATGTAGCCGGACTAATTGTAGGACGGAAAATATTTAAAAACAACCTGAAAGCAGACCAGAATCCCAAGGTTTGTGAAATCATCCATCCAAAAAGCAATGAATGTGAATGCTTGGTGAAATGAGCCTCAGACCTGCGTTTGTCTGTGGTATTTAATTCTTTGATTAAGTATTTTGGCGTAACCGGTGCAGGGCAAACTTTGGTATAAAATTTACCGCCCTGGGGTTGGAAATAAAATTCAACATTGAAAAATCCGGGTGTGGCATAAGTGCTGCATTCGGGCTCAGTATTTTCGAGATGCCTGCGAATGGAACATTCACGGTCGTCAATACAAAATAGGGCATCGAATTTTTTTGCACCAGTAGAATGTGTTTGTGCTGTATTGGTTATAATTCCCGATAGCACGGTATCGTAATAGCTCCACTCGTAAGATTCTTGCCAAATGGCCATGACTTCGGCGAGTTCAGTAAATTCTACAGTATCGAAAAGGGGCTGGGGTTTTTCATTAATTCTGGAAGCCAGCGGTGCCCAATTTTCTCCGAATTTCACATCCAATGCATCAATTTCGAGCAATAATTCCAGGGCAATAAAATCGTGCAGGGTTATTTTTCTTGAATCCAATAAAGTTTGGCTTTGGTCTTCAATTGCGGATACCATGCCGGACCAACCCGGATGCATAAATTGCTGATCGAAAAGATATTGCTCATAAAGGCTTTCATCGCCCACAAGTATGTGCAATAAATTATGCGGTTTGCATTGGCTATGCACCAGTAAATTCACCACCCGTTTTGAACGGAAAAAATTGGCATAACTGTTTTTTACCATTTCGCGCATGGCACTGATTAAACCCTTGTGTTCAACAGGGAAGGGCCTAATGGCAATGCCTTGGTCGAGATAATTGCTAATGGTTCGGAATAAAATGGGATGCGTAACTTTTTCCAGGTTGATGTGGTAGATGTCCTTCCAGGCCTGCTTGAGTGCCCCAATTCGCGGATTTACCTCCGTGTTATATGCATTGTGAATTAAGCGTCTTTTCCATTCGGAGATGTTTTTAGATCCAACGCGTTCGGCAATGGCTCTGTCGATATTAGCCTCTGCAATTTTACCTTCTTTATATAGTTGTCTGAATTCATCCAGTTGCAAATACACTTTATAACCAAAAATCTGGTTGGCGGTTTGCATTGCAGTATGGAAGTCAAATTCCTGAAAAGCATGCAACGTATTATGATGGATAAAATCTTTAAGCGGTGCTTGTGAGGGCAAATAATGCTTCAAATGATGGAGCACCTGCTCTTCATTAAATCCAAGGGGATTCGCATGCGTAGAATTGTGCGTTTTCATCGTTTCGTTTTTGATTTATTTATATAAGAAAGAGAAGGAGAGAGTCCGGGTGCGCCTATGATTAAATTACCCGGATCTCTCCGAAAATAAATGGTTCCTGCCAGCTGGTAGGTGACATACTCTCTACGCCAGAATATGCCTTCCAATGTGACAGACATTTTTTTCGCCAGCGGCAAGAACCAGTTATTTATATTAGTTTTTTTCCAATAATCAGCTGTGCAAAAGCCTTGTGTAGCCTTGCTGCTGTTTATTTGTGTGGGTTCGAATTGTAGAATCCACAGAAAAAAGCGATTCACTTTTTTTCGTTATTTTTATTTTGTTTTTTGTGTTTTCCGCTGCCCCGGAATAGAATAAGGCAGGCTTCGGCACCGGCCGAAACGGGGTTGAATACAAACACCAAAAACACAATCTTCTAAAAGATTATGCCGGGTTGTGTAAATAATTTTTTAAATAATAAAGACGCAGGTAAAAATCCTGACAGCCGAATTGATTCTGCAAAAAATAAGATGGGCCTCAGATTCTCTTTTGCAATTTAGTAATGGAGTCTGATAGTTTTCTTTTTGAATGTCAGTCAGATGAAAATCTTGTAAATCATCAAAGTCATCTTCATCCAACTCGTTTTCTATGGCAACATCCAGATAAGCACTACTACTATTGGCCTTGGTTTGGGCAATTTTTAAATCCTTTTGGGAATGTAAAACCGGCACCCCGGCGGAAGCCGATGCAAATACCTGCCCTAAAAAGAGCAGCGACATAAGTAAAGGAGTAATCCTTTTAAGCATCGCTGATTAGTAGGCAAAAACTATGCCGCATATTGCGCTTTGTGTTGTTTTTGAAGCAGTTAAGCACAAAATAGGCATTGTATATGCAAATTTTTAGTTCGAAAGGGTAACTTTGCACCCCGTATGATTACCGTAGACCAATTCTCATTTCAGAATGAAAAAGTGCTGATTCGCGTGGATTTTAATGTTCCGCTGGACAGCGAATTTAATATTACCGATGATTCGCGCATGACCGCAGCTGTTCCTACAATTCAAAAAATACTGAAGGATGGAGGCGCTGTGATTATCATGTCGCACCTGGGTCGCCCCAAAGAAGGCCCTACAGATAAGTATTCATTGAAGCATATTGTAGCCCACCTGGGTAAATTGTTGGGTACTCCTATTCAGTTTGCGACTGATTGTATAAGCGATGAGGCGAAAAATTTAGCCCAAAACCTAAAGGGAGGTGAAGTATTGATGCTTGAAAACCTTCGTTTTTACAAAGAAGAAGAAAAAGGCGACCGTGATTTTGCCTCAAAATTGGCCGCAATGGGTACTTTTTATGTCAATGATGCATTTGGTACCGCCCACCGTGCCCATGCCAGCACCGCAGTAATTGCTGAGTTTTTTCCGGGCAAAAGAGCTTTTGGTTATGTGATGGCCAGAGAGGTAGAAAATGCCGATAAGGTAATGCGCAGTCCCCAGCGTCCGTTTACTGCCATCGTGGGTGGAGCTAAAGTTTCTGATAAGATTTTAATAGTTGAAAATCTGCTGAATGTGGCCGATAATATCATCATTGGCGGAGGTATGGCTTATACTTTCTTTAAAGCCCAGGGCGGAAATATTGGAAACTCATTGTGCGAAAACGAACGCCTTGAAACCTGCATTGAAATTCTGAAAAAGGCCGAAGCCAAAGGGGTTAAAATATGCCTGCCAGCCGACAGCGTTTGTGCTGATAAATTTGCCGCCGATGCCAATACCCAAAATAGTCCAAGCAATGCTATTCCGGATGGTTGGATGGGCTTGGACATCGGAACCAACGCTGTAGCAGAAAATACCCAGGTATTGCTTAATTCTAAAACCATTTTATGGAACGGTCCCATGGGTGTTTTTGAAATGGAGAAATTTGAAAATGGAACTAAATCTGTTGCTGAAGCAGTAGCTACTGCAACTGATAATGGTGCATTCAGCCTCATTGGAGGAGGAGATAGTGCTGCTGCCGTGCATAAATTCGGATATGAAAATAAAGTAAGTTATGTATCCACCGGGGGTGGTGCATTGCTTGAGTATTTTGAAGGCAGAGTATTGCCCGGCATAGCTGCTATACTAGGCCAGCCCAATGCTTGAAACAAAATTATAAAATAAAAAAAAGCGGCCAAAAGCCGCTTTTTTTTATTTTAATTTATACCTGATTAATTTATACCGCAATTTTGTTTTACTGGGCACTCCACTTACATATTGTACTTCATACATTACACAGCCAATGCCTTTGGCATATGCTCTATAAGTGGATCCCTGGAATTGAACGGAATCATCTTTCAACTTAAAACGGATGCTATCTGAAATAAAATGGGTAAACAATTTACCATAAGGGGTTTCAATATTTTGCATGCCCCATTTATAACTTGTAATCTCGAATTGGCTGAAAAATGTAGGAAAATTAGTGTTAGAAAAATAAATAGGTTTGCGACTGTTTTCGGTGGTCATTACGGCACGGTCTGTGTTTAAAAGAAATTGTCCGGAATCGCGCAGGTGTGAATGAAATAAACCAGATTTGGAATTGAATCGTTTATAAATTTTACCCATATACATTTCATCTGCTTCTTGCCACACACTATCGGTTGTGTTTTCTAGCGTTTCAGAATCTCCATGGATACGGTAGTATTGAAAAATCCAGTAACTGCCAGGGTTTCCCGGTAGGTAGGTGCTTGCACTTTCGGGTGTTGAAGCTACAGGTTTTATTTTTTTCTTACAGGAAATAAAAAAGGCCATTAAAAGTGGAATTGTTAAAAGATACTTCATGGGTCTTAAAACGATATTTATGATTTGAACATGTCAAATAAATGTCATTACAGATTTTTGAATTGCAGGGCTTTGATTTTTTGAAATTTAGGAGAAACCCTTAAATTCGCTTTTCTATTAATCCAATAAAACCATGCATAAAACGCTGCGATTGCTGTTTGTTCTCACCCTTGGTGCATTTGTTTGTCAAGCCAGGGCGCAAAATGCCCTTGATTTTGACGGTACCGACGACAAAGTAGATTGCGGCAACGACACCTCTGTGCAGATAAAAGGCAAAGCCATTACGCTGGAAGCATGGATATATCCTACCGCATGGAAAACCAATGCCTATGATGGCAATGTGATTTGTAAAGAATATAACACCAGCAATTATGGGTATATGCTGCGGGTGGGTGCCGGTGGTAAACTCAATTTTGCTCTGGGTGATGGTACCTGGCACGAAATCACTACCGGGGTTTTATTGTCTCTAAATACATGGCAGCATATAGCCGGTACATATGACGGAAATAAAATGCGGGTATATCTCAATGGCGCCGCTGTGGATTCGCTTTCGTATAATGGCAGCATAAGTGTATCTTCATCCACCCCCCTTATTTTGGGGGCTCACTCATCCTATACCCGTTTTTACCAGGGCATGATTGATGAAGTAAGGGTATGGAGTATATGCCGAAGTGCCAATGAAATCAGCAATGGCCGATACAACGAAATTTGCAGCAAAACTTCAGGTTTGCGGGCCTATTATAAATTTAACCAGGGGAAAGCAGGCTTGAATAATAGCACGGTAAAAACAGTTACCGATTACAGCGGATATAAAAATACTGGCACACTTACCGCTTTTGCTTTAACCAGTACAGCATCCAATTGGTTGAAAGGTCAGTCTTACTATAAGGCAGTTACCAACGCAAATGATACCGTTGTGCGTTGCGACCGTTTTTTTAGTCCCAGTGGAAAGTATAAATGGTTCAGTTCAGGTGTATATCACGATACCATTCCTACCACCATGGGTTGCGATAGTGCAATTACTTACTACCTTACCATTAAAAAATCTACCAGTAAATCTATTAAAGTTTACGCATGTACCAATTATGTAAGCCCAAGCGGAGTGTACAACTGGACCCAATCTGGTGTTTATACCGATTACCTGGTGAATGCGGCCAAATGTGATAGTGTAATTACCATTGATTTGCGCATAGGTGGAAGCCGCGATACAATTTACCCCGAAGTATGCAAAAATTATGTGGTTCCCAGCGGTAAAAAAACCTTAAATCAGACGGGTGTATACAGCGATACCCTGAAAAATTTCCGCGGTTGCGATAGTGTAATCGCCATATATCTCACCATTCTGCCGCCCACAACCTCAACCCTGAATGTAAAAACCTGCAGGGGGTATACCAGTCCCAGTGGTAAATATATTTGGAAAAAAGCAGGTACTTATTATGATACAATTGTGAATCATAGGGGTTGCGATAGTTTTATAACGGTGAATGTGAGTTTAACCACCAGTGCAGCCACCATAACACGCGTGTCCTGTAATTCATATGCCAGCCCAAGTGGTAAATATACCTGGACTAAATCGGGTTCCTATTTTGATACAATCCCCAATTATTTGAATTGCGATAGTGTAATTAAAATAAATCTTACCATTAAAAATACCACATTTTCTACCATAAGCCGCACCGCTTGTCGTTATGCGCTTAGCCCTGATGGAAAGGCAATTTGGCGAAAATCGGGTGTGTATAAAGATACACTGGTAAATAAGCAGGGATGTGATAGTATCATTACCGTGAATTTAACCATTATAAAACTAAATAATGGAATTACCCAGGCCAGTACAGTACTCACTTCACTTAGTAATTCGGGCACCTACCAATGGCTGAATTGTACCCTGCTGAAAATGCCTGTTTCGGGGGCCACCGGAAAGGTTTTTACCGCCACTGTAAATGCCGATTATGCAGTAGAAGTAACCGATAGCGGGTGCAGGGATACTTCGGCCTGTGTGTCGGTTGTATCAGCTGGTTTGAAAAATAATCCCAACATTCAATCCTTGAAAATATACCCCAATCCGAATGCGGGTGAATTTGTGGTGGATCTGCCCGCTATGGTGCAAAACGGGTTGCTGGTAATTAGTGAAATTACAGGTAAAAAAGTGTATGAATTAGCAGTGAAAAATCAATCAAAAATCACTGTAAATGCATTGCTTCCCAAAGGAATTTATTTAGTAAAAATATTAAATTCAGAAGCAAATTTTGCTGAATACTTGGTGGTTGAATAATTATTTAGCCGCCAATATTTTTATATCATTTACCTCTAAAATCTGCTTTTCATAGCCCAGGGTTAAACTTTTAATCATGGCTTGTCCCAATTGTTTTAAGCTGGAAATATATTTAGGAGTAATGGCGTTAAAAACCGGAATTAAAAAAAACAGAAATTTATAAGCTTTGTGCGTGTTTTTTAATCCACGTGTGGGTGAAATTATGCCGGGACGAAAATTGTAAACCTGATTAAAGGGTAATTTCATCAGGTCATTTTCGGTTTTTCCTTTCACCCGTGCCCACATGCTTTTCCCTTTTTCAGTGCTATCTGTGCCGGCACCTGAAATGTAGCAAAATGTCATTTGCTGATTTAAACGGCATAAAGTATTGGCAAAATTGAGGGTGAGTTCATAAGTTAAATGATAGTATTCGGGTTCTTTTTTGCCAACCGAAGTTACGCCTAAACAAAAGAAACAAGCATCGTATCCTATCATTTCATTTTCTATTTTGGACAATTCAAAAAAATCATCAACCAATAATTCCTTGATTTTTGAATGGGTATACCCGCAAGATTTGCGACCAATTACCAAAATTTCGGAAATATCCGGGTGATTCAGGCATTCGTACATTACCCCTTCGCCTACCATTCCGGTTACACCGGTTACAATTACTTTCATCTATTGCAAATATAGAGGGCATTATGGGATTTCAATTTTGTTTTGTCGCGGTTTGATGCCCCTTGCTCTAGTATTTTATTTTGATTATTTTCGTTTTGTGAAATACATTTTCCTCATGGCATTTTGCATTGCTGCATGCATTTGCAAAGCACAAACCGGACTGGGTATTTATCCCTTTGAAAACAAACTGGGTTACCGCAGCAACCTTAATAAACGCGGTTTTTGGGATTTAAAAGCGGGTGGTTATTTGGGCGGTGCTACTTTGATTACACCCGATGTGGAGTTTTCGCGCATTTGGCGCCGCAAATCCATGCTCGATTCTTCGGTAAGGGTATACAGTGGTGTAGGCATGAGTTTTTTCTTCATAGTGCCCGGGGTAGTGGTTCCCATTGGAATTGAAGCCCGATTGAAACCGATTAGTCCCAATCTGGTATTGGTGGCAGAGGCTTGTCCGCGTTTTGATTTATTTGGTACCGGTGTTTTTCAGGCCAGTATCAAAGGCCATTTTGGCGTGGTATACCATTTCGGCAAAAAATGAAGTGGCTGCGGTTTATATTGCCTTTGCTTGTATTAAGTGCCTGTAAAAAAGCACAAATCGATTCTCGTACTTTTTACATGGCTGTTACTCCGTGGCCCTATGATTTTAATAAGGATGGAGTGAATCAGGCATACAATTTTATTCATCAGAATTGTGATGCAGTGAGCCATCATTTCGACGACGGAATCCCTTGGCAGGAGGCCTATGATAACCTGCCCTGGCCTTCAGAATTGCGCAAAAATCTGGATGAAAGAATTGCCAAAACACCTGCGGGTAAAAAAGTACTTTTAAGTGTGGCACCGCTTGCCTTTAGTCGTAAGGAAAAGGCCGGATATTACCGGGGAAAAAATGAAAATGATAAAGGCGTGGATTGGGTGGCCAAACCATTTGATGATACCATGGTTGCCACGGCCTACGCACGTTTTGTGAGCCGAATGGCCCATGAATTTAATGCATCATTTATCAATTTTGGTGTTGAAAGCAATAGCAAAGATTGGGATACTACCAATTTTGCAAAATATAAAATATTTTTAAAACGCGTTTATTCAAAATTGAAGTCCGAATTTCCGTCACTGCCTATTTTTATTAGTGTAATGGTAGTGCCCGAACCCGGTTTTAAAACCAATGCATCTGCCTTGGCCGATATTGGCGACTGGACAGGGATTAGCTGCTATCCATATTCTTCCATTGGCAGCACTACATTGGGCAGCACCGACCCTGATTTAATAGAAAAAAATCTGCTCGAATCGTACATAGATTTGGCAAATAAACCCTGGTGTTTTGCCGAAACCGGTTACATAGCCCAGGATTTATATATGCCCCAAACAGGGATCTCTAAAAGAGGGTTGCCCGAATGGCAGTATAAATACCTCAACCAGATATTTACCCTGGCCAATCGACGCAATTGTCAATTGATGGTATGGTTTTGCCACCGCGATTACGATGCCGGAACCCGCACCCTGAAAGCCATTGGTGCCTATCTTGAATTTTTTTCGCTATGGCAGAATACAGGGTTTGAGGATGAAAACGGATGGAAAAGACCCGCATTTAAATTGTGGTCGGATTGGAATAAAACAGAAAAAAAATAAGCAGATTTTAAATTAGATTTGCTTGTTTTAAAGGGAATCCTTTTCTTTTTGGGTAAGTAATTCGCAGTTTTTGAGAAATTTCTTCATTGTGCTCCACATGGGATGGCTGCGATTTAAATGCGATAACAACCATTTTTTGTCATCGGAAGTATGTTTCGTAATCCCTACTATGGCGGGAACTTTGGCCTCGTAACTAAACCTTAAAAACCGCACTTCAAAATCATTGCTGGCCAATGATACGGCGGTGTTTAATTCCGTTGCGGCATCCTTGGCTTTGCTTAGTTTGGTTGCAGGGTTCCAACTGTGTTTGGCCTGAAATCCCAACCCGCAGGCATAGTATGCCCTATAAAAAGGTATTTTCTTTTTAGGTTCGCAGGTAGATACCAGCTTGTCGGCAATGCTTGAATTATCCAGGGCTTTAATATACATGGCCCGCACATCCGATTCGGTGCTGAAAATGAATACCGATAATATAGCCAGTAATTGCATGGGTTAAATCCAGTTTCTGCGTTTAAAGAAATACAGGGTAACAACAGATGAAACCACCATTAATCCAATGGCAAAGAAATATCCATAATCCCAGGTTAATTCAGGCATAAAATGAAAATTCATACCATAAATACTGGCAATTAGGGTGGGCGGCATAAATATTACAGATGCTACCGTGAATATTTTAATGATTTTATTCTGTTCAATGTTAATCAAACCCATAAAAGTATTCTGCAAGTACTCCAATCTTTCGAAATTAAAATTGGTATGGTCGATTAACGAATTAATATCTTTGATAACTATACGCAATCGTTCGTATTCATCGCCTTCAAACTCCTTGCTTTTAATGATGGCAGATAGTACGCGCTGTTTGTCAATCACGTTTTGGCGAAGCAGCATGGTAAGCTCCTGCAAACGGCTGATTTGAAAAATGATTTTCTCATCCGGATTGCGGTTAAAGGCCATTTCTCGGCTCAATACACCTACCTGGCGACCGAGGCTTTCCAAAAGATCGGCATCATTGTCTACATCCGTCTCGAGCAGGGTGGTAAGTATTTGCTTGCCGGTATGGAAAATGCTTCTACCCGCTTTAATTTTCTTTACACACTCGGCAAACGATACCAGATCAGAATCGCGATAGGTAAAGATAATGTCGTCTTGCAAAATGAAGGAAACCGCACTAGACACAAAACCTTCGCCCGATGAATCGAATTTAAGAAAGTTACTATTGGCAATAATCTCATCATCGGTTTCGAAATAACGCGATGAGCTCTCAATCTCTAATTGTTCTTGCCGGCTTTGGAATTTAAATTCGAAATGGGCCTCAACATCTTTGATCTCGGCGGGGCTTGGGTTTTGAAGGTCAATCCAGATAATATTCTCCAGGCTCTCAAGTTGAGAGAGTGCCTGTATTTTGTGCACACGGTTCTGCCGTTTGAAGAATACCCTCAGCATATGAATATCGGGATCGACTGTCGCCTTCCATTATCGGGGTGCAAAGGTAAGGTTTTTTTTCACTTTTGCAGGTATTTGCTTCTCCTTGGTTTAATTTGCATTTCACTTTGCTTACCGATTCATTTCAACGGGTTCATAATTATCTGCGCATTTCGCTTACAGACAACTGCAACCTGCGCTGCTTTTACTGCATGCCCGAGGAGGATATTTCATGCACCACCCGCGAAAACCTGATGTCGGTAAATGAAATCCAACAAATATCTGAAACCTTTGTAAATCTGGGTGTAAACAAAATCCGACTTACCGGAGGCGAGCCCCTGGTGCGCAAAGAGGCCCGGGAAATTATCCATAATCTGGCCCAGCTCCCGGTTGAACTTACCATTACCACCAATGGCATCCGCGCCAATGAATTCATCGATACATTCAAAGAAGCTGGCATCCGTTCTTTAAACATAAGTTTGGATACGCTGGATTCGGACCGTTTTTACCTGCTTACACGCCGCAACCTTTTTGATAAAGTAAAGGAAAATATCAATCTCCTTCTGCAAAACGGTTTTCATGTAAAAGTAAACATGGTAGTAATGCGCGGGGTAAACGATGATGAAATCATTGACTTTGTGAAATGGTCCGTAAATGAGCCCGTGCATATTCGTTTTATAGAATTTATGCCTTTTGCAGGCAACACCTGGCATGGCGATAAGGTTTTTCCATTGCAGGAAATACTGGATAGAATTGCCACTCAATATGAATTCATTCCACTTATTAAAGAAAAAAATGCAACGGCCTCCAAATTTTTTATCAAGGAAGCCAAAGGAACTTTTGCCGTTATTAGCACCATGTCGCATCCCTTTTGTGGCGATTGCAATCGTATGCGTTTAACTGCAGATGGGAAACTAAAGAATTGCTTATTTTCTGCGGGTGAAACCGATATACTGGGTGCCCTGAGAAATCAACAAAATATTGCCCCCCTGATAATTGAAAATGTAAAATTAAAAAAGGAAAAATTAGGTGGGCAATTCGATGAAAATTATTTGGAAATCAAGGCCGAAGATTTGCAAAACAGAAGCATGATAGCCATCGGAGGATAATATGATTACCGTAGTTGAAGCCCGACAGATATTACAGAATTTACTGAAACCCGGCAGGGCAGAAATGCGTGAATTATACGATTGCAATGGTTATGTGCTTGCAACAGATATTATTTCTCAATACAATATTCCGGCATTTGATAATTCGGCCATGGATGGTTATGCTTTGAATTTGGATAATTGGGATGGTGTGTCGGGTTTTAAAATAATCGGCGAATCTGCAGCTGGCGATCATGTACAAACCCACGTAAAACCTGGTGAGGCCATGCGGATTTTTACCGGAGCCATGGTGCCGAGTGGAGCCACCGCCGTGCTGATGCAGGAAAAAGCCCGGATAGAGAATCAGATATTGTATTGCGAAGATGAAAAAATAATACCCGGCATGCACATTCGGATGGAGGGCAGCCAAACCGAAAAAGGCGATACTGTTTTACAAAAAGGACATAGGCTGCATCCGGGATCCATAGGTTTTATTGCCTCGCTGGGTTTGGATAAAGTGGAAGTTTTTGCACGTCCTGAAATTAAAATTATTGTTACCGGAAAAGAAATAATTAAACCCGGAAAATCCATTTTACCCGGACAGGTTTTTGAATGCAATTCGTATAGCCTGTACACTGCACTGGCAGCCCTTGGCATTGATGCCGAGATTAGAATTTGTGGCGACAATCTGGATGAAATTTCTGATGCAATTTCTGAAGCTTTGGTAACTGCAGATTTACTGCTTATTACCGGTGGAATATCAGTGGGCGATTATGATTTTGTTTTACCAGCACTGCAAAAAAATGGGGTAGAAGAATTGTTTTATAAAGTAAAACAAAAACCCGCCAAACCCCTGTTTCTGGGTTCAAAAAATGGGAAACCTGTTTTTGGATTGCCCGGCAATCCGGGATCGGTTTTAACCTCGTTTTATGTATATGTTTTACCACTCGTGAATGCCATGTGCGGGGCCAACTCAGCATTGCAATACAAAAAAGCGCGCCTGCAATCCGATTTGCATAAAAAGGCAGGACTTACCCATTTCGTAAAAGGTTATTTAAGTGATAAGGATGTAGAAGTACTTCCCGGACAGGAATCTTACCGCATGGATGCATTTGCTTTTGCCAATTGCCTGATTGAAATTCCATCCGAAATTGAATTTTTACCTGCGGGTTCTTATGTAACCATTATCCCTTTTTAAATTTTGGAAATCGTTGCCATTGCAGTCTGTTTGTTTTTGGTAGCCACGCTTTACAGCAGCGTTGGGCATGGCGGTGCCAGTGGATATATTGCGGTGCTTGCCCTTTTTTCTTATCCGTTATTTATGATTAAACAGGATGCATTAATATTGAATATTTTGGTTTCGGCCATTGCATTTATTCAATACGCGAGGGCTGGTTTTTTTAATTGGAAATTATTTTTGCCCTTGGCTCTGGGTTCTATCCCCCTGGCGCATTTGGGCGGAAGTTTGAAGCCTGATATTGCGGTATTTAAATTGATTTTGGGGGGACTTTTAATTATTCCTGCTATATTATTTTTGGTTAATAAAAAATCAGATGAAAATAATCTGCAAAAAATGCCAGTACTGCTTAGTGTGTGCATTGGTGCCGGGTTGGGCTTTATAAGCGGCCTTACCGGTATTGGGGGCGGTGTGTTTTTATCGCCCATACTTATTTTGGGCCGTTGGGCGGGTCAAAAACAGGCGGCTACCACCAGTGCGCTTTTCATTTTTGTAAATTCCATTGCCGGACTCATTGGTTCGAAAATGGGAAACACCCCCATGGATTCTGCCTTGCCAATGTTTGCTGCGGCCTGCGTATTTGGCGGTTTTGCTGGCTCATTATTGGGTGCCTGGAAGCTGAATCCCAATCAATTAAAGAAATTTTTGGCTGCGGTTTTGGTCATTGCTTCGGTTAAATTATTGCTGGGTTGATGCATGTTTAAAACCCAATCAAACTTTGCTTAAATCTCTATTGTATCTTTGACAGCGCAATGGCTAAAGTACTTTTTTTTGGAGAGCTGAAATCCATAACCGGTAGTGGCGAAATCCAAGCTGATGCAAGGGATATTAATCAGTTGCGAAATTTGCTTGTAGCTCAATGGCCTCAATTGCAATCCAAAACTTTTTCTATAGCGGTAAATAGGGTAGTCGTACACAATAATATAGACTTGGCGGCAGGTGATGAAGTAGCCTGTATGCCTCCATTCTCTGGCGGATGAGCTTAAACCCAGACATAGCGCGGTATTTTGATCGGCAAATTAGGCTGGCCGAAATCGGTAAAACAGGCCAGGAAAGTTTGCTCCAATCCTCTGTTTTGGTAATAGGGGCAGGCGGTTTGGGTTGCCCTGCACTCCAATACCTCGCCGCCGCAGGGGTGGGTAAGTTGGGCATTGTGGATTTCGATACCGTGGAAGAAACCAATCTGCACAGGCAATTGCTGTATAATTATGCCGATTTAGGTTTGCCTAAAGCTACTGTTGCAGCCAATTTTATAAAAGGGCGATTCCCTTTTACGCAGGTGCAATCTTACGTTGCAAAACTTCAAAATAATTTAGCAGTCGAGCTCTTTCCGCAGTACCAGCTTATTCTGGATTGCACCGATAGACCTGATACACGCTACCTGATTAACGATGCCTGTGCTGTTTTGCAGAAACCCTGGATATATGCCTCAGTAAATGGTTTTTCGGGGCAATGGGCCTTGCTCAATGCCCCTGATATCAGTTATAGAGATATTTTTCCGGTACCACCCTTGGCCGATTCGGTTGTGAATTGCAATACCGAAGGCACAGTTGGAGTAATACCGGGCTTTACCGGCACTATGCAAGCCTTGCTAGCCATTAAGTTTCTTACAGGACAAAAAGAAACAGCCCAATTGCATACATTCGATGCCTTAAGTCAACAATTTTATTCATTCGAAATCATTCAAAACAATCACCCCGCACAACCTAAAAATCTGCAGGAATTTTTGGATTTTAATTATCCGTTGTATTGCAATATGGTAACTGAAAATACCATCTCGGCGGCTGATTTAGTGCAACTTTCCGAAAGCCAAAATATTTTGATTGTGGATGTAAGAGAAGAGGATGAAATGCCGGTATGCCGATTAAAAACCACCATCCATGTTCCACTAAAATTGATTTCTGTGGCCTCATTAAATGTAGAGGCATATGCCGAAATTGTGGTAATCTGTCAATCGGGCAATCGCAGCAAGAAGGCAGTGGAGGTATTGAATATGCGATATCCGAATAAAAAGTTCCTGAATTTAGAAGGAGGAATGAATGAACTTAAAAAATACATAATTCCGCAAGTGAAATGAGTGAAAAAAAAATTAAAAAAGTATTTATTGATGGACCTATAACCGCCCAATTTATTGGGGATAGTATTGCCAAACATGCCACCAAACACGAGATAGGGGCCCATAGCATTTTTCTGGGCCAGGTAAGGGCCGATGAGAAAGATGGTGCCGTGGTGCAGTCTATTCATTACGAAGCGTATGAGGATATGGCCATAGAAAAATTTCATGAAATCAGAGAAAATACATTTGAAAAATATAAGCTCAGCTGTATGCATATTTATCACAGTTTGGGTACCGTAAATGCTGGCGAAATGAGCTTATTTGTATTTACTTCTTCGCCCCACAGACAGGCCGCCATAGAGGCATGCAGCTATATTGTAGAACGCATTAAAAAAGAAGTGCCTGTATGGGGAAAAGAAGTTTGGAAAAACGGTGAAGAAACCTGGAAAGTAAATAGCTAAAGAATGAATGACATTACCCATAAAATAAAAACCTTACGCACTGCCATTGCCGAAGCCACCGTGGAGCTGAGCGAAAAAAGTGCCGCTGTAGCGGTTGCTGAAAATAGGGTGCCTAAAGGCAATGTATTTGAATTTGCCCGCGCAGCCGGATTACTGGCTGTGAAAAACACCTCCAATGTGATACCGGATTGTCATCCATTGCCAATTGAAAATTGTTCCATTCAATCCGAATTAATTGGGCTGGAAATAAAAATCAGGGTAGAAGTAAAAACCATTTACCGCACAGGTGTGGAAGTAGAAGCCATGCACGGAGCCTCTGTGGCCGCGCTAACTATGTATGATATGCTAAAACCCATCGACAAAGGTATTGAAATAAAAAATATTAAATTAATACACAAAAAAGGGGGTAAATCTGATTTTTCTCAATTGCCAAAGCACAGGGTTTTAGCGGGTGTAATCGTATGTTCCGATTCGGTTTCTGCCGGTAAAAAAGAGGATAAGGCGGGTAAGGTAATTATGGAAAAATTGCAGAAATATGGAATTGAAATTGTAAATTATTCTGTGATTGCAGATGAACCATCCATGATTGAAAAAGTGGTTCTTGATGGTGCTGAAACTCCATTGGATTTATTGATTTTTACCGGAGGAACAGGTTTATCGCCGCGTGATGTGACACCTGAAACCATACGCCCGCTGATAGACCGGGAAGTACCTGGAATTATGGAGGCAGCGCGCAATTATGGACAGGAACGTATGCCCTGGGCCATGGTGAGCCGTGGCATTGCCGGATATCGAAAAAACACCCTAATTCTTACTTTGCCAGGGAGCACCAGAGGCGCGGAAGAAACCATGGATGCGCTTTTCCCCTATATTTTGCACCTGTTTAAAGTAGCCAGCGGAGCCAGGCATGATTAACCCTTATCTAACTCCAATAATTGTTTTTGAATGGTATTTAATGCCAACAAAAGCAGCTCCTGAATTTGTAATTCTAAATTGAGCCTGCCTTTTTTATGCGTCTTGATTTTATGCGTTTCAATTGTATTTAATAATGCACAATAATCATTGCGTTTCCCGATTTTGCTTTCAACTGCGGCCAGTGTATTGCTGTAAACTGTGTTTGACGGGGTGGCTAATTGTGTATTAAATTGAGATAATAAATCTAAAAAATATAAATATTGTTTTATTGATTTTCTTAAATTATGTAAAATTTCATCGCTGTGTAAATCATTTAAATACGAGTGAATCTGCTGTTTGTAATGCATGGCCAGATTTTCAATTACTGACTGCAAATTGTCGGGTAAATCTGCATCCAGTTTAATTATTAATTTCTGTACCGACCTTCTGAAATATTGAAAGTGAAACGCTTTTACTTTAGATTTTAAATGTTTTACGTGCAGTCGATTCTCGCTGTTTAATTCTTTTTGTAAAACCTGTACATATTTATTTTCAATGTTGAGCTTTTTGAGCAAAGCTAAGGAAATATGGTTCTCCCTTATTCTGCCAGCGGCTTTATATAAGGGTCTTATCAGTTTGTAAATGCTTTTACTTTTAAATTCACCATTAGAGATGGTTTCTGCAATTTCTAATAAACTGCGCAGTTGTTTCGCCCATAAACGAAAATTGTGAATCTCGTTTTTTTTAGGGGTTTTTAAAGTTTCCAGGTGATTTTCTAATGCATTAAAATGCTGGAGCAAAATGGAATTGTAGTTTATTCCCGGAGTAGAATCTATAGGGTGATTCATTTTTTATAGCATGCAAAATTAGGTTTGCGCTGCCATGGCAAATTATAAAATAATAATTAAGGTATTGTTATTAAAGCCGTTTTAGATTTTACCAATCATTGCTTTCCAGCGCAGCTCAATCACGCCAAACAAGGCTTCGCGGAATATTTTAGTGCTCATTTTACTGGTTCCGGCCGTGCGATCGGTAAAAATGATGGGCACTTCTACCAGTTTAAAGCCTTTGCGCACTGCTCTAAACTTCATTTCAATCTGAAATGCATAGCCTTTAAAACGAATGCGATCTATGCCGCATTTTTCCAGCACTTCTCTTTTATAGGCAATAAATCCGGCTGTGGAATCGGCCACTTTTAATCCCGTAACAATGCGTACATATTTGCTGGCATAATAGCTCATAAGCACCCTGCCCATGGGCCAGTTGACCACGTTTACCACACCCCCTACATATCGGCTGCCCACGCATACATCGGCACCAGCTTCCAGGGCTGCTACCAGGCGGGGTAAATCATCGGGGTTGTGAGAGAAATCGCAATCCATTTCGCAAACATGGGCGTAATCTCTTTCCAGGCACCAGTGAAAGCCTGCAATGTAAGCAGTACCTAATCCGTTTTTTCCAGCCCGTTTTAGAATGTGCAAACGGCCATCGTAGTTTTTTTGCAAACCTTCAACAATAGCTGCTGTGCCATCGGGCGAATTGTCGTCAACCACCAGCAAATCTATGGCCGGTTCAAGGCTCATTACCTTGTGCACCATCCGTTCGATATTCTCGATTTCGTTGTAGGTGGGTATGATTACGATACTTTTACTCACAGAAAGGTGGGCGAAAATACTTTATTTCGCAGGAAATGTCTGAAAGAAAATTCGAAAAAGCTGTTTTTATCGATAGGGATGGGGTTGTAAACCACGATCCGGGCGATTATACTACCCATGTAAATCAGTTTGATATACTGCCAGACGTGCTTGAAAATCTGAAACAACTCTGGGATGCCGGATATGGATTGATAGTGATTACCAATCAGGCAGGCATTTCCAAAGGCTTGTATACCGAATCGGATCTTACGGCCATTCATAATTACCTGCAAGGCAGTTGCAATAAATTGGGCTTTGCCATAGATGCCTTTTATCATTGCCCGCATCACCCTGAGTATTTTGGCCGCTGTCTGTGTCGCAAACCGGGCAGTTTGATGGTAGAAAAAGCCCTGCACCGTTTTAATCTGAAACCGGAAAACTGCATTATGATCGGCGATAAACCCCGCGATATGGAGGCTGCCGCCGGTGCTGGTGTAAAAGGCGTATTGGTAGAAACCAACCACGGCATCAAAGCCTCAATGGTGCAGATTTAGTCAGATACCCATAGCCTCGTCCACAGGCTCCCATAGCTCTATGCGATGTCCGTCGGGGTCGTTTACCCAGGCAAATTTGCCGAATTCAATGCTCTCCATGGGTTTTACAATTTCAACACCTTCAGCCTTTAGTTTTTCAAGCAAATCTTCCATATTTCTTACACGGTAATTGATCATGTATTGCTGGTCGGGGTTGCCAAAGTAGCCCGATTCGTTCTCGAATACTCCCCAGCTGGTAGTGCCCTCTTTATCGGGATTGGCATGGTCGCGCCAGGGGAATACAGCGCCCCAACTCTCTGCTTTCATTCCAAAATGGGTTTCAAACCATTTCAAAGTATTGGTTTTGTGGGCCGTGCGAAAAAATACGCCCCCTATGCCAGTAATAAATGATTCCATAGGCATGCAATATACTATTTTTGATGCTGACACAAACAAAATCGGGCACGATATTTGTTTAAACAAACAAATATGAAAAGTATATTTCATCCATCCTCAACCCGTGGTCATAATCAGTTTTCCTGGTTAGATAGTTACCACAGTTTTAGCTTCGGTCACTTTTACGACCCCGAAAAAATACATTTTGGCGCACTTAGAGTGCTCAATGACGATACCGTTGCACCCGGTGGTGGGTTTGGTACTCATCCGCACGATAATATGGAGATAGTGAGTATTCCCCTTCAAGGTGTGCTTGAGCATAAGGATAGCATGGGCAATATAGGGATAATCAGGCACGGCGATGTGCAAATTATGTCGGCGGGCACAGGTGTGCAGCACTCGGAATACAACCAAAGCCATACCGACACTGTTAAGTTTTTGCAGATTTGGGTTTTCCCTGATACTAAAAATTTAACCCCCGGCTACGACCAGAAAACATTTGACCCAGCCGAACGGATAGGGAAGTGGCAAACCCTCGTATCTCCAGTGGACGGAGAGGGCGTAAAAATTCATCAACAGGCCTGGTTCTCAGTATATAAAGCAGCAGAAGTATCCGATTTCAATTATACCCTGCATGGCCCAAACCAAGGGGTGTATGTATTTATATTGGATGGCAATGTGCAGATTTCCGGTCAGCAATTATCTGCGCGCGATGCATTGGGCGTATGGGATACAGATACAGTAGTATTCAATGCCCAGGTTGGGGCAGAGATTCTGGTGATTGAAGTACCGATGGAAATTTAAAAGCGTTTAAAATTAACGCTTTTTGTAACCGCTGCTTTTACGGGCAGGTGACTGAGGCTTGCGGTAGTAGTTATACCTGTTGTACGACCTTGAGTAGGGTTTGTAATAAACCGGTTTTGGAGCTGCAAATGAGTTGGTATCAAACTCCAGGGTATCTTTCAGTAATGAATCGGTTTTAAAGTCAATTAACTGTTGGGGGTTAAATGCTTTGCCCATAAAACGGGTTTCGAAATGCAAATGCGGACCGGTACTGTATCCGGTGCTACCTCCAAGACCAATAACTTGACCGGCGTTTACCAGATCTCCGGGTTGAACCAATCGTTTACTAAGGTGGCCATATAAGGTTTCAAGCCCATTGTGATGCCTAACCACCACACAATTGCCGTAGCCGTAATACCAGCGGCTCATGCGCACTACACCATCGAAGGCAGCATTTACGGTATCACCGGTTTTGAGTTGCAGGTCAACCCCGGCATGTGCGCGGCCCCAACGGTATCCAAAACCACTGGTAATAGCGCCAGTAACGGGAAGTATAAATCCGCAATCACTTTCTAATACAGGCAGTTGTAAACTTCCGCCCATGCTTTTAAAATCAAAATTATAGGGATCCAGATTCAGGGTGTCCCAATAGCAATACAAGTCGAAATAGGGGGCAATGCCGGGTATAAAAGCCGAAGTTGTAATTTGTTCGGAACCGGTAAATCCATCGCTATCGTGGAAATTTTCCAATCCGAATGAGTTGTCGGAACCCATGGCCATGGCCGATTGCAGATGCGCACTAAAGAAAATGATGCCAATAAAGCATACAATCTTAAAGAACAGCGAGAACTGCCTTTGCTTCATCAACATCCTTTCCGATTTGTTCTTTGAGTGCTTCAATACTTTCAAACCGCTTTTCTAACCGCAAAAACTGTACCAATTCCAATTCAACCGCAAAATCATAAATATCTCTATTAAAATCGAATAAGTAGATTTCGATGCTGAAACCCTTGCCATCAATGGTTGGGTTTTGTCCGATGTTTACAGCACCTTTAAATTTTTCATCCCCGATTTTGCAGATTGCCGCATACACACCTTCCATGGGTATGAGTTTGAATGTTTCCGACGGGCGTATATTGGCTGTGGGATAACCTATTTGGCGGCCCAGTTTGCGGCCGTGAACCACTGTCCCCTCGAGTGTATAAAAGTGTCCAAGCAAACCATTTGCCTGCGCCAGATCGCCAGAAATCAGGGCTTTGCGAATGCGGGTGCTGCTTATGGCAATGTCGTCGATTTCAGAAGCAGGTATTTCCATTACCCTGAAATTGAACATCTCTCCAAAAGTGAGCAAATCCTCAAAACTGCCCTCCCGGTTGCGACCAAAACGGTGGTCGTAGCCAACAATAATGGTGTGGATTTTAAGTTTTTCAACCAGTACATTGCGCACAAAATCGAGTGGAGAAAGCCGAGAAACCTCATCGGTAAAAGGCAATACCAGAATATGGTCTATGCCGCATTGTTCTACCAGGCGGGTTTTTTCACCAATACTGTTTAACAGGCGAAGGCTATTGTCGTTTGGATATAAAACCAGGCGGGGATGCGGATAAAAGGTAATAAGCATGCTTTCGCCCCCGTTTGCAGCGGCAGTTTCGCGCACTTGGGTCAATACCTTTTGATGCCCTAAGTGCACACCGTCGAAAGTGCCCTGGGTAACCACCAGATTTTCAATTTCGGGCACCTGCTCAAGGCTGTAGTAAACCTTCATCCGGATGCGAAATAACTAAACCTACATACAAATTCGTGCAGCATGTGGATTAATAATGGGAAAGCAAATGCAGAATCCGGTACCAGTCAGCCCATTGTCAGATTTATCGGGTATGGAAATATTCAATGCGAATTCGCAGTTCTTAGTGTCATTCATTAATCCTTATGGTTATTTTTGCCCCTTTGAGAAATAAGCTTTCCCTTATCATCTGCATTATCGCCAGTCAGACTGCGTTTGGTCAGTATGGTGGGTCTGGTGTTTTTTCGGTTCTTAAGCAACCATCAACCGCACGCCAGGCTGCCTGGGGAGGGTATTGCAATGCTTACCGAAGTGGAGATGCCAACCTGTTTATGGCCAATCCGGCCTTATTGGGTGCCGAAACCCAAAACCGGGGCAGTATGAATTTTAATACCCAGTTTAAGGGTGTTTGGAGCGGGAATGGAGCCTATGCTTTTAAATATAAAGATGTAGGCAATTTTGCAATGGGGGTATCCTTTATTGATTATGGATCGATGAAAGCCTATGATGCGGGAGGGAATGCCATGGGAACTACCAATGCAAACGAAATGCTGGTGGCAATCGGTTACTCAAAATCAGCCCCGCTGAACATTACCTATGGGGCCAATCTGAAATGGGCATATAGCATTTTAGGTCCGTATATCGGAAGTGGGGTAATGTTGGATTTAGGAGCTGTTTGGCGCCGTTCGGATAGCGTGGTATCAGCCGGATTAAGTGTGCGCAATATGGGCGGCATGGTAATTAAATACAGCGATGGCCCAGCCGAGCCACTACCCCTGCAGGTTGAAGCTTCGGTAAATTTTAAACCCAAGCATATGCCTTTCAGGTTTAACATAACCGCCCACGATTTACAGCGCTTTGATCTTACATACGATCAATATTTGAAATCTACCACCATAGATTTGAATGGGCAGGCTACAAATGCCAAAGAAGCTTCTTTCGGAGATAAACTTGTGCGGCACCTGGCAGTGGGTACTGAGCTTGTATTGGGCAAAAATTTTGGAATTATGGCGGGTTATAATCACCAACGCCGCCGCGAAATGGGTCCCGAAGTGAGAAAAGGAGTTGCGGGCTTTTCGTGGGGAATAAACTTTAAAGTATCTAAGTTCCGCATTACATATGCAAGCTCGGCATTCTTCCCGGGTTTTAACACCAATCTTTTCACTTTTACCGCCGGATTAGCCGATTTTAAAAAGAAATCTGCATCTTCGCAACCCGGTGCCAGCAAATAATAAAATAAACATAGCCATCGATGGCCACAGCAGTTGTGGCAAAGGCACTTTAGCCCGTTTTTTAGCCAATCATCTGGGTTATTTATTTGTGGATACTGGCTCTATGTACAGGGCCGTGACTTTATACCTTTTGCAAAACGGAGTGGATATTAACAATGCGCAATTGGTTGAAGATGCTTTGCCGCAAATTCATATCGGTTTTCAATGGAACGAGCATACACGCCGAAATGATGCGGTTTTGAATGGTGAAAATGTAGAAAGCCTGATTCGAAACATGGATGTGGCTGGCAGAGTAAGTGATGTAGCCAAAATACCGGCCGTACGCCGTTACTTGGTGGGCTTACAACGCGCTTTGGGTAAAGATAAAGGAGTGGTTATGGATGGGCGCGATATTGGTACCGTAGTTTTTCCGGATGCCGAATTAAAAATTTTTATGACCGCAAGCGCCGAAGTGCGGGCAAAACGCCGATTTGCGGAACTGACCGCTGCTGGCGTAAAAACTACCTACGAGGATGTATGGCAAAATCTGGTAGAAAGAGACCGGATTGATTCCTCACGCGAGGATTCGCCCCTGCATTTAACCCATGAATACCATGTGTTGGATAATTCCGAACTAAGCATTGCCGAGCAAAATGAAATTGCACTTTCATGGATTAATGAAATTTTAGATCAACGGCCGATGTCGTAAATCTCTGCCGGATTTTTTCTGTTCTCAATACGTTGATATTTTATTACCAATTTACCCTTTCAATTTCCGAATTTTGCGGCTTCAAAGCCCAAGAGGCAAACCATTGTAAAACATGACTAGACATAAAATTGTTGCAGGAAACTGGAAAATGCACAAAACCCTGGAAGAGAGCCAGGCCCTTATTACTGAAATTCGTGGAATTGTTCGCGATGAGATTCGTTCAAATACCAAAGTGATACTTTGCCCGCCATTTATTTCGCTTACCGCAGCTACCCGCTTACTTGAAGGTACCGGCATTTTGCTGGGAGCCCAAAATTGCCACCAGGAAGACCAAGGCGCCTTTACCGGTGAAATATCGGCCTCCATGGTAAAAAGTACAGGAGCCCAATACGTAATTATAGGACACAGCGAACGCCGCCAATATTTTGGTGATACCAATGAAATTACTGCAGTAAAAGCTAAAAACGCCATCCGCCACGGTTTAAATGTGATTTTTTGTGTAGGCGAAACCCTTGCCCAGCGCGAAGATAAGAGCTATTTCCGTGTGGTTGAAGCCCAATTGCAGGAAGGTTTGTTTGGTTTAGACCGCAAAGAATTCAGCCATGTAGTTGTAGCATACGAACCCGTTTGGGCAATTGGAACAGGCCTTACTGCTTCTCCCGAACAGGCACAGGAAATGCATGCATACATACGCAAAGTAATAGGCATGCACTATACCGAAGAAATTGCAGCAGAAACCAGCATTCTGTATGGTGGTAGCGTAAAACCTGATAACGCCCAAACCCTTTTCGGCCAGGCGGATATCGACGGTGGACTGATTGGCGGAGCCGCCCTGAAAGCCCGCGATTTTGTAGATATTGTTTCTACTGCACGTTGATAACTATTGTTTGGTATGGTTTTTATACCACAATAAGCAATAGACATATTTCGTTTTCTATAATCCGCCAATGCGACCTTTTAAATTCATAGCAATCTTTATTGCATTCCTGTTCTGCGGGAAAGCATTCTCACAGGTTAAAAGTTTTAGTACAGACCCCGCTGTTTTTATTACGGAGTTTGAAACTTTTCTCAATTCGGCCAATGATAAAAAACTGGTTGAAGACATGAAAATCTTTAAACAAAACTGGAACCTGGGTAAGTTCTCGCCCATACAACAAAAGTCTGTAATACAGATTTGTAACGGGATGCTGCTCGAAAAAATGACCGTGCAACCCTATTTCGGATTGATGCTGAAATCATTGGCCGCGTTTCTGGAAAAAAAATTACCGGATAAAAACCTGCAGCAATGGCAAAAAGTAACCGAATCATTGCTGGGTGAAAGCAATACAGATTACCTCTCATTTCTTGAAATGACCTCGAAATTGTTTGCAGAGAATGCAATTTTTTCAGATGAAGGAAAAAAATGGGTGGCCGATAATTCAAATTTCGATATCCTCTATAGCAAAGGACAGATAATTGTTAAGTTTTCTGCACTTACCTTAACCTGTCAAGGCCCGCTTGATAGGATGCAGATTTACCAAACATCGGGCTATTACATCCCTGCAGAAAAAGTGTGGATCGGAAACAGCGGAAAAGCAAATTTTGACAGGGTAATTAAAGAAGGTAAAGTAGAGGTTGAATTTAAAAATTATAAGCTTCACCTCGAACAAGCCAACTACTCCATAGACACAGCACAACTCACTTTTACCAAATATTTCGGAAGTAAAATTCCGGGTAAATTTGAAGACCGATTGTCATTTGCAAACGACAGTCCTTCTATTTTAAAATCAGATTTTCCCAAATTTAAATCATTCGCCAATACCCTTGAAATTAAAGGCATTGTGGGCGAGAATGCTACATTTAAAGGTGGATTTTCGATTGTGGGAAGCGAGATCAATACTCAAACCGCTACCGGCGACGAAACCGAAATTAATATTTATTATAAAGGCAAAAAGAAAGCAACATTAAAAAGTCGAGCATTTAAAATATCAAACGGAGTTGCAGCCAGCCAGGAAGCTTCATTCGTGCTTTATTTAGACAGTGCCAATATTTACCATCCTAAAGTATCGGTGAATTTTATTTTTAAAGAAAATAAACTGGTGGTAAATCGGGGCGAAAAAGGTTTGATGCGTGTACCGTTTACAGATGAATACCACAGGGTGGATTTGGATGTGCAGCAGTTGCGCTGGAAAATTGACGAACCCTTTATAGATTTTGATAATGTAAATAATGACCAGGAAGCCAAAATTGCATCGGAAGATTTTTTCCGCGAAATAATTTATGCCCGTTTGCAAGGTCCGTTGGCTTATAATCCCCTGGAAGCAGTAATGTCGTACTACAGCCGATTTTTGCGACCTACGAAACAATTGAAATTTGCAGTTAAAGATTATGCTGCATTTATGAAAACCCAATCACAATATTTGGTAACCTCATTTATCGATTTGCATGACGGTGGTTTTGTAAATTATTACCAGGATCAGGATAGTGTGTTAATTAAACCCAAATTGTTCAATTATGTAATTGCGCACCAGGGTCACCGCGATTACGATGTAATCCGTTTCTCGTCTTTGATTGCCAAACGCAGCAATGCTACCCTTAATTTATTGAGCAATGAAATGACAGTGGAAGGGGTTTTGAAATTCTTTTTCTCCGATTCACAAAACGTAATTGTAGTGCCTACCGACCAACAGATTATTTTGAAAAAGAACAGGCGCGTGGCTTTCGGAGGTATGATTCGCGCAGGTAGGTTTGATTTTTTTGGTAAAAAATTCGAATTTAATTATGCCAATTTTATGATCGATTATTCCAATATCGATTCCATGCGTTTGTATTATCCCGACTCAACCGGGCGCCAGATTATTCCGGTAAAATCTGTACTCAGAAATATTTACGGTACTCTATATATTGATAAACCCAATAACAAATCCGGGGTAGTAAATTATCCCGAATATCCGATTTTTAAATCGAGCAAAGGGTCGGAGGTTTTATATGATAAACCCTTTATTCATAATGGTGCTTACAAAAGCGATAAATTCAAATTCCTGGTAGATCCGTTTACCATTGATAGTTTGGATAATTTTACCATTGAGGGTTTGCAATTTGATGGCACATTTTTAAGCGACGGAATTTTCCCTGAATTTAAATACCATGTTTCCATTCAGAAAGATTATTCCTTAGGGTTTATTAAACCCACCCCCCCGGGCGGTTATCCTATGTACCGCGGCAAAGGGCATGGCGAAATGGTGATGAACCTTAGCGAACAAGGATTTTATGGCCAAAGTGGTAAAATCGATTACAACGGAAGTACCACCAACTTCAAAAAAATATTGTTATTGCCCGACAAGGCTGTGGGCACTGCAGATAGTTACGAAATACCACAAGGAGCTACATATCCGCAGGTATATGCGGCCAGCCCTGATGTAGAGTGGAGTCCTTACCAAGATAAATTTCAGGTAAAACAAGGACCATCTGCAATTAAAGTATTTAAAATGGGATATGATTTTTATGGCAATCTTACCCAATCTCCCAGCCGCCTGGCAGGTGATGGTACCCTTGCCTGGGATCAAGCTCGATTTGCCTCTAATGATATGACCCTGGGGCCCATGAAAGCTTCTGCCGACAAAGCCTCACTTAAAATATTTGCATCAGACAGTACAAAAATTGCATTTGAAACCGGAAATATTAAGGGTACTATGGATTTTACAACCCGCATGGGTGCCTTTACTACCAACGAAAAGGATGCACTCACCAAGTTTCCGTTTAATATGTATGTTACCAACCTCAATGATTATAAATGGAACATGGATAAGAAAACCATTGAGGCAAAACCCGGCCCCGCTATGGCAGGCAGTGTGCCCTTTTTCTTAAGTACAAATCCTACCCAGGATAGTCTGAGGTTTGAGGGTAAATCGGGCTTGTATAACCTCAATGATTATACACTTAAAATTTCCCAAATACCGTATATAGATATTGCCGACTCTAGGGTTTTCCTGAAAGATGGCAAAGTAACCGTGCGTGAAAACGCGAATATGGATGTGGTGGATTCTGCCAAAATTATGGCCAATCGCATAGATAAATTTCACGATATTTATAATACCCAGGCTAAAATTTACGGAAGATTGAGAATGACCGGAAACGGGCGATACCAATATGTAATTAAAGATGGCAAACGCGAAGAATTTAAACTCGATAGTATTATTGTAAACCGCGAAAAACATGTGGAAGGTTGGGGTAAAATTGGTGACACTGCCGGCTTCCTCATCGATACCAAAATTGGTTACAAAGGCTATGCACAAGTGCTGAGTACTGAAAAATATCTCCAATTTAAAGGGTATGTAAAACCCTTGCATACCTTTACCAATATAGTACCCGCCGCTTGGATCAGATTTAACGACCGTGTAGATCCCAAAAATGTGATTATCAACATGAGTAATCCGCGCGATAAAGACAATCGTCCGCAATATGTGGGTTTATTTATGGCCAACGACTCAAGCCACATTTACCCCATGTTTTACGGTTGGAAACGACGGACAAGCGACCCCGATGTAACCAACGACACAGGTATCTTGTATTACGATCACACCAAACAAAGTTTCTTTGCCGGAAATAGAGATTTGCTATTGAATGGCGCCCTCAAAGGCAGTTACATGCAGCTCAACGAATCTAACCACACCATCCATGCCGAAGGCCCTCTGGATTTTGGTTTGGAAACCCAGCATGTGAAATTTAAAAACGCGGGTACAGCAGATTTGCTCGAAAAAGACAGCACATTTAATTTCAATTTGGCTATGATGCTCGACTTCCCCATGCATAAAGATGTTGTAGCAAAAATTAAAGAAAAGCTGGGCCCTGCAGGTATGGTTTCGCTAAACAACGACTTCTTTAAAAAGGCAATAGGAGAGATGGTTGCGGATGATAAAACCGCGAGAACCATTATAAAAAATATTGAAAAAACAGGCCAGATTTCTGGTAAAGATGAAGCTGAATATAAAATTATTTTAAGTGATGCAACTTTCCGCTGGGATAGCCGCTTGAAAGGTATGTATTGCAATGACCAGGTATCTATGGCATCCTTTGCAGGTTCTCCGGTGAACCGCACCATTGATGTAACCATGCTGATGGAGCATAAGCGCAGCGGAGAAAACATGTATATATACCTCGAATTTGCCAATAACGATTGGTTGTATATCAACCTTCAAAAAAATGTGGTATACATGTTTTCCAGCGATCCTAAGTTAAATGAGATAATCACTGCAACTGCCGATAAAATTGGTGTAGATGATTTTTATGTAAGAATGGCTACACAGCGGCAGGTAGATAGATTCCTGGGTAAATTTGAATAATGATTAAAATTAATATCATAAAAAAACCGGCAATTATTGCCGGTTTTTTTTAGTATTTTACTTGTTCCAGATATAGTCCGTGTGCAGGTACAGAGTTGCCTGCATCGCTTCGAGTGCCTGTGTCAACAATTTTTTTAAATGTATCCAAATCATATTTATGCATACCTAAATCTACCAAAGTGCCAACAATGGCTCGCACCATATTGCGCAAAA
Organism: Bacteroidia bacterium; assembly: GCA_044224315.1. GTDB lineage: Bacteria > Bacteroidota > Bacteroidia > NS11-12g > UBA955 > JAGXTF01. Next base: position 79,140 of record JBGAKR010000005.1, on the reverse strand, counting down.
AACGGTTGGCCGAAATTCTGAACACGGCCTGTTTTTCGGAATACTCCCATTGTGCTGAATAAATTTGACAATAGAAGTTGTCATTGGGCGCTTCGCCCTTGCAAAAGCAGGTACAGTCTTTGTTCCCAATCAGGTAATCGGCTCCGGCATTCATTAATTCAAAATCTAAATGGCCATATCTCTCCCAACTTTTATGGATTAAAAATGGATCTTTTTCAAAATGAATGTGGTATGCATATTCGCGCATAATGGCATCAAATCTGGCATGAAATTCTGCATGGGTTGTGGTGCAGTTTTTTATTGCAATTTCATCGGGAAGTAATGAATTTATTTTAAATAAAAATTTGTCGGGCAATTCATTTTCCAAATCAAAATGGGCGGTGTAATTGCGGGCATGCACGCCGGTATCGGTGCGGCCACAGCCTAAAATGGAAATTTCTTTTTGAAAAATTTGTGCCAGGCATTTTTCGATTTCTCCCTGCACGGTAATTGCATTTTCCTGCTTCTGCCAACCATGAAATCGGGTTCCGTCGTAAGCCAGTTGCAGCGCAAAACGCATATATAATTTTATAGTTTTTCGTACACTATAGCGCTGCCTTGTCCCACACCAATGCACATGGTTGCGAGGCCATAGCGGGCGGTTTGGCGTTTTTGCATTTCATGTAAAAGTGTAGCAGAAATTCGGGTTCCGGATGCACCTAATGGATGTCCGATGGCAATGCTGCCACCATTTACATTCACAATTTCGCGCGCTATTTTTAATTCGCGCATGCTGGCTAAAACTTGTACCGCAAATGCTTCATTTAATTCGGCCAAATCCAGGTCGGCTGCTGTTATACCCGCGTGGTGCATAGCTTTTAGTGAGGCTGGGATAGGTCCAATTCCCATAATTTCGGGTGGTACACCGGCCACACCAATCCCTGCAATGCGTGCCATGGGTTTTAATTTAAATTTAATTACGGTTTCTTCTGAAGCCAGAATCATGCAGGCAGCACCATCGTTTATTCCACTGGAGTTTCCGGCAGTTACTGTGCCATCTTTTTTAAATGCAGGTTTTAGGCCGGCCAACACTTCCACGGTGCTTAGGCGCGGATGCTCATCGGTATCAAATATTTTAGGGTCGCCTTTTTTCTGGGGCAATAATACAGGGGTTATTTCATTTTTGAATTTTCCGGCAGCCTGCGCATTGGCCCAATTTTGTTGGGTTTCAAAGGCAAACTGATCCTGATCCTCCCGGCTTACATTATATTTAACAGCTACATTTTCTGCAGTTTCGCCCATACTGTATGGATGGTACATTTCGGCCAGTTTGGGATTAGTAAAACGCCATCCAATGGTGGTATCGTATATTTCTACATTCCGTTGAAATCCCTGCTCGGCTTTTGCCATTACAAAAGGTGCACGGGTCATGCTTTCTGTGCCACCGGCCAAAATCAATCCCGCTTGTCCGCTGCGAATGGCCATATATCCATTCATTATGCTCTGCAACCCGCTTGCACACAAACGGTTTACCGTATATCCGGGTACAGTAACCGGCAATCCGGCTAGCAACAATGCCATGCGTGCAACATTTCGGTTGTCTTCTCCTGCCTGGTTAGCAGCACCAAAAATTACATCATCGGTTTCGGTAAAATCGATGTTGCCATTGCGCTCCATAATACTGCGAATTACGTGGGCGGCCATATCGTCGGGGCGCACACTGGCAAGGCTTCCGCCGAATTTTCCAACCGGAGTACGCAATACATCAATTACAAATACCTCATTCATGCAGGTGCAAATTAACCTTAAAAACCGCAGCGTAGAAAATTTTGCAACCAATAATAGCGTTATAAAAATTACAGGCATCGGTGCAACCAATTCAACATTTGCCTGTCAAAAAGCATGGAGGCAGAAAAATATGAAAACCGAATTCACTCAAAAACACTTATTGGCATTGTTGCTGGCAGGCTTCAGTGCTGTTGCGCCCGCGGCAGGCCAGATTCAAATCCTGGCTACTGGCGGATCATCCAGCTTTTTGGGTGATTTAGGCGGCAAGCCTGTTATCGGCACACACGATATTCAGGATGTTGATTTGCAAAGTACCCGATATATGCTGGGCGCAGGTTTACGTTTCCCCTTTAGCCAATATGTATCCGGGCGTTTGAATGGGTATTATGCAAGGGTGGCAGCCAATGATAAATACACCAGCAATCCCGAACGGAAGAACCGAAATCTTAATTTCTTTTCCCCCATCATAGGTGGCAGCGCCATGCTCGAATTTAAATTACCCAGCCAGGGCAAGCCGGGTAACTGGTATGTTTTTGGTGGCATAGAGTATTTTAAATTCGATCCGCGAACCAAATACAACGGGCAAACTGTGCGATTGCAACCCTTGGGCACCGAAGGCCAGTTTTTTATGCCGGGCCGCAGTCCATATAAGCTTACTTCCCTGGCTATCCCTTTTGGCATTGGCTATACTTTTTACAAAGGAGACAGAGGCAGTTTAAGCACTGAATTGGTATGCCGTAAAACATTTACCGATTATATCGATGATGTTTCTACCACATTTGTAGACAAAACCCAATTACTGGCCAGTAACGGACAAACAGCTGTAGATCTCAGCGACCGAAGCCTGGGCGAAATCCCTTATTTCAGCGATCCGGGTACCATTCGCGGGCATTCTTCCAGCAACGACAACTTTTTCTTTTTATCCGTAACCTATGCTTATACCCTAGGTGCGCGCAAAGGCTCTTCTGCCAGTTTTAATCACAGAAACGGACACCGCAAGGTTAAACATAGCAGGGGTGGAAGCTGCAATGATATTTTTTAATCTCAGGATTTTTACCTAATTTCGAGTAAAACATTCCCTTACGGAGGGCACCCACACATGCAAATTACAAATACTGGCAGGTATTTTTGCAGGTTCAACCAATGCATTTTCATTGGGTTTATTGCACTTGCTTCTCATTCCGCAAAGGCACAAATTAATCTTGTTTTTAGTGCCGGGTCTACCCATTTTTTGGGCGACTTAGGTGGAAGTTTTACCAACGGCACCCCATCTATTGCCGATCTGAATTTACAAGGAACCCGATATATGGGAGGGCTTGGAATGCGCTTTAATTTTGGTAAATCTTTTGCCTTGCGTGCCGGAGGGTATTATGGCCGCTTGTCTGCCAGCGATAAGTATACAACCAATCCGGCACGTCGCAATCGAAACCTCGATTTCTTTTCACCTATCCAGGGAGGAAATCTAATAATGGAATTTAAATTTTTACCCGATAAACAAAAGTTTAATAAATTATACATGTTTGCGGGTATAGAATACTTTCATTTCGACCCCCGCACCCATTATAACGGGCAAGTTGTGCGTTTACAACCCCTGGGAACCGAAGGGCAGTTTTTTATGCCGGGTAAATCGCCATATAAACTTACTTCCTTTGCCATTCCATTTGGTTTTGGTATTAATTTTCTATCGCGCCCGCATGGATATTGGAGCTTTGAATTAAGCTCGCGCAAAACGTTTACAGATTATATTGATGATGTTTCTACCAATTATGTAGATAAAACCCAACTGTTGGCAAGTAACGGGCAAACAGCTGTGGATTTAAGCGACCGAAGTTTAGGTGAAATTCCGGGTTTTAGCGCCCCGGGAGCCATTAGGGGTAAACCTACTTATACCGATAACTTCTTTTTTCTGTGTATCAATTACAATTTGATTTTAGGTGGCAAGGGTGCCCCTCGCACCAATGGCAAAAAGGAAAGAGGACTGGCTCCGGGCAAGAATAGTTGCTATCAGTTTTGACATAGGAAAGTAAAAGTAATTACGTCCGGGTTTAGATTTTGCCGCTTGCCATATATTTGCCGTGTTGCGAAATCTAAAAGTATTTACTTTGTCCTTGGCGCTTTTATTCGCGGCATTGCCATTGCTGCAGGTAACAGCTGTGCTGGCACGTAAATATTGCGTTAAGCAACAAATTGCCCGCATTTCGGATCAAAAAAATCTGGCGAAACTGATAATTCCCGTTTCAGAAATTGTCAGAGTTGAAGCAGGGGATGAAATCTTTTGGCAAAATACTGAATTTGATATCGTATCAGCATCTCTCCGCGGTGATAAATGGGAAATAGCAGCTATTAATGATAAAATTGAGTATGGGATATTGAAATCTATGGCTGCGAATTCTTCAAATGATTGGGTTAAAAACAAAATTCCATTCGCCAAAGATTGGTGCAACCATATTCCATTTAATTATAACATAAATTGCAATTCATGCTGTTTTTTTTACCCTGAATATAACATTAATATGACAGCGGGTTTTTCAGCAACTCCGCATTCTCCACCGGAAAATTTAAGTTGATTGAAAAGTTGACAATGCCCTGATGCACTTGTCTTTGTTTCTACATTGTTGTGATATTCCAAAGTTTCTCTAAAGCTTACTTTGAATTCACCCACAATGCCTTATTAAACCTAAATTAAATCCAAAATGAAAAAACAATTAACACTGATAGCAGCTGTTGTATTCAGCTTTGTGCTTTGCGCACAGAATAAAAAAACCGAACCTTGCGGAACGGATTTAAAATACAAAGAACAAATAATTGCTGACCCTACAATATTAAATAGGGAAGCCAATTTTAATGCCACTGTAAAAACCGCAACAGGCCTTTCCTCCAGAGCCGCTACTATTATTATTCCGGTGGTATTTCATATATTTCACAATGGAGGACCCGAAAATATTTCGAAAGCCCAATGTGAGGATGCGATTCGATTGTTGAATATAGATTACCGCAGACAAAATGCCGATAGCAATAAAACACGCGATGTTTTTAAAGGCATAGCAGCCGATTGTAATATCGAATTTAAGTTGGCAACAAAAGATAATTTTGGCCGCTGCACAGAGGGTATAGTGCGTTATGAAACTCCACTGACTGAAAACGGTGACGATGCCATTAAATTACTCAGCGTATGGCCAGCAGATCATTATTTCAATATCTGGGTGGTAAAAAATATTGCATCACAATCGGGTGTAGCTGGCACCATTTTAGGATACGCGCAGTTTCCCTGGACGGGTTTGTACCGCACGGATGGTGTAATTATTCGTCACGACATGGTAGGCTCCATTGGTACTGCCGCTAACCCAGCAGGTCTAAGGCCTAATTACGGCCGTGTACTTACCCATGAAACCGGCCACTGGCTGGGCTTATTTCATACTTTTCAAGGAGGATGTGGAGATGATGATAAAGTGGACGATACTCCACCCGTTAGCGGACCTAGTTATGGTGTATGTCTCCCCTCTGAAATAAATACCTGCGCAACTGACGACCCTGATTTACCAGATCAATATGAAAATTATATGGATTATTCGGATGGTGCTTGCCAAAACATGTTTAGTGAAGGCCAAAAATCACGCATGCTTGCTACCATAAATAAGTTTAGGTCGATGCTAATTACCAATGAAAATCTCTTAGCAACGGGGGTGCTGAATCCGGTTAGCAATTGCAAACCCAAAGCATTCTTTTTTGCCGAAAATAAAACCGTTTGTACAGGCAGTGCAGTGCAATTTACCGATATGAGTTATCAGTATACCGGATCGGTTAGTTACAATTGGTTTTTCCCTGGTGGAAACCCAAGTACCTCAAACCTGGTAAATCCCCTGGTTACATTCTCAACTCCAGGTATGCAGGAGGCGGTTTTAATTGTTTCAAATGCGAATGGATCTGATACGCTGCGACGCCGATTACAGGTGCGTGTATATGATCCCTGGCCGGGTAATGTTAATCTTTTGAAAGAATCTTTCGAGTCGGAGATTTCTGCCAATTGGTATACCGAAACCAATAATTCCGACAATTGGATATCTACAAGCAGCGCTTCTACTCACGGCAGTCGTTCTTTAATGGTGGCCAATAGCCCTTTCAAATCAGATTTTTATTACAGATTAATTACGGATCATTACGACCTTTCCGGCACCGATGCTTCTCTCACTTTTAAATATTCATTTGTACAGCGCAATAAACAGAATGTTACTACAGGCACCGAAGATGTACTTACAGTGCGCACTTCGGCAGATTGTGGTAAAACCTGGATTAACCGTTATTCCGCCTCCGGACAGAATCTCAATACAGTAAAAAACACCCCAAAATATGTGTATGATTTTTTTCCTCCCGATGCGGAGCAATGGAAGTCGGTGACCGTAGATCTATCTAAAATAAATGCAGCATTAAGGCAGAATATGATGGTAATGTTTGAGTTTAAAAGTGATGGGGGCAATAATTTCTTTTTGGATGACATTAATATAAATCAGGTACTGAATACAAATACAATGGCGCAAGGTTCGGTTCGGGTTTATCCCAATCCTGCCGAAGGAATGTTGCAAATAACTTTGCCAAATGGTAACGCAAAAAATGTGCAAATAAATCTGCTGGATTTGTCAGGTAAAAATTTGGCTGAATTGTATAATTCCAATACCGCAAATGCTATTCTGAATTTGCCTTTAGGTAAAGCCATAAGTCCCGGAATTTATATGCTTCAGGTTAGTTTAAACGGCGCTATTTCAACTACCAAACTCATGGTTAAATAAACCTTGAAATTTGAAAGAAGGGAGGTGGAAACATCTCCTTTCTTTTTTATAAAATACAAGAAACTAAATACTTGAGATTAAAATAATATTTGTATTTTCGCTGCAGTTGTTGAGGCAGAAATTAACCATAGCTTTGGCTTATTTGCTCACTTTAGTGGTGGGCCTGTCGCCGCTTTTGCAGCAAGCAACACTTTCTGTACATCGCTATCAGATGTTTGCGCAAAAGTCGGCATCAACAGTGAAATACCATTTCTCATTTTCCCAAATTTCAAACCTAAGTCCCGGACAAGAGGTTGAAATTGAACATAAGCATTACGATGTAATTGCCGTTACCCGCGTGTCAAACGGTTGGGATGCAGAAGTGATTTGCGATGAAATAGAAGATATACTGGAAGACGGCAATGCGGCGAATTCCGATGCAAAAGAGAAAAATGGTAAATTTAATATCCCTAAAGATTGGATTACCCTGCATTATAATATTACCCATTTAAATTATATTTATATTTATTCTCCATTGCGGTGCCATAATCCTGGCGCATTGAATCAAACAATCAGAGAGGTAATAGGCCCTCCGCCAGAATTTTTGGGTTAATTTATTGCCCCAAAAATTTAATTCTACCATTGTTTAAATTCAAATAAAAAACCGTACTAAAAAATGAAAAAAAGCTTACTGGTGGGTATAGCCTGCCTGCTTATATTGCCTGCATTCGGGCAATCTACCGGTCCGGATTCTGCCGAAATAGAATCCATGAATGAAATATTAATTTCTGCCCAAAGAATGGGCGATAAACGCCTTAACAATACAAGGCAGATAGAAGCCATCAATGCTAAACAAATTGCCATGGCACAACAAGGAACTATGGCCGATGTACTTGCACAAACCGGTTATGTATTTATGCAAAAAAGCCAGTTGGGTGGCGGAAGCCCTGTACTTAGAGGCTTTGAAGCAAGCCGTGTATTAATGGTGGTAGATGGGGTGCGCATGAACAATGCCACTTACCGCGCCGGGCATTTGCAGGATTTAATTACCCTGGACCAGTTTATGCTCGACAGAACCGAAATTTTCTTCGGAAGCGGTTCTACCCTGTATGGCTCCGATGCATTGGGTGGGGTTATTTACCTTAAATCCAGAGATCCTAAATTCAGGGAACACAAGTTTGGCTTTGCTAATGCCAATGCCAATCTCCGTTATATGAGTGCTGCCAATGCTTCCATTGCCAATATAAACTTCGAAGTATCGGGCCGAAAACTGGCTTGGTTATTTAATATTACCCACAGCGATTTTGGCGATTTGAGAATGGGTCAACAGCGCAATTTTACAGGAAACGATACATTCGGTTACCGTAATTATTACATCGACAGAATTAATGGGCGTGATACGCAACTGCGTAATTATGATCCCTTCGTTCAAAAAGGTTCGGGCTATGTACAAAATGATTTGTTTTCTAAACTGGCCCTGAAAACAGGAAAATTAACGCATATGCTTAATGTACAATTGAGCACTACCGATGTGGTACCCAGATATGACCGCCTTACCGATGTGCGCAATGGTGCCCTGCGATTTGCTACCTGGAATTACGCACCCCAAAACCGTCGTTTTATCAGCTATGCCTTAAACCTGCCTTCTACAGATCGACTTAAGCATCGCGTAATTCTCAGCAATCAATTTGCCGAAGTTGGGCGCGTTACCCGTAGTTTTAAAGCAACCAACGAAAAAGCACAGGTGGATAAAGTAATGATGTCGGCCTTTAACTACGATATCGCGTATCGCCTTCTCGAAAACCTGAAAATCCAGGGAGGTGCTGAGTTTGTTGCAAATGATGTAAAATCAACGGCAACCAATACCAATGTAAATACCGGGGCTGTTACTTCCATTACAGATACCCGCTATGCCGATGGTGGAGCAAAAACCAGCAGCATGTCTGTTTTTGCAAACGCAAATTATGCCATTTTACCCGATGATTTTATTGTAGAAGCGGGTTTCCGTGCAAGCAATTACAACCTTAAAGCCAATTATACGGCTCAAAACTTTTTAAAATTACCCTATTCGGAAGCCACAGTAAAAAATAGTAATTTGGTGTACAATCTGGGTGTGATTAAAAATCTGGGAATTAAAGGCTTGTTTATGAAAGCCAGCCTGGCCAGCGGTTTTAGAAACCCCAATGTGGATGATATGACTAAATTGTTTGAAAGCGCAGCAGGCAATAAATTAATTTTTCCGAATAAAGATTTAAAAGCAGAACAAACCCGCAGTATTGATTTAAATATTTCTTATACCAACGAAAATACGCGCTTTGAGGCAGGCACCTATTATACCAAAATCGATAATTTGTTGATTGACCAAACAAGTACTTTTAATGGGGCCGACTCATTTTTTTATGATGGTAAAATGACCCGCGTTTATCAAATGGCCAATACTGCCGGAGGATATGTTACAGGATCCTGGTTTGCAGCAAAATTGCGCGTAATCGAAAATCTGTTTGCCGATTTTAATTATACCACTACTTATGGCCGTTATAAGGCAACAGAGAAAAGTGCATGGGCTCCGTTAGACCACGTAGCGCCAGATCATGGACGTGGCGGACTGCGCTGGGTATCCAATGAATGGCAACTTGAAGCTTTTGTGTTGTTTCAAGGTTGGAAAAAAGCCAAAGACTACAGCCCTAGTGGTGAGGATAATGCCCAATATTCCGACCGAGGCCGCACTCCGTCATGGCAAACCTACAATATCCGCGGACAATGGATTGTAAACAAACACCTGCAGGTGGGTTTTGCTGTTGAAAACATTCTGGACCTTCGATACCGCGTGTTTGCATCCGGTATAAGCGCACCGGGTCGCAATTTTGTATTATCTCTTAAAGGCAGCTTTTAATAAAATTCTGATACTATTAAAAAAAAGCCTGTTTGCACGCAAACAGGCTTTTTTTATGTTTTATACCCATATTGTCGCTGGTTTTTTACATATTTGTTGCTTCAATGTCGGCTGAATTGAATGTAACGCAACTGAAAAAAATTAAAATTCAAACCCGAATTTTAATAGGTATAATTACATTCTCTTTAACCTGCATTTTATTGCCGCGTTTGTTGCTAAATAATTATAATTGGCCGCTAAATTTAACAAAAAAGAATGATACCATTTCGCGGGATTCTCTTGTGAAATATGGTCGTAAACTAATTGAGCATACTGCCTTCTACCTGGGCCCACAGGGAATGGTTGCGCAGCAAACCAATGGGATGAATTGCCAGAATTGTCACCTCGAAGCAGGGACCAAAAGTTATGGAAATAACTACCTTGCAGTGGCCGCAAACTACCCAAAATTCAGACCCAGAAGTGGAACAGTGGAGAGTGTAAAAAAGCGAATAAATGATTGTGTAGAACGAAGCTTAAATGGGAAAAAACTCGACACCAATAGCCTTGAAATGCGTGCAATGGAAGCTTATGTATTATGGGTTGGGAGAGGGATTCCGGCCAAATCCAAACCGCGCAATGCAGGAATCGCAAAACTGAATTATTTAAATAGGGCTGCCAATCCTGAATTAGGTAAAAATGAATATAATGCACTGTGTACCCGCTGTCATGGAATTGCCGGTGATGGGGTAAAAAAAGGCAACGAATACCTGTATCCACCGCTGTGGGGCAATCATAGCTTTAATCAAGGGGCAGGATTGTACAGGGTTTCTACCCTTGCCGGATTTTTGCGCTATAATATGCCCAATGGGGCAAGCTTTGAAAAGCCGGAATTAACCGAAGAACAAGCCTGGGACATTGCGGCATATATAGAAAGTTTGCCGCGCCCCGATATGGATATAAGCCATGATTGGCCCGATATATCTCAAAAACCAGTTGATCACCCTTTTGGACCGTTTGCCGATACTTTTTCGGAAAATACCCACAAATATGGCCCGTTTAATAAAATGAAAATACAAAAAAATATTGCCCGTAATAAATGAAAAACAGAAGAGATTTTATTAAAAAAATTGCAGCGCTGACAGCAGGTGTGGGGCTCACAAATAGCTTAATAGGCGATAATATCTCTACTGAAACTGTTATAGAAACCGAATCAGAAAATGGTAAAAATAAAGATATAACCCTAACCATTGTACAAACTACCGATGTACACTGCCAAATTCATGCTCACGATGAATTGTTTTGGGAAAATAACCAAATGGTGTTCAGAAAAACCGGTGGATACGCACGCTTAGCAACCTTATTCTCGAAATTAAAAAAATCAAACCCAAATACTTTTTTTGTAGATACTGGAGATATGTTTCAGGGGAGTGAACTCTCTGTTGAAACTTTGGGTGAAGCATATGTGCCGATATTAAATGCACTAAATTACAATTTATATTTACCCGGAAACTGGGAGGTTATTTATGGTAAAAAAAGAATGCAAACCTTGATGGGCTCACTAAACGGTCCAAAGGTTTGCGCCAATTTATACCACGATTTGGGCGATAATAAAAAGGGTGAATTGGTGTTTCCACCTTATTATATCTGGAATGTTGGCAATATTAAAATCGGATTTCTGGGCTATACCGACCCTTGGGTGCCCATTAGGCAATCACCGGCATACAGCAAGGGAATTGTGTATACCAAACCCGAAGAAAATCTGGCCTATTATGTAGATGTTTTACGCAACCAGGAAAAATGCAGTAGTGTAATAATTTTGGCCCATTTGGGATTATCGCAACAAATTGCGCTGGCCAATATGCCCGAATGTGAAGGGGTTGATTTTATTCTTGGTGGGGATACCCACGAACGCGTGCGAGTACCTATAGTTTGTAAATATGCCAGTGTGGTAGAGCCCGGTGCCTTCGGTTCTTTTGCTGGTAAACTGAATCTTACTTTCCGCGAGGGTAAATTGATTCAAACCCAATACCAACTGCTAGAAGTGGAGGCCAAATCGCTAAAAGCAGACAGTAAAATGGATAAATTGGTAAAAGATTCTGAATCAAAATATTTAGCTAAAATTAATGAAATATTAGGGTACAGTACTTTGCCATTGTATCGATATTTTGTAGTTGAAAATACCATCGACACGCTGATTTTAAATGCGGTAAAATGGGCTTTTCCCGAAGCAGATGTTGCACTTTCAAATGGCTTTAGGTTTTGCCCGCCCAAAGCTACACCCGATTCTACAGGTAATATACCCATTACCCAGGGTTATTTATTTGATATGTTGCCAGTGGATAGTATGGTGCGAAAAGGCAATGCCACTGGTGGACAGATTAAAGCCTGGCTTGAAAAAGAATTAAACAATGTTTTTGCAAAAGAAGCTGGAGAAAGACTGGGCGGATGGGTCGTAAAATTCAATGGTATGCATGTTGAATTCAATGCATTTGCCGAAAAAGGCAGCCGGGTAAAAAAAGTTGAAATTGGGGGAGAACCTTTGGATATAAATAAAACTTATGTGCTTACCGCTTGCGAAAGAGAAGGCGACCCCGCCGATATGTTATGTCGTTTAAAAGGGGTAACCAATACTGAGAATACAGGCAAAACCCTGCACCAATTGGTTAAAGCGTATCTCAAACAATTTTCGCCGGTTACTCCCACACCCCCCATGAACGCAAAAATTTTAGATGCGCCGCAAACCCTACTCACTCAGGTGTATGGTGTTGACTATTCATTCAGGTAGTCCGACATTTTGTCTTAAAATTGGATTTCTTGAATAATTTGAATGAAATTTGTTAAATCTTTTTAACACTTAAATAATGCAAATAGAACAAATCTACACTGGCTGCCTTGCCCAAGGTGCGTATTACATTTCAGATGGCAATGAAGCCGCCATTATTGATCCTTTAAGGGAAGTAAAACCATACATCGACCGCGCAAATCGCGATGGTGTAAAAATTAAATACATTTTCGAAACCCATTTCCATGCTGATTTTGTAAGCGGTCACCTCGACCTTGCAAAAGCTACAGGTGCTACCATCGTTTATGGCCCACAAGCCAACCCGAGTTTTGATGCGCATATAGCCGCTGATGATGAAATTTTTAACATTGGTTCGCTGCGTTTTCAAGTGCTGCATACACCTGGTCACACCATGGAAAGTACCTGCTATCTGTTAAAAGATACAGATGGTAAAAATCTGGCAGTATTTACCGGCGACACCCTGTTTATAGGGGACGTGGGTCGCCCCGATTTGGCACAAAAAGCCGCCAATATGACACAGGAGCAATTGGCTGGTAAATTATTTCACTCGCTGCGAAACCGGTTAATGACTTTGGAGGATGAAGTTACAGTTTATCCTGCACACGGGGCCGGAAGTGCCTGCGGCAAAAACATGAGCAAGGAAACAGTTTCAACCATTGGGGAACAAAAGAAACTCAACTACGCCCTGCGGGCCGATATGACCGAAGCTGAATTTATTGCCGAAGTTACTGATGGCTTGTTACCCCCGCCTGCATATTTTCCGCTGAATGTGGCCATGAATAAACATGGTTATGAGCACCTGGATGCGGTAATGAAAAGAGGACTCAATGCCCTTTCGCCCGAGGCTTTTGAAGCAGCCGCCAACGAAACCGGTGCGCTGGTGCTGGATACCCGCAGCCCTGCCGTTTTTCACAAAGGTTTTGTGCCCAATAGCATTAACATTGGAATCGACGGCCAGTTTGCCCCTTGGGTAGGTGCATTAATTCCGGATATTAAACAGCAGATACTGCTCATTACAGATGCAGACCGGGAACAGGAAGTAATTACCCGCCTTGCCCGCGTGGGATACGATTATGTAATTGGATTCCTCGAAGGTGGCTTTAAAGCCTGGCAAGCTGCAGGTAAAGAAACGGATGCCGTAGATCGTATTTCAGCAGCCGAATTCGCCAACCGTTTTAAATCCGAAAAACCCTTGGTAATTGATGTGCGCAAACCCGGTGAGTATAGCGCCGAACACGTGGACGAAGCCGAATCTTTGCCTTTGGATTATATCAACGACCATATTTCGGAATTTCCCAAAGACCAGCATTTTTATATCCATTGCGCCGGTGGCTACCGCAGCATGATAGCCGCTTCTATACTCAAATCCCGGGGATGGGACAATTTTACTGAGGTAGATGGCGGTTTTGCAGCCATTTCCAAAACCGACGTGCCCACCACTGATTTCGTTTGTGCCTCTAAGTTGAAGCATAAAGCTTAATCCTGTTTAACAATAAACTTAGTTGCAGTGATTTAATTCACTTTTCACTTTAATTTCGCAGCTTTATGGGACGCATATTCGAAAAACGCAAACATACCATGTTCGCCCGGTTCGACCGCATGGCGAAACAATTTACCCGCATTGGAAAAGAGATAGCAGTAGCCGTTAAACAAAATGGACCCAACCCGGATTATAACCCCCGTTTGCGCCTTTGTATTCAGAATGCCAAAAGCGTAAACATGCCCAAAGACCGCATCGAGGCGGCCATCAAACGCGCCAGTGACAAAGATATGGCGGGTTATGAAGAAATTAAATATGAAGGGTACGCCCCACATGGTGTAGCCATTTTGGTAGAAACCGCTACTGATAACAATACCCGCACTGTTGCCAATGTGCGCAGCCACTTTAATAAAGGCGGCGGGGCCATGGGCAAAACAGGTTCACTGGATTTTATCTTCTCCAGAAAAGGGGTTTTTAAAATTCAAAAATCAAAACTGGCTGGCCGCGATTTGGATGAACTGGAACTCGAACTTATCGACTATGGCTTTGAAGACATGGCCATTGATGATGAGGAAATTTACATCTATACCAGCTTTCAGGATTTTGGTAGCATGCAAAAAGCCTTGGAAGATATGGGCATTGAAGTAAGCACCACCGAATTGCAGTACATCCCCAATACTTGGGTAGACCTGGATGCCGAACAAGCCAAAGAAGTACTCGATTTGGTAGATCGCCTTGAAGGAGACGATGATGTACAGGCAGTTCACCACAATCTCAGGTAATGTAAATTAGCTAAAAACAAAAAAAGAGGCCCGAAAGCCTCTTTTTTTATGTGTTTTGAACTTGATTACTTCTGAACGATAATTTTGGTTGTGCTTACTACACCGTTGTGTTCAACACTTACCAGGTAGGTACCATTGGCAAGGTTTGCAGCATTTACGTTGTATGCATTATCGGCTTGGGGAGCAAAAGTTTTTTCTGAAATCAGGTTGCCCAGAATAGAGTAAACTTTTACTGTAATATTTTGTCCAACTGCAATAGCAGGCACCGTTACAGTGAACTGATCTTTAACCACTGTTGGGTAAACCGAGGTTTTTCCGGCATTCATATCAGTGGTGCTAACAGGCCAGCCTTGTGGGTTGTACCATGTAATTTGAACCACTTTGGTATTGTTGGTGATGGTAGTGGATTCGAATTTCAAACCACGGGCAGCATTGATAAGGTGTCCGATACCGATGCAATTAACAGTAACTGAAGGGTAAGGATACAAACCGAAAGAAAAGCTACCAGTAACGTGAATGGTATCACCAGATTTTAAATTGCGGTTAAGTAAGCGCAGGTAAAAACTGCTTGCACTGGGCGCAACCACAATTGTGTTGTTATTTGTATAGGTAAGACCTATTTGATACAAAAGTGTATCACCAATTTTTGCACTGTCGGGTCCGTTATTTTTGAATACTAGTTCATAATTAACAGTTGAACCGCTTCCGGTAGTGCTGTTAACCTGAGTGGGTTTTAAAATCTGATCCAACGACCAGTCGATAGTAACACCAAATGCTGAAGACGTCAATCCGGCAATCAGTGCAATTGAAAGTAAAACTTTTTTCATTTTTTATTTGTTAGGTTTTGAGTTGCAAATTTAACTGTTTCAAACGCCCTTTTCACCAAGGCTCTGTCATTTTTAACGAGAATTAAATCCTATCTGTCCGGACAGGTCAAACATTTCTGCACATGCTTGGGCAAATTGGTCGACAAGTAAAGGAATCGTTCGGGCTTGGTTGGATCGTTGCACACAATCCAAACGCTTTGGGTAGTTGCACCGTCTTTCATTACTGTATCAAAGCTAAAATGCACCTTCATGGATTCGCCGGGCATTAGCTTGCTCTTAGGAAAGTTTACACGTATACAGCTGCACTCCGGGTAAATTTCGTGAATAATCAGTTCGGTTTTACCTGTATTGGTGAAGAGCAGAGTAGTATCCAATACATCACCCGAGCTATGTCCTCCAAAATTAATCTTTTCACCCTCAATATTTAATTTAAGTTTGGGCGCTTTGGCCAATTGCTTTGCATTCATTTTTGGAAAATATTGCATACGGGTATAGGCCACATACAATCCGATGTTGGGATTAACCGGACTGCTGCTGTTAACCGGAAGTTCAAATGCCCCAAAACCGTAACTTTTCATCATTTTCCCATCCAGAATTACTGAAATTAGCGCATTCTCATTAGGCTCCAAACTGCGCGGATATCCGATTATTTTGCAATACGGCGGAATATTGGGGATAGGCTGAAATTCAGTTGAAAACAGGCTTCCGTTAATTAATCTCACCTGCATGGTGTCGGGTCCGTTGTCGTATAAAGGTTTAAATTCAATGGTGGGAATTGAAAAATATACCCTGCCATAATCGGGAGCCTGGTTCGTAGCTTGCACAGTTTCGCGGTATACATCACCCAAAATGTCCAAATGCACAAAAGGGGTGCTGTCTGAGTTTGTATAAACCGTGATGGTTTTGCGGAATGTTCCGGGATGATTGATGGTTTCATACCGTACATCTACAAATCCCGAATCGCCGGGCATTACTGAATCACGACTCCAGTCAGGGGTGGTACATCCGCAACTGGCAACACAATTTGTAATGCGCAATGGCTTGTCACCAATATTGTAGAATACAAAAGATGTACGCGCATATTGTATGTCAATGTTAATCCTGCCAAAGTCGTGGATTTTATTTTTAAATCGTACCTCCGGGCCACGTAAGGGAGCCACCTTAGTGGATTGTAATGCTTTTTTATCCTTAATTTTTTGGGCGGAAAGCGTCCAGGCCGTCAATGAAAGTAATACTGCTATGAAATATCGCATCTGTTTTTCTTATATCAAAAGTCGTACCTATTTAAGACGTCACTATCCTTTGGAAGGTTGTTTGTATGAACAAATATTTAAAAAGAAATGTTTTCTGAATTTGACCTCTTTTTAGTCAAAAATAACAGAATAATTTACATACCAACTGGTTTCAATCCTGCTGTCAATACCAATGATTACTGCGTATGCGGCTGGAATATACCTGAAGGTATGCTTTCAGGGTTTTATCCATAAATGTGTACTGTTTTCCAGTTCTTGGAAGCTGTTTTGCCTGCCTTTCATTCCTTAATCGGATGGAATAATCGCGTACTTTTCCCTTTTCATCGATTCCAATAACATAAGGATACTGCACCAAATACCAAACTCCGGCATCATAATGCACAGAATAGCCTGCATATGCAGTGTCGAAGGCACTTCTGCCCAAACCAAACCATTTGGTAGGTAAATGCAAAAAGTCAATCACAGTAGGGCCTATATCGCATTGTGAAATGCTTTTATCAATAACTTGGGGTTTTATTCCAGGAGTAAAAATGAGCAAGGGAATTTCATAGTGGCCACTTTGACTGTAGAAATAGTCGTGCAGGCCATAGCTGGTATGGTCGCCGGTTATTACAAATACCGTATTCTTAAACCAATCCGATTTTTCTGCCCGTTCAAAAAATAGCTTCAAACTAAGGTCGGTATAGGCCATGCTTTTATGAATAGGCAACTTACCTGCGGGCAATTGATTTTTGTATTGATCCGGAACAGTGTAAGGGTGGTGAGAGGAAAGGGTAAATACCGAAGTAAAAAAGGGTTTTGACATGGCATCCAGCTCATTGGCCACATACTGCAGATAAGGCTCGTCGTAGATTCCCCAATGTCCGTCATCATCGCGGGTGCGGTTTGGGTATTCGTTTATGCCTTTATATATATCTAGTCCGGTATGTTTCAAAAAAGCCTGAAAACCCATGGTACCATTGGCGCCACCGTGATAAAATGAGGTGCTGTACCCCAGGTCTTTAAAACAAGGAAACAAATTGCGGGCCTTGTTTGTAGAATAAACCGAATTGATATAATGGTCTTCCATTAAACCCGGCAGTCCGCAAAAAATAGCGGGCACCATTTCTATACTACGGGTTCCGTTTGCAAAGCAAAACCTGAAATTGATACTCTTTTTGCTAAGGCTGTCCAAAAAGGGGGTAAAGGGTTGCCCGTTTAAAAACCCGGTATAATCACGCCCCAAACTTTCTACAATTATCAGTACTACATTTTTTTTGTCGGCAGGAAGGGTAGGAGGAGTATTTGGGATTCCCAGCCATTTTTCAGCTTCAACCTCTGGCATAAAGTCAAATTCAGGCAGGGTTTTTTGTCCCAGGGTACTAATCAGTTGCAAGGGGGTGCTGCTTACAAGAGGTCCCATCCCTGCCACCGTAAACTCGCCGGCATCTATACTGCGCAAGGGTTTTAGCCTTAAGCCACCCCGGGCACAAAGCAGAAAAACAGCTGCAAACAGGGGTAAGGTAACCAAGGGTAACCACTTTTTATTTTTCCGATATATATATAAGGCGTTGCCCTGCGTTGGGGTGAAACGATAAATGAGATAAAGTAACACCAAAATCCCCAAAATACCCAAAATATAGTCCTTTATATAAGGTGCAATTTTGTTGTTTTCATCGCCAAGCATGGCAAATAGTTCGAAGCCGGTGCGTTTGGCTGTAATCCGAGAGAAGCCCGTATCAATTCCGTTAAGAACCAGGCACACTGCGGATGAGAGAGTAAACAGAATTTTAGAAACTGAGGGAAATTGCAGGCATAAATTCGGGAAAAGAAGGTGCCAGATCCATAAAGGTAAATAAAAATAGGCAAGTATGGGAAGGTCGAAAAAGATACCCGTGAAAAAAGCCTTAAAAAAATCAAAAAATTCTGCCGACGGCAACCAAAAAAGATTGGAAAAAAACCAGATAAGCCGACAAAATGTGAGGATAAACAGGGCAAAAAGTGCCTGTCGGATAATATTTAACCGAAAAACCAAAAGAATGTTGTTTACGAAAACCCGCGTCAATTGTAATATCTGTGCAAATTTGCACCAACATTTCGGGATTGTAAAGAAATCCTCAAGAAAATTTTCAAACCAGCCTTGACTTTGCGGAAAAATAGGTGTAATTTTGCCGTCCTTTTTGGGAAAAATATGCCAACCATTCAACAGTTAATACGTAAAGGTAGACAGGAAACGGTATTCAAAAGCAAATCACCGGCTCTGGACTCTTGTCCTCAACGCCGTGGCGTTTGTACACGTGTTTATACAACAACACCAAAGAAGCCAAACTCGGCGCTTCGTAAAGTAGCCCGTGTGCGCTTAACCAACGGTAAAGAGGTGAACGCATACATACCTGGTGAAGGTCATAACTTGCAGGAACACAGTATCGTACTGGTACGTGGCGGCAGGGTAAAAGATCTTCCTGGTGTACGTTACCACATTGTTCGCGGTGCTTTAGATACTGCCGGTGTGGAAGGTCGCAATCAGCGCCGCTCTAAATATGGTACTAAGAAACCCAAGAAGAAGTAATAAAGCATTTAAGAACTGAACAATGAGAAAGTCACGTCCAAAGAAACGCCTTCTGCTTCCCGATCCGAAGTTTAACGAAACCCTCGTTACCCGCTTCGTAAACGGAATGATGTATGATGGTAAGAAGTCTCTTGCGTTTAAAATATTTTACGATGCCCTGGAATTGGTAGAAAAGAAAGCTACTGAAGAACCTGGCCTCGAAACCTGGAAAAAAGCCCTCAACAACGTTATGCCTACCGTAGAGGTTAAGGCTCGCCGTGTGGGTGGTTCTACTTTCCAAATCCCTACCGAAGTTCCTGCCGCACGCCGCTTGGCTGTGGGTATCAAATGGATGGTAGGCTATGCCCGCAAACGCAACGAGAAATCAATGGCAGAAAAACTGGCCGGCGAAATTCTTCAAGCCGCCCGCGGTGAAGGCTCTTCTGTGAAAAAGAAAGAGGATGTGCACAAAATGGCTGAAGCAAACAAAGCCTTCTCTCACTTCAGGGTTTAATACTACAGAAAGAAATTAAATGTCACGCGACTTAAAATATACTAGAAATATTGGGATTGCTGCCCACATCGATGCTGGTAAAACCACCACTACCGAACGTATCCTCTATTATGCAGGGGTAAACCACAAAATCGGTGAGGTACACGACGGAGCTGCTACTATGGACTGGATGGTTCAGGAGCAGGAACGCGGCATTACCATTACTTCTGCGGCTACTACCGTTAGTTGGAACTACCCAATGAAAGACGGTAAAGCCATTCCCGAAACCAAACAATATCACATCAATATCATCGATACCCCTGGTCACGTGGATTTTACCGTTGAGGTAAACCGCTCCCTGCGTGTATTGGATGGTCTTGTGTTCCTGTTTAGCGCCGTTGACGGTGTTGAACCCCAGTCCGAAACCAACTGGCGCCTGGCTAATAACTACAATGTTGCCCGTATCGGTTTCGTAAATAAAATGGACCGCGCAGGTGCCGACTTCCTTATGGTTGTGAAACAAGTTCGCGACATGTTAGGTAGCAACGCTATTCCCCTGCAACTGCCCATCGGCGCCGAAGATAACTTCAAAGGTGTTGTAGATTTGATCAACAACCGCGGTATGGTATGGAACGAAGCCGATAAAGGTATGACCTACCAAACCATCGACATCCCAGCCGATATGGTTGCCGATGCCGCTGAGTGGAGAGAAAAATTACTGGAAGCGGTATCGGAATACGACGATACTTTGATGGAGAAATTCTTCGAAGATCCCGCTTCTATCACTGAAAGAGAAATTCTGGATGCATTGCGCAAAGCTACCCTGGACATGAAAATTGTTCCTATGGTTTGCGGATCATCTTTCAAAAATAAAGGCGTTCAGACCATGCTCGATTTGGTAATGGAATTGATGCCTAGCCCGCTTGATCGTGAAAGCATTAAAGGTACCAACCCCGACACTGAAGAGGAAGTTACCCGCAAACCCGATTATAACGAGCCTTTTGCCGCCCTTGCGTTCAAAATTGCTACCGATCCTTATGTAGGTCGCCTGGCCTTTATGCGTGCCTACTCTGGTAAACTCGATGCAGGTTCTTACGTACTGAACACCCGCAGCGGAAACAAAGAACGTATCTCCCGCATTTTCCAAATGCACGCCAACAAACAAAACCCAATCGAAACCCTGGGTGCTGGCGATATCGGAGCTGCCGTTGGATTTAAGGACATCAAAACTGGTGATACCCTGTGCGATGAGAAAAATCCAATCGTGCTTGAAGCAATGAACTTCCCCGATCCCGTTATCGGATTGGCAGTTGAGCCTAAAACTCAGGCCGATTCTGATAAATTGGGTATCGCACTGTCTAAATTGGCAGAGGAAGATCCTACCTTCCGCGTTCAAACCGATCAGGACACTGGCCAAACCATTATCTCTGGTATGGGCGAGTTGCACCTTGAGGTTATCGTGGATCGTCTGAAACGTGAATTCAAAGTAGAATGTAACCAGGGTGCTCCCCAGGTTGCTTATAAAGAAGCTATCACCAAAAGCTACACCCACCGCGAGGTTTACAAAAAACAAACAGGTGGTCGTGGTAAATTCGCCGATATTCAGTTTGAACTTGGACCTGTGGATGCCGATTTTGGCAAAGAAGGTTTGCAGTTTGTAAATGAAGTTGTGGGTGGTAACATTCCCCGTGAGTTTATCCCTGCAGTTGAAAAAGGTTTCAAAGCCTGTCTGGAAAACGGTGTATTGGCCGGTTACCCAATCAGCAGCATGAAAGTGCGTCTGTTTGACGGTTCTTACCACAACGTTGACTCAGATTCACTGTCATTTGAGGTTGCTGCAAAAAGCGGTTTCCGCGAAGCTGCCCGTATGTGCGGACCAGTATTACTCGAGCCTATCATGAAGTTGGAAGTTGTAACTCCAGCAGAAAACACCGGTGACGTAATGGGTGACCTGAACCGCCGTCGTGGACAAATGGAAGGTATCGACGAACGCGCCGGTAGCCAGGTTGTAAAAGCCAAAGTGCCACTGAGTGAGATGTTTGGTTATGTAACCACCTTGCGTACCATTACTTCGGGTCGTGCAAGTTCAAGCATGGAATTCAGCCACTACGCTGAAACTCCAAAAGCCATCGCAGAAGAAGTTTTGAAAAAAGTAAACGGAGTAGCTAGTAAATAAAAAAGAAAATGGTAAGCCAGAAGATTCGCATAAAGCTTAAATCCTTTGATCACAATCTGTTAGATAAATCTGCAGAAAAGATCGTGAAGGCTGTGCGCACTACAGATGTTGTGGTAAGCGGCCCAGTGCCACTTCCCACCCGTAAAAAGATTTTTACAGTGCTGCGTTCGCCCCACGTAAATAAAAAGGCCAGGGAGCAGTTCCAATATTGCACCTACCAACGTTTGATCGACATCTATAACGGATCTACTAAAACTGTAGATGCGCTTATGAAAATAGAACTGCCCAGCGGGGTTGAAGTAGAAATTAAATTATAATCAGCAAAATGGAAGGCTTGATTGGAAAAAAATTAGGAATGACCAGCGTTTTCGACCGTGATGGTAAGAAAGTGGCTTGCACAGTAATTGAGGCAGGACCATGCGTGGTTACCCAGGTGAAAACCGAAGAAAAAGACGGCTACTCTGCCATTCAAATGGCTTGGGGCGACGTAAAAGAAAAACATACAACCGCTGCCATTGCCGGGCACTGCGCTAAAGCAAACACCACCGCGAAAAAAGAATTCTTCGAATTCAAAAATCCGGATGAAGCTGAAGCTACCGCTGCCCTGGGTGACACCTTTGATGTTAACATCTTCGAAGAAGGTCAATATGTTGACATCATTGGAAAATCTAAAGGTAAAGGTTTTCAGGGCGTTGTGAAACGCCACGGTTTTGCCGGTGTGGGTGAATCTACCCACGGTCAGCATAACCGCCTGCGTGCTCCTGGTTCTATCGGTGCATGCTCATTCCCAGCCCGCGTATTTAAAGGTATGCGTATGGCCGGCCGCACTGGTGGCGACCGCGTTATGGCTGTGAACCTGGAAGTATTGAAAATTATCCCCGAGAAACACCTTTTGTTAGTAAAAGGTTCTATCCCAGGGCACAACGGATCTATTGTTTACGTAGAACGCTAAGAAGAAGATGAAACTGAAAGTATTAAACCAACAAGGTACCGATACCGGCAGAACGGTTGAGTTGTCCGACACCATTTTTGGTGTTGAACCCAACGATCACGCTATCTACCTCGATGTAAAACAGTACATGGCCAACCAACGCCAGGGTACTCATAAAACCAAAGACCGTACAGAAATTTCGCGCAGTACCCGCAAAGTATTCCGCCAAAAAGGTACAGGTGGAGCCCGTCACGGTAGCTTGAAATCTGGTATCTATGTAGGTGGTGCCCGTATCCACGGACCTCGCCCCAGAGATTACTCTTTCAAACTGAACAAAAAACTGAAACGTGTTGCCCGTCTGAGTGCATTGAGCTACAAAGCCAAAACCGACAGCATTCTGGTAATTGAAGATTTCGACATGTCTGCTCCAAAAACTTCACAGTTTGCAGGCCTGCTGAAAAATTTGAACATCAACGGTCGCACTTTGTTTGTAACACCCGAAATTAACAAAAATATTTACCTCTCTGGCCGCAACTTACCAGGTAACACCGTAATGCAGGCTTCAGATATCAATACTTATGAAGTAATGAAAGCAGGTAAATTAATATTGACTGAAAAAGCAGTTGCAACCATTCAAGAGAACATAGAGAAATGATACTGAAAAAGCCGTTGATTACCGAGAAAATGACCGCTATCATGGATAAGCGTGGCCAGTATGGTTTCGTTGTAGATAAAAAATCTACCAAAGACGAAATCAAAAAGGCTATCGAAGATTTCTATAGCGTGGAAGTTGAATCGGTAAACACCATGATTGCCCGGGGGAAAGCGCGTCGTAACCGTCGCACTGGTCAGATCTCCGGTTATACCGATGGGTATAAAAAGGCCATAGTGACTTTAAAAGAAGGATTTAAAATAGACTTTTACGAAAACATTTAATCATGGCAGTAAAAAGATTAAAACCAACCACTCCGGGACAGCGCTTTAGAGTTGCTAACGTCTTCAGTGAGTTGACTACGGATAAGCCAGAGAAATCTCTGTTGGTGCCGATTAAAAAATCGGGCGGACGTAACAACCAGGGTAAAATCACCATGCACTACAAAGGGGGCGGACACAAAAAACGCTACCGTATCATTGACTTCAAAAGAGACAATGCAGGTGTTATGGGTGAAGTAAAAACCATCGAGTACGATCCAAACCGCACTTCATGGATTTGCCTGGTAGAATTTACCGGGGGCGAAAAACGCTACATCATTGCTCCTAACGGAATTAAAGTAGGACAAAAAGTTACCCAAGGTCCGGGTTCTGAACCCGAAATCGGTAGTGCATTGCCACTTCGCGAAATTCCTTTGGGTTCTTTGATACACAATATTGAAATGCGCCCCGGACAAGGTGCTAAGATTTGCCGCAGTGCAGGTTCTTATGCCCAATTGCTGGGTCGTGAAGAGGACTATGTTTCCATCAAATTGCCTTCAGGCGAATCTCGCCGTATCCTGGCAAATTGCATGGCTACCATCGGTTCTGTTTCTAACAGCGACCATAGCCTTGAAAATAAAGGTAAAGCTGGTAGAAGCCGCTGGTTGGGCATTCGTCCGCACAACCGTCCATCTGCCCGTAACCCCGTAGATCACCCAATGGGTGGTGGTGAAGGCCGTAACAAAGGTGGTCAGCCAAGGAGTAAAAACCTGATCTACTCACAAGGTCAGAAAACCCGTGCTCCTAAAAAAGCCAGTTCTAAAATGATTATCGAACGCAGAAAAAGTATAAGGAATAAATAAGATGGCAAGGTCAATAAAAAAAGGGCCCTACGTAGACCACAAATTGGATCGTAAGGTCAGCACCATGAACGAGAGCAACAAGAAATCAGTTATCAAAACCTGGTCTCGTCGCAGCATGATTATTCCTGATATGGTAGGACACACATTTGCTGTTCACAACGGAAATAAATTCATTCCTGTATATGTTACCGAAAACATGGTAGGACATAAACTGGGCGAATTTGCACCCACTCGCACATTTAAAGGTCACTCTAAATAATAAACCACAATGGAAGCAAAAGCTATATTGAGAAATTGCCCCCTGTCACCCCGCAAAATGCGCATGGTAGCAGATCAGGTAAGAGGAGTAAAGGTTGACCGCGCATTGAATATTCTGCAGTGGAACCAAAAACCCAGCTACGCGATTTACTTGAATAAGTTGATCCGCAGCGCTGTTGCAAACTGGAGTCAGGCCAATAGTGGAGAGAGAATTGAAGACAGCAATCTTTATGTAAAAACAATTATGGTCGATGGTGGATTCACTATGAAACGTCTTCGCACTGCCCCTCAGGGTCGTGGAAATCGTCAGCTGAAACGCACCAACCACGTGACTGTAGTTGTAGACAGTTTAAAATCAAAAGAATCAAATAATACAGAGGCTGAAAACGCATAATGGGACAAAAAGTTAACCCTATAGGACTTCGTCTTGGCATCATCCGCGGTTGGGATTCCAATTGGTACGGTGGCAAAGATTACGGAGACAAACTCCAGGAGGATGATAAAATCCGTAAATACCTGAAGATCCGTATCGCTAAAGGTGGTATCGCTAAAGTACTGATCGAACGTACTTTGAAACGTATCACAATTACCATCAACACTTCCCGTCCGGGTATTGTGATTGGTAAAGGCGGTCAGGAAGTGGATACCATCCGTGAAGAAATTAAAAAAATCACCGGTAAGGATATTCAAATCAACATCAACGAAATAAAAAGACCAGAACTGGATGCATACCTGGTAGCAGAGAATATCTGCCAGCAGATTGAAAACCGCTTTTCTTACAAAAGGGCTATCAAAAACGCAATCCAAAGCACTATGAAAATGGGTGCCGACGGTATCAAAATTCGTATCGGTGGCCGTTTGAATGGTAAAGAGATTGCACGTTCTGAAATCTATAAAGAAGGTCGCACTCCTTTGCATACCCTGCGTTCAAATATTGATTACGCATTGGTAGAAGCCCAAACCGTTTACGGAAAAATTGGTGTAAAAGTATGGTTGTGCCGCGGCGAAATCTATGGTAAAGTAGATTTGGCTCCACAACAAGAAACCGAAAGAAAAAGAGAAAATACCCGTGGTGGACAAGGTCGTGATGACCGTCGTGACCGTCGCGATCGCCGTGATCGTGGTGGAGACCGTGGTGGAAATACTGGTGGAAACAGGCGTAAATAATTAAAAGTAAAAAGAGATGTTAAGCCCAAAAAGAACCAAATTCAGGAAGCAGCAGAAAGGCCGTGTAAAAGGGATTGCTACCCGCGGACACCGTGTGGTGTTTGGTAGCTTCGGACTCAAATCCATGGAGCCAAGCTGGATTACTTCCCGCCAAATAGAAGCAGCCCGTATTGCACTTACCCGTTACCTGAAAAGGGAAGGTCAAGTATGGATACGCATATTCCCCGATAAACCCATTACCAAAAAACCAGCCGAAGTAAGGATGGGTAAAGGTAAAGGTGCACCGGAATATTGGGTAGCCGTAGTAAAACCCGGAACTATCATGTTTGAAGTAGGTGGCGTACCTCACGACATTGCGAAAGAAGGCATTCGCCTGGCTGCGCAAAAACTGCCCGTGACCGCAAAATTTGTTGTTAGACCCGATTATCAGGAGGAAGCATAAAATGAAGAATTCAGAAATTACCGGCATGCCGAATAAA
Organism: Bacteroidia bacterium; assembly: GCA_044224315.1. GTDB lineage: Bacteria > Bacteroidota > Bacteroidia > NS11-12g > UBA955 > JAGXTF01. Next base: position 52,787 of record JBGAKR010000005.1, on the reverse strand, counting down.
GAGCTGGTGGAACGTTATAAAGAAGAGAAAAAACTTCACCAGAAATTACAATTTCAGAATACTGTGTCATCGGTAGAACAACCGCACAAACTGAAAGAAACCCGTAAATCGGTAGCACGTATGCTTACCGAATTGAATAAAAGACGCATTGAGGCTGAAACCCAGGCGTATGTTAAAAAAATGAGTGAAGAAAAATAATGGAAACCACACGTAACGCCAGAAAAGAAATCATTGGTACTGTTACCAGTAATAAAATGGACAAAACGGTTGTCGTATCTGTGGTTCGTAAAATGAAACACCCCAAATACGGTAAATACTTTAAAAAGACCAAAAAGTATACTGCCCATGACGAGAAAAATGAGTGCACCGAAAATGATATCGTGCGCATCATGGAAACCCGTCCGATGAGCAGAACCAAACGTTGGAGGTTAGTAGAAATCATAGAAAAAGCGAAATAATTATGGTACAACAGGAATCAAGGCTGAAAGTAGCAGACAATAGCGGAGCACGCGAAGTACTTTGCATCCGTGTATTGGGTGGCTCGGGCCGCCGATATGCCAGTGTAGGCGATAAAATAGTGGTAAGTGTGAAAGATGCACTGCCAGGTAGCGGAATTAAGAAAGGAGCTGTATCTAAAGCCGTTGTGGTGAGAGTGAAAAAAGAAGTTCGCCGCCCTGATGGATCTTATATCCGCTTCGATGAAAATAGCTGCGTGCTGCTTAATGCATCCGACGAACCCCGTGGTACCCGTATCTTCGGTCCGGTTGCCCGCGAACTTCGCGATAAACAATTCATGAAAATTGTGTCTTTGGCACCAGAAGTATTATAAGTTATGGCAGAAAAGAACAAAAAAGTAAAACTGCACGTTAAAAAAGGCGATACTGTAAAAGTACTGTCCGGCGACGATAAAGGCAAAACCGGCAAAGTGCTGAAAGTAATCCCCGCAGAAAACCGTGCCCTGGTTGAAGGTGTGAATATTGTAACCAAACACCGTAAACCAACCGCCCAAAACACAAGCGGTAAAATTGAAAAAATGGAAGCCCCCGTGCATATTTCTAACATTATGGTAGTTGTATCTGGTACCCCAACCCGTATCGGCCGCAAACTGAATGATGAAGGAAGATTGCAACGCGTAGCAAAACGTACCGGAGACTTCATCAAATAATAAAGAAAGAAAAAGAAATGAGCTACGTACCAAGGCTTAGAACCAAATATACCGAGGAAGTAATAGCCGCGATGACTGAAAAGTTCGGCTACAAAAATGTAATGGAAATCCCTCAGATCGTGAAAGTATGCCTCAACCAAGGTGTGGGTGCTGCTGTAAACGACAAGAAATTAGTGGATGCCGCTGTGGATGAAATGACCCGTATTTCTGGTCAGAAAGCCCAGGCGACCTTTTCTAAAAAGGCAATCTCTAACTTCAAACTCCGTGAAAACATGCCCATCGGTGCCCGTGTAACCCTGCGCAAAGAACGTATGTACGAATTCATTGATCGCTTGATCACTGTATCTCTGCCCCGCGTTCGCGATTTTCAAGGGCTCAACGTGAAAGGTTTCGACGGCAGAGGCAATTATACCATGGGTATCACCGAACAGATCATTTTCCCTGAAATCGATATCGATAAGGTGAACAAAATCTCTGGTATGGATATTACCATCGTTACCACTGCAAAAACCGACGAAGAATGTCTGGAATTACTGAAATTGATGGGATTTCCGTTTAAAAGCAAATAATAAGAAATGGCAAAAGAATCTATAAAAGCCAGACAGCGCAAACGTGAACAAATGGTTGCGCAGTATGCTGAGAAAAGAGCAAAACTGAAAGCTGAAGGCAACTACGAAGCATTGCAACGCATTCCCCGCAACGCATCTCCTGTGCGCCTGCGCAATCGCTGCAAACTTACCGGACGCCCCCGCGGTTACATCCGTACCTTCGGTATCTGCAGAAACCAATTCCGTCAACTGGCCAGCGATGGAAAAATCCCTGGTGTAACTAAGTCTAGCTGGTAATTAATTAAAGAATAAAGAAAAATGACTGATCCAATAGCAGATTTTCTCACCAGGCTCCGCAATGCGGCTAAAGCAAACCACAGAATTGTGGAAGTGCCAGCCAGTAATCTTAAAAAGGAGATTACCCGCGTGCTTTATGAGAAAGGATATATCCTGAAATACAAGTTCGAAGCAACCGAGAACAGACAGGGTGTAATTAAAATAGCATTGAAATACAACCCCCAAACCAGGCAAAGTGCTTTCCGCGAACTGACCCGTATCAGCTCTCCCGGATTGCGTCGCTATGCCAACCTTGAAAAAATGCCCCGCGTTTTGAATGGTCTGGGTATCGCCATCCTTACTACTTCTAAAGGTGTAATGACCGATAAAGAAGCCCGTCAACTGGGTGTAGGTGGTGAAGTTCTGTGCTTTGTTTCATAATTAGTAAAAAATAGAAATAAATAATAAATGTCACGCGTAGGAAAAGCACCCATAAGTATCCCGGCAGGTGTAACCATTACCGTAAACAACGGTTTGGTGACCGCCAAGGGTCCAAAAGGAGAAGTGTCGCAAGTTATCAGCCCTGAAATGGAAATTTCAATTGCCGATGGCGTGCTGACAGTCAATCGCCCAAGCGAGAGCAAACAACACCGTGCCCTGCATGGTCTTACCCGCGCCTTAGTCAACAATATGGTTGAAGGTGTAAGTGTAGGTCATAAAGTAAGCCAGGAGTTGGTAGGTGTAGGTTACAAAGTGTCTAACCAAGGCAATATCCTTGATTTTACGCTGGGTTTCTCTCACCGTATCATGTTCGAAGTTCCAAGCGAAATCAAGGTAACCACCGAAACTGTAAAAGGTAAAAACCCCACCATTGTGATGGAGTGCCCTGATAAACAGCTTTTGGGACAAATTGCAGCAAAGATTCGTTCTTTCCGCAAACCCGAACCATATAAAGGTAAAGGTATTCGTTTCACTAATGAAGTATTGCGCAAAAAAGCCGGTAAGTCTGCATCTAAATAATCGATAAAAAAATGGCAAAGAGTAGAGAACAAAGAAGAAATAAAATACGCAGAAGGATCCGTGGTCGCCTTGAAGGTACTGCGGCGCGTCCAAGACTTAGCGTATTCCGCAGCAATAAAGATATTTATGCGCAGATTATCGATGATGCAAGTGGTAAAACACTTTGCGCAGCTTCATCGCGCGAAAAAGCAATTGCTGAGATAAAAGAAACTAAAGTAGCCGTGGCTTCTATAGTAGGTAAAAAACTGGCGGAAAAAGCACTGGCTGCAGGTATCTCTGCAGTAGTATTCGACCGCGGTGGATATTTGTATCATGGACGGGTGAAAAGCCTGGCCGAAGGTGCACGTGAAGGAGGCCTTCAATTTTAATTATAAATCAAGATGTCTAACGCAAACATAAAGAGAGTAAGGCCCGGTGAAATTACCCTGAAAGAAAAGGTAGTTGCAATTAACCGTGTTGCCAAAGTTACCAAAGGTGGTCGTACCTTTAGCTTTACTGCCCTGGTGGTAGTAGGCGATGGCGGCGGAACCGTTGGTCATGGTCTTGGCAAATCCAATGAGGTTATTGATGCAATCAATAAAGGCATTGAGGATGCAAAGAAAAATCTGATACGCGTGCCAGTTATCAACGGTACCGTACCCCATGAGCAAATTGGTAAATTCGGTGGCGGCAATATTTTCCTCAAACCTGCAGCCCACGGTACTGGTGTAATCGCCGGTGGTGCAATGCGCGCGGTTTTGGAAAGTGCCGGTGTAACCGATGTATTGGCCAAATCAAAAGGTTCCTCTAACCCCCACAACGTGGTTAAAGCTACCTTCGATGCATTGATCAAAATGAGAGATCCTTATACTGTGGCTCAAACCCGCGGAATTGACCTTAAAAAAGTTTTTAACGGATAAGAGATATGGCAAAAGTGAAATTGACCCTCGTTAAAAGTGGAATTGGACGCCCCAAAAACCAAAAAGCTACGCTTGAGGCCCTTGGACTGCGTAAAATGAACTCTTCCCGCGTGCATGAGGTGAATCCTCAGGTGCAGGGCATGATTAATGTTGTTAACCATTTGTTAAAAGTAGAAAACGCAGATTAAAATGGACTTAAGTAACCTCAAACCAGCCGATGGCTCGGTAAAAAAGAGAAAAAGAATAGGTCGCGGACAAGGCTCTGGCCGTGGTGGTACATCTACCAAAGGTCATAAAGGTGCCCAATCCAGAACCGGTTATAGCCGTAAAATCGGTTTTGAAGGTGGTCAGATGCCACTTCAACGCCGCATTCCTAAAGGTGGATTTAAAAATATCAACCGTGTGGAATATGCCGCCATTAACCTGGATGTGCTTCAGGGTTTGGCCGACAGCCTTAATACTACCAAAATCGATCACGCTACCCTGGTGCAAAAACACCTGGTTGGTAAAAGAGAAATGGTAAAAGTTCTGGGCCGTGGCGAAATCAAATCTGCCATCGAAGTGCACGCACACAAATTCAGCGATACAGCTAAGGCTGCCATCGAAAAAGCCGGAGGATCTGCTAATCTGATCGCTTAACAGCATGAAGAAACTTCTGGAAAAACTCAGGAATATCTGGTCTATAGAGGAACTTCGTAGAAGAATCCTCTATACCATTATTTTGTTGGTTATTTACCGCTTGGGTTCATTTGTAATCCTACCCGGTATTGATAGCGAATTGCTGGAAGGCCTTTCTCGTCAAACCAAAAATAATATTCTTGGTCTTATCAATACCTTCGCCGGAGGTGCATTTGCCCGTGGAGCCATTTTGGCCTTGGGTATTATGCCATATATCTCTGCGTCGATCTTTATGCAGCTGGTATCTATAGCGATTCCTGCTTTCCAGCGCATGCAAAAAGAAGGTGAAGAAGGCCGCCGCAAAATCAATCAATACACCCGCATACTTACCATTGCGTTTACTGCAGTGCAAGCTTTCGGATATTTAAACAATATCATCGGCACTCCCGGAAACCAGGATGCCTTGTTGTTTAACTCTAATCCCGAAGTGCTTTCCAAAGGCATGTTCCTGATTGTGAACATCGTTTTGCTAACTGCCGGTACCATGTTTACCATGTGGATGGGAGAGAGGATTACCGACCGCGGATTGGGCAATGGTATTTCCCTGCTCATTATGGTTGGTATTATTGCCCGCCTCCCAGGTGCTTTGATATCTGAAATTGCTTTCAAAGGTCAGCGCGCTGGCTTTATCATGTTCCTGATTGAGATTGTAATCTGGTTCCTGGTAGTATTAGGGGTTATTCTCCTTACTCAGGGTACTCGAAAAATAACCATCAACTATGCAAAAAGAGTAGTTGGCAACCGCCAATATGGTGGAGTACGCCAATACCTGCCAATTAAAATTCTGGCAGCGGGTGTAATGCCAATCATTTTTGCCCAGGCTATCTTGTTTTTGCCTGCCACAATTGGTAGCTTCTACGGTGATACTGCCCCTGCCTGGCTGCAGAGTATGATGAACCCTAACGGATTTTGGCACAACGCGCTGCTGATTTTCCTGATCGTATTGTTTACCTATTTCTACACGGCTATTATTTTTAATCCGGTACAAATGGCAGACGATATGAAACGCAACAACGGTTTTATTCCCGGAATAAAACCAGGTAAGCAAACTGCAAACTTCATTGATGACGTAATTAGCAAGATTACCCTGCCCGGAGCCATCTTTATTTCGGTGGTAGCTGTGCTGCCTGTATTTGCAACCTCTATGGGTGTAAATCAGGAGTTTAGCCAGTTCTTCGGCGGAACCAGCTTGCTGATTCTGGTAGGCGTAGTATTAGATACATTGCAACAGATAGACAGCTATTTGTTGATGAGAAAATACGACGGATTGATGAGTGGAGGAGGTAAATTAAAGGGTCGGATGACAAACGCTTATAGTCAGGTTGACTATTAAGTAAAAAAGTACTAATTTTGCAGCCCTTTTAAAAATGTCGAAACAAGACGCAATAAAACAAGATGGTGTAATCAAGGAAGCCTTGTCGAACGCCATGTTCCGTGTAACGTTAGAAAACGGTCACGAGATAATTGCGACAATTTCCGGCAAAATGAGAATGCATTACATACGGATTCTACCCGGTGATAAGGTGCAAGTGGAGATGTCTCCATATGACCTGAGCCGCGGACGAATCGCCTACAGATACAAGTAATAAAGACATGAAAGTAAGAACAGCAGTAAAAAAACGCAGTGTAGACTGCAAGATCGTACGCCGCAAGGGTAAGGTGTATGTTATTAACAAAAAGAACCCAAAATATAAGCAAAGACAAGGTTAATAAAACATGGCAAGGATTGCTGGTATAGATTTACCGAAAAACAAACGTGGCGTAATAGGCCTTACCTATATATACGGTATTGGAAGAAGTACCGCTGGTCAAATACTTGATTCATCTGGCATCAGCCATGATAAGAAAGTAAGTGAGTGGGATGATGACGAACTGTCAAAAATCAGGGGATATATCACCGAACAACTGAAAACAGAGGGTGAATTGCGCAGCGAAAAGCAGCTCAATATCAAACGTCTGATGGACATCGGTTGTTACCGTGGTTTGCGTCACCGTAAAGGACTGCCTGTTCGCGGACAACGCACAAGCACCAACGCACGCACCAGAAAAGGCAAGCGCAAAACTGTTGCAGGTAAGAAAAAAGCTACCAAATAATCCATAAAGGTTAAAGAGTATAATGGCTAACCAAAAGAAGGTTCAAAAGAAAAAAGTAAAAGTAGATCCACACGGACAGGTGCATATTCGTGCCACCTTTAACAATATCATTGTTTCCGTGACAAATATTGAAGGACAGGTGATATCCTGGTCTTCAGCCGGTAAAATGGGCTTCAGGGGTTCTAAAAAGAACACTCCCTATGCAGCCCAGATGGCATCACTCGACTGTGCAAAAGTGGCATTTGATGCTGGTTTGCGCAAAGTTGATGTGTTTGTTAAAGGACCAGGAGGCGGACGCGATAGCGCAATTCGTAATCTTCAAACCGTAGGTATCGAAGTATTGTCAATCACCGATAATACCCCATTGCCACACAACGGATGTCGCCCACCAAAACGCCGCAGGGTTTAATTAAATAAAGAGAAAAAGAAATGGCAAGATATACAGGCCCAACTTCCAAAATCGCCCGTCGTTTCCGTGAACCAATTTTCGGACGCGATAAAGCGCTTGAGAAAAAGAATTATGGTCCGGGAATACACGGCAATTCACGTCGTAAACCCAAACAGTCTGAATACGCAATTCAGCTGGCTGAAAAGCAAAAAGCGAAATACACCTACGGATTGTTGGAAAAACAATTCAGAAACGTGTTTACCAAAGCAGCTTCTAAAAAAGGAATCACCGGTGAAAACCTGTTGAAATTTCTGGAAGCCCGCCTGGATAATACTGTTTTCCGTTTGGGAATAGCCCCAACCCGCCGTGGAGCCCGCCAACTTGTGGGTCACCGTCATATCACCGTAAATGGTGAAGTGGTGAATATTCCAAGCTATACCCTTCGCCCCGGCGATGTGGTAGCTGTACGCGAAAAATCTCAAACCCTTGAGGTAATTCAAAACAGCGTGAGTGGCACCCGCAAACGCTTCAACTGGCTGGACTGGGACGGAAATAACCTTTCCGGTACTTTCCTTACCTATCCTCAGCGCGATGAGATTCCTGAAAATATCAAGGAACAACTGATCGTGGAATTGTACAGTAAATAAACCTAATAACCAGAAAAACAACATGGGCGTTATACCGTTTCAAAAACCTAATAAAGTGGTAATGAACAAAGCCACCGATTTTCACGGAGTATTCGAATTTTCTCCGCTGGAAAAAGGCTATGGAGTTACCATTGGCAATGCCATGAGAAGAATTTTACTTTCTTCTTTGGAAGGCTATGCCATTACCTCTGTAAAAATACAGGGTGTCGATCACGAATTCTCTACCATCAAAGGTGTAGTGGAAGACGTGGTTGAAATAGTGCTGAATCTGAAACAGGTGCGTTTCAAATCCAACACCTCCACCGAGGACAGCGAAAAAATCTATATCAGCGTAAAAGGCAAGGATCAATTCCTGGCTGGTGATATCGGTCGCTATACAAATGCATTTACCATCCTCAACCCCGAGCTGGTAATCTGCAACCTGGAACCAACCCTGAATCTTGAGCTTGAATTAACCGTTGGTAAAGGCCGTGGTTATGTTCCTGCCGAGGAAAATAAAGTGAAAGATGCTGCCATTGGATTAATTCCAATCGATAGTATCTACACCCCAATCCGCAACGTGAAATACACCATCGAAGATTTCCGTGTGGAACAAAGAACAGATTACGAGAAACTTGTGATGGAAGTGTCTACCGATGGTAGCATTCACCCTGAAGAAGCCTTGAAAGAAGCTGCAAAAATTCTGATTCAGCATTTTGTATTGTTTAGCGACGAAAACATTATGCCCGAATCTCGCGCTTCTAAAGCCGTTGAAGAAGTGGATGAAGGATTCCTGCAAATGCGCAAAATCCTGAAAACCCCTCTGGCCGACCTGGATCTTTCTGTTCGTGCCTACAATTGCTTGAAAGCAGCCGAAATCCGCACCCTTGGCGAATTGGTAAGCTACCAGATTGATGATTTATTGAAGTTCAGAAACTTTGGTAAAAAATCACTGTCTGAGCTTGAAGAATTCGTTCGCGACAAAGGAATGCATTTTGGTATGGACGTAAATAAATATAACCTGAACGACGATTAATTGAGATGAGACACGGTAACAAACTAAACCATTTGGGTCGTAAAGCCAACCACAGAAAAGCCCTGATGGCGAATATGGCTTCTTCCCTGATTAAACATAAAAAAATTACTACCACCGTTGCTAAGGCTAAAGCACTGCGCATGTTTGTAGAACCCTTGATTACCAAAAGCAAGGACAAATCTACCCATAACTACCGCACCGTGTTTTCTTACCTGAAAGATAAAGAAGCGGTTACTGAACTGTTTACCAACGTTAGCGAAAAAATCGCAACGCGTCCAGGTGGATATACCCGCATACTGAAAGTTGGAAACCGCGCCGGTGACAATGCCGATATGGCGATGATTGAACTGGTGGATTTCAACGAATTCTTTACCGGATTTGGCAAAGACAGCAAAGCAACTTCAAAACGTACCCGCCGTGGTCGTGGCAAAGCTGCCGATACTGCTGCTGCGCCTAAAGCTGAAAAGAAAGCAGCTGCACCGAAAGTTGAAGAAGTAGCAGCTCCGGTTGTTGAAGAAGTTGCAGCCCCTGTGGTTGAAGAAGTAGCCGCTGCTGAAGAAGTAGTAGCTACCGAAACCGCTGAGAATGTTGAAACTTCGGCAGCCGATGCTACCGAAGCTGAGAATACCGACAGCGAAGACAAAGCCTAAACAAATTTGATTTTAAAATAAAAAAAAGCGCCTTTTGGCGCTTTTTTTATGTTTTAAGATTTTCTATTCAGATATATTTATTTACGATTTCTTTTAACGAGTGTAACGGCACTACACCTGATTGGCGCCATACTATTTTACCTGCTTTATACAACACCAGGGTAGGTACCCCAGAAATTTGCATGGAAGCTGCAAATGCCTGGTTTTGGTCAACATCTACCTTTAGTACTTTTAATTTGTCGCCAGTGGCAGATTTCAAATCTTTCAGTATGGGTGCCATGGCTTTACAGGGGCCGCACCATTCGGCCGAAAAATCTACCAACACGGGTAAATCTCCATTTATTATTTCATTAAAATGGCTCATTTTATTTCTTCGAATTGTACCGGAGCAGATTCGGTATTTTGCGCAGGTACACTGCAAGTGCGGGTGGCACAACTTCCAAATCCACAGCCGGTATTGGTTACAGCCTGAAAAACAAATAATCCGCCGAGAATTGCATAGAACAAACCCTGCTTATCGGCATAGGCCGAAACCATAAAACTGATTCCGATGCCCAGCCGCAATACGCGCAGCAGATTCCATTGTTTTAAATAGGCCCACATTATTTTTCGTACTTGCGCAGATTTACCCAACTGCCACCGTTTTCTACCACAAAACCCGCAGCTTTTAGTTTGCTTTTTGCTGCAGCACTGCGCATTCCACTCGCACAGCAGGTAATTACAGGTTTGTTTTTATTCAGTTTAGACATGCCCTTATCCAGTTGATCCAGCGGAATATTAACGGAGCCTTTTACATGCCCCTGTTGAAACTCCCCCTTGGTACGCACATCTACTATTACAGCGCCATCCAATACCATTTGGCCTAAATCAGCCTTTGGCCCAAGGCCAAATAATTTTCCTAGTATTCCCATTTTTTATTTATTTTTTAAGTAGTTCACATCGGTCCAGGGACCGCCATTGAATGCATTTTTAAATCCATTTGCTTGTAAAAATCCGGTGGCCTGGCCACTGCGCATTCCGCTGGCACAACAAAACACAATCGGATTTTCAGATAGTTTAAATTGATCGAGGTGGTCCGGAATTTCGTTTAACGGAATATTTACAGCTCCAAAAACACTGCCACCTGCAAACTCAGCTGGAGTGCGAACATCAATGATTTGAGTGTTTGGTTCTTTTACGATTGTTTCGAGGTTCATAATTGTACTGCAAAGCAAGTACGGATTTGTAAGGGTACATTGCGACAAATGTCACAAACCCCATTTATGGGTAAGTTGATAGAAAAAGAAAGGCCGGATTCTAAAAGAATACCGGCCAGTTGGAGGGTTTATTGTTGTTGTTTGGCAGTTGTTTCTATTGATATACACCGTCTTTCAAGGTAAGAATGCGGCTTCTGATTTTCATGGTTTTTTTCTGTTCTATTTCGTTGATGCGCTTGCCGCCATTGTAGCGGAATTCAATCCACTTTTCTACAATCTCCAGTTTTCCATCATTGTCAATGTCTACGTATTGGTTTTCGAGAACATTGTACAATAAGTCGCCTTTTACCAGGGATTTGCGCATGTTTTCCTTGTTCAAAGTCCAGCGGTCTTCGGTTTGGCTTACATACATCAAGCTATTGGTTTTAAAGCTGAACAATTTATAGGCTATGCGTTGTACCCCATTTGATAGGGTGCGATTTACCATAGATATCTCGTCAAAACTATCACCATCCATATCCATAACAGAATTTTGGTAGGCTACATCACCCCGAATACTGGAAATGGTTTTGTAGGTTTTGTTTGAATCTACCTGCACAAGCAGCCATAGGTTGGTTTCCCATCCCAGGTCAGACTCGCCTTTAGCAGTACCTGGCACGGTAATCAATATCTGACGTGCAGTTTTATCGGTAAAATGACCGCTGGCAACCACCAAAGAGCTGGCTGTAAGATTGTTTAAATCTATACTCAGCAATTCGGCAATGTTCTCCCCATTTCCGGTTACTTTGTTTTCAAAAATCTGTTTAACTTCAGTTTTCACCCAATTTACATCGGGTACAGCTACATTGTCGGGTTGTTTCACCCCGTCTGTAGCATAAGCAAATGCGCTGCCAAGCATGCTCAGTGAAACGGTAAAAAATGCAGTGCGTAACATAGCTTTTGGGGTAGTTTATGTATTCAAAGTAATCCAATCCTCAGAAGAGTCTATACACCCTTTTATAAAGGGGCTGTATGAATTGACTAAACCATTATATCAGTTTATATCTGGTTTAATAAACCATTAAATTTTGCTTGTATACAGCATTCAACCCCCAAATAAGGAGTTGAAAAACAATGAAATATCGGTAAAAATTAAAGTGTTACTCCGAGCTCGGCCAACACATGATCGGCTTTGCCCACATATTTCATTACATATAGCACATACCTAATATCTACCCCTATGCTTCGGCTGTATTTGTCGTTCCAGGCATAGTCGTTTATAGTGGCGGTAAAACTGCGGTCGAAGTTCACCCCAATGAGATCTCCGTTGGCATCTAGCACAGGGCTTCCACTATTCCCGCCGGTTGTATCCATATTGTATAAGAAACATACAATCACTTCTCCCGTTTCAGGGTCTTTGAAAAATGCGGGTATTTCTTTGGGCTGCAAATTATCGGCCTGCATTTTTGGTAAGCGGTAATCGGGTGCGGTATTGGCTTTTTCAAATACCCCTCGCAAGGTGGTATATGGCAGGTTTATTTCTGCATCATTGGGAGAAAACCTTTTTATATAGCCATACGTAAGCCGCAAGGTACTGTTTGCATCGGGAATGAACTGGCTGTTTTTAAATTTTTGTTTAATGGCCAAATAGCGAGGCATCAGGGCTTTTATTTTAAGGTCAATTTCGGTCCAGGATTTTTCCTTTTCAATCATATCCTTTTCCAGAGCTTCGAATAATTTCACCAATGGCCCTTCATATTCTACCAATGCCATGGGTTTTTTTCGCATGTTGGAATTCACCCAGGATGTATCAAACAGTTTTTCTTTGGAGCTGATTTTAGCTACCCACTGCTCAGGATTTAGTTTCCCCAGAATTTTATTCACTGCAGGATTGAATTTTCGAATCCTTCCCAGCATTTCAATGAGCACTGCCTTTTCGTATTTGATATCCACTATACTGTAATTCTGAGTGAGGGATTTTTGCATTTGGGTTATTACCTGATTTCTGAATGCTTTGTTTTTAGCGGTATCCAATTGCTCTTCACTCAGGCATATTACCTGTGCTGCGTAAAAGGGATTGCATTCATTAGAAAACCAATTGTAGTTATAGCGAGCATTGGCAATTGTTTGCTTTGCTGCCCAATGCGCATTTAAATCAGGAATTACATTTTTGAAAGAAGCCATTTCAGGGTCGTTTTTTACCATTAGTTCCATGGCTGCCTCATCTTCAAACTTGCGCATTACCAGATTGGTACGTTTTAAGCCCTGGATTTTGCCACGATAATTTTTTTCTGTGTTTTCCAAACCCTGGATATTGCCTGCAAAGGCTAAAAATTTATTGGTATCGCCCTCACTTTTTTCGCGCATTTGATCTATTAGAAATTTATAGAATTTCTGAGTCTCAGGCAGTTGAAATTCTTCCTGAAATTTCATGTAAGGAGCACTTTCATGGCGAAAGGTGCGGCCTGGGTATCCCATAATAAATACGAAATCATTTTCACGGGTACCTTTGGCATTTATTTTTAAATGTTTGGCTGGCTTATAGGGAATATTGTTTTTGCTGTATTTGGCTGGCTTGCCATCCTTTCCTACATAAGCGCGCACTATGCTGAAATCTCCATTGTGCCGCGGCCATTCCCAGTTGTCGAGGTCGCCACCAAACTGACCTATGGTTACCGGTGGAACAAAAACCAATCGTACATCCGTAATCAGGAAATAACGAAACAGGGTATAGCTTTTACCTGTAAACATTTCACTGATTTCTACCGAAAGATCGGGTGTTTTTTCTTTTTCTTCTTTAATAATGGCTTTGATATTTTCTCCAATTTTTACAGCACGGTCAGCAGGTTCCATATTGTCGGCCACCCCTTTTAATACACGTGTGGAAACATCTTCATAGCTTTGGGTAATGCGGCAAGGCATATCTATGGGTAATTCGGCCTCGTGGTTGGCAGCTACAAATCCGTTTTCGAGATAATTGTGCTCTGCATTGCTAAGGTTGGAAACACCACCATAAACGCAGTGGTGGTTGGTAATTATCAGGCCTTCATCCGATATAAATGATCCAGTGCAGCCACCTAATTTTACCAGTGCATTGGTAAGAGCAATCTCGCCAGGGTTGAAAATTTCTTTAACGGTAAGTTTCATACCGGCTTTTTGCAGTTCGGCCTCATTCAGGTAGTTGAGGGGAAACATGCCTTCGTCTTTTTTATGAGATAAAAGCACCACGCTGAGTAAAGAAAACAAAGCAATCCCGGTTGCGCGTTTTAGTTGAAACATATACTGCAAAGGTATACAATCAAGGAATTGTGTGCATTGAATTTTGAGAACCACCCTGCGAATTTCAAATTGAGGATGGTTTTCTCAATTTGAGAAATTCTGAAGTGTTGTGTTCTTAATCAGTGGCGTTTAACCGATTGATAGTTTATTAATTAAAGTAAAAGTAAATTCATAAAAAAATTGGACGCGGGTTTGTAATAGCACCATTGATGGGTGGGCAAATCATAGAACTTGAAAAAGTAAAAAAACAGGGGTCAATTTTTTCGACTTTTGCCAAAACCCTGTATGCCGCATCGTTGGCAGCCCCGGTATTTACTGTTCGTATTACCGACAACCCAGCCAGTTTTAAAGGCCTGATCGTAGAGGTACTGGAGGTAGAGGTTTATTCACTGGATGGAGGCTGGCAACCCATGGATATTGTCAATGCCCGATTTGATGTGCTGCAACTAACCAATGGCCGTGAGTTGGAACTTGCACATAAAAAACTCATTCAGGGTAAAATAGAAATTTTTACCCATTTGCGGATTAAATTTGGCGCTAATAATGTTCTGTTGGTAGAAGATGAAGAGAAAATAAAAAACAATCATTTAATTACAAAAAAGCAAATCAATTTGTATTTAAAAAATAGCAATCAGGTTGAAATCGAGTTAGAAACTCCGGTTGTGTTCTCTACGAATACATCAGTTTTAATTGATTTCGATGTGTCGAGGTCGGTGCGTTTTGCAAATCCTTTTTTTGAATTAAATCCTGTTATTACCCATATTTCTGATCCCGATACAGGTTTTTGGGGGGTGGTGCCTGGCAGTCAGCGAGCTATTGTTTACGCCACCAATTTTAAAGAAACATTTAGTGCCTATACCAATATGACCGGCGCTTTTTTAATGCGTGGAATTGAACCTGCAAATTATACCATATTAACCCGACCACTAAAAAGCAAATTGCGATTGCCCCATCAAAAGCAATCGTGGTTTACCGAAGTGAAAGTTATTCAGGGAGAAATAAGTGAAGTGTATTTTCAACAATAAAAAACAAGCAAAATGAACAGGATATTAAAAAAACCAGTAAAGAAAATTACCATCGAATGGCGATTGATGCTTGGATTTGCCGGTGCAGTACTGGTAGTGGTATCAATTGGGATATTGGCTTGGTTTTCAATGAATAAAATAGTAAAGGGGGTAGAAAAAAGTGCCCACCCCGATGAAAGATTATATTTAATGAAAATTATAATTTCACAAATTTCTGATGCCGAAGGCTATATAAAATCTTTTACAATTACCAACCAACCGAAGTACCTAGTACCTTATTCCGAAACTGTGAACCATATAGATAAGAATCTGAAACGGTTGAAGAAAATTCAATCTTTGGATTCATCCGGAGCGATGGTAGATTCTTTAAGTAATCTGGTGCAATTAAAATTTATTGTATTAAACCAATTTGTAAACGCAAGGGATACCGGCAGAATGCAGGCCATTCTGGAGGAATTGTCTGAAAAAGCAAGCCCGGATGCAATTACAGGAACTGATGCGGAGTCGGGTTTTCTTAAGAAGATATTTGGCACCCGCAAACGTAAATCAGGCGGAGCAACCATACCTGAATTGGACATTCAAACTGAGATTGAAACTATGCGTTACCTTGAAGCTGAAAATGCAGCTGAACGTGCAAAGGTGATGTTGGAAATTACCCAAAAAGATGGGCAGATTATGGCTCGAATACGCAATTTAATTAATCAGTTAGAAATTAAATATCAGCGTGGTATTTTGTTACAATCCAAAGAAGCGGATGCCCTGGCTTCCCAAACCAATGTGCTGATAGCTGTGTTTTGCATTGTGCTGGCAGTACTCATGTTTTTAATGGGATACGTCATAGTTAGTTATATTCAAAAAGTGCGCGAAATTACGCGGCAACTTGCATTGGCAAAACGCAGTTCTGAAAAGCTGGCGGTCGCAAAAGAAATGTTTTTAGCCAACATGTCGCACGAGATTCGAACTCCCTTGCATGCCATAATAGGGTTTGCCGGACAATTGCTCACTCCTGGGCATACAGGCGACACCCAGGCCGAAATTGCCATCATAAAAAAGTCAAGCGAACATCTATTAAATCTGATTAACAATATTCTGGATATTTCGCGGATTGATGCCGATAAATTTGTGCCAAGGTCGGATGATTTCTTGCCCGGAGAAGCACTGCATGATGCTGTTTTAATTGTTCAGCCTATGGTTGAAGAAAAAGGTTTGGAATTAAAGCAGGAGGGTGATTTAGAATCGCTTCCTATGGTGGAAGGAGATGCAATAAGCTTTAAACAAATAATCATTAATTTATTGGCCAATGCGGTTAAATTTACAGATAAGGGAAATGTAAAAATAAAAGTTCATTCAGAGCTAGATAAAATCAATGCAATTCTCCATCTGAATATTATAATTTCGGATACAGGCAAAGGCATTTCCGGTGAAAAACTAAACCTGATTTTTGAAGAGTATGAGCAGGAGAATCAGATTGAAAATGCCCGTTTTACAGGCACAGGTCTGGGCTTAACTATCGCCAAAAAATTAGTTACATTGCTCGGAGGAAATATTAAATTAACCAGCGAGAAAGGCCTAGGTACTTCGGTTGCGGTGGGCTTGCCATTCAGATTGTCTCAGGCAAAGCCAAAGTCTACAAAGAAAACAATGTCTGGCAAACAATTTAAGGATAAATATTTTTTAATTGCAGATGATGAGTTGTACAATACCAAGTTATTGGAAACCATTTTGAAAAAATGGGGTGCCAGATACGATGTTTGTTTTAACGGTACCGATGCCGCATCCTTATTGAATGCGCATAAATATGATGCGGTTTTATTGGATATAAGAATGCCAGGCCTTACCGGATTTGAAGTGGCGAGTGGAATTGCAGGCAATTCAAAACATTTAAATTTTGCTACTCCGATGATAGCTTTAACTGCCGGAAATCCGCAGGAAATTATGGATGAAGGACAATTTTCAGGCATTCACCTGGCATTGCAGAAGCCATTTTCTGAAATAGAATTAATTCAAATTTTAGGAAAAGTATGGGCGGAAAATGATGCATTCATGCAGGAAGTGAATATAGAAACCAAATTGATAAGCAATCCGGGTGAGCTTGAATTTAGTATGACTGATTTATTAAAAATGGCGGATGGGGATGAAACATTTGCCAAAGAAATGGTTGCCGTTTTTATTGAAAATACTTCTAAGAATCTCGTTGAATTGCGAAATAATATTGAGTTAACCAAATGGAAGGAAATTGGCGATTTGGCACATGTTATGGTACCTCCTTGCCGACATTTGCATCTCAAAACTGTGGTTTCAATTTTGAAAGAAATGGAAGCAGAAGCCAGAACTGAGAGAAAGGATAAATTGCCCGAACTTTATGCAAGCTTGGAAAGATTGCTCCAAGCCGAATTTAAGGGTTTAGAGACCTTTAAACCTGATAAATAAGGATTCCTGTTTTGTGTAACTGCTTGCTTGATTGTGGCTTAAAAAAAACTGGGGTTTTAAGCCTGTTTTTTAGTTCCTTTGTATGCAGGGAATATGCCAAATCGCCTATTTAAAGTGTTTGTAGTAGAGGATGATGCTTGGTACAATAAGCTTATTGTGCACACGGTATCATTAAATCCGGAAGTAGAAGTGGAGAGCTTTACTACCGCAGGAGAATTGCTTAAAAACTTGAACAAACAACCTGATTTGATTACGGTAGATTACCGCCTGCCCGATATGACGGGTGATGAATTGATACATCAAATAAAAAGTATTAATGATTCAATTAAAGTGGTGGTGATCAGCGAGCAGGAGGAGATTGAAGTTGCAGTTGGATTGCTTAAAGATGGTGCTTATGATTACCTGGTAAAAAATACCGAAATAAAGGAACGGCTTTTAAATACCCTAAGCCACCTAATTCGCACCACCAACCTGGAAAAGAAAATTGCCGTTTTACAGCAGGAAGTTGAAAAGAAATATGATTTCCAATCTGCTATAATAGGCAATAGCAAATCTTTGCTTGCAGTATTTGAATTGATGCGCAAGGCGGCAAATACCAATATTAATATTTTTATTACGGGAGAAACCGGCACCGGAAAAGAATTGGTAGCTAAAGCCATTCATTATAATTCAGATCGCAGGGATAAAGCCTATGTTCCGGTAAATATTGCGGCACTGTCTAAAGAGTTGGTAGAAAGCGAATTGTTTGGTCACGAAAAAGGGGCATTTACGGGTGCCATTAGTGCTCGCAAAGGACGATTTGAAGAAGCCAATAATGGCACTCTTTTTTTGGATGAAATTGCAGAGTTGGATTTGGCCTTACAAACCAAATTGTTGAGGGTTTTACAGGAAAAAGAATACTCACCCATTGGAAGCAATTCAATTAAAAAAACAAATTTCAGATTAATTGTTGCCACACATAAAAACCTGGCAGAAGAAGTAAAAAACGGAACATTCAGAGAGGATTTGTATTACCGCATCATGGGTTTAACTCTGCAATTGCCGCCGCTTAGAGAGCGTGGGCATGATGTATTAATTCTGGCTTCAGAATTCATACAACGCTTTTGTTCTGAGAATAAAATTAGAGAAAAAAAATTAACACCAGAAGCACAATCCTTGTTGTTGTCGCATTCATTTCCAGGCAATGTACGCGAATTGAAATCAGTGATTGAAACTGCCGTTGTATTGTCCGATACGGATTATGTTACTCCATCAGATCTTGTTTTTCAGCGTTCGGATGAGTTACAGCAATTATTACAGTCAGAATTTACCTTGAGAGAATATACTTATAAAATCATTCAATTTATGCTGAATAAATACCAAAAAGATATTCAAACAGTTGCGCAAAAATTGGATATAAGTCCGGCTACAATTTATCGCATTCTTAAGGAGTTTCAGGCGGATTAACTCCCCATTATTTTCTCAAAATGAGAAAATAAAAGGCAAAATGCAAAGGAATTAATTCCTTTCTATTGGCTATGTGCTTGAAAATGAATGATTGGCATAGATGGAATAAAGATTGAAATCTATTCGGTAAACAACCCTAATCGTTAAGCACTATGAAAAACCTAAAAAGAATCAAACGATTAACCTGGTTGCTGGCATTTTGTGCAACCAATCAGGTCCATGGACAAAAGTTGTATAACACTGCTTTTGGCTTCAGAACCGGATGGACCAGCGGAATTTCTGTAAAGCAGAATATAGGCAACCGCAATTACATTGAAGGAATGTTTGGATTCCGTCCTTATGATGCCAATTTAACTTTGTTGATTGAAACCTATAAGAATACAGGTACCCCAAATTTGAGCTACTATTATGGCGGAGGATTCCACATTTCAACCTATCAAACCCGATATTTTTATTATCCCAGAAATAGAAAATATTATGATTACTATTTGAATGAGAATATGGCAGGAATTGATGGGATTTTAGGATTGGAATATAAATTAAAAACTGCACCAGTAACCTTCAGCATGGATGTGAAACCATACATAGAGAGAAACTCTGCCGGATATTGGATGACCGCGCTGGACCCAGGTTTGGCGGTACGATTTGTGTTCTAAAAAAAAATAAACTCACCTAAAAAATGAAAGGAATAGTATGAAAAAGCACAGTAAAAAATTGCTGATTATTACCATGGCAGTGGCCATTTTCAGCGCCGGTTGTCGTAAATTAAATATGGCAGCCGGTAAATTAGTGGTGAAAATGACCGATGCACCCGCATTGTACGATGAAGTAAATGTGGAAATCAAAGAAGTGCAGGTACATTACACCGATTCTGCAGGGGCATCCGGAGGTTGGGTGACCCTGGCTACAAACGCGGGAGTGTATGATTTGCTAAAGCTGCAAAATGATGTTACGGCTGTAATTGCAACAGGTACTAAATTACCAGCGGGTAAAATTCACCAGATCCGACTCATTTTGGGTACTCACAATACGGTGGTTGTTGATTCTGCAGAGTTTGCGCTTAAAATTCCCTCCGGCGGGCAAACTGGCTTAAAGATAAACCTCGATACGGTTATCGATGCCAACGCAAACTATCAGGTAACACTGGATTTTGATGCACTTAAATCTGTAGTTGTACTTGGCAACGGAGGATTTAATCTGAAACCCGGAATTACGGTAAAATCAGTCACCAAATTGTGATAGCTTCCTGGAAAGGTCGTCCGCTTGGGCGGGCGGCCTTTTTTTTATTTATAAATTTAAAAGTAATTTTACCAAACAATCTTAAACTAAAACTCTATGAAAAACAAAACTCTTTTTCTACTTAGCCTGTTGGTATTCAATACTTACAGTGCATTTGCTCAGCTCGGAATTGGCAGCGTGGTGGGTATTGGCCAGGCCGATATGAAAGCCCCGGGATTAGGTGCGGTGGATCCTAAAATTGCATTTACAGTTGGTGCAAGTTCTTGCTATAGATTCAATCCATTATTTGGGCTTGGTTTGGATGTGGTGGGCACCAGCAAAGGTGGTGTTTTTAATGGATCAGAGAAAGCCGGATTTCCCAGCCAAACCTATAATTTTAAAGAAACCTATACATTGGTAGATTTAGAAGTGCCATTGATTGCCCGTTTATACCTGGGTAATGATAATTTAAGTTTCAATGCGCTAGCCGGAGCGGGTATGAATTTTAATATTTTCGCGGCCAGCTCAAGGGTTTATTCTGATGCAAACCGCAATGATAACTACGGATATACCGGCCAAAGTTTAAGCGGTATAAATCCAACTAATTTAAGTTATACTTATGGTCTTGGAATTACCGCCAAGGCCCGCGAAAATTATTATTATGTAAATGTGCGCAGCAATGGACCGCTAACTTCTTTGGGTACAATAAACGGGCAGGAAGCCCAACACCATAGTTTTAGCCTCACTTTCGGGTACCTGTTTTATTAAGATTTCCTTCGACTGTACTTTTCATTTATCACCTGCATGGATAAATGATTTTTTATTTCAAATAAAAAAACCGGTTTAAAAAACCGGTTTTTTTTAAATTAATTTTACCCTTCTTTTCCGTGGCAATTTTTGAATTTTTTACCGCTTCCGCAGGGGCATGGGTCGTTGCGGCCCACTTTCATTTCGTTCACGATGGGAGCCTGTGGAATGCGTTCCATCTCGGGCTGCGGAGGGGGCATATGCTGTCCGCCACCACCTGTAACCACCGGATTTAAATCCTCCCGGCCAGCTTTTACCTTTGGATTGTTTTTACGTACCGGTATGCGGGCTTCTTCAACCTCGTCGCCTGTATCAATGGTGCTGCGGAATAACAGGCCCAATACCCGGTTATTCAATCGGTTGAGCATGTTTCCAAACATTTCGAAACTCTCAATTTTGTAAATCAAAATCGGGTCTTTTTGCTCATAACTTGCATTGCGCACGCTTTCTTTCAGCTCGTCCAATTCACGCAAATGTTCTTTCCATTCATCATCAATAATCTGCAGGGTGGTAAGTTTTTCAAATTCGTGCACCAATTCCCTACAATCATTTTTCAGGGCTTTATCCATGGAAACAAGAATCTGGAATTTGTGGAATCCATCAGACATAGGTACCACTACATTTTCAATGCGGTCGCCCTGTTCGGCTCGTATATTTTTAAAAACCGGCAATGCCTGGGTGCGCATTTCTTCTGTTTTTTGGTGATAACGTTCCAGCAAGTAATTGAAAAGTTCTTCGGCCAATGCTTCTTCTTTTCCTTTTCTGAAATCATCTTCGGTAAATGGAACACCCATGGCCAGGGTTTTCAATACTTCCATTTCCAAATCGGTAAAACTATCCGCAGCTTTGGCTGTTGCTACTTGCGCTTCGCACCAATTATACACCATATTGCGCAAATCAATGCTCAGGCGGTCGCCATACAATGCGTTGCGGCGCATACGGTAAATGTTGGTACGCTGTTTATTCATTACATCATCATACTCCAGCAAACGTTTACGAATGCCAAAGTTGTTGTGCTCCATGCGCTTTTGGTTGCGTTCGATGGTTTTCGACATCCATTTGTGTTCAATTACATCGCCCTCTTTGTATCCAAAGCGGTCCATAAATTTACTTACTCTTTCTGCACCGAAAATGCGCATCAAATCGTCTTCCAGTGAAACATAGAAGCGAGACGTACCGGGATCTCCCTGACGGCCCGCACGACCCCGCAACTGCCGGTCTACACGTCGGCTATCATGGCGTTCGGTACCTATAATGGCCAAACCGCCTGCGGCTTTTACATCTTCACCTATTTTAATATCTGTACCCCTACCTGCCATGTTGGTAGCAATGGTTACGGCACCTGCTTTACCTGCCTCGGCTACAATTTCTGCCTCGCGCTGGTGTTGTTTTGCATTCAGTACATTGTGCTTTATGCCGCGCATTTTAAGCATCCTGCTCAGCACCTCGCTCACCTCTACGCTGGTAGTACCCACCAATACGGGACGCCCTTCTGCTGTGAGTTTGTTAATTTCGTCAATTACGGCATTGAACTTTTCGCGAACGGTTTTGTACACCTGGTCTTCAAAGTCTTTGCGTATTACATTTTTGTTGGTTGGAATTACCATTACGGCCAACTTGTAAATATCCCACAGTTCCTGGGCTTCGGTTTCGGCCGTACCAGTCATACCTGCCAACTTGTGGTACATTCTGAAAAAGTTTTGCAGGGTAATGGTTGCGTAGGTTTGGGTGGCTGCCTCTACGTTTACATTTTCCTTTGCTTCAATGGCCTGGTGCAATCCGTCGCTATACCGGCGTCCGTCTAATACACGGCCGGTTTGTTCATCTACTATTTTTACTTTATTGTCCTGCACAATGTATTCCACGTCTTTTTCAAACATGGTATAAGCTTTTAACAGCTGCTGCACAGAGTGTATGCGGTCGCTTTTTACAGCAAAATCGCGCATCAGTTCTTCTTTTTTGCGGCGTTTTTCTTCATCCGAGCCGCCGGCTTTTTCAATCTCTGCAATTTCACTTCCCACATCAGGCATTACAAAGAAATGGGCTTCTTCTCCCTGACCCGTAATAAGCTCAATACCGCGTTCGGTAAGGTCTACACTGTTGGTTTTTTCTTCAATGGTAAAATACAGGGGCTCATCGGCCTTTGGCATTTCCTTTTGTTGATCCTGCAGGTAGTGGCTCTCGGTTTTTGTTAAAATAGCCCTTACGCCAGATTCACCCAGAAATTTAATCAGCGATTTGTTTTTGGGTAATCCACGGTGGGCACGCAAAAGTGCCAGCCCGCCTTCCCCTTCCTTATAGCCTGTATTGCCTTCTGCAATCAGTTTTTTGGCATCGTTCAATGCCGTGTTGATGTATTTTTTCTGGGCTTCAACCAGTTTTTGAATGCGGGGTTTCAGCGCCTCAAATTGTTGGTCGTCGCCGTGTGGGGTTGGACCCGAAATAATCAATGGGGTACGGGCATCATCCACCAATACGCTATCCACCTCATCCACCATGGCAAAGTGGTGTTTGCGCTGCACTTGCTCTTCGGGGCTGTGGGCCATATTATCGCGCAGGTAATCAAAGCCAAATTCGTTGTTGGTGCCATAGGTAATATCAGCCTGGTAGGCTTTGCGGCGTTCGGCACTGTTTGGCTGGTGATATTCAAGGCAGTCTACAGTAAGTCCCAGGAAGTTAAAAATTGGTGCATTCCACTCAGCATCGCGTCGGGCCAGGTAATCATTCACGGTTACCAAATGCACACCGCGTTTACCCAAGGCATTGAGGTAAGATGGAAGCGTAGAAACCAGGGTTTTACCTTCACCGGTAGCCATCTCGGCAATTTTACCTTTATGCAAAGCCCAACCGCCAATTAGCTGCACATCGTAGTGCACCATGTTCCATTTTATTTGTCCTCCGGCGGCTATCCATTCATTGGCATATTGAACCTTATCCCCCACAATTTTAATATGG
Source organism: Bacteroidia bacterium (assembly GCA_044224315.1). Lineage (GTDB taxonomy): Bacteria > Bacteroidota > Bacteroidia > NS11-12g > UBA955 > JAGXTF01. The sequence continues at coordinate 29,072 of JBGAKR010000005.1, read as the reverse complement.
GGCTTGGAAACAGAGAGTTCGCGATCCAGATCCGTAGCTTTTGCTTCTACAATGCTGTTTTGCGAAAACCTATTGGCGGTTTCTTTTACCACGGCAAATGCTTCAGGCAGCAACTGGTCCAGTATTTCTTCCAATTTGTTGTCGCGGGCCTTTTCCAATTCATCCAACTGGTGGAATAAGCCATCGCGCACCTCGGTATCATCTTCCGGAGTTTCTGCCAGTTTTTGAGTGGATGCTGCAATTTCACCATCTACATCTACCAGATATTCGTTAATCCGGCCTATGAATTCGTTGGTTTTATTGCGCAATTCATCATTGCTCAGCGATTGATATTGTTGGTAGAAGCTGTTTACTGCATCTACGATAGGAGTAACCTCACGCAGGTCACGGTCAGATTTGTTTCCGCCAAAGGCTTTGGAAATACTTTTAATTAAGCCGCCAATCATAAAATGGTTCGCGAATTTAGGGCAAAAGGCAATCCAAAAAAGGCAATCGCGCCATAAGTGCAGGTAAAATTGATTCTGTGTGACAAAAAGGCAGTGAACGAATTGCAGATTTATGCTTGTTGGTAAAGAAATAATAATCAGCCAATGTACTTTTGGTTACAATCAAAAGCCTTGGAATAGCCTAACTTTGTGAATATGGGAATATTCGATTCAATCAAAAAGTTATTTGGCGGAAACAAGGCCAATCAACCCGCAGGTGCGCCTTCAAAAGTAGAGGTAGCAATAGACAAGGCAGAAGACTGGGTGGAGTCTAAAGCCGAAGCAGGTAAAGAAAAAGCAGCCGAGTTGCTCGAAACCGCCAAAGGGATGGCTACTAATGCAGGTGAAGATATTAAGCACACCGCGGAAAAAGTGTGGGATAAGGTGGATGATTATGTAATGCCTGTGGTAGACAAAGTGGAAGAAGTTGCAGAAAACGTAATTGAAAAGGTGCAGGATTTTTTTGATGGGAAGGATGAAAAAACAGCTGAAACTATAACTCCACCGACAGCTGAGACTAAAGAAGAGTCATCTCAGGATTCGCCAACAGAAAAAACCAAAGCCGAAGTTAAAGACTCGGTAAATGAGGGTAAACCAGCGGAGTAGTTGAGAGTTAGTAGTGTTGAGTTTTAGTCTTTTTTAAACTTTAATTCCTGCAAAAAGGATTGAACTTTAAATGATTTTTTGGCTGTTGTACGGTAAATAATTTACAAAATTAATGTACCACCTTGTTGGCGCAGCTGCTGCTGGCAAAGGCATCGGGCTTGGCTTTGAAATGAAAACCCATGCCTAAAATATATCCCATAGCTTCTTTCAGCGCAATATTGCTTTCAAAATGCGGATCGGTATTTATATCGGCATGTACCTCCATGGCAATGTCGTACCTTTCTAGCAGTGGGCAAAGGTCGTAGGCAATGCCAATACTGCGGCTTACTTCATCCAGCATTCGTTGCTTTAAACTTCCACGGTATTTGGGTAAATCTTCTTTATTAACGTAAATAAATCCACCTCTTTTTTTTCTGAGAAATACAATTACAGTCGCAAATTCGGCCGTATTTGCATGCATTTGGCTATCTGTACCAATGCAAATGCTGATGTCATTTCCTTCCGAAATCTCTTTGATAATTGTACTTTCAACCGTTGCCAGAATATCGGCAATTGGTTCTCCGGATAATTTGCGCCAGCCCATATATATTGCTTTTTTACAAAGTTATACGGATAATATGAACCACCTATTAAATTTGAGTCACTACAGGGTAAAGTTTAAACAATTAATAAACAATGAACGCAATTGGGTTGTTTAACTCATGTTTTCAACCTGCTTTTTGTGAAATTTATCCAGGTGTGATAGGGTTTTTACCAGGCTTTCGCGCTGATTTAAATGCAAATCGGCCAGTACATCGGGCAATTGAGCAAAACTGGCATAGGTGTGGTAAAGTGTACGTTTCCCTTTTGCCGTAATGGATACCAGTTTTTCGCGCTTGTCGTTTTTGTTGGTTTTTTCTTTAATTAATCCATGTTTTTGCAATCGTTTTAAAATATCCATGCCCGTTGTAAACTCTATCAGATTGTCGGTAATCAAATCTTTTTTGCTTGATTCGCCTTTCTCGTCGAGGGCGCCCAGTAAGCCAAATTCATCCAGATTGCCCAAGCCCACATTGGCAAACACAGGTTTGGTATAAAACTTTACATATTTATATAAACGGCCAATAAAATATCCAGCGCGTGCAGTATGGATTTCATGGCCGCTGTTGTGCGCGTTTAATTCAAAATACTGGTCGAAAGAATCGGATACCAGTACCTCTTTCGGTTTGGACTTCTGCATTAATACCCATGCAGAAAACCCTTCAATGCTGGGTTCTGAGGTGGTTTCTAAATACTGTTCCCACTTCTCTATTAAGGGTATGTAAGAAGTGCTGTTTGACATCGTTTTGGAATACAGTTGCAAATATAACGAAATCGTATTAAATTTGCAACGAAATCGTAACAATGTATTCTGAATTGAACATAACTAACTTGAAAAATCAAGCCAGCAAATGGGTTAGGCCCGGCATTCATAGGTTCGTTGCATGGCTTTTTTTATGCTATGGCAGTGTAGGTCTGTTAGCAGGCCAGGGGATTTTGGTAAAAGGGAAGGTGGTAGATGCCGAAAATAATAGCCCTGTTTCTGGAGCTTTGGTAAAGGTGCTTAAAACAGATTTTACTGCCAAAACCGATAGCAATGGGTTGTTTCGCGTGGAAATTAAAGATCCGGGTTTTTATGTTTTGTCAGCCGAATTAAATGGGTATAAAACAGGTTATGCAGCCGAGCAATTGTTTACCTATGGCAAGAGTGCCGATGTGGAAATAGTGCTGGAGGCCGAGGCCCAAAAAATTGGTACAGTAAATATTTCACGCAGTTCTTTGCAAAATCGCAAGGCCGAAAGTCCGGTATCTGCCCAGCAAATCAGCATTCGCGAAATTGAACGTAACCCAGGCGGAAACCGGGATATTTCAAAAATTGTACAATCACTGCCGGGTGTAATTTCTATTCCAGGTTTCAGAAATGATATCATCATTCGCGGTGGTGCTCCGGTTGAAAATAAATTTTATCTGGATGGGATTGAAATTCCGGTAATTAATCACTTTCAAACCCAGGGTAGCACAGGTGGCCCTGTGGGTGTTTTAAATGTAAACTTCATTAAAGAAGTGAATTTTTACACCGGTGCATTTCCGATTAACCTGGCCAATGGCATGAGTGCAGTGGTAGATTTCAGACAAACAGAGGGAAATAAAGACAAAGCTAAATTTAGATTTACCCTGGGTAGCAGCGATTTGGGCTTTACCGCGGATGGTCCAATTGGTAAAAAAACTACCTTTATTGCATCGGCCCGTCAAAGTTATTTGCAGGGATTATTTAGTATTTTAAAATTACCTTTTCTTCCCAATTTTATCGATTATCAGGCCAAAGTAAAAACAAAAATTGATGCAAAAAATGAAATTACATTTATTGGCATCGGAGCATTTGATTTTTTTAAATTAAATGAAAAAGTAAACAAAGGGGTAACCGATAGTGCACAATTAAAAAACAACAATTATATATTGGGTTTTTTGCCCGACTACAGCCAATGGAATTACACTGCAGGTGCTGTTTATACGCATTTTGCGTCTCATTCCAAACAGCAGTATTTTATAAGCCGAAATCAATTAAACAATGTTACTGTAAAATATAAAAACAATGATGAATCGGACCCCGCAAATAAAATTCTGGATTACAACAGCAATGAGTCCGAAAATAAACTCAGGTTTGAAAACACTATGCGCTTAAAACGTTGGAATAATCTTACCGGTGCGGGTACTGAATTTGCCCGATATACGGTAAGTACCTACAATAAAATCAGCACTCCAGCAGGCCAGCAGGTAATTAATTTTTCAAGCGAATTGAATTTAGTAAAATATGCAGTTTTTACCCGGTTTTCTCGCACAATTGGCAGAGGAACACTGGTGGCAGTGGGCGCCAGATTGGATGGGAGCAGTTATAATAAAAATACAACCAATGTGTTGAAACAACCCGGTATTTCTTTGTCGACTTCAATTCCGGTGGTTAAAAATATTTATATCAATGCCAATCAGTTTCATCAATTACCAGCCTATACTGTATTGGGCTATCGCAATGCAAGCAATGAGCTGGCCAATAAAAACAATTTGCAATATATACGTTGCCAGCAAGCGGTAGCAGGCCTGCAATGGAATAAGGGTACCGAAACAAAAATAACCCTAGAGGGATTCTACAAACTTTACAGCCGTTATCCTTTTACCCTGCGCGATTCTATAAGCCTTGGAAATCTGGGTGCCGATTTTGCCGTAACCGGAAATGAACCTGTGACCTCCAATGGAAAAGGCCGCGCTTATGGAATGGAGTTTTTAATGCAACGTCGCAGCCGCAGCGGTTTGTACGGCATAGTAAGTTATACCCTTGCCTGGAGCCAATTTGCTGATAAACGGGGCGAATATGTGGCCAGTGCATGGGATAGCAGGCATACCCTTAGTTTGGTGGGTGGTATTAAACTCAAAAAGAACTGGGAGGTGGGCGCTAAGTGGAGATTGGTTACAGGCAGGCCATATACCCCCTATGCTACCGAAAGGTCCCTTTTAAAAGCCAATTGGGATATTACCAACCAGGCATTGCCCGATTATACAAAACTCAATTCGGGCAGATTAAGTAATTTTAATCAGCTTGATTTGCGCGTTGATAAAGTTTGGTATTTTAAACGCGTTTCATTGAATCTTTACCTGGATATCCAAAATCTTTTTAATACGCAGTACACCGGCCCGGCCACCTTAATCGCAGCACAGAATTCCGATGGAAGTTTGATTACCGATCCCTTAAATCCCAATGCGTATAAGGCAGATTATATCAAAAATAGTAGCGGTAATGTGCTACCCACAATCGGTATAATTCTGGATTTTTGATCGAAGGGCTACAGGCAATTTGCATTCATGCCTTTACTTTGCATGCATGCAGGTGCAATATATCTTAGAGATTCTTGGTACAGCCTTTTTTGCGGCCTCGGGTGCTTTGGTAGCCAACCACCGTTCAACGCCAGATTGGTTTGGCGCTACATTCATTAGTTTTGTTACAGCTACGGGTGGCGGAAGCATGCGCGATATTTTGCTTGGTTCTTACCCCCTGGGCTGGGTGCGTGATGTGAATTTTATCTATGCTGTGCTGGCCGGTTTAATTATTACAGCCTTGTTTTATCACAAATTAAAAAACTGGAAAAAGATATTTTTTGTATTCGATTCTTTGGGTATTGCCATGTTTACCATTATTGGTACCCAAAAGGCCCTGGCTTTGGGAGTAGCGCCACCTGTAGCAGCAATACTGGGCATGTTTTCTGCAGTAATGGGGGGTATTTTACGCGATGTTTTGAGTAACGAAGAACCCATTATTTTTAAAAAGGAAATCTATGCAACTGCCTGTTTGGCTGGGGCTTTGGTATATCTTGGACTTGAGTATTTACAGGTAGAAAAAACGGTGGCTTTTCTTACCTCATTCGGTATGATTTTTATTATCCGATATGTGGCAGTAAAGTATCAACTTAGTTTGCCGCGCTTTGTGCGTAACAACGAATCGTAGCACGGTATAAGGCAAAAAAAAATCCCCCCGTTTTGCGGGAGGATTTATATGCATAATTTTTTTTATTGATAATCGTAATTGTAGCCGGTTTCGTGCGGGTGTATGCACATCACTGGTATGTTTTCGCTGCGATTTACCAATTGCTGGGTAAGTGTGCCAATCATCAGGTCGGTAATGCCTTTTTCGGTATGGGTCATTGCCAAAATCAGGTCGGCTTTCATATTGTCGGCATAAGTAAGTACTTCAGTGGCAAAATTTTCGAGCATTTTGTCTTCAATTTCTGAAGTTACAAACTTCACATTGGCGCTGGCCAATTCGTATTCCACGTGTTTTATAGTGGCATTAATGCGGTTTTGGGTAAACTCATCGCTGCTGCTGGTGTACACAATATGGATTTCAGAATCAAATTGTTTGGCAAGGTGTTTTCCCCACTCTACTTTTTGACGGCTTTCGATACTCAAGTCCATGGGCATTACAATTTTTTTATACCCTTCGCGCACAGGCTGGCTTTTTACTACAACCACAGGCACGGTTGCATACTGAATGGTGCGAGATGCATTGCTGCCGATTACTTGCTCCAAGCCGCTGGCACCATGGCTTCCCATGATGATAGAATCGTATTGGTTTTCGTTGGCTATTTCGCTGATTTTTTTATAAACTCTGCCAGATTCGATGCGGGTATTTACCTCCAACTTGTGCATGTTGCGAATGTCTTCGGCCTGTTTTTGCAGACGGGTTTCAATTGCTTCTTTCACCAAATCGCTTTGAGATGAAGAGAAAAGGCCGGATAGAAAGCTCTCTTCCACAATGCTCAATAGGGTGATTCCGTTTTTGTAAGCTTTTGCTACGGTAATTGCGTGGTTTACCGCGTTGTTGGCCACTTCCGAAAAGTCGGTTGGCACAAGTATAAAATTATTAGTTTGGCGTTGCATAAATCTTTGATTTACGGTACAAAGGTATAGCAAAAATGCAGCTTTTCGCGTGATTTATGTTCCAATTTGAAGGCAACAGGCTTAGGTATGCAATAAAAAAGGCCGTTCAGGAGAACGGCCTTTCAGAAATTAGGAGTATAAAACCGGAATTACCGGTTGATTATTTTTGGACAACTACCCTTGTAGTTCCAGTTCCTTCGGGTGTAGTGATGCGCACCAGGTAAACACCATCCATCCAGGTGGCCGCGTTAATCTGGGTGCTGTTTATCAGGCTGCCGGATGTAATAACTCTACCCTGCATATCCAATACCTGATAGTTAGCGCTTCCCATTGTAGTGATGGTGAAGTTGCCAGAAGCAGGGTTGGGATAGATATTTACAGGTACGGTTACTTTAATATTTTCTGTTGATGCGGCATTGCGGGTTTTTACCACTTTAATGGTTACACAGTATTTGGTGCTGCAGGTTTTGTTGGCATCCCATACTGTAAGACAAATGGTGTATCCGCCCGAAGCATTGTAGGCGTGTTTGCCAGGTGCTGAGCTGGTGCTGCTGCTGCTGTCACCAAAATCCCAACTGTAGTAAGATGCACCTGTACTGGTATTTTTAATATAAGCTATACCTGCAGTTGTAATGCTGTCTACAGTAAAGCTGGCTTTGGCAGAGCAAGCGCAATCTACTTTAAAGGTTTTGCAAATGGTGGTATCACATTTTTTGCAAGTGTCAGTCACTTTCAGGCATACACTATAAGTGCCGTTGGCTTTCATCTGGTAATCAATTACACGTCCGTTGCCAAGGTTGGTGTATGAGCTGCCACCATTGTTAGAAATTGTATAGTTGTATTTAAGGCAGCCATTGTTGCTGGCACTGCCAGTAAAGGTGTACATGCACTTGCTGGCGTTATTGGTAATGGTAAAGTCAGTGCCGGAGAAGTTGCAGCAACTGGCTACGGTTACTTCGCGGCAGATTGTGGTATCGCAGCCTGTGCAGGTATCAACCAGTTTTAGACAAACCACATAGGTACCGGCTTTTCCTACAGTCCAGCTATGGTAGGTTTTGCCATCGTAACCGGCCGGAGAGCCAGCCAATGAGTAGTAATGGCGAATGCAACCTGCGCTGCTGGTATTTAAGCCAGCCTCGATAGACAAGCATTTGCTGCCTATACTGAAGGTTGTAAAGTTTGGATATTTGGCTTTCCAGTTGCATTTGCGATCGCTGAAACAATTAATGGTGCGGGTTCCGCAGAAGGTAGTATCGCAACCATGGCAGGTATCTACTACGGTTACGCATATTTCATAGGTTCCATTTTTGGTAATTCCAAAAGACTTCAGGTAACGATCGTGAGAAACTGCAGTGCCATTGATTTTCCAGGTATATTTAAAGCAACCACTGATATTGCTGTTGAAGCCTATGTAACCTGCCAAATATTTGCAGCTGTCCCAAACATAGAAACTAGGCTTATTTGCAGCCCAGTTGCATTTTTCAGGGCATTTTACTTCAATGGTTTTGCAAATTACAGTGTCGCATTTGCGGCAACTGTCATACATTTTCAGGCAAACATTAAATGTTCCGTTGCTGCTGAAAGTAATGGTTTGCACACGGCCATAGAATGTAGTGGTTTGGTTGGTTCCAACTGGGGTAATGCCCCAGCCATATTTGATGCACTCGCTACCCAGGTTTTTAGCTTCCAATGTGAGTTTAGGACAGTTCAGGCTGTAGCTGAAACCAGCACCCTGTTTGGCCCAATTGCATTTTTCGGCTGCGATTACAACAGTTTTGCAAATTTTAACTTTGCATTTTTTATCTTTAGAATATACGGTAACACATACGTTGTAGGTGCCGGGTTTGAAAGTGTGAGAAGGATCTACGCCAGAACCATAGGTTCCGTCGCCAAAACTCCACTCATAATAGTATCCACCGCTGCTAATAGCTTTGAATTTGATGGCACCTGTGCTGGTTTTAGCCCAGGTAAAATCAGCTTTCAAACGGCAAGGCTCTTCGATTACTACTTTTTTGCAGATTTTTACAGAGCATTTGCGGGTTTTATCAGTGATAGTTACGCAAACATTGTAAGTACCAGGTTTTTTGTAGGTGTGTACTATATCTTTACCCGAGCCAGTTGTACCGTCGCCAAAATCCCAGGTATAGTAAACACCGGTGTTGCTGCTTCCAAAGAATTTAACAGTACCACCGCTTGTATAAAATTGGTAGTCGCCTTTGATTTCGCAAGGTTTACCACATTGTACTTTTACTTCTTTGCACACTTCTTTTTTGCATGTTTCGCCGGTATTGGCATCTTTCCATACCATAAGCAGGCAAACTTTGTATACTCCGTCTTTTACATAAGTATGGCTGGGGTCTTTGCCTGATCCGGTGCTGGCATCGCCAAAGTACCAGTAATAGGTAGCACCGCTAACATTGCCAGAAGCAAGAAATTTAACTTTACGGCAATCGTTTTTAAAGCTGAAATCGGGTTTTAAATCGCAGGGGTTGCAGTCAATAGTGATGGTTTTATACACCAGGGTATCGCAGTTTTTGCAGGTATCTACCACACTCATTTTTACAGTATAAGTGCCAGTGGAAGGGAAAGTGTATGTATTAACCCGGCCAAGCTGGTAAGTAGAAGTGCCGGTGCTATTGTTATAAAACAGGAATTTGTATTTCAGGCAACCATTATTGAAGTTTTTACCTTCAAATACAAAGGTTTTACATTTTGCCGAATAATTAAAATCCATTCCTGCCCAGCTGCATTTCGCTGCACAATTCACTGTAATCGTTTTGTAAATTACGGTATCGCAATTGTTGCAGGTGTCTTTTATGGCTAACCGGGTATAGTAGGTACCATTATTGGCAAAAGTGTAGCTGAATGTGCGTCCTACATTGGATTTTACCAGGGTATTGCCCGAGTATATATTCCAGGAATACACCAAACAACCGGATGTTGAAACCTTACCCTCAAAAGCATAGGTTTTACAATCCTTGGCGTTGCTGTAATTAAAATCCAGGCCGCTAACGGATTTGCATCCTGCACTGGCATTTTGGCTTCCGAAAACCATGGCTGCCACCATGAATGTTTTCAGTAATAGGTTGTATAGTTTTTTCATATTCTTAAATTCTTTAGGTGTGTGTATTGTTTGTCTTAGTTTTGTTTTTAGGGTTGCACCAATTTTAGTTTTTTATTAAAATTCCGGTGAAAATATTTTTAGCCTCTGCATTTATACAATACATGTAGGATCCGGGTGACAGATTTAGTTTTCTGATATCCATGCTGTTAGATGCAATTTTCTCATTTAATAGCAGTTTGCCATCCAGGCCGTAAAGCATAATATTAGCACCGATTACTTCGTTTACAAACATTATGTGATCGGTGCAAGGATTGGGGTATACCACAGTTTTTTGGGATGTATGAAACTGGTGAATACCGCTGGTGGGTGTTTTGGCAACTACTGTATTGGTCATTACAGGTGCATCTACATCCATATAAACCGAGGCGCGATTGCGAATGCTGGCTCCGGCAGGAATTTGCGCAGGACTAAATCCAACCCTGAATGCAATAAATCCACTAGCGCTTGAAATTTCGGTATTACCCGATGGGTTGGGGGGCAGTTTTATGTTTGGGAAGGTATATACAACAATTACCTTGTCGGGCAGGGTAGGTGTGGTGTATACCTGGCGTGTAAAACTATTACTGGCGCCGGTTTCCTGAATGTAGGTTACATAGTCGGGTGTAGAAATGGTGTCTTTTACTACTACCGTATTTACAGTGTCAGTACCAAAGTTAGAAAAGCGGATGGTATAATCCACTTTGCCACTGGCAGGAGCCAGCCATGCAAACGTATCACTGCCAACCGGTGCCGGGTTTTGAGATTTTAAGAAGGCATTTATACCCTTTGTAACGGTTTGTTGCAGGGTATCTGAATTGTTGGTTGGGTTGTCGTCTATCAATCCGGGCATGGTGGTATTGAATTGAACTGTTTGGCCCGCCGCATAATTTTTGGATGGCACGGTAAGTTTAATCATATAGGATTGTTCTCCACCGGAAGGTATGGCTTGGTTGCTCCAGCTAATGCTATTGGCATTGGTTATAGTGTGGGCCGGAAATGTTTTTATATCCTGTACCTTGTCAAAATTCAGATTCAATGAGGGAACGTTTACATCCAATAAACCTTTGTTTGTTACAGTTAGTATGTAAATTTCACTTGTATCATTACGGGTAAGCCAGCCAGTTGCGGCAGTCATGCGCACCGTTAAGTCGCTGTAATTGTTTTTTATAAATTTCAGGGGAAATTCAAACAGGCGTTCTTTAATCGTATCGCCCTTAAACAAAAATTCGAATCCGCTTTTTAAATCCCCTTGATTCTCAATCAATACTTTAAAAACAGAGGGTATTTGTGGGTAGGTAAATGTAAAATAACCGCCAGGCCCTGATTCAATGAGGTTACTGCCTGCATTGGTTTTAATACGTATGGTGCGGTTTGGTATAGCCTTGTCGCCGTTGCTGAATGTGCCGTTATTATCCAGATCGGCAAAAACCCTTCCTACAAAACGCTGAAACTCAGGAACCACGTGGCCCAGGGTTTGCTCAAATTGAACGGATTTAAAATTGCCCGATAGGTAAATGTCGTTGTTATAACCTTCAGCCGCATTTACCACATAAAATTTCCTTAAAACTTCCGTTGCCCCGTTGGTTTCAGAAAATAGAAATAACCCTTGAGAGTTTAGCTGTGCACCGGTGAGTTTTAGTGTTCCATATAAGAATAGCTGGGTATTGCTTGGGAAAAAATTGGTTACCGTGTTGATGGATTGAATGCCCTTTACTTTTATCAACGTTCCGCCAACGATGTAAACCCCGATTCCAGAGTCCTGGTGGAAGGCAAAAGTGTAAATTTTGCTTCCAAAAAAACGCATTTTGTAAATTGAGGTTAAGGCTTTGGCAGTGGTTAGTTCAGAAACCTGTGAGGTGTCTGCGGGGTTAAGCTTTGCAAGGGCTTTGATGGATTGGCCAACAATTTTTCTGAATAAACCACCAACCAGCAAATATTTGGAGGTAGTATCATATTCAATGGAATTAACCGTACTGTCGGTTCCGTTGTTTTTGTTAAGTAATACACGCTGTAGCACAAAGTTTTTCAAAGCAATGCGTGCCAAATTGGGGCATTCAAAACTTCCGGTACTTTGACTGATTTTATTGAAGTTACCTCCTAAGTAAAGGTAGTCACCGGCAATAGTAACAGTGTTTACAGTGCACAATAGATTGCCTTTGCTAAATTCAATATCACCCTTCCATGGATTGCTGGTAGAAGTTCTATCCAGGTAAATGAGGCAGTTTTTGGTAGAATTGTATAGTTTGAAATTACCGGAGATATAAATTCTCTTGCCTGCAAACTCAATATCTTTAATTTCAATAGGCGAACCAAGGTCTTGTTTGGCCAGATAAATCAATGGAAAATCATGCTGCCAGGTTTTGCCGCGTTTTACCGCCAATGAATATACACGGTAAGTGCTTTTATCGGCAACCAGTTGTATGGCACAAAGTTGTTGGGCTTTGTTTTTTAACAAGGCAATATCCTGGGTAAACGGAATATCCTCGGGTGCCAGAACCTGCGCGCGGGCTTGCCTGCCAACAAGCCCGGCTATGGCGCATATTCCTGTTATGATGTAATATCTTATCCCTCTCATTAGAATTTCACTCCTATTCTTATGTTTAAACCATAGTTAAATGTATGCTGCTGTAAAGGTACACCGCTTTTCCATACCGGTGTATAATAGTATCTCGTAGTAAACTGCAGCCCGAAATTGAATGCATCCATCTGTTTTTCAACGCCCAGTTGCAAGCCATTGCCCATGCGGAACGCGTTCAGATATTGCTTGGCGGCAACGGTTTTAGCCTGTAACATTGGATCTCCGTTTGTATAAGGTGCCATATACAGCTCTTGTCCATAGGCATATGGGTTTGCAATGCTGCCTTGTGCACCCGCCATAAATCCGGGGTGAACAGAAAAACCAGCGGTAAAGCGCAAATTGTGGCCCAGGTAAAAGCGTTTGGTAAAATACACGGGTACTTCTATCCACTGGCGCACAAGAGGATGTTTGATGATGATCATGGAATCCTTAGATTTCATCACCAGCCAGAAGCTGTCGCCCTGCAGGGTTATATACTTTAGGCTCTTGGTTACCACTTTTACATAAATAGTATCGTCTTTTCGATAGGAGAATGCACCGGTTTCAAAACCCAGGCCAGAGCCCAAACTCCAGCCTTGCTGGCGATAGGTAAGGCCGGTTTCAAAACGCACATTGCCCTGGCCATGGCGGCTGTTTTGCATTTTTACCCCGTTCCAAATGCCTTCACCGGCAGTAGCAGTAGCTTTAGTGTTGTCGAAATTGGCCTGAAGACTGGTATACCATTCCCATCCAAGGTTAAGTTTGCGGGGCATGGTTGTTTGAACCAGATTTTTGTTTAAAGTTGGCTGCAAGCTTTGCTTTAAACTCAAACCTTGTGCTTTCAAACCGGCAGCTACATTCAATTTAAAGTCGATATCGGCATCCACAGCAGGGGTGATAACGGGTTCTGTTTGGGTTGCGGGTACAATTGGTTGCTGCGGTTTGGTGGGGGTTGAAATTGGCGCAGGAATTACTGGTGAAACGGGTTCAGCAGGAATTGCAGGTGTAGCCGGTGCTGCGGGTTTTAATGGAGCAGGATTGTTTACTTTAATTTCAGCAGGTTTGGTTGCCTCATTGTTGTTTGTTTTTACAGATCCTGCATCTCCCAAATTATTTATGCCACCTGTCTCGGATTTAGAAACATGGCTGCCGGCAACGGGTTGGCTGGCACTAGATCCTCCGTTTCCTTTAGCTTGCTCGGTTTGCACAGGTGCTTTAACTTCTGATCCTGATTTTGGAGCAGGGGTATGGGTAGCACTTTGGTTTTCAATGCCAACCAAGGCTTGTTTTTCTTTGGTATCGGTATGGTTAAGCAGTACAAACGAACCGCCAATCAGCAGCAACAACAAGCCCAATATGAACCAGTTGCGTTTTTTGTTTTTATTCCACCAGGCCACAAATCCTTTTTCGGTGGGGGCAGCGGCATCCAAACCATTGGAAATGGCCGACCAATCAAGGTCGCGCACGGGTAATTCAAAACCGTCAAAGGCTTTGCGTACCGAGTCTTCCATATGGTCGAATTTATTGGCCACCGATTGTTTTGTTTTTGATTAGTGCTTCGAATATAAATTTTTTAGCCCTTGCATACTGGCTTTTACTGGTTCCTTCGCTGATGTTCAGGGTATCGCCAATTTGTTTATGGGTAAATCCCTCCAGACAGTACAAGTTAAAAATTACGCGGTATCCTTCGGGCATGGTATCCATGATTTTAAGGATATCAGAGGCTTTGCAGGGGAAATTGTCTTCATCATACACTTCTTCCTCGGCATCAATCTGCTCGGGCAGGCTGTCGAACATATTAGAGTAAGAGTGCCCTTTTTTGTATTGGTCTATGGCGGTATTGATAAAAATACGGCTCATCCAGGTTTCCGGAGCACTGTCACCGCGATATTTATCCAAACTGTTAAACACTTTGATAAATCCTTCCTGCAACGCATCGTGAGCATCGTCCTCGGTTTTGCAGTAGCGACGACAGAAAGCCAGCATCTTCGGGCCTGTAAGCTTGAAGAGTTGCTGCTGGGCGAGCCTGTCCCCGGCCTTGCATTTCGCTATGATTTCTTGAATTGCTGTCACTCACGATACCCTTTTGTCTGCCACTTAAAGGAATGGTTGCATGGGGTTTGAAAATTTTTCGCAAGTTAGTGTTTTTTAGGGAGTAGGGAGTAGGGAGTAGGGGGCACGGGAGGCGACGGATGGTTGGCAATCGTCCTTACCCCTTGCAGGGAATAGGGAATGGGGAATAGGGAATAGCGGAGGCGACAGGCAAAGGAAAACCTTACCCCATACCCCTTAAACCATACCCCTACAGGGAATGGGGCCCGCCCATTGAAAATGTGGCGGGAGGGAATAGGGAATGGCGGAGGCGACAGGCAAAGGAAACCCTTACCCCATACCCCTTAAACCATACCCCTTAATACACTCTACGGAATTTGGTCGTAGAGGCAGTCGCTGTTGCTTGTTGGAATGTATTCTCCAGCAAGGCGTTTTTTGATTCTTTCAACCCTTTGGCTATTTGCGGTTTTTTGGTTTATAATGTGAAAAGTGGCAGGGGCCCGCACCATAGCCAATATGGACAAGTATTCGTCCCAGCTGAGTTTTTTAAAGGGTTTTTTGAAATAATAAATAGCAGCATCCTCAAAACCACGAATCTCTTTTCCCTGGTTTTCGCCCAGGTAGACATAGTTGATAAACAATTTTAAAATGCTGTCTTTGGGTATAAGGTTGTCAAATGCAAATCGGGCGATGAGGGTTTGTTCAATTTTTTGAAAACCGGGATTGAAGTTTTTGAAATAATAAATTTTAACCAAAGCCTGGCTGATGGTGGTTTTTCCGGCGCCCGGTGTGGTAAAATCATAGCCTTTGTGATGGTAAAAACTGGGGTCCTGCACAAGTAATAAAGCACGCAATTGTGAATCACTGAAATCATGAAGTTGTAGCTTTATACATTTATCATGCAAAGCGGTATTTACAATTTCAAGGGTTTTAGCACGTGCTATGAAAACTGCAGTTGCATAATAAATGATGAGGCTAAATAAGATAAATAACAGTAGGGATATTAGTTTGTTTTTAGAAATGAATTTCATTTTAACTAACATATTCCCAAATCATGGTAAATGGAATTCTGAAGTTGAATGCGGTTTATCTGTATTCCCATCTCTTCGCTAATAATGCCAATTACGGCTTTTTCTACATCAGCCTTGGTAAACAGTGTGTGGGGTTTAATTAAGGTTTGATAATTTATAGCCAAAATCCAGGCAGTTAAATCACCCAACCTTTTGGAAGTAATAGGTGGTTTTCGATTGAATAAAGGAATACCGAGCAGTTTAAATTCTGCAGGCAACGCGGGATTCAAATCAAGTGCAGTAAGGGGTGGTAGTTCTAGTTGCAAGTAACTGCCAAGGTCGTCCCAGGTATATTTTAAATCGGATTGAATAAGGTCTTTGATTATCGAGCTGGGTTTTATTTCATCTCTAGATAAACCAAATTTAAGTATAAAATAATTTCTGAGTTTGTAAAATAGTATTTGCGATTTGCATTTTTCGTTGGGATTAAGTTCCACTTTGGCAAATACACAATCGGCTATATCTTGCACTGTAATTATGGTTTGCGCCTCATGGTTAGGAATAGCAATACCGAAATGGGCTTCAATACGTTCAATCAATAATATGCTATCGAGTCCCATGGAGTTGATTAATTAAATTAAAATAAATATTCAATACTTTGTTTTAATGCAAAATTAATCGATAGTCACTACATTTGGGTGGTTCCATGGCTTTTTTCTATCAGGTTAATTAGCATGTAGACAGATTTTTGGCTTGGTTGTGAATGCAACAGCACATATTTATTACCTACGCAGTAAATGGTTAAATCCATGCCCTTACTCACAACCTTGGATGTAGCTTTTTTGAATGAGTATAAATTACATAAAGTGTTGAATTTCTATTAACTTTAAACTAGTTTTGAGATATGAACAAAGGACTTTGGATAGTTTTTTGCCTGACGATTTTTGTATCAGCATGCAAGAAAAAGGCCGGAGGAGGCGGTAGTTCTCTGCCCTCGAACAACGACGTAATGGAGGTTCAGAATGGATGGGAAGTGGTAGGACAGCACGAAATACCGATAGAATGGCAGGTGGATAATGTAGTGATGCCTTTTCTGCAGGATCATGGCTCCTATGCAGATGTGATGTTTATGACAGAAAAAGAATTACAATTTTATATCCAACGGCAGCCATATCGGTGGAGATTGAGGCTGAATGGCGAAAATTTATCTACCAATTCTTTCCCTTATTCAATATGGGAAGGGGAGGGTAAAACAGGGGATGATAATCAGGTTATTTGGCATAAATATCTGATGCATTCATCCGGAATGGGTGATCAGGATTTGCGGATCATGAATTCATCTGGAATTTACAGGGCCGACAGCAGTGGTACCCGAGAAGAATCCTTTTCCTGGAAAGGCGATTGGTTAGGCGATATTTTTGAATATACTGGCCCATTTGGCAGCTTAGCTCCAAATTCGTTTATGATTACACCCACTCCTACATTTGGTGGACCCGTATTGGCGAAAATGACAGGTAAGAAAAATTATGTGTTCTATTCTACCGATTTGCGCCCTGCCGGTGGAGGGATAAACAGCAAAGGTGAATTGGTAACCTTGAATTTTAACTGGCGCCATCCGCGCTATGCGTATGTTTATGCATCTACCCAATCGTTGGCTGCGCAAACCTTGAATTCAAAAAATGAACTGTGCTACATACCAGTCGTTAAAAATATTTACCCAATCAAAGATTTAAGCAAAGATTCAGTGCCCGACGGAGCAGATAAAGTGTGGATGTGGCATCAGCATCCCTATGCATGGTTGTTAGTAAAAAGTGGTAATCTGGGAACCATGTACCGTTTGAATGTGGAAGAATATACAGTGGAGGTAATAAAAGCTGGGGCCATTACACCGGAATATGACGCTACCTTGGTACCCGATAAGCCCGGTCAGTTTTTTGATTTATACAATCGGAATGTAGGGCGAATGTGCAACGGAAATACTTGGACCAATGTTCAAAGACCCAAATTAAAATCCGGAGTCGGTGCATATATGTGGGATATGTGCTATAGCGGCGGACGCGCCTGGCTCTTGTGTGAATATAAAAAAACCATGGTTCTTTTAAGAAGCAAACCTCTATGAAAAAGTATTTGTTTTTATATGTAATTTCAGGGTTTTGTTTTGAAGCCCTGAACGCCCAGCATACACGCTGGGACTGGGCTATTTGTAATAAAGTTTGCCCTGATACCTTTTTGCATTTATCCGATGCGGGTAGTTTGCTCGCATTGGATTGGAAATACAAAGCACCGCTGTATATGGAAACCGATACTACGGGCAATTTATATGTGCTGGGCTATACTCCAAAGCATCCCGTTTTAACAAAAAATCCGATGATTTTCGATTCTTATGGGGCAAAAGCACTGGTTGATTTTCATTACTCAGATAATGTAAATGTCTATTATTACATGAAACTGAATCCTGCCGGTACACTAATGTTCATTACATTAATTGCCTCGCAGGGAATTCCATTTCCATATCAAACAGCGCAACCCATAAAACTCAATCGAAATACCGGAGATTTATATCTTGCTTTTGCAGGTCAAAGTTCAGTTTATCAGGTTTGGGTGGGTGATGTGTCTCCGCAAATTCCAGCTGGTAGCGGCACAGCCTATGCATTGGTAGTAGATAAATTTGGAAATTATGCCAATCGCATTGCAGTAAAAGATGCAGGTTCAGCCACCACTATACGCAAGTTTTTATTTACCGAATCCAACAAAACCTATATTTTGGCAGATGCAGGAAAAACCCCGCCCGATAACAACAAACCTGCCAGGGTATTTGTTTATAATTCATCGAAAGATACCATTGAGTCGGAATTTAAACACTTTTCAATCGCTGATTATTATGAAATAAAACGGGGCACCAACAGAATGATAGGGAGCAAAATGGCCGAATATGAAGTCGATGGGACCCAATACCGCCCTGCTATTCCGGGTACTGCCTTAAATAATATAAAAGAAGTGCAACAAGTTTTGCAAAAAAGCAATGGCAATTATGTTTTGAAAGTAACCAATCTATTCACAGGGCAACCCTATTTTCTGGAGTTAAATTCATCCGGGAGCATCAGGTGGGCTGTGCAGCAACCTGGCGTTGCCAACCAGTTAGCTGCACTAGATGCCGATGATCAGGTTTGGATTATGTTTGAAAATATTACCGATTCAATGAAAGCCCTGCCTCCGGGTTATCCAACCCCATTTGTGGCCCGGGTGGATACAAGTAAAAATCACACATTTGCCGAAACTTTTTATCCCACCAATATTTCGGAATGGTCTACAACTACCTGCTTTACTATACACAAAAGGGCCAAATTTATTGCAGGTTCTTTTCTCACCCAGGTAGAGTTTGCCGATCATTTTTTAGAAAATACCTGTACTTATCATAAACTTCCACTGCAGCAATTTATTGCCAAAGCAGAACCCGGATGGCAACAAACAAGGAAAAACCTCGCAAGCCGAAATATCGGTGCGGAAAATTATTCCATTTTCCCAAATCCTACTTCCGGTAAAATTCAGATTGAATCCAGGAATCAAATGCCTCAATCCTGCATGATATATGACCTGAAAGGGCAACTTAAAGCGCAAATTTGGGTGCCATCAAATGGATCAATGGATGTTGGTTTTTTGGCAGCCGGAAACTATGTTTTGGTATTCCAAAAAGCAGGAAATATAATTAATCGTACAACCCTGATAAAACAATAATAACATGAAATATTCACTGGCATTTGCCCTGTTTCTTTGTTTGGTTTCTGCCTGCAAAAAGAAAAGTAAAAACGCGGATGATACTGCTTATTCTGCCTCATTTCATTATTATGGTGGCTACTACAGCGCAGTACAAGCCGATTACAGGGAAAAAAAATACACCTTGGTGAATCCCAAATGGGGTCAACCCAGTGAACCCTTTTATGTGGATGTGGATGGATTTGAACTCAATTTGTGGTCGCACCCTGCCGGAAAAGCAATTTTATTGAGTTTTCAGATAAATGGAAGAAATGTAGGCAAATATGCCCTGGGGAAACTTAAACCCAATGGTTTTTTACTGAATATGTACGAAAATGGTACAGTATTTAAGCGCAGTGCTGAAGGTGGCGGCGATTCCTCATGGGTGGAACTTACCAAAGTTGATTTATCTAATAAATTAATATCCGGCAAGTTTTTTTGCTACGATAAGTCCCTTGTATCCGGAGGCAGTGATTATTATGCAACCACCAGTGGCGAGTTTAAAAATGTAAAGCTGCAATAAGTTTAGGAAGAATTTGCCTTAACGAAAATTATTATCAGCAAGTATCAAAACCATCCTTCATGGCGGCCTCCAATACATCGATATTTATATTTTTAAGGGATTTGAATTTAATACAATACCCGGTTATACTGGCTTTGCCTAAGGTGTCTGCATATTTATCCTTCAAATAATTTTTATCCTTCATGCCCATGATATACACCGAAATTCCCGTGGTGTTGGCACTTAGTCCCACCTGGTAAAAATCGCGGCTGCTGCCGTCGGCGTAATTTATGGTGTAATTTCCGTATCCGATATTGGGGTTGGTAACCACTTTGCCTTCGCTGTTTTTGCCATCTAAAAACCACAGTTTGGCTTCAGGCGCTATAGTTAATGCCCGTTTGTGTAATTCTCGCAGTTCGGTTTGTTTGTCGGCAGGCACACTGTTTATATAGGCTATAATTTGATCTTCGGTTTTGGCAGCCATATCAATTTGATAAATACTATGTGTCTAATACGAAAATAAGGATAATGGGGTTACAAAGTGGTAATCTATTTTTTTTAATCCGATTCTTTTTGTGCAGAATTTTGCAGAAATCGGATGGCTCGATTTGTGAATTCTGCCCCACAATTATAAATGGGAACGTGCTCTCCGCCTGCAATTACCCATAGTTCGGAGTTGGGTAAAGCTTGGTGAATATTCTCTGCTATTTCGGTTGAAAAAAAATGATCATTTTCTCCGTGAATCAGTAGAGTAGGGGCATGGATGGTGGCCAAAGTTTGGGGACTAAAATTCATATCATGGTAATTATTGTGCAAGGCGTTAAAACTTTCTATGAGCTTTTGAATCTGAACGTCACCATGTTTAGCGCATGTTTTGTACATTGTTACCACATCAGCGGGCATGGTTTGGAACGATGCCCGGCGCATAATGTTGCGGGCTTGTTCCGGAAAATGAGTGGTTACGCTAATCAAAACCATGGCCCGTAAACAATCAGGATTTTGTGTTGCCATATGCATCAATACCATACTCCCGGTGCTCATGCCCATTGCCATGCAGGTTTCAATGCCCAATTTTTTTAATAATTGCAATACATGGGTAGCGGCTTCATTATGGGTGAAATTGTATTGGAGTATACCTGAATGGCCATGCCCGGGCAAATCTACCAGCAGCAATTTGTATTGTTTAGATAATTCATGAATAAAGGCATGCCAGTTTTGGGTACAGCCTCCATAGCCATGCAACAGCAGTAAAACCGGCCCCGAGCCGAGGGTTTCGTAATGTAATTCAATGTTGTCCAGTTTCACTGTTTGGCCCGTTTTGCGGGTATTATTGAGGGCGAATTTGTCTGACATAATTGTGGTAAATAGTAATTGATTTCTATTTCCTATTCCCAATTGTTTTTTTGCGCAATAAAATTATCAATCCAGTTTTGCCCGTTTTGTGATAAACCCCCGAATTTCATGGCCGGACAAAATGGTATGGATTGGCTCATGCCACAATTCTTCAGACAGAAGTATATTTTTCCTACTACTTTGTTTTGCTGGTTATAGAATTTTAGATAATATTCACTTTCGCCGGTGTTCCATGTGGTTTCCGCCCAGCTAAAGTTATCGGGATTGTTGCAAAACTGAATGAATTCTAAAATTTTGTTTCCTTTTAAGTTTTTGAATGTAAGACTTCCCCATAGGGGTATGTTTTTAAACAATCGTACCATGGTAACTGGTTTTCCCGGAAATGCAAGTGCCGTATCTTTAAAATTGCGTTCATAGCGCGCTTTCAAACTGCTATCGTTGTCGCCATCCTGCCATTTAAACAGTCTCATTTGCGTTGAACTTAAAGTTTTATACTCCGATTGAAAATAATCCTGTTTTTCGACCCAAAACCAGATGCCCAATGTGGTTATAATTATTAAAAGAATCAGGGATAGTTTAAATATGAGCTGCATGCTTATTTTTTAAAAGATATTTCGTATCAATAAGTGTCATTATACCTAAAACAGCGTCGTTAAAGACTGCAAAGTACCAAATTATAGGAATAGTTTTTCCACTAAAGCCATAACCAAAAAGCTTAACTCCTGCTATAAAGCAGGCAAAGCATAAGAATCCCAGAAGGCAAAGGTTAGTTAAGTATCCAATGGCTTTTTTGTTCCATAAAACGGGCAATAGGTGGCGGATAAAATTCAAAATAATTAGGGCCAATAAAAAAATATAAAAAATAGTTTCCATTTGAAATTCATTTACAAGCCAAAAGTCAATATTTAAATTAAATGCAGCCAGAATTGATACAGGCAGCACTAAATAATTGAACCGTGTTAGTTGAGTCCTCTTTTTTTCTTCCATTTTCGTATCCGATCTCTGGCGTTTTTGTAGGGCGAGGCGGTATTTAATTGAATCATTCTACCCAAAGTGTATTTTTCATACCATGCAGTTTCGTACAGTTCTGCATTGGTTTTGTTGTGGATCAATTCCAGTATTTCTTTTTGGTTCTCATCTAGTTGGGTTAGGAGAGTGAGAAATTCCAGTTTTTCATAATCTTTATAAAATTTCTGGGCCAGTTGTCCCAATTGGTTCCATTTAAATCCGGTTTCTGGAAAATCTACATCCATTCCTTTTGATTTTCGGTAATCCCATTTCAAAACCAATTCACCCCAACCCAGTAAATAGGCTACCAGGTTATGAATGCTCATCTGGGTGTTTTTTGCATGGCCTTCTAAATCCTTTACTTGGGTTAACTCAGTCGGAATGCTTTTCAACTCGGCCTGAAGTTTTTTGTAGTTCTCCCTTATGGCTATAATCAGCGCCTCTTTATTTTGTGGAATTGCCATGGGATTTTCTGCTTTGTATTTTAATTGGATTTTGTGTATTCCAGGCTGAATTTATAATCCTGGCCACCTGCCATAAAAATCCACAAAAATTCATTTTTTCCGAATTTGATATTAATATTTCCATTGTCAAGTTTGGAAAGTAACACCCGGGCTTCCTGATAATGATAATAAATAAAGGGAATAGGCACAAGGTAAAAATTGCGTTTAATTGAAAGGTAGTTGCCATATTGCTCGGCCTGCAAGGTGATTTTATTAATTATCACGTTGTTTTCACTTGCGGTTGCCACTAATTTATTATTGCCATCAAACCGCAAACTCACAACCGAATTGTTTGTAATGTGGCTGGTATCGTTTATAAAAGATTTGCAATCGTATAAGACATTCCAAAGGGTCAGGCTTGAATTGCCCGCTATTGATGAGTTTAAGTAATTACCATTAAAACTATCTTTATTAAAAACAATGGGTGTTGTTTTGCTTATTTTTTCTAATCTTTTGTTTGAAATACAGCCAGTTGTAAAAAGTAAGAGCATTAAAATGCTAATAAATAATTTGTACTTGTAAATCATGGTTTTTGCTTTTGTGAGCAGGCTGGTGTTTCCTGGTTGCTTTTGAGAATCTGGATTATATTCAGCCTTTGGGTAGGTTTGTGCCACCAAATTGTGCAATAGAATGGTGAAGAAAATGGGGAGAATTGATCGAGAATGTTTAAAATATTGGTTCATAATTGGTAATTATTTTAGTCTATTTCTCTTTACTCAACAAATTTTCGATTTGGCTTAAATAATCGTTGTAATATTTATATCCTTCTTTTACCGGAAAGCTAAAGCGGCTCAGGGAATATTCGGCCTTATTTTTCGTTAGTAGTAGCAAGTATTCGGCATTTACATCTAAGTGCACTGGGCATACCGCACGGGCTTCTTCCAGCTTGGCTTTTCCATTGATTTTGGTGCCAACAACCAGGGAGCCCTTCAGGGTTTTCTTCACTGTTGCCTTAAAGGTTTTTAAAGCCTGATAGTCTTCTTCTTCGTGCTCTGCAGAATTTACCATAGCTACAATTATGCAGTCGTATTCCTTAAAGTCATCAATGGGATAGGTGGGCCCCAAAATCGGGTCTTTGCAGGCTAATGAAATCAGAAAGGCCATAAGAGCAATTGTGGTGAAGAAAATGTTTTTAATCATCTTTAGTTGATTTATAGGTTGTTTTTAGTTCTATTGCAACCTTTGTCCAATCAAAACGGTATGCGTTTCAATTTTATTACCTGAATTATTATATTCAACCTTAAAGGATTTTATACCATCAAATAGGCATTCTTTTAGTTTTGACATTAAGTGGTCTTCTCTGTGATAATTAAAGTAGACTCTGTCGCCGCTTTTATTGGTTTGATAATGCGATATGGAAGGGTCTCCATCTACAAAACTCAGATAAATCCAGCCATTTGCATTCAGTAAATTATTGCAATCTTCAATGAGTTTGTCGCTTTCTTTTTCAGATAAATAGGGTAGGCCAAAACCGCAAACAATGCCCTCGTATTTGCTTTGAAATATATCCATATTGCGAATGTCCATAACGGTAAAGTGGGCTGCCGGATTTAGCTGCTGGGCAATGGCTATCATGTTAGGAGCTATATCAATTCCATGAATATCAAAGTCGGGCCGTTTTGATAATAAATACCTTGTAATATTACCCGGACCGCAACTGAGGTCTAAAATTTTAGCATTGCGTTTGGCAATGGCATTGCAAATAAAATCATAAGTTTCATTGTAAATATCCAGGTCCATAAACTTAGCCTGATAGATTTCTGCCAGTTTGTTCCAGGTGCTAAAGGTTTCTGAATATGGGTCCATCAGGCAAAGTTATATAGATTAAATGCAGATATTGTTTGTAGGGATTTGGTTTGAAATGTTAACGGTTTGCGGCTTGGCATCCGTTTTTTGCTAATTCCAAATATAACATTTGACCACTGCTGCACAAAAATGGCGACTAGCCACTGTTATTCCCAGTTTGTTATGTCCTTTGTGATTTGTCCTAATATTGGTTGAAGGCTTTTGATGTCCGCAGGCCAATTTTTTTCCCAAGGGAAAATACCTTTTACCGTCGGATAAATGCATTGTAAAACTGGAAAGTCATTATTAGCGTAATACCATTTGGCATAACCCAAATACTCGTCGTAATAACTTTTATTGACTTCAAGTAACAAGCATTTAAAATTGTTCAAGATGTCACCATAAAATTGTCCTGAAGAAAAAGTTTTGCCAGCTCTGATGGCCTCACCAATATTATTTATTAGTAAATGTCCGAGTTCTAGTCGCAGGCCAACGATTAAAATTTCAGGATGATTAAATGTTTTATGAAGTCCAATGGAATAACAGAAAGCAGGTCCGATGTCGTCAGCCATCACCTTTACGACATGCCAACCGTGAGTGTCAATGTCGCTGAGTAATTTTTCGTCCGATTTTGTCATTTTAGAATTTAGGGATAACATTTTGCATGTTGCCGCAGTTAGCGATTTCGGAGCACTTCACTGTCAGCCAAGCACAAACACTGATAGAAGATCAAAGCTTGATTTAACCACTTAACTGCCACTTTTGGGAAGGTGCTGTTATCGGTAGCTCTTTTCAATCTTTATATTATTGTGTCAAAATATCTGTTCATTCCAGCAAATAAGTATTTGTTGGAAAGCATGTCGTCAATTTGTTTTTTTACCTCTTTTCTAAATGGTTCGTCTGTTCCATCTGCTGTCAACTTGTTGTACATTTTCTTTATAACTCTGAACTTTGAATAAATTGAGTAACGAACATTTTTGAGCTCAATCCGATTTATTCCATAAAATTCTTCTGCTGCTTTTACATGTGCAACATACTGTGGTTGTGCAGCAACAATTTTTACTTCTTCTATTGTGTCGTCTGCTTCATAAATAAAATATGTTGTAGGGTCGTCAAAGTATGGATTGATTAAGTAAGCATCTTCTGCTTTATGCTCGTTCAAATAATTTTGAAGTGTGTAATTCAGTGTAATATCAATCGGGTCTGGCGAAATGTTTCCAGCCAATTGTTCTATTCTATGATTTGGTGTATTATGTGCGATGGTTGGCTCAGGAAATTTACTCGCTCCAATTGGAAAGTTATTACTCTTATATGTCTGATTGCAAATTTGACAAGCGTACAAGTAGTTGTCGTAAGTGTATGCAAGCCACCAGTATGTGCTTTTCGGTCTGTAATGCTCCACATCCCCATGAGCAACTACTTCAGTGTTGGCTTCGCAGTAGGCACACTTTCCGCTACTTTCTTTTTTTAGTTGTGCCTTTGCAGTTTTCCAAAAGGTACTTTTGAACTCTACTTTTTTATCAGGGTCATTCAGAAAATCCCTTTGAGCGAACATCAATTCCTTGTCCTTTTCTTTTTTGTCTTCACCTCTGAATTTAGTATTGATAGCTGATGCTGTTCTTTTCCTTTCTAATGCTATCATAGGTCACTCTTTGATGTTTAATTTGCTTTCTATTTTTTGAAGAAGTTCTAATTCTTTTTTGCTTGATTCTGGAGATTCTCTTTTCGGAAGTTTACTTTTCAATTTTCTCTTGACGACTTTTAATTTCTCTTTATCCTCAATGTTGAGATTATCTCCTTTCGACTTCAATAATTCATATTCCTCTTTTGCTTGCTGCACTTCATAACTTTCATCAGTTTCCAAACCAAAAACAGGGGTCATTAAAAGTTGATTAACCAAAAGTGATTTTGGCGAACCAACAAATGGAATTATCTCAACTACATTATTGTCGTTTCTTTTAAGTGCAAACAATTCTCCTGTATCTGTTTGCTGTGCTGTAAGAGGAGAATGTGTAGTCGCTACAACTTGGAAATTTGGAAGTTTTGAACTGATAAAGTCGTAGAGTTTCCGTTGCCACTTAGGATGAAGGTGTAAATCAACTTCATCAATTAATAAAATGCCTCTTGCTTCCAACGGCTTTTTGTAATCCCTGAAAGTTTCAGTAATTCTAAAAAGTAAATCTCCAATCCAAGCAGCCATGTTTTGATAACCATCACTTAACTGCTCTAAAGGAATGATTCCGTCAACAGTTTGAAAAAGCACTTGTTTCTTGTCCTTATCAATGGAATGAAATTCAATACCTGGGAGGAAATCTTGAAGTGCCTCTTTAATCAGGTTTATTCCATTAACTCCTGAACGGTAATCCAATTCAATAATCCAAGCGGTTAAAGGATTTAAAGTAGACGCATTATCAAAAAGGTTTCTAACATTGATTGAACGACCATTTCTGTTCTTTTCAAAATTTGAAAACACCTCGCTAGAAAGCCGTCTGCTTGCACCATAAGCAACAACAAAATAATTTCTCTCTGCATTTTCAATTGCTTCATCAATCAAATGCAAAGATTCCCTGTTGTTGGAAATAATTTTTGAAAGGTTATCACCTCTGTTGAACTGCAAGGAAATTTTCCTTTCCTCACCTTTTTTTGTTTCCAACTCAGCGATAATGCTACAACTTTTTTCGTTGAACTTTATCCATGTATCAGAATTGCCTAGAAGTTCCCCTAAAGCATTGCTGCCTGAAGTCACCAAGGCAATTGATTTCAGGATATTGCTTTTCCCTGTTCCGTTTTCGCCCAAAATAAGTGTCCACTTCCTGTTTTCAGAAGTGTTCTTTTCAAATGACAATTCAATGTTAGTAAGGCATTTGAAGTTGCTGAGTGATAATTTCTTTAGAAACATTTTGTCTCGACTTTATGTGCAAATTTAAGTTTTATTTTACGGGTATTTAATGTCTGTTTTTCTGACATTTTGGGTTTATTCTGTCGATAGAGTTGCCGATAACGTTTGGCGGCTTGGCGAAGGGGCGCTTTCCCCACAAAACTCCCAAACACCGCTTAAAGCCCGAAATTAGCACTTAATTTTTATTTAAAAGCACAAGGCCGCCACTTTTGCAAAGGCGCTGTTACCTGCTGTTGTTTTCTTTCCGTCCATTACATACTTCCTGAGTCTGGCCAATTTGTCCAATGAGTGTTAGGTTTTAAAGTTGGTTTATATTGCTTAGGGTCATTTGTTACAATGACGTTAGCAATTTGTTGCCAAGTCTCATAAGAACTCGGTCTGTTGTTTTCCCAAATTTCACTATTCCAATCGTCACTTAATATTGCTTGCTGTCTGAATGATTGTGCGAAACTCTCAAAGGTCATTCCATCAAGTCCAGTTAAGTTTTTGTTGAACTCAAAAGTCTGCCGTAGATTTTCGTCCGTCATTGACGGTGAAATTTGTAATTGGAAATCTTTATGAAACCATTCGTCAAGCACTAATATTTTTTTCAAGTCAGCCGGAATCGACTTGTACAGTTCATTGTCTGTAGCACGAAATAAGTCTCGGTTTTGAGAAACAACAAGTCGTCCAACTTCTTCAGCACTTATTTCATTTGGCTCATATTCTTTTAGTTCAATACCTGCGTCCACATAGTCTTGTTTGTTGTGACTTAATGAAACTTGTTGCCCACGAACCAACCAAAATTTCGCATCTGATTTTAAACTTTCACCGTCAATTGTTTCGTTGAAGTTGTCGAAGTCAATAGGGTGTATGCTATAATAGCTTGTCGGTCGGTTATCATAATATTCGAGATTGGTCAAGCAGTTGCCATAATAATTAATGTCAAGAACAATCGCTCCAGCTCTCGGATTATAACCAAGCCTTTCAACTGCAATTGCCCAACGGTCATTGTCACCACGAAAAACATTTAGTCTTGTGTCAATGAGGTATGAGTATACGTGTCCAAGGTCAACAAATGAGCAGTAATATCCGTCAATAGTATTGTCAAGCGTTTTTAATATTTCTTGGATCATTATCTAATGGTGTCGTGGTACAATGGCAGGTAACTTGTTTATTGTCGCTTTATTATAGAGCATATCACTCCGAGATTAGGGGTATATGCGCTACTCCTTAGCGTATTATTTTCAATATTACGAAACATTCCCTTAGAATGTATCAAATGCACTTATCAAGTTTTTTATACCTTCAATGCTTACAAGTGTATAAATCTGAGCAGTCTTGGCTCAATGGAAGCCTTGAAATTACTCGGTATCCTTGAAATGCGTGCAAGCGATACGAGTAAAAATGCCTTGATTTCCGTAACTCATTATCAAACCCTCGCCCAACTCCCAATCGCGAGGTAAAAACTCCCGAAGTCCCTGGCATAACCGAGTCCACTCTAAACTTCGTCCGCGTCCCAACTCTTCACTCTAAACTCCTAACTCTTAACTTCTGCCCACACTTCGTGCCCTTCAGTCCCATAGTAAAATTACAAAACCTCCTTAAAACCCTGTCTACAAAAGCATTTTCAATAAAATATAAATTCGAGAGGGTGTATTTCAAAAGAAATTGGTTTTTCGGAGAAAAACAAATTTCTTTTGGACAGACGGTATCGGATCACAGATCACGGATATTAGATATCGGATCTTGGATAGCAGATATTAGATAGCGGATTTTGGATCTCGGATCTTGAATAGCAAATCTTAGATTGCTGAGATTGGAGGATATCGGATCTGGCTTACAATCCCGATATCGGATAACGGATATTTGATAGCAGATATGAGATTGCTGTTGTTGATGCCTGAATAACGTTGACCGTTTTGCCTCTCGTCTCCTTGTAGACTTTTGCAGAGAATACATCTTGATTCGGAGGCTTTGTTTGCTCAATTAAATGGGGCTAAATGCCCCTTTTAATTGAATTTTGCGTCAA
>JBGAKR010000010.1:0-55910 GCA_044224315.1 Bacteroidia bacterium | reverse complement strand
TCGTTTAAAGTCTGTACTGAAAATCCTTTTTCTGCGTTCTGCAGAGCTTAATTCAAATTGTTCTCGGGTTGCCATATGTTTTTGTTTTTAAAGTTGGTTTTGTCCTTAAAAACGGTCAACATATTTCAGGCACCGACAAGGTTGGAGGTTGGAGCTGGGTCGCGGAGGGAGGTTTGACGTGGTTGTTGTTTGGATGAAACTTTGATACCTGATATGTAAGTGCCTTATTTATTTCAATTTATTTAATTTTAAATTTAATATAAATATTTAGCAGATATTTGCAAACTCAAAATGGAATTTAATCCAAATAATAAAATCATACAATTAAGTTTTGCGGGCATGGCGGCGGCTGAAAACAATCAAACAGAAGAAGCCAACCGCTTATTAACCCAAGCCTGGCAAGAGGCTTCGGATGATTTTGAAAAATATACGGCGGCCTATTACAACGCCCGTTTTGCAGTTAATACCCGCGAAAAATTAAATTGGTTTGAAACTACTTTAAAACATGCTTTAATTCTTAATAATCTGTCGGTTATGGGTGCATTTCCAGCCCTGTACGCTAATATAGCTCAATGCTATGAGGAATTAAATGACCCGGAAAATGCCGAAAAGTACCGCACACTTTTGGCTGATTTTCGGAGTGAACAATTGGATTCGGGTCCGTTTTACCATGGTACCCGCGCCGATTTAAATATGGGCGACTTTTTGTTACCTGGTAATAAATCTAACTATCAAACAGATTTGGTAATGAACCATATTTATTTTACGGCCTTGGCTAACGGTGCAGGATTGGCTGCAGCCCTGGCCAATGGAGAAGGTGCAGAACGGGTATATATTATAGAGCCCACCGGTGAATTTGAGAACGACCCAAACGTTACCGATAAAAGATTCCCAGGCAACCCCACCCGATCTTACCGCACAGATAAACCCTTGAAAATAATAGGTGAACTGAAAGAATGGGAAAGGCAAAGTCCGGAACAAATAGCCATGTGGAAAGCCAAACTGGCAGGGAATCAAGGAGAGATAGTCAATTAGGGCCAGCCCATTGAAAATGTGGCTGGAGGGAACAGGGAGCGGGGAGCAGAAACAGCCCAGTTAAGTTAGGCGTTTCGAGTTGAAATGCCTCCGACTCATTACATGGACGGATTAGTTGGTAGTTAACATCTGGCTTTTTTTCCAGGTGAGTAAAAAATGCAGATGAAGTGTTCCAACCTGCAGTACATTCATCGGGTATTTTGCATTCTACCCGCCTCAGTAGCAGTCGCCCGTCCGGCAAAACCATTCGGGTAAAGGCAAGCATTTTACATTTTGAATTTAAAACAGTTAAACCGGGATTTTTTAATTATAATTTGATTACATGTAACATTATTAGCTCAAAAAAAGTCGATACTTGTGCATGCTTAGGCAAATAACCGGGATATGCATATTACTGACTATAACGAGCTGCACCATGAACAAAGAACTTGAAACCGTACCTTTTGTAGATTTGAATAAATACGCCGGCAAATGGTACGAAATTGCCACATTTCCGCAGCGCTTTCAAAAAGGTTGCAATTGCACCACCGCAGAATATACAGCCACAGACAAGGGTTATGTTGTTGTAGAAAACAGGTGCAACAAAGACAGTGTAAATGGCAAGCAATCCTACATCAAAGGCAAAGCTTTTGTGGTAAAAAACAGCGGCAATGCCAAATTGAGGGTACAATTTTTCTGGCCATTCAGAGCCGATTATTGGATTATTGATTTGGCCGAAGACTATTCCTATGCGGTGGTTGGGCACCCTAACCGCAATTATTTGTGGATTCTATCACGCACACCCCAAATGCAGGATTCGGTATACCAGCAAATCACTCAAAAAATGGCGAACAAAGGTTTTGATATTTCAAAACTAAATCGGACGAATCAGATTTAGGAATTGTTGTAGCAAGGATTAAGTATAAATAAAAAGTCAAAGCAGTGGCAGTTTATATTGCATAATTAATTATTTTCAATTAATTACTACTACCAACTTTTACTCACCGTTATCGCCTCCACTGCTCCCTGCCCCCTACACCCTGCACCCTGAATTGCAATGGGCGGATCCTATTTATTAACCTCAATCACTACCAACACATTTTTATCTTCTTTTGCATCGGCAGTAAAAGAAACCGTTTCGGAGGTTTTGTATCTAATATTGGTAAGCAAGTCACCACGCAAAGCAGCGCGGCATGCAGCGGCAAAATCGGCTTGTTTATTTTCGTTAATTTTGAGTTTTACCGATTCGTAATTCAGCGGTTTTTTGGAAATTAAAACGGCAATGTAATCTTTATTTCCGATGGGATCGGGCACCATATTAAAGCCACGTGGGAATACCCGGGTGCCGGTTACCCCGCAGTAAGGGGAATGCTTGGCTGTGTAGGGATACAACACATAGCAGGTTTGGTCGGTATCTTGTCCGAAAACATAGGTATAACACTCAATATTATTCTTAATTTTAACCTTAAATTTTGTACCCGCAGCTACGCGATTTTTTGTACCAAAAACTCCATTTCCTAAGTTTTGCAGAGGAATATCGGCTTTGGTGTCGGTATTCATTAAACCAAATTCAACATCAAATTCATTGGGAATTTCTTCACCAGCTTTTCCCATCGGAGCATAGGCATAAGCCTCGCGGGTAAAGTGAATAAAATCTTTGTAGCGCACCCATCCTACTCCATCCACGCCCCATTCTTTGCCCCATGAATTCATGATTTGCAAAGCACCTCCTTCGAGGTTATCGTCGTATCCGATTACAGTCATGGCATGGCCACCAAAACCCTGCATTTCGTAATCATCGCTGTTTGGATGCCAAACATTTTTACCCATCATATCCTGCATAAACGAGCCACCCACCATCATTCCGATTGCCACCGGAGAGCCTGCTGCTATGGCATGTTTTATTTGCAAAATATCCTGAAGTTTAAGACCTGCATTGGGATTTTCGCCCAATCGCTGGGCCCCTTTAATCACAAAATTGGAGGCTTTATCGTTCAACCCAGACGGTGGTTGTGTAGAACAGGTGTTGGGATCGTATCCAAAATCCTTGAGTGGCACTGCACCATGTTTTTGCATAAAATCCACAGCTCGCTGAATATAACTGCCCTGGCAATCATTATCCAGCTTAATATTATTATACAAATAACTGGGACTAAAGGCTACTTCATTGGGATCTTTGCCTGTTTGCTGTGCATACAAAATTGTGCGTATGCTATAGGCATTGCTCCAGGCTACACAACTGCCCTGGGCACCCTGGTTGCCACGGTCGGGTGCATATTTCAACAGGCTGTAGGCTTCGGGTAAAGGATTAGTTTTATTATCCTCATACAGAAAATTAAAAATATCCGATTTGGCATATTCTTTAGGGTCTAAAACACCACCGGTTGCAAGTGCTGTTTGCTGCTTATCTCCTCCTCCACCGGCGCCATTGCAGCCGCCTTTGAAAAAGAAAAATACACCCCCGATAATTAATACCGGAATCATCAATTTAGGGTAGCGAAAAATCAACCCGAAAAGCATGGGTAAAAGGCTACCCAAACCACCGCGACCACCGCCGCCGCCCCCACCACCGGGGCCATTATCTACCGGATCCTGATCATTGGGATCCTCAACCATTCTAATTGGCATGGGGCGAAGATAATACCGATACCTATTGGAGCAAAGCCCGATTAAGTACAAAATGCATGGTGCAAAGCGCATTATGTTATTGAACAATCGGCTTTGAACAAATTAATTTCATCTGAAATGGATTAGTCCATTTTCATTAATTTGAACTGTATCCATACAAAATGTGGCAATCGCTGTTGGGTGCACTTTGTGCTTTGCACATTGCACTTGTTGCTATTGAGCACCGTCATAGCGGGGTTCTCCCTGATTTTGCGTAACTTTGCAACTTATCTATGACCTTATCGGCAGCGGATATAGCAAATGCTACTGGAGGAACGGTGAATGGCAATGTGGCGGCATCCATTACACATCCGGCAAAACTGGAAGAGGCCAATGCCGAAAGTCTGTGTTTTTTTGCCAACCCCAAATACGAGCACGCCTTGTATGAAACCAAAGCCTCTGTGGTAATTGTGCCCCGTGGTTTTGAACCCTCACAGCCTGTAACTTTTACCAGGGTAGAGCACGACAATCCATACTACGCTTTTTGCATGATTCTGGCAGGGTATTTCGACCCAAACAAACACAAAACCGGAATTGAAAATGGTAGCTTTGTAATGCCTACCGCCAAGATTGGAAACGACGTGTACATTGGATCTGGAGCATATATCGATGAGGATGCAGAAATTGGAGAGGGTGCTAAAATTTACCCCCAGGTTTTTATAGGCAGAGGCGCCAAAGTTGGCAGTAATACCGTGTTGTATCCGGGTGTTAAAATCTATGCCGGATGCATTGTAAGCAGTGATTGTATCATCCATAGCGGCACTGTTATTGGCAGTGATGGTTTTGGATTTGCCCCCGTGGGAGATATGTATGTAAAAATACCCCAGATAGGCAATGTGATAATTGAAAACAACGTAGAAATTGGCAGTAATTGCAGTATAGACCGCGCCACTATGGGCAGCACCATTATCCGCAGTGGAACCAAGCTCGACAATTTGATTCAGGTAGCGCATAATGTAGAAATTGGTTCGAATACCGTAATTGCAGCACATACCGGCATCAGCGGAAGCACCAAGATTGGCGACAATTGCCAGATTGGCGGACAGGTAGGCATAGTAGGCCATATTACCATTGCCAACAAAACAGGCATTGGTGCTCAGGCTGGGGTTACCAAAACCATTACTGAGCAGGGCACCAACTGGATTGGTTCGCCCGCAACCCCGCTGAAAGAGCAGTTTAGAAGCTGGGCGGCATTTAAAAAACTTCCCGATGCGCTGAACGAAATTAAAGAATTGAAAACAGAAATTGAATCTTTAAAAAACAAACAAGCATAATACTCGAATGAGCAAACTGATACCAAAACAAACTACAATAAAAGAAAAATTCTCGATGTCGGGCGTGGGCCTGCACACCGGTGCAATGGTAACCCTTACATTCAACCCGGCTGCGGAAGGTCATGGCTACAAATTTTGCCGTGTAGACCTGCCAGAAAAGCCCATTATTGAAGCCGATTGTGATCTGGTAACCGATACCAGCCGCGGCACTACATTAGAAAAAAAAGGCGCCAAAGTAAGCACTGTAGAGCATGTTTTGGCAGCTTTGGTAGGTTGCGAAATTGATAATGTATTACTTGAAATTGATGGACCTGAAATGCCCATCATGGATGGGAGCAGCCGCCCGTTTGTAGACGAATTATTGCGCATTGGCATTCAGGAACAAGAGGCCGAACGCGAGTATTTTGAAATTCCGTACAACATCCATTTTACCGATGAAAACAACCAGGTAGAAATCATTGCCATGCCGGTAGATGATTACCGCCTCACAGTGATGGTAGATTATAATTCCAGTGTATTGGGAAGCCAACATGCAGCTATTACTACCCTGGCAGAATTTAAGGATGATATAGCACCTTGCCGCACCTTTTGCTTTTTGCATGAGCTGGAATATTTGCTGGATAATAACCTCATTAAAGGGGGTGATTTAAACAATGCCATCGTAGTGGTTGACAAGCCAGTGAGTCAGGAAGAGCTTGACCGCTTGGCCAAAGTATTTGACAAACCCAGTGTGGAAGTGAAAAAAGAGGGTATTTTAAATAACCTCGACCTGCGTTTTCAAAACGAACCCGCACGCCACAAATTGTTGGATATGATTGGAGACCTATCGTTGGTAGGCATGCCCATTAAAGGTCAGATTATGGCCGCCCGACCCGGACATGCCAGTAACGTTGCATTTGCTAAAAAAATAAAACAGGTGATGAAAAAAGAAATGCGTCGCAGAGAAGAAGGACCACCAGTATACAACCCCAATCAAAAACCCTTGTATACCACAGCAGAAATTATAAAAATGTTGCCCCACAAGCACCCGTTTTTGCTGGTAGACAAAATATTATCGAAGACCGAAACCAGCATTGTAGCTGTAAAAAATGTAACATTTGATGAATACTTTTTTGCTGGCCATTTTCCAGGCGACCCTATAATGCCAGGTGTTTTGCAGCTTGAGGCAATGGCCCAGGCCGGTGGTGTGCTTATTTTAAGTCAGGTACCCGATCCTGAAAATTATGGCACCTATTTCCTGAAAATTGACAACGCCAAATTCAAGGATAAAGTAGTACCTGGTGATACATTGGTAATGAAAATGGAGTTGACCGAGCCGGTAAGACGAGGTATTTGTGTAATGAAAAGTCGTGCCTGGGTTGGCGACAAACTGGTATCCGAAGCTGAAATGATGGCCTCTATCGTTAAAATCAAAGACGACAAAGACCAGACTCCGAAACCTGCCAGCCAAGCCTGAATAGGGAGCAGGGAGCAGGGACTGGGAACAGCCTAGTTTACAGTTTACAGTTTAAAGTGTACAGTAGAACAGCCTTTTTAACCACCAGTTGGGAAGTCGCCAAGCAAGTTCACATACCGCGGGAATGCCCTTTGGGACTTTGAATTAACCGCTAACACTGACTACATCTGACGTATCTTAATGCTCTTTGTGACCAAGGCATAGCAATCAAGATCACTAAGTATCACACGAAGTGGGGAGCCTTTCTTCATTTTGCACTTTGCACTTTGCACTTTGCCCCCGTTGAACCCGTTGAACCCTTTGCGGCAAAGGCTGTTAGCAACCAAGTTCACACGAAGTGCTGAGCAACTTTACATTTTGCATTCTACATTTTGCACCTGGCTGTTAGATTTTACCCGCCCCTTGCAGGTTCGGGCAAGCATTTTGCATTTTGCGCTTTGCACTTTGCACTTTGCACTCCAAAACCCTTGCTCTCACCGCATTTCATCACAAACTTTTTGTCAGTTCATCAATTGGCTGTATTTTTGACCGTAAAAATCAGCAATGATTCAACCCTTAGCATACGTTCATCCCTCCGCCAAGATCAACGACAATGTTGTGATTGATCCATTTGTTACCATCCACAACGACGTGGAAATTGGTGAAGGAACGCATATCATGTCGGGCGCTACCATATTCAGGGGCACCCGCATTGGTAAAAACTGCAGGGTTTTTCCCGGAGCCAGTATTGGTGCCATTCCGCAGGATTTGAAGTTTGATGGAGAAGAAACACTTACCATTGTGGGCGACAATACTACAGTGCGCGAATATGTTACCATAAACAAAGGCACTAAAGCCCTGGGGCATACCAAAGTGGGCAATAATGTTTTGTTGATGGCTTATGTGCATCTGGCGCATGATGTGGTAGTGGAAGACAATTGTGTACTGGCAAATAGTGTGCAAATTGCCGGCCATGTTCATATTGGCGAATACGCTATATTGGGTGGTGCCGCACTGGTGCACCAGTTTGTAAAAATTGGCCGCCATGCAATGGTTAGCGGAGGATCGTTGGTGCGGAAAGATGTGCCCCCCTATACTAAATCGGCACGCGAACCCCTGAGTTATGAGGGTGTAAACAGCATTGGATTGCGCCGCAGAAATTTCACTACGGAAAAAATTGCTGAAATTCAGGATATTTATCGTACACTTTTTGTGAAAGGATTCAATACCGCCAAGGCCATTAAAATTATTGAAACCGAATTTCAACCTACCAATGAACGCGATGAAATACTGCAATTTTTGAAAGAATCAGACCGCGGAATCATGAAGGGTTACGGTACCAAATAAACCGTATTTTTCAACCAAAAATTAAATCCCAGCCATGCGCATTACACTAGAAAAGTGTGGTAAATCATACAACCGGCAATGGCTGTTTCGCAACCTCAGTTGCACCTTACAACAAGGCGAAAAATGGGCTTTTTTGGGCTCTAACGGCTCAGGAAAAAGCACACTCACACTGATTTTAGCTGCTCAGGTTTGGCCTACCGAAGGCACAATAAGTTGGGAAACAAAAGGCAAAAACATAGACCCATCTCAAGTGTTCTCTCATATTGCGCTTGCCTCTCCGGCATTGGAACTCCCCGAAGAATTCAGCCTGAAAGAAATGGTAGAATTGCAGGGAAGATTAAAACCATATAGTGTAGAAAATCCGCTGGAAGCTATAGCACAGCTGTGTGAATTTAATGCCAAAACCCTGGTAAAACCCGTTGCCAATTTTAGCAGTGGTATGAAACAAAGGGTAAAACTGTGTTTGGCTGCCATGGCCCAAACCCCCATTTTGGTACTGGATGAACCCCTCACCAACCTGGATAAAGCCGGTGCCGTGGTTTTTGAAAAAATACTGGAAAACTATACCCAAAATCGATTGCTGGTAATTGCCTCCAACCGGCAGGATGAATATGGAATTTGTGATAAATTTTTAACCATCAAATCCGATGGTGTGGTGGCACAACTTTAAGGCTTGTGTATTACAAACTTCTTCACGGTTTTTGTAAATCCATTCGACACTTCTGCCATGTATACGCCATCGCTCAAACCAGGTAAATGTAGTGTAATATCGCTTTCGGAAGCCAACATTACTGCGCTGTACATTTCTTTACCCAACAGGCTGTAAATTTTAATGTTCCAATTGCCGTTTATATTGCCTCTTTCAATGGTAATCTGGCTTTGAGCCGGATTGGGGTACAATTTAAATTCGGGCTTGGGTAATTTTTGCACGGCTAATTTGCCTGATTTGGAGCCCAATGCAGTGGCAATATTGAGTCCACCCCGGCTATTGCCGATGATGATTTCAGGAATGGTATCTCCATCTAAATCATGCGCAGCAGTTACAATCCGGCTGCCAAAATCGGGTTCAATAGAATCGGTTAAACTCATTTGCCAAAGCCAATTTTTATCTGCACTCAACGAATCGAATTCCGAACGACCGGAAGGATGGTATAAACGCAAACGGCCATAGCTTGTACCAAGCAATACCTCGTCATTCCCGTCGTGGTCTATATCCAGCACAGTGGGCACTGCATTTCCATAGGAAAGCATGGTATAGTCGGGGTCGGTAAATACCCATTCATTGGCGCGCATTCCCCAGGCGTTGCCAGGCGACATGGTGTATTTGGGTTTACTGATGGTACCGCTGTTTACAAACAGTTTTACGCCACCATAGTAATAGCCAACCAGCAAATCGGGCAATGAATCGTTATTAAAATTATATACGGCAGGGGCAGCATTACTTGCACCAAAAATTTCGGGTGGTGCAATAAAAATTGTATCTGCAATTGACAGATTAAAAGCTTTTCCTTTACCTCCGCTGTTTTTAAACCAGAGCACTTTTCCAGTGCGTTCGCCGATAAGTAAATCCTGGTCTTTATCGCCATCTACATCGCCAAAATTTATAATCATATCGGCCAGCTTTAAACTGGTTAATCCAAGGTAGTCAGTGGTAACAAATTCAAATTTGGGGGTATCCGCGTTGCCGGTATTTTTAAATAGGGCTATCCTATCGGTATGGCCGCCACTGACTTCAAAATCTCCATCGTTGGCTATGAACAAATCCATATCGCCATCGGCATCATAATCGGCAAAAGCAGGGGCTGTTTTACCGCCCAAATCCAATGTATAATCCTGAAACAAGTTGTCTTTTTGAAAACGGAAATCGGGTTTATTGTTTTTACCAAAATTGCGGTAATACCACAATTGGTTGGTTTCCTTAATATCGGCAAAACCTGTAACACCTCCAGTGGGTGAGGTAACCAAATCTTTAATGGTATCGCCATCCACATCTACCAAAAATCCACCCGGGAAATAATAGGATGTAGCACGAGTAGTATTGCGCGGAAAAATGGTATCGTAAGAAACAATTGTATCATAGAGGGTTTTGAATTTTTTTCTGCCGTTTTCCAGAAAAAACATATGTTTAAAACCGATATTGGAAATCACCATTTCCAGATCTCCATCCTCGTCATTATCATACATAAGCACAGATGAACCACCAGAGTGGCGGGGTTTTAATTTATCCTGATAAGGGCAATCGCCTAAATTCACAGAATTATTGAAATCATTAAAATATCCATAACAAATGTCCATTAACTGAAACTCAAAAGTATCTTTTGGCCATTTAAAATCGGCCCGAACATCCGAATACATTCTGTAAACGGCGTTTCCCTGGTCATACGTAACAATATCCAAATCTCCATCCCCGTCTACATCCTTAATTTCAGGAATATCGGTTTTAGACAATGCAAGTCCATTATATAAAATAGGGAAAGGCGGCATATATTGATTTCTGTAACCTTGTGGGCCCAAATTCTTAAAATGAGGAAATGTATCGGTTACTTTTGTTAAATTTAAATGAATGACCAGGTTGCTGCCTTCATCCAGGGTAAACACATCCAATTTTCCATCCGAATTCAGATCGGCAGTTTTGTAATAGGTATCCCCATCGGGCAAATAAGATTCATACTCCGGAGCATAACGAAAATGATCATACTTCAGTCGTATAAACGGCATCACTTTATTGTCTGTTCTTTCAAAACAAACAATATCCATTATACCATCATTATTCAAATCGAAGGGTTGAAACTGGGTGCTGTTAAAACCACCAATAAAAGGTTGCTCAAATGTAAACGGACCACTTTTTATTGGAATGAAGCCACGGGTATAAAATTTTTTCTGAGACGCAACGGGCTGGGCTGCCAAAAAAGAAAATGACAAAACAAAAGATAGAGCCGCGAGTAGTGTTTTTTTCATGCTTTCTACAAAGTTATACTGAACCATTGATTTCCTATTACTTTTGACAAGATATTTGCACCACATGTTGCCTGTTTCTATTGAAATTATACACTCCCATTACAAAAACTGCGGATTTAAGCTGGGTACCGATACCCGAAACATAGCGCCAGGTTCGGTATTTTTCTGTTTAAAAGGTCAGAATTTCAATGGCAATCTTTTTGCCCATGAAGCATTGAACAAAGGGGCTGCTTTTGTAGTGGCCGACCAGGCGGATGTGTGCACCGACCCCCGTATTTTATATGTGGAGGACACCCTGATTGCCTTGCAAAAACTAGCCAATTACCACCGCCATACTTTACCTACCCATATTTTGGCCATTGGAGGCAGCAATGGTAAAACCACCACCAAAGAATTGTGCGCGGCTGTATTGGGCAGCGCATTTAAAATAAAAGCCACCCGAGGCAATCTGAACAACCACATAGGGGTACCACTCACTTTGCTGGAACTGGAAGGAAGCGAAAAAATTGCCATTGTAGAAATGGGAACCAACCATCCGGGTGAAATGAAAATCCTGTGCGATATCGCGGATGCAAACAGCGGCATAGTAACCAATGTGGGAAAAGAACACCTGGAAGGCTTTGGCAGCATAGAAGCTGTGGCCCGGGAAGAAAGCGAGCTGTATTTATCTTTACTTCAAAGCAAAGGCCAGGCGCTGGTAAATGCTGATGACACCTGGCTGGGTAATATGGCCGGAAGATTAGAGCATAAATTTAGTTATGGGATAGATAACCCTGCAGATTTGCAGGGAATAATGCATCAAAACATGCCCAAATTAAAATTTAGCCTGCGCTATCAGGAACAGACCTATGGGCCATATACCGCCAAACTCGGTGGAAGTTTTAATTTATACAACATTCTCGCAGCCGTTTCAGCCGGCATGCAAAATGGAATAAAAATAGAGGATGCTGCCAATGCCGCTTGTACTTATCAACCCGGTAACAACCGTTCGGAGTGGAAAGTTGTAAAAGGCAAGCAAGTATTGCTCGATGCGTATAATGCCAACCCCAGCAGTGTAGAACTGGCATTAAAAGAATTTGCCATCATTCAAGGCACCAAATGTGTATGCCTGGGCGATATGCTTGAATTGGGCAGCTATGCCGAAAAAGAGCACTTGGCTATTTATGAGCTTGCCAAAGATTTGGGGTTTGAAAAAATATATCTATCCGGACCCGAATTCAGAAAAGCCAGCAACTATCGTTCATATGCCTTTGAAAGTACCGAGGCACTGGTACACCATTTGCAAATGAATCCCATTTCGCAAGACCATATTCTGATAAAAGGCAGTAGGGGGATGAAAATGGAAATGGTACTCGATGCCCTCTAAATATTTGGTATGCAGACCATCCAACACTTAATAAGCGCCTTAAAATCAAAACGAAAACTCGTATTTCTTACTTTATTCTTATTTTTTTTTCGATTATTTTTTGGACTGAATTATGATTTTTGGTTTGACGACAATCTCCAGGTTTTCTTAATCGGGCTTAAATACTATTGTACAGGTGTATGGCCTTACTGGGGACCCGATCTGATTCACACCCAAAGTGCCATTCCCGGAGCTTTGCAGGGATTGGTTGTTGGCATTCCTTTTCAGTTCATACATATTCCAGAAGCTGCTCATATTCTTCTGAATATTTTATCCATATGTGCCCTCTTGTTTTTTAGTTGGTATTTAAACAAACGCATACCATCGCTAGGTTTTACCATCATTTTCATATGGGTTGCCTTGCTGCCCTCGGCCATTTATTACACAACCAATGTACAAAATCCATCCTATGTTTTTACGGGTGCGATTTTATTTTTAATTTCGGCCATCGAACTGGCAAACGTATACCCCCAAAGGGTTTTGAGCGATCAAGTATGTTTGTTCTTTTTGGGTTTTTCCTTTTTCTGGATTTTCCAATTTCATCTCAGTTGGATTATTTTATTGCCTTACATCGGTTATGTGGGTTATGCTAATATTTCACGACTTTATGGAACCCGCAACCTGCTTAAATCTCTCACGCTATTTGGGCTGGGGTTATGTTTAACCGCATTGCCATTGTGGCCTACACTCATTAAATATGGCTGGCAAAGCATAGAAGCATTGTCATCCAATTCAGCTTTCAATCTGGCCAATATTGCAAGGCTGCCTGATATAGTTTTCAAATTCATTTCATTCGCCACTTTCGAAGCTGAAACCTTTTTATCCATTGGCGAATTCTCTATTAAGAATACAACAGGATATTTAGGTAAATATTATTATTTAATTCCTTTCATAGTTTTATTTTTTGTAGTGAGATTGTGGCAAACTGCTTATCTGATTTTCGCAATTTTCAAACCCTCTGATTCGCATATTCTTAAGAATGTTAAACTTTTTACCTTGTCAACAATGGGTATTTTGATGCTCAGTTTTTTATTCACCGATCATTTTCCCAATGCCCACAAATACTACCTGCTAATGCCTGTTTCGGTATGGTACTCTATGCATATTTTTGAGCCTATAATCATCCGATTCAAGCATCGTTTTTTATTTAAATTAATTCCGGTATTGGGCCTGACTTTTTATGCCATAATTGCCCTAATAAACTTTCAAACCGGCCAATCGCTTTATAACCAACGCAATTTGGTATCTGCGGCGTTGCATCAAAAAGACCATACCCTAATTGGGGTGCGCCGTGAATTGAAAATAGTTCAAAACCGATATCCTCCATTTTGGATTCAAAAAAACAATGATACCAATATTCGATATACCTGCGATTTTGAATTCAGTGACCCATCTGAAGTGCCCGATAATTTTAGCAGAAAACTGGCTCAACATGGGCAATGGTCAGTAAAAATCTCTAAACAAATGCCCTATTCGCCTTCGTTAAAACTAAAAATTAAAGATTTGGGACAAAGTACAGTAGTAGAATTTAACGGGTTCATTTATTCAACCCATTCTTCGGGTGTTATAGCTGTACTTGCA
Source organism: Bacteroidia bacterium (assembly GCA_044224315.1). Classification (GTDB taxonomy): domain Bacteria; phylum Bacteroidota; class Bacteroidia; order NS11-12g; family UBA955; genus JAGXTF01. Next base: position 42,229 of record JBGAKR010000010.1, on the reverse strand, counting down.
CTGAGTGATAGTGCGCAAAAAATATCGGACTGGCAGGGGGCCAAACTGGATAATGGGCAGAAAAAAATGTCAAATGGTTGGCAAGCCTTTCACACTCGTTTTGATATACCCCTGGCATTCAGACAACTGCCAAATGCGGAAATCACCCTATACCTGCATAATGAAGGTGCCCCTGTATACGCCGACAATTTGAGCATTTTATTTCTGCGGAAATAATTTTAGACTGATTTTCGTTAATATTGAATCTTGGCATACCAGCAGACTAATCCAATGCAAAATATCCGAAAGATTCATGTAAATTTTTTACGAAAACTTACTTTCGTAATTTGTATAGCCTTTTTATTTAAACCGGTAGGTGCCCAAATCAGCTTTGAAGCTCAGTGCGATATGGCCGCACTGGCGCAGGTTTCAACTGAAGCGGATAAATCCCCCATAGATATTGGAATAAAATTACCTGCAAACTATAAGTTTTCCTGTACCCGGGTGGGGGCAATTTATATGGTACGGCAGTATTTGCTCAATGGATTTGGCGAATGGGAACAAATTGCTGAATACGAAGTAGAAACAACGCCAAGGCAGTATTTCGCTGATAATCCAAATTCATTTTTATATCAGTTGAGAGCTACCGATGGTTCGGGCCTATCGAGCTTAATTCTGGTGCGCGGCAATTATTTGTTATTACTCGATAAAAAAGGCAGGGGAAGTGTTTATTTTGAAAAAAAACAATTAAATCCGGCAGATATTTTAAAAGAAGCATTTGATGTGATTCAACCCGACGGTAAAACCATTTACCATTACAACCATAGCACAGATGTGGGCGCCTGGCACAGCTCAATATTGGGCAAAGACCAAAGTAAGCTTGTATTTTTAGCCCCCGAAGAAGGTGCGGATTATCGCATAATTGACAGCAATGGTTACAGGCAATATTTATTTGCAAAAAGACAACCCTATTCAAGTTTATTGCTGAAAGAATACCTGGCCGATGCGAGGCATTTCAGTGGAGATACATTTATTATTTATCGCGATCATTTGCGAGATAAAACCGATATTGTTCCCAAGCAGTTTCGCTACATGTGGTATTATCCAGACAATATTGAAATGCTTTCTTACACGGCAGAGTGCAATGGTTGCGAAGACGAAAACTGGGGCAATTGGGAGACCGGAAATGGGATGTTATTATTTACCTGTAACAATATTGCCCAGATAAAACTGACTGTAAAATATCGTTTAAAAAAATCGCCAAAGTCGGCTGATAGTTCCATTGTAAAAAAGGTTCACGATACTGTTTACATTGATAAAACTGCACCTAAAATTGTGAGTAAAGAACGCAAAGTGGTAGAAAAAGAATCGTTTACCACCAAAAGCAAACTTCTTACTGTGGCTGTATGGGACAATGCCGGTGTAGATGGTGACATTATTACATTAACGCTGAATGGAAAAGTGGTATTGGATCATTTATTATTGGATAAATGTCATCCTGCATTTCAATTAAATTTAGAACCCGGAGAAAATATACTGGTGATGAAGGCTGAGAATCTGGGAACCTCGCCGCCCAATACTGCATCGTTTATGTTCACAGCGCCCGGATTCAAGAAAAACGTAGTATTGCGGGCAGATTTGGGTTATAGCGAGAGTGTGAAAATTGTAGTAGAATAACCATGTACCATAAAATGACTTGTGCTATTGCTCCTACCCGCCGCATTTAAATTGGGTAGCCCTACTCCCTTTTCCCCATCCAATTCCCGTATCTTTGCAGTTCTAAATCGTGAAAAGACTCCTCGAATCCCGCAAACTTTTTAATATTACTTCCGATACCAGTCTGGATGAATTAAAGGTAATTTATCGAAATCTGATGAAACAATGGCATCCCGATAAATTCAAAGAAGGTGATGAATTATATGAGGAAGCGCAGCATAAAAGCAAAGAAATTATTGAAGCCTATCACTTTTTAGTAAGTATTGCGGCCGAAACCCATGCGGCCAATGCCGAAGATTACAACCAAACCATTACCAACTCTGCCATTGCCGAATTTAATATGAAGGGCCAAACCCTTACCATCACTTTTGCTGATGGTAGTGTGTACGAGTATTTGGGAGTATCAAAAAATATTTACAATAAATTTATCAATTCCGATATTCAAAGCCGATTTGCACGCAGGCATATTTTCAATTCACATGTATACCGCAATGTGTTTAAAGCCAATGCGGTGGAATCTGTGGTATAACAGAACTGGATATTACCGTTCATTCGAAGCGTCAAATCCATGCGCAATTAGTTGGTTTCTGTACCCGCTTCCAACGCGAATTGCAACCGACTGGCAATAATTTCACATTTTTTAACGTTTATTGTAGCATGGTGCAAAAATTTACCCTTTTTGCTGTTTTACTATTTATTGCCGCTAAAACCTATTGCCAGGAGCCAAAAGGCACTGGCAAAACCACTACAATTAAGGTTAACAGCGAATTTAACTCCAAAGTAGACAAGGTGCTACCCACGGGCCATTGGACATTCACCAACGCATCGGAAATACTTTGTAAAGAAGGTGACTACGCTATTACAGGTGAAAACAGTGTTAAAACCGGGACCTGGACTTTTTACAATACCGAAGGCTTGGCTATGCTTAAAATTAATTATGCCAAAGATGTGGCAAGCTCGGTAGAAGTGATTGATTCGGGGAGCAATGACTGTGGTTCATCTAAAATTAATATAACCATTGATACCGGAAATGTATATCATATAAGTTGTTTTGAATTCAGGGATATTAAAGAATTTACGGTTAAAAAAGTACCCGCTAAAATTACTTATTCCGAATTAATGAATGGTCTTAAATCGGGGAGTAAAACACCCATGGGTGCTTATGGGTTGGTGGTTTATCCCTGGATGGAAGCCCCTGCCCCTGCGGTGTTTTTGCATGATACTGTAATAATGGCTCAGTACCCGGAAATTAAAAAATCCCTGATTAAAAATCTGGATGCAAAATCACCTGCCAATCTGGTATTAAATCCTGGTTTTGATAAAGAATATAAATACAAAAAAATAGCAGATGACCCCAGTTTAGGCAAACATATTTTTCCCTATTGGTTTTGTGCATTCGAATCGCCCGACCCTTGGCATAAGGGCAAAGAGAGTTTTGCAGGATTTAGGGTTATCGGTTCTAATTACGAAATTATCGGGGGCCAATTAAAGAAACCTTTAAATGCGGGAACTGATTATTGTTTTCAAATGAAAATCCGCCTAAAATCGCTCAATCACAATGCAGTATATTCTGCTGGGATGCTTTTATCGCCCGAACCTTTAAATATCAAAAAGTTTAAACGTGAGGATTTTGAAGAAAATGTGCCAGTGTTATTAAGCTCAGACAGCATGCCCATTGCGCTGCGCAATACCTGGCAAACCATTTCGGGAAAATTTACCGCCCAGGGCGGCGAAAATTATCTGTATCTGGGTGTATTTCCACCGGGCATGAAACCACGCATCATTCAACTCGACTCGGCCTCGCCTATGGAGGATATAAAGATATTTGGCGAGGTTTATTATTACATTGATGACATTGTATTACTTGAAAAAGATACCTCGGTAAAATGCCCTTGCAACCTGCAGGTTTGTCCGGTTGATGACACCGCCCAAGCAGAAGAAAAAACCGAAGAAATCAAACCCAAAATGTTTGTTTTCCAAAATATTCAATTCGAAACAAACAAAGCCACCTTGCTCGAAACGGCTTTTCCATCCTTGGACAGTGTATTAACCCTACTCGACGATAATCCCAAAATGAAATTGATGATTACCGGGCATACAGACAATGAGGGCGACTCCACAGACAACCAGACTTTGAGTGAAGAAAGGGCCAAAACTGTTTACGATTATTTAATTGACAACCGCATTGCGGCATCGCGATTGGCTTACCAGGGCAAAGGAGAAAGTGAACCGGTAGCCAGCAATAAAACTGCCAAGGGCAGGGCCCGCAACCGAAGGGTAACCTTTACCATTATGGAATAAAAAAACCCGCCGGTAAAATACCGACGGGCCTGAACTAGGACTGCAGAATTACTGCGCGGAATATGTGCAGGTAATGGTGTACCAGGTGCCAGACATAAGCACTTGTTTTTTTCCGGTAAAGGCTTTTTCACCAAAGTTGGTCAGAGTATAGGTATCCGAGCCCATAACCAATTCGGTTTCGTTGTTTTGGAATGCCCATGTAAGGTTGCTGCTGGCAGGCGCGCCTGAGCAAACATTGCTGCCCTCACTCAATACAAGGGTTTTAGCAGCGTCGTTTTTAAATTGGTAGCTGTTGTCCTTTTCGCATGGATCAAACATAGAATACAGGTCATTTGTACCCATCATGGCGGGAGAAATTTGGGCTGCAGTTAATTTCCAACTGCTTGCAGCCAACATTTCGGTTTTGGTTTTGGGTTTTGTAGTGTTGTTGTTTGTTGTGCTTCCCTTGCTGTCTTTTTTACAACTTACTACACCTAGTGCCATTGTTAAACAGATGGCTAACATTGAAAGCTGAACGATTGATTTGTTTTTTTGATTTTTCATTGTGTTTTGTTTTAAGGTTTGTACAGTGTAGACGCTGAATGAAACCCGACTTTAAATTTTATTGACAACGGCAACGAAAAAGCACACGAACTTGTCAAAAAGCTACCTTATGCCATTCGTCAAGCGTTTTGAGCCCTTCGTCAATCCTTACTATACTTTTACCAATAATCAGTCAGTTTGCTGGCCTGAGTTTTTAAATTGCCCTTATGCCTAAAATAAACTGGCTTGCAATAAGTAAAATAGCCAACGGAAGAGTAATGCGTAACGTACTCTTCTGGTTGTTATTTACCTGGTACCATTATACCGGCAGTGTACAAACCGTATCAAATTATCTGTTGCTGTTACCTACGCTGATTATTTCATTTGGCATTCCTGCGTATATCAACAACTTGTACTTAATCCCATTGTATTTATTGCGTCGGAAAATAATAAAATATTTATTGTTTTTTATTCCATTATTTGTAATCACCATTGCTGCCAGTTATTACATTACCAAGCTTGTAAATGGCTGGTCACCCAGTGTCAACTATATGGGCAGCGTGAAGGATGTGGCCATGATTTACCACTTTTTTCCTACTGCATTTATGTTTATTATTTTTGCCGGCGGCAAATTCACCCATGACGCATTTACAGGACAACGCCGGTTGGAAAATTATGAAAAAGAGAAATTAAAAAGTGAATTAACCGGCTTAAGATCCCAATTAAATCCGCACTTTTTATTCAATGCATTAAACACCATTTACGGACTCAGCAGACAAAACAGCCGCATGACTTCCCAATCTGTAATTTTATTGTCGGACATACTGCGCTATGTGCTTTATGAAGGCAATGTAGACAAAATAAGTTTGTCAAAAGAAATTCATTTTTTGGAAGAATATGTTGAATTTCAAGACTTGAGGCAGCGAAAAGGCACTGTGATACGTCTTGAAAAAAAGATAGATAACAGCGAGCAAGAAATAGCGCCCCTATTGCTTTTGCCATTTGTAGAAAATGCCATTAAACATGGGCCAGGTGGCAAGCTTGATAATGCCTGGGTGCATATTGAGATTACACAAAGTGAAAATAAATTGCAATTTAATTGCAGCAATAATTATTTATTAAATATGCAAAAAGAAGAAGATGTAAAAAGTGGCGGAATTGGATTACTGAATGTAAAACGCAGATTGGAGCTACTTTATAAAAACAATCATGTACTAAAAATAGAAGATAAAGATGGCGTATTTTCTGTGTCATTAACCCTCGATTTAGCAGCGCACTAAGCCTATGAACATAAAATGCATGATTACCGATGATGAACCTATAGCTAGGGATATCCTTACAGAATATATCAATCTTCTACCCGGTCTTGAGCTCGGTGCAGTTTGCTCAGATGCCCTGGAGGCCTTTAAACGTTTGCATAACGAAAAAACCGATGTGCTTTTTTTGGATATAAATATGCCTGAAATGTCGGGGCTTGAATTGGTGCGCAGCTTAAAAAACCCGCCCCTGATTGTATTTACCACAGCCCATCCGCAACACGCACTCGATGGTTTTGAGCTCAATGCGGTGGATTATTTGGTAAAACCCGTTTCTTTCGAACGATTTATACGCTGTGCCGATCGCTTATTCAGGCTACATTTTGCCCAGCGTCAACAAAGCAACCCCATGGATCAGTCGTTTTCCCAATCACCCGATTTCATATTTGTACGCACCGACCGGGGCCTGGAAAAAGTATGGTTACACGATTTATTCTATATTGAAGGTTTTGAAAATTATGTAAAACTCATCTGTGAAAATCGCACTTTAATTACCATGAATACCATGAAAAATATGGAGGCTCAGCTGCCCACCAATCGGTTTCTAAGGATTCACAGGTCATATATTATCAATACCGATAAGATAGATTTCTTTCAGGATAACAGCTTTAAAATTCACAAAGAAGTGCTGCTGGTAGGGAAAAGTTACCGCAAAATGGTGAGTGAGTGGGTTAAAGCCTATTGCCCATGATATGAATAATCAAATTTAGCATGGGCTCAAAAAAATAACGCAGAACACATATGTTTCCGCGTTTTTTCCTTTGCTTTCGAGGATTACATATTATCATCCACCATCTCCAGCAAACGCATGATAGAGTATTTATCGCTATCTACCATGTTTACATTGGCTTCCATTTTTTTGCTGTCGCCGGTTACAGAAAAACCTTTAAACATTTCAATGGCTTCTTTAAAATCAGTATAATCATTGTTGCCCATACCTGATTTCATTTTCTCCTGAAGTTTTTTGGGATAGTGCGAAAAATCCAGGTCGGCCCACAAACAAAGCGGAGAACTTTTAGCAAGTTCAGCACCCTTAAACGCAGGAGTTTTACCCCCTTTTTTCACCATTTTTTCGGCCACATCTAAATTGGTAGAAATCACCATGGCGCTGCGGGTCAACCAGGCATACCCTTGTATAAAACCCATATTAATGGTATAAATACCTTTATCATTTTTTTCGCTTCCATTCTTCTTTAATATGCGTTCAATATTACCCGGATTTTTAGCCGATATTGTAAATACCAGATCGGGAAACATAGGACGTGAGAGCGGCATATAATCAGGTGGTGTAGTATAATTTTCATTTGGTACATATACCGACTCCTCTTCGGATGGGGCATAGTCCATGCTTTCGTCTTCCTGCACTGGTTCATCGTACTGCACAGTGCGGAACAATGCAGCCTGATTGGGAATCATGGATGTACCTTCTGCGCTTCCGGAAGTATCGGCAGGGGACTCTGATGGATTTTCACCCAACAGAGCATCAAAACCTACCACTGCCAGTGAAAACTCTCCTGTAAACAGGTTTTCGAATTCATCTTTTGATAGGCCTAATTCTTCGCGCATTTCACTTAACGAATTGCGAATTTCTTTATTTTTTGAAACCGATTCCAGCACTTTTTTAATATTCACAGATGCTGAGAAAAGCCCAAAAACCTCATCCGGGGTCATATTTTGCATATGTGCATCAGACAAACCCGATGAATTAAAAATATTGATTTCCTCTGATTTTTCCTTATCTTTAAACGAATTGGACATAACCAATTTAATATCATTTTTTCCAAAATCCAGGCTAAAATTTCCTGCCGCATTATCCACTCCGTAGTTGGAAAGCATATCTTTTTCATCTTTGCCAAGGCCTGCCAGATTAACTAATTCTGCGTAGTTGAGCCAGGCACCCGCATCATGCGATTCATTTTTAAAATCGGCAAATAATTCATTAGATAAAATACAGTCGGCCTTTTCCATCACCATTATATTATCTAACCCTTTTACCAATTTATCTTCATCATCATTAAAATAAAAAATGGCAGTAGAATTGGCCCAGCCCACCAGCATATTATCGTTGTATTTTACATACTTGTATTTATCCTCTTTTTCAACCCCACCTTTGGTGTTGCTTTTGCGCAGTAATTTTTCAAAATCTCCTTCATCATTTAGCGGCACAACCATACCCCCGGCTGCACGATTGCGTTTTTCCTGCATAGAAAAAAACCAGATATTGGAGGTTAGGTTTATACCAGATTCTTTTGGGTTCCGCATTACTTCCGATAAAATGGCCAATTCATCACTTTTGTCTACCATTTTTTCAAATTTTTCCCAAAGGTTTAATTTCTTAATACGAGCCATATCTATTTTTCCATAGATACTGCCAAAGTTTACCGAAGCGACTACCGTGGCTTCTTTTGGAATAAACTTGAGTTGATCGGATCCGCCAGATCGTTTCATCAGGTACCAGGTACCGGCCGAAAGTCCGCCAACACCCAGTACTATCAGGGATATTTTAAGAATCTTGTTCATATTGATATGTCAAGATTAGTAAAAATTCTGCTATTTGCCAAGAAATCAGTCCGATTTTAATATTTAAATTAATGAAACATAAATATTTACCTGCAAAACCAGAACATTATTGAACAAAAAAAGGATTGCTTAAGCAATCCTTTTTATACTGGTTATTAACAGGTTATAATTTCTCAGGGTACAAGCACAAACTCGCGGGTAGCCACGGTGCTGTGTTTAGAAGAATTGTGTGCCTCTACATGCAGGCGATATTGCTTGGTAGGAGCAGATACTCCGTCATCAACCTTGTGATATCCTTTGTAATGCAAATTTTTATCATTTACTACAAAATAGCCAAAGTACATGGCCCCACCACTTGGGTTTTGCAACTGCATAAAAACAGTATCAATTTTTACAGGATCTGTTACATCAAATTCAATAATGGTGCTATCTTCTTTTTGACTCACCGTATCGCCCACAGCAGGTTTTGAAATCGTGATGGTGGAATAGGCATTGCCTGTATCTGTTTTCTTGTCTTTCTTTTTGCAGCCATATCCTATGGCCAGCAATGCAACTGTGAGGTAGAAGTATTTACGCATATTGTTTAGCAAATATAGCAAGGTTAATACCAACTTCGAACGACCGATAATGCATTGCAATAAAAAAACATACCTATTCAATACCATGGATGCTTTTACAACACAAAATGGGCTGAAAACATCCATCCCCGCATACCCAGCAACTGAAGTTTATAATCAGGACCGGTGCTTTATGATGGAGGTGAATTATGCACTGGAATAAATGGAAATTGACCGGTATAATGGGCTTTAAAACTCATTTTTTCTAAATTAATTCCAAAGTATCCACCCACTTGAAACCCTAATAAAAAATACGGGGTTTCATACTTTTTAGACCATGGAATAGCGCCGGGGTAACTTCGCTCTCCTTTCACCTCAAAAGGGATAGCCGCGAATGCACCAAACGAAGGGCCGATGGAAAGCACATGTGCCGCCCCAGAGAAAATATCCACCTCAGAAGTAAATGGAAACTCGAGATAATTGTAACGGTATTTTTCAAATCCACGCACCAATTGCCCTAAAGAATCGTTGGAAAAATGGTCCACTTCTCCCTGAATATGTCGGAAGCGAGCACCAAACCCCCAGCGTCCGCATGATTTGATCTGGTCTAAGGATTCTTTTTCTTTTAAAATACCCACGGCCCAACTCTGGTTATTTTTCATTTCTTTTAAATCCCTGCCCACAAAACGTCCCGAACCGAAATTAACATCATAACGCAAAAATGATTTTTGCCCACTTACCGTACCAAAATATCCGATTAAAAGCAAAAAGCATAACTTATTCATTTACAATTATATTGACTTTTTTTCTACATTTAATAATTGCAGACATGCAGATTTTGATAATTATATGATAGAAAATAGAATTATACTGGCAATTAAATCTGCTGAAAATTGAATTCTGTCTAAATAAATACAGAAAATAAAAAAGCCGGTATTTACCGGCTTTTTTTAATTGAATTAAATATTTTTTATTTACCCCAAAGCAGAATTCCGCCGCCGGTAAGTACCAGGTTGATTATAGCTAAAGGAATTAAGCTTTTCCAACCCAGGTGCATTAGTTGATCGTAGCGGAAACGGGGTAAAGTCCAGCGAATCCACATAAACAGGAATATAAACAATCCGATTTTGGTAAACAGCACAGCTACTTCAATCAAGGCCAACCAGTTTGGGTGGGTAGTAAAGAAATCGGCATCCATGAATGGGAAATTATATCCTCCAAAATAAACACAAGCCATCACCGCGCTACTGATGAACATATTGATATACTCTGCGAACAGGTAAAAGCCCAGTTTCATAGAAGAGTATTCGGTATGGTATCCGCCAATCAATTCGGTTTCACACTCTGGCAAATCAAAGGGAGCACGGTTGGTTTCGGCCAGGGCACAGGTAAGGAATATTAAAAAGCCCAGAGGCTGATACAGCACATTCCATTGCATACCATGCCAACCGCTTTGCTCACTCACAATATGACGAAGACTTAAATCTCCGCTAAGCATAACTACTGCAATCAGTGAAAGGCCCATGCCAAGCTCGTAGCTGATCATTTGCGAACTGGCGCGGATGGCACCATATAACGAGTATTTATTATTGCTGGCCCAGCCACCAATCATGATGCCGTAAACACCCACACTTACAATCCCCATAATATAAAGCACTCCGATATCTACATCGGCCACTTGTAAGGAAATGTGACGTCCCCACAAAATCATATCGCCACCCCATGGAATTACAGCACTGGTAATACAAGCCGTAATCATAGCCAGTCCGGGTCCTAAAATAAAGAGGTATTTTTCGGCGTTTTTGGGAATGAGTTCTTCTTTAAAAAACATTTTACCACCATCAGCAAAAGGTTGCAGAATACCGAAGATACCCGCGCGGTTGGGACCCAACCGGTCTTGCAAAAAGGCAGCTACTTTGCGTTCGCCATAGGTAAGATACAAAGCCACACCCAGGGTAATAGCGGTTAACAGTACAATGAGAATGCTCTTTTCGAGCAGCATAGACATATCCATATCAGGCTTTGTTTAATAAGGGTGTGTGTTCGGGAATGGGTTTCTCGTATTTATTGGCAGAGATCACTGAGTGGCGATCGATATGCCTTGGGCCTTCAAATACCCAGTCAGACACTTCTTTTTTATCGAAACGGCACTCGTTGCAAATAAATTCTTTTACCTCGCCATATTGGTCTTTGCGAGCTGTAATGCGGGCAATCTGGTCGCCAATCATCCAGGCAACAGCATGGCCGGTACATTTTGGATTGCTGCACTCGCGGTGCACATCCATAGGTTTGGTGTACCATACACGGCTTTTAAAGCGGAAAGTTTTATCGGTTAATGCACCAACAGGGCAAACATCAATTACGTTTCCAATAAAATCATGATCGAGATTATTCTGGATGTATGTGCTGATTTCGGCTGCGTCCCCGCGTTTCATAATTCCATGCTCGCGTTTTTCGGTAAGCTGATCAGCGGTATACACGCAGCGGAAACACATAATGCAGCGAGTCATGTGCAATTTGATATAGTTTCCGATGTCGATTTTTTCAAATTCGCGGCGTTTAAACTCGTAGCGGGTATTGCTGAGGCCGTGCTCAAAAGCCAGATCTTGCAAATGGCACTCCCCTGCCTGATCGCAAACCGGGCAATCGAGGGGATGATTGATAAGCAAAAACTCCACCACCCCTTTGCGGGCATCGAGGGTGCGTTCGCTGGTTTTATTTTTCACCTCCATACCATCCATTACGGTGGTACTGCAGCTGGCAACCAGCTTGGGCATTGGCCGCGGGTCTTTTTCACTGCCTTTGCTCACTTCTACCAGGCAAGTGCGGCATTTACCCCCGCTGCCTTTGAGGCTGGAATAATAACACATTGCAGGGGGCACCACATCGCCTCCTATCATTCTTGCAGCATTCAGTATGGTGGTACCGGGGTCTACCTGAATGGTTTTCCCGTCTATGGTAACACTTATTTTTTCTGTCGTTTCTGACATTGTTTCTTTTCTTAAATCAGGCTGTTACGGTTTCAAACACTTTTTCTTTTACCAAGCCATAATTCCGTTCCATACAGGCTTTGGGTTCGTTTACATGCCATTCAAATTCTTCGCGGAAATGGCGGATGGCGGCAGCAACAGGCCAGGCAGCGGCATCGCCAAGGGGACAAATGGTATTTCCTTCAATTTTGCGTTGGATATCCCACAGAAGATCTATGTCTTCCATTTTACCATGGCCGTATTCCAGGCGGTGCAATACTTTTTCCATCCATCCGGTGCCTTCGCGGCAGGGGCTGCATTGCCCGCAACTTTCATGGTGATAGAAGCGGCTGAAATTCCATGTATTGCGCACAATGCATTGATCTTCGTCATACACAATAAAACCACCTGAGCCCAACATACTGCCGGTTGCAAAACCACCATCTGCCAAACTTTCGTAGGTCATCATGCGGTCTTCGCCTTTGGCAGTTTTACAAACCAGGTAATGGGGTAAAATGGGTACCGAACTTCCCCCCGGAACGCAGGCTTTGAGTTTTTTACCGTTCTTAATACCTCCGCAATACTGATCGGAGTAGATAAATTCCTCTACAGTAATATTCATTTCGATTTCGTAAACCCCGGGCTTCACAATATTACCCGAAGCAGAAATTAATTTGGTACCTGTGCTTTTGCCAATTCCGATTTTGGCATATTCATCGCCACCCTCATTAATAATAGGAACAACTGCTGCAATGGTTTCTACGTTATTTACTACAGTTGGGCTTTGCCACAATCCTTTTACAGCGGGGAATGGCGGTTTCATGCGGGGATTGCCGCGTTTACCTTCCAGACTTTCAATCAGTGCAGTTTCTTCTCCGCAGATATAGGCACCGGCACCGCAGGTAACGGCCAGGTCGAGATTATAGCCCGAACCCTGAATGTTTTTCCCCAGCCAGCCATTGGCATACGCTTCGGCAATGGCTTTTTCGAGGATGCGCATCACATACATGTATTCGCCACGTATGTAAATGTAACTTTGGTTGGCACCCAAGGCATATGAACTGGCAATCATACCCTCGATAAGCAGATGCGGAATTTTTTCCATGAGGTACCGGTCCTTGAAAGTTCCGGGTTCAGATTCATCTGCATTGCAAAGCAGGTAACGGGGTACACCTTCTGGTTTAGCCAGGAAGCTCCATTTCATGCCGGTGGGGAAACCCGCACCGCCACGTCCGCGCAGACCGCTTTTCTTTACCTCTTCCACCACCTCATCGGGGGTCATTTTTTTAAGGGCTTTTTCCACACTTCTGTATCCTCCTTCGCGGCGGTATACTTCGTAGGTATTAATTCCCTCAACGTTTGCTTTATCTATTAAAAGTTTTCTGCTCATGAATCACATTCCCATGTAATTGGCCTTTGGATTATTCCGGTATTTTTCAATCAATTCGTCCACTTTAGCTTCGGTAAGATGTTCGTGGAATGCTTCACCGGCCTGAAGCATTGGTGCGTAACCACAGGCACCCAGGCATTCTACTGTTTTAAGTGTAAAAATGCCATCTGGTGTGGTTTCGCCGTCCTTAATGCCCAGTTTGTTTTCGATATAACTTACAATGCGTTCGGCACCTTCAATCATGCAAGGGCCGGTGCGGCAAACTTCCAATTTTACTTTGCCAACAGGTTGCACATCGTACATACTGTAGAATGTAGCCACCTCGTATACTTCAACCGGGTTGAGGTGCAACAAGCGGGCTACATAATCCATAACCGGTGCGCTGAGCCAGCCAAAATGCGCCTGGGCAATGTGCAACACCCTTAGCAGGGCGCTTTTTTGTTTCCCTTCCGGAAAAAGTTTGATTATCCGGTCTACCTCTGCCAAAACATCGGGCGGGAATTGAATGTGATCCTGTGCGGCTTCCAATTGAAACAGTGCTTAAATGCAGGCGCGAATATAAGACAGGTTTTGAGCCTAAACCATGGAGTTAATCAGGTTTTTTAACTCTTTTTCAACGTTGCCCATTCATACTGCCTTTTGCTTTGATTTTCAGACAATATTTGGTAAATTTGCAAAGCTGAAAAAATTTGCAGGCATATGGATGGCTTTGGTGTTTTTATTTGTGCAAACACCCTTGCATGAATTGTGCAAGTTGCCCGTATTGATAGCCCATTTTCAGGAACATCAGCAAAAGGATGCCACTTTGAATCTGGCCCAATTTTTAGAAATGCATTATGCCGGTCCGGAAAAACCAGATGCAGATCACCAAAAAGACATGCAACTTCCATTTAAAGACCACCACGACCATGTATGTAGTTTTGTTTTCGTTTGCTTGGATTGCATTTCATTTAAAATAGAAAACACTGTTTTTTTTGATAAAAATTACTCCCCATCCCAGCAAAAAGACCACGTAAGTCCTTATCTGGGCAATATTTTTCAACCCCCACGGAATTGCTGATTCTCTAGCAAACCGGCCAGCAAAATCTGCGGCATGTAGCGTTCGGTAATTACGCTGCACAAAAAACCATACTAAACAAAAAAACAAAAGCAATGAATTTAAAATCATTTCATTTGCTGTATTTGCCTGTATCACCCAGTGCTACATTGGCGGCCAGCAATCCCTATATCTCAGCCGGAGCCATAAACCTTTCCGGTTTGCAACTCATTATTCAAGCTTCTTGCAGTCTTATTTCTACTTATTTTCTAAGCAAAAAACAATATGCTCACTAAAATCATTCAATTTTCGGTGCGCAATAAGCTCATCATTGCCCTTTTCACCGTTGGGCTCATCGTTTACGGGGCTTTTCAATTAACCAAACTCCCGATTGATGCAGTACCAGACATTACCGACAACCAGGTACAAGTAATTACGGTAGCGCCTAGTTTGGGTGCACCCGATGTTGAACGACTGGTAACATTCCCAGTTGAACAGGCCAATAGCAATATACCCGGGATTAAAGAAATCCGAAGTTTTTCGCGTTTTGGTTTATCACTGGTTACCATTGTTTTTGACGAACAGACCGATGTTTACTGGGCACGCCAGCAGGTAGCCGAAAGACTGCAGCAGGCCATTGCAAAAATCCCGAAAGGGGTTGGAATTCCAGAAATGGGCCCTGTAACTACCGGGTTGGGCGAAATTTATCAATATGTTTTAAAACCCGAAAAAGGGTATGAAAATAAATTCAGTCCAATGGATTTGCGTACCATTCAGGATTGGATTGTACGAAGGCAACTTATTGGAGTAAAAGGAGTGGCTGATGTAAGCAGTTTCGGTGGCTTGTTAAAACAATACGAAATAGCGGTAGATGCAAATAGGTTGAAAGCCACCGGAGTAACGATGAATGAAGTATTTGATGCCCTGGCAAAAAACAATCAGAATACCGGTGGTGCATATATCGAAAAAGGACCCAATCTATTGTTCATACGCAGTGAGGGTTTATTAAAAAACAGAGAGGACATTGAAAATATTCCTATTAAAACAAACACATCCGGTATGCCTGTACTGCTGCGAGATGTAGGTGAGATTAATTTTGGAAATGCCACCCGGTATGGAACCCTTTTTTATAACAATGAAATGGAAGTGGCCGGTGCGGTGGTGATGATGCTGAAAGGTGCCAATAGCAATGAAGTAATAAAAAATGTAAAAGAACGGGTAGAACAGATTAAAAAAAATCTCCCCAAAGGGGTGGTAATTGAACCATTCCTCGACCGCACTAAAATGGTAAATAATGCCATAGGCACAGTTAAAACCAACTTAATGGAAGGTGCATTAATTGTTGTATTTGTGTTGGTGCTTTTCCTTGGCAATTTCAGGGCCGGATTTTTGGTTGCATCGGTTATTCCCTTGGCCATGCTTTTTGCCATTATTCTTATGAATTTATTTGGAGTAAGTGGAAATTTAATGAGTTTGGGTGCACTAGATTTCGGACTCATTATTGATGGTGCTGTTATCATTGTAGAGGCCGTTCTGCATTTTTTAACCCATAGCAAAAAACTAAATCATACAACCCAATTAAATACCCCCGAAATGGATGGAATAGTGGAGAAAACCGCGGGCAGAATGATGAATAGTGCTGTTTTCGGGCAAATTATAATTCTGGTGGTGTATTTACCTGTATTTGCGCTTTCGGGAATAGAAGGTAAAATGTTTAAACCCATGGCTCAGACAGTAACATTTGCCCTGCTTGGTGCCTTTGTTTTATCGCTTACCTATGTACCCATGATGAGTGCCTGGTTTTTAAGTAAAAAGGTGAGCCATAAACCCACTTTTTCTGATCGTATGATGGGTAAAATCGAAAAATTTTATCAGCATTTCCTGGGTATTTTTTTACAAAAAACCAAACTAGTTTTGGGCATTTCTATAAGCCTGCTCATTATTTCTGCCCTTGTTGTAACACAAATAGGTGGTGAATTTATACCTGAATTAGAAGAAGGAGATTTTGCCATAGAAACCCGGATATTAACCGGTAGTAATTTAAAATTAAGTATGGAAACTACTAAAAAAGCCGCCACAGTTTTAAAGGATAATTTTCCGGAAGTAATTAAAGTAGTAGGAAAAATTGGTTCGGGCGAAATACCCACCGATCCTATGCCCATTGAGGCCCAGGATTTAATGGTGATTTTAAAAGACAAATCTGAGTGGACCAGCGCCGAAACATTTGATGAACTGGCCGAAAAAATGGGAAAAAAACTGGCTGATATTCCCGGTGTTTCCTTTGGTTTTCAATTTCCGGTGCAAATGCGATTCAATGAATTGATGACCGGTGCACGACAAGACGTTGTATGCAAAATATTTGGTGAGGATTTAGACAGCCTGGCCCATTTTGCCCAAAGATTAGGTGCTATTTCAGCCAAAGTTGATGGGGCTGCAGATGTTTATGTAGAACCAGTGGGCGGCTTACCCCAAATAGTAATACAATATAACAGACAGGCCATAGCTGCATATGGGGTAAATATTGAAGATATAAATCGCATAGTAAACACAGCGTTCGCAGGGCAATCGGCTGGACAGGTTTTTGAAGGAGAAAAAAGATTTGATCTGGTTGTAAGATTAAATATGGATAGCCGGAATTCGAAAGAAGATGTGCAGGATTTATTAATTCCTGTGCCCAACGGTGATCAGATTCCTTTAAATCAACTGGCCAAAGTTGAGATTATTGAAGGTCCAAATCAGATACAACGCGAAGACGCTAAACGTCGCATCATTGTTGGGTTTAATGTACGCGGAAGGGATGTACAAAGTATTGTAGAAGAATTACAGAAAAAAGCCGAAAAACAATTGCATTTACCACCCGGATATTATATAACATATGGGGGTGCATTCGAAAATTTACAGGCTGCAAAAAAACGCCTGGGCATAGCGGTTCCAATTTCATTATTGCTGATTTTTTTACTTCTTTATTTTGCATTCGGATCGATCAAAGATGGTTTGTTAATTTACTCTGCCATACCGTTATCTGCCATTGGAGGTATACTCTCTTTAGCAGCAAGGGGTATGCCTTTTAGTATATCTGCCGGGGTGGGATTTATTGCGCTTTTTGGAGTTGCCGTTTTAAATGGAATTGTATTGATTTCTGAATTTAACCGACTCAAAGCTGAGGGGTGGACGGACCTGCGACAAATTGTAATTCATGGAACCAAAATTCGGTTGAGACCGGTGTTGATGACAGCGGCTGTGGCTTCGCTCGGATTTTTACCCATGGCATTGAGCCATGGAGCAGGAGCCGAAGTTCAGCGGCCGCTTGCAACCGTCGTAATCGGAGGATTGGTAACCGCAACCTTTCTCACATTGTTTCTATTACCCATTATTTATATAATGTTCCATCAAAAAAACAAACCTGCTGTAACAGGAAATAAAAATATTGTGGCTGTAATTATCGTCCTTCTTTCTTTTGGATTTGCATCCGCACAAAACTCCATCAACATGCAATCGGCCATCGACAGTGCCTTGAAAAACAATATTGGGTTGCAAGGAGAATATAAAAATGTACAATATTTTGAAGCAATGAAAAAAACAGCTGTAGAGCCCGACCCCACGCAGATTGAAGGTCAATATGGTCAGTTTAACAGCATATTTACCGATAATCGATTTGGAATTCGACAAACTTTAGATTTTCCAATCATTTACAGGTACAAAAGAAATTATTTAAGTAGTGAGTTTAAACTTGCAGAAATCAACTATCAGTTTAAAACCCTTGAATTAAAACGAGAGGTGCAAAAGCAGTTTTACAACCTGGTATATCTGCAGCAAAAGCAGGCCGTGCTTCAGCGCGCCGACTCTATGTATGGAGCCATGCTTGAGGTTGCCACTTCCAAATTACAATCCGGTGAAACAAATTTATTGGAACGCGATTTTATTTTGGTACAAAGATTTCAGGCCAATAATCAATTAAAACAGTTACGAACTGAAAAAGAAAATGCCATTTTAATATTTCAAAAACTTTTAAATACGCGCAACCCATGGGTACCAAACCCGGATTATGAAGAGTCTACTCCAATTCCGGTTTTTATCGATACTACTTTTATTTCAAAGCGGCCAGAATTGAGGCTGGCATTGGAAACCCTGCAACTGAATATTGCCCGGAAACAGATTCAAAAATCGGCCCTTTATCCACGTTTGGATCTTGGCTACAACAGCACAACCATACAGGGTTTCGGGGCCGACAACAATCAATACACCCTGTCGAAAAGATTTAATTCGGTGCAAATTGGAATTGGAATTCCCATTATGGCATCTGCTGCAAAAAACAGAATCAAAGCCCAGGAATATTTAATTCAGAAATCGGATTTAGAGGTCGAAAAGGCCCGTCAGGATATTTGGTTAAAATGGGAAACACTTTGGAAAGAATACCAAACCCAACTAAATGCTATAAACTGGTATCGAAACACAGGTCTAATCACGGCCTCCACTATGCTCGAAACAGCCCGCAATCAATACCGAAATGGGGAAATAGACTATTTGCAGTTTGCTACCCTTTTTAATCAAATTCTCACCATTTACTCAGATCATTCTGAATCGGAATTTAAATATAATACAACATTAATTGAACTCAATGCAATTTCAAATCCTTAAAAAAATGAACTACAAAAATCAAATCATGCTGCTGAGTGCTGCCCTAATATTCGCAGCCTGCGGAAATAAAAATACAACAAACAATACAACAGCAACCGTAAAAACCAATACGGTGGTGCTGAATGATGCACAGTATAAAAATGCAAATCTGCAAATAGGACTGGCACAAAAACGCACACTTTCAGCCGTACTAAAACTCACAGGAACCATTGATGTACCCCCGCAAAATATGGTATCGGTGAGCGCCCCTCTAGGAGGCTATTTGAAAAGTACCCGATTGCTACCAGGAATGCCTGTAAACCGCGGTGAGATTATTGCTTCAATGGAAGATCCACAATACATACAATTGCAGCAGGATTATTTAACCGGCAATGCCCGATTAACCATGCTAAATGCAGAATATGAAAGACAAAAAGAGCTAAATAAAAGTAAAGCGGGAAGTGATAAAATTCTACAGCAAACCGAATCTGAGTATAAAATTCAGCGCATAGCCCAAAAAGCAATTGAAGAAAAACTCAGACTCATTGGCATCAACCCAGAAGGATTGAATGAAAATAATATTTCCAGGTCGATTTCTATTTACTCCCCCATTTCAGGATTTGTAAGTAAAGTAAACGTAAACATTGGAAAATTTGTAAATCCCACTGATGTGTTATTCGAATTGGTAAATCCAGCCGATATACATTTAAATCTGAAAGTTTATGAAAAAGACCTGGACTTGGTGCATATTGGGCAGAAAGTAAAAGCCTGGACCAATTCCAATCCGGCAAAAAAATATGATTGTGAGGTTATACTAATAGGAAAAGATATTGGCTCAGAGCGGAATGTAGAAATGCATTGCCATTTTAACCAATACGATAAAATATTGGTACCTGGTATGTTTATGAATGCCGAAGCGGAGGTAAAAAGCGAATGGGACCTTACGGTTCCGGATGCCGCTATTATTCATTATGAAGAAAAAGATTATTGCTTTGTAAATACTGCCGGTAAAAGTTTTGAATTGGTAGAAATTAAAAAGGGCATCTCTCAGAATGGATTTACAGCAATTTCGGCACTGGGAACCCAGGATTTATCTCATATGCAACTGGTTTTAGAGGGAAGTCACACCCTTTGGATGGTATTGAAAAACGGAGATGAATAAGTTATGTTGGGGAATAATAAAAAAATTGTTTACTTTGTAACATACAATCATGTATAAATTTAAAAGTGGAAAATTCGCAATATTGACTCTGTTTTTAACAGCGTGCATCACTATTTTTTTTCACAGTTGCAAGCATGTAAACGGTGATTGCAAAAGTATGGAAGGCAATAGCTCAGGCGATGGAGAAGAAAGTCATAATATGGGCAAAAACTGTTTGCAATGCCATCGTTCCGGTGGGGAGGGTGAAGGATGCTTTACCCTGGGTGGAACAGTATATGACAGTTTACAAAACAATGTAAAAACAGGCGGAACCATGAAACTTTTTACAGGACCGAACGGAACCGGGAATATGGTTTTAAGTTTGCCAGTAGACGACATGGGGAATTTCTATACAGGTAAAAGCATTAATTTTATTGGAGGCCTGTATCCTGCTCTTACCAATAAAAACGGTGTTACGAAATACATGAGTTCATCCATCCCCTTAGGTTCATGCAATGGTTGTCATGGGGTTTCTACCGCCAAAATATGGACGCCATAGCTCAAATAAATTAATATCAGTACCCCAGCCATGAAAATACATTTTTTCCAATTCAATCCACTGCAAGAAAACACCTACGTTGTATGGGACCCAGAGAGTCTGGAATGTGCCATAATTGATGCAGGATGCTACGACACTGCCGAAAACAATGAATTAAAAACATTTATCACCAGTGAGGGTTTAATACCTAGATATTTATTGGGTACACATGCCCATATCGACCATATTTTTGGCAATTGGTATGTAAAACAATTGTGGAACATTCCGTATTACCTTCACAAAGAAGATGTGCCTATGCTAGACCGCAGTGTCACAATGGCTGCAGTTTGGAACCTGCAATTCACCCCTTCCGATGAACCTGATTTTTTTCTTGAAGCCGGCCAAATTATTAAATTAGGAGCTGGTGAACTTGAGGTGCGTTTTGTTCCCGGACACTCACCAGGGCACGTGGTTTTTATTAACCATGCCAATCATTGGGTTATTGCAGGCGATACACTATTCCAGGGAAGCATCGGCCGAACCGATTTGCCAGGCGGAAATCACGATGTATTGCTCAACAGTATCCGTGAACAATTATTTACACTGCCCGAAGATTATGTGATATATCCCGGGCATGGGCCAAAAACCAATATCGGATTTGAGAAAAAAAACAATCCGTTTTTTATCAGCACACACTGGCAGTAATTTTAGAAAAGGCAATTGGAATTAATGGGAATTCTATTTTCTAAATAATTCCAATTGCCTAAAAACCCCAATATCTTTGCCCAATGCTTCGCCAGTATCTGGACCACTTGGCAACCTTGCTGCACGCTGCCGGAATAACCCACTGGGCAATTTCTCCAGGCTCTAGAAATGCGCCCATTGTAGCAGGAATGCTGCGACATGGAGGATTTCAACTGTATAGCTTTCCCGATGAACGCAGTGCGGCTTTTGCCGCCCTGGGAATGGCACAGGCCAGCCACTACCCCTGTGGGGTCATATGTACCAGCGGCACCGCAGTATTGAACCTCTATCCTGCCATTTGCGAAGCCTATTACCAGCGGGTTCCGCTAATCGCACTCACCGCAGACCGACCCGAAAGCCTCATTGATCAGTGGGATGGACAAACCATTCATCAAAAAAACATTTTCGAAAAACATATCATTCATAGCTGCGAAACTGCCCAAAATCCCGATGAAAACAAATGGGATGCTAAACTGGAAAAACTAATATACACTGCGGTAGAAAAAAGCCTTTCGCCAGTGCGGGGTCCGGTGCATATAAATGTACCACTGGCCGACCCCATTTACGAAGGATTGGAATTGCCATTTTTCAGCACGGAACCTTCGCGTCCGTTTGTTTTTTTGAGGCCACAACTTCCCAAAACCGATCAAAATTATTTGCATGCAGAATTACTAAAATACGAAAAAATATTAATTGTAGCCGGCCAGCATATTCCTGATCCGCATTTGCAATACGAATTGTTAAAAGTGTCGCATATGATTCCGGTAATTGGTGATATCAATGCCAATATTCAACATGCAGGTATAGAAGGATGGGAATACGCAATGTCGAGTGAACCTGCACCAGATAGACTCAAACCCGACTTACTGATTACTTTTGGGTTATCGGTAACATCCAAAAAACTAAAGCAATTTTTACAACAACATAAACCCCAGCAGCATTGGCATTTATCTACCGGCGGATTTACAGGCGACCCGTTTAAAACAAACCCCGTTACACGGAATATTGAACCCGCAGATTTCTTTTCTTTTGTAGCAAATTTTGAAAATGTGGGCACACCCCAGTACCATACAGCATGGAAGGAATACTGCACCCAGGCGTCAAATAAACCACTACCCTTGCAACAAAAATATCAATTTACAGAATTTGAAATTGTAAAAAATATTTTAAAAAATGTGGATGCTACAGTTTGTCTTCAGCTAGGCAACAGCATGACCGTGCGCTATGCAGGTTGGGCCGGCAAAACTATGGCCGATGTTTTTTGCAACCGTGGTACCAGTGGTATCGATGGTAGCTTAAGCACTGCGGCGGGTTATGCCCTTGCAAGCCCCGATAAAAAGGTCATTTGCATTTTGGGTGATATTTCTTTCCTGTATGATTCAAACGCCCTTTGGACCAATTCAATTCCACCTAATTTGAACATAATTATTTTAAATAATCAAGGGGGTAAAATTTTTGAATTTATTGATGGACCTTCAAAAGAAAACAGGCTCGATGCTTTTATTAAAACCCCGCATAGTTACACTGCCCAACAAATAGCCAATCACTACAACATCCCCTATTATTTGCTCAACCATCACCATCCGGAAACCATTTTTGGATTATTGGAAAAAAACGAAACCAATATCATCGAAATAAATACGACAAGCCATGGGTAGAACTGCGTTAATAGCCGGAGCCAGCGGCCAGGTTGGCGGTTATTTACTAGAATTGTTATTGCAATCTGATGCTTACGAAAAAGTAATTTCGATAGGTCGAAAAAACCTTGAAATAACAAATCCCAAACTGCAACAATTAATTGTAGATTTCGAAAATCCGGATACATTAAGAATTAAGGCGAATGATGTGTTTTGTTGTTTAGGCACTACCATTAAAAAAGCCAAAACCAAAGAACGTTTCAGGCAGGTAGACTATGGATACCCGATGGCATTGGCCAGGGAAACATTGGCCGCCGGTGCTACCCGATTTATGGTAATTTCTTCTATGGGATCTGCATTGGATTCTGCCATATTCTACGCCAAAGTAAAAGCTGAAATGGAGAGAGATTTAAGTACATTGCCCTTTATCTCCCTGGGAATATTTAAGCCCAGTATGCTCTTAGGCCCAAGAAAAGAATTCAGATTTGGCGAATTGATAGGCAAATTTTTTATGCAGGTCTTTGCTTTCATCATACCCATAAAATATAAAGGTGTGCATGCAGCCACAGTTGCTAAGGCAATGTTACACTTTGCCAATTCTACTAAAAAAGGCACACAAATCATTCTAAATGCCGAAATATTGGCAAAAAAATAAGTAAACATTCAGGCTATTGTAAAAATGCGCTTGCAAATGTCAAGGCATTTGGATAATTCGTTTTTTTTTGCTAACTTCTTCCAACTATTTGCATTTTTTGGCGTCTAATAGAAAAAGAGAGGAGATTATGTATGAAAATTGTTTTAATATTCACATTGGGTTTATTACTGGTTTTAAACAGCAGTTGCAAAAAAGTATTTTCCAAAAGCGAATCCATTCCGCTGCGAAAAATAACGCTAAAAACCATCCTTAAAAACCACACAAACGGAGCAGATTACAGTATTGGCGCAGACGGCTTAGAAGTTATTGCCGAGCTAATAATTGAAGAAGGTGTAGAAATAGAAATCGTTCAGGGTGGCATTTTACTTTGTAAAGACTCAGGCTTTATTTTGGCCAACGGTACTGAACAGAATCCTGTAGTTTTCAAACCAAAAAAAGGCAATAAAAGCTGGGGCGGCATTGTATTTTCGGGCAAAATACCAAGCAATTTGGTGCATACAAAAATTATGAATGCAGGCGACGGCACGGTACAAAACGCCGGTTTATTTGCCACTAACCAAAATAAATTGGTTTTGAATCATACCGAAATATTTGGTACCGGCTCCTGCGCAGCCATTAAAGCCGACAATGCTTCAACAATAGAAATCCAGGCTGGATGTCACTTACACCATAGCTTTGTGCCTATTGAAACCGGACTTGATTCTAAAATCATTTTTAAAGAACCAAGTTTATTTGATCAAAATGCCAAAAACGTCATTTATTTAAAAAATCCGTTTGGTAATATCATAGAAATTACGGGCAACGATACTTTAATTAAAAAACCTCTCCCCTACTATCTGGCTGATGGATTATTGATTAATGGCGGAAATGCAATAATTGAGGCGGGTGTAGAATTGCAATTTGGCCCGGCAAGTATGATTATGATTAACAACAATTATTCAAAATTAATTTGCAAAGGAAATGTATTTAATCCGATAATAATTGGCAACGATCCAACACAAGCATTAATAACCGACCAAACTTGGAAAGGTATAAATATTTCAACAGGCCGTGCAGATATTAGTTACACTATAATTAAAGATGTAATATGCAGTGACACTACCCAGGGTGCTATAGTGGTTTTTGGTAATTCGCAATTGGCACTTAACAAATCTACAATAAGCAACTGTAGCGGTACTTGTTCTATTACTTCCTATGGTACAAGGGTTTCAATAAATCCAAATATTAATACAAATAATACTTTTATTAAATCAAAAAAACACTGCAACCGATGAAAAAAAGGAGTGCTTATGAAAAAAATACAAATACTCTTGACGTGCATTCTTGTCACTTCTGCTTATGCCCAAAATGCTTCGCTAGCAGGCATTGACAATTACTTATTTATTCCCGCAGCAACATTAAATCCTGCCATGGCAGCCAATATGACTGCAAAATGGGCCTTTACAACCGGTAGCATTGATTTGAGTTTGCACAATAATTTTTTATCCATCCAATTGCCATATTCTCCTTACCGGTTTTTAAATAATTCGGTACCCGATAAATACCGTACAGTCAATGATAATCCCAAATGGGATTGGAATTGGATTGTGTTAAATGATAAAATTAAAACCGTTAAACTCAACACCCTCAATCGCATTGCAGGGCCAGGCGTTTTAATAAAACAAGGCAACCTGGTTTTTAGTGTATTAACCGACCTAACCCAGCAATTAAAGATAGATGGATTGCCTGCCAACATTATGAAAGCCCAATTAAAGAGTCTGATGGAAACGGGCAAAACAACTGGCATAGACCCAAACCCTCAAACGGTAGACAATTTGCCGGGTGATATTCGTATAATGGAAAACAAATATGTGGGTATTACATTCGGTATATCGGGTAAATGGAAATTAAAAAACAGGTCTGAAATACTTACAGGGTTTCATTACCTAATGTATCATTCGCTGGGTGGATATTATTTTCATAGCCAAACCGGAGGTATGAATTATGATCCAACAAAGGGAATCCAAATTAAAACACCCTCCTTGTATTTTGCCGAATTATTGCCACGAAAGAATATTTTACAACCCCATGGCCCGGGCAGCCTCGACCTTGGCTTTGCTTATACATACCGCAATGCAGAAACCCGCCGAAAATGGGGTTATAACTCCCGGCATCCGGATTACAAATTCAGGCTCGGCGTATCTCTGTTAGACCTTGGTAAATTGATATATACCCGCACAATAATCACCCAAGTTCAAATACATTCTGACCTTAATTTACCTAAACCCGAGGATTTACAGAATTTAACTCCAGATCAGTTGCGCGATTTAATCAGACAAACTTTTCAGCAAGAGGTATCCATAGACAATTATACCACTTATGGGAAACGAACCAGCACTGGAATGCCATCCAGGATAGTTGTTACCTACGATTTTCAATTTCATAAACACACTTATTTTTCAGCTATTTTACAACAAAATTTACGATCCAAAAAAGCCAATAATATGCATTATAGCAACCTATATTCAGTCTCCATTCGGCATGAGTATAAATACTTTTCGATTGGGATGCCACTTACCTATCAAAGTGAAATTCAAAAGCTCAGCGCCGGATTGCACCTACACATTTTTCAATTCTATCTTGGCACCCGCAACCTTAAACCCTGGATAATTACACGTGGTATTTATGGGGCGGATATTTATGCAGGACTAATGATTACCAATTTACCTGGGCCATTTATAAAGAAAAAAACACCCTATATGTTTTTGCGCAAGCGGGGCTGTGCAACGTTTTAAATAAAAAAAGGGCCCGAAAGCCCTTCAAAAAAACACACCTAAAATTACCTATTTGCCTACTTTTACAATACCTGTAGCTGTAATCCTGTATTCGATTCCATCCAGTTTAATGGTTTCTCCATTTTTCATCTGAGCCAGGTTATATAAATCATTCTCCATGGTGTGAATGCTGCCTCCATTTTTACGAATCATATCCAAATAGGCCGTATTAAACCCGCCATAGGCGCCACATAGTATTAATCGAATCGGAACTTTTACTTTATCCAGCAATTCCAGATCTCGGGGCGTGGCCCAATTGTCGGCAATCATTATTACTTCTTTGCATTTAGGATTTTTCTTTAGCCCTTCTATTACCGCTTCAATGTTATTTTCTGGTCCATCTCCTCCTCCCCCATTGCTCATTGCAGTCTCCATGTTTTTGGCCAAGGCATCAAAATCGGCTGTTTGTGTATAGTACACGCCTCCCACATGTCCGGCTTTTTTCAGCCAATCCGGTTTATTATCGCCATCATTAAAAAACACAAAATCATGATTACCGCCATCTTTTTCCAAATTAAGTTTATGCCATAATTTAAATTGCGCCAAATAAGGATACATGCTGCCAGTTACATCTGTTACAATCAGGCAGTTTTTCCACTGTTCATTGCGTTCAAACACCTTCGTAACCACATCGTCGATGCGATAACTGAAAGTATATCCAGGCATTGCTTTCCGGCTGGTATCAACATAATTGCATCTTACTTCGGTGGTTTTTTTGTATTTAAAATCATCCAAAACAAATGTTTCACCATCGGGCAATATGGGCAATTGAATGGTTTGTATTCTAACCTTGTTGTCTTTTTTTTCAATTATCAAGGTAACTTTAGTATCTATCCGTTTATTCTTGTATCTGGAGGGTAATTTGCGTAAATTATTATTTAAATAATCCACCAGTTTATCTGTGTATTTGCCATTCTCCAGCGGATTTTCATATTGCAGTTTTCCATTGCTTGTTAAAATCAATTCCAATTCTATATTATTTTTTTCGCCCATTTCTTTGCGCAAGTACCGGGCAGTTTTCTTCTTTACATCCTGATTCCAACCCGAAATTCTGGCCATGCGATTGCCTTTTACGGGCCTGCTAATTGTAACAGTATCGCAGCGTTTTACCAGATTTATTTTGCCAATTGCAATTAGTGAATCAATCTTTTTTGTATCACCTTTTCCTTCATACATCGAAACATAATAATTCATTAAATCCACTTCGGTACTGCATTTTTCTGTTTTATCAATTGATTTTAATTCAATTACAAATCCATGAAAAAAATCGGTACAGGCAGCAGGATTGTCGCAGCCTGTTTGCTCTACCCAATACCATTGAATGCGATTATTTCCTTTAATACCGGGCAGTTCGGCAAATAACTTTTTCATTCTACTCACATTCAATTCCATTTGATTAAATGTTTCACTGAGTTTGTATTGTGTATAAACCAGAGTAATGCTTACAATCCGGCTTACATCTACTTTCTGTAATTCCGACTTTGGAATGGCACCGTTAAATTCCATTTTTAAAAGTCGTAATGAAGTATCAGAAGCATCGATATTTAAGCGCGGTGTGCTGATACGTTGCAATTTGCGCACCTCCGGAATATCACTCTGGGCCGCCAATAAGTTGACCCCTAGTATAAAAATTAAGCCAAGTAAATATTTCATATTACCAATTGTTTACCCCAATAAACGCAAAAGGTAAATTTTCATTACAGATTATTTTCAGAAAAATAGGAAAATGAGGGATTAGGGTAATAGTGGATTAGGTTGCCCGGCTGTCCAGTTTTCCATTTAGCATTTTGTACTCTGCTCCGCCCCCTGAAAATGTGGCGGATTGCACTCCCTACTTAAACCTTTCCAGCTCTCGTTTTACATCTTTTTCTTTCAGATCTTCGCGTTTATCGTAGGTTTTTTTACCCTGCCCAACGCCTATCTCAATCTTAAACAATCCCTTTTCGTTTTCAAACAATTTAATCGGGAAAACTGTATACCCTTTTATTTTGGCTTTTTTACCCAGCCTGGATAACTCCTTTTTGGTAAGCAATAATTTTCGGTCGCGCATGGGTTCATGGGTGGCAAAACTGGCTTGCTTGAATTCGGAGATATGCATATTTTTCAATATCAATTCATCTCCATCCATAAAACAATAGGCATCACCCATATTTACATTGTTGGCCCTAATGGATTTCACCTCAGTACCCAGCAATGCTATGCCGGCTTCATATTTATCCTCTATATGAAAATTAAATCCCGCTTTGCGGTTCAGTATTTCTATTTTTTTCTTAACTGCCACTTTTCAGTCCCTCTATCAATCGCTGTACTTTTTCTTTTTTTAATATCTTTTGTCCTTGGGTACCTTCTGCTACCAGTCTTTCGCCAAGTATCACTGTATAGCTGCAATCAACGGTATTACCTTCCAGTTTGATGAGGGTAGCGGTTATGCTTACCGTATCGCCCAGCATGGCTGGAGAACGGTGAAAAATATGCAAAAAAGTACCAATGCCTTCTTCATCCTCATCTTTTATTTGCAGTACAAATTGCCTGCAAGCCCATTCCACATCACGTCCAAGCGCAAACGTTCCATAAAACGGATGCACTATACCGGTTTCAAATTCGGCCAAATCATTTTCGCCCACAGTATGGGTAATGGTAATAGAATCGCCGATTTTAAAAATGTTTTTGATTTTTCAAAAATAACGCAGCTTTTGCAAATTATGCTACTGCGCTAATTTGTTCCGAAAGTTCTTCGGGATAAATCTCCCCATGGGAGGCTTCAAAAATGCATTCGCCGTTTTTTAGCAACAATACTTGTGGCGACTGATGATACACATGCAATTTATCGGCTATCAGATTTGAAACATTGCGAAATTGCAGCAAATCGAGGAAATAGCATTCCACATCTTTGCAAATTTCAGCATCGGCCAACTCAAGCCTGTTGAGGGCCATAGAACTAATACCGCAGCGGGTGCTGTGTTTAAACAACACCACAGGTTTGTTGTAAGAAGCCTTTACGGCCTCTTCCAACTGCATTTCACTCTCGAGTGGAATCCACCTGCTACTCATTTTCTCTCTACCATGCCATGGTTTGCCTGACCCACTGTTGGGCATCGATCCTTTTTACGGATTCCGCATGCTGCCATCGCGGCCATCAAAATTAACACAGTTAGAATTACATTTGCTTTTTTCATGATTCAGGATATCTACTGCAAAATTAACGAATTCCGTGCCACGTTTATTTCGCTGGAACCGCAATTTGATACATTGGACAGTAATTTAGACAAAATGGTTGCATTAACACCCAAAAAAGATGCCGCTATACTACCCATTTTACGCGAACATTTAAGCTGTTTACCCAAGGCCCGAAAAAAACTTCCCGATTGGGTAAATGCCCATTGCATATTTGCCTCAACTCCTTATGAGCAATGCACCTCGGGCGATATTGCCACCTACCGGGCAGGGTTATTTACCCCAGGGAAACTTCTTTCCATCACCGGAGGATTGGGCGTTGATGATATTGCATTTGCCAGAAAAGATTTTAAAGTTACCAGCCTGGATACAGACCCCGCCTTGAATGCCCTTTTTCAATACAATGCACAACAGTTGAATATTTCTACCATTAATCGGATAACCACTTCTGCCGAAGCTTACCTGGTAACCTGCACCGAAACTTTTGATATTCTTTTTGCCGACCCCGACCGACGCGCATCGGGAAATCGGGCCCATGGCAATACGGCTGCTTACAGTCCGGATATTTTTGCCTTATACCATCAATATCCAAATCTGGCAGGCACCTGGATTATCAAACTTAGTCCTATGGTAGATATCAGCTGGTTGCGGGCACAATTTCAAACCGCCATCGATATTTATGTAATTGCTGGTGGAAGTGAAGTAAAGGAGATTATGGTGGAAGTATCCTCCCGGGCTGAAGGCAAAACCTTGCTTGTAAATGTTAAAGGGGAATGGATAGAAAGCTGGGACGGGGAAAGCAGTTTAGTTCTGGAAAAACAGCCTGTCATCTGCTTTTTCGAGCCTTCTGCCGCTTGTATCAAGGCCGGTTTTCACCGCCAATTGTCTCAAATTACTCCATTAGGATCTGCCAATGCAAATCATACCTTTTTCACAGGATACTGTATTTTGCCGGATTATTTAGGCCGATCTTTTTACTTGCACAGAATAATAAAAGGAAGCCTGGCCGAAATGGGCCGTGAACTTTCCCAAGCCGGCATTTCGAAAGCCCATATAACCTGCCGCGATTTTGTTTTGGGAGCCGAAGACACGCGAAAAAAATTGCGCATGGCAGATGGCGGTGAGTATTACTTGTTTTTTACGGGGAAAAAAGAAAAAACCTGCTTTGTGTGCAGCCGCGAAAAGGATTAACCTTTTTTATCGCTGTTGGCTCGAACTACATATTTTTCTAGGGCAGACAACATACTTGGCGAATCGGCGGTGGGAGCCGGAATATCCAGTATTAGGTTGTGCTCAGAAATGGCTTGCTGGGTACTGCTGCCAAAACCGGAAATACGGGTATTGTTCTGTACAAAATCCGGGAAGTTGTCGTACAAGGATTTGATGTCGGCCGGACTGAAAAACACCAGAATATCGTAGAAAACCTCTTTCAGGTCGCTGAGATCGCTGCTTACCGTGCGGTAAATGATGCACTCGGTAAGGTTCATTTTGCTTTTGGCAAAAAACTCAGGAATTGTAGGCTTGCGTATATCACTGCAAGGGAAAAGAAATTTTTCCTTGGCGTGGTTTTTACACAGGGTGAGAAAGTCTTTTTCGGTGCCTTTGCCATTGAACATTTTGCGTTTGCGGGGCACAATGTACTTCTGAACATAATTCGATACCGATTCGTTAATACTAAAGTATTTGGTATCGGCAGGCATTTCCACTTTCATTTCAGCAGCTATCTTAAAAAAATAGTCCACTGCATTTTTCGAATTGAAGATAATAGCTGAATATTCCAGGAAATTCACCTTTTGCTTGCGAATTTCACGAGGGGTCAGAGGCTCTACATGAATGAAAGCCCTGAAGTCAATTTTAAGCTTGTGTTTCTTCGCAAAATCTTCATAAACATTCTTTCCCGGCTCCGGCTGGGGCTGGGTTATAAGAATACTCTTAACCTTTCTTTCTCTTTCGTTCATTAGCTGTATCTTCGAAACAATGCAGTCAATAAAACCGCATGAGGCAGAATTTCGAAGGCGCAAAAATACAAAATACCAGACAAAGAAAAACTACTTTCCCTAAGCAAACCTAAAAACTCAATGGCAATGCGCACTACAATCCAGGCTGTTACTATCAGTGCAACAATCAGCGCCACGTTTAATCCTGATAGCAGGGCTGAGTTGAAATAGGCCATGGTAACCAGCGGAAAAAGCAGAAAAGCAAACCCAAGATCGATGTTTATCTGCCGCTGAATCTGGCTGCGGGCCGCCTGGCTGATATTGAGGATATAGGCTTCGATGCTTTGTAAAAAAAACAGCAAAACCCGCCACAGTACCAATCCCAGCAGCACGGCTATGTAGAAAATGATACTATTAAGGTGTTTGTAGCCGCTATATACCACAATTACTACTATGGCCTGGGCCATTACCATCGTACTGATTATGCCGGCCACTACAGAGCCACTGGTAAACGTAAGTCCAAAATCGGAAATAAGCTCGCGAAAATGGTATTGGTTGAATAAACTGCGCATGCGCAGCATCAGTTGATTTGGAAACGCATTTCTGAAATATAAAAACAACCCCAGAATAATCAGGTTTACGATAAAAAACCAGAATTTACCTAAGCCCCTTCGTATATAATTCTCGCGCAGAAACGGATCAAAGGGATCTACTCTTTTGCCCAGTTTTACTTTGGGTGGATGGATGAGAAACTGATCTTGCAATATCTGGCGGAGTGAATCGGTACGAAAACTGTCGATAAAAGGCATTTTATAAATCGCATACTTTTTACTTCCCGTATCTTTATTGTCGGTAGCCTCCTGGGATTGGGGTGTTTCAATCACGCGGTTTTGATTTACCCCTTTGGCAAAAGTGCCGATACAAACCAATATCAATATGAAGAATGCCCTGATTTTCAGAAGGTATTGCTTATGCCAAAATGAAACTTCGAATTATTAAGGGCAAAAGGCAATTGGCCGGTTTTACCCACTGCCCATATAATTTGCAAAATACCAGCCCCGGTTTTAATCCCCGATACAATACCAAATCCCTGCAATACCCCTTTTGAGCCACCCACAGTTTGGTTTTGAAACCAGGCCGCATTGTAAAACGGACCTATATACCCTGCTTTACCGGCAATTAAATGGAGTTCTGCAGTGGCACTGTGCATTTGGTTGGCAAAAATACTCTGTTCGTTAAATCCTCTTACATTTTTTATCCCACCAAAGCGGGTAAGTTCATTAAAATATACCACGGGTGCCTGAAACTGAAAACCGCTGGCAGCCAGCCTGCATACTATGAACCTACTCAGTGGTATGTAACCCGAAAAATCATAATCCAGCCGGTATTGGGGTGTGCGAAAATTTCCGGTTCGTTTTAAACTATCGTACACATTTTCAGTTACACCCGACGCCGAAACCCAGGTAATAGCCGCCAGTTGTGCATCCTGCACATAGCGCCTGAAACCCGCTGCCCCCATGATACGGATGCGGTATCCTTTGGTGGGAATTTCGCCGGGTGTCAGATTCGAACTTTCAAATCCCAGTTGAAAATTTTCGTTTCTCGAACTAGGGTTATCCGGCAGTTGTCTGAAGTTTTTTACAGTAGCCACATCAGCAAAAATGCGGGTTCGGGTGCCAAAAAAACCACCCACCACGAGGCTGCTCCGCGCCGAAAGCGGGAATCGAAGCTGAAAACCCCGGTTAAAAATGGTGTATAGGGTATCGTACTTTTCCAAAGATACCATTAGGTTTGTTATGAAGGGAACGCCCAGCAGATAAGGGATTCCGGCAGTAATTTTCATTTCCTGCGAACGGGCTTTAAAACTCCTCCATTCGAATGAGCCGGCTACACCGTTTTTAAAAAGGTTATAAAATCGCCCCATGGCTTCACCCGTAAAAAGCACCTTCCCATCCGGGTTGGTAGCCACCCCCACCAAGGCATTTACCTGATCACGGGCGGCTTTATTTACAGGCAACAGGGCGTGTAATTTTCCATTTTCGACTTGCAAAACCGTTTGTTGTCGTTGGGCCGTAAACCCTTCCAGGGCTGCAATGCGGGTTTGCAACTGCAACATTTGGCTATGGTTATAGGCCTCACCCGTTTTTACTCCCGCCGCGCGCCGCAAGAATCCGTTTGAAAAATGTGCTTTCCCTGTTTCAACGGTATCCAGCACATAAAAATCGCCCGGGGTAAGCAGCAACTGCAGGGTAAGTTTTCTAGCCGACTCTTCCACCGGCACCCAGCGGGCTTTGGCAAACGGATAGCCAGTATTTTCATGCCTTACCAACACGGCTTCCAAAATATCCATGGCGTTTTCAACCTCGCTCAAAATTGTGTCGGAATGGTTAGTCCCATTTCCGGGAAGCAGTAACCATACTGAGTCGGGTTTGGGGCCAGTATGGGTGCAAATTTGCAAAGGACCAGAACTATCGGTTCGGGCCAATAAATATCCTTTTTTTTGCCAGTTCAGGTTTATGGCATTGCGCAGTGCCGCTTTGTTT
The DNA here is from genome assembly GCA_044224315.1 of Bacteroidia bacterium. Lineage (GTDB taxonomy): Bacteria > Bacteroidota > Bacteroidia > NS11-12g > UBA955 > JAGXTF01. The sequence continues at coordinate 8,124 of JBGAKR010000010.1, read as the reverse complement.
TCAGAAGGTTTGGTTACATTGCGGCAAACTATTTTACCCGTGTCGGTATACGGCAAATGCGAAGCCGCCCATGCAGCTGCACTTTGCCATCCGATTAAACATAAAAGTAAAGTTTTACGCACAATTCCTACTGCAAATAACGAATTTTGAAGCCAAATGGCAGGCCTGTATTTTCACATTCCCTTTTGTCGCAAGGTCTGCAGCTATTGCAATTTCCATTTCAGCACCAATACCCGCGGTATGGACGAGCTGCTCGATGCCATGGAGATGGAGTTAGAAAAAGAAAAGAATTTTTTACCCAATACCGTGTTGGAAACCATCTATTTTGGCGGTGGAACCCCCAGCCTTATTCCCCCTGCCCGTATAGACCGATTCCTAAAAATCAGCCATCAGCTTTTTAGCGTCAATCCGCAGGCTGAAATTACCCTGGAAGCAAATCCCGAAGATATAACGCCAGACAACCTGAAGGCATGGAAAGCAGCGGGGATAAACCGACTCAGCATTGGCATACAAAGTTTGGTGGCGGCCGACCTTGAGTTTATGAACCGCAATCACAACGCCAGCGAGGCCCGGGCAAGCATAGAACTGGCATTGGATGCCGGTTTCCCCTCACTCAATATCGATTTGATTTTTGGAAGCCCCTGGCTATCTGATACCGAATGGACACAAAACATGGAATGGGCTTTTCACTGCGGTGCCGACCATATCAGTGCATATGCACTTACAGTGGAACCCAAAACTTTTTTAAATAAAAAAATAAGTAAGGGCGAATGGCCCAATGTGGAAGAAAACCGACAAAGCCAGCACTATAGGCTATTGTTTGACAAAGCACTGCAAGAAGGCTGGGATTTTTATGAAATCAGCAACCTCAGCAAACCCGGACATAGAGCGGTTCACAACAGCAATTATTGGAAAAATCTACCCTATTTAGGAATAGGCCCATCGGCCCATAGCTTTGATGGCAACAGCCGGCGCTGGAATAAGGCTGATAATAAAATGTATACCGAATTGGTATTTGCCAATCAAAAAACCTGGGAGGGCGAAACCTTAAGCCCCAAAGACCATTACAACGAGTATTTGCTCACTAATATCCGCTGTAAAGAAGGGATTGAAATCGAAAAATTGGTGGGATTCAATTTAAAAACCGAAAAAGAAATTGTACGTGAACTTCAAAATCTGCATACCAAAGCTTTGATATTGCTAACAGATCACAATGCAAGCCTTACTTTGGAGGGGCGCTTATTGGCAGATTGGGTTACGGGCGAGTTGATGGTTTAAATACTATTTCTATTTCAAAAAAAAAAGCGCAGGATCTTTTCAAATCCTACGCCTTCTAATTTATTCTATGAAACTACTTAACCAATACGGTTCTATATTTAATCTGCCCATCTAAATTGGTAGCCAGTACCAGGGTATGACCCGCATTGCCCTGAGGCACCGGAATACTGGCATTCACTACATTTTGGTAACTGAGGTTCAGCAACTCGCGGCCATTCATATCATACCAGGTGCATTTAAGATTCTGCACCGAATTTCCGCATGATAGCAGTACCGCATTCTCTGCGGGTATTGGGCCTACCAGCAGTTCCTTTGTGCTGCTCCAGGGTACTGCCACCATGTTGGAATATGAAACTGTACCGCTTTGGGTAACAAATTTCAACCTGTAGTAATTTGCTCCTGCCACAGGTGAGCGGTCGTTGCTGTTGAATGAATAGGTACCGGGCATATACTCTATGTTTTCAAAACCCGAAACCCTTGTGTATGCTTTACCATCGGCCGACTTCTGAAGTTCCTGGCTTTTTAATTCCACAGGATCGGTAAGCGTCCAGCTCAGGGTAATAAATTTCTCCTGGGGTTTACCCGCAAACCGGCTCAAAACCATGGGCAAGGGGGTAAGCGGATTGGTGAGCATCAGCTCTGAGCGGCCGGAAAAGGAGGTTAACTTAAGAGTATTGGCGGTGCTGTTCACACTTGCCGAAGCAGCCGCCCAGAAACTGACGCTATTGTCTAAACGCTTGTTGAGTTTCAGATTTTGCTCATCTGCAAAAGCCGAAGGATAATTATTGTAATCAAAAGTAATATTGTATGCCGGTGCAGATCCGCCCGCTACAAAGGTGCCGAAATACACCGTATTATCACCAACCCCCGAAAGGCCGGCACTTGTATTGGGCACGCTATTTACCCGGTAAATAAATACACCATCCGGATTTCCCTGCACACTGTCTACTTTTAGTAAACCCTTACTGGCACTGCTAAGCGATACTTGCTGGGAGGCCCAACTTACCGGATAAAGGTAGGTACTGGCATCTCCGATGGGCGCACCTGAAACCACCTGCTGGGCGGGCATATTCATATTGATAAAAGATGCATTCATATTACCGGTAAGGTCTTCTGAATCTACCAGTGTAGAACCGTCAAAATCATAGTAACGAACCAAACCCGGAGATGATGCATTCACTTTTTGGGTCATATTGTTTCGGATCTCGGTTTCGGTTAAGGCATAATTCCATATGCGCACCTCATCCATCAATCCGCTGTAGTTGCCATACCAGAATCCTCCTATATAGGCACTTGGAAATACACTGTTTTGCATGCTGGTTAAGCCCGTTGCAACCAACACACCATTTAAATACAAATAGGGGGTGAGCGAATTATACACAATGGCAATATGGTTCCAACCCGATTGCAGGGGGGCGCGATACACCAACGGTGCCGCCAGGTAATTGTCTTTATGCTCCACTACCGCTACCCCATTGGTACCTACCACAATGCCAGAGCCGGCTATCGCAGCGTTGTTGTACCCCGGGCTACCCCATTCGGGGCCGATGGCATACTTCTGGTTAAAATTAGAGATAATACAGGTGAGGCAATTGGATTCTGAAGGCAATGGCGATGTATCATTGGGATTCACCCACATCTCCATTGTAAAGTTGTTGTAAACGGCGTTCAAACCCGGATCATTGCCATCCAGATAATCATCAATCCCGTCGAAATCATAGGCATTTACGCTTCCCTGGGCATGCAAGCCGAAGGAGAAAAGAAGACATGCAACTGCCATTGCACAGCTTACGAAGTTATACATATTGTTAATGGAATGGTTTGAGAATGCAATTATATACCCCGTTAATCACTTATGCAAATTTATTAACTACTTATACACTTATATATATCGTATTAACTGTTTCACAAAATAACCAACACCCTCATTTACTGGTGTTTATACAAGCAATCCCAGCCCTAATTTTTTTTTAGTTCGTTAATCCCAATCGCCAAACTATTAATTAATAGCCTTAACAGCCATCCCCCCCCATTATAAATTAAGCGGTAAATAATATCCCGGCTGCCCATCGGCCGTTCTATAGCTATCCAAATCCGTTATCCAAGATCCAAGATCCGATATCGGCTGTCTTTCGGCTGTTCTTCACCTATCCAATATCCGTTATCCAAGATCCGATATCAGCTGTCCATCGGCTGTCCATCGGCTGTTCGTCAGCTATCGAACATCCGTTATCCAAGATCCGATATCGGCTGTTAAGTCGGCTGTCCATCGGCTGTCTTTCGGCTGTTCTTCAGCTTTCCAATATCCGTAATCCAAGATCCGATATCGGCTGTCTTTCGGCTGCCATTCCCTATTTTTGCTTTCCGGACATGCATATTTCAAGTCTTAATCTCAAGGCCTTTCTCTCTTTATCATTGTTCTTTCTGCAATGCCAGTGCATTTCAGCTCAAGGACTTTTCACCAATTTCAACAACTTCTTCCACCTTAATACCCAGGTAGGTTTATCCAATGATTTTGTAAACCAATGCACCAAAGACAAATCGGGCTTTTTATGGATTGCCACCCAAAACGGATTGAACCGGTATGACGGGCATAATATCAAACAGTTTTTTCACAACCAAAGCGACTCACAAAGTATTTGCGGCAACCATGTTTCGGCCTTACTTGCAGACAGCAAAAACCGTCTTTGGATTGGTACAAATGCGAGTGGTATCAGTATTTTAGATTTAAAAACGTTTAAATATAAACATCTGTTGCCCAGCGCAAAGGCTGCAGGGGCGCTTAGACCCTATGAAGTAATTACTTCCATTTACGAAGACAACCAAAAAAGAATCTGGATTACGACCTGGGGCTCGGGATTGTATTTATATAACGAGGAAACCCATACCCTAAAACAGTTTGCGCATGATGATAAAAATCCTAAATCGATTTATATAAATAAGGTAAAATACATTACCCAGGATAAAACCGGCCAGTATTGGGTAGGAATCTGGGCAGAAGGCAGTGGAAAAAACGCCGGACTGGTAGCATTCAATCCACAAGCTGAAACCTTCACCGGATTTGGAGAATTTATTACGCCTGCGGAAAAAGCAGCACTTCCCGAAAAGGTTTTTGGGGTATTAAAATTTGTACACAGCATTTACCCTGATAAAGACAATAATTTATGGATAGCGGGTTATACCGGAATGGCCTGTGTGCATTTATCAAACCATACAGCCGAAGTTTATGATAATGACCAAACCGATTTATACGGAAAATTAAGTGCAAAAACAGTTCGGTTTATAACCCGCGATGCGAGGCAAAACCTGCTGATAGCAACTGGGGATGGAGGGCTGAATATGTGGCAATCCGATGGCAAAATGCAGTATTTTACCTTTTCTCCCAGCCATGAAGGCTCAATTAGCAATAATGAAATCAAGCATATTTATACCGATGCGGATGAAGTACTTTTTATTTCCACTTTGGGTGGGGGCGTGAATATTTCATTGCAGGCCATGCAAGAGTTTCAGTTTATTCCTACCAACCAGATTTATCCTGAAAATACCCAGGCACTGACCCAAATAAATGCCGTAAAATCCGCAACCCCTCAAACCTGGTTGTTCAGCGGTAATGTACCTGTTAAATTATGGAATTCAAATAGTGGGAATATCTCCAATCCTTCCATGGACGGTTTGCAGAATTTTACTGCGCGTCGCATTTTTAAAATCGATAATCTGCAATATGCCTGGGTTTCAGAAAACGGCAAATTGTGTTTTTACAATGCCGCTGCCCAGCAATTATCTATTTCACCTGTTTCGCATCCCTTAATTGAAAAAAGCGAGCATGATTTAATCAGGGGAATCATAAGATGGAATGGTGATACTTTGCTATTGGTTCATAACTATCGAGGTTTGGTTGGATTCGACAAAAAAAACAATCATTTTTTTGATTTGGAATTCCCAAAAGAAATGCTGGGTTTTTACAACTGCGTTTATAAAATCAACAATGCAGAGGTAATGTTAGGATATCAAAATGGGATATTTATTTACAATCTATATACCGCCAAAATTAAGCATGTGTTATTTAAAACTTTCCCCAAAGAAAGACTGCTGAAATGCGCATACCATGCCATTCACCGAGACAACACAGGGCGGCTTTGGGCAAGCAACGACAGTGGTTTGGCGCTATTGAAATACCCCCAAACAGGCTATACCCAATATACCTTTAACAAGCACCAGCAGGTTGCCGGAATTATGCGCATTTGTGAAGACGAAAAAGGCAATTTCTGGTTAAATTCCGACTATTTTATTCTGCATTTCAATACCCAAACTTTTCAATTTACTGAAATTAAGAATGCAGCCATAAAAACCAACCATATATGCAACTACCAGGCCGACTTTGACCCTTCTTCTGGCATATACATTGCTGGCTGCGATGGGGGAATTTTTGTGGTAAACACGCGCATTTTTTACAGTGATTTTCCGCTGAAAAAAATAGCCCTTGGCGATATTCAATTCCGCAATGTATCCAATCCTTTGAATGAATCCATTACTTTTTTACAGGATTTAAATTTAAGTTACAATCAGAATTCTTTTTCTATCAGTATCAGCAATTTTGATTATGCCAAAAATAAATACTACAAAATTGTATATAAGTTAGAAGGCCAGGATAACCATTGGCACGAGGTTCCTGCCAATTATAAAATAGACATCATAAACCTCGAGCCCGGTGATTATACATTATTGGTAAAATACGAAAATCTTCCCGACAATCACATTACCCAGGCCAGTATCAGCATTCATATTGCAAGTCCGTATTATAACACCTGGTGGTTTATAAGCCTTTGTATTCTTGCCTTGGGGGGCATGGTATGGTGGTACATAAAACGCAAAACCCGCATCTTAAAAGAACAAAATACCCTGCTTGAGAATCGGGTACACGAACGCACAAAAGATTTGGAATTAGAAAAACAAAAATCAGACGAATTATTGTTGAATATATTGCCTCTTGAAATTGCCGAAGAACTGAAATCTAAAGGCAATGCCGAGGCCAGAAACCATGAAAGTGTTACCGTTTTATTTACCGATTTTGTAAATTTTACCGGCATTAGTGAGAATATGAAACCCACCGAATTGGTGAGTGAAATCGACAGTTGTTTCAAAGCATTTGACCGCATTATTGAGAAAAACGGCATAGAGAAAATCAAAACCATAGGTGATGCTTACCTTGCTGTGGGTGGTATACCCAATGCCGATCCGGATCATGCATTAAATACAGTAAAAGCAGCGGTAGAAATAATGCAATACATGAAAGAAAATCCCATGTTTAAAATCCGCATTGGTATTCATTCAGGTCCGGTTGTAGCAGGGATAGTGGGCATAAAAAAATACGCCTACGACATTTGGGGCGACACGGTAAACGTGGCCAGCCGTATGGAAAGCAACGGTGCGCCCATGGAAATCAACATTAGCGAAGCCACCTATCAGTTGGTAAAAGGGCAATACAAATGCACATACAGAGGCAAAATTTCGGTAAAAAACCGGGGCGAATTGGATATGTATTTTGTGCAGGGAATGGCTTATAGGGAATAGGGAATAGCGGCAGCCTCCGCCGCATTTACAATGGACGTATTAGAATGCAAAATGCTTGCCCGAACCTGAAAGGGGCGGGGAAAATGTAAAATGTAACAGCCTTTTCCGCAACCACTGCTCCCTGCTCCCTGCCCCCTGTTAGAATGTAAAATGTAGAATGTAACAGCCTTTTCCGCGACCACTGCTCCCTGCTCCCCCCGCCACATTTTCAATGGGCGGGCCCTGCCCCCTGTTAGAATGTAGAATGCTAGTCAAAATAACCCGAAGGGGTCGGACATATGTATCCCATAACTAAAGAAGAAATACGACCCGAAGGGTCGGACACTTATTCACCTCTTTAATCTCACTGGTTGTGTCTTAGTTGAGGCCCTTCGGGCTGACTTGGTCGCAACCTCTCCCGATTCTGCGCTTGACAGCCCGGCGCAGAATCACCCTCTCCAAAAGGAGAGGGTTTCGAGGTTCCTAACCGGGAATTTGAGGTTCAGCACCTAGATTTTGAGGTACAGAACCAGGATTTCGAGGTTCTCTACCTGGATTTTGTGGTTCTCTACCTGGATTTCGAGGTTCCGAACCTGGATTTCGAGGTTCCGAACCAGGATTTCGGGGTTCTCTACCTCGAATTTGAGGTTCGCTACCTGGATTTCGAGGTTCCGAACCTAGATTTCGAGGTTCTCTACCTCGATTTTGAGGTTCTCTACCTGGATTTCGGGGTTCAATACCTAGAATTCGAGGTACTCTACCTCGATTTCGCGGTTCCGAACCTGGATTTCGGGGTTCAGAACCTGGATTTTGAGGTTCGGAACGTGGATTTCGGGGTTCTCTACCTCGATTTTGAGGTAGAGAACCTGGATTTTGAGGTTCGGAACGTGGATTTCGAGGTTCGCTACCCCGATTTCGGGGTTCAGAACCTAGATTTTGAGGTTACGAACCTGGATTTTGGGGTTCAGAACCTGGATTTTGAGGTTCGCTACCCCGATTTCGGGGTTCAGAACCTAGATTTTGAGGTTCCGAATCTGGATTTCGGAATTGTAAGCCAGATCCGATATCCTCCAAGTACAGCAATCTCATATCTGCTATCAAATATCCGTTATCCGATATCGGGATTGTAAGCCAGATCCGATATCCTCCAAGTACATGTCGGTGCCTGAAATATGTTGACCGTTTTTAAGGACAAAACCAACTTTAAAAACAAAAACATATGGCAACCCGAGAACAATTTGAATTAAGCTCTGCAGAACGCAGAAAAAGGATTTTCAGTACAGACTTTAAACGAAA
>JBGAKR010000004.1:202500-335323 GCA_044224315.1 Bacteroidia bacterium | reverse complement strand
CAGCTGGTGTGAAAGTAACTGAGATGAAAAACATCCAGGGTGGATTCGGAACCCAAAAACTGGATCTGAGTGCATTCAGCAACGGAATCTACAGCGTACGTCTGACCAACAATGGTGAAACCACCACCCGTCAGATTGTATTAACTCGTTAATCTAATTAACTGAAACATATAAAAAGGGCTGCCAATTGGCAGCCCTTTTTGTTTTGTAAATGTTTATTAATGCGAAATTTCTATTGATAACTTGCAAATTTGATTAATTATCGTTCCTTTATATGCTATAAGTAGTTTAAAATCTACTTTAAGCTACAGTTTTGATTCTTCTATCGCCTTGGGGGTTTTTGTTTTATAACTATTCGTGTTTTTAGGTTAATTTTGTACCTTTAATATCATCGTGTTTAAAGGAGTATCTAAAGAAACCAAGGTAGGAAGCCTCACCGCCATTTCAATCACCATCCTTATTTTGGGGTATAATTATATGGTGGGTAAGGATAATCCTTTTACCCGTGCCCGGGAGTTTTTTGTATTGTATGACAGTGCCCAGGGGCTGGTAGATAATACTCCAATCATGTTTAACGGCTATCGCATTGGACAGGTTCGAAAACTATCTATGGATGAAAACAGTGGCAGAATTGTAGCCAAACTGGAAGTTTATTCAGCTATGCGCATACCGCGCAAATCCATGATTAAAATCGAATCGGCCATATTGGGTAATACCACGTTAAAACTGATTTTGAGCCACGATAAGCAATCTGCCGTGGATGGTGACACTCTTTTGCCCCAGTATACCCGCGATGTGATGAGCATGGTAAATGAAAAAATTGCCCCCATTGCTGCCGGAGCCGACTCCTTATTGGCAAACCTGAATGCACTCATTGGACGGGCATCGGTGAAACATACTTTCGACCAATTGCCCGAGTTGGTTGCACAAGTGCGCGGTACAATTGAACAAATTAAAGGGGCCATTGAAGATGTGCGCCCCGGATTAAACACCAGCATGAATAACCTGGCTTCATTCTCAGGCAACCTGGAAGGATATGGCAAAAGCCTGGACAATAGTCTTAAAAGCGTTGAAAAACTCACCAATCAACTGGATAGTGTGCGTGTGGACGCTTTGATTACCAATCTGGAACAAACGGTAAATTCACTTGGTGGCATTGCGGGTGATATTAAATCGGGCAAAGGAACCTTAGGCAAACTGGCCAATGACGATGAATTATACAAGAATCTCACTGGAACCACGGCTTCATTGCAATGTTTAATTAATGATTTGAAAGCATACCCCGAGAAGTATATTCCATTGCCATGGGGTAAAAAGCAGCGCAAAAAAGCCAAAGCCCAAAGTGCAAAAGTAAATAACTGCTTTCCTGCAACAGATTCGGCCCGCTAAGGTTTAGCCATTTTGGCCTTTTGGCGTTCCAATTTACGCAGTTCTCGGGCCTCTCTCTCCATTTGTTTCCAGTAGGGTCTTTGCTTATAGCGTTCGTATACCCATATCATCCAGGTTAAATACAACAGATTGTAAAAAAACAATTCAACGGGTATTGGACCAATACGCAGATTGGTAATTTGCATGGCGTCATATTCTATAATGGGCAATCCGGTAATAAATCCATCTACCAGGGCCATGGGTACCATTACAATAATCCAGGCAACCAGCAGGTGATTGAGGTAATCGCCTTTGGTAACCCATAAATGGTTGAGGTAAGTTACCAATAATAAAATAGCCGTAACGGAGGTAAACAACTGATCGTAGCGATAATAAAGGGTAACTAAACACAGAGATACGATGCCCCAACCGAAGAGTTTCCCAATCCATACTTTGCCTCTGCCGGGAAAATAAACCCGAAGGCATTCGTATGCATACAGGCAGGTATACGGTACAGTGATAAAGAACAGCACTTCTTCCCAAGGCAGGGTATAAATATGCGGCCCGGTGGTGTAAGCCGGGTTGAATTTCCAGATTCCCAGCCGGGTAAAAATCATATCCCATGCAACAAAAAGCAGGCTCGCAAAGCCAATACCGAGAAACGCAAATTTCCATTTCCGGTAAAATTCCATTTTAATAAAAAATGAAATTCCGACTGGCAATGCCACAATTAAAATATTTATAAGCAAGTAGGTATAGTGCATCCGGAAAGGCAGGCTATTTGGGGGAATGGGTGCAAAAATAGAACCAAAAAAGTGGAAATGGCGGGGTTAAAAAAAATCCCCTTGTTTGAGGCAAGGGGATTAAAAAATTCAGATTTTGTTAGTGTTAAACCAGCACTACAATTTTATTTTTAAGTACCTCTACCAAACCACCTTTTACTTCAAAAGATTGCAGTTCGGATGCACTTTTAATGCTAAGGGTACCTTTGCCTAAGTTGGCAATCAGGGGAGCGTGGTTTTCGAGAATTTGAAAACTACCGTTAATACCGGGTAGGGAAACCACATCGGCATTGCCGCTGAAAAGGGCTTTATCGGGGGTTAAAATTTCAACCTGCATAATTAAGCAGCAGCTTCGGCCATTAATTTTTTACCTTTTTCGATGGCATCTTCGATGGTACCCACCAGGTTGAAAGCAGCTTCGGGATATTCATCCACTTCACCATCCATAATCATGTTGAAGCCTTTGATGGTATCTTTAATGTCTACCAAAACACCTTTCAGGCCGGTAAATTGTTCGGCAACGTGGAAGGGCTGAGAAAGGAAACGTTGAACGCGACGGGCGCGGCTTACAACCAGTTTATCTTCTTCACTCAACTCATCCATACCCAGAATGGCGATGATATCCTGCAATTCTTTGTAGCGTTGCAGCAATTCTTTTACACGTTGTGCGCAGGCGTAGTGATCTTCACCCAGGATTTCGCGGGTAAGAATACGGCTGGTAGAATCCAAAGGATCCACCGCAGGGTAAATACCCAACTCGGCAATTTTACGGCTCAATACGGTAGTAGCATCAAGGTGAGCAAACGTGGTAGCAGGGGCTGGATCCGTCAAGTCATCCGCAGGTACATATACCGCTTGTACAGAGGTAATAGAACCACGTGAGGTTGAAGTAATACGTTCTTGCATCACACCCATCTCGGTAGCCAGGGTTGGTTGGTAACCCACCGCTGAAGGCATACGACCCAGCAATGCAGATACCTCAGAACCAGCTTGTGTGAAACGGAAAATGTTATCGATAAAGAACAGAATGTCTTTACCTGCGCCTTGGCCATCTCCATCGCGGAAATATTCGGCAACGGTAAGACCAGACAATGCCACACGGGCACGTGCACCCGGAGGTTCGTTCATTTGACCGAACACAAGGGTAGCCTGGCTTTGGCTCAGTTCATCGTAATCAATTTTGCTAAGATCCCATCCGCCTTCTTCCATGCTTTTCAGGAATTCTTTGCCATATTTAATAACGCCAGATTCAATCATCTCGCGCAAAAGGTCATTTCCTTCGCGGGTTCTTTCACCAACACCAGCAAATACAGACATACCAGAGTATGCTTTTGCAATGTTGTTGATGAGTTCCATGATCAATACGGTTTTACCTACACCCGCACCACCAAACAATCCGATTTTACCTCCTTTGGCATAAGGTTCGAGCAGGTCGATAACCTTAATACCGGTATAAAGGGGTTCGGTACTGGTTGACAGGTTTTCGAAGGTAGGTGCAGCCTGGTGGATGGCACGTCCGTTTGAATTGTCAACGGCACGCATACCGTCAATACTTTCGCCTACAACGTTTAACAAACGACCGCGAATGGCTTCACCGGTTGGCATGGTAATACCAACACCGGTATCGATGGCTTCCATGCCACGGTATAACCCGTCGGATGAGTCCATCGCAATGGTGCGCACCATGTTCTCGCCTAAGTGTTGCTGTACTTCCAGCACCAAATCAGCCGCGTTTTCGCGTTTTACTATTAATGAGTTGTAGATCTTGGGCAAATATGAGCCAGCTTCGTTGAAGCTAACATCGACTACAGGCCCAATGATTTGTGATACTTTACCTATGTTGGCCATTATGATTTATGACGGGTTTTTTGGAGCCGCAAAAGTACGATTTTATTTCGGTAATTGGTAGTATATAGTAACAAATTTTGCACAAAATCAGCGTTTTTAGCATGAAAGTACTTGCAAGGTTTTACTTTTTAAAGATATATTTGCCAAACAACTAATAAACAAACAACTATGGTAGAAGGAATTGACACCACTGGCGTAATTCACGCAATCGATCAGGCTAAAGGTATTGGTATGGTTAGACTAACCGGCCCCAACGACAGACCGGATGAACTGGCCACATTTAAAGTGATTTCTGCTGAAGCAGGCCTGACAGTGGGAGTGCCCGTAGCGCTGAAGGTTATTAAAAGCCCTGGCGGAGTTACTGCAGATGGCGTTAGACGGAATGGTTAATCCCATCCGCACCGTACATTAATCCAAACTACGAAACCAGCAATTCTGTATGGATTGCTGGTTTTTCTATTAAAAAAAAGCAATCAGGTTGAAATTCCGCACACAAAACCGTTTTTATCAGTGCCTCCTTTCTCAAAGGGCGGTTTTGCTGTGGTTTTTCTTTTTACTTACCCAAATCAGTGTGTCGGCCGATGTGGTTGATTCCCTGCAAGGGGTGCTAAAAAATAAGCTTGCAGACACATTGCGGATTAAGGTACTTTCCAAAATTTCTTACGAGCTCAGCTATTCCGACCCTGAAAAAGGTGTGGAATACGGCATGCAGGCCAAAAAACTGGCTGAGAGTATTCGCTGGCAAAAAGGACTGGGCCTTGCCTGCAATAATATTGGTGTAAATTATATGGTGCTGGCCGAATCTGAAAAAGCATTGCAATTTCTGAATCTGGCTTTGAAGGCCGACCAGGAAGCGGGAGAAAAGCTTCAAACTGCCCAATGTTTGGGAAATATCGGCATGGTTTATATCGATAAAAGCGCTTATTCAAGGGCATTGGAATACCTGTTTAAATCCTTGAAGGTATTTGAAGAAATTGACAATAAACTGGGTATTGGCAATCAATTGGGGGCAATTGGCAATGTTTTTAAAAAACAACACGATTTCCCCAAAGCCCTACATTACGATTCTTTGGCGCTGGAAATTTTCAAAAAAACTGGCGATAAAGAGGGTGTTGCTATCCAATTGGGCAATATGGGCAATGCCTATGAAGCCATGCACAAATTCGATAAGGCCCTGGTTTATAACCGGCAGGCCTTGCAATTGTACACCGAGCTGAACAATGCCGGAGGTATGGCCCGCAATCTGATGAATATCGGGGTGCTTTATAATGACAAGGGTATATATAAAATGGCCCTGAAAAATATACTGGAAGCCTACGATATTTACAAACAACTGGATGATTATAACGGACAGGCAAATTGCCTTGGCAATGCGGGTCAGGCGTATCTGCTAAGTGAAAAAAATCATACAAACAGGGCCGCCAATGATACCAATTTGTTACCCGGAAGTAAAGCCGAAAGAATAACCAAGGCCATAAAGTATTTTAAAGAAGCTTACGAAATTACCGATGCTACAGGGGATTTGGGTTTAAAATCATTCTTGGCCAAGCAAATTTCGGATGCATTTGTTTTGCAAGGCAATTTTGCAGAAGCGCATAAATATTTAGAGAAATATGTAGAGCTGAACGACTCGGTTTTTACCATGGAAAGCAATATTAAAATCGAGAATCTGACCACCGAACGCGAGCTGATGGTAAAAGATAAGCAGATAGAAATCGACAGGCTGGCCGTAGAGAAAAAACGCAACGAACGCGTATTTTTTATGATTGGAATTGCCTTGCTTTTAATAATTTCTGGATTTGTTTATCGCAGTTATATTAAGCAGAAAAAATTAAATCATGCTATAGAATTAGAGAAATCAAAATCGGAAAATTTATTGTTAAATATTTTACCAGCCGAAATTGCGGAGGAGCTGAAAGAGATTGGGAGTGCGGCTGCCCGACATTTTGACAGCGTATCGGTTTTGTTTACTGATTTTAAAGATTTTACCCAAACCAGTGAAAAAATGAGTGCAGCCGAATTGGTGGGTGAAATTGATTATATTTATTCAGAATTTGACCGCATTATTGAGAAATATGGAGTTGAAAAAATTAAAACCATTGGCGACAGTTATATGGCTGCGGGTGGGTTGCCCAAAACCAGCACTACCCATGCCGTAGATACAGTTAATGCTGCGCTGGATTTGCGCGATTTTATTATCGAAACCGGCAAAAAAAGAGAGCAGGAAGGGAAACCTTTTTTTCATATTCGCATTGGAATTCATACCGGACCTGTGGTGGCTGGAATTGTGGGTATTAAAAAGTTTGCCTATGATATTTGGGGCGACACGGTAAATTTAGCCTCACGTATGGAAAGCAGCGGCGAAAAAGGCATGGTAAACATAAGTGCCGATACCCATGAATTGGTGAAAGACTATTTTGTATGCACCTACCGGGGTAAAGTAAATGCAAAACACAAAGGCGAGATCGACATGTATTTTGTGGAACGCAAGTCATAAACTGACTACAATCTGCCTTTGTCATTGTTCTGTAAACATACTGTATATGTTTAGTTAAATCTCCAGAATTTTGTTAATTTGATTTCAGCCAATTCATATGCGAATAGCCTTACTTATTTTGTTGTGTTTAAAATTTGGTTTTGCTAATGCCCAATTTGCCAGATTTAAAGCCCTGCCAGGATTTACCATTTGCACAGCAGGCAATCAAAAAGTAGAATTTGTATTTGATACAATCCTTCAAAAAATGTGCGATATTTATCGCTGGGATTTTGGTGACAGCACCACAGATACCGGATTCACAGTGAGCCATATTTTTAAAAAAACCGGTACATTTTCAATTAAATTATGGGTAAAAACCAACCAAACCAATTTTGTTGATTCGGTGGTAAAAAGTTTGGTGCTGAATTTTGCACCTCAGCCTGTAATTGCCCCACGCACTTTGTGCACCCCCAAACCAATAACGGATACCATGGGGCAGTATACCAAAATGAAAGGAACATGGAATTGGAAACAAGATGGCGAATTGGTGGGTAAAAGCACTTTGCCCATTGGCATTTTGCATCCACCATTTGGTAAACACAAGGTAGATTTAATTGTAATTTATGATAATTTTTGCATTGTTTCCGCATCAGATTCTATTACTTTATTGCCCGGCGCCAGGGCCAATTTTACAGCAATGGATGTGTGCTATGGTGATACGGTTAAATTTATAAATTCCACCTCATTTCCGGGTGTTAAAGATTCTCTATCTACCTATCGCTGGGAATTTGGAAACGGCCTGAAGGATACAAGCAAAAATCCTTTTGTATTTTCTCATTTTGTGGATACAACCCGTACTTATTTTGCCAAATTGGTGCATATTTTCCCCTGGGGTTGTATGGATTCTGTGACAAAATCTTACACAGTACATGAATTGCCGCGGCTTGATTATATACAACGCAATGCTGCCCTTGGGAATCAAATCTTTGGTGCATCGGATGCTATGGGGAATATTTTTCCTTCGAATTTTAATATTTATTGGAGTTATTTTAGTGTAAAAAAGAATACATGGTTAGTTCAAAATTCAAAGCAAAACACCCTTAATATAGCAGATTCGCTGGTTGCGAATTACGATTCCATTTTTGTAATATGCGAAGCTCCAATGACCGGATGCCGCAAAACTTACGGACAGCGGATAATCTATAATTCTGGGAATGTAGCAGGAATTCGCAAAACGGGGTATAACATTTTTCCTAATCCGGCAACAGCCAATTTTATTTCGGTATACAATTCAGGCAAGGCCATGCAGGCCATGATAACGGATATTGCAGGTAAAAAATATTTCAACTTAGTATTAAACAGCGGATTAACCGAAGTGGGTATCGCTGATTTGGTTCCTGGCCTGTACTATATCAAAAGCGAAGATGGCACAGTGATGCGGTTTGAAATTGCCCAACCCTAGATTTTTTGTATTATTATGCATAAAATTCTGTCACGATCTTACATTCATCGTGTCTAAAGGGTACTAAAGGGGTTTTTGAGTCAGGAAAAAGAAATACTGAAAGCATGCATAAAAGGGGATGAAAAGGCCCAACTGCAGTTGTTCCGTACTTATGGAACCCTGGCTTTGCGGGTAGCCTGGCGCTATGTAAAAAACGAGGATGATGCCCGTGAGGTGATGCAGTTAAGCATGATTAAGGTGTTTGAAAATCTGCATCGATTTAAAGGTGAATCGGCACTCTCTTCTTGGATTACTCGCATTGTTATTAACCAGGCCATCAATTTTTTGCGGTCAAAAGGCAAGGGATTTATGCAGGTAAGCATAACCGAGAAACTAGAAATGGATATAGAGGATGTATTGGTGGAAGAGCCCGAAAAAGTAATGGATGCCCAAACCGCCATGTCCTTTATTAGACAAATGCCAGAGGTGTACCAGGTAATTTTTAATTTGTATGCAATCGATGGTTTGTCGCACAGCCAGATAAGCCGCGAGTTGAATATTACAGAAGCCAACAGCCGTCAAATTTTAATGCGGGGCAGAAAAATGCTGAAACAAATGATTGAAAAAAAAGTTGAGAATGTAAAATATGAGCCACAAGCAAAACATTGATATATATTTCAGAGAAGTGTTTGCTTCGGATGGCCCCGAAATTTCGGTGCTGGATGAAGAGCAGTTTCTTCAAAGTATGCGCGATTTGAATAAAGAAAAAAAGCGTCGCAGGGCATTTTTTATATGGGGTTTTGGTTGCATCGTTTTGGGTTTGGCAATGGCCGGAGTATCCCAGATGCGTGTTTTCTCAGGAAGTAGAACCATTTTCCACACAGCAAAAACGGAGCAAAATACACTTTATTCTGAAAGCAAAACTGGGACTCATTCCAGCGAAATAAATACACAAAACCAGAACAAAATATCCCAAATAAAACCAGAAGAAGTACGCAGTTTTTCACCCAAAAAGGAGAAGCACAATTATCCGAGAAAAGTGTATGCCACTGGCACGGAGACAATAAATATGCCTCCCTATGCGGATGAGATTGTGGCAATAATTGTACAAGAGAAAATAACAGAATTCGAGGCTAAAGAAATTAAAATGCAGGGATTAAAAATAGTAAATCTGACACTATCGGCAAATAAAACATTAAAGGAGCCCGAATTTGCCAAAATTAAACATGCAAAAAACGGATTGCAGGTTAGCGCAAGTAGTGGGTTTGCTAATATGCAAGGACGGTGGGCTGCTAAGTCTAACGAAAAATCGCACCAGGATATGGCCAGTATCACAGAGGGAATGAAAACCAAGGGCAACGGTATTGTAAACGGGATAAGCCTGGGCTATGCGCTGGGTAGATTTACTTTTGGAATGGGATTAACCCAGCAGATGATTCAAACCCATACACTGTATAATCGGAAAGTTGAAAATGTTCCGGTCATTGATTCAGCTTCGGGCAATATCAAGGGGTATTTAAATTTAGGTGCCGGGAAGGAATATGAAATTCAGGCTACAAGCGCTGTGTTTACCCAATACCAGTTGCCAGTATTTATGTCATATAAAGTTTTCAATGGCAGTAGGTCGAACATAGAACTTTGTGCTGGTTTGGCCTTAAATTTTGCCAATCGTTCTAATATGCAGCCATTTGATTTGAATACCATGAGGGCCAGCACAGCAAGCCCGGTTTACAGCAAAATTAACCTTCAGTATGGGGTTAATTATTTTTATAAACCGGGAAGTAAATGGGCATTTGGCTTGCAATTGAGAAGTCAGACTAACACTGCCGATTTTGCCATGCGATTTGGAAGTTCGGCTCTAAAATATTCTGTATTTAGTATAGCACCCTGCGTAAGAATTAATTTGAATTAGGAATAAAATAGGCTACTTGAAAAATGAGAGAATCAACGTGCAAAGGAATCAGGAGCTGGGAAAATAGCCCGCTTATTGGCAAAAGTATAACCCATATGGAATTGAGAAATACAGAAAATAACATAAAAAAAGCAAAACATATTTTGATAAAAAACAGTGTAAATGACGCCATACCAATCGGTGTATTTAGGTTTATGGCATCCCTATTATTTTTAATGTTACTGCATCCGTTGCAATCACAAAATTTTACCCCTTATAGTGGGTTTGGAAGTAAAACCATTGCAATTGATACAGTGCCCATAACTTATGTCGATGATTCGGGCAGGGTAGCCATGTTGGAAAGGGTGCCATCGAAGCCCAGTGCCTATAAATCTCTTCGGTATGTGGCTCATTTTTTTGATGGCAAAAGTTGGAACAATTCAGATACCTTGGTTATTTACCGTAAAAGCAAGTTGCCAAAGGCGTTGGGTGTTTCAGAAATCAGCTATCATAAAAATGTGGTGTATTTATCCGTTTGGTGTGATAGTGTTAAAAATGGATTAGATACCTGTTTGGTGAAGTGGGAGGGCGGCACATGGAAAAGTGCAGGCAACGGGCTGGGCATGTCTTTTGAATCCAATTCGGATCAAATTGGACGTATCCAGCATTTGTGGATTCAGGATACTTTAATTGTATTTTCTCCATATTACACGCGTTCCACCATACTAAGTGCCGGCGGTCAAAGTGTAGGTAAAATGGCTGTTTTGGATATGAAATCCAATACGTGGAAGAGATACTCACCTGTTTTTCCTTATGGATTTCAGGACACTGGTTTTGCCCTAACCATTACTAAAATTCCCAATAGCGATACACTGGTGTTTAATGCACATTATGTGGGCTTTGGTAATACTTTTCGGTTATTGGATAAATTTTATAATGGAAACAGAGACCTAACATACATTGTGCTAAACGGGAAAGTACTAGATACTTTTATACACAATGTTACAGTTGGAAATCAAATCGCATATCTGGGAAAACTTAATGGCTATCATACCTGGTTGGGCGACAATATTATGTATAGCAGGGTGGGTAAAAAATGGGATGTAAAAAAACTTCCATCGGTTTTTGCAAGTAATCAACTGTTAGAGTATCTTGATTATACAGGTAAAACCAAAATGCATCATATAGAACTCAGAAAAGACAGAACTGTTTTAATTCCAGAGCCGGAATTATACGCAACTTCTTCGAGGTTAATAGTATTTTTTATACAACCCACAGGTATTACCCAATTGAATCAATACTCTTTAAAAGCACGTCAAACCTCAAATTATCGGGGATTTCACGGCATTGTGTGGAACGGAAAATACCTAGTCGCTGGCAATATAGACTCCATTGCCCGTTTCGACCCTTTAAAAGGCAAATACGAAGCATATAAACCCATTGAAAATGTATTTACCATGTCGTTTGAGAACTTTTCCGAAATTTCAGGTACCGTTTATGACGATCAGAATGCCGATGCGAAATTCAACAGCACCGACACCGGATTAAACAATGTGATGGTTATGGCGGTGGGTAAGAATAATGTATATTACACCACTACAGATGACAATGGGGCTTATAAAATTTCGTTTTTAGGTGCCGATACTCTCGCTTTTGAGGTGCATAGAATCGATCGTTTTGGATTACTGTACAAGCAAAGTTTTAATAGTAATCTGGCCATTGCAAAAGACACTTTTGGAACATCTTTTCACTGGCCCATGCGCACTACCAATGTAGAAAATCTGGAAGTAATGTTGCAAAAAAAATATGCCAATGGATTAAGACGAGGAGATACCATAGAATTCAATGTTTCGGTAAGAAATAATTGTAAAAAATCATACACAAATATTGAATTAAGGGTAGGATATGATACCAAATTAAGCCCATTTAAATCGGCGCATGGATTTAGTGCCGTGAGTGGAAAAGCGGGTTTGCAAAAAATTACCATAGCTTCATTGCCCGCGAAACAAATCGTAAATTATAAATTCAAATTATATGTAAATCAAGACTCAAACCAAATTAAAGATTTGCGAAATATCTGGGCATTTTTGCCTGGATATACCGATAGTTTTAACGGGGATAATGAGGATACTATATTTGGAAAAGTAGTGACAGCCTACGATCCCAATTTAAAACATGGCAATCCTGAAGGGGAAGTGACACATGATGTACGAACTGTAAATTATACGGTGCAGTTTCAGAATACGGGCAGCAGTTATGCCAGAAAGGTTGTTGTGCGCGATACATTGGATGGACGTTTTCCTTTGGAAAAAGTATATTTAACCGAAAGTAAGCACAAGTATAAATTAACCATAGAAAACGGACGGATATTGGTTTTTACGTTTAGCAATATCAACTTAAAACCAATTGCAGAGAATCCCGACTCCAGCATCAGTTGGTTCCGTTTTCAACTTTCAATGTCCAACAATTTGCAAGTGGGCGATTCAATCACAAACCGGGTAGGGATTTACTTTGATTACGAGCCGGCAGTTATTACGCCATGGACGGTAGTTAAACGGGTGGCCCCTAAAACTAATAGCGCTGTTAAACTTGAGAATGCGGGTATAGGTTTGCATCCCAATCCGGCTAATAATAGAATCTTTTTGCAGTTTAAATCAAATACTATACGCACAGTGCAGATCTTAAATGTGGAAGGTGAATTATTGAAGCAAATTACAACCAGCGGTACGAGCCGGGAAATTGAGTTAAACCAATTGCCTGCGGGTATTTATTTTATCAAAACCAGTTTGGGCGAAACAGGCAGGTTTATCAAGCTGCAGGACTAGGTCAAAACAGAGGTTTCCGATCGGCATCGTTTAAATGGCATCAAAAGCCGATGCTTTCTTATGCAGGTAGCGCTTTTTTACCTAATTTCGCGCCCCTAAAATCATGGATCGTAATACCATCGTAGGTTTATCTCTCATTTTTCTGATACTGGTAGGTTATTACTGGTGGACCTCGCCCTCTGAGGCGCAGCTGGCCCGCGAGCAAAAAATCAAAGACAGTATTGCCCTGGTAGAAAAAAACCGCAAAGCCCCTGCTGCAACAACCGCAAAAGATTCAGTGGTAAAAACTGCCGCTGAAGCACCCGATTCCTCAGCTTTAGCCAAAAGTATCGGAGGGTTTGCCAAAAATGCAGAAGGAACCGCTAAAATCATTGAGCTAAAAAACAAAAGCCTTACTGTAAAACTCACCACCAAGGGTGGGCGCATAAGCAGTGTAAAACTGAATGAATACAAACGTTCGGATTCTTCGGAATTGGTAATGTTCGACGAAAAACACTCAAACTTTTACTATGAATTGCAAACCCGCAACGCCCAATCGAACTCTGAAGGAACCCTGCGTACCGATCAGCTTTTTTGGGAACCTGTAAATGCTACGGCCAACTCAGTAACCATGCGTTTAGCCAATGGCAAAGGCGGCTATATCGATCAGATTTACACCCTCAATACCCAAAACTTTTTAGTAGATTACAAACTGGAGCTGCATGGCATTCAAAACGATATTTTCAAAGGTAACCCCGATCTGAAATTAACCTGGCAAGTGGTGCTGCCCAAACAGGAACGCGAGCTGAAATGGGAAACCCAAAACAGTTATCCGCTTTATAAAATAGCCGACGAAAATCCTGAAAAACTGAGCCCTGCCGGTGCTGAAGAAAAGAAAATTACAGCAAAGCCCATGTGGATTGCTTTTAAACAGCAGTACTTCAACACCACCCTGATTTCAAAAGATGCCATAGACAAAGAAGCCGTTGTGGGCTGGAAAGAAACCAAGGAAAAGGATATGGTGAAAGATATGAAGGCCGAAATGTGGCTGGATTATGGATTGGAAGAAAAGAAAAGCTATAATATGGCTTTTTACTTTGGTCCTAACCATTTTAAAACATTGAAAGAATTAAATGTGGGTATTGCAGACCATGACCTGCAACGCATGGTGCCCTTGGGATGGGGAATTTTTGGCTGGGTAAACCGCTGGATGGTAATTCCCGTTTTCAACTTCCTCGAAAACAAAATTGCCAGCATGGGTATTATTATTTTACTGCTTACCCTGTTCATCAAATCCATCTTGTTGCCGCTGGTATATCGTTCATACATCAGCACAGCAAAAATGCGTATACTGAAACCCGAGTTGGATGCCATCAAAGAAAAACACAATGGCGACATGCAAAAAATGCAGGTTGAAAATATGGCCTTGTACAAAAAAGCAGGGGTGAGTCCTATGAGTGGTTGCGTACCCATGCTGCTTCAAATGCCCATCCTGTTTGCCATGTTCCAGTTTTTCCCCAATGCGTTTGAGCTAAGGCAAAAAGCCTTCCTCTGGTCGCACGATTTAAGCCAGTACGACAGCATTTTAAATCTTGGATTTAACATTCCATTCTATGGCAACCACGTAAGTTTATTTACCCTATTGATGACCGTTTCTACCCTGATTTATACCCGCCTGAATAACCAGATTAGTGGTGTAACCGGGCAAATGAAATGGATTGGGTATTTTATGCCCATCATATTCCTGGGTGTATTGAATGATTACGCCAGCGGACTTACCTGGTACTATTTTGTAAGCAATATGGTAACCTTTGCGCAGCAGGCCATTATTCGCCGTACTGTGGACGATAAAAAATTGCATGCCCAAATTGCAGAATCGCGTAAAAAGCCGGTGAAGCAAAGTGCTTTCCAGGCCCGTTTGCAGGAAGCCATGAAACAGGCCCAAACCAAGCGCCCGGCTACACCTCCCAAAAAAGGTGGCAAAAAATAATCCGACTATTTAAAACCTAAATATCATATGGGATGTACTTCAGCGGTACATCCCATATTTTTTTCCGGGTAATGCCTTCAGCAATCCTTTCATTTCTAAATCCAGCAGGGTATAGCTGAGTTTGCTCACAGGTATTTGGGTTTCAAACAGCAAATCATCATAGTGTTTTTCGCCATTATTTAAGGCATTTACAATTAATTTTTCAGTGTCATTTAATTCAAGCAGCAGGGTATTTTGTATGGGTCGGCTGGGTTTCGAATCCTCGGGTAAATACCAGTTCATGCCATTGCTGATATCTAAGGCATTTTCACAAATGGCGGCCTTCAGGTTTTTGATTAACAGGTTGCAGCCCTCACTCATGGGGTCGGTGGCCCTGCCTGGTACCGCAAACACATCGCGGTTGTAGCTATTGGCAATTTCGGCTGTAATCATACTGCCGCCCCGGGCCATGCTTTCTACCACAATCAGTGCATCGCAAAGCCCGGCCACTATGCGGTTGCGGCGTGGAAACAGGTCTTTATTCAAGGGCGTACCACTGAAAAATTCCGAAATTACTGCGCCCCCTTGTTCAATCATCCGGCGGGCATGGTTTTTATGCTGACCGGGGTATAAAATATCCAATCCATGTCCTACCACACCCATGGTAGGCATATCCATATCCATGGCATATTTATGGGCACAAATGTCAATACCAAAAGCCAAACCACTAATAATATATGCATTGTGGGGTTTTAATCCTTCAATAATTCTGCGTGTCATTTCTACCCCATAGGGTGAGCATTTTCGGGTACCTACTATCCCTACAATTTTATCGTGGTTGAGGTTGGCATTGCCTTTTACAAAAAGTACCAGCGGGCTGTCCATATTTTGTTTCAATCGCAATGGATACTCCGACGAATTGTAATGTATGCCCCGGATGCTGTGCTGAATGATAAAACGCATTTCATTTTCAGGAATCGAAAAATCGGTATAAGCCTGTATAGCTTGCGCTGAAACTGGACCAACACCCGGAATTTTGGCCAATAATTTTTTGGAAGAGGTAAAAACAGCCTCTGCACTGCCGCAATAGCTGATGAGTGTTTTGCCCGCTACAGGCCCAATTCCGGGTACACATATCAATGCGATTTGATAAAATAATTCCTGATCTGAAATTGTATTTTGCATAAAATTAAAACCTGCCTAAAAAATTAACAACTGTATAAATACAAGTATAAAATAAATGCAAAAATTGCACAAGTTATTTATCCGTTTGCATACGGATAATATAGTAAATGCCCTTGTTTTATTGATCTTGAGAAGTAGAAAAAAATAATAAATGCAAATTATTATCTACCGGATAAAATGACATTTATTTGTATCCAAATTTTAATTTTATGGAACTATGTATTCCATAAAAAATGTAGGATTTCCGCCGCAATGCGTAACCCCATGTTTGAGTTCTGAATTCCCTTTTAACAAATAGCCATCCATGTTTTCTGAGAGGCTGTAGTTATATCCGAAAAACAAAATGGTATCGCCTTTTTTGGCTGAAATTTCTACAGTTTCGTTGTATTTCGCTTTGGGTTTATTCGTTACCAGTGCTTTGCTGCCCTTTTGCAATAACCATGTACAATCCCCGCAAACTATTTTGGCCGTAAACTTTTCCGCCGGTTTTTCCATGCTTTTTTTACAAGCGGTATAGGTAAGTAGCATACCAGCCGCCAAAATTGCTATAAAGGTTTTCATACCTTCATAGACAAGTCAAAGCTTAAAAGGTTGTCTCTTAATCGTTGAGTTTCAAAACGGCCATAAATGCGCTTTGCGGAATTTCTACGTTTCCCACTTGGCGCATGCGTTTTTTACCGGCCTTTTGTTTTTCGAGCAGTTTGCGTTTACGGCTGATATCACCTCCGTAACATTTTGCAGTTACATCTTTGCGCAGGGCCGAAATGGTTTCGCGGGCAATAATTTTGGCTCCAACACCGGCCTGTATGGCTATTTCGAACTGCTGGCGTGGAATTAAATCTTTCAGCTTTTTGCAGATTTTTTTACCCAGGTCAAATGCATTGTCGCGGTGAATAATGGCACTTAATGCATCCACCGGTTTTGTATTCAGCAAAATGTCCATTTTAACCAGTTTGCTTTCTCTCCATCCCAGGGGGTGGTAGTCAAAACTGGCATAACCACGGCTAATGGTTTTAAGGCGATCGTAAAAATCAAACACAATCTCGGCCAGGGGCATTTCAAATATGATTTCTACACGGTCGGCGGTAAGGTAATGCTGATTTTTAAGGGTACCTCGCTTGTCCATGCAAAGTCCCATAATGGCACCCACATATTCAGATTTGGTAATTACAGAAGCGGTGATATAGGGTTCTTCGATATAGTCGGTTTTTTCGGGTGGGGGCAGGTCGGATGGGTTGTTTACATCCAGCATTTCGCCTTTGGTGAGGGAAGCGCGGTAACTAACGTTGGGCACGGTGGTAATAACGGTCATTCCAAACTCTCGTTCAAGGCGTTCCTGGATAATTTCCATGTGCAGCATACCCAAAAATCCGCAGCGGAATCCGAAGCCCAGTGCCGCGCTGCTTTCCAGTTCAAACACCAGGCTGGCATCATTGAGCTGCAGTTTTACCATGCTCTCGCGCAGTTCTTCGTAGTCTTCAGTATCTACAGGATAAATCCCAGCAAATACCATGGGTTTTACATCCTCAAACCCTTTGATGGCTTCCTCGGCAGGGTTTTCAAAGTCGGTAATAGTATCGCCCACTTTTACCTCGCGGGCCTCTTTAATGCCCGATATGATATAACCCACATCCCCGGCTTTTACTTCGTTTTGGGGCAGCAGATTTAGTTTCAGCACACCCACTTCATCGGCCAGATAATCCTGTCCGGTGTTCATGAATTTTACGTGCTGGCCTTTTTTAATTTTGCCATCCAAAACTTTGTAGTAGGCGATAATGCCGCGGAAAGGATTAAAAACCGAGTCGAAAATCAGCGCTTTAAAAGGCGCATCAATATTACCCACCGGGGGTGGAACCCGCTTTACAATGGCATGCAGAATATCGTGCACACCCATACCGGTTTTACCACTGGCAGGGATAATGTCTTCTTTTTCGCAACCCAGCAGCTCTATAATCTGGTCGCTCACCTCCTCGGGCATGGCGCCGGGCAGGTCCATTTTATTCAGAATGGGAATAATGGTAAGATTGTGTTCCAGGGCCATAAACAGGTTGGATATGGTTTGGGCCTGTATGCCCTGAGTGGCATCTACAATCAGCAGGGCCCCTTCGCAGGCCGCGATGCTTCGGCTTACTTCATAAGAAAAATCTACATGGCCGGGGGTATCAATCAGGTTGAGGGTATAGTCTTTGCCTTCAAACTTGTAACCCATTTGAATGGCATGGCTTTTAATGGTAATGCCGCGTTCGCGTTCCAGATCCATATCATCCAGAATCTGGGCCTGGGCCTCGCGTTTACTAACGGTATCGGTATATTCCAACAGCCTGTCGGCTGAATTCAAACCTCTATGCGCTGTAAAATTCTCAGTACTGCCGGACAAATGCTGGCATTTTTTTCGGCCAGAAACAACAGGGTATGCATTTTGCGCTGGTTGGTATGCGGGTATTCGCGGCAGGCTTTGGGCCTGTGTTCGTACACCGAGCAATAATTATCGGCACCTAAAAACGGACAAGGGGTTTGTTTAAAAGCATAAAAATCGTCGGTATCTAAAAATACATATTTCTCTATAAATGCCCCGGGTTTCATTTTCAGGTGCGAAGCCAGGCGTTCTATGTCTTTTTCAAACAGCATGGGACTGGCGGTTTTACAGCAATTGCCACAATCCAGGCAATCTATTTCGCTGAACACCTCTTCGTGTTTTTCTTCAAAAATAGCCTCCAAATTTTTGGGCTTTTTTTTGCGTATGGTTTTTATTTTGGATGCAATTAAATCCTTTACTTTGTTGTATTCAGTGGCAATATTTTCGGCAGGATTCTGGGACAAATGCAGGTTTTTTTTCGTTTACTTTATTCCAGTAGTCTGAAATTTATAACTTCTAGATAAGGCAGCAAAAAATGAGCCAAAATTAAGATTGTTTATCTGTGTTTAAGTTTTAAGTGTAAGAAATTCAACAGGTTAAGTATTTGTAACTATTCAAAGAAAAAAATAATACCTGCGAATTCTGAGAATTATCATGGGATAATTACATTTGCGGCCTATGCATTTTTTAATTAAATCATTATTTCTCTGTGTGTTTGCCTGCTTTTTGGCGCCATTATATGGGCAAGACACAATGCAGTACGAATCGGTAAATGAAGGCAGAATGATAGATCATTTCCTCAAAACCGGTAAAATCGACAGCTTCGAGGCGTTTTATTATATTCACAATACCGATAGTAGCAGTTATTTTTTTAACAAGCACCGTTTGTATGAATATGCTGATAAGTTGGCCACTTTGTATCCGGAACGGAAAAAGGAAAAAGTACTGAAAAAAATATTTGAAGCCATTCACAAAGAATTTTTAATTAAATACACGGACAATGTTCAATTCTCCGAAATATTTAAATCAGGTACATATAATTGTGTAACCTCATCTGCCCTGTATGCACTTATTTTTAGGCGAATGGATATTCCGTACCTAATCAAAGAGCTTACCACCCATGTTTATTTAACCGTGTTGGTTGAGGGCAAAGAGTTGGATGTAGAAACAACCTTACCTCAGGATTTAGTGCAAATTACGCGCAAGCAAAAGACGGCTTATCTCGAAGAGATGGAAAAAAACAAATTGGTAACCCGGGCGGAAATTGAGGAAAAAGGGGTAGATAAATTGTTTGATGAAAAATACTACCAAAGTAAAACCATTTGTTTGCGCCAACTGGCCGGATTGAGTTATTATAATTATGGCATTCTGGCCGCTGACTCTGACAGGTATGTGCAAAGTTTAGAGATTTTGCGTATTTCCCGCAATCTTTATCCACGCGTAGGAACCAATTATATTATTGGAACCATTTTAGACCAGATGGGAAATAATCCTACTAAATATTCTTTTTCACAAGTGGTTCGTTGTCAGATAAAATATGCCGATTTGTATGATAAGGAAGGGTTAACTAAAACCCTTTATTCCTATGCATTGGCTGTGCTTTTCCGCGATGGAGATATACAGTCATTTTCCGGACTTGATTCTTATATTAATATTAATGTTATACGAGATTATAAAAAATTAAAAGATGTAAAATATGCCTATTCAAAAATAGTAGGAGAGTATTACACCAAAAATTCCAATTATCTGGAGGGTATACATCATTATAGAATTGCCTATGGGTTGTTTAAAACTGATGTGGACTCGAGGTACAATTTGATACTTTGTATTCGCAATATGCTCACAGGCCTTAATGATAGCAGCGTGCAATTAAAAGATACAATATTGTATACTTTAGTCAATATAAACGAATTGGATATGTACGAGGAGTATGAGAATATTCGGTACGCAATGTTGTTTTCTGTATGTGAATACAATTACCAACGCATTTTTTCGCCTGGTTATGCCCTGGATAAGTTTAAATGGAACAAGTTTTCTGAGGTGGCGGATAAGGCTATCGACAGGCCCGGAATTTTTGCAGTTAAGGAAATTCTTGCGGTTAGTTTTATTTTGTCCTATGCCTGCAATGCGCATCAATATAAGGATACTGAGAAGGCATTGAAAATAGTACACGATGGATTGAAAAAATTCCCCTCTAATAAATATTTGCTGGAGGCAGAAAAAACTAACTTTTTATACGCACCTAACTATTATTTACGCGGGGCTCAGTATTGAATCAACGACTGCTTAAACTACGCAAAAAAGCCACCAAATCGGCTTTTTCAGTAGCACTGAGATTCAGGGGTTGGTTTAAAATACTATCGCGGCCGATGGCATCGGGCACAAACGCTGCGGGATTATTATAATATTCCACCACCTGTTCCAAAGTTTTAAATTTCCCATTGTGCATATAGGGTGCAGTTTTGGCGATATTGCGCAGGCCGGGTACTTTAAATTTGCCAATATCTGAAGGGTCTTTGCTTACATTGTACCGGCCGCTATCATTCAAATCTTTTCCATTGAATAATCCAATATTTTTAAATTCATCGGAGGTAAAATCAGGGGTAAAATGGCAATCAAAACAATGCGCTTTTTCAACAAATAGCATACGGCCACGCATCGCAGATTCGGTCATTTGGCTGCTATCGTCATTCATGAATAAATCAAAAGGGGAGTCGCCGGTTTCAAGCGTTCTTTCATAGGCCGCAATGGCTTTGCCCAGCAATGCAGCAGTGGGTGCCGAATTATAAATGGATTTAAATGCCTGCTTATAAAATTTATTTTTAGCCAAACGATGAATGGTTTTTTCCATGGTCATGCCCATCTCTACATTGTTTTGAATGGGGTGCAGGGCCTGGTCCTCCAGGTTGGGCGATCGTCCGTCCCAAAACAAATAGGGTCGGTCGGTCATATTCATTACCGAGGGAGTATTGCGCGCTGTGGGTTTGCCATTAAAACCCTTCGAAAATGGGGTGGTATCGGCAAAGGCAAACTCGGGTTTATGACAACTGGCACAACTGGTTTTATGGTTGGCTGAAAGTATAGGATCGAAGAATAATAATTTGCCTAATTCAATTTCATTTTTAGGCAATTCGGGTACTTTTTTTTCTGGCGCAAATGCGAATAAAATCAGCACTAAAAATACCGGTAAAATACACCTGATTATTTTCATTCTGTAGTATCGTATTTTCTCAATAGTTTTAAAAAAACATCAAAATCATTGGCATACGGAGCTTCTACGGTTAATTCTCCTCCGCTCAATAATTGAAACGTGATGGCGCGTGCATGCAGGGCAAAACGCTGCATCATGGGTTTATCTTCACCCTTAAATTTACGTTTAATTTCGTTCAACGACCAAAATCGGCCGCCATATAATTCATCGCCCGCAATTTTTGCATTTTGCGATGCCAAATGCACCCGAATCTGATGCAGGCGGCCGGTTACAGGCATACATTGCATTAATGTAAAATGCTTAAATGTTTCTAAAGTATGAAAATAAGTATTGGCTAATTTTCCCATTTTCCGGTCGATATGCACATGCTTTAAATCGTCGGTATTAATGGGTAAATTCACTTCAAAATTTTCGAAAAAAATACGTCCTTCTACAATAGCATGGTATATTTTTTTTACTTTTCTTTTTTCAAATTGAATGGAAATATGACGGTAGGCTTCGGCATTTTTTGCTACAATTAGGGCCCCACTGGTTTCTCTGTCCAGGCGGTGGCACATTATGGCATCGCCATATTTTTCGGTAGCCAGCTCCAATATGCTGGGTGCGGTAAATTTGCCACGTTCAGGCACCGACGGCACAAATGGGGGTTTACTTACCACCACCAGGTCGCTGTTTTCAAATAAAATCCAATCGTTAAAATGGCCGTTTTTTTTCATTCGTTGCGCATGCTCAATCTGATGCGGGTAAGGATATTTTTTGTTTGCATAGGAAAATCGCCTTCCATCATCCAATTATAATAATTGGGTTCGTCGCGGAATATATTTTTTACCAGTTTGCCTTTGTGTTTGCCAAAATTAAAAACCACCTCATTGTCTTGGTTAATAATTAATCTGCCGGCCAGATCTGCCAGGTTGTTTTGCCCGCTCATGCGATGCAGTCCATCAATGTCGTGCGGTATATCGTTGTATTTTTCCAGTTGGGCTTTCAGCACAGCCCAGGTAGCCAGGGTATCTGCTTCGGCACTATGCGCATTTTCGAGCTCTTTTTCGCAGTAAAAACGGTAAGCGGCTTTTAAATTCCTGGGCTCTTTAAAATGGTAAATGCGCTGTGCGTCGATAAACTTGCGCTTATCTACATCAAAATCAATTCCGGCGCGGTAAAACTCTTCTACCAGCATCGGAAAATCGAATTTATTGGAATTAAATCCGCCAAAATCGCATTCCTTTAAAAAGGTATTGAGTTCGGGTGCAATTTCTTTAAATGTAGGTTTATCGGCCACATCGGCATCGCTGATACCGTGGATAAGGGTTACTTCCTTGGGAATGGGTATGGTAGGATTTATGCGGTAAGAACGCAATTCTTCCTGTCCATCGGGCAATACTTTCAGCAATGCGATTTCTACAATGCGGTCGTGCGAAGTATTGGTTCCGGTAGTTTCAAGATCGAATATTACGAGGGGTCTTTTGAGGTTTAGTTTCATTTTTCGGGATTCAAAAAAGCAAGTAAGTGTGGGTAGTTAATTGGTGCAATTTAATCATCATTTTTTAATAAATCGGGGCGCAATTGCTGGGTTTTTTCTATGGCTTTTTCCATGCGCCATTCATCTATTTTTTTATGGTCACCACTAAGCAATATATCGGGTACTTTCAGGCCATTAAATTCAGCCGGGCGGGTATACAAAGGGGGCGCCAACAAATCGTCCTGAAAACTATCGGTTAGGGCGCTTTCCTCATTGCCCAGCACTCCGGGCAGCAATCGTACCAGTGCATCTACCAACACTGCGGCCGCCAGTTCGCCGCCCGATAGTACATAATCGCCCACCGATATCTCGTGGGTTACATACAAATCGCGGATGCGTTGATCAATGCCTTTATAGTGCCCGCAAATGATGAGCATATTTTGGAGCAGAGACAGTGTATTGGTATCAGGTTGGTTCAGGGTTTTGCCATCGGGGGTCATGTACACCACCGCATCGTAAGTTCTTTCGGCCTTGAGTTTTTCAATGCAGGCACTCAGGGGTTCTACCATCAATACCATACCCGCACCGCCGCCAAATGGTGCATCATCGATTTGTTTGTATTTGCCCAAGCCGTAATCGTGCAGGTTGTGAATGACTAACTCTGCCAGGCCTTTTTCTTGCGCGCGTTTGGGAATACTGTTGTTGAGTGGGCTATGCAGAATTTCGGGTACTGCGGCAATTATATCTATGCGCATATTACAATTCGGTTAAGCCTTCGGGGAAATCCAGGATCAGGTATTGGTCTTCTTCGTTCAATTCCAGAATCCAATCGGGTTCTAAGGGAATGAGGAAGGATTTGTGGTTGTTTTCCACCACCAGCATGGTGCCGGCGGGGTATTCTTCGGTAGCGGTTATGGTGCCCACATGCTGTTCATTGCCGTTGAGAAGTTCCCAACCAATCAGCATATCGGGGTCGAATGAGTCTGAATCGGCTTCCTTCACCGGGTTTTCGGTTTGTATGGGTAGCCCTTCCAGTTCGGTGGCTTGCTCGGTGCTGTCCACATCGGCCAGTTTTACAATGCCGCTTTTGGGTGAATAGCGTTCAATAAGAAAGGGGACCCCTTTTCCGTCGATTACGACAAAAAGGAAATCCCCTTGTTCTATTGCTTTCGCGTAAGATTCGTCTTCAAAATGAAGAACCAAATCGCCGTGAAAACCATGTTTGCCGGCCACACGACCTATGGTGTGAAGCTGAGGCAACATAATTTATCAGCCAGCGTTCTCCTCGGTGTTTTCAGCAGACTCTTCAGCTGCTGGTGCAGTTTCTTCAGCTGCAGGAGTTTCGGTAACTTCTTCGGTTTCGGCAGCAACTTCTGCTTCAGCTTCGGCGGCTATTTCGCTGGTTTTGGCCAGGATTTTAGCAGCTACAGCTTCTTTTTTAGCAGTTTCAGCCTTCAGGGCAGCATTGCGCTGGTTGGCTTTTTCACTGGCCAAACGGTCGCGTTTGCTTTGAACCTGACTGTCTTTTTCAGCGGCCCATGCAGCGTATTTCGCATCGGCTTGCTCCTGGGTGATAGCGCCTTTGTTTACGCCCACCTGCAGGTGTTTTTTGTACAGGGCACCTTTGTAGCTAAGAATAGCTTTTGCAGTGTCGGTTGGTTCTGCGCCTTTCATCAGCCAGTTAACTGCGCTGTCGAGGTTAATGTCAATGGTTGCTGGATTGGTGACAGGGTTGTAGGTACCTAATTTCTCAATGAACCGGCCATCCCTTGGAGCACGTGCATCCGCTACCACAATATGGAAGAAAGCTTTTTTCTTTCTGCCATGCCTTTGTAATCTGATTTTTGTAGCCATTTTTTAGTTTTTTAATCCCGCCGGTATCCATCCTGCGGGGGCGCGAAATAACAACAGAAAATTGAATTTACCAAGATATTGTGGAAAAGGGTTGATGACTCCGAATCCAACCAAACTTTGGGTTTTGCCCTTGTTGCAGGTGTGTGAAGGGGATACAGCTGTTTTTAATACACATTTAGGCCAATGCTTACCCTGAAATTGTTCTGAAAATCGCCAGGCAGTTTGTAATTCATAGGCATGTATAAATATCCCAAACCCAAATCCAGGCGATTGCCTATAGATATGCCAATTTCTACCATGGCACCAGCCAGCAGATCCAGGGCCTGGTTTTGAGCTGGCATGGAACCGCCTGTGCTGCGCAATGTTTTGCTCCAGGTATTGTTTGTAATGGGCAATACACAGGTTTTGAAATAAGCCCCGGTTTTATTGCCGGTAGAGGTGTGCACCATAATGCCCAAAGCGGGGGTTAAGGGGTTGCGCTGCATTTGGGTTTTGGGTGTGTACACAGTCTGGGTAAACCGGTTAAACCCACCTACCAAGAATAAATTATGTGATATGGGATACAGACATTCAATGCCAAGGTTATTGTAATAAGAGTTAAAAGTATCGATAAAATAGCGGCTGCTTTTTCCCCCTGTAATAACCAGCCTGGCTTTTTGTTTTTCATCTCCGGCTGAAGCAGGCAGAATTTTTTGCATGTCCAGGTCCTGCTGTCGGGCCATCAGCGCCGCAGCCAATGCACTATCGGCCGGGTAATTAAAGATGCGGTACCGTGTTTCATTTTTTAGCAAGGCCCATTCCGTAAGTTGTCCGTCGGAAAGCCGTTTGCGGTACTGTCGGTTTTTATGCTCAATCCAGCCATATGTGTCATTGACCTTAAAGGCCGTATCGGACCTGAAATCGCCATACTCAGCTGTTGAAAAAGGGATGGCCAATACGCCTGCAGGGTCTATGTACCCATATTCTTTGCCAATTCTAACGCGGGCCAATCCGTTTGCCGCAAATGAATGGGCCTCATCAAACTCCCAAAAAATAACTACCTCACCTGTATACTTATTCCGGTATCCCCACTTTTGACTTACCGAACTCACCATAAATGGTTCGAGCTGCATAAAATGGTTCGAAGGGCTTATCAAAACAGGTTCGGTATTTAGCAATGAAAGAACCCGCAGCGAATCTGCGGGGTATGTGAAATAAGTGTATTTAACATTATCGTGTAACAACTTCCAGCGAGGTTCGGCATCTTTAAAATCTGTAATTTCATGCACTGCGTACATTTTATCGGTTACCAACAAATATCCATCGCGGTTTTTGACATTGTAAGCCCGGTCTTTTTCAAACGGTCCGTACTCTGATTTGGAATACGGAATGCGCAGAACTCCCTGGGTATTGATATATCCGAATTGGTCTTTAATGGCAACTTTGGCCAAACCGTTGGATTCAAACCGGCCCGCATATTTAAAATGCCAATAAATGACTATGTGCCCGGTTGCGCTGTCTTTGTAACCCCATTTACCCGGCGCTACCTGGGTAGGAATCGGGAATTGTGATTTTGCATTTGCCTGGGTTCGGAAAACAGAAAATACCAAAACAAAACAGGTAAATAATAAACGTATATTTAGAAGCATGGATTGCAAAAATATGCTATCCAAATTAATTAAAGGAAAATAATTTTTGTGGGTTGAAAATCAAAGCGGTAGCAAGGTTATTTCATTTTCAGCAATTGTCGGATTGAAGCAAGGTGGGCCAGCAACACGGTGGGTACTATAAAACCGGGTAGCCATATAAACGGGAAATAAAACACCGCAATATTGGGTTGCTCAAATCCGTATTTCTGAAAAGGATAGGGTGTAGAAAAAATGGCATGGTACACAATATTCACCAGCAATCCCAGGCATACAATATTCCATATTAATAACCCATATTTCTTTACGGCTCCGTTTTTAAACATTTGTATGGCCATAATGATGGCGGTAATACCAGAAAGTATATCGGGGTTAAAGCCCTCAAATGTCATAATCTTTGGTACCATATGGTGCATGCACAAAAGGTAAAGGGTAATTTCAACCGGAATGCGAACCACATGCAACCAGGTGAGCATTTTTAAATCCAGCGAATCGAGCCAGTTGCGGCCTTTTTTAGAAATAAACAGAATGCCTATGACAATCAGGGGTGGCCCGGGTAAAAAAATAAAATGTGGGGGCTTTGCCGCCAGATCAGTGAAAAAACCCAAAGAAGCCAAAAGGGTTTGAATGGCCAACAAAGCCAAGGCTACAATCATGTATAAACCTAGGTTTTTAGCCGCTTTTAAAAACAACCAGGCCGTAAGACCGGTAGCCACAATAAAAAGCAGTGACACATAAAAAGGCAGCGATTCCATGCAGCGAAGATAAAACGACAAAGGTTGAATGCCAAGTTTTCTGTTTTTTAGGTGTTACAACCCCAAGTGCATTTTATTTTACGTTGATTATTCCATATTATCATTTATAAAATGTCTATAATTAAGGGTTACAATAATACATTTCTTATATAATAAATTGGATTTTGTCTATCTCGAAGTGCGAATCCCAAAAAACAATGGATTTGCATTCCCACTTGGGAGAAGGCTTCTACAAGCTTTGTAGAAAAATGTCTACAATCGTATAAATACACAACTACAAACCTATAATTATTCAACTACAATAATATCGTATTTTATGATATAATTTATACTAAAATATTGTAACAGTTGGGTGCTGATGCAGGAGCAATTTTGCATACGATAATTATTAAACTATGAAAGCACCACTAAACTTAATAAAAGGGCTATATGAAAATTCATTCATTGAAATGTCATATTGGTTCAAAATATTATTTACCAATGATTTGGATTTTGTTGTACAAAAGCTGGTTCATCAACCCTATTAGACTTTAAATAAAGAATAAATGCCATGAAAACCCTTTCCCAAATACGGTGTAAAATTATTGAAAAAATTTCGGAAATTAAATGGAGTTTTGTCATTATACGGATTGTAATATTTTTGTCTGTAATACATGTATATGCCAATCCGGTTGCCGATTTTACCGCCACTGTTGTGACTGGATGCAGTCCATTGCGTGTAAATTTTATCAATAAAAGTACAGGTGCCATTCAATATAAATGGAATCTGGGAAATGGCAATACCAGCAACCTGGTAAATCCGGCAGGGCTTTATACCCAGGCAGGTAAATACACGGTAAGCCTTATTGCTACAGATTCACTGGGTATTTCAGACACACTCGTTCTGAATCAATATATCGAAGTGTATCAGATCCCGGAAGTTAAAATTAATTATAACCGCAAATCAGCCTGTGTGGGAGATACCCTTGAATTGGATTGTGCCCTACAGGCTGGGCAGGAGAAGATTGTGAAATACAGCTGGGATGTAGGAACCGGTGATATTTATTCGGGAAAAAAAGTACAATTCAGGGTAAGTAAACCTGGTGATTATAATATTACCCTGGCGGTGGAAGATGCCCGCGGATGCCGCAGCTCGGTGAGTCAGCCCCAGGCATTTACCATATACAACAATCCATGGGTACTATTTAGCAGCAATACACAGGCCCGTTGCAAAGCACCAGCCAATATTGAATTTAAATCACAAACAAATTCAAATGGAATCATAAAATATGCATGGGATTTTGGCGATAGTACCTATGCGGCAGAGCCTAATCCGGTAAAGCTTTACAACCGTATGGGTAATTTTAATGTGCAGTTAACCGTTACCAATTTGCATGGATGTAAACATACTTATTTGCAGCCCGATTTTATTCAAATTCATCCGCCAATAGTAAAATATTCTACATCGCAGGCCGGTGCATGCAGTGGCAAATCCATAAGTTTTGTTTCTGATGTGCAACCCCAGGGCGGTCAGTACCTTTGGGATTTTGGCGATGGTTCGGAATTTTCTACGCTTCAAAATCCGGATAAAAAATATGCCCAGTCAGGTGAATTTTTGCCAAAACTCTCCTATACCTGGGAGGGTTGCAGCAGCTTTTTTGTGGCTTCCGCACCCTTAATGATTTTACCCGCGCCGAAAGTGAAAATAAACCTGCAGGATACCACCGTTTGCCGCATGCTGGGCAAGGGATTGAAAATGACTGCCACTGCACAAAATTATCAGCATTTAAAATGGATAGATGGTAGAAATTATGCCCGTAAAAATGATAGTTTAAGCAGTTATATATTTCGGATAGACTCCAGTGCTACGTATAAAATTAAATTAATAGCCAGTTCTTATGAGGGTTGCGAAACGGCTGCCGACAGTGTGCAGGTAATTGTGCGCGGACCCAAGGCCAGTTATGTAATTACCGAACCTATGGGATGTATACCTTACAAATCAAAAGCCGGCTCTACCAGCACCAGTATTGGGTCTTCGATTGTGAGTTATGCATGGGAATCTACTCAGTTGGGAATAAAAAGCAATGCCAAAAGTTTTCAATTTACCAATAATTATTTTGGCAATTCTTATTTGTACCTGACGGTTACCGATGCCAATGGATGCATAGACAAAACCGGCAAACAGCTGGGTGGAGGTAAAAAATACAAAGCCGATTTTGATATCTGGAAGAAAGAAATATGCAACAATGAGCCTTTGATGGTAACCAATCGCAGTGCGCAAAAGTCAAAAGATTCGGTACTGGCATTCTGGAATTGGAATGGAAAAGATACCATTCCATTTCGCAGTGGCGATTCGGGTATTATTCGCTTTCGAACACAGCCCAATCCACGTCAGCGGATTACTTTCTCCAATATATCTTTTGGTTGCAGTTCTTCAGATACTTTTTATGTAAAAGTTAATGGACCACTGCTGGAAGGAAGTACGCGCATTTTTTGCGATCAGGACTCAATTTCGGGCCAAAATAAGAGCAGTTTTGAAACCAAAACATGGTGGCAGTACAGCACGCAAAATATACCCAAAAATTGGATAGAAAACCGTACATTATCCTTACCATTAACAGGTACCAAAACCTTGTGGCTGCATGCCATCAATGATAGCAGTGGTTGCAAAGACAGCCTGCAGTTTAAAATCAATCCGGATAGTCAGGTGGCTCAATTTACCTATACACTCGATTGCAAAACTGCCGCTTTTCATGCCGAAAATTTATACAAGGGTTTAAAAGATACCCAATTTGTATGGACCATT
Source organism: Bacteroidia bacterium (assembly GCA_044224315.1). Taxonomy (GTDB): domain Bacteria; phylum Bacteroidota; class Bacteroidia; order NS11-12g; family UBA955; genus JAGXTF01. The sequence goes on along the minus strand of JBGAKR010000004.1, from coordinate 305,514 downwards.
CAAAACCAAAGTCGCAAAACCATACAGGTATTGAAACAACGACATATTGAGAATTTAATTTTAACATCCGGAAAATATACTGTTACACTGGCAGTTTTTAATCCTAAATTTAATTGTACAAAAAGCGATACTCGTTATTTTACCGTAGCAGATACGGCATCGGCCAAGCCGCGTGTAGAGGTTGGGGATGAGCTTTGCAGCGGAATCTCCATGCAATTGGTGGATGAAGATTGGGCGGTTTGGAAAAGTGCAATCTGGATGGTAGATAACCAGCAAATTATTAAAGATTCAGCATTTAAAATTAATTATTTATATACTGGAAATAAACACCAGATTGAAATTAAAATTACCAGAAGTACCGACGCCAATTGCACCTATACCGATTCGTTTATAGTGCAGGGCGGTGGACCGGCTGCGGAGATTCGTTTTTACAATCAATACAACCAGGATTGTTTGCATCCGGTGGTATCGTTTGGTGGGCATGTAAAAAACCAAAACCCCAATCGGAAATACCAATACAGCTGGGATTTCGGATACAGAAAAAGCAATGAAAAAACGGATACAATTGCATTTCAATCGAGAAAAAGTGTTGAGGTAAAACTCATCATCACCGACGACAAGGGCTGCATTGGCAGTACAAGCAGCACCTTTGTTGCGCGGGCAGGAAAGCCACAGGCCAGATTCAGGGTATTGGCAGATACCCTGATCTCCTGTCCACCCCTGCAATTTGCCGTTGTTGATTCTTCTATTAGCCCGGATTTTCCGATTGTAAGCCGACTTTGGAATTTTGGGGATGAAACATTTTCAGATAAATTAAATGCGTCTAAAATTTATGCGGTGCCTGGCGATTATACGGTGAGTTTAATTGTAACCAATAGCATCGGTTGTGCCGATACGCAAGTGCTTCAGAATTTGGTACATGTTAGAGGACCAAAAGGGATTTTAACTTTAAGCAAAAGCACCGGTTGCAGTCCCTTAAATTTGCAATTGGGTGTTTTTAAAGGGCAGGGTATTGCAAAAATAACCTATGATTTTGGGGATGGATATGTAACGGAAAACCTGCGCGACAGTGCCCATATTTATTTACAGGCCGGACGGTTTATTCCGCGCTTGATGATGGAAGATGCTGCAGGTTGCAAATATTCGCCAACGGCAAAAGATACCATACAGGTTTATGCAAAGCCCGAAGTTTTTTTGAGCAACGAAACTGTGTGCGCAAATAAACCTGTAATTACTGCTATGGCTTTCACTTCGGCAGATAAATTCAGGCAAATAAACTGGACCGTAAATGGAGTAAAAGCAGGCTATGGATATTCGGTAAAATGGACACCCAAACCGGCCCAAAATAACCCTGTAAGTGTAAGGGTTGAAACTGTGCATGGCTGCACCGATACTGCATTTGCCAATTATCGCACCATGGGCATTCAGGCCCGGTTAACGGTACCTAAAAATGAGTTTTGCCTGGGAAATAAAATTCAATTTAATGATCATTCAAAAGCCGATACCTTAATTGTAAAACGCAGTCTTGTTATTAACGGTAAAACAATAAATATTGCGCAGGGATTGCACTATATGGCCAATACCCGTGGCATATTGCCGGTGTATTATGAAATTACGGACGCAATAGGCTGTGCCGATACTTTCAGTGATATGGGGCTATTGAAAGTAGGCGATACTTTGCCTCCGGCTGCACAAATAATTTATAGCTCTACGGTGGTGAATGCAGAGGCTACCCAAACCCGTTTTGAAATGTCGAAAGAACCCGATTTTAAGGATATGAGTTTGTATATATTTAAGAACGGAAATTGGTGCCTGGCCGCCAGCAGCAGTATGCGCAGCGATACCAATTTATTTGTGGGAGGCTTAAATACCAATTTTAATTCATATTGCCACAAAATAACCCAGCGCAATTTTTGCGGAATTTCTACCAATCCGGTATTGATTAAAGAGCACTGTACCATACATACCCGGGCGGCGGGAGATACCAACGTGGCCAGGGTAAGCTGGACCCCTTATATCGGTTGGAACCGGGTAGAAAAGTACAAAATCTGGCGCAAAGAAAAGGGCAAAAATAATTTTGAATTTATTGCATCTACCAATGGAAATCTGAACACCTTTGTAGACTCAGCCATCACCTGCCATGTAGAGTATGATTATTATGTAGAAGGGATTGAGGAAGGCGGTAACTTAGCTGCCAGTGAGAGCAATTCCGCCCATGCCATACCCATTCATTATTTGCCTGTACCCGCACCGGAAATTATCACCACCACGGTAGAAAATAATGCCTTAATAATCACCCAATTTGAGGCTGTCCAAAACCATCGCATACCCGTTTCTACTTACAGCATTTACCGCGAAAATGAGGGCAATACTTTGCTGGTAAATACTATTCAAGCTGGGGAAACACCAAGTTGGGAAGATAAAACTGCTGATTTTAAACATCAAAATTACACCTATTATGTGCAGGCCATCGATGTATGCCATACCCAAAGCCCTATGAGCAATGCTGGCAGAAATATTGTACTTGCTGCCACCACAGCCGAAAATGGGGAGGATGCGGTGCTCAATTGGACGGCCTATTTCGACTGGAAACAAGGTGTGGAAAATTACCGCATAGAGAGAAGCTATTCGGGCGGAGAATTCGTAGAAATTGGGATGGTAGATGGAAATACGCTGCAATTTATGGATAAAAATATACCTGCAACCTGTATCGAAAATCTGCAATACCGCATAGTGGCCATACGCAAGAATACCGGTACTGCAGATAACAAAGCATGGGTAATATCCGTTTCAAACCAGGTGCAATTTGTACCCGAAATTAAATTTTATATCCCCAATGCATTTACCCCGGATGAAAATAATTTGAACGAGAAATTTGCACCCAATGGAAAATATTTTACAAGCTACGAAATGCGTATTTACAACCGCTGGGGACAAAAAATATACGAGGGCAATGGTTGCCAAAATCAGTGGGATGGCCGTTTTGGGGGAGAACTGGTGCAGGATGGGGTGTATGCTTACGAAATAATTGCACGCGATTTTTCCGGTAAAGAATACAATTTTAATGGTACGGTTACAATATTGAAATAAAATGAAAAAGTCCCGGAAAATATGCATATTCCGGGACTTTTTATAATTAAAAAAAAGCAATTTATTTTTTTACGAACCGTGTTACTGCGCCGCCCTCATTTTGCACCACAAAGTAGGTGCCTGCAGCCAGATCTTGAATGGAGATGCGTGTAAATTCATCAGAGCAGGTTATTTCTTTTACCTTTACACCACTGGTATTAATTATGCTGAAAACCGATTTTTGGGCGGTATTGGTAAGTACCAAAGTAAGCATATCCTGGGCCGGATTTGGATACACAATAAATGTATTTTTCTTGCTTATCGGATCGGTACCAACCCCATAAACGTGGTTGAAATTGAGATTGTCAATATACAATTTACTATTACCCTTGGCTCCATTTGGGCCGTAAGATGATAATTGTATTACAGCACTGTCAGGAATATCTGAGTTGTAATAATTAATGGGGAATTTGAATATAGCATAAGTGATTTGCGAATCCTTGCCTACAATATTTCCGCCCCCGCATATTTTGTGGTTTTTATACATCATGATATACACCGACCAACTGTCTTTTTTATCCGGAAACCATTTGAATAAACCATACAAAGTATCTTGTTTGCCCGATACGGGGAATGCGGGCCAGCCCCACATGTTATCACTGCCGGTTTGGGTTTGACCCCAGATACTGTCTTTGGCGTTGAATGTATTTTGCACCACTATGGCATATTCACCGGTGGCTTTGTCGTTGGTTTTATCAAATAATGCAGGCGACTTGTCAAACAAGTCATTCTCTTCATAGGGGTTCCACCAGTCTTTGGGCACATTGTGTGTAGTGGTGCTCCAGTTTTCAAATCCGGCATTGGGTATATTGAGGGCAGTACCTGCAAAGCTTACATCGTCAATTATCACATAACTGGCAGCATTAGGGCTTCCAAACAAATTGGTGCTGCCAAAAAGCAGGGTTATTGAATCGGGGGTTTGGCCGCTTACGGTATAGTCAATTTTATAGGCCACACGGGTATAATTGGTATAAGGTCCGGCCAGTTTAAACCATTGGTTGCTTATTCGGTTGCCTGCTTTGAAAAAACTTAAATACACATATGCTGTATCATTGCTTGCCAGATTGGTTTTGGCCCAGAATATCAGCGAATCGGGCTTGGCAGCAAACGGGTATCCATGGCTAAGTGTAGGGCCATTGTCAAACTCACCTATTCCCAATCCTCCGGGTTGTCCGCTATTGGTATTGCCCTGTACTTTCACGGCATAGGACCCATTGTGTTTATCGCTGGTTTTTGTAACCTTTCCAAATGCATGGGTAAATGCACCTCCGGGTGCATCGTAGCTTTTAACAAGCCAGTTTTCTAAATCGTTGTTGGGAATTTGCGCCCTGAGTTGCATACCGAAACCAGAAGCAAGGAAGGCAAGAAGTAAATGTTTTTTCATCCTTGCAAAAATAATCCATTATAGGATTGTTTGCATTTTTAGGGTCAATCCAAAATCTTCATCTTGGCAAATTTCAGCACCAGTTTTTTCTCACCCACAGCATCAAATACCACGGTGGCTTTGCGGTTCGGTCCTTCGCCCTCTATTTCCTTAACCGTGCCAAATCCAAAACGCTGGTGCTGCACACGCTGGTTTTCCTTCAATTTAGACAAGTCGTCCTCGGCAAAATCCGGGTCTACCGGTGGCAGGTTGGGGGTATTGGGGCGCGATACCTGTTGCAGCAGGGTGGTGGTTTTGGTTACGGTGGTGCGGTCGTTGCCCGGCCTTTGGTTGGCAAACAGATTAATGGGGCCTTCTTTTTTCATACCGCCCAGGTTCATATCCAGGTACTGGGCATCTATCTCATCTATAAACCGGCTGGGCTCGCAGGGTGTTAAGTTTCCATACCTAAATCGGCTGGTGGCAAACGTAAGGCTCAGTTTTTTCTCGGCCCGGGTAATGGCTACATAAAACAGGCGGCGTTCTTCTTCCAAATCAGCACGGCTGGTAAGGGCCATCTGCGAGGGGAAAAGGTTTTCTTCCAGCCCTACTACGTACACATGCGGATATTCCAGCCCTTTGGCCTGGTGTATGGTCATCATACTCACGCAATCGCGGTCGGGGTCATTGTTTTTCGGATCGTCGGTATAAAGGGCCACCTCTTCCAAAAAGTTGGCCAGGGTTTTTTCCTTCTCGCTTTCGTCGTCTTCTACAAATTCTTTTATCCCGTTCAGCAATTCCACTATATTTTCATACCGGCTTACACCCTCTACAGTTTTGTCTTCGTACAGGGTTTTCAGCAGCGTGGTTTGGCGGGCAATGTGCATGGCCAAGTCATAAGCATTGTGGGTTTCGGTCATGCCCATAAAGCTTTTCATCATTATGGCAAAATTGTCTACCCGCACAGCCGCGGTGCCCATTTCAGAAAATTGGCGCACATGGCTCACAATGTCCCAAACACTACATTTTCTTTCACCCGCCAGGTATATCAGTTTATTTACGGTGGTATCGCCTATTTGCCGGGCCGGAAAATTGATAATGCGTTTTAGGGCTTCCTCATCGCCGGGATTAATTACCAGGCGCAGGTAAGAGAGCATGTCTTTAATTTCCTTGCGCTGGTAAAAACTGGTACCCCCAAATATGCGGTAATCTATGCCGGTGCGGCGCAGGGCTTCCTCAAAAGCGCGGCTTTGGGAATTGGTGCGGTACAGTATGGCAAAAGCCTTGTTGGGCAGCTGGTGGGTGCTTTTTTCTTCAAATATGCTCTGGGCTACAAACCGGGCTTCCTCGGCCTCGGTAATGCTGCGCACCACGCGAATTTTATCACCGTCTTCATTGGCGGTCCACACTTCTTTATCCAGCTGGTTTTTGTTCTTTTTTATTACGCTGCCGGCTGCACTTACTATATGGCGGGTACTGCGGTAATTCTGCTCCAGTTTATAGGTAGCCACATCGGGGTAGTCGCGGCTAAAGTTGAGAATATTTTGAATGTTGGCACCGCGAAATGCATAAATACTCTGTGCATCGTCGCCCACCACGCAAAGGTTTTGGTGCACCGCGGCCAGGCGTTTGGTAATCATGTATTGCACATGGTTGGTATCCTGGTACTCATCCACCATTATGTATTTAAACCGGTGCTGCCATTTGTGGCATACGTCCACATGGTCGCGCAGCAGTTTGTAGGTGTTTATGAGTATATCGTCAAAATCCATGGCCCCTGCGCGAAAACAACGGTCGGTATAGGCGGCAAAAATGTCCATGAATTTGGTACGGTTGGCGGCTTTATCCTGCTGCAGATTGTCCTCATTTTGCCGGTATGCATTGGCATCAATCAGGTTGTTTTTGCACATGCTTATGCGGCCAAGTACCATGCCGGGTTTGTACACCTTTTCGTCCAGGTTCATTTCCTTTACTATGGATTTAATCAGGCTTTTGCTGTCATCGCTGTCGTAAATGGTAAAGTTTTTGGGGTATCCCAGCCGGTCGGCTTCCATGCGCAGTATACGGGCAAATACGCTGTGAAAGGTGCCCATCCATAGACTGCGTGCGGCATGGCCCACCAGGGCTTCAATACGGCTTCGCATTTCGCGGGCGGCCTTGTTGGTAAAGGTTAAGGATAGAATGCTGAATGGATCGGCCCCCTGCCTGATCAGGTGTGCCAAACGAACGGTAAGTACCCGGGTTTTGCCCGAACCTGCGCCTGCAATAATCATCACCGGACCCTCGGTATGCAACACTGCCTGCTGCTGGGGTTCGTTCAGTTTATCGAGGTAGGGCGGAATTTCGTTTGGATTGTGGTGATGCATGGAATAATCAGGTAGGCAAAAAAGGCCTTTGCTGCAAAAATACGAACTGCAAACGGCATTCATTTTCAAAAGTTATCAAACATTTTAAACCCGCCATGGCCTGCTTTTCTACTTTTTATTGTGGAAATGTAACTTTTTGTCTCTCTCTCAGTATTTTCGTAATCCAATAGTCTATAAACGTGCATACGTATTGAAGAAAATTTGTGAAAAGTAAATTTAAAATTATACGTAAATATTTTATTCTGACAGCCATATTTATCGGTTTGTTTTCCTGCAAATCGGTCCATCGTTTTTCATCCACTAAATCGTTTGGTGGCGCATGGGAAAATACAAATCCGGTATCCACAAAAATCCCAACCCCAAATTCAATTAGCGCATATTCAGTAAGGGATTCGGCGCTTTCAACGGATACAAATGTTTTAAATCAAAACATACAAACAAGCCCGATTTTGCAGGAGAAATCCCTAAGCCCAAAATTTCAGAATCCTGCTAAAAAAAATAAGCCTCACAAAATTTTTAAAGCACAGGCCAAGGCAGAAGACGACGAAGAATTGTATAAGAATGCCAAATGGTCATTATTTGCAGCTGTAATTTCGGGCATGCTGTACTTTGTAGGGTATACCTTATTGGGTCAGCCCGCATTCAGTTTCATCATGTGGTTGCCTGCCCTGGTGCCCGGTACAGGGCTGTTTTTATTGTCTATGCTCATAGCATTGGCAGTATCCATCACCATAATATGGGCCTGGGATGTACTAAAAAAAATGAAAAAATCGGGGCAGCAGAAGGGCAAAGTATTTGCTTCTCTGGCTATGCTGGCAGCGCTGGGTATGGCCATAAGCATGGCGCCGGTAATGGCCTATTTTTTAATTGTGGTTTTATATATCTGGTTGCAATCTTTATAGGGCGCTAACTTACACTATTTATAGTTTGTGTGTGTTCTTACTAAAGGGATATTCTAGATCCTGCAAAAAAAAAGTTCTTCAAGTTTTATCTTTTTAAGTAAAAGAAAATCAATCTAATACATAAACTTACTTCCCCCCGAAATGTATTTATTTTTGGTTTTAAACCATTTTTTACAATCAAACAGGCAACTATTTTAAAATTTGAAGTCTTATATATGGATTTGAAATCATTATATACCGAATAACTAAACTAAAAAGTATGGAAAAATTATTCTTAGAATCAAAAATGTCCTCAGCGGAATTGCATAATTTCAACGATAGTTTGAAGTCCGGGACGCCGTTCAGACCATAGTCTCATACATTTTTATTAAACACTTTTTAATACCATGATTTTATCATGCAGGGGAGATATTATTTTAAAGGTTTAAACGGGCTGCGGTTTTTTGCAGCTGCACTGGTGGTAATTTGGCATTCAAACTGGATCATAAATCCTACCAATAATTGGACACATCCTTTTTGGCATTTTTTAAGCCAGAACGGCTCACATGCGGTAAGTTTCTTTTTTGTTTTATCGGGTTTTTTAATCAGTTATTTATTGTTGGCCGAACTAAAAGAAACCCATACAATCAGGATTAAAGGGTTTTATTTAAAGCGTATTTTCCGCATTTGGCCTATCTATTATTTATTGATTATCATTTGCCAGGTAATTTTACCTTTAGTTTTTCATGCTTTGGGTCAGCCTTTTTTAACCTTAACCAGTTTATCCACTTTTTTCTATTTAATTATTCTGCCCAACGTGCCTATGCTCTTTCAAATGGGCGTGGGCAAAATCGGACATCTATGGTCTATCGGTGTTGAAGAGCAATTTTATTTATTTTGGCCCTGGTTAATTAAATATTTTAAACCCAGGTTTATTCAAATTAGTATAGCCCTGGTAGGCATTAAATTATGTTTCTATCTATTTACCAAGGATATGCAGTTTAACCATCATTTTTGGAAATGGACAACGGCCCTGGTTAATAGTTTTGCAGTTGAAAATATGGCCATTGGGGGCTTGGGTGCTTATTGGGTATTAAACTATAAAAAGCAATTGATGCAGTTAAAAATATTTGAATTTAAATTTCAGCTGGCCATTCTTAGCTTATTATTGATTTATTTGAGCATTGGCGACAAAATGATACCCTGGCCCCATGTCAGAACCATATTCCACGCCTTATTCAGTAAAGATTTATTAGGCTTTGTTGTTGTGCCGATGCTGTATTTGTATTTAATTTTGAATACCAGCCTCAATGAAAAAAGCATAATCAATACTGAGAATAAAATTCTAAATTACCTGGGTAATATTTCATATGGATTGTATATTTATCATATGCTGGCCATTTATGCAATAGAAATGTTGCTCAGAAAACTTTATTTTCATCCCGGAAGTCCGGTTTTTGCATTTGTATTCTTATTCTTGGTATTTATATTAAATATAGCAATAGCCAGTTTCTCATACAAATATATTGAAAGCAAATTGCTCAGATTCAGACCATCAAATGAAACAAAACCTAAGAATTTAGCAATAAGTAGTAGTTGAATGCTGACAGGCTTTATAGTGTTTGTTCCAAATTATTGGCGTTTTTAAAATTCGCGAAAGGCGATAATACCGGCTATGAAATTCAATTAGTTGTGACTAATACCAGGTTGTGCGGGTTCTGTTTTCTCCTTCAATCGCATTAGCCCGGTCATCATCACCAGCGCGGTTAGTATTATCACTTGGGTAATAAGTGATTGATTGATTTGGGGTATTTGTAGGTTGGCTGGAATGGATAAAAAAAGCAGTATGGTTATCAATCCACGTGGGGCCAGATAAACCGCAGGGTTTGCGGGGATATTTAATATTTTGAGTATCAGGTATCGGATTAAAAAAATACTGGCGGTAATGGCAAGGGATAGTAGAATGGTGTTGGGGTTTAATACATCAGCGGGGGAAATCAGAAAACCGAAAAGGATAAAAAATATTGACCGAATTGCAAAAGCCAACTCCCCGGTTATTTCTTTGAATTTGTGTACATCGCGCTGAAAATTTACAGGGTGAAATTGTTTCACAAATTTGTATTTTTTAAATTCATCCAAATTGCCCATAAAAAGTCCGAAAATGAGGATGAAAATCAATGCCGGAAGATGAAAAATTTTGGAAATGGCATAAATTAAAATCACAATAACCAGCATGGGCACAATTTTTACATGATGCTTGATACGGTTGAGGAAACCAGCCAGCAAAAGTGTAGCGATAAATGATATGATAAGCATCAAAATCAATTCTCCGATAAAAAACCCAAAGGTTGAGAATTCGATATGATCATTTAAGTAAATAAAATTGAAGAAAAGCACCCCCAAAATATCAGACAAACTGCTTTCATAGATTACAAATTCTTTCAATGAAGGCACCAAATGCTTGGCACTGGGAATGGCTATGGCGCTGCTGATAATCCCTAATGGAATGGCATTGGTTAAAGCCAGTTTTAATGGTATAGAGTAATTTACGGATATAAAATAAGCCAATCCAAAACTTATGGCCAGAATGGGAAGGGCCGCGGCAATGGAAGATTTAATTATAAGCGGGACTTTACTTTTATTGATTTCAAGCTCCAAAGCACCTTCCAAAACAATCAGAATTAAGCCGATAGTGCCCAAAACCGGCAGAATGGGACTAAGGTTTGGAACGGTGATGGAATATTGAGAGGAAATGAGTTTAACCAGAAAACCGGTAAGCAACAACAGGATTACCGTTGGAATTTTAGTTTTATTGGAAGTAATATCAAATACATAGGCCAGCAACAGCAGTGTGGCAATGAGGATAATGATGGAGGATGTCATAGTTTTCAGGAAGCGAAATAAGGAAGCAGTACATCTTCAAAGTTATATAAGCCCGGATTGCGATGGCTGAGGTTTTGGGCTACAAACAAGGCCCCGTTTCCAAATGCTTCCCGCGAAATGCTTTCGTGAATTAAACGCACGGTTTGAAACGGAAACCCAAATATTACTTCATGTTTGCCTACAATTCCCCCGGCGCGTATGGAGTTTATTTCAGATTTATTTACATTCAGCGCATCGGCAATTTTAATGGCAGTGCCAGATAAACCCTGCTTCTCCTTAAAATGTTCCTCAATGATTTCAATATCCACCCAGGGCGCAATTTTTTTCAAATATCGCGAGGCAAATAGAAGGTAATTTACACCCAGGGTAATATTGGGCGACCAGAAAACAACATTGGATTTAGATAGCGATTTTAAAAAATCAATTTCCTTTTCGGTATAATGCGATATGGCCGATATGATTTTAACATTGTGCTGGCAAGCCACTTCACCGTATGTATAAATACCCTCTGTAGATGAGAAATCGATGATGTAATCTACAGGTTGCTGGGTAAATAATTCGCCCAGATTGGTAGATTTCAGTCCATAAATATTGCCGGATTGGCGGTTTTCCATACCCAAAAATTCCGCTATATTTCTATTTTCTAAATTCGCACTTTTGCGCAAAACCCACTCTAAAGTAAAATTGGAATTCTGCAAAATTACATTGGCTACTGCTTTTCCAGCCTTGCCAAAACCCACTAGGCCTATTCTCACTGTCATTTTACGAAAATAGAAATAAAGTATTACAAAACAATGCAAAAAAGTATTATTAATATTTAGAAAATAGACAAAATGCATGAATGTAAATATTAATTATTTGTTATACAGGGCGTTACATTCGATGTTAAAAAAATGTAAAATATTGTTGTATTTACACTGTTAAAATCGCCATTTGTAAATTATTCACTAGTATTTAAAAGTATTTAGTTTTTAAGTAATATAGGAAAAGGATTGTATTAGAGGCAGTATACAGGGCCATTTTGAAAAAAATAGAGGATATTAAGTAAATCACATAATTTAACTTTTTGATTGATAAAATTAATCGGTATCCTATATGTTTACCACTTAACTCTTTGGGGGAAAATGGAGAATACTTTGTATTAGTGTTTAAAAAAGCCTTTTAAAGAATGTTCCGCGGTCATTATTTTTTGTGTATTCTTATTTTGTTTTCTTGCAAAATCCGACCCATCCGGTTGGCCGATAAATCATTTGGGGGCGAATGGTCGGTTGCCGGAAAGTATAATGCAAGCAGGGCAGATGCGGGAGATTCTGCAGCTTGTTTTATAAATAAAAGGATTATTGCAAGTGCCGTTACCAAAGATTTGGGCGATACCCTGCCTAACAACGCCAATAATTCAGCGACTTACACAACAAAAATATTTGCAAAAGATTTAAAAAACAATGTTCATGTATTTGTACATAAATCACCAATTAAAAGGTCTGTAGCACCCGAACCCAACAAGCCCCTGTTTTTAGCTCAGGTGGCCTTTGTATCGGCATTGATGGCCGCTGGGTTATATGTGGTATATGCCCTATATACGGGCTTTTGGATTACCAGTTTTTTTAATCTCTTCTTATTGTTGGCTTCCGGAACTCCGGTGTTAGGCTTAGCGGCTGCAATTTTATTGATTGCCCTGCTGGCTTTTATTCTGGCCACCATTGCCAAACGTAGAATGCGAAAAAACCACAATTTTCAAGGCAAAGCTTTGGCCCTTAGCGCACAACTCATATTCTGGACTTTGTGTATCCTGCTTTTTGCGTATGTGATAGTGTTTATTGGGATTTTGATTACTATGATTTAAAAGGAAAGCTCGGAATTTGAATTTCGGGAATGAATTGAATGATGTCGAATGAAAATGCTCCATCTTGCCCTGAAATTTCAAGATTAGCCGTTTAACTAGTAATAAACACCCAACGAAAGAAACTTATCAAAATTTAGTTGTTATTTTCGCAAGCGCTTTGCAATTTTATAAATCGTAACCCATGTTAAATATAATTCAGCAATTTTTATTTTTTAGAATAGCGCTTACTGTTGCATTAATGCTGTTTATAAACCTGGGTTTAATTGCTTGGGCATATGGCAGCTATGCTAAATTCATAAACGGATTCTTCTATGCGATATCACCTTTTTGGATTGTGTTTTTTCTGAAAAATAAAAAGATTTTTATGCGAAGCAGGAGGGAAATGGTTTATTTTTTATATTATTAATCATAATATATATTTTGATTTTGGAATATATAAATTAAATCGGGCCATATCAAGTAAAATTGTATTAGCATCATCTAAAACAGTCTGGCAGATTTAAGCTAAAAATTTAAAGCCCTGGCAATGTGAGGCAAGCGGGCAAGCAACATCATTCACAATTCACCATTCATAATTCACAATTAACATTGCATCCTTGCCAACTAAATTCCAATTCCCGTTCTTTGAATTTTAAATTATCCATGCATTTCTGGAACTACCATTCGCCCGAATTTTGGAACTTCTGCCTGATTACGGGCGGGGCTTTTGTGGCGGGTATGCTATTGGTAAATGCCTGGAGGCGCCGCAGTGAACGGAAGATTTTGAAGGGACTGCAGCAGATTATTGATACCGAAAACGAGAGTGGAACCGGCAGTGTGTACGAAAAACCCGCCGATGTGGAGGATGCCCTGAAAGCCCTGTTTGAAGCCCGCAAAGCCGAGCTGGAAAAGCTGAAACTAATGGAAACCTACCGCCGCGATTATATAGGCAATGTGGCCCATGAACTTAAAACCCCCATTTTTACCATACAGGGCTATTTGGATAGCATTAACGATGAGTTGGAGGAGGAAGCTTTTGATGCAGATACAGTGAAGAATTTTTTGGGTAAAACCATTAAAAATACCAACCGACTCAACCAGATCATCAGCGACCTTGACACCATAACCAAGTACGAAAGCGGTTTTTTGCAGCTGCAATACGAGGAATTTGATATGATGGAGCTGGTGAAAGAGGTGATTGAATCGCTGGAAATACAGGCGGCAGAGAAAAATATAAACCTTCACGAGTACGCCCTGCCCGGAAAATACATGGTATATGCCGATAAATTTAGAATAAGGCAGGTACTTACCAATCTGGTATACAACAGTATTAAATACGGTAAAACTGCGGGCTATACCAAAATACGATTATCCAATACCGGCGACAAAGTAATAGTTGAAGTGGCGGATAATGGCATAGGCATAGCCACCAAGCATATGGGCAGGGTATTTGAAAGATTTTACCGCGTAGACCCCAGCCGCAGCCGTGAAAGCGGGGGCAGCGGACTGGGACTGAGCATTTGCAAACACATTATAGAAGCCCATGGTGAAAGCATAAGTGTGCTAAGCACCGAAGGGGCGGGAAGTGTATTTAGCTTTGGATTGAAAGCGGGGAAAACAATAACAGTTTGATAGGGAATAGGGAATGGGCTTGCCTTTACCCGAATGGCTTTGCCGGGCGGGCGACTGCTTCTGAGGCGGGGAATAGAAACAGCCTAGTTTAGTTGGGAGTTAGGAGTTGGAAGTGAAGAGTTTAACAGCCTTTTTTAGTGTACAGTTGACAGAATTAACTGCCGGGATGCTGCCGAAATGGGTTTTAATCATTTTGATTTTTTGAATTTTGCCATACTGTTTTCCGTAAAAAGTCCTGTAGGGACGAAATATTTGATAGAAAACGTATGGCAATATAAAATCCTGTAAGGATGTATGAAGATTTAGTTTACAGTTGACATTGAAAAGTGTACAGTATTAACAGCCCCCACATTTCATAGGCGGATTAAAAGCCAGCAACCAAGTCAATGTGGTACAGCAAAAGACAAACATTTATAATTCACCATTCACAATTTGTAATTGGCTGCTCCCTTACCCCGTAAACCTTTGTCAGCAACCAAGTCATTATATTGCGGAAAAAGTCAAACATTTATAATTCACCATTCACAATTTTTAATTGGCTGTTCCCTTACCCCGTAAACCTTTGTCAGCAACCAAGTCATTATATTGCGGAAAAAGTCAAACATTTATAATTCACCATTCACAATTTGTAATTGGCTGCTCCCTTACCCCGTAAACCTTTGTCAGCAACCAAGTCAATGTGGTACAGCAAAAGTCAAACATTTATAATTCACCATTCACAATTTGTAATTGTCTGTTCCCTTACCCCGTAAACCCTACCCCTTAAACCTTCATTCATCCAATTCACAGGACATTGATAGGATTTGTTAAGTGAAGATTATCAAATGCGGTATTTTTGCGCCTCTTAAGAACCAAAACAAAATAAATGAGTACTTTAATATCGGGCGGAAGTCATGTATACAACCCACTGGAGAGCATGATGAGCCGTTTTAACGAGGCCGCGCGCTTACTTGGGTTGGACGAACAATTTTCGAATGTTTTAAAAGTTCCGCATAAATGTGTGATTGTAAATCTGCCGGTGACCATGGACGATGGCCGGATTGATGTATTTGAGGGTTACCGGGTTATACACAGTGTACACTTAGGCCCATCCAAAGGCGGTATTCGCTATAGCCTGGATGTGAACCTGGATGAGGTAAAAGCCCTGGCAGCCTGGATGACCTGGAAATGCGCGGTAGTAAATATCCCATACGGCGGAGCCAAAGGGGGAATAAAATGCGATCCGCGCAGTATGAGCAAAGGCGAGCTGGAAAGGCTTACCCGTGCTTATACTTTAAGTATGCAAAACGTATTTGGTCCGGATAAAGACATACCCGCACCCGATATGGGCACAGGACAGCAGGAAATGGCCTGGATTGTAGATGAATTTAGCAAACTGCAGGGCGAAAATGCCTGGGCGGTAGTAACCGGCAAACCCCTGGTACTTGGCGGAAGCCTGGGAAGGGTAGAAGCCACCGGCCGCGGGGTAATGGTTAGTGCCCGCAGCGCCATGGCCAAGCTGGGCATAAAACCCACCGAAGCCACCTGCGTGGTACAGGGTTTTGGAAATGTAGGCTCTATTTCAGCCAAACTGATAGCCCAGTTGGGGGTAAAAATTGTGGCCATCAGCGACATTAGCGGGGGCTATTACAACCCCGATGGAATAGATGTGCAGGCGGCCATAGATTTTGTGGCCAACAGCGAAAGCCGTAGTCTGGAAGGTTATGTGGGTGGCAAAAAAGTAAGCAATTCTGAATTATTGGAACTGCCCTGCGATGTGCTGGTACCTGCCGCCATGGAAGACCAGATTACCCCGCAGAATGCAGATAAAATTAAAGCCAAACTGATAGTTGAAGGTGCCAATGGCCCTACCACCGCTGCTGCCGACCCCATACTGCGCAGCAAAGGTATACTGGTAGTGCCCGACATTTTGGCCAATGCCGGTGGTGTAACGGTAAGCTACTTTGAGTGGGTACAAAACCGCCTGGGCTATTACTGGACCGAAGAACGCGTGCACCGCCGCAGCGATAGGGTAATGAAACAAGCCTTTGACCACGTGTATGCCACCGCCGAAAAATACAATACCGATATGCGTATAGCTGCATACATTGTGGCATTGGAAAAAGTAGCAAGCACCCTGAAGCTGAGAGGATCATTTTAAAGTTTAGAGTTAGGAGTTTAGAGTTTAGAGTTAGGTGCGCAATATTGCATGGGGGGAGTAGCTGACAGTTAAAAGTTTAAAGTTGAAGGTGAGCAGTTGAAGTATCAACAGCCGTAGCTTTTTGGATTTGGTTACCGGCTCAGTGCCTTAGTTTCTTAGTGGTGACTTTTCTTCGGCTGTTGCATTAAACACTAAACCTTTATCATTAAACATTGGCTGTTCATTCGCAATTCACTCCGCGACACCAAAATTGGGCGGACAAAATTGGCTGTTTTCTTCGGCTGTTGCATTAAACACTAAACCTTTATCATTAAACATTGGCTGTCCATTCGCAATTCACAATTCACAATTCACAATTGGCTGTTACATTCTCCATTTTGCATTAATTTCGCGCCATGTCTATACACCGCGAAGGGTTTAAAATAATTCTAATTACAACCCTGCTTCTTTTTGGTATTAACTTAGGGGTATACTTTGCCCTTGGAGAAGGAATCATTTTTAGCATTCTGCTGGGAATCTCCATTGTATTCTACTTTTTGGTGGTACAATTTTTTCGCAATCCAAGCCGCTATACCCCTATTGATGAGCAAAACATTATAGCCCCTGCCGACGGCAAAGTGGTAGTGATTGAGGAAGTGGAAGAGCCCGAGTATTTTAAGGATAAACGCATCCAAATCAGTATTTTTATGTCGCCCTTAAATGTGCATGTAAACCGCTACCCCATAGCCGGTGTGGTAAAATACCAGAAATACTACGAGGGTAAATATTTGGTGGCCTGGCACCCAAAAAGCAGCACCGAAAACGAACGCACCACCGTAGTTGTAGAGGGCAAAAACGGCAGTGTATTATTCAGACAGATTGCCGGAGCTGTGGCCCGCCGCATAGTATGCTACGCCAAGGAAGGGGCGAAAGCTACCCAGGGGGCTGAGTATGGATTTATTAAATTCGGATCGCGCATAGATATATTTTTGCCGATGAATACACAGATAAATGTAAAATTAGACCAAAAAACCGTGGGTGGTGAAACCATTATTGCCACATTTAAATGATTTGGCCGTATATTTGTAATACCATTTAGTAACTGAAATAAACATGAAAAAAATATTCTTCATAGCCGCTTTTGTATTTGGTTTTGGCATGGCTGCACAAGCCCAGACTACCAGCACCAATAACCAGGAACAACCCGCTGTAACTGCAACTGCTACAGCCACTACTGCTACAAACACAGATACTACTGTGGCGGTGAAAAAAGAATGTGCCGGACATGGCACCAGCGCCTGCAAACAAGGCCAGGGCAAAGCTTGCTGCAAAAATAAAGGTGCCCAAGCCAGCACTACCGGTGCAGGCCAAAGCACTACCCCAGCCGCTGGTGCAACTGTAACCCCCACTAGCACCACCACACCTGCTTCTACCAGCACCAGCAAATCTGGCCACGGATGCAGCAGCAGTGGATCTTGCTGCAAGAAGAAAAAACAATAAAACAGAATCAAACTTCTGATTAAATAAATGTAATTTCACCCCAAAAATCCCTCCGGTACCCCCGGGGGGATTTTTTTATCTACCAACATGCTGTTTGCATGGTTGATTAAATTTTACGGTACCAAACTTCTGTTGTTTTTTTGCAAGTGCAATGGATAAAGCTTTCAGACGCAGGGTTTACGCATTTATAATTATAACACTGGTAACGGCCGGGATTGTGTGGATTTACATGCACAAAAACCAGCACTCGCGCAGCAGGCTAACAATGCTGGTGCCTGCCGGAAGCCATTGGTACTACAATTTTCAAACCCGACAGATTGAAGACCGCAAAATACAAGGTGCAATCCCCTATTTTGACAGCCTGAAACTGATGATACCTGCCTTGCAAGCCCTTGCACCCGCCAAAGACCGGGGCGAACTAGGCATAGATGGCCATAGCGACATAATACTGTTTGAAACCGAAGATGGCTGGTATGCCTGCCTGGCACTTACCTCAGAGCCCCGCATGCTGGAGTACCTGAACAATAAAGTACCTGCGGCCATTATGGAAAAACCCAGCGACCAGGGAAATTTTTATTTGGCAAAAGCGGTAAACCACAATCTGTATTTTGCATTTAAGCACAAAGCCTGCATGTTTTATGTGCCCATGGATACCGCCAATAACAGCGGGAAGGCCATAGATGCGCTGAAGAAAATATTTGACCCCAAGGCCAAAAGTTTGATGGGCGACAGCGGATTAAACCAGTTGTATGATGCCGAAAGCGATGTAATTTTTTGGAATAAAACAGGCAATGGCGTGCCCAGCCACGGTGTGAATCTGGCCCAAGCCCAGGCAAAGTTTATATGGCCCGGATTGCAGGCGGGTAAACAAGCCCCATCGCCCCTGCTGTTTTTTAAAAATGCGGGCTTAAATTTGCAGGAAAGCGATGTAGACAAGCTGCTGAAAAAGAACAATTCACTGGCAGCCAACGACTACCTGAACCTTACTTTTAAAACCATATACCAGTACCTAAAACCCTACACGAAATGAACAAGAACCAACAAATACGCGAAATACTGAACCAGCGCATAATGATACTGGATGGTGCCATGGGTACCATGATACAGCGCTATAAATTAACTGAAGAGCAATACCGGGGGGCGCGATTTGCCAACTTTGCCCACCCCTTGAAAGGGAATAATGACTTGCTGGTGCTTACCCAGCCCGAAATAGTGCTGGCCATACACCGCGAGTTTTTGGAAGCAGGCGCCGATATACTGGAAACCAATACCTTTAACAGCACCACCGTAGCCATGGCAGATTACCACATGGAAGAGCTGGTAACGGAAATGAACATAGCCGCGGCACGACTGGCCAGGCAAGCGGCCGATGAATATACGGCAAAGAACCCTGCCAAACCCCGATTTGTAGCCGGTGCCATAGGACCCACAAACCGCACTGCCAGCCTGAGCCCGGATGTAAACAACCCCGGTTTTAGGGCAATAACCTTTGACGAACTAAAAACCGCCTACCGCCAGCAAGCCCTGGCCCTGATAGAGGGTGGGGTAGACCTGCTGCTGATTGAAACCGTATTTGATACCCTGAATGCCAAAGCAGCCCTGTATGCCGTAAACGAAATAAAAGCCGAGCAAAACCTGGATATACCTGTAATGGTAAGCGGTACCATAACAGACAACAGCGGCCGCACCCTGAGTGGACAAACCCCCGAAGCATTTTGGAACAGCGTATCGCATGGCGAACTGCTGAGTATAGGCCTTAACTGCGCCCTGGGTGCTGAACAGATGCGCCCCTTTATAGAGGAAATAAGCCGCAATGCATGGATTTATGTAAGCGTATACCCCAATGCCGGACTGCCCAACGAGTTTGGCGAATACGATGACACCCCCGAGCATATGGCACGGGTACTGGAAAACTGGTGCAAAGAAGGCATTGTAAACATAGTGGGCGGCTGCTGCGGCACCACCCCCGACCATATAAAGGCCATTGCCGAGCTTTGCAGCAAACAGGCTCCGCGCCATGTGCCCGAATTGGTAGAAGCCGAACTATAATTGGCACAGGCTACTTTGCCACCATATTGAATAAACCCATGCTATGCCCAAACTGCTGCTGATACTGGGACTGGCCAGCCTTACTGCCCATGCCCAAACCATAAAAACCCTGTGCCAGGGCAAAAGTGAGGACAGCAGCTACTACCATATAGCCCAAATAAGTAGTAACGAATACTGGGTAGGTGGTGAGTATGGCATACTGCACAGGGTAGACAGCCTGGGCAATGACACCCCAATAAACTACCCCAATACAGGAGCGAGTATACTGAAGATAGTAAGGGTGGGGGACTACGTATTTTTAACTACCCAGAATGCGGTGATATACCGCTACGACCGGGTGCACAAAACGTGGAAAACGAAACAATTTGAAACCTTTGCCAACCTGGCTTTTTATGGCCTGTGGCCCTTGCAAAACGGCAAACTGCTGGTATGCGGAGGAAGCAGTGTGGTGGCCGCCGGTGGCAAAGCTATGCCCCGTGGATTTATAGCAGAAGTAGATACAGGACTTGCAGAAATAAAAACCCTGTATAGCCGCAAAACCCAATTTGTATGGACAGCGGTGCAACTGGAAAACAGTGATGTAATTGCCGCTTGCTATAACGGGCGGATAACCAAAATAAAGCGCAGCATACTGGGAGGCAAATGGCAAACCTGGTACCGGAAAAAGGCCCTGGTGCATGAATTATATAGCAGTAATGGCAGCCTGAAATACTGCGGTGCGCGCAGTTTTAGAATAGGGAAAAACGGGGTGGAGGGCAAACTTGAAAGCAAGCGAGGCAAATACATGAACCCAACCAGCGGCTGTATATGGAGTATTGCAGACTGGCACTATGGCGGGCTGCTGGGCTGCACCCAAAATGGCTGGCTGGTGCAAATGCATATGAATTGTAAATGCAACTTGGAACAAAAGCAACCCATACAAATGCCAACGGCCTATCCTATGTACGATATGCAATGGATAAGCAGCAATCGGTTGCTTATAGTAGGCCATGGACGCGGCATGTACCTGCTGCAACCCTGAATGCCCCGACCCCGCAGGCGGCGAAAAGCCCACAGGGCCGGACAGCTGCAGGGCAGGCGGGGGCGGCGGCAACCGGCAGGAAGCCCGCCGAAACCCCATGCCATGCGCTGAACCGGGCCGAGGACTTGGAGACAAAGGCGGATATGGGCGCCAAAAAATGAAAAACACCGCGCCAGTAAAGAGTTTGCCACACTTTGTACCACCCATGGAATTTTGAAATAAGAAACTTACCTTTGCACCCTTATATCAATGGCCGACATTCAGACTATTAAAGGCAATCATAGCCATACACAATACTGTACTGGGCCCTGGCCTGGGTGGAACCCGAATGTGGACCTATGCCCAAGAAAAGGATGCCGTGCGTGATGCCCTGCGCCTGAGCCGCGGTATGACCTATAAAGCCAGCGTAGCCGGCCTGAACCTGGGGGGGGCAAAAGCCGTAATTATCGGCGACCCAAAAACCCACAAAAGTGAGGCATTGATGCGCAAATTTGGCCGATTTGTAGAGAACCTGAACGGCAAATACATAACTGCCGAAGACGTAGGAACTACCACCCGCGATATGGAGTACGTAAAAATGGAAACCGACAGCGTGGTAGGCCTGCCCGAAAGTATGGGTGGCGGCGGAGACCCCTCGCCTGTAACAGCCTATGGTACCTATATGGGTATGAAAGCCAGTGCCAAAGCAGCCTGGGGAAGCGATAGCCTGGAAGGTAAAAGTGTAGCAGTAATGGGTATAGGCAAAGTGGGTATGCACCTGCTGGAGAACCTGCACAAAGAAGGTGCCCGCCTGTATGTAAGTGATATAAACGAAGATGCCCTGCGCGCTGCCGGACACTACGGTGCCATACCCGTAAATGGCGACGATATGTTTGACCTGGATGTAGACATATTTGCCCCCTGCGCCCTGGGTGCCATACTGAACGAAAACACCATAGGCCGCCTGAAATGCCAGATAGTAGCCGGTGCTGCCAACAACCAACTGGAAGATGAAAAAATACACGGCGATATGATTAAAGACCGTGGCATTTACTACGCCCCCGATTTTGTGATTAACGCGGGTGGCTTAATAAATGTATACAGTGAATATACCGGCTATGTGCGCGAAAGAGCTTTTGCCCAAACCGAAAATATTTACAATACCATACTGGATATATATAAACTGAGTGCGGATAAGGGTATAAACACCCAAATGGCTGCTATCGCATTGGCAGAAAAACGCATACAGGATATGATGCTGGTACACTCTACCTACTAAGCCGGGTAGCTATAAAAAAAAAATGGCCTCAAGGACCTTATATGCTGATAGTTGCAGCATGTAAAGGGCTGTAAAATTCTGTGTGGTACAAATACAGATTTAAATCCTATATTCGCCGCAATGCAGTTCAGATATTTAAATATCAAGAATAGTCTGGCGGCAGTGTATGTGCTGGGGCTGGCTCTGGTGCTGTACATACTTATTTGGGCGCGGGCCGAGTGGCCAGCCGGTGGTGAGGATAGCTGGAACCATTATTTATATGCACGCTGGTGCCTGAAACACCCGCAGCTAATGCTGGACCAGTGGGGCAAACCACTGTTTACCATACCTGCCATACCCTTTTCCTTATTTGGCATGAAAGGGTTATATATATTTAATATAGGCTGCTGCCTGGGCGCAGGGCATCTGTGCTACCTTACGGCCAAAAGACTCGGCACTAAACTGCCCTGGATGGCTGCAGTGTTTTTTCTGTTTCAACCCATTGTATTTGGCAATGTAATATCGGGCCTGACCGAACCGGTAAATGCCATATTTTTAGCCTGGATTTTTTACTGTTTTGCCAGTAATCGCAACCTGCAAGGCGCTACCCTGGCATCGCTGCTGCCATTTTTCAGATCGGAAGGATTTGTAATACTGGCCGCTATAGTGCTGTACCTGATTGTACGCCGCAAATGGAAACAACTGCCTTTTGTGCTGAGTGGGAGTGTGCTGTATACCCTGATTATGGGCATAGGCATGGGCAAATGGGGGGCGATTATAGACGAGAATCCCTACCTGCGCTTTGAAAGCCAGGGCAAATTTGACCCCGGGCACGGAGATTTTTTACACTACACCAGTGCATATAAAGAAATATGGGGCCTGGTGCTGGGCTTATTGTTGGGCATGGCATTTTTGTACCTTGCGGCCCATGTGGTATACCTGCTGCGCAAACGTACCCCCGAGGAACGCAGCCGATACGCTTTTTGGCTGCTGGCACCGGTTTTTTTGAGCTTCTTTCTAGCCCACAGCTATATATGGTGGAAAGGCAGCATGGGGTCGCACGGCCTGCTGCGCGTATTTGTGGTGGTAGCCCCCTGTGTAGCACTGCTGGCCCAATACGCTTTTGACCGCATACTGGCCCTGGAACTAAGGCTGGTAAACCGGTTTTTACCCATAGCCTTAACCCTGCTTTGTATATACCTGGGCTATAAAGGCAACCATTACCGCATGCCCTGGCATAGCGAGGCTACAATAACCGGATACCCCGGTGAAGCCAATATGGACAAGGCATTTGCCCTGATTAAAGAACGGGGACTGGAGCATAAAGTTATAGTGCACCAACTGCCCTTTATAAATGCACAAAAAGGCTGGGACCCCTGGGCTGGCCCGGCAGAAGGCGAGAACTTTGAAACCTGGGCCCAGACCAAAGCCCAAACTTTTTACCTGTGGAGCCTGGATAAAAACCCCGGCAAAGACTGGTTTCCAGACTCTTGTGTGGTAATCTGGGACGGATTCCACGCCGTGCGCGATGCCCCCATGCCGCTGGCCGAAATGCGCAAACTGACCGAATACCAGGAGCTTGCCTACTTTAAAGCCACCGACAGCATTTATGATGTGCGGGTGTTTTTGAAAAGTAAAAAGGCGAGGTAGGTAAAACCAGGGTTAAGTTTTATTTACCTTAACCTTATAGCGAATAACATCTTTTGTAAACTCTTTATCTTTGGGATTAAAGGCTACCAATTCCGATATGATTTCGGGCTGTTGTTGCAGGTTTTCCACCGCAATTTCGTAGGCCAAATTGCGAATAAATTCTTTGTTTGGAGTGGGTTTTGCAAACTCGTATTTGAGCACATTTATAAAACGACTTGCATTTTTTTCGTTGACCTCGTTTTGATATAAGCGGGTTAATTCACTTTTCAGATCAGCGGGTTTTGGAAAATAATTAAGGTAATTATTGAGGCAATTAAATGCATCGCGGTTTTGCTGCCATCCCCTGATAAGTATGTTTTTAGCCAGTTGTGAATTGCCCACTTTTTGTTCGTATATAAAGGAAGCTCTAAGGTACTGATAATTATTTTCAAGCAATTTAGCTGCGTGTGTATATTGCTCTGCTGCCTTTTCATTCTGCCCCATTTGGGTAAATAAATCACCTGCTTTTTCGTGCATTTTTAATTCAACATAAATGTTTACCGCTTCATCATACAAGCGCGCATTTTCATAACACTCTGCAGCCTTGTACATGTTTTTTACATGCAATTTATAAATGGCAGCAGCCTCGGCGTAAAACTTGCCTTTTTCGAGGGTTTGCGCTGCAGATTGGTAATCTTTAAGCAATTTCATATACACAAACGCCGCCTCTTTATACTCGCCTTTGTTGATGAAATCCTGGGCCATTTGGGTGTATTGTTGCCGCAGGGTATAATAGTAATCACCAATATTAAGTGCACCGCCACCTTGGCCACCCAAGGCCGAATTGTTGAAAATGCCCAAATTGCCCCAGCGTTGTAAAAGTGAAAATGCACCGCTGGACTCGCCCCGGGTGGTACCTTGCTCATCCAATGGCAATGCATATTTAAGTCCGTTTTTGGGATCGGATTTTAACATTTGCATCAGTTTTTCCATTTCTGATTTATTGCGTTCCTCGAGATTTTCATATTCTCGCATGGCTTTTTTAAACCAATTAAATTTAAATAATTTAGTAAAGATAAAGTTGGTTTTATCTGGATTTTGATTTTCGGGAGAAGTATTGGAATTGCGGGTATCTGCGGGTTTAGGTTTGTTGGATTTGCCAAACAGTAGTTGGTAAAAAAACAATTTTATTTTTTCAAAAAAACTGAGTTTATCTTGTTTAAGTTGTTCTTTTATAGGGAAGATAATTTCTTCCAGGTTTTTTATTATTTCTTCACCCGATTTTGGGGCTATGCTAAGTGTAAGAATTTGATGTGGAATGTGTACGGGTGAAGCTGGTTGCCTGGTATTTAGTGCAGCAAATGTGGGTAATGCAAATAGCACTTCAGGCTCCAAGGCTTTGCCCAAGTAGGCCCAGCCTGCATCGGGGTGAAATATACTGGGCATGCCATTGGTTAAAAATTGGGCATCGGCTGCATTTAAATCGGGAATGGGAATGCAATTGGCGGGAAAATACAAAACCCCATCCAGGCATTGGCATAGTTCTGCACGCAACTTGTTTTGCAGGTTTGGAGGCAATGCACAAAGTACCAGACAGCCCCAAATTAGGGTGGAACCTGAACGCGAAATTGGATGTATTGTTATTTCATTTACAGGCAAATGTAACTGATTTATGTGAGCCACCCAATGAGCAGTATTGCCCGACTGGATAAAGAAACCCGCCAGTGTATAAGGAGTGTGAATGCTGGGTTTAAATTTTATTTTCATAAGCTAATATATGATTAATAAAGGGCTGAATAAACTGTTTGTATACATACCAAACATCATATTTGTTTTGGTGGTTTTTTCCATATTTGGGCGAATCTTCTGCAAAAGCTTCCCAGCCTTCGTGCTCCAGGGCCATGAGTAATTCCTGGGTTTCTTCGCGGTCGCAATAGGATTTTACCAGAATTTTTTCAGCCTTATTGATCCGGTGTATTTCTACATTTTCAAATACATTGGTAATGTTGGCTACCATGCCCAGAGAGTTTTTGTTTTGTGGATATTTTACATAAACATGCAATAAATAGGGTTTAGAATAATATTCAATTCCACCAAAATTATTCCCGGCTGCTATGCCCAGCGATGAATCTAAAAAGGCGGGAATGGTGATATCCTTAATTTCGGGGGATGAACTTTTTAAAACATAATATCCATTTTTATTTACAGTAAATGTGCTGCCATCAGCAAATGTGAAAATATTTTTTTGACTTTTATTTTGCTCGGCATTGCACAAATAATTGAGATTGTTGTTCTTTTGAAATTGCAGGTATTTATAACTCTCATGCCCCGTGAGGCAATGTTTATTTACGCATAATTCATTTGAACTATTAATGGCCACGAAATTAACCGCGGTGAGCAAGCCGCCTTTTGATACATAGGTATTTTGGGTAGGCGTATTGTTGATATTTACCGCATAATCTGTAGGCAGAATCTGATGATCGGTAACGATTTGTCCTCTGCTATTAAAAACATGAGTTTCTTTGCCTCTAAATACAAACCAGGGATAATAAAAATACAGGTGATTGCTGCGAAACTGCGCATTATCCTCAATGTGGGCAACATGCACTTTGAGGGTAATTAAATTTATAAAATTTAATTCGCGCAATTGACTATTGTGCAGGCACAACACGGGCTCCCCATGCTCATTGGTGCCATGGCAACTTTCGTTAATGTTTATGCGCAGGTTTTCAATCAATAAATTATGCCCTTGTGTATGCGCAAAATACCCATTCCCATTGTCCTTTAATCGGGTATGGAAGAGTCCGCCATCCCTTGATATGCTAAAATAATTTCTTTGATCAAAATTAAATTGCAATTTGGGATACAATTTAAGACGCAGTAGAATTGGGCAATCGGTGCTATGACTTGGCGGATTTTTAGATTGAAGAATATCCGAATCTTTATCTTTTTTAGGTGTATTTTTCTTCCAAATATCATACGTATTTAGCTGAATATGGCTGATTTCTTTTTGGGTTTTGTTCCATTTGCGGATAACATTAATATTGCCGTCTGCTTGGGTATGTATCAGGTATTTTATTTTATCAGAATAGGTGGATATCAAGCGGGCAATTTCAGGATTTTCATAAACACCGGATTCACTAATAAAAATAATTTCGGGATCTTTGAGGTGTTTAAAATCTTTAAACCATCGTTTTAAACCCTCTGCTGGGTGTAATATTGCTTCCTGTATTTGTAGGGCCTGTAAAATGCCTTTGGTTTCAGATAAATTTATAGAAGAATAATTATTACCTACTGCATATAAGCTGCATTGATAATCGGTTTTTGGGTGAAAAGCTATGGACAGGGCCGTGGCAAAAGCCAATTTTTGCGGCGTGCCCCAGTTTTTTAGTGTTTGGTCGATAAGTATAATGCGCTGGGTTTCGTTTTTTACCGGTGGTATTTCGCGGTGGATATAGAGGGCCTCGTTGTTTGCCAATCGCGACATGAGTACAATATCCTCATTGGCAAATTCACTGATCAGAATTTTATCGAGCTGGCCTTTGTTGGTAAGGTCGGAAATGCCGCCCAATGGTTGGGCACTTAAAGCAGCGTTGTGAACTGGAATTTGCAGACCGCCCCATAAATGCCGCACCAGGCTGCTAACCCGGTATGCGCTGGCCAACTGGTCCATTTCGTCAAGTATTTGCTGAGGGTTGCTACCCCCCGATTCGAGCTGAAGCTGAATCATACCTGCAGGCAGCATGCGGGTCATTGACTTCAGCAGTGCCTGGGGTGTAGGATATTTTGCATGTAGCAATGCCAATGGCTTTAAATGCCGTTTTATGATTGCATCAGTAAGGGGTTTTTTGGGTAAAATTTCCCAAATTTCGCGTGCCGAGTTTTCAAATTCATCCAGAATTTGACGTGCATTTTCAACGGAAATATTATTGTGTCCATCATAAAAAATATGCTGAAAAACCAGCAACCTGTAATCACCGGTTTTTAAATTTTCGGGCAGGTTTGAAAGGGTTTGTAAAAATGCAAAGGCATAATCCAAATCCTGATTTTGTGTATCGGTTATGGCCCTTTGAATCTGAAATTTAATTTTAAGTAAAGTATCTGAAGCACCCGGGTTGGTGGCAATTACACAGGCAATAAAAGTAGAAAATTCAGGTATACCCTGCAGGCGGGTTTTTTGAAAATAATCGAGTACCAACTGGGTATAGGCAATGGTTTTGTCGTTGGGGATAGCCAGCACATTGCCGCCTTCTTCCCATTGCCAGAAATAATTTGCGAAAGCTGAAAAATAATCCTTTTTATTCATAATTTAAATAAAATCAACCATGCTTTTATTCACAGAACCTTTAGATAACCCATTGAAATTTGATTTAGGAATTATCGAAACTGTATGGGTGTTTTGCCACAAAAACCAATGGTTATTATCTTCACCTAATTTATTTTTGATTGTATGATAAAATGCGGGGTATTGCAATTGATATCCACTGGGTAACAAAAAATCCTGCATGCGCCAAAAGGTTTCACCGGGCAATGGCAGTGCCGGACTGCCCTTGATAAGTGCTGCATTTGGGTTTATAAGGGTCCATTGCAAATGTTGGAATCGCAATTGGGGAGCAATTTGTATATATTTTTCCAGTACCTTTATATCTACCCATTGGGCAAAAGCGGGTTGCTCGATATCACCCTCTATTAATTGCATGGCAACAGGTGCAATTATGCCCTCAAAATGCTGCGGAGTTTGGGGTAATTCCAGTTTAAATGCCCGCAAAATGGGACTCCATAAAAATCCAGGCAGACTAAGACTGGGCAAACGACTGTGTTGGGCAAACAGTTTCCCGTTTTGCTCGTAAAAAATATTTTTATACGGAATACTTTTTACCTCGGCAGATTCAATTTGCGCATGATCCAGCCCATTGATCCAGATATGTTCACCCTCAAAAGCTACCCCGATTTGTGGCCACTTGCGCAAATGAATTACATCGTCGGCACGCGATTGGTGCACCTGCAAATACCAGTTTACAGGGTTACCAGCATGGTGTGCCATAATGCCTCGGTTTTTTCGCGGATAAATGATTTATGCTCCTCGTTTTTTATCCAGTTGGCGCGTGTTTGTAAATAGCGGAGCTTGTCTTTAATGATGTTTTTATCCTCAAAACTCAGCGCTTCTGAATGCCATTTTTCTGATAAATATTCTATTTCTTTAATCAATTCTTCGGCATTGGGAATTTTATTGAATTGCGCCTGGGGATGGCTGGTTTCGTTGATATGCTGGCCAATTACATTGTCGATAATACCGGCCAGAATTTCAATTTGTTCTTCGGTATCCCAAATGTATTTAAGCACCCATAAATCCGATAGTACGGCTGCATCGCGGCCACACATGAGGGCACTGGCGGCCATTAGGTTTTGGATTTTTACGGCACGCCGGTCCGAAACTTTAATGCCTGTATTGCGCAATGAATGCACCAGGTTTACATATTCTGTGCGAATAGGGCTGAGGTCTATCTTGCGGCTGAGTTGCTGTAATTCCAATATTTCGGTAGGATTGATTGCCGGTTTTTCCACTTCGGTGAGGGTTTCAAATTTCCAGCCTGCCACCAGCACCTGGTCCAATAAATCGGTGTCCACATAATCGCATTCCACTCGCACCAGAAAACGGTCTAACAATGCATTCAGGGCCTCATCTTCGGGCAGCATATTGCTCGCACCCACAAACATCAGGGCGGGCAATTTGCGGGTTTCTTTGCCCCGGCGAAAAATTCGTTCGTTTAATGCCATCAGCAAACTATTCAAAATGGCGCTGTTTGCATTAAAAATTTCATCCAAAAAAACCATTGAGGCTTCTGGCATCATGCCCTCGGTATTGGTAATTAATTCGCCTTCTTTGAGTTTGCGAATATCAAAAGGTCCAAATATTTCATTGGGCTCTGTAAAACGGGTTAGCAGGTATTCGAAATTGTTGCCATTTTCGATACAAGCAGACAGGGTTCGGATGATGGCACTTTTAGCTGTGCCGGGCGGGCCCAGCAAAAATGCATTTTCTTTGGCAATGAGGCATAGCCCCAGCAGGTCTACAATTTCATCTTTTCCGACAAATGATTTTTTTACATAATCCAGTACGGAGTTTAATTTTTGAATGGGGGTCATAATGTTTCTATGGCTTTAAATTCGGGCCACAATTGCGGGGCATGTAGCCCCAGGTTTGCAGCAATTAAAGGTTTAATTTCTGGCAGTTTTGCCAACTCAGCGTTTTTAAATTCCGCCACACGGTTTGCATACAATTGGTGCAAACAGGGATTGACAGTGATTGCTGAAAAATCGAGATTATCTAGTTGCGAATGAGCCCTAATGGCCGAGTAATGCCAGGCATGCAAAATAGCAGCCGACCAGGGAATTAATTCGTCTTCCGCATCTATATTTACCAGAACCTGATTCAAGTGCGGTAAAAAACGCAAACATAAATCGGCCGAAACTATGGCCGGGGCTTTGATTTCTGGCGGACTGACCGGGAGATGGGGTTGCAGTTCGTCCATACGCAAATTGCGGTACAAGATAGACTGGGCGATAAGGTAAATTACCTGGGCGGCCCAAACGGCAGCTTCGGCATCAAATTCGGGCGGGGTATGCGGATATTCGGTTTTTTCGCGTTCGTATTCCGCCAGCAAATAATCGGAAACGGCTTGCTTTTCCTCCTCTGGTATATGGGTAAGCCGCTGGTGTACAACCACCGTTTCGTACTCGCGCAAATGCTGAATGGTGTTTAAAAAATCGGAATTCGCCATGGATTTAATTAATCAAAAACCTATAATTTCAGCAAATATATGAAATTGAAAGAAATGAAAGCCAGGTCGCTAAAGAACAATTAATTTGTAAAGGAAGCCTCAACAACCGGCAGGGTGTAGTTATTTCACCGGACAGGCCGCATTGCTGAGTTTGCTTTGGTAACCATCGGCAAATTGGGCCATAATGGTATAGCACCGTTTGCCTGTTGTTTTGTATTTATCGGTATAACTGAGGGCTTCAGGTGGAAGTACTTTTAGTACCCTGAAATTAACCCCATCTTTTGCATAATAAATGGTGTAATTTACCAATGCAATATTGTTTTTAATAGCAGGTTTATTCCAGCCCAGGGTAACGGTTTTTTTGGCTGTATCGGCTGCTGTTACCGTAAAGTTGAGTTGGGGTAGAATTTTAGAATTAACCATTTGAATGTAAAAAGGGGTGCTATTGGGCGATATGTTTTTACTATCATCCTCGGCATTCAGGTAATATTCATACACAATTTCCTTTTCGGTTTTATGGTCGAAATAATAATTATTTTTTATACTGGAAAGCAACAGTATTTTTTCTTTGGTTTTAGGATTTATTCGGTACAAATTATTTTTTAATACGTCAAAACTGCTGCTATTATTCCAGTATAAATGTATGCCCGAATCGGTGGCTATAAATTTGGTAAACAAGGGAGGAACAGGCGCCAGTGTGTCGGGGCGCAGTACTTTTACAGCCTTACTGGGTTTACTGCGATTAAAATAAATATCGGCGGCCACCACTTTGTAAAACACTTGTTTATTTAACATTTTTAAGCTTAAAGTATCGCTAAAAAAAGTATCGCGGGTGGGTGCATTCACCAGACCTGTAAATTCGGCATTGGTATCATTGGCAGTATACAGCAGGTAGCCATCAAAATCGGCTTCGCTGTTGGGTTTCCATGTAATGGACACAATGCCTTTGTCGTTTACTACGGCCTTTACATTTTGGGGCACTGCAGGGGGAATTTCATCCGGAAAATTGCAATACACACTTCTGAAAGAATAATTATTGGCGGTGTCATAAAAACGCACCTGGTAATATTTTCCGCTTAAGCCAACTGCTCCGTTTTTTTGCAGATAATTTAAATAGTTGGGCTTTTTTACCAGGGTGGCAATGTTTTTAAACCAGCCATCCTGCATTTCAGATTCCAGTACTTCAATTTTTGCAATGTCTTTTTCATCGGATAAATTCCAGGAAATAAAAACATTTTTTTGATCTACCACTGCTGCTTTTACATCTTTTGGTGCCAGGGGTGGAGTGCGGTCGCGGCCCATGCCCCACATACCTTTACTTTCTACGGTATCGCCAAATGCATCTATGCCCAGCAGGCTGTAGCGCGCCCTGGAATAGTTGCTTACACTGTCATTGAAATGCATGGTTCCCTGCCGGGTTGGCAACAATAAGCCCTGGGGTGTGAGTATGCGAGAAATCCCATTTTTATTTTCTTTTTTAATTAAATAACTTGTAAATGTTTTATTAAAACTCCAATCAATGGCAACGGCATTTTCATCCTCGGTAATTTTATCAATGGAAATATCTGCTGCGGGGCTTATTTCATTGGGGAAAATAAAAAAATGTAGGGTGTCTGAAATATAATTGCCCGGACAATTGCTGAAATATACATGTACGGCATATTTACCCAATAAATTGCGGCTGGTGTGCAGGTAGCCCAGGTTGAGGGCTTGTGCGCATTTCTTTTCTCTGTCAGCAGCCAGAGAGGCAAAACCCCACATGGATTGCCGGTCGTTTTCTGCCTCCAGGGCTGCTGGAAATTCGGTTTGATTGGGCTTCATATTCAGCAAATTATATGCAGCGCCATAACCCATTTTAAAATTATCGCTGGTGCCTTGCATGGCCAATTTCCATTCTTCCTGGGTTTTGGGTTTTATCTGTACGGATTGAATCTTTTTTGATTCGCCAAATTCACCTTCATAAATATCAATATTTAATGTACTTTTTTGCAAAGCGGCAAAACCATCGGCCTGGGTGCTGTTCCAACGCAGAAAAAAGCTGTTTTTATAAAGCTTTACCATCCCTTTTAAAAACAGGGTATCACCGGCTTTGGCATAACCGGCAGCAAAAATGAGGCTAAATAAAATCAGAATATTTTTTTTCATGAAATTAAAAAGTAGTGGTTACAAATGTAAGGTTTACGGCTTGCCCACTGGCCATAGTGGCCAAAATACCATCCATCCAGGAAGCCTGGCGAAATAAAAAGGATTTGCAATTTCCGGTTGGAATTTCGCCCAAAAGTTGATTGGGTGTGGTGCATGGCAAATCAAAAGGTACAAGGGTATATTTAAAATTATAGGATGCGCTTGGATAGGCAGGCCGTTTTTTACCCGCAATGATGTCGTTGATGAGGGCTTTTTTTGAATTGCTAAGTCTGTTAAAAGCCGAGGTTGAATTTTTAATTGCAGTTGCACATTGCACCATGGTTTGGTAATGCGCATGTGCAACCGCAAAATCAGAAACTTTTACATTTAATCGGGTACCTTTTGCCGGCGGTGGCGGTGGGGGAGCTGCCGGATCTTGCTGGTTTAACCGGCTGAGGTCGGGTTCAATTCTTCCGTTGCCCCGCCCAGCCAGCGGGCCACCATCCAGTTCAGACATAGAAAGTTCAAAATTGCTCAGGGTCATTTGGGTGATGGTATTGTTTAAAATGATGGATTGATTGGATACCAAATTTGTATGATAATTATTGCTTAATCGCACCATATTGCGATAATCGAAAATGTACTGGGGCATTTGGGGCAGCGGACCCAGTATGTGGTAATCGATATTAAATCGCATACCCGGTGCGGTAGAATATACTGGTGTAATGGCCGAATATCCGGCAATTATATTGCGGATTTGGTTGTAATTATCTACCACATTCTTGCGGTATTGGCTGTAATACCAGCTATCGATGGGATTGGTGCGGTTGAGCACAGTATAAATGTTACTGAATAATCCATTTTGTACATCAAATAATTCAAAGGGTTCACCGGTACTCATGGCCAATTGCACGGTATCGGTGCGCAGGGGTACGCTGTTATCGATTAATTGCAATTGCTGAATTTTGTCTTTCATGGTATTAAATTTACTGGTCCCAAAAATAAACGACATCATAATTAACCTGCCTTCCTGCACCAAAGTAGAATTGCGATTGCGCACATTGATTCCGTCCAGATCGGGCAAATTGCCGGTGTAGCGCACCTGGTTTCCACCCGCACCGGTATTGGTGCCTATGGCCTGTTGCTGTGCGTTTACGGTATTGCTGCTGCCAAAATTATTGGAGCCTAAGTCCGAAACATTCAACCCGCTTACCATAGAATTATTGAGCAATAAATTGGGAATTCTTTCGCGAATGATCCGCACAGAATAAATGCGTTCCTGGGTAACTTTTTGTGGAATTGAAAAATTTACTTTATCGCCCGAAATGGTGATGGGTACCGACACTGTATCGTTGCTATTGGAAATATTGCTAAACTGCACATAGTATTTAATCTGGGGTATGGGGGGCTTGCCGGGCAGGGTGATAGATTTAGGCGGAAACAAAGCCGATGCATCTGCACGGGTAAATGTAATATTGCCATTGCGGCTGTCGCCCAGGGTATAATACCGCGTGCCTTTTTTGGGGTTGCAACTTTTAATTAAATGATCGCCAATAACCGAGGGGGTAGATTCGGTTGTAAATGTGAGGGTAATGGTGGAATCTACCTCGCGGTTATTTTTTTTCAGTGGCCCCTGTGATACACCGTTATTATCGGTGGCAAGTGCATAAATGCGAATTTTAAAAGTATGCAGCTGATTGGGCTCCAGAAAGCTGTCGGGCACTATGCGCAAATCAAATTTATCATCGCTGGTAATCACCGTAATTTTGCGGTTTTTGGTTCCTTTTAATTGTACATTGTCGTACGCCAGTTTAAAATAGCGGTCTTCGGTATTGCCCGAATTGTTTACAATTGTATATTTGGTAGTAGCGCCTATTTTATAATTGAGGGCAATGGTGGGTTCTATACCAATGCTTACATCGGTAGTGTTTTTGGCCGGTAAAACCGAAGCTACCAGTTGTCCGGCACCCAAAGTATTGCTGGCATTGGGCGAGCAACCCGCCACTTCGTTGTATTTAAAATCAAAGTTTTTGGAACCGGAAATTAATCCGCCCATTAAATTAAAATTGGCAATAAAGGATCCATTAAAAAAATACGGATTCATAAGGCCGGCATTTAACACTGCTGCTGCACTGATCTGACCTATGGATATTTTACCGGTATACACGGGTGAATTTACGTTTATGCCCGCATCGGCAAGCACATACATGTAACCCTGTCCATTGGCATACCATCCGTTTATTCCATTGCGCCCTGCGCAAACATTACTTCCCAGCAGTGCAAGGGATGCATCCATGGCTACCATGCCGCCAATTTTGGCATATAAAGGCCCGGCATTTAATTCTTTGGGGGGAATGCTCAATTCGGCCCCCATGTTGATTCTGAATTTGTTGTTGCCGGTATTGGCGGGCAGGGGAGTGCGGCTCAGGGTTTTGCCATTGGCTAAAAATGCATCGTTGATTTCTTTGGGTATGGGTGGCAATCCGCCCAGTTCATTGCCCATGGCAAAATATCCGCCAATTCTGAATAATTCGGCATTGTTGGCATACAGTGCCAAGCCCAGCTTGCCGTTGGCAACAAATGGATCGCCCATTTTTATGTACCAGGTTCCGTTGGTAAAATCGAGTTTAAAATTTACTTCACCGGCCTGGTAAAATGTGGTATTATTGGCCGTTACCGGTTTTACGCCCCGCACGGAATTGGCCACATTCACATTGGCAATCATTTTGCCCTCAATTTTTTTCTCAAGTAATTTAATTACCACTTCTCCGCCAATAAACAGGCTGGCATCCTTTTTTTGTGCAGTTAAGAACCAGATATCGCCCCCAAAACCCAGGGTTTTAAGTGCGCCTGCGGTACTGAGTTCGGCAAATAAACGCACCTGTCCGTAAATATTTGAGCCAGGGGGACCGGTAAGATTTAGCCGGCCTTCAAATCCAAAAAGTGTATTGGGATTGGGAATAAAAGTAGCCCCGCTGGCCGAGGTACCCAAACCTGAACCTGCCTGTGGATTGCCCATTTGCCTATCCATATGGTACCAGCCGCCCCCGCCAAAGCCGTTTACATACAGTACATTTACACCAAAATCGATGGGTACCGGGGTAAGCGGAAAATCAACCTGTCCATCGATAAAAAAGTAGCGCGAGCGATTTTTTTCTCCAAACATGCCACTAATGGCTACTGTAAAACCGGGTTGAATATTGGCGCTTACAAAGCCTGCAAATCCATCGCCGTATACAGGATGATTTTTCAGAAACGCAATGGCCCCACTGATATCCATTACGCCGCTGATTTTTGCGGCAATGCGTATGGTATCAATATTAATGCCGGCAAACCGGAATGCGAGTAATTTTTTTTGGGTTAATTTATTTAAATCCAGATTGCCATACAATCCTATGGTAGTGCTGCCACCTATGCCGCTTCCATCTGGGCTTGTAGCTACATTTACCGATACCTTGAATTTTACACCAAATCGCAATCCGGCAGGTGCCGCATTGTCGGTTTCAATTAAACATTTTCCATCAAACTGGTCTATACCAAAATCGCTGAATGTAATGGGAAATCCCCCGAATTTTTGAATATCATTGCTGGGTGCAGCTGGAGTATTGTTGGCATTGGCGCTGCCTGCCGGTGCCTGGTTTACCAGTTTGCTTACCGCAATTCCACCGAGTTTTGCCAGCGAAAAACCAAACGAATCGGGTTTGGTAATGGATGAAGTTATTTCCAATCCTTCAAACGGCAATTGGCCAAAACGCAAATCTTTTACCCCGGCCACATT
Source organism: Bacteroidia bacterium (assembly GCA_044224315.1). Lineage (GTDB taxonomy): Bacteria > Bacteroidota > Bacteroidia > NS11-12g > UBA955 > JAGXTF01. Next base: position 269,199 of record JBGAKR010000004.1, on the reverse strand, counting down.
ATCGCCTCCGATTGAAATATCTCCGCTGAGATTGGCTTTTAGCACTGCGCTGGATAATCCGGCACCTTTTTTCACCAATGAAATGCTGGAGGTATTATTTAAATTTACTTTGGCAAAAAGCATAGGAATGGGCAATTCATTTCCAAGTGTAACAGAAACATTGTAATCAGGCTCAAGAGAGTTTGGCGGAAAACTCAACGCCATGGTATATCCCAAGGAAGAATCAATTAAAGGCACTTGCATGCGCCCGTTGATGGAGGCACCCGATAGGGTATTGGAAGTTAAATCGATTCCAATTTCAGCAATAGAGGTAGCCCAGCTTCCTAATTTGCCTTCGGCCAGGCTTACGATTTGGGTGGCTGCAATTCGGCCCGAAATGCCACTGCCATCCAGCAATAAATTGCGCGCCACAAATCCGATTTTCTGTTCATTTCCGCTGGTGTTTTTTGTAAATTCTTTGGGCAAATCAATGGCGATTTCTCCCAAATGCAAACCCTGCCACAAATGGTTGGCAAACTGGGCATTGTAATTGGCCGGAAATGTTAATCCGGGCGGATTATCCAGGGTTGAAAAATCGAGGCTTGCACTGTTTACTCCCATGGTCCAACCCGGCAATTGGGCCAATTCGAATTTGCCGTTTATGCCTACCGTGGCAATCCAGTTTTCCATGCTTTGTGCGCCGGTTACACTAAAATTTGCCACAATATTGGTGTCTAAACCCTGGCGGGTTGGCAATACCAAAATCGATTTGGGTATTTTTAATTTACCCATAATATTGATGCTTTTAAATCCCCTGCAATCCCATTCTACGCTTGTACCCGGCGTGTTTTCGGTACTCCCCAGCAGTGTGAGTTCCAAATCGGGCATGCCAAACAACGGGGTTTTTATGGATTTAAGCATTTCGAGTTTGCCCTGCTGCAGGGTGTTTGCAAATCCCTCCGGATTGAGGCAAATATTGCTGAGTTTGAAGCCAATGTAAGGATTTTGGGTAGATGGAAATGGCAATATCATAACCAGATTGCCGCTGGTTCCGGAGGGTAAAAAACTTAAATCGGTAATGGAAAGTGTGTATTGTTTATCGTCAATTTCCTGCGAAATACCGATGGGCATACTCACCGGATTGTTGCTGAAAACATTGCTTACAATATTATTGGCCGAACTAAAATAATTGTAAATGGTTTCATTAATTCCGCTTTCGATATGCACATACTGGTTGAGTTTTTCGAGCATGCTACCACCCTGCAACCCATCCAGGGCACCAATGGGGGTGTTGGGTACTTTGGCTTCTCCGGCTATCATGCGCATTTTATTGTTAAACTGTGCCCGGCTGAAATTAACCAGTACCGGTTTGCCAAAAAACGGAACTTTAATGGTACCCGTTCCGGAGGCTAAATTTCCACTGAATTGAATGGTGGTAATTTTCATTGTAAATTTACCTACCGTCACCTCCTGGTTGGGCGCAATATTGGTTACCGGAGCACCTGTCAACGAATCGGCCGGAACATTGCATTGCAGGCCACAATTGGATGCCGGTGCCGATTGTGTACCGCGCACCGAAAAACTATCTATTGCACTGAATTTGTAATTCAACCGGGCCAATAAAAGCGAATCGGCATTGCGGGTGGGCAGGCTGCCACCCAGCAATTCTATTGCCGCCATTTGCTCAAAAACCGTACGGAAATACGATACAGTTTGCGGATTTTGCTGGTAAAGTGTGGTATCCAGGGTAATGTTGCTCCAGGTGGCCCTCCAGAAGTATTTGCCGGGTGCGATAATGGATGTACTCAGTTGAATACTGTTGTACAAATCGTCGTTAATTTTATTGATATCTTCGGGAATGCTATAGGTTCTTACAATCGGATGCTGTACAACTTTTACAATATTTTGAAATTGTTTATCGCTGGCTATTTCAATATTTAATTGTTGGGCAACCTGCAGCAATTTTAATCCTTTCCAGGCCGCAGTGCTCACATCGGAAGGGAATAATTTATTGGGTTTTAATGAAGGAACCAGGGTAAAATTAATTTCACCCATATCGAAAGTACGGCCATTCAATTTCGAAATTACCGGTGTTTTCATGCCCACATTAAAACTGCCACTGTAGGTAGTAAGCCCTTTGGTTACCAATTCGTTGGTAGGGTAGGTGCCTTGTAAATTATTCAGGGTAAATGCATCCAGGTATCTTTGGGCCTGAATGGGATCGGGGGTATTTTTGGTATATACACCCACAGTGGCATTCCAATGCACATTGTTTCGTTGCGGATATAAAATGAGGGTTTTTTGAAAATTGGGGGTGAACAATAAATTGCTGCCAAGTAATTGTGCATTTGCCGAAAAATCGAGCATACGGCGCGCAATTTTATTTTTTACGGCCAAGGGTCCGCCCAGGGGCAAATCTTGCCCTGCAAATGGCCTGAATTCGGAGTATGCCAGCTGCGAATTGCTTTCTAACAATTGCAAAGCCTGTGCCCCCAATGAACCGGAAAAATCGCCCCGCAGTTGATTCTGTGCCTCTGTTTCCAGCAGGTTTGCAATATGTTTATACAGGGTATCCAGTGAAAGGGCTTTTAATTCAGCGGATGCAGGTTTGGAGGGATTAAAAATAAAATGCCGGTAGGAAGGGTTGGGCTCCAGATCCCCGTCAAATCGCGAAAAAACAGCCAGTATTTGCGTATCCTGCGGGGTGTAGTGAATCACTACCGGCGGGTATTGAAAGGGCAGGGTATCGCCTTCTAAGGGGTAAACCTGGCTAAGCTCGATTTGGGAAAGCGGTGGGGTGGCCGGAGGGCGTGCATTTAACCGGTTGCCGGCAGAAGTAAATTTGCATACCTGGCTCGATATGCCATTGTTTATTAACGTAAATTGGTTTTGAATTTCGGATTTTAATATAATTTGTGCGCCAATTACATATTGAAAATCAAAATAATTTTGATCGATACTCGTTAACGTACCCAGCTTGTATTCTTCCGGAAAAACCAGTCCGTTGTTTTCAATGATTGTATCCTTTACCAATATACCCACATTGGTATTGAATACATCATCTGGGGTTTGGGCAAGTGCATTGAATTTTAATATTCTGAAACGCACATCCATATTTGCATTTAATTTTTCATAACCCATTTGGGTTTCAGGTACCGTAAGCTGAAAATTGAGTTTTTCAATTTCGCCTACATCCGTGCGGTTACACAGGGCCGAACCCAGTGTGGGGGCTTGAATTACCGGCTTGTCCTGGTTGATAAGTTTAAATGCATGCATGGCACTCACCCCTTTGTTTTTAAACAAAGACAGGTTATTTAAATCGGTAGCGGTGATGTATACATAATAATTTTTATTCAGGGCCAGCGGCAAATCGCCGGCATCCAGAAAAAAGGTAGATAAGTTGCCGGTTTTTTTAATATACGGTTGCAGGGTATTCAGGGCCTGCAAAATTTGAACTTCACTCATTTGACGGGGATTAAGTGAAGTTTCATCAAAAATAAATAACTCGTACTGGTAATTGCTGCTCATGGCCGGGGTAGGTGCCGTAAAGGAAAGGGTGTGCATTTGCGTTCCGGCAGGAGTTACAATTTCGGGCACCGCACCGCCAAAACTATAGTTTAATATTTCATTGTCGCAGCGAATATCAGTTGGTGGGTCGGCATATAAAATTTCGAAACTGAAACATCCACCCGGGGCACTGCCTGACATGGGTTTTGAAAAACCGGGGGCATCAAAATCAAAGGCTTGTACGCATAATTCGTAGTATCCATCCGGTATATTTCCATCGGCTATAATGCGCAACACATCTATCCCCTGCACATCAAAACTCTCCAAGCCCAGATTGCCATACAGATTTTTTATATCTGAAACGGTAATGATTTTAAACTCATTTGCATTGAGAATAAATGGATTGGCCGGTGCTACGTTTTCTTTGATACCAATGTAGGTTCCTTTGCTGATATTGCGCAGATAGAATTTAAATTTCAAGCGCACTTCCTGTGGGTTGCTGTTAAAAATACTTACGCTAACATCATTGAGTTTTGCCGGAGAAAGGTAATCGGATAAGAATGGCGTAAAAGGCGGCAATGCCGTAATATTTATATTTACCTGTGACCGGATCAGGCTAAATTGACACAGAATCAGCAGGGTAAAAATCAGGCGTTTTTTCATTCTTAGAATTGAAAATTATAGCGAATATTCCAGCGTTTTTCGTTAAGGGTAGAATTCGAAATTATACCCGTATTGTTGAGTATGAGGTTGCCCCCGGCCGACAATTGGTGATGCTTGCCCAATGTCCATTGTGTTTGCAGATTCATATTGGAAATGCTGCCCAGATTTTTACTGTTTAAATAGCGTTGCGAATAATTTACACCTGCCGATAAGCGCAGTTTTTTCTTCCAAAAAGCGCGCGAGGCCTGCACCGATGGTCCTATCAATGTATTTTTCTGCAGATAAGTTGTAAAGTTTGACAGGCTGATGCCTCCACTGATCTGGGATCCGGTTTTGATTTCATTTAAACTGTACGACAGATTGGCCATGCGGGTATTGCTATTTGTAAATCGTTCGGTAAATTCATTTCTATCTGCCGCAGTTTGCTGGTTTAATACCAATTGAATGGCTTTGTTATAGCTTTTGCCTTTGATCTGGTAACCCCAGTTTACACCCACCGATTGATTGATAATACTGAATCGCACCGAATCATTGAGCTGGGCGGTACCGTTGGTGCGCGAGGTGCCAAAATTGGCATAACTGCCTCCGATTATCATGTTTTTGATGAGTAAAACCTGGGTGTTAAAATTAAAAATATTGCGCACGGTAGAGGTGGCTTTCAGCCCGCTGATATTGTCTTTGTAAAAACCCACTGTGCTGTTTACTGTAAGGCGGTTTTTAAATAAGCGCACACTGGGCGATACACTGTATTCACGTATATCGCCTTGCACAAAATACATGCCCATGGTTTTGTACTCATTGCTGATTTCTCTGATGCGGCTGCTAATGCCCCATTTTTTATATTGGGTACCCAGCATTACATGGCCGGCGTAGTAAACCGATGAAGTGGTGTTTACCACAATCACATCACTTATTTTATTTAAAAAAGAATTTACCAGAATAGAATCACTCCGCACATTTTTGGTGTACAAACTCAGGGCTCCATCGCCTTCGATATACCAATGTTTGCCAAAACCAATGCGCGATTTAACGCCCAAGGCCAAGTTATCGGCAGGTTTTATGGTCAGCAATTCGGGATTAAATGGCAGCGAGCTTGAATCGTCTTTGCCCTTAATCAAGGCTACATCGGTAAATGTATTTCCCTGGCCAATGCCGATTTTTATCCCCTTCAGTGTGCGCTTGTAAGTGGCCAGGTATATACCATTGGCTCCGTTGCTGGTATCGGGCAGTACCGCCTGATTGGTAACTCCGTTGAAAACCGCAAACCGCAATTTTTTTGGATTTAATTCGGCCCCCCAACCCTTAAACAGCATACCGGTCATGGTATAATCGGTAAAATTTAAACTTCTAAAACCCAGGTGCAGGGTTATCCATTTGTATTTGGGACTTACCCCATAAAACTGGTATACGAACGGATGTGTGAGGCTGCGGCCGGTTTCGTTATAGGTAAAATTAAATGGCAGGCTGATGCCGTATATGCTAAGGGTAGGATTGCCTGAAACATACCAGTTTACCGGCGCAGTGCGTTTGGCTGGCGAATTGCTGCTATAACCTGCAATGCCGGTGCTGAAATTGCCATGGAAGGTTAAGGGCTGTTTGCCCTTGAATTTAAATTTTTCTCTGAGTTGCTCCAGATCCTGTCCCTGCAGAGAGCTGAAGCCGAGGAAACACAAAATCAATCCACACGGTATTTTCACCGCTAGCAAAGCTAAAAGCCGCTAACAGGGTTCGAAATACACCTTAGGGTGTAAAAACCAGCCGGCGGATGGGTGTTTAGGACAGAGAAACGGGATTTAAATGATCCCCAAACTGGTAATAAAGCGCACTACCGAAGCGGTGTTGTTTAAGTTTAATTTTTGAAGAATATTGTGCCGGTGTGTTTTTACGGTAAGCGGGCTCAGAAAAAGTTTTTCGGCAATTTGCTTATTGGTAAGGCCCAGGGCTATGTGTTTTAATATTTCTTTTTCGCGCTTGGAAAGGGCATTGTAGGCATGCTGAAAATTGGTGTTCTCATCGCCATTTCCGGCCGATACATGGGCCAGTTCATTTGCAAGATGCGGATTTATATATTTTTCACCATTCAAAACGGCCTCAATGGCGGTTTTTAACTCATTGTAATCGGTATTTTTGGGTATAAAACCCATGGCCCCCATATCCAGGGCTTTTTTAATAATATTGGGGTCGGTAAGCATACTTACCACAATGACTTTTGGCAAGCGGCCTCCGCGTTTTTGAAAATCCTCCAGTATGTCGAATCCGCTTTTTTCGGGCATGTGCAAATCCAGAAATATGAGCCCGGGTTTTTTGCCATCGATATCCCCCCCGATATTCACATGGCTTTGCAATACCCCCAATGATACCAGGTTTGGAATGCCACTGAGGAGTTGGTCCAGCGCTATTCCAAATAAGGTATGGTCTTCAATGATGAGGTAATTAACGGGGGAGCTCAATGGGCACCAAAATTACAACAGAAGTGCCAAATTCTGCCGAACTTGAAAAATCCATCTTCCCGTTCATGGTAGCTACCCGGTTTTGAATGTTTTTTAACCCGAATCCGCTGGCATTCTGCCCTATGTCAAATCCCCTGCCATCATCGGTAATGATGAGTGAAATCTTGTCTGATTCGCGCAGCAGGTCTATATGGATTTCAGCGGCCCCTGCATGTTTCAGGGCATTGTTTATCAACTCCTGGGCTATGCGGTACAGGTTTATCTCAATAAGGGTAGAAAACCGCTGGTTTCCAATATTCAGGTTGGAAATAAATCGCGGGGCAATGCCCGTAGCCTGCAATTCATGAATGTATTTTTGTAAGGCCACTGCCAATCCGTCTTTGTCTAAATCGTGCGGACTTAAATCCTGTATTATGCGGCGGATCGACAGAATGGTTTGATCGAGGTGGGCCTTTATGGTATTGCGTTCTACCATGGGTTGCACATTGGCCGGGTCTAACCACAGCTTCAGGGTACTGAGGTTGGGGCCAATTCCATCGTGAAATTCCTGGCTCAATCTTTCTCTTTCCTCTTCAATGGCCAACAGGGTGTTGCCTATCTCGCGCTTGCGCCGGTTGTTTTGGGCCTGTAATCTTTGGCGCACAAATAGGTAGGTGAGCAATATGGCCAGCAATACGGCCGACACATAAAACCAACCTGACTCAAACCAACGGGGTGCTATGCTGAATGAAAAGGTTTGAACCTGGCTGCGCACATTGCCCCATTCAATATAAAACTCCAGGGAGTACTTGCCAGCCCGTAAACTGTTTAAATTAATTACATTATCGGCAATTTTATTCCAGTTGTTTTCATTTTTAAATTTATAATAAATATGCCCGTTGTTGAGAAAATACTGGGGCAGGGAAGTGCCGAAATGCAAGGAAATATTCTTGGGATTCTCCTCAAAATGCAGGTTATTTTGCAACGATTGAAATACCAAATATTGGTTGTCTGTTTTAATCAGATTGACAAATACACCCGGCGGGGGCAATTGCAGATTTAATATGGAAATATTTTTATTGGTATATACATAAAAAGTATTATGCAGTTTCCAGATATACTTAAAAGATTCAGTTTCAGACGATTTGGCAAGCAATACCAACTTGTTATTTTCGAGTAAAAAAATGTAGTTGCGGTTGTAAACCAATATTTTATTTCCGAGTTTTTGAATATAATAAATGATACCAAAGAATATACTATTGGAGGTAATACGGTCAAATATTTTATGGGTTTTTAAATTTACTTTGAAAATGTTTTGCATGGTACCCACATAAGCGGTATCCTTGATAATTTCAATACAGTGTATTACGGGTTGCCTTATACCCAAGGATGCAAAAAGCCTGGCATCCCAATACACACTTTTCCCGGTTTTAAAATTATACCGCCAAAGTCCGTCAAAACCATTGGCCCCAAAAAAATATTCGTCCTCATTGATGGCCTTAATTTTTCGTACGGTCCTGAAAATCTTTAAATCGTTGCCGTTGAATAAAAATTCACTGTCATTCTCCAGGTTTTTTATCAGTAATCCTTTTCTGTAAATGGATACGATGATACGCTTGTTGTTTTTATCGATATCCAGCAAATTTCTGTCTGTAATCAGATTGTCCCACCGCGGTTCAAATAAGCGTTTTTTATAGAAACTGCGGGTGTGTATGTTAAAAAAACAGTATCCGCGATTGCCGAATAGTATCAGATTATCTGCATCGTATTTTTTCAGGCTCAGAATGTCAATTTCGGCCTGAATTGCCGCCGGCGGGTAAAGGTTGTATTCCACCTTTTGCAACCCTGAATTAAACAGCAATACCGAGCCGTTTTTGCCCAATAAATAAATCCCCGAATCGCTATAAAAGGCACCTTCGTTATTGGTAGGATGGTCATTGCGCAGCGGGGGTAAATTGTATTCAAATTTTACCGGAGAAATATTGGGAAACATAGGCGTAAGCAAAATAAGGTCTGTGCCAACGCCTAAATAATAAAACCGGGGATAACGGGCCGATGGGTAAATACACATCAACGGATTCATTGCAATTACCTCTTTGGAATAAAAATACAGCATTTCCTGCTGCTGCTGCGAGTAGATTCCATAGCGGTTATTGGGTTTGGAAGTAAATAAATTATGCTCGGTTATTGCATATGCTTCCGATTTTAGTATACTGCTATCAATATCTCCGGTTTCCTGTTCGGTATGATGAACCAGATCTACCGTGAATATATTGGATTTGGAATTAGCAAAACTGAAGATGTACCCGTTTTTTATGGGGAAGGCAAACCTTATATCCCTTGCTTCTTTGCGGTAAATCATTGTTTCCTGGTTGTTGTCCAATGCATAAATAATGATGCCGTAAGAATGGTTGAAAACAAGCTGGTTGTTTTCGGGAAAATACTGCAGGTATCGCCGGTAAGAGCCGGGCGGATCGTTGTTTAAATCCTTTATATTCCGGGTAATATGGGTAAGTTTTTTACTTTTAAAATCCAGCTTATGCAGGCCACCGGTGCTGCTGATATAGAGTGTGTTTCTTACGCGCAGCGATTTGCTGATCACACTCTGTTGCTGGGTTCCCATGTTATAAATTACACGTGAACTGAAATTTTTAATATTCAATAATACAATCTCTACCGTAGTGGTAATTATAACCGAATCGGCGCTGTAGCTGGATATTCCGGTGATGGACTGATTATCCATAAACGGCAAATCTTCGACCTTTTTCCCATCAAAATATTTAAGACCGCATTCCGTTCCCAGCAGTATCATTCCATTGGGCAACTCGTGCAGCATCTGTATCCGGCAATTCCAGTTAGAGACCGAGGCAATCAGATGTTTTTTATATTCCGGAACTCCTGCGTGGCTAAAATGCGCAAATACAAGCAACGGGAAAGCAATCCCTATTTTTAGCCACCCTTTCATACTTGATTTGTACCGGCTATTTTACTACCAAAATTTTGGATACCCAAATATTATTTCTGCTTAAAATGGTTAATTGGTATACCCCGGCTGCGAATGGACTTAGGTCGAGTTTATTTTCATTTGCCAATAGTACACCCTGTTTTACCAAACTGCCTGCCGAATTTGTAAAAGCATATTGCACAGCCCCGGTTTGCATTTCCTCAAAAGCGATATACAGGGTATTTTCGGTGGGGTTGGGGTACACATGTACGGATGGATTGCGCGAAATACTGCGCTGTTGCAAAAAATTATCGTCCAAGGTAGAAGCCCTGCAACCAATCGAATCGGTTACCGTTACATCATAAATCCCCGATTTGGTAATGTTGAGTGTGCGGTTGGTTTCACCGGGCATAATCAGGTTGTTTCTAAACCATTGGTAAGTGCTGAATGGCAAGTTGGTACTGAGTTGGTTAAAACCCGCCGATACCACTTTTACGCCCAGTGCTGCCCTGAAATAAAGCTCGTAATGGATAATGCTGTCGCAGCCCGAAGCACTGATAAATCTATCGGTATAGGTACCCGATTTGGACACAAATTTACCCCCGATTACCAGGCTGTCTCCACTGCAAAATGTATCCTTACTGATATATTCAATTTTCTTTAACCCAATGACAATATTCTGCACCACGCTGTCGCAACCGCCTTGGGCAATAAATGTATCGGTATAAATGCCACCTTTCTTAATCTTGCGATTGCCCAGGGTAATACTGTCTCCCTCACACAATTCAAAGGTAGATTGGGTAAATAATTGTTTCAGTACTTTTAATTTCAGCAATACCACACTGTCACATCCACCCACCGATTTAAATCGCAGGGTATAATTGCCGGGTGTGGAATAATCTTTGCCCGCCATGCGATATTTGGTACCTAAACAAATTTGTGCGTTTACCACATTAAAATAGGGTGGTTGCACAATCAGGGTGGTTTGAATTACACTGTCGCAACCTGCTTTATTTTTGATGGTTTCTACATAATTTCCGGCAATGGATCTGAATCCGTTGGCCAGAAAAACACTGTCGCCACTGCAAATGCGTATGGTGTCGAACCCTTTGCTCTCGGGCAGTACCGTGAGTTTTAATACCACAGTACTGTCGCAACCCTTATAAGTTTTCAGGTGCTGTGTATAGTTGCCCGAGGCAGTAAGTAATTTGCCATCGAAAATAAAACTGCTATTGAAACAAATGGTTTGATTGAGGTTGGTAACCGCGGGTTGGTTTATTTGCAATTGGGTAATTACCAAACTGTCGCAACCTTTAACTGCTTTAAATGTATCGAAATAAAGTCCGGCTGTTTTTCTGAATTTCTTTTGCAGAAAAATACTGTCGTCCCGGCAGATTTCTTTTTTCTGATTCATCACAATTTTAGCTTCAATTTGTAAATTCAGGATTACAATGCTGTCACAATTTTTGGTGGTTTTAAAATTGCCGGTATATACCCCGGTGGTTTTGCGAAATTTGCCGTCAAAGAATATACTATCCCCTGCACACAAGCCCTTGGCAATGCTGATTTTGTAGGATGGATTTACTTTTAGCAGGGTTAGAAAGATACTGTCGCATCCTTTTTTGGTTTTAAAAGTATCGGTATATAAGCCGGCAATCCGGTATTTTTTCCCGTGAATTTTTAGGGTATCATTGGCACAAATGGTAAATGTATCCTTCTTAAAATATTTGGGATTTACAGTGAGTGTGAGCTTGATAATACTATCGCATCCTTTTGTGGTTTTAAGGGATTGCGTAAAGGTACCATTGCTTTTGCGCCATACACCAGCAAATAAAATCGAATCCCCATTGCAAATCGATTTGGCTATGGTGCCGGAATAGGTGGGGTTTACAGCAAGGTTGCAAAAAACAAAACTATCGCAGCCTATTACCGTTTTTAATGTGTCTTTATAAATACCCGAAGTTTTGCGGGTAATCCCGTTAAATTTAAAACTATCTCCGTTACAAATTTGTTTGGTAAAGGTATCGTTGGCTATTTTACCTACCACAATATTTTTTACAATTTGTCCTTTACACCGGCTGTCAGATTTTTTGGTAAAACTCAATTTCACCGCAATATTTCCGGCGGTAGTAAATTTGTGTTTATAGCTTGCCTTGGTGCTTTCTACCGAGCCATTATTGCCAATATCCCAATTGAAATTAAAAGTATCGGCAGGCCAACTGCCAAAATTGGTAATTTTTTGGGTAAGTAAAACCGAGTCGTTGCGGCACACAGCGCTGCTCATTGTAAACTGGGCTGTATCCATCATAGGGCAATTGATGATGGTAAATGTATCCTTATGCCATGTGCCTGGGAAATTGAGATAAGATTTAAATCTTGCATACTCAAAATGCCTGCCCAGTGAAGTGGCACTATCAATTTTTAAGTTGAATGATTTGATACTATCAATCCCGGGATTATAGCTGATTTTTCCATTTACGGTACCTGAAGTATAATTATCCAGGGCATATTGCAATTCGGCTATGGGTTTATTGCGGCGAGTACTGTCCTGCACCAGAAATGCTACCCAATTTTGGGTAGAGTAAACCTTGTTTGGTGTGCTTGCTCTCACCGCAATTTTATTCCACCCTTTGGGTAGTTTTTTCGAATCGGTATTTAAAGTAATTTCTACCGTATCTTTTTTTGTAAATGAAATTTGAATGGCTTTTCCTACCGCAGTATCTTTATTAAAAATGTATTCAATTTTGGATATTCTTTTATTGCTGCTACTGCTGTCGGTAACCCTAAAAGTACCGAAATGATAAGGACTCCAGAGCCGGTTATTAGATTTAGCCCTTGCGCTTACATAGTAATATCCGGGCGTTAGTTTTTGGGTATTACAAGGGGTTAATTTGGTAACGGTATCGGATTTCGTAAATGCAATATTTTGTCCGCGTCCTACCCCGGAATCTTGTCCGATAAAATACTCAATCTGCTGTATTTGTAAGCGTTTATTGCTGCTGTCGCTGATAATAAAACGCTGCGTGTGGTAAGGAGACCATTTGCCATTTTGGTTTTTATACCGGGCATAGAATGTATGACTTCCAACGCTTAAATTCTTTTTTATTGAAAGGGTAGAATTTATGGTATCGCGCGCCGAAAATGAGATGGGGGTTGATTTACCAACTCCGGTATCCGCATCAAAAAAATATTCTCCGCCTACTAATTTATGACGGTTTATTTTAGTGGTATCAATAATAACTACGGCCTGAAAATGATAAATACTCCATTTTTTGGTTGTACTGCGCACCCGTATGTACAGGTAATGCCGACCGGTTAGAGTGCCATAATTTATTTTTTGCGAAATATCCAGGGTGTCTTTACTGCCGCCAAACGAAATAGCTGTGCCATTTCCCACGCCAGGATCGGAATCCCAAAAATATTCAGCCCTGTCTATTTTTTGCCCATAAAGTTTTGGGCCCTGCAATAAACAAAGCAGCAAAATGGCTATTTTACCCAACCGCATTTGGAGTATTAATTATTAATTGGGATAAATAATTATTCGGGTTTGCGGGCTACCAATTTTATTTTTAAAGTTCCACCCTGTTTAATTACCGGATTTAATATGGTAAATTCTTCAAAAATGGGAACACCGGTGGTCAAGCCATCGTTTGTGAAGTTGTATCCGCCCCCATAAATTCCAATATCGGTGCTGTCTAGTCCTTTGTTTTTTCCGGGTGAGGTACTTTTCAGGCGGTAATTGTTATTGCCGGGGTAACCCAGCGGAGGATTAGAGCTGGTGGCATTCATTTCAAGCAAGGGGTCTTTATCATTAATATTATTGCTGCCGGGCAAATTGGGCAAAGAAGTTAAGGCACTGTATGTAAGGTTATTTTTGTAGGTAGCGCTGGTGCTGAGTGTATCCATGCGGGTGCGGTTTACCTCATTGGTCCATAGAATATTGTTGTAAAATTTTGCACTGCAACTGTGAAAATAGGTAAATGAACCGGTAACACTGGCCGAGTTGGCTACATAGTAAACAAACATGCAATTGGTTATCAAGTTAGAGGAATTCAGGTCTTCAAAAAAGCGATAAGACGGACCATTAACAGAACCGCTATAAAGGGCGAAAAACATGAGGTTGTTTCTAAAAATGCAGTTATCGGTATTGGAGCTGGCTTTAATACACCTTGCATCTCCACAGCCGGCCTGAAACAAACAGCCTTCTACCAAATGGTTGTCGGTATTATTCATGGTAATATAGTAGCAGCCAAACCTGCAGTTTCGGATGGTAATGTTGTGGTCGTTAAAATTCATTCCTGCATCGGAATAAATCCCTTCCATTATGCTGCCGCTGCTGCCTGTGCTGAATGTCACGGTACTGGTCATGGGAAGTTTATCTGCATCCACTTTGAATGAATTATTAGCGTGCCCGCGGCTGTAGATATACAATCTTCGGTTTAGTGATACACTGCCGTATGTAGTTAATGAGGGCATAATAATTATGGAATCGCCTTGCGCTGCAGCATTTATTGCATTTTGCAAGCTGCTATACTGCGCCGATGAACCAGGGTTATTATCCACGGTTATTACAGCCGAACTTAATAGCAGCGGAAACAAGAGGGCAGAGAAAATCAACTTTTTAATCATGCTACGAAATAAGCAGCACAGCCGCAAGCATTAAATACACCTTTGGGTGTAAAAATGGGAGAGGAGGTTTCTTACCCAGCTATTTTCTTCACCGCGGCCACCATGGCATCCAAATCGGCAATGGAGGTATATAAATGGGGGGTAACCCGCACACCCTTGATTGCAGGATGATCGATGGCTACAGTGAAAATGTTAAATTCCGTATATAATTTTTCGGCAAGCTGGGCTGGGGAAAACCCCTCAATACTTAAATTAACCAAAGCGCTGTTTCTGTTTGAATCAATCCAAGGGGTATTAATTTTCACTTTGGGCAATCCGGATACTTTATCCACCCAATATTGCATTAAATATTTTAATCTTTTTTCTTTAATTTCACTCCCGATTGAATTGTGAAATTCGATGGCTTTAACAATGCTCTCTACTGCCTGCACACCACGGGTTCCTTGCTGTTGAAATTTGCGAATATTGTCGTCTTTTTGTCCTTCGGGCGCCAATAACGGCCATATTTTTTGGATATGATTTTTCTTTATCCATAGCATGCCTACACCCAGCGGGCAGCATAGCCATTTGTGTAAACTTGCCGCTACATAATCGGCCTTTAAATCGGTGATTTTAAAATTTAATTGGGCCACACTATGCGCGGCATCTACCACTACTTCAATACCCATGCTGTGGGCTTTGTCGCTAATGGCAGCCACGGGTAAAACCTGTCCGCTTAAATGAATTAAATGTGTAACATGAATCAGTTTGGTTTTTGGGGTGGAAAGTGAAAAAAATGCCTGAATTATTTCCTCATCATTTTTAGGAATTAAGGGCAATTGTGCAATTTTTACCACTATGCCATGTCGTTTTGCCATTTGGT
The DNA here is from genome assembly GCA_044224315.1 of Bacteroidia bacterium. GTDB lineage: Bacteria > Bacteroidota > Bacteroidia > NS11-12g > UBA955 > JAGXTF01. The sequence goes on along the minus strand of JBGAKR010000004.1, from coordinate 254,186 downwards.
GGTAAGCCTCGGTTACACTGCCATAATCCTGGTTGCTTATAATTACCTCATCGCCGGGTTTCCAGGGGTAGCCGCAAATAATATTGTTTAACGATTCGGTGGTATTGCGGGTAATGGCTACCTCTTCGGCTTCCACTCCTAAAAACCGGGCAAGGGCCGTGCGCGATGTTTCTACCGCATCATTCTGTTCGCGGCGCATGTAAAAACTGCTCCAGCTATTGATATAATTTTCGCGCTGCTGGTGAAAATTCAGAGTAGTGCTGGCCTGCGGACTGAAATACCCGTTTTCTAAATTGATATAATTCCCACCTCTGGGAAAAAACAGGCGTATCATATCCCAATATTCCTCATCGGTAACCGGGTCTGTATCGGTTTTGGTATACACCGGCATTTGCATGGTTAAAGGTTTGTTGTTTTTATTCATTCCCGAAACGCCCAGCCCAATTCCCGCCGTGCTCAGCGCCGTAGTTTGCAAAAACTTTTTGCGTGAAAACATACGGCAATATAGGAGTTTGAGAGTAAAAATGTAGTTTTTTTGATTAAATCGGCAACCCATTTTTTATCGATAAATTGCACTTTGGGAAAAGTGATTAAAATATTCAACATTTTTTTCAGCCAAGTCGCAGTAAAAAATTCTAATTATTTATTCAATAATATTTCAAAAAAATAGGTATATTTGAATTAAGAAAAATTAAAAACAATTGAATTATTTTATATAAATATTCCAAATTATTCCCTCCCACATTTCTCTCACCTTTCTCTCGGGTTTCTCCCACGTTTCTCTCACCTCAAAGGTTTACCAAAGGTTATCTAAAGGTTACCCAGATCTGATTCCAAAGGCTGTCTGATTAATTTAGCAGAGTCAAGCAGGCTAGCCCAAAGGGCCTCAACCAAGTCTGGCTCAACTCAGTTGCGAGTTTAGAGGTACGGATTTAGAGTTAGAAGTATCGCGGTCAATATGATTAAGGAAAGTTAAAATGCGTTTTCAATTACCATTTAAATAAGCATTGCAACCCCGCACGGCTCCTTAGATAAAAAGTGTTTATCAAACCAGAAAGGAATTTGTGTGGTGGGGCGGCTTTGCCGCGAAGTAAGACTGCGCAGCTTTTTGCCAAATAGGTGTGCTCTACTCGTTGCATCCCCTCGGCAAAAACCTTGCACTTGCCCGAACTGAAATTATTTCAGGCGGGGGCGTGGTAAATTTCTTTCTGGGTTTGATAGCTTTTTATCTGAAGCCCGCCCACCAAAGGTGTGGCGGGCTAGCCTTTTTGCGCTACTTTTTGGGCGATGCCAAAAAGTAGCTAGTGTGACTATGAGTTTATCCTGCAAAGTGTGTGATAAAAGCAACCAGCGAGATTGTGCGTAGGTTGCAGCTGCGCATGTGCAGTCTCACCAATGCCGATACATCGAAGAATGAGATTTGAATTAAACTTTTAATTTTTCGTCGCTATCTCAGCTTTCCGCCTTAATATCCCTCAACCGCAACTGAATACTCGTGCGGCCATTGAATTTGTTTTCCTCAATACTATAGCAGGCATCAAATTTCTTATTATTGCTCACCAACGGCAAATGGTGGCTGAGCCCAAAGCCAATGCCATCCAGGGTGGTGCCATTGTGCGAGAAGTACAGTTTCAGGTGCTTATCCTTCAACACCCGGGCACTGCCATTTGAAAATAAATTATTGGTTTTAAAAATAGGCAGCATATTACCCGGTCCGAATGGGGCCATTTGGTTGATAATATTCAGCATTTTTGGGGTAATTTTATCCAGCGAAATTTCCAGGTCGTACTCTATCTCCGGCACTTCCATTTGGGCCGACATTCCTTGTGTGGCTATTTCTTCAAATTTGGCTGCAAATGCCTCAAAATTCTCCGTACGAATGCTCAAACCAGCGGCGTATTTATGGCCTCCATATTGCTCTACCAAATCGCCACAGGCACCAATGGCCTCGTGAATGTCAAAGTCCTTTACGCTACGTGCCGAGCCGGTAAGGATATCCTCATTGCGCGAGAATACGATGGTAGGTTTGTAAAACTGCTCTACCAAGCGGCTGGCTACAATACCTATCACGCCTTTGCTCCAGTTATCGCCATACACCACGGTACTTTTGCGGGCAATAAGGGTGGGGTCGTTTTCTACCAGGTGAATGGCTTCGCGGGTAATATCGGTATCCAGCTCTTTTCGTTCGTGGTTGCGTTCGTGCAGCACTTTGGCAAATTGGCGGGCGGTATTAAAATCTTTTTCAATCAGCATTTTCACTGCCGCACGTGCATCGGCAATGCGGCCGGCAGCGTTAATGCGGGGCCCTATGCCAAATACCACATCGGTAATGCTGTAACTCTCTTTGGGTGTAGTTCCCTCTAGCAATGCCTGCAAACCTATACCGGGATTTTCGGCCAGCTTCTTTAAACCGTAATAAGCCAGTATGCGGTTTTCGCCGCGGATATCTACCAAATCACTGGCGATACTTACAGCTACCAGATCCAGGTATTCTTCCTGTATGCTGGTAGGCAAGCCATGTTTTTGCGAATAACCCTCTATGAGTTTATACCCGATTCCACAACCCGAAAGTTCTTTGTACGGATACTCACAATCGCTGCGTTTGGGATTTAAAATGGCGGTTGCATTGGGCAGTACATCACCCGGCAAATGGTGGTCGCAAATAATAAATTCCACTCCGCGGCTAAGGGCATAATCTACGATGGCATTGCTGCGTATGCCACAATCCAGGGCTATTACCAAAGTAAAGCCATTATCGGCCGCATAGTCTATCCCGGTTTTCGAAATGCCATATCCTTCTTTGTATCGGTCGGGAATATAGTATTCGATGTTTTGGTTAAAGTTTTTGAAGTACGAATACACAATGGAAACGGCCGTGGTTCCATCCACATCATAATCGCCGTAAACCAGTATTTTTTCTCTGTCGGCAATGGCTTTTTCAATGCGGACAATGGCGGTATCCATGTCCTTCATCAAAAAGGGGTCGTGCAGATCTTCCAGCTTAGGTCTAAAGAATTTCTCAGCCTGCTCAAAAGTTTCAATGCCCCTTTGTACCAGAATGGTAGCAAGTTCCTCGCTGAGTTTTAGTGCTTCAGCCAGGTGCGCAACCTTGCCATTTTCGGGTAATGGTTTTGCACTCCACCTGAAATCCATAGAACCGCAAATTTCGCATTTTTACGGCAGATAAAAAATCCCAATCCGAGATTCTCTGTCAAAGCCTTGCTGGATAAGGTAATAATTAAGTAACACGGGTCACATTCCCGAAACAATACTCGGTTATTTAAGAATCAACCAACGTTGTTTCGGAGAAAATGCAGCTTTATCCGGGTAAAACATCAGTGCACTGCGGGCAGGGGCGGTGTAAAAACTACCAGTAAACCTGGGCACTAAAACTATGGTGAAAGTATGATAGCCAAAGGCAAGCTCATCGCTAAAAATCAGCACACGGTCGGTCTGGTACTCGCGGTGAGTTTCGTACATGCTTTCCGATTGGATTTTGGTGCCAAACACGCAACCAGCCGGTATGGGAACCTCTATCACAGAATTAAACTGATTGCGTTTTGCAAAAACGGTTACTTTCATTTCCACCGGAACTCCGGCCTGCAATTGGTTATTTTTAACCTTGGGCATGTTTACCACAATGTTAAACTGGCTCGAATCGGTTACAGGTTTGTAAGTGCGGTATTTGCGATTTCCCGCAATGTACACAGGCGATCCACTGTGTTTCAGGGTTAAGGTTTGGCCGGGTTTTAAATGATAAATGGCCGGCATTTTTTCCAGCGGTAGAAGCTGTCCGTTGATCTCAACCATGGGTTTCAAATCGCGCTTAATTACACTGTCGCGCATGGCCTCGGCAACCAGGGCTTCGGCGGCTTTGATCCAACTGCTTCCATAACTGTTGCATTCGTTGGCCAGGTAATTTACCAGTGCTTTTCTGCGGTCGGCATTTGCATTGGCATCAAACAATATTTGCCAGGCTTTGTATGTATTCGATGCATCATCGGTAATGGGGGCAATGCGCCAATTCCAGGTTCCGGGAATCATTAAATTACCCTGATATGTAACCTGCATCATGCCATCAATTTCTTCCATGGGTATTTTTTTATTCAGCAATTGCAACAGGCGGAAGTATTCCAGTTTCTCGCTGCGGTCCATATTTGCGGGCTTGAGTGGTTTGATGAAACTGTCGTAATCCACTTTGCGCTGCAACGTTTTTAGTGTAAGTAAATATTCAAGGCGTTCGGTTCCCCATACATGGGGCAAATTGTTTTCCATAACCCGGGCGGCATTCAACCAGGTATTGTTTTCGTAGCCCATTTTGTGTGCGCGGTACATGGCGTCTGCCACATAGGTGCTTACTACAAAAGATTCTTTGCCACCTTTAAACCACGCAAATAGTCCATTATTTCCCTGGGCTTTTTTCAATTTTCCCATGGTTTCGCGTATTTCTTTTTCCTGGGTAAAGGGTATACCCAATGTTATGCAAATAGATTTTTTAATGAGTAAAGCATTTAAATAACTTGCAATACTTCGGTTGTCATAAGCAGGCAAATTTTCGATTTGTTTAATCATGTCTATAATGGCTGCCAGCTTGTGGTTGTAAACGGCTACATCCATACCCATATCTGTACTATCGGCTTTAAAAACCAGGGTAGAATCGGTATTAATTTCATCAAAAAAACTTTTACCTGTAATTACATTGGCGGCATTTACTATTATTCGACGCAATTCTGCATCGCGGTAGCCGTTTGCCAATTCAATACTGGCTTCTATACTCAATGTGTCGCCGGGTTTGGTGCCTCGTACAGGCATGCTATCGGAATAAAAATCTTTAAAATTAATTTCTTTTCCAAAAATATTTTGGTTGTTTTTTAAACCGTATCTGCCGGTTAAATTATTGCCTGTATAATTCATTACCCTGCCATATGCAATTAATGAATCGCCCTCGGTTAAGAACAGTGGCAGCGCCAATGATGTTACCACGGGTTTATAGCTGCGCACGGTTAATTCGCCCAATCCTGTATGGCGTTTGCCATCCATAGCGGGTACAAATGTTTGCCAACTGGTTACATTGTCAGGGTATTTTACGGTAAATGCAGTGCGGCCCTGTTTATTGGTATATAAATTCGGAATCCAGTAGGCATAATCTTTAAAATCCTTGCGCCTTTTTTGTGCATTTTTATCACCCGCTAATTTATTTAACCGGTCTTCTTCCTGCTTTTTATTGGCATCGGTCCAGCCCGCTGGAGCATTTGCTTTGCCGGGTTCTGCTCCTTCTCCAAATTCCCATTTGAAAGCCACATTTCCTTCTCTCATTGATATTTCTGAATCAAGCACATCTGCCGTGGCCATAGCATCCTTTCTTTCGGATTTCATTTTTTGCGCGTTTTTAAATCTGCCAGCTTTGGCCGCGGCTATTTCAACACTGTAATTGCCACTGGGTGCGGCCCTCATAGACATTTGCGGAGTAGCACCAACTGCAGAATAACTGTCGGCTTCATACATAACCGAGGTCCCGTCGGCATCAGCGTCATAAACAGGGGTATTATACCGCATCCATGCGTAGGGTCTCATTTCGGCTTGCACCAGGTGGTTAAATCCGGCATTCAAATCCAAACTATAATGCAACCAGTAATGGTAATTGGAGCCCTTAATTTTTAGCATGTATTTGCCGGGTTGCAGATTTTCCATTTTAAAGCGGCCCTCACGGTTGGTAAATGCACCTTGCACAAAAATTCCATTCTTTTCCAATACTACAAATGCATTATTTACCGGATATTTAATATCGGGCCCGATAACGGTGCCTTCTATGCTGGTGCCGCCCTTTACATTTTTAAGTGGAATAATAAACAAACCTGTATTTACGGTTGGAGTATCTATCCATTTAATCAAAGCTTCGCGGGTTAGATTTTTAGCCAGTCGGTCATAAAAAATATGTTCTTTTTTACCTAATTTTCTAAATTCTGAACTTTTTAAAACCATAAATAAATGCACGCTGCTATCTATGTCAATATTTTTTACATACCAGGTGGTGTCGTCAATTTGCATTACCATTCTAAAATGCTGCTGCTGTTTTTGGGGCGCATAGGTATACCAGTACCGTTGGGCATGCATGCCGATATTGGCATAATAATTTCCAAAATAATTGCTGTTTTCTAAAATGGAATAGGAAGAATCTTCGCGGTTAAATAACCAAATTCTGCGTGGGGCATATTTATTATCCAGGTATAAATTCAGTACACTGTTTAATACCCCTTTTTTTGAATTTCCGGGATTGTAGTCGCTGTATTGAAACTCTTCCAGTTCGGTGCTGTAATGAGGAGGCTCTACCGGGTCTCCGGGATTATATATATGTTTTGTTGTGTCTTTGTAATTCGGATCCCACCAAAAATTATTGAAGATATAGGATTTATCTGAATATAACGCCAGATACCGCAAATAATTGGCCCAGTCGGCATTATAATCGGTAATCATATCAGTGCGGGTTAAACTCACACTTACACCAGGTTTAAAACTAAAAATATGGCTATAATTATTTTTCCAAAGCAATTCAATTTCATTATTTTCATTAAACGGCCCTGTTATGTAAAAATTCTGAAATGTGGAATAAGAATTATTGTTTTTTCCAGGATTATACAAATGGGTTTTTAATTGTATGCTATTGAAATAACTGTTTAACGAATAACCGTATTGAATGCCTTGCCAAACCTTGCCATTCACCTTTACAACCAAGGTATCGTTCATTGGTTGGTCGTACCTGAAAAGCATGGTGTTTTTAAATAACATTTCTATTTCCTGGGCAGTCAACATTCCCGGAGAAGTAGAATCGCCCATTTTCAGCGCTGCCAGGGTATCAATTTGCAGGCATAAAAAATGTTTTTTACCTGCTTTAATTTCCACGTTTTTAAAGGTATAAATCTGATCGTAAGTGCGGATGGTAAAATTGTAATTTCCGGGCCTTATGCGAATACCGGCACCTCTTGGATTGATTTGGGGTGCCCATATTAATGTATCATTAGCTTTTACATATACAATATTTCTTTGGTAATAATGTCCATGTGCAAAGAAATCAATTTCAGTGGTTTTTTTAGGCGTAGTATCGGTCAATACAGCAAAGCCTTTTTCGGGCCAGGCCAGTTTGAACGCCTCATTTTTGCGCAGCATAAAAGCCCCAATTTGCCAGGCTTTTAATTGGCCATTATAATTGGGAGTTATGGGTTGTATAGGCCAATAATAAGTGGGCAATGGTTTTTGTGTTTTTACAAGGCCCAGGTAAGGTACATCGGGGGTTACAATGCCTTCCAACTGGGTGTTTACCGCCCATGCGGCCAGGTTTACTTTATTTACGGGTTTGCCATACGCGTCTTTTACCACAATTTCGATGGGCACCTCTTGTCCGGGATAAACGGTTGCGGGTTGAATTATATCTACGCTTAATTCTTTTTCGGCCAAATGAAAACTTTTACTATAAAAGCGGGGGTTGGTAACACTGCCTTCCAGTATGCCGTATTGCAGGTGGTACGAGTTTTTTGATTTATCAAATGCATGCCAGTTAAGCTCGGTGGCATTGCCTTTTGCAACCAATTTGTTATTGGCATAAATGCGATAAAATACCGGAATATCAAAGGCCGATTTAAAAGCAATATGGATTGAATCATGGGTGCGTTTGCCGCTTACATCGGGCAATTGGGTGCTACGGTAAAATGTGCCGGAAAGGGTATCTCCGCGCAGTATTTGGGCCATATATACATTGGGTGGCAAATACAAATTGAGGGGCGTATAGAATGCGGTATCGGTCATCAAATCCCAGCGGGTATAGATTTTAATACGCATTTTGCGGCGCACATCTTTCATATTATACAATCGGTTTACGCGCAAGGTATCGCCATCCATGCGCGATTCAAGCCGGTCTCGGGTGGTTTGATACTGAAAACTTATACTGCCCTCGCGGGTTTCATTATCAGCGGTAAGTAACGAACAGTAAACATCAAAACCACCATCCAAAGCAATAAATATCGAATCGGGAATATCAAAAACCGTAACCCCACTCGGATCGGTTTGTACACTGATGGAATACCAGTTTTCCCATTTTTTCATTGGAATTACAACCGAATCTCCATCTGTATAATTCACATTATTCAACCGCATTTTCAGGGTGATTTTGCCATCCATTATGGGCAGGCGATTGGCGGTGGTGGCCGATACAAAAATTTTAATTCCGCCCCCTGGCGTTACCAGATTTTTATCGGCCTTTACACTAAAAAATATATCCTTTAATTCATAATTTTCCAAACTTACACTTTGCCATTTTATTTGATTGCGATGCGCATCCAGTAAGGTAATTACCAATTCCTGGTCAATCACAAAGCTATCATTAATTACAAAAAACGCATTGTAAGCTCCGCGTTCTGTGGGTTTTAATACAATTTCCTTTGCATAACCGCTGTAGTTTTGGTACAAGCGCGCAATCAGGGTTTCCTTAATGGGTTTGCCTTTTTTATTTACCAAAAAACTCTTAAAAAACAGGGTATCCCAGGTTTTATAGCGCGGCTTATTGGTTACTAAATATCCCTGGTAATTAATTTTGGCATAATTGTAATTATCCCTGGGCGGATTGGTGTTATTGGTTTTGTCCGTAACCCCGTTCACGTGATTAATGGTAAAATGCGGACCTCTTTCAATGCGCAAAAGACCAAAAATATTTTTTCCGGGTATTCGATATCCACCTATACTGCTATCAAACCGGCAATGGGCTGTATCCAATTTTACCGTTGCATTATAAACCGGCAAACCAGCCGAGTCTTCTACAAATACAAATGTTTCAAAACCTATGCGGTAAACGCTGGCTTTAAACATGGCATTTTCGATTACCCGATAACTAACATTAAAAAGCGAGTTTACAGTTACCTCTATGTATGTACCATTTTCACTGATATCCCATATATGAAACTTAGGGTAGCATCGCTGGTACCGGTCGTGGTTGTAAAAAGGCTTTACAGGGAATGGATCTATGGGTTTGCGCTGCAAGGGAATAATGCTATCCGAGTGCACTTTCCCCACCAGCCGACTGTAAAGGTACTGGGTATCGATTTTATGCGGATTTTTTGCCAGAAAAGCGGCTTGCTCGGCATTTAACTTAAACAATAAAACATAGGGGCCGTCCATTTTATGTTGGTACAACCCTTGCCCGGAGGCAGTTTGAGCTATAAAAATGAGCAGTGCTGACAGGGCAAATTGAAGCCTTTTAAACATGCCCCGAAAATAAGTCAAAAGCAGCATGGAAGCTTGGGAATTGAGTGAAATTGTAGTTTGGTTGTATGAACCGGTCATGCCGGTTCATACAACTTGAAGGTAAAAGGTAAATGGAAATTTTTATTTTAATTTGCCCCATGTCGATTCTCATTACCCTGCTGCTTATCATAGGGGTGTTTGCTTTTTTACACCTGGGGGTGAAAAAATTTGTTCTAAGGGTATGGCTATGGCTGGCCACGCTGCTGGTTTCCGGTATTCTGGCGGGTTTGGCTGCCGGCAATAAACTGGGCCCCGATTTGTCTGAACAGATCTTTCAATCGGCCATTGTATACCTCATTTTGGGTGGGTTCATCGGTATTTTTTATGTGTTCATAAATCGCGGTATCCATTATGCCCAAATTCAGTGGCAGTTGTATGAAAAATTTTCGACAGAACTGAACGGAAATTTGCAGGTACCACCGGGCAACATGGCCAAGGTTTTTCAGCACCCAACATTTACCGGCACATTTCAGGGGCACCCCTGTCTGGTGCAACAGTTTAAAACCGGCAAATACACATACACCGGTCTAAGACTCGAAACCGATATTCAATTTCCCTCTATTCAGGTAGGCTGGCGCAATACTTTGTTTAATGCGTATCCGGCAGGTTGGGACAAGCTTTCCACCGGAAAGGCAGTTTCCGAATCGCCCTATGTTTTGTATGCCCCCGAGCCGATTTTATCGCTGCATATCTGGAATCAGGTATTAGAAAATTACCTCAGCCATTCGGCTGATTTTGAAAAAAACGAATCGCTGCGTTTATACGGAAACGGAATTGAAATTATTATTCCAATGGTAATGGCAAGTGAAAAACAACTGGAAAAAGTAAAAACAAAATTGCAATTTTTAATGCAAACTATTCCGGTAGTAAATATTCAATAAATAGTATTTAACCATGTCCGAATAAAGGCTCTTGTGGTTCCGCTTCACAGGGGTACAGCGCTTTTTCCATCCACAAAACATCGTGCCATTTTCCCAATTTAAATCCTGCATTTTTATGCAAACTTAAATGGGTAAATCCGCAACTGTGATGCACTGCAACACTGGCATCATTGGGCTGGGTAATAAGGGCATAAGCCAGGGTAAATTTCCGCAAAATTAATTCGTCTAACAAAGCCGAATAAAGCTGTTTACCCAATCCTTTTCTTTTTGCATCAGGGTGCATATAAATGCTGGTTTCCACACACCACCGATAGGCAGCTCTTTCGCGGTGCTGGAAGGCGTAAGCATAGCCTAAAATTTGCCCCATTTCTTCCAACACTAAAAATGGAAATTTATTTGAAATTCCGGTCAATCGTTCTGTAAATTGCTTCAGATCAGGTACCTCGGCCTCAAAACTTACTGCAGAATTTTCTATAAACGGACGGTAAATTTCAAGCAGGTGGGCAACGTCAGCAGTTTGCAGGGGTCTTATCAATGTCATGCAGCTAGCAAAGTTAAAAATTAATTCAGGCAATCACTTATTCTGTGTTATATTTGTATTAAACTTGTTTAGAATGAAGAGATTACTTACTTCCGCAATCCTTGGATGCCTGGCCGTTTCGGCGTTTGCACAAATTACCATTACCCAAAGCGCCATGCCGGTTGCAGGAGATACAATTCGCTATTCAACCGCCAATTTAGTGGGGGCCAATTTATACATCAGCCAAAAAGGGGCCAATCAAACCTGGGATTATAGCAAACTCACTTCTACCGGACAGGATTTGTATAAATATCAGAGTGCAAATAAAACACCTTACGCATTTTATTTTATAAATCAAATTGGTTTGAAAACAGCGGACAGCCTGGGAGTTAGCACTTTTACATTTAAAAATATCTATAGTTTTTATACCAAAAACAGCAGTGTATTTAAAGCCGAAGGCATAGGGTATTCCATTTCAGGAATTCCGCTGGCTGCCAAAAATTCGGATGATGATGAAATATATCAATTTCCACTTGATTACAACGATAGCGATGTGAGTACTTTCCGTTTTGTTTTCAGCATACCTGGCCAATCTGCGTTCAGCTATGTGCAGGTTGGAAAACGCATAAATATCGTGGATGGCTGGGGCAGCATTACTACCCCGTTTAAAACCTATCCTAGCGTGTTGCGTGTAAAAACCATTGTAGATGAAGTAGATTCAATTGTTACCCAATTTGGTAAATTTCCCATTCCTCGCAAACAGGTCATCTATAAATTTTTAAGCGCCGATGAGCATATTCCGGTATTGGAAATTACAGGTACTGAAGTAGCCAGTGTTTTTACAGCAAACCAAATTCGTTTTCGCGATAAATTCAACGGGCTCGAATCTCCCTTTAAACCTCGGGCAGGTTACAGCATCGATAAGGTAAAAGGGGTGGTAAATACCGATACTTTTAAACTCACAAACCGCAGTGTATTGGCTACCAACTTTCAGTGGCAATTTACCCCGGCCAATAGCTCGGCAAAATTTGTAAGTGGCACTTCTGCTTCCAGTCAAAACCCCAGGGTGGTATTTACCAAAGCCGGCGTTTACACAGTTTCGTTGCTGGCTTCCAATACTTTCGGAAGTGACGATACATCCTCGGCCGATTTAATTACCATTACCGATCCCAACAGTGCGGTGAATCATACCCCCAAAACCGCGGTGGCTGTTTATCCCAATCCGGCCAGTGGACTGCTTTATGTACAAGGTTTAATGCCCGGCACTCCCATCCAAATTACCGACAATACCGGTAGGGTAGTCATAAGTATGGCATATTCACAGGCGGCCATTCAGATTTCTGCACTGTCTCCGGGCATCTATTCGCTGAAATACAAAGCAGCAAATGGAAGCGGGGCTGTACTGTTTAGTAAGCAGTAATTCCCAACTTCATTACCGAACGGGCATTCGGCACAATATGGATTTTATCCTTTATGGGTAAAGATTTCAATTTAGTTGTATTATGGAATACATCTAAATAAAGAATTCAATATCTTCGCGCACCGTAAGTTCAAAGTGAAAATAGCAGTATTAAAAGAAACCCGTGACGGCGAGAGAAGGGTAGCGGCAACGCCCCAACTTTGCGCACAGTGGGTGAAACAGGGCCATGAAGTGGCCGTTGAATCTGGCGCCGGCGCGGCTGCCAATTACACAGATGAGGTTTACCAGCAATCTGGCGCTACCGTGGGTGCCCGCAGTCAGGTGCTTGGAGGATCGCGCATTGTATTGCGTGTAAATCCGCCATCCACCGCCGAAATTGCCGACCTGCCCGAAGGTGCAGCCCTCATTTCGCTGATTTACCACCGCAGCAGTGCTGAGTTGGTAGCAGCCTTGAACGCACGCAAAGCCTCTGTGTTTTCGCTGGATGCCATTCCGCGTATTTCCAGGGCCCAAAGCATGGATGTGCTCAGTTCTCAAGCCAACCTGGCCGGCTATAAAGCCGTAATCAAAGGGGCCGACAACCTGGGTAAAATATTCCCCATGCTGATGACCGCTGCCGGAACCATTACCCCCGCCAAAGTATTGATTTTTGGAGTGGGTGTTGCCGGATTGCAAGCGATTGCAACAGCCAAACGCCTTGGTGCCGTGGTAGAAGCTACCGATGTGCGCCCCGAAACCAAAGAACAGGTTGAAAGCTTGGGCGGTAAATTTATTGAAGTTAAAGGCGCCGAGGTAGGAAGCGAAGGCGGATATGCCAAAGAAGCTACCGAAGAGTACCGCCAAAAACAGCGCGAAGCTGTAAATAAAAGCCTGGCACAGGCCGATTTGGTTATCACCACCGCTTTGGTACCGGGCCGCAAAGCCCCCATTCTGGTTGATGATGAACAATTGGCCCTGATGAAAAACGGAAGTGTGCTTGTTGATATGGCCGCCGAACAGGGTGGTAACTGCACCAAAACCGAAATGGGTAAAACCATTAACGTAAATGGGGTAACCATCATTGGTTCTACCAACCTTCCATCCGAATTGCCAATGAACGCTTCAGAATTGTTTGCCAAAAACATCGATGCATTGTTGAAACTGATTGCGCCCAAAGGTGAGTTGCAATTTGATATGAATGACGAAATTGTGCAGGGATGCCTGGTTTGTCATGAAGGAAATATTTTGTTGGGCGAAACTCAAAAAGCATAAGATAACATGGAACAAATACTGGAATTTATAGGCGAAAACATTGCAATGATCTACCTGGTCATTCTGATGGTTTTTGTGGGAATTGAATTAATTGGCCATGTGCCAAGCGTATTGCACACTCCATTGATGAGCGGTGCCAATGCCATTCACGGAGTTGTACTTATCGGTGCAATCATAGTATTGGGCCACGCCGCCGAAGATGATTATTTCAGCATGGTAGTGGGCTTTCTGGGTGTAATTGTGGGTACCCTAAACGTAATCGGGGGCTTTGTAGTTACCGACCGTATGCTTGAAATGTTTAAGAAAAAACCAACGAAAGGAGGTTCTAAGTGAAGCATTTACAGGAATTATTCTACCTGCTGGGTTCAGTTGGATTTGTACTGGGTTTGAAAATGATGGGGAAACCCGATTCAGCCCGCAAAGGAAATCTGGTAGCAGCTGCAGGTATGGCATTTGCCGTAATAGGGGTACTTTTCCTTAATTGGGACGAGCAAACCGAAAGCTTTCATATCATTGGTAACGTAGGGCTTATCCTGGGTGCCATTGCCATCGGTACCGTAATCGGCTTTCTGATGGCTAAACGCGTAAAAATGACCGCCATGCCCGAAATGGTTTCCCTTTTCAACGGTATGGGTGGATTGTGCGCAGCTTTAATTAGTATAATCGAATGGCGCAGCATTACCGGTGAAATAGAATTTGCCCATTACCTGCCCATTATCGCCGGTTTAATTATCGGTACAATATCCTTTATTGGTAGTATGGTGGCCTGGGGCAAACTTAGCGGCAAGCTGGGCGATTACCGTTTCCCTGGTCAACAGGTAATTAATACAGTGTTCTTATTGGCAATATTGGGTATGGCCTTTATGAATTTCAATGGTGGTGAAGCCCCCGATGGAAATTCAATCTGGTTTTACGGCACCATTGCAATGGCCGTAATCTATGGTTTATTGTTTGTATTCCCCATCGGAGGTGCCGATATGCCCGTGGTAATTTCATTGCTCAACTCATTTACCGGGGTGGCCGCTGCTTGTGGTGGTTTCCTTTACCATAACAATGTAATGCTCATGGGAGGTATTCTGGTAGGTAGTGCCGGCACCATTCTTACCGTAGTAATGTGCAAAGCCATGAACCGCAGTTTGTGGAATGTATTGATTGGTGCAGTAGGCGGAAACTCTGGTGCTGCAGCAAGTGGTGGCGGCAAAGCAGGTGGATCTGTGCGCGAAGTGCAGGCTACCGACGTTGCCATTATGATGAAATATGCAACCAAAGTAATTGTGGTTCCAGGTTATGGACTGGCGGTTGCACAGGCCCAGCACGTGGTACACGAACTTGAAAATATGCTTGAAGCCGAAGGTGTAGAGGTAAAATATGCCATCCACCCTGTTGCAGGTCGCATGCCTGGGCATATGAATGTATTGCTGGCCGAAAGTAATGTTAGCTACGATAAATTGGTAGAAATGGAACATATCAACCCCGAGTTTGCTACTACCGATGTGGTGCTGGTTGTAGGGGCTAACGACGTAGTAAACCCTGCGGCTAAAACAGATCCAAGCAGCCCAATTTATGGTATGCCTATATTGGATGTTGAAAATGCCAAACAGATTGTTGTGCTGAAAAGAAGTATGAAATCGGGTTACGCGGGTATTGACAACGATTTATTTTATAATACCAAATGCGGCATGTTGTTTGGCGATGCCAAAGAAAGCCTTCAAAAACTAGTGAATGAATTAAAAATCGTTTAATAAATCGGTTTTTGGTTAACTTTATAGACCTTTGCACGTCTAACGTGTAAAGGTCTTTTTTATACTATGAAAAAATATACAATTGCTATTTTCCTGTTAGGAATATTTACCACTGCATTTGGGCAGCAATATTACCCTGAATACCACTACTACGGCGATGTTTATGGCGGAAACAATACCCGCCTGATAGAGGAGCCTGAGGATGATGCCGGCAGTAAAGACGGATGGAATGTGGTATTGGACAGTGCAACCTCAAATAAATACAGCAAGGCCATAAAAATCCCATTTGCATTTTTCTTCAATGGTGTACAGGTTCAGTATTTCAAAGTTTCATCTACAGGTTTTATTACTTTCGATACCACTGTAAATGGAACACCATCAGATGCCGCAGAAATGCTCCCTTCAAGCAAATTGCCCGATAAAACCATTTCTGTATGGGGCTTAAATGGCAAAGGCTCTAACGACCAGGTGTTAACCAAAGTAAAAGGCAATTCACCCCTTCAAATGTGGGTTAAATTCAGTTCCTATTCATCCAATGGAGACACCACCGGCGCATGGAATTACATGGCTGTGGTATTTGAACAAATTTCTAATCGGATTTATATAGTTTCTATGTATCACAACAATGCGAATGGGAATTATACACCTGCAATCATTTATTCAGGCATTCAATTAAATTCTACCACCGCAATCAATACACCTATCTGGATTAAAAATCAATACCCCAAAACCAATCAAAATTCGGATAATAAATACATAGAATTTAATTACGGTGCCCAGAAAAATTTCGATATCAAAGCCGCCAGTTTTACCGCCAGCGACTGGGTTGCAGCAACCGGCGACATTTCCTACATGTTTAAATATTCAAGCATTGGAAAAGATTCTGTTGATTCACTTAATTTATGCATTCGTATAAATGGGGGTACAGTAAAAAAATCATTAATGGTATATAAAAATCCCCGCATTGCTCCCAATGGTTATAATGGGTTGGGTTTGGGTAGTTTTATAAAATCGGCTGCCGCTGCCGGCGATTTCAATGAACTCGAAGCCTGGGTAGAAAGTGCAACCGGGCTGGTCGATGAAGACCATTCCAATGATACATTAAAATTAAAAGTACTATCGGTAAGCGGTGCAGGCGCCAAACGAAAAATGCTTATCGAAGCTTCCACTGCCACATGGTGTGGAACCTGTCCGCCAGTTAATTTCCGCCTGGGAGAATTGAAGTCAAGATTTGGCGATACTTTGGTAATTGTAAAACACCATTCCGATGATAGAATGGCTGGCAATGGCGATTCGCTGGTGCGTAAATATTTCCGCAATGTTGGGAACCTGGCCATCAACAGGGAAATAATAAAGGAGAATATTTTGGCAATAACTACCCCCGCTGCTTTAACAGAAGCCGAAGTTTCATATCTGATAAAACGCGATGATTATTCTCCCGTTGATATTGCTGTTTCAAACGTAAAATTAGATACCCTTACCCGTAAATTTTCTTTTAAAGTAGGTTTAAAATTCACCGATTATTGTCCGGGAAATATACGCATTGGTGGCATAGCCGTGGAAGATGCTGTGCGCGGCATTGGCACCGGCTGGGATCAAGCCCTGGCCTCTTCCGTGATTGCAGATATTAAAAGCCCCTTTTACGGTCAGGCAAATCCTTTGAAAGGCTATTATCACGACCAGGTTGCATGGAATATTTCCGGCGATGTAAACGGACGCAAGGTAAATCACAATGGCATTTTCAATCCGGGTGATACGATTTCATATACCTTTAGTTATACATATCCTGCATTATTGGCCAAAACTACCATCACCTCATCGCCCTATTACCCCATTGGCGGCATTTATAGCTATGGCAAACCTGCCGATATGAAAGCAGTAGGATTTGTGGCTCTGGACAATGGAAATGAGGAGAAATTTTTGATGTTGAACGCGGCAGAACAAAAGTTATGGGATGCCACAGCCAATGCAAAAAATCATACTAAAAACAATATTACAATTTATCCAAATCCATCCAATGGTGAATTAAATGTGGCTATTAAACCTGGTAATTATTCGGTTAAGTTATTCAATGTTTCGGGTGCTGAAATGTGGAGTGAAAATACCAGTAGCAATGGGGTTCTGCAGTTAAATCCTACTGTTGCAGCGGGTATTTATTTTGTGCAAATTACCGCTACAAACGGTGAAGTATTTCACAGCACCATTATCCGCCAATAATTAAAATTCCTCGTATCCCATTACATCGCGCACCAGGTCAATGGCTTGGTCTATGTTCCCTACCGGTTCAAAACAATGCGTTCCCTGGCATATGTAAATGCGGTTTTCGCCTGCAATAAATTTGTTTTCAAAAACAGGCAAACCGCTTTCACTTACTGCGGCTGCAAATACTGTCCAGGAGGGCAACATTTTTTGCAGGGTTTTACAGTTTTCAATGGCATCGGGCCCGGTGCATTCTATTTGCAAAATGCCTATGGCTTCAGCTTGTGCACTGCGGCCCCAGTTGCTGTACCAGGCGGGGTATTGAATTACCTGCTGCCTAACAGAATTTAAAAGTGTAGCCCCGATTTCAGCCAAATCCTGACGCTGATTTAAGATGCCAATCTTTTGCAAAGACAAACATAACATGCTATTGCTGCTCGAAATCACATCGTCGGTTAAATCAATTTTGCGCACAATTAAATTCTCACTTTCACTATATGTAAACCAAAATAATTTTGAATCTGTATTATAGAAATCGCGCACCAAAGTTTCGGCAAGCAGTGTGGCACGTTCTATCCATTTGGGGTCTAAATCGGCTTCGTACAAGGCTACAAGGCCATTTATAAGGCAGGCATAATCTTCGCTAAATGCATTGATACTAGCCTTGCCACCGGCAAAAATTCGCCACAATTTCCCCTCACATTGTACATGGTTCCAAAGCCATTCGGCCAAGCGTTGCGCTTCTGTTAGCCACTTGTGGTTGTGCATATTCAGGGCGGCTTTGCTCAGCCCCTCCAGCATCAAACCATTCCAGGCAGTGATAATTTTGTTATCCAGTCCGGGGCGGGTTCTTTCAGATTGAACCGCAATTAATTTCTTTTGAATACTGTTAAATAATTCAATAAAATATTCCATACTGTAACCGGTTTTTTCCAGTATTTCCTGAATGGAATATGGCCAGCATAGTATGTTATATCCATGTTCCCAGTTTCCGTTTTCAGTTGCTCCAAAAATTAATTGGGCAAATGGATATTCAATTTCGGTTAAATTATTTTTTAATTCTTCATCGGTAAATACATAATATCTGCCTTCAATTCCATCGGTATCGGCGTCCAGCGCGGCATAGTATCCACCTTCCGGATCGCGGAGTTCGGCCATACAGAAATGCAGAATATTGCGCACGGTTTCTTTGTATAAATGCAAATCGGTAATGCCAAAAGCACGGGCATATAACCCAGCCAATTGGGCATTGTCGTATAGCATTTTTTCGAAATGTGGGGCAAACCAATATTTATCGGTACTATACCTGCAAAATCCACCCCGGATCTGGTCATTGATACCGCCATTGGCCATTTTTAGCAGGGTAAGATGCACAAAATCCAGGCTTTCTTTATCCCCGGTGGTTAAATGATGGTCGAGCAGTAATTCATAATTATTGGGCATGGGAAATTTGGGCGCCCGGTTGGGTCCGCCTTCCTCATAGTCAAATTGGGTGCTCATTTGGTTGTAAATGGCGGGTATATCTCTGCGACTAAATTTTTCGCTATTCCCGGGTTCAACCAAATTCATCTGCTGCAGGCCTTTTTCCAGATTATCGGCATATTCAATGGCTTTTTGGGGTTCATTGGCCCACAAAGCCTGTATTTGCATTAAAACCTGCTGCCAGCTTTCAATAGGGAAGTAGGTGCCGGCAAAAATGGGGCGTTTATCGGGCAGGCAAATCACATTTAAGGGCCAACCTCCGCGCCCGGTCATTACCTGGCAGGCATCCATGTATACCATGTCTACATCGGGGCGTTCTTCGCGGTCTACCTTAATGTTTATAAACCAGCGGTTCATAATTTCGGCAGTGGGCACATCCTCAAACGATTCGTGCTCCATTACGTGGCACCAATGGCAGCTGCTGTACCCAATGCTTACCAGCACCGGACGGTTGGTTTCTTTGGCCAGTTTCCAGGCTTCATCGCCCCAGGCGTGCCAGTCTACCGGATTATGTGCGTGCTGCAGCAGATACGGGCTGGTAGAATTTATAAGGCTGTTTGTGTATTCGTGATTTGTATTCAAGGGTTGGGTGTTTTAACTTTGTTAATCCGATGGGCAAATTACGTTTTTGTATACTGTTTTTTATTCCTTTTGCATTTGTAAATGCACAAAATATTGCACCCGATACCCTAAAACGTTTTGGATTTGAGAATTACAAGCAGGCCGGCGATACAATCTGGGCCCGATTGGCAGCCAAGAAGCTCAGCTCTCTCAAAAAATTTACCCTGGGCGAAGATGATTTTATAGCGGAAACCCGCAAACATGATACTTCCATTGCCCAGCAAATGATCCATGGTGAATGGCTGGTGTATTGGTACCACGTAGATAAATCATTTAAAAAGGTTTATAATGCCTTAAAGAAAGAGAAAATTGATTTTAAAAAAGCCAAACTCGATACCATTTTAATGTACACAAATACAGGCAATCCGGATTTAAACCGGGGCGAAATCTATTTTGTGCGCAATAAAAAAAGAGGCTATATTAAATTCGAAATGTGGAGGGTAAACGGGCTTTGGTATTTAAACGGCAAGCTCGATTTTGTGGATGATCCTATGCCCGTAAAGTTACACTGAATTTAGAATACAGTGTAATTTAATCGAAGATTAAAATTGGGTTGAACACTTCCTGTTATTCCGGCCTTTTGAGAAAAGTTTTTACCATATATATTTAATTCATTTATTGAATTAATATTTCCCTGAATGGCCAATTGCAGATTGGGCGAAAACCAATAATAATAGTTTAAATTAAAACCAATTTGGGGTAAAATATCCAAACGGGGTGTTAATTCTTGATTTAAATACAAGCCTACATTGGTACCATATTCCAGATAACTGCGGGTATTGAAATAGTGTCCCCGGCCAAAAAACTGACTGGCATACACATAAAAGTTTTGTCTTTCATTTTGATTGTGTATAATATATAAAGAAGTATCGGTAATTTCGTTTTTGAAATCGTAAGTTGAATAATTAAAAACGAGCTCAACATTGGTTCTGTTTATTTGTTGCTTATGCAGGTTCAGCGCTTTTTCTTTTTCATGCAAGAATCCAATACCCGCTTCGAAATCACTGTTGTTACTGTTAATATTTTGGATAGAGGAAGGATTGCTTGTTTTTTCAAAATTATAATTTATAAAAGACTTGCCCAGGCCATACCAGGTATTTCTTTTGCCACTATAGCGTGAAAAATTATTGGCATATAAATAGTGGTCGTAAATTGTGGTATAATAGGCAGCATCTGTTTTTGAAATTAATCCCCTGGCCATAAAAAAGCTGTCATACATTTTAATCTGGTCAATGGTTCTGAAACGAAAATCGATGATACGTGTATTTCTGATTTGGGTAATGGTTTTGGCCAATGCTTCAATATCATTGGCGTTGTATTCGTCTACCACGCCTTTGTTTTTCATATCATCCAGCCAGAATGCTGCAAACACCGGATCGGAAATTAATTCCAATCGGCCGGTTCCAAAACCGTATTTAATATTAAAGGAATAAGACCCACCGGCTCTTTTGCTTCGATTGGCATTTTGCCCCGGATTGATGTTGTTGATTCCATTTACAGAAAGACTAGTATTTACCTGAAAATATTGAAACTTCTTCCCTTTATAATTTCGACCGGTTAAATTTACACTACCGCTGGAATATGCGGATGAATAAACAGAATAATCGTGCAAAAAGGTTGAATTAAAATCGCGCGATGAGCTGTGATTTAGACTTAAGCTGCTGACTGTGCTTATTACCCTTTGCTTTTCTTCGGTATTAATAAACCGGTAAAAATCATACCCCCCTGCAATGGAATTTTGCGTTCCTGTGTAAGAATATCCTTTTTCCCAGCTAGTGTTTCCAGAATATTTATTAGCCTTTCCCTGCAAATTGTTGTAGCTGGAACTATTGAAATATCCAGTTTTATATTGGTAAATTTTTACCCGATATTTATAACTGTTAAAATCGTAATTTGTTTGCGATTTTATTTTTATCGCACTAATAAATAGTGTGGCCAAAGCCAGTGTTTTTAATTTCATAATTTTATTTTTGATACAGTTGATACAAATAAAAAGTGCGGCACCCTTAATTAGGTTTTTATACGCCTGCCCATTTTTTTACCTGCCAGGGTCCCTGATAAATAAAGCCGGTGTATACCTGAACCAGCCCTGCGCCTGCATCCAGCTTCTCCTGCATGTCGACTTCAGTAGCCACACCCCCAACTCCAATGATTGGGAAATCGGCTCCCATTGAGGCTCTCAGGTATTTTACAATATCGGTGCTGCGCTTTTTTACGGGTTCTCCGCTTAATCCTCCGGCCCCAATTTGGTCTACTATTTCTTTGGAGGTAAGTAAATTATCGCGCGATATGGTGGTGTTGGTTGCTATGATTCCGTCCATCCCCGCGGCTTTTGCGGTTTCGACCAACTCATCTAATACCTCGACGGTTAAATCGGGGGCAATTTTAAGGAAAATGGGTTTTTTAACCGTTTTTGCCTGGCGCAATGTTTTTAAATATAAAAACAGTTCGGTGAGAAATTCTTTATCCTGTAATTCGCGCAATCCCGGAGTGTTTGGCGAACTTACATTCACAGCGATATAATCTACATAATCATACAGGGCAATAAAACATTTTACATAATCCTGTAATGCGTGATCATTAGGCGTGATTTTATTCTTGCCAATATTTCCGCCAACAATTAATCCTGCCGGACGTTTTTTCAATTTGCGCACCATTTGCTCTACCCCTTGGTTGTTAAATCCCATGCGGTTTATTAATGCATGGTCTTTTTTCAAACGAAATAATCGGGGTTTGGGATTCCCATCCTGGGGTTGTGGGGTTACTGTGCCCACTTCTACATGGCCAAATCCCAGTTCTTTGAGCAATGGCAACCAGCGTGCATCCTTATCAAAACCAGCGGCCAATCCAATGCGGTTTGGAAATTCAATTCCCGCAAATGTGGTTTTTGTATCACTTTTATCAGGCTTAAAACTATTGCGCAATAAAGCAGAAAAACCAGGTATTTTAAGGCCGATAGATAGTAAATCCATTGCCAGGTAATGGGCTTTTTCGGCGTTGAGTAAAAAAAATATTGCTCTAAGAATTTTATACATATTTAGTGTAAATAATTACATAAAAAATCTTTTTTGAGAGTAAAAAATTAATGTTTAAAATGCCTGATCCCCGTAACCACCATAGCCATTCCATTGGCATTGCAGTAATCAATACTTTCCTGATCTTTAATGCTTCCACCGGGCTGCACTACGGCTTTTATTCCGGCTTTATCTGCTATTTCTACGCAATCGGGGAATGGGAAAAATGCATCACTGGCCATGCTTGCACCCTCAAGTTCAAAGCCAAATCGTGCAGCTTTTTCAATGGCTTGTTTCAATGCATCTACACGGCTGGTTTGACCGGTTCCACTTGCCAGAAGTTGTCCGTTTTTGGCCAAAACAATGGTATTGCTTTTGGTGTTTTTTACCAGTTTTAATGCAAATTCCAAATCGCGATATTCAGCAGCAGTCGGTATTTTCTGGGTAACAGGCTTCATGTGTGCCTCAGTTTCCAGCGATAAATCTCGTTCCTGCACCAATTCACCGTTGAGCACTGTACGCACCACAGGATTTTTCAAATTCAGATTTTTGGTGCGCATTACTATGCGATTCTTTTTGGCACTTAATATTTGCACAGCTTCGTCATCATATTCAGGTGCCAGCAATACTTCAAAAAACAGGGTATCTATTTTTGCTGCTGTTGCAGCATCTATTTTGGCATTAGTAGTTAAAATTCCACCAAAGGCGCTTACCGGATCGCAGGCCAGCGCGGCCTCCCATGCTTCTGCCACCGTTGGGCGTGTGGCAACTCCGCAAGCATTATTGTGTTTAATAATTACAAATGTTAAGCCATCTTTGGTGTCGAAATCGTTGATTAAAGTCATGGCGGCATCTACATCCAACAGGTTATTATAGCTTAATTCTTTGCCCTGTAATTTTTCAAATGCGTCTTCCAGGTTGCCATGGAATTCGCCTTTTTGATGTGGATTTTCGCCATATCGCAGCTGGTAAACTTTATTGCCGGCAAACCAATCGCTGATTTGCTTATCATACTCAGCCGTGGTGCTAAATGCCCTGCGGGCCAATTCTCTGCGAACAGAATCGGGGATACTTCCGTTGTTGCCGGTGTATTGTTCGTGGAAATACCCATAATCTGCTTTATTGGCAACTATGGTAGTATGACCGAAATTCTTGGCGGCCGCGCGTATCAGCGATACCCCACCAATGTCTATTTTTTCAATAATTTCAGCATCACTGCCACCATTTGACACAGTTTCGGCAAAGGGATATAAATCTACAATTACCAAGTCGTACAGTGGTATTTCAAACTGGGCAATCTCTTCCATATCCTGGTTTTCTTCGCGACGGGCCAGAATGCCTCCAAAAACTTTCGGATGCAGGGTTTTTACACGTCCACCCAAAATGCTGGGATAACCGGTTACATCTTCCACTGCAATGCAAGGAATGCCCATGTCTTCAATAAATTTCCGGGTTCCGCCGGTGGAGTACAATTTCACTCCCTGTGCATGTAAGCTTTGGATTATGGGTTCTAAACCGTCTTTGTAAAATACGGATACGAGTGCTGATTGAATCTTTGAATTCACCCTGCGAAATTAGGCAGGTCGATGGCTAAAACATGGGTATTTGAACAAAGGTTTTAGACAAGTATTGAACAGATTCGAAGGGTATTATTCATCATCCAGGGCAGCCTTGATTTTGTCGAAACCCGCACGGGTCATGGCACTTTGCCCAAAAGTAGATTGAAATTCAGTTTCAGTTAGTGAATGCCAATCCCTGGTTTCCCATTCCAGCCAGTTATTTTTAGGTTCAAAACGGGGTTCGGAGTGAGGTGTACTGAATCGGTTCCAAGGACATACATCCTGGCATATATCACAGCCGTAAAGCCAACCATGTGTATCGGCTATTGGAACGGGTTGTTTAAGTTCTATGGTTTGGTATGAAATACACTTATTTGCATCAATTACTTTTTCGGCCACAATGGCCTGGGTAGGGCAGGCATCTATGCAGGCGGTGCAGGTTCCGCAGTGGTCGGTAACAGGGTGGTCGTATTCAAATTCAGCGTTGCAAATTACATTGGCAATAAAAAAAAACGAGCCCACACCCTGACGCAATAAAAGGCTGTTTTTCCCAATCCATCCAAGTCCGGATAAAGCCGCCCATTGCCGTTCCATAACCGGTGCGCTGTCTACAAAAATTCGGTAATTTAAGGCGCCTTTTTCTGCCTCAAATTCATCCATTAATAAATATAATTTATCTTTAATTACCCGGTGGTAATCTTCGCCATACGTGTATTTGGAAATTCTTGGCGCAGCATGATTCTGTAATTTTTCTGGATAATAATTATACAAAAAACTAATTACACTTTTTGCTCCAGGCACCAATAGGGTAGGGTCTAATCGCTTCTCAAAATGGTTCTCCATATATCCCATTTCTCCATGATATCCCTTTTCCAGCCACTGTTTTATATTATCCGCTTCTTCATCCAATCTTCTGGCTTTTGAAATACCGCAGGCAATGAAACCGGCTTTTTCGGCGAGAGTTTTTATTAAATTCGTATTTGCTATGGAATGCGTGATATTAAATTATGAATTATGAATTGTGAATTGTGAATAGGAAATTTAATTGTAGCGTTTTTTTGATGTTTTAATGATTGCAGAAAGAATTCTTTGAATTTCATCGCAATCTTTTAATAATTCTTTTGAAGGCTCCGCCTCCAGAATTTGTGTTTCTGTGAGCAGTCGAATCCAAAAGTTTGTTTCGTTAGATTCTTTTTGTGAAATGGATAATTTATGTATAAAATCTCCAAAACTTTGAGCATGAATACCTTCTGCAATATTAGCTCCAATGGATGTCCCGCTTTTTAGCAGTTGGCTAGCTAATTCGTAGTGCTTAGCCTCTTTTAACGAAATACAAGTTTTAACAATTTTAATTGCAAAAGCAAATGATTTTTCTTCAATAACATTATTTTTCATATAATTTAACAATTCGTAGTTCTCAAAATTATATCAATTCCATTAGAAATACAAAAAAACGAATTTATTTTGTAATATTTATTCGTTTAGATTAAAGCTATCGGAACGTGTTAATCTTGGCAACAGAAGTGACATTCACCATTCACCATTCACAATTCACCATTAAAAAAGCTCCGGTCCGCGGCTTTTTAATTTACCCAAATGCTGATACGCCAACTGCGTCGCTTCCCTTCCCCTTGCCGTTCTTTGCAAATATCCTTCCTGAATTAAAAAGGGTTCATAAACTTCTTCAATTGTACCCGCTTCTTCTCCAACCGCTGTGGCTATGGTATTTAATCCAACCGGTCCACCTTTAAATTTATCAATAATGGTAGCTAAAATCCGATTATCCATTTCATCCAAGCCATGCGCATCTACATTCAAAGCATTCAATGCAAATTGGGCTATTTCTAAATCAATGGTGCCATTGCCTTTAATCTGGGCAAAATCACGCGTACGACGCAGCAACGCATTGGCAATACGTGGGGTTCCCCTGCTTCTCCTGGCAATTTCAAACGCCGCTTGTTCTTTAATAGGGGTATTTAATATGCCTGAACTGCGCAATACAATTTTTGATAAAACTTCGGCGGTATAGTATTCCAACCTGAAATTTATGCCAAATCGAGCTCTTAGTGGTGATGTAAGCAAACCACTTCGGGTTGTAGCTCCCACCAGGGTAAACGGACTCAATGCAATCTGCACGCTGCGCGCATTCGGCCCGGTATCAATCATAATGTCGATTTTGTAGTCCTCCATGGCGCTGTAGAGGTATTCTTCCACCACCGGGCTCAGCCTGTGTATTTCATCAATAAACAGCACATCTCCTTCTTCCAGATTGGTGAGCAAGCCAGCCAGATCACCGGGTTTTTCCAACACCGGACCACTGGTTATTTTCATATTCGAACCCAACTCGTTGGCCACTATATGGCTCAGGGTGGTTTTACCCAAACCCGGGGGGCCGTGCAACAGGATATGATCCAATGCTTCTCCCCGCATTTTGGCCGCTTTTACAAATATCTGCAGGTTTTCCAGTATTTTTTCCTGACCCGTAAAATCATCGAAATGCTGCGGCCGTAGCACCTTTTCGATGTCTTTGTCCACCTTGTTCAGGTTGTCGGAATTAGGATCGAGGTTGGGGTTCATTTTCAATCTTCAATTATCTGGATTTAAAAGCAAAGTTCATACACAATTTCTGCATTTTTCTTGCAACTAATCTCTGTAAGGCGCGGCTTCAATTTCAAATTCAATCATTTTTTTAATAAATAATTCTTCCATTTTTTCGTAATTTTCAAAATCCAAATTGTTAAATGCCAAACCTTGCTTATGTTCTACCCAGAAAGCCATTTCGGTATAGTCAGGTATCTCTTCCTTGCCGTTAAAACTTCCAAATCTGTTGCGGATTTGCCAGGATGTAATGTTGGAATAGTCTATTCTTAAATTTTTAAATCCCAACATATTTTTTTTATTTAAATACGATTCATAAAATTCCCATTGCCAGAATCTGTTTTTCATGGAATGTTGCAAAAACAACAGTAATACAACCAATCCCAGCAACCAAAATATCCAGGAATACTCTCCCTTGGGTAATTTGTAATTCATAAAAACAAACCATGCAGGTATGCTTATTATTGCCAATCCCCACCGCGATGCGGTTGATCCACAAGGCCTGGATTTTAAAATCGGCAGCATTTATTTTTATTTAATTACCAATCCGCGCAGGCGTTTTTCAACGGCCTCGCTTACTGGCCACAATGGTTGGCGCACCACATTTTCGCAAATCCCCATTTCATTCAGCATTACTTTTATACCACCCGGACTTCCATCGGCAAAAATGGCCAGTGATCCTTCCAGGGTTTGGTATTGCAGTTTGCGCGCATCGTCCCAGCGACCTTCCAGACAGGCCTGCACCATACCACTGAATTGTTTGGGATAAGCGTGGTTAATCACCGAAATCACACCCGCCGCGCCGCAAGCCATCATTGGGAAAGTAAGTGCATCATCGCCGCTGATTACCACAAAATCATCGGGTTTGCGGGCCATCAATTGCATTACTTGTTCCATATTGCCGCTGGCTTCCTTAGTTGCAGCCATATTGGGTAATTCGGCTATGCGGCACTGTGTTTCCCAGGTCATATTGCTGCCGGTGCGGCCAGGAACGTTATAAATTATTACAGGCAATGGTGTAGCAGCTGCAATGGCCTTGTAATGCTGGTAAATACCCTCTTGATTGGGTTTGTTGTAATACGGGCTTACCGATAAAATGTGGCCAAAGCCGCTTAAATCGGTGTTTTGCATACTATGCACCACTTCGGCGGTATTATTACCACCAATGCCCAGCACCAAAGGCAATCTGCCTGCATTGATTTCCTTTATGGCGTCAATTACCTGTTTCTTTTCTTCCTTGCTCAGTGTGGCACTTTCCCCTGTGGTGCCAAGCACTACAAAGTAATTGGTTCCATTGGCTATCTGGTGTTCAATCAGTTTGGCCAATGCATCAAAGTCAATGGAATAATCCTTTTTAAAAGGCGTAATCAGGGCGGTACCGGTGCCGTAAAGTGCTTTCATTGTATTTAAAATGCAAAATTAAGGCATTAACAGCACTTTGTTAGCAGCATTGAGCCGAATCGGTTAAAATGAAATGATGAAAATTGAATTTTGAGTTAAAAAATTAACCCAGTTTTTGCAAATAATATTCCAGGTCTTTTACATATCCATCCAGACTTGGATCTTCAGGATTACCCAACAATAAATCGTAAAAATCCAGGGCTTTTTTGCGGTTGTAACCTATACGGCATGCCGATTTAGAAAAGCCCGCCACACTTTTTAAAGGCAGCCTTCCATCCATATTTAAATTAATAAAATAGTCGAAAGGTAAGGCCATTACTTTTTTTACTTGCGCAGTTTTAGGCATTCCAAATGCATTAAAATCCAATTTAGATAAATGCAGGGTATTGGCATCGGGGGCTTCTGGGATATTGGCTTTTTTGCGTTTATGAAAATAAATTACTTTCACTACATGCTTATTGTGCTTTTCCCAAAATTTAATGAATTTATCAATGGCTTTCTGGTCGGTTTCTACCTGGGCTTCATCCCAGGCCAGCAGCACTTCCTTCACCTCATTGAATGGAGGAAACCGGCGCACTTCTTCACGCTGGTTTAAAAGTTTCCGCAAAGCGCGTATCCCCAGGTTGTATTTGAGCCCTTTTGCCATATTCTGCCCTCGTCTGCAAAATTAGGGAAAATATTACATATAGCCTATTTTATCAACGGATGGAAATTCTGGATTACATTAATAAACCTAAGCACTAAAAATTTTAATGAGTATTAAAAATAATATAAAAAAATATCAGATAATATTTTATTTTAATTACTTCTAAATTCTAAGACCTGGTTAAATAGCGATTTTCTGCCGATTTAATTGAGTTTAAAATAATATGAAATTACTTAAAACAAAGAAGTTTGAGAGCCCGAATTAGAAACCTTTATTTCCTCTTTGGGAGAAATTTCATTTCCTAACAAGGCTAACAATTCATCCTCACTCATAATTTTTACTCCCAGGCTCTGGGCCTTTTCCAGCTTAGCCGGACCCATACCTTCCCCTGCCAATAAATAATTGGTTTTACTACTTACACTGCCCGAACATTTGCCACCGTTTTGCTCAATAATATCCTTGGCTTCATCGCGGCTGAATTTGCTAAAAACACCACTAATTACAAACGTAAGACCGCTTAATTTGTCACTTTGTGGTGCCGCACTTCCGGTTTTTTCAAATTGTAATCCTGCATTTTTTAAGCGTGAAATCATGGCCAAATGTTCTTCTTTTTTAAACCAATTTATTACACTCTCTGCAATTACTTCCCCTATCTCACTGATTGCTAATAATTCCTCTTTGGTTGCGGATTGTAGCTTTTCTATGGTGAGTAAGGCGGCTGCCAGTTTTTTGGCCACAGTTTCACCTACATAGCGTATTCCAATTCCGAACAATACGCGTTCGAATGGAATATTTTTACTGGCCGCAATTCCATCCAACATATTCTGTATACTTTTTTCTCCCATCCCGGTCCAGCCTTCAAAATCACTGGCTTTAAGACCATACAAATCAGCTACATTTTTTACCAATCCATTTTCATATAATTTAGCTGCCATTTGGCTGCCAATGCTCTCAATATCCAATGCTTTTCTGGCCACAAAATGCTCAATTTTACCAATTACCTGGGGTTTACATCCGTCCTCATTCAGGCAATAGTGCAGGGCTTCTGATTCTTTGCGCACCAAGGGACTTCCGCATTCCGGGCAGTGCCTGGCATATACTACTTTTTCAGCTTCAGGTTTGCGTTGGCTAAAATCTACTGCCGTAACTTTTGGAATTATTTCTCCGCCTTTTTCTACAAAAACCGTATCGCCAATGCGCACATCCAATCGTTCAATCTCGTCGGCATTGTAAAGTGATGCGCGTTTTACAGTAGTACCCAATAAAAATACGGGTTTTAACTCAGCTACAGGGGTAATCGCTCCTGTGCGGCCTACCTGATAGGTAATGCCTAATAATTGGGTGGTAGCCGATTCGGTTTGAAATTTATAAGCAATGGCCCAGCGTGGTACTTTGGCAGTGAAACCCAGCTCGTCCTGCATGCGCAAATCATTAACTTTAATTACCACGCCATCGGTATCAAAGCTCAGGTTATGGCGCTTTTCGTCCCATTCGTGCAGGTATTGCAAAACCTCTTCCACGCTTTTACATACCCGGGTTGTATCGGCTACTTTTATTCCCCAGCTGCGCGCCCCTTTTTGAATGGCATCAAAATGGGTGGTAAATGGTATTTCATCAGCTAAAAAATGGTAAAGTGTAATATCCAATGGGCGTTTTGCCACCTCATCCGTATCTTTAATTTTAAGTGAGCCCGATGCTACATTCCTGGGATTGGCATAGGGCGGTTCTCCATTGGCAATGCGTTCGGCATTCAGTTTTTCAAACCCTTTGCGGTGCATAAAAATCTCACCCCGTATTTCAAACGAAGCAGGATAATCGCCATGCAATTTTTTTGTAACACTGCGAATGGTCCGCACATTTTGGGTTACATCATCGCCCTGCACCCCATCGCCACGGGTTACAGCCCGCACCAGATTTCCGTTTTCATAAAAAAGCGAAATGGCCAAACCGTCAATTTTTAATTCGCATACATACTCCGGACTGTCGCCGGTTACCTTGCGCACACGTTCGTCAAATTCGCGCAAATCTTCTTCGCTGTAAGTATTGCCCAGCGACATCATGCGGCGTTTATGGGGCACAGTTACAAAATCAGAAATTAAACCACCGCCCACTTGTTTGGTTGGGCTATCGGGTTGGGCAAACTCAGGGTGCTGCTGCTCCAGGTATTCCAACTCCTTTAAAAGCCGGTCAAACTCAAGATCACTGATACTGGGTTCGGCCAATACATAATATTTATAGTTATGTTCTTTTAACTCCCGGGTAAGCGTTTCAATGCGAAGTTTGATTTCTTCTGTTGTCATAAATGCAAAGGCAAAAGAAACAAAAGAAATTGAAATTACAGGTAGAAATTATTTCGAAATTAAACGCCCATCAAAGGCAAATTTGCATTTACCGGTTATTTTTAATTGCTGGTATTGCACATAAGCAGGATTAAGTATCACATTCATTTCTTCTTCAATCAAAACACTGGGCACTATAATGCCCCCGCAATTGGGGTCGTTTAAATAACGGTCGCCCAAATGCTGGCTTTGAAAAGCAACCGGATTTTGATTCCACCCAACTGGCAGTTTTTTACTCAAATTCACCAAAGGAATTTTTTGGGTATCCAGGGTTAGCAACTCGAATGTAAACTGGTTTAAAATACCATTGATATGCACTGCCATTTCCACTGCCGATAATGACCTGAAAACCGAAGTATATAAGGCTGCAGTCCCTTTTGAATTCCATCTGCCTCCATATAATCGGGCGCCGTTTCCACTTAAGTCATCAATAAAATCCGACTTGGCAATGCGGTACACAATCATGCGTAAATACCTTGTTCTATGCGACCCAATTCATCTTTTACCATGTGGATACCGGCAGCGCTATCCAGTAGTGAAATGGGCGTAACACCCCCTAAAACCGGAGAAACGGTATTAAGCCATTGTTTAAAAACGGCAAGATTGCCCATGGTGTGCAAGCCGTGGGCAATGAGTGATTCTAATTCTAAAATGCGTTCGGACTGCAAGGCTTCGAATGATTTTTTGCCTTCTTCATACCGCTGAATAGTGCGTTCGGAAAGGTGTAAAAATTGGGCCCATTCTTTTAAATTAAATGGCCCGGATTGAAGTATTTTATGGAAATCTGAAAAACGGATGCCGGTTCTAACCTTTGAAATAATGTAAATGGGCGCAGGCTCAGAAACAATGGAGGGTGGATTAGAAATTTGTTTATATTTTTTAGGCTTGTTTTCCACCCTTCAAATGTACAAAAATTTTTGACAATTGTCAATTTTCCAAACCCGCATTTTCCCATTTTTCACCTATTTTTGACAAAATAATTCTATGGCATTTTCCGATATTCCACTGGCAGAAAGATTGCGTCCGCAATCGCTTGATGCATATATCGGGCAGGCCCATCTGGTAGGTAAAAACGGCCCCATTCGCCGTGCCATTGAAATGGGTGTGGTGCCAAGTATGATTTTTTGGGGTCCACCGGGCACTGGCAAAACAACTTTGGCGGGTTTAATTGGCAAAGCCATTCATCTTCCGGTAAAACAGCTAAGTGCCATAAGTGCCGGAGTAGCAGAGGTACGTAAAGTGATTGAAGAAGCCCGCCTGCGAGGTAAAACGCTTTTATTTATTGATGAAATTCATCGCTTTAATAAAAACCAGCAGGATGCCCTTTTGGGCGCAGTAGAAAAAGGCTGGATTACCTTAATTGGAGCTACTACCGAAAATCCTTCGTTCGAAGTAAACCATGCCCTGCTGAGTCGCTGCCAGGTGTATGTATTAAATGAATTTGGAAAAGCCGAGCTGGATGAAATTTTAATCAATGCCATCGAAAACGACGAATGGCTGAAAAAGTACAAATTCGATATCAAAGACAAGGAGGCGCTCTTTTTATTCTCAGGGGGTGATGCCCGCAAATTGCTCAACCTGCTTGAGATGATTGTGTCTACCTCCGATGGCAAAAAAGTTACCATTACCAACGAAAGCGTAACCACCTTGCTGCAGCAAAAAACAGCCTGGTACGATAAAAGCGGCGAACAGCATTACGATATCATCAGTGCGTTTATTAAATCTATGCGGGGCAGTGATCCCAATGCTGCCGTCTATTGGTTGGCCCGCATGCTGCATGGGGGAGAAGATATACGGTTTATAGCCCGGCGCATGATTATTCTCGCTGCCGAAGATATTGGCAATGCAAATCCCAATGCCTTATTAATAGCCTCCCAATGTTTTCAGGCGGTAGAAATGATAGGGATGCCCGAAGCCCGCATAATTCTGAGCCAAACTGCCATTTATCTGGCCTGCAGTGCCAAAAGCAATGCCAGCTATATGGCCATTGATGCTGCGCTGGATATGGTAAAACAAACCGGCGATTTGCCTGTTCCGTTGCATTTACGCAACGCGCCCACGAAATTGATGAAAGACCTGGGCTATGGCAAAGAATATCAGTATGCCCATGCATTTCCTGGTAATTTTGTTTTGCAGGATTATTTGCCCGACGAGTTGCGAAACCATGTTTTCTACAAACCAGGAAACAATGCCCGGGAAAAAGAAATGAAACACTTTCTGGAACAACGCTGGAAAGCCCATTACAACCTCGGAGAATCCGAATCTTAAGCCCACCTTAATTTTATTTAACGCCCATGTAAACGCTATATTTTCATAGTGTTAATGAAAAATTAACATAAAATTAATCCAGTAACAAATTATTAATATTTGGTTTGCATCCCGATAACAAGAATATAACAAAATAATGAAAAAATCCTTGAAAGTCGCGATGTTACTGGTTTTGGCCGGATTAAGCACCGCATCGGTTTTAGCACAAACCAGCAAGAATCCAACCTTTGTGTCTAAAAATGGTATTGGTTTGGTAATGCCAGACAGCCTGTTTAGCATTAATTTCCGCTTTCGTATTCAAAGTCGGGTAGGTGTGGCATCGCACGATGAGGATTTGGGCAATGTGGCCGAAGCCGATATGCGCGTACGCAGAATGCGTGTAAGGTTTGAAGGATTTATGCTTAGCCCCAAACTTACATACAATGTACAACTCAGTTTTACCCGGGCCGACCAGGATTGGGATAATAGCGGTGTTCCTCTGGTATTGCGCGATGCGATGATTAATTACGCAGTTGCCAAGCATTTTACCATTGGTATGGGGCAGGGAAAATTACCCGGTAACAGGCAACGTGTTGTTTCTTCCGGCGATATTCATTTTACCGATCGCAGCATTGTAAATGGTGCCTTCACCCTCGATCGTGATGCTGGTTTATTTGGCACTTACCGCCTCAATTTGGGAAAAAGTCCATATATCCTTTTTAAGGGTGCTGTTACTACCGGCGAAGGACGTGGCATAGCAAATACAAAAGAATTCAGCAATACAGTAACCCCCAATGGAGGCGTTGCGTATACGGGCCGTGTTGAATTTCTTCCTTTGGGTGAATTTACCAATAAAGGCGACTATTTCGAGGGTGACCTTGAACGCGAAAAAACTCCCAAATTGAGCATTGCCGGTACTTACCACTACAACGACCGTGCTATCAGAACCCAGGGACAATTAGGGAAGGCGTTATACAGCACCCGCAGCTTCATTGGTACCAACCTCGATTTGATGTTTAAATATCAAGGCCTTGCCATCACTACCGAGTATATCAGCCGCAAAATGGATAAAGGCCAAAGCGCCATTACCCGCAAATCTGCTTCCGACTCTGTTTGGGTAATCGTAGGTTCTGGTTTGAATACCGAAATCAGTTATACTTTCAGAAACATGTGGGAAGTAGCAGGCCGTTATGCTTTTATCAATCCAGATAAAGCCATTCAAGCAGTAGGTAAAGACGGACAGAAATACGAAGAATATTGCCTGGCATTTATCAAATACCTGAGAAAACACAGGGTAAAAATTGTAAACGAATTCTCGTACTACAAAAGAACTGTAGTAAGCACCGGAGCAAAAGCTTCTGGCCTGGTAGGTTTCAAATGCCAGCTTGAATTGGGAATCTGATCCCTATAAAATGTTATAGAAAAGGGAAGAAGCAATTCTTCCCTTTTTTTATGACCTAATTAAATGCTGATGAATAGATTGATCGGGTTTGTTTGGTTTTCCAGCAAAAACGGAGGCTCAATTCATGAGAGGAATAGAACGCCCTGCGCACGCTGGCGGTGGTAAAATCATAGCTGTAAATAATTCTGAAACCTGCTATGTTCCAACCTGCACTTGCTCCCCAGGCAGTAGGTCGTCGGTAATAATTGCGGCTGCTTCTATACCATATGCCATACATAAAATCTTCCTGTAAAATTTGTGCACCCAGGGTGAGGTCTTGGTTCGTGCCCTGCTTCTGAATTTGAATTTGTGGAACTATGGCTAAGTCAGAATTAATGGTAAACGTATACCCGCCATGCATATTAAACCTGCGCAGTAAAACATCATCCGGATTTTTATACATTGAAATATTGGGCTCGATTACATTGTAGACCGAAAATCCGCCGTAGAAACTTTTACTCTTCAAAAATAGCCCGGCATTGAAATTCGGATATGAAACACTTGTATTTATTGTCTGGCTGCTATGGGGAAATATAAAAATTGCAGGGTCTAATTGATCTCCATATAATGGCCGGTATAAATTTACAGTACGATTATTAATACCAAACTCACCACCCAGATTTACCTGAATTTTTTCATTGGAAATAATCTGCGGGGCATAGGCAATGCTGGCCTGACTAATATTGAAAAAGCCCGATGAAAAATTCTGATTGGTATAGTGCAAACCCAAGCCTCCACGCAATGCATTAAAATGTTGGTCCCATCCCAGGTTAAAATACCCAAACTGGCCGCTTTTGCCGGTCCAATGACTTCTGTATTGCGTTATTGCCCTGCCTGCCGATCTTTTGTCCAAAAGCGCAGTGCCCATAGCCGCCGGATTTAATGTACCCGGATTGGCATAAAACTGCATTAAACTAACATCTTGTGCAAGCAAACCTGTTGAAGAAACCAATGTCAATGCTGAAGTAATGATAAATTTTCTCATAGTATTTATATTAAAAGGTATTTTAAAAAATCAAAAGTAATTGAGGATTTATAATTTCCAAAATTACATACACATACCAATTGGTATGTTTTTGCCTGCATGGTTGTTAAATCTCATTTTTTTGAATCCTGAATACCATAAAATGAATTTATTATTTTGCTACTGTATGAAATAAAATACAGTAGCAAATATGCGTATATTATTCTGAAATAATTAACCATATATTTGAAAATAATTGTGTGGTAAAATAGACAATTTAATTCCATTATTTTAGAACATACCAATTGGTATGTTTTGAATATGTGCAATGAAAATAGCCTTATACAATGTACATTTAAATGGATAAGTGCATTTGAGTATTCAAACTTATGAGAAAAATTAAAATTTAAAAACCGTACATTTTATTGCCCACCCAACCCCAAAAATCAGGCTTAATAAATGCATTATTTTTTTGGTAATTTAATAGTCGCTGAGAATTTAAAAATCCGCACCATTTCCCATGTGATTTTCAAATATTCAATTCTCAGGGGTTACGAAGATGTAATCAATTTAATCTTCAGGAAATTGCTAAATCCACCTACTACAAAATTCAGCTTTTCATCCGCCCATGCAATGTGGCGGAGGCTGCCCCCAACTGTTAACTGTACACTGTCAACTGTAAACTATAGAAGGCTGCCAACTCTTCACTCCTAACTCCTAACTCCCAACTTCTAACTTTTACTCATCCCGACGTTCCGCTTCGCTTCAGTCGAGGATGGTTCGACCATCCAATCTTTCTTTAGGAAAGATTGGGGTCTCACTCATATCTCGGATCTACCACAAACGGCAGCTTCTCCATGCTCTCCACATCTACGCTTATTACCCCAAAATCATCTACCACAATCCCAATAATGCGGTAAACACCCCGCCCCCGGAATGGCCATTTGCGCACCGCATCCGGAAAATGCGTGGTATCAAAAAAATACCCATCCCTGTCTAGCCAGGTGCCAAAATTCATCTCTTGTCCTTTTATGGTGCGCGTGGGTTTTATGGTTACCAAATACCCTTCTATCTGCACCCTTTTGCCCAGGCCACGCACCATGCTGGCTGCAGTATGCCCCCGTCTTACCTTACCCGCCGGTTCATCCTCCCTTGCAACCAAATTAAACGGATTGCACAGCGGAAACCCCAGCAACTCAAATTGCTCAAAAGCATCCTCCACCTCATCGTAGTTCAGGTTTGGCAGGGTGAATTTTTTTGGAGGCTCTTTAAATAAAATCTGTTGGGTTTTCAGTTCCGATAAATCGGGCATCTGGTTTTTTTGCAAAACTTCTTCGCCTTGCACCACTTCAATATCGGTCGGTTCGGTTTTCTTTCCCCGGCTTTTTACCCCCGACTTTGCTTTCTGCCCCTTTACCCCGTTTTTGTTCATCAGCCAGTGCAGTTCCCACATCAGCTCTTTGCGGTTTTTGCCCGTAAACCTGAATGCCCCAATGCGCACCAGTATTTTTAACTGCTCCAGGCCGGGCTCTATGCGTTCTTTAAAATCGTGCAAACTTTTATAGGCCCCGTTTATTTCCCTTTCTTTTACAATCTGCCGGGCCAGTTTTTGCTCAAGCGAGGCCACATGCACCAGCCCCAGGTATATGGTTTGCCCGGTAATGCTGCTCAAATACAGGCTGTGGTTCACATCCGGCGCCTGAACATCGGCCCCGCACATGCGCGCGGCGTGTACATAAAATTCGGTGCGGTAAAATCCACCGAAATTATTAATCACCCCCACATAAAACTCAAGCGGGTAGTGGGCTTTTAAGTACAAACTCTGGTAACTTTCCACGGCATAGCTGGCACTGTGCCCCTTGGCAAAACTGTAGCCGGCAAAGCTCTCAATCTGAAACCATACCTCGGCCGCCAAGGCATCGGAGTGCCCTTTTTCTTTGCATAAAATAAAAAAGCGTTCCTTTACCTTCTGAAATTCCTCCCGGCTGCGAAATTTTCCACTCATGCCCCGCCGCAATACATCACTCTCGGCCAGGCCCAGCCCCGCAAAATGGTGCGCCACTTTGATTACATCCTCCTGGTACACCATAATACCGTAGGTATCGGGCATTATTTCCATCATCACCGGGTGGGCTTCTTTCCGCTTTTCGGGGTTTATATGCCTTTCTATATAGCCGCGCATCATCCCACTGCGCGCTACCCCGGGCCGTATTACACTGCTGGCCGCCACCAGGGTTAAATAATCTTCGCATTTCAACTTGCGCAGCAATTGCCGCATAGCCGGACTCTCCACATAAAAGCAGCCCATCGTATGCCCGGTGCTGATGAGCCTGCGTATGCGATCGTCTTTCTTAAAATCCTGAATGCGGTGTATGTCTATATCCTCGTTGCGGTTTTGTTTTACTATATGAATGGCATCCTTGATATGCCCCAACCCGCGCTGACTCAGAATATCAAACTTGGCCAGCCCCAGATCCTCGGCCTCCAGCATACTCCATTGCACGGTTTGAAATCCCTTGGGCGGCATGTCCAGCGCCGAGTAATAAAAAATAGGCTTGTCCGAAATCAATACCCCGCCGGCGTGAATGCTGCGGTAGTTGGGGCTTTCGTGCAGGCGGTGCGCATACCGCATAATTTTCTGGGCTATGGTATCGCGGTTGTTTTTTAAATACGTGGCCTCGTCAGTTACGGGTTGCAAACTGTTGCGTTCCATAATGCCGGGGTTGCTATACACACCTTTCCCTTTTTGCAAAGCCGGCGGGGTAGGGGCCTCGGGGGCTTTCTGGGCTTCGGGGGCTGCCCGTAGCTCGGCTTTGTAGTACGACGACCGGTCCAGCATGCGGTCTATCTCTTCTTTGGGCAAGCCAAAAACTTTGCCCAACTCACGCACCACTGCATTGGCTTGAAAAGTGCTGTAAGTAGCCAGCAATGCCGTATGGTCGCTGCCGTGTTTTTTGAAAATATAGTCGGTAACGGTATCCCGGTCCTGCCAGCTGAAATCCAGGTCAAAATCGGGCGGACTGGTACGAAACGGATTGATAAATCGCTCAAAATACAAATCCAGGTCTATGGGGTCTACATCGGTTATGCGCAGGCAATAAGCCACCATGCTGTTGGCGCCACTGCCCCGGCCCACATAGTAAAATCCCTGCTCGCGGGCAAACCGGCATATATCCCAGCTGATTAAAAAATACGAGGTAAAACCCAGTTCGTAGATCAGTTTCATCTCGTTTTCCAGGCGCAGTTTGGTGGCATAGGTATACTTGGGGTAGCGGTACCGAAGGCCTTCAAAAGCCAGGTCGGTCATGAGCCTGAAATCCTCTTCGGCATCACTGCTAAATACTTTTTTATTTTGGTTGCCCCCAAAGGCGAGGGTAAAACTGCATTGTTCCAGCAGGCGTAGTGTATTGCTTACCAGGGCCGGTGCATCGCGGTATAGTTGCAAAATTTCTTCGGTACCCCGCAGCAGGTGCCGGGCATCGGCCGCTTCGCCCGGGGGCAGCTTGCTTAGCAGGCAATTGTTGGCCATGCAGCGCAGCAGGCGGTGTGTATTGTGGTCGGTAATATTGCGAAAAGTAGCGGTACACAGGGCTACCAGGCGGGTATGTTGGTTTTTCCAGGCCGAAAACCTCAGGCGCGTCAGCTGCTCCGGCCGCACCCCAATGTATTCATTGGGGCGCAATGTGTGCCTGAAATCTTTTTCCAATGTGCGTTCAAATGGGTATATCACAAATGCATGCTCAAATGCGGGTGCTATTCCGGGCAAAGGTTGGCCTGTCAAATGATGCTCCGATAAGAAACGGTTCAACTCGGCAAATCCATGCTCGTTTTTGGCAATGCCTATGTACAAACAACGTCCCCCCGTGGCCCCCTCGCAAAACTGTATACCCCCGCAGGCATGCAAACCTTCGTGCTTCTGCGCCTCTCTGAAAAAATCAGGAATCCCACTCATGGCATTAATGTCTGTCAAACATATATGCACCGGGTTGCCAGCCGAGGGCAACTCGTTCTGCACCACCCATTCTACCAAATCTTTGGGCGATAGAATGCCATAGCGCATGCTGAAATAGGAATGGCAATTGAGAAACATTTGTTAATATTATTGACAAAAAGCGGTTAACAATTTAATCAATATATTTGGTATTTTTGTAGTTAATTATTTAAAAAATTTATGCCCGATGAAATTTTGGATGCCGGAGAAAAATTGAACTTTAAAACCGAAAAACATGTTTCCTGGATGTTCTCCGCTTTTGGCTTCCTGGCCTTTCTGATACTGGTTTTTTCACTAATTACCGGCACTTTGGCCGCCGCAATTCCATTCCTTATTATAGGTATCATTATTTTTACCATATATAAAGGCGTGGTGCTGCACCCCGAAGCCAAATACTACATCCGATATTCAAATATTCTGGGTATACGTATTCAAAAGAAAATACCCTATGATCATATCGAGTACACGTTTATAACCCGATACAAGCAGGGCCAAACCATGCATTATTTTAGCATGCAAACCAATGCGTCATTTACCGAATTTATAGGCTGGATCAAATTCTCGGAAAACCACAAACTTCCCTTGCTGGTAAGGGATAGCAAGGCTGAAATCGAATCGGAAATGAAAAGTCTGGCGGCTTACCTCAAAACCAGGGTGCTGGATTATTCCGATAAATAATCACCCTCTTTTTTTTCCTGGGGCAAACGGGTATTCCCTTTTATATGCCGGGGTTCAAAGGGGCAATGCCGGCAACCGCTGCCACAGCAATGGCCCCGCTGTAAATGATAGGCAGCTGTAAATACCACATAGCCATTTTCCATATAAAACAATGGGGCGTTGTCTGCATCCTTCTCGGCCACGGCTGCAAAAATACATGCTATCCATACATACATATAAATTATAAAATTACCCATAGATAAACATCAAATAAGCAATTGGGTAACTTACAAGTAATACTGCAGTTCCTGCGCAATTAAAGTTACATGCAACCCAAATGTTAATGGCGAACTTTGTGTAAACCCTCACATAAATGAAAAAAACAAATTGGTTCCTCTTACTGGCTATGCTTTCCGCCTCAACCGCCATGGCCCAGATTCCTAATCCCGACTTCGAATCATGGAATACTACCACACTTCAAAAGCCCACGGGCTGGCGAACCTATGGATTTACCCAAAAAGTACCCGGCTACAAAAGTCAATCGGCTCTTAGGTTAAAACGCAGCTTAAATCAAAACGACGGTCCCGGTGCTGTAATTTATGGCGACCCGGAGAATAATTTTAGCGGTGGAATACCCGCTGCCGGTCGTCCGGATTCAGCCATTGGTTTTTTTAAACTGCACGTAGTACCGGGCGATACAGGCTGGTACCTGGTGTTTTTTAAACGCAAAGGCAAAACCATCAGCGAGGATATTTTTTATCTCACCGGCAGCGATACCAGTAAATTTCAACGCCTGGCTTTTAAAATTAATTACAAAGACACAGGCTTGGCCGATACGGTAGTTTTTGGAATCGCATCAAGCAACCCCAATGGCAACATGCAGGGAAGTTTTATCATTGCTGATAGCTTACATCTGGTAGGTGGATTGGGAAAAATCACCATCCCCAACGGCAATTTCGAATCCTGGCAGAGTGTGAGTTTCAGCGAGCCTATGGGTTGGTTTACAACCAATTTGCGAATTCCACCCGGAGTAAATTTTCCGGTAACCAAATCTACCGACCATGCTTTTTCTTCCTTTTCAGCCCGCATCGAAAATGTGAGTGACGGTTTAGGCGGGTTTTTGCAAGGCTACATCATGGCCGGCAGGCAGGGAAACGATGGCCCCAAACCGGGTTTTGCCGTTTATGGCAAAGACTCTTTCCTATATGTAAATTATAAATGCAGCCCCAAAGGCACCGACTCGGTAAATATTGCCATTATGATGTTTTACCACGATACTATGATGGGTATGGGTAGTCTGGTACAGGGCCAAACCATTGCAAACTGGACCCAGGCGGCAATCCCGATCAATTATTGGGGCCCACCCTCTCGTGTGCCCGATAGCGCGGTAATTTATTGCGCGGCATTTCAGGGCGGTGAATCGGCTACAGGTAATTCTGTATTATTTGTCGACGGGTTTCAGTTGAATACACCCATGAATAGCACCCACAGATTCGCTTCCTATACAGGCAAAGTATTCCCAAACCCGGCTAGTAATCTGGTAACAGTTCAGGTTCCGTTTTTACTGAGCAAGGATGTGAATGTGCTACTTGTAAATGCAGCAGGTGGAGTCGTAAAACCCGTTTTTACCCTTGAAAATACTTCTGGCCGGGTAGTAATTTCTACCTCAGAATTGCCTGCGGGTATCTGGCATTACCAATTAAATTCTCAATCAAACCAAGCTACTGGAACTTTTGTGATTCTTAAGTAAAGAATCAACCCATTGTGGCCCAATTAAAAGGGTTGAATTCATGGATTCAACCCTTTTTTCATAAACACATTTTACCCACAAAGCTTGGTTCGTAAGGCCCAAATCATCGAGATTTGCACCCTTGAAGTGAGTTCTAATCCTATACCCGCCTTACTGGTACTGCAAGACGGTACAGTTTTCAAAGGCAATGCCATTGGCAAAATCGGCACCACAACTGGTGAAATCGCATTCAATACCGGTATGACCGGCTACCAGGAGGTGTTTACAGACCCTTCTTACTTTGGCCAAATTCTAATTATGACCAATGACCACATTGGAAATTATGGTGTAAATGCCGCCGAGGTTGAAAGCGATGAAATTAAAATCGCCGGACTGGTTTGCAAAAAATTCTCGCACAACTTTAGCCGCAAAATGGGCTCGTTTAGCCTGGATGAGTATTTTACCCAAAATAATCTTGTAGGGATTTCGGATGTTGATACCCGTCAGTTGGTGCGTCACATTCGCCAGGCCGGAGCCATGAATGCGGTTATTTCTTCGGATGTATCGGATGTAGAGGAACTGAAAAAAATCGTAGCAGCCTGCCCCGATATGTCAGGGCTGGAGCTGGCCAGCAAGGTTTCATGCAAGGAGTTCCACACCATGGGCGACCCCGCCGCAACTACCAAAGTGGCTCTGCTCGACTTTGGCAACAAACTCAATATTGCCCGCTGCCTGGTAGATCGTGGATGCTACCTGGGCATTTTCCCGGCTAAAACCACAGCTGCTGAAATATTGGCCTGGAATCCCGACGGTTTGATGATTTCCAATGGCCCCGGTGATCCTGCCGCCATGGATTATGCCATCGAAACAGTAAAAACCATTGTAGAAAGCGGTATGCCCACCTTTGGCATTTGTCTGGGCCACCAATTGCTATCCCTTGCCAGTGGTCTTACCACATATAAAATGCACCATGGTCACCGCGGTTTAAACCACCCGGTGCATAACCTCGTTACCGGCCGCAGCGAAATTACCTCCCAAAACCACGGGTTTGCAGTGAAGTTCGATGATGCCCTTTCACATAAAGTAAAACTTACCCATGTAAATCTCAACGATGATTCGGTTGAAGGTATAGCCCGCCTGGATAAACCCGCATTCAGCGTGCAGCATCACCCCGAGGCCAGCCCCGGTCCGCACGACAGCTGGTACCTCTTCGATCAGTTTTTAGATTTAATGGCCAGCCATAAAAAAACCGGCACGGTTTCAATGGCGTAATAAATTTAAACCATAAAAAAGGCCGCTTTTAAAGCGGCCTTTTTTTATCATTTAAACCTTATTCTTATTTCATTCCGCAAATAATTCCGCCCATTATAGCCATATTTACAATCCAGTAACCACCGGTCATAAGGCTGTATTTCCAGCTGCGTTTTTCATACATGGCACCAATGGCAATAATGGGTAAAATGAGCATAATGCCATACAAAACACCATGGAAAGCACCATGTTTAAAGGTTCTGAAATTATCCATCACATTCAGTTCTACTCCATTTACTGACACATCCAGTTTAGCACCAGTGGCTACTGCCTTCATGGTAGCGGCATCGCCTGCAACCAAAGAACCCACACCCATTTGATGGATTACCATCGGATTTAACGCCATAGCCACCATAAACGACATAATCAGCGATACAACCATGATTTTTGCAATTCGGCCTTTCATCGCCTCTGGTTCCATGGATTGGCCGGTTTCTGCCTGCCATAGTTTACCAAATAAGCTTTTGTGATACCAAATCATCCCAATAATATTGGGCACTAGAGTGGCAAGGCCAATGGCAAGGAAATTGAGTTTCATTTGCGTTTTATTTTATTTAAAGTCTTCAAACATAAATATTTAATTCTGGATGATTTGTAGAAAAGCCCATATTTAGGTTGAAAAAAAGTGCAGTAAATCTGTTTTCACAATTCTCCACTCCTTATATTATGGCTAATTTTGCGCCACGAAAAAATATGAGTAGCATTGTTGACATACACGCCCGCCAAATTCTGGATAGTCGCGGAAATCCAACCATTGAAGCCGAAGTATTTACCGAAGACGGTGGTTTCGGCCGCGCCGCTGTACCGAGTGGTGCATCTACCGGCATACACGAAGCCCTTGAACTCAGAGATGGCGACAAAAGCCGCTACATGGGCAAAGGCGTTTTAAAAGCAGTTGACAATGTAAACAATATCATTTCTGATGCCCTCGACGGTATGGAAGTGCTGGAACAAAACGAAATCGACCACTCCATGATTGAACTGGATGGTACCGATAACAAAGGAAAACTGGGTGCCAATGCCATGCTGGCCGTTTCTTTGGCCTGCGCCCGTGCTGCTGCCGATGAGTTGGGCATGCCTTTGTACCGCTATCTGGGTGGAGTTAATGCCAATACACTTCCCATTC
The DNA here is from genome assembly GCA_044224315.1 of Bacteroidia bacterium. GTDB lineage: Bacteria > Bacteroidota > Bacteroidia > NS11-12g > UBA955 > JAGXTF01. Next base: position 209,756 of record JBGAKR010000004.1, on the reverse strand, counting down.
CCATGATGAATATCCTCAATGGGGGTGCACATGCCGATAATTCAATCGATTTTCAGGAGTTTATGATTATGCCGGTAAAGGCCAACTCTTTTGGAGATGCCCTGCGCATGGGTGTAGAAGTGTTTCACAATCTCAAAGCGGTGTTGAAATCAAAAGGTTACAGCACAAACGTAGGTGATGAGGGTGGATTTGCCCCGGAAATAAAAAGCAATGAGGAAGCCATTGAAACTGTACTCGAAGCCATTTCCAAAGCGGGTTATCAGCCTGGTTCTGAAATTTGCATTGCCATGGATGCTGCTGCCAGCGAATTCTATAATGCCGATACCAAACTGTATACCTTCAAAAAATCCGACGGAAAAACCATGGAATCTGCCGCTATGGTAGATTATTGGAAAACCTGGACCTCTAAGTACCCCATTCTCAGCATCGAAGACGGCCTGGCCGAAGACGATTGGGAGGGATGGAAAATGCTTACCGATGCCATTGGCAGAAATGTACAATTGGTGGGCGACGATTTGTTTGTTACCAATGTAAAACGCCTTAGCCGTGGTATTAACAAAGGTATTGCAAACTCTATCCTCGTAAAAGTAAACCAGATTGGTACACTTACCGAAACCATCGACGCCATTCAAATGGCAACCGCTAACAGTTATACTAATATAATGAGCCATCGCAGCGGTGAAACCGAAGACAGTACCATTTCAGATTTATGTGTGGCCATGAATAGCGGCCTTATCAAAACAGGCTCTGCCAGTCGCAGCGACCGGATGGCCAAGTACAACCAACTGCTTAGAATAGAAGAGGAGCTGGGCACTTCTGCCAGATACCTGGGCTCCAATTGGAAATTCTATAAATCTTTACAACAGGCATCTAACGCTTAAATAGTTAAAAGGGCAGCCAGCAGGTTGCCCTTTTTTATTGCCTTTTATTAATTAGCTTTGTATAAATATGGGTGAAATTGTAGGCAAAGCCACCGTTATTGCAATTGCAGATTATCGCTGGAAGTATATCATCTACGCGATTATATGCTGGGCATTGGTAATTGCCGGCTTTTTTACATTTAACGCCAAAGAAAGACAATGGCAGTTTTGGATGGCCGAGGTAGTAATGTTCCTTTTCGGCTCGGGATTGCTGTACATGCTATTTAATAAAAAGTATTATTTCATAGGCAGGCGCGGAGCAGAATACGATCAGTGGATGGCCGAAAAACACAGCGATTTGCTGCGTGAGGATGGCTTTTTTACCTACTTCCCAAACGGATTTGTATTTCATATGGAAAAAGAAAACCTCGAAATTAATTGGGACGATATTTATAAAATTACAGCTCGCATTGAGGATGAATTATCCAACGATGATGATGTGGTAATGCGTTTAGATTACGCCCTGGATAAATTCGTAGAATTTGACGAAGAAATCCCGGGCTGGACCAAATGGGAACTCATGGTGCGAGAACATTTCCCGCAAATTCAGGAAAATTGGATTTCCGTTTTATTGAAATCCAACGATAAAGAAACGGTACTTTATAAAAAAGACTGACTTACTTTTCTGCCAGTTTAATAGTTACGTTGTTCACTCCATCCGCACCTTCAAACTCGCGGCGGGTGCATTTAGAAATGGCAAAACTCAGATTTACCGGAGATCCAAATGCGGTTAATGCAAATTCGAATTTACCCTTGTTCAAACGCCATGCACTTGAAGCCGGAAGGGTGAACAAATAGGTGCCAGAAGGACATTTTGTAGTGCCCTCGGTTATTTGGCAGGTGTCGGTCGAGGTTAAAGGTGTTTTGTAAACGATAAACTCATCGTCCTGCTGGCAACTATTGGCAAGTTGCTCCACGCCATTAAGCTTAATAGATTTTACAATCCAAATTTTCTTTCCATTGTTAGACATGCGCCATACGGTATCGGGCAATACAGTAATATCCATTTTCTTAGTTGATGATTTACCGTCACCGTTCTTAGCTTCCAATGTTAAACTAAAAGTACCCGCGCTATCCACTACAAAATAGGTACTCGCGTCGGTAGAGCTCCACGAGGAGCCACTGTAACTCCACTTATAACTTTTACCGTTGCTGCTTTTGTTGGTCAAAATTAAACTATCACCTTCATTGATACTGGTAGAGTTTACTGTAAAATCGGCCACGGGGGCGGCTTCTTCTTTCTTTTTACAAGCGTCAATTACTACAATTCCTGCAGTAAGCACGAAACCTAAGGTAACTAAAAATACTTTTTTCATTTTTGAGTGGTTACAAAACTAAGAAAAAATTTGAAAGCACCCGCAGAGTGCAGGTAATCAGCTGGTAAAACTTTATCATTTCGGGAGCCGATGTGGGTAAGTGCAAACAGATGTGGTTGAGTTTTTTAATTAATTCTTATTTTTGCTCCCCGTTTCGGAGCAAATCAGATGACATTTGTATTTATTGCAATACTTGCTGTACTAGCCTATTTGCTGGGTTCAATCCCTAGCGCAGTATGGGTAGGGCAGGCATTTTACGGTATAGATGTACGCGACTACGGTAGCGGAAATGCAGGTGCCACCAATACTTTTAGGGTACTGGGCAAAAAAGCCGGTGTGGGTGTATTACTCATGGATGTGCTGAAAGGTTTTACAGCCGCCAGTTTGGTAAATTACATCCCTGCCATTCACCCTGTCCTTCAGAAAACTTGGTATATCAATGTACAATTGCTTTTCGGCTTGAGTGCCGTTGTCGGGCATTTGTTCCCCATTTTCGCCGGATTTAAAGGCGGTAAAGGCATTGCTACCCTGTTTGGAATGCTTATAGCCATCCATTATATAAGTGCACTGGCCTGTTTGGGTATTTTTGTTTTTATACTTTTTGCAACCCGCTTTGTTTCACTTTCATCCATTTCTGCCGCAATTATGTTCCCCATCCAGCTTATCTGGATTTTTAAAAGGCATGAACCTCTGTTTATCGCTTTTGGAGTATGCGCCGCTTTAATGGTAATACTTACCCATCGTAAAAATATAAACCGACTGCTGGCAGGCAATGAAAACAAAGCCCGCCTGCTGAGAAAACATTACCGCAATGGCTGAAAATTTTAGCTGGTCAACCCAATTCGATGAACAGGTATTGCTCGAAGAAGAAGTAGTACCGGGTTGGGCTGTTGTGCTTTATAATGATGATGTAAATACTTTCGATTGGGTAATAGAATGCCTGATGAAATATTGCGATCACGAATACCTTCAGGCTCAGCAATGCGCATTAATTGTACACAACAATGGCAAGTGCCGCGTAAAAAATGGCGGTTTCGATGACCTGGAACCCGTTTGCATTGCCCTTTTGGATGCAGGTCTCTCTGCCAAACTCGAACAATAGTATATGAACAAGGTTGTAAATAATGCCGATGAGGCAATCGCCGATATTCAAGATGGCGCCACCATTATGCTCGGTGGTTTTGGATTATGTGGTATTCCCGAAAATTCAATAGCAGCCCTGGTTAGAAAAGGGGTAAAAAACTTAACCTGTATTTCAAATAACGCCGGTGTAGATGATTTTGGCATCGGACTCATGCTTAAAACCAGGCAGGTTAAAAAAATGATAAGCTCTTATGTGGGCGAAAATGATGAATTCGAAAGGCAGTTGTTGTCTGGCGAACTGGAGGTAGAACTGATTCCGCAAGGTACCCTGGCCGAACGTTGCCGCGCAGCCGGTGCCGGTATTCCTGCTTTTTTTACTCCGGCCGGAGTAGGCACCGAAGTCGCAGCTGGCAAAGAAACCCGCGAGTTTAATGGCAAAATGTACCTCATGGAACACGCCTTCGACTCGGATTTCGCCATCGTAAAAGCCTGGATGGGAGATACCCACGGCAATCTGGTTTTCCGCGATACCGCCCGCAATTTCAATCCCATGATGGCTATGGCAGGTAAAATTACCATTGCAGAAGTAGAAGAACTTGTTCCTGCCGGGCATATCGACCCCAACAATATTCATGTCGCCGGTATTTTTGTAAATCGCATATTCAAAGGCGAAGATTACGAAAAACGAATAGAACAACGAACCGTTCGCAAACGCCCCGAGTAATTCAGTGCAACTCATATTTGCTACGCACAACGCGCACAAAGCGCAGGAGATTGCAGCTGCCTTGCCAGTTGGCATCGAAATCATTACCCTGGCGGATTTAAACTATCTACAGGAAATCCCTGAAACCGGTTCAACCTTGCAACAAAATGCACTGATAAAAGCACAAACTATTTTTCAGGCATTTGGCAAACCCTGTTTTGCCGATGATACCGGATTGGAAGTAGACGCGTTAAACGGGCAACCTGGCGTGTACTCTGCGCGCTATGCCGGCCCTGAGGCTTCATTCGCAGATAATTGCAACCTGCTTTTAAAGAACCTGAATGGGATTCAAAATCGAAATGCTGCTTTCAAAACCGTGTTTTGTTATATTAATGAAAACGGAATCCCCACTTATCTGGAGGGCGAAGTGAAGGGCACCATTACAAATAATTACGCCGGAAATGCCGGGTTTGGTTACGATCCGATTTTTTTACCAGCAGGCTATAACCAAACATTTGCCGAAATGTCGCTGGATGAAAAAAATAGCATCAGCCACAGAGGAAAAGCAGTGCGTTTATTGGCCGAATACCTTACAAAAGCCCAATTGCGATGAGTCCGGGTGCTTTTTTGCCCAAAATCAATATGGCAGATTTTGATTATGATCTGCCCGCTGAAATGATTGCCAATTATCCGATTCCGGTGCGGGATGCATCCAAATTACTGGTTTACAATCAAGGTAGAATAACAGATGCTGTGTTTCATCAGCTGTCGGCCTATTTGCCCCCACAGACTACCCTGATTTTTAATGATACCAAAGTTATTCCTGCCCGATTGCTGTTTGAAACGGAGAAAGGCAATATAGAGGTATTTTTACTCGAATCCCTTCAACCAGACTGGTCGCAATGGCATTGTCTGATTGGCAATCGGCGCAAATTCCATGAAGGCGAGCATCTTACTTTACCTTTTGTCTCAGATAATGGTGCAGCAGATATACTGGATGTTAACTGGGCCCAACGCGATTCTAATATTATAAAACTTACAGTGCTTGGCGGGGGTTCTATTGCAGAAGCCATTGAAAAAGCGGGTAAAGTACCTCTGCCTCCATATATAAAGAGGGAAGTGGTGGAGTCGGATAAAGAAAGGTATCAAACTGTATTTGCCCGCGAAGCAGGTGCAGTTGCTGCGCCAACGGCCAGCTTGCACTTTACCGATAGCGTTTTAAATAGTTTAAAAGCATCCGGAATCCAACAAAGCTTTCTCACATTGCACGTTGGTGCTGGTACTTTTAAGCCGGTAACCGTGCAGTTTGCAAATGAACATACCATGCACAATGAGCGGTTTAGCATTAGTACAGCCTTGGTGGATAGTCTTATAAATGCCCCGGGCCCTGTAATACCGGTAGGTACAACATCGTTAAGGGTGGTAGAAAGTTTGTACTATATAGGAGTGAATCTAAGTTTAGGTGTTTCGGATTTTAACATAATTAAAGACGATGTAGGTTATAATCCTGCCTTAAATCGGTTGTCGGTGAAAGAATCTTTGTTGATTTTAAAGGAGTTTATGGTTAAAAACGGCAATTTTTTATCGGGTGAAACCGGAATTTTTATCATGCCCGGATACAATTTTAAGCTGTCGAAAGGCATCATTACCAACTTTCATCAACCAGGTTCAACATTAATTTTGTTAATATCTGCTCTAATTGGGGGTAAATGGGAGGGGGTATATACCCATGCGAAAGCCCAGAAATACCGGTTTTTGAGTTATGGCGACAGTTCTTTATTGATGCCATAAACCGCGCTGGTATTGTGTTTGAGAAATTAATTAAAAAATATTCAATAAATAGCTTGCATTTGCGAATTTTGAAAGTGTATATTTGCAGCCCCGTTCTGGTATTTATGACTCTGAAAACAAGTGCTGAAAAATAATTTAAAAAGTGCTTGACTTTTGGAAATAAATAGCATTACATTTGCACCCCCGTTCTGAGACACTGCTGAAGAAAAAAAATTAAAAATTTTTTAAAAAATACTTGACAATTAAAAAATAAGTATTAATTTTGCAGCCCCGTTCAGAACAATACGGGAAACAAAAATGACTTAAAACCGCTACGGCGCTTTTATAAAGTTCTTTGAAAGATAAGTAAGGAATAGCGAGCCAACCGAAGATAAAACTTTGGGAAGTCGGAGATCAAATCTTTTACCATGAAGAGTTTGATCCTGGCTCAGGATGAACGCTAGCGGCAGGCCTAATACATGCAAGTCGAGGGGTAAATATGTAGCAATATATATGAGACCGGCGCACGGGTGCGTAACACGTATGCAACCTACCTTTTACTGGGGCATAGCTCAGAGAAATCTGAATTAATACCCCATAACACTGCAGATAGGCATCTATAAGCAGTTAAAGCTCCGGCGGTAAAAGATGGGCATGCGGAACATTAGCTAGTTGGTGAGGTAACGGCTCACCAAGGCTACGATGTTTAGGGGGTCTGAGAGGATGATCCCCCACACTGGTACTGAGACACGGACCAGACTCCTACGGGAGGCAGCAGTAGGGAATATTGGTCAATGGACGCAAGTCTGAACCAGCCATGCCGCGTGCAGGATGACTGTCCTATGGATTGTAAACTGCTTTTTTACGGGAAGAAACCTCTGGATGCGTCCGGAGCTGACGGTACCGTGAGAATAAGGATCGGCTAACTTCGTGCCAGCAGCCGCGGTAAGACGAAGGATTCAAGCGTTGTCCGGATTTACTGGGTTTAAAGGGTGCGTAGGCGGAAATCTAAGTCAGTGGTGAAATCCTGCAGCTTAACTGCAGAACTGCCATTGAAACTGGTTTTCTTGAATACAGTGGAGGTAGATGGAATATAACATGTAGCGGTGAAATGCTTAGATATGTTATAGAACACCGATTGCGAAGGCAGTCTGCTACACTGTCATTGACGCTGAGGCACGAAAGCGTGGGGAGCGAACAGGATTAGATACCCTGGTAGTCCACGCCCTAAACGTTGATTACTCGCTGTTGGCGATACACTGTCAGCGGCTAAGCGAAAGCGTTAAGTAATCCACCTGGGAAGTACGTCCGCAAGGATGAAACTCAAAGGAATTGACGGGGGCCCGCACAAGCGGAGGAGCATGTGGTTTAATTCGATGATACGCGAGGAACCTTACCTGGGCTTAAATGTCATTTGACCGGTGCCGAAAGGTGCCTTCCCTTCGGGGCAAGTGGCAAGGTGCT
>JBGAKR010000004.1:0-197500 GCA_044224315.1 Bacteroidia bacterium | reverse complement strand
CTCTTTATTTTAGCATCTATTGTGGGGCCGGGAACCTAAAAATGCTCACATTTACTGGGAAGAAAGCCAAATGATTACTTAAAAAACTGCTTGCTTTGGTTCCAGAATACATCCATTTCCTGCAGCGACATATCATTTAAGTTGCGATTGGCCTGGGCCGCCTGCTCCTCGATATACTGAAAGCGGGATTGGAATTTTTTGTTGGTATGCTCCAAGGCATCGTCGGGGTTGATGCCGCTTTTGCGGGCGAAGTTTACCAGTGCAAATAACAAATCGCCAAACTCCTTATCTTTTTCTTGGGGATTGGCGGCGGTTTCGAACTCGTGCAGCTCTTCTTTTACCTTGGCAAAACACTCATCGGCGGTATCCCAATCGAAACCCACGGACGATACTTTTTCCTGCATGCGATAGGCTTTTACAAGTGCCGGCATGGATTTGGGCAAACCCTGCAACACACTTTTGCGTTCATTCCCTTTCTCCTGCAGCTTGATTTGTTCCCAATTTGCTTTTACGGTATCGGAGTTTTCGGCCTCTACGGTGCCATAAATATGGGGGTGGCGGCGTATGAGTTTGGCACAAAGCTCATCGATTACATCACCTATATCGAAGGCGGCTTTTTCGTCGGCAATTTTGGAGTAAAACACAATATGCAAAAGCAGATCGCCCAGCTCTTTTTTAATTTCCTGGGCATTGTTATCCAAAATGGCATCGGAAAGTTCGTAAACCTCCTCGATAGACAGGTGGCGGATGCTTTCCCAGGTTTGCTCGCGATCCCAAGGGCATTTCAGGCGCAACTCGTCCATAATTTCCAGCAAACGCTGAAACTGCTCTAATTTTTGAGGGAGGTTCATGGCTGCAAAGTTAGCATAGATGCAAGGGAAGGTGGGTAGGCACAAAGCGCGAATTGTAAAATTTTAAAAGTTGAAAATCAAATGGGCAACTTTGGAGTTTTTTTGTATCTAATAATTATGAAGATTAAATTTTTCAATCTGATTTTATTAAACCTGTTACTATGGGCCGCTGTGCCAAAAGCAGGTGCAACCCATGGAACCGGTGGATATATGCGCCATGAAAAAGTGGGCACCGGCGGAAATACAAGCATTTATAAAATATCAGTATATCTATACCGCGACAGGACCCAGGATGGAACCAAGGATGAAGTACCCTTTGATAATGACCTTTGGATATGCATATATAAAAACGGTAAAATGGTAGATGACACGCTGGTACTGCCAATGGTATTTAAAAAACAAAGCGACGGGGATATGGCTGCCTGCGCTAAAACAGGCTGGGCACCCACCGACTATGCAATTTACAGTGCAAACGTAACCCTGTTGAATAGCACAGATAATTATGTGCTGAAATGGGAAAGGTGCTGCCGTGTAATGATGGATAATTTAAAGAATAGCAATTTGAGTTTGCCATACCAGGGAATACGGTATGAAACTACCATTAATACCGCAGGCGATGCCAATAAAAATGCCCTGCACAAAACTGAACCCGTAAAGGTGATGTGCCAGATGGACACAACCGAATTTGATTTTAGCATGACGGACGGCGATGGTGACAGCCTCAGTTATGAATGGACAACCCCATACCAAGGCGCAAGCAGCGCCAATCCGATTCAAACCATGTGCGCTGCCAATTATGTAAACCCCACCCTGGTGGATTATATAAGTGGATATGATGCCAGTGTAGTATTTGGCAGCGGCAGTTATAACACTCTGGATGCTGTGACTGGCAAAGCGCGATTATACTCGCTGAAGGAAGGCATTTATGCCATAGCCTACAAAGTAACTGAGTGGAGAAATGGTAAGGTGATTACCAGCACAATTGTGAACGGCTCGGTTTACGTGCGTGACCGCAACAAACCTGCTGTAACCCTGAGTGTGGATGATTTAAAACCCCAATTATATGTGTACCCAAACCCGGTGAAGGAAAAATTGATTATTGCAGCAGCGCCATTGCAACTGGGTAAAGTGCATATCATAAATGCGCAGGGGGCCCTGGTGTATGAAGGAAAATTTGAAAACAAAATGGAGATAAATACCCAAGCCTGGGCCGATGGAATATACACCCTATTGCTGAATGATACACACCAGCAGATTGCACAACGCTTTGTGGTAATGCACAATTAGAATCAATAAACTGTCATAATTGGCTGTTTTGCAAGCAGATGACACAAAGCATCATACGCTGAATTTAATTTGTGTGTATGAAAAGGGCATTATTTATATCAATATTATTTTTGGGCTTACAACTTAAGGCCAACCATTTATTAACCGGGCGTTTGAATTGTCAATATGTAAGCAGCGACCTAAACTCGGACCACTACTATGTGCAATTGGAATTAACCCGCTTATGTTTCCCCAAAACCGGTCCGTTTGACAGCCTTGAATTTGAGAAAACCGCCAAAATTTGTGTGTTTGATTCAATCGGTCAATCGGCAAACCTGGCCTTAGAGTTAACATTTAAAAACGAATTGGCCGAGGATGGTTTTGGAACCAATTATTTAGAGCCGGGTGCTGGTTGCATAAAAAAAGGCATATACACGGGCTGGGTAGATTTACCCAAAAACAAAACGTACAGATTGCATTATGAACAGTGTTGCAGGTCAGACATAAGGAATCTTCGGAATTCGAGCACCGGAGGTCCATATCAGGGCATACATGCAATAACAACCGCAAGTAGAAGAAATTCAAATACCACCCTGAATATAAATAGCAGAATAAATCTGCTGCTGAATACCGCTGATACCTTGCAACTGAACGCAGGCAATGCAGATGCCGATTCGTTAATTTTTGTGCTTCAAACGCCTTATCAATCCAATTTGGGTGCTGGTGATTTTGCATTGACTTGCGATGAAAATGAATCTAATCCAACGAATGCAGATTTTATTGCAGGATATAGCGCCAATAAAGTTTTTGGACCTGCGGGATTGTCTGAAATTGTATCCAATAAAATGTTAGTATTAAAGCCGGTAAATGAAGGGCTGTATTTGTTTGCTATTGCAGTTTTTGAATATAAAAGTGGCAAATTGGCGGTAAAGAATAGTTTTGAATTTGTTGCAACCGTAGGCAATCACTATCCCGCTAGTGCTATAAAATATAAAACAGCGGATTTGCAGGTTTATCCCAATCCCGGTAATGAAAAGGTGACCATTGCAATGCCAAGGGAAAATACGTACTCTTGGGTACTTAGAAATGCCGCAGGTGCTATTGTACTCTCTGGACAGCATGCAGGCTTGCTGAATTTGAATACACAAACCCTGCCGGATGGCATGTACTTTATTCAACTCAGTACAGAAGGTGAATTTTACCAAGATAAGTTTACAATTAGCCATCACTGACTGATATTGGGGTTTTGCACATAAATTTGCAGGCCCATGAGCCAACCCATTACCGTTGCCCACCTGGTTTACTATTTTCATCCGGAAATGGGTTACGATATTAATTACCTGGCCCGGTACGTTTATCCTGGAACCAAGATGGTAATTATTACATCAGACAGGTTGGATTTATGGAATACCACACCCGAAGCCATGCAACAAAAAGATGCCGCATTTTGCGAAAAATACGGGGTGGAATTAATTCGCCTGCCATCTTTTAAAACCGGGAAAAAGAAAGCCGGGGTGTTTATGAAAGGAATCAATGCCTGCATAGCCAAAGTAAATCCTGAGATTGTTTTTTATCATGGGCTTGAAACCATTGGCTTTGGTTTATCATTGTTGAAACAAACCGGCAAGCGCTATGTTACCGGCGATACCCATACCCTGTTTAGCCAGTTTGAGCACATGACAATACCTGGCAAAATTTATATGGATGGTTTTTTTAAACCTTTGGTGGTGAAACGAATGGTGAAAAGAAATGTACCGGTTTTTTATACTGCAAGGGAAAACAAAAAAGTTTTGGAATGGTTTGGATTTAAATCGGATCGGATTTTTAACAATGAAATTTGCACAGATACTGAAGTATTTAAAAAGGTAGAAGTAGATCCCCAAACCCTGATTCGAGGCATACAGGCAGGCGGAAAAACTGTTATCTACACCGGAAAGTCAGACCATTTTAAGCAGCCTCATTTAATTGTGGATGCCATTAAAAAAATTGAAAATCAGATTCAATTTCCATTAAATATTGTGTACATAGGAGCGGTAAATGAGCCCTATAATACCGAGCATTATGCACAGGGGTTTTCAAATCCGCTGATTCAAATATTTCAACTTGGGCCTAAACCCAATGGTGAATTGTACAAATACTATAGTATGGCGGATGTGGCGGTATTTCCCAAACAAAATTCGCTGAGTTCGCTGGATGTACAGGCCTGTAAATTGCCGGTGATTATGGAAAACGATGAAACCAACCAACATCGTTTAGCAAAAGGTGGGCTTTTATATGAACCCGATAATTTACAAGATTTGGCAGATAAACTATTACAAATACTTACCAATGAAAAGCTGCATCAAAAACTGGCTGAAGAAGGCTATGCCTACGTGCAGGAGCATTTTAATTACGGTCAGAATTTGTTAAAAATGCAGGCAATTTTTGTTGAAGATTTTTTGAATCGAAAATCTTAAATGCTTTTATTTTTTGTTTTGTCTCATAAGGGAAAAGGACAAAAGTACTAGTGTAAAAAAACAGGTTAATCCCAAAATAAAACCATGTACATTTTCATAGTTGCGGAAGTAACTATATAGAGCAGACAAGGGAAAGAACAGCACCAGCATTGCCAGGCAGAGAATAAAGATTGCAATATAAAAGAACCCTGTAACTGGATATTTGGACATAGAATCAATCAATTTATGAAAAACGATAATTGTGAACGGTATTATAAAAAATAAAATAATAAAATTGGGAGAAAAGGTAACAAGCAATAAAATTGGACAGAGTGCCAGGCCCAAGCCCAATAGGTTATTTCCCATATTTACCGGTAAATTTTATGTTCTAAAAACACATCCAGAAGGGTGATAGCCGACATGGCTTCCACTATCGGCACAGCCCTGGGAACTACGCAGGGGTCGTGTCGGCCGGCAGGGGATATTGTTACAGCTTCACCCATGGCATTCACTGAATTTTGGCTTTTTTGAATGGTAGAGGTGGGTTTAAATGCCACTTTAAAAGTGATTTTTTCACCATTGGAAATGCCGCCCTGTATGCCGCCCGAGTGATTGGTAGCGGTGCGGATACCTTCACTGCTGCTAATAAACGAGTCGTTGGCTTCAGAGCCTTTTAATTGGGTAATGTTAAATCCATCGCCAAATTCCAGTGCTTTTACCGCATTGATACTAAAAATAGCCTGAGCCAAACGGGCCTGTAATTTGCCAAAAACCGGTTCGCCTAAACCCGCAGGACAGTTTCTGATTTCTGTTTTTATCGTTCCGCCCAAACTGTCGCCTTCTGTGCGTGCCGCCTCAATTTCGTTTTCCATGAGGGCCGCAGCTGCGCCATCCGGGCAGCGAACGGGGTTTGAATCTACCAAAGCACGTGTAATATTTTGCTTGATTGGGTTGGCTTCAATATTATAAACCGAATGTACCCAGGCTACTATTTCCATGTTGCAAGCGGTTTTTAAATACTGCTCGGCCAGGGCACCTGCTGCCACCCATGCGGCTGTAATGCGGGCACTGCTGCGCCCCCCGCCTTTGTAATCGCGTGTGCCGTATTTTGCCTGGTAGGTATAATCGGCATGCGAGGGGCGATACACATCTTTCAGCGTATCATAATCGGCCGGTTTTGAATCGGTATTTTTTATGAGTAAACAAATAGGAGCCCCTGTGGTTTCGCCATTTACTATGCCAGACAAATATTCGACTTCATCCGCTTCATTGCGCTGGGTGGTAATGCTGCTTTGCCCCGGACGGCGGCGTTGCATTTGTGTTTGAATGGCCTCAAAATCGGGTTTAAACCCAGAAGGGAAACCATCGATAACAACGCCCACTGCGGGGCCATGGCTTTCGCCAAAGCTGGTGATTTTAATAATACTCCCTAGGGTGTTTTGGGCCATGTGGCAACAAAGTTACATTTTTGTAATTGATCCCAATATCCGGGAAAGGATTTCTCTACACATTCGGCGTCATCAATAAATAACGGATGGCGCTGTGCAAAAATGGAAAAAGCCATGGCAATGCGATGGTCTGAAAAGGTTTTAATTGGAACTGCATTTGAAATTGTAACACCCTCTTTTTTTTGCAAGGTCCAATGCTCTTTTACGCTTTTAAAGTCATAACCCAATGCAGCCAGGTTAATGCGCAATGATTCGCTCCGATTGGATTCCTTATGCACCAGATTTTCCAATCCCTGGAATTTAGCAGGTATGTTTAAGTAGGCGCAGGTGGCAATCAGGGCGGGTGCCAGGTCGATATTATCGCGCAAATTAAAAACCAAATCGGATTGAATTTCTCCGGTATTTTTTATTATTAATTCATCATTTTCTACCAATGTAGTTACGCCCAATGGGTTAAAAAAGGAAGGGGTATTGCTATCCCCTTGTGGACTATTAGAATACAGGCCGGGTAAGGAAACCGATAGCCCAGGCTGCGTAGCCACAATGGCATAAAACCAGGCTGCCGATGACCAATCTGCTTCAATATCCAGGCTCATTGGCATGTGGTATTTTCCATCCAAAATCTGAATGAAATTCTCGGTAAATTCAATTTTAATTCCGCAGGTTTTCATGCAGGCTGCGGTCATATTTATGTAGGCATTGCCCGATGTGGGCATTCCCAATAATTCAATGGTTTTATTGCCTTTAAAATGCGGGGCAATAAGCATTAGAGCACTCACAAATTGGCTGCTGATGCTGCGATCAATGGCCACATTTTTAAATTCTTTAATGCCAGAATGCAAAGCCACCGGCGGATGTTCGGCTTGTTCCAAATATTGGATTTCGGCACCCAATTGGGAAAGTGCGTTTACCATGGGTGCAATATTGCGTTGATGCAGCCCATTAGTACCCTTTAAAATACAGGTGTGACGCAATGCTGCGGCATAAGCCAAAAAGAAACGGAATGGGGTGGCCCCGTCGGCAAAATATTTTTCGTTGCCCTTATTATGCAGTGCGTTTTGCAAAAGGCGCGTATCTCTGGCCTCGGATAATCCTTGCAGATTGCAATAAGAATCTGACAAAGCATGAATTATTAAATAACGGTTGGATAAACTTTTAGAGCCGGGTAAATGAATACGGCGATGCTGAGCACCAGAGGGTTTAAATAGTAGTTCCACGGCTTATGTACTGCTGCAATGCCTGGGTGATTTCGGATTCCGACACTTCAATATCAAATTGCATTTGTCCGATTTGCGTGGGCAATGCCATTTTTATTTGGCCAAATGCATTTTTTTTATCTTTTTTACAATTGGCAACCAGTGCTTCGATTTCATTTTTTGTTATAATAATATTTGAAAAAAAACGGTTTAATTGGGTTTGAATTTGGTGAAAAACCGGTTCTGTTAAAAGGCCTTTATTTAATGCTATCAGTATTTCGATTTGCATGCCGGCTCCAATACAGAGACCGTGTTTTAAGGCTTGATTTTGCTGCAGTTTCATGGTTTCAATGGCATGGCCGAGGGTATGACCAAAATTCAATATTTTTCGCAAACCTTTTTCATTTGGGTCCTCATTTACGATGCGGTTTTTAAATTCAATATTTGCCGGAATTAATTTATTTAATGCCTCAATTTCAATTTCTGCCTCCATCTGTATCGTTTCATTCCAAAGATTGTTTCCGGCCAGTATAGCGTGTTTGAGCATTTCTGCCCAGCCGTTTAACAGTTCGGGTTTGGGTAATGATTGTAAAAATTCAGGGCAAATAATGAGATTTTTGGGCAATTGAAAAGTGCCGATATAATTTTTTAATTCGCGAAAATCAATACCGGTTTTACCGCCAATTGCAGCGTCCACCATAGCCATTAAGGAGGTAGGAATATGAATAAAATCTATGCCCCGCTGATAAACCGATGCGCAAAAACCACCCAAATCGGTAACAATTCCTCCGCCTAAATTTATTAAAACCGATTGGCGAGAAGCCCCTGCAGCAGCCAAACTTGACCATACTATTTCTGCACTTCGGAGATTTTTATTTTCCTCGCCAGCAGGGATTTCTATAATATTTTTTGAATCGAAAAATTCCGCTATAAGAGGCAAACAATGTTTGCGGGTATTGGAATCTACTAAAACAAAAACAGCATCGTAATTTGTATTTTGCAGCCAGCTGGCCAGTGATTGCCGGATATTCTCAGCAAAAATGATCACGATTTTATTTTTTCATATTTCTGCAAATGCACAGGATCCAGTTGCCCCAGCAGCGTAAGAATGCTATTTTTTTCGGGCACGGTAGCACCTTTATAGATTTCAACAATTTCGTTGAATTTGGCAGAGAAAAAAGTTTTTTGCAATAGGCTGTTGGGTTGTACAGAAACCAAATCCTGCAATCCTTTAAAACTTTCAGTAATGGCCTGGCGACCCTCATCTGGCTTATCGTACATAATGTCTAAGCCATTGCGGTGATAGGCGTATATCATTTTGCGAATGGGTTGAAAACGGGCATTATTGAGGTTTTCTATTAAATAAAATTTATTGTGAAAACCGCCCTTCCCATCGCTTTGCGCCCAACCCGGGCGGCCTTGCATGGTATTGGCAATGTTTTGGGCTTTGGTAAAATAAGCCGAGCCACCCAGATCGCCAAAACTATCGAAATCATAACCCAATGCGATGTATGTATAGAATGCCAGGGTTGAGGTAAGATCGTTCAAATTTTGATTTTCCTGGTAATCGAGGTTTTCAAACTCGCGATACACAAAATAGGCATCCTCATCCTCGAAACTAAACAGGGTAGATTTATAAGTAGAATTTAACACCGGACGTGCACTGGTAATTTGCAGTGTTCCGGTAAATTCATTGGCTTCGGTTACTTTGGTGACATTAAAAAATACCGAAATTTCTATTTTTTCGCGGGCCTCAAAGCTTTCCTCGGTCCATTTGCGGTTGTTGATGAACTGCTGAATGGCGTTTTGCAGGGTAGTTAAAACTCCCTTATTGGTCATTTGCACACCGGGTGCCACTACCTGCACGGTAGCTTTAATTTCCTGGGCATTTAGATGCATCAGGCTGGCGAACATGGCAATAAGAATGAGCTTTCGCATAACGATTTTCAAATTTACTTACTTTTTGGATTTAATTTTATCGGCAATCATATTTACCAAAGCCTTGGCCAGGTCTTTTTTTGATTGCAAGGGCAATTCTACTTGTTTTTTATTGGGAAACAAAATGGTAACCTTGTTTGTATCGTGCCCAAAACCAGCTCCGGCATCATTCATTGAATTCAGCACAATCATGTCCAGATTTTTCTTTTTCAATTTTTGGGCGGCATTTTCCTTTTCGTTTTGGGTTTCCAGGGCAAAACCTACCAGATATTGGTTTTTACTTTTAGATTGACCTAAGGTGCCGAGTACATCCGTAGTTTTTACCAATTTTAATTCCAGGCTATCGTCTTTTTTCTTTATTTTCTCTTTGGCCTGGGTTTGGGGTTTATAATCGGCCACAGCTGCGGCCATAACAATCACATCGGCATTTTGGGCATATTGGGTGCAGGCATTCAGCATTTGTGCTGCAGACTGAACCGATACCAATTCAATACCAGAAGGAGGCGGTAAAGCAACAGGGCCCGAAACCAAAGTAACCTGGGCACCCAGGGTGGAGAACGATTCGGCTATGGCATATCCCATTTTTCCGGTTGAATAGTTGCCGATAAAACGCACAGGGTCTATGTTTTCGTATGTAGGACCCGCAGAAACCAGCACTTTTTTACCTGAAAATGGCAAAGCAGCGCTAAAATGATTCTGTAGAATTTCAAATATCTGCTCAGGTTCAGCCATTCTTCCTTCGCCATGCAAGCCGCTGGCCAGTTCGCCGGTTCCGGGGGCAATGTAATGGCAACCCTGCTGCACCAGTGTGTTTATGTTTGCCTTTACAGAGGGATGCTGAAACATGTCCAGGTCCATAGCAGGGGCAAAAAACACAGGGCAACGTGCGGAAAGGTAGGTGGTAAGTAAAAGGTTGTCATTAATACCCTGGGCCATTTTGCCAATTGTATTAGCTCCGGCCGGTGCAATTAAAAAGGCATCGGCCCACAGCCCCAGTTCTACATGGTTGTTCCATTCGCCCTGGTCGTTTTTAAAAAAATGGGTAAGTACAGGGTTTTTGGAGAGTGTAGACAGTGTTTGGGCGGTCACAAAATGATGCGCCATAGGGGTCATAACAACCCGCACTTCTGCACCTGCCTTTACGAGCAGTCTTACCAGCTCCGGAATTTTGTATGCAGCAATTCCGCCGCTGATGCCAAGGAGTACCTTTTTATTTGTTATCGGGGAAGGCACCAGCTGAAGCATCTTGTCTGCGCCAATAGGTTTTACCTTCGGTAAACTCCTGGGTTGCCAACAAGGTGGGTTTAGGCATACGTTCGTACATCAGAGAAATTTCGATTTGCTCTCTGTTTTCCTGTATTTCTTCCAGGTTGTCGGTATCGTTAATGAATGGTTCCAGGCGATTGCGCAGCTCTTCTTTTTGTTTTTCGGCAATCTGATTGGCACGTTTTGAAATGATTACTGTAGACAGGTAAATGTTTTCAGTTTCCTTTTCAAGATTGCGCAGATCGCGTGTGTCTGCATTTCTGGATATATTATTACTCATATAGATTCTTTTAATTTTTTGATGGCCAGGTCGATTTTCTTTTTCAGGTCTTCTGCGTCCTTAGCGTATTTGCCTTTGCCGCGGTTTGCATTGTTATACTCGCGGTAATTTTCCAGCGCTTCGTTTAGGCGCACCAATCGCTTTTTTTCAATGCTGTTTATAGCGTACAAATATTGGGCCTTAATGGCCAAAAACTCCAATTCTTCCTTCTGTTCAATATCGGGGAAGGACTTGAGAGTGTTTTTTGCACTTACAACTGTGGCCCGGTAATCGCCCATATTGTAGTACTGTTTCACATACTCGTATTGCTTGGTTTGAAGTTTTTTACGCAAAATATCCATGTGGCCGTTGCACTTTTCGGCATATGGGCTATTGGGGTAGCGGTTGATGAAAGATTGCAGCGCCCCTATGGTTTTTACTGTATTGCTTTGGTCTAATTCGTAGGTGCCGATGGAAAGAAATTGGCAGTAAACGGCCATGTAAGCGCATTCCTGCAAGCGGGGGCTATTGGTAAAATTCTCGGTATAATCTTTAAAATAGAGGGCGGCGATTTCATAATCCTCCATTCCATAGTTGGCATAAGCCGAGTAATAATACACAATTTCCATACTATCGCGGCCTTTGTATACATCACGCAATTGCTCAAGCAGTGAAAGGGCGCGGCCGTAATCGGCTTTTTTCTTTTTGTTGTAATACATCACAGCCCTTTGGAATTTAAGGGAGGCGTTTTTCGATTTCATTACCTTGTTGAAATCCCCGCAGGATACCATTCCGAGGGTTAAAACTACCAATAACAGGATGCGGCCCATTTGAACCCGCGAAATTAATGAAAAAAAGGGCATAAACAATGATGTTTTGTAGCTGTACGCGAAATTTGGCCAAAAGTTACAGTAAGCCCGCAGTTAAAGCTGAAGAATGGGTTTTTATACCAGCTTGCAGGAAAAGGGGATAAGGCTTTCATTCTCTTGAAAACTTGTGCATACCTGAATGGGGTTTTAGACTCAAATTTGCGGCAATGGCCGGAATCTCAGAATTAAAAACAATTGCAGCCCAGGTGAGGCGCGATGTAGTGCGTATGGTATACGATGTACAAAGCGGACACCCCGGTGGTTCGCTGGGTTGTGCCGATTACCTTACCGCTTTGTTTTTTGACATAATGAATTACAAAGCTTCTCCGTTTAATAAAACAGGTAACGGCGAGGACATGTTTTTTCTCAGCAATGGTCATATTTCCCCGGTTTATTACAGCGTAATGGCCCGCAGCGGATTTTTTCCGGTTGCAGAGCTGGGCACATTTCGCAAGCTGAACACCCGTTTGCAAGGCCATCCAGCCACCCATGAAGGCCTGGAAGGAATTCGTATAGCTTCGGGTAGTTTGGGTCAGGGACTGAGTGTAGCCTGCGGAGCTGCACTTCAAAAAAAGCTCGATGGCGACTCAAGTCTCATTTATGTGCTTACCGGTGATGGCGAGCTGCAGGAAGGCCAAATCTGGGAGGCAGTAATGTATGCAGGCCACAAAGGACTGGACAATATGATTGTTGCAGTGGACTTTAACAAGGCCCAAATTGATGGCTCTACCGTGGATATTATGGGCTTTTCGGAACTTGGCAACAAGTTTGCAGCATTTGGCTGGGAAGTAATGCATATGGATGGCAATAACATGGAAGAAATTCTTACCGTTGTTGCCGGAGCCAGGCAAAAAACCGGCCAGGGAAAACCCATCGTCATCATTATGAAGACCGAAATGGGTATGGGTGTTGACTTCATGATGGGCACACATGCCTGGCATGGAAAAGCACCCAATGCCGACCAGTTTGCCAGCGCCATGCAGCAACTCCCCGTTACCGAATTGGGAGACTATTAATGAAAAACAAAATTCAAATTCTGCTGTTGTTGCTTTTCAGCACCAGCCTAAGTACCCAGGCACAATTAAAAAATGCCTATGCGGGAAAAAAGACCCGGATTCTATTTCTATTAGACGGAAGCGGCAGTATGGTGGCCCAAATGGGAAACACCGACCGTTGGAGTGCCAGTATGCGAATCATGAACAGGGTAGTGGATACTCTCCGCGGAGTTGAAAACCTGGAGATAGGCTTGCGTGTTTTTGGCCATAACAAACCCAACAATATGCGGGATTGTAATGATACCAAACTTGAAGTACCTTTTGCAGAAAATAATCACAAAGCATTTTTAGCCCGGCTAAAACAAATTAAACCCCTGGGTTATACATCCATTACGCAATCGTTGCTAGCGGCGGCGAAAGATTTTCCTACCGATAAAACGGCAAGAAACATCATTATTCTGGTTACCGATGGAATTGAGGAGTGTAACGGAGACCCCTGCGCTGTGAGTGCTGAGTTGCAGAAAAAGGGAATTATTTTACAACCTTTTATTATCGGAATTGGAACCGATGAAGAAACATTTAGAAAAACCTATAGCTGCGCCGGCCGTTATTTTAATGCCCAAAGCGAAGAGGAATTGCAAAAAGTTTTTGGAGTAATTTTAAGTCAGGCATTGAACAATACCTCAGCACAGTTTAATTTACTCGATGCCCAGAATTTGCCCAGAGAAACGAATGTACCCATAAGTATTTATGACGCCAACACAGGGGTATTGGTTGAAAATATTATACATACCATGAATGGAAAAGCCAATCCGGATACAGTGTATCTGGATCCTGTCCGGAAGTATAATATCGTGGTGCATACGCTGCCTCAGATTACCAAAAATAATATTGAAATTGTACCAGGTCGGCATAATATTATTCCGGTAGAAACACCACAGGGCGATTTGGCACTGAAAATTGGGGGCATTACCAAATACGGACGACTGCAAGCAATAGTGCGCAAAGCCGGCGATATGCAAACCATTACAGCACAAGAATTTAATACCAATTTGCGTTTACTCACCGGTGATTACGATTTGGAAATACTTTCTACACCCAGACTGTATTTAAAAAATGTAAATATTAAACAAAATCGCACCACCACAATTGAAATACCCGCACCGGGCCAATTACAGCTAACGATTGGAAAAGATTTGGTAGCTGAAATTTTTCAATTAAAAGACAATAAAATGGAATGGGTAATGAATATTGACGGAAGTAAATCGCTGCAATATTTTGCCATGCAACCGGGAGAGTATAAAATACTGTACCGCGTTAAGAGTGAAACCCGAACATTATACTCAAAAACCAAGGATTTTAAAATCACCACAGGATCGAGCACCCCAATTACACTATAAACCGAATGAAAAAAATTGAAGTTACCGGACAAAAAGATACCCGCAGTGGGTTTGGCGATGGCCTTTTAGAAGTTGGCAAAACCAATTCCAATGTAGTAGGACTTTGTGCCGACCTTACAGGTTCACTGATGATGGATGCATTCCAGAAAGAATTTCCAAAAAGATTTTTTCAGGTTGGAATTGCAGAAGCCAATATGATGGGACTTGCGGCAGGATTGGCCACAGGCGGGAAAATTCCATATACCGGAACTTTTGCCAATTTCAGCACGGGCAGGGTGTACGATCAAATACGCCAAAGCATTGCGTACAGCGATAAAAATGTAAAAATATGCGCTTCACATGCAGGTTTAACACTTGGCGAAGACGGTGCCACACACCAGATTCTGGAAGATATCGGACTGATGAAAATGTTGCCTGGAATGGTGGTAATTAATCCATGCGATTATAACCAAACCAAAGCAGCCACCATTGCCATCGCCGACCATCATGGCCCGGTTTATTTGCGTTTTGGCCGCCCGAAATGGCCTATTTTCAGTCCTGAAAATCAGAAATTTGAAATTGGAAAAGCATGGGTCATTAATGAGGGTACCGATGTAAGTATTTTTGCCACTGGGCACTTGGTATGGAAAGCCATTCAGGCGGGTGAAGCCCTGGCTGAAAAAGGAATTTCTGCCGAAATTATTAATATTCATACCATCAAACCCCTGGATAAAGAAGCCATTTTAAATTCAGCGCGCAAAACCCGCTGCGTTGTAACTGCAGAGGAGCATCAGATGAATGGCGGATTGGGAGATAGTATTGCCCAATTGCTGGCTTTAAATTTGCCATTGCCCATGGAAATGGTTGCCGTCAATGATAGTTTCGGCGAAAGTGGAAAGCCCGAAGAACTGTTGGCCAAATATCATTTGGATACACCGGATGTAGTGGCCGCCGTTGAACGTGTGCTTAAGCGCAAGTGATTCAATTATAATTATTTCGGATTAATCCGTAATAATTTTTAGATTCTTACTATTTTATTTCACCGCAGATTTTGCCTCAATTCAGGCTTGGGGTTGTGTGCGAAGAGGTATTTTTCTTAAATTCGTATTTCAGGTTTTTATGAAATTTCGAAGATTTGTTTTTTGCATCATTCAAATTATTGGACTTCTAAATTTGGGGTTAAATGCCCAGCAAATCCATATTAATATTCAAAATCCGGATTGGTATTTAGGGTTGAAAACTGCTGTTGATATTGTTTTTGTAAATCACAAGGGGGTTGAATATTCGAATAACCCCAATAGCACATTGCCCGAATTGTGGACCGGGAAATATAATGTAATAGTGAGTGGAGCTGAGCAACCTTCAAAACGTTATATAAAGATTAATGCAGCCCAAAAACAGCCCGGAGATACAGTTTGGGTGCATGTTGGTGTAAAACATAAGCGCAATTGGATTATTAAAGATACGGCATTGGTAATTCCACATTTGGTGGCAGTAACTCCATTATACAACGAGGGAAACCGGATAAAACCGGGAATTCCGATTTTCAAGGATTTAGAATTAATTTTTTCTGATGGTCTTAAATTTAAATTAAACCAGTATCCCCAAATAAAAAATTATCTGCAACTGAAATGCAGCGAGAGGCTTGAGAATTTAGAGGATTTGCGTGAGGTAGAATTTATTCCCCATAAACCCAATCGATATATTGTTTTTGAATATTTCTCAAAGAAAAATATTCAGCCTTTAAGAATCGATAAATTGTCTATCAATTTTGCTTATGCATTAAAATATAATGGGGCTGGTAGAAAAGGTTATCCGGGTGAAAATGGCAGTAGCTATAGCCGGGCAAACACAGGCGAAAATGGCACCAATGGTGATCATGCAGGGTATGGTGGAAAAGGTTTTCCCGGAGAAAATATAGATGTGTATGTGAGCTTAATTGATTCGGGAGATAGCCTATGCAAAGTAAAAATAATGGCTGGTGAAAGGGTAACTATTTTTTATTTGCAATTGCATAATAGCAGCGTGGAGCTTAAACTGACGGGTGGCGAAGGTGGAGACGGCGGACATGGAGGAAATGGCGGCGCAGGGGGCACTGCGGATTCTAAGGCCGGGATTGCGGCTGGGGCTGGAGGGAATGGAGGTAACGGCGGAGATGGCGGAGAAGGTGGAGATGGAGGGCATGCCCGCATTTGGTTGGATTCATTTTGTTGGAAATATCGCGATCAAATTATAAGTCTCATTGGCGGTGGGAATGGAGGCCGTGGAGGTAGCAGTGGAGGCGGAGGCAGTAGCGATGCCAGCGGAAAGGCCGGGCATTATGGCGATTCGGGCTACAGCGGAAGGAAAGGCCGCAATGGTGATGCGCAGTTTATTCTTTGGGAAGATTAATTGGAGATTTGACTGGCGTATTTACTTGGCAATTCAATATATTTGAATGCAAAGCAAGAGCATGCCGGGTAAAACTTTAAATGTAGAGAAAATAATTTCCATAGTGTTGTGTTTTCTGCTGCCTGTTTGGGTTACCGGCCTGGATTTTTATAGTCTAAAATTTACCCAAACCTGGGAAGATATAAGCCAGATAGTTTGGAATACCCAATATTTTTCAGACCAACTATTAAATGGCCGCAATCCTTTTTTGAATGAAGTGTTTCTATATCCACAAAAAACCAGTTTATGGATGCATGCGTATACCCCGATTTTTGGTTTAATTAATTGCATATTTAAGCAGCCAGTTTTATCGATCAATGTAACTATATTAATTAATTTCATATTGCTTACAACCGGCTTTTACAAGTTGGCAGGTTTGTGGTTAAAACAACCCATTTACAAGGCAGGCATTGCATGTGTTGCCCTTTATAACGGGTATATGTTGGCCAAACTAGGGGTGCATTACAATCTGCTTTTAATGGGACTTGTGCCATGGAATATTTATTATTTTATAAATGGATTTGATTCCAATAAACCGGCAATTGCAAACCGAAAATATTTAATGAATGCACTGGTTTTGATGAGTTTAAATTTTGTTTTGGATTATTATGCCGTATTTTTTGTGCTGGTATTTTGTGGGATTCTTTATTTATACCGCTGGTTTTTAAAACAATGGTTTACGGCATTTACATTAAAAAAACTGTTGTTTTTAATTACTGTATTATTTGGTCTGCATATAATTTGGCGGGTAATGTACCTGCATGGTTTTGATCATAAGGGCGGATTGTGGGAAGCGGCGGATATCCGACATTTATTTATTCCGGATGCGGGTGGACGTTTTTTACATTCCAAAATGCAATATGTAAATTCACCGGTTACGGAAAATTTTGTATTTATAGGGTATACGCTATTGGTTTTATTTTTTTTCAGCATGGTTATTTTGCTCAAAAACAGACTAAAAGATGATAGAATAAGCGAATTGTTTTTTGTGCTTTTAATGTTGTTGGGTGTGATATTCCCTAATTTTAAATGGGATGGATTTCCAGTGTTTTTTGCGCCCACAGCGTTTATTCATTATCTGCCTTTTTTGGATAATCTGCGGGCTCCATCCAGGTTTATTGAGCTATTAATAGTGTTATTGACTATTCTTGTGTTTTATATTTTCGAGAAACGATTCACATTAGCATGGCCAAAGTATATTCTGGTTGGGCTATTTGTGCTGGGAATTTATTTTGATTTTAGTGTAAAAAAATATCATTCAATAGACAAGCACAATTTTGAAGTTTCGGCAATGGATCTGGGTAATTTAAAAGGGAAGCTTGCACTGACTTTGCCTTTTGGTATTCGGGATGGTATACAAGGTATAGGAGAGTTTAATACTGAAGATTACAAACTGAGTCATATACCGGGGGTGCATTTATTCTCCGGATATTTTTCGCGGATTTCGGCTCAATCCAGGGAGAAAATCAAAGCCGATTCTTTCATCCATGTAGTTGTGGAAGTTCAAAAAGGAAAACTATCGGATGCAAACAAATGGGTAAATGAAATAAGAAAGCGGGGTGTGGAAGTAGTGCGCATGGATTGGGCTAAAATGCGATTTTCCAAAACAGATAAAGCCAGAATTTTAGCCATATTTCAATCTGAAAACTACCGACTGAAATCGGATACAGCAACCCAGATTGATTATTTTTTGCGCCCATAGAAATCCCTGATTAATATTCCAAAGCAGGCATTTTTTTGCGTATTTTTGCCATCCCAAATTTTTGAATACCCGGGAAATTTTGCAGCGGTACGCACAAGTACCTGGGGTTAAAGAGTTGCTGAATGCTACGGCTGGCAATGCTCTTGGCCCTGTATACCTGGACGGTGTTGCCGGATCCGGGCCTGCAGTTATTTTGTCTTCGGCGTACGCCCAAAATCCAAGACCCTTTCTGGTTATAATGTCAAACAAGGAAGAAGCCCTGTATTTTAAAACCGATTTAGAGAATTTACTGCCCGGCGAACCGATTTATTTCTTACCCGATAGTTGTCTCAAGCCGTTTAAAATGCATACCGAAAATGCAATGGCGGTGCAGGAACGCATTGAAACCATCAATGCATTGCGCAAAAATAACCAGCGCATTATGGTGAGCTACATGGCTGCCATGGCAGAGTTGGTGGTGGAACAACATCAGCTTGAATTAAATACCTATGAAATTCAAAAAGGGCAGAAAATGGAAGTGGATTTTTTGCTGGATTTTTTACAAGAAAATGGATTTACCCGTGAAGATTTTGTATTCGAGCCTGGCCAATTCAGCCTGCGTGGAGGTATTATTGATTTATACTCATTTGCCCATGAACACCCGTTTCGCATAGAATTGGACGGGGATGATATTGAAAGCATACGCACATTTGATCCCAATTCGCAATTATCTTTAAAAGAAATTGCTTTTTTTAGCTTAGTTCCCAATGTACATAGTCGGGAATTTGAATTAACAAAAACCGAATTATTTGAATATTTACCTGCCCAAACCAAAATATGGATTGCCGAGGCCGGACTGCAACTGGCAGAGCTTGGAGAAGGTTGGGAAAAAGCATTGCAAGCACATGTAACTGCCACCGATAATAAGCAAGAATCTATTCCCCCTCATCCACGCGAAAAATTGATGACTCCGGGGCAAATGGAAAATACATTGAATAAATTTCAATGCATCCATTTTGGCAGCATGCGTCCCGGTGGAAAGCCCACTGTGCTTGAGTTTGGTCAGCAACCCCAGCCTGTTTTTAAGCGCAACTTTGAGCTATTAATAGGTTGGCTGCAGGAAAATAAACAACAAAATATAGAAACCCTGGTTTTCAGCGAAAACAGCCGTCAGATAGAGCGATTGCAAACCATATTAACTGATATGAATGCCAATGTGGAATTCTATCCGGTTTTTCAGGGTTTATTTGGCGGTTTTGTAGATGAAGATGCAAAGTTGGCATTTACAACCGAACATCAATTATTTGATAAATACTACAGGCCCCATACACGTCAGCGTTATAGCAGCAATACTGCCCTTACCCTGCGCGAATTGAAAAACCTGAAACCAGGTGATTTTGTTACCCATATCGACCATGGAATTGGCAAGTTTGCAGGACTGGAACGCATGGAAATACCACGGCCCGATTCGAAAGGACAACCCTTGTATCAGGAGGTGGTAAGAATTGTGTATAAGGATAATGATTTACTGTATGTATCGGTAAATAGTTTACACAAAATAGCCAAATATACAGGCAAAGACGGAACCGCGCCCACCTTGCATAAATTGGGCAGCCCTGCCTGGGATAAACAGAAAAAAGCCACCAAGAAAAAGGTTAAAGATATTGCGCGTGAATTAATAAGTTTATATGCTCGCAGAAAGGCCCAAAAAGGCTTTCAATTTAATCCGGATAATTATTTGCAATTGGAAATGGAAGCCTCGTTTTTTTATGAGGATACTCCCGATCAAAGCAAGGCCACTGAGGATGTAAAACGCGATATGGAAAAAGAAGAACCCATGGACCGCTTGGTATGCGGAGATGTGGGTTTTGGTAAAACTGAAGTGGCTATGCGTTCGGCTTTTAAAGCAGTATGTGACAGCAAACAAGTGGCCGTTTTGGTACCAACTACTATTCTTGCACAACAACATTATAAATCATTCAAAAAACGTTTTGCAGGTTTTCCTGTAAATGTAGATTACCTCAACCGATTTAAATCTGCCAAGGAACAAAATGATACGTTAAAGCGGGTGAAAGAAGGCAAAATAGATGTATTAATCGGCACCCATCGTATAATTGCCAAGGATGTGCAATTTAAAGATTTGGGATTATTAATTATAGATGAGGAACAAAAATTTGGGGTTGCGGCCAAAGAAAAACTCAAAGAATTTAAAGTCAATGTAGATACATTAACGCTTACGGCAACGCCCATTCCGCGCACTTTGCATTTTTCGCTAATGGGGGCCAGGGATTTGAGTATCATCAATACACCACCGCCAAACAGGCAGCCCGTGCATACCGAATTGCATGTGTTTAACCGCGAAGTAATTGTTGAGGCCGTGAGCAGTGAATTAAACCGCGGTGGCCAGGTATTTTTTGTGCATCACCGCGTAAAAGATATTTACGATATGGCCAATATGATTGAGGAAGCTGTGCCCGGGGCAAGGGTTTGCGTGGCCCATGGTCAACTGGAAGGCCATCAATTGGAGGATGTAATGGTGCGATTCATTGAAGGGGAATACGATGTTTTAGTTGCCACTACCATTATTGAAAGTGGATTGGATATTTCCAACGCCAATACCATTATTATCAATAATGCCCATATGTTTGGGCTCAGCGATTTGCACCAGATGCGGGGCAGGGTTGGGCGCAGCAATGTAAAAGCATATTGCTATTTGTTGTCCCCACCTTTATCGGTTCTGTCGGATGATGCACGAAAAAGATTGCGCACACTGGAAGAATATAATGAACTGGGCAGCGGTTTTCAGGTAGCCATGCGCGATTTGGATATACGCGGAGCCGGCAATCTATTGGGGGGAGAACAAAGTGGTTTTATATCGGAAATGGGTTTTGAAATGTACCATAAAATTTTGGATGAGGCGGTACGTGAATTAAAGCAGGATGAATTTACCGATTTATTTGAAAATGAAGAAACAGATATAAGCAGCCGCGAGTGCCAGGTAGAAACTGATTACGAGATGTTAATCCCTGCAGAGTATGTAACCAATATTGCAGAAAGAGTAAGCTTGTATTCTGAACTTGCCAATATTGAAAACGAGAAAAAATTGCACGAGTTTTCAGAAAATTTAAAGGATCGATTTGGCAAATTACCCGACACCGTTGTGCGGCTTATAGACACCGTGCGTTTAAAATGGGCTGGTAAACGCATTGGTATTGAAAAAATAACCCTGATAAACGGAAGTTTAAAGTTGTATTTTCCGGGCGATCCCAGTGCGGGTATTTATGCAAGTTCCGCGTTCGATCGCATTATGCAGCATGTAGCCGATTCGCCGCATAAATACTCATTAAAACAAACCGATAAAGCCTTGATTTTAACCGTAAGAAGCACCGAAACGGTTTTTGAAGCCATTTACGTTCTCAGCGAAATTGAAGGCGCTGGTGTAAATTCGGGCGTGTAAAATTATTATTTATTTAAAGCAAAAGAAATTCCAAAAAACGCACCCGTGGTGAATGATTTTTTGGTGCTGGGTGCAGTGAATTTATCACCTAAATTGTCGCCCACCTTTTGCCCGTTACTTAGCATGGAAAGTTGTCCCACCGCAAGTCCGCCATGAAGGACTACCTTGCTTGATGAGCCAATTACAGCACTTCCACCTAAAAAGAAATTCATGGAACTGGTACCTTCATTTTGCACCGGAATTCCAATGCCAAAAGTACCACCCCAGTGTATGTTTTTTCCGTAATACGGATAAAAATTAATATAGGTTGCAATACAGGGAGCATAATTATTTCCTGAAACAGAAGAGATTATGGAATCGCGATTTGCGTAGGTTTGATTTTTGTTGAAATAGGTTGGAAATCCCAGGCCTACACTCGATGAAATTTTCATTTCACCCCGCACCAGTATATTTACACTTTTAGTGCGAATTTTGCGCATTGTGTCTGTAACATCGCCAGTATTGTATACCACATTGCCGGTATTACTTGCACCGGTAGAAATCTGAAAAAAATCCAGGGTTAAACTCAGCAAATCGCCGGTGGGCATGAAATTGCAGGTGTATGAAAACGGGGTATATGTAATAATTTCATATTGTTGTTCCAAGCTTTCCAATTTGTTGTTAATCGCGTCGTCTGTGTATTTTGATTTCAGCGCATTGGCAGCGGTAACCATTGTAGCAACAGTTTTGTCCATCCCTGCTTCTGCAAAATTATTGCCATTATTCGACACAAATTTGTTGTATTCTGAAACAAATGAATTGGAATAATTGATGAGATTTTCGTATTCCGCATTTAACGAAACGGTGATATTTGAGGCATATTGAATAAATCCAGTGGCACTGAGATTGGGCTCCTTTCCCTTTTTTGTAAATAAACTGGCATACGTTAAATCATGGGCAATTTGTTTTAAAGTATCTGCAGGTAAATAGGGGTTTAACTTAAGTTTCTTTAATTTATTGGAGGTGAAATCAACTTTATTCATGGTTTGTTCTATCTCGAACAATTTATTATAAGCGTTGATTGCATTTTGCAGTGATGATTTGGCATTAAGATTCGATTCCAGCAAGCTGGCCCCACCTCGCAGGGTGGCATCTTCAAACTGATCCATATTAAGGCTGCTAAGAATACTGTTAAAAGCGCCCAAACCACCTATCCCTTTAAACATACCGGCTATACCTGATATGCTGGAATTGTTGTCGGCAATTTGTTGTTTCCAATTGCAGCGTGCTACAAAAACAAACGGATTTAGATTTTTTACCTGCACCTTTACTTCGTAATTCTTGCGGATTACTGGTTGAGGTATGGCTTTGCCGTTTTGAAAGAAAGTATAACTGTCCGTAATAAAATCATATTCAATGATTAAATCCTGGGCAGAAAGTGTACCTATGCAGGCAAGTAACAGCAATGTTGCAATTCTTCTCATGGGCTTAATTTGTTACGAATTTATAACTTACAGGTATAAATTGTAAACGATTTGTCATAAAATGCTCAGGCGGATGAGTCTATGTTTCAGATATACTGTAATTTGGATGAACAGAATTTTTAACGAATAAGCTCTATGGTGCCATTTACTGTTTCTCTGATTTGCCGGTAACCAACATCGTATTTGTACGAAACAGAAATTACATAAACCCCGTTTGGTGCCTTGTCTAGCAAATAAGTGCCATCCCAACCCGCATCTTTATCAGTGCCCTGAAACACAATTTGCCCCCAGCGGTTGAAAATGGTATAAGTCATTTCCAGCAGGTTGAAAGTAACGGGTTTGTACACGTCATTTACACCGTCGCCATTGGGTGTAAATGAAGTGGGCAAGAAGAAACGGCAGTTAATATCGCGATATTGGATTTGAATGGTATCACTTTTTACCCCGCAAATGTTTGAAACGGTAGCCCAGTATTTGCCTGGTTTTATAACACGTCTAACCGCGTTGGTAGAACCATCATCCCATAGGTAAGTTGATTGCCATGAATTAATTTGCAGTTCTAATCTTTCGTACTTACACAAGGTAGTATCGTTGCCCAGATTGATTTTTGGCCCCGGGTAAACCTGCGTAATTTGCTGTGAACTATCCGTGCAGCCATTTACTGTAACGATATATTTTACTGTATCGCGCCATAAAATTACCGGATTATAAATATTGCTATTTATATTTTTTCCAAAATAATTACCTCCAGCGGTATTCGGAATAAAATTATAAGGCCCGGTTAGTTCGCAATAGTAACTTTTCAATTTTTCAAAATCCGGATCGGGCATGGGTTTTACATATACCGTGCGGCTTATCGTATCGCTGCACCCGCGAATGGATGTAGAAATTAATGTAATATTTTTATAGCCTGGCGATTTAAAAACATAATTGGCCTGTTTGGTTTTTTGAATGGCTTCTCCATTAATATTCCAATTATAATTATTTACACCAAATGAATCAAAACTAATATCATCAAACTGGTATTGATTTTGGAATAAACACTGTGCGCTGTCATTCACGGTAAACCAAGCCGCAGGCTTAGGATACACCCGAATCAAATTCGAAAAACTATCCAAACAATTGCTGTCAGAAGTGGTGTATAAAGTAATTTTATAGGTGCCCGATTTTGGATAATAACCACTCATTTGCCAATTTGTACCCGTTTTTCCGTTTCCTAAATTCCAAAAAATGGATTTAATTTTACCTTTTACAATGGAACTCACATCGCTGAAGACATAGTTTTGCTGGTTCTTGCACTGATCACTATCATTGGTAAGAAAACGCACGTCGGAATTGGGGTTTACCCAAATATTAATTTCAGTACTATCCATGCATCCGTAATTGGATGTGAGAACCAATCTTGGTTTATAATTGCCAATGTATTTCCAGGTATGGGTGGCATTATTGGAATTTGCATATTGGCTGTCTTTGAAATTCCAGGTTGAAGTATAAGTGCCCGAACCAATTGAACTGGTATTGGTGAATACAAAATTTTGGGTATGCAAACATTGTCCGGGATTATTGATGCTATAATTAACAACGGGCATAGCACCCACCGTTACGATTTTAGAAACAGTATCTATACAACCCAGGTTGGATGTACTTTTTAATAATACTTTAAAATTCCCAAAAGTTTTATAAATATGCGTAGCATTTAAATTTACCGACGAGTCACTATCCCCAAAATACCAGTTGTATTGCAAGCTACCATATTTAATTTTACTATTATTGGTAAAATTAAACTGGTTTTGTCTTAAACATTGTATGCTATCATCGATGCTATAATTTACAAAGGGTTTTGGGTAAACATCCACCCATTTGAGAATTGAATCCTGGCAACCGAAGTTGCTGGTTTCAATCAGTTTTACCCTGTAAACCGTATCGTAATTATAGGTTTTACTGGTGTTAAAAGTGTTTGCGGTATTGCCATCGCCCAATTGCCATAAGTGTTGCAAACTTCCCGAAAATATATTGCTGTTATTGGTAAAAATAAATTGTTGGTTATTTATACATTGCCCGGTATCATTGATGCTGAATGCAACATTAGGCATAGGGTCTATTCTCAATATCAATGAAGTTGTATCTGTGCAGCCCTTTTCAGAAATGGCCCGAAGTATTAATTTATAACTACCAATGCTGGCATATTTATAGGAAGGACTTAGAGAATCTGTATTATATCCGGTGCCAAAATCCCATAAATAACTGAGAGTGCCTTTTTTTATGTTGCTCAGATTTTGAGTAACAAAATAATTCTGTCTGAAGCATTGCTGAGTATCATTTAAACTAAACCGGGGTATGGGTTTAGAATGCACAATAATGCTTCGTGTTAATGAATCTGCACAGCCTTTGTTGGATAATTGGCTTAGTTTTATAGGGTAAATACTATCAAAATTAAATTGGCGGTTTACAATTTTAACGATAGAATTGGAATCAAAAAAGATCCATTTCCGGGTCAGATTTCCTGCACTGATATTGCTATTATCTGTGAAAGTGAATAGTTGATTATTGAGGCACTGGGCAGTATCATTGATACTGAAATTCACAACAGGCATGGGGTATACCTCGGTGGTTTTACTAACAGTGTCGGCACATCCATACTGCGATGTAGCAATAAGTTGGGCTTTATATATCAGTGGACTTGGGTAAATATGCACTGGTGATAGAATGGATGATTGGCCTGTATCGCCGAAATTCCATTTATAAGTCAATGAACCGCTTGCAATGGTAGAAGTGTTTGTAAAAATAAATTTATTCTGGCGCAAACATTGGTCAGAATCATTTACAATAAATTTTGATACCGGCATTGGAAAAACAATCATTTTCCTGGTAATGGAATCGACGCAATTAAAGTTACTGGTTGAGATTAGGGTAACAGGAAAGGTATTGTGAGTTAGATAAGTATGAAGTACAAAATAACCCGCAGCTGAATTGTTATCGCCAAATTTCCATTGGTGCGTCATGCTGCCCGAAGAAATACTGCCGCTTTGCTCTAATTTAAAATTGTTTCCCCGCAGGCATTGATCCGAATCATTTACCGAGATAGCCGGATAGGGTTTGGGATAGATTACCACATTTTGAACCGCAGAGTCTATGCAACCATTTCCCGAAGTTTGGATAAGCTTTACATCATAAATTTTAGGGTATAAAAATGATTTATTTTGAACCGATAGATTGGCAGAAGTGGAATCACTGAATTTCCATTTCCGGGTTAGTGTACCGTACACAATTTTACTTGAATCTGTAAAAATAAAGTTCTGATTATTAATACATTGGCCGGCCAGATTGGTTGTGAATTTAACCTGCGGCATTGGATATACTTCAACCTGCTGTTGGGTTGAGTCTGGGCAATTAAATTGGCTGAATACCCTTAATTTTACATTGAATTTACCATAGCTCGCATACACATGTGTTGGACTTTGGTTGTTGTTTGTATTGCCATCTCCAAAATACCAGCGATAACTAAGAGTACCGGTGTCCAAAGTACTATTGTTGGTAAAAGTAAAAGTATTTTGGCTCAAACACAATGCCGTATCAGACCTGGTAAACGAAGCTTTGGGCATAACGTGTACATCCAATATCTGGCGGCTGGTATCTTTACAATTTTTGTCGCTGCTTTCAATTAAATTCACCGTATATCTGCCTGCACTATTGTAAGAATGGGTGGTATTTTTGGTTGTATCTGTTTTTGTATCACCAAACTCCCAGCGATGGGTAAATGTGCCGCGCGAAATACTTGAACCATTGGTGAATTGAAAGATATTGTTGGTTAAGCATTGTCCTGGGTTATTAATGGCAAAGCTACTCTTTGGCATAGGCCACAGATGGATAATTTTAGTGATAGAATCACTGCAAGCTTTATCTGAATTTAAAATAAGCAAAGGACTGTAGGTTCCGGTGTCGTTGTAAGAATGGTTGGAAGGATTGCCTGTTGCTGAATTCCCATCGCCGAATTCCCATTTTATATTGTATGACCCCTGGGCGATGCTGCTATTATCTGTAAAAGAAAATTGATTATAACGCAGGCACTGGTCTGCCGTATTAATTGTGAACAGCGGTTTAGGCATGGCAAATGCATACAAATTTGCCGTTGTGCTATCCTTACACCCGAAATTGGAAACCGAAAGCAGGGATATTTTGTATGCCCCATAACTGTTGTATCTGTAATTAAATGAT
Organism: Bacteroidia bacterium; assembly: GCA_044224315.1. Classification (GTDB taxonomy): domain Bacteria; phylum Bacteroidota; class Bacteroidia; order NS11-12g; family UBA955; genus JAGXTF01. The sequence continues at coordinate 170,352 of JBGAKR010000004.1, read as the reverse complement.
TTATTGGTTTGTGTATTTCCGTCTCCCAAATTCCAAAACGAGCTGGTGTTTCCGCTCACAATTGAACTCGTGTCGCGGATGGAAAAGGTGTGGTATTTAAAACATTGGTCGCTATCATTTACATAAATACGGGCTATCGGGTTGGGGTGAATAACCACGGATTTGGTAATAGAATCGGCACAGTTATGAACGCTTTTTAGCACCAATTTTACATTGTAGGTGCCCACAGCGTTATATAATTGTGAATCGTTCCAGGTATTTGCAAAGCTGCCGTCTCCGTTGTGCCATTTCCAGTAATTAATGGGTTGTTTGCAAGTTGAATTATTTTTAAAAAATACTACATTTTTATCGCAAACATTATTAAATGTAAAAATGGGTTTTGGTTTGGAAAAAATAGTAATATTTCGGGTTACCTGTTCTGTGCAGCCAGCCACATTGGTAACGGTAAGTGTTACATTGTAGTTTGTATCTTTTGCGTAGGTTTTACTAGGATTTCTTTGTGTTGAAAAAGTGCCGTCGCCAAAATTCCAACTCCACTGAAAAATACGGTCGTTATAGGCAAAGGTTGAATCTTTAAACAGGCTCACCGTGCCTATACAATTGTAATTATACCCAAAATAAGGAATCGGAGAGGGTGAGATTACAATTTTGCGCACAATACTATCCTCACATCCCTGGGCACTTTTTACTTTCAGTACAATCTTATATGTGCCAGTATCGGCGTAGGTATGCGAAGGATTGGGTCCAGAACTGCTGCTGCCTTCGCCGAAAAACCATGTTTCACTTACCAATGCTGCGGTGTTAATGGTACTGGTATTTTTAAATTGGGTGGTACCTGTTGCACAATTGGTAGACCAGGTAAAATTGGGCTTAGGAAGCTCGTATACGGTTACCGTTTTTTTCAAAAGGGTACTTGTGTCGGGATAAATATCGTCGCAAACGAGGGTAGCCCCGTTGCGTGTGAATGAGCCCTGGGCCACCAGCTTGGGGTAGTAGTTTCCATAACCGTTATATTTTAATGAAATATTGGTATCAGATTTAGTGGAATAAATATTGTTATTTATATCTCCAAATTGCCAGATAAAATTCGTAGCATTTAAACTGTTGTTTTTAAATTGAATCAGAAGCGGAGCGCAGCCAATTGAATCACTCACAATGCTGAAATTTGCGCTGGGTCCTATTACTTGTAAAACTTTGTTAATCGTGTCTTTGCAGCCGTTTGTATTGGTTACAATTTGGCGAATATTATATTGCCCGGTTGCGAAATAGCGCGATGGGCTGGGGGTGGTACTTTGCGGATAAACGCTGCCAAAATCATATTCCCATTTCTGAATTTTATCACCTGGCAATGTATACATTCCATTGCTATCAACAATAGTAGCGGTTGAATTTATTTTTAAAGTTTGAGCACACAAAACCGTATCAGATGGCAGTGCAAATCCTGCAAATACGGCTGATACATTTACTGCTATATAATTTTTAAGGGTATCATAGCATCCAATGCTGTCGCGCGCAACCATTGAAATCTGATAATTTCCTGGATGTTGAAATTTAACCAGCGGATTAGGTCCAATGTCGGTAAATCCATTGCCATCTCCAATATCGTATAACACCTTTTCTTTGCCTGCAGCGGCGCGGCTTGCCTGACTCCAATAGCCCGAGGGACTTGCCCCAATATTGTGATATAGATTTTGTTCTGAGAATTGGGTACTTTGGCCAAAACAGAGGTCTGTTTTCGACACCGCAAATTGGGGTCGCATGCCGATGTTTAATCTTATCGAACTATCTACCACGCAGCCATTTGGCGAGGTTACAATTAATTTTACTTTAAATGTTCCTGCTGTTTGATAAACATGGCTTATATATTTTTGGCGAGTCGTATCAAATCCGGTGCCATCGCCAAAATCCCATAGAAAATGGGTGCCTGCAGACTGGGCAGAATCTACCAGAAAAAAATGAATTTCACTATTTTTACAATAATGGATTGAATCGGAATATGAGCTGGTAAATTGCGGACTAACCCGGGTTACTTTTACTACCTGATGAAACCAGCCTGTATCGCGGCATGCATTGCCATTGCTATCGGTGCCGTTTTCTACAATCAGTCCTATTGTAACATAGCCGTTGCTATCACCTGCATATTGGGTATAGGGATAATTGTGTCCGCCGGAATTAAATTGCCAGTAAGTATTAAAATTACCGCTATTGGCAGCCAGCAGAGAATCCCACATAACATAGTAGGCATACTTAATACAGGTGGGTTCGGGTATTTGTGGGTTAAAACTCAGGGTTTTGTAGGATTCAGGACCCGGGCAGGGCTGCGTTACAGAGGGGAAAAACCGGCCTTTTGCAAGGGGTGGTTTTAGTGCCAGCGGTATGGTTACACTGTCCATACATCCCAAAATGGTGTCTTGTACCCGTAATTTAATATAATAACAATTTTCTTGACCTTTGCTATATAGATGCTTAAATTTCAAAGAGTCTGAAGAATAGTTGCAATTTGTATTTACATTTAAACCAGCGCGGGTATCAATGCTGCAATTACTGGCAAAAGGGTCACCTGCTTCCCAATGCACAACGCAGCTTTTGTTGCGAAAAAGGTAGGTCGAATTTTGAATAAATACCGTATCTTTAATATAGCATTGAAATTGATTTTGCAAATTTGAATATCCAACCAATGGCCCTCTTATTACTACAGAATCAAGGCCGATTGTAGAGTCACATCCGTTTTTGCTTACCGTTACGAATGGGTAATAAACGCGTGGGTATGCATAGCGATATATTGTGGTGAAATTATTTGAAGTTTGGCCATTATTTAAATTCCATCGAATGGTTCCGCCGCTTACCGGCGTTTGTCTGAAATAAACTAAATTATTATTTCGGCAAATGCCATTTACACTATCAATGCGTGCGTCAACAACAAAGCTTGTATTGTTAATAGCCTGGGTGGAAGTATCGCGCACTGTGCAGCCATATTTATCGGTTATGGATAATATAATATTAAAACTTCCATTGTTTGTATAAGTGTAGTTGAGGTTGGTCCATTTTGAAGTATCTGTATTTCCATCCCCCAAATCCCATTTGAATTTTTGAATATAGGGGGGCGTGTAATTGGATTTATTTACAATCAATACATCGGTTTTAAAACAGCCGCTGCCATTGTTGAATGTAAAGGAGGGCCTTAATTGCGGATAAATCCGAATGGCATTTTTATGTGTGAGAGTGGAAATGCAATTATTTGAATCGATCAATTCCATTGTGATGGAATAGAGCCCTCCGCTGGTATCAGTATATTTATGGCACACTACCGAGTCATTTATCGGTGTAAAATCATCCTCAAAACCATCATCAAAAATCACATTGCGTGTTTTAATTTTTTGATTCATATTTTGCTGAATAATGCAAACCTGATTTCCCAGAAAGCAAAATGAATCAGAGCCAGCCCTGAAGCGTGCATCCGGGTTGCGGTTTACTATTACAGAATCTACAGCTATGGTGCAACTTGTACTGGCAAAATCAATGGTAAAAAAGGGTTTTAAAATGCCGTATTTTTTATATACATGGGTAACGGTGCGGTTGTTAAAATTGGTACTATCACCAAAATCCCATCGATACACCTGGGCTTGATAATTGGTGTCGCCGGTAAAGTCTATTTGCCCGTTCTGGCAGATGGATCCTGGGTTTCTTGTGGCTGTGGGTTTTTTATAGGTAACTATATTGTCAACCCAAGTATCCTTACAGCCTGTGTTGGTAATTGCCACCAGTTTAATGCTGGTTTTGCCAGTAGAGCTAAAAATTTTGGATGGCGAAAATGCAGAGCTGGTGTCGGTGCCACCGAGGTTCCATTTCCATTGGGTTACAGGATCGGCTGTGTCTGCTGTGCTTGTATTTATAAATTGGGTAGATAATCCGGCACAGCCGTTTTTACGTGTAAAAGAAGCAACCGGAAGCTGATAAACCCAAATTGTAGCAGTTTGGGTGTCGCTGCAATTTGTATCTGATACAATAAGCGTAACCGTAAACTTTCCGCTGCGATTATAGATATGCTGGGTATTGCGAAGGGTATCGGTGTTTAGCGTGCCTGAAAATACATCTCCGAAATTCCATAGAAATCGGTGATGTGAATTGGTGTCTGCTCCATAAAAGGCCACAGAATCATATTGACATATCTTGGTTTTACCGGTAAATGCAGCATTGCACTGTGCTTTGAGTGCACCGGGCACCAGCCATAAAGCCAGTAACAAACTTATTACCAATAATTTTTTCAAGGCAGCTATAAAACGACAAGCCTACGAATATACTAAAAAATGAATAAGTAAACAACCCGAATACACAATGCCTGTAAGCTGCCAGAATCGCACATTATTTGAATCAAAACCAAAGACTGGAATTATAATCCAGATTAAAATATCCGGTAATGTTTAAATACTGGGGTGGACTCTTTTAAAAATCTCCATAAACGACTCCTTCCTGCGCACTGCCAAATCAAGAGAAACCTCGTTTTCGAGTTGCACCTGCAAGGAGGGTTGTGTTATAACGCGGATTATTTTTCTAATATTTACCAAAACGGATTTATGAATGCGAAAAAATTGGGTTTCATCCAGCATTTCTTCATAATATCCCAGGCTATGGGAGGCTAGTATTTTCTTTTTGTCATCGAGATGGATGTAAACATAAGGGCCGTTGGCTTCCAGGTAAGAAATGTTTTGCAGCGGCACCACAGTGAAACCTTTGCCCTGCGGCACCATCATTTGTCCCGGTCCGGATTTGGATTCCAAATTTGAAGTTAAAACATCCAGTTTTTCTCTTGAATAATCGTCACTGCCTATCTTGGCAAATGCGGCTTTCAAATCCTCAATTGAAATGGGCTTAAGCAAATAGTCGACGGCTGCATATTTTATGGCCTTTAACGCATAATGCTCGTACCCCGTAACGAATATGACTTTAGCTTGTTTGTTTTTGAGCTGATCCAATAAATCAAAACCCGATCCCTCCGTAATTTCAATGTCTAGCAAGATTACATCTGGATTTAATTTATCAATGAGGCTTACACCTTCCGAAACTGAGGATCCTACTCCAAGCAATTTAATTTGGGGCAAATACATAGCAAGCATTTCCTGGAGTAAAATGCGGCTATTAATTTCGTCTTCTATGATGATGCAGTTCATGATGATTTGGGTATTACGATGGTGGCAATTACGCCGGGATGTGCGTTTTCTAACTTAAATGATATTTCATTGTCTTTATGGCGTTCTTTCAATAATTTAATTCTTTGCATAACCAACCCAACGCCAAATGAGTTATTTTGTCCTTGATCAGACATGATTTCTTCAATGTTTTCGATTCCCTTGCCATTGTCGGTGACACGAATCTGGTAATGCTTCTCTCCCCAATTTAAGATTTGAATTTGAATAAAACCATTGTTCGAGTAGTTTTTAAACCCATGTTTGATTGAGTTCTCCAATAATGGTTGTAATAGCAAAGACGGAATTTTGGTCATAATTAAATCCAAATCATCTTCCACAATAATTTTATATTCAAAAAGGTTTTCAAATCTCAATTTTTCAAGATCCAGGTAGTTGGCAATAAATTCTAATTCTTTGTTAAGCGTTATAGATTCCAGCTTCGACATACTTAGGCTATCGCGCATCAGACGGGCAAATTTGGTGATGTATGCATTGGCCTCGGTAAAGTGGTTGGTAATGATATAGCGTTGAATAGAATTTAAGGAATTAAAAATAAAATGAGGGTTCATTTGGTTGCGCAACGATCGCAATTCCGTTTCCTGCGCATAATGCTTCAGCCGTTCTAATGCTTTTTGCTCTTCGGATTTTACACGTATCTGATTAATTCTGTAACGTATAATTGTGTATACCAGCAAACCAATAATTAATATGATTATAAGCTTAAACCATATAGTTTGTACAAATGGCGGATGTATGGTGATGTGGGTGATTTGATAGGGAGCCCAATCATTGTTTTTATTGCGCGCAGTGACCAGGAAAGTATATTTTCCTGGCGCGATATTGGTGTATTGAACTTTCCCCTCATTGGTATAAAACCACAATGTATCTTTATTTTCTTCAACAAATGCATATTTATAAAAGTCTTTCCGATTGGGTTTGCGAAAACAAATACCAACAAATTCTGTTTGAAAGGAATTCTGGCTATATTCTAATTCAATATGTTGTGCATAGTTTATAAATGAATCCTGTGTTTTAAGCCCGGTTATTTGAACAAATGGGGCTGTGTGTGATTGGCTTAATTGCTCTATGCTTACAAAGTTTATTCCCTTGTTAGTAGCCAACCATAACCGATTTCCGCTTATGCAGGCATCGTTAATAAAATTTGAACTCAACCCATCATCAATATTAAATATTTCTTCTGATACCAAGTCGAAATTATCAGGTTTAAATTTATATAAAATAAGTCCGTTGTTGGTACACAATAAAACTGCACTGTTATTTATGGGCAGAACACGATTGATTAAGTCGTTTTTGTTGAATACGGTTGATTTAATAAGCGTAGGTACATTCCCATCAAAGTACACCAGGCCGTTGCCAAATACGGCCAATAAAAAGCCACTTCTGAAAGATTTTATATCATTAATCCGATTGGATAATAATGGGTGTATTTTTCCGTAATTAACAATGTCTGTCAACGAGTTGTTCTTAAAACCGGCCGAGAATAAATTATTGATGGTTCCAATCCACAAGCGGTTTTTAGAATAATGAAGCGATTTTATACTTTCAAATTGGTCTTGAGAATGAAACATCAATTTAGGTGAATTAAAACCCTGGAAATATTGAATATAATTATTATCACCAATAAAAAAACTATTGCTGTCTTTGGCGGTATAATAATAACCATAGCCATTTTTTGTGCTTTTTTGTACACTATTTGAAGCTTTATTCAAATAGTAAAAAACGTTGGCAAATAAAATATTGTCTGATACCGGCTTTACCTGTTCTATTGGAGATTGTTTGTGCATTTCGCCAAAGTATGCTATCGTTTTGTGGTTTTTAATAAAAAAAAGGTCTGATGTATTAGAACCGGCAATTAATAGCTGATTTAATGTGGTTACTGCATTTATTTTTTTTCCTTCCAATTCGGGGGCTAGTTCTTTAAAAATTGCAATTGAAGGCATTTTAAATATTCCCTTATTGGTGCTTGTACACCAATAATTGCCTTCTTTATCCTTAATAATACTGGTCAAATTTTCATTTTCTGCTATTTTATCATACTGCAATTTGTTTTTTTCTAGTCGGAATAAAAGCAATCCCTTTATACTCGAAACACAGAACTCAGCACGTTCAGCATTGGCTATGCATATATTTTTAGATTGCAACGCACCATAAATATTCAGGCTGTCCTTAATCCATTTACCCTTGTCTTTTCTGATGTGATAAATGTAGTTTCGACTGCTATAAATACCATCTGAATCACTAATAAAAAACAATTTACTTAACTGGTTTGAGAGATAACCATGAGCAGCAAATTTTCTGTCGTTTATAAAATATAGGGTTTGTCCGATTTTAAGCATATCAGGTTCGGCAGCCTTTGATTTTTCTGTAAATGGAACGATTTGTTGGGTTGGAATATGGTAACAAAATAGGCGTTTATTTTTTGTGAGTGCAAAATAGATGTGGGTCTCATCAAATTCAATGAAACTTATCCAATCAAAAGGGTAATTATTACGTACAAAGTCGGATATAGTTTTATGCACCTCAAATTTTCCATTTTTATACTGGGTAACAGTTCCATTATATCCGGTAAACCAAAGGGTTTTCTTCGAATCCTCAAAAATGCTGAAATTGGTGTTGTTGCCAAGTCCGCTATGAGTGGTGTAGGTTGAGAATTGATACCCGTTATATGTAAATACTCCCCGATCTGATGAAAACCACAGCATGCCGTTGCTGGCCTGGTGCGAGTCGTATACCTCAGAACTGGGTAAACCATTTTCGGTATCATAGTTAAACATATTTACATGTTGCCCCGAAAGCATAGTTACAGGGAGGCACATGCAAATCCATAGGGTAGATATGAATGCAAGTAAGCGCAATGGACAAATATACTGGGAATTGAAATCCGAACGCAAGAGATTTTTTGGGGTTTTTTCACAGAACTGTCAAAAAAATTAGCCAACCCATGTCTCTGATTCACGGGGCTTTTTTTGTGTTTTAATGGCTTTTCCCTTATTTTTGATGAATGAAATGGCTGTTTGGCCTATTTTTTTGTGCATTAATCGCGAGTGGTTGCGAGAAAGATTTTCATTTTAAGGCTGAAAATATATATCTCATCCCTGACAGCACCGAGATTATTTATGCCGACTATTTCTGGAATTCCTATGGATTCGAAAGGTTGATTGCCGATTCTAAATCCGGTGGGGTATATAAGGAAGGCATGCTGGCTGGCCGCACAGGTCCGGTGGTAACCAAACGAAACTATTCTGGTAATTTTAAATCACTGGTTGAAATGGTTGTGATTGGAAAGAATATTTTCAGGTTAAAAACAACCAATAACCTTTTCGACGATCCCTATCCCGGACATACAAATTATATTGTTGCAGATATTGATATTCCGCATGGCACCGACACGGTCATCAATGGCTCTACCGCCAAAATGAATGTGAAATTCCCTTACAATACGGTTAAAGTGAAGTGGTTGGATAAGCATTTGCTTCAGTACGAAATTATTGCAGAATACCACGATTGGTTTGAAAATGGGTATTTTAAAATCAGGCAGAAGGTCAGGATTCCCTAAGTCAGTGCTCATTACATTCGGTTTTAAAATGTAGTAATTAGGCATGAAAATTTGCATTTCTTCGCAGCGTGGGCTAAATTGCGTCTATGAGACTCGCTTGTATTTTATCACTTGCATTATTTCTGGGCGCTTGTCAAAAAGATTTTCATTTTAAGAAACAAGTGCTCACTTTAGAGCCGGATAGTACTTTTATTACATATTGGAATGATGTAAGTTATGCGAGTTCATATGAGAAATTAATTGCCGGTTCCCACTATGGCAACTATACGAATGATTGGATGATATATCTCCGCAATGGCCCTGAATATCATTCAGAATTTTATGAAGGCGATTTTAAGTCAACTGTGCAGTTAGAAATGATTGGAAAAAATATTTTCCGAATCAAAACGGAATGCAAATTTTCGGGAGATCCTTACGGGAGTAATTTTGATAATTTTACCGGAGATATTATAATACCAAACGGCACAGATACTGTGCTGTCAAATCTAAAAGGTGTCTTTTCTTTAAAAACAAATCTTTCAGATTTAAAAATAACATGGCTAAATAAAAATTTGTTGCAATACGAAATCTATTGCAGATATAGCGATGCCAATAGTACTGTGCAAAATACGCTGAAGATCAGGCAAATAGTGCGCATTCCAAAGTGATTTTTACTCCAGCAACATTACTGTTCCCTTGTAACTATCCATGCGTGGATCTCCATTTGGATTTACGTATTTGATATAGATAATATACACATACATGCCACTCATACAGGGGGCACCCATGTACCAACCATCCCATCCCTGGGTTTGGTTATTGCCTTCACAAATTTTTTGGCCCCAGCGGTTGTAAATGAGCATGGTATAAGTGGCAGATTTTTTGGTAATGGGTTCAAAATGTTTGTTATTGTTTATGGAAGAACCTGGATAAAATACGTTGGGTATATATACAGTTCCATCATTGTACACCGGTATTTTGCGGCAAATAGTATCCACACAGCCTTGGGCATTTTCGGCAATTAAGCATAATTCTTCATCGGGTTTTTCAGAAGCTGGCAGGGTTAAATTTGGGGCATTTCCTACCCATTTCCCATTTAAATACCACCGGTAATTTTTTATCACTCCCCTAATGCTGAACGCCTGCATGGCAATGCTGTCCGTATTGGCATTGTAGTTCATGTCAAAGGTAGCTTGGAGCTGATTAGGGCTTACTAGTATGCTGTCTGTAACTGTTGCACAGGTGTCTTTGTACAAGGCCTTGTACCAGGTAGGCAGCCATACCTGGGTTTGTTTTTTTTCACCAAAGCCCAGATTTTGATTCCATACTATTTTGGATTTTTGGGCATTGCTGTCACTCACATTCGCTTCCAATAATATCATACTTCCTGTACATACATCACTCACCGGAGTGATTTTTATCTGGGGAATTTTATGATTTACAATGGATAATCGGAAAGTATCTGGCACCGTGCAAAATTGATTTTTTATCAGTGCGGTATATTTTGCGCTTCCCGGTTTAATAAGGCGCTGAAAGGCTGTGTCATTATTGTCGAGCCAACGGCAGGTATATCCGGTATCGTTGATGTTATTGATTTTGCGCAAATTAAATTGCGATGATTTCCATCCACACACCAGCGTATCAATGGTTTTATTTTGTCCGTTCCCAGTGGTTTGGGTGATATTAAAAATGTCGGCATCGTATAAATTATCACAAACATCGCGGGCTTGTACTTTAAATATACCTGCGATTTTTATATATAAATGCCGGTTATTTAAATCGGTAGGAATCCATTTGTAGCTGTAGCTTTCCGAGTCGTGACAGGATAATTTCAAGGTTTGACCCGTGCATATTCCTAAATTAAAGGTTTGTGTTTGGGTATTGGTAATTTTAGGGTAAATTTTTACATTTAATGGGTATGTAGTTTTGCAAATTTTTACTTCGCAGGTATAAGTTCCGGTTTGGGAAGTTTTTACTTGTAGCTTATTTCCCCAACTGCTTGGATTGGTCCATTGTACGGAAGCATACAATGGAGCTACCACAAATATTTCAGCCTCTTTTCCGGGGCATACTCCATCATCCGGACTCACCAATAAATCGGGTTCTGAAAAACCGGATACATTAATTTTATTGCTTACAAATTCACAATCGCTGGTATCTTTTATTTTGCAATAATAAATACCGGGCTCATTGGTTTGTATGCTTTGGGTAGTTTCACCTCCAGGAAACCATTCATAGTTTTTTGCTTTGCCCGCAGTAAGGGTAATCTGCGTTGATGGGCACAGCTGGGCCGGGACTAGCGAAGAGGTAATTCCCAAAGTGGGGGTGATAGATACATTTTTATAGGCTGAAACATAGCAAGTTTGATTGTCGGTGGTGTCGGCATAGGCAAATACATTTATATTTTGCATGCTTCCTACTACGCGAATTTTCCAGGGTTTTAAATAAGTAATGGTTGGGGTATCCGGCAGGCCAAACGCATACCAGTTGTATTTTAGAAAGCCCGAATCTGCTGTAAAAATCTGATCACCTGTATGGCAGTTGCTTAGGTTTCCGTTAACCGAAATTTTGGGTTTTCTTAAGTGAATTCTACGACTCACTGAAAAGTTGTAAACCTCACAACCCAATTGGGCTGTACCTGCAACGCTAATTTGTCCGGTATCTGGTATGGGTACATTAAAATCGGTTTGATAGTTGGGGGCATAATTTTTTCCATTGATTTTTACATTTGTGTAAATATTGGGATACCGGTAATATCCCGTTTTTTTGTCCAGCACCCTGATTTTGAATTCAGCACGAGGGGTATTTTGCCCTTTACAGAAATAGCTGTTTGTATCGTTGAAAAAATACAACAGTGAATCATCTGCACCCAGCCCATCTTTGTCTATGTAAACCGATGCAGCATCCAGGCAAATGGAGTTTGGCTCTACAAGTAAATTCACTACAGATTTTTTCTTAATACAAATGGTGGAGGAATAAAAGGTATCAGTTCTAGTTACTGCATATACCCATTTTTTTTCAGGGTTATACATGTTGCCGGTGTCCAATCTATATCCCATTTCGTTTACCTGCCATAAGTATTTTAATCCTTTAGTATTGCTTGCAGTAAGGCATACCGAATCATTTTTACAAAGGACAATATAATTGGGGTATTTGGTTTTATCATAGTTGATTCTAACATAATCCTGCGCCATGATAATGTGGTTGTAATTAATGGTATCTATATAGCAACGGTCTTCGCTATTTACAATCAGGGTATGAAAGGTGGTGGTTGTGTATCTGTAATTTTGAATTCCATAATAATCATAAGAAGTGCCATTTAATTTGTACTGTAAATTCATTCCAAATGGATAACTATTGGATTGTTGTGCAAACCAATGAAACCTCAGGTAAGATGATCCACAACCCGTTGAGGATCTGCCATATAATTCATGGTCCCAGATAAGTTTTTCAGCTGCGGGTTTTGTTTTTATATATGTATTTAAATAATTGTTTTTTATCCTGGATTTATTGTCTACGATATCGGTAAAAAAACCGCAGGTAGTGTTTATCCAATTTGTATACAAACCTGCTAATTTTTGGTTGGGACCCGGAGAATAACCCATGTAATAGTCAAACTGCTGGGCATAACCTTCACCGTTGTACGTGATTTTTACATTTGAGTCGGCATTAAGGTGATAATTGAATTTGTAATACCCGCAAATGGTGGGTTTGGCATTCCATAAAATTAAATGCGAGGCACAATCGTAATTTACTCCGCCTTGCTGACGCTGATAAACACGGCTCAAATCGGCTTTGTAGGCGGCAGTAAATACATCGCCAAAACCGGTATTTTTAAAACTCCAGCTTTTATTTAATTTATTAAATCCGGTAAATGTACATTCAAATTCGCCACAAATATATGGGTTGTCGGCATTATCCAGCTGTAGTCCGGTAATTGAACAGGGGTTATCGGAACCTTCACAAACGTAGTTTTTTAATTTCCCGAATGTATCTATTTCTAAAATTCCAAATTGATTGTATTCGCCTCCGGTATTCAGTTTCGTTACCACAAAACCTGATTTCACATACATAACCGATTTGAAATTTAATGCACAATACAAAGTATTTTTACTGCTGTATTTTATTTCAGGTACACTGGCGGTCATACCACTAAATGAGGTAACCCAACTTGTATGACCTTGCAAATTAGTTTTGAATACAATGCATTTCGAATGACTTTGTTGGTTGTATGTGTAATCACCCAGTTGCACGGTATCGCTGATGATGGCGCCCAGAATGGCAGTGCCATTTATATCTGCAGTGAGGGCAGTAGGGTAGTCATTGCCAAATCCGCCAAAAGTCTGCGCTCCGATAATATTGCCTATACTGTTTATTTTTAATAAAAAAATGTCCTTGTTTTTGATACCCGCAAATTGGCGTGTTGAAGTGAAATTAAAGCTTCCGGCCCTCAAACTATCCGAGAAAAAACCGGCAGCCAATAAATTGCCTTTTCCATCAGGGCAAAGCAAATTGCAATGAAACTTTTCGTTGGCATAAATAAAAGTACGCCAGGCGGTATTTAGCGCCGAATCAAGAGTTACAACAAACATGCCCTTGTTTCCGGCTGCCGAAAAACGGGTATTATTTTCGTAATAATTACCTGAATATATGCCACAATAACTACTCAGATTTGTTCCGAAATGTGTAGCCATTCCATTCATATTGGCCCCTGTTCCTCCCAGGGTTTTGGCTTTTATAAATAACCCGGTATCATTGTATTTGGCTACAAATAATTGGTGACTGCCCCGGGTTGGGGTAATCTGGTTGTACACAAATTCCAGGTTACTTCCTCCATATCCAAATACATACAATTGATTATAGGTACTGGCCATTTTTACCATGCCGCAATCAAAATTTGAGTTTACATTAGATAAGGATCTGCGAATATTTTGCGCATGTATGAAATTGAACGAATTAATTCCAAGCAATATTAGCAGCGCACAATACCGGCTGCTATGCCTCCTAAATGGGCTGGATTTTTTTTGTAAAAAAACCATAATCCTTTGAAGGGTTGTATTTTGAGTTTTGAATTGGTGATTTAAGTTCAGCAAAGCAAGTGGTTTTAAGTACCAAGGGTTGTCAATAAGACGATGAATAGTTGGATATGGTTGTACAAGGAGGCGGTCAGTTTATAATGTATGCATTCCTGCGGTTGTGTCCTCAGACCAACCGCTATCTGCTACTTGGGGATTATTCGTTCCTCATAATCCCTGAGGGGGGAGGCTACAACTGGAATCAAATCAAATGCGTCACCGGCCTCCTGCGGTTGTGTCTTCAGACCAACCGATATCTGCTACGTGGGGATTACTCGTTCCTCATGATCCCTGAGGGGGAGGCTACAACCCACACTGAATCTGTATCCATTCCTGCGGTTGTGTCTTGTGACCAACCGCTTTTATTTCCCATCCCACTGCACTTGCCTCACCCTACGGGATGAGGCAGACTTGTGGGTGGGGAAATAAAAAACCTCGCCATAGGCGAGGTTCAGTGTGGGTTGGCGGAGAGAGAGGGATTCGAACCCCCGGAGGTGTAACCCTCAACGGTTTTCAAGACCGCCGCATTCGACCGCTCTGCCATCTCTCCTTAGATTTTGACGATTCTTTGCAGAATCAGGGTCGTTTTTGGAGGTGCAAATGTAACATATTTACGTGAATTGCGAAAAAAATCGAACAAAAAGTGTGAAAATGCCTGCTATACAATGGCTCCCTGTATAAACAACTGCCCCATGGGGATGCTTAGTAGTATAAACACGGCCAATAGAATCGCCAATAACCATAAGGGAAGTTTTGCAGGGGCGGCGTAGCCTGGGCCCAGCATGGCAGCGTTTCGGTACAAGGCTACATGCGAGCTGGCACTGTAGGGTAAAAACCAGAAAAAGAACAGGTAAAAAGCGTAAAAAAAGCGCATAGGCCCAAGGCTTTTGCTTCGTATCATCCAAAATGCGATGAACAATACCACTGCCAGTACCACCAAATTTTGTATTTCTACCCATACCATCATCCCCTTGCTTTCCTGCAATAATTGCAAATGAATGCCCAACATTTTTAGCGGACTATTTAGCGAATGCCCGTATTTTTCCTGGATTAAAAACATGGCATTCCAATGACCCGTTTTCCATTGGTCATACCCAAATAGGGTAAGCAATCCGGCCAGTGAAGTTCCCAATGTTTGAATCGAAAATGGGAGCATTTTTTTACGGTCTTTAAAAAACAAAACTACCGAAAAAATGCCGGCAGCAGCAAGTAAAAAGAAGCCAATGCCATAGCTCATTACCCCAAAATATCCGGCAATTCCGGCGTATAAATATTTTTCTTTTTGCAATTGATAAATCAATATTGCCATGCAGCAAGCGGCTAATGACAGTGGAAAAATAGCATGAAAATAAATACTCCCAGGACAAAAAGCTGCAATTGCTACTATTATCCAATTTTCAATTTTAAAATTGTTTATTTGGGCAATTTTTCCTACAAACAATAAATACAATAAAAAGAAAAAAGCGGATAATAAATAAGCCGACCACTGGGGTGAAATTCCGATGTACGATACCAATCGGATCAACCAGGGATAAAGGGGTGCCCAACCCGCATTGCCACACCATTTATCGGCATCCCCAAGTCCGGGTGTGCAATGAAAAAGGTCATGCCCGCGTTCGGCAATTTGCAAATACAGGGCACTGTCCCAACGCATCCAGCAGCTTACACCGGGCTCGTCGGTACAATAATACCAGGCAATAAAAAATGCAAAAAGTCTGGCTAGAATAAATATTGCAACCGGAATTACCAACACCGGATTTGTCAGTAACCGGTTTGTTTTTTTCATTCCAGCGATTGGATATTTTGATTTACAAAATCAAACAATGATTTCACATATTCCGATGAAAAATCGAATTGCAAACCTGCTGTTTTAAATACCTCTGGTATTGTTACGGTATAACCTTTGGTTAATGCTTTTTTGTAGTGTGCAAGGCCGTTTTCGCGGTTTTCGGCATACAATTTCCACATGCCAATTGCACCCAATTGGGCAAAACCATATTCGATATAATAAAATGGAATTTCGAATATATGCAATTGCTTATGCCAGCTGTATTTAATCGCATCTTCATAGCCGGTATAATCTATCATGCCCGAACCAAAACGCTGGTTTAATTCCAACCATTTATTGGCCCTTTCTTCGCGGGTATGTGTTGGGTTTTCATATACCCAGTGCTGAAATGCATCTACGGTAGCAATCCAGGGCAGGGTGGTAACTACACCTTCCAGTTGCTCCAGTTTTGCGCGGTTGGTAAGTTCTTTATTATTAAAATAAATATCCCAGGCATCCATGGTAATTAATTCCATGCTCATACTGGCCAATTCTGCTACTTCGCTGGGGGTATTTTTAAATGCATTTAATTGTAAAGGCGCCATTAAAAAGCTGTGTACTGCATGTCCGGCCTCATGTACCAGTGTTTCTACATCGCGCATATTGCCGCTGGCATTCATAAATATAAAGGGCACATTGCTTTCTGCCAATGGATAATTATATCCACCGGGGGCTTTGCCTTTGCGGCTCTCCAAATCCAGCAACTGGCGCTGTTTCATGGTTTGCAAACATTCCCCAAAAAATGCATCGGTTTGTTGCAAACAAATCAGCGATTTATTTAATAAATCTTCTCCACCCTCAAATGGTTTTAAGGGTTCACGTCCCAAGGGATCCACACCGG
Organism: Bacteroidia bacterium; assembly: GCA_044224315.1. Taxonomy (GTDB): domain Bacteria; phylum Bacteroidota; class Bacteroidia; order NS11-12g; family UBA955; genus JAGXTF01. The sequence goes on along the minus strand of JBGAKR010000004.1, from coordinate 153,866 downwards.
CATCCCAGGGTTTCAGGGTATCTAATTGCATCAACTCTTTGCGGCGTGCAAACTGATGGCGCAATAAAGGCACTACATTTTTTTCTATGGCATTGTGAAACTGAAAACAATCCTCAGCGGTATAATCATATCGGCCCAGGGCTTTAAAGGTATAATCGCGGTAATTTTTAAAACCGGCATTTACGGCAACCTCATGCCTTTTGGCAATCATTTTATCGTATAAATCTTCCAGTTTTTCGGTGTCTTTCATGCGCTGGGCATTCATTTTTACCCATACTTCCTCGCGCACTTTCCTGTCGGTTTGCAATAAAAAATTACCCGCTTGCTGCATGGTATAATCCTTGCCATTGTATTCAATTTCCAGGGCTCCTTGTATTGCACTGTATTCCTGTGCAAGGCTTTGCAATTCTGCCTGCAGCGGAATATTGGCTTCCCTGAAAATTTCTACCGCACCTTTTAAACTTCTGAAATAAATGCGATAGGCTTCGTCGTTTTCAAGCTCTGAAATATAGGGCGATTCCAGAATTTTGCGGTTCAACTGATCGTCCAGGGGCGACAAATGGGGCTGTATTTCCTGCACAAAATTTAAATAGGCCGCTTCATATTCTTTGTTCAAAGTATCGCAGGTCATGCGAATATATCGCCAGGCCATATCCTCGCTAATTACACTCTCCAATTCACTTACATCCGCCAAAAAACTTTTAAATCCATCTACCGAATTTATTTCACGGTTCAATAAATTTTCATAGTACGGAATTAAATCATCTTTGGTATTGATTTTCAAGTCTTGGGCCAGGTATTTACGCATTTTTAATTTGATTATTTTCAATTACAAATAAAGGCCTTTTATACCATATTATTTATAGGGGTAAGGGATACCCGACCGAAGAGGGAGGGTGGGAGTAGAATGTGGAATGTAAAATGGAGAATGTAAAATGGAGAATGGAGGATGTAGTATGCAACAGCCAGACTTGTCAAAGTCAGATTGAATCCTAGCGTATTAGTGAGTGGATAATACCTAAAGCCAGACTGACGCAAGGAAGTCTGTCCCAAAAACCGCGAAAGCGGCCTTAAATCTCTACTGTAGTATAAATTCCAGGTAATTCCCGTGAGCCTACCTAGGCTGTAAATTCTGTAAACCGCAAATGGCTGCTGCCGCTATTCCCTATTCCCTATCAGCTATTCCCTATCAGGATCCCATCTTACGGGGTGTGGTGGTTTTGCTTTTGGCTCCGCCCTGGGTTTTGGGAGCTGCGGTTTTTATTTGTTTGGGTGCAGCTTTGGCATTTTTAGCGGCATTGTCTACCACTACTTTTTCTCCCTCGGCATTTTCTTCGGTTTCTTCAACACCCAGTTTTTCAAAATCAAGCACCGGACGCAGCATGGCATACCATGAAAACAGTTTTTTCATGTCGCTGATATACACTTTTTCTGCATCAAAATCGGGCACTGCAAACTTCATGGCTTCTTTAATTTCTGCATCAGCAGATTTGCCGGTGGGGATGGAGGTACCTGCATCTTCTTTGGCGCGAATGTTTTTAATGGCTTCCCACAATTTGCACTCACCATCATTGGTAAATATGGCTATATCTGCCAATACACTTACCTTTTGGCGCAGGTTGGTGGCAAATTTTTTGCCGTTTTCGCCTATGGTTTCTACGATTAATCCGTTTTTGTTACGTCCAATTACCTTGTGCAATCCGGGCATTCCGGCTACCGATACAATGTCTTTCAGTTCCATTCAGTGGCAAATATCGGGATTAAGGGAATATTATCCAACTTTCACTTAAGTTGAATGTAGAATGCAAAATGTAGAATATAGCAGCCGGCGTTATCTGCTGTGTTTGAATTAGTAGAGCAAAGTACACCTCTCAGCTGATGCAGAAAATTATAGCAGGCTTTTTCTAGGCATTTAAAATGGCAGAAGCACAGCGCATCCCTCATCCAATCCTAAATTTCGAATAAGTGAAAATGCGTTTAGAATAAAAAATGAAGTAACTCAGATTATACCTTAGTCACGAGGAAGCCTGCAATCATTCAAAATATTAAGTTTACCCTAAAATAGAAAAGGGAGGCAACTGGCTGTCAAATTTTGCATTCTACATTTTACATTTTACATTTTACATTTTGCATTCTGCATTAATATTTGCTTCTAATAATAATTTTCTGAAACTCTCTCAAAACTATCGCTTTGGCCATGTTTTGCGCCCAATCTCCTTCCATCGCCGCTACTTTTTTGTATTGTTTTTCTGTAAGGTCTACGCGGTACACAATTTTCATTATATCGGCGCTGTTTTTCTCTTTTAATTCTGCAATTTTTTGGTGCAATTCAGGCACCAATTGTTGCAAATTATCAGGTTGGTCTATGCTGTAAGTAAAGCTGCTCAGGGCCAGGTCTTTCTCTATCTGCACCTTTACTTTTAGCAGCATTTCGGGTGTGGCATCTCTTACATTTATTTCACTAAAATCTTCGGTCATTGTGTAGAGAATTAATTAAAAATAAATAGCACAATTTAGTGTTTCAGTTCGCCTTCCCATTTGCTTACAGCGCTGGTGGCCAGTGCATTTCCCAGCACATTGGTCATGCTGCGTCCCATATCACAAAAATGGTCTATCGGTAGTATTAACGCTATGCCCTCGGGTGGAATATTAAACATGCTGCAGGTAGCGGTTACCACTACCAAACTGGCTCTGGGCACGCCCGCTATGCCTTTGCTGGTAAGCATCAGTACCAGTAGCATAGTTACCTGGGTCATGGTGTCTAGGGGTACATTATAAGCCTGGGCAATAAATATGCTGGCAAAGGTCATGTACATCATACTGCCATCCAGGTTAAACGAGTAGCCCAGCGGCAGGCTAAACGATACCACTTTAGGGCTGCAGCCAAATCTTTCCAGCTCTTCAGTAAGTTTCGGAAAAACAGCCTCGCTGCTGGTGGTACTAAATGCAATCATCAATGGGCCCGTAATTCGGTCCAGCAAGTGCACCAGCCTCTTGCGCAGTATTATAAATCCTACGGCCAGCAGCACTGCCCATAGCACGGCTAATCCTATGTAAAAGGTGCCAATATAGGTGCCCAACACTTTTATTTTGTCAAACCCGTGCGTGGCTATCAGCGCGGCTACGCTGCCAAAAACGCCTACCGGGGCAAACCACATCACATAGCCCACCATTTTCAGCATCACATGGCCTACGGTGTCCATAAAATCTACAATGGGTTTGCCTTTTTCGCCAAATGAGAGCAGGGCGATACCAAAAAATATGCTAAAAACCACCACTTGCATAATTTCATTGGTGGCCATGGCTTCAATTATGCTTTTGGGTATTACGTGTTCTACAAATTTCACCAGCGAAAAATCGCCCGTTTTGCCTATCAGTTCTTTGGCTGCCTCATGGTCTACATCGCCCAGGTTTACACCTACGCCGGGTTTAAAAAAGTTTACCAGCACCAGCCCCAAAAACAGCGATACCAGCGATGCACTAATAAACCATCCCATGCTTTTCAGGCCTATGCGCCCTGCAATTTTTCCATCGCCCATTTTGGCTATACCGGCTATCAGTGTGCTCAGTACCAGCGGTGCTATAATCATCTGCACCAGGCGTAGAAATATGGTGGATAGTATTTTTATTTTTCCGGCAAATGCAAGCCTGGCTTCCTGTTCCTGCCCCTTAAATACCGCATAGCCCAGTATGGCACCCAGCACCAGTCCGCATAGTATATATACCGTTAGCTTGTGGTTTTTCGATATCTTCATTCCACTGCAAGTATAATTCATTTATGGCTACAAGCAGCAGCCCACAGGGTGTATTATGCGCAGGCTAAATATTTTTTATAAGAAATGCTCTAAATAGGCTTTTGGGTAATTTTCACCATCTATATACCGTCTCAATACCGTATTTATATCGTATTTATATCGTATTTATATCGTATTTATATCGTCTTTATACCGGCTACATGTATTATCAGTACCTCATCCGGCCATCCGCTATACTTTGGGTGTGCCGTGCCGGTGTCAGGCGCGCCGCCCGGGGCTTCCTGCCGGTCGCCCGGCCAGCCTCCCTGCCACTTGCGTCACCGCCCACCCGCCGTGCCACTGCTGTCCGGGGTATGGGATGGGTGGTGGATTAATTCAATCAATAACATATTTGAATATATAATAATATAAATTCGCAATATATTTAATGAAATTCAAAACCAAACTTCTTCTCCTTAACTACGCCCATTTATTGGCCTGGATTGGGGTTTTGGGTGCGCTGTATTTGTTTGGTCAAGGTTATTTTCCAAAAGCGGTGGCCATTGCAGCCGTGGGTTTATACTATGCTGCTTTTATTCCCTTGCTTATATTAATTTTTGTCCCTTTAGTATTGCTTATCTCTAAAATATCCAATCGTTTAGCTTTTAATTTCAATCTGGTTTTTCATATTTTGTTTGCAGCCCTGCCTTTTCTTTTGGGTTATATAGATTATTTTATTTTACTTTTACCCACTGCCATTACTATAACTTTGCATCTGCTGGCTATGCAGGCATTAAAAAAAATGCCTTTTTACTGATGGTTTGAAGTCTATAATAACTTAGAAATTAGGTGGGTACTAAAGGTTCTTCTTTTTGAATATTGCATACCTTATTTTCTTAATTAAGTGTTAATTAACAGTATTTGCCAATATGTAAATTAGCATTTTGTGATATTTTGGAAATAGCGACGTATGTTCTTATTCAGAAGATACTTGGAATTTGTATATTCTAAGCTAAATAATATTCCACTTAGTATCTTTTGTACGGTTTTATTTTTTTGGTTTGTTGCAAGATATATAAAATCGCAGTAAAACTTATTCGATTCATTCACTTCTTTCATTTTAACCAGTCGGTCAAAGCAAATTTGTGAAATCGAGTTTAATTCAGAAACAAATTCAGGAGGAAACTCACATACGCATTCCAATTGCGATTTTTCACAGGGGCTCAAGTGAGCATAAAAATTTTCAAATGTATCTATATAGGCACGGCTAATATTTTTAATTGATTTGTTATTTTTGAAAACTATTTGTTTCGCATTATATTTTTTCAACTCAGGTCCTGTTTTATGCAAAACCACCAAAACAAAGAAACGTTCATTATGCCACATTTGTGAGTCTATTTTTGTGTCGATTTCAACCATTTGGGTTTCTTCTGTTAATCGCACTTCATTTATTTTAATGTACTTCGATTCTAGTTTATCTTTTAAGGACTTTGATTGATCCAAAGTGCAAGCCTGAGCAAAGAGAATGAGGATAAAATAGAATTTTATTTTCATATATTTAAAAAGTGTTTAATGTACAGAAATTGTGGATTGAATTTCTTTAAATAACTTTGAACTGGTTGTAAATACTGATATTTTATTGCCTAATAAAATTGGATAATAATTGGCATCAACAATTATGTACGCTGTATGTGTAATGTCTGATGTTCCCAAGCACCTGACTTCAATTTCGTAGCCGATAGAATCATTGAGCATTGAGGTTAAATCCCCATTTATAAGTGAATTAAGTAGTTTACTCCATTTATAACTTCCTTCAAACGAAAAATTGGCCAATTGAGCAGCATTCATTGAATCAGTTTTCAGAATGATTTTGCCCATAGAACCGCTGCTGTCGATGCCTGCGAATTGGCAAGGGATTTCAATTATTTTATGGCTTGCATTTACCCCTATAAGTTTTAGTTTAGGGTTAATTGTTTGTCCTTCAAGCTTCAACAATAATAAAAATGCAGTAATTAAAAATGCCAGATGTTTCAAAATGCAGGGTGTTGATGTACGAATTTACAACTGAGAATCAATAATCCTAATCCTGTGCAAATGTGGTTTTATCCAATTTACAGGGCACACTGCCACCTTTTCATCCACCCCCTCCACAATCCGCCAACAATTAACTATTTTTGAACCTGAATGATTGTAGTTACTGGGGCAGCTGGATTTATCGGGTCGGCATTGCTGGCCGAACTGGAAAAGCGCGGCTATGGCGGACTTGTGGCGGTCGACGATTTTTCGGATCCGGAGCAGATGAAAAACCTGGAAGGTAAAAAAATTGCCGCCTTTGTACATCGCGATGTCTTTTTTACCTGGCTCGATCAGCATGGCCCCGAAGTGCAGTTTGTACACCACATCGGCGCCCGCACAGATACAGCCGAGTTTAGCGAAGACCTGCTGCGCAGCATGAACCTGGAGTATTCCAAAACCGTGTGGAACCTCTGCGTAAAACATTCCATTCCTATGACCTACGCCTCATCGGCCGCTACCTACGGCAATGGCGAGCAGGGTTTTGACGACAATGCCCCCCTGGAACCCTTGCAACCCCTCAATCCCTATGGCTGGAGCAAACACCATTTCGATCTCTGGGTGCAGGCCCAAACCCAGCAACCCCCTTTCTGGGCAGGCTTTAAATTTTTCAATGTTTTTGGCCCCAATGAGTGGCACAAAGCCCGCATGGCCAGTGTGGTTTACCATTCTTTCAACCAGATAAACGAAACCGGCAAGGTAAAACTGTTTAGCAGCCATCACCCGGATTATGAAGATGGCATGCAGCTGCGCGATTTTGTGTATGTGCTGGATGTGACGGCCCTACTGGTGTGGTTTATGGAAAACCGCAAATTCAGCGGCCTGTATAACCTGGGCACTGGCCAGGCCCGCAGTTTTAAAGACCTGGCCCTGGCCGTATTTGCAGCCCTGGGCAAAACACCCGATATTACCTACATCCCCATCCCCGAAGACATTCGCGATCGCTACCAATACTACACCCAGGCTACCATGCAAAAAGTAGCTGATGCCGGCTATACCGCAGGGTTTCGCAGCCTCGAAGATTCGGTCAAAGATTACGTCATCAACCATTTGCAAAATAAGGTTTACTACTGATGCGCAAGGCACTGTCAACCGGACTAATGTGGATACTGGCAGGGATAGCAGCCCTGGTGGTGGGGCAAATATTGCTGCACCGCAACCAGAATCTGGGTCCTGAGTTGGCACTTAAGCGCGAGGCAGCCCGCATTGTGCGTCAGGTAGAAAAAACCATTTCCCATATCAACCGGGTAAAGGATAAAATCACTTCGGGCCAGGTAAAACCCGATTTGGATACCAAAGAAATTGCCGAATTAAACCGCCATGGCATTGATTTGTTTGTGTTCAAAGGTGCTAATCCGGTATTCTGGAGCAGCCAGGCTTTCAATGTTACCCCGCGTTTTAATAAGGGTATCGAAATTCAGAAACACGCCTCGCGCTATGTGGTTCTGTGGACCTTTGTAAGCGATTCGGGCGAGTATGTTTTTACCAAAGAAATCATCGCCAACCCCGAGTTCAGGTTTATTAGCGCCGGTACTTTGGAAGAGGAGCAGTACAATAAATTTTCCATCAGTGTAAATCCGGTCGAAAACAGTATACCCCTCGAAACCCCGGGTTTGCCACTTTTTTATCTCGTTATTGAGCAATTTTCACCCGGTATAGCTTTTGATTTACTGGTCATTTTTGGCCTGCTTTTAATCAGTTTGGGGGTGTATATCGTTTTTCGTAAAACCACCCGCTGGTATTGGTATTTTATTATCAATATCGGCATTTGGCTGGGGGCCGAATTCTGTTTTTATAAAGGATATTCTTTCTGGAATCTCAAACATATTCCACTGTTTGCCCCCGAGGTATATGCCTCCTCCTGGTATTTTCCCAGCTTGGGTATTTTTCTTTTCAATGCAATTCTGGCTTTTACGGCGGTGGTATTTTTGCAGCAAATTATAAAGCGCAATCTGCATAAAATAGATGGATTTAACCGCTTTTTTATTCGCATAATCGTGTATGCCTTATTGTTGGTTTACACTGCATTTTTACTCAGTGAAACCGGTAAACTGGTGCGCGATTCTTCCATCGTTTTCGATTTTCACGAAATTCATTTAATCAGCATTTATACCATCGTAGGCTTAGTGGCACTGGCCTTTGGATTTGGAATTGTTTTCAGATTGCTGCGCCTTTTTGAATGGTTGCTGCCCCAGCGCAAGCAAGGTTGGTGGTATTTTTTATTCTCCCTCCCGGTTTTATTGGCTTTTGCATTTTTATTAAGTCGCGAAGAGGTACAATACGGCGTTATTTTATTCTTCTTTTTGGGCATATTTTTAACCTACCAAACCTTTTTTCAAAAATCAAGGCCCTGGAATTACCTGGCGCTGGGATTGCTGGTTCCGGCTGTTGTTACAGGTATTATATTCAATACATCTATAGCACAAAAAGAAATTGAATTGCGCGAAATTCTGGCCGCAAAATTATTGCTCCAGAGTGAACGAGAACCCAGCAGTTTATTGCAAAAAACCGAAACCAAACTGCTGCGCGACAAAGGGGTAGGCGATTATTACACCTGTCTGGATGAAACCAAATCGGACTTCGACCGCCGTTTGCGTCAACTGTATTTTGCCGATTATTCCGAGGATTACGAAATACTGGTGTATGATTACAATCCCCAGGGCTATGGCTACCGCGAGGAGCATGCCTTTGGGTATTACGATCTCAATAGTTTGTACAATTCAAATGCCTGTAAGCCCATTACCAATCATTTTTCGCTGGTAAACGAACGCAAATTAAAGGGTAGTTTTTTGGGCAAATTTGTGGTTACTACCGATAGCAATTATCTGTTAGGAATGTACTTTGTTTTGCTTAAACCCAGGGTATCTGCAGCCCAGGGCCGCTTGTCGGATGTGTTTCACAAAAGCCCTCTGGAAGCACTTTTTACCGATAATCAATACAGCTACGCATTTTATTCCAGCAATAAACTCAGCCGCCGCTATGGCCAATATTATTACCCCGATACCTATACATTTTTAGGCAAACAAAATCCCATTTCCATGGGTGGATTTTCGCACTTTTCGTATAGCGATGATCTGGGCAATTTTATTGTAATAAGCAAGCCAGAAAGGTCGGCAATACAAGCACTTACAGCATTTACCATTTTGGCACTCAGCTGCCTGGTGGTGGGATTATTATACATGCTGTTTATTTTATTGTGGCAATATTCCATTACCATTGGCAGGCAAAGTTTTTCGCTTTTGCGTTTGTTGCAGGTATTGCAAAAACAAATTCCCACCCGCCGTGGTTCTGATCTGTTTTTAAGCAGCAAATTGCAACTGTATGTTACCATGGTGGTTTTCGCTACCTTTATTGTGGTATTGTTTGTTACCATTAATTATTTCCGCAACAGTTATACCCAACGTCAGCGCGAATTTTTGTGGAATAAAACCAACGAAATTGCCAATACCATAGGTACCCAGGCAAATTTAGAAGCACTTTTCAATAAGTATCAAACGGGTTTGGTATATGATCTCAGTGATTATTACAGCACCGATATTAATATTTACAATGCCAACGGAAAATTATTGGTATCGAGCAACGACCGCATTTACGACCAGGATTTATTGGGCTCATTAATGAATCCGTTGGCATACCAGGATTTTACCAAACACGGCATTTCAGGTTTTATTAAAGACGAAAAAGTGGGCGATTTGAAATACATTTCAGCCTATTATACCATCTTCGATAACGACCTGAATGTGAAGGGCTACCTCAATCTTCCTTACTTTACCAACCGGCAGGATTTATACCGCGAATTGTCGAATTATGCCAGTACCATTATTAATTTATTTGCCCTGGTTTTTGCATTGGCAGCTTTAGTAGCATATGTAATTGCACACAGAATTACCGAGCCTTTGAACCTCATTCGTCACCAAATGGGATTGGTAAAATTGGGTGCAAAAAATGCGCCCATTCAATGGGAACATAACGATGAAATAGGCTTGTTAATTGCGGAGTATAACAAAATGATTGATGAGCTCGAAACCAGCTCAAACAGGCTGGCAGAAAGCGAGAGGGAAGGGGCCTGGCGCGAAATGGCCAAGCAGGTAGCACATGAAATTAAAAATCCGTTAACACCCATGAAATTGTCCTTGCAACATCTACAATTTGCTATACAACGCAAGGATGAAAATATTGAAGAAAAAATTCGCAAAACCAGCGAAATTCTCATCAACCAAATCGATTCACTTTCGCGCATGGCCGAGGAATTCAGTGCATTTGCAAAAATGCCCGATGCCAAAACCGAACGCATTTTATTGAACAGTGCATTGGATGAAGTGGCCAATTTATTTAGTAAAGACGAGCACCTTACCATCCATTATACACCGCTTGAAAAGCCGGTTTGGGTAAATGCCGACCAGCATCAATTAAACCGTGTATTTACCAATATTATTAAAAATGCAGTTCAGGCTATTCCCGAAGATCGAAAAGGATTATTGCGCATTTATGGCGAAGTGAAAAATGGAATGGCCACCCTGTATTTTGAGGATAATGGAAAAGGAATTCCTGAAGAATTAAAACATAAAATATTCAGTCCCAATTTTTCAACCAAAAACAGTGGCATGGGGCTGGGGCTGGCCATGTCGCGCAAAATACTGGAGCAGTGCAAAGGCGAAATCGACTTTGTAAGCCGTGGCAATAAGGGAACTACATTTTTTGTAAAACTGCCCGTTGCAGAATTGGTACAATCGTGAATGCATTTGCCAGAATAAAATCGGGCCTGTTTTTTATTCTGCTTTTTGGCAGTTTGCAACTCACTGCACAAATTCATTTATTTAACATCTGGAATTGAATTTCGATTGGTAGATGCAAACCGAAAAATTTTGCTTTTACACCCCGAAAATTATGATTCTATACAAGTAATATATCAGCGATATCCGGATTGGTTGGTGGCAGAAAGGGCCCACCGCAAACCCTTAATTCTTACGGATAATGCAGTAGTCTCGGGCTCTCAAACCGGGAGTGAAACTGCCACTAAAACCGATGATGGAAATGTTACTACCGATGGTATTTTATTGCGAGGCATTTCATTCGGGAATGCACAGGATCTTGTGCTAAATTCGAGTTTAAACCTGCGTATGAACGGGCAAATCAGCAAAACAATGGCAGTAGAAGCCGCCGTAACCGATCAGGAATTTCCTTTTCAACCCGAGGGTACCACCAGCAGTTTACAGGATTTTGACCGTATTTATGTGAAATTAACCATGCCCAAAATAGCGGTTCTCTTGGGCGATCACGCATTTGTGAGTCCCACGGGTGCCTTGTTTATGAAATACGCAAAAAAGGACCGGGGCCTGCAATTAATGGGCACCGATACCCTTAAAAAAATGTTGTTAAAATGGGAGGCTTCTGCGGCATTGGCCAGGGGACGTTTTAACCGCAACGAAATCAATGGGGTTGAAGGCCAGCAAGGGCCCTACCGTTTGCAAGGGGCCAGGGGAGAGCAGTTTATAATCATCGTTTCGGGCACCGAAGTGGTGTACTTAGATGGGAAAAGAATGGAACGCGGTTTACAGAGTGATTATATCATGGATTATAACACCGGTGAGCTCACTTTTACACCCAAACATATCATCAATGCATACAGCAGAATTGTAGTGGAATTTCAGTATTCCGACCGCGCCTATACCCGTTCTGTGGCCGGTGCCAATACTACTTTTATTTCAAAAAAATGGGAATTATTAGGGGCAGTTTATTCCGAACAGGATGCAAAAAATCAACCAATACAACAGGATTTACAGGCTTTCGACAGCAGCAGCAATCGCACGGCCCGCGAGATTTTGCAGGATGCCGGCGACAATGTGAGCACCGCGGTTTTGTCTACAGTAAAACCCAGTACTATTTTTAGCACTAGCAATCCTAATTACATTCGGCGCGACACAGGCACAGTTCAATTCTATGAGTATATCGAACTGCCCGATACACATAAAATATTTTATTCAGTAGGTTTTACCTATGTAGGGGCAGGCAAAGGGCACTATGTTTTGCGTGGCAATGTAGCCAACGGAAAAACCTATAAATATGTGGGTGAAATAAGCGGAGTGCCCGCAGGTGATTACGAACCAGTAACACTTTTGCGTTCGCCCAATCGCATCACTATGGCCGAAACGGGGGTGAAATTCAAACCCCGGAAAGGCACCGAAATTGCCACCAATATTGCCGTTTCTTCCAACGATAAAAATACATTTTCTGGCATCAACGATGCGGATAATACTGGCATGGCTGCCCATTTGTCGGTAAGTGATTTTCGCAACCTTGGAGGGAAAGATAGCCTGCAAAATTGGTACGTAAAATCACGGTTAGATGCCGAAAATACCAGTGCCCATTTTACTTCCATTGAAAGGTATCGCGATGTAGAATTTGGCAGGCAATGGAACCGCAGTTTGTACAATCCCGAAAATGGCCTCGACCCCCAGGGCTCGCGCTATATAAAAGCAAATTCCGAATTGGGTAATGGCAATATTTTCAATGTACAATTAAGTGGAGGTTCCAATTCAAGTGCGGGAAATCAATCGGCGTTCGGTGCGGCCGGAATGAATTACAGATTTAAAAACTATTTTATTAATCCTGTTTCAGAAATTTCAAAATCTACATTAAATACAGGCGAGAATAATTTCAACCGGCTTGGCATCGATTTTGGATACAGAGCTCCGATCCTGAACATTGTGCTGAATGCGTTGCAAGAAAAAAGCCTATTTCAAAATGCTTTGGGCGAAAAATTAAACCAGAGTTATGGCTTTACCCAACAGGGTATTTCGTTGCAGCATAATATTAAGCAAAGCTCGTTGGCTATGGCTTACAGTAGCCGAATAAATTCTGATATCTATAATTTTAATCTTACCCAAAGTGTGCATGTGCAAAATGCCAATCTGGAGTGGAATTATAAAAGTAAAAAACAGCGCTTTTTCAAAATAGGTGCATCCCTGCGAACCATGGATTTGCTGGATACGGTTTTTAGAAACAAGTATGCAACCGAAAATCATTTTGCAGGCAGATTGGAATATAATTTTATCAAATTGCTGAAAATATTCAGTGGCAATATTTATTACCAATCCATTTCGGGCCGGGAGCAACAAAGACAGTATAGTTATTTTGAAGTGCCTGCAGGACAAGGGTATTACACCTGGATTGATTTTAACGCCAATGGAATTAAAGAGGTAAACGAGTTTCAGGAAACCGCGTTTAAAGACCAGGCGAAATACGTACGTTTGTTAATTCCAACAGGCACATATATCAAGGCCCAGAATACCGATTTTACTGGAAATTTAATTGCAGCACCGGATTGGAGTAAAAAAACCAAACTGCCCAAATTCAGCAACCGTTTAACCTGGAATTACAGCGGAAAAAGTACGGATATTGATTGGGTAAAACGCACAGCTCCATTTTTAGAAAAAACGGCATCATCGGGTATTTTAGCCATGAATGCATTTTTGCGCAATCAGGTTGAAATTGAATCGAAAGATGGAAATTATTTAGTTCAGTATACGGTTCAAAATCGCAGCAATAAATTAATTTTAACCAGTGGTTTTGACACCCGGAATGCGCTTACAAATACCCTGTTTTTAAGGGGCAATGTGGGTAGTAAATGGCAAATTAAGAATGCCCTTGAAAAAAGAAAAAGTGATTATTCCAGTGAATATTTACCCCAGAATAATTTTAACTATACACACCTGGGAATCGAGCCGGCAATTACCTGGCAACCCAGCTCAAGATTGCGCATTACAGCCATGGGTAAGTCGGGTTCCGACCGCAGCCCGGGTTTAAAAGTAGCCGATTTGCTTGAAACCGGAATACAGGTTACCAAAACCCTGGGCAAAGGCGGTATTTTGGATATGAAAGTAACCTCATTAAAAGCCAAATATTATTTAACTAATGGCACTCCCTTATCGTATGATGTGCTGCAGGGATTTAGTCCGGGGCAGAATTTCAGGGGTACCGCCGATTTGAGATTCAGCGCTTCCAGAAACATTCAGATGGTATTCAGCTACGAGGGGCGCAAAACCGCAGATGCCAAATTTATTCATATTGGGCGGGCTGAGGCGAGATATCTTTTTTAAGTTTAGAGTTAAGAGTTTTATTAACAGCCGAAAGACAGCCGAAAGACAGCCGACGAACAGCCGATGAGCAGCCGAAAGACAGCCGATGAGCAGATGATAACAGATTCTGGATCTTTGATCTCGGATATAGAGCTGACTTTATCGAAGACTTTTAGTGGTCGGTTGGCACCTTCTTTTTTTAAATTTAATTGCGCTGTCGTGCTAAACATTATCCTGTGACACTCTGCGTTTGTATTGCTTCGGAAAATGTGAATGATAAATCAAATCGCTGCAAATTTTCAAATGGAAAGGCACAGATACCGAAATATGCAAATACACTCTGTTGCATTGCCCCACTTATAGAATACCCAATCTGCTATTCCTCCATTTGCCCAATACTCTAATATTCTATTCACCGAATCCCGCTAATACGCTAATCAACTATTCAACCTCCGACTTACTTAACAAAGTAAGCGGAAAACTATTGCACCCATCTCCTAAACTTCTTATATTTGTAATATGCAATATTTTAGAATCTTAAGAATGATAATTTTGGCTTTATTCTTTGTTGGGATATATACACAAAGATGGTTGCCTAAAAATGAAACCATGAGTATTTTTAACATTTTCGCTTTGATTTTTCTCCTGTTTTCAATAGTAGAATATTGGTTTTTTTATTCCCGGATAAAATCGGGCAACTACAAAATATACAAGTTGTTAAAAACCGGAAATAACAAAGGAAGTGCTGTAGTAATGATACTGATGTTTGTATTATTCACCGTCGCAATTGTCTATTTTACAATTAAAGGTGAAAACAAAATTATTACCAGTACCTTATACATCATTTATCCATTTGTACTATTGCAATTATGGTTGCGATATAAATACGAAACTAATCTATATGTAAATGATAAAGAAATTATAAATTTCCCCATAGGGATTTCATATCGCTGGAGCCGGCGCATCAGTATTTTGGCCAATCCCAAGTTGGGAACATTGTCCATATATCCCAATAATTTTTTAGGACATTTTTTAAATCGTTCAGGTGATATGCATATGTCGCAAGAAGAATTTGAAAGGTTTCTTTCTGAGCAATCCATAAATATGGCCAAAACAACTCAATTAACTCCCGCTTAGCAAAACAAAAAGGGTTCGTAAGTACCCTTTTTATTTATGAATTTAATATGCAATAAATTATGTATTTTTCTTAAGGCTATTCATAGGGCTAGTAGCAGAGCCAGCTAAGTTGAAATGCGGCAAAAAGCAGCAGGCGTGGCTACCAGTGTCAACCAACTCCATTTAACATTAAACATTAATCAGTTCCGTAGTAAGCACCCCAAAACATTTCTTGCAAAGGGCTTGTAACCGTGCCGCCTTCTGATAGGGCTGCAAAGAGTTTATCAGCTTCGGCGCGGGTATCGGTTTCCAAATTGATGTAGAAATTGTTTCCCTGATTTACCGTAAAACCAAATTCAGCCGGCGCATCAGAGCCCATGATAGAATGACCGCCTATGGTTGCCAACTCTACATGCATGATCATTTTTTTGGTTTCTTCCGACATTGGAGGTGCACCTTCCATCGGCGGGCCATCGCCAAAGCGACTCAGTCCGTATCCAATGTAATCTCCGCCAAATACGGATTTGTAGAAAGTAAATGCGGCCTCTGTAGTGCCTGCAAAGTTGAGGTAAGTGGTAACTCTTGCCATGATTTTAATCTATTGTTGAATGGCGAATATAGCATTTGTGATTGAAACCCTAAGATTTGGGGTTCTTAAAATTAAGAAAAATTTGGCATTTTTTCCTGGGTTCGGGCTTTATATCCAAATAACAATAAGATTATCAAAACAGTACCACAAATAACCAAATTTGCAGATTGTATACCTTCTGAATTGAGGAAGGCAGAATTTGAAATCGACTGTAATAAATTATTGGATACCATAACAAAAACAGGCAATGCACCACAAAAAATGGTTATATATTTTGTGTTTATTTCCTGTGCTATCGCTGAAATGATAAGAGGAATAACCAATATTTCTGATATTGAAAAAATGTAAAAGGCAGCATAGAACAAATTGGTTTGTCCCCAATCCAAACTTGCATTAAGCAAATAGGTTGAAAGCCCAAGGAATAAAAATCCAATGGCTATTTTAAACAGGGTACGGATTTGCAAAAATGCCCAAAGTATACTTAGCATGATACCTGAAATTGAAACAATAAATGGCGTTAATAATTGTAATTCTTTTTCAGAAACCAAATGATTTTCTGCATTAATATGAATTAAATTATTGAAATTATAAATAAACCAAAACGCGGGTAAAATCAGGGTACACGTTATTACTACCAATATCGAATAATTTAAATTCCTCACAGTTGGCGTTTCATCCTTAAAGTTTTCTGCTTTCAATAAAATCGAGATTATCAAATTTGCTATTAATAGCAACACACATGCTATCATGGCTATCAGTATGCTTTTTTGTGATAGGCTAGAGAATAGAAAAGGGCCAAAAAATGCTCCAATATTTATAAGTGTAAATTGCAGGGTTAAAACCCAGTCTTTTTTCTGTTTGCTACCTAGGTCTTTTATTAACCAGGCGAGTTGATTCGGATTGGAATAGCCAATGCCAAAACTTAGCAGTATGAGGCCGATTAAGCAAAATACTTCCGATTGTATGCATAGTGAAATTCCGCCCAGTATTGCTATGGAATTCCCCAAAATCATGCTTCGGCGATTTCCCAATACCAGATCAGCAATAATTCCGCTGATAAACTGACTTCCGCTATGTAATAATGTAATCAGCGAAAAATATAGCAATGCATTTTGCGGATTGCGTTCTAGTTGTAATTCTTTAAAAATATACAAGGGCACAATTCCTTTCACGCCATAATATGTGAGGCTGCTGATAAACCTAGACAAGATTAAAAAAGAACTGCGATAAATGCCTGATTGATTTATAATTGTATTTTCCATAAAAACAAAAAAAGGAAAAATACAGCAAGAATCAAAATACTTCAAATAATTACATACTTACCCCTTGGTTCTATACCCCATTTTCTGCAAAAACAACTGTACTTTTTCTTTGTTATCGCCCTGTATCAATATTTCGCCGTCTTTACTGGTTCCGCCCACGCCGCAGTGATTCTTGAGTTTCTTTTCCAACTCGCGCAAATCATCGCTTTTGCCAATAAATTCTTTTACCACTACTACGGGTTTACCATTGCGCACTTCTTTGCGCACATATAAGGTTTGCTGCGATGGGGGCATGGTTTCGGGTTCGTCGTTGTCGTTTAAATTGTATTCAAAATCCGGGTTGGTACTGTATACAATTCCGTCTTTTTTTTTATTCTTGTTACTCATTTTTGTAGAGGGAATAGGGGATAGGGAATGGGGAATAGCGAAAGCCATGTTTTTTTGTTTCAAAAGAGATTCGAATAAACCAGTCTTTTTTTATCGCGTTAGCGATAAAAAATTCGTTTTTCAATTGATTGTATAATTCTGGAAACATAGGCTGTAGCATTCACAATTCACCATTTGCAATTCACAATTAAATCCGGCTGTTCGTTAAACCTTAAACATTCTTCCGATGGATCATCCCTGCCATTGGCTGCGCAGTTGGCATAATAATGATGTCATTAATATTTACATGCTTGGGTCGGCTGGCAGCCCAGTAAACCGCATCAGCAATATCCGCTGCTATCAGATTTTCAAAGCCTTTATACACAGTTTTGGCGCGTTCTTCGTCTCCGTCAAAACGCACTATGCTAAACTCCGTTTCCACCGCACCCGGATTTACCGCTGTTACCCTAATGCCTTTGGCACTTAGTTCTAGTCTCATGCTTCTATTCAATGCATCTACCGCATGTTTGGTGCTGCAGTATACATTGCCTTTGTCGTACACCTCTTTGCCCGCTATAGAGCCAATATTGATGATATGGCCTTTGCCATTTTCGATCATCATGGGTGCCACATTGCGCGAAACGTAGAGCAAACCTTTAATATTTGTATCAATCATGCTGTCCCAATGGTCGGGATTGCCCTCAAAAAATGCCGATAATCCACGCGCCAGGCCGGCGTTGTTTACCAATACATCAATGGATTTGAACTCGGCCGGTATGCTTTGGATTGCATTTTCTACCTCACTGCGGTTTCGCACATCAAAAGGCAGCAATAAAATTTGGGTATGGTACTGATCTTTTAGTTCGGTTTCCAATGCGGCCAAACGGTCGGCACGGCGGGCATTCAGAATTAAGTTATAGCCATTTTCGGCAAACAATCGGGCACAGGCCATACCTATTCCGCTGCTGGCTCCGGTTATGAAAGCAATGGGTTTCATCTGGGAGCAAAGATAAGCGCTGATTTTAAAATCAGTTTAAATGAACATTCTGTAAAGACAATGCAGCTTGTACGGCAGGATTTAGCGATGGGTTTCCTGCTCCATTACCGTGTAGTTTTCGGTATTTTTGGGTATGCGGTAAAAATACAAATAAGAGGGTGTGCGTTTTCCTTTATAGCCGTAACCTTCCAAATCTTCTTTCTTTACATACAGGGTAGAGGATTGGGGTTGCATCCACAAACTGTAGCGCTTAGAACCATCATTCTCCGGGCGGTATGTAACTACCAGATTTTCACGTTCCATGTCAAATACCTGATGGTAACCCGTGTCTACACCTTTCCATTTTAGCAATCCCACCAAATCTTTTTTATTGGTAATCAGGGTTACATCAATCGGATCGCCGTTATAAGGCAAAAATTCTTCTTCATAATGCACCATCTGCCAGGGTTTCGGCATGGCTGCATGCACGGTGGGTATGGTTTTATTGGCCGAAATGTTGCAACTACACAACACAGCTATCGCAAAAATTGACAAAATCCAACGCATGTACCCTTTAAACAATTTTATTTGCCTCACCCCTCAAAATTATTTTGCAAAAATAGGGTTTTGACAGAAAATTGATAAAGCAATTGCTTTCAAAGCATTGATTTTGAGCGAAAAAGGAATGCTGTTCAAGATTGTGTTAATTAAATAATATCAAATTTTAATCTGAATGAAAATCAAAATAATAATTTCTAAACTTTGGCAATTATTACCATATTCGGACTAAAATACACATTTTTACTGCTGCGGGCCGTGGCCATCAGGGCCAGTTTTAAGCGCAGGTTTAATCCAAACCACAGCATTTTTCTGATGATTTCTTTCAGCGGATTTTCAATAAACATTACCCCGGGTTTTACTTCCACATTTTTAAATCCGCAGGCCATACATACTTGCTGGGCACTGCTGGCATTCATATAATTTTCGTGGGTAAAATCGCCATTGGCAAATACGGTAGATAAATAGCCATCTAAATTGGGCGTGCGAAAAATGGCAAATCCACCGGGTTTTAAGCTTTGTTTAATATTTTGCAGTAATTCTACCAATTCGTTTTTGGTAAAATGCTCAATAATATCCATACCGGTAAGCACATCGAATTTACCTTTATTGTCGGCTACAAATTTTAATGCATCACCCAGACTTACATTTTTAACCCCCATTTCGCCGGCTACTTTCACTTGTTCCGGGCTGATATCCATACCCGTTGCATTTTGAAAACCATTTTCCTGCAAAGCTTTGAGCAAACTACCGCTGCCACAGCCCATGTCGAATATCACGGCATCTTTCGATACAACTCGCAACAGGGGCAGTATTTCGCGGGTAAATTGGCGTTTCTCCCGTTCAAATAAACTGCGTGCATCGGTGCCGGATGCCCGTCCGCTTTGGGTGCTGTGATAATTGGAATAGAGGGTTTCTCTGTATTGCATCAGGGGCAAATATACGCCATTTGATTGGAGGGCTTATCAGGGCTGTATTATCCCCCAATGAGGTATTTGCCTGCACTGCTGCCTGCCACATAGCCGGTAGCCCAGGCTGCCTGAAAATTATACCCCCCGGTTACTCCGTCGATATCCAATATTTCACCGGCAAAAAACAATCCGGGTATTTGCTTGGCCCCCATGGTATCGTGGTCTATATCTGAGGTGGATACCCCACCTGCGGTTACAAATTCTTCTTTAAATGTGGTTTTCCCTTTGGCCTTAAACTCGCAGCGCACACTGTTTTCAATAATGCGGTTTTTATCGGGTTTGGACAAATCGCGGCACAATTTATCGGGGCTTACACGGGCTTTTTCTAATATATAGTCCCAAAGTCTACCGGGCAGGTCAAACGGATTGGTATTGGATATTTTTTTTGCACTGTGCATCAACAGCGAAGAGGCAAATACTTCGCGCGCAGCTTCTTCTCCCATCCCGGTCCAATCGGTAAGCACGGTGTATTTGTAATCTGCTGCTTGTAAATCATGCGCCAGCCAGGCCGAAGCTTTGAGCACTGCCGGGCCGCTAAGTCCCCAATGGGTAATAAGCATGGGCCCTTCGTACCAATCCGGCGTACCTGCTACTTTTACTTTGCTCCCAAAGGTTGAAATGCCCATCAGTTCGTGCAGTTTTTTATCGGGTATATTAAAAGTAAACAGCGATGGGGCAGGGGGCACTATGGTTAAGCCCATATCGGCCAGGTATTGATAATGCTCGGGTTTGGTATATCCACCGGCGGCAATTATTACGGCTCTGCTTTCAAAGGTTTCACCTTTTTCGGTGGTAATGAGAAATACATTGTTTTGTTTCTCAATTTTGGCAATACCCAATTTGGTCATTACCTCTATGCCCAGTTCGCGTGCGGTATCGAGCAGGGCATCGGCTACGGTTTGCGAATCGTCGGTAACCGGAAACATGCGCCCATCTTCTTCGGTTTTTAATTTCACATTATGGGCTTCAAACCAGCGAATGGTATTGGTAACCCCCCATTTGCGCAAGGCCCATTTGAGAACCCCACGTCCGCGCGGATAGTGGGTAATCATTTCGTTATTGTCGAGCTGGTAATGGGTCACATTGCAGCGTCCGCCTCCACTCACAAGCACTTTGCTCAGCAACTTAGGCGTTTTCTCTGCAATGATTACACGGGCCTTCTGCCGGCCTGCTTTGGCGTGTATGGCCGAAAAAAAACCAGCCGCACCACCCCCTATTACCAGAATATCTGTATTCCCTACTGCCATGGATAGATATTTCAAATATAAGCAAAAGGCATTAATATGAGAAAAGGGTTAATTTTGAAACAAATCATAATTAATTAAATTTTGTAGAACAAATAACCCGAATTGCCATTTAAAATCTGATTTAATTGCGTTAATTTTGAATGATTCAATTTGGCGATTTTAATATTTTAGCGATTAAAAAGGTGTATATCATTCCCCCACCTTTCTCTCACCATTCTCTCAGGTTTCTCCCACCTTTCTCCCACCTCGGAGGTTTGCCAAACTTTACCCAAACTGCATACAGATGGCACCTGAAGGTAACTTTACCTGGGTATATTCCTAATAAATAAAGTTTGCCGCAATGAATATGCTCAAGCAATCATTAAACGAAGCAATGTTGTATTAACCCAATGGATTAACTGTTTGGATAGTTATTTAATAATTTTATAATTTTTATATTCACCTACCCGCCAGCCAGTTAATTTTTCAATCCAATACAGCAATTTGGTTTTGAAAGTGAAATTCTTTTTAGATATATCAAAATCAAAAGTCCAATTCATGCGCTGCATGCGTTTCCGCATTACCTCGGGCTGTGTGCCGGTGAATTTGGCCAGGGAATCAATGCCTGAGTAGTCGAAATTTTCAGCGCCCGCCACATGTTTTTCCATAAACTGATCATCGTGCCACATGCGGTGAAACTGCAATTGTTTTACCTGCTGCTCCCTGGGGTTTTTTACCCATCCGTAATGGTATATACTGGCCCCGCAATGTTTCACCCGCAGTTTAAAATCGTCGCCTTTTCTAAAACCCTGGGCATCGCGGTAACTGTATATCATGGGGTTGTTGCGGATTACCCTGATTTCTTTGCGGTACCATTTGCGCGAATCGCCGATATAATCATAGCTGCCATAAAAATGGGTGTAGTCAAACAATAAACCATCTACCTCAGCAATACTCAAATTTTCGAGCATACATTTTCGCACTTTATCTATATATTTTTCGTGCAAACATTCATCGGCTTGGATATAAAATAACCAATCCGCTTTTGGATTTACTGCTGCTTTGGCTTTATTGGTTTCATCGGCCAGTACGCGGCCCCCGGTGCGCAAACTATCATCCCATACGGTTTCAATAATGCGTATTTTGGGATCGTCAAAACTCTTTACAAAATCATGGGTATCATCCTCACTTTTTCCTAGAGCAATTACAAATTCATCACACAAAGGCAGCACGGAATAAACGGCTTCCTTCAGCGGATAATCAGCCCTTACTACGTTTCTTGCTATTGTGAATCCGGAGACAAACATTTTTTAATTGTGAATTGTGAATGCGACAGCCAATTTTTAACGTTTAATGATTAAGGTTTAATGCAAGTTTTGCGCAGTTGGTAAAATGATTTTGTTTAGTTGATTCAGTTAATTTAGTCGCCATTTTTCGTCTAAACGGGTGTTGTATTTGATTTCCATTTCGTCGAGCATTTGCTGCACATCGGGTCCAAATGCAAGCCCCTTGCGCGATACCAGTTTTACATCCATTTTGTTTTCGGCATCCAAAATGTTTACCCATAATGCACATTGTCCGGGATATTGACCCAAAATATCTTCCAAAATCTGGTATTTTCCTTCGGTCATATCAAACACACTAAAATCTACCTGTATGCCTTTTACCAGGTTTGCAGCGGTAATTTCAGCGGCCAGTGAAAACTCTTTAAACCGGCAATACATTTTGCCATAATTTTGGTTATAATCAAATGTGCCACGGATAACAATGATATAATCTTTGGCCAGTAAATGTTTCCATTTTAAATAGTCATCGCCAAAAATAGCAAACTCAAAACTGCCACTGTAATCAAGCAATACAAATTTGCCAAATGGATTGCCTTTCTGGCTGATACTTTCGCGGAAAGAAGTGATAATTCCCATTACCTGAAAGGGCACATTATCGGTTCCATTCTGGTACTCGGCCAGGTCTTTTACGCCGCAGGTGGTTACCATATCGTACTCAAAACGGAAGGGATCTAATGGATGTTTGCTCAAATACACGCCCACCATTTCTTCCTCCGCCCGCAATTCATCCAGCAGGGTTAATTTTTCTACCGTGGGTAATTTGGGTTCACTTGAAACCTTACCGGCATCATCGCCGCCGCCAAATAATGAACCTTGTCCGGATATTTTATCGGCCTGTTTTTGGTTGCCATATTTTATGGCCATTTCAATTCCGTTTTTATCATCATCACCGGCAAAATACTGCGCGCGGTGGTAACGGGTATCAAAATCGAAAGCCCCGGCGCGGGATAAAGACTCGAGGGTTTTTTTACTTACGCTGCGTAGATTTACGCGGCTGGTTAAATCAAAAATACTTTCAAACGGACCATTTGCATCGCGTTCTTTTAAAATATCATCTACCGCATTTTCACCCACCCCTTTTACTGCATTTAATCCAAAACGAATTTCACCTTTTTGTGTAACTGTAAATGCGCTGCGACTTTCATTCACATCGGGCCCTAAAACCTTTATGTCCATGCGCCTGCATTCTTCCATATAAAAAGTAATTTTTTTAATATCACCCATATTGCTTTTCAACACAGCTGCCATAAACTGGGCGGGATAATTGGCTTTTAAATATGCGGTTTGAAACGCTACAACCGCATAACAAGTGGAGTGTGATTTATTGAATGCATATTGTGCAAATTCTTCCCAGTCACTCCATATTTTTTCGAGCTTATTGGCAGCATGTCCGTTTGCAGTTCCACCTTCCATAAAGCTGCCTTTTAACTGGTCAATAATATCCTTTTTCTTTTTACCCATGGCTTTGCGCAGCTCATCGGCCTTTCCCTTTGTAAAGCCCGCCAGCTTTTGGCTCAATAGCATTACCTGCTCCTGATACACGGTAATTCCATAGGTTTCTTTCAAATATTCTTCGCAGGCTTCGAGGTCAAAAACCACGGGTTTTCTGCCGTGTTTGCGATCAATAAAATCGGGAATATATTTCAATGGACCCGGGCGGTACAATGCGTTCATGGCAATTAAATCCGCAAATTGCGTGGGCTTTAATTCGCGCATATATTTTTGCATACCCGGACTTTCAAACTGGAAAACGCCATTGGTTTCGCCGCGTTGAAACAATTCGTAAGTTTTTACATCATCCAGCGGAATATTGTCTACATCAATTATATCTCCGGTGGTTTCTTTTATAATTTTTATGGCCTCTTTTAAAATGGAAAGGGTACTTAAACCCAGAAAGTCCATTTTCAGTAAACCCGCTTTTTCAATCTGGTTTACATCATATTGCACCTGCATGTAAGCGCTATCCTTACTGCGTGCTACCGGCACCAAATCATCGATATCTTCTGGGGCAATAATAATTCCGCAGGCATGTACACCTGTATTGCGAACTGAGCCTTCCAGTTTTTCGGCATCCTTCAACACCTGTGCCGCCGGATCGTTGCTGTTGTATATTTTTTGAAGCTCGCGAATGCCATCCAACTCTTCGGGTTTCAGGTTGTTCGAATCGTCTTTGGCCAATTCGTCGGGGTTGGCGTGCAGTATGGTTTCCAATCCCAGGTTACCGGGTATCAGTTTTGCCATGCGGTCGGTAGCAGCCAGGGGGTATTGCAATACGCGCCCCACGTCGCGGATGGAGCTTTTGGCAGCCATGGTGCCATAAGTAATAATCTGGGCTATGCGGCGTTGTCCGTATTTTTTTGCCACATAGTCAATTACCCGGTCGCGGCCGGTATCGTCAAAGTCGATATCAATATCGGGCATGCTTACCCTTTCCGGATTCAGGAACCTTTCAAACAGCAAATCGTATTTTACCGGGTCTACATTGGTAATGCCCAGGCAATAGGCCACCAAACTACCTGCAGCCGATCCCCGTCCCGGGCCTACCCATACACCCATCTCGCGAGAGGCGGTGGTAAAATCCTGCACAATGAGGAAGTAACCGGCAAATCCACTTTTTTCAATGGTTTGAACCTCAAACTCCAGCCTTTCCTGCACTTCTGCCGGAATCATAGCCCCATAACGCCTGCGGCAGCCCTCGTAAGCCAAATGACGCAAATAGGCATTCTGGTCGGCAAAACCGGGGGGCATTTCGTACATGGGCAGCATTATATCCCTGCTCAGTTTAGGAGTTTCTATCGAATCGATAATGCGGTTTGTATTGTCAAGGGCCTCGGGTATGTCCTTAAACAAATCCGCCATTTGATCGGTAGATTTAAAATAAAATTCGTCATTTGGAAAACCAAAACGAAATCCTTTTCCGCCCTCTTCATTGGTAGCCTTGGGTGTGCTCTGAAATTCACCGGTATTAATACACAATAAAATATCATGCGCATTTGCGTCTTTTTTATCGGTATAATGCGAGTCGTTTGTGCAAATAATGGGTACATTGTATTTGCGTGCAAACTTTATCAGGGTTTGGTTTACATCTTCCTGGCTAATGCCCGAATTGTCGATATTGGAAATAAAATGCCTTTGTAATTCTACGTAAAAATCATCGCCAAATCGGTTATGCCATTCTTTAAAAGTTTCCTCTGCGGCTTCTTCTCCTTTCCAAATAATAGATTGGGGAATTTCGGCACCAATACAGCACGAAGTTGCAATTAATCCCTCTTTATATTTTTCCAATAATTCTTTGTCAATACGCGGATATTTTGAATACATACCCTCGAGGTATCCCAGCGAACAAAGTTTGGATAAATTGCGATATCCTGTTTGGTTTTTGGCCAGTAATAATTGGTGGTAGCGTTTGTCTTTCTGCCCTTGCCCGAATGTTTTGCGGTTGCGGTCTTCAACCAAATAAAATTCACATCCAATTATGGGTTTAATTCCTTCCTTGGTTACTGCCTGGTAAAAATCAAATGCACCAAACATATTGCCATGGTCGGTAATGGCAATGGCAGGCATCCCATCGGCCTTGGCTTTTTTGGCCAGACTTTTAATATTGGCAGCTCCGTCGAGTAATGAATATTGGGTATGAACGTGCAGGTGCGAAAACTGAGGCATGGAAATAGATTATGGCCTACGAATTTAGGCTGAATAAAGGCCCTAAAACAGGCTGTGGACAAAAAGAGGAAATGTTGCGAATTCCGAAAAAAAACGGTGCAGGAGTATGTGATTTTATTTTGCCTTTATTTCTGCTTTGGGCATATCCTGTGCTTCTTCTTTGGGGTATTCGTAAAATGTGGTATCGCCGGCATATCCTTCCGGAGTTATTTTCAGGGTCCACTCATATTTATTGTTATTAAATACCCCACGTTCTTTTACAATTCCGGTTTCATAATAGGTTTCATAATAACCCGCTCTTTGGGTACTGATTCGGCCATATTCCTGAACGGTTTTCATGTTGTAATGCGACTTGCGCTGCCCATTCGGATAATATTCCTCTTCCCAAACTTGTTCTCCGTGTTCATTGAATTTTGCAACCCGACTCAGGTTTGATTTCTCATCAAAATTCAGTTCGTATTTAACAGAATCACCCAGGTAAAATTTTTCGTAACTCAGGGTTCCATTGTTGCGTTTACCTAAATCATAAATGGCCTTCTTTTCTTTAGCTAATTTTTCTAATTTTTCACGGTCAAATTTAAAGGGTTTTGATATGTCTGAACTCAAACCATTGCCGCTGCATGCTGCCAAAATCAAAGTAATAATACTTCCGGATACGGATAATTTCATGGCACGAAGATAACCATTCCTTCAATATTTTTGCTAAATCGGGGTTTCCCGTTTAATAATTGCTTGGCACCGGATAACAGGTAGAGGGCACCAAATCATAATTGATGCCTAAAACATTATAAAAGGTAGAATTGATTTGCCGTACAACAAATCAAGAACCAATGAAAACTGTGTTTACAAAAAACCTTAAGAAACTGATGATGGCAGGCGTTTCGGTGCTGGGTATGTATCAGGCAACCGCCTGTGATCTATCGTCATTTACCCTAAACGGCGTTACCAGTCTGGGTAGCAACAAGTACAAAATTGATGTATCCTTTTGCGCCGGGGGTGGCCGCAACAGTTCGCGTTATGGCGCCGACCAGAGCACTACCAACTTTGCATTCTATCTTATGGGACAAAACATTACCCTGGATACCATGTCGAAAGATACCATGATGAGTCCGAGCACTGGCAACGTATTTTATGGGTACAAAATGATTGATAATTCTAAGAATTCACTCCCTTACAATGTGCCGGTTTTGTACTACCTGAACAATCCTGGCAGAGCGGTATGGGCTTGTATTGCCTCTACCTGTGGAACTCCGCGCGCTATTTGCGGTTCAGTATCGATTTATACCACCGGATTGCCCGATACCATCTGGTGCCGCGGTATGGAAGCTGCGGGTAACATAATGGGTGGTTGCACCAAACTGATGGTTTTCCCACGCTGTTGGAATACCAACCTCAGTGCAAGTTTGGGCTCAAATAAAACCGTTTACAAAGGTGCAAATCCTACCTGTGCTACCTTGTCGCCCACTGTTAGCGGCGGTTCGGGTACCTATACCTACAAATGGAGCAATGCTTCTACTGCCTCTAGCATTACCGTGTGCCCAACAGCCACCACCACTTATTCGCTTGAAATTAAGGATTCGTATGGCTGCAGCACCAATACTTCGGTGCAGGTTATATATAAAGATATTCGCTGCGGCGCCAGTCTTAGCAAGGTTCAGGTATGCTACAACAATTCAACAAAGTGCATCTCTCAATCCAGTTTACAATCCTACCTCAACAGCGGTGCTACCCTGGGCCCATGCGGAAGCATAGCTGCACCTGACAATAATGGAAATACTACTACCACTGCGGATTTGCCAGGCGATTTCGACCTGCGTGCATTTCCAAACCCTGCTGGCAATGATTTTCAGGTGAGTTTTAATGGTACTGGCAAATTTGTAAAAGTACACTTGCTCAATGCTTTTGGCCAGGAGGTAAAAGTGCTTTACAATGGCAACACCACCGCCGATCTTTTTACCGTAATTGATGTAAACACCAGCGGTCTTTCTAAGGGCATTTATATGATTCAAGCCAGTGGTTTGAACGCCGATTTAAGCCCACTCAATATCTCCCAAAAAATCATCATACAGTAATTTTCGGATTACAAACAGAAAGCGCCGCCATAATTTATGGGGGCGTTTTTTGTTTAATAGGCTTGGATTTTCTTAACGCTGTTTTCACATTGGTGCATCAACCCAAGGCATACTGTATCTTTGCCCCATGCATTTAATGCGCCTGCAGGTATTTGATTTTAAAAACCATCCCGAAGCCCGGTTTGAGTTTTGCCCGCAGATTAATTGTATTACCGGCCCCAATGGTACGGGTAAAACCAACCTGCTGGATGCGGTGTATTACCTGGCCAATGCCAAAAGTTTTTTCAATGGCATCGATGGACAACTGATTCGCCATGGTGCCAGCTTTTTTTCTATCCATGGCTGGTACGGTGCTGATACCGATATGCCAGAATTTGATGTGCTGGCTACCTTTACCGATAAAGGGAAGAAAACACTCAAAAAAAATGATAAAACCTATCCGCGATTGTTGGATCATATCGGTTTAATTCAAACGGTATTTATTACCCCTTACGACATAGCCTTGGTGCTGGAAGGCAGCGAAGAACGCCGGCGTTTTGTAGATTTTACCCTTTGCCAAACCGACCGTGAATACCTGGAAGTATTGGCATTTTATAAAAAAATTCAAGACCAACGCAATGCATTTTTGAAAAAAATGGATGGCCGCATTGCCGATCCGGATATACTGGAAAGCTATGATGCACGTCTGGTTCCCGCCGCCAATAAAATTCATAAAATCCGCAATGAATTTATGCAGATTTTTCTGCCCTATTTTCAGGAATTTTACTCATACTTAAGCGCCGAAAAAGATACTTACAGCCTCAATTATATTTCAGAATTGCACGAGCAGGATTTTGCAGATTTGTTATTGCAAAACCGCGACCGTGACAGGGTTTTAATGCGCACCGGATCCGGTATCCACAAGGATGATTTTGAATTTACTTTAAATAATTTTCCATTAAAAAAATATGGCTCCCAGGGGCAGATTAAATCGTTTGTAATTGCCTTAAAACTAGCCCAGTATCGCTACTTTACCGATAAAACCAAACACAAACCCATTCTGTTGCTCGATGATATTTTTGAGAAAATAGATGCCACCCGGGCTGGTAAATTAATGGAATTGGTGGCACGTGATTTTTTCGGACAAATTATCATAACCGATACCCACGCCGAAAGGGTGCAACACCATCTGGAAACGGTGAATGCTGAAAAGAAATTTTTTGCCATTTAATTTATTGCAAATACTGCAAGGGTGATAAATTCAGGCGCAGACCAAAATTTATCCAATTCCCCGAAGTAGGCATCCAGCCTGTTTGTTTGCGGGTTTGGTATCCTAAGTCCAGCCATAAATTATGTTTAACCATGTAGCTGATTTGGAATTGAATATTTTGAATTTTTGCGAGATTTCCCTGTAATATTTTGTTGCCAAAATCTGCCCTTCGGTCGCGGTAATTGCGGTAAATATTGCCGCCAAAATCGGTGCCGGAATAGTAGCCCGAATCCATACCTTTTTGGGCAAACATGGCGGTAAGTGTGGCCGTGAAACGGGCCAATTTAGCCGGTTGAAACAATGCACGCCCAACCCACTCTGTAAAGTTAGCTCCCAAAGGGTG
This sequence comes from Bacteroidia bacterium, assembly GCA_044224315.1. Taxonomy (GTDB): domain Bacteria; phylum Bacteroidota; class Bacteroidia; order NS11-12g; family UBA955; genus JAGXTF01. The sequence goes on along the minus strand of JBGAKR010000004.1, from coordinate 124,244 downwards.
GGCTAGGGGTTGTCCGTATTGACTCCAGTTTTGGCTGGGGCGGTAATGCGAGTATGTGTATGGATTGGCGCGGTTGTATTCGGCTTGCAAAAACAGCAGGCTGTTTTTTATTTTCTGGGTGCTTTTTAATCCGGCCTGAAAACCAAATTTATTGGCCCAATAGCCTGTTTTAGCTTTTACTTGTTTAATGCTGAATTCATCGATTACAAACTGTCCATAAAAAATCGTACTAGCAGGTAAATACAATTTCCAATCCAAAGCAATTAATGCATTGTCGCGGCTACCCAGGTTGCTTTCCACTGCACGGTAAAAAATTACCGGATTTAAATATTCCAGATCAAAACCTTTGGTATCGGCACTGTCGCGATCGAAAATTACCATTTCGCTGGCACCGATTTCGAGTTTATGAAACAACAAAGCCGAAGCCCGGTGAATAGCCATAAACTTGCGCGGCACCAATTTGTCGCCATTTTGATTGCCAGGGGTTGGCATAAAATTATTGAGTTGGGCAAAAATATTCTGGTAATGAAACGGGCCAATTTGGGTATTCAATTTCAGAAATAAATACTCTTTAGCATAATCACTCAAAATCAGGCTGCGGTAGCCATTGCCGATGAAAAATTTATCGTGACCAAACGCAGCATTTACATGGTTTTTTACCACATTAAAATTAATATAACCTTTGGCACTAAAAAAATCATATCCGGTTTTATTGTTGTAATAACGCCACCAGCCAATGCCAGGCAGGGTGCCTAAACTATCGGGTAATGCTTTCATATAGGCCGGTAAAAACTGCTGATTTTCGGTAATACGGGTATAAAAACCCACCTTCGCATTTAAAGTTCCGCGCAATTCCACACCCCGGGTATTGATGCTGTAATTGCTGCCCCATTGCGAGTTTGGGCCCAGTTGAAGATTCAGTAAAGGATTGATTGAAAGCCAGCTCGATTTATGGTGATAGGTAAAAATTTGGGATTTATTGGCATAAAAATATTTTAAAAACGGGCGTTTGGAATATTGATATTGTTGATTGGTATTTACAAACTCAGGGTTATCTGCTGCCAGCCATTTTGAATTGAATTCGGTTGCGCTGGGAATGTAAAGCAGAATTATGATTTTGGATGAAGTGTCGGCCTTGCCAATATTAGACCAAACCGAATCCAAACCACCCCTGAGGTAATAGCGGTTGGTATAATTTACAGGGCTGAAATTACTTCCTTCAGATTTGTAATGATTCTGGTTTTCGTGCATTTGCAATACCAAATCTCCCCATGAATTGGGCTCATACCAAGGACTTTGGGCTTTCGCGGCAAGCAGGCTGCCCATCAAACACAAGCAAAACAGTTGTTTGCGCATGTTGCGAAGATAGGGGTGTTGGGTGAATAGCGCATAATTCTAACGAAGCCACTCAAGGAAGGTTCAAGCAAGTTTCTTTTTTCTTAACCGAAAAGGGTTTAGGCAAAGCACCCAGGCGCACAACCACTGCGGGATGGGTTGATCAAAATTAGAAATACAAAACGCCGAAAGTAAATTCTTAGTTCAACGATATCCGAGGCATCAGTTGATCAGCCCCATTGTAAAACATCAAATCGTGGATTTGGGGTTTTAAAAAATCAATGATGGGCATGCGGGCCAAAATGTCCAGCACCTCAAATTCATCTGCGGCATGTACCCCACACCACCATTTACTGCGGTCTGCTGCTACCGAATACATCACCAATTTGCCCTCTGAAAAAAGTTCGTTTACCACTTCGCGGTGTGATGGAATCAGGGCTGCCATCTCTGCTGTAAACGGTGGAAGTTTGCTCTCTACAAGAAATACCGGCATGGTATAGCAAAGTTAACAAATAAATATTTGTTATACCAAATGTTTTTGGGGTTGGGGTAGGGTTTTTTCTAATACCCTCATTTTTAAGGAGCAAAAATGATTGAAATATGGGCTACGACCCATTGAAATAATAATTGACTTCAAAGTAACTTATTGTATATCACATGAAAGTAGTATATTAATTGGCTGGAATTCCACATTCCTTTATAAAACAATAATATTGTAAATAGAATGGAGGTTATCGCAGGAATGAGGGTATTCAAAACTAACTATATCCGATTTGTATTGTTATTGCTTGTGCTGGCCATATCCAACGTTATTTATGGGCAATCTCCTTCAATAAAATTGTACAATACCGAAAATGGGCTGCCTCAAAATACGGTTTATGGCATTATTTCCGACCCATCGGGTTATTTATGGGTTTCCACTGCGGATGGCATAGCTAGATTTAATGGTCAGGTTTTTCAAACATTTCACAATGAAACACACTTGGGTTTATCCTTAAATCCGGTGGGTAAAATAGCAATTGATACTAGGGGTGGCATATGGCAGGGTCGCACCAATGGCTTATTCCATTATTCAAATTATCTCGATGCACAGATTAATATTCCCAAACCAGAGAGTATCGCATCCGAGCAATGGGTAACCAATGTGATAGCCACAGAGGGCGATACGATTTGGATTGTTGTCAATGGCGATAATCTTTTTGCATTTAATTATAAAAAAATGCAATGGAATTTACACGGCAAAATCTTTAAACAAGATCCGTCAGACAATATTGTGGATGGTTTTAAAGACGGAAATGATTTTGTTTTTCAATCTTTTTGGCGCCGACTCAAATACAATATTAATCAGCGAAAAATAACGATGGAAAAATTCGTTAAAAGTTCTATGTATATTGGAATTGCCAAAGGATATCCCTCCGGATATGTTGCCATAGAATCGGGTAGGTTAATAAAAGTAAATATCCATACCCTGGATGCAGGGGTTTATAATTTCAAAGGCTTTCCAGACAATGAGGAAATAACATGTATTTATGCCGCAAACCAGATATTGTGGATAGGAACAAGAAAAAACGGCATTTATAAGGTAGATCTGAAATCTGAAGTTGTAGTTGGAAATTTTAAACCAGGCAGTGGACTTGCAGATAAAGTCCCCGATTATTTATGCAAATCTATGTTTCAGGATGCCCATGGATTGTTGTGGGTAGGCTTTGACGGAGGGGGATTAATCCGCATAAATGAGCATGCAGGTAAATTGGGAGCAATTCAGTCAAACTTGCCTAAATCTGGTTTTATTCGAGGGTTTGCCACCGATAAAGAGCATAATTTGTGGGTAGTTAGTTACAAAGGTGGGTTATTTAAATATTCAAGTGATTTAAAAAATTGTGATTTGCTGCATGAAAAATATCCTTCTATCCGCAATGCAGAAGTAAACAGTATTTTAATTGATAAAACAAATCGGATTTGGATTTCAAATTCGGGCGGGGCTTATTGGCTTTTACCCAATGGCAACCTGGAACACATACCAATGGGCGAGCTGCCAAAATACGATGTTGAGTATTTATTTAGTGCCCCCAATAATCATATTTACCTGGCTGATAAGTATAATATTTATTTATACTCAGAAGCTGAAAAAATATTTAAAAAAATAAGAAAAAATATTAGCCCTTTATCTGTTTATGTAGACCATAGAAACCGCATGTGGATTAGCAATTTCTGGGGGAGTTTAGAGGTTTATAACTGTAATAATGCGGGTATTCCGGATACCCAAAAGCTGGCTGCATTTTTTAAAAGTTTAAACGCACGTGGAATGACATATTCGGCAAAGGATAAACTATTTTTTATTTCAACTGAAAAGGGCGTTCAGGTTGTGGATGAAAATTTAAAATTTGTAAGAAAATATGGCATAGCAGAGGGCATGGCCAATGAATTTGTATACAGTGTGCAGCTCGATGAGAAAGGCAATTGCTGGGCTGCCACCAACAAGGGATTGTCTTGCATTTTAGAGGGCAGTAATCGGGTTTTAAATTTTGGTTTGGCCGATGGTGTTCAAGGCAATGAATTCAATACCCGTGCATTTTTTACTTTGCCCGATCAGCGCTTAATTTTTGGTGGAATGACTGGTTTTAATATTTTTAACCCTTCCCAAACTTTACAACTGCCAGCCCCGTTTCGGTTAACACTGGAAGGCATTTATACCCGCAATAAATCTGTATGTGTAGATTCAATTAAGAATGCGGGAATTTTAAAAATGGATCATACCCAAAACTCCTTAAATGTGCAGTTTTTTTTGAACGATTTTATTGCCCCTGAGTTTGTAAAATACCGATACAAACTTGAAGGAGGCGATAATACCTGGACCGAATTGGGCAATAAAAATGCTGTATTTTTATCAAGTCTGGCACCCGGGAATTACATTTTATGGGTAGATGCCAAAGACCATTTTGGAAGGGATACGGGACCCGTAAAATTGCTTCAATTTGTGATTGCGCCCCCATTTTATCAAACCTGGTGGTTTATTGTTTTATTATTCGCTACTGTAGGAATTATTGTATTTTTAATTACAAGGTATTTATATCTTCAGAAAGTAAAATCGGCCAGGGCTGAAGCCGAAAAAATCCGGTCCATCCACGCCATTCGATTAAATATCAGCCGTGAGTTACACGATAATCTGGGTGCCAGTATCAGCCGGGTTTCGTTGCTCTCTAATAAGCTTAAAAACAGTGCAGGCAACATCCCCGAAGCTTCTGCCGTGGGTTCTATTTCCAGAATTGCCAATGAAATGACCGGGCAAATCAAAAATATTGTTTGGAATATTAATAATGAATATGACAATCTTGAAAGCTTAATTGCCTATTTGCGTTCATATTCTGTTGCATTTTTAGAAGAAAATAGCATCCAATACGAACTGGATTTACCCGAAGAGGTACCAGTATTAAATTTGTATATGGAAGTGCGCCAGAGCTTGTTTGCCCTGGTATCTGAGGCGTTGAATAACGCAGTGAAATACAGCAGCGCCAAAAAAATATGGGTGCAGTTTGTGGTTCTACCACATGATCAATTTGAACTTGTGGTGCGCGATAATGGAATTGGATTTGATACCACGCATTCAAAACCGTTTGCCAATGGATTAAAAAATATGCGCAATCGCATGGAAGAACTGGGATATACATTCACAATGGTTTCTGCCCCGGGTAAGGGATGTGAAATCAGGGTAAAAGGCAATCTGAAATCTCACATTTAAATGGTATTTTCTGTATAATGTTTATGGTTTAATATTGTTGCAATGTCAATCAGGGTTTGTATTGTAGAGGATGATAGAGAAATACGCCAATTGATCTCAGAATTAATTGTAGATTCGGGGCATTTCGAATTTGTGGGAGGATTCGATACCGCCGAAGATATCATACGGGCCTTCAATGCTTTACAACCCGATGTAGTAATTATTGATATCCAATTACCCGGACGAAGTGGCATTGATTGTATCCGCGAATTGAAATTAAAACACCCCCAAACCCAATTTTTAGTGCTTACTATATTTGAAGATAATGACCGGGTTTTTGATGCATTGCTGGCGGGCGCAACCGGTTATTTGTTGAAAAACAGCGATATGAATAATATTGTAGAATCTATTCTATCCATTCACAAAGGCGAATCGCCCATGTCGGGTGTAATAGCGCGCAAATTGGTAAATAATCTCAATAACCGGCGTCAATCTTCGGCCTATGCCGATATGCTCACCGAACGCGAACGACAAATTGTAGATTTATTGGCACGGGGTTTCCGGTATAAGGATATTGCCGAAAAAGTGTTTATCAGTGTTGAAACGGTGCGTACCCATATTCGCAATATTTATGAAAAATTGCAGGTAAACAGCAGAACCGAGGCGGTAAATGTGATTTATCCGGTTAAGGATATAAAATCTTCTTAGCCCAGGGCCAACGCAGTTTTTAACTGGTTTGTAACCACTGTATATCCTGTAAAATTTCCGGCAAAATTTTTATTCTCTGTTTCGAGGTAATGGTGCAATATTTTTTTCTCCGTTTCGGTAATTAATTGCAGAGATTCAAGCACTTGCTGCGCTACATTGTACTGTGGGCCCATGCGGCCATCATCAATTTTTATACAAATGCCCCAGTTTTTATCGGGTATGGCAATATTATAAATGCCATCGGCTCCGGTTTTGCCAATAATTCGTCCGTTTGTGGCCCTGATTAAATCGGTGCAATAACGTTTGGTACCCGCAATCATTTCGGGGTAGGTGGCAATGGCTTCTAAAATCATAGCACAAGCCCGATTTAGTTTTTCATCTCCAAATTTTTGGGGCGAACAGAGGTTTTTGTAAGCAACGGCCTGATTATAAACCGGCATAGCAAAAATGGGGGCGCTGCATCCATCTACTCCGGTTATCAGTTCTGCTTCGTCCATTTCATGAAAAAGGGCAGTAACTTTTTTGATTTCAACATGCAAGGGATGTGAGGGTTGCAGGTAATCGGCAGTAGACACTTTATGAAACTGGCACCAGGCCAAAAATCCGCTATGCTTGCCACTGCAATTATTGTGGATGGCTCCGGGCTCTTTCCCAGCCTTTATCAAGGATAGGTAATCATTTTTATGGGTGGGTGTTTGCGCACCACAACCCAAATCTGCTTCGGTAAGGCCAATTTTAGCCAGAATCCCTCGCGAAGCCTCCACATGCATTTCTTCGCCGTTGTGCGAGCCACACATAATGGCCAATTCCTTTAGCGTAAAGCCAAAATGGTCGAATGCGCCTGAGGTAATTAGCGGTATATGCTGAAAATATTTTAATGCTGAACGCGGATAGCAAACCTGTTTAATATCGCCGGTTTGGTGTAATACCTTACCTTGCTCGTCTACCACACACACTACACCCCTGTGAAAACTTTCGGCAATTCCGCCGCGGGTATGTTCTACCAAAATAGGATTTGACTGATCCACTATGCTTTTAATCGATATTGTGCTAATAAATAGAGCACGGCCATACGCACCGCTACTCCGTTTTCAACCTGTTGCAAAATTATACTTTGACTGCTGTCGGCCACTTCACTGCTGATTTCCACACCGCGATTAATCGGGCCTGGATGCATAACCACAATTTCCTTGTTTAGGCTGTTTAAAATATCCATGGTAAGTCCGTATTGCATGGAATATTCGCGCAAGGAAGGGAAATATTTAATATCCTGCCTTTCCAATTGTATACGTAGCATATTGGCTACGTCGCACCATTGCAGGGCTTTGCGAAGGTTGTATTCTACTTTTACTCCCAATTCGCCAATATAGCGGGGTATTAAAGTTGGCGGACCGCAAACCATTACTTCTGCGCCTAATTCCTGCAGGCAGAAAATATTGCTGAGTGCCACGCGGCTATGCAGAATATCGCCCACAATCACCACTTTTTTACCAGCCACATCGCCCAGTTTTTCTCGGATTGAAAATGCATCGAGCAAGGCTTGTGTGGGATGTTCATGCGTGCCATCTCCGGCATTAATTACCTGGGAGTTTACCCTTTTTGCCAAAAAAATGCAGGCTCCGGGGGCGGGGTGGCGCATCACTATCATGTCCACCTTCATACTCAGAATATTGTTTACGGTATCAATCAGCGTTTCACCTTTTTTTACCGAAGAACTCGAACTGGAAAAATTAATAACATCGGCAGAGAGTCTTTTTTCAGCCAATTCAAACGAAACCCTGGTCCGGGTGCTGTTTTCGAAAAACAAATTGGCTACCGTTATGTCGCGCAAGGCAGGTGTTTTCTTTACATCCCGGTTTAGCAATTGTTTAAAATTATCTGCCGTCTGAAAAATGAGCTGCATGCTTTCTTCCGAAAGTCCTTTTATCCCCAGCAGGTGTTTTATCGGTGCCGCTTTATTCATTCTTTTTTACTCAATAACCAAACCTTATTGTCGCCTTCGGTCCAGTCTACTTTTACATGCTCTCCTGTACTGCGGCTGTCTACTACTTCGCCGGTATAATCGGCTGCAATGGGCAACTCGCGCTGGTAACGTCGGTCTATCAGAACCATCAGTTCTACTGCGTCGGGTCTGCCAAAATCCATCAGCGCATCCATGCCGGCCCTTACACTTCTACCGGTATACAACACATCGTCTACCAGAATAATATTCAGTCCCTCTGTGCTAAAATCTATATGATTGGGTTTGGGCATAATTAAATCGCCACGGCCAATATCATCGCGGAAGAAACTATTATCCAGTTCGCCGTATTTAAGCTTATTACCCGGGTATAATTCGTTGATTTTTTTAAATAATCGCTGCGACAATTCAATACCCCTGGGTTGCATACCTAGCAGGGCGCAATTTTCCATATTGCCGTGATTTTCTGCCAACTGTAACGCAAACCTGCGGATAATGAGGTCGATGCGTTTATGGTTGAGCAAAATGCGCGGTTCAATCATGATTCCGACAGCGAAAGTATAATATCAAATTCCTTTTTGGAAACTTTACTCACCGATAAACGGCTGATGCGAATGAGTTCAAGATTCGCCAGCCTTTTGTCAGCCTTCATTTCGGCCAATGTAACAGGGCGTTTTAACTTTTGCACAGGTTTTACATCCACAACACTCCAGTCGCCTTCCGTTGCAGTTGGGTCGGGATAATGCTCTTTTATTACTTCAGCGATGCCTACGATCTCAAGCCCCTCGTTGCTATGATAAAAAAAACACCAGTCGCCTTTTTTCATTGCCCGCAAATTGAGTCGGGCAGCATAATTGCGCACCCCATCCCAAAATGTTTTCTTATCTTTCTCAAATTGCGCCCAACTGTATTTGTGAGGTTCACTTTTAATCAGCCAGTAATTCATCGCTGCGAAGATAGGGCTTGGAATCTGGAATGAAATTGCCCAATTTTGAAATTCTTTCAACCAAGTTTTTCAGTAATTTTCTAATAATTTAAGAAAAAAGTCGTAAATTTGTTTAAACAAATATCAGTATGGATATCTCTCGATTTTACAATGAAAGTATAAAGGCCGAAAGTACAAAGAAACAGCCTGTAGTGTTTATCGGCCATGGAAGCCCTATGAATGCACTGGAAGACAATGCATTTACCAAAAGCCTAACCAAAATGGGAGAGGAGATAAAATCGGGTTTTAACCCCACAGCTGTGCTTTGTGTATCGGCCCACTGGCTTACCCGTGGCACTTTTGTAAATGTGGCTGAAAAACAGCCTACTATCCACGATTTTGGCGGTTTTCCGCAAGCTCTGTTTGATGTTCAATACCCGGCAGCAGGCAGCCCCACCCTGGCCAAGGAAGCCGCAGGTATGGTTACAGGTGCCAAAGAAACCACCGACTGGGGATTGGATCATGGCGCCTGGACGGTATTGAAACATGTATTTCCAAAAGCCGATGTGCCGGTTTTTCAAATGAGTATTGATTATTACAAACCCATGTCTTACCACTTTGAATTGGCCGCCCAACTGGAAAAACTGCGCGAAAAAGGGGTTATGATTGTAGGCAGCGGCAATGTGGTGCACAACCTGGAAAAAAGCTTTCAGCGCCTGTCAGAGGGCAATCCGGCCCCATACGACTGGGCGGTAGAATTTGATACCTGGGTAAAAGACCGCCTGGATAGTTGCGATTGGAAAGGGCTGGCCGATTACGACAAGCAAAAAACCGGTGCCCTGGCAGCGCCTACCCCTGATCATTATATCCCGCTGATGTATGTGCTGGGGCTGGGTAAAACCAGCGAACCCATGCAGCACGTGTACGAGTCGGTTGAATATGGCGGGCTTAGCATGCGCACTTTGCGGATTGGGTAATTTTCCCCAAATACAAATTCAGATTCCAAAATTTCAGGCATTTCAAACATCTTTGCGGCAACTATGAGAAACTGGTTAGCCGCATTTTTCATTCCCGGCCTTTTAATTTTTTCAAAAGCTACTGCACAAAATTATGCCGAAGAGAAAAAAGACGATTCTACCCGATTGGTAATTGGAGGATATATTGATGTTTATTATGGATACGATTTCAACAATCCGCGTGATAAAAACAGGCCTTATTTTGTAAGTAGCAGCAGGCACAACGATGTGGCCATAAACCTGGCAATTTTAGATTTAATTTACACAGCACCAAGGGTACGCGCTGCTTTGAAGCCCGCATTTGGTACATTTATGCAAAATAATTTTGCTGCAGAACCGGTACTATTGCGCAATTTATATGAAGCCAATGTAGGTTTTCGACCCTTTAAAAAGAAAGAAATTTGGTTGGATGCAGGTAATTTTTATTCCCCGTATACCAATGAATCGGCCATTTCGCGCGACCATTTTACCTACACCCGAAGCATGAGTGCCGAAAATGTTCCCTACTATTTAAGTGGCTTACGTGGTTCGGTTGAAATTAATAAAAAATGGCATACTTATCTCTATATGCTCAATGGATGGCAGGTAATTCAAACCCGCGGCCGGCATAAAGCTTTGGGAACGCAACTGGAGTATAAACCCAGTAAAAAATTATTGCTAAACTGGAATACTTTTATTGGTGATGTAAGTACCGATTCTATGCCCAATATGACCATGCGCTATTTTACCGATGTGTTTGCGCTGTGGAATATGGATGGTAAATTTAGTATGACAGCCTGCGCCCTGGGCGGCTTGCAAGAAAGGACTGATAGCACCGGAAAAGCTTTTCAAAGTAAATGGTACAGTGCCAATATTCAGGCCAGATATAAATTTAATAAACAACATAGTATTGCTGCCAAAGCTGAGTTTTTTAAAGATCCCGAATCGGTATTGGTAACTCCGATTACGGCTGTGAAAGGCTTTGATTACCGCAGTGTAACCGCTACCTGGACAGTATCTGTAGTAGAAAATATGATGCTGCGATTCGAAGCCAAAAACATGTTTTCGCCCGAGAAAATATTTATAAATCAAAATTTACAACCCGATAATAAAACCAACCTTTTAATAGGTAGTTTAACGGTATGGTTTTAGCATTAAATTATGGATGAAACGCTAAAGCTTTTTGTATAAAATATTTTTAGAAACGCAATCCCAAACGGGCCTGAACACCGGAAGCAATATCACCATTAAAATAGGGTGTAGTGAATACTTTTACCCCACACATTAATTTTTCTTTTACCGCTATTTGGTATTCTAAGGATACATTTACTCCGGCAGATTTTCTTTTATCGTAAGCATATTCTGCGGCTATTAATTCACCCAATGAATTGTACATGGCCGAGCTCATCCAAAAATCGGAAACCGTGTAATAATGTATTCCTGTTCCTATTCTTAAATTGTTTTTGTGCTCCGGTTTATAAATAGAATAATACAAATTTGCTCCGGCATTTGAATATGACGATTGCAGGAATACCCCGTTGGTACTGCGCCCCATACTTGCCAGAACCCCTGCACTAAAATGCGGTGTAAATAATCGGTTGTACTCCATTTCCTGGGTGTAACCCGACATGTCTCCGGTGCCCAGTAACATTCTTCCGTAACCAATGCGAAGTTCATTCTTAGGGCCAGAAACCTGGGCAGTAGCTTGCTGTAAGGATAGGCAGGCTATCAAGGCAAATGTAATTCGTTTAATCATGGTGTTTTAGATTTGTTATTAATGTGACGAATCTAAAAATCAAAAGGTTGGATAAAAGCAAAAAAATATTTCTTACTTTTCAAAAACCTTGTCTTTATCCACTTTTTTCACTTTTTCTCCGTCGTTCAGCAACTTGGCTACGGCCATACCCGGAGCAATAATTACTTCATCGCCTTCTTTTAATCCTTCTTTTACCTCAAAATAATTCAGATCCTGAATGCCGGTTTTAACCTTTACTGATTTGGTTTTGCCATTGTCGTAAATAAATACCCAGGTGCTGTTTTCGTCTTCTTTATTTTTGGTTTTTACTTCGCTGGCAGGAGTATTGTCTTTTTTGCCAAAAGTAAGTGGTTTCCGTGTGGTTACGGCTGAAATGGGAACTCCTAAAACATGCCCCTTTGTGGTGGTTTTAATATCAACTGTGGCGGTCATACCCGGGCGGAAGGGTTGTTTTTTACCCAAGCCCAAATCGGCATAACTACCTGTGAGGATGTGGATTTTAACCATAAAATTGGTTACCTGATCGGTAATAGATGTGGCAGCGTTAAATTTTGCTGAGTTTGCAATTTCTGATACCAGTCCTCGGAAAACCCTGTCAGGGTAAGCATCTACTTTTATGTCGGCACTGTCACCCATTTTTATGCGCACAATATCATTTTCATTTACGTTTACCTCTACCTCCATGCTGTTGAGGTTGCTGATGCGCATAATTTCGGTACCGGCCATTTGTGCTGTTCCTACTACGCGTTCGCCTTGCTCAGAATTGAGGTTGGTAACAATTCCGGCGGCAGGTGCATAGATGCTGGTGCGGCCCAGATTTCGGCGTCCTTCCTCCAGGCGGGCAGCCATGCTGGCCACATTATACCGCGATGCCAGAATATTTTTTTCAGCGGCATTTACATCCGATTTGGCAAGTTCTAATTGCATGCGGATATTTTCCCATTCCTGCTCGCTGATTACATTCTGCTCGAAAAGTTTTTTGTTGCGATTGTAATTTGCTTGTGCCTGAATCAAAGAGGCTCTAACCTTTTCCAATTGGGCTTCGCTGCCGGCTAAACTTGCGCGGCCATTGTCCAGATTGGCACTCAATTGGCTGATAGTGGTTTCATATAATTCGGGATTAATGCGCAATAACAATTGACCCTGACGCACAGAATCGCCCTCTTTTACTGCCATATTTATGATTTCACCGCTTACATCTGCGCTGATTTTTACTTCACTTTCTGGCTGAATTTTACCACTTACACTTACAATTTCGGTAATGTTTCGAAATGCAACTTTCTCCGTTGCTACCTTGGTTTCAGAGGTTCCACCTTTGCCAAATATGGCGATTAACACGATGAGGAGAATTACGCCCCCCAGAATCCAGAATATTTTTTTACGTTTCAAGGAATTATTTTAAATCAAGTTTTTGGCCCATGTAAAAATCCAATACAAGGCGTCGGAAAATGTATTCGTATTGCACTGACACCAGGTTTACCTGTGCGGCAGAGTTTGTGGCTTTTGCCATCTGCAATTCTACTGCACTGGCTTGTCCGGCATCAAAGCGTTTTTGCACAAAATCCAGGTTTTTGCTTTGGGCTTCGGCCGATAATTTCGAAGCTTTAAATCGATTCATGGCCGATTCGAAATTGTTGTAAGCGGTTACAACCTCGTTGTACAAACTTTGTTTGCTGCGTTCGTAAGCAATGCGATATCGCTCAATGTCCAAATCGGCAACTCGCACATTGGTAGAGCTTTGGAATTTGTTAAATACGGGCACTGAAAGGGTGAACCCGAACCAGTTACCAAAGTTGTTTTTTAATTGGGTTCCGTACTGTATGGTTTTGGTATTGTATTGCCATTTCGGTACTTCTACGGCATCGTTTGTGCCAAATACGCGGCCATAAACCTGCCATTCGTTATAGTAGGGCTGGCCTATTACTTCTTTGGCGCTGGAAGAGTAAACCGTACTCATATTGGCTGCCCCTGTAAGGGTTGGTAAAAGGGCCCCCATTACTGCTTTTCTTCTGAAAATATAGGCGTTCAGGCGCATTTGCGATGCTTTCACATCCGGGCGACGCACCATAGCCGAGTCGAAAATGGTAGTTAAGCTATCCGGGTATGTTTGGGGCTGGGCCAAACCGGTAGGAGGAATTAAAATATCCAGGGGTTCTTCAAATGGTAAACGCAATAACAGTTTCAAGCTGGTAAGTGCAGTGCGTTCCTGATTTTGGGCATTCACAATATTGGCTTCATCATTGGCTTTCTGTGCCTTCATATTCAGCAGATTGCCTTCATTAATTACACCGGCATCGTATTGTTTTTGCGCTTTATCCAGTTGGGCCTTTGTATTTTCAAGGTTTTGACCGTAAGATTTAATCAACTCCCGCGCTTGGGCTACCTGTAAAAACAAATTGGCCACATTCAGGGAAATATTTTGTTCTACATTGGTAAGATCGTATTCACTGGCAAGCCACAGGTATTTATTATAGTTTATGGTATTATTAATCTGGCCACCGCCAAAAATTACTATGCTGCTGTTTGCCTGAAAATTATTGCTGTTGATAGTGTTTTGAACATAGGTATTTGTAAAACGGTCTACACTACGGCCCGATTGCCAATATAAACCCGACGAAGCATTTAAATCGGGCAGTCGGTTCATTTTGCTTTGCTTTAGGTTAAGCTCGTTTTGCTCCACATTCAACTGAGATTGCTGAACATCGAGGCTATTTTTAATGGCAGTGTTGATGCAGGTTTCCAAGTCCCAAACCTTGCCTAAAACAGGCTGGGCAGAAACCGCTGAGGCAGAACACAGGGCAGTGATGAAAGCTATCAAGCGCATGGTGACGCAAATATATGACCTTAACGAATTACCTGACATACCCATCGATAGAAAAGGTGGAGTTTCGACAAACCTGAAAGCGTCCCTACTTAATTTTTTGCCCGAAATAGCCAATATAATAAATTGTTGAATGTTTGTTTGGCAAAATTGTACAGTTTATTCATTATAACTGCATATTTTTGAAGTTCAAACTTCCAAAATGACACGAATAGTTAAAGCTTGGCCATTGGCGTTTATGGCCATTACCCTGTTGGCCTGTGGTGGTAAAACCGACACTTCAAAAGATCCCCGATTTGAAGGCAACCGCAAAATGGTAGCCCTGCTTGATAGTCTTAGCAAAACCGCAGATGCGCAGAAAAATTATTACCTGAGTGAGGCCCGCGCCCAGAAATTGCTGGCCAATAAACCCGCTCAGTTTGCCAATAAAAAAGAAAAGTTAGGCTGGAATTTACAGTACAACAACGAATTACTGAGTGCAGGTAAACCCGAAGAAGCAGCCAAAAATGTGTTGGCCTTGATAAAGGAGGTAAACGGAGATTTAGATGGTGCCATCGCAGATTATGATTACAAAGCTGCCTATGATTTGCTTGCCATTTGTTACATGCGCCAGGGAGAAATGCAAAACTGTTTGAGCAATCACAATGCGGCCTCCTGCATAGTGCCTTTAGCCCCGGAAGGATTTCATAAAAACACAACCGGGTCGGAAAAAGCCATCGAAATATTCTCCATCATCCTGGATAAATACAAGGAAGATGTGCAAAGTCGCTGGCTAATGAACCTGGCCTACATGACCCTGGGCAAATACCCTTCGGGTGTTCCGGAAAAATGGCTGATTCCGGTATCGGCATTTAAAAAACCCGAAACCGGAGTAAAACCATTTACTGATGTGGCAATACCGCTGGGCCTGGATCGTGAAGGATTGGCCGGCGGTGCTTGCATGGATGACTTTAATAACGATGGTTACCTGGATATTTTCTGCACCTCATATGGCTTGTTCGACAATGTAAAATTGTTTTTGAGCAATGGGGATGGTACTTTTAAGGATGCTACCGAAAGTGCCCAACTGAATGGTATTACCGGCGGATTGAACTGCAAACAGGCCGATTTTAATAATGATGGATTTGTGGATATTCTGGTGCTGCGCGGCGCCTGGTTGGATGAAGGTGGCGAATGGCCCAATTCATTATTGAAAAACAACGGCGACGGAACCTTTAGCGATATCACAATCGAAGCGGGGATGCTTAGCTATCGCCCTACCGAAACTGCCGCCTGGGCTGATTTTAATGGGGATGGTTTGCTGGATGTATTTGTGGCCAATGAAAATAACAAAAACAATGCTTACCCTTGCGAATTATGGCTGAATAAAGGCAATAATAAATTTGAGGATGTAGCCAAAGAAAACGGACTGGATGGCAATTTTGGCTGGGTAAAAGGCGCTGTGTGGAGTGATTTGAACAACGATGGCCGCCCGGATTTATTTTTATCAATTATTGATGGCGACAACCGCTTATACATGAACCGCGGTGGTGAAGGTAAAAAATGGAAATTTGAGGAAATAGGCAAAAAAGCAGGGGTGCAAAAACCATTTTACAGTTTCCCTGCTGCCATATTCGACTTTGACAACGACGGTGATAACGACATTTTTGTAGCGGATTTTGACCGCAATCGATTAAATAAAGTGGGTGAAGATGCGGGTCGCTATTACCTGGGATTGCCTACAGTATGTGAATTGCCGCATTTTTACCGCAACAATGGCGATGAAACATTTACCGATGCTACCGAAGAAGTGGGTTTGAAAAGGGTTACTTATTCCATGGGACTTAGCTTTGGCGATATCGACAATGATGGTTGGATAGATATGTATTGCGGTACCGGTGCTTTTGAATTTAATGCACTTATGCCCAATTTTGGCGATTTGGATAACGATGGGGATGTAGAAATTTTCGAAACCATGGGCGGTGCATTTATGGGCGATAAAGCCAACAACATTTTATTCCAAAATCCAAATTCAGACAATAAATGGATTACCATTACCTTACAGGGTAAAACCGTTACCCGCAGCGCCATTGAAAGCAAAATTAAAGTAAACATCATAGAGCAAAACGGCGACAAACGCAGCATTTATGCAACCGTGTGCAATGGTGGAACTTTTGGTGCCAACAGCCTGCAGCAGGAAATTGGATTAGGCAATCCCAAATCCATTGAATCTGTAGAAGTTTTTTGGGAGAAACCCGGATTTGCATCTACCAAATACACCGGATTTGAACCTAACACCTTTGTAAGAATTACCGAAGGTGATAGCAAACCTGCAGTAGAAAAACGCAAAGCCATTGTGTTGAATACCCAGTCTAAGGCCGGGCATCAGCATTAATTGATTTTATTTAATTTTCAGTGCGTTTTTTTTTTTTAAATTATTTACCGAAGTAAACACGTTGTATTTTAAATAAGTACTAAATCCTATAGGTTCCATTTTAGGAAATATGAGAAGGTGTTTTGGACACCCTAAAGTGCAGTGTGGATGCAGTTTAGACGCCACTTAGATGCCACTTGGCAGCAACTTACAAGCAACTCCCATGCAACTTACACTACAATTATCGGGGTTAAGTAATTGGATATAAAACAGTTAAATTTTGTTTCCAACGAGTAATTCCCTTCCTGGAAAGTGTTTTCACTAACCAGATAATATTCCAAGATTTGTATCTGGTTAACAGCTTCAATGAATGATTGCCTTATTAATTTACTTTGAGGTCGCTTTTTTTGATTGAATTGGAAACAACATATACCGTAAAAAAATGGACAATTCTATTCCTCTTCCGTAATTAATTTCTTTAAAATGATGGGGTTTATCCAATTTGTCCTCATCCACGGTTATGTTTCTTTCAAATATTTTTCTTCCCGGAAACTGAAAGGAGGCGGATAAGCCTATTGAATATTTCTTTTTGATTTGGTAGGCAAATTGACTCCCTATCCCGATTCTCAAAGTTCGAACGTAAAAAGAATCTGAGTCAAAGACTTTAATCCAATATCTATGGGTTTGGCCAATATATCCGGAATTATTTTGAGGAATAAAACCATTTTCTTTTTTCAAATAATTGATAAACAGATTGGGTTGAATTGAGAATTTGCCTTTTTTCATTCCTTGTTTTGAAATTTGCAAACGCCATTCACCGCCAAAACGATTTAAAAAATACAATCCTCCCCGACTTGATAATCAGACCCCTGATCAAATTGTCCACGAATCGCATAGGCAATGCTATTTCTTGAAATCATGATGGACATATTATTTTTGAAATTTATACCCAAGCACGCGGATACAGAGGGCGAAACAGGTACTTTAAGCCGGTAGTATTGATGAATTTCTTTTCTGCTCCAATCCTCCGAGGATAACTGATTGAATTGAAAAAAGGTATTTACCTTGTACTGTAAAAACACATCCTGCCCTTTTAGTTCAATTGAGGCAAGAAATATTCCCAACACTAAATAAATGTACCGAATCATAAACATAAAACGAAATTCAAGTTGAAAAATTAGATTAAATATTGAAAATTAATTCTTTCGGCATTTTGTGGAAACCTCAAGATTCTCTCAATTTAAATAATGCCTGCGCACTAAACTCTTGGCTGGATCGCTATTTTTTGAGTATTTATAACTGTTCTGCCATTAAACCCACCTCAAAAGCAGTCGGACAAGCCTTATACCTTTATCTTTAAAAATTGGCTGTTTAATCACTCCGTTACTACATAGTTGGGCGGACATAATTCACTCCGCCACACCAAACGTGGGCGGACATAATTCACAATACACAATTGGCTGTTTACCCAATCAGCCATTTTTTTTCAAAAACATTAAACAATATCAAACTTAATTCTATATTTGCAACCGAAAATGGTTTCCAAATTCAGGCATTCATTGTTTGGATTTGGAATGAAAAGGGAACTCCGGTATAATTCCGGGACTGTACCCGCAGCTGTAAATCCTTAAACAGCCCGTGCCATTCTAAGCCACTGTTCGCACCTAGCGGATGGGAAGGCGGCACGGGAAAGGAAAGTCAGAAGACCTGCCAGTTTCAAAACAACGCATTGCTTGCTTTCGGGAAAAAAGGCACGATGGATTAGGTTCAAACCCTGCTTCATTCTACTTACCTGTTTGCGTGCATGCACCCAAAACTATGCTGCACGGACTGCTAGCCATATTGAGCCTCAACGCAAGCCCCCACCGCGATTCGCAACCGCAGCTGGATACGGCTTTCGTGATTTCACGCCGGCTTACATTTGGTGGGGTAGGGCGCTTTCAACGCAGCTGGCAAGGCAATCTAAACAATACCCAAAGCGTTACGGGCTTTTTGGCTGAACAAGGTGTATTTCTTAAGCAATACGGAGTATCGGGTATTGCTACCATTAGCCGCCGGGGTGCCGATCCGCAACAAACCCAGGTTTTGTGGAATGGACTGCCCGTGGCCAACGCCATGCTGGGTATGCCCGATTTAAATACCATGTTCTTGTTTGGAAATACCGAAATCTCTCTCATTGATGGTGGAAATGCTTCGGCATACGGCAGTGGCAGTGTAGGAGGTACCTTACAACTTACAATGGGAAAACCCCTCGATACCGGATTCTCGGCTTCCAATGCAGTCTCGCTGGGTAATTATGGCAGGCTAAACAATGGAACCGATATAGCCTGGAAAAAACAACATTTCTGGACCCGCGGACAATTTTTTACAGCCAGTAACCGCAACGATTTTATTTATCGCGATGTCGTAAATAATGAGTGGCAAAATGTGCGCATGCAAAATGCTGAAACGCGTTTTATTACTGCAAGATGGATGGCCGGCGTTAATTTTAAAATGGGCGAAATAAAAACAATTATTGAGTCGGGCTATGCAAACCGCAACCTGGGGAATATTATGGGTTCGCAAGTTTTTTCGGGCAACCAGCAAGATCAGAATAAACGGGCCTTAATTGAAAGCAATATTTACCTGAAAAAGGTTACTAATATCAACCGATTAGGTATTACCCGCGACCAAATTATATTTACCGATACTGCCCATCATGTGCAGGATACATCACTTGCAGATGTAAAACATTTTCAAACAGAATGGTATTTTAATTATCGAAGAATTAAAATCCTTACCGGAGCAGATTTGCAATGGCAAACCGGACGGGCAAGCAGCTACAACGGCGTTCGAGAACGTGTTTATCCAGCCCAGTTTTTATCTGTAAATATCCCCATTAAAAATTGGATAGTAAATGCTTCCATGCGATTTGAATGGTACGAAAAAATACCCGTTTGGTCTGCATCCACCGAACGCAATATTGCAAAAAGTTTAAAGCTTAAAGCCAATGCCCATAATACATTCCGCAGGCCTACTTTAAACGATCTTTTTTGGGGTACATTGGCTGCCCGAAACCTTAAAAATGAGTATGGATATGGCGCTGAATCCGGCATTGAATATGCGCTAAAACGCAAACATTATTTAGCCTCATTTTCTACTTGTATCTATGTACGGAATATTACCAATGCCATTGTGTGGATGCCCGCTAATCCTCAATGGATTCCAATGAATGCTATGCAGGGAAAGTTTCAGGGATTGCAATTTATGGCCAACCAAAAATGGGTTTCAGGAAAATCGATTTTACGTGTGGTAATTAATTATGATTATTTGAATTCTGCCATGCTTTACTCAGAAACGGATGTGGTAAAAAGAGAAAGGATTTTTGTTCCCCGGCATAGCGGAAATCTGCTGCTAGGCATGGAGCAGGGTACCTGGAATGGCAACCTGAATTATGTTTACACCGGAGCCCGCTTTATAAGCACCGACAATAGCGAAATGTTGCCCGGATATGGCTTGTTGAATTTGCAACTCAGTCATTCTATGGCCATAAAAAATAAATGGAGTGGCTGCATACAACTTTCAATCCAGAATTTGTCAAACAGTAAATACGTAAATATGCCAGGTAAACCCATGCCGGGGCGTAATTTTTTACTTAGTCTCATCATCAAATACAATCAAAAATAATTACATGAAAAATACCATACTTACTTTACTTGCAATGGCTTGCACATTAGGTTTAAAATCTCAAGGAACCGAAGGATTTGAAAATGTAACCCTGGATAGTGGCAAGGTGCTGAACGGAAAAAGCGGCGAAACATCCTATATGTTTCAATCCAATTTAATTAAAATGCCCGTTTTTTACGATACCTCATTTGGTGGATTCTGGAGCTCTGGATGGGCCATTTCTCGCAAATACGATTCAACCACAATTAAATCCAATGCTGGCCGACACTTATATTGTGCCAAAACATTTAAAGGAATAAACAATAGCAATACGTTTGCCGTTGGCCAAAATGGTAGCTATTTTACAATTGACCAAGGTGGCGGATTTCGCATTTCCCACTTTTATTTAACCAACTCCACCTATACCTTCAATTCCATGAAATTTGGTGATTTATTTGGCAAAAAATTCGGAGGTAAAACGGGCAAAGATGCCGATTACTTGTTTGTACGGATTAAAACCTATTTAATGGGTAGCTTAAAAGACTCGCAAGATATTTACCTCGCTGATTTCCGTTCATCTGATTCAACCAAAGATTTTATTTTAAAAGACTGGGTACGAGTGGATATTCCAACTTTTATGGCAGACTCTTTTACTTTTACCATGAACAGTTCAGATACCGGCTCATTTGGTATGAATACCCCTGGTTTTTTTGTTTTGGATGATATAGCATACGACCGCACAGAGAATGTAACAAAACTGGCAAATGGGACCTTTCAAATATACCCCAATCCAGCAACAGACAGGGTTAATCTTAATTTCACAGAATCCGTATCTGCGGTAAGTATCTTTGATTTGCAGGCCAGATGTGTATTGAAAAAAGAAGTAAATGCGCGCCAATTTATACTTGAAACCAACCAATTAAGCAATGGCCTGTATCAGGTGCAAATTCAAACCCGGCAAGGAATTATTTCCAATCAGTTAATCATTAACCGATGAAATATTTTGCCCTGTTTTTTGCCTTTCTTTTTCTGCTTTTATCTGCTTGCAATAACAAGGACAAAAAAGGCGGTAATACCATAGTTACTGATACATCACAAACCAAAGTACTGGTTTTATGCGAGGGTACATTTATGTGGGGCAATGCTTCGCTGGATGTGTTTTATCCCAAAACCAATAAGGTGGTAAATGATGTTTACAAAACCCAAAATGCCGGTAAACCCCTTGGCGATGTGTTGCAAAGTGGCCTTTTGGCAAATGGCTTTATTTGGTTGGTACTAAATAATTCGGGCAAAATCATTGCCATTGATCCCCAAAATTATACTTTTAAAAAGGAAATTAAAGGATTTAAGTCTCCGCGGTATATGGCTCAATTCGACAACAAGTTTTGGGTTACGGATATTTATGACAATCAGATATCAATCCTGGGCACTTCAGATAATGCCATTTCTCACAGAATGAAGTTGCCTGGCTGGTCTGAACAAATACTGTCGAAAGGCGGCGAACTTTTGGTATGTAACCACCGCGGACGCTTATTTTTCATAGATCCGGTAGCCGAAAAAGTAAAAGATAGCTTGGTATTGTTGCAAGGGGCCCAATGGATGGCCGAGGATAAGTTGGGCAAAGTTTGGGTATTGGCCTCTGACAGTGGTAAAAGTGCACTGTACCAGATTGATGCCTCGAAACGCAAAGTACTGAAAAATTTGGGACTGGGTGCCGGCAAATCAGCCACCAGATTGGCAATGAGCAAAAACAAAGACACCCTGTTTTTTTTGTCAAACGGGGTATATGCATTGCCTATAGGGGATAGCCAATTGCCCGCAACACCCATACTTTCCGAAGGCTCAGCCTCGTTCTATGCACTTGGTACAGACCCATTTACGGGAGAGGTATATGTAGGCAATGCCCGAGATTACGTTTCAAAAGGCGAAACCATTGTAATCAACAGTTCTGGAAAGGAACTACGCCGATTTTCAACGGGAATTTCACCGGCTTCGTATTTGTTTTACCGATAACTGATTGCAATATGCCTAATTTTGCAGCCGTGTTTTTTGCACTTGCCGGATAGTTTAATCCTGTGGCAAGCAAGTAAAAATACACCCCGAAAAAGGTGTTTAAAATCAAACTTCCACGCATACTGAAAAGGGTAGACGTACTTGTATTGCGGGCTTATATAGGTCCGTTCATGGTAACGTTTGTGCTTAGTATGTTCCTGTTTTTGATGCAGTTTTTGTGGAAGTACATCGATGAATTGGTGGGTAAGGGTATAGAGCCTTTGATTTTAGCACAACTGATTTTTTATTCACTGGCCGACCTTGTGCCTATGGCCTTGCCCTTAACCGTGATGGTTGCCGGGCTGATGACTTTTGGCAATCTCAGCGAAAGTTTCGAACTGGTGGCCATGAAAGCCAACGGGCTATCACTGGGGCGAATATTATTACCGGTTTTGATTTTGATGATTATGCTGGGTGGAATCAACTTTTATTTTATGAACCGCATTATTCCCAGGGCCAATCTCGAGGCCAAGGCCCTGCTGTGGGATTTGCGTCAGAAAAAGCCGGCGTTTAATATTAAAGAAGGAGTTTTTTACCAGCAAATTGAGAACTTTTCTATTCGCGTAGGAAAAAAGGAAAAAGACGAAGAAACCATCCACGATATTCTGATTTATGAGTACAAGATGGATGACAGCAAACGTTTAAATGTGCTCCGAGCCGAGGATGGTACCATGAAATTGTCCGACGATAAACGCATATTGTTTTTTACTCTGAATAACGGCGTTCGATACGATGAGATGACGGGCTCTAAGGACTATAACCGCACCAGTCCGTTTAATATGATGCGTTTTAAAACCCAGCGTATGGCCATCGATTTGTCGAGCCTGGATTTGAAGTTTACCGAACGAGATGCATACAAAGGCGATTACCGGTTGATGAATATCGGGGAACTGAATAAAGAAATCGATTCTTTCGACAAAAAAGAAATTCGCCTGCTCAAAGAAAACCGCATGTTTATTTCGCGCTTCTTTCATCTCGGCGGTTTATATGGATTTAAAGGCGATGAAACCTTAAAGAACGATTCAATTTTTAAACCCCGGAAAGCAGATGATTTATTGCAGAATTTTAAAGGAGAAATGGCGCGCCAGGTGTTGCAACAGGCCATTACCAACGCGCGCAGTTTAAAAGGCACCATTGATGGTTTGGTCTCCAGCCGAAAATTTGATAAGGAAGAGATATCTCCATACATGGCCGAATGGCATAAAAAGTTTACCCTAAGCGTAATTGTAATCCTGCTTTTCCTTATCAGTGCCCCGCTGGGAGCCATTATTCGCAAGGGCGGAATAGGTATGCCGCTGGTAATTAGTGTTTTACTTTTTGTATTCTTTTATGCCATCAACCTGGTGGGCGAAAAAATAGGAAAAGAGGGTGTAGTGCCAATATGGGCAGGCATGTGGATGAGCTCACTGGTTTTGTTGCCCATTGGTATGTTCATTACCTACAAAGCTACCCGCGATAGTGCGGTTATGAATATTGATATTTATGTGCGCTTTTTAGGTAAAATACCAGGTATTAAATGGATGATGGCCAGGCTTAAAAAGAAGCCGGCACGCACAATTGCCTCATCCCACAACTCCAAAACTCCGACCCATGAAAATACTGGTGCTGGGTAGCCGCATTCCGTTTCCCGCACACGACGGGGGAGCAATAGCCACTTTAGGAATGCTTGAAGAGCTGGCAAAGCAAGGACAAACCGTTACCTATTTTACTTTTAATACCAAAAAGCACTTTGTTTCCGAGGCCGATATTAAAGCCCATTTTTCGTTTTGCAGGGTGTTGCCCCAATATCTCGATGCCAGCCCCAAACCATTAGATGCGTTGAAGGCCTTGCTTAGTGGGGTCAATTACAATGTTGCAAGGTTTTATACCCCACTTGCTGCCAAAGAATTGGAGAATTTGCTGAAAAGTGAGTCCTTTGACCTAATCCATTTCGAAAGTCTATTTACATTCCCGTTTTTTGAAATCGTAAAAAAATACAGCCAGGCCCCGTGTGTACTCCGACAGCATAATGTGGAATACAAAATCTGGGAAAATCTGGCACAGAATACCCGCCAGCCTATTAAAAAATGGTACTTCGGTAAATTGGCAAAATCGCTGAAAAAATACGAGGAAACGGCAATCCAATCTATTCGCAACATCGTTTCAATTACCGCCGAGGATGAACAGGTTTTTAGAACAATAAACCCTGCGGCATCCTTTTTTCTATATCCCGCCGGGGTGCCATTATTGGAGACTGATAAAGCACCGGAAAAGGCACCTTTAACTCTTTGCCATATCGGAAGTATGGAGTGGATGCCCAATGTGGAAGCCGTTACTTGGTTTATAAATGAAATATGGCCCTCTGTTTTACAAAAATGGCCTGGGGCTGCGTTTCATATTGCGGGTAAAAGTTTAGATCCGCACAACCCCGATTTTAAAAAAGCCGGTGTAATAAATCATGGCGAAGTAGAGGATGCCAATGCATTCATGCAGTCACATACGGCAGTGATAGTGCCGCTGCTATCAGGGAGTGGATTGCGAATGAAAACCCTCGGCGCCATGGCTTTGGGTATGCCGGTTATTTCCACAACCACGGGTGCTGAAGGTATACCCACAGTAAACGGTGAAAATATATTGCTTGCTGATACTTTAGACCAATGGATGGATGCTATTTCCGGATTATTTGAACAGCCCAATCTGGCAGATTCACTGGGGCAGGCCGCAAAAAAAATGGTTGCCGAAAAATATTCAGCAACCATTTTAACCCGTGATCTGATTGGCTTTTATGCCAGTATCAGCAATCCTTAGGGTTGGTAAGGATTAGAAAACCTTTTATCAGTTAAGAAACTATTATCAGTTAGGGTATTCAGGAATGCAACGATGGCTTTGGCATCTGCATCCGGAATATTGAATTTCTTAGCTCCGCCTGGTGCCATGAACTCAGGAGCCAGGTTTTTATTGTTTTTGATTCCTTCGCTGTAATGTTTAATAACCTCTTCCAGGGTTCCAAAACGGCCATCGTGCATATAGGGTGCGGTCATGGCAATATTGCGAAGACTGGGTGCTTTAAAAATGGTAGCTTTTTCGTTGGTGTTTTCATTGTCTGCATCCAAACCAATGTTCATCATCAAAGCACGGCTGTCATTATTGTAAGAAGAAGTGATTTGTGGCATTTTGCTGGTAATACCATGGCAGTTTACGCAGTTATAACTCACATAAAACAGGTATTTACCGGTATTTTCTTCGGTGGTAAAGTTGCTGAATACGGTAGTAGGTACTGTAGCTGCAGTAACACCAGAGGCGGCAATGCCTTGGTCAAAACGGCTGTTATATCCTTGCAAAGAACGCAGGAACTCAGAAATGCAATTAGAGATATTGCTTTCTGTTACTACCAAGCCTGCTTCGGCAAATTTTTGATTGTAAAGGGGAACGTTTTTAATAGATTTTTCAATGTTTGCACCATTGTCCATACCCATTTCTACGTGGTTTTTGGCTGGTCCCAGGGCAAGTTCACTCAGGGTAACGGCGCGACCATCCCAGAAAAATTTAAGTTTAGACTTAATCAGTGCAGATGGATCATCGGGGTTGATAATTCCCATGGAGTTACGAGCAGTCGTTTTGCCTGTAAAGCCGGTGCTTTTCTCAACACCATCGGCAAACCCTTTGGATTGAATGTGGCAGGTACCACAATTCACTTTTCCGTTTACAGATAAACGATTGTCGTAAAATAATAAACGGCCCAAAGCAGCTTTTTGATTGTTGATTTGAACCGCGCCAGTTTTACTCGACAAGTTACTGGTTTTTACATTGTAGTCCACAGAAAACACGTCCTGTTTGGGCTCTAGCATAAACACCGGGTCGGATGTCGATTTTTTACAAGACACAATCCAGGTCATAGCCAGGGTGCATGTGCCTACTGCAAAAATTGCCAATGATTTTTTCATATAGTTGATAGGTTATATTGAATGATGAGTTGACAGGGCCACAGAATCTGATCGGCAATGTTGTTCGATTTGGTTTCTGTGCGCAAGTCGGGATAAAAATTGTTATTAAATACCTCGCTCCGTGTTACCAGTAATTTGCGGTATTCCAAGCGGGTAGCAATTTTCCAATGAGGATTTAAACTGTATTCAATGGTTCCGCAGAAGAAAATGCCGTTTTGCTCGGTACTGCGGGTAAGTGTAGTTTCCTGCACAGAGCTTCCGGTATTGAATTTACTGGCCGCAATGTCGTGTTTGGCGGTATACATATACCCAAGTCCTCCATAAATGCCAAACCTGCGGCTAATATAAAAGCGATGATCCACGCCCCCGGAAATATGCAAAGTGCGGATTCTTTTTTCATCTATGGTGCCGTTATTAGGATCTACCTCCGATTGTTGGCGATTAAACCTACTGCCGAAGTTGAAAAAAGGATTGAAATTGGTTTTGTTTAAAAACCGGTAAGTTAGCATGGATTTCTGCATGCCTCCTTCTCCAAAAGGGGCATCGGGGTTAAAATTCAGAATAGCCAGCGGATTCACACCTATTTGATGCGTGTTGTATAAAATTTGTTGGTTCGATTTTGAACTTTGTGGAATTGGATTCGT
The DNA here is from genome assembly GCA_044224315.1 of Bacteroidia bacterium. Lineage (GTDB taxonomy): Bacteria > Bacteroidota > Bacteroidia > NS11-12g > UBA955 > JAGXTF01. The sequence goes on along the minus strand of JBGAKR010000004.1, from coordinate 97,409 downwards.
ATTTGTCGAATTTGACGTGTTTTGGGCATAAACAGAAAAAGAACCTGCCAAACAGAGCAGCGAAGAAGTCAATAATATGGTTTTTAATCTGTTAGCCAATGGTATTTACTGTTTTTCTCTTTTTTCGATAAATCAAATATACCAATAAGACGTTCAAGAAGGCATTTCGTTGCCGATAATGGCAAAAATATGACAATTCATTTGTCATATTTTCAAGTTTGCATTGTATGCAAGCCCCGATTTTACTGCTTTTTTGAGGAAATGATTTTTTTTGAATATTTTTTCATGCCTATTTGTCATTATTTACCCAATTTAGTATAATATTTGTTCCAACAATTGCCAATGAAACTTCTTTTTTCATATCTCCGACCCCAGCGAAAGCTGGTGTTCCTTGCCTTGTTTCTGGCTGCTATAAACCAGGTTTTCTCTATGTTAGACCCATGGGTAGGCCGCAATATTATCGATCGATATTTATTGCATTTTAAGGATTTTACCGAAGGGAGTTTTATGCAAGGGGTTCTTACCTGGTTGGGCATTGGTGTGGGTGTGGCCATGGTTAGCCGTATAGCTAAAAATTTTCAAGACTACTTTATTAATGTAGCCATACAAAAAAGCGGTTCGCAATTGTTTATGGATGGTATTAAACATACCCTTGATTTACCCTACGATGTATTTGAAGACCGCCGAAGCGGCGAAACTTTGAATATTTTGCAAAAAGTGCGCACCGATAGTGAGAGGTTAATAAATTTAACCATCAATTTATTGTTTACCAGTTTAGTGGGCGTTGTTTTTGTATTTATCATGTCCTTTTCTGTGCATTGGTTAATCGCTCCTGCATTTATAATTGCCATGGCAGTTGTAGGGGTAAGCAGCAGTTTATTAAGCAAAAAAATCAAGGCTATACAAAAGGATATTGTGCAGGAAACCTCTGCATTGGCAGGCACTACCACCGAAAGTTTGCGCAATATCGAGCTGGTAAAGAGCTTGGGCCTTATTGGCCAGGAAATTACACGCATAGGCCGCAATACTTTAAAAATATTGGGACTTGAATTAAAGAAAGTTAAAAAAGTACGAACCTTGGGCTTTGTGCAGGGCACTACCGTTAACCTCATGCGCAATGCATTGTTATTATTTCTTTGCTGGATGGTATTTTCCGAAAGAATTACTCCTGGAATTTACATTCAGTTTTTGTTTTATACTTTTTTTATATTCAATCCATTGCAGGAGTTGGGTACCTTTATACAGGCCTGGCGTGAGGCGCAGGTTTCATTGGGCCGTTATCATGAATTGAGGCAGATTGCACCCGAACCCAAGCCCGAAAATCCATTGCCTTTGGGAGAAATAAAATCAATCCGCTTTGCCAATGTAAGTTTTAAACACCAATCGGCCCATCGCAATGCACTTAGCGACCTGGAATTTGAAATGCATCAGGGTGAAACCATTGCATTTGTTGGCCCAAGTGGCAGTGGTAAAAGCACTATGGTTAAAATGTTGGTAGGATTGTACAGACCCATTGCAGGAAATATTTTTTATAACGAAAAACAGGAAAATCTGGTAGATACCTCTGAAATAAGGAGTCAATTGGGTTTAGTAAGCCAGGAATCACAATTGTTTTCGGGCACCATTCGAGACAATCTGTTGTTTGTAAAACCCGAAGCTACAGATGAAGAATTGTTGGATGCATTGCAAAAAGCAGCCACTCAAAATCTGATGGCACGCGCAGAAAAAGGGTTAGACACGCAAATAGGAGAGGGTGGAATCAAAGTAAGTGGGGGCGAAAAACAACGCATTAGTATTGCACGCGCGCTTTTGCGCAATCCGCGGCTTATGATTTTTGATGAAGCCACCTCAAGTTTAGATTCACTTACCGAAAAAGAAATTACCCATACAGTGCGCGAAGTTTCTGAACAACGAGACCGAATTAATATCATCATTGCCCACCGCTTAAGCACCATTTTACACGCCGACCGTATTTATGTGCTGGAAAAAGGGCGGATTATAGAGCAGGGTACCCACGAGCAATTGCTGGCCGAACGCGGATTGTATTTTGCCATGTGGAGGCAACAGATTGGTGAGGAAGAGGTTGAAATAGCTTAAATTATTTTCTCAATTTCTTTAAATTTTAGGTCTATATTGGGCTTTCGTATTTGTCTAAAATATTGCCAAAATGGAAAAGAAAATTGTAAAAAACCAGATTGAAATCAATGCTAACCCGGGTCAGGTATGGGATGCCTTGGTAAACCCTGAAAAGACCCGACTGTATATGTTTAACTGTGTAGCCTTATCTGATTGGAAACCTGGTAGTCGCCTGGATTGGCAGGCAGAAGTGGAAGGCAAACCGGTTGTATTTGTAACGGGTTTTATTAAAGAATTCAGCCCGGCAACAAAACTGGTTTTTACAGTTACTGATCCGTTTGCGGGCTGGGCCGATGTTCCGGAAAATTACCTCACTGTACAATATGAACTTGAAAACACCGCTACGGGCACAATACTTACGGTGAGTCAGTATGGATTTGAAGGGGCTGCCGAGGGCGAAAAAAGGTATAGGGATGTATACAATAATGGCGAAGGGTGGAACCCCATTTTAATTGCTATTAAGCAATTGGTTGAGCAGACCGGCGCTGCCACATCTTAAAATGGGGAATTTCGCACTCCCAGAAACGATCGCCTGTGGGCGCAAAGCCAAATTTAGCATAGAACTCCAGGGCATGTTCCTGTGCATGCATATAAATATATGTATCCGGATCCTGCAACCAGGGGTGTTCTAAACAAGCTTTTACCAGCGCTGCTCCAGCGCCATTTCCACGGAATTCTTTTAAAACAGCAAATCTTTCCAGTTTAAAGCCGTTTTCGGTTTTTCGAATGCGACAGGTGCCCACGGGTAAATCGCCCTGCTTGGCTAAAAAATGCACGCATCGCGCTTCAAATTCATCATATTCTTCGGCCGGATCTACGTTTTGCTCAATCACAAACACGCGCCTTCTGATTTCAAAAGCTTGTTCCATTTGGGTGGGTGACTTTATTTCAACTACGGAAATCATGCCTGCAATTTACTTCTTTTTGGCCGAACACTTTCTAGAACTCTCAGGTTGAGTTGTACCGTTGCGTATGAAAAATGCTTGTGGGGTAAGAGTTTTGCCGTGGTAATGCACATCATTTTAACTTCAATCTAAAATACTTACCTTTGCCCCCCTGTAAATTAAATATGAGTTCTACAGCAATGCAAGCAAATAATATCAGCCAGCTGCTTGGCGACCAGGCAGAAACCCTACTCACACACGAGTGTAAGACCATAAGCAAAGACCTGATTCATGCACCAGGTCCGGATTTTATCGACCGCGTATTTGCACAAACCAATCGCAGCCCGCAAGTTTTGCGCAGCCTGCAAAATATTTATGACCATGGACGTCTCAAAAACACAGGTTACATGAGCATTTTGCCTGTAGACCAAGGAATTGAGCACAGCGGTGGAGCTTCTTTTGCTCCAAACCCTATTTATTTCGATCCTGAAAATATCATCAAACTGGCAATCGAAGGCGGTTGCAATGCGGTTGCTTCCACCTATGGTGTTTTAGCTGCTACTTCTCGCAAGTATGCCCACAAAATCCCATATATCGTAAAAATCAACCACAATGAATTCCTTACTTACCCAAACAAATTCGACCAGATTATGTTCGGTACAATTAAGGATGCCTGGAACCTGGGCGCAACGGCTGTAGGTGCTACCATATATTTTGGAAGCGACGAAAGCACCCGCCAGATTCAGGAAGTGGCCAAAGCTTTTGAAATGGCGCACGAGTTGGGTATGTCTACAGTACTGTGGTGCTATCTCCGCAATGGAAGCTTCAAAAAAGATGGTGTTGATTACCACACCAGTGCCGACTTAACCGGTCAGGCCAACCACCTGGGTGTTACCATTCAGGCGGATATTATCAAACAAAAATTGCCAACCAACAACGGTGGTTATACCGCCCTTAATTTTGGTAAAACCCACGCCAAAGTGTACAGCGAACTTACTTCTGAGCACCCTATCGATCTTTGCCGTTACCAGGTAGCCAATTGCTATATGGGCCGTGCCGGTTTGATTAACAGTGGTGGCGAAAGTAAAGGTGCCGGCGATTTGGCCGAAGCTGTAACAACTGCCGTTATCAACAAAAGAGCTGGCGGCGCAGGCCTGATCAGCGGTCGCAAAGCATTCCAGAAGCCTATGGCCGAAGGTGTATCTTTGTTAAACGCTATTCAGGATGTTTATCTCGACAACAGTATCACTGTTGCCTGATTTTTCCTTATCATTGCCGTCCCAATCATGGAATTTGAAGAGGATGATTTAAGCAGCGAAGGCAGTAAGTGGTACAAGAGAAAATTCTCCGGTATCCTTACTAAAACCAAAGACAAAAAGGCAACCCCCGACGGACTTTGGGAAAAATGCGGACGCTGTAAAACTGTGGTTCCAGCAAAAGAATGGATGGCAGCACTCTATGTTTGCCCCAAGTGTGGTTTCCATGAGCGTATTGGTTCTAAAGAGTATTTCGAGTTGCTATTCGACAATGGAAAGTTTACCGAACTTGATGCCAAGCTCAGTAGCGGCGATCCCCTCCATTTTACCGATTCTGCGCCCTATACCGATCGTATAAAAATAGCCCAAACCAAAACAGGACTGGTGGATGCAGTGCGCACAGCTACAGGCAAAATGAATGATTACAGGATTGTGGTAGCCTGCATGGATTTTGCATTCATCGGGGGCTCCATGGGCAGTGTGGTAGGTGAAAAAATTTCGCGTGCCATCGACTACAGCCTGGAGCATAATCTACCCTTTCTGATGATTTCAAAAAGTGGAGGTGCCCGCATGATGGAAGCCGCATTTAGCCTTATGCAAATGGCAAAAACCAGTGCCAAACTGGCATTGTTAAACAAAGCAGGTATTCCATACATTTCATTAATGACCAACCCAACTACAGGCGGTGTTACAGCCAGCTTTGCCATGTTGGGCGATTTTAATATTGCCGAACCTGAGGCCTTAATCGGATTTGCAGGTCCAAGGGTTATTAAAGAAACCATTGGTAAAGACCTTCCCAAAGGATTTCAAAGCAGCGAATTTCTGGTGGAACATGGTTTCCTTGACTTTATTGTACCGCGCGGCGTTTTAAAAGAAAAACTAACCACACTCCTGAAGCATATTTGGGATAAAAAATCACATAAATAAACAAAGAAATTAATATGAATTTTCCAGAAAACCTAAAGTACACCAAGGATCATGAATGGATCCTGGTAGAAGGCAACAGCGCCACCATCGGAGTTACAGATTTTGCCCAAAGCGAATTGGGTGACATCGTTTTTGTAGACATTCAGTCTGCCGGTGAAACCATTGGCCAAAACGAAGTTTTTGGTACCGTTGAAGCGGTAAAAACCGTGAGTGACTTGTATATGCCGGTGTCTGGTACCGTAAATGAAGTAAATGCCGAACTGGAGAATGCCCCCGAACTGGTAAACTCTGATCCTTATGGCAAAGGCTGGATGGTAAAAGTTACCATTACCGATGCTTCTCAACTGGACGGATTGATGAGTGCTGCCGATTATAGCGCCATGGTTGGTGCTTAATTTGTGAACCAAATCCTTAAAAAATATCATCCGATCCCGGCAATTTTGTCGGGATTTTTTATTTTGGTTCTTTGCATGTTACCTGGACCTGCTGTGCCCAAAGTAAACTTCCTTGCCGATATTTATTTTGATAAATGGGTGCATGCCGGGCTCTATTTTTTTTGGGTTTTAATATGGATTGCGGGTATTCAAAAATGGCAGCAAAAAAGTATAATTCTAATAGGAATATTTATGACTTTTTTTGGTGCTGCCATAGAAATAATACAACACAATTGGGTGGCCGGAAGAACAGCCGAATGGGCCGATTGGCTTGCTGATAACGCCGGAATTATACTGGGAAATGTATTTGTAATTAGACGAAAAAAGCAATAAAATTTATTCAATAATTAATTTGGCATAACCCAAATTCCCTTGAATATCTCGCTTTAGTACCATATAAAATCCGGGGCTTAAATCCATTAATTCAACCCGGGTTTTTCCACCCTGAAACTTCGCATAATCATTGAGTTGTACAAGCACCCCGCGGCTATTATAAATGGCAATCTGGCTGTAGTCGTAATCGGCATCGTGCTGGGCTATAAATATTTCATTTTTTGTTGCAGGATTTGGAAAAAACTGCAATGGATATTTGGTATTTTGTTCTTCTATTTTACAATTCTGGTTCCATTTTTTTAATTGATCGGATGCCCAATTACGCTGGTCGTTGATAAATGGTATAATGCCCGGATAACGCACTGTAACCTGATAGGGCGATTTATTTATCACCATTTCATCGGCATGCCACTGGGTAAGGGATTGCTGAAAGGCAAGGTAACTATTGAATTTGTTTGGGTCTTCGCGATAAGCAAAATCGGCGATTGTGTGCCAGCGTGTAATGTCCAGACCAATGCGTTTGGGGTCTAAATCACCGGTAATTAAACTGCAAACATTATTTAAATATTCCTGCTTCCATTTTTCTACACCGAAAATTTTTTTAGTTAAAGGACGCTCATCCATGGTGCGGGTGGGCAGTAGATACCCATCCAATAATTTTGTACCAGATAGAATTTTAATGTCCTGAAATGTTTCATTCAAATCCCAGGGAATCCATCGAATTTTGCCATCGGGATGCTCGTAAATGTAGAAATTATTGCCCCCACCCCAATAACTGTCCCAGCTACGCAGACATTTCTCTATGGCAAGCAATTTCAGGTAGCTGTGTACATCAAATTGGGAGTCGAGCATGGCTTCTGCCTGATTGTCGGGTGTATGATTTAATAAATCTAAAAAATACAAAAGCCTGTTCCAATCGCGTATATCCTCATTGGTTTTGAGTATTAAACCTGACTTAATGTAGGGCGTTGTATCATAGCCTTGCCAATTTAAAAATACTTGCGCACCTGCATCAGTTTTATATAAATTACCTCCGTTGTTTGCATCGCCATAATGATATTTTAGAAAGGTTTTATCGACGTTTTCTACCAGTAAATACAATCCCCAATATTCTCCGTTGAAATACACCCTTGCATAAGAGGTACGAGATGCCACCAAGCCCTGATTGCGTATCAGTTTGTACATTATACTCTCATGTACCAAACTGGGATCGTTGGTAAAATTATTGAGATTTATTTTTTTTAATCCATCCAGTTTTTGGTCTTTAAATTCATCAAAAGCAATTTTAAAAGGTTTCTTTTTATTGCCATTGTGCATGGTATTGGATGAATTTCCTTTTTCCCGAATACCACAATTGAGCAGCAGTTTACCGTCAAAACGAACGTCGCAGGGGCGGTATATTTCCGGGTAAACTGTAGGATTTGTGAAGTTGTTTTTATAATCTGTTTCGAGTATGTCAAACCAATTTTCGGGTTGTATGGATATATCTATGCGGTGAAGGATGGTGTCGTTAAACACATTTTTCCCGTTTTGTGCAAACAGATTTTCTGCAATTAAAAATATTAGTAAAACGATGGGATATTTTAAATATTTCATGGAAGTTTGTGTGTTTCGTTCAGCGTTTTATAATCAGATTTAAAATCCTTATGCAGATAATTAATCCCAACCCCAAAGCAAATGCCGGCATTTTGATTGCGTGAAGCAATATTAATCTGCAGGGCTACTTTGGCATAAATATTATACTGATTTTTCCAACTCCATTGTTTGCCAAATGCGGGTTCAAATGAAAATTGCGGGGCATTGTTGTTTTTTATAAAAATTAAATTTGTTTCATATCCGAGCATTAAACATTTTTGACTCATATAGGTTCCCCGTTTATAAAATTCTTTCCCAAAGCCCAGCTTGCTTATTCCTAGTGGTTTTGAGGGAATCAGGGTAAGGTGAAAATAAGTGTAACGTTTGCCATTAATGGCCCATCCGGTTCTGCCTTGCAGACCTAAATTGGTAGGTTGGTGTTTTTCATTTAAAAAAACAGAATAATACGGAGTATTAAACAATCCTGCATAAATAGATGACATAGGGGTGAAATAGTTATGCGGCCGCACAGAATCAATGAGGTTCCAATTTAATATTTGTGTAGAATGATCCAGTCGGGATATTTCTACATAATTACTGTCGGATTTAGTGATTTTTCCTACTACAGTGGATCCGTCGCGCATATGTACCTCATCCCTCAAAATTCTTTTTTCAGTTCTGCAACTTTGTAAACTCCAAACAAAGGCAATTACTAGCCAGTAGCTTATGGCAAGGAGAGTATGCTTTACTTTGGTTGGCATTTGGTTAACTGTTAGTTAAACAAAAATATAGAATAGAAAGAAAAATTCATAATAGCCAGACTTTATTAAGGTACAAATTAATGAACCCCTTACAAATTGATTCTAACAACGGTCAAAGGTAAAGCGCAACAGATTAGATAGTTAGCGCTAAAATAAATTTTCTTATTTTGGGAAATAGAGTATTTTTGAATATTAAACTATGAAAAAACTATTTCTACTCTTGGCCAGCTGCATTGTTTTACCCTTTCTGGGTGCGCAGTATAATCACCAGGCCACACCACATTTACTCAAAGACATTAATCAAAGTCTTAAAAGTGCTAACCCTAAAAACTTTGTTGAAATGGGTGGCAAGCTCTATTTCACGGCTACCACTGATGTTACAGGAGCCGAATTATATGTTACAGATGGAACAATTTCGGGTACGCACATGGTGAAAGATTTAACACCTGGGCCTGAATCGTCTGAACCAGAAACCAAATGGACCAATGGCTCTGTAATTATCTTTTTGGCCAATACCCCTGGCTTGGGAAAGGAAATTTGGAGGTCGGACGGCACAGCGGCTGGAACCTATTTGCTTAAAGAATTAGTGCCAGGTGGCTCTGGTTCTGCTTTGTATACGGTAGCAGTTTTAAATAACAAGTTCATTTTTGGAGCCTATTCCAATACCGAGGGTACAGAAGTTTATGTAAGTGATGGGACCCCCTCAGGTACGCAATTGATAGATGCCATTTCGCCGGGTTCTTTTTCATCCGAAATTAAATCCATGGTTAAAATGGGTAATTATGTATACTTTCAGGCAACGGATGCTACCTATGGAGCAGAATTATGGCGCACGGATGGCACTGTAGGTGGCACACAAAGGGTAAAAGATATCAGAACCGGAAATTTAGGAGGAAACCCCAACAGCTTGTGTGTATATAACGGTAAATTATATTTTGCTGCAGACTCTGCAGGTGTGGGTCGTGAGCTTTGGACAAGCGATGGCACATCGGGCGGAACTTATATGGTACAGGATATTAATTCAGGCAATCAGTCGTCCGATCCTACTTCGATTACCGCATTCAATTCAGGTGTAGCTTTCACTGCGCATAATACTGCTAATGGGTATGAATTGTGGGTTTCTGACGGCACCAAGTCAGGCACCCGGGTTATCGATATTACCTCTGGTGCCAATAGCTCTTATCCGACTAATTATGCAGCACATAATGGAATTATTTATTTTAGTGCTACAGCTTCTTCAAAGGGGGCGGAGCTTTGGCGTTCAAATGGCACTGACACGGGTACATATTTGGTGATTGATATCAATACAGGAAGTTCAAATGCTGCCCCTGAACAATTGCTATCAACACCTAAAGGATTGTTTTTTATAGCCAGAAGTTCGGAATATGGCACTGAATTATATATTACCAATGGAACCAGCGCGGGTACCAACCGTCTTTCGGATTTTGCCAGCAAAGGTTTAAATTCTTTTGAATCAAATTATATTGGAATATATTACAACGGTTTTTATTATTCTCCGGCAAAAGAAGATAGGAGCCGGATTCAATTGTGCAGAAGTAACGGAACACTGTCAGGTACATTATTTATTCCGGGTATAAACAAAACCACCGATTATGGGCCTGAATATATCCTGGGTGAATTTGGTGGTAAATTATATTTTGCAGGTACCGAAGATTCATCGGGTAGTGAATTTTATTCCACCAATGGCAGTGCTGCCGGAACCAAATTGATAAAAAACATTTATCCGGGCACTCAGGGTTCAAGTCCGTACGATATGGTGAATTTTAATGGTAAGCAATATTTTACTGCATATGCAAAAGTAAAAACCGGCGGAACTTATTCGTTATTTTACACGGATGGAACAGCTGCCGGAACCCAAATTATAAATGATGGTACTGATAGTTTTCCTTCTGGAGTTGGCAATTTAAAAGTATTTAAAAACAGGTTGTATTTTACTGCTTATACCAATTCGCATGGTATTGAAATATGGAGCACAGATGGCACTCTTTCCGGAACTAAGTTATTAAAAGATCTCAATCCGGGCAATGGCAGTTCAGGTGCCAATTGGTTGGGAATTATTAATAATAAATTATATTTTAGTGCCACTACTTCAAATGAGGGAAGGGAAATTTTTGAAACAGATGGCACAGAAGCAGGCACAAAATTAACCTATGATATCTGGCCGGGTTATGGTTATTCTAGCCCTTCAGAGGCTGTTGAATTTAAGGGTAAAATTTATTTTTCAGCTTCAGATTCAATTCACGGCAATGAACTGTTTTCCTGCAATGGCACTACCGTTTCTATGGTAACTGATATCAATCCGGATCCTGAAATGGGTTCTTCAATTAGACGCATGACTATTATGAATGGAATTTTATTTTTTGTTGCTTCCGAATCGGGCAGTAACTATGAATTATGGCGCTTAGATGAGAATAAAAATAAGGCTGTAAAAGTGCGTGAAATAAACGGAGAGCAGGATGCTGCAATTTATAGTTTGAATGCGGGATCAAATTTGTTGTTTTTTGGCGCCAATAGCGATACAACCGGGTTTGAAATGTGGGCATCCGACGGCACCCCCGGAGGAACTAAACCCATTAGCCAATTAGAACCTGGAAATAGCGGGCAAAGCTCTGTAGATAAGGTTACAGCCCGCGGCAAATTTACCATTTTCACCGCCACAGACTCAGCCCATGGATCTGAATTCTGGACTAGCAGTGGTACTATGCAATCAACCCGCATGCTGCAAGATTTTTCACCCGGTACTCAAGGTACTGATGTTTCTGATTGGGCCTATTATAATCACCGGTTTTTTATTATCCTGTACGACACCAATGTATCGTATGAATTTTTTTATTTCGAACCCGAACCTGCTTTGTATTCGGTAAAAGATGAAAAAATAAACACTGCAGCAGCCAGTGTAAAAGACAGTACTGATTTTGGCGCAATACCCCGCTGGAACAAGTTAAGGCGAAAGTTTGTTCTTCGCAATGTGGGGATTGATACCATGAAAATTACAGGTTGGAATATCACCACCGGTAGCGGTCATTTTTCAATCATTCCGTCTATAAAAACCATGTTGGAAATGATGGATACTGCCGAATTTTACATTGTGGCTAATCCGCTCTCAGAAGGCAATATTGATGGGGTGGCTGCTGTAAATTGGCAAATCGGAAACGAATCGGTGCAAAACTATAATATCGCGGTGAAAGTGGTGGGAAATCCCAATTTGCAGATAACAAAATCGGCGAAATCTGTTTTACAAATCCAACCCAATCCTGCAGGTATCGGACAATTAATCAGCACTGTGTTACCCGTGGGCACCAAGCAATGGAAAGTGTATAATCTCAATGGACAGCAGGTGGATGGGGGAAATGCCTCCCCAGGCAATTTGCAATTTACAATTCATACTGCAGGGGTTTATATTTTCTCGCTGGAAATGCAAAATGGAGAATTGCGCAGCGAAAAAATAATTGTGCATTAAAATCAGAATTGACATTAAAAAAAACAGCCGCAAGGCTGTTTTTTTTATGATTTTATTTTCAAAAAGGCCTGATTAAGTACAGGATGAATCCGGCAGCAATGAGTATGCTAAAACTGATGATGACAAGGCGACGCAGACCTCTGTCGCCCAATATTCCGGCATATAAAAATTTAGCAATATTGTTGCTGTTTATGGCCAATAAAATACCGGCTGCCAAAACATGATTATCTATATTCCATTTGGCCTGTAATAGGTTTAATATGAATGGATCTATATCTGTAACCCCCACCACCAAGGCTACCGCATGCAAGCCCGATGATCCGTAATATTTCAATACGTAATGGGTAATAATTGTAAATAATACAAATAGCAATCCAAAAACCAGGGCCGTTTTAAATTCCAATGGGTTGTGTTGTTCTTGTGGTAACTCAATGTTTGAGCCTGTGGGGGCCAATTTATGGTGATAGCGCATCATAAAAAAGGCCAATAAAAGTGAAATTAAAATTAATATAGCAAAATAGGGTAGTAGTAACATGGCAATGGATTTATTGAAAAACAATGCCAATAAATATATGCGCAGGTACATCATGGAAATGGCCAACATAATGGCAGGTATTACACGGTTATTTCCGGGTGAGGTTTTGCTTTTGCGTGCCAGAATTATGGTAGTAGCTGTGCTACTGTATAGGCCGCCCAGCAAGCCGGTAAGCAATAATCCCGAATGTGGAAATACGAATTTTTGCAGCAAATAACTGAAATAAGAAATGGCACTTACCACTACTATTGATAACCAAAAATTATATGGGGTAATTGAAAATCCGTTTGCAATGGGAGTTTGAGGAAGTAAGGGTAAAATCACCCCGCCCACAATAATGAATTTGGCAAGGGTAATAAATTCATTATTGTCGAATTTGCGCGAAATTTTGGATAAATCATCCTTGATTTCGGTAACAACTAAAAGGCTAACCAGAATAAGTAGTACCAAGTATTGTGGCTGGGTATAAATCAAAGGGGCCAGGCAGTAGGTTATCAATGCCGTAATTATTGCCGTAAGGCCAAAACGGCTGGCCGTTTTAATTTTCTGGTAATAGTAAATTCCCAAAAAGCCTACCATCAATCCAAGGCCAATAAGGAATGGAATAAGCGTGGTTGGGGATAGCACATACAGCACATAGCCCAAAATCCCGATTAGGGTAAAAGTACGGTCCGAACCAAATGAATGGTTATTATCCTGTTGGTTGTGTCTGCGTCTTTGTTCAAGCCCTATGAGCAAGGAAAACAGCACTGTAAGTACAAAGTAGACAAACTCTTTGGGAATTTTGCTAAAGAATTCCTGGATCATGGAAACAAATGTAGTGGATTTAGAGGGAATGCAAGGGTTATGAGCTCAACTGTTTAGATGAAGGAGGTGGGAACCGGATTGGCTTCGCCCATCCTTGAGGGGGCGCTACAATCTTCAAAAAGCAGCCTCCTTCGGAGTCTGTTTTTTTGTATATGCCAGCCTGATCTCGCAAGCGGCTCAGGTCGGGCATATACAAAAAAATACCCCGCAATGCGGGGTACTTTCTTTGATTGAGGTCGGAACCGGATTGGCTTCGCCCATCCTAAAAGGGGCGCTACAATCTTCAAAAAGCAGCCTCCTTTGGAGTCTGTTTTTTTGTATATGCCAGCCTGATCTCGCAAGCGGCTCAGGTCGGGCATATGTAAAAAAATACCCCGCATTGCGGGGTACTTTTTTTGATTGAGGTCGGAACCGGATTCGAACCCCTGCCCGAATGACTTCAGTCAGGCGGGGGTGTAAAAGGTTTTGCAGAGGAAAAACAAAAAAGGAAACAAGTATTAGGGAGATCCCAATTGCTTTTTAATGAATTTTTTGCCAGCTGCGGATTTCAAATATTTTTCTCTGACTCTGGCAGAAGCATAATCTGGATAATCTTCCTGGTATACAACCTTCCAAGGCAAAAATGCTTTTGTGTACCGATTTGTGCCCAAATTGTGTTGTTTCAACCGGGTTTGAATATTAATAGAAATTCCAACATAAAGTTCAGAATTCATTTCGTTAGCCAATACATAGACAAATACCATATCACAAAACAAGAGAAAAAAAATACCCCGCAATGCGGGGTACTTTTTTAGATTGAGGTCGGAACCGGATTCGAACCCCTGCCCGAATGACTTCAGTCAGGCGGGGGTGTAAAAGGTTTTGCAGAGGAAAAACAAAAAAGGAAACAAGAATTAGGGAGATCCCAATTGCTTTTTAATGAATTTTTTGCCAGCTGCGGATTTCAAATATTTTTCTCTGACTCTGGCAGAAGCATAATCTGGATATTCTTCCTGGTATACAACCTTCCAAGGCAAAAATGCTTTTGTGTACCGATTTGTGCCCAAATTGTGTTGTTTCAACCGGGTTTGAATATTAATAGAAATTCCAACATAAAGTTCAGAATTCGTTTCGTTAGCCAAAACATAGACAAATACCATATAACAAAACAAGAGAAAAAAAATACCCCGCAACGCGGGGTACTTTTTTAGATTGAGGTCGGAACCGGATTCGAACCGGTGTAAAAGGTTTTGCAGACCTGTGCCTAGCCACTCGGCCATCCGACCTTTGAGGGGTGCAAATATAGGGCAATTTAGGATGTCAAGTGTAAAATTTTAGCTGATTTTTTGAAGCCAGAGATTGACTCCAACGTCAACCAGAAACCCACTAGTACCTTCTATTAAATCATTATTAGGGTTTGGTAAACCTATAACTGTCCTGGATTAAAGTATTTTGGGAGTCTGCAAATTTGATGACATAGGCACCCGCTGCCAGGCTTTGGATATTGATTCGGGCTTCAATTTCATCTATTCGCTGCGACAGGCAAATTTGACCCGAGAGATTGTAAATATTGATTGTGTAAGGACCCGGTACTGCAAATTGTACATCTATCGAATTTGCTGCCGGATTGGGATAGCATTTTACTTGCAAACCGTATCCTGTGGATATTCCAACAAATTGGGATTTGTAATTATACACCATGGCAGGTTTGGAATTGGATGTTTCGCAAGCCAATAAATACTCGCCGGCGGCCGATTGCACTATGCTTTCCAGCTGTGTGGCTTCTGGGAGGGTGATTTTTATGTGCTGCATTTTGTTCAAATCGGGCTTGCCGTTTTTGAATTCAAAATGTGATAAGTAGGGCAAAAAATTGCCATTGTATCCATATCCGCACAGCACCGCACCCTGCTGGTAAGCGCTAGCTCCAGTTACCCAATAATTGAGTTCCACACTGTCTACAGTTTTTGCGGCATATTTGCCTTTTTGGGAAGGTATTGTATATATCCGACAAATCGCGTCAGCCTTGCTTTTGCTGAAAAGTAAAATTGAGTCTGTAAAAGCCAGCATCGCTTCGCAATCCCAGTTTGACAATATAAAGCCACTAAAATCGGTCTGTTTGGGATAGTAAAAAGCAATGGTATCGCATACCACATTTTGTTTGCCTAACTCCGTAACCGGAAAGGAATAGATTCTCAAATCCTTACGCACCCCATCGTTATTGCCAAAATCGCCGATGAAAACATGGGTTCCGTTGCTGCATAGTTCTTCCCAGTCCTTATTGCTTACATTGGCAAAACTTGTAGTGTCAATCACCGCGCCGGTACTTGTATCAAAGCGGAAAAGAAGGGGAGGGTTGTCACTGTCGTTATGCCCCCAAAACTGCCCGTTGATATTGCACAATCCCGAAATTTCTGTGATGCCGGGTAGCTCACATAGTTTGCGTATCTGGGCTTGAGAGGCACTGGCCAGTAAAAACGCTATAAGTGCAAGGCAACGCATTATTTTTTATAAACCCGGTTATTACCCAGATAGGTTGCTACTACCTTGGTTTTCATAATTTTCTTATCCGGTACCTGCATTAAATCCTGACTCATCACCACAAAATCGGCCAGTTTACCGGTTTCAAGCGAGCCCTTTTCAGCATCTTCTAGGTTGGCAATGGCGGCCCAAATGGTCATGCCCAGCAAAGCATCCCTGCGACTTAAGGCCTGCTGTGGTAAGAATGGGGTTTTTAAAATGCCGGCAGCATCCAATCGGGTGGTTGCGCTATAAAATGTTTTAAGGGGTGAAATATCTTCTACCGGAAAATCGGTACCCAGTGCCACAATTCCTGCCTGTTTTCGCAAATTCTCATATGCATAAGCACCTGCCATCAGGTTGGCGCATATCCGTTTTTCGGCCCAGGGTGCATCGCTGGTTGCGTGGGTGGGTTGGATGCTTGGAATAATACTCCGATCTTTAAAATAAGCATAATCGGCCGGATCAATTATCTGTGCATGCTCCAATCTCCAGCGCATATCCATACCCGGGGGCAACAGTAATTTAAACGTTTTAAGTGCTATTTTGTTGGCACTGTCGCCAATGGTATGCACACAACTCTGAAAGCCGGATGTAAATAAAAAATGGCTGTAGCTGGTAAATTCATCAATTGGTGTAAGCAACAGTCCGGTATGGCCAGGCTGGTCGCAATAGGGTTTTTTCATCAATGCCCCTCGCGAACCCAAAGCTCCGTCGAGATAAAATTTTACGGCACTCACATGCATTTGCGGAGTTTTGTAAATGCCGTTTTGGCTAATCCATCGATAGGTCTCGGGCTCTGATTGGAGCATGGCGTATAATCGTATTTGCAACTGACGATTTCTTTGCAAACTGTCTAAAAACAGAATGTCTTTTACTGGCAAGCCAGCATCGTCTAAGGTGGTAAGCCCATACGAAAAACACTGTTGTTCTAGCTTTTTAAGGCTATTTATTTTGTCAATTGTAGCAATTTCGGGTATTTTTTTACTTACCTCATCTACGGCATTATCTATCAGAATCCCCGTGAATTTACCATTTTCAAATACAAATTGTCCGCCAGCAATCTGCATGGCAGGGTCAATGCCGGCAGCGTTCATTGCGGCAGTATTTATCCAGGCAGCATGTCCATCAATGCGTTTTAAAAATACCGGGCGATCCGGAAATGCAATATCCAGGGCCGCTATTGTAGGGTATTTTCCTCCCGGCCAGTCATTTTGATCCCAACCCCGGCCCACCAGCCAGGTTCGTTTGCTGGATTTGGCGAATTTTTTTAACCGTTTAATCACATCCGCCTCTGATTTTGTGCCTATAACATTGCATTCATTCATGCCTATGGCGGTTCCAAAAAAGTGGCAGTGGGCATCAATCAATCCTGGATAAATGAACTGTTTGCCATAATTTACCACAGAAGCATTCGGATATTTTTTTAGGGCACTGTCCAGTGTTCCGGTGAGCACTATCTTATCTCCACTCACTGCCATGGCTTCAACCCAGGTAAATGTGGTATCACACAAATAAATTCTTTTGGCCTTATAAATCTGAACGTTCTGGCTTTTTGCAGGAAAAGCCAATGCCATTAAAACAAGAATGGGAAACAAGGTGACACTTCTCACAGGGTATTGAATTGGTTTAAATGAATTTTGTAGCAAAGGTGGTGATTTATCTTTAATAACGGTCTTAAAAGCGTCAAAAATGCAATCTGCAAAACTGTTGTCGCAACAAATATCGTATTTTTGTCAAACTTCATCCTAATACATCAAAGCATATGGCCACAACTTCAGGAAAAAAAGGATATTTCAAGAGACTGTTGTTTCTCGAGATAACCGGCATTCTGGGACTTTTACTTACCGTTGGAGCCATGGCTCTGGGGGTAGGGTTGAAATTGGTTAAAACCGAAAACCTCATCATACCCTCTATGGGCTTTTTGGTTGTTTTCCTCTTTATTTTCTTATCGGTGCGGTATGCTCGCCGCGATATCCATAAAATACATGAACTTCACGCCAATCGTTTTTATCGATTGGGCCGATATGTGGTGTACGCCATCGGTTTGGGAATGATTGGGTATGTATTTTATCTTTTCTTAACCCATAAAGATATTTTCGAAACCATTGGCTCCATTATCGAAGCTGAAATTATACTCGTATTGGGTGTACTGTTAATTTATTACACTTATATGATTGCCTTTCTCATTGAAAATGAGCATTTGAGGCATGAACATATCGATTTTTGGGATATATTTTGGGTGGTAATTTTCCCTGTAATGCTTATAGCAGGTACGGTGTATATGCTATTCAGCCAGCAGGCCGATACCGTAACTTCGGGCAAAGCCGATTTTGAAATCCAGCCAGCCGCCCTGATTGCAGAATTTGAAAAAAACGATTCACTGGCACGGGCCAAATATGTAGGTAAAAGTGTGAAATTCTCATCCCATGTACTCGAAATTTCCGGCGATTCTGCCACGGTAGTAAAGTTGGATGGAGGTACCGAAGGTTATACAGTGAATTGTGGTTTTGATAAAAGCCAGAAAGAAAAAATTGCCGCACTTGTAGCTGGAGATAGCATTGTTGTGCAATGCTCGTGCAGTGGATTGGTGAAGCCCGATGATGAGATGTCATTACTATCGGATAAAAGCCTGGAAATGACGCGTTGCAATCTGTTGCAGCATATTGTGTTAAAACCAAGGGTTGGCACGGATATTGAATCAACTAAAGCAGGGGCAGATTCTGCTTCAAAAAAATAAAAAAAACAAAACGGAGGAACTATGAGAAAGACAATCGGAATTCTGGCAGCTACTGCAGTACTTGTACTGTTCAGTTTTAAAGCGGGAGTGGTATATAAAACCAGTACTGGTGTAATAAAATTTTTCAGCAAAACGAATATGGAAAATATTGATGCTACCAACAGTCAGGTGTCAGCAGCGCTGTCATCTGAAAAAGGGGCTGTGGAGTTTTCTGTAACCATTAATTCATTTCAATTTAAAAAAGCCCTGATGCAAAAACATTTTCAGGAGAATTATATGGAAAGCAGTAAATATCCTAAAAGCACTTTTAAGGGGGCATTGGTAGATAATACCAAGGTGAATTACACCAAGGACGGCACCTACGCAGTAAATGTGAAGGGTAAGCTTACCATGCACGGGGTAACGAAAGATATCACTGTGCCAGGCAAAATTATTATTGCAGGCAAGAAGGCCACGCTGCAAGGCGATTTTAAAGTGAAGCTCAAAGATTACAACATCACCATTCCAGCGCAAAATGCTACCAATGTTTCCGAGGATATCAGTATTAATGTAAATTGCGCTCTCGTAAAACCGTGATAAAGAACAACTTTTCGCATACAAAAGCAATGGCCCTGGCGGTTGTTGCTTTTGCTTATTTAAATATTTCTGCGCAAACCGATACTTCGGGTTCATTGCTTGGAGATGTGCCCGATCCGGTAGAAAAAGTACAAAATGCCTTTAAAACCACCAAAGTAATCAACCTGCAAAGCGTTGAGGTTACTGATGCCGGTGTATTTGATTTTAAAATCAACCACCGATTTGGGGCTTTGAATACCGGGGGCTATAATTTTTTTGGCCTCGATGCAGCTACCATTCGCATTGGGGGTGAGTACGGAATCATTCCAAATTTAATGCTGGGTGTTGGCCGTACATCAGTGGATAAAGCTATAGACGGTTATTTGAAATACAGGGTAATGCACCAAACCTCAGATAATAAAAAACCAGTTTCAATATTGTTCTTTGGTGGAATTGCGCGTAGAACAGCAAAGTTCTCTTTCCCTGTAACTTCTAATCAAAGATTGGCTTACACTGGCCAAATCATAATCGGTCGTAAGTTTAATGACCGATTTTCTTTAGAAATTGTACCAACCTACGTGCATTATAACCTTGCGCCTAATAATGTAAATAATGATCAATATGCAATTGGAATAGGAATGCGCGAAAAAATCACCAATCGCCTTACTGTAAATCTGGAGTATATTCCACTGCTGAGCAACGATGGTACCTATAAAAATAGCATCTCAGTAGGTTGCGATATTGAAACTGGCGGGCATGTATTTCAATTGCACCTTACAAATAGCAACGGGATGATAGAGCCCCAGTTTGTTGGTCGTAATGAAAATACGTGGCAATCCGGAGCTATCCGATTTGGATTTAATATCAGCCGCGTTTTTACGGTTGTAGATCCTTCGCGATTTAAAAACAACAGTTACTGATTCTAATTATTTCCAATGCCATATATGTAGGGATTTCCTTTCATTATACGCCAAGAAAAATCTCCTATTTCCTTTATAGGATAATCAGATTTATGGTCTTCTGCCTGTATATTTATTTTTAAAGTACAAGATTGATTCCAAGCTGGAATGTCGGCCAATTTAATTACATGTAAATTGGTGCTGTAAGTAATGTCGCCGGGTAAAAAATTATAAGAATCAATTTGTGTGCTTCGCCAGTCTATTTGCTGGTTTCCACTTAATATAGCTGTTTGAATTTCGCCCGATATACCCATACTTTTTAATCGTATAACCATGAAATCCTGGTGGGTTACAGCAAGCGTTTTAAAGTTTAAATAAATGTATGGTGGAGCCTTTGTTAGATCTGGTTTCAGACTTGAATATTTTAAATCGGTTTTTTTAGTTTTTGCGTAAAGTAAAAATTCGCCTCCATTGAAATGGTGACTTTGAATGGGCAATCCAAAATGCTCTTCCAAAAGCGCCCTGAAGTTGCCGTCAATGCCGGATTGAAATCCAAAACCGTAGTAAGTTGCAGTCCCAATATTTTTAATAACTTCAATTGTATTCCGCTGCTGGTAATTTGTGAATCGGTTATACGATATACCGGGTTCGGCATTTTTTTGAATATGGTATTCCAGTATATCATTTTCTCCATCCAGCCAGATTGAAACATTTTTTTTGCCCAATTTCCAACTGTAATAATTGGCGCATTCAATCTCGCTGCGGTATGGGTTTTGGTTTTCTACGCTGTAGAATTTTTTATTGTAAACCAATACAGCAATTCCTGCAAATGCAGTGGTAGAAAAAAGAATTTTAAATTCGCGGGCAGGAAAAAATCCGGTAAAAAAAGCCATAAACAGGAGTAAAGCCGGTAATGAAAAAAGCAGCACACTGTGCTGTAATACCGGCGCCCGATATACAGAATAGAAATATCCAATGAGCAATGGTAACGAAAATACTACCCATAAAAACAGGAGCCTTTTGTACATTCCACGTTCCAGTAAATTGAATTTAATACCAATAAATAAGCCACCAATGGCAATAATATGTACCAATAAAAATAGCATATATTGGTCACTGAAAACAGTACTTATATGTTGCCAGAAAAATCCGGGTGTTGGAGGTGCCAACCAGCCCAAACCTTTATTTGACAATTGTTTTAATGTGATACTGAAATGCGGAATAAACAAAAATACAGCGCCCAATCCCACCAAAAACCAGGATAATAATTGGCGTTTATGCAAAATAAAAAAACCTGAAATGAAAATAATGAAGGCGGTTAAGCCAGCAAAATAATGCAGGTAAAAAGCCAAAGAAATAAATGTAAAACTCAATAAATAATATTTGCGTTTTTGCGAACCGGCAAAAGCCAGTTGGCTAAAAGTATAAAGCAATCCGGTGGAGGCAAGCATTCCTGGCGCATAGGGCCGCAACTGCAAACTCCAAAATAGCGGCAAGTGAAGAATTGCAAGTAATAAACCCGCCAAAGCTCCGGTTTGGGTATTAAAAATAATTTTACCCGTTTTATAAATAAAAAAAATCGCACCTAAACTGCATGCAATCATTATAAATTTTAAAACCAGCATTTGGTCGCCCAAAAGCTTAATCCAAAGCCAAATAAATGTTTGCAAACCCGCTGGATGTCCATCCGGAATTACACCATTGCTTATGTGTTGTTGCCAGTTTTTTGCGTTTTCAGCCCTGAAAATAGCCGATAATTCATCATAGGAATATTCCTGATCCCCAAAGCCAATTAATCTCAATACAGCCGCGATGAGCAACAAAAGCAGCAACCACCAATCCAGTTTCGGGAATTTAAAGGCCATTCAGCATGAATTTAAATGCAATAATAGTTAACAGCCACCAATGCTGCTGAATAGAGTGAAAGGGTTTTCCCCGTAAAATCAGGTTTTAAGCTTGCTCTTTTTGGCGGAAGGGAACAAAATATTGTTCAAAATGAGTCGGTAACCCGGCGAATTTGGGTGCAGATTCAAATCTGTGGGTGGCTCGCCAACATGGTGCTGGTAATCTTCAGGGTCGTGGCCCCCGAAAAAGGTCCAGGTGCCTTTTCCCATTTCGCCATGGATGTATTTGGCCTCATTCAGTGCTGCATTTTCACCCATAATCAACACATCGCTTTTGATGCGGTTTTTATGAAATGCGGTGGTTTGCCCCATGAAACTTTTAATGGTTTTAGTATGATTTTGGCATAAAATAGTAGGTACAATATCCCACTTGGCCGAGTAGTCAAAAAGGGTAAACAAGTCCGTTTCTTCGGTTACATCGCGGGTATGGGGGTCTACGTCAATATCGCTGAATTCGTATACATAAGGATTTAATTCAAGTTTAAAATCCTTAAATGCAAAGCAGTTTTCAAACTTTAATTTAGATTGACAATCGGGGTCCATTGGGCTATTGTCAAACATCACTTCGCATATATCGGTAGATTCGGCTGCCAGGGCTATGTCGTAACTATCAGTAGCGCTGCACATGGCAAATAGGAAACCACCCCCCAAAGTAAAATCACGAATTTTTTGTACCACTGCCAGTTTCAATTCACGCACAGTTTTGTAATTATGTTTGGCCGCCATTTCTTCGGCTTCTTTCACTTCAGCTTGATACCAGGGAGCATTGGCAAATGAAGAATAGAATTTACCATATTGCCCGGTAAAATCTTCATGGTGTAAATGCAACCAATCGTATTCTGGCAGTTTGCCATCTAAAACCTCATCATCGAAAATTACTGTGTATGGGATTTCGGAATATTTAAGCACCATGGTAACAGCATCGTCCCACGGTTGTTTGCTTTTGGGGCTATAAACGGCAATTTTGGGTGCGGTAAGAAGTTTTACCGTTTCCATATTTACCTCAGGATTGGCGATGGTAGCCAAAATGGAATTGGCCTCGGCTTCGGTAATGATGTCATACGAAATTCCGCGAATTTTACATTCACTCTCAATTTCAACAGTTTGCGATATCATAAAACTGCCACCCTTATAATTCAGCAACCAATCTACTTCGGTTTTTTTTGAATCGAGGGTCCAATAGGCAAGTCCATAACTTTTAAGGTGGTTTTTTTGCGACTCATCCATAGGAATAAGAATGCGCGCCGCTTGGGCACCTCGTAGAAATAGGCTTAAAAATATGAGTAAAATTGGTTTTACTGAACCCATAATCCTGTTTTGTAACCTAACCATACCAAAATCGTACCCAAAATTAACGAAATCCCCCCATATAAAATTGCCATTTTCCAGGCATTTGCTTCCATATATCGAAAAATTTCGAGGCCTAATCCGGAAAAAGTGGTAAAACCGCCCAAAACACCGGCAACCAGAAGTGCGCGTATTTCAGCAACCTGAATCCAGGGATAGCAGCAACCAATAGCAAAGCATCCAGCCATATTAACAGCAAAAGTAGCCCAGGCAAAGTCGGTTACAGAAAAGGGTAAAATACTTCCAATCCAATAGCGCAGTAAGCTGCCAACACTGCCGCCAGCCATAACCAGGAGTGCAAGACGAAAACTCATGCTACAAATCTAATGAATTGACAATGCCTGTGGTGGTTTTCGATGTATTTTTGCAGTATTGAAAGCGCGTATTGTTGAAATATTGCAGGAAACACCGGCTGTAAGGCGCTATTTTTTATGCGTAGAGGAGGTTAATCAATTTGATTTTTTGCCCGGACAATTTGTAACGGTTTATTTTCCGCAATTGCCCCAGGGCCAAAATGAACGAAGCTACTCCATTGCAAGCGCACCCAATGGGGGCAATACTTTTGAACTCTGCATTGTACTAAATCCCAATGGTGCTGCAACTCCCATTTTTTGGCAAATGCAACCGGGCGATTCTGTGGAAATTAGCGAAGCCAAAGGAAGTTTTATATTGCCACAAAGCAATGGTTTAGATGTCGCATTTATTTGCACCGGCACCGGGGTGGCCCCCTTTAGAAGTATGCTGCTTGACTTACTAAAAACCCAGAAATCATCCCAAAATTTATACTTGATTTTTGGTAACCGGTTTGCCGAGGATATTTTGTATAGAAAAGAATTTGAACAACTTGCTCTTGAATTTCCCAATTTTAAATTTATTCCGGTTTTAAGTCGCGATCCTGAATGGCAGGGTGAAAAAGGATATGTTCATTCGGTTTACGAGAATTTATTTGCCGATAAACGCGATGCCCGTTTTTTGGTTTGTGGATGGAATGCCATGTGCATCGAAGCCCGTCACAGACTCAAAGCCCTGGGATATAATCGCCGGCAATATTTGTTTGAAGAATACGGGTAATTTACTGTTTTACTGTTGGAAACTGACGTACAGATTTATTACGCATGATTCGGTATATGAATCCCAGCAAAATCCCCGATCCAAGGTTGATAGACAGATTAAGAATTATAATCTCAGGGTTATACATCCAAAAGCCAATATTGGCAATGAGAATTAAAATAAATATGCTAAAATAGTAGTATAAAATAACTTTGTTTATAATATCTCCCGATTCGAAAGCATCTTTCATATTGTTGCGAATCTGAGGTAACAGGGTATTAAATTCTTTTTCAAGCATCACACCCTCCTTAAATGCCGAGTGTAATAATTCGTGATAGACCTTGATATCCAACATCCACAAAACAAAAATCCCAAACGAAGCCGCAATGCTAATCGCTATTACAAGCACCCAGCTGTTTATTGGGATTTCCTGTTTGGAAAGCACAAACCCGATAGCCCCTAAAGATACCAATAACCATTGGGAGGCCAGTTTTCGGTATTCCAATTCGAGTGAATTGAAGTGGCGTTCCTCTTCGCCAATGTGATTGTAAATCTGCATTAACTCAGAGAATGTGAGGTTTTCTTTTTTCTCCATTTGGTATATGTCAGGTGTAAAAATAAGACTAAATGCCGGATTTGCAAATAATTTGGTTATTCATTAATAAATAATATTTTAGTGCGGGGTTTTATAAAATGCGATCTAAAAGATAGCCCATTACTACGAGCAAGCCTTGCAAAAGCATCGTGCCATCCAGCCATCCATAGTAATAGTATTCGCTTTTTTTGAACTTAGAATGAGTTAAAACCAAGAAAGTGAATGCTGCCGAAATTTGTAAGAAAATAAGCAAAAACAAATTGTTTTGCCATACGTAATTAATGTAGTTTAGAATTGCAAAAGACAGAATAAATACGATAGCCATTTTGTTGGCTTTTGATACTGTTATTAAAGCAGGAAGGGTCTTGATTCCTGCTGCGAGGTCGGCTTCCATATCGCGTACATCAAATGGGATGGTGATAGCCAGAATAAAGATAAACCTTTCTAAAGTGAGTGAGAAAACGTGTATACTATCTATATTAATCTCAGAATGAACAACCGGAATTAATACGGTTGAAGATGACCAAATAAGAGAAATCAGAAATATTTTTAAATACGGAATATCGCGCAATCGAAAAAGCTTTTTTCCCTTTTTAGCCCATGGTACCGAGTATAGAAAGGTAATAACCGCAATGGGAATAAACATAAATATTACCCTAAGTTTAGCTTGAATGGAAACAATGAAAAGCAATACCAATGCAATTAAATTAACTGCAATAAATGGTTTTAAATGCTTTTTTACCCATTGATCTCTGAGGCTTTCAGCATTTGATTGATTGGACCAGGCTTTGTAAATAGGATGTAAACTATACTCGATAAAAGTGGCAAAAAACAGAATAAATATGTAAGGATGCCATTGCAATTTCAGTCCAATCTGAATCTGGGTTTCAAAGCTCAGCAGAACTGCTGCCAGGGCAATGTAAACATTCGAATATACAAGGTTTTTAAAAAGTTTCAAGGAAGTAAGTGTATGCAAATTTAAGATTAAAAAAGTTTAATCCAAAAGCTATAAGAAATGACCCTCTAAATTGCGGCATAAAACAAGAATATAGGAATAAACAAGTAAATTACTTTACCCTATTTAATCAAATAAAAGTTAAAATTATTGAAGTGCGTTTTTAATATCCTGTAATATACTGCTGGGATGGGCTATAATGATTTTTACCTCTGGGTTTATAGCCTTAAAAGCGGTGCTTAAATTTTCCCTGCTTTCTAAGTCCACACCGCCGCCGAAGATTACACCCTGAAAAGTGTTTTCAACAAAAAGCTGTTGTGCCTGTGCATTTTCAGTGGCTCCCAGCGCGTCGTACCCGCTGTCAATCAGCAGTTTTAGCATAGATTCCATAATGCGAATATGCCTGCCTACAATAAGTATTTTATACATTATTATCGGATTTTATTTGTTTAAAAAAAGGCAATGTAATTAATCCTATAATTACACCACCAACCAGCACGCAGAAAAAATTAACCAAGGTTGTAACGATAAGCGGTGTTTTGAGATATTTAAAATAATCAATACTGAAAACCACCATAATGGCTAGTAGCCAGGCTATGGAGTTTAAGTTAAACCAGCGACTTGAAATAATATTATTTTTTTTGAAAATGAGAATCTGAAAATATCCCATCAAAAGTATTCCAACCATAACACTAATGGGCAATTTATATTTTAATACATCATGCGGAATTAAATCCATAATTACAAATGGAATGCCTAATCCAAGGGCGGATAGGTATACCCAGCGAAATGGAAGTGAAATTGCCTTGCGCAAATAAAGCCATTGTCCGAATGCGATTCCAGCACCCATCCCAATGCCCAGGTAAAATTGAAAATGCTCGATATGGATGGAGTCTAAAAAGGATGAAAGAATGAGAATAAAAGCAATGCCCATTATCCAACCCAGAAAGTTAAATAATATCCACTTAGATTTTTTGAATGAGGTTATTTTAACAACATTCATAGGTTATTTTTAGAAGGATGTGGCATGGGATTTTGTTTCCCATTGCTGAATATCTTTTTCCAAAGCCTCAATTTTTTCTCTGAATCCGGCAAGTGCCAATGGCCCTAAAGGCAGGTGCAAGGGTGGATTTTGGCTTTCAACGGCTTCATATATAACCGCAGCCGCTTTGTTCGGATCTCCGGGTTGGGTGCCACTGTAATTATTAATAATACGAATTCTCTCCCCGGCTGTGGAATCATATTCAGGCATAATTTGCTTACTTCTTACACTTGAATTCCCTGCCCATTCTGTGCGAAAAGGTCCGGGTTCCACAAGGGTTACATGAATATTAAACGGGGCAACCTCTTTGGCCATACCCTGGCTAAAACCTTCCAAAGCAAATTTGGATGCATTGTATAGCGCCAAGCCTTCAGTCCCCCTGAATCCGGCAATAGAGCTTATTTGTACAATATTGCCCGACTGTTGTTTGCGCATAATTGGCAATACTGTTTTGCAGGCCGATAGCACCGCAAAAAAATTGGTTTCCATTTGAGCACGGGCTTCTTCCATATTTAGTTCTTCCACTGCACCAAATAATCCATAACCTGCATTATTCACCAGCACATCAATTCGTCCATGGGTGGCAATAATCTGCTGCACGGCAGCGTCTACAGCTTGGTGGTGATTAACATCCAACTGAATACCGATTGTATAGCCCTGAACTTCTTGGTTAAAGGCTTCAATCTGGTTTAATTGGCGCAGTGTACCAAACACAATATTCCCTTTTTTTGCGGCTAAAATGGCTAGTGCACGGCCCAATCCGCCCGATACACCGGTAATTAACCAAACTTTTTTCTGATCGCTCATCGCTACAAATTTATAAGTGCATTATGTAATTTTAATGCGCTTTACCCTTTCATTCGATTAATATTGCAGTTTGACCCCATGAATTTCTCCAAACCCCAACCAAGTGGAAGTACGAAAATTTCAATACTTTTTGTAGGGCTTTTGGCTTTATTGTTGGTTGATAGAATTGCTTTGCTGTTTAATTATGGTTTTAGATTTACTGGTAGCGACGATATGGTGTTTTGGCAAGCAGCCACTGATTACGCAAACGGTATTTTTCACGAACCATTTTTCTACGGACAAAATTATAATTTTATGCTGGAAGCACTTTTCGCTGTTCCATTGGTGTGGTTAAAAATTCCGCATTTTATAGCCTTACCCATTGTTACTGGCTTGTTGGCCTTATTCCCTTTTGTTTATTCCGCTTTCGTTTCATTTAAAAATAATTATAAAATACTGGCATATATATTTTTATTATTCCCAATATTTTTATCTCCGGAGTATGGTATACTCACGTCCATGACCCGTGGATTTGTTTCAGGGCTGTTTTTTAGCACATTTCTTATTCATCCTCTCCTAAATCCCGGTAGCCCCAGGGCTTTGTGGATAGCAGGGATATCGGCCTCTGCAGGTTATATTTTTAATCCTAATTCAGTGGTTTTTAGTTTTCCAGTACTTTTATTTCTTTGGCTATCTCATTTTCGCGAGATTCGTTTCTACGGCATCATGCTCGCGGCATTTCTCCCATTTCTTGGGCTTGAAAAATGGGCACAATATTTTTATATTCTACACCCCAACCATAATGTGAGTTCAATGTGGCACCTCGATTTTGATATACAGAGAATTATACACAATTTTTCGGATTTGAACCGGTTTTTTGGTTGTTATATGCCGGTTTTATGGTTTGCTGGGTGGATGATTCTGCTTGCACTCATTGCGCTTATTTGGAAAACTTTTCAGTATAATCGAAAAAAGGGAATAGCCCTATTAAGTGGCTTTTTATTTATCATGGTCATGCTTGGATTAAATAAAGTGAACGACGGAATGGCCAACATTTTCCTTTCTCCCAAACGGATGTTTATGGCCTTACCGTTTTTTACTATTTTAGCTATTTTCTGGGCATTTGAGAATAAATTAAATGCAATAAAAATTAAAGTATATTTCTTGCCAATTTTGGCCATTTTTACAATATTTAAAGTGGTAGCAGAACCTTCTGTGGTAGCTGCAAAAACCAAAGAGCAGAATTTTGGCCCGGTGGCAGTAAAGCCTATTTCCAAATTGAAATCGGAATGCCAGTCTTTCGCAGATTCAATATCAAAATATAGCGTGGATATAGTAGTTTTTGTACCCAATGGGGAGTACAATGTTCCAGCCATGGAGTTTTACAATTATGGATGCCCTTTGTTGCAATCCGAATTTTGTAAAACTACTATGAATATGTATGAAAAGCGCACTTGGGTTTATGAGGTTGCACGGCCATCGCGTTTCCGCACAGTTTTAATTGTGGGAAATTTTATTGATTCAGCCACCGGGAAAATCAGCAATTACTCAAAAGTATTGTCGCAAGAACCCAATATGGTACTGGTACAAGCAAACAACCTTAAATTGCAACAACTTTTGCTGAAATACAGCGTTAAATTTTCACGAAATGCCTATGAATAAATGGTTATTCAGCCTTTAGTTTATCTTTAAAAAGCTTCTTGAATTTATCTACTTTTTCGCCCACTACATAAACGCAGTATCCCTGATCCGGATTGTTTGAGTAGTAGTTTTGGTGATAATCTTCAGCAGGGTAAAAACATTTCAGGGCTTCGAGTTCGGTTACGAATTTTCCTTCCCATATTTTTGATTCCTGGGCTGCAGCATAGCTTTTGCGTGCAATTTCTGCTTGTGTTTCATTGGTGAAATAAATTCCACTGCGGTACTGTGTACCAACGTCATTGCCTTGCCGGTTTAAGGTAGTAGGATTGTGAATTCGCCAAAAAACTTCCAGTATTTCGGCATAACTGGTTTGGGTAGTGTCGTATACAATTTCAACTGCCTCAGTATGTCCGGTAGATCCTGTGCATACTTCTTTGTAACTTGGATTTTTTACATGCCCGTTTGCATAACCACTGATTACGTTTTCTACACCTTTCATTCTGCGATAAACGGCATCAAGGCACCAAAAGCAGCCACCGGCAATGATGGCAGTATCGAGTTTTGTGGGGTCGGTTTGAGACATGGTATCTGTATTTTTTTTAGTTTTGGAAGAATCTGAGGTATTGGGAGATTGACAGGCTGCTCCGAAAGAGGTAAACAACGCTGTAATTGCAATAAAGATTTTATTTTTCATGGATGCGGTAATTGATATACGCAATTCCTATGCCTGTTGTAATTCCGGATAAAACGTCAGATGGATAGTGTTTGCCTGAGTAAATCCGCAGCAGGGCTGTGGTTGCGGCCAAAGCCAAACAGCTCAGGGGTAATATTTTTTGACTGGCTGGTGACACAAATTGGCCATTGCGATTGCGCATTAAAAAGGCTGAAGTTACTACTGAGGCAACCGCCGCACTATGTCCGCTGTAAAAAGAGTAATAATCATCGCGCTTGCTGGGAATAAACAAGGGCGCATTGGTATACGGCCTTCGTCTTAGTACCAACATTTTTACAGTATGTGCCATATTCACTGAAATCCAAAGGCTTTGACCCATAACGAGGCCTTTTTTTGTCCATTCATCTCTCGGTTGCATCATTATGGTTGCTCCACCTGCCAAACATGTAAGAATGGCAGTTGCATCGGATACATGAACCAAATTTTTGTTCAGCCTGGTACGATTAAAATTGTCGATATAGGGTATTTTAACACTTAAATATGTTTTCGGTCTTTGGGGCGAATTAAATTGCACCAGATAATTGGCACCGGTCCAAAGGGTTGCACCGATACAAATGGGTAAATCGCGCTTTTTGGTGATGTTTAATCCACCCGAATTCTGAACCTGGGAAAAAATTCCGTAAAATGGAATGATTAAAAATAAGCAAAAAATGACCGCTTTGTATTTGTAACTATTAGAATACGAATGTGATAGCATCTTTGGGGTTAGCGCTTTGATTGGTGAATAAAAGATGCACAAGTTTAGTTAAAACCATTGGATTGGCCATAAAATTGAGGTAATTTTGCCACCCCGAATTTATCAAACATTCATACATGAATAACGCAGAAATAATTTCTCAGATTAAGGCCGGTGCTTCGGCTGTTTATGAGAACCTTACTACGGATGAGCTCGTTAACAAAGCGATTGAACGTAAAGAAGGAGTGCTGGCAAGTACCGGCGCGCTGGCTGCAGATACCGGCAAATTCACCGGTCGCAGTCCTAAAGACAAATTCCTGGTAAAAGACGAAACCACCGAAAATTCAGCCTGGTGGGGCACTGTAAACCAGCCCTACTCTTCTGAGAAATTTGATGCATTGCTCGGCAAAGTATTGAATCACCTCCAAGGCAAAGAAATTTTTGCCCGTCATAGCATGGCCTGCGCCGATCCTCGCTACAGGTTGCACATTCAGGTAGTTACCGAAAGTGCCTACCAAAACCTGTTTGCCAAACATCTTTTCCTTCGCCCCGATGCTACTGAAATTTCTTCTGCACCAACCGAATGGTTGATTATAGCCGCGCCAACTTTTATGGCCGATCCTGCTGTAGATGAAACCCGCCAGGCCAATTTCACCATCGTAAATATGAAACGCAAAATCATCCTCATTGGGGGTAGCGGTTATACCGGCGAAATTAAAAAAGGTATTTTTGGCGTTCTCAATTACATTTTACCTCACGAAAGAGGTGTATTAAGTATGCATTGCTCTGCCAACATTGGCGCAGCTGGTGATACTGCCATATTCTTTGGTTTAAGTGGAACCGGAAAAACCACCCTCAGCGCAGATCCCAATCGCAAACTGATTGGAGACGATGAGCATGGCTGGTCTGATGATGCGGTGTTTAATTTTGAAGGTGGTTGTTATGCCAAATGCGTAGATCTTACTGCCGAAAAAGAACCCCAAATCTGGAGTGCCATTAAACACGGAGCCCTCGTAGAAAATGTGCGCTTTAAACCAGGCACTGCCGAAGTAGATTATACCGATATTTCAGTTACTGAAAATACACGCGCTGCATACCCTATAGATTATATCGATAATATTGCAGTGCCCAGTGTAGGCCAGCCTCCTAAAAATATTTTCTTCCTTACTGCCGATGCATTCGGGGTATTGCCTCCTATCAGTAAACTTACACCTGGCCAGGCCATGTACCATTTCATCAGCGGTTATACCGCCAAAGTTGCAGGTACCGAAGCTGGTGTAACTGAGCCACAGGCAACTTTCAGTGCATGCTTTGGACAAGCCTTTTTGCCATTGCACCCAACCAAATATGCCACGATGCTGGGAGAAAAACTTACTGCACATCCCGAAATCAACGTTTGGCTGGTAAATACGGGTTGGTCTGGTGGACCTTATGGCGTTGGCAATCGTATGAAACTGGCTTACACCCGCGCTATGATTACCGCTGCACTCGAAGGCGATCTCAATGGTGTGAGTTATACCCAACACCCCGTTTTTGGAGTGGCTATGCCCGATACCTGCCCCAATGTTCCAACCGAATTGCTAAACCCCAGAAATACCTGGAGTGACGGTGCAGCCTATGATGCACAATGCGATAAATTGGCCGTTTTGTTTAACGACAATTTTGCGAAATTCTCCGATCATGCCAATGACGAAATTAAAGCTGCTGCCCCTAAAGCAAATGCAGCTGCCAATTAATCATTGAACGATTTTATATTAAAACGCGCCCAAATCGGGCGCGTTTTTTTTGTGTTTAAAATAAATATATTATACCTTGTGGTCCTGTATTTCATGGTGGCCCAATTAATATCAAATATGAAAAAATACTGGATGAATGTAGGCCTGTTTTTATTCTGTTTTTTCATTTATAAACCCAATTTATTTGCCCGAAATCCAGATACAATCAATCTTAAAGAAACAGCTTTGACAGAGGTATATGCCTTAAAAAGAGACGTGGATATCACCCTGTTTGATTTTTCTCATTTCCGCTGCGAATTATTGTATATCGATTCGGTGCGTTGTGTGGTGCGTTTGGCTTCCAGAAAAAGCAAAGCAGCCTCAAACTATATCCTGGCCCCGCATTTAGATACCACCCTGGGCAAAGCCACATACATTTTACCTCTTTCCGAAGTGAGTGTTATTTCTTTCTGGAAAACCCGCAATAGTATGTTTTCTGAAGCACCTTTCGGCGTGGGCGCATTCATCACTTTTTTTACACCCTTTATTGGGCTAATTACCGGCGCCCCTCCTATACCTATCGTATTAGTCACAGGCACATCGGCAGCAGTTTCAGTTTGGGGATTTAATCTGCAAAAACCCAAACGATATTTACTCAATAAAGGATTGCTGATATACCTGAATAATTGATTCACCCAATTAGCATTTTACTTTGCCGTAAACCGAAATTAAGAATCTGTTCCTTTGTTCAATAGGGTTAATACTTTAGTAAACTGGGGTATGAACAATAAAATTTAATTTCCAGCCTTATCTTTGCCCCCCTTAATTATGACCGGCAGTAAAGAAATAAAGCAGCAGTTTTTACGATTTTTTGAGAGCAAAGGACACAAAATTGTGCCTTCTGCCCCCATTGTAATAAAAGGCGATCCTACGCTGATGTTCACAAATGCGGGTATGAACCAGTTTAAAGACTACTTTCTGGGCAACGAATCGGCTCCTCACAAACGGGTTGCTGATACCCAAAAATGCTTACGGGTAAGTGGCAAACACAATGATTTGGAAGAAGTGGGGCACGACCACTATCACCATACCATGTTCGAAATGCTGGGCAATTGGAGCTTCGGAGATTATTTTAAGAAAGAGGCAATAAGCTGGGCATGGGAATTACTTACCGAAATTTATAAGTTGCCAACCGACCGATTGTATGTAACCGTTTTTGAGGGCGATGCCTCAGAAAATCTGGCTTTTGACCAGGAGGCTTATGACATTTGGAAACAATTTGTTGCAGAAGACCGCATTTTAAAAGGCAATAAAAAAGATAATTTTTGGGAAATGGGCGACACAGGTCCATGTGGTCCGTGTACCGAAATTCATTTCGACGGAAGAAGCGACGAGGAAAGGGCAAAAATCCCAGGCGCACAGTTGGTAAATGCCGACCATGCGGATGTTATAGAAATCTGGAACAATGTGTTTATGGAATTTAACCGCAAAGCGGATAAAAGCCTCGAAAAACTGCCCGCCCAGCATGTAGATACCGGAATGGGTTTCGAACGTCTTACCCGTATTATACAAGGTAAACAAAGCAACTACGACACCGATGTTTTTCAGTATATCATTCAGGAAACAGCGGCCATTTGCCACAAAAAATATGGCGATGACAATGCCCAGGATATAGCTTTCAGGGTAATTGCCGATCATATACGTGCGGTAAGTTTGTGCATTGCTGATGGTCAGCTCCCCTCCAATGTAACAGCTGGTCATGTGGTGCGCCGAATCCTTCGCCGCGCTGTGCGTTATGGTTTTAGTTATCTGGGTATTCAGGAGCCGTTTTTGTATAAATTGGTGCCTTCTGTAGCTGATTATTTTTCAGATGTATTTCCCGAATTAAATAAACAGGCCGAATTTGTAGCCCGCGTCATTCGAGAGGAAGAGGCTTCTTTTTTTCGTACCATGGAGCATGGTTTACAAATCCTCAATGACTTTTTCGAATCCCATCCGGGCAAGGCTCTGGATGGCAACACTGCTTTTGAATTATACGATACTTATGGATTTCCAATCGACCTGATTGAGTTGATTTGTAAGGAAAAAAATATTCCCGTAGATAAAGCCGGATACGATACTGCACTGGCCGAGC
Source organism: Bacteroidia bacterium (assembly GCA_044224315.1). Lineage (GTDB taxonomy): Bacteria > Bacteroidota > Bacteroidia > NS11-12g > UBA955 > JAGXTF01. The sequence goes on along the minus strand of JBGAKR010000004.1, from coordinate 63,012 downwards.
AAAAGGCCCGCAGCCGCGCCGATGCACAAAAAGAAACCGGAGACTGGATTGTTTTGGTAGAAGACTCAGAAGAAGGTTTTGTGGGGTATGATCAAACTGTAAATGAAGTGCATATAACCCGTTACCGCACTGTAATAGTGAAGGGTAAACCCCAATATCAGCTGGTTTTTGATGAAACCCCTTTTTATGCTGAAAGTGGCGGGCAGGTGGGCGATACCGGCAATATCACCGGCCTGCACGATGGTGAAACCATTCATATTCTGGATTGCCAAAAAGAGAACAGACTGCATATCCATGTTTCGGATAAACTGCCTGCCGACCCCAGCCAGAAATTCAGGGCTACTGTAAACCTTGAAACCCGCATGCTAACCGAAGCCAATCACAGTGCAACGCATTTGTTACACGCGGCTTTGAGAAATGTGCTGGGTACTCATGTGGCCCAAAAAGGTAGTTTGGTAAATCAGCATTACCTGCGTTTCGACTTTTCGCATTTTTCTAAAATGACCCCGGAAGAGTTGGAAAAAGTAGAAACCATGGTAAACCAAAAAATCCGCCAGGATATTGCCTTAAATGAACAAAGAAATGTGCCCTTCAACGAGGCGGTAAATCATGGTGCCATGGCCTTATTTGGTGAAAAATACGGCGAATTTGTTCGCGTAATTACTTTTGACCCCAACTATTCTGTAGAACTGTGCGGTGGAACACATACAAAAAGCACTGCCCGCATCGGAATGTTTAAAATAACCTCTGAAAGCAGCGTGGCCGCCGGTGTTCGGCGTATAGAAGCGGTTACCTCTTTTGAGGCTTTGAACCTCATGAATAAACTACAGCACGAGCATAATGCAATTGCTTCCCTGCTAAACAATACCCGTGATTTGCCCGTAGCAATTGAAAAATTGCTGCAGGAAAATGAAAACCTTAAAAAGAAACTCGATGATTTTGCCCATGCACAGGTAGCCAATTTAAAAGCAGAACTGTTGGGTAAGGTGCAACAAAAATCCGATCGCAATGTTATCGTAGCCCAGGTCAATGTGCCAAGCGCGGATGCTGCCAAAGACCTGTGTTTTCAATTGAAGAACGAGGTAAGTAATCTGTTTTGTGTATTGGCCTATGAAACCGAAGGTAAACCCGGAATCGCAGTGATTATCGATGACGCTTTGGTAGCATCACAAAATTTAGATGCCGCTGCAATTGTTCGAGATTTGGGCAAAGAAATACAGGGTGGGGGCGGAGGTCAGAAGTTTTTTGCCACTGCAGGAGGTAAGAATGTTGCCGGTTTGCCTATGGTTGTGCAAAAGGCGGCATTACTGTAAATTATGATTTTTATATCTGGTCAGTTATTGCACATAACTGGCTACAGGTAAGCATATATACATCCGATTGAAATATTTGTTTGCCCATTTCGGGCAATTTCCTTGCTATTTTTAACCCAAATCTATATGTTCGCTAAGAATTTTAAGTATGATAAGGAGATTTACATTTATTGCAGCTATCCTGCTGTTCATCTTTTATGGTTGTGGCCCGGTAAAAAGATCGCAATGGCGAGATTACAATCGAAAAACTTCCAATTTTGTGCAATCCGCTGATATTAAGGCTGGTGAAAAGCTGAAGAAAGAGCACAAAGACGAATCGTTTATTTACAATAATTACATTATGGAAATCGGGTTTAATAAAAATCCCGATTACGAAGAATGGATTAAAAAAAGCAAGGAAAAAAAGAAAAAATACACCAAGTTAAAATGGGTAGATAACCGTGTTAATTATACCATTGATGTAAACGATGAACTTACCGACTCAGAAGTAAAAGAACTAAAAATATGGTATCAGAATAAGTATAAGGAACGCTACACCTATCCGTATATTCAGGTAACCGATGAGGATGTTGCAGAGCATATCGAAGAAATCAAACGCAATCGCAACAGCACACCTCCAGGCCAGTATATGAGCAGTATCAAACATAGTTTTGAACTTACCTCACTGGAAGATTATAATTCTTACGGACTTACAGTTGCCTATACCAACGGCTCCAGTATCAAAGATTTAACTGTAGATTATGGCAGAGGTACGTATGAACCTGATCATGCCATTGTTCCATATGAATCAAACGGGATTTTTTACCAGGATGTAAATATTTATGCAGCCAATGTATATTTCCCAACTCTAGGAAGCCGAGCCTACGTGGACTATACCGAGGATTATAATGATATTAAATTTAATACCACCGTATATATTCCCGAAGAATATTTTCAGGAAAAGAAAACAATTTCTTTTGCTATTCCCGCTTGGTTGGATGTAACCATCATTGAAAAAAACTTTGAAGGTTTAGATTTTACGAAAACAACATCGGCACCCAAACCCATTAAAAAGAAAGTAGTAAAAAATGTGGGCGAAGATGGAACCACCACCTCTGTGGATGCGGATGCAGAGCCCGCCTCAAATTCAAAAACCAATAGCAAAAGCAAGTCTAAAACCAAGGATAAAAAAGCCAAAGCCGCTGCCGGTGTGAAGTATATTACCTATGAATTTAAAAATGTAAAACCCCGTGATTATAAAAACGATAAAAGTTCAAGGGGCCAAAGTTATAATTATCCGCATTTTTTAATTCAATATAATTATGCCACCGAAGGAACCGAACAAAAGCCACTCACGGGCACAACCACCGGGCTTTATAACTGGTATCGCGAATTGGTAAAACAGTTAAAAAATGATACCGCAGCATTAAGTAAAATTACGCATAAATTAATTGAGGATAAACCTACCGATGATGAAAAAATCAAAAGCATTTATTATTGGGTTCAGGACAATATCCGATACATAGCTTTTGAAGATGGCATTGCCGGATTTAAACCAGAGGAGTGCAGTGAGGTGTTCAATAATCGCTATGGCGACTGCAAAGGGATGGCAAATTTGCTTGTTAATATGCTGCACATTGCAGGTTATGACGCAAGACGCGTTTGGATTGGTACCCGTCACCTCAACTACGATTACTCTACCCCCAGTATTGCGGTAAACAACCATATGATTGCAGCCCTTAAGCGCGATACAGGTTTTATTTTCCTGGATGGAACCGAAACATGGTGCCCATTTAACCAATATGCACACCGCATTCAGGGGCGACAAGTAATGATTGAAAATGGGGATACTTTTTTATTGTATAACATTCCCGAATACGGCCCGGATTTTAACCTTGAAAACGTGGCCATTTCAGCCTCTATTTCAGGCAAAGAAATTAAAGCCAGTACCGAAAAAACATATAACGGAGAAAGTAGGCTCAATTTTATTCGCCAGGTAAATGACCTCGAACTTCAGGATCGCGAAAAGGCCTTGTACAATTATGTATCCAATCGGAATATAGATTTAAAACCTTCCAATATTAAAACATCCGATATCCGAAATCGCGAAGGCAAAGCCACTCTTTCTTATAATCTGGATATATCTAACCATATCATTGAATCTAATGGAAAGAAATATGTGAATATAGATTGGGAAAGAGATTTGCAGCATCTTGAATTTGACACAGCCAAACGAAGTGACTTTGATTTTGGAGAAAAAATCTGCCAGAAAATGGAAGTCAAACTAGATTTAGGAAATCTGAAAGTAGATTATATGCCAGCCAATATAAACGTGAATAATGAATTCTATAAAATTCACATGGGGCTGGCAGTGCAGGGTAATACCTTGGTTTACAAGCGCGAAATCATTATAAAACAAGGGTATATTCCCGTTTCAGAATTGAAAAACTGGAATGATTTGCATGCGAAAATGAATAGTTTTTACAACGATTACATCATCTTAAAATGAAAAATTCTATGAAAGCAAAATATTTTATTTTAGCCTTGGCCGGATTGTTTTTTACCAATGCAGCATTGGGCCAGACTTCCAAAAAGAAAAAACCTACCAAAAAGAAAAAATCGGAAACTGAATCGGTTTATAATTATGTGGATAGTATTCCTATGCCTGAAAAATTTAAAAATGAAAGCATTGTAATATTGGGCCACTATGAAAAAATGAAAATAATTCCGCCAGGTAAACCTTTTAAATTACCCGGTAAAACCGATGATCAGGTTTCGCAGCATTATGTTATGGACGTATTTACCATTACCCGCTTTTTACTTCAGGATTTGAGTGCTATAGGCAAATTTTCAACCTATTATTTCAATGAATCTGAAAGCGGAAATAAAAATATTACCATTATAAAAAAATCGGGCGAACGCATTGCTGTTGATCTCAGCAAAGCCATTGCCGTGAAAGAAACCATCAAAAGTGATATTTTTGAATTTAGTTTTGGTAAATATAAAAAAATAGCGCTTGCCGGATTGGAAATCGGAGATATGATAGAGTTTTCTGGTCATCAGGTTGAAGTGGCCATTAACATCAATCGGGCTAAACGCAAGGCCAATTATGGACTCGATCCAATAGCGGATTATATGGCCCAAAATTATTACGGTTATTCTTATAATACCACAAGTGGAGATGGCGTAGCTGCTTTGATTATTTTTACTGTATTTTACCCACATTTCTTCTCTACAAAACGCCCTACATACAAGCGAACCGAAGGCGTGCATGTGCCCGAATTTACCATTCATTTAAGCAAATTGTATCCGGTAGTAAAACAAGCCTATGATGTGAGCACTCCGGCAGCATCCCTGCCGCTTGAATATTCTATGATGAATGGATGTGCAAAACCTGATTTTAAAACTACTGAAGACGAACAATCCATGCATGTAGAAGCCGATACATCAGACAAAGTTTCGCCCGAATATTTTTATTATGAAAACAACAATTTACCCGCAGTGAAATACACTTTTAACCTTAAAAGTTTTGAGAGGTTCAATATGCATTATAATAATACCGATGGCAAAGGATTTGATGAAGATGCAGCAAAACTGTTAGCTAAGAAAATGATAAATAGCAAGTGGAAAGCCAATGCCATTACCAAACTTTATGAATTTGAAAAAACGGAAGGCAAAGCTATACGCAAATTATCTGCCAGCGAGAAAGTTAAATATTTTTATTTCTGGTATAAGAAAAATTATTCTGTAGTAAGTTATGTATTAACAAAAGGAGAAGATTTAGGATCAGAAATCAGCCAGTATTCTACAAAATTGTTTCAATTGTTTTGCAAGTCGAATGATATCCCCTACGAAATTGTAATGTGGTCTCCACGCAGTGCCGGCCCAACACAATATGCAGTTAGTGGAGATAACCTTCGCTGGGGAATCCTGGCTCATCCCGATGGGAAGGATGTGTACCTCACCGATTTCGATACATACAGCGAATACAATGTTCCGCATCAAGCTATGTATGGTGCCGATGTGTACTTTGTAAAAGGCGACAAAACATATACCGTGCGAACCGAGAAGTTTGAACAGGAAAATGACCGAAACAAAATAGTAGTAAAAACCGCAGCTAAATTGGCTTCAGATACTACAGCTCTGGATTTGAAAAGCGATTATACAATAGAAGGAGAGCTTAAAAACAATTCATATTCGCTTGTTGCCAGCCGTTCAGATTTTAGTAAATATTATGAATCTATGATGGGCGGCACAGCTACAGACGAAGATGAGTCGGATGTGGGCTATCTGGATTTGTACTATTACTCATCAGATTTTAAAACCCTGGAAAAACAGGAACAAGAAAAAGACAGGTTAAAAGCCGCGGTGGACCAGAATTTCGAACTTAATGAAAATGCCAAATACCAGGATTATCTGCAAGACCAATATAACGAAGAAGCCAAAGTAGAAAAGGCAGAGGTTAATACCAAGGGCCTTACACCATTGAAAGCTGAAGAACCGGTAAATATCAATTTTACCGTGGATTATCAGCTTAAAAATACTGTAAACAACATAGGCAAAGGGGCAATGGTAATAGAGTTGGGCCGATTGATGAGTCAGCAAATTGAGTTTAAAGAACTTTCCGACCGGGTACGTAAATACGACATTGATGTAAATTTCCAAAAATCATTTGATTATACCATTAATTTTAATATTCCACAGGGCTATACTCCGGCTAATTTGGATGATTTTAATGCCACAGTCGAAAATGATCTTTGCAGTTTTATTGCCACCGCAAAAGTGGAAAATGGAATGGTCGTATTTCATTGTGTAAAAACGTATAAAAAAGTACATGCCGGGGCATCAGAATGGTCTAAAATGACAGATGTGATGGATATTGCGGCATCCATGTTTCAAAAGAAATTATTATTAGAAAAAAACAACTAAAAAAATGAAAAAACTATTGATTTTAATAAGTGTATACACCCTGGCTTTTGGTGCAACAAACAACCTGAGTGCCCAGCGCACATGGTTTGGGGTGGGCTTTGGATATAAAGATTTATACGAACCTGTTACTTCGTATTATGATATGCAAACCGGCAAATCATTTACCGGACACAGTACAGGTCGCTTGGTGTATCCGGGCCTGTATTTATCTCACTATAGTAGTCCTCGCCGTGGAATTAACCTTTCTTTAAATCCTGTTACAAGTTACAAGTATTGCTTCACATCTACAGATGGCGGTGATTATAATATGCAAAAAGCTTCAGGAATTTCTATGGGATTTGGTTTATTCGGATTAATTGCATCTGATTACCAAAGTAAAATTGAAGTACATATGTGCAATCAGTTTAGCATGGGTTTTCTCAATGGCGATGTATCTGAGAATTTTTATATGCTAGATATTGTAGGCCTTTCAGCGCGCTACCGGATATCAAGGCATATGAAAGTATCTGCCGATGTATATCCATTAAGTATTTATTCTGGCAACTATTCCGCTTCTCTGGGATTGAATGGGGCTGTAAGATTCCTTTACTCGCCCAGATAATTTATTGAGTCAAAATAAAAAAGCCCGCAAGGGCTTTTTTTATGAAGTAATGGTAATTACTTTTTTGGTTTCATAGAAGGGTTCCTCTATAAAATCAGAAATCTTGAATTGTTTGAATTTTAGAGCTGGTTTTATTGCCAACAATTCATTCATTTCTTCCTGCAAATCACCGCCTTTTAACAGATAAAAAACAGGCTTATGGGTCCACTGTTTTTCCATCCAGCTCCATAAATGGGTCATGGGTGCTACAGCACGGGCTGTAGCTATATCAAATGTTTGTCCCAGCGATTCGGTGCGATTATTTAATGCAACGGCATTGGTTAAGTCCAGTTTATCGATAAGGGTTTGTACTGCCCTTATTTTTTTTGCTATACTATCTACCAGCACAAATTGGCATTCGGGAAACATTATACTTAAGGGTATACCTGGAAAGCCACCGCCTGTACCAATATCAATTATTTTTTTTCCTGGTAAAAATTCGCAGAAGTGAGCCAGTGTTAATGAATGCAGAATATGGTTTGTGTACAAATTCTCAAAGTCTTTTCTGGAAATAAGATTTACCTTTTCGTTTTCTTCCGCATAAATTTTACCCAGTTCAGCAAACTTTTTGAATGTATCATCGGATAATTCAGGGAAATATTTTTGTATAATTTCTGCGCCTACCATTTTGGTTTTTTTGCAAAAAATGCCCTGATACCCGCTATTATGTACCAAACGCTGTAAAACAGATTAAAAATAGGGTAGAGGCCTGATAAATCGCCCGATCCAAGTTTTTTAGATCTGGATCCAAAAATAATCCACTCCGGTATCCATTTTAGAATGAGCATACCCAAGGGGTAAACAAACCAAGCCCCCAGAAAAAACCAGCTTATAATGGACGCTAAAAAGAATATTTGAGAAATAGGAAACCAGGCTAAGGATTGTTTAACTTTTCCGTTATAAAATTTTCCTACCCACATGTGGCGGCGTTTTTGTAGTCGCCATTCCTTGAAGGTTTTTTTGGGTATTGAATAACAAAAGGATTCCGGACTTAAACATACCGCGGTGTTCTGGGGAGTTGAAGCCTGTTGCACAAATAAATCATCATCGCCTGCCGGTACATGCGAGTGAGAGGCAAAACCATTATTTCTGTCATATACATTGCGGGTATAAGCCAGATTTCGTCCTACCCCCATATAGGCTTTTTTTACCATGGCAAAACCTAAATAATGAAGGGCCGTAAATACGGTTTCATATCGAATAATTTTATTCAATAATCCTTTTCTGCGTTCGTATGGAGAATAGCCCAAAACAATCTCAGTATTACCGGATAATTTTGAAGCCATTTGTTTTAACCATTGATCTGAAGCCGGCGTGCAATCGGCATCGGTGAGCAAAAACTGGTTGTATCGGGCCTTTTTAAATGCAAGCGTTAATGCTATTTTTTTTCCATGCATTTTTACATACAATGGGTCTAGTAAAACCAATTTGATTTTTGGATTTTGTTCGGCAAGCGCAGCAATATAATCGGCAGTGCCATCGGTGCTTCCGTCATCAGCAATAATTAATTCAAATTCGGGATAGTCTTGTCCAAGCCAAAGCGGAATATTTTTTTCGAGATTGTTAAACTCATTGCGCGCTGCAACCACCAATGATACTGGCATCAAACGTGCCGACTCATCCACTTGAGTGAATTTAATTTTTCGGAAATAGGTAAAAAAGTAATACCACGAAATGATCAGACACAATAGTGCGACGCCTGCAATAACATAATCGTAGATAGAAGGTAAGGGTATCTGAAAGCCTGGCATTGTTTAAACGTGCAAAGTTAAACCCACCTTGGCTTTAGCCTGTGCACTTTTTATGCACCAATTTATACCCTGAAACCGATTCCGCCACCGGGTGTGGATGGTTTTATTTCTGTGCTAAACTCATCTACATCCTCAAGGGTTAAGGTTCCTATGGTTTTTTTGGTTTGTTTGGCCTTTGGCAACTCGCTCAGTCTCAGGTGCTGATTGCGCACAGCTTCCTCAATTATTTTGCGCACACTTCTGCCATTACCAAAATACTTATCCCGGGTTTTATAGATAAACTCAATGTATTTTCTCAAATGGTCTGCTGCTGCCTGATCGGGCTCTATGCCGCTTTCCGCCAGTTGATTGATAGAAATGGTGTATAATTCTTCCGGATTAAAGTCTTCAAAATAGAATACCCGGTCAAAACGGCTTTTCAAACCTGGATTGCTTTCCATAAAGCGTTCCATATTTTGGGTATAACCTGCAGCAATTACAATAAATTCACCACGGCGGTCTTCCATCCGTTTCAGCAAAGTTTCAATGGCCTCTCTTCCGAAATCATTCGAACCCCCATCACTCAGTGAATAGGCTTCATCCACAAAAAGCACTCCGCCAATAGCTTTGTTTATCAGTTCGGAGGTTTTAATAGCCGTTTGACCTACATAGCCTCCAACCAGACTTTGTCTGTCGCATTCTACCAAATGCCCGCGTTCCAATATTCCCAATGCCTTGTAAATCTGCGCCAGAATGCGCGCAACTGTGGTTTTTCCTGTACCTGGGTTTCCACTGAAAACACTGTGCAGCGAGAATGCTTTGCGCACATCCTTGCCCTGATCTTTATAGTAACGCACCAGTTTAACCAATTCGTCGATATCACCCTTAACTTTCGTAAGGCCTATCATACTCTTAAGTTTGTTAAGGCTTTCCTTCAGCAATTCCTCATCAATCGGAATATCCGGCAGCAAACCTTTGGCGGTAGCAAAAATCTTGTTCAAATCTGCAGGTTCTATAGAGGATAATTGCTCTTTGGTCATGTTCTCGGGATGCTCTTGTTTCATCACCCTCAAGCCCAGGTTCATTTTGGCTTCATCTACAAGGCTGTTTACCAGGCGTGCGTTGCCAAAGAATTTATCGCGGTCGCGATATTTGTCCAACAAAAATTTATTAAGTAAAACCTTTGCCTCCGGACTAAAAGTAACTGCTTTTTTCTGTGCGGCGTATTCTGCAATTAAGGCCAATTCCTGGGGCACATAATCCGGAAAATCGTAATACATATTAAAACGGCTCTTTAATCCCGGATTGGATTCCATAAAGGTGTCCATCTCATCGGGGTAACCGGCTACGATTATGGCAATATCAGAGCTGTCGCTTAATTCTTTCAATAATACTTCTATGGCTTCACGGCCAAAATCTTTGCTGTCTTCATCCTTGCGCGCAAGGGCGTAAGCTTCGTCGATAAAAAGAATCCCGTCTTTAGCCTTTTTAATGGCTTCTTTCGTTTTTGGGGCGGTCTGTCCGATGAACTCAGCCACCAAATCGCCACGATCTACCTCATGCACATGGCCTTTTTTGAGAAGTCCAAGCTCTTTATATATTTTACCCAACAAGCGTGCAACGGTAGTTTTACCTGTCCCTGGATTGCCTTTGAATACAGCATGAAGGTTTATTTTATCAGTTTCATCAAAACCTTTTTCACGGCGCAATGCCATAAACCGCAAATAGTCTGAATATTCGTGAATTTTTGCTTTTATGGGTTGCAAACCTATTAGCGTATCCAGTTCCTTCATTACCTCATCAAACGACTGCGGTTCGCGGGCAATCAACTCTTTTTTCTCATTGGCAGGCTTGTCTGAAATTATGTCTTCATCATCGTCATCATCATCCAGATGCACAAATTCAATTTGGGTCATGGGCTGGAAATCTTCTTCCGTAGCCTCTACATAGTCATCGCCAATTTCAAACGGCATGGATGCCAGCAATTCATCCATAAACACAATCTCGGCATAATAATCGCCGCGAGCCCAGGTGCCTACAATGTCAGAACCCCAGCCAATTGTAGCAGAGAACACATCTTCATTGGGTTTTATAAAAAACAATTTGGTAACACTGCCCTTGAGGTATCCGCTTGAGGTGCGGAAATTAAACATGAGTTCGATAGGTAAGTCGGCACTTTTGCGCGTTAGGTTTTTGCAATTTACTTCAACCCACACATAGCGGGTATTCATGGCATTAAACACTGCGTAATACCGGCGATCTTCACTACGAGTGTTTTCGTCAGGTCCTTCATACAGTTTTACGGTATCTATTTTAAAATAAGGATTGGCGCCCGGACGCACCATGCCCACATTTTCTATATAAAAGGTGCGGGTAGCTACCATTTCGCTGTTAATCCAGGCTTCCCAGCGGTACACCCCTGATTTCCAATAGGCTCCGGGTGTTTTTACCCCCCAGCCTTCACGAACATATATAATGGCATCGTTTTTATCTACTTGTCTGTCGCAGTTCAAATCACAGATTTCGTTATTCTGTTCATCAAAACATTTCAGCTGCATAGACAATTTCCAGTTTTTATTGTCAAACAGCTTATTGTACAACGATACTTCACAGTACAAATAGGCTACCTCCTGCTCATCGAAAACACTGCGATATTTTTTTGTATTATTCGCCAGCCATTCAGTGCTGCAGTAGGTTTTTATATCTTTAAACTTGAAATTTTCGCTACTCATATCCTCGGTTCAATATTAGGATAAAAATCCCATTTCTAAATAGATTACAAGATAAACCTGTTTTCTACCCTGATTAACCGCAAAAACAAACAGAATTCTGACAAAATTCACGGACTTTAATAATCATTTTTAAGTCAAGCATTGCATTAATAATCCTCCCTTCCTATATTTGCACCCCCATTGACAGAAACACCCCGCTAGGGCTGCAACTGTCAGAATAATTCAGCCTAGGTGAGGTGGGTGAGAGGCTGAAACCACCAGTTTGCTAAACTGACGTACGGGAAACCGTACCGCGGGTTCGAATCCCGCCCTCACCGCAAATCATTGAAAATTGCCCCCGGTAAAGCCGGGGGCATTTTTTATATCCCCCAACCAGCCCAACACATCCCAAAGGGTGTGTCAGGGGCTGTTGGGGGATATAAAAAACAAATGCGCAGCATTTGAAATTTTCAATGATTTTAGCCTCCCCCACAGGGATCATGAGGGACGAATAATCCCCAAAATTGATAGCGGTTGGTAATAAGACACAACCGCAGGAAAATTCAGTATTGATTTTTTCAATGATTTTAGCCTCCCCCACAGGGATCATGAGGAACGAATAATCCCCAAAATTGATAGCGGTTGGTAACAAGACGCAACCGCAGGAAAATTCAGTATTGATTTTTTCAATGATTTTAGTCTCCCCAAAAGGGATCATGAGGAACGAATAATCCCCAAAATTGATAGCGGTTGGTAACAAGACGCAACCGCAGGAAAATTCAGTATTGAAATTTTCAATGATTTTAGCCTCCCCCACAGGGATCATGAGGAACGAATAATCCCCAAAATTGATAGCGGTTGGTAACAAGACGCAACCGCAGGAAAATTCAGTATTGATTTTTTCAATGATTGTAGCCTCCCCCACAGGGATCATGAGGAACGAATAATCCCCAAATTTGATAGCAGTTAGTCTAAGGACATGACCGCGGGAAAATTCCGGTTTTTATTATTTGAGGCAGTCCTCAGGACTTTGAGGAATAAAGAATGAATTGGGATTGGTTTATCCTCCTTATTGAATCCGGTGATTGTGAATGAGCGTCATCTTTTTATTTCATGCCACCGATGCATTTCAAATTTGGGGTCAAAATGGCATTACTACATTCGACAAACTTTTTAAAAGCAGGATTTCTGAAATATATTACGTTAAAAAAATCAGACATTATAGAAAAATAATTGATAGTTTGGTGTGGTGGGTTTGAGCGGTTGTAGAAAAATGTCTACAACAAAAGATATAAAACGTTTACGATTTGAGTATTTTTGTGAAAGTAGTTTTGCAATGTGAAAAGGTAATAGTTCAAGGATTACACAACACAGGTAAAAATGAATATTCTGATTATTGACGACCATAAGCTGGTAAGAATGGGGCTCACCATTCTTGTGAAGGACGAAATTCCTGTTGCAGAAATTCAGGAAGCGGGCACGGCTGCCGAAGTTTACAAAGTAATGAAGGATACCAAATTCGAGATGATTTTGATGGATTTGCGTATACCTGGGGCAGATAACCTGTCTTTGCTTCAGCAAATGTTGTTATTGCAGCCCGATGCAAAAATCCTGGTAGTTTCCCTTAATCATGAAAGAATCTATGCATTGCGCTGTTTGCAATTAGGCGCCAGAGGGTATATCGAAAAAAGTGAAGCCGAGCCCATTCTTAGAAAAGCCATACGTAAAGTGCTAGAAGGCAAAAAGTATATGAGTGAAGCGATTGTAGAACAGATGGCAGAATACCTCCAATCCGGAAAACTAGATAATCCCTTTGAAGTGCTTTCTCAACGTGAACTTGAAGTGGCAACCCATCTTGTAAACGGTCTTACTTCACGTGAAATATCCAATACGCTCAATCTACAAGCGTCTACAGTTTCTACTTTTAAATCGCGTATTCTCGAAAAACTGAATCTCAAAAGTGTACATGATTTGGTTGAAATGGCCAGGCAATACGATATTTAAGTTCCCAATACACAGGCTGTTCAGCATTACTATCCAAGACAGAAGATTGGGGTTTAGCCAGTAATTAATTTGTAATTCGTCCCTTTAAACTCATCCTGGGTGAGTTGAAGCTTATTTATGCCACCCTTGTAAATGCGTTTTTCAATTCTTACCCATTAGGATTGAAATATTTTAAAAAAATTGTAGCACAATTCTAAAAGATGATAGGTAAAAATTGTTGTATTCAAATTGACGGTTTTCAGTCGCTTTTTAGAATCTATTATTCGTAAATTAATATAAATTACTAATAAAAATCTGTAGGAAATATTCTACATTATATTAAATACATTACTACAAACACCTATAAATACAGACTACAATGTGCAATTTTTATGTAGTGCAAATTTGTACCGCAATACTCTCATAGATGCATTTTATGTAAAATGTACAGAGGGAATTGAAAACAAACAAAAGAACTACAATGAAAACAATAATTACAACTGATTCCACTCAAACCGGAATTAAAAAATGGTCAAAGCTAAAACTGCTGTTTATGCTTTTTTTAATGCAATGGATTACTGCATCATTTGCGCAAACCACAGATTTTGTTACCAAATGGAAAACGAATAATCCAGGGAGTTCCACATCGTCACAAATTACTATTCCCTGCGCTGGCACTGGTTACAATTACAGTGTGGATTGGGGAGATGCAACTTCCAGTTCAGGATTGACTGGTACAGCCATTCACACCTATTCTGTAGCGGGTACTTATACCGTGCGAATATCTGGTGCCTTTCCACGCATTTATTTTAACAATACGGGTGATTGTCAAAAAATATTGAGTGTTGAACAATGGGGAACCGCTATGTCTTGGAAGAGCTTTACAAGCGCATTTAATGGCTGTACAAATCTACAAGTGAATGCCACTGATGCTCCAGATTTATCATCCGTATCGGATCTTTCTTTCGCCTTTGCCAATTGCAGTAGTCTAAATGCAGACTTAAATAATTGGAATACCAGCAATGTAATTTCTCTAAATTCTACCTTCTACAAGTGTATTTCTTTTAATAAAAGTTTAAATAATTGGGATACCAAGAACGTTACAGATCTGGGAGCCACATTCAAAAGCTGCTCCACATACAATCAATCTATGAACAATTGGAATACGGCGAAAGTTATCAGTCTGGTAGAAACTTTTCATGATGCGGTTGCTTTTAATGGAGATATTACCACATGGAATACAAGCAATGTTACCTCATTGCAAAACACTTTTAATAATTGTCAAAAATTCAATCAAAATATTAATAACTGGGATGTGAGTAAGGTTACTTCATTGGTACAAACATTTTACAATAATTATGAATTTAATCAACCCCTCAATAATTGGAATACGGGTAATGTAACCAGTTTATTTGGAACATTTTACAATGCTAAAGTATTTAATAAAAATATAGATGCCTGGGATGTAAGTAAAGTTACAGATATGACTGTTACCTTCGCAAATGCATTTGTTTTTAATCAGTCTTTAAATTCCTGGAATACTGCAAATAATACCTCTCTGAATCAAACTTTTTTATCAGCGAATGCATTCAACGGAAATATCTCAGGTTGGAATACCAGCAAGGTCACAAACATGCAACAAACTTTTCATGGGGCCTATGTTTTTAACCAAAATATTAATAGTTGGGATGTAAGTAAAGTAACCAATTTATCATACACATTCCGCGACGCACATGCTTTTAATCAACCATTGAATAACTGGAACACAAGTAAAGTTACCACTTTGGTTGCCACCTTTTATAATGCATCAGTATTTAATCAGGATATCAATAGCTGGGATGTTAGTAATGTTACCGATTTATCTTATACTTTTGCAGGTGCAGCTGCATTTAATCAAAATTTGAACAGCTGGAATACGGCAAATAATAAATCATTGTATCAAACATTTTTTAATGCTTCGTCTTTCAACGGTGATATCTCGGGCTGGAATACAAGTAAGGTTACAACCATGGTTCAAACCTTTAATGGTGCTTTCGTATTTAATCAGAATATAAATGGTTGGGATGTTAGTAAAGTTACTTCACTAGCATATACTTTTCGCGAGGCCTGGGCTTTTAATCAGCCTTTAAATAATTGGAATACGGCTAGCATTACCAATCTAAACTCTACTTTTTATAATGCAAATTCGTTTAATCAAAATATCAATACATGGGATGTAAGTAGGGTTACAGATATGTCCTTCACCTTTGGGGGCGCTGATGTATTTAACCAATCTTTAAGTAATTGGAATACAGCAAATAATACAACCTTGCTTCAAACTTTTTTTAATGCCAGCAAATTCAACGGAGATATAACCAGCTGGAATACAAGCAAAGTAACCAGTTTACAACAAACTTTTAATGGAGCCCTGGTTTTTAATCAAAATATCAATAACTGGGATGTAAGTAAAGTTACCAATTTGACGAACACTTTCCGCGATGCCTGGGCCTTTAATCAGCCTTTGAACAATTGGAATACAGGGAACGTCATTTCATTATATAATACGTTTTATAATGCATTTATGTTTAATCAGAATATTAACAACTGGGATGTAAGCAAAGTTACAGATTTCACTTCAACCTTTGGGGGAGCTATTGTTTTCAATCAGCCTTTAAACAACTGGAATGTATCAAACGGAACCACTTTTTTTCAAACATTTTTTAATGCTTATGCCTTTAATCAGAATATTTCAAACTGGAATGTAAGTAAGTCTACTTCATTTTACGCTACTTTTAGTGGTGCTTTAGCTTTTAATTATTCCCTTGGCAGTTGGTCGTTTCCACTGGCCACTTCAATGGTAGATATGTTAAAAAACTGTGGCATGGGGCCCAATCAATACGACAGCACTTTGATAGCATGGTATCAGAAACCCCATCCACTATCGATTACTCTGGGTGCAAATGGCCGCAAATACTGTAAATCAATTGCAGAAAGAATTCTATTCACAAAGTCTATTGCATTGGGAGGTGAAGGATGGACCATAGTTGGTGACGTTCAGAATTGTGCTCCAGGTGGGGTTGGTGCTAATATGGGTTTATGGTTAAAGGCGGATGCATCCACTTTCAATAATAGAATCTTGGTTACCTCGGGTTCGGTAGGTAGTTGGGGGCAGTGCACACCTTCGTTTGTTGATACTTTCGGTCAATCAAACAATTCACAAAAACCTAATTTAATTCAAAATGCAATTAATTTTAATCCGGTTCTAAGATTTGATGGTGTTGATGATCATTTACTCAATAATAATGTATCCTCCGATTTTTTGCGCAAATCAGCCGCTGCAGACAGGGGTAGCTACAATGTATTTATTGTCGGCAATTTTAAAAACAATGCGAATACCATTTTCAGTTTTGAAAAAAATACAGGCGTAGTTAACAAAACTGTTTTTAGCACAAATAAAGTTACAATGCAGGATACCCAGCAACCTGGTTCAACATCTGTTACATTAAACAGAACCTTCACCAATCCACTATCCGGAGTTAAAATTAATACTATTAGATATGAATCCGGAACAGGCTCAGGAAAAGGATTTTCAGCCAGACACAATGGCCTTACAAATGCAAGTTTTAATGATACTCTAAGGTTAAATTCAGTAGTGGGTAATTGTATATTTGGTGCCAATGATGCAAAAACAGATTTTTTCAACGGAGATATTGCCGAAATTGTGGCATATCCGGTAGCAAATACGAATATTGTTCAGATAGAAAGTTATTTGGCAGTTAAATATGGAGTTACTTTAGGTACCGGCACTTCATATAGTTACCGCAATTCTTCTGGTAACATTTTTTGGACTGGCAACAGCGCCTACCAATACAATATTTTTGGTATTGGCCGCGACGATATTGGTAGCTTGAACCAACAAATATCTAAATCGGTGAATGCCGATGCCATTATTACAATTTCTACCGACTCGGATTTATCATCTGCCAATGGTACACACCTGGCTATTAATTCAGATTTGAGCTTTTTAACCATTGGAGATAATAATGCAAACAGCGGAACTTATGCGGAAATTACCACCGATTTTCCCGATTCATTAAAAAACAAAAGTTGCACGGTTACCCGATTAAGCCGCGAATGGAAAACCCAATTATTAAATTTCAACAATGCTACCCAAACCCTAAGTGTGCAGTTTGATTTATCGGGTTATGCCGTTACTGGTAATGCAGCAAAGCATTTTTATTTAATGATTGACAATGACGGTGATGGCAATTTTAAAACCGGTACAGTACAATTCATTAAAGCTAATAGTTTTAATTCAAACAAGGTTGTTTTTAATGGAGTAAATTCGCTGATTCACAATGCTGTTTTTACCCTGATTACTTATTATAACCCTATCAGTGCTAGCTTGGTAGGGAGCACAACAAAAACCAGCACTTCCGAATGCTCAACCACAGGTTGGTTAAGGGTTCTGGACCCTTCAGACGATAGCAAGGCCATTGCCGCAATTCGATTGAAAGGAAATACAATTAACCCTTCCAATATTTCAGTTACGGTTAATAATTCTATCCCTCTTTCTTCTCTTGGTTTTGCCAGCAGTGCAAATAATCAAGCCGCACAGATTATGAATCGTTTTGTAACTGTATCCTGTCCTACCTGCAATCTCACCGTGAATGGCGGAGTGGATTTAAGAATGTATTGGAATCCGGTTGAAAAAACCAATACACTTACTGCACTTGACAACCTAAAATCCAGCCAGGGTGTTTCGGGCAGTAATACCTGGAATTTTTATAAGGTAGAAGGTACAGTGGCGGATATTTTAAATAATGCCTCATACAAAGGTTTAGGTTTCGATACCGGTCGACTTTGGTTTGCGCCAGACTCTTCTGGAATCGAGGATGGTGTTGACTTCATTGAATTTAGAGGCCTGAAAAGTTTCAGTACTTTCGGTGGTATTGGATTCACCAATTTACTTACCCCGCTTCCAATGGAATTGCTGAGTTTTGATGTAGCTAAATTGTCATTAAACAGCGCAAAATTAACCTGGAAAACTGCCTCTGAATCCCAAACGGATTATTTTGAAATTCAACGTTCAGACAATGGAAAAAACTGGATGAAGTTGGGTTCAGTGAAAGCAACTGGTAATTCGAATGAATTAAAACAATACAATTTTGTGGATGTTAAAACTATGGAAGGAATAAATTATTACAGAATAAAATTGTATAACCAGGATGGTACGCATGCATTTTCCGAAATCAGGGCTGCAGATTTCAGATTCCAGTATGATATGAACTGGAAAATATACCCCAATCCAACCGATGGAGAAATTATCATTACCAATGCAGAAGATGCGGTTGCCACAGGGGTAGAAATAACGGATATTGCAGGTAGAAAACTGATTCCGGCATTCATCACTGCCGATGGTCAGAACATCAGGTTGGATATTTCAAATTTGGCTGAAGGCATGTATTTATTGCACTTTGAGGGTAAAACAGTCAAAATTTATAAAAATTGAATTCGTATTTATAAAGGTTCAACCCTGGGAGGGGAGATTTAATTTCGATAGAAGAGCTGCCATTGGTAGCTCTTTTTTTTCAGCTTCTGATTGCAGTTTGAATGTCTTTTAGAAGTGACAGCACAGTCAATCATCGAAATTTCATTACAGAATTCACAATTCTTGTAGAATAGAATTAAATGAAATCTTAAAACAATAACTACAACTCAAGGCTTTGCATCGAAATAGTTTTGTATACTTTTCTGCTCTCGAAAAGTTCCCCCATAGCAGGGTCTCAGCCTTGCCCCGGTTTTGCATACACTGCCAGTTAAGTGAAACCGGGTTGGGGGAATATGAACATAAATTAGTAAAATGTTACTATAATTACATAAATTTATACTACAATTTGGAATATTGGAATGAATTATCTTTGTTTTGTGTATTAAGATGTTGAGAAACAAAAAGATAGGGTGTATGTCTGTGAGCTATGGTCCTTTTAAGGCGATATTCTGGATTCTGCTGCTTTTGGGTTGTGGGACTTATCTAGCTGGAAAACCCGCTGATAATGTTGTCTGCAGCGGCATTAAACTAAATTTAAATACCCGATTAGATGCAGCTCATATGGTAATTAAAGGCAGGGTAGTAGAAAGTAATAGTTATTGGGATGATAATCAATCTAAGATTTATACCCTGCATAAAATTCTGGTTTTTTCGGCGTTCTGTAAAAATGAAACATTTGCCCTGCCTGAAATCTATGTGCTCACTGAGGGCGGCACAATCGGAAACATGGGCAGGGTAGTGCACGGAGCGGTACAATTGCAGCAACACCAAACAGGCTATTTCATGCTTACCGGCTCCAGGCATTATCTTACGTTTTTAAATGCAGGTATTAATGCATTTTATGAAATTTACAGTGGTGTGCAGGGTGTGGTGGATATTGAAAATACCTTGCACGATTGCTGGCAAACATTTGGAAACTCGGAGCAAGAATTTGAAACACGATATCTGGCCGATTTTAAGCGCACTCTGTTTACTTCGAATACTGCCACGGTTCCAGTGCATAAAAAGCCGGCCAATCGTTTAACCATGGACCTGCAATCTGTTTCACCGGTTAAAATCCTGGGGGGCATGGGGCAGGTTTTAACAATTACGGGTTCTGGCTTTGGCAGTACCCAGGGCAGTGGTTATGTGGCTTTTTTAAAAAATTATACTACCTATCACAGTTCAACCGAGGCGGCGGCATTTCATTATCTGAGCTGGACCGATTCTAAAATTACCCTAGAAATGCCGAATGCTTTTTCGGGTAAGGTAAGGGTTTACCAAGGCCCGGGGTATGCCGAATCATCAGATACTTTGCATGTAATGGCCAATGTAAATACGATTAGTTACAGCCCATTGGATTATTACCATTTGAATAATATAAATGGTTCCGGCGGCCACACATGGTTTCTAAAGCAAGACCTGTTTAATAATCCTTCCGCTAAAAAAGCAGTTGAGGATGTTTTTGCCGAATTCAGGTGTAAAACCGGTGTGAATTATACTTTGGAAAATAAGTCGGTATGGCTACCTTATAAATTAAATGATGCTAAAAACTGCATTTTATTCGACAGCACTGGTTATGAATTGCCGGCAGGAACTGCGGCATATTGCGAATTTGGCTGGAAATCATGCATATTGGGAGGGCAAACTTTTTATACTGTTAATGCACAGGAGTTGCGCATTTCTAATAAGATTGATTGGTATTACGGCACGGGTCAGCCTCCGTCGGGCAAAGGAAAGCTTCGATATGTGCTTTTCCACGAATTGGGTCATTCCCTGCAGCTTGGGCATGTAAGCGAAGAAGGAGAAAGTATGCACCCCATTGTAACAAATTTACCTGCCGATAATTGGAATAAACGTGATACCCTAACCACTGCAGATCAGGAAGCCGGAAAATATTTGGTGCAGCAGTGTCGCAATTTTACTTTCAGGGCTTGCAATGTAAAGCCTATGTTGTCATTGGCCGATTGTAAAAATGTATACAGTACAAGTGCCGGATTGGATTTAAATCAAAAATCTAATAATACCCTCCCTTATCCCAATCCGCTAAATCAAAGGGGTTTACTTTTTATTCCGGAAATGTGGAATATGAGCGATGTACAAGTATTAGACAATACAGGCAGGCAACTAAAAGTAACTAAATTACAACAATCAATTATATTGGAGTCAATAACAGCTCAGATTATTTTTGTTAGGTATCGAAGTATTTATTATCCCGTATTTATAATGGATTAGACACTTTCATTCCAGTAATATAAAATTTAATTTATATGACAATATATATCATATCTGCCGCAGTGATTTTAGGATTCGTATTTATCCTTCGTATGCGTAAAAAAGATGGCATTGAAACTGAAATTAAACCGCCGGTTTCCTCGCGCAATCCTTATCAGGGATTGAGAAATACCGCGTTTCGAATGCGGCCTGAAATGTTGGGCATAGAATTTTCAGCCGGTGGTGCATTGCAGGTATACGGATTGATGATTGAATGGGAAATTCAAGGAGCCATCGTAACATTGGTTTGCTATCAAACCGGAGATACAAGTGTATATGTAAGCACGGGTGGCGCCATTATTGGTGGCGGAAAGTATCCCGAGGTGAGTGCATTGGCGGAGGAATGTGTGCATATGGCAGCAAAATATCTACCACAGACTGAAGTGGATGAAAACCACCATTTGCCTGTAAAAGGGAGCATAAATTTTTATTTTTTAACCAATCAAGGTGTTAGATTATATTCCACTCAACTGGCAGATGTAGAAAACGGGGAGTCGGAATTTACTTCGCTGTTCAAACAGGGAAATGGGCTTCTAAACGAACTTAGACGCCAAAACTACAATTAAATTTAATCAGATTAACGGAATTCGTTTACTATTACGTAGAAAATTAACTATATAAAATCTACAACCTTTTCTATTAATTCCTATTGGGTTGTGGTTGAAATTTGTACATATATATTGCTGTTCTTGTGTGTAAAATTCAGGATACAGGCAGATATAAAGTAAAAAATTCAACTACAAATCAAAGACTATGGAAAATGTAAAACAGCATGGAATGGAACGCAATTCTGTTAAATTCATGCGGGTAAAAAATCAATCCTCTTCCGATGTGCTAAATCAACATGCAATGAAAGATACAATAATTATTTGTGACGACGTGAAGAAGCTTATGCAGATGAGAACCTATTTGCAGAAAGATGTCCCTGGGCTGATTGTGTCCGAAACTGCTTCAACACCCCAAACCGCATTGCCTTTATTGGGTCGTGTAATGGATCAGTTTGTACTACTGTGGTTCGAAAATCACAGCGAAGAATGGCTGCCTGTATTTTTAGAATTCGGGAATCTGATATCAGCAAATACAGTGCTTATTACCAATGACATTAATGTTTTGCACTATGCTGTGGATGCAGGCCTGCAAAGCCATGAGTTGGATCTGACCAGTTTGAATCTGAATAAAAACGTGATTCATGCACTCAACACACCAAAAGTACCTCAATCCACCGAAACCTTGGTTCTAAACCGAAGAAATAGCACCCTTATAGTTCCAGTTTCCGAATTAAACATGATTTTTGCCAAAGGGGCTTATTCATTAATTAATTATTCAAAAACCAAACAGAATGAAAAGTGCTCCAAAAACCTGGGATATTTTACAGAATTGCTCGGCGATAACCGCAATTTTGCGCGCGTTTCCCGCAGCCTGATAATCAATATGCCCAATGTTAGAAGTATTAGACATTATGTAGATAAATCGGGTGAAATTATATTTAATAATGGCTATACTTATCCGGTTTCCAGAGAAATTAAAAACCGCATTATCAATTCGTTTAAGGAAGCAAATATGCTCTCAAAAGTGAGTTAAAAAATATAAAAAAATAAATGAATATCTGAAGTGATTTAATTATTTTTGTAACGGGTAGATTCAAGTTTTCATAATCACTCTGGCCTTGATTGGCTGGGGTGATTTTTTTTGCACTTTGACTCCGTTTTCCCCGGGTTAAATGGGTCATTTGCGCTGTTCAGCTGATGTAAGGAAACAAACCCAAATTGAATAAAGCTGGATAGATATATTTATTGGTTAATAATTTTTAACTTTATTTATCCGTACTTCTGTTTTAATGGTAAAACAAAAAGGCTGCGAAAAGTCGCAGCCTTTTTGTTTTTTAAAGGAAACTAATTTTAATGATGACGAATAATAACTTTTCTATATAACCATTTCCCTTCATTTTCAACCGCTACTGTGTATACTCCATCTGGTATGTAGGTTGTTGGCAGCTGTATAGAATGCGATTGCTCATCCAGGGTTTCAGATTTTTGTATGACCTGGTTGCCTTTGCTGTCATATAAAATTACCCTGGTTAGTCCAGTAATATTTTTATTCACTGTGCAATTGATAAACGAGTGAGCAGGATTGGGTGAAATGATCATGCCAGATGTAAGATCAAAATAGGTTTTGTTTTGGCCACAGGCTTCGGTATACAATATAGAGCCATCGGTCATTACAAGCTTAATTCTATATGTATTTATTCCATCAAGCGGATTTGCATCAATAAATAAATATGTTCCGGATGGGTTCTTATTGCCAGTTTTTTGAATTGAAATTGTGGTAAATGGAGAATTACCTGATGATCTTTGAAGTTCAAGACTTAGTGTTGCGTTTTCGTTCAACAGGGTAATTTGTACTTGATTTGATTGGGCAACAGGGGTGCAACCAAAGTTTCTGTAGAAAATGGATAATGGAACAGTGTAGTTTAGGTTATATGTGGCGGGTGCACCTACAATCTGGGCCGCATCGCGGTAAGCGTAGGTGAATGTTGTATTAATCTGGTAAGCCAGTTTTAAAAATATAAACATATTATCAGCCCTGAACGAATCGATTTGATATCTTGAACTAGTTGGATTCCAGAATCGATATGCAGGTGAACTGGCGGATGGATTGGGATACAACATATAATTTGTACCGTTGTAATTATACACCAGCAAAGCATTATTGGTATCTGGCAAGGCCGTAAGAATCATATACGGATGTGTGGTTAAATTATTTCCGTTGAATCTTCCATCCTCTGCATCAAAGCCAGACATTTTACCTGGTTTAATGGCAATATTGACAGAATTAACCGTAGTGTCGGCATTCCCCGAACCTGCATTTAACCGTATAAAGTGGGTAAATGTTTTTAATCCTGTTAATCCGGTCACACTGTCGGGATGCACCAGGTAATCTTTTTGATGGGCAATGGCGGCATACTCAATTCCAAAATTGACATCTGATACTGCGGAAATTCCGGTTTGCAAATTAATTATTCCATTGGGTGTGCCGGTTTCAATACCCGCACCAGATGCGTTATTGGTGCCATAAGATTCTCCGGTATATTGCCAGTTTGGAGCGAGCACGGCTGAAGGCGCTGTTGCACCGATAGCTGCGCGGGCCTGACTTACCAAAACTGTATAATTTTTATTTATTCGACCACCATCAAAACTATAATTACCATTTGGCAATATTTGCGTACTGTCAATTACAATACCCGAGTTTATCAGATATGCCCAAAGCTGCTGTGATCCTGCGATTCCGGTACCAACTCCATCAATAGCTGAATTGGTTAATCCGTTAAAGTCATGAAATACTTTACCTTCAATTAAAACCGGTGGGAAATCAAAAACAGTTAAATATACAGTTGCCGTGTCACAGGCTGTTGGTGACCCGTTATCACAAATTTGGTAAATAAATTGGTCATTTCCTACATATCCACTGCTGGGTGTATAGGTAAATGAACCGTTTATACTCAATGAAACTGTGCCATGTAATGCATTTACAACAGGGGTTGTATTTAAAGTTTGCACATTGGTTTCCGGGTCATAATCATTTCTAAGAACATTGCCAATAATAGGCGTATTTATTAATCCGGCACCGGCATCGTCTGATGCAAAGGTTGCATTCCCATTATCGGGTAAAATATCGATGGTTACCAAGGTAGTATCACAAAGGCCGGGAGTTCCGTTATCGCAAATACTATAGCTAAAAGTTACCTGTCCAACGTAATTTGCGGGTGGGGTATATTGAAAAAAACCTACACTGGTTATTATTAAGGTACCGCCAGAAATGCTGGGCCCCATTATTGGTGTGGTATTTATGGTAATTGTATTTCCATCCGGATCAAAATCGTTGGTAATTAAACTCCCATATACCATAGTGTTAATTTCAGCAGAATAATTATCTGGGATTGCAACCGGTGGATTATTGTTTATATTCAGGTTGCTGAATACGGATATATAAGCCCATGCAGTATCGCAAACAGACGGAATGCCATTGTCGCAAACCTGATATTGAAAGCTGTCGTTTCCGGTAAAATTGGTAGCTGGGGTATAGGTATAACTTCCATTCGAATTTAGAACTACTGTTCCATTTTTTACATTGGTTATGGGGGTTGTATTTACCGTCATAGAATTACCTTCCGGGTCTTTATCATTGGTAAGAACATTACCTGAAACCGGGGTGTTTACAAAGGTTTGATTTATATCGTTTTGCGCATAGATTTCGTTAGGGTCAAATAAAGTCAAATATACTGTGGCGGTATCGCAAGCAGCGGGACTTCCATTATCGCAAATTGCATAAATAAACGCATCGTTTCCTGTGAATCCTGGATTGGGAGAATATGTAAAAGAGCCGTTGGTATTTAATAATACAGTGCCATGCGCAGGATTAGAAATTGGAATTGAGTTGACTGTTTGGGTGTTGCTTTCAGGGTCAAAATCATTGCTGATAACATTCCCTGAAATAGGTTTGTTTTTAGGCCCAAATCCGGCATCATCAGCAGCAAATGTAGCATTTCCCTTATCCGGTTGAATATCGATGGTAACAAGCGCCGTATCACATTTAGAAGGGCTTCCGTTGTCGCAAATACTGTATGAGAATTGCACAATACCGGTATACCATGCTGGAGGTATATAGGTATAAGTTCCATTGGTATTGATTGTAAGCGTGCCACCAAGTACCGATGGAGGGGTAACTGGAGTAGTATTGATAGATATTGTATTTCCATCCGGGTCGTAATCATTGCTGATTAAATTGCCACTTACGGTTGTATTCATTTCGGTGGCAAAGTTGTCATTAATAGCCACCGGAGGGTTGTTTCCTGCCAGGGGTTTTGGAATGATTGTGATATAAACCATAGCCGTATCGCATTTACCAGGGCTTCCGTTGTCGCAAACGGAGTATTGGAAGCTGTCATTACCTGAATATCCGCTGTTGGGTGTATAGGTATAATCACCGTTTGATGCCAGACTTACAGTACCATGGATAGGGTTTTTTAAGGGGATGGTATTTACCGAAAGCACATTGCCTTCAGGATCTTTGTCATTGGTTAATACATTGCCACCAACCGACACATTCACCATGGTTTGATTGATATCATTTAACGCAAGCAAATCATTACAATTAATAACAACAATCACAGCTGCAGACGATTTTGAGTGGCACAGACTTGTGTTGCTTTTGCGATACAAATAATAGGTACCCGCGAGACTTACCTGGGTGGGAGATTGTAATCTTGGGTTGGCATTCGATGGCCCGATTAAGGTAGCCGCTGTTGGGTTTGAATCAACCGTGTGCCATTCATAAACCTCAGTTGGACCAATTGGAGTTGCAGGTAATAATGAATTTAAGTTCACAAATAAATTTGGGCAAGAAGCGGAAATTGAGTTGGCCGTTGGAACAGGTGCTTGTGCGGCAGCTACAGTAGCGTTGATTGAAGCTGCTGCAATGTTGCTTGTAAGCCCCCCACCATTAATTACCTGAGCTTTGGCGCTGTTGGATATGGTTTGTGTATTTCCGGCACATGTTGTAGCTTGAAAACAGATTTGGGTTTTATCTCCATTCCAGGTAATTAATACTTGTGCTGCACCGGAATTAATGCGCACCCTGCCATTATTGGTTAGTCCAACAGGAGAGTACACGGCGGTAAGCTTTTTGGTGTTATAAGTTATGCCTCCTACTGTATAAGTTGGAAAAGTAATACCAGAAATATCCACCCCTGAACTTGTAATATTTAAGCCTGTATATCCTGAAATTGCGGTTCCGATTGAATCCAGAACTGTAAAAGAAAAGGAACTGTAATCACTGCCAGGTGTGAGCCCCTCAATCATTACTGAGTCCCAATTTATGCGACCGCTATAATTCTTTTTATCACAGAAGGCAGGTGCTACATTGGCTATTCCGGTAATTTTAATACAAGCCCCGCCTGTATTAGTGTTGAAGCTCCATACACCTGCTCCATCGCTGCTTACCCACATACAGGAAGGGTCGGACAAATCTTTGGCAATTGTATAATTAAGCCGGCTTAAATAATCAGAGTTTGCTTTTGTTGTTTTGGGCCAATCGGTGCAGGTATTTCCGCTAATAAAATCGTAGCAATATACCGAACTGTATAAGAGTCCGCGTGAAACTGTTGCATTAAAATACATCTTCCCGGCAAATGCAGGAACATTATCCCAATTCATATTCAGGTTGTCCAAAAAGCTGCCATAATTATGTGCTTTAAGCCAATATAATAGCGGCGATAAGTCTTGGGTTGGTGTAAGGGAATTGCCATTAAGATCATAGCAGGTAGCCCCGTAATAGCCTACACCATAAAAACAGAAACCATTATTAATTCCAGAAGAATTTAACAAAGCAAAATACCCTTTTTTATCTCCACCAATAAAATTAGTCGGTCCTTTAGTGAAAGTATTGGTTGCAGGATCAAACAAGGCCCACTGACCGCCATCACCATTGGCGCCTACAACAATTTTATTATCGGCCAATTGCATTAAATTTATATTAACATGCACGCTACTGGAATTTATAGCATTTGTACCCCATGAAACTGTGGGAGGCTGACTGCTGCAGGCGGCAGAGGTGGCTATATCATAGCAAAATAATTTTCCGTTTCTGCCCGAATAGAAATAAAGATTATTATTAGATTTAACAACACCGGTGATAGGTGTAGTAAGCCCTCCGTTATCATAATAATAAATTGAAGAACTCGCCGAAGCACTATCCATTTCCTCGATATCAATAACATTTCCGGTTCCAATTTCACTTTTAATTATGCCAACACCGCGGCTGGTTGGAGAGGTTGTTCCACCTTTTTGGTAAATAAATGAACTGTAAATATATTGTTCGTTGGCATCTATCCAGAAAGAAGAGTTGCACGCACTGTTTGCATTATAATAGGTTTGTCCGTTAAATGTAGTGCCGTCTGGTATCAAGTAACGTCCGGGAGAAGCGGGTGATGCAGTCCCGAAAGCATTTGTAGTGCTGTTAAAGCAAGGCTGTGTGGTAGCTTTGTCCCAACACTCCAGGTGTAATCCATGGTTGTGGTGATTAATTTGGTAAACCTTTTTTTCATAAGCCCGCACATTGTATCCATCTCCGCCCGTGCTTGTAAATGCGCTTCCATTTATTGGCGGAATGGTGGTAAGCTGCCAGTTGCCCATAACAGAGCCATTTGTGGAAACGGCTGTAGCCGTAAATGTATTTCCACTCACTGATTTTGTCCAGCCTGTTGGAAGTGTTATGCTTGAGCCAAGTAAGGTTTGGCCGCTGGATAATCCCGAGTCTGAAACAAGCATGGTATACGGTGCATTTGAACGCGTAGCACTTATTTCCATAACATAATTCACAGTAGCCTGGTTGGTGCTTGACTGCGGATTTACGACGCTGATATTACTTCCATTTGTAGGGTCTACAACTTTTTTAGTAAGGGTTTGGATACTGGCGTTACAACTGACGATCATTGCAACAACTGCAGGGCTTGGGGCGCTGTAACAATTGCTGCCATTGGTGTTATAAAGGTAATAAACACCAGCAACTACATTGGATGGATTGCTTACTTTGGTAGCCCCACTTGGATTTATATCAACTGTATGCCACTCCTGGGTGCCACTTACAGGAAGGCTTACAACTGTTCCAGGACAAGTATTAATTTCTACGGTTTTGGAAACAGTGGGTGTACTAATTGCATTTATGGTAATACTCGGCGGGGTTCCGGTATTGAAACATCCTGCCGCATCATAGTAAAATGGGTAATAGGTGCCTGGAGACGCAGTGGTTGGGTTTGAAACCGGGACAGAGGTGAGATTTGGATTTGAAATAGTAAACCACAAAACGGTTGTTCCTGCGGGTATTGCTGTGCTATCTATTTGGCTGTAAAGATTAAAATTGCTGCCGGTTGAAGTGACACATGCATTATTGGCTGTAAATGAAGTTATACCTCCTTTTAATATAACAGCACTGCTGCCGGCAAGGCACTGCGTAGTAACACCAAATTCGGAGGTGCTGCCGGTGGCTGAGTCAATGGCTATAGCAGTGATTGCATCACCTGCAACAAGCAAACTGGTAGAAATTGTTCCTGAAAAACGGCCCAATGCATCGGCTTTCAATGTGCCCAGGTATAAATCACCTTCACCATGAGGTCTATTCTGTGAATTTGTTGTACTTACATTTCCGTTTTGACTGCGGTCATTAGCCATGCGGTATACCTGAATTTCTGCACCGGAGAAAATGGCATTTCCAGCGGCAGAGTTTCCAACAAAACCAGATAAGGTAACTGAACTGCCTGCGGATATGGAATAACTTGTAATAACCGGATAGTCCATTCCTAAATTTGAAACAGTAGTTGAGGAAGATGCAACCATGGCACCATCGTTAATTTCAGTTAGAACCACAGAACTTAAACCAATGGGGATATAAGCGTTATTTCCAAATTTGTTTTGTGATATTCGGTTATTGACTGAATTTATAGTTTTTTCTAAATAAATGCCGGTAGCAAGGTTATCTGAAATTATATTTCCATCGGCTGCATTTAAATTGGTATCCGAGCCAATTAAATCATCGTGGGTGCCCAAATATAGGCCAATATTGCGGTTAAATCTGATTGTATTTCGCTGTATTTTGTTATTTCCACTGTTGTAAATCTGAACTCCAAAATTAGAATTTGGCGCTGGGGTAACCCCATCTTCCAATGTACCAATTTTATTATTTATCAGCAACGTACTGTCTGCAGTAGGTCCAATAATTAATATTCCATTTTGCGAACTGTTTGCAACAATATTATTGGCAATATAATTGCGCGAGGTACTGCTTGTTGTAGAAAAATATGTAATATAGATTCCATGAGCGTTGCTGTAATTGGTAACTTTGTCAATTCCCAATCCAAAATAGTTTGGACCCGCTGTTACGGAATCTCTTCGGATACCGATATAATTGTTAGAACTTCCGGTAATAACTAAACCTATATTGTAATGTGCATTGCCAATAAAATTATCACAGAATTCATTAAATCCACTGTTGTTAATGAACACACAACCGCTTCCTGCCAAAGGCATGGGTATGCTTCCGCTGCGGTACATACCTATAAAATTACTATCTACAGTTGATCTTGAAATTCCAAAAACAAAGCCGTTAATCCCACAGTTACCTACAACATTTTTACGGATTAATAAACTATCGCCAATGGGGATTTCTATGCAACTGCCAGATATTCCGGCAGTGGTTTTACCATCAGGGCAAATACCAATTGAATTGTTATATACATTTAAGTTTTTTATTGCATAATTACATTTAATACCACCTCCTAAATTTCCAATAAAATTGTTGGAAATGGTATAATTAAAGCCAGAGGTGGGAATTAAATCGAAATATATGCCGTAGAATTCACCTGGAAAACTTGCATATTTAAAAATAGCACTGCCTGTAGATGAAATACCGCCTATATAATTGTTTTTGATGGTGGTAGTGCCTGTGTTATTTAAACGAATTCCATAGCCAATCTCCGAATTAATTAAATTGGCTTCATTTGCAGCAGTGCCGCTTCCATCATAACCAATGAAAATATTATTACTTAAGGAAACCCCGGAAGCAATAGAGCTGTTTAAATAAATTGCAGGATAAACTGCACTGCTGTTTGTGGTTGTAGAATCGCCTGTGGCATTTGTATTAAAATAGCAGCCCTGTATCTTTAAATTCGAGAAATCCCCAATTCCGGCAGCGGGGATTGCATTGGGTCCGCTTTGTAAAACAAGCCCCTGAATTGTTACATCAGTGCTGTTAATTACAAATATGTTATTTGAGGTGGACTGTGAAATTACTGTTTTTAGCGAACGTGTGCCAATTGCGCCAGGGGTACCTGCCGCAGTACCTTGATATCCGTTGATATTCACAGGTCGGTCTATGGAGGGTAAAGCAGATGTTAGAACGATAATAAATGGCGCAGAACCGCTTGAGAAGCTGAATTCAATAACGGCTGGAGAAGCAGCCGTTGCTGTAATATCCGCATTTACATCGGCTATGGCTTGCCTTAAGGATCCTGAGCCGGAATTGGAGGTGTTGGTTACCGTGTAGGTTCCTCCGGCACGCAAGGTTTGGAATGCCAGATTGATTATAATCAGGCAAAAAAACGAGAGGTATTTATTTTTCATGATTTTTTCTTTAGTTATTTTTTGAATGGATTAATTTTTCAAGCTGGGCAGCTTCAATACTTCTGGAAACGATTTGAAAATCGCGATTTAGCAAAAAGGCGGTTGGTGTTCCTTTAAAGTAATAGGCCGACAAAGCGGGGCTTTCAAAACCCTTGTGTTCCGACAAATCTTTCCAGTTGATGCGTTTTTTGTTATCAGCAATTAATTGTTGCCATTCTTTTTCATTATTGTCTAAGGAAATGGCAATTACTTGCAATTGATTGGGGTAACGGGCGGCAAGTTTTTTAATTTCAGGTAGTATTGATTCGCAATATGGACAATGGGGTTTCCATAAAAAAATAAAGGTAAAAGCGGATGGATTTGAATTATATAAATTAAAAGCGATTTTATCGGCTTGTTCAATTGTGAAATCGGGGATTTTTTTTCCGACTTTCATATTTTCCATATTGGGAATGGATTTTATAAAATGATTTTCTGCACCACTTTCGTTGCAGCCGGCAATAAATTGATTGTATATATATAACAAATAGCGGTCGCCCTCATTGTTTGGCATTTGCATAAATTGGGTAATTAAAAAATCGGTGAAAAAGTCGCGTATTTCTTTTGGCGCTGTGGTTAAGCCATTGTTGTATAAAATACTTATTCCCGGATTAAGGTTGTATTCAGCAGCAGAATATCCAAAGTAATTTAAATACCGCGAAATTTCTACCGCACAAACGGGATGAAGCATGCAAACGCTATCGGTAAAATTCCAAAGTTTAAAATATTGAGAATGTACATATTCGTATCCGGGTGCTTGTCCGGCTCGTAACTCGGGAAACAGAAGAAATGAGGACGCAGTTTTAGCCGCAAAACTTTGGGGGAAATGTGTAATTAATTGCTGTATATTTTTATTCAGTACATGCCGGTTTGTTATAAACAATGCAGCCAGGTAGTCGGTTTGTATCTGGGGCGACAAGGTTTTGGATTTATAAAGATCCGAAAAAAATGTACTATCATAATGGGCATAGGCCTCCATTAGGCTGGCATAGGCTATTTGTTCGCTGTTGTATGCCGGGCAGGCAGAGGGAATAGCTGAATTGAATTCGATTTTTTGATTTTTCCCTGTTTGTTTTTTCCAGACATGATAGCTATTCATTCCTTCATATTCTAAAACCAGCACACCTTCATCTGGCATTTGGCTCATTTCAAAAATTGTTGCCGAATCCCCTGATTGAAGGAAAGATTCAGAAAGGAGACGATTTTCATTTCCTTTTTGCAGAAGTAGTTTTAACAGAACGGGTCCTTTGGATTGTTTTCTATTCTTTATTGTACATGTAATAAAATAGGTTTTAGCAGGTTTTTGCCCAAAACTGGCTGAGCTAGGACCTTGGTGAACGTCGCTTCGCGCGCTTAAGGTTGTAAACTGCGTAGTGAAAAATAGGAGTAAAAATACCCGAATAATGGTTTTTATAAACTTATTAATGGGTATTGTAAAACTTGATGGGGTTTTCATTCTAGATTCAGTTTTAATGGAGCAAAACTAAGCAGGGTATTTTTTTAACGTTGTAGGAAATAGTGTAGGAATTTTGTAGAAATAATTCGACATTGTATCAATTTCAATCCTTGTAATCCTTTACTATATAGAGTTCTATCAATGTTCTTTGTGATTATGGAGAATAATTAGAGTATTAAAAAAGGTAAATACTTATATAGATAAGCATATAACTAAATGTGAATAAAAGGGTATATATTAAGTATATGGTAGGTTTGTAAAGCACAGGAAATCAAGAATAAACAATCAGAAAGTGTTTGCAGTAATATTATATATGGGTTAAATATTAGGATATAAATTGGAATATGTAAACTAAATGCATTATATCTATGTAGAAAATTTTCTACAAGACATTGTGTTCAATGTAGTATTTTGTTAATCAGTACATAATAAGTGATTTATATTTAGTTGCCGGGAAACATGGGTATTTAATTAACTTCGGTAATGAAGTAGTAAAAAATTTAATATAAATGTACAATAATTTATTAAAACGGGGGATAAAATTGTAGAATTATTGTCGAAAGTTTGTAGATTTGTATTTAGAAATAGTAAAAAATTAGCGATTCGTAATCATAATATGTAGTAAAATGCAGGCCCGAAAGCGAACCATATCAATTTGGACTGGAGAGGGTAGGTGTTTGCCTCCAATCTATAGAAATCTGTTTCAAATCGGGACACTTGTTGTGTTTTTTTTGTTGGGAGCAGGGCAATTGTTTGCCGAAACTCCGAAGTATACTGCCTACAAACGTCATAATTCGAGTACTGATTTCCCTGTGAACATAATATTTGATATGGTGCCAGACAGTTTGGATTTTTTGTGGCTAGGCACAAACCAGGGATTATTTAGGTTTGATGGCCAAAATTTTAAAATATTTAAGACTACGGACCTTAATTATACCTATACTAATAAAGTGGGTTTTATGGATTATGTGGATGGGGAGATTATTGCCATGGACGAAATGGCCCGGCTTGAGCCCATGCGTATTAAAACCAGCAGTATAGAAGTTTTTAAAACCAATAAAACGCTGGCCAATATTGGAAGCTATGCACCCAGCCATATAGAAAATATTTCATCATTGCCTAAATGGTTAAAGGATAGCAGTAACAAACTGGAATTTATCCGATATTCGGATAAGCGGAATGAGAGAGGATACGTAATGTTTAGTCGCAGGATGTATTACTACAATAATGGAAATTTTAAGTTTGTTAAAGATGTATCGCCGGATAGAATACAGCAAAGTGTATGTATTGGTAATAATTTATATTATTTCCAGTTTAAGGAGGTAGATGGGGGCTATTTGCACTTTTCATTAAAGGAAATAGCACAAGGGGGCGAACCGCATTTGGCAAAATCGAGATTTACCAAAATGGTAGATGAAGAAACCAAACGCAAGGATTCTTATATAACGCTGCTTCAGTTGCAAAACGATTGTTATTTATATATTACAAACAGGCTTTACAGGTTGTTTATAAATGAAAACGGCGAATTGGACGGGGAACTGCTGGTGAAATTTGATTTTAACGAAATTGTTACAACAGTGCGGTTTAACAGGCGGTTGAATAAATTGTTTATAGGAACCGGCTCAAATGGGTTTTATGAATACAGCATTAATCACTTTTCAGTGCTGGTGAATACACCGCAGATAGATGGGGGTGTAAAATCAAGCTCGCTGGAAAACATATTTTATCAAACCCAGTTGTATAATGATAGTTTATTTTTTGGTTTGCACGGATTGTTTTCAAAGACCGGAGTTATACATTCAACCAAGATTGCGACTATTGATTACCATGTGTATCGCACAAAAGGGAATAAATATATTATAAACAAAGAAGGCTGGCGATTATTTGATAAAGATTTAAACTTAACTCAATTTAATAAGGAATTCAGGACTGTAAACCTATATGGATTTGATCAGAATGGAGAGGATATATATCTTGGGATCAACAATTACATAACACATTATAAAGAAACGAAGGATAGTTTAAAGTTGATTCGCAAAATACCGTTGTTACTTGAAAGAGATTATAATATTATCCTTTACCGCGGAGATTCATTGTTAATTGGTAGTTTGGCAGGATTATATTGGTTGAATCTGGGTAATTCTAAGCTTACCGAAATACCTGGTTTAAAGGGATTAAAGATTAGGGAAGTAACCTATATTGGACGTAATATCTGGTTTGTAGGAACATACGGAAGTGGCTGGTATCGCTACAACTTGACTGGCGAGGTAGTAAAAATGCCCATAGATATTAAGGAATATCTCAATTTTGTACATTGCATATTTTTAGACAATAAGGGATATACTTGGACCTCTACCAATTGCGGGCTTTTTAGATTTTTAACCACAGATTTACTGTCAATTAAAAAATCGGGAGAATTGCTGTATTATAATTATTTTTCTAAAGAAAATGGTTTTTTGATAAATGAGTTTAACGGCGGAGGAATACCCAACAAAATAAGATTGAAAACAGGGGAGGTGGCGCTTCCGTCTATGGCGGGTTTGGTGCTTTTTAAACCCGAAGAAATACCGATTGAAACTCCGGTAGATCGCATGTTTATTAGTGATTTGAGCATTGATGGCAAGCTGATTGGCAATTTTGATTATTTAAAATTATCTCCGGATTTTAATGTATTGCAAATGCTAATATTTATTCCATTTTACGGCAATCGTTATAATCTACAGGTCGAATATAGCTTATCCAGTGGTTCTGACACGGGTAAATGGACCCTTTTGAATGTTAATGGGGATCTTAAACTGAGTCGTTTAGAGCATGGCAATTATACCTTATCTTTCAGGTTGTTGTCGGGCTTTGGTGCTAAGAAATACATAATACGTAAATTTAATTTCTCGGTATTACCGAAATGGTATCAGAAAAAAAGATTTTTAGTTGGTTTAATACTCATCATTGGTGCCATTGTTTATATGTTGTTTTTAATCAGAGTTAGAAATATTAAGCAAAAGAATTTGCGTTTGGAGGCATTGGTTGAAACCAGAACTTCGGAGCTTGTAAAATCTCAGGAGGCACTGAAGGAGAGTTATAATTTCCGCAGCCGGGTTACCTCTATTATTTTGCATGATATTCGTTCTCCGCTGCATTTTTTGGCAAAAATCACAGAAAGGATTTATGGAGTTTCGAAAAAGGAGGCCAGTGATAATTTACAGAATGAAATAAAAACCCTGCATGAGGGAGTAGTTGAAATCGCAGATTATGCCCGCAATTTAATGGCATGGATTAGCACCCAGGAAGAAACTTTGAATTTAACTACGGATTTAGTAGATATTGCTGAAATATTTAATTCATTGCAGCAAAAATACACCCCCATTGCTACTGAAAAAGGGATAGAGTTATTGGTAAATATTCCGGACAAGGCAGTAGTGAAAAGCAATTTTGAAATTTTACATATTGTTGTAAGAAATATTTTGGATAATGCCATAAAATATACCAGCGAGGGGTTTGTAAATTTAAATGTAATTAATGATTCGAAGTATTGGATAATACAAATCATCGATTCGGGCATTGGTATAAGTGATGAGGTTATGGCCGAAATCCAGAATTCGAAACTGGATAAAGACAACACTACTTTTAATAAATTGGGGTATCGCATCATTTGGGATATGCTCACCAGAATAAAAGGCGAGTTGGTTTTGGCATCTGAAATAGGTAAGGGTAGTAAAATTGAGATTAAACTGCCAATATTATAAATCAGATACCGCGAAATTTGATTGCAAAACAAGCGGAGAACCGCCTCTGGTGGCAATTGTGTTTAATTTTCTTCAAATGTATTTATTTTCGTTGAAAAGTATTATTTTTGCATCCCGTTTGACCTCGTAGCTCAGCTGGATAGAGCAACTGCCTTCTAAGCAGTAGGTCACAGGTTCGAATCCTGTCGGGGTCACCAGAAAGTGGTGATAAATAGTTTCGGGAAGTAGCGCAGGCCGGTAGCGCATCTGGTTTGGGACCAGAGGGTCGCAGGTTCGAATCCTGTCTTCCCGACCAACAAAAAGCCTTTTTTATCGCAGATAAAAAGGGCTTTTTTTATACCCTGCGTCTAAATCGCCTTAGCGATTTAAGGGCAGAGGTATAAAAAAAGACCAAATCGTGAAGCGATTTAAGGCTTTTGGTTGTAGCCCCCCCCTCAAAGGATCATGTAAATAATCCTGTTTACTCCCCAAAGTTGCATTGAGCGCAATAGGTATAAAAAAAGACCAAATCGTGAAGCGATTTAAGGCTTTTGGTTGTAGCCCCCCCTCAAAGGATCATGTAAATAATCCTGTTTACTTCCCAAAGTTGCATTGAGTGCAATAGGTATAAAAAAAGACCAAATCGTGAAGCGATTTAAGGCTTTTGGGGATTTTAGAGGCATGTTTCCAACAAGTTTGCCCCATTTACTCACAAGACTGGCGCTGAATGTCTTAAAGTCTGAAATTTGCCCTTATGCCCGATTTATCAGCCGTAAGACCCGACGCCGCCATTGTACATTTTGCTGGAAATAAAGCCTTTGAAGAAAACCTTCAACTTTCGGAGGAAATCCTGGATTTTAAGGATCCCAGGATAGAAGGGGTTTTGCAAAAAATTCTGGGCCAAACCTTTAAAACCGAAGAAATGTTTCGGTTTCAGGAACCCGCCGACCATGGAAGCAATCCGGTAAAGCACTATTGCGCTGGGATTTTAAACAGTCCGGATAATTTGTTAGAGCAATCGCAGGCCATTGCGCGTTTTTTGCATGATAAAACCGATGATCCAACATTGAAAGGCGGATTTGTGGTGGTGGTTTATCTCAGTAAATGTGTAACAAACCGCAACGAAACAGAGGGAGTGGCAATATTGAAATTTGAAAGTAAAGAGAATTTTTTGAAATTCAATACAGAGGTAGGGCAGATCGACATCAATTTTGAGGAAGGTATACCTGCAACCCGGCCCGAAAAAGCTTGTTTGGTACTGAATGTAGATGCGGAGATGGGATATGAAGTGTACTACGCCATGAATGGCAGATCGGGCGATGCTAAGTATTGGATGACAGATTGCCTTGCACTAAGGGCCGCTGAAGATCCTTTTCATTTTACATCCAATGTATTAAAAGTAACCAAAGAGTTTGTAACCAAAGAAATGCCCGATGAGTTTCCATTGAGTAAAACCGATACCATTGAAATTCTGAACCGTTCATTGAGTTATTTTAAGGAGAATGAAAACTTTGATAAAAATGAATTTGCTGAAACTGTTTTTGTGGATGACCGGGTAATTGATTCGTTTAAAAAATACGACGAAGACTATTGTAAATACAATGATTTACCGACTGCAGATACCTTTGAGATTGATAATAAGGCGGTAAAAAAACAAGCTAAAATATTTAAAAGTGTATTAAAACTGGATAAGGATTTTCACATTTACATCCATGGAAATCGGGAGAAAATAGAACGTGGTGTGGATCCTGATGGAAGAAAATATTATAAAATATACTTCGAAGAAGAGGAGTAAAAGACTAATTCTTTAACCTTTCAGGGCAATGGCATAAGTATCCAAACATCGTTTACGGGCAAACTCGTGATCCACGATAGGTGGAGTGTAGGTTAGAGAATCAATTTCGGGAACCCATTTGCGAATATATTTCAAATCGGGGTCGAATTTTTTGGTTTGCAAATATGGATTAAATATACGGAAATACGGTGCCGCATCTACACCACTGCCAGCGGCCCATTGCCAACCTCCGTTGTTACTGCTCAATTCGAAATCGAGCAGTTTTTCTGCAAAATAAGCTTCGCCCCATCTCCAATCGATGAGTAAATGTTTGGTAAGAAAACTACTTACAATCATGCGAACCCGATTGTGCATATAGCCTGTTTGATTTAACTCGCGCATACCGGCATCTACAATGGGATATCCGGTTTTACCTTCGCACCAGGCCTTGAATTCTGCTTCATGATTGCGCCACTGAATTAAATCGTACTGGGGTTTAAATGCACCATATACCACATAAGGAAAATGAAATAAAATCTGCATATAAAATTCGCGCCAGATTAATTCATTGGTCCATTTTTCGCTTAATGCCATGCCGGATTTAAACAATTCGCGCACAGAAACGGTACCAAATCTAAGATGCAGGCTCATGCGGGTGGTGCCTTCTATCCCAGGGATATCTCGGGTATTTTCGTAGTGCTTAACAATTTCGGCATTTAATTTTACACTTGGAAAGTGAATTTTTGATTTTTCAAATCCTAAATCATCGAGATTTTGTACATCGCTTGATTTAAACAAAAAAAATGCATTTTTATTTTTTTCACAGTCAAAAGGATTCAGCATGCCCGGGGTAAAAACCGATTTCCATTTTTTACTATAAGGCGTATAAACGGTATAGGGTAGGCCATCGTCTTTTACCACATCGAATTTTTCCATAATAACCTGGTCTTTAAACGTATGGAAAGAAACGCCTGATTTTTTTGCCAATTCAGCAATTTCTAAATCTCTTTTTATGGCATAAGGTTCATAATCATGATTGGTGTAAATGGCATGGGCCGGGTATTGCTGTAATAGCGTTTGCCAAGCGTTTGCAGGGGTATCAAAAAGGGTGATAATATCACTGCCGGTTTTTCTTAATTCGCGCTGAATATTGGAAATATTTTCCTGAATAAATTGCACCCTGGCATCGGTTTTCTGGTGTAATTCGGCCAATATATTTTTATCGAAAATAAATACCGGAATTACTTTAAAGCCCGATTGGAGGGCTATTGAAAGGGCATGATTATCGTGCAATCGCAAATCGCGCCGAAACCAAAAAAATACGATTTTATGATTCATTTAGAAGATTTTTAGTGGCATTATTAATATCTGCGAATTGGAATTTGAAACCAGCCTTTATAATTTTATCGCACATTACCTGTTGATTGGTAAGGGCCAGGGCAGCACTTTCTCCCAAAGCCAGTTTCAATAAAATTCCAGGCACATTGGGATATATGAATTTACGTTGAAGTGCATCGCCAATGGCATGAACCAATTCTTTTTGGCTGCAATATCCAGGAGCTACAGCATTGTATACACCCTCAAGATCGGTTTCGCAGGCAAAAAGGTACATTTTGCACAAATCCGATATATGAATCCAACTTAAAATGTTGGCAGCGCTGCCTGTGGTTGGAATTACACGTAGGAATTTAGACATGAGAAATGCTTTGAGCAGCCCATCTGTTGCACTTAATACAGGCCCAGTGCGAAAGATTGTTACAGAGGAGTTTAATTGAGTAAAAGGTAGCATTGAAGCTTCCCATTCTTTGCAAACCTTTGCCAAAAAATGATCGCCATTGGGTGAATTTTCATCCAGTATTACTGAGGTAGGGTCGGCGTAAAAACCAATGCCTGAAGCGCTGATAATTTTTTTGGGAATTACATTTTGAGATTTACATGCCGAAAATAATAATTGGGCCGATTTGATTCTGCTGTCCAAAATTTCCTGTTTGTATTTTTTTGTCCATCGCCCTTTGCCAACATTGGCGCCAGCCAGGTGAATAATGATATCAACTCCTGACACCGCATTTTCATCCATAGAATTTTGTATGGGGTTCCAATAAAAAATACCGGCAGTTGAATTGCATTTATTTTTTTGAGTAGTGAGAATATGAATATCGTATCCAGCTCTGCGCAGCATGGGAGTTAGCGATTTTCCTATCAGCCCGGTGGCTCCGGTAATGAGTATTTTTTTCAAAATGAGGGTTTTATTTTTTGAATGTTTATTTCGTCGGGTAAAGCAGTATTTTTTGTCAGGTAATCGGCCATAAGCGGGGCTAGCCAGGTTACAAGGCTGCTGCCTTTGGTGCCCAGGCCATTGAAAATATGCAATCCTTTTTCAATTTTATGCTCCCCTAAAAACGGCCTTCGATCTTTTACGGTAGGGCGCAAGGCACGTTTGTGATTGATTACTTCAATGTCGGATTTTATCCATTTTTTTAGTCCTGTAACCAGCGCATCTTCATCTGATTTTTCTGGGATAATGCTATCATTGTTTTGGTGAAATGTGCTGCCAGCTAAGAATGTTTCATCATCAGCAGGTACCAGCCATGATTGTTGTTTTAGCATTTGTTGAATGCCGGATAATGCAGGTATTTTCAACGTTAATATATCCCCTCCGGATGGGATAAAGGGTAAATTATTAAACCATGGATTTTGCAAGGCTTTGATACCTTCACAAAAAATTACAGATGTCGCAATAGTATCAAAGTATTGCCATTTTCCAGCTGCATTTCGGGTTAGTAAATTGTATTGAAATGTTTGGTGGAAAACGGTATGATTACTGTTTAAAAAATCGATAGTGGCATCACAAAAAGCGGGTACATTTAATCTACCGGCAAAGTTGATTTTTGAAAAACCAAAAGGAGTTTCAAGGTATGTCGGTAATTCTATTTTGGCTTCTTCAAGGTAAGGGGCAAGTGACTCATATTTACTGGCCCACTCATTTGAATCCCTTGCACTGCCGTGGATCTGGTACATGGAGTATGGAAAATAATATTTGCCTTTGAGTATTTTTTCCCAATTCTGGTAATATGTTTCAATCCCGGGAAATACAACATCGCACATCCATGTTTTTGTAACTCTTTTAGGAACAATTGGGTTTATAATTCCGGCGGCATTCCTCGATGATGCAGCTTCATCGGGCAGATTCCAAATGGCCAGTTTTTTGCCGCGTGCATGCAGTTCAAGGGCCAAAGTTGCCCCTGCAATGCCGGTACCTACAATTATGTAGTCAACTTCCATTCAGATTCTTTAATATTGTTGCGAATTACGATGATAAAAAGGAAATACTTCCGGCCTGGTCTCATCATTTTGATGTTATTTCTTGCACATTTTACCCTAAAGGGACAGGTGCCTAAGGGACAGTTTTATTCAATGATGCATGCCATGGCCAATTTTTGCCAGATTGATGGCGACCAGGCCGGCGGTTATAATAAATTTGGATATTCACTTGGGTTTCAGGTAGGGCAAGGAATTGGAAACGGCTGGGTATACGAAACGGGTTTTAGCTATAGTGTAAGAGGAA
Source organism: Bacteroidia bacterium (assembly GCA_044224315.1). Classification (GTDB taxonomy): domain Bacteria; phylum Bacteroidota; class Bacteroidia; order NS11-12g; family UBA955; genus JAGXTF01. The sequence goes on along the minus strand of JBGAKR010000004.1, from coordinate 21,216 downwards.
GCCGGCGTCCGATAGACCCGGATAATCCTACGTTGCAGTCCTTTAATCTGGATTATCGCATGATAGACATACCAGTTAAATTGATGAAGTACTATAAAAAATTTACATTGGGTGGAGGTATTATTACCACTTATACCCTTAGAGCCAAAGACCTGGATAATTATATTTTAAACGTTCAAAACGACACAAAAAAAGTGAATATGCTTGGCTTCCTATCTGCGTGTTATAATGTAGGATCCAATACCCGGTTAAATCTTGAATATCAATACAGTATTAATTCAATTCGGATAAGCAATAACAGCGGCAACCCATTTTTCCCCACCGGGGTATATCACAATGTAATCAGTTTGGGAATCGACTACGTATTATCTGGGAATAGCAAATGAAAGTAAATAGTTTAATAATCCTATCTGCCTTATTGATGCTTGGATGCTACACCAGCAATCCGGAAATAAAATCGCAAAAGGCGGCCATTGAAAAACTTTTAAAAGACCAGGTAGCGGCCTGGAATACGGGTAATATTAACGGATTTATGGCGGGCTATTTAAATGATAGTAGCATGCAATTTATCAGTAAAAAAGGAATGCGAAAGGGCTGGCAAAAAACACTGGAGGCCTATAAAAAGCATTACCCAACAAAGGATTCAATGGGTAAATTAGTATTTGATTTAGACACCATTGAGTTTTTAGATCCTGCCGCGCAGCTAGGCCATGTAACCGGCAAGTGGAAATTGGAGCGGCACAGGGATACACCCTCTGGGTATTTTAGCCTCATAACCCGGTACACCAAAGAAGGCCCTAAAATTATTATTGACCATACCTGGTGAAATCTTTACTGGCTAAGCTTTACAGTTTTTTTGAAATAAAACCATCGCGGTTTTTAGCCGTGCTGTTGATATTGCATTTGTGCAGTCATCTGCCTTATATGAAACTTCCGGCAGTTGGAAACCATGTGTGGAGGCAATGCAATACACTGGCGGTGGCCCGTAATTATTACGAGGAGGATATGAATTTACTGGCACCCCGAATTGACAAGCGATATAATACACCAGGCGTAACAGGTCCTCAGTTTCCTGCTTACGACTGGACTTTAGCCGCCTTATACAAAACCACAGGTTTTTCGGAAACCACACACCGCTGGTTGAGTTGGGTTTTTATGGCGCTTGCCATTTTGGGTATGTATTTTCTAACCCTGGGTTATACCCGTAAAAGGTTTGCGGCCGGCATAGCAGCAAGTTTTATTGCATTTGTACCCGAGTTGTATTTTCATTCTATCAATGCCTTGCCCGATATACTATCGCTGGCTTCAATGCTGTGGGGGTGGCATCTGGCGCGAAAATGGTTAACAACCATGAACTGGGGGTATTGCCTTTTAGCGGCTGTTTTATTAGCCCAGGCAGGAATGGTAAAAATGCAATTTCTGGTTGCCGGAGTGGCCATTGGAATTGAGTTTATTTTACTAAAAAACAAAAAACCAGTGCTTTGGGTGCAGGCCATAATTCTGTCGGCAGTTGCTATTTTACCCACCCTTTGGTGGTATTGGTATGCAGCAAAATTGGTTCAGCTATATGGTTTGCACGAGTTTGTACATGCAATGCGCCATGCCCGCAATGTTTCGGAAGGATTACAGATTCTGGCCAAAAACGTTTTCAGTGATTTTCCGGAAGTAATGACCGGGTATGGATTTTTATTGTTTGTGTTACTCGGGTGCTGGGTTGGCAGGAAAACTATAAAAATGTATCCATTCTTATGGGGGTATGCCATTGCCTGTGTTCTATTCTATGTTTTGGTGCAATACCAATTTTTACATCACGGCTATTATGCCATTATTTTCTTTCCCGCTTTGGCTTTGTTAGTTGCCCGGGGAGCTCTAATTGTTCGTGATACGCGGTATTCGGCAGTAATTCTCCTGTTGATCTTGTCTCCAGTTTGGGCCTGGTCACGGATGGCTGGTAGTAACTGGACAGAACGCAACTATAAAATTCCTTTGGCATTCACAAAAGCCGAAGATAGGTCCCAATTTGTGAAATTAAGCGATACGGCTGTAAGATGGATTGTAGGACCAGATGTGAGTGGCTGTGTGTATTTTTACTATTTACATGCCAAAGGCTATCCCTGGACAGATACGGCAGAAACAGGTGAAATGTTTGTGAAGTATGCCCGGATGGGAGCCAAAGGAATCATTACCAATGATACAATCATGCTGAAAAAGCGGGTAGGAAATAAATTGAAACTAAAACAAGCGGCAGCCCATGCCGGGTTCTATTGGTATAGGATAGAGTAGGGGCAAAAAAAAATCCTCCAAAATGGAGGATTTTAAATATGGGCCAATGGCCTTAAACTCTTCTTTCTTTGATACGAGAAGCTTTACCGATGGTTTTACGCAGGTAGAAGATACGTGCGCGGCGAACTTTACCACGGCGATTCACTTCAATTTTATCGATAAAGGGGCTGTGAATAGGGAAAATCCTTTCAACACCTACACCATTTGAAATTTTGCGAACGGTAAAGGTTTCTTCAACACCAGAATTGCGACGCTGAATAACATCACCCTGATACTGTTGGATACGTTCTTTATTACCTTCCTTAATTTTGTAAAACACGGTAACACGGTCACCTGCTTTGAATTCGGGAACATCGTTCTTCAGGTATTCTTGGGTGATGGATTTTACGATCGGGTTCATAATTTTATGAATTGGGCTGCAAAAATAGGCAAAAAACTTGTCATTTCAACTCCAATGTAAAATAAATATTAAACTATTTGGCAATTAAAGGGAGCAGGCGGTAGGTGCATAATTATTGGCAAGTGGCTTGCAGCCTTCAAATTGGCTTCCATACATTTGTAGCATGGGGTTACGTCGAAATATAAGTTATTTGCTAAGTCTTTTGCCCGCCTGTATGGCGATTTGGGGCAATCTTGCAGGAGGATGGTTTACCCTTGCAAATCTGGCATTCAGCTTTGGTATATTGGGTTTGGCCGAAATTTTAACTCCAGCAAATACCCACAACCAACATACCCGCGCAAGGGATGTTTTTCCCGAGATGATTTTATTCTTGCATGTAATCGCCCACACCGCTGTTTTAGCCAGTTTCTTTTTTGGAATTTACACTGGTAAACTGCAAGGTATTTACATCGTTTTTGCAGCATTGAGCAGCGGTGCCGAGGCGGGTTCCGGGGCCATTATTGTGGCGCATGAAATGATACACAAAGCAAAGCCTGTGAATCAGTTTTTGGGAAAATACCTGCTGGCCAGTAGCGGCAATATTTACTTTTATGTGCATCATTTGCGCATTCACCATCGATTTGTTGGCACCCAAAAAGACGCCGCCACGGCTATGAAAAATGAAAGCCTGTATGCATTTCAATTTCGCACCATGGCTGGCCAAATTAGCCAGGGTTGGCAATCAGAAAAAGATAGGCTGGGTAAACTGGGTAAATCGGTTTGGAATCTATCTAATATTTTATTGCAAAATACCCTTATTCAATTTTGTATTATGGGTGCTGTGCTATTTGGGATTTCGCCAGTGGCATTGGGGGCTTACATTGTATACATCGCGCTGGCCAATTTACTGCTTGAGTATGTAAATTATATAGAGCATTATGGTCTGGTGCGCAAGGAGACTGAAAGGGTTAATGAAAACCATAGCTGGAATTGTGACAAAGTGGTATCGCGCTTTTTTTTGATTGAATTAAGCAGGCATGCCGACCATCATAACTACGCATCAAAACCCTATCACACCCTACAGAGTTATAAGAATAGTCCGGTTTTGCCGGGTGGTTATGCCAGCCTTATTCTGCCGGCGCTAATTCCTCCCTTATGGAGGGCATTGGTTCACCCGGTATTGAAACGTTGGGAAAATACCCCGTAAACACAGGTGCCGCTTATCTTAGACAATTGACACTTGGAGGATAAACTCATTTTTTTGCGTTAAACCTTTGTCCGTTTTTTGAATCCAAGTAAAACTTGGAGCCTGAAACCCCTTTAAATACTGTAAATATCTCAGCTATGCCCGACCAGGCATTGGTGCAGGCATTTGCCAACGGGCAACCCCAGGCTGCATTCTACGAAATTGTTAGACGGTATAAGGAAAAGGTTTATCACCATGTGCGGCGTATTGTGATTGACCACGATGATGCGGATGACGCAGCGCAAACCACCTTTATCAGGGTATGGGAAAACCTCGGCAATTTTAGAGGAGAAAGCGCACTTTTTAGCTGGATTTACCGCATTGCAACCAATGAAGCCCTAACCCTGTTGCGTAAAAAAAGACCCAATATGGATTTGGATGCTGCCGCAGTGGAAATGTCGGGATTAATAGACCAAGGGAGCTTTATGAACGGGGATGAATTGCAAAGAAAATTGCAAAAAATACTGCTCACATTGCCCGAAAAACAACGCCTGGTTTTTCATATGAAATACTTTGATGACCTCAGTTACGAGCAAATTGCAGATATCACTGGAACCTCGGTCGGAGCTTTAAAAGCCTCATATTTTCATGCAGTTAGAAAAGTGGAGGAACAAATACAACGAATGCTTTAAACCTATTTGAATACAGAACATCTAAAGATACAGGAGTATGGAAACCGATAAAGATAAAATCCCTTCGCCTTTTGAAACCCCTCCCGGGTATTTAGAAGGATTTGAAAGCAGGTTGGCTGAAAGAATGGCACGGCCTAATGCTGGCAGGGGAGAGCAACTTACAGTAACCCATAAGCGCAGGGTGAATATGGTATGGATAGCAGCAGCAGCTGCTGCCATTGCTGTTGTGGTTACATCGGTTTTTATTTTTATACCAAATAAAGAAACTCCCATTGCAAAGCAGAACCCTGTTAAAAAGGATACCTTAGCAGTAATACAAAAAGATACAGCAGCGCTTTTACCCGACTCTGCCACCCAGGAAAAAAATGCCCTGGCCGTGGTGGATGCTATTTTAGAACAAGTTTCAGATCCAGCTCCGATAAGTACCACTCCTGTAGTATTGCCTGGCAGTGCCGATGAACAAGTGGCGGTTGAATTGGAAGAAGCGGGTTTGATTGTATTAACTGATGACAATGCATTATTTGATGATATAGAAATAAAGCCATGAAAATGAATATTTTAAAAACCCTTAACCTGTTAATATTTACCCTCATGGCCAATTTGGTTTTAGGGCAGGGAGGCGGTGATAGCACCAAATTAAACCGACTGCAGGAATTAAAAAAACTGCGCAAGGAATTATATACCCAAAAGCTTGCATTAACTGCAGATGAGGCGGCTAAGTTCTTTCCAATATTTGATGAATATGAACAAAAATTGCGCGATGCAAAGAAAGAGTTTCATAAGAAATGGAAAGGCAAAAAACCCGAGGATTTAACCGAGGATGAAGCCAAGCAATACCTAGCCGATGCCACTAAAATGCGAGAGAAGGAATTGGAACTGTTTAAAACCTATTCTGAAAAATTAAAAACCGCCATCCCGGTGAAAAAGATTATCATATTACCCAGGGTAACCAAAGAGGTACAGAAAGAATTGATAGCCAAAGCCAAAGAAATGAAAGGGCAGGGACGGCCTGGTGGAAGAGGGATGGGGCAAGGTAGAAGAAGGGCTATTCCGCGATAGAAAACAACTTAATTTTCAGTTTAGTTTACCTCTTCCTCGGGCGGTGGCATTTCTACTTCATCCCCTTTGCGGCTATGCCTTTCTTTGTGGTCGAGTTCACCAGCCTCATTGTAAAAGTACCATTTACCGCTTTTTTTCCCTTGGCTGTAGCGGCCTTTCACTTTTAATTCTCCGTTTTCCCAATACTCCAGGTAGCGGCCGTCTAAAACGCCATTGTCCATGCTGGCAATGATTTTAACCTTGCCGTTGTCGTACATCTCTTTTTTAACGCTTCCATTGATATGTTCCAGAATAAATACATCGGCTTCACTCATGCTGTCCAGTTCCTCAAAATCTTCCATGGTCATGGGTTTCCCTTCGGTTATTTCCATATCAAATTCATTGGGGGCATTGAATTCTACGAGCAATCGTGTATCAAAAAGCTCATCGGTTTGGGTTAGTTGAAAGCCCATTTGCGGAAAACTGATTATGTATTCGCGGTTTGTGTAACTGCTTTGGTAGCTAGGTGCATCCAATACGCCTTTGAGATTGAGGAAATACTTGCGCATATTGAGGTAAGTAAACAGTGAATTTTCCTTTTTGAATCCACTGTAGAAGGCCGAAAAATGCTCGTTTTTAGCCAGGGTTTTTCCGGCTTCAAAATCGTCGATGGTGCTGAGCAGGGTAGAAGGGTCGTCGCAAAACACTACATAATCATTGATATAGGTGTAGTAGGGTTTCTGAATTTTATCAAAGAGTTTACCAAAGAATAGTTTAAACAATCCCCTGATTTCCATATAGTGGATTTCGTGGTCTTTGTATTTTTCAGATTTGAATTTACCTACCAGTTTCAACCGTTTTTCCAGTTTGCCCAGTTTATCCATGGCTTTTTCCTGGCTTTCAGCTTTCATGGCTACCACGGTATTTACTTTTGAACCGATTACTCTTTCTTGCTGGTATTGAGCAACGGTAACTTCATCATCAATCCAACCCATGATATCGTCTTCGACACTAATGCGAAGCAGGCGTTCAACCACCCTTTTATTTTTTTCAAATTCGGCCATTGATTTTGGGTCTTCGCGCATTACGTCTTTCAGGTTTTCATAAAATTTACCAAAACTGCGAAATCCCATGCTCATCATAAAAGCGGTTTTTTCGGATAAAACTTCCTGGGCACCGGTTTTAGAATTGCCGCTGCGTTTCAAGGCCCTGAGATGGCTGCCCATACTATCATTAATGTTGGTAAAACCGGTAAACTTGGTAATATTATCATCCATTTCGGCTTTGGCACCTGTAAAATGCATGGAACCAAACAAGGATTTCAGCCCGGAAACATCATCCATATAAACATCCAGAAAGGATGGCAGTTGGGCATAGTTGAGGTATATTTTGCAAAGCCCGCCCGCCGCAGTTTGCTCAGCTATGGTTTTAAATTTCTCGTTTTTAGCAAAAGCTCCGTTCTTTTCGGCACCCAATGATGCTTTGATAATGCCGTAGTTATAGGATAGTACCAATTGATTGGCCACAAAAGCCATGTGCAGGGTACTTTTATCTTTGGGGTCGAAGAATTTATGTACCTCGGCGTTTTCGATTGTTTCGGTAGTATGCGTGTAGCCATTGTTTTGTAAAAGGCTTAAAATTCCATCTTTCACAGAACTAAACTTAGCACCCTCTTTCATATCGCATACATATAAAAAGTCGAAGTCGGTTGCCGATATAACATGGGCACTGATAAGCACTGTGCGATGCCCGAATGCGCTAAAAATCAGGTCATTGTCATCAATGGTATTGGAGAGCATATCGGCCATTTTGCCAATGTCGCCCAGGGGTTTAAATTTCTTCTCGTGTTGCCACAGGGCGCTTTTGCTGAATGTTTTCCATGCTTCTACCGGCTCATCGGTTTCAACGATAAAAACCGAATTTTCGGGAATGAGTTTGTAGGCATCGATGGTTTCTTGTTTTTGAAAAAACCATTTCCAGGCAAAAAAGCCGCCACCGCCAAGCAGTGCCAGTAATAAAACGATCCAGATAAATCTCTTCATTTGATGGGGTTTGTAATCTTTGTGTAAACTGCTTCAATTTTACTGCGAATCGACAAAATATGAAACAACTACGCGTTATTCTTTGACTGAAACTAAAAAATAAACGCTTAAAGTATGAAACCAAAACACCATTCGTCGCCAAAGTATGGCCATTCGTCGCCAAAAGGGATTCTCTTAACAATTCGGTCATTTGCTTTTAAGACTGAACCACAGTAATATTGCAGCCTCGTAAAAAGACACAATTCAGAAATATGAATACTCCTTCACAACCAAAAAAAGGCAACTCAGCACTAATGGGCTTGTTTGCCGCGGGTTCCATGATTTTTGCCCTAATTGTAGGTTACCTGATTTACAAATTCATTTTGGGTAACCCAATCAACTTTGAGGGTGGAGACCCGATTAAAGGTCACCCAAAAGTTGGAAACATATTAGGTATTATGTACAAGGGTGGTTTTATAGTACCAATTTTGATTGGTTTATTTATTACCCTGGTAATCATAATCATTGAAAGATTCGTAGCCTTGTCTATTGCTTCTGGCAAAGGCAACAGCACCAGCTTTATACGCCGTGTGCGCGAACTGCTGTCTTCACACCGTATTGATGAAGCCATCGATGCCTGTGATAAACAAAAGGGTTCACTTGCCAATGTGGTAAGAGCCGGATTGGGACGGTACAAGTTTGCCGCTAACGATAAAAACCTTACCCGTGAAGAAAAAGTAATTGCCATCCAAAAAGAACTGGAAGAAGCTACCGGCCTTGAAATGCCTATGCTGAGCAGAAACCTGGTAATTATTTCTACCATGGCTTCGATTGGTGTACTTGTGGGTCTGATTGGAACTGTATTTGGTATGATTCGCGCATTCTCAGCTCTGGCTAATGCGGGTGCACCCGATACTGCTGCGTTGGCTACCGGTATTTCTGAAGCGCTTGTAAACACTGCATTGGGTATTGTTACCTCTACCCTTTCTGTAGTATTCTACAACTATTTCAGCAACCGTATCGATAGCATGACCTATAGCATGGATGAGGCTGGATACTCTATTGTTTCTGACTTCCAGGCTCACCACGGATAATATCATTTACCTTTTTTCGTTTAACGATATATACACATAGAATAAGACTATGCCAAAGATTAAAATGCCCCGTTCGGCTCCCTCATTGGATATGACTCCTCTGGTGGATCTGGCATTTCTATTGGTAACGTTCTTTATTCTTACTTCCAGTTTCCGTCAGCCAGAACCCGTAACGGTTGATGTTCCCAGCAGTACAAACGATAGTTTGCTGCCCAAACAGGTTTTCCTTATTACCATTGATGCCGACGGCCGCACTTTTGTGGACCTTACCTATCCCGCGGTAAAAGGAAAAGTGTTTATGAACATCTGCAAGAAATATAAAATAAGTGCTACCAAAGAAGACAGCACCAAGTTTGTAGGCACCTCCTCTATAGGATTGCCTGCTAGCAATATTTTGGATTACTTGTCGAAAGAACCCGCTGAAAGAAGTAATTATAAAATGAACGGAGTGCCCTACGACACCTCCGCAGCCGGTCGTAAAACCTGTCAGTTGTATTACTGGGCTTATAATGCCCGACTGGCGGCATACGACGATTTTAAAGCACGCAAAGAAAAAGCAGAAGCCTTGAAGCAACCCTTTGATCCGCGATCAAAGCTGCGTTTTGCCATTAAAGCGGATGCTAAAACCAAGTACGATGTAGTGCAAGCTGTGATTGGGATTTTTAGGGCGGCCAAAATTAAAGAGTTTGAGATGATAACCAGCCTGGAGGATAGACCTACAGGGATTTAAAGCAAGGAGATAAAGAAATGGCACAAATTGAAGGCGGTGGCGGTGGCCACGGTAAACACGATAAGAAACGGGCCAAGAAACTAAGCACGCGGATAGACATGACCCCCATGGTGGATCTGGCATTCCTGCTGCTTACGTTTTTCGTTCTTACTTCTACATTCAGCAAGCCCAAAGTGCTGCGAATGATATTCCCTGAAAAACCTGAAATTAAAGGCGAACCACCCAAATTGAAACATGGGGTAACCCTGGTAATTTCTGCCGACAATCGGATTTTCTACTATGTGGATGATAAAGTGGGCAAAGGCAAATACGATAGCCTGCTTGAAACCGACTATTCCAAAGATGGACTGCGTGCTTTGTTGAAACGCGAAAACAAAAACATGCTGGCCATTCGTGAAAAATTGCAACAAAAACTCAACAAGGTTAGCGAAAAAGATACCGGAGCCATCCGATTGATAAACGCTGAACTTGATAGTGCTGCGCGTAAGGACAAATTTGCAGTAGTGGTAAAGCATGATGAAGGAGCTACCTACCGCAATATGATTGATGTAGTAGATGAATTTTTGCTAACCCAGGTAGGACGTTACTATGTTGCAGAGGAACCCTTAAATCCCGATGAGAAAAAGGCATTGGATATAGCCAAGGCCAGAAAGAAGTAATATATGGCAAACGAATTTTTTAACAAGTGGAGCCAACCCGAGTCGGATGACAGGTTGGAACTGGTATTCGGTGACAGGAACCGCTCCTATGGTGCATTCTTTATTCGCGCTCAATACCGCAAATCCAAGGTAATTTCAACCCTTGTTGCGATTGCTTTCGTAGCCTTTGTTTCTGCAGTTCCGCTTATTCAGGAAATGAATAAAAACCGGGGCAAGGGAAAATCCAAAACTGTAAAAGTAGAAACCCAAACCATTGAGGAAATAGACGAGCCGGAAGAAAAGCAAAAGGAAGAAGCACCACCACCAGAGCCTCCAAAACAACAAGTGGCTGAACAAGCTTTTGCCCAACCTACTTTCGACCCAAATACGACCAACGAAGCCGATTTGCCTCCCAATAACCAGGTAACCAACCCTGGCCAAAACAATATTGCAGGAAGTAATGACGGTTTTCAGGAAAACAGCAACAATAACAACCCTGGCCCTTTTGACCCTAACGGTGGCAACCAAGACCCCGTAAAGGCCGATGTGCAAGCTAAGTTTGTGGGTGGAGATGATGCTTTTATTGAATTTGTGAAAGCCAATTTTCAGTACCCGGCTCGCTGTCAGGATGAAGGTATAAACGGATCGGTATTGTTGCGTTTTGTGGTAAACACCAAAGGCAAAGTGAGCAATATCTCGGTAATTGAGGAAACAGCATCTTGCAAAGAATTTACTGCGGAGGCCATTCGTGTGCTGCAAAGCAGCCCCGACTGGATACCCGGTATGGTAAATGGTAAGTTTGTGAAATCTTACCGCGTAGTGCCCATCAGCCTGCGACTGGATTAATTTTAACTAAAAATAATATTCAAAACCCTGTTCAAATTTGAGCAGGGTTTTTTGTTTTGCTTACAATGGACTGATATTCAACTGACCATACTCTGATATTGTTTAACGAAACTGTGCGTTTTAAATACAAAACCGCGCATGGATTGAACAGTACCACACCAAAATCAAACAGTATGAAACTCAATTTTTTCAATTCATGGAACAGTCCTGAAAGTTCGCAGCGCATGGACCTCGTTTTCGAAAATCGGTTTAAGGATTATGGAGCTTATGATCTGCGGCGCAGGTATGCAAAAGTTAAAGTAATGGCCATGGGATTTACCCTGTTGTTACTTGGGCTGCTGTTTAGCGGGCCATTGTTATTTGCCAAAGATGCACCTGCAGTAGTAAAGCATCCTCCTCTTCCGCCCGATACCACTACCGATTATCATAATATTTTTATAATTGAACCGGAACCAGAACGCGTAGTTGCACAAAATGGTGGAGGAGAAAGCAGCGACGGACAGCCAAGCTTTGATCCCAGTGCGCCAAATCTGCCTTTGCCTCCACTTGGTCCCGGAAGTGGAATTCCTGGTGTACCAAATTGGGGTGAGGGACCCGGAAATGTACCCAAAGATCCAGGTGAAGGTAATCCTACCACTAAAAATAATGGGGGTGGCAAGGCACCCGAATTACCGGATGTAACCTGCGAACCCCACGGTGGCATAGACGCGTTTACCCAATACATTCAGGATAATTTTAACCAGGAAGCAAGCTGCGACGACTTGATAGAAGGTTATGCACTGGTAAGGTTTACCGTGGGAGAGGATGGCCGAATTAGCCAGGTAAGTCTGGTAGAAAGCACCCATAGTTGCCCGCAGTTTGCCGTGGAGGTAATGCGGATAATTGCTGCTTCACCCAACTGGAAGGCTGCCCAACTGCACGGATCTTTTGTAAAGTGCTACCGGATAGTGCCAGTAAAATTATCATTTAGAAATAATGCCCCTTAGATTGGTTAGGGCAAATCGTTGATGGGTTTGCCTATAGCTCCGGTGCTGCGCATACAGTGCCGGAGTTTTTTTATTTCGTATCTAGTTTTATTACAGCTAGAAATAATAAAATATCGGTAAGTTGTTTGTTGTCTAATCCTTGTGTGAATGCGTGGTTTTTATAGTCTCCTTTTAAAAAACTATTTTGATATGAACTTGTATTTTTCAAGTCTAATTTAATTGCGGTATCCTTGGTTTTTATTGTTATTCCATGGCAATCTTCGCAATATTTGCGAAATAATTTTTTGCCCGTTTTTACCCTCGATTTTAATTCTTTTTCTTTTTCGGCTGTTAATCCTTCAGGGTATTTATACTCGAGTTTGATGGTGCGGCAATGCATAAAAACGGCTGTTAAAAACAAAATTCCTATAAACAAACGCATCCTTTTTCTCATTGTACAATATTAATATTCACCGCCCGGTTTGCGGCCATTTAACTGTTTTTTTCGTGAAGAGGGAAGTGCAATAGGGCGGGCGTCTATGTTTACATCTGGTTCGGTAAGTGACTGCATGAAAACAATAATTTTTTGGATTTCATTTTGATTCAAATGCAGCGAATCGGCAGATAGGGTTTGGTTTGGTACAGCCAATCCGTGGCCGGCACCTCCGCCATGGTTGTAAAATTCCATTACTTGCTGAAGGTTCTTAAATACCCCATTGTGCATATAGGGTGCAGTGTGGGCTATGTTTAGAAGGGTAGGGGTACGAAAGGCATGTTTGGTTTCAAAGGCAGGATTAATCTGGTATCTGCCTGCATCGGGGCTTAGTTTTTGATATGCGCTATCGGCAGGTGTGCCAAGAACCTCAAATTCTGAACCTATAAATGGCGGTTTGGCACCATTAAAAAACGGGAAAAAATGGCAGGTACCACATTGGGCTTTGCCCATGAAAAGGTTGAAGCCTTCTGCAATATCAAGGCTTTGCGCAGGTAATTCGCGGTTGGCTATGAAATTAGTAAAAATAGATTGACCTTGAGAAAAGCTACCAGCATAACTGGTAATGGCTGAAGTAAGGTGCAGCATGGTGATTTTCTTGCCCAGCGGAACCATGGAGGCAAATTTATTTAAAGCAACCTTGTATTTTTTTACGGATAAAATGCGCTGCAAAACTTCTTTTTCTTTTCCATTCATTTCCACTGGATTGGTAATTACCGCGGCTGCCTGCTCTTGCAATGTGGTATGCTTGCCATCTAGCATCAGCAAATGGTTGAGTGTAACATTAACCAAAGAAGGGGTATTGCGGTCCAGTGTTTTCGAGGCATCAAATTGCAATGCAGTTTTTGAAAGTGTATCTGTAAAAAAAGTTTCGGAATGATGACAGCTTGCGCAGCTTCGTTTGAGATTGCCCGATAAAAGCGGATCGTAAAAAAGCAATTTGCCAATTTCTCTTATTTCTTTCAATACAGTTTCATCCTGAATGCCTGCATAAATTCCCAAGTGATTTTGCCCTGTATATATATTTTTATCCCATAAATTTTCTGCTACATTATTTAAGCTAAAATCTCCCAGGTTTTGTGTTTTTAAACCTGCAATCTGTATGGCTTTTACATTTATTTTATACCATTCGTTTATTTGTTGAATAAATTCAAAATGATTGAAATTTGCATACCCCAAATTACCGCTTATTTGCTTTGATAATAATTGTTTGTGAATGCGCTGTACAATGTTTTCTTGTTCTGCAATATTTTGTCCCAACGCTTGCTGGGATTGGCAATAGCTTTGTTTAAAAGCATTTAAATTTTCAAGTGAGGATTTTAAAACTTCAATAATTTCGGGTAAAATTTGTCCGGTATCGGGGCATTCAAATCCAGTGGTATAAATGCTGGCCAGATTTAAAATACTAAGTCGCTGGGCAAATAGAAAATGTGAAGGTGAAGACAATTGACTGGTGATGGAGTCGGCTTTAAATACGCGCATCCCATTTTCCGCTGGTTTTAGGATTTCAAGCAGTGTATCGTGGTTGAAACTTTCATTATCGAGGTATAACTCTGCCAGTGTAAGTCCGGCTCCAAGCCGCTTATATGGTTTTTCGTATTTTTCGAATACCTCAGTTTCCCACTCTACAGGCAATGGACCATTTAACTTTTTGTAGGCAATGGGTTCTAGGTACCTGTACCACACATCGCAACGTTTTAATGCCAGCCGGGCTTGGCGAATTTGAGTCTTAATAGCCTCTGAATTTGCCTTTTCCCGCACAATTTGTTGCAATATTTCAAGCTGTTTTTCAAATTCATGGGTGCGACTCCAGTATAAATTTGTATATGGATTTTGATCCTGGGCGCGGCTGAATGCACTGCCAAGGATAAAGGCAATAGTTGCAAACAGTAGCACACTAATGGCAAGTATCCTGGATCTCATGTTGCAAAATTCAAGTTATTTGTTGATTTTTCCTATGAATACTGCTTAGGAATTTACAGTAGTATTGTGCCAATGAATGAGCCACTAATCCATTTCAACCAATTGGTGTTAAAACTCAAAGCCCGAACATTGCTTGAGTTACCCATGTTGCAAGTGCAGCCTGGTGAAGTAATGGGTATCATAGGCGAAAGTGGCAGTGGCAAATCTCTAACCCTACTGGCCTCAATAGGTCTTTTACCGAAAGGAATAAAGGCTGAGGGATCGATAAAATTTTGTGGCCGGGAACTTCTTGGATTGGCTGAAAGTGAGTTTAGAAAAATCAGAAATCGCAACATAGGCATGGTTTTTCAGGAACCAATGACGGCATTAAATCCCCAAATGACTTGCGGGGCTCAGCTCTCAGAGGCAATAAAGGTTCATAGCAGGCCAACGGAGATTGAAATTCAGCAACAGTTAGTTTCGGTTTTAGAAGAGGTGGGCCTTTCCGACCCACGACGTATTTTAGAGTCGTATCCACATCAAATAAGCGGAGGCCAGAGACAAAGGGTAATGATTGCAATGGCAACGATTCACCGGCCTCAACTGGTATTGGCCGACGAACCAACAACAGCCTTGGACCCCGAAACAGGGAAAGTAGTAATGGAAATTTTAGTAAACCGGTGTAAAAACACAGGATCGGCCTTGCTTTTGGTAAGTCATGACTTGGCCTTGGTTCGACAGTTTGCCTCGGGGGTGGCAGTTTTCAGGCATGGCGAATGTTTGGTACAAGGGAATGCCGAAAACGTATTTACAGGAGACCTGCATCCCTATGTTAAACAATTATTGGATGCCCAACCTAATGGAAAGCGCCAAAAGCCTGAAGAATCAAGCGAGAAATTGGTGGTTTCTGATTTGGCAAAAACTTACCATACCCGCAGAGGAGATTTACAAGTGCTGAAAAGCCTGAGTTTTACCCTGCACAGAGGTCAAACTTTAGCGGTAATCGGCGGGAGCGGCACTGGAAAATCAACCATAGCTAAGATTCTAACAGGATTGGAACGTGCAGATGGAGGAAGCATTGTTTTCAAAGGAGAAAATCTGCTTAAAAAGCGGATTACGGGTATACAAATGGTTTTTCAGGATCCGTTTGCTTCGCTGAATTTAAACATGCGAAATGCAGAAGCTGTAGCGGAAGTTTTAAGGGTGCGGGGAATTACAGCAAAGGATGCCGATAGCCGGGCTTTGGACTTACTGCAAATGGTAGGTTTAACCCCTGAACAGGGACAATCGTATCCACAAAATCTAAGTGGAGGGCAAAGGCAAAGATTGTGCATAGCGCGTGCTTTGGCCAGCGACCCTGAAATATTGATTTTGGATGAAGCGGTAGCGGCTTTGGATCCATTGATTCAGAAGCAGATTCTAGACTTATTAAGGGATTTACAAGAGAGGAGCCAAATCATTTTTATATTTATTACACATAACATGGATGTAGCAGAATCTTTTGCCCATGTGAAAATTAGATTATGAAAGTATGTTTATAGTTAACGAATTGTGTATAAATTGCTATGAAATAAAGTTGTTTATACGTATAAAAGTGTCAAAGGGATTTACGAAAGTGCCAAATTGATTTTTGAGTAATTTCATTTCGTAAAGTAATATTGGTATTTGATAAAGTAGGGTTAGGCTTTGATAAGATAGCTCGAACTGTAGCATTTTTATTATTTTAACTCACAATATCTTCGCAGTCTAGTAATATCCTAAAGACTGCAATGAAAACTTATCTCAGCAAATTACATCATCGGTTATTACAAGGCAGAATAATGACCGTGTGCAATAAAAGAACAAATCACTCACTACAATATATGAAAAAAAACTTCACTAAATTCGCTATTGTTGCCTTTTTATTAAGCCTTAGCCAAGTGGTTCTGGCCCAAACAAAGGTTTCAAATGCGGAGAAAGATCTTGAAAAAGAACAGAAGAAAAAACAAGCAAAAGCCCTTCTGAAAGAATCTTACAACAAAATTTGGATTCAAAAGAACCGAGGTCAGTTGCCTAATGTTGTTCAGTATGCCTTTACAACCAGTTTTGGTGCTGTTTATATCGAAAATGATAAAATTCGATTGATTGCTGAAAAAGTAATTCCTAAATCTTATTTGGAGCAGGAAGGATTTACCAGAGATGAACAAGGAAATCGCAAACAAAAGAAAAAAGAATCACATTCGGTGGAGATTACTTTCCCCAATTCATCTTCCCATTTCAATGTTGTTCCGGGCCAAATCCAAGACTTGAAAATGAACTATTTTTCTGGCAATGATCAGAGCAAATGGGCGACAAATGTTGAAGTTTACAGCGAGGTAACTATTGAAGAAATTTATCCCGGTGTTGACTTGCGCTTATACAGCAATGCTGCTGGTACTTTAGAATTTGACTGGATACTTACAAAAGCAATGGATTATGATAAAATCCGGATGAAATTCAAAGGTCAGGATAATGTGAAACTTACAGAAGCTGGCGGGTTTTCATTAGGCTTAAGAATGGGTGATATTGATTTCAAAGTTCCCCAAAGTTTTCAGGTTTTGGAAGGAAAATCGCATACCATTTCTGCACGCTACTATACTGTTGCATCTGACGAATTAGCTTTTAAAGTTTTTGGTATAGTTGATCCAAACGAATCCCTTGTAATTGATCCAACTGTGTTATGGGCTACCTTTTTCGACAATAACAGTTCTTCATTTGATGCTTATAGTTATGCAGTTGAAATTGATTCCTGTGGTTATTCTTATGTGGCATCTACTACCAATATAAGTATTACCAGTTCTTATGTTAATTCTGCTACTGGATACTCAACTACTTATGTTGGAGAGGGTGCATTTTTCTACAAAATGAACCCGCTAGGTACTGCAATTACAGCATTTACTTATTTACACCAGAATAACGCCTTTGTTGATTTAGCCCTTTTTCCAAATGGCAGATTAATTGCAGTTGGATATCACGAGGAAATTGGGACAGGCTCGGGTCATCTTAATAATTTTCCAACAGTTAACGCATTTTATGGAACAGGATCTGGTGGTAGCTCTGGAACAAATACTTGTGCAAATTGTTATGGATTGGTGTCAGTGTTAAGTGGTGATTTAAGCAGTTTGATATATTCTTCATTAATGCCGGGTGACGAAGCAGGTTTGGCCAGTATCAGCTTATCAGGCGATAACGACGATTTCTGGGGGGTAACCTCTGTTGAAGTAGTGAGTAATACTGCTTATTACATATCAGGAGTTACAGATATTTCCGCTACAAATTTAATTACAGGCAGTCCCGTGGATAATACCCGATCTGGATATGAAACGTATATTGCTAGATTTAGCGGTACCAACCTCAATACCAGAGATTGGGCGACTTATATTGGAGGGGACGGAGATGAAAAATTCATAGGAATAAAATTGGACATGACCAAACAATACCTCTGTTTTGCCGGCTGGATTAAATCTAACAGCACTACAAACTTCCCTACTTTGCAATTCCCAATTGATAGCACAAGGTCTGGCGATGGAGAGGATTTTATTGGGGCAATTTCAAATTCGGCTTCGGTACCGACAAGTTTTTATACTCTTTCATTAATGGGTGGAAATGGCACTAATACAACTCAATCTGCAGGTTCGACTATTGATATTTTTGGAGATGGCTTACCTGTAATTGATTGCGACAGTAACTATATTTATATGCTGTCATATACCACTTCATCCAACTGGCCTGGCACAGGGGTTTCTGGTGTTTATCAATCAGCAAATGCGGGAACTGCGGATTTGACCTTTACCAGATTTCCAATCGGTGGCAGAAGGTCAAGTGGATTTACCAATTTTAGAAGTACTTATCTTGGCGGTTCTAGTGGTGAAATTGCAGGAGGATTGGTTTATAATACACAGGATTATAACTTATACTTTTTTGGAACAACCAACTCTACAGACGCACCTACGCAAAATACTACCCCATCTTCAAACTTTTTTGATAATTCAAAAGCGGCTGATTTGGATTTATATCTTGGAACGATTGCAACTAATCTAACTTCTTTGAAATATGCAACCTATTTGGGCGGAAGCGCTGGGGGAAGCAATGCGGATGATTATTTGGGAAGCACAGGAAAACTGCGAGGTACTGGTCACTATGCATTTAATCGTAAGGCCGATATATACGCAATGACCACAACCGTGCATGGCAATCCTAGTGGAACGTCAGGTTCTTCCAATGAACTTATTTCTTCATCATCATGGGATAATACCAAAAGTAATGTGGGAGACGACGGCCAAATTTTGGTACAAATGAACTTATCCAGTGCTGATTTAGGTGATGTGCCTGCTACATATGAAAAAGGCAATCCTGCAAGGAATGCATTTAACCCCCGAGTAACCACCAATGTTGTGAGATTAGGCTTAAAAATCGATGCGGATTTGCAAAATCAACCCAATGCTATTGCAAGTGGAGATGATGATAATGTGACTTCAGCCGATCCTTGCACCTCAGGCGGGGATGATGAGGACGGTGTCTCTACTTTTCCCGTTTTAAATGCTGAAGACCCAACTTTAGGTGTAACCACCTATAGTGTAAGTGTGAGTGTTTTTAACAATACCGGTAGCGCCCAAACTTTAATGGGTTGGATTGACTTTGATGATAGTGGTACTTTCTCAGCTACGGAAAGAGCTACGGTATCTGTGCCATCCAGCGCAAGTCAACAAACCGTAACCCTATCTTGGACAATAACCGGCCGTGTTTGTCCGGTGAGCATTGTTGGTGGCCGTACCTATGCACGTCTTCGCATTGGTTCAACCGCTAATTTCCCAACAGACGTAGCTTCAACCTGGGCCGATGAAAGGGCTCAAGGAAGTATGAATGACGGTGAAGTTGAAGATTACTATGTTAACATTCGCGCCCGTGATTATGGCGATTTGCCTCTCACCGGTACTCCTGATAATATTCCTGATGATGCCGGTGCAGTATGGGCCGGAACCCGCGTTGATATTGAAAAAAATTGTTCAGCTTTGGGTAATGCCACAGCTACTGCCGATGATAATAACCAGGTTGATGATGAAGACGGTTTGGTATTCCCTGGTGTAGGAATGAAGCGTGCTACCTCATATAATTTCACCATCAATGCCAGCGGTACTACTTCAGGTGGTACTGCCTACTACGGTTTGTGGTTCGATTTTAATGGCGACGGTGACTTTACCGACCCTAAAGATGATTTCTATTCGGGTTCTATTGCCTTGAGCACAGGTGCAACGGGTCCTTATACAGGATCTGTAACCATCAGTGTTGCAACCCCTCCCGGTACCGGACAATTTACCCGCACCCAATTCGGAACCCGATTGGTTATCCGCAATACATCTGCTCCTGCCAGTGGCAATTATTTTGCCAATTACTCTACTTCATTTAACGGTGAGGTTGAAGATTATGTGGGAGACTACGCTATCGTTATTAGCGGTAATGTATTTAACGATCAGGATGGAACAAACGATAACCAGGTAGATGGACCTGCGATTAACCAACCAGGCGGAGCTGCCAACCAACTGTGGGCTTATGCAATTAATGGCTCAAATGTAATTGTAGATAGCGTAATGGTTACCTCTGCCGGTACATTCGATTTATTGAATGTAGTTGCCGGTACCGTATATACAGTGCGTATTTCAACCACCCGTTTGGCCGTTGGCAGCAGTGCAGCTTCTTTAACTGCAAGTTTGCCTGCCGGTTGGTATGCTGTAAGCGAAAAATATGGGTTAAATGATGCAGTTACTGCAAATAATAACCAAATAGAAAGCGGTTACTCTACCGCAAATATGGCGATTTCCACATCACTCGGAACCATTTCGGGTGTAACACAGATTAATTTTGGTATTGACCAGGAACCTACTTCTAATAACGTATCCTCTGCCTCTCAGGTTAACCCAGGGGGAACAGTGCAGGTTGTAGCTCCAACGCTGTCTGGTAATGATCCTGAAGAGGGTGCAATGGGAACCGGCAAACGATTCCGTATTACCGGCTTGGATGCAAATGCAAATATTTATTATAACGGCACCTTGCTCACCACCAGCAGCTTGCCTTATACCTTCTTTAGCTATAAACCATCAGCATTAACTGTAGATCCAATTCCTACAGGAGCAGTAACCATCGTATTTAATTATGTGTGGGTTGACTCGGCTGGTGTTCCCGATGGAGTTCCAAATACCATTACTTTGCCATTTACCGATCCTTCAATTACAATTAGTGGTACCGTGTTTGATGACGGTGATGGTACATTGGATGGTGCTATCGATGGTACTCCATTCAACAAACCTTCTGGTACCCAATTATATGCATATGTAGTAAATTCATCTAATGTAGTAATTGATAGCCAATATGTGCTTACCAATGGCACTTATACCCTTACAGCTAATGGAAGTACTTCTAATCTGAAAGTAATACTTACAACTTCTCAATACGGAATTGGAGCTACAGCAAGTACTATTGCCGTTCCATCAAACTGGTTGAATGTGGGTGAATCTTTTGGTACCAACAACTCGGCTGGTAGCGGAATAGAAGGAAATACTACCACTGCAAATGGCTCTGTTGCGGTAAATACTGGTACTTCAAATATTACAGGTTTAAACTTTGGTTTAAATATCCGCCCAACTTCGGATGATAAAACTGCCAGTGCGGTTGCTAACCCAGGTGGAACCACCAAAGTAACAGCTCCAACCTTAACCGGTGGTGATTTGGAAGATGGTTCTGGTGTAGGCAAAACCCTCCCCGGTATTACCAATACAATCAGAATAACTACACTGCCAACAAATGGCACTCTTTATTATAACAATGTAGCTGTAGCTGCAAATCAAATTATAGCCAACTACAATCCTTCATTGCTGAGTGTAGATCCTAGTTTCAACGGTGCTGGCACTGTTACCTTCTTCTATGTATGGAAGGA
>JBGAKR010000009.1:0-82957 GCA_044224315.1 Bacteroidia bacterium | reverse complement strand
AGTGCGGTTGCAAACCCAGGTGGAACCACCAAAGTAACGGCTCCAACCTTAACCGGTGGTGATTTGGAAGATGGTTCTGGTGTAGGCAAAACCCTCCCCGGTATTACCAATACAATCAGAATAACTACACTGCCAACAAACGGCACTCTTTATTATAACAATGTAGCTGTAGCTGCAAATCAAATTATAGCCAACTACAATCCTTCATTGCTGAGTGTAGATCCTAGTTTCAACGGTGCTGGCACTGTTACCTTCTTCTATGTATGGAAGGACAGCGCACAAGCCGAAGATCTTAGCCCTGCAAAAGTGGATATGCCATTTACCGACCTTACCCTAAGCGGTACTGTATTTGACGATGGTGATGGCAACTTGGACGGTGCAATAGATGGTACCGGTATCGGTTCGCCCGATGGCACCCAGTTGTATGCTTACCTGGATAGCGCCGGTATTGTGGTTCGTAAAGTAACCCTGCCTTCAAACGGTACCTATTCTTTTGCCAACCTGGCTTCAACCACCAGCTATATAGTGCGCATTTCTAGCACCAGTGTTGCTTTGGGTGCTGCCACCCCAGCGGCATCTTCTACACCAGTTACTAACTGGTTGAGCACCGGTGAGCAATTTGGTACCAATAATACTGCAGGTACAGGTATTGAAAGTGGCACTGCCAACAGTTCTATAGCCGTAACAACCGGCAGCAGCAACCTTGCCAATGTAAATTTTGGAATTGACAAACGCCCAACTTCTGATGATAAAACTGTAACAGGTTTAACAAACCCAGGCGGAACCACCAAAGTAACAGCTCCAACCTTAACCGGTGGCGACCTTGAAGATGGTACCGGCGGAGGTTTAACCTTGCCTGGTTTAACCAATACTATTGTTATTACTACTTTGCCAACTACCGGTACTCTTTATTACAACAATGTTGCTGTAAGTGTAAATCAGGTAATTGCCAACTATAATCCCTCATTGCTGAGTGTGGATCCAAATTTCAACGGTGCTGGCACTGTTACCTTCTTCTATGTGTGGAAGGACAGCGCACAAGCCCTGGATCTTACTCCAGCTAAAGTGGAAATGACCTTTACCGATCTTACTATAAGCGGCACTGTATTTGACGACGGTGATGGCAACCTGGATGGTGCAGTTGACGGAACAGGCATCGGCTCACTTGATGGCACCCAGTTGTATGCTTACCTGGATAGCGCCGGTATTGTGGTTCGTAAAGTAACCTTGCCTTCAAACGGTACTTACTCTTTTGCCAATATTGCTTCTACTACAAGCTACAACGTAGTAATATCAAGCAGCAATGTAGCTTTAGGTGCTGCTACCCCTGCAGGCTCTTCAAATCCTGCCACTAATTGGGTAGCTACCGGCGAGCAATTTGGTACAAACAACACCGCTGGTTCTGGAATAGAAACCGGTACCGCTAATGGATCAATCGCTATTACCACCGCCAGCAGTAATATTAACAATGTAAACTTTGGCTTAGATAAACGCCCAACTTCTGACAAGAAAACGGCTTCAGCACAATTGAACCCCGGCGGAACTGTGCAGGTAACTGTGCCAACCCTCACCGGAGGCGATCTTGAAGATGGCGCAGGTGTAGGTAAAACTCTGCCAGGTATTACCAATACCATCATCATTTCAACTCTGCCTTCTAATGCAACTTTGTATTACAATGGCAATGCAGTATCTGCCGGTCAGGTGATTGGAAACTATAACCCAAGTTTATTAACTATTGATCCTACTTTTAACGGAGCTGGAACAACCATCTTTACCTATGCATGGAGAGATAGTGCACATTTAGCCGATCTGACTCCTGATTCTGTAATTATGCCTTTCACTGCAATTACTATCAGCGGTACTGTATTCCATGATGCAAACGGTGTGGTAGATGTAACAGTAAACGGAACCCCAATTGGTGATCCTGCTACCAATCAATTGTATGCTTACCTGGTAAACAATGGTTTAATTCAGGAAAAAACTCCTGTAAATACTACCAATGGTACTTTCAGTTTCAATACGGGTGATGCCAATACAAACTATAATGTGCGTATTTCTACCGCAAACCTTACAGTTGGTGCTGCTGCCCCCGGAAGCACAACCTTGCCTACCAGCTGGGTTAATGTAGGTGAAGACTTTGGTACCAACAACAGCGCAGGTAGCGGACTTACCAGCGGCAACCCCGATGGTGTATTAAGTGTTACCACTTCAACATTGGATGTGAGTGGTATCAAATTCGGTATTGAAGTACTTTCTGCCGCACATGATAAAACCTTCCTGGTAAATCCTGACAGTATTACGGGCCTCACAGGTATGGGTTGGGGTAATTTCACCCACTTCATTAAATTGAATGCGGCTAACGGTACATCCGATGCCGTGATTAACTCTAACAATACAGCAATTAAACCTGGTAAAATCTCTGGTTTAGACCCAGAAGATGGTAAGTACGATGGCGCCACTGGTGCAACTCCAGGCAAAATAGCCCTTACCTCACTGCCCGATACCAATGATGCTGCCCTGGTTTATTTCAATGGCACTAGTAATATTATTCTGTATCCAAATCCCCCGGTTGGAAGTCCTTCTTACGGATACTGGAACCAAACTACCAGCCGTTATGAAATATCCAACCTGGTTGCAGGTAATCTGATTTTCTTCCTGAAAATGAACTACCAGTCTTCAAGTTCTTTCCAATATGCCTACATGGATGCAGCTGGATTGTTTGGCACCCCTGCTACCTATACACTCAGCTTTACCGTTCCACTGCCTGTTTCTGTATCTGACCTGAATTGTACCCGTGTAAATAGCGGTGTAACTCTTAACTGGACCGGATATGATTTGGCCGAAGCGGATCATTTCGAAGTTGTACGTGCCGGTGCAGATATGCAGTTTGCAAAAATTGCTACCATTGCCATTAGCAATGCCGATCGCAGCCAGCCCAAAGTAGAGTATTCCTATACCGATAAAACTCCGGGTGAAGGCAGAAGTTATTACAGAGTAGTGTTGGTTACCAAAGATGGCAGCCGCCTGCAAACCAATGCATGTGATAAAACTATCATTTTGCAGCAATCTGGTGTTACTGTAAATCTGGCACCAAACCCTGCATCAGCTTATACCAATGTAACTGTGACAGCGTTCGAGCCCCAGGTATTAAGTATCGAAATATTGGATGTGCTGGGTAAAACCATACAACTTACCAAAGTAGATATGCCTGGCAAAATCAGCCTTATTCCGCTGAATACCGAAGCACTTGCCCCAGGTGTATACAATGTGCGCGTTAGCTGGAGTACTGGATCTCAAGTAATTAAATTTATCAAAGAATAATGGGTTAATAACCCTAATGAAAAAAGGCCCTGATTTTCAGGGCCTTTTTTCATTAGGTATCAATGTAATAATTCTCTTTTTAAACGAGGAATTCAAACGGGCTATTTCAGGTTTTTAATCCGCCCTTGTTTCATTCAAGCGCAGAAAGCCTCTGCATTTCTGATTGCTTCCGCATCAAATTGACAGAATCAATTTCCCTGCGAAGACTCAATATGTTTCTCAACAGCTGGGTTACAAAGGTTTTTCTTTTCCTCTTCATCCATCATTTTTTCAATATCGTGGGTGTTTTTAACAATTTCGTGGATTACTGCATCCAGCTCTCTAGGCCGATTCCAAAATAGGGAGAAGTTCTAAGTTGGTCGGATCATCCAGCTTTTCAGTATTAATCTGCTTTATTACACCCAAAACTTTGGTTAGCGGATGTCTTACCATATGCGATTGCAAGTAAGCAACCTCCAGTAACATTTCGTTTTTTATCTTTAACATTTCTTCCGACTTTTTGCGCAATGCCACTTCTTCTTCAAGTTTTAATAGTGAATTACGAAGCACCTCTACAGAAAGATTTTCCAGAAAACTAACCAGAATAATGCCCGTGGTAGTGAAAATTAAATATACAACCGGCGATTGCCCCAGCGGTTCAACACGCGACAAATACCCATATTCTTCAGCAATTAATAAAAGCACGTCTCCGGCAATGGCTACAAAGGCAAAAATCCAAATTTCGCGTTTTCCCAAAGTTAGTCCGGCAAACAATACTACAATGGGCAAAATTTTAATTCCATGGCCTTTAATTCCTCCGCCCGACCAGGAAAACACAAAAATCATGAGCATTAAAAATGAAATAAATAAAATGGCTGCGAGCCTGGGATTGTTTTTTCTGGAATACAGCATTAGCCCTATACTTACCGGCCATACTACGCCCAAAACCAATAAGTACCTCGTAATTAGTTCTGAATGTCGAATAGAGGCAAACGCACAAGAGATAGAAACAATGGTTAAGACACTCCAAATAATTTGTCTTAATAAGGAGGCTTTCATTTTTATTCCAGCGTCGGAAATGTCATGAATTGTTAGAAGATTTCTGCCAGTTTGTTTCCAATCCATTTTGAAGTATATTTTTAGCTAAAAGTGTTAAAAGAGAGCACAAAACTAAATTCACTTTCAACTTTTTCCTATTTAAACATGCCACAAATGGCGGCTGTGAAGTACTAAAAAACAAGAATTATGATTTTTTAATTGAGTTAAGGAACTGAAAAGTTGAAAGATAACTAATTTAACGAAGCTACATATTTTTTTACTAAGTAACAAAATTTTAATGTGTTGGAGCTCCGAAATAATCCTGTTTGGTTCCTGATGCACATCCTAAAAATAATGAATTTACGAATTGTGTATAGTTTACTAAACGATTTTTAATAGGGTGGATATTCGGTTGGCATAAAAAGTGCTTGATACAATCAGCAGGTTCTAATTTTGTTAATTATTAAAGGCAACACCTATGAAGAAAATATGCTTAATGCTGGCTTTCATCCTTTCCATCACAATGCTTTCTGCCCAGGGCAACCCTGTTACAAAAGTAGTGGATGGGAAAACCTATCTGGTTCACAAGGTAATAGCCGGAGAAACCTTTTATAAAATTGCCAAAAAACACGGATGCACCGTTGCCGATTTGCAAAGCGCAAATCCTACCATAAAAATTCTGCATCCCGGAGACGAGGTTCTCGTTCCGCAAAAAGGGGCTACTGCAGTTACCGTTAATCCTCAACCTGCGAATCCCCAGCCTGAGGTGCCCGCGCCTTCCACTTCTACCGAATACATTTCTTATAAAGTGAAAAAAGGCGAAACCCTTTCTAAAATTGCCCGTGACCACAATACAACCGTAGACGAATTAAAACGATTGAATAAGCTGGGCACAGCAGGATTAAAAATTGGGCAGGTACTTAAAATTCCAGTAATAAAAACCGCGACAGATGTTGCCAAACCACAGGTTTCAACCCCAGCCGACTCTGATAAAACCGATGTTCAGGTGGTAGTAGTTAAACCCGAAGTAAAAAAAGATCCTGAAATTAAAGTAGAAGAAAAAACCAATCCCGGTATGCCTGCGGCTCCAAAAGTTACAGTGCAGGAAACTGCCGTTGAGAAAGAAGAAAGCGGCATGGCCAAACTTGCTGGAGATGATATAGACCAAAGCCGAACATTTGTAGTACACCCATTCTTACCGAAGGGAAGTATTATTGTAGTAATTAATGAAAATACAGGCAAAATGGCTTACTGCAGGGTTATCGACAATGTTTCAAGTGCCGATTTGAAGGGAGCCAATGTGGCTATTACAAAAGCCGTTGCCGATAAAATCGGATTGGCATACTCTGGCGGAACTGTTAAAATTAAGTACGCTGCGCCCTAAATTCGCAGCCTTGCCTTTTAACACGCTTTTAAACAAACAATCAAACTTAATGCTTACGGCCTTGGCCATAAGCAGCGCATTAGGCCTTGCAGGCATTCATTTTGCCCCGGCATTGGCTTCTATTGGTTTGGGGGCTTCTGTTTTTTTTGCCCTCCTGTTTTTCATCGGCAACCCTTCGCTTTTTTTTAAGGTTCCTAAGTTTTTATATCTCCCGGCCATTCTGCTGCTTTGGCAATTCATAGGCAGCAGTTTTTTACCCCCTATTCCCGGTACTACCCAAAAACTGCTGTTGCGCTTGCCCCTTGCATTAATTCCGGTTTTGATGGCAATGCAACACTGGAAAACTAAAGTTACACTGCTATGGCTTTGTAGTATTACCATTATCCCCGCCTGGATTTCACTGGCCAGTGTGGTCAATTACCTTCGGCATTTTGCTTTCTTAAATCAAATGATCTTGGAAAGTAAACCCTTACCTATTTATACCTCCGTTTACCATATCGAATTCAGTTTTCTTATGGCACTTACGGCATTAACCAGTTTAATATGGTTATATTTCAATCGTAATTTAATCAAAACATTTGCCGGCAGTTTGCTGTTTGCCAGTTTGATAGTACTTATTGCGTGCCTGCATATTTTATCGGTTCGAACCGGAATTTTGTGCTTCTGGACCGGCTTAGGTTTTTTTAGTTTGTCTCAATTAAGATTGGGTAAGATTAAATTTTCTTACCTGGCATTGGGGGTTGCTTTGCTCTTGGGTATTGCCATGGCATTGCCTTCTGTTCGCAACCGCATAATTAATACTGCAGAGGATTTTTCTACGGTTGTAAACCGGGGTGATTTAAACAATAAGAGTTTTGGACAACGCTGGGAGGCTTGGCGCGCATCGGTTTGGGTAATTAAGCACAATCCTTTAACCGGTGTAGGTATGAAAGGGGTAGAAGAGGCCCTCGAACCTGCCTATGTGGCCATACAATCGCCTTTGGATGCCAGCAAACGTGTATTACCCCACAATGAATACCTCGATTTATCGGTTCAAAGTGGTCTCCCGGCAGGGCTTATCTTATTGGCTTTCATATTCTGGGGTGTAATATGGGCCTGGCAAAAGCGCTTGGCTTTGCTATTTGCAATTCTCCCCTCTGTTGCAGTTGCTATGGCCTTTGAAAGTCTGTTGGAACGGCAAGCCGGGGTATTAATCATTGTAATTTTGCTCCCATTTGCCGCCGGTTTGAACCAAGATTCAAAAAATGCACAGATTAACTGAATATTTTTAAGCATTCATTTTAATTTTTAATATTTCTTCTTATCTTTGCACCCCCAAAATCATGTCACGCGTTTGCGATTTAACAGGAAAAAAGGCACTTAAGGGTAACAACGTTTCTCACTCAAACAAGAAAACGAAACGTCGTTTTTACCCGAATTTGCAGACTAAAAGGTTTTTTATTCCCGAAACCGGAGAATGGATTACGCTGAAAGTAGCCGCTTCAACTATGAAAACCATAGATAAAAAAGGTATTTCAGCCTGCATTAACAATCTGTTCAAGAAAGGAAAGATATAAGTTATGGCAAAGAAAGGCAATAGAATTCAGGTAATTCTGGAATGCACCGAGCAAAAAGGCTCTGGCGTGCCAGGTATGAGTCGTTATATCAGCACCAAAAACAAAAAAAATACCGCTGAAAGATTGGAATTGAAAAAATACAATCCTTACATGCGTAAAATGACTGTTCATAAGGAGATTAAATAATGGCAAAGAAGGTTGTAGCAACTCTGAAAAAAGAAGGTGGCCTGGCTTATATCAAAGCTATCAGGGCTATCAAATCACCCAAAACCGGTGCATATTCATTTCGCGAAGAAATTCTTCCCGAACCTGAAGTGAAGGATTTCTTTAATAAAAAGTAATCCCATTCAATACTAACTTTACAGCCTCATCCAGCATGAGGCTTTTTTATTCATGGCTATTTTTAACTTTTTCAAAAAAAAGGAATCTACCCCCGAACTGGAGGCTGAAAAACAGGCCTTGCAGAAAACCCGTGATAATCTTCTTACCCGCATTGGCAGAGCTTTTCTGGGCAAAAAACAAATCGATGCCGAGTTTCTCGATAACCTCGAAGAAATTCTCATTACCTCGGATGTAGGGGTTGAAACAACCGTAAAAATTATCGAAAACCTGGAAAAACGCGCAGCCCGCGATTCCTATACCAGCCAGGCCGAAGTAATGGAAATGCTGGCCGATGAAGTTGCCAAGCTAATGCCCGATATCCAGGCCCCGGTTTGCCAAAACTTTGAACTCTCAGGCCATGCCCAAATGCCCTATGTGATTCTGGTTGTTGGAGTAAATGGCGTAGGAAAAACTACCACCATTGGTAAAATGGCTTGGAATTACGCCCAGGCAGGTAAAAAAGTAATCTTAGGCGCAGCAGATACCTTTAGGGCAGCTGCTGTAGATCAGCTTGGCATTTGGAAAGACCGCACCGGAGTTGAAATTGTTAGCCATGGCATGAACGCCGATCCCTCTGCAGTGGCATTTGACGCCGTAAAAAAAGGGGTCGAATCGGGCGCCGATGTCGTAATTATCGATACTGCCGGCCGTTTGCACAATAAGGTGGGATTGATGAATGAGTTGGCAAAAATGAAACGCGTAGTTGAAAAATTCCGTGCCGATGCCCCCCACGAAATTCTGCTGGTAATAGATGCTACTACCGGACAAAACGCCTTCGAACAGGCACGTGAATTCACCGCAGCTACCAAAGTAAATACCCTGGCCGTTACCAAACTGGATGGCACTGCCCGCGGTGGCGTGGTAATTGGGGTAAGCCACGAATTTGGTATACCCGTGAAATATATTGGCTTGGGTGAGCAAGCTAAAGATATGAAACTATTTGACAAACAAGACTTTATCTCCTCAATATTCCAGGAATGAAAACCCGCAGCCATAAAAACCCTACCGTAAACGTAATTACCCTGGGTTGTAGTAAAAACCTGGTAGACAGCGAAGTGCTGATGGGACAGCTCCAAGCCGATAAGTTCGATGTAAAACATGAGTCGGAAAAAGGAAATGCTGATATTGTAATCATTAACACCTGTGGCTTTATTGAAAATGCCAAACAAGAAAGCATTAATACCATTCTGGACTATGCCAGCCGCAAAGCCGAAGGGGATATTGAAAAGCTGATTGTTACAGGCTGCCTTTCGCACCGCTATAAAGACGAGCTTAAGGAATCTATACCCGAAGTGGACAATTGGTTTGGAACCCTGGAGCTGCCAGCTTTGCTGCGCAGTGTGGGTGCCGATTATAAGCACGAATTGTTGGGAGAACGTATGCAAACTACGCCCAAACACTTTGCATATGTAAAAATTTCGGAAGGTTGCAACCGACCCTGTTC
Source organism: Bacteroidia bacterium (assembly GCA_044224315.1). Lineage (GTDB taxonomy): Bacteria > Bacteroidota > Bacteroidia > NS11-12g > UBA955 > JAGXTF01. The sequence continues at coordinate 73,854 of JBGAKR010000009.1, read as the reverse complement.
CTTTTGCGCCATTCCATTGATGCGGGGCGGCCATGTGAGTAAACCCATCGAAAATATAGTGGCCGAAATAAAAGGACTGGTAAAAAACGGTACCAAAGAGGTAATGCTCATTGCCCAGGATAGCACCTATTACGGGCTCGACCTTTATGGTGAACGCAAGCTGGCCGACCTGCTCAGAGCCGTAAGTGATATCGAGGGTTTAGATTGGATCAGGTTGCATTATGCCTTTCCCTCTCAATTTCCAATGGATGTATTAGATGTAATGGCCGAAAGGGCCAATATTTGCAAATACCTTGATATTCCTGTTCAACACGCCACCGATAATGTGCTCAAGGTGATGCGCCGTGGTATTACCCGCCGCCGTACCGATGAGTTGATACAAACTATACGCGAAAAAGTACCTGGAATAGCCTTGCGCACTACCTTACTGGTTGGGCATCCTGGCGAAACTCAGGCAGATTTTGAAGAATTGCTGGATTTTGTTAAAATGCACAAGTTCGACCGTTTGGGTGTGTTTACCTATTCGCATGAAGAAAATACACATGCATTCTCACTGCCTGATGAAATACCCCAGGAAGAAAAAGACCGCCGTGCAGAAGCGGTAATGGAGTTGCAAATGCAAATCAGCGATGAGCTCAATGCAAAAAGGGTAGGGCATACTTATAAAGTACTTTTCGACAGGCTCGAAGGCGACCATTTTGTTGGTCGAACCGAATTTGATAGCCCGGAAGTTGACAATGAAGTATGGGTTGAAGCTACCCAGAATTATGTGCGTTTGGGCGATTTTGCCAATGTTAAAATTGAATCTCACACCCCATACGACCTCCACGGTAAATTGGTATGACCTACAAGCCAGAACCGGTTTTCCCTCTACCTGAGGGCTATTTCCCCGCTTTTTATAAGCAATTATTTTTGGCAGATGCCCCTATAGCCGAAATTTATCCAAATGTAGGTTTTGAACCCAACTGGAAAGACCTTTTTGCCCAGCGTAGCGCATTTCCAATTGCACATAGACAAATTTTGGTTGAAACGCTGCGAAATCAGTATGGAGATAGTGGTCATCAGTTGGTACACAATCAGATAGAATCCTTGCTTGATTCTAATACTTTTACCATCACCACCGGTCAGCAAATTCATATTTTTCTCGGACCCCTGTATGTAATTTACAAGTCTCTTAGCACAATACATTATGCACAAAAAGTGCAGCGCCTTTTTCCCGAAAAGAAAATAGTGCCAGTGTTCTGGATGGCAACTGAAGACCACGATAAGGCTGAAATTGACCATATTACAGCTTTTGGTAAAAACTTTAAATGGGATACAGAACAGACTGGTGCCGTTGGCAAATTCAACACCCATGGATTGGGCCTGTTGGTAGATGAACTTAAGAGTCTGGCCAACGGCGATGCTGATTTTTTAAACAAACTGGAAGTATTTGAGCAAGCCTATACCCGGTTTTCGAACTTTGCCGATGCTACAAGGTTTTTGCTTGATCATTTTTTTGGCCATCAGGGTTTGGTGGTGGTAGATGCAGATGCTCCTGCTTTAAAAGCTACGTTCAAATCGGTTATGCGCAAGGATTTGTTGGAGGATTCTATCGGAAAAGCCATGGAAGTGGGTGTCCAAAAATTGTATGCGGCCAATCTGGAACCCAGCCTTCAGGCCAAAGATGGCAACTTCTTTTTATTGTCTGAAGGGGCCCGAAAGCGCCTGGATCGCGGCCAAGGAGTGTATAAAATACAGGGCACTTCTGATCAAATAACCGAACAGGAACTCGAAAAAACAATTGAAAACACACCTGAAAAACTTAGCCCCAATGTGGCTTTGCGCCCGGTTTATCAGGAAACCGTTTTACCCAATCTTGCCTATATCGCAGGGCCGGGTGAAATTAAATATTGGTTACAACTTCCGCCTGTTTTTGCAGCCTGTGGAGTGCCTTTACCTGCTTTAATACCAAGACATTCCGTTATAATTACGGATTCGAAATTCGAGAATTGGATACCTAAATCAGGTTTAACAATATCAGAAATGTGGGGGCCTGAATCGAACCTGAAAAACACCCTGAAATTGCAATTAACAGGGCAGAAAACTGCTGAAAGTGAGATAAGCCAACTTACAGTTATTCTTGAAGATATAAATAAGAAACTGTACGAACAGCGCAATCCTGAATTAAAGGAATTAAAACGCAAGGGTGAAGAATTTCTGAAGGCATTAAAAAAGGCCGAAAATCAGTTTGCAAATGATACATTTTCAGTACCTGAGAATCAAGCCAGGCTTGATAAGGCATTAAAATTTCACCATAGCTTATTTGATATTGAGGCTCCACAAGAGAGGGTAGTGGATTTTATACAAATGTGGTTGGCTTCCCAGGTCTTTGATACTCAGGTTTTAAGCCTGTCCGATATAAGTGTAACTAATTTATTTACATACAGATACGACCTGTTAAAGAAAATATAACACATTTTTTTTTGTATTTTTTTTTGAAATAGAATAAAAGTATGCGTATTATTGCACCTTGATAATATCAACTTACGCAATGAAAATGTTTAAATCAGCGGCTTTTGCTGCACTAGGTTTGTGCACAATGACCGTGTTTGCGCAGTCTCCAACCTACTCTCAGGAGAAAGGTCCGAACTACCACGAGAATGCCCAGAAAAAATGGCCCGATGGAAACAAGAAAGCCGACAAAGTGAAAGACAGCGGTCAACACGCTGTTACAAGCTTTTTCGTAGACCGTCGCGCTAAAAAATGGTCTTTGGGAGCTGGTGTAGGTACTACCTTCTTCTACGGAGATGCCGACAAAATTCAGCCAGGCTGGCATGCCCGTCTGTTCACCAAATACTCTATCTCTCAGGTATTTGGCCTGAAAGCGGAGTGGAACATTGGTAAACTGCGTGGAGCCAGGGATTATCAATTCCCAACCCTTTACAAAGACTTCTTTAAGTTCAAAAGCATATTCCAGGACATAAACGTGCAGGCTGTATTTACCTTGGGTAACATCAGTTTCTTGCGTCCTTTGCGCAAAACCCAGTTGAACTTCTTCATTGGAGGTGGTGTTGGCTTCTTCAAAAGCACTGCCCGCTTCAATGATCAGCGCCTTTATGTGGGTGGAGACTACTACCTTACCCATTATCTTGGCAATGGTACTCCTAACCCAAATCTGGGTAAAGACGTTACCGAACAATACCAAGGCCGTCACTGGATCGTACCTTTTGGTTTCGGTCTGAAACACAACCTGGGTCGCTACTTCGATATCGGAGCTGAATACCGTCAAACTTACCTGCGCAACGATGATATCGATGTGTACAATACTCCAATCTGGCAGAACCGCTGGTTCGACCAATACGGTTTGTTGAACGTTTACGGAGCTTGGAAATTGGGTTCAAAAAGTGCCCAACACTACGACTGGTTGAGCCCAATCGAATCTATCTACGAAAAAGTTCAGGAACTGGATCGTCGTGTTGACACCCTATATACCGACTCTGATGGTGACGGTGTATCTGATTTCTTCGACGTTGACGACAGCACTGAGAAAGATTGCATGGTATATGGTAACGGTAAAGCCGTTGATACTGATGGTGACGGTGTACCCGATTGCCGCGACCAGGAGCCAGCTTCTGACAAAGGATCTCCAGTAGATGCCAACGGTAAAATGCTGGATTCTGATGGTGATGGTGTTGCCGATGGCCGCGATAAAGAACCAAATACACCTATCGGTGCTATGGTTGATGCCAATGGCCGCGCTATTCAGAACAACTGCTGCAATTGCGATGACATGAACTTCCCAAGCATGTACTTCGATGCCAACAAATGCAATATCAAACCTGAGTACCAAGTTGTATTGGCTCTGATTGCTGATAAAATGAAACAATGCCCCGACAAAAAACTCACTATCTGCGGTGCTACCGGTGGAAAAGAGAAAATGTACGCTGGCAAAAAAGGTGATGTAGTAGGTTCTTGCCGCACTGAAAACATCGTGAACATTCTGGTTACCCAATACGGAATGAGCCGCGATCGTATCATTGTTGACAATACTTGCAAAAGCACCGACAAAAACAAAATCGACTTCAAATTCTCAGGCGGAAAAACTGGTGGCAGTGCAACCACTGTAACCCCAGGACCCCGTTCTAGCCGCTAAGATTAAGATTTTATCATAAATAAATGAACCCGGATGGTAACGTCCGGGTTTTTTTTATTTTCTTTGTCACGCGCCTATTTCATGAAGAAAATTTTTCGTCATGCAGGAAAAGACTTGCCTGCATCTTTAGTAGTATTTCTCGTTGCTGTGCCATTATGCCTGGGGGTAGCCCTGGGGTCGAATGCACCCATACTCTCTGGTGTTATTGCAGGTATCGTTGGCGGTATGATTGTAGGTTCCCTAAGTGGCTCCCAATTATCCGTTTCAGGTCCGGCGGCAGGTTTAATTACCACAGTAGTTGTAATACTGGATAACCTGAAGGATCCCACCACCGGTGTGCCCATCTTTGAAGCCTTTACCCTTGCAGTGGTCATTGCCGGTGTAATTCAAATCTTATTGGGGCTCCTCAAAGCGGGTAAAATTGCTGATTTTGTGCCGGTATCGGTGCTCAAAGGCATGCTCGCAGCCATAGGTTTACTGCTTATTTTTAAACAGTTTCCACATTTAGTGGGATATGATAAAGATTTTGAAGGGGATGAAGCGTTTTTTCAAAAAGACGGACACAATACCTTTTCGGAAATTGAATTGGCCTTTATGAATATTACCCCCCTTGCTGTAATAATTGGTTTTGTGGGCCTTGCTGTGCAATGGTTCTGGGATTCATCTTTATTTCCTGCTAAAAAATACAAATACATTATTCCGGCTCCGCTTATAGTGGTTTTATTGGCTGTTTTGCTCGATTATATATTGGATAGAGCTGGTGGGGGTATCAGAGACGAGCATATGGTTGCATTGCCATTGAATAAAGGGATAGAGGACTTTGGATCGCTGATACTAAATACCCCCAATATTCAGCACCTAAAAAACGTGGAAGTGTGGAAAGGCGCCATAGAAATTGCCATTATTGCCAGCTTGGAATCGCTATTGAGCGTGCAGGCTATCGATAAGCTCGATCCACTGAGAAGAAATACACCGGTAAACCGGGAGCTAATGGCCCAGGGTGTTGGAAATACCGTATCGGGTATGCTGGGTGGTTTGCCTATAACCTCGGTAATTGTACGCAGTTCGGCAAATTTGAATGCCGGTGCACAAAGCAAGCTAAGCACCATTATGCACGGCGCAATTTTGCTCTTAAGTTTGCTGTTTTTTCCCAATCTGCTCAATAAAATACCGCTCTGCGCATTGGCATCCATCCTTATTTACACAGGGTATAAGCTGGCATCTCCGGTATTGTTTAAGGAACAATGGAATAAAGGAACTACCGTGTTTTTACCATTTTTAATTACCATTCTATCCATTCTGCTCACCGATTTGCTTATAGGCATTGCCATTGGTCTGCTGGTAGGGGTGTTTTTTGTTATTCGGTCTAATTACAAAGTAGCCATTCGCATGGCCAATGAAAAAGACCAATACCTGATAAAGTTCAGCAACCAGGTGTCTTTCTTAAACAAGGCACTGCTGAAGTCTACATTCGACAAAATACCACCAAAATCAATCGTTTCGATAGACCTGAGCCAGTGTCACTTTATAGACAATGATATTTTAGATATGCTGCGCGATTATGAAACCAAGGCCGCACATGAAAAAATAAGGCTCGATTACAGATACCTGAATGATCACCAAAAAGAAAAAATGAAAATCTAATGGAATCTCACATTAAGTTACTTTTACAGAATAAAATATGGGCTGCCGGCAAGCTCGATAATGATCCGGAGTACTTCCATGCCCTTTCCCGCGATCAGAAACCTGATTTCTTATGGATAGGATGCTCAGACAGCCGCGTGCCAGCCGAAGAGGTTATCGGGGCCGAACCCGGTGAGCTTTTTGTACATCGTAACATAGCCAATCTGGTAGTGCATACCGATACCAACCTATTAAGTGTATTGCAATACGCTGTGGAGGAGTTGAAGGTAAAGCATATAATTGTCTGCGGGCACTATGGCTGCGGAGGTGTAAGGGCAGCCCTGTCGCACAGGCATCTTGGAATACTCAATAAATGGTTGCGCAATATCAAGGACGTTTACCGCCTTCACAGCGCCGAACTTGATAGATTGGCCGATACAGAACAACGCGTAAATCGGCTGGTAGAATTGAATATTACCGAGCAGGTAATGAATTTATCTAAAACCAGTATTATTCAAAAGGCCTGGAAGCATGAACAACGCCCGCACCTGCACGGCTGGGTTTACGGACTCAATGATGGAATTGTAAAAGAAATTTATTCTATGGAGTCTGGCAGCCACATAGATGAAATTTACCAGTACGACGATTTATGATCCGTGTTTCTGACTGTTTTTGTCAACCCTAAGGTTGATAAGCTCAATCAGGAAAGAAAAGGCCATTGCAAAGTAGATGTAGCCTTTATTGAAATGCTGTTCAAACCCTTCTGCAATAAGGCTTACTCCTATCATGGTGAGGAAGGATAGTGCCAGTATTTTAATGGAGGCGTGCTTATTTACAAAGCTGGCTATAGGTCCACTCGCGGCCATCATTACTCCCATAGATAAAATTACCGCACTAATCATTACCCAAAGTTGATTGGCCATACCTATGGCGGTAATTACTGAGTCTAGAGAGAAAACCACGTTTAATAAAGCCATCTGAAAGAAAATGGCATTGCGGTTTTTAGCTGCTGTGCGTTCTTTTAATTCTTCGGCATGGCCCTTGAGTTTCAGGTGAATTTCATGCACACTTTGGTAGAGTAAGAATAGACCACCCACAATCAGCATAATGTCTTTGCCCGAAATTTCGTTACCGAGAATGGTAAACAGTGTTTCTTCCTGTTTGCGCACCCAGTCTATGCCCATAAGCATAATAATACGCACAACCATACCCAGGAGCAGGCCTACCCTGCGTCCTTGCCGTTGTTGATCCTGAGGCAGTTTTGCCGCCAGGATTGAAACGAAAATAATGTTGTCTATACCCAGTACTACTTCGAGTATGGTTAAGATACCCAGACTAATTAAAGCTTCATTCGTAAATTGAATATCCATGTTGATTGAGGTCGGCAAAAATAGTACTTAACAGATTTACAGCCTCGATGGGTTTAAATTCTGTTTGATTTTTAAACCAGGTGAGCTGGCGTTTGGCGTAGTTGCGGGTGTGCTGTTTGATCTTATCAATGCACGTTTCGAGGCTTATTTTGCCATCGAAGTAATCGAAAAACTCAGTATAACCCACAGTTTGCAATGCATTCAGATTTTTATACGGGTAAAAACTACGTGCTTCTGATTCAAGTCCGGCAGCAATCATCGCATCCACACGATTGTTTATGCGGTTATATAACCACTCGCGTTCAGGATTTAAATAATAACCCAAAACCTGAAAGGGGCGGATGGATTTCTTTCCTTTATACAGCTCGGATAATGGTTGGTTGGTGGTAAGCACCAGTTCGATGGCGCGTTTTACCCGTGCTGGATTGTCTAATGCTATGTGATCGGCGGCGTATGTATCGAGGGTAAGCAGGTAATCGGCCAGGCCGGTATTGCCCAACTGGGTTTGAAGCCTATTCACCTTAGCCCGGAGTTCAGCAGTAATTGGGGGCAATGCATCCATACCATGAATTAAGGCATTGAGGTACAAGCCAGTACCACCAGAAATTACAACAAAGGGTTGATGGAGGGTGATTTCAGTAATCAGATCCAAAGCTGCACGTTCATAATCGCCGGTTGTAAAATTTTGGTGAATAGAAACGGATGAGACAAGATGGTGAGGAACCGCGGCCAGTTCTGCTGCATCGGGTTTGGCCACACCAATATTGAGTTCGGCATAAACCTGCCGGCTGTCTGCATTAATTATTTGGGTATTGAGTGCCTGGGCTACTTCTATGGCTGCTTTGGTTTTACCAGATGCAGTAGGACCGCCAATTACAATTACAACTGGCTGGCTCAAGGCATTAATCTTTGAGTTCGGAGAAACCGCTGCCTATTTCATCCTCACCACTGCCAAATTCGTCAAATCCGAATTCGTCTTTTTCTTCATCTTCTTCGTCCTCCTCATCAATTCCCTCAACGAGTTCTTCCTCTGCGCCTTCCATAATGTTTTTGGCATTTTTAGCCGCCAGTATTTTGGCTGCCAAAGCATCAAATTCATTATCATCGAGCATTTTAAAACGGCTATCTTCTCTTTGACGGGGGGCTTTACCTTCGCTACGGAAAACCAAAGGGTATTCTTTCTTGGGCGTTTCCTCGTTTATGGCCTGCAATTCGCACAACAGGGTCCAGTTGGCTACAAAATCCGTGATATATACAAAGCGCTGGTGTGGATCGTTGATATAATCGCGCAATCGGGCATCTTTCATTAGCACTGCAGGTGCATCACTATCATCGCCGCCTTCTTTCATTTGCATATCTTCCAGGGTAATTTCAAACAACCTGCGCCAGCGATCATCGCTGATATGAAAACTTGAGAATTCTTTTTTATCGAATCCGATAGACTCCTGAATGATATTGTGAAAATCGAGAAACGTAGACGACGGACGTATGTCTATCCAACGGATTACATCTTCGATTTCTTCAAACCAGACTTTAAAACGATAAACCATGCTAGACCGCAAAATTAGTTAAAAAAGCAGAAGTGCGTAATAATTGCAGGCTATTGGGTGCAATGTTTTAAAAAATAATTAAAAACTGAGGGTATCAATTTTACCCTGCACTTACAGAGTTCACCTCATATTGGGCATTTGGGCGTTAAGAATTGGGTGGTAATTGGTTAAATTCGCGGCCTTGAAATATATTTTTACGGCCACTCTATTGCTTTTGGGCCACTTTTGCTTCAGCCAAAACGGGGATATTAAAGGGTTTGTGTACGATGTACAAACTGGTAACCGCATAGCCGGGGCCTATGTTGCACTGTCATCCGATCAAAGGGTGGTGGTTACCGATGCCGATGGTTTTTATGACCTTGCCAAAGTTCCCAATGGAAATGTTACAGTTACGGTTTGGGCTGATAAATATGATACCAGTTTTTTTGATTTTACGGTAGATAATAATTCTACCCTGAAACACGATTTTTACCTCAATCAGGTTGAGATGAAACTGGTGGAAATCAGGGCAGCGCGCAAACCACCCGGTATTGGTGGAACCGAAGATATAAAGGCTGAAACCATTAAAAAAGTACCAGCCATTGGTGCCGAACCGGATATTTTGCAATATCTGCAGTTATTGCCCGGTGTGGTTTTTTCGGGCGACCAGGGCGGACAACTCTATATCCGTGGTGGGGCTCCAATAATGAATAAGGTGCTGCTGGATGGGATGACCATTTATAATCCATTCCACTCCATTGGCTTGTTCAGCGTTTTTGAAACCGATTTAATACAGAGTGCCGATGCTTACACGGCCGGTTTTGGTGCCCAATACGGAGGCAGGGTTTCGGCTGTGGTGGATGTAAAAACCCGCGATGGAAATAAAAACCGTTTTACTGGCAAAGTAGGCGCCAGTACCTTTAACAGTAAGGTGCTGCTCGAAGGGCCCTTGCGCCGGTATAAAGCCGGGCAGAGCAATAGCTCGTTTGCAGTTAGTTACCGCAATTCTTACCTGGCTCAGAGTTCTAAAATATTTTATCAGTACGCCGATCCGGCAAAGCTGCCATATAATTTTGGAGATTTGTTTGCCAAAATCAGCATGAACTCTTCCAATGGTGGATACGGCAGGTTATATGCCTTTAGATTTGGTGATAATGTGGCTTTTCCCAACAGTACTTCATATAAATGGTCATCGGTAGGTTTTGGCGGCAAATTTCTGGTGGTGCCCGATGCCTCTAAAACGCGCGTAGATGGATATTTTTTATATAGCAAATACAATATCAACCAGGTTGAAAAAGATGCCAAACCCCGCAGCAGTGGAATTGGTGGGTTTAATATGGGCATGAATTTTAATTATAATTTTAAACAGGATGAACTGAAATGGGGCATAGAAATGAACGCCTTTCAAACCGATTTTCAACTTTTTAATTCAAACGATCGATTAATTGAGCAACAGGAAAGTACTACAGAAATAAACGGATTTGCCAATTACATGATTAAGCGCAAACGTTTTATGGCCAACCTGGGCTTGCGTGGTCAGTATTATGCTTCCCTTAGCGACGGTTCATTAGAACCCAGAGTGCAATTTCGCTATTCTCCATTCGGGCATTTGGGTATAAAAGGGGCAGCTGGTTTGTATAGCCAGAATTTGCTTTCGGCCATTAGCGACCGCGATGTGGTAAATCTGTTTTATGGATTTCTATCCGGACCTACCAATCTGCCCAAAACCTTTGATGGTGAGCCTGTAAACAGTCGCTTGCAAAAAGCCCGTCACCTTGTATTTGGTTTTGATTATAACATTCGCCGAAGCCATGTATTTAATCTGGAGGCTTTTTACAAAGACTTTACCCAAATAACCAATATCAACCGCGACAAATTGTTTGATGACGACGAGGCTAACCAGGGCAAACCCGAACGCCTGCGCAACGATTATATCATAGAACGTGGAAATGCGTATGGCGGTGATTTCTCTTATAAATACGATTATAAAAAACTGTATATCTGGGCGGTTTACAGCCTCACCTGGGTAAATCGTTTTGATGGCTATGTTACTTATCAGCCTGTATTCGACCGCAGGCACAATGCCAACCTATTAATTTCGTACGATGTAGACAATAAAAATCCCACCGAATTTTCGGTGCGATGGACAGTAGGTAGTGGTTTTCCGTTTACCCAAACCCAGGGTTACTATCAGAAATACGATTTCAGCAACGGAATTAGCACCAATTATGCCAATGGAAATGGCAACCTGGGTATCATTTATGGGCAATTAAATCAAGGCAGATTGCCCTGGTATCACAGATTGGATATTTCGGGCCGCCGCACCTGGAAATTGGCCAACCATCGCGAGTTTACCACCACAGTTTCAATTACAAACGTGTATAACCGGGCCAATATTTTCTATTTCGACAGGGTGAATTTAACCCGGGTAAACCAATTGCCGTTTTTGCCCGCAGCAGGCTGCACCTATACCTTTTAGGGAATAGGGAAAGGGGAATAGGGAATAGAGGAGACGACAGGTGAATAGAATCCTTAGCCTCAGAAAAATTCACCAATTCATACAATACCATTCCGCCGCAACCCAAAGTTGGGGGGACCCAATACCATACTACCATAATACTACAATATCCCATTCTAACATTCTTTAATTCCATTTTTAACTTAATGTCATTCCGGTTTAATTTGCCAGATGGTGGAACATCCAAAAAATAAATTTCAGGTAGAACGGATTGCCTTTTTTAGTGATGCAGTGTATGCCATTGCTATTACATTGATGGTGTTGGAAATAAAGCCACCCCACATAGTTTTAAGCCATGGAACTGAGCAGCTGATTAAACAATTGGCAGTATTAACTGCCCATATCGGGGGTGTGGTGCTTTCTTTTGTGCTGATAGGCATGTTTTGGCGTCGGCATCACCAGTTGTTTAAATATATTACAGCGTATAATGAAAAATTTATTACCCTTAATTTATTTATGCTTTGTTCGGTAGTATTTATCCCGTTTTCAATGTCTTTTGTGTTTGAAAACACAAAAGAAAGCGGATTTATACCATTGATTTTTTATAATATAAATTTCATTATTTCAAGTTTGTTAAAATATAGATTATTCAGGTATAGCCTGGATCCAAAGAATCAATTATCCGAAACATTCCCTGAAAATGAACGTAAATATTTATTCAGGGAATTATTATTTCCAAACTTTATTTATATTGTGGTAATCGTACTCTGTTTTTTTACGCCATTGGCTCCCATTGCATACTCTGGGTTTGCATTAGAGAGGTTCTATGTGAGACGGAAAAGTTGAATTCCTTTATTCAAAATAAATGGTTTATAAATAAATGCGGAATTATTTTTGTATTTTATTTTCTATTTCTTTTACAAAGTTAATGGCTTGTTATATAGGCCCAGATTTTAAACCCATGCAAATGCCATATCCCAGAACCTATGGCGGCTTGATTTACAATTATATGCTGGGCAAAGAACTTTTGTCCCAAAGTGGCTTTGGGCTAACTATTGGTAAAGAAAAAACATGGAATTCTAAATTTCATATAGCCTATGAATCGGGTTATTTTTATAATATAGGCAAGCAATATGGCAGTGTAAAATGGAGCAATTACCATCAAATTTATTTGCATTTAGTACCTACATATTATTTTACAAAATCACTCAGCTTATCCGTAAGTTTAGGTACCCATTTTACCTTCAGGCATTACTTATTGAATGAGCATTTTAAGGATTATTTTAATACTTATAAAATTAGATTGGGATACCGATATAACGTCGATAGAAACCGCACCGGATTTACTGTATCTTGCGGGTATGCGCATTACCGTGCTGGTAATTTTATTATGAATTATGTAGAAGTACCTATAGTATTCAATATTTACAATACAAGAAAACCACGTTAATTTTTTGAAAGTTTATTGATAAAACAATTAGTTTTTTTCCTAAAAGTTAACCATTTATATACTCCCAACCTTATTCTTCAACTCTTGTAATTTTAGCAAGGCATCGATGGGGGAAATGGAATTCAAATCGGTATTTTTCAGGGTTTCGCGCACCAGTTTCATGGCGGGGTCGTCTACCTGAAACATGCTCATTTGCATTACCGGACTGGATGTGGTTTTGCGCAAAGTTTCGCGGCCAGATATTTTGGTTCGATCTGATTCCAGATTATGCAGAATTTCGCTGGCCCTAAGTAATACTTTGTTTGGAATACCTGCCATTTGCGCCACATGAATACCGAAGCTATGCTCGCTTCCACCGGGTTTTAATTTGCGTAAAAACAAAATTTTATTGGCTTGTTCTTTAATGGCAATATGAAAATTGCGCACCCCATCCAACTTGCTTTCGAGTTCATTTAACTCATGGTAATGCGTGGCAAAAAGTGTTTTGGGTTTGCAGCTATGGCCTTGCAAAAATTCGGCAATACTCCAGGCTAGTGAAACACCGTCGTATGTGCTGGTCCCGCGGCCAATTTCATCGAGCAAAATGAGGCTTCGTTCGCTGAGGTTGTTCAATATGCTGGCGGTTTCGAGCATTTCCACCATAAATGTACTTTCACCCAAGCTGATATTGTCACTGGCTCCAACACGGGTATAAATTTTATCTACCAACCCGATTCGGGCTTTGGTACAAGGAACAAAACTGCCGATTTGTGCCAATATCACCGCCAGGGCCGTTTGTCGCAGTATAGCGCTTTTACCACTCATATTGGGGCCGGTAAGAATTATTACCCGTTGCTCGGCATCGTCGAGGAAAATATCGTTGGGGATATAGCTTTCATCCGGTGGCAATTGTTTTTCAATCACCGGATGGCGGCATCCTTCCAGATCCAGCGAAAGAGAGTCGTCTACCTCGGGCCTTACATAATGATTTTCATAAGCCAGGGTGGCAAATCCGGCGAGGCAATCGAGCTTGGCAATAGCATTTGCACTGGCCTGTACTTTGGCTACAAATCCATTGAGCCATACCACAAATTCTTCCCACATTTGCTGCTCCACAATGCCAATGCGTTCTTCAGCGTTCAGAATTTTTTCTTCGTACTCTTTCAGTTCGGGTGTAATGTAACGTTCGGCACCGGTGAGGGTTTGTTTGCGAATCCACTCTTCAGGAACTTTGGCTTTATGTGCATGGGTAACTTCGAGGTAGTAACCAAACACATTATTAAATCCAATTTTTAGGGAGCTGATTCCGGTTTTTTCACTTTCACGTTTTTGTACATCCAGCAAATAATCTTTGCCGCTAAAAGCCAGATGCCGCAAATGGTCCAGCTCTTCGTTAATACCCTGTTTAAATACGTTGCCTTTTGCAAGCAGGGCAGGGGCTTCTTCCTGTATTTCGCTGGCAATCCGTTGGATTACTTCAGGCAGTGGTTGCACCCCGTTTAGCAGGTTGGTTAAACCCGCATTGTCCGATTGTTGCAGGCTTTCCTGAATAGTGGAAACTGCTGCCAGGCTGCGACCCAATTGCAGCACCTCACGTGGGTTTATGCGGTTTAGAGCCACTTTTGAAACAATGCGCTGCAAATCGCCCACTTCTTTTAAACTTTGTGCAGTGCTGTCGGCCAGTTTTTTGTTTTTCTTAAAAAACTCAACCACATCGTGCCTTTCGCGCACCTGATCCAGGTCTTTCAACGGCAATACCAGCCATTGATTAAGTAAACGGGCTCCCATTGGAGTTTGGGTTTTGTCGATTACTTCCAGCAATGAAACCCCACCTGGAAAAATAGATCGGGTAAGTTCCAGGTTGCGCACTGTAAATCCATCCAACCACACATATTTATTTTCGTCGATGCGGCTAATGCTATTGATATGCGAAATTTGGGTATGATGGGTGTTTTCGAGGTATTGCAGTGCTGCACCGGCAGCAATTATAGCCTCGGGCATTTCCGAAATACCAAATCCTTTCAGAGAGCCACTTTGAAATTGGCGGCATAGTTTTTCATCACAATACTCGGTTTGATATACCCAGTCATCGATATGTTGGGCTGCCGGAATGGGTCCAAATAATCCGTTTGATTGCAACTGATTGGCCTTTGGGCAAAGCAATTCTGCCGGTTTAAATCCTGCAATCAGCTTTTGAGCTTGGGCTTCATCGCCGCTGGTGGCAAAAAACTCGCCGGTGCTGATATCTAAAAATGCCAGGCCAATATTTTTTTCTCCAAAGTAAACCGATGCCAGATAATTGCTTTGGCGGCTTTCTAAGACTTTATCGTTGAAGTTTACACCGGGGGTAACTAATTCCGTAACCCCTCGTTTCACAATAGTTTTGGTAAGTTTCGGATCCTCTAGCTGGTCGCAAATAGCTACCCTATAACCGGCGCGGACCAGTTTGGGCAAATAACTATCCAATGAATGGTGAGGGAAACCCGCTAAATCCATTTCAGATGCAGCCCCATTTGAACGTTTGGTAAGCACTATGCCCAGTACTTTACTGGTGATTCTGGCATCTTCGTCAAATGTTTCATAAAAATCACCCACTCTGAATAGCAGCAAAGCACCTGGGTACTTCGCTTTAATGCTAAAATATTGCTTCATCAGCGGGGTTTCGGTCTTATCCTTAGGTGCAGCGCACATTACTTTATCTCTAGCCCCGCAATTTACCCTCGCTTTTTTGCAAGTGATTAACATTTTAAGCCGCTTTTTTCACAGTATCCCTTCCAACTTCAAATCAATGTTAAATGATTAGGTATTTAGGTTAATACAAAATATTGTTATGTAGGTTTAAATACTGTTTTTGAAAAAACACAATCAAAACTGGTTTATTTTAATTCAGCCGTTGGTAAAAGTGTAAATTTGCCTCCGGTCATTGTCATGGGCGATTTTATTTCCAATCTACCTAAAAGAGAATTTCGGATAAATGCTTAAAAAATCGCACTTATTAATTGCTGCACTGTTGCTGTTTCAATCGGCAATGGGTCAATTTTCACGAAACCAAAATAATTCGCTGATTACCCAGCGCAGCAACCAGCAACGATTTGCGGCTGGCAGTTATTTTACCCTCGAAATCAGAAACGGTGTGATGTGGGGATGGGGCTACAATACCTATGGTGAACTGGGCAATGGCACCCAAACTTTTACACCATTACCGGCGCAAATGAATACCGACAACGATTGGGTAAGTGTTGCCGCCGGTTTTTACCATGCCGCGGCTATCAAAGCCAACGGAACATTGTGGGCCTGGGGTATGGGAGTGTACGGCCAACTGGGCGACGGAACTAGTTACGACCATTTTGTACCCAAGCAAGTAGGGAAAGATAGCCAATGGGTGGCTGTTGCCTGTGGTACCTATCACACCCTTGCATTGAAGGCGGATGGCAGCTTGTGGGCATTCGGATATGATTACTACGGCCAAATCGGCGATACCGCCAATGCCAATGTGTATAAACCGCACCGGGTGGGGAATGCTAATAATTGGATTGCAATAGCCTGTGGTGCCCATCACAGTTTGGCCCTTAAGGCCGATGGTACTATATGGGGATGGGGCAGAAATGGCAGCGGAGAATTGGGCGACGGTTCAAATTCAAATCGCAATGTGCCTGTGCAGATTGGGATCGACAATAATTGGGTAAGTATTTCAGGAGGCACATACCACAGCATGGCCCGCAAGGCCGACGGAACTTTATGGACCTGGGGAAGCAATGGAAACGGACAGTTGGGAGATGGAACGAATATCGATCATTTGAGCCCTGTAAAAGTTAACAACGACAACAACTGGGTATTTGCGGTTTGCGGCAACGAGCATTCATTGGCAATTAAGTCGGATGGAACACTTTGGGGATGGGGACTCAATGCACACGGACAAATTGGCAATAGCACAGTGGTAGATGCCAATAAGCCGGTAAAAGCAAGTTCAAAGACCGATTATATTGCCGCAGCAGGAGGATATTACCATACAGTTGTAAGCAGGGCGAATGGCAGTGTATATACTTTTGGCAGAAATAATCACGGTCAACTGGGAGCTAATATTTCAAATTTAAGTTTGGCACCCGTGTTTATTCATAAAGCAATAAATTGGGTAACGGTACACAGCGCCGATCATACAACGGCATTAAAATCAGACGGAACTCTGTGGGGTTGGGGTAGAAACGACCAATCTCAGATTGGGGATGGAAGCACCGCAACCAGATTAGATCCGGTAGCTGTGGGTACCGATACCAATTGGATTGGGATAACCGGAAGCAATACCAACGGATTTGGAATCCGCACCAACGGTACATTATGGGCCTGGGGGGGGAATACGTACGGCAACCTGGGCGACAGCAGCACAACCAACCGTAAAAACCCAGTACAGATTGGAAAATCCAATCAGTGGATATCCATTTCGGCATCCGAAACCCATACCCTGGGATTAAAATGCGATGGTACCATGTGGGCTTGGGGCCGCAATAATACCGGACAATTGGGCGACAACAGTACCACCGATCGCATAGTTCCAATACAAATCGGCGTTGGAACACGATGGAAACAAATAGCTGCCGGACAAGGGCACAGCATGGCCATTGCCGCCAACGGCGAAGTTTACACCTGGGGGAATAACAACCAGGGACAGTTGGGATATACAAGCAGCGGCAGTTATACCCAATTGCCTCAAAAGGTTTCCGGTTTTTCAGATTGCATTGGCCTGGCGGCTGGCGAACAGTATAGTTTGGTATTAGATGCCAGGGGAAAAGCATGGGCTTTTGGAAACAATAACTTTGGACAGTTGGGCGATAGTACTGTGCAAGCCAGGTTGTCGGCAGTTTTGGTAAAACTCAATACCACCGTTATTCAAATTCAGGCTGGTTATAAGCAGGCAGCAGCCTTGGGTGCTAATGGCAATTGTTATTTCTGGGGCTCCAATCTGAAGGGGCAATCTGGTTTAGGGGCAATGAATCAGGCATTAATTCCTACCCTTATTGCAAATCAATTTAATACGGTTAATATTTCGGCAGGTGAAAAAAATGCAGCTAAAATTAGTTGTGAACGCCAACAAATATGCATCACCGGTGATAATTCAAATGGTCAGTTAGGGTTGGGAAATACCAATAATTCTAACCAATTTATTTGTCAAAATAATGCTTATCGCAGCATGGATATCGACAGTGTGAGCAGGCTGCATCTATGCGCTGGAGATAGTTTCAGTGTATATTTTAAGGCAATCGGCAGGTTTACCTCAGGCAATCTTTTTAATTTAGAATTGAGCGATTCGGCTGGGAATTTTAGTAAATCAAAAATCATTGGTTCAACCCACAAAGATGGCAGGGTAAAGGGTTTTGTTCCATACAAATCTGGCTTGGGTAATGCATATAGGGTAAGAATAAAGAGTACAGAACCCCTTGCCGAAGGAAATAATTGTGGCCAGAATATGGCCATTTCAAAACCCAATTCTCAAATAATTTCAATGCCTAAACTGGCTTATTGCAAGCCATCGGTTTATCAAGTCCATGCCAAATATACGGCAGGAAATATATATCAATGGATGCGAAATCAAGTGGCAATTCCTGGTTTTGATACAACCCATTCCGACAGTGTTTCGGCCAATTATAATCTGATTAGTACAGATGCATTTGGCTGTAAGGACACCTCCCAGTCCCTTACGATTGAAATGCTGGATAAACCTGTAATCTTAACTCAACCCAAGCACAATATTACCATGCTGGGAAAAGATGGTTTTTTCTTTGTAAAATCAAATTTATTATCTGATTCTTTTCAATGGCAACGTGATACAGGGAACGGCTTTAATGATTTGCCAGATGCTGGAATATTTTACGGTGTTCATAACGATTCATTATATATAAATCCGGTAAATGAGGGTATGAAAAATCATATTTTCAGGTGCAGGGTATTTAACAGGGCCCAATGTGAAGTGTGGTCAGATACAGCACATTTGGAAATATTTTACGAAAATATTATTGGAATTGAAGAAGCAGAGAATTTTATTTTTCCGAATCCGGCCAATACTGAGTTGTATATCAATCTAACCCATCCAGGTGTATTGAATATTTATAATTCAGCAGGTATTTGCATATATTCAAACCAGATAATTGGTTTGGCTAAAA
This sequence comes from Bacteroidia bacterium, assembly GCA_044224315.1. GTDB lineage: Bacteria > Bacteroidota > Bacteroidia > NS11-12g > UBA955 > JAGXTF01. The sequence goes on along the minus strand of JBGAKR010000009.1, from coordinate 55,155 downwards.
TCAATACCCAGCAATATATTCCGGGTTTGTATTTTATTCAATGTGCAGATTTAAAAAACAGGCAATCCCATTTTATTAAATTGCAAATCACCCATTAGTTGGTAGTTGGATCGGTAGGTGTTTCATTGCCTTTGGATTTGCGCGGATTTAACCTTTCTCTGCCAATGGTAATGTTACTTCCAAATCTCCAGCTCATATTGCGAATGCTTGTGGGAATAAACGGAAACAGGAAATTATCCATCACAGAATATACCTGAAATGCACCCGCATTTACCGATACCCCTAAACCTGGGTTTATTACGCTGCGATTGTAAAAAGTATTAGATACATTTAAGCTCAGGGCTTTGCCAAGTTTGTATCGCATACTCAGGGTTAAACCGGGATAGAATCTGCCGTTATAAAAATCACCATAAAAAAGAGCGCCTAAATTAACCCGCTTACTTAATTCATAATTAGCTCCCAGAAAAAACTCCGCACTCAGGCCTGTATTAAACGATTGGTGCGCTGTATCTACCCTGAAAGTATTTAGCAAAGTATCTACCAGATTTTCAATATACTGATTGAAATCGCTGTTTGTATCTGCACTGCTTACATGTATGCCATCAAATTTAAAGCTTGCATTTTTATCGTGGCTCATAATATTGGTGGTATTCTGTTTCCAATGTATGTATCCCATGTCTAGCAAGCTTGCGCTGAAAGTTATTTTATCGGTAAACTTAAACGTGGCGCCTAAATCCAGGGCCATTCCTTTGTTTTTAGTACGAAAAAAGTTGCTGGCCTGGGGTTCAAAACGCTGGGTACTGTCAGTTTTAATGATTGTTCTAAGCGAACTTGCGGCATTTATTCGTATATCCGATTTCATTAAATAGCTGTAATCTTCGGGATTGGTTGTAACTGATAAATTAGCACTTTTTACATCCACCACATTCAGGCCTAAAAGATATTTTACCCTTCCTCCTACAGTAATTTTATCATCAAGGGTGAATGCGTATCCTACAGCAAATTCGCGGTAATGGAGAGCACTGGATTTAAAATCAAAATCAAATGTTTTGCCAAGATTACTTCCCCCATTTCCATCAATTAAAAATGTAAATAAATCTTTGGGTATTGAAAAGCGAACCTGTGCTTTTTCCTGCACGCTAAAGTGCAAATAATGATTTTTCATCAGCTTCAAGCCTCCACTCAGCCAGCTTTGTTCTACTTTAAGCGCAATGTAGTTTTTCTTATTAAAAACATCCAGTAATTTATTCAAATTTAATTGGCTCGAATCTGGTGTGAAGGATTCCATTGCATTGAATATTTTATTGGCATTAAAACCGCTGTTGCCATATTGAAAATAGGTGCTGTTCAATGCCGGTACACCCACATGCCATTTACAATCAGGAACCAAGGCCGGATTTAGCAAATTGCTTTGGGGTATGCTGGGCATATTGTATAAAGTGAAATTCTGTTGGGCCTTTGTAAAGTGAACCAACAATAAAATGGCTGTAAATACTTTAAAATTTTTCATTGACAGATAATTTAGATTGTACTCCCATTTTAAACTTAAAATGCTGCCCCTGTGTGAGTTTTACCGGGACCGGTGACCCCGAAAATTCTGAGGTAAGCATTATGCCGTAAATTCTAACCTGTTTAGCCTGATTTATTTTTTTAATCCTGGCCCTATCGATATTTAAATCATATTGTTCGCTGTAAGCCGATGTTACATTGCCCGCCGCATCTACATTCGCACCTTTCGTTATGTATCGGAATGGTGCAAATAATGAGTCTAAAACCTTAAAACTGCTATCCATAAAGTAGGCTTGAACACCCACATTGATGGGCAAATTATTTTCAATGCCAATGCGGAAATTAATCCAATCGATATAATCTACTTCTTTTCCAAGTCCCAGACTAAATTCCATAGTATCCTCCATTACTACATCCACTGCAGTTCCGTTGAATGGAAGTTCTGTTATTACCTGAACTGTTAATTGGGATTCGGCGTTTAAAAAATTACGCGCTGTTTTGCCATCCGGATTTGCGTTGAATTCAAGATTGTATTCTATGAATGGAGTATAGTTATCGGTTAGTGTTTTAATATTACTATTGGTTTTTATTAGCATCACCGAGTCTAATTTCGACACGGGAACTTTGCTTGTACTTGTATAACCGGTAATGGGTGTTTTGCTGCCATTTTTATTTCCTTGAAGTGAATTAATTTTCATTTCCAGGGGCAATCCGGTAGCATTATTTACTTTAATTTTTAATCGTGGATCTGCAAAGGTATAGGTGCCAAATTTAACCCCGGAACTAAACAGGCTGATTTCCAGAGAATCGTTGCTGGCTAATATATTGCCAAGGTCGAAATATCCAAAAATTTTGCTGAATTTCTGACTTATCAGGTTTAAATTCACATTGAAATTTTCCGAACCAGTAAAACCATTTCCTGAATTGTTAAAGGTAATTTCTGCATGTGAATTGATTTGATTGAATCCAGATCCTCCCTGGGTTAAATTCCAATGGTAACCATCCAAATCTATATCAATATTCTGGCTGAAATTGCCTGCAGAAAAGGAAAAAACCGCGGTTGCAGGTACATTATTTTTACGCAATTGGGGTATGGTAATAGTCGCAACACCGCCATGGCTGTAGTTTTGGGTAAACTGCACCCTGAGTTTACCACCAGAAAGATGAATGGAATCAAATTCAAGGGTTCCTGCATTGTATACATCGCTATAATCACGGGTTGCCAATACACTGCCACCCGAAGTGAGGGTGCTTTTTTCAGAGCCGCTTAGCTGGTCGTTATGAGTATGGTTTTGATTGGCCAATTCTATCATTTCATACCCATATTTGCTCACAATTTTGTTTTTATACTCCATATAAAGCAGGCCGTCCTTATAGGGTTGCACACCCACAAATTCTCCAGCCAAAGCAACGGCATCATCCAATGAAAGATCTGCATTGATGATAGGTACTGCGTAGGTCCCAGACCATTTAACCCCATGCATTTTATTGATGTTGTCTTTGGCCTTTTTTACGCAGCCAGCTAAACTTATACCAGCTGCAAGTATGAGGTACTTATATTTCATTTCGATTTATTATGTGCATGAAAACGAAGCAATTACTTCATTTTGTCAGGGTAAATGTAAATCAAACCACAGATAAAAACAAGATTTTTTACAATATACTGACCTACAATGCTGAAACCAAAAGGGGGATGATCGAAGCAAATCTCTGGCAATAAAATCAGGGGTGTAAATGTACATGCCATGTGCACCAGAGCCGATACCACTACAATCCGTATTTTAAATCCGAACAAAAGTCCCAGGCCAATTAGCACCTCCCAACCTGCCAGTAAATAGATGGAAATTCCTTTTGGAATAATACCCACAAACAAATGATGTATGGCATCTTTGGCCAGATTCTCCGCAGGACTCATGGCTTCAAAAAACTTTAGTGAGCCAAACCAAACATAGCATACAGCTAAACTCAAGCGCATCAGCAGCGGCAATTGCGATTTTAGTCTTTCCATTCCTGCACAATAATAGGTTAACAACTGTTAGTTTGATAAGATAATAGGCACGTTTTTGCTTTTTTTATTCTTTGCCTTTAACGCTAACTTTGCCCGCATGCCGCGAAAACTTAAACTTACAGAGCTAAACCGCCTTACCGCCGTTGAGTTTCATAAAGCCCCCAAGCTAAGTTTTGTAACGGTGCTGGACAATGTGCGAAGCATGCATAATGTAGGCTCAGTTTTCCGCACCTGTGATGCCTTTCGATGCACTAAATTATTCCTCTGTGGTATTACAGGTTGCCCTCCCCACCGCGAAATTACCAAAACAGCTATTGGGGCTGAAAGGGCAGTGGATTGGGAGTATAATGAAAGTACCGTGCAGGTTTTACAGGAATTGCGAAAGCAGGATTATAAAATTTTTGCTGTAGAGCAGGTGCAGGATTCGCAGCTATTGCAGGACATAATTTGGCCTGGTGGAAAAATAGCTTTCGTGTTTGGCAATGAAATTGATGGTGTAAGTGAAGAAGTTATAGAACTTTGCCACGCATGCATAGAAATTCCACAAGCAGGTACCAAACATTCGTTAAATATCTCGGTAGCCACCGGTATAGTGTTATGGGAATACGCGCGCACCAGATTATCGCATTTGCAATAAGCCTGGTAGCAGTGTCCGCGACTGCTCAAAACTCAAGGGTGGTAGCCCCCATTGATTATGCGGCTCTCTGCGATCAGGAACAGCTTCGCCTGGATATGATTGATGGGAAGAAAGACACTGCGCTGGTTTTCAACACAGCCGATCAGAAGAAAAGAGGCCGTGATATTTATTTTACACGTATAGACCAGATTCAGGCAAACCTTGCCAAGCCTACGTTTCCTACTGCCGAAAAAGAATATTTTTACCGCTATCTCCATGGCGTTTTGCAAGGCTTAAATAAAAACAATGTGCGTTACCTGGCCTATTTCGATCATTTTTTTGGGATGGTAGAATCGTTGAGTTTGGCCCAGGGAGCCCAGAAAGACCTGGAATTGCTAAAGAATAATGTGCCCATGGCTTTGGATTGCATACCATATTTTTTGAAACGCAGCCATGCAAGGGATGTAATGGTTTTTGCAGCCACCAAAAAGCCCTATGATGTGCTGACCAAGTATGCCGATTACAGCCAGCAATCATGGTTTCTTGAGGTTTTGGAAACTGTGGCACGCAATGATCCCAATGCTGTTAAACAATATTTTGGTACCCAACATACAGTTAATTATGCCCTAAAAACCAGCAAAGATCCTGTTGTAATTAAATTGTATGATATCTATACCGAATATGGCCGCACAAGCAGTTGCTTTACCAATATAGAACTGGTTTATAATAATAAATTATCAATTGAAGAAAGCGAAGAATTGGTACAGAAACCCAACGATTGGTTTTCGAAATTGTGCATTTTACGCCGTAGCAACAAAATTTTGGGTAGTTATTCTGTCGATCAGGAACTGGGTTTTCACAGCCTGAATATTGTGCGCAAAGTGAATCTGCTGCACGATGAAAAAGATGATATCCGATTTGCCATTGTTAAAAATAATAGCGCCGAAGAATTATACAATCTGATGGTGTATAGCAAGGATGAAATTTTCACATCCAGCTTCCTTGGTATGTTTAAAAGGCTTATGCAACGTCGCAAAGACAGCTCGATGTATGTGTTTTTTGAAAATGTGGGCTTTAATAAATTTCGTACGTTTATTCAAATGTGTGCAGGGTATAATACCATGCAAAAATTGCTCAATACCATGTCGGTAGCGGAGAAAAATATGCTGCTGGATGAGATTGTAAAAGACCTCGAAAAAACCGGTGGAAACCTCGAACCTGCAGTAGAAGTAGCGGATATTTATGGCAGTATTACCGATAGTTTGTTGCGGGAAAATATGTCGGCCAAATTAGGAGAACAATTAAAACGTTGTTTTTTGGCAGGCAATACCTATGGGGCAAGGTTGTATGGATTGCTTTATAAATTTACAGGAAAAGATCCGGAGGTTATTACAGGTAAAAGCATAGCTTTTGATATTCCGGTATTAGAAAAGGTAGATAAGGATTTATTATTCCCCGATGGTAAAAATATTCAGCAACATGTATTCTATGATGATGAAGACGGGGAGGCTGCGTACAATGGATTTTTACTAAATTTCAAAACCGATAAAAATTATAAAATCACCGATATGGTGAGCTATGTAAAAATCGAAACTGTTGTTGGGAAAAAAATAATTCTTTACTGCAATAAACCCAAAAACGAGAAGGGATTGGATGCCTTGCGCAAATTGTTTGAAACCAGCAACAGATATCCCGATATTGTAGTACACAGGGGGCATAGTTATCACCTTTCTACCACCATCGATTTGCTTACCAATAATGCCAAAGTGGCGGTGTTGGGAAGTTGTGGTGGCTATCTTAATATCTCAAAAATCCTGGACAATGCCTCCGATGCTCAGATTGTAAGCAGCAAGCAGGTGGGCACCTGGACCGTGAATAATGTGCTGCTGAAGGATATGTGTGAAATGATGCGCAAAGGCAATGGAGAGATAGACTGGAAAACCCTTTGGAAAGGCCTGGATGTAAAACTTAAAAACAACGATAAATGGGGCGATTATATTCCCCCTTATCGCAATCTGGGTGTGCGCTTTGTAAAGGCGTTTGAGAGAATTTAGTAGAATTTCTTTGCTATTTGGGTTTTGACATATCACTTGCTTTGTTTATGTTTGTTTTTAATTAAGTCCTTTATCAAATATGAAATTGATTAATTGACTATGTTAAATATGGAACTTTTTCTTTTTTTCAAACGGTTTTTATATTTTAAAAATTGTTGTACAAATTTGAACACTTAAATTATTAAAAAATGTTGAAATTTATCAAGCAAATAAAAAGACATCTATTGTTTTGCATTGTATTTTCTCTCTTTTGGACAACAAAATCCCAATTCCTTGAAATAAATCTTGAAACAAGAAATCTAAAGAATAAGAATGAGATATTTTCAAGAGTAAATTCAAAATTGGTTTCAAATTTCGAAATAGTTGATTTTATACAAAAAAGCGACGTTTACTATATTACAATTATGTATAATAAAGCCACCCCTCATAAATTATCTCAATGGGAAAGCCCTATCGATGGTGGTTTTTTATTAAAAGTTAATTTAAAAAATGAGATTATTGGCAGTATCCAATTACCTTCATCATATCAAGGCTACTCAATTAAGCATGAAAAACTAGTTTGGCGCGGAACTGACTCCCTGGCAATTATATTTTCGGAATTTAATACAACCGATAATATCCAATATTATTTTTATAAAGATATTATAAATATGAAATTTTCAGATAGTACATTTCTTCTAGATCAGTTTTTCAGCATTCCAAAAGATTTTAAAGCGTTCAATGGGGTTATAACCGATAAAAACCATCAAAAGTTTGCTTTGTATTACCTTGATGTAAGTCCAGAGAGGCAAGGAGCCAATTTAGCTGTGAAAGTTTATGATAAAAATTTTGAAGTGGTTGCAGCGGATCCGGCCCTTATGGAGTTTGAAGAGGATGTAGGTCCGTTAGAAGTATATTTAAATATCAGAGGAACTTTATTTTTGGTTAATTACATTTTAGTAAATGGAACTAAAAAAGTGAGGCATATATATTCATTATCTGAAAATGGGACATTTGTTTTTGAAAATGATAGCCTGCGGGCATTTCAAAATCATATTATTGAATTTGATCTAAAAGGGAATTTTCATTTATTAATGCCTGTTGAGAAATCCACATCTGTAGTTAATTTTAGGTGGATTATTCTAGATTGTGATTCAGGCTTCATAAAACAAAATAAAGTTTTTAGTATAGTCGGGAATTCAATGGGCGGCAGTCCAAGTTTAAATGCAAAAATTAATATCGGAAACCTTTTACCCAAAGCACAAAAATATAATTTATTGGAAAATGAAGACAAAAATTCTAATTTAAATGTGGATAAAAATCCAACCAACAGTGGAATGGGTCAAAAGTTTGAAAATTCTATGAATCCTCAGAAAGATAATTTCAAAAAGGAAAAAATTAACTTATTTAGCTGTAAATTTAGTTTTTCTGCTATTTCTGAGGAATCAATTTACATATTTGCGGAATTGGAAGAATCAATTATTTTGCATCCTGTTTCTCGTGGATATTATCATTCTAGCTATGCTGCTTACAAGTATGGTCCAATTTATTTATATAATATAACAAAAGAATCTAGCAATTGGTTAAAAGGTGAACTGGATTTTAGTGATACAACATTAAACTACTCTACGCTGCCATTGTATTATACTTGGATTAATAATTCGGAAATCTTACTAGTTGCAGGTACTGGGTTATCTTTATTTAGAATTTCAAAAGATGCAATTTATTGGATGAATTCTAATATCAATTTTAACCAGAAATTAATTCAGGGAAGTTTATTTATTCTTCCTCAGGCTGTTCTTCTATTAGAAGCTGCCCCAAAAAAACAATTCAGAATACAGGGTTATATTTTAAAGTAATCTGTCTTAAACTTGTACCCAAATTTCCCGATGCGCAAAATATTGGTAAGTATATTACTGGGTGGTTTAGCAACTTTGTTGTTTTATAGCCTTAAATACATATACATTGCCAATCAAAAGGATAAAGATGCAGACAAGAAAAGGGCTTTAAATGTTTTTATCGAATCGATACAGGATGGCAGGCAATGTAATACTTTACTCATATTTGTCACCGGGGATTGCCCTTTGTGTAAAAATTACCGCCCCCTTATACGCCAGTTATCCGATTCTCTGGGTGCCGATGTAAATTGGGTTTTGCGCATAATTCGCATTGATTTGCCCGATACATTTAACTCTGAACAAGTGCCAGCCTATACCTACCCATTTTCCAACTATGATCTTTACGATGAAAAGGGTCTTTTTTCCTCTATGGTAGGTGCTACAGTTACGCCTCAGGTTTTTGTATTTAATAAAATGCATCAAATGGTTTACAGCGGAGCCATTGACAACTGGGCGGTTGAAACAGGTAAACACAGAGTTGCGGCATCACGCTTTTACTTAAAGGGGGTGATAGATTCGCTAAATGCGGATATTGAAATTCAACCATGGTTTACCAAACCAGTGGGATGTTACATCGAAAAAACTGACAGCCAGGATGCGAACTAAATTATTGGGGTTACAGGCAGCGGGCATAGCTGGTTTGGTTTTTTTAATTCAATGCACCGGCAAAAATGGGGTAGAAGTACCCGATAAACCCACGTTTACGGAGCATATCGCACCCATAATATTTAAACATTGCAGCTCTTGCCACCGTGAAAATGGTATTGCCCCTTTTGCCTTAACTAATTATAAAGAGGTTCGCCGTAAATTAAAGACCATAGCCAAAGTTACCCGACTTAAAATTATGCCCCCTTGGCCTGCCGACGCCACTTACTCTCATTTTGTGGGTGAAAATTACCTTACCCCTGCCGAGATTGAAACCATTGACAAATGGGCCCGGCAGGGTGGGCCAGAAGGGCCAGCCGATAAATTACCCATATACACCCCACCTGCCTGGAAAAGTAATATTGGTAAACCCGATCTGGTGCTGGCATTGGATACAGTAAGCCTTTTTCCGGATATGCGCGACCGTTTTTTTCTGATGAAAATTGCCGGAAAAATCCCCCGGGATACATGGGTAAGAGCAGTGGAATTTATCCCGGGAACACCGGATTTGGTGCATCATTTCAATGGGCACTTGGTAATGTACGAACAAGGAGCCAAAAAAAATGTGTTCGATGGCTTAAAAAAAGTGGAATTAACCAGGGGTGAATATGCCCAGGATTTCGGTCTGTTAAAACTTGAAAACGACGATGGCACATATCCTTTTCGTGTGCATAGTGTGGTTAATTATCTGCCAGGAGTGGTTGGCAACGCCTACCCCGAGGGAATTGGTACTTTCAGGCTTTTTAAACTGTTTGCCTTCACCGGTAATGATGTGCATTATGGACCTTCCGACCGCAAACAAGTTGACCAAAGTTACCTCAATGTATTTTTCACAAATAAGCCTCCAGACCGTGAATTGGGTGAAGTAATGCTGGGCACCAATGGCGTATCCAAAATAGAACCACCGCTTGTAATTCAGCCCAATACGGTGAGCAAACACAGCACACGTTTTCTGGTACCCAAGGATATTTCTATTCTTACCATAAACCCGCATTTGCATATGCTGGGTAAGCGTTTTCTGGCATACGCACTCAAGCCTAATGGAGATACAATTCCGCTGATACGGATTCTGAATTGGGATTTCCGTTGGCAATATTTTTATACGTTTACCCATATGGTACCTGTGCCTAAGGGCAGTATAATAGTTGCAGAGGCAGAGTTTGATAACACTACGGCTAACCCGAATAACCCCAATCAGCCCCCTAAGGTTGTTTGTGAACGGCTCGAATACGGGGGGGCAAGCATGCGGGCTACCGACGAAATGTTTCAATTTATTATTACGTATACTCTATACAGGCAGGGCGATGAAACGGTAAAGCTGCAGAGATAACCCGATTTAACGAAATAAAAATCTTGGGAAATTTGTCATATTTCAATTTTGTTATAAATTTGAAGCCAAAATCAACCTATGAATAATAAGAAAAAATGGCTGATGGCCATTGCAACCGGCCTGTTCGCGACATCTTCAATTTTCGCACAAACGAGTTTAAACCCTTGGGGAATCAGTTTATCCGGAAATTACAAAGAATATGACGGAGAATACGGCAACGGCTTTATCAAATTCCGCAATCCCAATATCCAGGCAGGAATCGGTTGCTGGCGCTATTTAAACAATTATTTCGACGCTGGTTTAGACCTCAACTACGGTAAATTTACCCACGATCCAGCTCCCTGGATTGGTTTGAATTTCCCAATGTTAGAATACAAAGGCCTGCAAAGCTCCTTAACTGCCCGTTTCAAATTCAACAACGGCAAAATGTTAAAGGAAAACGCATTCCTGGCTCCCTATCTTACCTTAGGTTTTGGTTTCTATACAGGTACCAAAACATTGCCTCAGGTGGGTGCCACTTCTTCAAAAGCCAAAGCATTCAACCTTCCTATGGGATTTGGTGTTCGCGCCAATATTACCCCTCGCGTGAAGTTCTTTATGCAAACCGCTTATTTGCCTACTTTCATCGACAATTTCGATGACAACGTATCTGGCAAACACAACGATAAATTGTGGGAGCACAAATTTGGCTTTACCTACTGCTTCGGCAAAGGAAAAGAAGCTGATTCAGGTTCTTCCGACGAGAAAAAATAATAATCTCATTCAGAATATTGAAAAAGCCGGCCTAGTGTCGGCTTTTTTTTTTGAATATCAATTCGGGTTTTAGCATTATTTATGAATGATTCAGGTCGATATTATACCATGACAATTGTTTGATTAAGTTTAAATTTGCAGCATGTTTGATTTTCGGGAAGTAAAGAATGAGGCCGACATTAAGGAGTTTCACCGTGTTGCCGATATTGTGTATGCAACCGATGCCGATTATATCTACCCGCTTAACTCCGATATAGAAGAAGTATTTAACCAAACCAAAAATCCGGCTTTTGCCGATGGGAAAGCCACCCGCTTTGTTGCCTACCAAAATGGCAAATTAGCAGGCCGTGCAGCTGCCTTTTACCAAATTAAACCCAATGGCAGCAGAATGGGAGGTATGGGTTTTTTTGAATGTATTCAAAATAAAGATATGGCATTTGCCATATTCGACCATTGTGCAGCATGGCTGAAAGCCGAGAATTGCGAGTATATGGACGGTCCGGTGAATTTCGGTGACCGCGATAGCTTCTGGGGCCTGCTGGTAGAATGCCATTCATACCCCTCTTACAGAGAAAATTACCAACCTGCCTATTACCGCGAGTTTTTTGAATCCTATGGCTTCGAAAAAATCATTGAACAATCTACCTCCGATATCACCGAAGCCGATTTTAATTTTGAAAGATTTAGCAAACTGGCGGGCAGGGTAATGCAAAACCCCAGGTACCATTTCGAATTGCTCGATTATAAACAAATGGACAAGTTTGCAGTAGATTTTGTAGAAATCTACAACAAGGCTTGGGCCCACCATGAGGATTTTAAACCTCTTACTACAGAAAAAATCCGCGAAAGATTGAAACAAATAAAGCCTGTGCTCGACCCCACTTTTGCCATTTTTGCCTATGCCGATGAACAGCCAATTGGGTTTTATGTAAGCATATTGGAGGTAAACCAGGTATTTAAAAAGTTTAAGGGCAAACTCAACCTGTGGAATAAGATCCGATTTTTACTTAACCGGAGCTCCATCAATAAAGTTAGGGGTATCATTTTTGGCGTTGTACCCGAGTACCACAATTTGGGAATTGAAACCGGTATGATTATGAAATTCCATGAGAGTTTCAAAAAAGCCCGGGGCCGGATTACCATTGCCGAACTGGCCTGGATTGGTGATTTCAACGCCAAAATGCTGAGCATGCTCAAATCGCTGGGTGCCCGCACCACAAAGGTTCACTACACTTATCGCAAATATTTTTAAGATTTATTTGTTCTTAAAAAAGTAAATCTTACCTTTGCAGTCCCGTTAACAAAATGGGATGTGAAAACAGAATGATTCCGTAGCTCAGCCCCGACGAATCTTAAGCGGCCACAGCCGATTTAGATTGTCGAGGGTCCACGACCGGCTAATTGGCAAGCCAAATAAGCCGGTCGGGATTGGTAGAGCAAGAATCTCCGTTCTGAAAATAACTCGCAAGAGTGAAAATATGATTCCGTAGCTCAGCCCCGACGAATCTTAAGCGGCCACAGCCGATTTAGATTGTCGAGGGTCCACAACCGGCTAATTGGCAAGCCAAATAAGCCGTTCGGGATTGGTAGAGCAAGAATCTCCGTTCTGAAAATAACTCGCAAGAGTGAAAATATGATTCCGTAGCTCAGTTGGTAGAGCAATACACTTTTAATGTATGGGTCCTGGGTTCGAGTCCCAGCGGGATCACAAAAATTAAACACGCCAAAAGCGTGTTTTTTTTGTGCCCCGCTGGGACCGCTTAAGCGTAGACCCCGCGGCTTGCCCGACTCTGACTAGAGGCGGGGATCACAAAAATTAAACACGCCAAAAGCGTGTTTTTTTTGTGCCCCGCTGGGACCGCTTAAGCGTAGACCCCACGGCTTGCCCGACTCTGACTAGAGGCGGGGATCACAAAAATTAAACACGCAAAAGCGTGTTTTTTTTGTGCTCCGTTGGGACCAAGCAGCTTGCAAAACAGGCATATTATTGTTTGTTTCTATTAACTTTTCGTAATCATCAATTAGAAACAGATTGAAAGTAGCTGAACGCTGTCAATTGCAAGAGCGAGTAAATTGCAAGAAGTACAATACATTTTTTACAAAGAGTGCTTTACTGAACTAATGAATTTGGCCTTTTACCGACATCCTGATTTAATCAAACTGTCTATTTACTTACTTTTGAACTTAAATTGTTTTTCAAGGTATCCAAAATATTTTCATCCTTTCTGCATCCGCTTTTTTGGATTGTGGCCTTGGGAATTTGGGCTTTGATTGCTAAAAAGCCAAAGACCAAAAAGATTCTGTTGATTGTATTAATTTCGGTAGCCTTTCTTACTTCCAACAAAGTAGTTGTAAATGAATTATCGCTGATGTGGGAGTCTGAAATACAACCCTTACAACCCAATCATCCACGCACCGCCCTGGTTTTGGGTGGTTATGCCGAGTGGGATGAAACCCGCCATAAGGTGCAGATGGCCGAAGCCGCAGATCGATTGTATGAAGCTATTTTGCTCTATAAATCCCAACAAATCGATACTTTCATTATCAGTGGAGGCGCAGCTACTCTCAATAAAAAACGCAAACCAGAAAGTGTGTATGTGCGCGAATACTTGAAACAAATAGGCATTCCGGCTTCCGTTATCCTTATTGATTCTACCTCTAAAAACACCTGGGAAAATGCCGTAAATTCTAAAAAAATATTGGATGCACACAACCACTCTGCTCCTGTGTTGCTCATTACCAGTGCCTCGCATATGCCCCGTGCACGTCGTACTTTTAAAAAATGCAAAGTGAATTTTGTGGCTTATCCGGTGCATTTCAATGGCAATCCAGCGCGGGGGTATACCCTGGGCGATTATTTGGTGCCCTCTACCGAAGCTTTGTTTCAGTTTGATGCCATTGTAAAGGAGTGGGTGGGTTTGATGGTTTACAAGCTTTCTGGCAAAGCCTGATTAAAACTCCAGGTAAATAAAAGGCAAACTGTCCATGCCACTTACCTGATAGGCAATAAATACGGTGGCGGCCAATATAAGGGAGAGTAAAAACGCAGGTAATTTTTCGAAAAACAACACCACATCGGCATAAATTAATTGCAGTACAAATTGTAATATTAAAGTACCTGCTATAATGCTAAATACCCAGGGATAATGCGCAAACCATTGTCCAAAAAAGGTAAAGTCGGGCTTGGTAAATATGTGTTTCAGCATTTCCATTCCGCTTACCATGGTTGGGGCTTTAAAAAACACACCGCTTAATGAAAGGAAAGTAAATGTGAGCAAAACTGAAATAATCATATAAACCAATGAGGGGATCCATTTTTTTAGCTTATCCCTCAATCCGGCTGATGCAATGTCCCAACTAAGTGCAACGCCATTCAGTATCCCCCAGAAGGTATAATGGAAACTGGTACCATGCCAAAATCCACTGGCTACAAAAGTGATGAATACCGCAGTAATTGTTCCAGCTTTTTTCCAGCTGCGCAAGGCAAACGACATTGGAAAATACAGGTATTCATTGAGCCATTTTGATAAACTCATATGCCAGCGGCGCCAGTATTCAGTAATATTCTGCGAGAGGTAAGGGAAATTAAAATTATCAATAATATCTATGCCCAAAAGCAGGCAAATTCCAATCATTAAATCGGTATATCCACTAAAATCGAAATACACTACCAGGGCTTGGGCCACTGTTGCCATTAAATTTTCGATACCAGTAAATAAATGCGAATTATCAAATACCCTATCTACAAAATTAACAGCCAGATAATTGGATAAAATATATTTTTTTATTATTCCCGTGCACAACAAAAATATGGCTTTTCCTGTATTTACTTTCTCAGGCGCAAAGGGTTGCTGCACCTGGGGTAAAAAATCCCTTGAGGGTTGAATGGGACCGGTTAATATTAATGGGAAAAATGAAACATATAATAAATAATTGGCAAAATTATTTTCAGGTTCATCAATCATTTCACGTTGCACATCCAGCACATAACCCAGCGACCTGAAAATAAAGAACGAAACCCCGATAACCATGGGCCAGAAGGGGATATCGCCCAGATTAAACCAGTCGGTAATATGCCTGAAAAGCAGCAGTATGCCCAGGTCTATAAAAACCGCAAGATATAGTAGATATTGTTTTCGTTTTTCGTTTTGGGTTTTAAATATTTTTTTGGCAATTAAATAATCCGAAAATGCAACTAAACCCAGTATAAGTATGCCCGATTTGCTTAAAGAAAAATAGAAACCCAGGCTGGCAAGTAATAATAACCATGTGCGTGCTTTTACATTTTTTGCTGTAAAAAAATACAACAAATAGATTAGGGTAAATGCACCAATAAACAGGGTTGAATTAAACTGCATACTATTTCACTCGCAATACCTGCCCAATTTTCAAATTGGTGGTTCTCATATTATTTAATTTTTGAATGGCTGAAGTACTGGTTCCAAATTTCTTCGCAATACTGAAAAGGGTTTCACCTTTTTTTACTGTGTAATAAACAGCTTTAGGTTGGGCATTGGGCTTGGGTTTCACCTGCACCGGTGCTTGGGTTTGAGGCTTTGGTTTTGGCAAAGGCTGGGGCTGCGGTGAGGGCTTTGTAATAGGCTGGGGCGGAAGTTGCGGTTTTAGCACAGCCGAATCCCTTATGGGCGTTTGTATGGGGGTTACTGGATTTTGGGGTGTAGGAGGTGATGTTACCGGAACTTTTACTGGGGCATAGATTTTAAGTAACTGCCCTATCCACAAATAATTATTGCGCAAATGGTTCCATACCTTTATCTGATATGCCGATACACCGTACCAGGAGGCAATGCCAAAAATGGTTTGCCCGCGGGTTACACGGTGATAGATCCATTTGTATTGAATGGTGGTAACAGGCTGGTTTTTTAAAGCATTTGAATCAACCGGCGGATGCGCCAACGAATCGATATTATACACCAATTTAATGGCTGTATCGCGTTTTAAAAACCAATTGTAAGTATTTTCATATGCCTCTGCTATCAATTGACCTTTAAGTTTGTATCCCTGCCCGGAAAGATGCACCAAATCGCGGTTTGAGAGCATGCTGCCATTCCACTTTAACATAGAATAATGTCCTCCGGCAATCCAATACCAATCGTAAAATGCAGTGCCGTTTTCTTTAGAAAATTCGGCAATTATATCCGAGAAAACTGCACAGTCCGACAAGCTGTAACCCCCGCGGTATATATCTTGCGAGCAGCTTAAAATAATGGGCAAATCGGGTTTATAATTGCGCAATAAATCCACCATTTTTTTCAAATTGCCCATCATTTCGGGTTTATTAATTCCACCCCGGTAAAAATCATTGGCCCCTACATCCAGCACCACAGCATCGGGCGATACATAGTGCAATTGTTCTTCTAATAAATTTTCGCGCAGCAATGAATAATATCCGGCGCCATTGATTCCCACGCTGTGAAATAGCACCCCCCGGTCTTCAGGGTTTTCGATACTTATGCCATAAATCTCAAATTCTTTTTGCGCAGTATCAGTTTTTTGAAGGTAAAATGCAATTTCATTATCACCCTGCATTAATTCTACATCTACCACATTTACGGGTTTTTCACCGTCTCTTGCTGCATCATAAACATCCACATTTACCTCCTGCGAAGAAGTTTTAATGCGCAAATCATAAGTAGAAGGGCCCCTGCGGCAAAATATGCGCAGCTTTCTGAATTCTGGTCGTATCGTATTGCGGAAATGCAACCGAAATGAGGCATTCTGGTCAAGGGTTTTGCTGCTTATTCCGCTTACACCTAAATCCAAAGGTGGATTTTGTTCTATGTTTTTTGCATACAGCCAACGTCCGGTATGGTCGGTAAAATAATCCACTGCAGCATGGGTATGTCCGGTAGAGTAGGGAAATACCATGCCCCTGCCGGCATATCCAAAGGCGGCCTGCATACGGTTGCGGATTTCACCGGTAAATCCATCGGCCTGTACATGCGAATCACCGATATGCAAAATGGTTACCCGCTTTCGGTCGGCGTTTTGCAGTTTGGTAAACAAGGGCTCTAAAACCGATTTGTTGTAGAACTGAAAACTATTCAGCTCGGGGTGCAACCAACTATAATGATAGTAATCATTGGGAGCCCACGTTGGATAAGGAGCAACAGCTTCGTGCGGAGACGGGGCTGCAAGTATTGCCGCGGCGGCAAGGGTGGCTATGATAATGAAGGGTTTTATTGTGTATTGCTTAAAATATGTTCAACCTGCATTTCTTTTTTTAACTCGTTGTAAAGGGCTCGCGCAAAGACCATTTGACCTGATGCAGACAGGTGTCCGTCAAGATTGGCAAGCCCCTTTTTCTTCCATCCAATTATCCCGCCATTTTTTAACATCAGGGCATGCATATCAAAAAATGCACATCCGGTGTTTTTTGCGGCCTCTCTGAAAGTTTCAACCAAATCGGCAATAAATGGGTAGCTCGTTTCCTGTCCGTTGCTTACATAGCCCATATCACCCGGCGAAATCACCAGAAAGCTGGCATTGGGTATCAGTTTTTTATACCGTCTGAAAGTTTCCTCAAATCCCTTTCTGAAATAGTCCATGTTTTTGTTGGATTTGATATAAGGAATCATATTATTCCCGAAATGGAAAATCACCAGCTTGGTGTTTAATTGTCTGGCCTGGGTTTGAAGCATGTTGTCGGCTATAAATTTCAATCCGTCACCACTATGTCCCCTGATACCGCAGTTATCTACCTGTATACCCTTGTTTCCCTCCATCAAATAGCCAAAGTAGGGAGTGCCACTGGGTAAATCCAGCGTTATACTACCATACAGAGGCTTTGAAGAAATTAATACCTTTCCGCTTGCTGTTGCAGCCGGCATGATAATTTGTCGTCCGCTTGAGTCTTTACTGCGCAATTTGATTTTTCCCCCGTTCGATTTGCCATACAAGAGCCAAAGTGATTGGTACTTTTGATTGGGCGAAATCCAGATAGAAGTGCTGGCTGAAAGTGTACTATCGCTTACATTAAACTTAAATACTTTACCGGCAAACCCAAATCCCTTTGGCGATTTATTGGTAAAACAATTCAATTTCAACCAACCCGGGGCGGGTTTTAACTCTATGGTGCGGTATGAGGCTACATCGCTAAATGGCACATATCCCAAACCACTTCCGCCCATATCGGCTTGCATAAGGGTGCGCAAATCCTGGGTTATACGGTCTCCTTCAATTTGCGAGTCGCCGTAATACCAGATATGAATTGCAGTATCGGTATGATTGAGGGCAGCGCCAAAAAACAGCGAAAGCGCAGTATTGTCGGCTGCGATTTCAAAATTCTCAAGAAAATTCACTGCAGCTCTCAGAGTGTCCAGTGCTTTTTTTTCAGCCACAGAAAGGCTGTCGTATTTCTTTTTATCGGTAATTTGGGTTTTGGGTGCACGTTTTTTTGGCCCTTCAGGGGTTTTTAAATAAGCATCGTATAAATCCTGAGTGGAGGTAAATTTTAATCCATTTTTTTCAAGAATGGAGGCAGTATTTGAAAATGAAAAAACACATACGCAAGCCAGCAGCAATCCTGCAGCCAGAATTACGGTAATCAGCGACTTGGATGGGTTTGAATTTTTCAAATTAAGCGTTGGTTTTGGCGGAAATGAGCTGAATCAATTCACCCACATTATTCATGCCTACCAATTCTTTCAGTTTGAATTTAATCTGAAATTGTTTTTCTACCTCTGCAATCATAGTTAGGTGCGACAGAGAATCCCATTTGGGCACCTGATCGGCTGTAAGACTATCGGTAATAACAATATCTTTTTGATTAAAAACCTGGCCGAAAATTTCGGTTAATTTCTGAATGATTCCGTCTCTTTCCATATTAAACGTTTTTGCTGAGTGAAATCTTTGAATCACCCGGAAGCAAAGTTAGAACAGCAGGGTCTGTTGCCACGGAAACGGCCCTCTGTAAAAATCCACATTTTGTGTATGAAACCACGGCGGCGGTGTTATTCGCCATCAACTGTATCTCTGCCTGCTCCAAATCCGGTGCAGTTACTTTTGCATTTTCAATCGCAAATTCTATCAATCTACCTGCGATTCCCTTACCTCTGTATTCGGGCGCTGTATATATGTTTTCCAGCTGTAAGCTATCGGTCAATCTGGGAATTTGAACACTGGCTACCAACTTCAGTTTTTCGATACTTTGAGACCATACATTGCCCAAAAAATATGACATTGCCTGTGCTTTGAGAATTCCGCTTCCTGTGCCGCCCTGGCCTTCTATCCACGCACTTAAACACGCTACTGGTTTACCATCTATTTCTGCAATCACAAATGATCCCGGATTCCATTCCTGATTTTCAATTTCTTCCTCCATAATCTCGGTGATTAAGGCCTTTACATTGGCCTCAGAAATTGAAAAAATACGTGCATAGGAAAGAATATCCGTTCCCGATTTTTCGGAGGCTATGATGCCCTCAATTAAAAACGGAATATCCGCTGTGGTGGCTTTCCTGAAATGCTCCATTACAGGTGGTTTAGGGCCAATTGACGCAATATTTTTTTATCCGTCTTCCCATTTGAATTCAGTGGGAAATCATCAATACTCATTACCAAATGGGGTATCATGTAATCCGGAATATGTTGCCCCAATTCGGTGCGAATAATTTCGCTGTCGGCCATAAGATTTTGAATAAACAAGGCCAGCATCCAGTTTCCACCATGATCCTGAAAACCAACGGCCACACTGCTGTGTGCTGGTAATATGCGGGTTGCTGCCAATTCAAGTTCGGCCAACTCAATTCTGAATCCCTGAATTTTTACCTGATCATCCTTGCGGCCGGCATAAAATATTTCGCCATTGGTATTGGCCTTTACCAAATCTCCGGTGCGATAATATCGGGTTCCGTTTTTCTCAAAAAAAGCCTTTTCGTTTTGTTCCGGGTTGTTTAAATATCCGGGTGTTAATTGAGCTCCAGCCAGGCATAATTCGCCTACTTCATCCGTATTTACAGGGTTATTCTCGGTATCAGCAATGAAGGTTTCAACATTAGCCATGGCTACCCCAATTCCGGCCACTCCGTTCAAACTATCTTCCTCTATATGCGCAATATCCAGGGTTTTGCAGGTGCAATAAATGGTGGCTTCTGTGGGGCCATATACGTTGTCTATGCGCGCATTGGGTATGCATCGGCTCCATTGGCTTACTAAATCGGCTTTCAGCGCTTCACCACAAAATTGCGAATAGCGCAAATGTGGTAGATCCACATCATCCAGGTAGGGTTTAAGTAAATTAATGGCACTGGGTACCATCAAACTAAAACTAATTTCATACGTATCCAGCACCTGGTATAACCCCAGGGTTTTAATCATACCACTGGGCAGTGTGTAAAACGATGCGCCAAGGGTCATCGGCACCATAAAACTCATTACTGACAAATCAAAAGTGAGTTCAAACATTTGCAGGAAACGGTCATTTGAGCCTAAATCATAACCCAACTGGTTAAAACTATCTAAAAAGGCCTCCAGGTTGCCGAATGTAATGGGTACACCCTTGGGTTTACCGGTTGTGCCGGAAGTAAACAGTATATAGGCCGTTTTGTCTTTGGAAGGGAAGGTATTAAACGGAACCGCGCTGGAAAAAGTAGTTGTGCAATGAAACTGAATATCTCCAAATTCAATACGCAAAGCTTCTGTTTCGGCATTTTCTACGCTGTAAAAAATATCGGTAATGCCAGCTTCAGTAAAAATGGTTCGAAGCCTTTCTGCCGGATACGAAGCATTGATTGGCACATAAGCTTTTCCCATCAGCCATGTAGCTATTATCGTGGCATAAGTATGGGCATGATTTTGGGTTAAAATTCCAATTACCGGACTTCCTGTGCGGTGAATCTTATTCTGTATCCCCCCTGTAATTTCACCAAACGCGCCGTAATCGCAAGATTCGTCGTTGATGGTACAAATAGGATTGGTCTTATGCAGCGAAAAATTCTGCAGTATTTTTTCAGAAAATTGCACAATCATGCATCCAGTTTTTTACGGATAATTTCGTTGGTTTTCTTGGGTTCGGCTTTGCCTTTGCTGGCTTTCATTACCTCACCTACAAACAGTCCCAGCAATCCGGTTTTGCCCGATTTGTATTCAGCAACTTTTTCCGCAAAACGGTTTAGCACCTCATCCACTATGCCCTCAATAAAACCATCGTCGTTATTTTGGGCCAGATTTAGCTGGTTTACCAAATCCTGTGCGCTTGTACCCGGCTGCTTAACCAGGGCAGGAAACAAATTTTGAACTGCCGAGCTATGACTCAATACACCAGCATCAATCAGTTTTATAACTTCGCCAATTTCAGCGGGTTTTAATGGAAATTCTTCCATACCCAAGGCATTTTCATTCAGATAACCCCGAATGGCAACAGTTACCCAATTGGCCGCGGCTTTATAATTCGGTGTAAGCCTGGCCAGATCTTCAAAATACAAAGCAGTGGCCTTGTCATCTACCAATACACCTGCATCATAATCAGACAAGCCGTATTGACTGGTAAACCGTTCAAAAAGGGTTTCAGGTAGCTCTGGCATTAAGTGATGCACTTCGTCTATATAGCGGTCGGTAAGTATCAGTGGCGGCAAATCGGGTTCTGGAAAATAGCGGTAATCATTTACCAACTCTTTACGGCGCATGCTAAAGGTGGTGCCGTTGGTACCATTAAATCCGCGGGTTTCGCCAATTACCTTTTCTCCTTTAAGTAAAACCTCGGTTTGACGTTGTATTTCAAAATCTATAGCCCTTTTCACATTGCTAATGGAGTTCATGTTTTTAACCTCCACTTTGGTACCAAATTCGGTGCTGCCTTTGGGCATAATACTTACGTTGGCATCGCAGCGCAAACTGCCTTCTTCCATATTACCGTCGCAAATTTCCAGGTAGCGCACCAGGCGTCGTATTTCGGTTACAAAGGCATAGGCTTCGTCTCCGTTTTTAATATCAGGTTGTGATACAATTTCAATCAGAGGAGTGCCAGCGCGGTTGTAATCAATCAATGAATCATACAAATCCTGGTCGTGCATACTTTTTCCAGTATCCTCTTCCATGTGGATGCGGGTTAAACGGATTTGTTTTTTGTCGGCATTTTTAGCCTTAATGGTTACATATCCATTGTTGCACAGAGGGGTATCAAATTGGGTAATTTGGTAACCTTTGGGCAAATCGGCGTAAAAATAGTTTTTACGCGAATAGAGGTTTTCGCGGCGAATGTCGCAATTCAAGGCCAAACCCATTTTAATTGCAGCGTCGATGGCTTTTTTGTTGTGCCGGGGCAGCGTACCGGGATGTGCCAGGCTAATAACACTAACCTGGGTGTTTGGCATACCGCCGTATTCAGTACTATCTGCACTAAAGGCTTTGCTTTTTGTAAGCAATTGTACATGTATTTCCAATCCTATAACCGCTTCAAATTCCATGGTAATTTAGTATACTGCAAAACTATGATTTAATAAGTAAAGACGGGCATTTGAATGGGATTAAAAACCAACAAAACGGGATGAATTTATAAACGAAAACGCAAATGAACGATAATTTTTACCTGTGTATTGTATTTCAAAAGATGCTTAGAAATAGGGGAGAAGCTTTTTTTGAATGGTTGCTGGTAAAATATAAAAAAAGAAAAGCCCCGTTTCCGGGGCTCCTGGAGCAGAAGACGAGACTCGAACTCGCGACCCTCACCTTGGCAAGGTGATGCTCTACCAACTGAGCTACTTCTGCTTTTAAAAGGATATGAATTCCTTTAAAAGTGGTGCAAAATTAATACTTCCTAATCGCGATAGCAAGTAGAAATTAAGAAAAATTAATTTCTTTTTTAATTCTGCAACTCCAATAAAAAAAATGGCAGCCCTGTAAGCCGGGTTCTGTCCACAAACCTTGCGGTTTGATGGCTTGTCATTTATCTGGCCTGATTTTCACAAATCAGATCTAGCAACCTACCCACCCGGTGGTTTGCCCGAGGGCATTCCTAAGCGAGCAGCTTAAAACCGGGCTTATTTGGTTTTTCAACCCGTGAGGTTTATCCCAACCCGACATTGCTGCCGGGCGAGTGGGCTCTTACCCCGCTTTTTCACCCTTATCCGGAGGGGTTACCTCCTGGACGGTATAGTTTCTGTGACACTTTCTGTCACCACCCGCTTGCGCAAATGGTGCCTACCCGTTAGGTAGCACGGTGCTCTGTGTTGCCCGGACTTTCCTCCTGAACAATAATGTTCCGGCGACAAGCCAGACTGCCGCTTCAAAATTACGTCAATTGCCCGGATTCATGGTGGTTTAAACATAAAAAAAACGCCCCTGTTTGGCAGAGGCGGTTTTTTATTTGAATGACTATTTTCTACTAGTTAGGTTTTTTGCGACGCTTGGTCTTTTTGTCTATACCAGAAGAAGGCAATCCGTTGTATTTCTTTTTGCTGTTACCCACTGGTGCACCGATACGAATCATTGCGCAGCGGAAACCGAGGGTAGACAAATCCTGTTTTTCATCCAGGTAACGGCGGGTACCGGGAGAAGCCCAGTATACGCGGTCGTTCCAGCTACCACCCTTAATTACACGGGCTTTGTTGTTTACCAGAGAAGTTACACCATACTCGTAGGTCATTTCACCATCGTTATAGTTCTCTTCATCTTTAAAGCCAATGTTATCTGCTTTTTTGTAGTTGCGGCGGTTGATATTTTCAGCCTCAGTTACATCGCGATAAACCAAACGGCCTAAGCTGTCTTTTTGTTCGATAGCGCCATACTGATCGAGCAATACGGTGCGATAAACGTTACCACGGAAGGGCATAAACTGATCCATATCTTCCATGCTCAATGGACGGTAAACATCCAAAGTCCACTCGCTTACGTTGCCCGACATGTTGTACAAGCCATAAGAGTTAGGCCAGTAGCTGAATACTGGGGTAGTAATAAAACCTGCATCATTGAGGTTTCCACCAGCCAAACCACCGTTATCACCTTTGGCACGCAGTACGTTCACACGAATCTTTCCGCGATCCCTTTCTTTACCATCTTTAATGCGAATGGTATAGTCGTCCCAGGCGTATACTTTTTTCTGGTCTACGTTGTCAAATTGGGTTTCACCCACGTTGGCCTGTGCGGCATATTCCCACTCAGCTTCAGTAGGCAAACGGTAATCTGGCAACAGAATACCATCCTCCATTTTTACACGGTAGCGTTTTTGGTCTTTATTTTTAGCTTTTGAATAATCTTTCAAAGGCTTTTTGCCTTTTTTAGAGAATTCGTATTGGCCAGCCAGGTAAGCGCGGGTGTTAAAGTTGTTTTCAGCCACGCGGTCGGCATTTACATTGTATTTTACAATGCGTTTTTGGTCAAGTATCATTTCGTTTACACGGTCTGTGCGCCAAGCAGCGAAATCATTGGCTTGTTGCCAGTTGATACCTACCACCGGATAATCTTTGTAAGCCGGGTGGCGGTAGTAGTATTCTACAAATGGTTCGTTGTAAGCCAGTTTACTTCTCCAGCAAAGTGAATCGGGCAATGCATGCTGATACACTTCCGGAAAATCTACGAAAGCTTTTTGTAACCAATACTCATACTCCAGGTATTGAATGTTGCTGATTTCAGTTTCATCCATGTAGAATGAGTTTACAGTTACCCTGCGTTCAACGTTGTCGTTGTTGTATTGCAGATCCTGTTCTGTAGAACCCATGCTGAATGAACCGCCTTCAACCAGTACAAGACCTGGTCCGGTTTCCTGCCCCTTGTAGCGCGGATTAGAAAAGCCGCCCCATTTGGGATTGTCATAGGCTTGGCCAGTAGTATTACTGGATCTCTTCTTTCCGCATGAAGTAACAACCATGCTTACTGCAATGGCTGCCATCCCCGCGAATCGTACCAAATTTCTGTTTGTCATTCGTTTTTTATAACGTATGTTTAGTGAAAATATTTCGCAAACATAACGATTTTTTTGCCTTTTAAATAAAAAAGGTTTGAAAATTTCACTCTTCAAACCTTTTTCGGAATTTCTTTATGAACCCTTAGAACTCAGGGCATTTTAGGGGTTTAAATGGTTTCATGCCGGGAGGTACGCACCAGTCGATGGTGGCACTTACTTCGTGGCTGCTTGGAATGGCACTTCGACCATCACTTACAGTAAAGTCGTAGCTGTAACCAAATTTAAAACGATCCTTGCGGAAACCAATCAGCATAATAATGGCATCCGAGTTTTTATATTGTCCGAATGTTTGACGGAACCACAAACCACTTACCAATGGCCCTTTGTTGGCGTAAAAACCAAGGTTCAATTGGGTGAAATTGCGCTGCATCATAAACAAAGCGTTGGGAGAAATGGTTGAAGTTTCAAAGCGGCTGCGGCTTAGAGGAATTACCGCACCGGTATGAACGGTGTAACGACGGGGCAGTACCTCATCGGGGTTTTTATAAAAGCTCCAGTTGGGCTCAATTACGTTATGAGATGCAAACCCAATGTAGAACTTAGAGGTGTACATAATCCAACCGGCATTAAAGTTAGGATAGGTAATGCTGGTAGCAGGCTTTTGTTCGCCGGTTGGCAATACAAATCCCTGGGTTGGCAATATCTGATCTCCGAATTTTAAACGGTTGAAATTGATGGATTTGTTGGTTACTGAACCTTGCAATCCGAAACGCATAAACAATTTGCCGCGTTTCAAAGGCAGCAAATATGAATACACACCGCTGATGGTGTTACTGGTTAACAGTCCCGAACCTGCTACATCACTGAAGAAACTGGCACCCAAACCACCTCCGATAGAGGGGATATGTTGGTCCCATGATGCACCAAAACTGCGGAAAGTACCTGGAAGACCAGGCCATTGGTTGCGATAATTCAGTGCAACCCTGCCCGCTGCACCATAGTTACATACTGCAGTACCTGCCATTGCCGGATTGGTGTAAACCGGTGATGCGTAAAACTGCGAAAGCTCCGGATCCTGCGCATTTGCGCGGGTTGCATATAAGCCGGAAACAAGAATACTTACTGCAAACAGTATATTTTTCCTCATACTCTACTTGACAAAGTTACAAAGTAAAACGTTTCCTGTCAGAAAATATTTTTTTTAGACAACTTTTTTTGACAAATCTGTGCCTAAAACATGACAATATTAAACGAAATTTGCAGTTATTACCTCCCTATAACCCGAAAACTACTCGAAACACTAGACTAAAATTATGAAAAAATTAATCCTAGGTATGCTATGCTTAGCCGCTATTGGCAGCAAGCTTTTGGCCGGGCCAATTGCAAGCGGGTATTGGGTAAAACTTAAAATCTCTAAACAAGGAACCTACCGCATCGATTATTCCGATTTGCAGGCCGCCGGTTTTAATATGGCCACCCTCGATCCACGGAAACTCCAGTTAATTGGACACCAGGGTGGTATGCTTCCCGAATTCAATGCAAACCGCAATACCGGATTACCCGAAATTCCAATCTGGATTTCGGGTGAATCGGATGGAAAATTTGATCCGGGTGACTTCATTATTTTTTATGCAGGAAGCACCGATAAGTGGATTTATAGCGCATCCCAGGGTTGGACCCACCAAGTAAATGACTATACCAATAATGCTTTTCTTTATTTGGGTGTCGCCGATAATACTGGCAAACGCATTAGCCTGGTACCCGAAACCAGTGAAACACCCCAGCAAATTATTACCCAGGGCCAATATGTTTGGTTTCACGATAGCGATATTGTAAACCCCGCCGGAATGGGCCGTATGTGGTTGGGAGAAAAATTGGGTAATGAAACGCTGAAAAGAAATTTTTCCCATACCATGCCAGCCGGCACAGCCGATTCAGCAAGGGTTAGAGTAAGCTATGGCGCTAGTATGGTAGATGGTTCTGGTATCCTATATATAACTGTAAATGGACAGAAAGAAACTGAATCCTGCGCGGCCATCGATCCTGAAAACCTGGCTTTTTATGAAAGCGATATTCAAAAGTATTATAAAACTTCAGGAGGCGCAGTAAATATCAATCTGGAGTTAATTCGCCCGAATACCAATTCCTCGGCTTGGTTGAATTTTATCGAAATTCAGTCCCCAAGATTATTGGAAATGCAAAGTGAACCCCTGGTGATTAGAAATGCACTTTTGCAAAGTAAAATCAATGCCGAGGTGCGGATAACAAGCGCTTCTAACCTCAGAGTATTCGGTATTACCCGGGAAGGATTGCCGATGGAATACACCATGAAAAATTCGGGTGGTAATAATTACTATTTCCGCACGGATAATACCTTCTACGATAAAGATTTTGTGGTTTTCAGCAACGACAAATGCTATAAACCTGGTTTTGCTGGCACTGTGGCAAATGCAGACATACTTGCAGGCGATCCGGCTACACTGATTATTATTGCCCATCCGGATTTTTTAGAAGCCGCCAATAATCTTGCAGCATTTCGCCGCACTGCCGATCAGTATAAGGTGAAGGTGGTTACCCCTCAAGCCATTTATAACGAGTACAGTGCATCTATGCAGGATATTGTGGCAATTAGGGATTATCTCAGAGATGAATATAACAAGGCAAAATCCAATGGGGGTGCCCTAAAATATGTGCTTTTATTCGGCGCCGCATCCTATGATTTTAAGGACCGCACTACGCCAAATGTAAATAAGGTTCCACTTTACGAAGATTACTCTTACTTAAAGAATGGTACCTTTTGCCTGGATGATTTCTACGGATATATAGACTCGAATATGGGACGCCCAGCCATTGATGCCAATAAACTTTCTTTTGCAGTAGGCAGGCTGCCGGTGCGCACGAAAACCGAAGCCAATGGCGTAGTAGAAAAACTAAAACGCTATTATTCTCCAAAATCATTAGGCCCATGGCGCACGGGTTTGAGTTTTGTTTGCGATGATGTAGATAAAAGTTTCGAAGACATATTTGCCATTCAATCGGAGAGTTATGCCAATAATATTGCGGCTGTGCACCCCGATATGCAGGTAGATAAAATCTATGCAGATGCCTACAAGCAGGTTACAAACGGCAATACCGAGCAGTACCCCGAAGTAACGGAGGCTATTACCAATGCGGTTCAAAATGGTGCATTATTCTTAAATTATCAGGGCCATGGAGGAGAAAAGGGCTGGGCCCAGGAGCAGATTTTAACTGTTCCTACTATCAATGCCTGGACCAATCCGTATACTATGCCCGTGCTATTTACCGCTACCTGCGAATTTAGCCGTTACGATGATCCAGCATTGCAAAGCGCTGGCGAACTTACACTGATCAATCCCAATGGAGGTGCCATTGCATTAATGACCACCACACGCCTGGTGTATGTATCGGGCAACTCTTTGATAAACGAAAATTTCTGGACCAAATACGGATTTCCGTCTCCCAACGAGCCTGTTCCCACCATCGGAGATTTGTTTCAGCGCATGAAAAACAGGCCCTTCAGCACTACTTCTTCCGAGGATAATAAGTTTGCCTTGCTTGGCGACCCATCCATGCGTCTGGCATTTCCTATGCACAAGGTGGTTATCGATTCAATCAACGGAAAAGATGGCAATAGCTTTACCGATACCCTGAAGGCGTTTTCGGTAGTGCGTTTAAAGGGGCATATCCATGAACGACTTGGCAATAAATTCAGTTCATTTAACGGTAAATTATGGGTAAAAGTGCTGGATAAGCCCCAAACCCGCTATACACTTGATAATGATGGCCTGAATAAAAAAGTAGCCTATAAAACCCAAACCAGCTATATTTATAAAGGCATAGTTTCGGTGGTAAACGGAGAGTTTTCCATCATCTTTTCTGTGCCCAAGGATATTGCGTATAATGTGGATCTTGGCAAAATTCTGCTGTATGCCCATAATGGAGAAACAGATGCCAGCGGAGGAAAAGATTTATTAATTGGCAGCAGTGAAAATAGCATCATCCCAGATAAAACGGGCCCTGAGATTAAACTATATATGAATGATACCACCTTTGTTTTTGGTGGGGAGGTGCAACCCAATGCAACATTTATAGCCCGTATTTTTGATAAAAGCGGCATAAATGCAACAGGTGCAGGTATAGGGCGGGATATGGTAGGAGTGCTGGACAAAGGCAGTGATCATGAGAAATCTTATATCATGAACGAGTTTTTTGCCTACGACTTAAATTCCTATACCCGCGGAGCTGTGCAGTTCGACCTGAAAGACCTTTCAGTAGGTGAACACACCATCACCTTTAAAGTGTGGGATATACACAACAATAGTGCGGAAGCTGTTATAAAATTTGTAGTGGTACCTAAAAATGCATTGCATATTACCGACCAGCTCGTATACCCAAATCCATTTCAGCCTGGCAACCCGGTAACAGTGCTTTTTGAGCACAATAAGGCGGGTGAGGATATTACCGCCGAGTTGATAATTTATAATCAAAGCGGTAAGGCTGTTTCTAGCCAAACTTTTCAAATAGGACAGGCCAACGCCAGAGAAACCAGGGTTCAATGGGATGGAAGATCAACCGGGGGGGCCGAATTGCCCAATGGTTTTTATTTTTACAAACTGGTTGTAAAATCGGCTGATGGTGGAATGGCGCATGTTCAGGGTAAAATGATAAAAAACTGACATTTGCAGGTCAAATGTTTTCCAATATAAACCGTTTAATTCACATCTAAATAGCATAATGAAACAAAGTAGATTGAATAAATTTGAGTTAATTAACCGAGTAAAACCTATTTTTGCGCCAAACAATAACATGAGAAGATACCTAGCACCGGTATTCTTGATTTCAGGAATCATTGCCACCACAGGGTTAAAAGCCCAGATTTCATCCAAGGAATTAGCCGGACAATTGAACACGGTTACTACCATGGTGCCATTTCTTACCATCACTCCCGACAGTCGTTCGGCTGGCTTGGGAGATGCAGGTGTGGCCATCTTTTCGCCCGATGCCAATAGTGTATCCTGGAATATGTCTAACCTGGTAAATGCAGATAAAAAAACAGGTTTCAGTCTCAGTTATGCGCCCTGGTTGCGCAGGTTGGTGCCAGATGTAGGATTTTCTTACCTTTCTGGTTATTCTAAACTCAATAAAAACAGCGCCATTGGCGGAGCCATTCGTTATTTTTCACTAGGTAATATCAATTTTACCGATTTTGAAGGCAACCCAACCGGCAATTTTAATCCCAATGAATTTTCAGTTGAAGGCGGCTATGCTTTGCGTTTCAACAAAAAATTCTCAATGGGTGTAAATCTGCGTTTTATTTACTCAAACATAGCAGGTAACCGTGTGTTGAATGGTATTTCTACAAAACCCGGATATTCTGGTGCAGGCGATATCAATATGACTTATCGCACCAAATTAAAAGTACAAGGTAAGGAAACTGATTTTCAGTTTGGCGCCAATATTCAGAATGTGGGTGCAAAAATGACTTACACTACTAAAGAGCAGCGCGATTTCATTCCTACCAACTTAAAAATTGGTGCAGGCTGGAAATACACCGTGGATGAGTACAATAAGGTGGGTGTTTACCTCGATGCAAATAAATTGCTGGTGCCTACCCGCCCCGTTTATCTGCTCAATTACCAGGGTGGTGACTCGCTTACACCCAGCGGTGGACGTGTAATAGGCAATGGCCGCGACCCCAATGTAGGTACTGTGCAGGGTATGATTCAATCTTTTTATGATGCGCCAGGCGGATTCAGAGAAGAAATGAAAGAATGGAACCTCTCTTTCGGAACCGAATACTGGTATACCAATAAATTTGCAGCCCGGGTGGGTGGTTTTTATGAGGCCAAAACCAAAGGTGGACGTCAGTATGCAACTTTTGGTCTGGGTATTAAACTTGAGAAAATTGCCATTGACGTTGCAATGCTGGTACCATTCTTTAAACAGCATCCTTTGTCTAATCAATTGCGTTTTTCGCTGTTGTTTGATATCGGCGCACTTAGCGAAGACAACTAATTCTATAAGAAAAATATTTAAAACCCTCTGCCAAAAACAGAGGGTTTTTTATTGCTTGCTTGGATTTACATTTGCACCCCATGTCAGACCCTAGACAATTATTAGAACAAAAAAGAGCAGAAGCCCAGTTGGGTGGAGGACAAAAACGCATAGAATCTCAGCATTCAAAAGGCAAACTTACCGCCCGTGAAAGAATCGATTTATTGTTAGACGAGGGTACATTCTCTGAAATCGGAGCCTTTGTAACCCATCGCAGCAATGATTTTGGAATGGAAAACCAAAAATTTGCAGGTGATGGAGTAGTAACAGGCTATGGAAAAGTTAATGGCAGATTGGTGTATGTGTTTTCACAAGACTTTACAGTATTCGGGGGCTCGTTGAGTGAGACCCATGCAGAAAAAATCTGTAAAATCATGGACATAGCCATGGAAAACGGAGCACCCGTAATTGGACTGAACGACAGTGGTGGTGCGCGCATACAAGAGGGTGTGGTAAGCCTGGGCGGGTATGCCGATATTTTTTACCGCAATGTAATGAGCAGTGGGGTAGTGCCGCAGATATCGGCTATTATGGGCCCTTGCGCAGGTGGGGCTGTTTATTCGCCTGCACTTACCGACTTTATATTAATGGTAGAAAACACCAGTTACATGTTTGTAACCGGACCCAATGTGGTAAAAACCGTTACCAATGAAGATGTAAGCAGTGAGGCATTGGGCGGGGCATCGGTTCACAGCCAGAAAAGCGGCGTTGCACATTTTGCCGCGGCAAATGAAGTTGAATGCATCCGAAATATTAAGCAATTGCTTTCCTATATGCCGCAGAATTGCGAGGATAAACCCGCAAGATTGTCCTACCATGCAGGAAATGAAATCAGAGAATCTTTAAAAGGAATCATTCCGCCCAATCCCAATCAGCCATACGATATACGCGAGGTAATCGAAAACACTGTGGATGAGGGTAGTTTTATGGAAGTGCATAAAAATTTTGCCGAGAACATAATAGTAGGCTTTGCGCGCCTTGCAGGCAGAAGCATAGGGATTGTGGCCAATCAGCCAGCCCATTTGGCAGGTGTACTGGATGTACATTCCAGCCAAAAAGGAGCTCGATTTGTGCGTTTTTGCGATGCTTTTAATATTCCGTTGCTGGTATTGGAGGACGTACCTGGCTTTTTACCTGGTACCGATCAGGAATGGAATGCCATTATAACCAATGGAGCCAAACTTTTATATGCCTTTAGCGAAGCTACAGTGCCCCGCATTACGGTAATTACCCGCAAAGCCTATGGAGGTGCTTACGATGTGATGAACAGTAAGCATATAGGTGCCGATATGAATTTTGCCTGGCCAAGTGCTGAAATTGCAGTGATGGGAGCCAAGGGAGCAGCTGAAATTATATTTAAACGCGATATTGATAGCGCAGAGGATAAGGTTGCTGCGCTGAAACAAAAAGAAACCGAGTATGGTGAAATTTTTGCTAACCCCTACCGTGCCGCTGAAAGAGGTTTTGTGGATGAAGTAATTTTTCCGGAAGAAACCCGCAAGAAACTGATTGATGCATTTGAAATGCTCGAAAATAAAGTGCGCAATCTGCCACGCAAAAAGCATGGAAATATTCCGCTTTAACGAATTGGTATACCTATTGTAATACTTACAATGTACCAATTACCGAAACCTATGAGAAAGACAATGTTGATGAGTGTGTTTGCTGCAGGCAATTTGGCCTGGGCAACGGAGGTTCCTAAATTAGGCATGCCTTACCGCAATGCAGAGTGGAATAATGATGTACCGGGTTTTGTAAAAGGTAAAATTTACCTTTCTGGCGGAATTGGGGCATTAAATCTGAATTACAGATTAGCCAACGCCATGAAGTCATCCATTGCGCCAAACTGGAAAAGCGTTGAAATTGAGCGCCGAAACACATGGTTTGGCAAGGCCGAATATGCACTGACGCCCCACGTTGGATTGGGGGTTGGATTCTCTTACAGTGGTTTAAACATCAATGTTAAAATGGATAGTGTAACATCTATGAATATACCTATAGATGGCACTCTTAAGTATCGCACCTGGAGTGCATTGGCCAGGGTAAACTACCATATATTTCAAGAAAACAATTTCGACCTATATGTGGGTACAGGTTTGGGTTTCAGGGCCAATAATTTCTCTGTAACCGATAACGACCCCATTTACGATAGGTGGAATTTCCCGATTGACCTGGGAATTATAACACGTAAAATACCGCATACCCTGAGTGTGCCTACCTTTGGTGCCGATTTTACTGTGGGTATGAGATACCATATTTTGCCACCCATTGCGGTTTATGCCGAATTTGGAGTGGCTAAGAGTTTTGCCCAGGGAGGCATCACCATTCGAATTTGATAAAAACGGGCAATTTTGCCCGTTTTTTATTAAAAATCGGATAACTTTTTCAGTTTTTTATTGAAAAATAGCTAAAAATTGGCATTTTTTTCATTTTCTTTGCCCCCCACCAAAATCAAAAATATGGATTTGAAAGAAATACAGGCATTGATCAAATTTGTTTCGGTCAATGAGGTAGATGAAGTAGAGATCAATCGCAAAGATTTCAAGTTGGTAATTAAGAAAAATCCGGTACAATATGCAGCTCCGGTTGCAATGCCCCAGATGATTCAAGCCCCTCAGGTAGTAAATGTGCCATCAGCCACTCCGGCTGCAGTACCGGCCAATACTCCAGCGGCAGCTGCACCCTCAGCAGAACCGAAAGCCGATAACCTGATTACCATTAAGTCGCCAATGGTTGGAACCTTTTATCGCAGTGCAAGTCCAGAATCACCTGTATTTGTAAATGTAGGCGATGAAGTGAAAAGTGGCAAAGTGGTTTGCATTATCGAAGCCATGAAACTTTTCAATGAAATTGAAAGCGAAGTAAGCGGCCGTATTGTAAAAGTATTGGTAGAAAATGCCAGTCCGGTAGAATAC
Source organism: Bacteroidia bacterium (assembly GCA_044224315.1). Classification (GTDB taxonomy): domain Bacteria; phylum Bacteroidota; class Bacteroidia; order NS11-12g; family UBA955; genus JAGXTF01. The sequence goes on along the minus strand of JBGAKR010000009.1, from coordinate 21,512 downwards.
GATCAGCCTCTTTTCTTAGTTGAACCGGCCTAATTCGGAAAACCCAACATGTTTAAGAAAATACTGATCGCCAACCGCGGTGAGATTGCCTTGCGCATTATCCGCACCTGCAAAGAAATGGGCATTAAAACGGTGGCTGTATATTCAACAGCCGATGCCAGTAGTTTGCATGTGCGCTTTGCCGATGAGGCAGTGTGCATTGGGCCCCCTCCCAGCAAAGACAGTTACCTGGATATGCCTCGGATTTTGGCCGCAGCCGAAGTTACCAATGCCGATGCCATACACCCGGGTTATGGTTTTTTGAGTGAAAACTCAAAATTCAGCGCCCTTTGCCGCGACCATGGAATTAAATTCATTGGCGCCACCCCAGAGCAAATCGATTCGATGGGTGATAAAAGCAATGCCAAGGATACGATGAAAAAAGCAGGTGTACCAACCATTCCAGGTTCGGACGGATTGCTCGACAGCGTGGAACAAGGTAAAAAAATTGCCAAAAAAATAGGTTATCCGGTTATCATCAAGGCTACAGCAGGCGGTGGCGGAAGAGGTATGCGTATTATCTGGGCCGAAGATGAACTCGAAGCTGCCTGGAATAGTGCCAAACAAGAAGCTGGCGCAGCTTTCGGAAACGATGGCCTTTATATGGAAAAATACATAGAGGAACCCAGGCATATCGAAATACAAATTGCCGGTGACCAATATGGTAAAGTATGCCACCTTAGCGAACGCGATTGCTCTATTCAACGCCGTCACCAGAAACTGCTGGAAGAAACTCCCAGCCCGTTTATGACCGATGAATTGCGCGAAAGAATGGGTACCGCGGCCAAAGCAGCAGCCGAAATAATTAAATACGAAGGCGTGGGAACAGTAGAATTTTTGGTTGATAAACACCGAAATTTCTACTTTATGGAAATGAATACCCGTATACAGGTTGAACACCCGGTTACCGAAGAGGTAATTAATTACGACCTGGTAAAAGAGCAGATTTTAATTGCAGCGGGTGTGCCCATTTCTGGTAAAGATTATTATCCCACAAAGCACGCAATTGAATGCCGCGTAAATGCCGAGGATATTTACAACAATTTCCGTCCATGCCCGGGTAAAATCACCAATGTGCACAAACCTGGTGGGCACGGTACCAGGGTAGATTCGCATATCTATGCGGGCTACACCATTCCGCCGTACTACGATAGCATGATTGCCAAACTGATTGTGTGTGCACAAACCCGTGAAGAAGCAATAGTGAAAATGGAACGTGCCCTGAGTGAGTTTATCATTGAAGGTGTTAAAACTACAATTCCCTTGCACCAACAACTTATGCAGGACGAAAATTTCAGAAACGGAAATTTCACCACTGCATTTATGAATACTTTCGAAATCAAATAATAGTATTTGATTTGCATAAAAAAAGGCCTCAATTGAGGCCTTTTTTTATGTTTGATTACTTAATTATTTAGTGATTTTTACACCCTCGGCCCTGAATATCAGTGTAATTTCGGGTTCGGTAATTTTGCTTATTTCCTCAGCACTTTTTTTATCATCGGTAGCCCATTCTTTTAGTTGCTCAACCGAAGTTGTATCGTAGAAAAAGTGTCCATTTGCACTGGCCATGCTACCTTTTGAATCTTTAGGAATGGTGAATTTGTGATCAAAGTCCACACGTACTTCTCCATCCTTTGTTTTGAAATTATACCAACAGCCTTCACTTTGGCAAACTGCTGATATTTCGCCCTTGATAACTGCATTTTTTTCTCCGCCTGCTTTGAATGTTTTTACGGCATCGTCTACACTAATTGCCTTTGCATCGTCGAATGCAGTGCCGAAACTATTGCCGCCTTTAGTGCCGGCGCTTCCGCCACATGCAGCCAAAAGGCCAATAGCCAGTAATCCCAATACTTGATTTTTCATGGTTCAAAAGAAATAAATATTTGGCTTGAATTTATTTTTTTCTGCTTTTTTCGATGCGAAGGGCAGAATAGCGAGATAAATTGAGCAAAATCTGTTGCTGTTGACTCTGCATTTCGGCACTGGCCGGCAGGGTTGTAAAGTGGTAATATTCCGATTGTCCTTGTTGGTTGAGCAAATAATAACCTTCCTGACGCAGCAATCCGGTATAATTATCCGAACAAAAAAAGGCAAAAGGCCTTTTACTGTTTAATAAATTTACGGATAATGGATTCTGCTGAGTAGGATATCCTAAATAAGAGAGGAGGGTAGTGGGCACATCGGGTTGGGCACCGAGATTATGGTAAATTTTAGCTTCATTTTTTGCTGATGGATTGAAAATAAGAAAAGGAATGTGGTGCAGAGATAAAGGTAGCGGATAATCTGCGCTGCCATTGTAACTGCCATGATCCCCAATCAGCACAAATACTGTGTTTTTATACCAGGGTTTGCTTTCGGCCAAAGAAAAAAACCTTTGTAAACTCCAGTCGGCATATTGCACTACTTTGGATTTTATTGGTCCCTGAAATTCAGGTACCCCTGAGTCTACAGGCAGGTGATAGGGCTCATGATCGCTGATGGTGAGTATTACATTAAAAACGGGTTTCCCTTTTTTTACAGCAAAGTCCATGTTGTTTATGGCATATTGCATCATATAATGATCGTCCATTCCCCACATTGAGGCATTTTTAATTTGCTTTGGGAAATTCATTTTATCTACCAAAGTATCAAAAGAATGCCGCCAAATAAATGCACCCATATTGTCAAAGCTGCGGCTATGCGGTATATGAAAAAAATTATAGTATCCCTGAGTTTTTAAGAAACCTGGAAGTCCTTTGTTGTCAGAACTTTCCATCCAGCGCAGCATGTGTTTTTGCATTAATGCCGGCTCGCCGTAAAGTGATGAATAAATGCCATTATAGGTATGTTCTCCCGATGAATAAAATGAATCAAAGAAAATGGATTTTTGGCTAAGTGAATTTAGAAATGGTGCCTGAGGCAATTTCCAGAAAGCCATACTTTCCATAATGATAAAAACAATATGAGGTTTGGAAGTGGGAGAATAGGTTATTGTATCGGGTTGAATAAACGTATTTCCTAACTCGGTAGCATATTGCTCAGTTTGCAAGTTGTAAGCATAAATAGGTTCTTCAATTTCAAATAAATCGTGATACAGGAAATATACCGGATTTATAGCCACCTGGTTGAAAAAAAAATGTTCGCTGATATTGGCGTCTTTTAAATTTAGCGGACGCGCCCTGAGCCCTCCACGCATTCCAGTAAATACCAAAGCAAATAACACTAAATATGCAACCAGAGTAAATCTTTTGGGGTTGCGATTATGATCGATTTTTTTATATAAAAACCGGTGAAGAAATAGAATGCCAAACGCCAAAACCGCCATTGCCAAAAGGCTGTTTCTAAATGTTGTTTCTCCCCAAAGCATGCCGGTCACTTCGCCCGGGCTTTCTATCCAGTTTAGCACTGCGGCATTGATATGGCTGAAGTAATGTTTGTAATAAAAAATATCTGAAATACAGATCAATAAAAATAAAAACAAACCAAATCGCAGGTAAAGATTCTCGGCCTTATTCCAAGCCGGATGCTGTCCGTTTTTTAAAAACCTGCGAGCCAGTTGAGAAATGAGCACCGGAAAAAGCCAGAAACAAACCACCGAAACATCAAAACGCAATCCGGCAATTATAGACGCCATGGGGGGATTGCTTACCAACTCGTGATTGTTGACATAGAAAAAAATGATACGACCAGCGCACATTAGCATCAGCGCCAACAAACCTGTAATTACCAGAAAGAAAGGATTTCGCAATTCATGCAAAATTAACCTTTCTGTAACAATGGTTTTACAGTGTATGGATTTTTATTCACTCCGTAATCAACCCTGCCTGTGGGTCGTAAGGGTAAAGTAGGTAGGGTTTGCGTTTGATTTCAAACTTTTGCAATCCTGGTTTCCAGGATTTTCGAATTTCAGCCGCTGTTTTGCCTGCCAGTAATTGGCGTTTCAGTTCCTTAGTACCTGCAAGTTTGTCAAAAAACGGGTTAAAGAATTTGGTGGTATCTGGGCATTCGTGGACCAGCAGTTCAAGCCATTCCAGGTATATACTGCGATAGTCTACGAGGTAATTGCGTGCAAAATCAGTTACCAAAAAACCATGGCAGGTATCGTTTAAAAATGGCGGATTTACCGTACGACCAGGAATATTATGGGGTACAAAATCATAATGCCCTACTTTTAACCAGGGTGCACCAAAACATTCAAAAGGATGCTCTGTGCCGCGGCCCATGCTCATCTCTGTGCCCTCAAACAAGCCCATGGTTGGGTATAGAATTATAGATTCAAAGGATTGCAGGTTGGGCGATGGCGCAATGGGAAGTTTGTACTGAGTATTATGGTTCCAGTTTAAAACCGGAATGATAGAAAGGCTGCAGCTAAGATGGTTCTTCAGCCATCCTTCTCCATTCATCATTTTGGCAAGCTCACCCAGGGTCATGCCATGTACGAGTGGAATAGGATCAACACCCACCATGCTTTTCTGTGTTGAATCCAGAATGGGGCCATCCAAGTAATGCCCATTTGGGTTGGGTCTGTCTAAAACCATCAATGGAATATTGTTTTCGGCGCAGCTTTCCATTACATAATGCAGGGTAGTGAGGTAGGTATAATAGCGCACACCTACATCCTGAATGTCGAAAACCAGAATATCAATGCCAGACAGATTTTCGGCCGTTGGTTTTATCCGAGAACCATAAAGTGAAACAATGGGCAATCCGGTTTTTACATCTTTTCCGTCAAATACATCCTCACCATTGGCGGCCTCACCGCGGAAACCATGTTCGGGAGCAAAAATGGTTTTAATGGTTATACCCGATGCAATTAATGTATCTACCAGATGGGTTCTACCAATGGTGCTGGTTTGGTTGGCTATGATTCCTACCTTTTTATTTATCAGCAGGGGTACGTAATCCTGGGTTTGCCAGGCACCCGGTTTTACAATATGGGTTTGGGCAAACAAAAAATTTGCCTGAAACCCCAGAAAAACATAAACCAAATACAGGCTTATCTTAGTATTTTTGACCCTCCACATGAATTGGCCGCTATTAATTGCCCGGCACCTCTCTGCAAAAGAACAAAAATCGTTCTCAAAAACCATCATTCGATTGGCAATAGTTGCAGTTGCCCTTAGCAGTGCGGTGATGATTATAGCGCTGGCAACGGTTTCGGGCTTTCAAAATGGAATTAAAGAGAAAATTATTGGAATTAACGGTCACATCGTAATCGATGATATCAGCAATACCGAAGGCGCTGTGCCAGTGCCTATGGATGCGAATAAAGAAAAACTGGGGGAAAAAATTAAATCAGTTGCGGGTGTAAGCTCGGTTTCTACATGTGCCATGCGCCCTTGTATTATTCGCGCCGATGAAGAAATTGATGGCATGGTGGCCAAAGGTGTAGACAAAGATTATAATTTTGATTTTTTACAAGCGAACTTAATCGCGGGTAAAATTCCCGATTTTAATAAAGATACCAATCAGGTTCTGATTTCGGATGCCACAGCCAAGCGGCTGAACCTGAAAATTGGGGAGCATTTACAGGTAATATTTTTGAAGGATGAAATTGAAGGTTTGCAGAATGCACGTGCCATTGTGCCGGTAATATGTGGTATTTTTTCTACCGGGCTTGAAGATTTTGATCGAAGTTTAATTGTAACGTATCGAGGGTTGATCCGCAAAATGTTGCCCAAGTCTACCACGTTCACACAATGGGAATTAAAACTAAGCGATTTTACCAAAGCCCCCGCGGTGAGCGATGCCATTGCAAACCAATTGCCTGCAGGAACTTTTAATATTAATACAGTACAACGGTATAACCGTCAGATTTTCGATTGGTTGAGTCTGTTGGATACAAACGTAGTAATTATTCTGGGTTTAATGATTTTGGTAGCCTGCATTAACATGTGCACTACATTGTTAATTTTAATTACCGAACGCACCCAAATGGTAGGGGTGTTAAAAGCCATGGGTGCAGGCAATGCCAAATTGCGTCAAATTTTTATTTACCAGGCTATGTTTATTGCCTTTGTAGGATTATTTATCGGAAATTTTATCGGAATAAGTTTTTGTTTAATTCAACAAAAATATCAACTGATTAAATTACCCATGGAAACCTACTATGTAAATCATGTACTCATTGATATTGAGCCTTGGCATTTGCCAGTTGTAAATATCGGCACCCTGCTTATTTGTTTTATAGTACTGTTTTTGCCAGCCATGGTTATTTCCAGGCTTACACCCGTTAAAACCATGCGCTTTCAATAAAAAATAAAATGGAAGAATTAATTAAAATTCTTGGTTTTTTTGATTTGGTTTTTATCCCTGTAATACTCATTATTGTTTATGTCTTAAGTAAACGACTTAGGCATACTCAAAAACAATTGATTCAGTTAAAAAGGGCAATGATAGTTTTGAACCCCGGCAGTGCAGATTTAGTTATTGGGGTAGAAAATATTTCAGACAAAACGGCATTGCCACCGGTAAATTTTACAGATGGAGGAATGGTAAGTTTTGCCGATGGAGTAGAGGCGGTAGAGCCTGTAAAAATGCGGCATGGATTTGGGGTAAAATTTCAAAACCGCACTTTAATTTACCGTGATTTTAAAGATGCATTATTGTGCAGCTATTTAATATCTTTGGAAACTAAGTGCACCGCTAAGGGCTTAATAGATTTTGAGATTAATTAGCATTGTTTTCATTGGCTTTATCAATGCGTTTTTGCAATTTTATTTTCTCCTTCGGATTTAAATAGTACATCAATAATCCGCAGTTTTGGCAATAGCAACTTTTTTTGCTTCTTCCATAATATCCCAGCTCTACAAAAACATTTCCCAACCAGCGCCAAAGTGAGTCGGAGTCTAATTGAATGCGAAATCCGTCGCGGTCTTTTACTTCAGCATGAATAACGGTTTGCTGGCAAACCGGGCACTGGGGTGGGTAGTCTCTTTCATTCATGCAATCAAAAGTAAAAAAAAGAGAGGCTTTTGGCCTCTCTTTTTTGATATTTTTTGTTTTTAAATTACACGTCGATTTTAGCGTATTTGGCGTGGGTTTCAATAAACTCACGGCGTGGAGGAACTTCATCACCCATCAACATACTAAAAATACGATCGGCTTCAGCGGCGCTGTCAAGGGTAACTTGTTTGAATGTGCGACGGGCTGGGTCCATGGTGGTTTCCCACAACTGCTCGGCGTTCATTTCTCCCAAACCTTTATAGCGTTGCACACCCACAGATTCTTCTTTGCCATCACCGGCCAGCATTTTAATTTTGGCATCACGGTCGGCATCACTCCAGGCATAGGCGCTTTTGGTACCTTTTTTTACCTGATAGAGCGGAGGCGTAGCAATATACAGATATCCGTTTTCAACCAGTTTTTTCATATGGCGGAAGAATAATGTAAGAATCAGGGTGCGAATATGGCTGCCGTCTACGTCCGCATCTGTCATAATTACAACTTTGTGATAGCGAAGATTTTCGAGATTCAGTTCTTTTGCCCCTTCCTCATTGGTTCCGATATGTACACCCAATGCGGTGAACATATTGCGAATTTCTTCGTTATCATAGATTTTATGTTCCAGGGCTTTTTCTACGTTCAGAATTTTTCCTCTAAGTGGCAGAATAGCTTGGAATTCGCGGTCACGGCCCTGTTTGGCTGTTCCACCTGCAGAATCTCCCTCCACCAGGAATATTTCGCATACAGTTGGGTCGGTTTTAGAGCAGTCACTAAGTTTACCGGGTAGTCCCATTCCACTCATGGCACCTTTGCGCTGCACCATTTCGCGGGCTTTTTTAGCAGCTGCGCGTGCTTGTGCTGCTACTATTACTTTATCAACTATAATTTTGGCTTCTTTGGGGTTTTCTTCCAGGTAGTTTTCCAGCATTTCACCAACTGCAATATCCACAGCACCCATTACCTCGTTGTTTCCAAGTTTGGTTTTGGTTTGTCCTTCAAACTGGGGTTCGGCAACTTTAACAGAAATTACTCCGGTAAGTCCTTCACGGAAATCTTCACCACTGATTTCAATTTTTACTTTTTCAAGTAATTTTTGTTTCTCGGCGTAGGCTTTCAGGGTGCGTGTAAGTGCGCGGCGGAAACCGGCAACGTGGGTACCCCCTTCTATGGTATTAATATTATTTACATAACTATGCAGATTTTCTGAATATCCGGTATTGTATTGAAAAGCAATTTCAACAGGGAATCCTTGTTTATCACTTTCGGCATAAATTGGCTCGGGTATCAGACGTTCGCGGGTGCCATCAATAAAACGAACAAATTCTTTCAATCCACCTTCGCTGTAAAATTCTTCAGAATGGAATTTTCCATCTTCGTCTGCTTCTCTTTCATCGGTGAGAGACAATCGTATACCCTTGTTCAAAAATGATAGCTCACGTACGCGATTTTGAAGGGTTTCAAAATTGTATTCTGAAACCTGAAAAATAGAATCATCGGGGGTGAAGGTTACTTCAGTTCCGGTTTTATCCGATTCGCCGATAACCCTAACTTCGTACAAAGGTTTGCCGCAGCTGTATTCCTGTTCAAAAATTTTGCCTTCACGGAATACGCGTACATGCAAGTGTTTACTCAGTGCGTTTACGCAACTCACACCCACCCCGTGCAATCCACCCGAAACTTTATAGGTATCTTTATCAAATTTACCTCCGGCATGCAATACGGTCATCACCACCTCAAGGGCGCTGCGGTTCTCTTTGGTATGCATTCCGGTGGGAATTCCACGTCCATCATCCAGTACGCGTATAGAATTACCAGGCAGTATGGTAACAGTAATATTTTTACAGTATCCGGCCAATGCCTCGTCTATACTGTTGTCAACTACCTCATACACAAGGTGGTGTAAACCCTTCGAGCCAATATCACCAATGTACATGGCAGGGCGTTTGCGCACTGCTTCCAAACCTTCCAGCACCTGGATGTTGTCTGCTCCGTAATTTCCTTTGTTGTCAGTCATTTATTTTATTCAAAAAATATCAGGGTGTAAAAATACATCAGAATGCCCGTAAAGCCTATGATTGCAGCGGATTAAATGGCATAATTATCCACAAGTTTTTCTATGCATTAATGGGGGGCAAAATACCCCATTCTAACGGCCTAAAAAGACCCTAAAAAATGCGCTTTAGTTCAGCAGGTTCCACAATACACCTGCATTTTCGAGGTAGTCTATATTGCTCTCAATATATTTTCGGTTGTATTGTATCCATTTCAGGCGCGAATCTATCAATCTCAACTCTCGTGTATTTACCAGAAACATATTGCTTTCTCCCGCATCCATGCGGGTTAACTCTGTTTTGTACAAAGCGTCGTAGCCATCCACTACCTGCCCATAATCCCGGGCTATACCTGCATAAGTGTTGCGCTGCTGCCACAATGCGTTTGATTTGTTGCTCAACTCGCGGTTTTTCTGGGTAAATTTCCATTCGTACGATTGCTGTTTTAACCTTGCCAGTTGATATTCTCCGCGTTCTTTTCGCAGAAACAAGCTGGTACCAAATTTAATCCCAAACTGGTAATTGTCTGTAGTATATCCATTGGCCTCAAACAGGCTTCCCGGCGCCAGCATGCGGTATTTCAGGCTTAAATCGGGTAGCAGATTCTGCTTTTTTAACCGCACATCCAGCATCGAAGATTGCACATCCAGGTTTGCCGATACAAGCAAAGGATGCTCGCTTGCCATTCTGCTGTTCCAGTTGCTATCGTTAAACTGCCTTGCCATTGTATCTAAAAATGAAAAGCCTGTTTCTGCGGGTATCACATTTTCGCCGGGTTCCAAAGGTTTTCCTTCAGGGTTCCACAAATGCACACTCAGGGCTAATTTGCTTTTCAACAGTTTCAGTCGGGCTTCTTTTAAAGAAATTCCGAAATTGAGCAGTTGTACGGCCGATTCGAGTGTATCCACTGCGGCTTTGCTGCCGGCGGCAACCTCTTCGCGAATTTGCTTTAATCGGGTTTCAGTGAGGCTGAGGGCATTTTTATACATCTCCTGTTCTTTCCAGGCAATATACCAATCGGTATAAGCCTGCAGCACATCGGCACACAATTGATTGAGGTATAAACTGCGCACGGCCTGATTTTGGGTTTTAAGCAATTTGGCTTGCTTCAGCAATGTGCGTCTTTGGTCGGTAATGAGGTTTCGCAGCAACGAAATATTACCTCCGATGGCCGACAATCCACCCGGGGGTGTGGTTTCATCGGGATTTAAATATACCCCGCTGTTTTGATTGGTACCCAAATACAAATCGGCACCAGGCCAGGTAGGCACAGAAAGCCCATAACTGGCTAAATCGTAATAATTTTTACCGGTGTAAAATTTGTTGTTTTTTTCGAAACTAAATTTAGGATCGAATTCTCCGCGTGCTTTTAATAAATAAGCATCGCCCTGGTCGGCTACAATGCCTGCCTGTATTGCTACCGGATGATTTTGTTTTACCAGCATTAATACATCCCTGAGGTCTAAAATGGTAGTACCCTGACCGAGAACGGGAGTCAAAATACCAATAAAAAAGGCAATAAATATTTGCGTTTTTTTCTTCATTATTTAGCGGGCTTAGGTGATGATTTGGATTTGTAATAATCGGGTGGAAAGCCATTCCATTGCCTCCATAATTCATACCAAATGGGTACATTTCTTAATAATAAATACCCCCTCGCACCTGTCCCAACCCTTAGTTGTTCGGGCCATTTTTTATCCTTCAACTCGGGCGAAACAAGCACCCTGTATTTGCCATTTTCGGATGGAATATTATCAATGGCAAAAACTTCGCCGGGGAAGGTACCATAGGTAAACTCGGGCCAGCCAGAAAAGAAAACCGTGGGCCAGCCATCGAAAACAAATCGTACTCTGTTTCCCTTATGAATCAACGGCATATCCACCGGATCGATAAATAACTCTACGGCGTGGCTGATTTTCGATGGCATAATGGTGCAAACTGCCGAACCTTCTTTGATTGTTTCTCCCACACCTTTGGCTATGGATTTTGAAATATACCCATCCTGTGGTGCCGTAATTATGTAAAAACCATTCCGAATTAAATAATTCGAATATGAATTGCGCAACTTACTTACATCGGCCTCTGCTTCCATCTGGGCGCTGATTGTGCTAAATCTGTCACCTTCGGCTTTGGCCAGTTTTTCGTTGTATTCTGCACTAACATTTCGTATTTCAAATCGGGCATTTTCAACCGAATTTTTTGCACTATTTACTTTATTTTCTGCCGAAATTAATTTTGAAATGGTTTCCTGTAATTTGGATTTTTTGTTTTCAACATCCAAAGGAGATTTTAAACCTTTGGTTAATAATAAACTATCGCGCCGATACTGGCTTAGAGCTATGGTATAATTGGTTTTAGCGGCTTCAAATTCTGCTTCCTCACTGCGCAATTTCATGATTTCCTGCTGCAGTTTATTCTCACTCTGTTTTAATTTTAAATCGCGATTAATTTCCAACTGTTGTATTTGCATATTAATGGCCTCAACTTTGCTGGAATAACTCATTACAGAATTTTCTTTGGCCTTTACCTGTTTGTCGGTTTGTTTTAATAAATCGGGGTCAAGATAGCTCTCTTTTGTCTCCGAAATTTTGACAATGGTATCGCCTTTTTTTACAAAATCACCCTCACGCACATACCATTTCTCCATTCTACCTGTAATCATTACCTGTATCTCCTGGGGTCTTTGGTTAGGAAGCAGAGTAGTTACTTTTCCGGTGCTTTGTATATTCTGGGTCCAGGGTAAAAACAGCACAAAAAAGGAAGCAAAAAACACGATAATTAATATTCGCCTTATTTTGCGCGAAACCCACGGACTGTCGTGTAATCTTCGGTAACTAAAGTACTTTTGATTCAATTCATTTACATCCATATTAATTGTCTTAATTGGGGTGAAACATTGTCGGAGTTTAATTTGCCTAATTCGGTAAATCCACCATCGTCCATAAAAATGCAACGCTGGGTTTTTTCTAATACCGGCATGTAATTGCTGATTACTACCAGTGTGCATTCCATCTGGTTTATATAATCCATAATTCGGTTAATTTCATCGCGGTTAAATACGTCCCAAATATCATCGATAAGCAACATTTTGGGCTTGGAATATAAGGCCCGGGCCAGCACTATTTTTTTCATAATATTGGTGGGTAATCCTTCATGTGCCTCTACTGTATGCATAAAACCACCCGGAATGGCGGATATATAGCGGTGCAAATTCAAAACATCGGCAAGTTTTGCCATTTCTTCCATATCAGTATCGGTACCCAATGAAATATTATGTGCAAGGGTATCTTCAAATACATCATTGCTTTGCAAACATATACCGGTATTGGCTCCCAATGAGGCTAGATTGATGTTTTCTATGGGTACTTTATTAATCAATGCATGCCAGTCTGCCTGTACTTCACCTACCAGGGTTTTCAGAATTCTGGTGCGTCCGGTACCCGGTATACCGCAGATTCCTATTTTTTCTCCGGGTTTAATTTCGAGCAGTGAATTTTCGTTAATTTTAGAAACGATGCTGATTGATGGAGATTCACCCGATTTCATAATCGTTTCCTCTGGTTTGTCGTGGTGTTGAGCCAGGTCGGTTACATAGCCAAGTTTCTCTAATGCAATCCCAGAATCATAGATATTTTCTACAGTGAGAATAAGTTTTTCTACCGCACTCAGCAAGGTTAAAATTAGAATTTCTGAGGCCAGAAATTGCCCTAAACTTATATCTTGTTGCACCAGCAGATAGCTTCCCAAAATAATAAGGGCGGAGGTAAGCACTACCTTGATAATAACGGCGATAAATGCCTGGCTGTATAGTATTTTAAAGTGGTCTTTTCGTCCTTTTAGATATCCATCCAGGTAAACATCGGTTTTTTTAAGGTGAAAAGATTGTATTGATTTTAAATTAAAAACCGAACGATTTTGGGCTATTTCAGTAATCCAATATGCCGTTTTAAATTTAAAATCACTCTCTACCCGCGCACTATTTATTCCGCGGCTCCAGGTTAGCTTTAATACCAGGGTAACCACAATTATTACGGTAGCTCCAAATATTAAAAAATAGGGGTGGTACGCAATAAGCAAAATAAGACCAAATATGATTTGCAATAGTGAAGCACTAAAATCCAGAATCAATTTGGAAAAACTTTTTTGCACAGTAATTACATCTAAAAATTTCTCAGATAATTCAACAAATCCTGAGTGTTTTTTCTTCTTTAAACTGGCACCGGTTATTTTAGAGCTGAATTCAAATGCAGTGTTAACAAACAGTCTTTGCTGTATCATTTCCAAAATGCTCATTTGCGCCAGCCGGGTAAGGCCCGAAATGAACACACCTACTGTAATGATGATTACCAGTATATACCACCCTGAGGTGAGCTGGCCACCCAAAACAAGGCTCATCAGGGCTTGGATTCCAAGCGGTATTACAAGGCTTATGGCTCCTGATATGATGGCATAAGCATATAAAAACCGAATGTATTTCTGCTCCTTTAATATTAATTCCCAGAGTCGTTGCAGTGGCTTAATTGCTGAGTCCATTATTTTAGTTTTTTGGGTAAAAGTTGGGTTAAAAAGTTTTCGATATTTTCATGGCTTATTGAGGCATCGGAAATACCCGGACAATATTTTTTATAAAAAAGTTGTAATAAAGCATTGTCAATTATTGCTGCAGATAGCGCGTCGGGAAAAGGGTAGGAGGAGTCGAGCTCCAGGATAAAGTGCGATATCCGTTTTACCAATCTGTAATAACTTTCCATGCCTCCGGTTTTTATTTCGTCGCGCAAATGCCTTGTAAGGTGTATTTTTATTCCCTCATTGATGGCGGTTTGCAGCACATCCTGGCTGTATTTTTTATCCTTTAAAAAGTTAAATTCGGGTTTGGCCAATAAGGCTATGGTGCGCTTTAATTTTACCGATGCACTATCCAGGTTTTGCGTTGCAAACACAATCTGGTACTCGTGCCAACCCCAGAAAATATTCATAATATACAATAGCAGCTGGTGTTTGTTTTCGAAATACCTGTATACGGTTGCTTCGGTGCAGCCAATTGCTACAGATAGTTTTTTGAAAGTAAACTCTTCTATGCCCATGGTATGAATCAATTGGGCCGAACGCATCACTATTTTATTTCCCAAAGCACTGTCTTTGGGGTTCTTTAAGTAAAGGCAACTGGGTATGTGCAGTTCAAGTTGTTTGGTTAATGTTATCATAATAGTAATACTATACGATTGTTGATGTATTCATATCGAAATACAAAAGTAAGTATATTTACTATTACAATGCAAATGAATAGTTATAAGTATATTAAGTTCGATAAAATGCCGGAATAGCAGTTATTTGCCTCTTCCCTGAATCATAATCAGGGCAGTATAAATCATAATTTTCAAATCCAGGCCCAACGACATATTTTCAAGATACAGGATATCGTATTTCATGCGTTCCACCATTTCGTCTACATTCTCCGCATAGCCAAATTTTACCTGTCCCCAGCTGGTAATGCCAGGTTTAATGCGGTGTAAACGTTGATAGTATGGGGCTTTTTTAACAATCTGGTCGATAAAAAACTGTCTTTCAGGGCGCGGGCCCACAATGCTCATATCGCCTTTTAATACGTTGTAAAATTGAGGCAATTCATCCAGTCGGGTTTTGCGCAAAAACTTCCCTATGCGGGTAATACGATTGTCATTTTCCTTGCTAAGCTGCGGTCCGGCCAACTCGGCATCGGTGCGCATACTTCTGAATTTGAGTATATTAAAGGGTTTGCCTAAAAATCCTATTCTTTGTTGTTTATAGAAAACAGGCCCTTTGCTATCGGTTTTTATTAAAATCGTAAGCACCAAAAACAGAGGGGCACATAATATTAAAGCAATTAAACTTAGTAAAATATCAAATACGCGCTTGGCCGATTTTTGCCACTGGGGCATTACTTCAAAATCCACTTCCACTAGCATGGCTCCCAGTATATTGTTCATTTTTACCATGCCAAGCACCATCCCATAACTATCGGGCATTATCTTCAGATGCACCTGTTCATTCTGCACCATATCCACTACCTCTGGCACTTTATCATGGTCTTTGTCATCCATGCAAATAATTACATCTTCTATCTGGTGCTCCCTTATAAGATGGGGTAAATCTGACCAATTACCCAGGTTATTCAGACCTTTTACTGACATTTCCGGGTCAGAACCGGTTAAATATCCCAGAATAAAAAATCCTTCCGAACGTTTTGCCCCCTCTAATTCGGCATACAATTTTGCAGCATTTTCGCCATTTCCCACCATTAAGGTACGGTAACCCCAAATGCGATTTTGGATTTTATAAATGGTGCGGGTGGATATTAATAGCCTTCCGGTGAGGGTGGGAATAAAATGTACCGCAAATAAAAATCCGGCACTTTGGTAATAATCGGTATAGGTTTTTACGCTATCATCCAGCAAAAGTGTAAAAAACAATATCAATACGCCCAATAGCGAAGCGATAAGTGTATTCTGCACTTCCCTCAATCTGGATCGGCGGAAAATGTTTTTGTAATAGCCATTGAATGCATACAAACTAACCCAAAAAATGGGCAATACAATTAATCCTACAGTTAATTTTATATCATGGTTTACAGGAATATCATAACCATGTTTTGCCGCTTCTACAATGTGCTTTCTGAAATTGAAAAACAACCACCAGCCCAAACCTGCCGAAAACAGATCCCAGATTAAGTAGGCTGCTATTTGTCGTTTTTTATTCAAGGCAGATAACAAAATCTGATATTATCGATATATACGGTAACATCATTTTTTACCGATGCAGGTTTGCGAATGGTAAAATATATTTTATAGGTATTGGAAGCAGGTTGAGAAGCAATTTCTTCTACCATATTCAGGTAAAAACGCTTCCATTTTGAGTCGTCTCCGTTTACCAGCAAATAGGGCACATACTCGTGTACAGCTCCATTTATTCTTTCCAAAGCAATTTGCACATTTACCGGGGTTTTTATATCAAATTCAAAATGAATAGGAGAGCCGTTTACAGGCAATCCGCTAAATGTATTGAAAGAAATCATATCAATATATTTGGCGGTATCGGCACCTTTCATTTTAACTACCATTGCCTTTGTATTACCGGTATAATTGCCGCGCAATTCGAATGGTACGGTTTGGATTTTGGATGAATCCCCGGCATCGGCATGCGACATAATCAGCGTGCTGTTTGCATCCTCAAAATCTTCGGCCCATAAAAAATTTGTGGCCGGGCGGTATACGAAATTTATATTGTTCAGCTTGGTTACTTTCCCGGGAGTAAGTGTAGCCTCTGCATTGGCAATGGTAAGCGGCGAGTAAACTGCCCTCTGACTTAAACTGCCATTAATAAAGGTTACAGCTATAAATGAAACGGTATGTTTACCGGTATACAAAGCAGGTATGGTGGCTGGAAGCTCGAATACCCCCAACATATTTCCATCTATAAAAACCTGCACTGCTGTAATATCATGTATGCGGTTTCCCTGCAAACCACTGGCGGTGACAGTTACACTATCCACATGGATATAGGCGGGAATAGCCTCGTCTTTTCCTTTGCAGGCAAATAAAATTAAAACAATTGCAAGCGAAGAAAGGGTGAGCCGCAAAGCCTTTATCATTCCGGCAAAAATAGCTTTGTTTTAATTAAATAGGGTCGCAGCTAAGTAAAAAATGCCGCAAGCTTTTTAAACCTTGGTATACCTGCGTTGCACACGGTCTAATATCCACTGGGTAGCCAGGTTTACATTGGTTACATGCTCCAGGTTGGTAATGGGGCTAAGGTGCTTATGAATGTTTTCTGAAAAATTACGAAGTTCCATTTTCCATGAGTCGAATGGCATAATGGGCCTGGGTATTTCCATAAACTCGTGCCGGTTATCCAGGTCTTCAATAGGCAGAATGGATAATTGGTCTGAAGAGTTGGCCGGGCGGTATTCTATCAAAATATTTTCACTAAAATCCAGGTGAAAGAGACGGTCTTGCTGAAAAACCCTGAATTTGTTAACCCCGGATTCTACGGCCCTGCCTGCAGAAATGTGGCAAATAGCATCGTTGTCGAATTCGATATGGATGTTTAACAAATCGGGGCTGGTGCCAAATAAAAACAAAGGCCGGGCGGTAAGGTTGCGTATCCCGGTACCTGCCAGCCTAATGGCTATATCCAACTCCTGCGACAGGTTGCGGTAAAACCAGTCACCAAATTCACCGGGTTTGGGCGCATTACAGCTTTTTTCTATGCGTATAAACCGGGGTTTGCGGGCATATTGGGCAGCAGTGGTAAACAAGGGTTTATTGTGCAATACATTGGCTATCTGTATGCAGTTGCGGGCTTCGAGTTGCAAGCGGTGCAAACTGTCGATTATTGATTGGTCGCGTATGATGAACCCGTCAAATAGTAAATGCTTTCCCATGCGGATGAAATTCTCCAGCATGTCGGTATCCAGGTGGTGAATATGCCGGTCGAAAATGAAAGCATCGGCTTTTTCGGCCAGTTCGTATGTAAACAGCAGTTTGCCAAATGCATCGGCATTGGCCGCATCATCCGGATCGTAAAAACCACGGTATTGAAAATCTTCCGAATCCTGCAACAGGTGCTGAAATATGGCAGCTTTTCGTTCAGAGCCAATTATAACTACGTTTAATCCTTGTGCCATTTAGTTTGCTAACGAACACAAATATTGGATATTTGCCCCCCGCTTCACAAAGTGGCTTTTTAAACACATGTTTACAACCGGAGGATTTACAGAGGACCCGAAATTTACCGGGCAGCGAAGGCGTTTAGTAGAAGAAATCAGAAAAAAAGGCATCAGCAACCCCAAGGTGTTGGCTGCTATAGCTGCGGTTCCGCGACAGTTATTCTTTCCATCCGATTTTGAACAATATGTATACCGCGATGCTGCTTTTCCCATCGGCCATGGCCAAACCATTTCACAGCCCTATACAGTAGCTTACCAAACCCAGTTACTGGATATAGAACCAGGTGATAAAGTGCTGGAGATTGGCACTGGCAGTGGGTATCAGGCAGCTGTGCTTTCGGCCTGCGGCGCCAGAGTGCACAGTGTAGAAGTAGTAAAGGCCCTGCTGTTACAGGCAACCAAAGTGCTTAAAAATTTAGACAGAGAACTAAAACTCTACCATGGCGATGGAAGTTTGGGTTTACCCCCCGAAGCCCCCTTTCAGGGTATCATCGTTACCGCCGGAGCACCCGAGGTACCTAAATCCTATATCGACCAGTTGGCCATAGGTGGCCGCTTGGTTATACCGGTTGGTAACGATAAAGAGAATCAAAAAATGATGCGGGTTACCAAAATTTCAGCCACCCAGACCAAAACGGAAGTTTTTGGCGATTTTAAATTTGTGCCCCTGATTGGAAAAGAGGGTTGGGGTTAAGCCCTCGAGGCCATTGCCTGCTCAATTTCCTCTACTTCAATCAGGTATCCGTCCATAAAATCTACAATTCCGTTTTCGGTAATCATTACATCGTTTTCAATGCGCACGCCAATTCCTTCTTCAGGGATATAAATGCCGGGTTCAACGGTTAAAACATTACCCACCTTAAACTCGCCCCAACGATGCATAACGTCATGAACATCCAGGCCCAGGTGATGGCTGGTGCCATGCATGTAGTATTTTCTAAAGGCGTTTTTATCATCTTTTAGCTGCTGGCTGGTAATTAAACCCAGTTTTATCAGCTGTTCGGCCATAATTGCGCAAACCTCATCATGGTATTCCGGCATTTTTCGCCCGGGTTTAATGAGTTTTTTTGCCTCGCGTTGTACATGCAGTACCGCATTGTAAACCTCTTTTTGGCGCTGGCTAAATTTGCCATTAGCAGGCACACAGCGGGTAAGATCGCCATTGTAGTTGGCATATTCTGCGCCAAAATCAAGTAAAATGAGATCGCCGTCTTTTACCTGTTTGTTGTTTTCAATGTAGTGCAACACACAAGCACTGGCACCGCTGGCAATAATTGGGTCGAATGCAAAACCCGAGCCCTGGCGGCGGATAAATTCATGGATAAGTTCGGCTTCAATTTCGTATTCCCAAACCCCAGGCTTTATAAATCCCAGTAAGCGTTCAAACCCAGTGCGGGTGATATCTATGGCTTGTTTAAGCGCTTCAACTTCTTCGGGCTCTTTGGCCATTCGCAAATTGGCCAATATGGGCGCACTTCGTTCGGTTTTATGCACCGGATATTTGCTGATTATCTGGTTGCAAAAGGTAAGCGCGTTGTAACCCACCTTATTGGCAAATCGATCATTTTCATTCAGATTCAGGTAAATGGTTTCGGCCATTAAAAACGCAGGATGAATGGTTTGCCAGAATTGGTGGTGCCAGAATACATTGGCCACACCACTGCAGGCATTCGCTTCTTCGGGTGTGAGTTTGGCTCCATCCCATTGGGCAATTTCAGGGCTGGTTTCTTTTATAAAAAGCATTTCCCTGAACATAGGATTTGGGCTATCCGGAAACATTACCAAAATGGTATCTTCCTGGTCTACCCCGGTTAAGTAAAACAAGTCTGAATTTTGCTTGAACCGGAAAGTGGCATCTCCGTTTTTGGGTACCTCATCGTTGCTTTGAAAAACGGCAATACTGCCGGGTTTCATTTGGCTGGCAAACTTTTTACGGTTGCGGATAAACAAATCTGTGGGAAGCGCTTTGTATTTCATTCTCAACGGCGAAATAAGACAAGATTGGGTATGTTTTGGCTGAATGGTTAAAATTTTCGACTGAAATCATGCAATCGCGGAGTGGCAACCTACTTTTACACTAAATTTCAGTTATTTAGCCACAAGGTTGGGAAGGGCACATATTTTTTTTTATTTTTGAAGCAACGTTTTGTGAAAGTTCCCTGTCAATGGTTCAGGTAGCACACAAAACTGCCACAACTAATGAACTCAAAAACTAACACTATACGGATGAAGAGAACACTACTCGTAATTTTTTCACTGCTTCTTGGCTTCACGTTTCGCGCACAGGCATCTCACATGATGGGTGCGGACATGTCGTACAAATGCCTTGGAAACGGGAAATACAAAATCACGGCTAAAATTTACCGTGATTGTCGTGGTATTTCCTTTAGCGGTCCAACATTTGGTTGCTATGCTGGTACTAACGGTGGTAATGGTTGCAGCGGCTATACGCTGAGCACTACCCGAACCAATATCCGCGACGTAACGCCTCGTTGCTCTACCCAAAGCAAACCCTGTAATCCTACAAATACAGGTGGAACCGGTGAAGGTATTGAAGAGCATACCTACGAAACTACTGTAGATTTTAATGCTTCTCCTCTTAATAACTACCTCAATAAATCAAGTTGCTGCGAAGTAACTTTTTATATCGGCCAATGCTGCCGAAATGGTGCAATTACTACAGGTCCTGCCGGTAACGACTTCTGGACTACCTGTATGATTAATATTTGCAACATCAAAAAAACCACCAACAAATGTAACTCAAGCCCACAACTGGTAAATGAACCTATCGGTTTCCTTTGCTGTAACCAGGCTTACTACTTTAATAATGGTGCAGTAGATACTGTAGACTATGACTCATTCTCTTACAGATTGGTACAAGGCATTAACTCTTTGCCTTCCAGTTCTGTTAGTTACTCTTCTCCTTTTACTTATCAGTATCCAATGACCCCTTATTGCGTTCCTCCTACCACTATCAAATGTACCCCAAATACCAAAACCAACCCTCCCCGCGGTTTCTGGATGGATACAAGTACAGGTGACCTTATTTTCACCCCTACCAAATGTGACGAGGTGGGCATTGTGGTAATTGAAATGACGGAATGGCGAAAGGATAGCGCAACGGGAACCTATCTGATGATAGGGAAAACGCGGCGAGATATGCAATTGATTGTAAAAGACGACTGCGGATATAACAAAGCCCCAACCATTGAAGGTCCGCTTTCCAATAAAGTCTGCGAAGGGGATAAGATATGCTTCAGTATCTATGGCAAAGATGAAACCTTTACTCCTTACCAAACTGTTCCAGATACAGTGCAAATGAAATGGAACGGTGGTATCCCGGGCGCAACTTTTAAAATTAAGAACCCTAAAGACCGTGAAAAAGAAGCGGAATTCTGCTGGCAAACCAAATTGGGACAAGCCAGTGATGTAGCTTACTCTTTCACTGTAACTGCAACCGATGACCACTGTCCTAAACCTTCACAGTCTATCCGTGGTTTTAAAGTAAAAGTAAACCCACGTGCATTCAGCACCCGTAAATATACCATTCTAAAATGCGGTCGCTTCGCATTCAATGCCACTGTGCCTTCAAACTTTAAAGGTGCTGCACAGTATAAATGGAGTTTCCGCGATAGTAACGGTAATAATGAGTTTTACTTCAGCAGCAAAAAAACCGATACCATGACCTTTTATAAAGGCGGTAAGTTTATTGTGGTTCACACTGTAAATAACAGCGACAACTGTCCTACCATTTACCGTGATACCATTATCATTCCTCCTCCGCCCAA